>CAWFRC010000001.1:0-71765 GCA_963818155.1 uncultured Alphaproteobacteria bacterium
CGCCACGAATGGTTCGTGCGCGAGCCGGACCAAGACATTCTGCCGGGCGATGATGAGCCAGCCGACGACGAGCGCGCGCGCATTATTTCGTTGCTTGGCCCTGCGCCAGTGGGGATCGACGACTTGGTGCGGCTGGCGCAATCCTCGCCCGCGGTAGTGCGCATGGTGCTGCTCGAGCTTGAGATCGCCGGCCGCATCGAGCGCCACGGCGGCGGGCTGGTGTCGCTGATCTAAGAGCATATTCGCGATTAAATGAATCGAGGCGTGCGCTAGATTAGTGTGTTGGCGCACGTCCTTTTCGAAAGCTGGTTTCCATTTCTTGGAACGCGCGTCAGCTATCGTTCCACCGGCAAGAGCCCGATCTGGCCGCCGATCAGGCGATCTACGATCCGCTTGGGCAACGCCCGCGCTAGAAAATCTCGCAGTGGATGTGGCGTCACGGTGTAGCGCACGCACGGACGCGTGGCGGTCAGCGCGCGCCGCACCGCCTCTCCGATCCGCTCCGGCGGCAGGCCCTCTTTGCCGAGCGCGAGCATCAAGCTGCGCATACGCTCCAACGCCGGCGCATAGGGCGTATCGAGATAAGGGGTGATGTCGACCTGTTCGGCCTTCGCCCAGATCGGCGTCGCTACCGCTCCCGGCGCCACCACGATCACGTCGATGCCGAAGGGCAGCAGCTCGCGCCGCAAGCCTTCGGATAATCCCTCCAGCGCAAATTTCGAGGCCGCGTAGGGAGAAAGAAACGGCACCGCATTCTTGCCACCGACCGAGCTGATATTGACGATGCGACCCGGCGGCCCTTTGAGCGTGCGGTCCGTGCCGAGCAAGGGGCCGAAGGCCTTGGTGGCGATCACGACACCGATCAGATTGGTGTCGATCTGCCGGCGGAAATCGCCGAGCGGTAGCTCCAGCAACGGCCCAGCCACGGCAATACCGGCGTTGTTGACCAAGCCGAAAAGCTTTTCGCCCGCAAGCGCGTCACCGACGCGTGCCGCGGCCAAACCGACCGCGTCCTCATCGGTCACGTCGAAAACAAGCGGCACGAATGCCGGCCCGAACTCGGCCGCGAGCCGTTCTGCATCGGCCTTTTTGCGCACGCTGCCGAAGACGCGGAAGCCGCGTGCGATCAAAACCTTGGCGGTGCCCCAGCCGATGCCGGTGGAGGTGCCGGTGACGACGACGCTGCGCATGTCTTGCTCCACGATCAAACGGCTGGCCTAAGCACCACCGTCAAGGCTCAAATTGCGGCTTGCCTCTTGCACCGCGCGAACTAATCTGAAGCTTCCTTCATGTTTTTGGAATTCGCATTCGTGCCGGCAAAGCCCCAGGCCTCGTTCCAGCCCAGAAAACGGCCCGTGCAAGCGCGTTCGGAAGCGACCGTGTCGGCGCTGTTCGAGGCCAGCATTCAGGTTTTGCTGGCGGTGGGATATCGGAAATTCACCACCACGCGGGTCGCCGAGCGTGCCGGCGTTTCTGTGGGCAGCCTCTACCAATATTTCCCCAACCGGCAGGCGCTGATCACCGCGGTGATCGAGCGTTATCTCGACGGACTGCGCGCCACGATCGAGCAGCGGTGTCGCGAACTGTGCGGGCATACGCTTGACCGGCAGATAACGGGGCTCGTCGAGGCGGCGATCACGGCGAAATGGGAGCACATCGAGGTATCGCGCGCGCTGCACGAGCCGCTGGCCGACATCGGCGGCACGCAACTCGTGACCGCTTCGGCGATCAAGACTGCCGGCACCGTCGCCGAGGTGCTGCGCAGCTGCGCCGATGCGTCTTTTCGCGACGTCGACCGTCTTTCCCTACTGTTGGTCATTTCCTGCAGCGCTTTGCTGCAAGCGGCAGTGACCGACGAAACCGGCGCGCTCGACCGCGAGTCGGTCCGCACGCATATGCGCGCAATGGTACTCGGCTATCTGCACGAAATGCGCGCCGACCAAGCGCAGGCGGCCGCAGAATGAACCTATCGCGACGTGCGGCCGCGCTCCTCACGTTCGGATTCCTTGGGCTTGCCGGTCTCGAGCGCGCCGGCTTTGCCGCTGACGACGACCGCGACGCCGCCTCATTCACCGCCTTTTTGCAGGCGCTGTGGCCCGACGCCAATCACCGCCGCATCACGCGGTCGACTTTCGATAGCGCCTTCGCCGGGCTCACGCCGGATCCAAAGGTGCTCGCCGCCATGCGGCGTGAGCCGGAATACGGCAAACCCATGGGGGCTTATCTGGCCGGCCTCGTTTCCGCCGCGCGCGTCGGCATTGGGCAACGCAAGTCAACGCAATGGGCCGACACATTGCGCGCCGTGCAGAACAAGTACGGCGTCGAGCAAGCGATCCTGGTCAGCATCTGGGGTATCGAATCGTCGTTCGGCGCAGGCGCGCAGCCCTGGGACGTTTTCCGGTCGGTCGCGACGCTGGCGGAGGCAAGATTTCAGCAGCCGTTATTTCGCGACGAGCTACTGAGCGCGCTTAAGATCCTTCAGGACGGCCATATTGCGCGGCGGGAATTCGTCGGCTCGTGGGCCGGCGCCATGGGACAGCCGCAATTCTTGCCGTCGAGCTATCTCAAATACGCTGTCGACTTCGACGGCGACGGCAAAGCCGACATCTGGCACAGTGTGCCGGACGTCCTCGCCTCCATCGCCAACTATTTACAGAAGTCCGGATGGCAGCCGCAGCTCCCAGGGGGCTTTGAAGTGGCCGTACCGGCGCAGTTTGACTACCGCCTCAGCCGCGGCTCGCTCGCCGAGTGGTCGCAACGCGGGCTCCGGCGCGCCGACGGCAGCCCCCTGCCCGCAGCCGGCCGTGCGATTTTGTTCTTCCCAAGCGGCGCCGCCGGTCCCGCGTTCCTGGTCACCGACAATTTCGACGTGCTCAAGCGCTTCAATAATTCAGACGCTTATGCGCTCGCCGTCGGCGTACTGGCCGACCGGCTGCACGGCCTGCCGGGGATTCGCGCCGCCTGGCCCGCCGACGATGTGCAGCCCTCGCGCCGTGAGCGCATTGCACTCGAGCACCGGCTGGCGGCTCTCAGCTACAAGGTGGGCGATTTCGACGGCCATTTGGATTTCGAGATGCGCGACGCGATACGCGAGTTGCAGACGCAGTTCGGCATGGTGCCCGACGGCCATCCGAGCCGCGCCTTTCTCGAACGAGTCGGTGTTGCTGCGGCGCATTGACGACATAATGGTGGGGCGACGTGACCGCCATTAACGCTCATGCGTGCATTTATACAATTTACATTCATAAGCTGCGATTTGCCCTGCCCCAAATTAAAAATCCCGTCGGCGTTAATTCGCCATGTTTCCCAGCGTTTTCGGGGCCTCTGCCAGCCTCGCCGCTATCGACCGCGATTTGACAGGCAGGGCCGGATTACCCATGTTCCCGGCGGCCGCAATCCGCCGGGACCGTGTCTGGGCGCAGAAAAGGCCAATAAATCAACGGTTTAATATGAATCTTGTCGTTGTTAAATCGCCCGCCAAGGCGAAAACCATCAATAAGTATCTGGGTCGCGGCTACGAAGTCCTGGCCTCTTTCGGCCACGTCCGCGACCTACCCGCCAAGTCAGGCTCGGTCGATCCCGAGCATGATTTTCGTATGGTGTGGGAGGTTGATGCCAAGGCGCAGAAGCGCCTCAACGACATCGCCCAGGCGGCCAAGAGCGCCGACAAGCTCATTCTCGCCACCGACCCCGACCGTGAGGGCGAGGCGATCTCCTGGCACGTACTCGAGGTGCTCAAGCAGAAGAAGGCGCTGACCGGCCAGCCGATCGAGCGTGTGGTCTTCAACGCCATCACCAAGCAGGCCGTCACCGAGGCGATGAGCAACCCGCGCCGGATCGACCAGGCGCTGGTCGACGCCTATCTGGCGCGGCGCGCGCTCGATTATCTGGTCGGTTTTACGCTGTCGCCGGTGCTGTGGCGCAAGCTCCCGGGGGCGCGCTCGGCCGGCCGGGTGCAATCGGTAGCGCTGCGGCTCGTTTGCGACCGCGAGCTCGAAATCGAAAAATTCGTCCGTAAGGAATACTGGTCGCTGATCGCGACGCTGGCGACGCCGCGCAACGAGACCTTCGACGCGCGCCTTGTTGGCGCCGACGGCAAGAAGCTGCAGCGGCTCGACATCGGCTCCGGAGAAGAGGCGGAAGCTTTCAAACGGGCGCTCGACACAGCGACCTTCAGCGTCGCCAATGTCGAAGCCAAACCGGTCAAGCGCAATCCGCAACCGCCCTTCACCACCTCGACCCTGCAGCAGGAAGCAAGCCGCAAGCTCGGCTTCGCCCCCGCCCATACGATGCGGGTGGCGCAGCGTCTCTACGAAGGCATCGATGTCGGCGGCGAGACCATCGGTCTCATTACTTATATGCGTACCGACGGCGTGCAGATTGCCGGCGAAGCGATCAACGCGGTGCGCCGCCAAATCGAAGCCGATTACGGCAAGCAGTATGTGCCGGACGCGCCGCGCCGTTACGAGACCAAAGCCAAGAACGCCCAGGAAGCCCACGAAGCCATTCGTCCGACCGACCCCACCCGGCGGCCGCGCGAGGCCAAGGGTTTCCTCGATGCGGACCAGGCCAGGCTTTACGAGCTCATCTGGCTGCGCACCGTCGCGAGCCACATGGAATCCGCCGAGCTCGAACGCACCACCGCCGACATCACCGCCAAGGTCGGTGCACGACTGCTCGAGCTGCGCGCCACCGGCACCGTGGTGAAGTTCGACGGCTTCCTCGCGGTCTATCAGGAAGGCCACGACGACGATCCCGAGGATGAAGAGTCCCGCCGCCTGCCGGCGATGAGCGCCGGCGAGCCACTGAGCAAGCGCGCCATCGCGGCAAATCAACATTTCACCGAGCCGCCGCCGCGCTATTCGGAAGCCTCCCTGGTCAAGCGCATGGAAGAGCTCGGCATCGGCCGGCCCTCGACCTATGCGTCGATCTTGCAGGTGCTCAAGGACCGCAAATATGTGCGGCTCGACAAGCGCCGGCTCTATCCGGAAGACCGCGGCCGCATCGTCGTCGCGTTCCTGGAAAGCTTCTTCTCCCGCTATGTGGAATACGATTTCACCGCCGGCCTCGAAGAGCAGCTCGATCAGATCTCCAACAACGAAGTCGCCTGGCGCGAGGTGCTTCGCGACTTCTGGCGCGACTTCATCGGCGCGATCGACGAGACCAAGGATCTGAAAATCTCCGACGTCATCGATGCGCTCGACGCGCTGTTGGCACCGCATCTGTTCCCGCCACGCGCCGACGGTGGTGATTCACGCGCCTGCCCGACCTGCGAGAATGGCCGGCTGACGTTGAAGCTGTCGAAGTTCGGCGCCTTTATCGGCTGCTCGAACTATCCGGAGTGCCGTTACACCCGTCCGCTGACCGTGCCGGGCGACGGTAGCGGCGAGATCGGCACCAAGAAGCTCGGCGAGGATCCGGTCACCGGCCTCGAAGTGACGCTGCGCAGCGGACGCTTCGGTCCTTACGTGCAGCTCGGCGAGGCAGTCGACGGCGAGAAGCCCAAGCGTGCCGGCCTGCCCAAGGGCACGGTGCCGGACGATGTCGATCTCGATCGCGCGCTGCAACTTCTGTCGCTGCCGCGCGAAGTCGGCCGCCATCCGGAAGACGGCGAGCCGATCAAGGCCGCCATCGGCCGCTTTGGGCCCTACGTCCAACACAACAAGACCTACGCCAATCTCGAGCCCGGCGACGACATCTTCCATATCGGGCTGAACCGGGCAGTGACGCTGATCGCCGAAAAGATCGCAAAGGGTCCGCGAAAGCGCTTCGGCGCCGATCCGGGCCGCGCGCTCGGCGATCATCCGACCAAAGGCGGTCCGATCGCCGCGAAGAACGGCCGTTATGGGCCTTATGTCAGCCACGACGGCGTCAACGCCACGCTCCCGAACGACAAGACGCCGGAAACGATCACACTCGAGGAAGCCGCAAGCCTGATCGATGCGCGCGCCGATCGCGGCGGCTCGACGGCGCGGAAACGGCCGGCAGCGAAACGGCCTTCCCCGGGGACGGCGCGGACGGTCAAAGCATCGTCGAAACGGCCGGCAGCGGCCGCCGCGAAGCGTGCGGCTGGGGGTAAAGCATCACGCAAACCGACGGAAGCTGCCGAATAACGCATCGACCGCTTATATTGGCGCCTATATTGGCCATGAAAGGCCAGCAGGCGGCATGACACGAAACTCCCTTCCCTCGCGCGACGAGCTTTTGGCTTTCATCCGCGAGCACTCCGGCAATGTCGGCACCCGCGAGATCGCGCGCGCATTCGGCGCCAAGAATGCCGATCGCGCCGAGCTCAAGCGCATGCTGCGCGATTTGACCGAAGGCGGCCATATCGACCGGCGCCGCAAGAAGCTGCATCGCCCCGGCACCTTGCCTCCTGTCGTCGTGGCCGATGTCACCGGCCGCGATAGCGACGGCGAGCTTTTGGCGCGCCCGACCGAATGGGACGAAGAGGCGCACGGCGCGGCCCCGGTCATCCGCATCGGCTCGCAACGCCGCGCCCGGCCCGGAGAGGTCGCTGGCGTCGGTGACCGCGCGCTCTTACGGGTCGAGCGCGCCGGCGAGGAAACCAACGGTCGCGTCATCAAGCTGCTCGACCGCGCCAAGCAACGCGTCCTCGGCATTTTTCGCGGGCTGCCCGACGGCGCCGGGCGGCTCGTTCCGATCGACAAGAAACAGCTCGGTCGCGAGCTGACGATTCCGCGCGACCGCACTGCCGGCGCCGTCGATGGCGATCTTGTCGCCGTCGAAGTGGCGCGGCAAGGCCGCTTCGGACTGCCGGCCGGCTCGGTGGTGGAACGGCTTGGCTCGCTCAAGAGCGAGAAGGCCGTCAGCCTGATCGCGATCCATGCGCACGGCATCCCGCAGAACTTCAGCCGCGCGCTGCTCGCGGACGCCGAGGCAGCACGGCCGGCGACGCTCGAGGGGCGCGACGATTGGCGGGACGTGCCGTTCGTCACCATCGATCCACCCGACGCCAAGGACCACGACGACGCCGTGCATGCGCAACCCGATCCCGACCCGCGCAATCCGGGTGGTCATATCGTGTCGGTCGCCATCGCCGATGTAGCGCATTATGTGCGGCCGGGTACCGCACTCGACCGCGAAGCGCTCGAGCGCGGCAATTCGGTTTACTTCCCCGACCGCGTCGTGCCGATGCTGCCGGAGCGCATCTCCAACGATTTGTGCTCGCTGCGTCCGCTCGAAGATCGGCCGGCACTCGCAGTGCGCATGATCATCGGCGCCGATGGCCGCAAGCGCTCGCACACTTTCCATCGCATCATGATCCGCTCGGCGGCGCGGCTGCATTACGAACAGGCGCAGCTTGCGATATCGGGGCGCACCGACGAGATCACCGAGCCGCTTGTGGAAAAAATTCTCGCGCCGCTCTACGGCGCCTATCGCGCGGTGTTGCATGCGCGCGCCGAGCGCGGCCCGCTCGATCTGGAATTGCCTGAGCGCAAAATCCTTCTGAAATCCGACGGCACGGTCGATCGCATCGTCGTTCCGCAGCGGCTGGAGTCGCATCGGCTGATCGAAGAATTCATGATCCTCGCCAACGTCGCGGCTGCCGAAACTTGCGAGCGCGCGCATGTGCCGCTGATCTATCGCGTGCATGATGAGCCGTCGCCGGAAAAGCTCAATGCGTTGCGCGAATTCCTCACCACCATCGATATTTCCTTGCCCAAGGCCGGAGCGCTCCGACCCGATGCGTTCAACAACATCCTGCAACGGGTCAAAGGCCTTGAGGTCGAGCGACTGGTCAACGAGGTGGTGCTGCGCAGCCAGGCGCAAGCGGAATATTCGCCGGAGAATTTCGGCCATTTCGGTTTAAATCTGCGCCGTTATGCGCATTTCACCTCGCCGATCCGCCGCTACGCCGATCTCGTCGTGCATCGCGCGCTGATCCGCGCGCAGAAGCTCGGAGCCGACGGCCTGCCGGAAGCGATCGAGCCACGCGTGCTTGCGGAAATCGCTGCCAACATCTCCGCCACCGAGCGCCGCGCCATGAAGGCCGAGCGCGAGACCGCCGACCGGCTGATCGCGCACTTTTTGGCGGACCGCGTCGGCGCGACCTTCGACGGCCATATTTCGGGCGTCACGCGCGCTGGCCTTTTCGTCGAGCTCGACGAGACCGGCGCCGACGGATTGATCCCGGCGCGCCTCATCGGCGACGAGTATTTCCATTTCGACGAGAAAGGCCGTGCCTTCTCTGGCCGTTCGGCAACATATCGGCTTGGCGATCCGATCACTGTGGAACTGGTTGAAGCGGCGCCGGTCGCCGGCGCATTGCGCTTTCGGCTCTTGCATGCCCCGCATGAGGCGGCGCGGACTCGACACAAGCCGAAGGGCCAGCGCAAGGTCGACGGCGAGGCCGAGCGATCACCCGGACATGAGAAATCCGGACATGAAAAATCCGAACGCGGCAAACCCGGACATCAGAAACCCGGATACCGAAAACTTGCGTCGAGAAAATCGGGACGAAAGGGCAGGAAGAAACGATGAAAGACGATCCCGATCCGAAGGTCGAAACCGGCAACGCCGACGATCGCGCCGAACGGCTCACGCGCACGATCCGCGATCAATCCTCGCCCAATCTGAAGCCGCGTGATTCCGCCACCTTGATCCTGATCGACCGCTCCGAGAGCGTGCCGAAAGTGCTGCTTGGGCGGCGCCATGAGCGCCATCGCTTTCTCCCCGGAAAGTTCGTTTTTCCGGGCGGCCGCGTCGAGATCAAGGATCGGCTGATGCCGACCGCCGCGCCCCTGCATGAGCGCGACACCGAGCGGCTGATGTCACGGGTGAAGCGGCCGAGCATCGCCAAGACGGCCGCCTATGCACTCGCCGCCATCCGCGAAACCTACGAAGAGACAGGCTTGATGCTGGGCGCAGCCTCGCCCAACCCATTCCCGGCACCCGCCGAGGCCTGGGAGCCGTTCGCCAAGGCCGGCATCATCCCCGACCTCAGCGCCGTGCATTTCGTCGGCCGCGCCATCACCCCGCCCGGCCGCCCGCGGCGGTTTGACAGCCGCTTTTTCGCGGCCGATTTCAAAGCAGTCGTGCGCCGCGACGAAGGCTTTGTCGGCGCCGACGCCGAGCTGGTCGAAGTGGTCTGGATGCCGATCAACGAGGCCCGCCGGCTCGATATCCCGGGCATCACCGCCATCGTCCTGGAAGAACTGGAGGAACGGATCGCCACCGGCATGAGCCACGATCATCCGGTGCCGCTTTATCGGATGCTGCACAAGAAGTTCCTGCGCGAACTTCTTTGAGTTTCAATCGTTTTTCCGGCTTTCTTGACTTTCGGAGATTGCCGACTAGTTTGTCGCCCAAATCCGCCAATTGAGGTTCGACCATGGCCAAGGCCGCCAATATCAAGATCAAGCTCGTGTCTAGCGCCGACACCGGCTTCTTCTATGTGACGCGCAAGAACTCGCGCACCATGACCGACAAGCTGGTCAAGAAGAAGTACGACCCGGTCGCCAAGAAGCACGTCGAGTTCCGCGAATCCAAGATCAAGTAGGCATTCGCAGTTTGGGGGCATGATCTCTCGGGGATCATGCACGAGCGGCGGCCGATGCTGTTTGAAAATTTCCACCGCGGCCGCCAGCGCATCGACGACATCGAGATCAACTATGTGACGGCGGGCCAGGGTCCGCCGCTGTTGCTTTTGCACGGATTCCCACAGAGTCTCGCCATGTGGGCGCGCGTGGCGCCGATGCTCACCGCCGATTTCACCGTCGTGTGCGCCGACCTGCGCGGCTACGGCAATTCATCCAAGCCCAAATGCGCGCCCGACCGATCGAACTATTCATTCCGCGCCATGGCGAGCGATCAGGTCGGGTTGATGCGGGCGCTTGGCTTCGATCGCTTTCATGTCGTCGGCCATGACCGCGGCGGGCGCACCGCGCATCGCCTGGCGCTCGATCATCCCGACAGCGCGCTTTCGCTTGCCGTTCTCGACATCGTGCCGACGCACGCGATGTTCATGGAAACCAATCGGCACGTCGCTGGCGCCTATTGGCATTGGTATTTCCTCTCGCAGCCGGAGCCGTTTCCGGAACGCCTGATTTCATCTGATCCGGACTTCTTTTATGAGACGTGCCTCGTCGGCTGGGGGGCCACCAAGCTTGCCGATTTCGATGCCGAGATGGTCGCCGAATATCGCCGCTGCTGGCGCTCGCCGGAGATGATTCACGGCTCCTGCTCGGACTACCGCGCTGCCGCCAGCATCGATCTCGAGCACGATGCGTGCCGATATCGACAAGAAAGTCGCCTGCCGTGCGCTCGCCTTCTGGGGCGCCAATGGTGTCATGCACAAGTTCTTCGACATTGGCGCAGCGTGGCGCAAGCGCTGCACCAATCTCGCTACCGCAACACTGCCCGGTGGACACTTCTTTATTGATCAGTTTCCGGCCGAGACGGCGCAGGTTCTCGCGACATTCTTGAAGGGCTAAGGGCGTTTCGTCGTTTGGAACGGGAACTGTGCATCGCCTTCGAGACGTCACAACCGGCCATTATCGTCCATGACGCCCCACCCGTAGGGTGCACTCACATTCGGAGATGCTGTCATGAACACGCAAGATCTTGCGAAGAACTTCACCGAAATGTGCATGAAAGGCGAGTTCGATGCCGCCGGCAAAAAATTCTGGTCCGACGACATTGTCAGCCGCGAACCGATGACCGGCGATATGGCGGAACTCAAAGGCCGCAAGGCGGTCGAAGGCAAAGGCGCGTGGTGGTACGCAAACCATACCATCCACAATGTGCATGTCGAGGGCCCATATGTGCACGGCGATCAGTTCGTCGTTCGCTTCAAGATGGACGTTACTCCTAAGGACGGACAACGCATGAGCCTTGACGAAGTGGGCCTCTATACCGTGAAGAACGGCAAGATCGTCGAAGAAAGCTTCTTCATGGGCGGCCGTTAGAGCATGTCCTGGAAAAGTGGAAACCGGTTTTCCGAAAAGGACATTCGACAACAAAGAGATCTGGAGCATTTCCCGATTCCACTTAATCGGGAAATGCTCTAGGGCCCGCGAACTGTTGTTCCTCAGGTCAAGCAGCGTTCGCTAAGAAACAAAAGTTTGCGAGCGCTGCACGATGAGATCGAGAAAGCTGCGCGCGCGCGGCGACATCCAGTCCATGTCCGGGTAAACGGCATGGAGTGGCAGCGCGGCGATGGAATAATCCGGCAGAACATTCTCAAGCTGGCCATTGTATATGCCTCCAACGGCATTCCACGCTGGCAAGATCGCCAGTCCCAGGTGGTGACGAACGGCCGTCTCCATCGCGTCCGCATCGTCGACCAGAATGGCGCCCTTCACCGGAACGACGTGGCGGCCGTGCTCCGATTCAAAAGCCCATTCGTTCGCGGGTGAAAGCCGAGGATAGACGATACACTGGTGCGTTTTCAGATCTTCGGGAGTCCGGGGAGGCGTGCGGCCATGAAGGTATGTGGGCGTCGCGACCAGATACCGGCGCACGGTGCCGAGCCGACGGGCAACCAGCGTGCTTGCTTCCAAATGGCCGATCCGAAGCGCAAGCTCGATCCCCTCCTCGACCAGATTGACCAGCCGCTCGCTGAAGCGAACGTCGAGACGGACGCCCGGAAAGGTGCGGACATATTCCGCGATGATCGGCATCATGTAGCGGCGCCCGAACGACGACGGCAGGCTGATTTTCAAGGTGCCCGTTGGTTGTGGCGATATCGGGTGCGCGCTTGCACCGGCAGTATCGAAGTTGCTGAGAATTTCTCGCGCCAACTGATAAATGCGGTGCGCCTCCGGCGTCGGCCGAAGCTTGCGCGTCGTCCGGAAGAAAAGCTGCGTTCCGAATTCGCTCTCGAGTGACGCGATGCGCTTGCTCACGGCAGGCTGACCGATCCCGAGCTCGGTCGCCGCCGCCGAGAAACTCCCTCCTTCCAGCGCCCGCACAAAGGCACGAAGGCAATCGATCCTGTCCATCGATCCCATCCTTGGGCATTCTCAGCAGGAATAATACATATCCTATCCATTCCCGTAGCGAGCGAACAAGCGCCGCGTTACGCTCGATCAAAATCAGAGCCTGCCATGGGAGGAGCACGTGACGCGCAACATCGGGATTGTCGGCGCCGGGATCGCCGGACTGCATCTGGCGCTGTATCTGCAGAAGCACGGCGTCGATGCGACGCTCATCACCGATCGAGTGCCGGATGATTATCGGAAGATCCGGCTCATCAACACGGTGGCCCACCACCATGTCACGCTCGCGCGCGAGGATTATTTAGGGATCAACCACTGGAGCGCGCCGGAACTTCATTATTACTATCACGACCACTTCTTCAATTTCCCGCAACCGCTCAGCTTTCAGGGATACTTCTCCAAACCGAGCCGCGCCGTCGACTATCGAATTTACCTGCCGGCATTGATGGAAGACTTCGCGCGTCGCGGTGGCACAATCGAATACCGCCGGATCGAAGAAGGCGACATTCGCCCGCTCGTTGCGCGCTTTGACCTCCTTGTCGTCGCCACCGGCAAAGGGCCGCTCGGCCAGATCTTCACATACCGCCCCGAACATACGCCCTATTCGCAGCCGCAGCGTTTACTGTGCGTCGGCCTGTATAACGGCGTTCGCCAGCCCGATCCGATGAACGTGACACTTTCGGTCTCGCCTGGACATGGCGAGATGATCGTCATCCCGACGCTCACCTTCGATGGCATCGCCAACGCCCTTCTCATGGAGAACGTCCCCGGCGCTGACATGGCGGGATTGTCGTCGCTGAGCTATGAGAAGGATCGAAAGGCATTCCTGCAAACCGTGTTGGAGAAGCTGGAGAAGCATCATCCGACGACCTACGATCGGATCGATACCGCGCGCTTCGATCTGGCGCAGCCTCAAGATCTCCTGCAGGCCGCGATCGTGCCGACTGTTCGCAACACTGTTGCCACGTTCGACGACGGCAAATGTGCGATCGCACTCGGCGACGTGCACTCCGTCGTCGACCCGATGATGGGCCAGGGTGCGAACGTGGCGTCCTACGCCGCCTTCGTGCTCGGCGAGGAGATTGTCAATTCGGACGTGCTCGACGCGCAATTCTGCGAAAAGGTGGATCTCAAACGGCAAGATTTGGTGCTGGCCGCAGCGCGATGGACGAACGTTATGCTGCAGCCCCCGACGGAAGCTCTCGGCATGTTGATCGGGACGATGGGCCAGAACCAGCCGTTGGCCGATGAATTTACGGAGAATTTCAACTATCCTGATCTGCAGTGGGATCGGATCTCCACGCCGGAACGCATTCAACGTTGGATCAGCCGCTCAGCCACCGCTCCGACAGAGCGTGCACGGGCAACCGCCTGAGGAATAGACGATGCACTGCTTGACCGTGACGTATTCAACGCCGAAAGACCCGAGTCACTTTCGCTCATATTACGCAAGCACCCACATGCCGTTGGCGAAGCAACTCCCAGGCTTGAAATCCTGTTCGTTCGCCTACCCCGCGCCACTCGGTCCCGGCGGCGCGCCGTTCTGTATCTTTCAAGCGTATTTTGCCGACGAGGCCACCATGATGGCGGCGCTTCAATCGCCGATCGGCCAGAAAGTCGCGGCGGACGTGCCGAACTATTCGCCTGACGGCGCCACGCTCTTTCACTTTGCCGTCGGAGACTGAACGCGGCGCTCAGCCAAAGAAGCGCCTCTCCGTAGCCGCCGCCAAGGGCCGACGACCCGTCTGCTAGAGCATGTCGCAGAAAAGCATGCCCTCGGGCGTTGACCCGATGGGTGGAAACCGGTTTTCCGATAAGGGCATGCGAACACAAGATATCTAGAGCATTTCCCAATTCCACTTAATCGGGAAATGTTCTAGGCGGCGTCCGGCACCACGCGATTGCGGCCGTCGCGCTTGGCGCGATAGAGCGCCTGATCGGCGCGCTTGAGCAGGCTCGCGGCGTTGTCGGCTTCGCCGCGCAAGGCCGCAATGCCGATCGAGAGCGTGACCGGAATCATGCGCTGGCCCTGGTCGATCGCGAACGGCTCGGCGGCAACGCGGCGGCGCAGCCGCTCCGCCACCATTGCGGCCACCGCCATGTCGGTTTCCGGCATGACGATCACGAATTCCTCGCCGCCGGTGCGGCAGGCGAGATCGATGCCGCGGATCGAGCGTCGCACCCGCAGCGCCAGATCGCGCAGCACGTCGTCACCGGCGTCATGGCCGTAACTGTCGTTGACCGATTTGAAATAGTCGATGTCGAGCATCAGCGCCGAAAGCGGCTTGCCGCGCGCGCCGGCCTGCTCGATCAACGTCGCCAGATGGGTCTCCATGTAGCGCCGGTTGAACAGGCCAGTAAGCCCGTCGGTAATCGCCATTTCGATCGATATCTGCACGTTGTCGCGCAGCCGCTCGGTGTAGCGGCGCTTGCGCACCTGGCTGCGGGTGCGCGCCAGCAATTCATTCTTGTCGATCGGCCGCATCAGATAGTCGTTCACGCCGATTTCCAACGCGCGCAACGTGCGCGCGCCGCTCTCGGGCTCGGTGAGTGCCAGAATCGGTATGTTGCGGGTGCGATCGAGCGAGCGGATCTGGCTGCACAGCCGCAGTCCGTCGAAATCCTCCAGCGACAGGGACACGATCACCAGATCGTAGTTGCCGTCGGTAGCGCGGAACAGCGCTTCGGCCGGGTTGGCTTCGACGTCGACCTCATGCTCGGCGGAAAGCGCGGCGGCGGTGCGCTCGCGCGAAGCCGGGCGATCGTCGACGATGAGCACGCGCCCGCCGCGGCCGGTATCGGTGACCGCTTCCCGCTCCGCCAATTCCATGCCGATGTCGCGCGAGGTCACCGCACGCATGCGCAATTCGTCGGTCATCATCTTGAGCCGCGTCAGCGACCGCACGCGTGCAATCAGCGCCAGTTCCGGGATCGGCTTGGTGAGGAAATCGTCGGCACCGGCTTCCAGCCCGCGCAGCTTGTCGGACGGCTGGTCGAGCGCGGTGACCATGACCACCGGAATATGGTGGGTCGCCGGATTGCTCTTGAGCCTGCGGCATACTTCGAAGCCGTCCATGTCCGGCATCATCACGTCAAGCAGAACGAGATCGCATTCGGCACGCTCGCAGAGCGCCAGCGCTTCCTTGCCGCTCATCGCGGTGACCACGTCGAAATATTCCGCCGACAGCCGCGCTTCCAGAAGCTTCACGTTGGTGGGGACATCGTCGACGACCAAAACGCGCGCAGTCATGAGCTTTACCTACGGGTTGCCCAAGAAGTGGCGGATGGTTTCGATGAATTTGCCGACCGAAATGGGTTTCGACAGATAGGCCTCGCAGCCGCCTTCGCGGATGCGCTCCTCGTCGCCCTTCATGGCGAAGGCGGTCACCGCGACCACCGGAATGGCGCGCAGATCCTCGTCGTCCTTCAGCCATTTGGTGACTTCGAGGCCGGAAACCTCGGGAAGCTGAATGTCCATGAGAATCAAATCCGGCCGATGCGATCGCGCGAGGTCGAGCGCCTCTATGCCGTTGCGGGTGGCAACGGTGGTGTAGCCGTGGGCTTCCAAGAGATCGTGGAAGAGCTTCATATTGAGCTCGTTGTCCTCCACGATCAGGACGGTTTTGCCCATCCCATCTCCTCACTTGCTGCTAAACGAAAGTCCCCGGCAGCAAGCGCGCCCCGAGCTTCCGAGCATCCGTTTCGAAAACGCCTATCCCCGAAGGCGATCCGGGGCTGGAGCCTTTTCCCGAAAAGATGATGCTCCACTAAAAGGTTAGAGCGTCAATCAATTCAATCAAAAGCGATTGCGCTATGCAAAACTAGTGGGGATTCATTACGGAAAGGCAAATAATACCACATGAAAAAGCCGTTACCGGCCGCCCGCGAAGCAGCGGAAATGCTTGCCGTTGAGGCACTTAGCTTTATTGCCGAAGATCCGGAGCGAATGACGGGATTCCTTTCTGCAACCGGTCTCGAACCGGGGCAAATCCGTACCGCGGCCCGGGAGAAAGGCTTTTTCGCCGGCGTCCTGGAGCATATGCTCGCCGACGAGAGTCTCCTCGTTGCGTTTGCCGACAGCGCCGGGATCAATCCGGCCGAGATTGCGCGTGCTCGCGCCGCGCTTGGCCGCGGCGGCATATGGGAGCGGGATTTGCCGTGACTGCCTTCTGCCGCGATTGCCTTGCGGATGCGTACGCGCAAGCGACGCGCTGCGGGCCGTGCGGCTCGCCGCGCATCGTCGGTCACGATGAACTCGCCAAGCTCTCGATCGCCCACATCGACTGCGACGCGTTCTACGCCACAATCGAAAAGCGCGACGACCCGTCACTTGCTGCTGAGCCAGTGATTGTCGGCGGCGGCCGGCGCGGCGTCGTCGCCGCCGCCTGCTATGTGGCGCGCACCTACGGCGTGCGCTCGGCCATGCCGATGTTCGAAGCGCTGCGGCTGTGCCCGCAGGCGCGCGTGGTGCGGCCGAACATCGAGAAATATGCGCGGGTCGGGCGCGAGGTGCGGCGGATGATGCTGCAGCTGACACCGGTGGTCGAGCCGTTGTCGATCGACGAAGCGTTTCTCGATCTTTCCGGCACCGTACGCTTGCACGGGCTTTCGCCCGCCAAGGTGCTGGCGCGCCTGGCGCTGGAGGTCGAGAAGAAGCTTTCGATCACCGTCTCGATCGGGCTTTCCTGCAACAAGTTCCTCGCCAAGATCGCCTCCGACCTCGACAAGCCGCGTGGCTTCGCCGTGCTGAGTGCTGCCGAGGCGCCGGAGTTTCTCGCTCCCAAGCCGGTGAGCTTCATCTTCGGCATCGGCAAGGCGAGCGCGGCGCGGCTTGCGCGCGATGGCTTTGTCCGCATTGCCGATCTGCAAAAGGTGAGCGAACTTGAGATGATGCGGCGCTACGGCGAGGAAGGCCGCCGGCTGGCACGGCTGGCCCGCGGCATCGATGCCCGCAAGGTCAGCGCCGATCGCGAGACCAAGAGCGTGTCGTCGGAAACGACTTTCGATCGCGATATCGCCGATTTCCGCGCGCTGGAACGCATCCTCTGGGCGCAGACCGAAGAGGTCTCGGCGCGGCTGAAGGACAAGGCGCTCGCCGGCGCCACGGTGACGTTGAAACTGAAAACCGCGGACTTTCGCATCCGTACGCGGGCGCATTCATTTGCATCGCCGACCCAACTCGCAGGCAAGATCTTTGCCGCCGCACGGGGTTTGCTCGAGCGCGAGGCCGACGGTACCAAATACCGGCTGCTCGGCGTGGGTTTGAGCGCACTCACCACCGCCGAGCACGCCGATCCGGCGGATTTCGTGGGCGGCCGCGCTGCGGATGCCGAGCACGCGGTGGACCGCGTGCGCGCGCGTTTCGGCGACGACGCGGTGGTCAGGGGTTTGGCGTACGAGCGGCCGGAGAAGCGCTGAGGCGTTTGCCTCATCATGCTAATGGCACGGCTTCGGCTCCTTGATCTCCAGCGACGAGAGCTTGCCGGTGACGGCGAAGTCGTTGTAGTCGAGCGACAGCGCGCGCGAGATCCCATTTTCATAAAGCTCGAAGCCGATGGCGTATACCGGGGTCTGCTCGCTGTTCTTCTGCGCCTTGGCCTTTTCGAAATAGCTGATGGTCACCGGCCAGCGGCCAATGCCGGCCAGTTTCGGTTCGTCCGCCGCCGCATCGTCATGCTTGCGTTCGTCCGGCGCGAGTTTGCGCCCAATCACGGTGAGCGTGTTGTAGACTTTCTCGCCGGTGTCGGACCCGTCATAGACCGGAAAGTCGAGAATGGGTTTGCCCGCGCGCGCCGCTTCGATCACCCGCACCATATGTTCGGTCGGAAACACCACCGCGGCGTCGATATCGAGCACCTTGTGGTCGGGCTTGACGAGATCGATGGCGGTGGCGCCGGCGCCGTGCTCGGCGCGCCCGTCGACCGTGTCGACGAGGTTCTGGTCGAGGAAATTCTCCGAGGTGAACTTGAAGCGCTTGGCGTCGCCGCCTTCCCAGGTGGTCGAGCGCAGGTCGCTGGTCGATACCTTGCCCTCGCCTGAGTTCGAGCTCCGAGACCTGGCGGAATTTCAGCGTATAGCCCTCGCAGGCATTGCCGTCGAAATCGTAGAGGATGCGACCGCGCACCGAGGCGACCTGCGCCGCATCACGCGCCCGGCTGAGCGCGAGCTCGTAGACCGCGCGGTGGGGGACGAGCATCACGGGAGCTTCGTCCGCCGCTTGCGCGGCGAAAGGTGTGCCGGCGAACGTAAGCGTCAATGCGAGGAAAGCGCCAGGGCAGACGGAAGAGTACAATACGGTCATCAGACTCGCTCGATCTGGTCTCGTTCGAAGGTGTTCCCGGCGGACTTGATTACGAAAATCTTACGCGATTTTGTCGTCCGGATGGCAGGAAGGATAGGCGGCGCGCACCGTTGCCGCAACACCGGCCGCCGCCGATCCTGGTATTCTCTCCCTTGCATGGGGCCTTTCTCTCCCTTGCATGGGGCCTTGCGATCGGCCAAGAAGACTACGATTTTGCAGCGCATTTGGAGAGCGGATATGGCCGGTATGGTGGAAAAAAAGTTGCAAGAACTTGGCGTCGTTGTGCCGGAACCGACCACGCCATCGGCCAATTATGTGCCGTTCGTACGGACCGGTAACCTGCTGATGGTATCGGGTCAGATTTGCTACGAAGCCGGCAAGCTTGTCGCGGTCGGCAAACTCGGCGCTGGCGTGTCGCTCGAGGAGGGCCAGCGGGCCGCACGCGCATGCGCGATCAACGTGCTGTCACAGGTCAAAGCCGCGCTCGGCGATCTCGACAAAGTCGTACGCGTCGTCCGGCTCGGCGGCTTTGTCAATTCGGCGCCGACTTTCCTCGAAGGACCGAAGGTGATGAACGGCGCCTCGGATCTGATGGTCGCCGCCTTCGGCGACAAAGGTAAGCATGCGCGCACCACGGTCGGCGTCGCGGTTCTTCCGTCGGATGCCGCCATGGAGGTCGAGGCGCTGTTTGAAGTCTCTTAGATCGCTAGAGCCGGCCGGCGTGTTGTAAGTCTTATGCGAAGGCATGATCTGTTCGGAGGGCCGCTGACAACGCCGGATCATGTTCAAGCCATTTTGCGCGATTGGCTCATCGCGCAACCTTTTGCTCATCGCGGACTGCACGACGCCAAGAGCGGCATCATCGAGAATTCCGCCGGCGCCGTGCACGCGGCGCTGGCTGCCGGCTATGGGATCGAGATCGACGTTCAGATCAGCGCCGACGGCGAGGCCATGGTGCACCATGATCCCGAGCTTGGGCGCATCACCGACGGGACCGGCCGGCTCGACCAAATGACCGCGGCGGCGCTCAGGCGCGTCGCCTTCCGCGGAACCGACGAACGCATGATCACGCTGGGCCAGCTCTGCGACATCGTTGCGGGACGCGTGCCGCTGCTCATCGAAATGAAAAGCCGGTTCGACGCCGACCAGCGGCTTCCGCTGCGCGTGGCGGCGGTGTTGGCCGGCTATCGCGGACCCGCGGCCCCGATGTCGTTCGATGCGGCGCAGCTCGCGCTGCTGCGGCAAAAGGCCCCTCACCTGCCGCGCGGCATTGTCGCGGCCAAGTACCGTCGGCATCCCTACTGGGATCAAATGCGGCCGTTATGGCGTTATGGCATGGGCTTCTTGCTTCCCGCGCTCTTGACCGGCAGCCCGCATTTCGTCGCTTATGCCGCCGATGATTTACCGGCGCTCGCGCCCGCCTTCGCCCGGCACGTTTTGTGCCTCCCTGTCGTGACCTGGGTGGTGCGCAATGAGGCCGAGCGGCAGCGCGTGAGGAGCTTCGCCGGCCAGATCATTTTCGAAGGCTTTCGGGCATGAACGCTTCCAAATCCGCTGGCGAGGACGATGCCGCGGCGGGTGCCAAAGACCCCGAGCGCGGCGCGCCGCCGGCTGGCGGCGGCCTTCGGATCGTTGCCATCAACGCGATCAGGGAGGTGCCCGCCGCGGCCTGGGACGCGTGCGCCAACCCGGCTGGGAAGAAGGGTTGCGGCGCAGTTCAGTTATCGGCTCAGGAGATGCCAGATAACCCCTTCCTGTCTCATGGATTTCTTGCTGCTCTCGAAAGCTCGAAATCGGTGGGCAGCCGGACCGGCTGGCAGGTTCAGCACGTGCTGGTGCACGCCGCGGACGGAACGCTCATTGCTGCGGCGCCTTGCTACCTGAAAAGCCATTCGCAAGGCGAATACGTGTTCGACCACGGCTGGGCCGAGGCTTATGCCCACGCTGGCGGCAGCTATTATCCGAAACTGCAAGTAGCGGTGCCGTTCACGCCCGCGACCGGCCGCAGGCTTCTGGTGCGGCCCGGTCCGCATAGCGGCGATGCCCGCCAGGCGCTCCTGGGTGGGCTCATCGAGCTTTGTCGGATCGACAGCGCGTCGGGGGTGCACATCACCTTCGCGACCGAAGACGAATACCGCTTCCTCGGCGGCCTCGGCTTCCTGCAGCGCACCGACCAGCAATTTCACTGGGAGAATGCAGGCTACGGCAGCTTCGACGATTTCCTGGCCGCACTCGCCTCGCGCAAACGCAAGACCATCCGCCGCGAGCGCGAGGAAGCGCTCAAGAACGGCATCGAGGTGCATTGGCTCACCGGCAGCGATCTCACCGAAGAGGTGTGGGACCACTTTTTCGGCTTCTACATGGAGACCGGCTCGCGCAAGTGGGGCCGCCCGTACCTGACTCGCCCCTTCTTCTCGCAGATCGGCGAGACCATGCGCGACGACATCCTGCTGGTAATGGCCAAGCGTGCCGGACGCTGGATCGCGGGGGCCATCAACTTTATCGGATCGGATACGTTGTTCGGCCGTCATTGGGGGGCCGTCGAACACCATCCGTTCCTGCATTTTGAGCTGTGCTATTACCAGGCCATCGACTACGCCATCGCGCAAAAGCTTGCGCGCGTCGAAGCCGGCGCGCAGGGCGAGCATAAGATCGCCCGCGGCTATATGCCGACTACAACCTACTCGGCGCACTACATCGCCGATCCGGCCTTGCGGCGCGGCATTGCCGATTATCTCAAACGCGAGCGCGCCTATGTGGCCGCGATGGGTGATGAGCTGGCTGCTACCAGCCCCTATCGCCAAGATCCGCCTACGGAGGCCGATTGACCGCAGCGGCCCCGCGTTTCATACGACGATGAATTTTTTGCAGGCGACAGCCGCGGGCGCGCCGGAATAATGGAAGGCCTAGCCGGCAGGACCGACGGGAGGACGAATGAGCTACGATCCGAACAATATCTTTGCCAAAATCCTGCGCGGTGAATTGCCGGCCTATAAGGTTTACGAGGACGACAAGACGTTCGCCTTTCTCGACATCATGCCGCGCGCGCCGGGACACACACTGGTGATTCCGAAGGCGTCGGCACGCACCATCCTCGACATTGAAACGGATGACCTCGCGGAGCTGATCAAGCGCGTGCAAAAAGTTGGGCGCGCGGCCGTGAAAGCATTCGCGGCCGACGGTCTCACCGTCCAGCAATTCAACGAGCCGGCCGGCGGTCAGGTCGTGTTCCACCTGCACGTCCACGTCATTCCGCGCAAAATCGGCGTGGCGCTCAAGCCTGCCGCAAGCTTCAAGGAGGAGCCGGCGGCGCTGGCCGACCATGCGCAGAAGATCGCGGCGGCACTCGGCAGCTAAGACGCGGCCAGCCCCGCGCCAGCGCCGCCCGCAGTCCCTTTCGCAAACCTCTTTCGGCTAAAAGATGCCTTGCGGCTGCAGGCCGAGTTGCTGGCATCCATAAAGCGCCGAAAGCGTGTCCCAGTCGATACTGGAATGCAGCGCGGCCGTATTGGCATCGCGCCAGAACCGCTGAATGCGATTTTTCTCGTCGGCCGCCGCGGCGCCCGACTTGGCGTAGATTTCATTGACCACTTCGGATGACGTGCGCCCGGCAAAACCGTGGTTGCGACGTATCCGTACCCGCTGTTCGATATCGAGCGTGCCGCCGGACCGCACGATATCCTGCCCTTCGCGCAGGCTCGTGAGCATCAGCGTGCGCGCGGCATCGATGCGGGCTGCTGCCTGCCCGATCAGGCTCTGGATGAGCTGCGATTCCGCGACCTTCTCGAATACGCCAGGTCGCGCCATGCGCTTTGCGTTGCGCGCCGTCTCGGTGAAGGAATCGAGCGCGCCCTGCGCCATCCCGACAATCGGCGCAACAAGGGCTGTTGGCCCAAAGGTCGGATAGCCGAAACGCGCTTGCGCATTGCCCGGCACATCGAGGCCGGGCACCTTGCCGGAAAAGATCGCGCCGATCGGCAGAAACCGGTGCGACGGGACGAACACGGGCTCGCTGATCGCGACCGTCTTCGAACCAGTGCCCTGCAATCCGCTGACGTTCCAGCTGTCGTGATCGACAATCACGTCGCTGACGGGAACGAGACACCAGGCCAGCGTCGGCGGTCCGTCTTTTCCGGGAATCAAAACAGATAAGATCAGCCAGGCGGCGCTGTCGACGCCGCTCGCCCAGGGCCAACTTCCGGCGATTTTGATGCCGCCGTCGACCACCTCGACCTTTGGACTTGGCGTATAGGAAACGGCGAGCAGATTGTCGGGGTCGTGCCAGACTTCCTGTTGGGCTTCGAGCGGAAAGAACGACGTCATCCAGCCGAAGCACACCGCCAACGTGCCACACCAGCCGGTGCTGCCGCAGGCCCGGCCAAGCTCGAAGCCGATTTCCGCAAGCTCCGCCGGGCCATATTCGTAGCCGCCGAAACGCGCCGGCTGCATGGCGCGGAAGACTGCCGTCTCGCGTAAAGCCTCCATTGTCTCGGCGGGAACGCGCCGGGCCTTTTCCGCCGCGAGCGCCCGCGATTCGATTTGCGGGCGCAAGCTGCGCACGCGCGCAAGAATATGGGCGAAGTCCGGCCGGACCGCCGCCGCTGGAGCATGAACGCGCATTGCTTCCGGATGCATGTTCTTATCCTCCCGATGTTCGTCGCCCGCGCCGTCGCAAGCTGCACGCGAGGCGAGCCGACTGCCGCATGGGCGCCAAGGCGGCCTTCGGCTGCTATTACCTCAAGGCTACGCCGAATTTCCAAAAAAGTCAATTTATGGAAAATAGCCGACTGCCGCGCTCTGCATGAAGGCGCGCGGTACCCAAAGGTAATCCGAGACGGCACTGGCTGGAAATCGGGCGCGACGCTCGCGTGATCCACGGCGGCAAATCGGAGTGCAGCGGCGGCGCAGCGCCACTACCTACGGCAAGCGGCAGCATCCAAAGAATTGCCGGGCGGAGCCGCAACCTGCTCTGTCACCGACAGCACGGGTCTCTTGCCAACCCGAGGCCGTCAGTCGGATCCCCAATTGGAGCTTGGCGGAAGGCGGCTCTACAGCGCGTGACGCTTAACGACCGCGCGCGACTCGTTCGATCTCCGCCCGCACCAGGCGCTCGACCATGCCCGGGAGGTTATCGTCCAGCCAGGATTTGAGCATGGGGCGGAGCATCTCGCGCACCAGATCCTCGAGAGTGCGCGCATTCTGCACCAACACCGTCTGGGCGAGCGCGTTGAAGGCCGAATCGACCGCAGCGCTGGTCTCGCGCGACAGCAAGACGTTCTCTGCTTCCGAACGTACGGCCGTCGCAGCTTCGTTTCGCGCCGGCGCATGCCTGTATTCAGGCTTGGGCTCGGTTTCATCGAAAGCCACGTCGGAGAACGCTTCGATCTTGCGGAATTGCGGCGCCTCGCTCGGCGCCGGACCGGATGAAGCGACTTGCGGATGAACTCGGCGCCGGCGGCGTCGGCTCGAAAGCCGGTGCTGTCATGGATTCGGTAAGGTCGAGAATGTCGGAGCTTTCTTCTTCCTCCGCCGGCTCATCGAATGCCGAGGGAGCCACGGGCTCCGCCGGCTCGGCGCTCGCATGCACGGAGGCCGGAATGGCTTCGGGCATGATGCGCGGCGGCGGAGACGGTATGGGCCGCACCGCCGGCTTCGGTACCTCAGCCGGACGTGGCGCCGACTTGCTGGCATCATCATCGGCGATGATGCGGCGAATGGAGGCCAGAATTTCCTCCATCGATGGTTCTTGTGATTTTGCCGGCTGCGTCATGCGCGCATTCCCGCCTTAGAGCACGAAATCGGACCACCTCGCCCGCGGATTCGATCCGAAGGCCGGGATCGGTGTTCCGAAATTACGGTGCCCCCACCAAAATTCGGTTGCCAACCCAGTTGCCAAAACGCGCTGCTTCGTGTTTCCCCGCGACCATCACGGCCGCTCGTCACAGGTCAACGAGTCACCGCGAATCATCGAAGCAACTATGTAACGTTTGACTCAAGTATGTCATGGCGAAAGTCGATGGCAACCGAATCCATAACCAACATTCGTCGCGGAGGTTTGCAGGCGTGGCTGCAGACCTATCGGCCGTCCGGATTGCGTACACCCACCCAAGCGTCACGCACCTGTTGGTAATGCACCATCGGATCGTAGATCTGGACGTTGAGGCCAAGCCTCTGCATTGACAATGCACCCACCGCCGCCAGCAGCGTGTATGAGGCGACCACGCGGTCATGCTGAGCGGTGACGAGCGCCACGCGCGCATTCACCAACTCCTGTTGGGCATTAAGCACGTCGAGCGTCGTTCGCTGTCCGACCCGGGCTTCTTCGCGAACGCCGTTGAGCGCGATCTCGGCGGCGTTGACCTGCGCCGTGGTCGATTCGATCTGCGCCTTGGCGGCGTCGAGCTGTCCCCAGCTTTGCACCACGGTGGCCCGAGCCTGATCGCGGTTGACGTCAAGATTGAGCCGCTGCTGGCCGAGCGTCTCTTTCGATTGGCGAATCGCGGAATATTCTCCGCCGCCCTGATAAATCGGCACGGACAATTGCGCGACGGCCGAGAGCTGGGTCAGCTTGATCGTTTCGAAGGCCGGATTCTGCCCTTGAAGCACGCTCGCCGTCAGCGAGAGGTTCGGATAAAGCGCGCCTTCGCTGATCTTGACCGCAAGCTCCGCTACGTCGGCACCATAGGCCGCGGCAAGAACCGAAGGGCTTTGCGCCTGGCCCTGCGCGATCGCCTTCGCCAGCACGTTGGGTGACAGCCGGTCCACAGGCGTTCCCGGCGCGAGATTGCCCGGCTCCACGCCGATCACGCGCCGATAATTGGCTCGCGACGTGACGTACTGCGACTGCGCGGCAAGCAGTTGCGACCGACCGGCCGCGAGCCGCGATTCGGCCTGCGCCACGTCGGTACGCGTCACTTCGCCGACATTGAAGCGATCGCGCGTCTGCTTGAGTTGCTCGGTCAGAACCTCGACGTTGCGCCGCTGCAGTTCAAGAACCGCTTGGTCGCGCAAAAGGTTCATGTAGGCCGTCGCGGCATCGAGCAGCACCTGCTGCTCGGTAACACGCAGCGTCTCGCGCGCCGCATCCACCTGGCTCTCGGCCTGGCGCGTGCGATTCGCGGTCTGAAAGCCGTTGAACAGCGTGTAGGTGCCGTTGGCGCCGACGGTGCGCGAGTAGAAGTTCTGTCCGAACTGGCTGTTCAGCAGCGCCCCAGCAAGCGGAACGATCGATGTCGCGTTCTGATAGTTATAGCCGCCGGTGGCAGTCAGGCTGAGCTTTGGGCGATAGCCCGACAAAGCCTGCGGGACGTTCTCATCGGTCGCGCGCAATGAGGCCCGTTGCGCATTGAGCGACGGATTATTTTGATAAGCCTGCACTAAGGCCCATTCGAGCGTGTCGGCCCGGGCGCTGCCAAAGCCGGCAGCGGCCAAACAGATACTCACTAAGGCCAATACGAACGCCCGCACCCCTCTGCCAGCCATTAGACGACGCCGCCTGCCCCTCTCCGCCTTTCCGGCGGAATTCGTGCCCAGACAACCCTAGCGTCGCGGCCAACCCAAACCATCGACGCTACGGTCAGAGATTAGGCGGCCAATCGGTGTGGTGAAACCCACTGACTGAAAATAATCGCAAATTTTCGGTTAATGGCACATAAGCGCCACAGGTCGTGACCACGTCACGGACGCTTCGGCCCGGAACGGGCCTAATTCCGCAGCAAAAAACGGATTGTGGCGGATGCGGTCGAAGCCGGCAAGGATGGCAACCGGCAGCGCCAAGGCCGACCGACTGCGCGGCCTTCTTTATATCGTTTCAAAAAACAAATTGTGGCGGAGCGATGAACCCGGGGAGCACGCGGGCAACGGCGTCAAAAACCGGCCGGCCGACCATGCGCCCCTCGATATAATGGAAAATGGTCGCCTTTGACGCCGCCGTCGGGCTGAAAACGCCGACCACGCATCCGTCTGGCTTCAATTGCGGCCCAAGCGCGTCCGGAGCGATCTCGGTTGCGCCATCGAGGAAAATAACGTCGTAAGGGCCACCTGCCGGCCAGCCCACCGTCAGCGGCCCGATCACCACCTCGACATTGACGGCTCCGACCGACGCCAGAGCGTCCTTGGCGAGCCCGGCAAGCGTGGCATCTTCTTCCAAAGCCACCACCGAGCCGGCCAAACGCGACAGCACGGCCGCCGAATAGCCGGTCGCACAGCCGAGATCCAACACCCGATTCGTCCCGCTGATTCGTGCCGCCTGTACAAGCTTTGCGAGTATCATTGGCCGCAGCAACGTGCGACCGCGGGTCACCGGAACCTCACCGTCCAAATAGGCAAGCTGGCCCAGCGCCGGCGGTAGGAATTGCTCCCGCGGCAACGTTTGCATGGCTTCCAGGATAGCGCTGTCGGTCACGTCCGCGGTGCGGACCTGGCCTTCGACCATCAGCCGGCGGGCGTTAGCAGCATCAAACATGCGTTGAGTTCCCATGCGGCGGAAGCGTTGTGCGGCAGGCTCCGGGAAAACGCAAGCGGCCGGTCGCGCAAGACCGCATTGCGCAATTATATGTCGAAGCGTTGTCGCACCGTTGTCGGAACCGGAACGTTCCTTTATAGACCGCATACCGGGCTTGTGGGCTGCAATTGCGGCCAGCGAGTTCCTGGCCACGTGGCGGAGTGGTTACGCAGCGGTCTGCAAAACCGTTTACCCCGGTTCAATTCCGGGCGTGGCCTCCAATACAATCAATGACCTGCGGCCCCCACTCCCGGCCCGGTTTTCTCCGTCAGTGATTCGTCGGCAAAGTTCGCCGCTCTTTGCGCAGCGGCTCTGATCGTTCTCGCGGGCTGCGTAACCGACGCTGAGATCCTCAACGCAACCGCTCGCCGACGGCGCGAAGTACCCAGTCATACGGAGCAAAGCCCGGCGAGCCCGCGTACCTGCAATGCCACGCAAGCGCGATGCGGCCCACGCCGGCCCGCTGCCGCCACGGCGAGCGGCGGTGCAGCGGCACCGACCCAGCGTCGGCCGATCGCCTATCCCGCCGCCCGCCTCCGGCACGGTCCTGAGAACCGCAACAGTCTATCAGGGACACGCCGGATCGGGAACGCTGGCCGCAATGGCGAGAGACCAATGATCGACGGGACGGCATGCCCTGATCTAAGCTTCGCGTGCACGCGCGAGCGCGTTGATCGCGCGCGTTCATTGTTGGCCACGAAAGGATCAATCCAAATGGCGAAGAAGCAATCGGAAAGCGTTTATCGCATTATCGATGTGGTCGGCGTCAGCGAGAAATCCTGGGAGGATGCCGGCCGCGTCGCCGTGGAGACGGCGGCCGGTTCGCTGCGCGATCTACGTGTCGCCGAGGTCACTAAGATGGACATGAAGGTGGACGACGGGAAAGTCACGGCTTTTCGGACCCGCGTGGCGCTCTCATTCAAATACGAGGCTTGATCGAGCTTTTCGCGACCGAACCCGTAATCTCGATCGTGATCCGGTTCGATTGAATTTGGATCACGATCTTGCGGAGCGCTGGTCACGCGAGTTTCGTACCAAAGCGAGTCGATCGGCCTATCCCCAGATTAATTGTCACAGATTCAGTCGCATAATCCTGCGCGACTGGACAGGCTGCTAATAACGTCTGGGGGACCGATTTGATGACGAAGACTTTTATTTTTGCTTTTGCTCTTACGCTGCTGGTTACTCCAGCTTCTGCTCAGTATACTTGCGAGCAAGTGCGAGCGTTTGTGGCTGAAAATGGTTTGGCCCAAGCTCGCGCAAAGGCACGAGCAGCGGGCATGACTGCCGCACAAGAGCGGGAGGCAGCCAGGTGCCTCCGCCGTCCCGGCACTGTTCGTAGATCAAAGCGCCACTGACGGTCGCCGTTCACATGAGCGAGGCGAGCGCCGTCCCACCATTGGGGCCTCGGGGCATTTTTGCTAAGTTCCTGCTTCGCGAAACTAAAGCACAAGAAGGTGGGGACAGCGAATGTATGTGCGACTAGCCTCAGTTACGATCTTTGCAGCCATGTCGTTGAGTCTACCTGCGCAAGCGCAATCGTTCAGCCGCCAAGACCTCGATTGCGCCGTTGCTGCTACCATTGAGGACGCGCGGGCAGACAGAGGTGCGAGCGGAGACAATAACTTCCATGAATTGATCATTTTCTTTGTTCGTCGCCTTAATGCGCAAGATGATCAAACCAACTGGGCAAGGGTCGTTTATGATCGATCCCAATTGAGCCCCAGACGAAATTCAGCCGAGCTTCTCGCAAAATGCACGGAGCTTTATCAAAGCTCAGTCCATCGGTGATCGTCGTTTTTTCTATTTCGGACTGTTTTCCTTGTCTCATTCAAACTGAGATACGACCGGCCGGGGTATGTTCGCACCGCGGCGCTCCGCGATGGGTGCCGCCTCCAGCGCGATCGAGCAGCGGCCCACTTCGCCTACGAACAAAATGAACCCCATTGCATTTCGCAGCAACGCACCCAGTACCGGCAAGGTTTTTGCATAGGAGGCCCCAGGCTCTGTGAGAGAGGGGGTGCCGATGCGGGCCCTTCTTTGTTTGATGGGAATAGCGATCGCTGCCGTGTCGGCAGGCTTCACCGATCAGCAAATCGAAGACGCCCGTATTTGGGCGCACGAGAGCAATGAGGCATTCGGGGTGTGCTTGCAGGCGGAGGTGCAGAACAAACTGCACTCAAGGATGGCAAGGGAGGATTTCGCTTTGTTTATCAAAGGAGCATGCAACCTGGAAACAAAGGCTTTCCGCGTGTTGTTGATGGACTACCTCACCATGAAACAGCCGGACATAGACGCGGCAATCGATCTTGCGACGGCCGAGTCAGTCATTCAGCAATGGCGCGATGCGGCGACCCAACGCTACGTCGAGAGCGCCGACAGTTCGGTGACGCCGGCTGATTGAACAAAGTGTCGCACATTAAGCTGGCGGTAACATGCACCCGTTAAGGTCGCAAATCGGAACGGTTGCACGTCGCCGCGTTAGCCGTCCGAAGCTCCGGTGGACGCGCGTTGCGTATCAGCGCTGCCGGAGCTTCCTTCAACCAACGCCTACTTATTCCGGCGCATAATGCGCAGCATCATCCACCCGGTGATAGCGAATAGCGCGGCTCTAACAGCCAGCGAAGCAGCCGACATATCCGCCCCCGTCAATGCCTGCCGCACGCTATAGCGCGTCGCAGCAATGGTGTGATGTATCGGGCGGCACACCAAAAGCACCAGCAGCCGCTTCTGAGTCAGCGCAGCGCACAACGCATCCGGAACGCGGCTGCCGCTATCGGCGTTAAGGCCGTAAAGCAGTACCGGAGCCGCAAATGGTTATCCTGATTCCAGATTCCCCAAAATCGGGCGCTATAAGCGCCAACCGACAGCCCGCCGACCATAGGCAGGTCTTTGAAGCTGTGGCGATGACCGCCTTCATCGTGGCGATGTTTCTCTTCGTGGAGGTGGCGCCGGCATTCGTCAACTGAGGCGGCGGGCTATTGCCCAGCCGGTCTGCTCGTCGCAAACACGATGACTTGCGCGCCGATCGGCGTGCGGTTGTAAAGATCGACGATGTCGTCGTTGGTCAGACGGATGCAGCCGGACGAGACGTTTGTGCCAATGGTCCCAGGTTCATTGGTGCCGTGGATGCGGTACAGCGTGTCCCTGTTGCCGCTCCAGAGGTATAGCGCGCGCGCTCCGATCGGGTTATCGGGACCGCCCTTCATGCCGATGCCGCTCTGCAGCTGCACCATGTGCTGAAGCAGCTCTGGTTTCCGCGCCAGCATTTCCCGGGGAGGATACCAATCGGGCCATTCCTGTTTGCTATGGACAGTCGCTCGACCGGACCACAAAAAGCCTTCCGCACCGACGCCCACGCCGTAGCGAATAGCCTGTCCTGCGTCGTGGATTAAGTAGAGAAAGTGATTGGCCGGATCGACGATGATCGTGCCCGGCCGCTCGTGGGTTGCGTAGGCGACCACTTGGCGCGCGAAGACAGGATCAGGACCTCGCGATTGCTCCCACGGCGTGAAAACACCGGCTTTGGTCGTCCCGCTCACGCACGCGAAAACGGCGGGCAACGCGGCGCAAGCCACACCACCGCGTATGACCTGCCGGCGAGAAAATCCTGCGAACCTGATCTTCATCACTCTATTTTAAAACAAAAACAGGCGATGGGGAACTATGTCACCTCAGATCCCGCTCGGCTCCTGTCCCGAGAAACACTCGAGCATTAACTTAAATAAAATCAATGACTTAAAGCGAACAACATTCTACCTCTATAGGGCTCTTAGGGCTTGCGCACGGTCCGCCGCGGGCCGTTCCGTGACATCGTCAAGGTGCGTCTGCTGGTGTGGCCCCGCGCGGAGATAATGCCCGCCGCGTTCCACAATCTATGATTGCTGTCTTGGGACGGGTGTGGAATCCTGAAAGTCGGATATGGGGAGAGCACCAATGGCTGTTGTCTACATCGAACCGAGACCGAAAGGCCGCGAAGAGCACGCGCCGATCGAGGACTATGTGGTCGAAACCGAAGGCGGCAAGGTGCTCGAAACACTCAAAACCCAGGCTGACGCCATAAAATGGGCGAAAGACAACGGCTACACGGTCCACGTGGCACGTGTTCGTCATCTGCCCAACAAAGGAAACCCAGATCATTGGCGCAAGGCGTAAAGCATTCAGACTTTGGGGCGATCGCGTTCTCGCGTGCTGCTCGGTTCGCCGAACTCCCCCGCCGCCTCACAATTAGCGAGAGATTTTCTGCAACGTGAGGCTCGGCGCCACTGAGCGCGGCATGCCGGTGCAACGCGGACGCTTTGCGCGTCGATGGCGACGTTGAAGCGTGACAGAAAGCTCAATCCCAACCATCCTTCCGCGCGATGGGTCTGCCACCTGATGGACCACTTCAGACCCGTTGATCTGCGACCACGATCGCAGAAGCGCCGGTGCATCTAAACAACCACGGACCAGCGCTCAGGAACCAATCGGTAGCCGTCGCCATTGCGCACAAGGCGCGCAAAGCCGGGCATGTGCAGGTGGCCGCCCGCTACCAGCAGCCGTTCGGACGCCACGAGCTCGAAGATGCGGCGTCGATTTTCCGCGGCCAGCGGCTCGTCGATGTCGAATTCGCTGGTCACTTGCGGGCGCGGCACCTGAATCTCGGGCACGTGCACGGTATCGCCCCAAATCACCAGCGTCTCACCAGCCGAGTCCAAACGATAACCGGCATGACCGGGCGTATGGCCGGGCAGCTCCAACAAACTCAGTCCGGGAACGACCGCGCCAGCACGGCTCGGGCGAAGCTGCTCGCGGTATGCGCCGAGCATTTTGGCCGCTGAATCCAGATACGGCATTGCCGCTGGAATTCGGCCATCGCGCAATCCGGGATCGGACCAGAACGCGATATCGTCCGCGTGAATGACGATCTCGGCGCGTGGAAACATGGGCTCGCCCGAGGTTCCCAATAGGCCGCTCGCGTGATCCGGGTGGATGTGCGTCAGCGTCACGGTGTCGAAGTCGGTCGGCGAAAAGCCGGCGGCGCGAAGATTTTCCGGCAAGAGCCCCATCGAGAACACCGTCGTGCTGCCGCCGCCGGCATCGACGAGAATTGTCCGCGCCCCCGTTTGCACCACATAGGCGTTCACGGTGATCCGCGGTGGGCCTTCATGAAACACGTCGCGCATGAGACCATGCATGTCGTCAAGCGTCGCCCCGCGCAATATCTCGAACGGCATGTCGAGATAGCCGTCGTTGATGACCGTGACCATCGCATCGCCAACGCGCCGCCGATAAACGCCGGGCATCTGTTTTTGATCCGGATTGCTCATCATCTCCCCTCGGTCTCGGTTGTTTTTATGTCGCGTTCTGTTCGGCGCTCGACCCGCCATTGGCGACAGCGCGCTGCAAAGGTGCGGACGCCGAACGGCACTGATCCCGCGTCCGACAGCTTTCTGCGATTTTCACCGGCTTGCAAGGCCGGCGCTGCACTCGGCGGCTGTGAGCGAAGGCATTTCTGTTATACTTAAACGCGCGGTGCCCAGCTGAGGGAAGCGGGCTAATGTCGCGCGCCGCATCACAACGGATAACCTTTGAGGGAAGACAAGGAGGTCGGCTGATGTCAGCTCCATCGATCGGATTTGTGGGAGTTGGTCGCATGGGAGGCCCCATGAGCCAGCGCCTCATCGATGCCGGTCACGCAGTGAGTGTGTTCGACGCCAACGCCGAGGCCACAGCTGCATTAAAGAAGGCTGGAGCGACGGTTGCGTCGTCCCCGGACGACATAGGCAACAGTGCCGACATTGTCTTTGTCAGCTTGCCGACGCCCGCGATCGTGCAGTCGGTGGTGCTGGACGGCATTGGCCGGGGCTCGCGCGCAAAGATCATCGTCGATCTTTCGACCAGCGGCCCAGGCATGGCCGGCCGCGTGTCAACCGCCCTCAAGGAGCGCGGCATCGCTTGGATCGACGCGCCTGTGTCGGGCGGCATCGCCGGCGCCAAGGGCGGCACGTTGGCGGTCATGGCCTCGGGCCCGCGCGCGACTTTCGATGTCGTCGAACCGCTGCTGAAAAACTTCGGCAAAGTTTTTTACGTCGGCGAAAAGGCCGGCCTCGCCCAGGTGGCCAAGCTCGCCAACAATCTGCTCGCCGCGGCCGCGTTGGTGGTTTCTTCGGAAGCGTTGGCGATGGGCGTCAAGGCCGGTCTCGACCCCAAGGTCATGCTCGACATCATCAATGCCAGCAGCGGACGCAACAGCGCCACCCAAGACAAATTTCCGCGCGCGGTATTGCCGCGCACCTTCGACTTCGGCTTTACCACCGGGCTGTCCTACAAAGATGTGGGTCTGTGCGTCGACGAGGCCGAAGCCATGGGCGTGCCCATGGTCGCGGGCGCCATCGTCCGGCAAATGCTCGCGATCACCAATGCCAAGTTCGGTCCAAACTCCGATTTCACCTCGATCGCGCGCGTGGTCGAAGAGTGGGCCGGGGTGGAGATCAAGGGCTGACCACAATTTCGCAAATCCGCAAGTGACAATCGTTCAAACGTCGGCCCGACGAAACGTCACTTTTGCGAACGCATGGAGACGACAATGAGCAAAGAAATATTCGATCGCGGCCTGGCGATCCGCAAGAAGGTGCTGGGCGCCGAATTTGTGGAAAAGTCGTTTGCGGCTGCCGACGATTTCAATCTGCCGATGCAAGAGCTGACGACCGAGTATTGCTGGGGCGCGGTATGGGGCCGCGAAGGCTTGCCGCACAAAATCCGCAGCATGCTCAATCTGGCGATGATCAGCTGTCTCAATCGTCCGCACGAACTGAAGATGCATGTCAAAGGCGCCCTCAAGAACGGCGTAACCAAGGACGAGATCCGCGAGGTTTTCCTCCAGGTCGCCATCTATGCCGGAATACCGGCTGGCGTTGATTCGTTCCGCATCGCTCGCGAGGCTTTCGCGGAAGTCGAGAAAGGCGCCTAGGCTGTAGTCGCAATCGCAGCGCACGGGGAATGCACCAGCTAGCTGTCCCCGTTCGGCGGCTATAAGCGCTCGGGTATCGGCCGGGAAAGCGGCTTGTCGGCAATACGTGAATACCTGCAGGAGAAATCGGTCTGGATCGATACGGTCGGCGAAGTGCCTAATCCCTTCGTCATGCGGTGAGTTGCGCGGGTTGCGGAGGCGCGGCGCGGTTGGTACCGTTACCATTCTCGGGAACAATGGTACCGGCGGCCGCCCCTTGCGATGGAATTTAGGCAGCTCAGTTACTTTCTTGAAATCGCCCAATCCGGCAGTTTTTCCAAAGCGGCCGTCCGCCTTTCCGTCGCCCAACCGATCCTAAGCCGCCAAATCAAGTTGCTCGAATCCGAGCTCGGCGTCGAACTTCTGTACCGCAACGGGCGCGGCATCGTGCTTTCGGAAGTCGGAAAACTCCTCGAATCCTATGCCCATAGCGTGGTGAAACTCGTGGGGCAGGCGCGATCCGAAATCGACGCGATGCGCCTGACGCCGCAAGGACGGGTCGCCATCGCGATGCCGCCGTCGATCGGCTGGGTATTGACCGGTCCGCTTGTGTTGCGGTGCCGCAAGGCTTTCCCGAATATCGCCATGCATGTGGTCGAAGGTTTCAGCGGCCACGTGGCCGAATGGCTATCGACCGGCCGCGTTGACATCGGCATTGTCTATCAGGCCCCTCGCCTGCCGACGCTGGCGGCTGAACCGCTCTTTTCCGACGAATTGATCTTGCTCGGCGCCGTTAACGATCCGGCGGGGCTGGGCGGCACCGGGGTCGAGACCGCCCGGCTTGCAGAAATTCCGATGATTTTGCCAGCACGGCCGCACGGCTTGCGCGTTCTCGTCGACAACGCGCTCGCGCAACTCGGCGTCAGCGCGCGGGTCGAACTGGAAGTCGATGCCATGCCCTCAACGCTCAGCCTGGTCGGGCAAGGCGTCGGCTATACGGTGTTGTCGGAAGGCGCGGTCAAGCATCTCTTGAAGGCCGGCGAAATTCGAAGCTGGTCGCTCACGGAGCCGGTCCTCATGCGCGAGCTCCTTCTCGCCACGTCGACACAGCGGCCCATGAGCATCGCCACCCGGCTGGTCACACGACTGATCCGCGACCAGGTCCAAGGCATTCTGCGCGGCCACACGGCGCAGGCCTGATGGCGAAAACCCTCAGGCTGATATGACGGAGACAAAGTAGCCCGCAGAGCGCTTAGACCCAATAATGCGTCAAAACGATTTGGGAGGCTCCGATGCTTGATCCAGCGGTTGCGAAAACGGACCCAACCGCCGCCGGCAGCGATGCTCCGCTCACCGCCCGCCTGGGCGCCGCGATCGCAGGCAAGCGCAAGGACGACATTCCCCCGGCTGCCGGCGACAAGGTTTCGCTGTGCGTCCTCGACTTCCTCGCCTGCGCCCTTGAGGCGCACGCGCTTCCGTGGGCCCGGCAGGCGGCGGCGCTCGCGACCGACGGCGCCGGCCCGTGCACGATTATTGGAACAGCCAAAACGGTCCCAGCAACCGACGCGACCTTCGCCAACGCCGTTGCCGGCCACGGACTCGTGCGCGAGGACATGCACACCGGCAGTGTCAGCCACCTTGGCGTCGTTGTGTTGCCGCCCCTGCTCGCGCTGGCGCAGGAGCAGCGCGTGGACGGGCGGACATTTGCGGCCGCTGCCGTGGTCGGCTACGAAGTGGGCGCTCGCGTGGGCCGTGCACTGGTCACACCGGAATTCACGCGAACATTCCGCCCGACCGGCTTCACCGGACCACTCGCCAGCGCCGCCGCTTGCAGCTACCTCCTCGGTACGGACGCGCGTGGTACCACAAGCGCGCTGGCGCTCGCCGCCAACATGGCGGGCGGGCTAAACCAGTGGCCGCATACGGGCTCCGATGACATGTTCTTTCATCCCGGCATTGCCGCGCGCAATGGGCTCACGGCCGCTCGTCTCGCGAGCCTTGGCGCCCATGGCTCGGAACAAGCGCTCGACGGCGAGGCCGGCTTGTTGCCGGCCTACCGCCCCGATCGACGCGCGCCCGACATTCGGTTGTTCGACAGCGAGCCGGAAATCATGTCGGTCTTCTTCAAGCCGGTGCCTGTCTGCAACTTCGCACAAACGCCGTGCCTCGCGGCCGTTGAAATCGTGACGGACGAGCAAATCGACTGCCGTGACATCACCGCCGTCAACGTCAAGACATCGCACGCCGCGAAGGCGTATCCCGGCTGCGACTATGCCGGTCCGTTCGCCCGCGTCCTGCAGGCCAAGATGAGCATTCAGCACGCGGTCGCGAGCGCACTGGCGCGCGGTCGCGTCGACGAAGAGAGCTATCGCGATTTGAATGACGCCACGGTGCGAGAGCTTGCTAACCGCGTCAGCGTGGAAGCCGACACCGGGTTCACCAACGCCTTTCCCGCCAAGCAAGGCGCCGAAGTGATGATCACGCTGCAAAACGGCACGACGCTTTCGCGGCGGCTTGCGGATGTCGTGCCGGCAAATTCCGCGCTCATCCGTCGGCGCTTTCGGACGGCCGCCGCTGCGGTTCTTGGCGCCGAGCGCGCCAACGCGCTCGAGCAAGCCGTCGACGGTCTCTCCGAGAGCACCGACGTCGGCGCGATCGTGCGCCTTGCCAGAGCGGCCTCCGCCGAGGCCGCCGCGGCGTGAACGAAGCTGCAGAAAGACCCCCACTACGAAGTCTATGCCATCCGTTACGCCACGCGCGAAGGACGGCGACAGGACAATTTCATCGGCGGCGATCCTCATGAGGGACCCATGCCGATGGACTACTTCGTCTGGGTGCTGGTCGGCACCCATCGTAGCTTCGTCGTCGATTGCGGATTCACAGCAGCGATATCGGCGCAGCGAAAGCGCACGTATCTGCGCGATCCCGTGGAAGCGCTAAACTTATTGGGCATTCGCCCCGACGAGGTGACTGACGTTATTCTCACCCATCTTCACTACGATCACGTTGGCAATTTCGACCGCTTCCCGCGCGCGCGCTTTCATCTCCAAGAACGAGAGCTCGCCTACGCGACCGGCAAATATATGCGGCATCCGTTTCTGTCGCATTCCTTCGAGGTCGACGACGTTGTCGGCGTCGTGCGCTTAAACTATCGCGGGCGGGTCGTGTTCTATGATGGCGATGCCGACCTGGCACCCGGCGTACGTTTGCATCTAGCCACGGGCCATTCCGCCGGGCTGCAGTTCGTCAGCGTTGAGACCGAGCGTGGCCGCGTCGTACTCGCCTCGGACGTGACCCACTACTACGAGAACATGGACAGCGGCCGCCCCTACACGACGACCTTCCATGTCGGCGACACGCTGGAGTCCTACGAGAAGCTGCGGGCGATCGCCGCAAGCGCCGACCATATCGTGCCCGGACACGATCCTTTGGTGATGCAACTTTATCCAGCGCCGCGCCCCGATCTTGAAGGGATTGCAGTCCGGCTCGACGTGCCACCGTCCCGTACGACGGCATGAAAGAAAAGCCACGGGACAAGGGCACAGCTGCCGCTCACCATCGATTGACCGGCAAGATATAGAGCTGCGCGATCTGCATATGCGGCGGTCGTTCGAGCGCAAAGACAATGGCCTTTGAGTTATCAAGAGCGATGAACCTCCGCCGGCCGGATACTGAGACGGAATTACTCGTCGACGGTTGAGATCCACCGGTTCATCACCAGCTGGCCGACGACGGCATCGCCGTTGTCGTCATCTCCTCGCATTTGCCGGAAATTCTTGCTCTGTCCGATCAAATCCTGGTGGCGCGGCAAAGACGCATCGTCGAAGAGATGGACATTGCAGAGGCGACTGAAACGAAGATCATGTGTGCCGCAGTCTACCGAGTGCGTGGGCGACACGCATCATCCGCGGTTGGAATGGAGCACATCCCGATTAAATTTATCGGCATGTGCTCTAGATCTATTTGTTATCGCATGTCCTTTTCGGAAAACCGGCTTCCACTTTTCCGGAACATGCTCTGGGCGCGATCAACCGAGATATCTGTTGATGATGCCGACGCCCTCGCGAGCGACGGTGTCCGGGGTCATTTCCTCGGCGATTTCGCCGTGCGTCATGATGTAAAGCCGATCGCAGATCCGAACCGCCACGTCGATACGCTGCTCGACGAGCAACAGCGACGCTCCCCTGTTCCGCAGCTCCAGCAGTGCTTTGACGACCGCCTCGACCGCGACCGGCGCGAGCGCGTCCGAAGGCTCATCCAACAGCAGTATCTTCGGGTCGCTCATCAGCATGCGGCCGATCGCGACCATTTGCTGTTCGCCGCCGCTGAGAAAAGACGATCGCCGCCGACGATATTCCTGCAATACCGGAAATAGATTGTAGACGGACGCGAGCAGATCCTTGACCCGCTTCTTGTCTCGGCGCAAATGCAAAGCGCCCAAAACAAGATTGTCTTCGACTGACTGATCAAGGAAGAGCCGGCGGCCTTCAGGCGCAATGGCGGCGAGCCCCCTGGCGATGCGGTAGGGCGGCAGCGACGATACGTCGGCGTCGCCGACCTGAATGATGCCGCGGCGATGCTTGACGAGACCCATGATCGCGCGCAGCACGGTGGTCTTGCCGGCGCCGTTAGGGCCAAGAAGTGCCACCGCCTCGCCCTGCTCGACGCGAAGATCGACGTCGCGCACCACGTCGAATCGCCCGTAGCCGGCGAACAACGAAGAGAGCTGGAGAACGGTGGTCTTGTCGCTCATCACTCGCCCAAATACACCTGTCGAACCACCGGGTCTGCACGAACCTTGTCTGCGGTGCTCGTCAAGATGACCTCGCCGGCGTTGAGGACGGTTATCTGATCGCAAAGCGGAAACAAGAAACGCGTCTGGTGCTCGATAATGATCATCGTCACACCACGCGCTTTGAGCCCGCTCAGGATGCGTGCCAGATGCTCGACCTCCGGTGCCGACAGGCCGGTAGCCGGCTCGTCGAGAATGATAATTTCAGGCTCGGCGACGCAGACCGACGCGAGTTGCGTCAGTTGTTCGACGCCGTGCGGTACGTCGCGTACCTGCCGGTCGATCCAGTCCCCGGCTCCGGCCGCCTGCAGGGCCGCGCTCGCTTGAGCCTGAAGCCAAGCGCCGTCCCGTCGACCCGACGGCAGCAAGCTCCAGAACGCCGCTCTCCTGATCAGACCGGGCACGCGCGTATATAGACCGACCAAAACATTCTGGCTCGTGGTCAACTCGCGAACCAACTGTGCCGCTTGAAACGTGCGGCGCAGGCCAAGCCGCGCCCGGCCGCTGGGTGAAAGTCCGTCCGCCACGATGCCTTTGACGGCTGTGGTTCCGGCGTGCGGCCGCAGCCGACCGGCAATGATATTGGCGAGCGTGCTCTTGCCGGATCCATTCGGGCCAATAAGGCCGTGGATGTGGCCTCGCTTGACGGCGAGGTCGACATTGCGCAGCACCTTTGGCCCCTGGCCGTAGCCGAAGACGATGCCCCGGCATTCGACGATCACCTCCTTGTCGGCTGCCCCCGTGCCCGCGTCGACGGACACCTCGCCGGTGGAGACAACACTCGCTGGCTTTTTGCCGAATGGAACCGCCTCGCCGCCGATTGGCCCATGCGGTTTGCTGTGAGCGGCCGTTTGTGGAGACTCTTTCGACTGCTTCAATGTGAGCCGTTTTGCCAGACCGACTACCCCTTCGGGAAAGACGGTGATGGCGAGGATCGACAGTGCTCCGTACAGCACCTCTTGCAGCCACGGATTGATATTGACCACCGCCGGAAACATCGTGACGAACACAGCGCCGATGACGGGGCCGATGGTGGTGTTGATGCCGCCGACCAGAATCATGACCAGAATGTTCAGGGAAACGGCCCAATCGAATTGGCCGGGCGAGACCACTCCGAAAAACGCAAACAGCCAGCCCGCGACTCCCGCCATCGCCGCCGACAGTGCGAACACCCCGATTTTGATCGCCGAAGTGCGGACGCCGGCGGCTTGTGCAAACGGCTCGGCATCTCGGATCGACAGCAGAACAGGATAGAGCGGCGAGCTTCGAATGCCGGATGCCAACAGCAAGGCAAGCAGCAGCGCTATCATGACAAACCAGGCCACCGGAGTGCCGAGGAACTCAAGTGACTCGGGAAAGTCCGGAAAAGTCGGCCCCAGCAGGCCTTGGGTGCCCCTGGTGATCTTCAGATCCGTTGCTAGTACCGTGAGGACAAGCGTGAAAACGAAGGTGGTGATCGCAAAATATAGTCCGCTAACGCGAAGCGACGTTGCGCCAATCAAAATCCCGGCGAGCGCAGCGACGACGAGAACGACCGGCAACAGATAAAACGGATTTACCTCATAGTCGGCAGCCGCGATCGCCGTCAGATAAGCGCCGATGGCAAAAAACCCGGCCTGGCCGAGTGAATATAAGCCGAGCATGCCGGCGACAAGATCGAGACTGATCGCCAAGATGCCGAACACGGCGGCAACCAGCACCAAGCTTTGCACACCCAAGCTCGACTGAGCGACAAAGAAAGTCAAAACCAGGTAGGCCGCGACGGCGACATAGCCCGCCGACCGCTTCCAGCACGCAACGGGCGCGGCCGGGAGCGCACCTGCTCGAAAGGATTTTGTTCGTCCGCCCTCCATCCAAGCCCTCCCCTAGCGTTGCGCCATGGGCGCCGGACGCAAGCGGAGCAGCGGATTTCCCGAACTGAACAATCCTTTCGGTGTGAAAATAAGCACAACGACCAGCACCAGAAACGGAAACCAATCGGACGCCTGCGAATCAATCAAGGCATTAGCTCCCTCTGCCAAAACCCCGAGCAACAGGCCGCCGAGCATCGCGGCTACTGGCTTCTCCGTACCCCCTCCGATCATCATCGCGATGAAGCCGTAGGTGCCGAACGTGTTGCCGAGATAAGGGTTGGCAAATGTACTCGGGCCGATAAGGACACCGGCGATGCCGGCGAACAAGCCGGATACCGCGAAAGCCGCGATCGCCACGACGGCGGTATTGGCACCAATCGCCGACGCCATCTCCGGATCCGAAGCGATGGCCATACCGAGCTTGCCGAAGAGAGTGTGCTTGCGGACCAACTCGAACGCGACGGTGAGAAGAACCGCGACCGCGATCGCCAGCAGTTGCTGGCCGGTCAGGACCGCGGATCCGATGTGGATGCTGATATGGTGCAAAATCGGAGGAAAGGCACGTGACGTCGGTCCCCAGATATAAGCCGCTATATTTTCCACCACGACGGCGAAGCCAAGCGTACTCACAAGCCAACCGAAGCTAAATCGATCGAATGCCAAAATCGGCCGCACCGCGATGACGTAGGACAGGATCGCCACCAGGCAGGCGCAGATCAATCCGGCGATAACGCCCAGCCAAGCGGAATAGCCGGCAGCGGTGATCGCCGCCACGATCATGATCGCCACCATCATCAACTGGCCTTGAGCAAAATTGATCACCCGCGTGACATAGAAAGAGATCGCGAGCGCCATTCCGACCAGGCCGTACACCGAGCCGATGGCCAATCCGCTGAGCACGATTTGCAGCAATCACTTTCTCCCTCTTGCTCCGTGCCCCCTTCGATACCTTCGAGCGCCGCGTGGCAGGAACGCGCGAGCCCATCGCGTCTTCAACTTCACGCTCCTCCTGGCTGAAAAGCGCTTCGCGTATTCGAGCGTGGAACTATGCCGATACGAAAGGAGGTCGTACGAAGGGCAAGCAATCCCTTCTCTCGATCGCCGAGGGTGGAGGCGAGCATCAAACGCCAGATGCAGAAACGGATCCGCGGACGGCCGTCGCCGACCGTCCGCAAACTATCCCGCCGATCGTCCCACTTTGCTCAGTCCTTGAGCTCAACCCACTCCTTGGTCGAAGCGTTGTATTTGACCAAGGTTATTTGGTCCGCGGTGATGGTAATGTGTTCCTTCGGGGAAAATCCGAGATCGCCGGTTATTCCCTTGAAGCCCTTGGTGTTGTTGAACTCTTTTTGCAGTGCCGCAGGGGCGGTCGAGTTTGCCTTGGTGATGACCTGCGCGAGCATCATGATGCTGTCGTAGCTGGTTTCAGCGAAAGGCGTCGATTCGACGTTGAAATGCTTGCCGTACTCCTCGCGGAAGGCCTTCAGCTCGGGGCTTGGATGCAGACCGGAGGTGAGCGCGGCGGTAATGACACCGTCCGCCAAATCTCCCGCAAGCTTTGCGAAAGTGTCGTCGGCATTGGTCTCATCATTGCCGAAGACGGTGGCGTCATATCCGACCGAGTGAAGATCCTGCATGAAGGCCGCTTGGTCTTGCGGTGTAAGCCAGACGACGACGCATTTAAGCCCGGCCGCCTTTATGGCATTGACCTGCGGCATCAGACCGGTCGTTGCTCCGGTGGACCAGTTCTCGGTGATTGCCTGATCCATCGCGATTTTTTTGCCGGCTTTGTCGTAAGCCAGCTTGATCCCGAAGTTACCACCTTCGCCGTACGTGGTCGGATCATGCAGCACGGCTAGTCCGCCGTTGGGACAATGCTTCAGCGCGTATTCGCCGATCTTCTGGCCCCAGGCGAACGTGTTCAGACCAAAGTCGAACACCCAAGGATTCGGATCGCTTGTCGGGCCTTTTGGATAAACCGTGAGGCCGCCGTCATCGACCACGCCGATCGTCGGGATCTTGTGCCGGATGGCGAGTTCAGCGGTGACTGGGCCGGTGTCGGGCGAGCCCGCAATGGCCACCGCGCCGGCACTTACCAGTTTTGCGAACAACTGACCCGACAATGTCGCGGACGCGTCGTCGTTGTTTGCATCGAGCTTGAGTTGCCGGCCGAGCACGCCACCGGAAGCGTTGATCTTATCGACCGCAAGCTGAGCGCCGTTGACCACGGCAATGCCTGTCGACCCATAGGCGCCCGTCGTTCCGGCAATCAGTCCGATTAAGATTGGCGTCTGGTTGCCCGTCTCGGCTGCGTAACTCGCAGCCCCCAGTAACGAGGCGGCTGCGGCAACGACAGCGCCGGCCATGAAAGCCTTCATCGGTATCTCCCCTCCCTCTGAGCCGCGAATTCTCAACCGCGAACGGTCTTCCACGCGCAGAAAACCCCGGCTGGACCGTTATTTATTCAAACAACTTGCTCGCTCGTGCGCGCGTTGGCAAGGATAAAGTTACCGGTACCTTTGAGGTAGTCGCGATGCCACCGCGCTATTCTGCGAGGCAATATCAGATATAAACCTACGAGGGGACGGTACCTGGGTGGCGGTATCGCCGCGAAACAGCCCGATCACCACACTGTCACGCCGCCGCGCTGGCGGAATTCATCAGCGCATTCACATTCGGCGCGGAATCGAGTTGCCACACCGCGCCGATGATCGCGCTAACGTCACGCGGCGTGGCTTGTTTGGCGAGCTCGCGCACTTTCGCTTCGATGTCGGCGTCGCTCAAGGGATGTGCAGCGCTCCCCCGCGGATGCAAAACCGTCGCGCTGAGCGTTTGTCCACTTCGCAATGTCACGTCGACGCGAGCGGCGCCTCTCGGCAAGTCGGGGTCGAGCACGGCGCGAACCCGCGAGCGAAATGCACGCACGCGTTCATCGGCCACGACCTCAGCCGAATATTCCCGCAAGCCGCCGGCTCCGAACAGCAAGGCGACCGCGGCGGTATGGTGGATCGAGACACGGGCGTCGCGCTCGTTGCGAACCTGCCGATCGCCGCGTGCGAGCAGCAAGGCGTCGCCGCTCACCGTTACCGCCTCGATTGCGTGCGGATCGATCGCATGCGCGCGGCCTAAGTCCAAACAAGCGTCGATGATGGCATGAAATACAATACCGCTTGGGTACGGTTTGTAGGTGTTGTTGAGCACCTCCCAGTCGCGCCCCAATCTGTCGACCATGGCCGAAAGGTCCGGTGCGTCGCCAGATGCCCTCGCCCAACCAAGTGGCCCTTCAATCGAGCCCGCCGCCGCTTCATACCCGCGCTGCGCCAGAAGCGCTGCGAACAGCCCGTTTCGCGCCGCATTGCCGACCCCGACATTCTTCGCCGCGGTGGCCAGGTTCTCGACCAAACCCGCCGACTGGCTGGCAGCGATCCCAAGGGCATGGACGATTTGCCCGCGCGACAAGCCCAACAGCTTTGCGCCCGCCGCCGCCGCTCCAAACACGCCGCAGGTCGCCGTAATGTGCCATCCGCGCGCATAGTGGCCGGGCGATACGCCGTTGCCGATGCGGCAAGCGACCTCAATCCCCAAAATCAGAGCGTGGAGAGCCGCAGCCCCCGACAATCCCTTGGCTTCGGCCATCGCCAGCACCGCGGGCGCCACCGGCGCGGTGGGATAAATCACCGTGCGCAAATGGGTGTCGTCAAAGTCGAGGAGATTGGCTGCGGCGGCGTTGAGGAAACTCGCGCTCAAAATATCCAGTCGCTCCAGGCGGCCGATCACACTCGCTTGAGCTCCACTGGAAAACGAGCGCATGACATCCAGTGCAATCGTTATCGGTTCGCTGTTTGCTGACCCGAGCGCGCAACCGAAGAAATTCAACAGTGACCTTTTGGCTTCGTGACGCACACGCAACTCGATGTCGGACCACGACGATGCTTCGACGAACGCCGCGAAGATTTCGCTAACGGTTTCCGGACGGTCCCGCCCTTGTTCAATGCCCATGCACTCCATCCCCAAGCGTCGCGCAGATACTGAGATCTTTTTCGCCCGGCCGTCAGCCGGAGACTTTGCTGGCCTCGCCAGCGCGTAGCGTGATCTCAACGACCTGCAATCCGGCCGACGTGAGACGCGAGGGAAACGTATCCTTCAATCGGTCTTCGTGGATCGGGATGACGCGCCGGTGTTCGCCGCCGACCGCCTTCAGCATCGCGGCCGTCGCGAAAATCAGATTGGATTGACTGCCGACCGCAAGGCCGATTGGCACGTATTGGGGATTATCTTTGTCGAGCCCCGTAAGATTGTCATAAGTGTACAAAAGGTCTCCGGCGAAGACCCAAGCGTCCTGACTGTTGCGTGCACCGTCATTACGTACGGTCACGTACATCGAGCCGTAGGTATGCGTGTCAGCAGCAAGGTTGACATCGATCCCCGGCAGCACGTCCTCGCGATCGCCGTCGATGGCGATCATGCGGCCCTGCCGGGTGAGTTCGACCGCCTTGACGATATCGGCCGGATCGCCGGCGCCGACGAGAAACAGATATTCCGGACCGAGCGTCAGAGCCCAAACCCATTTCTCGATCTCGCGCTGCTGAATGTAAAATGTGGCGTTGGGAAAGTGGTCGATCGCCCCCATGTGATCGAAATGGGCGTGGGTAATGAAGACCGCCGTGACATCGGCCGGGGTAACGCCGCATTCCGAAAGCACTCGAGCCGGACCGTGAAAGTTGGTGACCCCATAGAGCTCGGCCAGCGCTTTCCCATAATTCACGTGATCGTAGCCGGTGTCGATCAGGATCGTGTGTCCGCTGCCCTTGAGCAGCGCATAGGCATACGGAAGCTTGCGAATGCCCTGATATTGCGGCCCATAAAGCATCACGCTCAGCGGAAATTTCTCGACCGCGGCATGTTCGAGCACCCAAATCGAATAGTCGCCCATCAGCGTCCTCTTCCCGTTCGATGGTGTGATTGTTTATAGATTGACTGTGTGTGGCGGGGTGGCGTGACACGCGCAGCAAGCTTGCGTCAGATCGACCATTCCAAAGCCCGGCAGCTGGCTCGCGGTACGCAGATGTTCGGTCGCCACCCGCAAACGATGCGTCAATGCAGCTCGCGCCGGATCGTCGCGTCCGCATCGCATGCAGATGGCGACGAGATCGATCGCCTGCCGCATCACGGCCACCGCCTGGATGGCGTGATGATGGTGATGCCGGGCCGGCTCCGGCACCGGTAATGCGCGAAGCTCTTCGGAACCCGATGCCAATTGCTGAGCGGCCAGCGCCAGCGGCACGTCGAGCATCGGCACGCGACCGCCCTTAATCATCACCAGCAACGCGAAGCCTGCGGTCTGCGTGAGGATTTGCTGCAACCGGGTCAGAAGCGGCTTGGCGCAGACGATATAGTGCAACGTCGGATCGTCGACCGCGCCGATGTCCTGGCAGATCACCGCCCTCATCCTCCCTCACCGCATTTTGCGTTACTATACGCATATCTGATACCGGTACCAACAAGAATATAGCGTCGACCCCGAGCGAGCTTGACGTAGCTGGCGCGTTTCATCAGGTTGGAAACATGCGCAAAAATGGAACAGCGTCAGCGAAAGCGGCCGAAGAGCCGACGCCGCCGAAGAAACGAATGAGCGGCACCGGCGCCCGCATGCGCGACGTCGCCAAGCGGGCTGGCGTCTCGACCATGACGGTTTCGCGGGCTCTCAGCGAACCCAATAAAGTCTCGCCCGAGATGCGCGAACGCGTCGTCCGCGCGGTGAAGGAAATCGGCTATCTGCCCAATCATCTCGCAAGGAGCCTTTCCTCGACACGCTCAACGACGGTCGGCCTCATCGTTCCGAGCATCGACAATTCCATTTACACGCAGACCATCAAGGGCCTTTCCGACGTCATCCGGCGTTCCGGCTTTCAGCTTATGATCGCCGAGTGCGGCTACGACACGCTGGAAGAGGAAGAACTCATCAAGGCCTTTCTGGCGCACAGGGTAAGCGGACTTATTCTGCACAGCACCGAACACAGTGCTGAAGCTGAGGCGATGATCCGCCAGGCGGGAGTGCCGGTGGTGGAAAACGGCAGTCTGCCGCGCAAGCCACTCGACATGGCGGTGAGCTATTCGAACCGCGAGGCAGCGCAAGCGATGACGCTGCATCTGGGCCGTCTCGGCTACAGGAAGATTGCTTTCGCGAGCCTTTATTCCTTCAACAACGAGCGCTCTCGGGAGCGCATCGAAGGCTATCTGGCGGCTCTCGCGCAGCTGGGCCAAACACCGGACCCGCGCTTGATGATCGAAACCTCGCGCGGTCTTGCCGCGGGCGCGGAAATTGCGGCACGGGTCATCCAAAACGTACCCGAGGTCGACGCGTTGTTTTGCGCCGGCGACGTTCTGGCCGCAGGCGCCTTGTTCGAGTGCCGAAAGCGGGGCTGGGCCGTGCCGGGACGGATAGCGATTGCCAGCTTCGACGACGTCGATTTGCTGCGGCACGTTTCGCCCGCCATCACGACGCTTCGCCTGCCGCGCTACGATATCGGCGAACGCTCGGCGCAAATGCTGCTAAGCCGCATCATGGATGGAGCGGATCACTTGCGCGGCAGCATCATCGACCTCAAATTCGAAATCATTCAGCGCGAAAGCGCATAGCTGAGCGCCGGTCCTTTCAAGGTCGCGCGCTGGACCTTGCAAACGACAGGCGGCGCCATTACTCTGCCTCTTCTTGTTACCGGTCCCAAGTCCAGAGAGGCTTTCGCCCTTGTTGACGCTCCGAAAGAAGTCGGCGGGTTCGCGGCAGGCTGCCGTCTCTGGAACACCGCGGCGCCCGGCCGACGACGCCTCCCACAGCGAGCGCTCCGGAGAATGACGGACGTTGCAGACGTCGGTGATTTCAACACCGAAGGACCCGCTCGGCGCGGGTCGCTGGACGGTCGCGTTGCAATTCTCACTGGATCCACCGGGGGCCTCGGGCTTGCGCTCGCCGAGGGGCTGGCGCAAGCCGGATGCTGCATCGTGCTCAACGGCATCGAGCCTGCCGAAACGGTCGAAACGGTGCGCAAAGACCTCGAGCATCGTACCGGGGTGACCGTCGCCTACCACAGGGCCAATGTCGGCGATCCACGTGACATCAAGGCGCTCGTCGCCGCAACTTTGGACCGGTTTGGCGCAATCGATATTCTCGTCAACAATGCGGTCGTTCGGCATTTTTCACCGATCGTCGATTTTCCTGACGAACATTGGAACGCCGCGTTGGCGGTGAATTTGTCGGCCGCCTTTCACGCGATAAAGTTGACCCTCCCGCATATGCGCAAACGTAACTTTGGTCGAATATTCAATATGACCTCCGTCTACGGCTCGCGCGGAACCACGAACCGGGTCGATTACGTGACCACGAAAGCGGCATTGCTTGGTCTGACGCGTGCGGTTGCTCTGGAGAATCTCGATTACGACGTGACCTGCCACGGGATTTGTCCCGGCTCGGTCCTGACCCCAGGAACCGACGGACGCGTCCAACAAATCATGATCGATGAGCACATATCGCGAGAAGCCGCCGAGAAGGCGTTTCTGCAGGGTAAGCAACCCGGCGGGCGTTTCGTACCGGTCCGAAGCGTGACCGAGCTTCTTGTCTTTCTGTGTGGCCCGGTGGCGAAAGACATGACCGGCGCCATTTTACCAGTCGAAGCCGGCTGGCTTGCCAGTTGAGGTGCCGTCTTGAGCGAAACCTACGAGCTGTTCGCAATCCGCTACGGTCATCATCATCGCACCGCGACGCATAATTTTCTCGGCGGCGATCCGCACGACGGCCCCATGCCGCTCGACTATTTTGTCTGGGCCATCGTCGGAAAGAAGCAAAGCTTCGTCTTCGATACCGGCTTCGACGCTGCCCGCGCTGCGAAGCGACAGCGCACTTTGCTGCGTCCGGTGGGTGAAGGATTGAAGATTATCGGGATCGATCCCGATAGTGTCGAAGACGTCATCATTTCGCACATGCATTTCGATCATGCGGGCAATCACGGACTCTTTCCGAAGGCGCGCTATCACGTGCAGGACACCGAGATGAAGTACTGCACGGGCCGCTGCATGTGCCATCAGGCGCTACGAGGTCCGTTCGATGCGGACGACGTCACCGCCATGGTCGATAAGATCTTCGCCGACCGTGTCGTATTCCACGATGGCGAGTCCGAAATCGCGCCGAACCTGACGGTTCACAAAGTGGGAGGACACTCCAAAGGGCTGCAGGTGGTGCGCGTGCTGACACGACGGGGATGGGTCGTTCTCGGATCCGACGCGTCGCATTTCTACGCCAATTTCGAACAAAATCGGCCGTTTCCCGTCCTGGAAAGCGTCACCGATATGCTCGAAGGCTTCGCGACCATGCGGCGGCTTGCGTCGTCGAACAATCATGTCATTCCAGGCCACGATCCCTTGGTTCTCGAGCGCTATCCCGCTGCCAATCCCAACGTTGGCGACATCGTCCGGCTCGACGCCGATCCCGTTCAAAAGAATTAGAACGCGGAGAAAAACGAGCGCCCTGCTCTGCTTCGGCAATCGGACCGGCGTACATTGGCCGGTCCAACAGTCTTTAAGTCTGCCGCCGCGCGGTCCTTAAAGTTGATCGGCGCCTGCCACAAATCCGCCGCCGTCGATCACCACGGCTTGGCCGGTAATGAATGAGGCCGCGTCCGAACAGAGGAACAGGACGAGTTGCGCGATCTCGGAGGGATCGCTGATGCGCCCCATCGGGATCATCGGCAATACCGTGTCTCTTGCGGCCTGCGCGCCACCGAACATATCCATGATCAGCGGCGTCATCACCGATCCCGGCGCGATCGCGTTGACGCGGATATTCTTGCGTGCCACCTCGAGCGCCACGGAGTTTGTGAGGCCGATAACGCCCCATTTGCTTGCGCAATAGGCCGCCGTGCCGGCGAAGCCCATCACGCCGAACAGCGACGACGTGTTGACGATTGCTCCGCCCCCCTTCGCGATCATATGCGGGACCTGACATCGCAATCCGTAAAAAATGCCCCTGAGATTGACCTCCATCAGCCGGTTGTATTCCTCGTCTTCCAGGTCCTGAACCGGAGTAGCCTCGCCCGATACGCCGGCATTGTTAAAGGCGACGTCGATACGGCCGAATCGCTCAAACGCCTCATCGTGCAGCCGCTTCATGGCCGCACCATCGCGGACGTTGATCTCGCGAAACTCGATCTTCCTGCCGATCCCTTTGACCTCCTCGACGAGGCTTTTCCCGTGATCAGCGCCGAGGCCCGCGACGAAAAGATCTGCACCGGACTGTGCGAAGGCCAGCGCCGTTGCCCGCCCGATGCCGGTGGTGGCGCCGATCACCAGGACGTTCTTTCCGGAAAAGTCGTATTTCACCTGCGACATGTCAGCTCTTCCTCCACCTTGCGGGCCGCGCCCTGCATCGAGCCTGGCAACCGCTTCATTATGCGGACGCTCCGGACACCACCGAGCAACGGCGACATTCGTCAACGGCTGCAACCGGCACGCCCGAAGCGTTCACGCTCAACGTTTGGACCAGCTCCTGCGGGCGAAGGTATTTGATACCGATAACACGCTCCACAAAAAAAATGACCGGTGCCAATGCACCTTCTCAACGCAACAATCACGCGTTGAGCGAGCCGCCCCGGTGTGCGCGAGTCGTCGGCTGTTATCGGCGCACCCGTGCTCCCCGGCTGCCCGCTGCCATTGCGTTACTTGTTGCAACGCCGAAATTGGCCGCGCGAAACTCGCACCGTTTCGCCCAGCCATGGCGCGCGGACTCGGTACCGGCGCGCGAGAGGCTTATCACAGCGACAGCATCATGGAGGGGTCTATTGCCACTTCGAAAAAGTTGCTTCATGATACCGCTATCAAGACCGAATGAGCGACACTCGAGGGGGAGGGTAAATCGCGGTCAGGATCACCTTTCGCCTAAGCAGGATTGGCATCGAGACGGCTTGGCACATTCTGAATGCGCCAGCATTTTCGATCCGCTTGATCGCGACAAGACGCGCGAGGCGCCGACCCAGCGATGCGAGAAGGACGGAATGAGAAAGACGGAAACGCAAAAGGCGCAGGCCTAAGCCGTTCGACCCGACGGCTTGCTCGGTCTGCCCGCCACGTTCGAATGCAACGCCGCCTCAGCAAAAGGCGGCAACGTCACTGGGAGGAATAGGATGCGTAAATTGCTTGTTGCTGCCGCGGCCATGGCTTGCGCTTTGTTCGCCGCCGGTTCTGCCAACGCCAAAACGCTCGGCATCGTTGCCCTTTTGGCCAATGACGCCTTGAATATCGACGTGATCGGCGGCGCGACCGAGGCCGCGAAGGCGGCCGGGTGGAACGTCAAGGTCATCGACACGCAGGCGAGCGCCGACAAGGCCAACGCGGCGATGAACACGTTCGTCGTCGAGCATGTGGACGCCATCTTCGTCTTGGCCTTCGCCAGCAGTTCAATCGGCTCCGGTCTTGAGGCGGCGCGCCAAGCGCATATTCCCGTGGCGATGTGGGGCGGCGAGATCGTACCCGGCGTCGTCGTGGCGACCAGCGGCCGGCAAGTCGGCGACAACTCCGCCAAGTTTCTGCTCAGCAAGGTCGGCGACAGCGCCGACATCCTGGCTCTGACCTTTCACCCCGGCAAACTGTGCATCGACCGCGGTATCGCGTTCGATGATGCCGTAAAGGGCAAGTCGAACATTCATGTCACCTACAGCGAGATCACCGTGCCGGGTCAGGTGCAGAATGGCAACGCCCTCACCCAAGCCTGGCTGACCAGCCATCCGGGCGGCGGCGCGCGCAAGCTCGGTATCTGGTCGTGTTGGGACGAGCCGACGACGGGCGCGGTCGCGGCACTGCGCCAGGCGGGCCGTACCGACGTTGTCACCTCGTCGATCAACGGCAGTCCGCAGGCCGTGCAGATGGTCAAGGACGGCGACATGACCGGGACCACCTGGCAACCCGCCTATGAGGAGGGAAAGCAGGTATTCAAGGCCATTCTGGACTCGATGGCCGCCGGCGCTTCCTGGACCCCGAAGGTCATCTCCATCCCGGGGGTGGTCGTCAACGCCGACAACATCGATCAATTCGCGAAAGACCACCCGACCAAATAGATGCTCGCGCAAGGCCAAATTTCTGACGCTTCGGCCGAAGGGGGATCCGCACTTGCGCGATCCCCCGACGTTTGGATGCAGATTCGCGGGCTCACCAAATCGTTCGCCGGTGAGCTCGCATTGGACGAAGCCAACCTCGATATCAAAAAGGGGGAAGTTCATGGGCTGGTAGGCGCCAACGGCGCCGGCAAGTCCACCCTGATCCGATGCCTGGCGGGCGTCACTCTGGCGGATCGTGGACGGATTACTGTTGACGGCGCCGAACTTCCTCAAGGCTCGCCGCAGGCGTCGGAGCAGGCCGGGCTGGCCTTCATCCACCAGGAACTCAATCTGGTCCCCCATTTCAGTGCCCTGCAGAACATGCTGCTCGGCGTTCCTAAGGCCAACCGCTTCGGTTTGATCGACTGGAGGCGTTCGAGCACCCGCGCCCGCGCCGCGGCCGAACGTATCGGCGTGCACTTCCCGCTCGAGACCCGGGCCTCCGACCTCTCCGTCGCCGAGCGCTGGCTGGTGATCATCGGCAAGGCGCTGATGCGCGACGCCAGCATGATCGCAATGGACGAGCCGACCGCATCCCTTTCGGGCCCCGAGAGCGACAAGCTGTTCGCGATCATCCGCGATCTTTCCCGTGACGGTGTCGCGATCCTCTACGTATCCCATCGCCTCGAAGAGGTCCTCGACCTCTGCGATCGGATCACCGTCCTGCGGGACGGCCGGATCGTCGACGACGCCGAGCGCGGACGCCTCGACAAGAAGGGGCTCGTGCGCGCCATCATCGGCCACGATATCCACTCGCCCGAAGACCGTGAACGCTTCACCGCGGACCGATCGGGCAGGCCCGTCTTTTCGGTTCGGGACGTCACCTGGCGCGGCGCGGTGAAGGGCGTCAGCTTCGACGTCTATCCCGGCGAGGTGTTGGCGCTTGGCGGATTGGTCGGAGCCGGGCGCACCGAGCTGGCGCATCTCGCAGCCGGCGTAGAGCGGCCCGACGAGGGTCACTTCGAGCTTGATGGAACGCGGCTCGATATCGCCAACGAAGCCGAGGCGGTCGCGGCCGGAATAGCTCTCGTGCCAGAAGAGCGCCGTTCGCAAGGCCTGATGCTCCAGCAATCCGTTGGCTTCAACATCAACATCGCATCGCTTGCAAACTTGCGCACTGTTCCCGCGCTGCCGTTTGTGTCTGCCGGCAAAGGGCGTCGTCGCGCCGACGGCTTCGTCGACAAGCTCGGCATCAAGACCCCGAGCAGCGCCACCAAGATCGCCAGCCTTTCTGGCGGCAACCAACAAAAGGCGCTGATCGCCCGCTGGCTGCGTCCGGGCATCCGGCTCCTGATCCTCGACGAACCGTCGCGCGGCGTCGACGTCGGTGCCCGCGAGGAGATCCACGATACCATTCGCTCCCTTGCCCGCTCCGGCGTGGGCATTATCGTGATCTCCTCCGACGTTGAGGAGCTTGCAGCGCTCGCCGATCGTGTTGTCGTCATGCGCGAGGGACACCTCACAGGTGAGCTCACCGGCCCCGACATAACCGAGGCCCGGATCATTGAACTCAGCTATCACGACGCCGATGGCGGCGGAGGAGAACAAGGCTTGACCACACGGAGCGAAGCTGCAGCGGGAACCGCGCTCGGCCGCAATCGGATTGACTGGAAGCGCCTCGGTCTGACGTTCCTGTCGCGCTACGCCACCATCTTTGGGCTTCTGCTCATGATCCTGGTCTTCTCGATCATGGCGCCCGACACGTTCTTCTCGCGTGCCAACTTTCTCAACATCTTGAGCCAGGCATCGCTGACCGCCATCATCGCCGCAGGACTGACCTACACGCTTGTCGTCGGCGAGTTCGATCTCAGCATCGGTTTCGTGGCGAGCTTCATCGGCCTGATCGTTGTCGGCTTCATGTCCTATCAGGGATTGCCGATCTGGCTCAGTATTGCCGCCGCTCTCGCCATCGGCATCGGCCTTGGATTGATCAACGGCGCGCTGGTCACCAAGGTACGGATAAACGCCGTCATCTCAACGCTCGGCTTGGGCACGATGTTGACGGGTATAGGCTTCTCCTACAGCGCCTTCCCGATCGCCACCGGCATACCCCGTGCCTTCACCAACCTGTCGCTCGGCCGGGTGCTGTTCGGGATTCCGAACCCGGTCTTTTTCATGCTCGGTATTCTTCTGGTCCTCTGGGTGACGCTCAACAAGACCGATATCGGCCAGAAAATGCAGGCGGTCGGCAGCAATATCGAGGCGGCCCGGCTCTCCGGGATCCGCGTCGACCGCATCAAGATGTTCGCATTTGCGACAGCCGGGCTCTGTGCGGCCATCACCGGCACGCTGCTTTCGTCGCTTCTGGGCAGTGGAACGCTCGGCGTCGGAGACGGCTATCTTCTCGATGCTTTTGCCGCCGTCTTTCTGGGTTCGGCGACGTTACGAGAAGGCGAGTTTCATATCGTCGGCACCTTCGTGGGCGTGCTCATCCTCGCAGTCGGATTCAACGGTCTCGCCATTCTCGGCGCACCCACGCACTTTCAGCCGATCTTCAAAGGAGGAATTCTGATCCTCGCAGTCGGCGTATCGGCGTTGGCAAGACGCTACGCCGCTTCGCGCTGAGGACGGCAAATCACGCGCCGTGGGGCTGTGCGGGGCAGTTCGGCGAGCGCTGCCGGGTAAGCGTTAGCCGCGCCCCGAGCACCCTCCCCCCGCGGCGTCGCCTTCGCCGCCGCTCTCCGCTACGCGGATGTCTTCATAGAAAGAGAGCCCCGCGCTACTGTGACGTTGCAAGTTGCTGCTCCGGTATGCACAAGGGGCCGGCATCCACGGGCATTGGTCTTCCAATTGTGCCCGGCTTATCCACGCCGTAGATCAACACGAACGCCACGCCAGATGCGAATTCAAGCGGTGCCGCCATGGTTCAACGTTGCCGTGTCATAGGTCTATCGGGTGTTCCCGGCTCCGGTAAATCGACGCTGGTGCGCCTCCTCGCGCGTGACTTCCCGAGCGCGAAAGTCCTCTCCTATGATCGGCTGCATCCGCGCATGAGCAATGAACAGGTGGATGATTGGCTCAAGCGTGGCGGCGATCCCAACGAATTGGCGCTCGACAATTTGGTCGCCGCCCTCAGAGATCTGACGCAGAGCGCAGGCGACGGAACGCATCCCGCCGTTTTATTTGAAACCGCTTTCGGACGCACCCACAACGCTACCGGCGCATTCATCGATTTTTCGATATGGATCGACACCCCGTTGGACATCGCAATGTCGCGGGTAGTGCGCGTGTTTCTGCGCAATGCCGAACTCGACCCGGCTCCCACTGCTGCAGGCGATCTCATTCCCCGGCTTATGCGCTACATGCAGGATTATCCAATGCTGCGGCGGATGTATTCCCGCGTGACCGAGATCGGCAAGGCTTCCGCGGACCTGATCGTCGACGGCACGCCGGCGGCGGAGGACATCGCCGACCAGATCAGGACGGCATTGGCCGGTCGGGATATTTCGCCCTGACAGCCGATCGTTTCTGGCGGTCGCATGATCGGAACCAATACGACGGTGTCGCATTATTGATGTGGAGCATCTGAGGCGCCGACATGGCCTCGATACCGCAACTATCCCGTCCCGATGTCTCCGCCGTTTCCACGCGAAATGAAACCTTTTGGCCCGCGTATGCGGGCTTTTCTCTTTGGGGCTGCCCGGCAGGTGGAACGGTCTGGCTCAAACACGATTAGATAATAAAGCAGAACGGCGATAGAAAAACCACCGTGTCGCAGCGCGCAGGCGCTCTTTGGTCGACGGACCAAGGAAGCGCCTTTTTGTTTCTGCGAGGATGCTCTGTTCTAATAAGAAGAAGACCACTTCGCATTCTCGATAGTCGAGCGGCGGAACTTAACGTCGGCATTTTCATTTGTTTGTTACGAGCATTCAATATGGACGGGGGACAGTCCATGACACCCGGATCAACACTATCACTCACTTTATTCGCTCTTGCACTGCTCGGAGTGGTGCGGGCGAGCGATCCACAAATCCAGCAATCCTGCATGAACGTCGCCGTCTGTGCGCTTGCAGTTCGATCAGGATTTCTGGCGGACAGACGTTCCGATCTTCAGGTACGTCACTCATCTTTGTTCGCATCGGATCAGCGGTCGCTCGGATCCGACATCGTCAATCCGTCGCTGTCCTGATGAGGCTCGTCATGCGAACGACGCTCGCACTGTCTTTGGTGTCCCTTTTAGCCGCGCCGATGTTTGCGCAAGCGCAAGATCCGGCGGTGACGCTCGGGCCATGGACCATTGCGGTTTCCTCGAAAGCCGATCATTTCGACAATTGCAGCATGACGCGGTCGACCAGCGATCTCAACGCGAGCTTTGTTCGCGCCAACGACGGGCTGCTGCTTCTGCTCGATTCACCGAAATGGAGGCTTGAGCGCGGCAAAGCCTACGGGGTCACATTGGTCGCGGGCGCGCGATCGATTAACGCGCAGGCATTGGCCGAGACCAGAGGCGTGACGATTGCGCTTGCGGATCGCCCGCTCAACGAGAGATTACGGACAGCAAACGTCCTGGAGGTCATTGGCGAAGGGGCGAGTTTGCGCGTGCCATTGGATGGAAGCACCGCTGCGCTTGCACGTCTGGAAAGCTGCTTCGAGAAGAACAGTCGCCAAGACACCGATACCAATCCATTCGTTGCGCCCAATCGCAAGCCCTAGAGCGCATCCCGACAAAGTCGAATCGCCGCATAATCAAGATTTATTGTAGTGGAGGCGCGCGCCTCCCCCAATCGGCATCGCACTGCGTTTCGCCCAAGATTGCACGCAGATCTACGGCGGAGCGAAGTCGGTATGCCGGTTGGAGACCTTAAGCCCCGATACGTTTGCGCAAACGGTCGTTGGCCGGATCGACACCGGACTTCTGGGCTGTCACACCTATAACCGACACTTCGACCTCGAGGTCATCGACGTCTTCGGCGCCGTTCATGGCGTGGAATTCGTCACCGCACGTTATCGCGACGCGCATTAGGAGCTGTTTCCATTGAGGCCCGGGCCGATGAAACGGCTCACGTCCGCAATGGTCACGCCCCGCCCCCCGTTTTCCGTCTTGCATTCGGAAAGCGTTTGCAGCGACCTGCTCGGCGAAGTGACCGCCAGCGCCGCGGAAGCCTTCGCGGCGCCGTGGCTGTCATCCCATTCCTGCGCCGAGTGCTTCATCGCCCAAATGGCTGCCTGGGTGCGATTGCGGACCCGCACTTTGCGCAAGATCGCTTTGACATGGACTTTGACGGTCGCTTCGGTGATGTCGATCTTCCGCGCAATGACCTTGTTTGACGACCCCTCGACAATGCACCGCAAAATACAATTCTCGCGAAACGACAATTGTGGCCACTCGAGTTCGGCCGCTGCCGCCATCCTTGGCGCAGGGTCATGCTGGTAGTGCTCGATCCTCTGGTACCGCTCCTCCCCCTGAGGATGCCGGACATAAAATAGCAGCTCCGGCGGCAGGATCGTCTCTCCCAGCATGACGAGTTCCAGCGCCTTGATGAACGCGTCGGATTTCTCCTCGCTATCGAAATAGACGTTCGCCCCCGCTTGGAACGCCGCGACCATTTCCGCCGAACGGCTGCGGTTGCCCAGCACCGCCACGCGCCCATCCGGATGCTGCTCCTTGAAAATCTTGATTTGCGCTAGCGCAATATTGGCATCGCCATTCGACTCTATGATCAGAAAGAGTTGATCGTTTCGCTGGGCCACGTTTGCTGCGATATCTTCTAAGGAGGCCACCGACGCGACAACGCGAAAATTGGCGTCGCCGAGGATATGCGTCAATCCCTCCCGCAACAGAGCATGTGGCCCGATGAGAATAATGCTGAAAGGTCGGCGTCGCATGGACATACTCTCTAACCGTTCTCAGCTGATACGATGTGAGCCCAGTTCGCAGACTGTGTGAGCACACGCGATCTGTGCGTCTGCAATGTTGTCGTATTTGCTGCCTTCAGAAAACAACAATGACGATCAAAAGACCATCCATCAGCAAACAATAATCGCACGCCGCGTAAGGCACGTCTGCCCTTTTCCCTCATGTCTACCACCACGCCTTTCGGGCGATGCCCGCTGCCTGTTGCTCCTCCCCGGCTCCTTCTCGTCAGTCACCCAATCAATCTTCCATTATTGCGCTTTTGCTCGTTTCACTCGTCGTTCATTCCACGCCCGGCCGCCCCGACTTACCTTCACGTAAAACAATCACGGCATTTCTTTTTCTTTTTTTCGACTCTGGCGATACTTTCTAAAGGATACTCCCGCAACAAGCCGCGTAAGCGCTATGGCTTTTCTGTTTCATGAATTGAACAACATGTTCAGTTTGATGAACATCGCCCCGTGCCCGCATTTTGCGTTTTGCGGCGTCTCAACCCACGCTTTTATCGAAATGACGGCGTTATTCCGCCGGTCGGCCGCCGGCGCCGCGCGGAAGTCAACGCCTCTCTCATCCATGACCACCATGGATGGCGTCGTCCGTGAATCGCGGCCTTCCCTGGGCCGACCACTATTTTCCAGACCAAGCGTGAGGGGAAAACGCGCCTACGCTTCCGACAAGATCTGGTGCCATCTAAAAGCCCACGCGTGCTTCAGGACGGCGGCAGCACATACCGGCGCGCCCCGCTATCATCGAGCACAAACAGCGGCGAATAAACGGCGGAAGCATCGACGTCAGTCACCATCGTCATGGTGCGGTTGTCGAGGATCAACCACCCGTTGCCCGCATAAGCGCCGACGACCATGTGATCCTCGCCGCGGCGCCTGTTGTGAACGATCACCAGGCGCACGCGCTCCGGTGCGATTCCGACCTGCCGCAAAGCGAAATACTTGGCGAGCGCATAGTCTTTGCAATCTCCGGCTCCGAGGCTGAGCACTTCGAGAGGCGACAGCCAAGCGCCTGGCGTCGGTCGCAGCAACAAGTTGATGGTGCGATTGATGTGGCCGAATACCGCCCGGCCACGATAGTTTCTCGCCTCCTCGACGATCGCCGTGAGTTTGTGCACCGCTCGGCAATCCGACGAGGCGTCTTCGGTGCACGCATTCATCGCTTCTTGATCGCTTGCGATCCGCGCCAGCTCGTCGCGCCATTTGGCGGCAACGCCGTTGGCCTCGTCGTGGAGGAGGATGCTGTCGCCGCCGAAGGGATCGTGCGGCAAAGATGCGTGCAGAGCCGCCGTGAACGCGAGAATGAATGCGCCGACGGCGAGGAGGCCGGGCACACAAGCGGCAATTCTAACGATGATCACGCGCACGACCAGACCCACTGTCATCGAGCCTCCACCCGTGCGAACTCGAGACCGAATTCTGGCGAACGCGGCAGCAGTGCCGGCAGCTCTTTCGGAGTAAGTGTACAAATCTTTCGCGCCCGCATGGTTGCCACTCGAAGCGATCTCAACAACCTCGTTTCCACGTCCTTCTTGCGCGAACAAGACCAAGCGACATCGTTATCCGAAATAGTAGATGCCTTCTGCCGCCTGGTGCCGATCATCGCGAATCGAAAACGCTCGCTCGCAACAGAGATGCACCATGCCGTGGTATTCATTCGTTGCGTGTTGGCCTGAAGGTGGCGCAGATGACACGCGCACTACCAGTTTGTCGGACCAGGACGAAGCTCGCCACTACGCTCATCTAATCATCCGCGAGCTCAAATCACATCCGGACTATCGTCATGCCGGACAAAGAATGGTGGTGCGGGACGACGATGGCCATGTGGTTGAGGTTATTCCGTTTTAGCGAGACCCCGCACAGGCCCCCCTGCGCAGGTGTGAACGCAGCTGATTCGGCAAACGCGACTGGAACTCTGCGCGCGACGGTCTGGCCTTGAACAGACATTCCGCAAGCACAAAGCAGGTTGGCATATCGCGGCTAACTGCTGGTGGCCGATTCGCGTTATAGTCTCGCTAGTACCGAGACGAGGTCGGGGCGGCCGACAGCCTAGCCTGACGTACCTGCGAAGATTTCGGCCAACAAGTTTGACGCGCTTGCAGAGATTTCGGTTTCGGCTCGGCCGCCCTGAACCTTGATCTTCGGTTTTTTGGAACGCCCAATAGCCGACATTGGCAGCAGACGGGATTTGCGGCCGATGCTGGGTATCAGGCAGGATCTTTGCCCGGCTGAGACGGCTGAGGTGAGATCCCGAAGCGTTTCATTTTGGTCCAGAGAGTGACGCGAGAAATTCCGAGGCTTTCTGCGGCGCGTCCGACCCGGCCTTGATGCCGGGACAATGCTTCGACAATGCGCTGGCGCTCCGCCGCGGCCCGGGCGCTGTTAAGCGTAGACTTCGACGATGGCACAACTCCTTCGGCAACTTCGCCGGGAAAAACGTCAGCCACCCCGATCCTTCCGCCGTTGGCAAAGCTAAGCGCGCGCACGAGGCGATTGCGCAGTTCCCGAACATTGGCGGGCCAATCATGCGCACGCATCGCGGCAAGCGCTTCGGCCTCGACCGGCAACGCCGGCACGCCGAGTTCCGACGCGACATCGGCGAGCAACACCTCGAGCATCGGCTCGATGTCGGCTTGCCGCTCGCGCAACGGCGGAACGGCGATCTCGATGATGGCGACGCGGTTCACCAAGTCTGGAGTGAGCTGATCGCGCAACCTCACGGCGGAAAATTGGGATGAGGCGAGAATCCTCGCCTCGAACGGCAGCTCGGTGCCTATGTCGCCGATGCGCATGAACCGCTTGCTATCCATCGCCTGAATCAGCTTGCCCTGAACGGCCGTCGGCAACTCGCTGATCTCGTCGAGAAAGAGCGTGCCGTGACCGGCCTGCTCCAAGCCTCCGGTATGCAATTCGGCTCCGTCGGTGCCGGCACGGAGCACCTCTCCAAACAACAATCTTTCCCCGTCGTGACCGGTAAGACTGCCGCATCGCAAGGCGACGAACGGCTCACTCGCGCGAGCCGAAAGATAATGGGTGAACCGCGCTGCAACTTCCTTGCCACTGCCCGGCTCGCCGACGATGAGCGCACTCACCGTGCTGCTGGCAAGGCGCTCCAGGCGGCGTTTCAACTCGACCATGGCCACGGAGGCCATGGTCGGATCGGGCCAGCTCCTCCTGTCCGCGAACGAAAGCCGGCCACTCATGACTCGCCGCAGCGCCACGACGAGCGCCGACATGTCGTAAGGCTTCTGCAAATAATCCGCCGCGCCATGTTTGAGGAGGCGAACGGCTTGATCGACATCGACTGACGCGGCCGTAAATATAATCGGGGTCGAACCGACATAGGTCAGCGCGTCCCGGTAAATTTGCTCGACATCGCTGTCCGGTAGACGGACTTCGCTTACGATCGCGTCGAATCGCAACGAGCGAAGCAGTCCCATGGCTTGCGCACGATTTTTTGCAGCCTGCGGCCTGAACCCTTCGTTCTCAAGGGTGCTAATCAACTTCCCAGATAAATCTTCGTCCGCCTCAATCAACAGAATCTTGGCAGCGTTCGGCATTCCCCAGCTCCAACGCACCAGCCGCTCGCTTACCCTTCAACACAGCACGCGCTGAAAAAGCGATAGCGGGTACCTCCCTGGCCGGACCACCAGCATGTTGCGCAACCTTGACGCCTGTCAAGCAGATGCAACGACACGAAGCTTGCCCTTGTTTTCAGCAATTCAGTTGTGATCTGCGTCACCCAAGCGATCCGCAGGGCCGGAAACGCGATGCTTCATGGCCTTCGGCCCAACAGACAATGCGCGACAAAATGCAACTGATATTTGTATTTTTTTAGCTCGAGAACATGCCTATCCGGGGCGTTAGCGTTGATTTTTAGTTTGGGCATGGCCACCGTCCCACATGCCGTTTACTGCCACGCGCCATTTCCTATTGGGCAATTCGATATCGCGTGGCGACGGGCGCGTCTCAGATATTTCACTTGCTTTGCCGGTGTTTTGGAAGTGGTGCCCGGCCGTTGTGCGATCACGGCGGCGTGAACGAAGTTAACCAACGTTCGCCCGAGGGCGGCCCCGTCAAATTCCAAAAGCGGCCATTTTCAGCGGCGATTCCGCCGTCGGTTAAATGATCTGAACAGCGCGTTGTCACTACTTTACCTAAGAGTAGATTGACGCTTTCAATCAAAGATAGTTGTTTGCTGCTGTGTCGGAGGGTCAACTCCGGCGGGCAGAGAGGGAGGCGGCCGAACCGGGACATTGATGTGCTTTTTTGGTTACGATCGGCGTCGGGACTGATCGCCTTGCGGTTCTTTGCGGGTCGTTTGTTTCGAACCGGTCTCCAGAACAGTCAAAGTCTAAATCATTCTTATTCGACGTGAATGGCTGCCGCAGATCGTTCGTGGATCGCAGACGCAGAAGATCAGCGATTCTACGAAGTGATGGGTGTGTCTTCACGTCTAGAGGAGACACGTCATGGGTATCAATTTCTGGGATCCGAACAATCAGAATCAGGATCAAGGCCAGGGCCAAGGCGAAGGCCAGGGCCAGCTGAGCCTCCAGGGCCAAGGTCAGGCCCAGGCTCAGATTGCCGCCGATCTGAACGGCAATCTGAACGGCAACGGCAACGGCAATCTGAACGGCAACGGCAACTTCAACGCCGACGGCAACCTCAACGGCAACCTCAACGACAACGTCAATCACAACACCGATACGGTGTGCGTCGACGTCAGTGTCGATGCGAGCGTGACGCCGCTGATCGGCGATCTGAGCGACGCCACGGCCCTCTACATGCCGCAGGACATTGCTCAGAGCTTCACTGCCGGCGGCACCGACACCGCCATCGCTCTCGACCAGATCAACAGCCTTGTTGCCAACAACACGGCGCAAGATCTGCACAACTCGGATCATTCCAGCATGTGGGGCAGCGGCGCGACGGAATCCGGCGCTGTCGACGTCGGCGACATCAGCCAGGGCGCCTTGGCCACGGGCCAACTGCAGGGTGCGACTTCGGCGGCCGCGACGGTTGACGCGTTCACCCAGAGCATCGTTCTCGGAGCCAACATCCAGAACAACTCGTTCACCCTCACCATCACGGGCCATGATTCGGCCGTGACGGCCGGTGACGCCGCCCATCACGGGTAAATTCTAAAGCGTGAGGCCCGTGCGCTACGGCGTGCGGGCCTTTACATCCGCAACTCGACGGGGGACGGGGTCGCGGATGGCTCTGCTCTCAATTCGGCTACCGGTAATACAACCGCGTTTGTCGTAACAGCCAACGATCGAGTGGTGACATGGCATCCTCCGACGTGCTCAACGAACTGATTGCGCACTTTGCCGGCTACCTGCGGCTTCCTCCCGGTGACAACTACACCGTGAAGATTCTCTATGAGGGAAGCGCGGTCCCTGACACCGGCCAAGCCGACGACAACGCGAAATCCCATGCGGTCCATCACCCGGACCTCGATCAGTTTCACGGCGCGCACCTGAACGTACCCCCAATACCGGCGTTCAAGCCCGACCATTTATTCTATTTCACACCGCATAAGTTCCACAACACGGACTTTCATTCTCCGCACCCAACCCTGATCCTGCCCCACGCGCTGCCGCCTTTGCTCAACGGTCCGGCCGGCGCCGGCGGTGGCGGCGGCGGTGGCGGCAATTTCCAGATTACAGCCAGCTACCAAAGCGGCGGCGACGAGACGATACTCGACATCCGCCAGGTCAACGTGCTCTCGAACAACAATTTGCTGATCAACAATCAGCAGGTGACCGCGGCGACCGAGGCTTACGAGCACAACCTAAAGCACGCCGAAAAGGTCCTCGGCGACATGGTCCAGCAGGCGAACGACGCCATTCCCAACAGCCTCAATCTCTCCGCTGACAATACATCCTCAGGTCTGCAGCAATTCGTCGAAGCGCGCGATGCGCACCCGATCAGCACGCTGGCGCAAGACGCACCGTTCTCCACCCACCCAGGGCAATACGTGAACGGAACGCCGGTCACCGACGGCTCCAATCCGCATCAGACAACCGACAACCTGCTCACCACGGTTGCCAATGCCGAGCAGACAGGGTTGACGGGCCCGCCGCAAGCACCGGCGGGCGACTACCAGCATGACCACATCGCAACAGTGTCGGTCGGCTCCAACTATCAGGCGAACGACGCCGCCATCGTCAATGGGGAAGGCCTCACCGCGATGTTGGCGGTGCAAGGGAACTACTATCAGACCGAAGCGATCATCCAAACGAACGTGGTGGGCGGCAGCGACCATATTTCCGGCGGCGGCCCGGGCGCGGCTTCGATCGCAGCGAACACGGTGCAGAATATCGCCGATATGCAGAACCAGGTGCCGACACTCACGTCCGGCGGATCCGGGACCACTACATCGGGCCTGAATTGGTCGGTGACGGTCCTCAACGGCGACCTAGCCGATGTTCACTCCCTGGTACAAACGAACTACCTGCAAAATAACAACGTGGTCTATCAAACCACCGAGATGGGCGAGAGTCTGACGGTCGCCGGCAGCAACATTCAGACGAACTCCGCCGAGTATCAGAATTTAACGTCGAACTACCAATTGATCATCGTCGAAGGCAACTACAACCAGGACGACCTGATCTATCAGACCAACGTCATGTTGGATAACAACAACGTCAGGTTCCACGGTGGCCACGGCGGCGGCACTGCGAGCGCGACAGGCGGCGGCGACAACGTCGTCAACGACGCCACGATCGTCGATACCGCTAACCACAATTATCAGGCGTTTACCCCCGCCGCCCAGTCCGTCGTACAAGCCTTGGAAAGCCAGTCGGGGACCGTCGACCCCGCCTCGGTGTTGAGCGCGTTTCCGAACCTGTTCGGAAACATCAATGTGCTTGTGGTCACGGGCAACTATTACGACATAAACTACATCTCGCAGACCAACATCATGTCGAACTCGAACGTCGTGCAAATGTGGGGCGGCCATGGGGCGACGGACACGGTCAATACCGGAAGCAACATAGCGGTCAACGCGGCCACCATCATCGACGGCGGCAGCGCGTTGTCGCCCTATCTGCAGGGCAGCTACTACAACGACATGATCCTGCTGCAGACCAATATCATCGGCAACAATGCGAGTGCCGCCGCACACAATCCGAACCAGTTCGTGCCCGAACTTGTGGCCTTCACGGGCGCCTTGGACTCCGCGCATCAAGGTTCCGAGGCCACGATCGCGGCCGCGGCAAGCGTGCAACAGCATCATCACGACGGTGTAGCCGGCGTGATGCACTAACGAAAACACTTCGGCTCAAGCTGGGGGCGCCAGAACGGCGCAAGAAAAGCGATGGATAATAGTGGAGGCTCGCCGCCGTCGAATGGTCCTACGGCAGGCAAAGCGATCAACGGCGCCAACGGGACCCAGCGCAACGGAGCCAGCGGCACGAGCACAGCCAATGGCACGAACGGAGGTGGCGCGGCAAACGGAGCCGGCGTCGTAAACAGCAGCAGCGTCGCAAATACCACCAAGGTTGCCGCGAACGCCGGCAGTGTCGTCGCGAACGGTGGCAAGCCTGCCAACGGCGGCAAGCCCGCGAACGGAGCCAAGCCCGCAAACGGCAGCAATGGCGGACAAGGAGGCAACGGCGCCAAAGCCGGCGCCAAGGCCGCGCTGCAACAGCGAGCCGCCGACCGCGAATTTCAAAACGTACTCGGCAAGACGATCGAGATCGCCCGGCGCAAGATCGTCGTTGTTGGCATCTTCTCGCTCGCAGCCAATCTGCTGCTGCTGGCGATGCCGATCTATCTCTTCCAGCTGTCGGACCGCGTCTATACGAGCCGCAGCACCGATACCCTGGTCATGCTGTCCGTGGTGGTGGTCGGCGCGATCGCCGCCTACGTCTTTCTCGACATGATGCGCCGGCTCATCCTCACGCGAATCGCGGTCGAGACGGAATCGAGGCTCGGCGCCCCGGTCCTCAGCGCCGCCGCCAAAGGCGCGCAAAGCGGCATAAGCCGCGATTTTCAGACGCTGGGCGACCTGCAGCAACTGCGTGCATTCATCACTGGGCCGGTGATCCTGATGATGCTGGATGCCCCGGTTGCACCGTTCTATTTGCTCGCTGTTTACATGATTCATCCGCAGCTCGGCATGATCGTCACCGTGACCGGCGTTGCCCTTATGGTCATCGCGCTTCTTAACCAGAAGCTCACCGCCGTCCCGTTTGCGCAGGCCAACACCTATGCGACGCGCGCGAATCTTGCCTCCGATGCCATGGCGCGCAATGCGCAGGTGATGAACGCCATGGGGATGATTCCCGAAGGCGTGCAAATTTGGGGGCGGGAAACCGCGGAGTCGCTTAAGGCACATGTGACCGCCCAGGATCGCAACACTTATCTTGCGGGCATTTCGAGGATGGTGCGGCTCTGCACCCAGGTCGCAATCCTCGGCTGGGGAGCTTGGCTCGCGCTGCACGACGAACTGACTGGCGGCATGGTAATCGCCGCTTCGATCGTGGCGAGCCGGGCGCTGGCCCCGCTCGAGGGCACGATCGAAGGCTGGCGCGGCTTCATTCACGCGCGCTCGGCTTGGGCGCGCATCAAAGCGCTGCTGCAGAATTCGCCGTTGAATGTCGAGCGGCTGCGACTGCCCAATCCGAGCGGCCGGCTTACGGTCGAGCGGATTTTGTATGTGCCGCCGCCGAGTAAGAAAGTTGTCCTCAATGGCGTCTCGTTCGAGCTGGAGCCCGGGGAATCCCTGGCGATCGTCGGGACTTCGGGCGCCGGCAAGTCGACGCTGGCGCGTATGCTGGTCGGATCGATCACGCCCACTGCGGGCAACGTCCGGCTCGACTGGATGGATTTGCGCAACTGGGATCCGCGCCAGTTCGGCGAAAGCGTCGGCTACCTGCCCCAGGACGTGCAGCTGTTCCCGGCGAGCATCAAGGCCAATATTGCGCGCATGCGCGAGGACGCCACTGACACGGCGATTTTCGAGGCCGCCGAGCTCGCCGACGTCCACGAGATGATTTCTCAGTTCCCGGCCGGTTATGAGACGCAGGTTCTGATCGACGGCAGCCCGCTGTCCGGCGGCCAGAAGCAGCGCATCGGTCTCGCCCGCGCCTTCTTCGGCAGTCCGCGGCTGGTCGTTCTCGACGAGCCGAACTCCAACCTCGACGCCGCCGGCGAGATGGCGCTTGCCCGCGCGCTCAGTCGAGCCAAAGACAAGAAAATTACCATCGTTGCGATCACGCAGCGGCCGTCATTGCTGCAAAGCGTCGACCGCATCATGATCATCAAGGACGGCACCACGCAGACCATCGGCAAGCGCGATGAGATCATCCCGCTGTTGAACGGCCGCCCGCCGAATGCCAACGGTTCGCCTCCGCCGGCAAATACGACCAATGGAAAACCTCGTCTCGAAGCTTAAACAGCAAAGAAGACCAGCAGGGGACGTCATATGGCAGGCGCAGTGATAGCGACTCGCGAGTGGTATGCGGATGTTCCGCGCCGCACGCACGTGCCAACCTCGGCGGGCATCATTTCGATGGTCTTGTTCGTGGTGGGATTTGGCTATTGGTCGAATACGGCTCTCATCGCTGGCGCGGTGATCACCTCGGGCGCCTTCGTGACGACGGGCCAAAACAAGATCATTCAGCATCTGGAAGGCGGCGTCATCCGCGACATCCTCGTGCGCGAAGGCGACATCGTCGAGCCGGGCCAGACCCTGATCCAGCTTGACCCGACCGCTCCGCGATCGGAGCTTGACCGGCTGACCCTGCGTCACATGCGCTCTGAGGCAATGGAGGCGCGTCTTGTCGCCGAGATCCGCAACGAGCCGCAGGTGACATTTCCCGCCGACCTGTCGGCGCGGCGCAACGACACGGACATCAAATCCCTCGTCGGCGCCCAACAGCTCACGTTCGACGCCTGGCGCAAGAATTCTTGAAGCGGATATCGCCGCGTTGCAGGACGGCATAAGTGCTATCAAAGAGCGGATGAACGCGTCGCAAACGCAGAAGAAAGCGGTCGGGCACCAGATCGAGTTGATCGAAGAAGAACTCGCCAACAAGAGCGCGCTGTTGCCATCGGGTCTGGTGCGCAAGCCGGAAATCCTCGCCCTGCAGCGTGCCCAGGCTGCTCTGCAAGGCGAAATCGGCAAACTGGACGGCGAAATGGGCGAAGCCAAAGAGCAGATTGCCAAGACCGAGCAGCAGATCGTCGGTTTGCGCACGTCAGCGATCAAAGAGGCTGTCGAGCAGCTCCATCAAACCCGCGCGGAGATTGCCGACTTTCGCGAGCGCATTCGCACCCAGCAAGGGATACTCGATCGCGTGAGCATCGCCGCGCCGGTGCGCGGTATTGTCGTCAAGTTGAGGTATCACACCACCGGGGGTGTCATCGAGCCCGGCAAGAACATCATGGAAATCCTGCCGCTGCGGGATAATTTGGTAATCGAAGTGCGCGTGCGTCCGCAGGATATCGATCACGTCAAAATCGGGCAGGAAGCGTCGATCCGTCTGACGGCACTCAACCGCCGCACCACGCCGACGCTGACCGGCAAAGTGCTCTATGTCTCTGCCGATGCGCTGCCGGATGATCTTCAGACCGTCCAGGGCCGCGAGGTTTACGTCGTCCGGATCGCGCTCGACGAAGAGCAGCCCCCGCCGATGCAAAATTTCAAGCCCAAACCCGGCATGCCGGCCGAGGTGTATATCAAGACCGCCGAGCGCACGTTTTTCGAATATCTGATGCAGCCGATCCGCGATAGCATGGCGCGTGCCTTCCGCGAATCGTGATTAAAACTGGTGCTGGTAACCCTCGACGCTCAACGGTTCCATCAGTTGCGCATCGAAGTAGCGCGACCACAGCGCGGATCTGATCTCGCGCTCGGCGGGGGGAGAAGCCGAGTGTTCCTCATCGAGCCGCTGGCTTTGCGGCACCGCCGCATCGAGCGCCTGAATGAACGACTCAGCGTTGCGGCATCCAGATATGAACCGGCTGTCGTTGGAAGCGCTGAGAAAGCACATCTCCTCGCCAACGAGATCGCCGGGCATCCCGGTAATGTCCGCCCAGGCACCGGCTTGCACCGCCGCCAGATCGTCGGTGTCGAGCGCCCCGATGTGGTACGTCGCGATGGACGTGATCAGCATGCCGAGAAAGCCGATCACATAAGGATCGTGCCATGCCGCATCGGGGATATTGCCTAAGCGCAGCCGAGTACCGTCAAGAAGCGGAATAATTTGAGCGACCGCAGCGCGACGCCCCCGATAAGTCTTCCACAAGCCAAACACTTTACGCTCCGTCGCCGAATGACGCCGACCCACCCGGCCCAACCAGACGGGCCGCTTCTATTTAACGCTGAATTTGCTTATATCTATTAAAGTATTCTCGTTCATTATGCCACTGCGTTCGCTGGTGCGCTGATTTCGAGACGCTTGATTGCGATCGCCGTTCGAATGAGGGTGCCTGTGTCCCAACTGCCGCCAAAGCCCGACTTTGCCGCCATCGAAGCCGCTGCGCACGGTTCGGCGAACCGCCGCACGTTTATCATGGCACTGATCGGCAACCTGGTTTACAGCTGGGCGAACAACGAAAGCATGTTCATCTACGTGTTGATGATTCTGATGAACACCGATGAGCCTTCGGCCGCGGTGGTGTTCACCACTCTCAACACGACCCGAGCGCGCCTTGATCTGGTCGAGCGGCTGGCAAGGATCAAAATCGGGGACAAGTCCATCCAAAAAGCGCTCGAACGCATCATCGGGCAGTTCAACGAATTGACCAAGCTGCGCAACGAATTCAATCACTGTATGTACACGCTCAATGAACGCGGCGAGATCACGCACACCCATTCGATCCGCATGCAGGACGTCAAGGGAAAGCTGCAACTCGGCGTTATTCGCAAAATGGACGATGCCCGGATCAACGACATACTCGCGGCGGTCCGCGATATGACCAAGCTCAATCGTGAAATCTGGGACTTCCTCCCTCGGCTGCAAAGCAGCCTCCAGGCGTCGCCAAACGATCCCTCTCAAAAGTCGTAAAGCGATGTTCCTGCCGCGCTGATTGCCAATCTCGATGGCCGGCGCTTCTGCCCCCTACCCGGCCGCAGTCGTTCCTTCAGCACAGCGTATCGATCTTGGGCGGCTCCTCAATACCGACGAGGAAATCACGCGGTCTTTTGTCCTGCAAGCACGCGCAAGCTGACGCCAGCATGCGTCCGCGCGCGCCCTCGATCATCTGCGCCACGGCTCTCAACATCTCGGCAGTGGTCTCAAGATTGGCCACCGTCTCTTCGAAGCCGTCGAAGGCTTGCGCGCTGTGAATCTTGACCAATTGGTCCTTGGTGAGATGCATGATCGAGTAAGCGGTGCGCGAAACCTCTGCGGCCACACACATGCTCTCGTCAGAAGGAAACGGCGCCTCACTTGAATTGTCTTGCGTCCAGGGGACCCAGTCCAATTTGGCGTAAGCGCGCAACTTTGCGGAATGGGCGCTTTTCTTGGGCCTGATACCCGGCCGGGCACTGCTCGAGCGCTCCCAGGCAGTGCGAAACCGCTTGACGTCCGTTATCGACATTTAATCCCCCTCACTCGGTACGAGATGAACCGCGAAGGGAATGCCGTTCAGTGTTTTTGTGCTATACAGTACGTCGGTCATAGCGCTCCGCAGGAAGAAGCGTGGTGGCAAGTCCCGACGGGCTGGGCCAACAGCCCGTCGGGGCGCTAAGACTGACCGATTTGGGTGGCCATGTCTAGGAGGGCGTCGCCCTAAAGATTGACGGCATTTTGTTGTTGATGCGACATAGCGGGCTATTTCAAGTTTCTACCAACAAACGGCCCCAATAATGCTGGTATGGCGCCACGCCGAGTGACGAAAAAGGCGGCGCCGAAATCTCCCAGAATGGGTCGAGTTGACTTTTTCACCGGCCGCCTCTGTGTTTGGAGGCCAATCAAGTCATATCAAAATACCTCTGACGCAGATGCGCGGCGCTCCTTATAACGTCGTCGTCCGATACTCGCTTTGCCGCCGCGGGCTTATTTTCGCACGGCCACTTCGTGTCGACGCTCGGGAGTCTCTGTCAGCATCAGAGAACCCTTTACAGTTTGGCAAACGTTCGGCGCGACACTAGCTGACGATGACAATCGGTCTTGGCAACTGCAGACGGTGATAATCGCTCTGACGAGATTGCCTGGCGTTTTATCATCGCGCCTGAGGAGATTATTCCGCGCGCGGCGCTGCGCAGCCTGACGGAGCTTCGACATGCCTTCCGTTGTGGCAACAACAAACGCGGACCTCAAGGCCTGCCTCGTCAGACTGAGGCGCATCGGCGACGCTGCAAGCGAGATCGTCGAAAGGCAGGACCGAACCGATATTCCGGCGGTCGGCGACGTCATTGAGGTAGCGGTTGCCGAGGCAACAGTACCGGCGCGTGTCGTCCAAGTCAGAGCTGCGGGCGCGGGGCAAATCATCACCATTGAAGCCGATGAATTATCCGGCAGCTACATTTGGGACACCTTCACCGCCCTAGCGCAACACGAGGCCGGCGAAAGCGCCCACAGCGCCCGTCACGGTGTCACGCCGATGAAGCCGCATCTGGCGTTTAGCGCCACGCTGAATTTGGTCCGGCAATGTCATGCGTTGGCGAGAGAAGCCTTGGAACGACCGAAACCCGATCTGAGAACCGCCTTGCGTCACATGCGCGTTGCGCGCAGGGCTGGTTGGCTGGCATTTCCCTACATCGAAGACGAGGAACTGCGGCGACGGATCGTGAGCTACAAGCCGATGTCGGCGGCGGAATGGCAACAGCTTTGGCCACCGCACGCCGGCCAATGAAGCCGCACTCATCAACATGCGCCGCTGGCTTTTTCTTGAAGACGACAAATTGCCGATTCGGCGACGGCATCCATCGGCGGTGGGGGCACTCGCAAGTCAATCCCCCTACTTGGGGGATTTATAGTCATGCGATTTCGGTGCTGACATAGACGTCACCTCCGCTAAAGGGGTCGAGCGACCGATAATTCGGCTTGACGCGCTCATAGAGCTTTCGGCCGCATTTCGGTCGCTTCGCTCCTCCCGAACTCAGGACGGCGAGGACCAGACGCCGATGGGCGTCCCCGAACTACCTTGAGCGGTCGGTGACGCCGCTCGCCCCTCGCAAATTTTGCACATGTGCGGCTTCGGACGCGTTATCGACCGCCTCCGGCCTTCCCGGCGCCGGCCATAAAGCCTTCCGCGCGCGATTTTCACGCGGGGAAGCGCTTCCGCCGACAGGTATGCCCCCAATGAGGAAGATTTTCCTGTGGGCCGGTCCGGGAGAAACGGCAATTGAGAAAATCCGACGCTTTCCGTGCTTTTAAAGCCCGCGCGGCTTTGTTATAGGCAACGGACTTACACGTGAGAGCGCCAGTGTTCCCCGGTAGCTCAGTGGTAGAGCAACCGG
>CAWFRC010000002.1:0-864872 GCA_963818155.1 uncultured Alphaproteobacteria bacterium
ATCGTGACCGAGGCTTCCAGCTTTTCCGTTCAGGATGTGGATGCGTAACCCCGTCGGAGATAATCGAACTGGGACTGGCTAATGCCCGGAATATCGCCAGCCGCGAGGCCCACAGAGCCGACGGTGTCCCACACGCCGATGACCCGCGGGTTGGAAGTATTTGAGCAGCCACTTTTCCTGCTCGGTCAGCCTGCTGGTGTCCCCCGACGCTTCCATTTCCTTCAATGTCCAGATGCTTTTTTCGTTTCCCTTCTTGTAGCGATCAAAGAGTTCCGACACGCCGATCGGCGCGCCTGCTTTCAGGATGCCATCGATGGCGATCAATCCTGCCAGGCTTCTGGCCGTAAACGCGCCCCGGCTGAAACCGAAAATGAAGACTTCATCGCCGTCATTATAATTTTCGACAAGCCAATCGTAAGCCAGACGGATGTTGTCATCGAACCCCTGGCCGAACACACCGCCCAGAAACCCATTGACCCCGACCTCGTAGTAGACGAGCTGAGGCTTGGCATCCTTGCTTTTCGCGGCAAGCGAGCGCCCGCATGCGCCAGACGTTCGTGTTGCTGTCGACGCTGTTCCACGCGCCACCGAGGAAAAGAGTGAGGCGCTTTTGTTTCTGCTCTGCGCCTGCAAAGTTCCGATCGGTGCCACTTTTTTCCGAAGGACGGCTAACAACCACCGCGATCGCGACGATGACCCCGATCGCAAAAAAGAAGGATGTCGATCCATCGCAGAACCTTCACAGCGTGGCTGCAGCTGCATGGCATCGGCCGACTCACGAGAGAATTGGCGAGCTTGGCGTAGAATAGCCGTCTGCTGATTCGGTGCACGTCGCGCTCGAATAACGCGCCTTTTACTTGGTGCTCCTCCTTAGCGTATCTAGCGGCTATCCAGATTGATGAGTTCACTTCACGCCCGGGATTTCGCCGCAGTCCGCTATGATCGATGTTCTCACTTTTCTGGCGCGTCAGGCGCATCCCGAGGGCAAAATAGTTCGCTAAAAATTTCAATCACATCATTCGCCGCACATGCGCTAACATTAGGAGCCTCACGCGCCGCGCGGTACGATGCGGTCAACGTAGCCGATCGGTGATACAACGCGCGATGCACATTCATCCCACGGTGTCGGAGTTTATTCCGACTAGGATGGATAAGCTCAAGCCGCTGCAATGATCGGGGCAGCGCTGAGCTGGAGCAAGAGAAAATCAGAGAGGAACCTATGAAGTCCGAGAGGGATGGTATCAACCCGGCAGCCGAGCCGAGCGGAACAGGTTGTGTCGAATGCTTGGCTTTTGGCGGATGGTGGTTCCATCTCCGCAGATGCGCCGAATGCGGCTGCTGCGATAGTGCACCAATCAGCATGCATCGAAACATTACGCAGCTGCGGGTCATCCGATTATCACGAGCTTCGGGCCGGGCGAGCGGTGGTTTTACGATTATCGTACAGGGCAATTCGTCACTGGCCCGCAGCTTTCCGCTCCACACTCGCATCCGTTGGATCAATCGGCGCCCGGCCCGGCGGGAGCGGTGCCTTCAAATTGGCAAGCGCTGCTTCACGAATAGGATGCCCCGAAACCCATTCCTCGGCGCGGTGAAGCTCGGAGTTCGCGGGGGATCATTTGCGGCAAGCTTATCCGTTCAATCGAGATAGGACTGAAACGCAGCGAGAGATTCGTTCCATGACCCTAACTTTGGCACAAGCAAATAAAATCGTTGCCGCTGCTATCGCAAAGGCACAGCAACTCAACATAATCGTAAACGTGGCTGTGTGCGACAGCCAAGGTCATCTGATCGCGTTTAATCGCATGGACAGAGCCTATGCGGAAGGCGACCGGTTCGCCATCGGAAAAGCGGTCGCGTCGGCAGGCACTGGGCTGCCGAGTGGCGAGATCGAAAGCCGTGTCGATCATCCGCCGGTTGCCGAGGTAGTTGCGGAGGGTGTGCCGGCGCTTCATGTCCGCGGCGGATTGCCGATTTTCCGAAGTGGCCAAATCGAGGGAGGATGCGGCGTCGATGGGGCGCCATCCCACCATGAGCAAGAGGAAGCATGCGCTCGTGCTGGCATTGCTAGCCTCGGAGCGTAGTAACGCTGCCCTTCAGACGTGGAGTCGGCTTGCCGCTCTTAGTTTTGACTTCCGAATCTGCCAAAAGGCCGACAAGAGCCACGATGTTGGCTTTCGGGGGGTATAAGTGGACCTCGCGGTTTTATGAGTACACGGCCTAAGATAATTCTGTTGCCGAGCCGACTACGGAAGCGGTCAGGCCCTGCTAAAGTAGCGCCGGACGGAATAAGAACGTCCAATGGCGCGCGTCCCGTCTAAACCGGCGTTGCAGGGAGTTCGCAGAAGAATATTTTTTCCTTCGGACGATCGCAGATGATCGAGTTTGCCAGGGGTTGTACGAAGCTTTGGGCGCATCCCCAGCCCAGATTCGCGTCGCTTTTTTCAAGCCGGCCTATGATCCGGTACACGCGAAGTGAAATGGACATCGCCGCAGCGCCAATCTGTTATCTCGTGTGCATCTCACGAGCCAAGTATCGACGCAAACAAGCATATCGCTTCTCGATCCCTAAAATAGGGATCGGCATGGAGGTGAAAATGGAACCGACTTGGAAGCCACACGAAAAGCACGGCAGCCTTACCAAGCAGAGTGACCTGCCGGACACCGTCTTCGCCTTTCCTAAACAGCGGAAGGAGCCGTTGACTGACGCCAGCCACGTTAGAAATTCAATTGCACGTTTCGACCAGGTACTCGATGTTTCAGACGAAGATCGCGAATTGGCCTATGCGAATATCAAGAAGGCTGCCGACTACTACGGCATCGGTATGACTGAGACAGACTGGACTCAATTGGGAAAAATGCCGCGTACAGGCCGGACCTCGAAGGGCCGCAGGGGGTCTGCTCGAAAAGCGGCAGGGGCGCGAAAGAGACACGCGCCCAGTGCGAAAGGGGCGAGGGAATAGGTTTTCTTAGAACCTCACGTTACCGCGCCGCGCCCCGTCATCACTAACATCTGTTGGACTTCAGAGCCCGGCGCCCTCCACGGCAGTTGCACGATTAAGCCAATAGCGAGCAAGTCACACGGAACACTGCAAAGCTATTCGGCACGGGGTGGCGCAACTCCACCGTGGGGGCCCGACCGACCGGGCCTTCTCGCACCCGAAATGTCAGTCGTCGGCAAGTCAATGACCAACGATGCTCTTGCGCTGCGAAAGGCTCGGGCCGCCCACGTCTCAGATGGGTCACTTTCGACCTAGACAGCTAACTCTGACGACCGGCCCACTCCCGCTTCGCCCCGTGTGTGGACATCGGGTAATCGCGGTCGGGTGAGCAGCGTCCGCCTTCACCGCGGTCCGGGCATATTGGTGCTCGGTCGCACGAAGGAGCTCATCATGACCAACTATGTCGGCCTGGATGTTTCACAGAAGACCACAACGCTCTGCATTGTCGATGGAGAAGGACGTCGACAATGGCGAGGTGAGTGCGTTACCTCGCCTGAGCATATTGCGCAGGCGGTACTGCAGCATGCCGGCGCGAAGGCGAGTATCGGCATTGAGACTGGCCCGATGACGCCGTGGCTCGTTCATGAGCTCCGCTCGCGAGGTCTCGACGTGATCTGCCTTGACGCGCGCCATGCTAGAGCGGCGCTATGCATGCAGCTCAACAAGACCAACCGCAATGATGCCGAAGGATTGGCGCAGATCATGCGCACAGGTTGGTACCGCGCGGTGCATGTAAAGTCTTTTGATGCACACCGCGCCCGCGCACTGCTGGGTGCTCGCCTTCAACTGGATGGTATGGTGACCCGATTGTCTAACCACATCCGCGGCGTGCTCAAGACCTTCGGCATGCTGCCGGGGTCGGTCCGCGGCCGCTCTTTCGCTGAGCGCGTCGAGCTTCTTGTAGCCGACCGGCCAGATGTGGCACCGATCGTGCGGCCAATGCTTGCAGCATGGTCCAAGCTCCGCGAACAGGTCACGGCATTCGAGAAAGCGGTTCGAACAGAGGTGAAGCAAAACCGCGAGTGCCGGCTACTGATGAGCGTTCCAGGCATAGGTCCAATCACGGTGCTGGCCTATGTCAGTGCCATCGAGAACCTTGACCGCTTTCGGCGATCTCGTTTGGTCGGTGCGCACTTGGGTCTCACCCCCAGGCAATATCAATCGGGCGATGTAGACCGCAGCGGACATATATCGAAATGTGGCGACACGCTCGCACGTCTGTGCCTCTACGAGGCAGCAACCGTCATAATGACGCGCATTAAGCGGCCGTTGGATCTTAAAGTCTGGGCGACGAAGATCGCCAAGCGATCAGGCACGAACAAGGCGCGCGTAGCTCTCGCACGTAAGCTGGCGGTTATCTTACACAGCATCTGGCGCACTGGCGAACCGTTCCGCTGGAGCCCGCGCGAGACAGTCGCCTGAGGTCGTCAAACACATCCATACCGCAACAACGATACGGTGAGCTTGCCCTCCGGGGCGAGGGTGCGGGCTACTCCGCCGGAAGCCGTCGGGCCGCAGAGGGCAACCTCCACGAGCCCGTTGTGGACATTGGAGAGCCTGCGCTTCGGACCGGATGATGCGGCGGCCAATACCGACCGCGGAGAGAACCATGACCCCCAGGGCGAGCGATCAGAATGAACAAAGAAACGATTTGACAGAGGAGATGCGATTAGAGAACGGCTCCGAGTTGGCAAGAGCTTTCTTCACGTCGCAGGGTTGGTCATTGCAGCCGTGTGTTCGGCCTTTAGATGCGGTTCACATGACCGCTGGCCATAATGCCCTCCGCGGATCAGGTCCCGATCGAAAGCCCGCATTCGAGAATGCATCGGGGCGAGTGGGTTGTCCTGATCGCCGGATCGACCGGCTCTGCATTACGTGCTGTTCGCCCTCCCAACCTTCACATCACGTCGGATGTCCGACGCGATCCGTTACGCCGCAAGCGCGACGGGTTCTTTGTAACGCTCGCCCTTGACCATGGCCCAGGCCATCCTGGCGATCTTGTTGGCAAGCGCGATGGCGGCGATTTTGGTGGGCCGCCGCGTCAACAACGCCGTGAGCCAGGGCCGATGTTTGGTGCCATGGATTTTAGCATAGCGGATGACGGCGGGCGCACCGGCCACGAACAGGCCGCGCAGATAGCGGTCACCTTGCTTGCTGATATGGCCAAACCTGTCCTTGCCCCCGCTCGAATGCTGCTTCGGCACCAGTCCAATCCAGGCCGAGAAGTGGCGCCCTGATCGGAAAGTCCCGGGGTCGGCAACAGTAGCGACCAGAGCAGTGGCCAGCACCGGACCGATGCCGGGAGCTTTATCGAGCCGCCTGCTCGTCTCATTGGATCGATGCCAGGCGCTGATCATCCGGTCGAACTCCAAAATCTGCGCCTTCAGCATCCAGTTGGACGCCGAGAGCCGCCACACACGCACGGGCAACCTCCGGCAGCCGCTTGTCATTTGCGTCCGCGACGACGCCGAGCAGTTGCTCGACACCATTGCGTCCAATCGGTGCGACGATGCCAAACTCCGCAAGATGAGCCCGGATGGCATTGATCACCGACGTCTGCTGCCGGATGAGCAAATGGCTGGTCCCGATCGAAAGCCCGCATTCGAGAATGCATCGGGGCGAGTGGGTTGTCCTGATCGCCGGATCGACCGGCTCTGTATTACGTGCTGTTCGCCCTCCCAACCTTCACATCACGTCGGATGTCCGACGCGATCCGTTACGCCGCAAGCGCGACGGGTTCCTCCTTGGACTTTGATTTCACCTGTGTCTCGCCAAGCGGCCAGCGCCGCCGTCGACAGGCGAGGGCGGCGCAGCCGTAGGGGCTTGGCGCTAGGCCGCCTTTGTTGCGGCTGCTTCCACCGGATATTCAGGCTTGTAGACATGGCGACGGATGAACGACACCATGTCTCCCACCGGGCGCTCGACGCGCGCCAGCCCGGAATCGAACACGAGCTTGGCTACGCGCGCCGCGGTCTGAATCTCGGTCTCGAGCACATTTGACTGCAGCGGGTACAACAAGCCCTGCTTGAGCAAGTCGGCGGGCACCTGGTCCGCCACCGTCTGGCCGGCTTCGATGAACATCTCGTCGGTGACGCGCGACGCCTGCGTGGCAAAGATCGCCATGCCGACCGCCGGGAAAATGTAGAAGTTATTGGCCTGGCCCGGCAGGAAGGTCTGGCCCTTGTATTGAACCGGCGGGAATTGCACGCCAGCGGCATAGATCGCTTTGCCATTCGACCAGGTATAAGCCTGCTCCGGCGTACATTCGGCTTTTTCGGTCGGATTCGATATTGCCAGGATCACCGGCCGGGCGTTGATCCGCGACATGGCTTCGATGACTTCCTGGGTAAATGCGCCGCCGGTCGTGCTCACGCCGATGATCGTCGTCGGCCGGATGCTGTTGATGGCCTCGACGAAGTGCCTGGTCGGCGCATGCGGATGTGCATACGGCTTCTGGAAATCGACGAGATCAGTGCGCGTCGATTCGAGGAGCCCATTGATGTCGAACATATAAACCCGCGACTGCGCCTCTTTCAGCGGCATGCCCTGGGCAACGAGCGCCGAACACAGCAGGTTGGCAAGACCGATCCCCGCCGAGCCGGCGCCGAGGAAAAGGTATTTTTCATCCTTGAGTTTGGTGCCCTTGAGTTTGGTCGCATTGATCATGCCGGCGAGAATAATTCCCGCCGTGCCTTGCACGTCATCATTGTAGACGCAGTATTTGTTGCGGTAGCGCTCGAGCAGGTGGACGGCGTCGACGCCGGTCCAATCCTCGAAATGGACGCAGCATTTCGGAAACACCTCCGGTACCGCCTCCATGAACTCGTCGACGAAGGAATAGAGTTCCGCCGTGGGCGGGCGGGTCTTGCGCATGCCCAAGTAGAGCGGGTCGTGGAGGTATTGCTCGTTGTTGGTGCCGGCGTCGAGATACATCGGCATCAGGTATTTCGGCGGCACGCCGGCGCACGCAGTATACAGTTGCAGCTTGCCGATGGGGATGCCCGCGCCATTCGCCCCGAGATCACCGAGGCCGAGAATACGGCCGCCGTCGGTGACGCAGATGAACCGAACGTCCTTCTGCGGCCAGTTTCGCAAAATCTCTTTCACTTTGCCGCGCCGCGTCATCGACAGATACATGCCGCGGGTCTGGCGATAGATGTGGCCGAATTTCAAGCAGGCTTCGCCGATCGTTGGATCATAAACGATCGGCAAAAAGTACGCCGGGTCGGCCATGATCGTTCGATAGAACAGCGTCTCGTCGTGGTCGAGCAGATTGATCAAATAGATGTAGCGGTCGAGGTCGGTGGTCTTTTGGCCGAGCTGCATCCGCACCCGGCTCAGTTGCAGGTCCATGCTCTCGGTTACTTCGGGCACCAGGCCGACGATGCCAAGTGACTGTTTTTCCGCTTCGGTGAAAGCTGTTGATTTGTTAAGTGAAGGGTCGTGAAGCAGATCGATTCCACGTTTGCTCGTCGTCATCGCTACGCTCCTGTTAGTCTCAGGCCTGGTCGTCAATACTCAGGTCGCTCCTGCCTTGATCGGTGCAGCTGCTGCGTACAGTCCTGCGCGTGCTGTTTTCAAAATCAGCGCGCTGGCGCAGTTCAAGCCGTGCCTGCTCGCGAAAACGCGGTTTTTATGTAATTCTGTATTTTTTTGACACGACTGACACCGAACCAAGCATCAGTCACCGGCTGCTACGCTATTTTGGATCGCATCGGCGGTCAATTATTCTTCGGAACCGAGCGCACACCGGGCCCTCTAAGTATCCACGCGCTAGCGTTCAAATCAGGGTCCCGCCGTATCACCTTACGCGAGCGGGACGTAGCGTACGTGTCATTCGGCTTGCAATATTTGAGAGCCGATTGACAAACCCCGTAGTTATGGAGGCGGCATGGCCCCTTTAGCGCCAATCAGAGGACGGCCGCCCTGTTCCAGGCGTGGGACCCACAGTGCGAAGCCCGGAACCTTCGCTCTCACCCACTTTAACGAGATGAAGCCGAGCGGTTCGATCGCGGGAACGGCGTCAACGCACTTTCACCGGAGGCAATACGCCAGCTTACCGATGCGGCTCGCAGCTTCGAGGAAGACGCCAATACGTCGGTTGTGATCTTGGCGGGCAATGCAAAGGCATTGGCGGGTTTTGACCTGAAGGACCCCGAAGGACGCTCCCGCCAAACGACAGCACTTTCCTGCGCGTCAGCGCTGTCTGCTCGAACGGTGAAGAAATATTGCGGCATCTGGACTCTCGCAGTGCAGATCCGGCAGTGCGTTTTGTGGCATTCGCTCACGAGCAAGGCCAGCGGAAATTCTATTGCCTTTGAGCATTACGCGCTTGCGACCGGTTTGTGTCACCGCACAGCAACTGTCCGAGAAAGTTTTGCGGTGCGTGTTGACCGCCATAAAAAGAGACCCTGGGCAATCCAAGGTCCCAGGGCTCTGCAGGTTGTTGCCTCAGCTTGTAGGCTCTTTTGATCCGGGCGGCGGGGTTGGGGGGACAGTTGCCGCCCGGGTCGGCCTATCGGCAGGCAACGTATCCGACGTAGCGCCCGAATGCGAATGGCTGCGCGCAACGCTGCGGCTATCCCTTCCCCCAAATGTTCTAAAACCGCCCCGGAGCCAGCGCGGCATAGCGCGTGGTCGAGTTGATCGAGCGATGGCCGAGGTAAGCCTGCAGCGTTCGGGTGTCGATGCCCTTATTGGCCAAGGCATAGCCGGAGGCATGGCGCAGCATGTGCGGATGGACCTCAAATCCGTCCTTCATCGTAAAGGATAGCAAGGGGCAGCCGCTCGCGTACGTCTATTTCGAGGATGAGCCACAGCGGCGGATGATTACGAACCGCATCGGGAAGGATGACGCTTGGCAGCTCGCACGGGCGATCACACGGATACCGGGGCTGCTGCAGCGCGATTAGGCGCGCCAGACGCAGAGTGAGGGCGAAACATTGCCGCTTTGGTGATACTTCAACATTGATCGACCTGAAACGAATTTTAGCACCGCGAGTTGTTAGGTCGTTATGGTCGGATCGCTCCGCAAACCGCAGCGACATTCCCTGCTCCTTGTTGTTTGTGTCCTGGCATGTCTCAACGCCAATAGCGGGAATGCTGAAGTGGCAAGTGTTTACGGTGGAGCGGACGGACACTGCGGCACTCCCACTGCGAACGGCGAGCACGTGGACTGCACGGCGTTTACCGCCGCCCATCGCACGTTGCCATTCGGCGCTCAAGTGAAGGTCTGTCGCCACGGTTGCGTCATCGTGCGGATCAACGATCGTGGTCCTTTTGTCCGCGGCCGACATATTGATTTGACGCCTGCTGCTGCACACGCGATCGGCCTAAAGGATCTTGGACGTGTTACGATCGCACTGGAACGTTGACCGTCGGCATCTTCTTCACGACTATACCGGTCGAGATCTTCTGAGATCGCCAATGATTTCCCTGCAAGGATCGGACCATCGGTCCCGCATCGCCGCCTGCTGACCAGGGCCATGGACTAGCGCCCTCCAATTCACCCGGCAAGATGGCGCTGGCCACGTGGATCAAAGCTGTGTCTGTAAGGACGTTCCTGCCAGCAGTTATAAAACAAAAGCCCCGCAATAACGCCCGGGGCTTGGCGAACGCCGGAGGGGTGCTGGGGGCTGGGGACTGCGGCGTCCGTCAACAAGCAAATCCGGTCGCGCCGTATCGGTTCCCACGAATTTGTGCGGAGCGCGAAGCGTTCCCGCCATCCCCTTCGGCGCTCGCTCCGCGCTCCGTCCGCCCACCCCCTGGGCATGACTAAATGTTCATTTACGAAAGCGGCCGATTCGCGTCGGCAAAATGCGCGGAACTGGGCTGATGCTGGGCAACTTTACTCAACACGACCGGCGTATCCGATCCCAATCCGCGGCGCCGGACTAGGCCCCCCGGCGAAGCATCCCCCGCAGTAACCCGGGCCGCTAGTCCGGTCGGGCAAACGGGTGCATGCGCGACAGGCATATCACAGACAGCCAGAGGTCCCATGACGACGCGTTTGCACTTACGTGCTCTCGCTTGCGCGGGGCTGATGGTGACCGGTTTTGATGTGCCGCTCGGGCTCGAAGGTGTTCATGTCGGGTCAGTAGTCCGCTTTTCATGTCGCAGCATCATCCGACGGATTTCTGATAGCGGTCCCCACCAAGGTCGTCACCGGAGAACAAACGCTGCAACCTAACGTTCGCGAGTCCTTCGGTCGCTGCTGCAACCCCCGCCATCGCGGGCGCCGCCACGGAGTCCGCATCGAAGATCACCATCGCCCCTGGACCATCGGCGATAGTGCCGTACATGGCAACCAACTTGCCACCTGCCGCGGTGATCATCTGTTCGACCGCGTCTCGACGATCGGCGTTTGGATTCTTGGCCATGGCGCCAGGGCCTTTTGCGTGTAGGTCGTCGTGATGCAGAACAACATTGACTTCCTCCCATTGAAGATTCCGTGCACGGATGCACACGCATGGTGTCTGGATCGGAATTGAAATTTCAAGAATGCAGCCCGCCGAAGGAATGAAAGGCTACCTCGATAACAGCGGGGACATTCGGCACGCCTCGCATGGCAGCTAAGCCTGGGTTTACCGGCAATTTGATTGCAGGGCTGTGCCTTTGTCACAAGCCGACATTTCCGCGCGGCAGGTCCGTGTAACTGTTCAAAGAACGTCTAATTTATGGACAGTTACGGAGGTACGGTTGATGACCACCGGCGTCCAGGCGAGTGTCTGATGTCAAAAAGGAGCGCGACTTCCAGTCAGATCATTCACCTCGGTTGAGCGAAGCAGCTATGCGGTTGAACCTTCGTCGGATCGGGACACACGCGAGATAACGCCGATCGTGCGGCGTGCATAGGAGACGACATTCCATAGCAGCGGCGTCTGTCTGATCATCCGCTTGATCCGCCGTTGCACGCTCGAACGGACGCGCGCCGGCAGGCCGCGCCATGTCGTCGTCGTTGTGTAGTCATAGAGTTTCAGGACGGTATCGCACCAATCGAGCTTGTATGGCTCGTCGCCGTTTGTGAAATCGAAACATCTGAGACCGCGGTTGATGGCATAGGCTAATAGCTCACGCAAATGCAGGACGCCTGGTCCATATCGCGCGACTTCGCTGTCCGCATAGCTTGCGCAATGTAGGCGTGCGCATCCAGCCCTTAATGCAGAGCCGCGCGCTGTGCGACGGCCAGTTAATGCCACGTGTTCGGGCCTACTATAGGGACCGGAACTAGATGGCTCGTCGGCATCAAGCATGGCGACATCGCCGCCATCGGCAGCGTCGTCACCGCCGGTGTGCCGCGCTTTCCAGGCTCGTGTCGTCAAATCAAGGATCGCGCAGGGCGACCTAGACGCTTATTTACTCAGCGGCACCACCATGGTGTCGTGACGATATCGCTGTCAGGGCGCGAGCACGATCTTATCGCGAGTGCGCCGCCGCGCGAGATCGCCTCGAAAGGCGGACTAACGGATACCTGCATCGAACCGTGTCTCTTCGCACCGCAGTCTCTGTTTCCGGGAAATGGAATTTTGTGCGCAGAGACAAAGGCGACGAAACATCCAGAGAAGTTCACCAGAGAGCCGCGGCAGAGATGAAGCTCACGTCAACAACTCGGCCAATTCGGCGCTAGTTGCCAGACGGCCGGGAAATCTCTTTGAAAGTCGGAATGCGTGGTGGGCCCGGGAGGACTCGAACTTATCACCAAACGGTTATGGGCGCACCACCTACCAGCGACGCGCCTACAAGCGCGGGGCGGCGTACCTCTGCATGCTAACAGGTAATAGACTGATTTAAGACCTCTTGCCGCTCTTCAGGTCGGCCACAGAAGGACAGCCACGCCGCGGGAGTACAGCGTCAAGGCCCTCGAGTACGAGGTCATAAATTTTGAGGCGTTCATCGAAAGCGATCTTGCGCAGCACCTCATAAACCGGTTCCGGCAAATATACGCTCGAATGGAGAATACGAGGACGCTGTTCGGATTCGGAAGGAGCATTAGATCGCTCTCGGGTAGCCTGCGATCTCGGCTTTCTCATTTAACTTTCCTCTGCCGCCTCGGCTCTCTAGGCTAACGGCACGCTGACGGTATGATCCGGCCGACGCACCCCTACGTTCCGTAGGGACGGGCACGGTTCGGCCTGCCAGATTTTGCCTGCGACTAGGCTGACGATCGGGTCATCCCACAATGATTACGACCTCGCATTCAAGATCACGACGGCGATCCCAATCACAATTGTAGCTCCCGCGGCCACAAACACCGCGAGGAAGTCCGTCAGCGTGCTCAAGGGCATTCGGCGCCCACGAGCTGCGGCGTGATGCGATGCATTGTCCCTATCCCTTCCCCCAAACGTTCTTAAATCGCCCCGGGGCCAACGCAGCGTAGCGCGTCGTGGCGCCGATCGAGCGATGGCCGAGGTAAGCCTGCAGCGTTCGGGTATCGAGCGGCATGCCTGCGGTTACTTGCTCGCCAAATGATGGCCACGATACTCGGGCGATCCAAGCCTATCTCGGCCATCGCAATATTCGCCCCATCGCCATGCGCCGACCGGTCTCATTCTCGTAATAAACATACGCAAGCGCTTGGCCTTTGGCGTCGCGGATGCAGAGGCTTTCGGTGGACGTGTCGTCGAGGACCCAAGGCGGTGTAAAAGTGCGCGGCGTCATGTCGAATGCGGTGGCGCGACTTCCGCCTCCTCTTTCAGTCTCCACGGGTCTCCGCGCTCCGTGAGCTGGTCGACTACGTGATCGGCGATCGCTTATCGCTCCGGTTCGGTCAATCCTGCCTTCGCTCCGCGGACGATCTTGCGCGCGCGCATGAGGGCGAAAGCGATAGCGTATCTGAGCACCTGTCCTCGGGTCATGCCCTATGCGAACATACCGAGAACAGGAACGCAAGCCGCTAGGTCTTGTGCCTGAATGGGCAAGGTTGGCTACCAGAGTGAGACGCAGAAAAACCCGGGCAGTTTTACCTAGAAGGCGCGACCCTCCAGCATCCCCGACGCGACGCAAGCGGGCGGGATCATCCCGGCGGAATTTCTGGCTCTTTCTCGTTCGTCGCTCTCCTCTCTTCGTCCAGGATCGCACGATAGATTGCTTCAATGGTATCCTGAAGTCTTATGAACAGGTCGCGCACATCCTCGGTATGACCGCGCCGAAAATTCTCGGTCAGCGTATCGGCGACCTCGCGACGGGCCTTAACCGCCTGCACTCTCGCGGCGTGGAGTTTTTTGAGGTGATCATTTACTGTGTTGGTAGTCATCCTCTACTCCTTCGATCTTTCCATGATCGTCACAGCGGCGATTTCCGGGAAAATCTTGCGTCCCGTTTCTTATTTCAGCGCGCGCCCCGGTCCCCGTCTGGCCAGGGCTTTTCGTTGTCGATAGCCTAAATTCCTTCGTTCGACCGAAGCTTGATTAGACTATCGATAAACTGGTGAGCTCGAATGATCGCAGTATCGCGGTGCGAGGATTTTCCGACCTTGTCTTTGGGAGCGCGCTTCACCGACCAGCGCCAATCGTTCTCGATTGTCTGAACGACCGCGTATTCGATGCCACGATATTCCATGGGTAGGCTCCACTGACGTGCTTTTCATTTGGCGGGCTGGCGCTCGCCTCGCATTCATCTTCTTCAGGGAAGCATACCAGCGCCTTCGGCTCAACCCGGCCCCTTGGCCCAGCAAATCAACATCGTTATTCTGGTTTTTCAATTTGGGGAGTAGCGGGCAAAAGCAAACGAGCCTGTTGATTTATTGGTTGGTGCGCGCATTCGGCTTTTGCGCAAGCCGCGCAAAATGTCCCAAACAGAGCTAGGCAAAGCGATTGGCGTGACTTTCCAGCAAATTCAGAAATACGAGAACGGCAAGAACCGGATCGGCGCCAGCCGGCTACATCTGGTCGCCACCGCGCTCAATGTGCCGATCACTGAACTCTTCGACGGTTCAGCGGAGACCGCTAGCTCGTTGAAGGCGACGAAGTCACTTGCGTTTGACTTGCAGGTTCTCCGCTTCGCCGAAGCCTTCGTCAAAATCTCCGACAAGAAGGTGCGCTCGTCGCTGGTCGATCTAGCGGAAGCGTTGGTGTGGAAATCCGGCTCTCGCACCTAGTGGTGGGGTGAGCGCCGCACAAAAGCCTGGTCTTAGGCAAACGCGGCCGGACCTAGCTGGAGGCGCTTCATGGCGAAGCTGCTGCCATATTGGGGGCGGCTCGACCGCCCTTTTTGTTGTGGCATCGCTTAACTGGAAGTTGCGCTGCTCTGTGAACTCGACGAATATGATACCGATTTGGCTTTGTCTTCGGTACTAATGTTGAAGCATCATCGAAGGGGACCGACCCTATGGAAAAATCACAAGTAGCCAAACGTTCGATCATTCTCTCGGGTCACAAAACAAGCGTCAGCTTGGAAGATCCTTTTTGGAAGGGGTTGAAGGAGATCGCCTCTAAGAGGAACCAGACGCTGTCCGAGTTGGTGGCCAGCATCGATACCGAACGCCAATTTGGCAATCTATCGTCAGCGGTGCGCTTGTTCGTGCTCAATCACTATCAAGAGCGGTCGGGCGAAACGCGCCAATCATTGAGCCGTTGATGACACCCACCGAGTTGTTTTGGCTGAATGGGCGGGCCATACTTCCACTTCGCCCCGGTCTCCATCTGGCCGGGGCTTTTTATTTGGCGGGTCGGCGCTCGCCTCGCTATTGTTTGAGGGCGGCTAAAACCTTTGTTTGACGTGCGCGCAACCGGTTGCCAATTGTATGGTCTTCTGCTTAAAGACACGCCTTCATCAAGAATTGGGGGTTATTAGATGGCCAAGAAGGCTTTGAAGCGAGCGTGGACGCCGGCTGATCTCAAAACGTTAAAGTCGCTCGCACGACAAAAGACACACGCTGGTCGCATCGCAAAGACTTTAAAGAGGTCTGAAGGTGCGACGCGTCAAAAAGCCTTCAGCATGGGGCTGTCGTTGGATAGCCGTTGATCCATCGTAATCTAAGCTGATTTGGTGCGCTGCAGCAGTTTATGGCTTGTCGAATTTAAAATGCTTCTCTACCGGCTTCGGACTATCGCCCGCGCGTCATGCGCATCAGGCGAAATAGCCTAGATGACCTCGGCTCTCACAAGGGCCGAGGTTTTTAATTGCGGACCCGCTGAGCCTTCGGCCTGAATAGGTGGGTCAGCCTAGACGACCCAATATCGACTTCGCCCCGGTCAGACTCCAATGCTGGCCGGGGTTTTTGTTTCGGCGACCCGGCGCTCGCCTCGCCTCATCCCAGTGCCAATGTGGTTCGCTCTTTCTTAAGCCAAACATTAAAACAGAATACTGTCGCTTTTCTAACGTTTTAGTTTTTGATCGTAGTCTTCGATAGATCGGCGATATTCCCGTAGCTGGATCGTGTTGCGAATACTCAACCCTTTTGTCATTCAACATCATTGCTGGCTGTACCGCCATTCTCGCCCTTGATATTGCCTCAAGGAGACTTTTCGCAATGAAATCGGTCAAAGAAAAAGCAGCGGAGGCTAGAGCTGCCGGCCACAAGCGTTTCATCTCTGATCGACCATGCCGCTATCGCCATTATGAGCGTTACGCTAACGGCAAAGGAACATGCGTAGCGTGCGCTCGCACATTGCGTACATTCGGGCCCGTTTCGAACGCCGCACGTTTCGGCCGTTGACACCCACTGAGCCTTCAGCCTGAATAGGGCCGCGAATGCATCATCAACTTCACCCCCGGTCAGACCTATTGCTGGCCGGGGCTTTTCGTTGCCTTATTCGCTGTGCGGCTTTCCGGGTACGACCTTTAGGATAGTCGGCCGCCTCTCCACTGCCCTATGTACTGCGAGCAATTGCCATTCGCTGGCAATCTTGAACAGGATCTCGCGCTCCCACAGGTCCCGGGTATCGGCGGCAAATTTCGTGGCCTCTTCGGCCCGTGCGCGGTATTCGTCAGCTGTCATAGCCCATCCCACCGCTCGTGCATAAAGAAAGTCTAAACTTGACCTCTGCGTTCTTAGCCCTGGTCCCCGTCTGGCCGGGGCTTTTCGTTATTCGGAAGTTACTGGCACCGTAGTACTCAATGCATCCTTGATCTCGGCTAACCATCGCAAATGAGCGATACCGCAACTGATCAAGTAGACCGCGATCTGGGCAATCGCAGCGTTGGAAGCACCGCGTTATGGTGGTGCCACTAAGCGGAGGTGCTGTTTCGCCTGCATCTGTCGACTCCGTATTGAACGGCCGCTTCAACACCGCATCAAAAGGCCGGCGTTGGAAGGCGCGTTCACTGTCATTTTCCTTGGTGGCACGCGCACCAAGCGACCTTATCCATACGTGGGCGCGCGGCGTTGGCGACGTAATCGCTGCGAATGACGAAAGGCAAACCCCTTCGGTGGGGAAGGTATGAATCCCGCCTTACGTCTTGCAATTAAGGCGGCGAGGAAAACAAGTTGTCACCTCGCCGCCACCTTTTCATCTCGCCAATTCAAACGACGACAACTCATTTTAAGGATCAACAAATGTCTATTAAGAAGCAACAACTCATCGGCGCTAACCGCTACCAGCCGGTTCATTATACGCTAGCGAGTTTATGGAAAAGGGTTCAGCTTATAAGCATCCTGTTACGAGAAAGGGTAATTCGGCTGAATTGACTATCGACGCGGAGAGACCGTCTGGACCCGCAGCGCCGGCTCACGCCAACGCCAACTCCTACCATGATGATTTGGCGAAGGCCCGGCAAGCAAACATCGATGCGACGGAAAAGGCCAAAAATAAAGATTTGGTGGAACGCGCGCGGCACTTCACGCCAGATGAGAAGCCTTCCGACCCGAAAGAGCCGATGCATGGGACGGCGCTTTAGATGAGACGACGAAGAACCAAACCGAAGCCAGCCCAGAAACCGGCGGTTAGGATACCGGCAGAGTATTGCGGGATTGCGAAGCTGCTACGCAATCGCATGCCTACGGGCGGCGCGGTGATTTTAGAACGCTACGCCATCACCAAAATGATGTCTGTGGACCTGAAGAATGACGCAAGAGGACGCTGAGATTTTATACCGCTGGCTTATTCGAACGTACGGCGACCCTGCGACGGCGGCGATCAAGCGCAATAATGATCGCTGCGGTGACCAAACAAGCGACAAAGATGAAGGCTTGTGCCGGATACATCAACGCAAGTATCGCAACGATCACCAAGCTGACAACCAGGCCAAACGGGAATAGCATGGCCAGCACGCCGAAAGCCAATAGCGCGACGGCCCAACGTGGTATCCGCACATTGCGGGGACGTTCGAAACGTACCGTTCGCGGCTGCGACGCCGATACTGACGACGACAAGACTTCGCCTTCCAGTATATGCGCAGGACGGCGACGGCGCTGCCGCATCGTCGGTGGATAGTCCCATGCAAGTCGGTCGCTCATATCCGCATCTTACTTCGTATCCGGACCCTTTAGAAATTGTTTTATCGCGTCTTCAACTTTCCGATCCGCGTCCTCGCTGAGTTTTTGAATCATATCGTCAAACCGGCCCACCTCGCCATGTTCAGGACAGCTCAGTGTGTCGCTTAGCTGCGCTCTCGTCCCTCTCGGACCGACGAGCTGACTGCCGCACTTCGGGCACACCATTGAAATCGTAAGCGGCTGCGCCATTTCCGGCGATCCTTCTAACAGGCTCGCCCCCAAAAAAGTTAGCACAAGTCGAATTTCGGCTCCGGCTATTTTTTATTCATGGAAGGATGTTTTATGAGCATTTCCGAACGGGCCGAACGGCTCGTCGCTACGCTATTGGCTGATCGCCAGCGCGAACGTCCCAAGCACAATATTGTCCCATGCTGGTCATGCGGTCAGACATTCGTCTATCGCGGACGGCAAGGCGCTGCATCGGTCTGGATTGGCAGCGACGAAGATGGCCACGCAAGTCCTGATACGTCGCTAAACGGCAACTTTCGCTCGATGCGCTGCCAAGTTTGGTATGACGATGGCAATCCTACGTATGAGCAACCATGCACGAGCGAAAATAAGCTGACGGGCGCTGCGCTCGGTAGCTTCTTTGTCGTAGCAGGTCCGCCCGGCCTCGAAGTCGGTTCAAGGCTCTATGAGAAAGTAGGCTTCTCCAGCATTCCTATGCGGCGTGGGGGCCAAGGCTTCTATATCGCCTGCAAGCACTGCAACCGTGAATTCGAGAGCAAGGGTTTGCGGTGCTGCAAGCAGGAATGCGAGAAGGCTTACCGGGAAAGCCAAGAGCGCCAAGCGGTGCTGAAGGAAGCCGGTATCGAGCCTATCAGCCGCCGTATGTGTGAATGTCCCGGCTGCGATCGTCCGATCCCGAAGTGGAAGAACGGGCGGCAGGTATCGTCCAAGGTCCGGTTCTGCTCGGACCTATGCCGAAAGCGCTCCGCGAAGGCCGCTTAGGGCATTTTCGGACCCTCTCGCCGAGTCACTAAAATCAGGCACTTCTCTGCCTCTAATCGTCCCTGAAACCAGCGAATTGACCAATGGCACATCAGCGCCCCTTACGCCTTCGCCTCCGCGCCTACGTTCGAGCCGTCCGACTGTCGATTTGGCTGCTATTGGCAATGCTCACGTTCGCCGACGAATGCCGATTGAGGGCGCGCTATCCACGGACTTGACATTGGAACAAATGTTCCAATAATCCACATCGGATTGCTGGCGCTAAGACCGGGCAAACCTGTCCTACCAATCTCATAACCCGACGTGCCGTCCATACCGGGCGGTGCGAACGATTGCGTAGGAGCTACCGAATGGCCAAGAAGCCAAAGCCTGCCCATCACCAACGACCAGCCAATGAACTATCGATTTAAGAGCTAGAGCGCATAGCCTGGTTCTTGGGCTACGAACTCATTTGCACGGATTTTTCCACGTCGCTATTCGACGAACGCAATGGCTGGGTCGTCGCTCAAGGCGATATAGCCTTAAGCCACCTCCGCACGCTCTACGTAGAGCGTGCGTTGGAGCACGTCCTAGAAAAATAGGTGTTGCAGGCCGGTCCTTGTGGCCGGCCTTTGACCAAGTGCCACTTATGTCCGAGTGCCATATCAACCCCGTAAAAGCCTGATATTTTCGACTTTCCAGGGCACATCATCGCCTCAGCGTCCGTCATGCGCTTAACGACGCGCGCGAAACCAAGTAGACGGCGCGGCATGACAGCGCCGCCTCCCGCCGACGAACGTCCCTTGACGCTTAAGGAAGCCGCCGAGCGCTACGGGTTTACGATATCCACACTTCGGGCCGAAGCTGGGCGTGGCAGGCTATACATCTTCCGCATCGGCAAGCGCGATTATACAATGCCGTCCGATGTGCAGGAGATGATACGCCGATGCCGCGCAGACGATCCCCGCCGCGACTCTTGCTCGATAAAACTAGAGGCCAATGGATTATCAAAGATGGCGACACCAGAATCCGCACTGGCTGCGCTGAGGCTGACCGTTGGACGGCGGAAAAGCGCTTAGCTGAATATCTCGGCGAGAAGCACAAACCTTCCTTCGGGCCTGATCCGCTCATCGCGGATATCCTGCTCGTTTATTGGCGCGAGCATCTTGAACACAAGCCATCGGCAGAGAATTATCGCTATGGCGTTCGGCTACTCGGCGAATGGTGGGGCAAGAAACGGTTATCAGATATCACGCCAGCTAACTGCCGCGCCTACGGCAAAGGCAGGACCGAATCCGCCGCCCGGCAGAACTTGGAAATCCTTCGGGCCGCAATCAAATACTGGCATAAACACCACGGCCCCCTACCCGCCATTCCAGCTATTGTGCTTCCCGCCAAGCCAGAGCCGCGCACCCGTTGGATGACGCGATCGGAGGCGGCTAAGTTGCTATGGGCCGCAAGGCGCGTCAGCACACGAGGCCAGCCCAGCATTGCCCGGTTTGTCCTGCTTGGCATCTACACAGGAAGCCGTAGCAGCGTGATCCGTGGCCTGCGGTGGGACTGGATTGATTTCGAAAGCGGCACCATGCGGCGACGATCGCGACGCGCCAATGAGAGCAGGAATAAACGAACACCAATCGTCAAGCTCGGGCGTCGTATCCTATCGCATCTGCAACGGTGGCGTCGACTTGATGGACCTAAGGCAGTTTATGTCTGCGAGCATGACGGCGTTACGTTCGAAAAAATGTTCTATTCGTGGTCCAAGGTTCTGAAAGTCGCCGGGCTCGATAACAGCGCCGGCAAGGTAACGCCGCACATCATGCGCCACACTCGAGCAACGTGGCTTATGCAAGCTGGTGTCGACCTGTGGGAAGCCGCCGGCCATCTGGGCATGAACGTGAAGACGTTGCAGGAGCATTACGGGCACCATCATCCGAACTTCCAAAGTCGTGCAGCGGAAGTGTGATTTGGTGTCGTTTCAGCACCGTTTCGGCACCACGACATGCGAGAAACGCAGTAAAATAACGCATTTCATGCGACGTGGCCTATGTGATTCACGAAGGCAAAATCCGGGCGCCAGCGGCGGCAATGGCGTTGATCGAGCAACTGGACGCGCGAGCCGAATAGGCCCTTACGCCTGCGATGGGCCCGGGGTCGCGCGCCGGCGTGAGATCTTACGTTCGAGAAAGTCGCTCAAGAGCCGCGCCAGCTCGACCCAATCCTGACGCGCGGTCTCCTCCGCGTCCGTAAGCGGCCGGGGAGCGTTCGGCTTACCAGGTTCGGCCGGATCGCCGGCCCGGTGGTCTGCGGCCTCAAGGCGAGCATTGCGCTCGGCGAGCATTCGGTTCCTGTCCTCAGCGACGACGAGAGCACGATCGCGATCGCGGAACCGCTGCAACAGATGGTTGGTCGCCTCGGCAAGCATCGCTTGAGACCGTTGAGGATTCTCGCACTGACTTTGCTGGAAAGAAAGCGCGTCCTCGAGCTGCCGTTGCCTGGTCTGAACTTCGCCGCTGACGGCTTCCGCCTGCGCAACGCGTTGCCGCAAGGCATCGATTTCGGTCGTTTGGGCGAGGAGATGCTCGCGGCTTTCAGAGAGCAATTCTTCGGCCGTGGTCGCGCGCCATGACACATCATCGACACGCGCCTTTAGGGCCGCCGTTTCGCCCTGATGTTTCTCACGCTCGCCGGCGACTTCATCTTGCACTCTCCCGCACGCGAGTTCCGCAGCAGCAAGCGCCGCTTCCAGATATTCATGCCGCACGCGCGCGTCGATAAGCGCCCGGTCCTTGTCGGTGACGGCGCGCGACAGGCCGGCGTTCTCGGCGATGGCAGCTTCACATCGTTCCTGCAGCCGGTCGCGGCTCGCGCGCAACTCGTCCTGCTGATTTTCGATCGGTTCTGCGGCTGGTGATTCCACCGCCGGCGCGCGCCGCTCTTCCAGCGATTTGATGCGCAGCCGCGCGTCCCGAAGAGCCATGTCCGCCTCGGCGAGCTGTTGCGACAGCAGCGCGTTTTCGCGGGCGAGACGATCAGTGCTTGCCTCAGGCGTCTTCGCGTTCGCCGCGGCGTGCACGTCCCCTGTAGTGCCCGCAGCCGGATCCGCGCTCGGGGGCGTCGCTGTTATCGGAGGCGGCGGCGATGCCGCTGCGCTGGCCCCGGACGGCTGCTCTTGGCGCGCGATATCGGCGCGGACCAGATCGAGTTCGTGGGCGAGGCTCGTCTCGACGGCTTGCGCGAGCGAATCGACACCTTCATCGCCGACCAGCCGCAACGACTTGCGGCGATCGACTGGCGTTACATTGCGGTCGACGGTGGTTTTGGCGTTGATATCAGGCGTGGCAGGCACGCCTTGCGGGGAATCGAGGCTGGCAGCTTGATGCTCCCAACCAGTCTGCCTGCCCTGTTCGGCGAATGCCATGTTTCGGTTTTTTCGAGAATGACTTGTGTGCCACACCGTGACGGCACAATGATTACACGGTGACGGCACAATGGTTAACGGAACGTTACCTTCCCGACCTTCAGCGAAACGGGGGGCACGCGGAGAACCGGGCACACACGCTACGCGACACAGTTTCAGTCGGAGCCGGCGTCGGACTTGACCGGTTCTCGTCGGGTCAGATATCGGCTCAAGCCGAGCATCGGCGCCGATCGAAGTCCACGGCGAACACATCCGCGTTTCTCTCGACCGTACCAGGATACAGTTGTTCGCTTTGCACGGCAGCGATTTTGTGAGACTGTTGTCTTCAGTGTGTAGCGAGATTCGCAATGCGCACGATAGCATTCGTCACGCAAAAAGGTGGAGCCGGAAAGACCACGCTGGCGGCGTCCCTCGCCGTTGCGGCAGCGGGCGCGGGCGAACGCGTGATCGCGCTCGACTTCGATCCGCAAGGGTCGTTGGCGCGCTGGGGCCAGCGCCGCGGCTCGGCAAACCCGCCAAATAAGATCTTGGTCGAGCAATTCGAAGCCGCGCGGTTGCCGCGGCTGCAAGCGATCCTCCAGCGCATCGCCGACACCGGTTTCACGCTTGCCATCTTCGACACACCCGGCGCCGACAGCGAGGCCGTACGCGTGGTGGCGGAGACCGCCGATATCTGCCTATTGCCGGCGCGCCCCACGCATCTGGATGTCGAGGCCACGGCCGGCACCTTCCGCGCCATTTACTTGGCAAAGCGCCGAGCCGCCTTCGTTCTCAACCAGTGTCCGCCGAACGCGCGCAGCGCACGCGCGAGCGACGCCGCAAAGGATTTGACGCAGCTCGGGATCCTGGCCGAGCCGATGCTCTCGTCTCGGATCGATTATCAGGATGCGGTCGCAGCCGGTCTCGGGGTTACCGAATATGCCGGCGAAGGTCGGGCGGCGCAGGAAATCTCGGCGCTGTGGACGTGGATCGGCGCGCAGTTCGAGCTTCCCGACGCGGCCGTCGCGGCGCAACAGCCTGAAACGCCGAAGGCCACGAGTCTGCGGGACCGTTTGGCTGCGATCGCGCGCTATCCCACCTGACCGCGCCGCGCCTGCACGGCTGAAAACAAAAGACCGCGGTCGCGGGTTACTGCCCCACTGCCGACGCGTCGAGCCACCAAGTGGTGCCCTGCATGCGTCCGGAGGTCTTCATCTCGACATTGATCTGGCTTGCCGCCGTATCGTAGCGCAGGATTTTGACCTTGAGCGGCTTGAGGAATTGCCAAGCCTCGCGCCCGCCGAGCATCTGTTCCTGATAAGAGGTCAGCGCCGCCGCGTCGCCGCCCTTTTTCAATTCCTGCCACCGCGTGAGCCTGGCAACCTCTTCGAACCAGATCGAATTCGGCTTCACCTCCATGACGGCACCTTTCCGGATCGGGCCGGCGTTGGCGCCGGTGACCAACGCGGTCAGGACAAGGACCGTCAGAAACGCACGGGGAAATATGATGCCGACGAATAGAGGCGCTCTCGCGAATGCGCGCATGAAGCCGCTCCATCCTGCATCGAGCCGCCCCCTCGCGACCTCGATGCTGCGACTTCTCTAATACACCGCGGTGTTCGCCGTGCGCAAACGTTGCGCCAGAATGCGCATCACGTTGAGCGCAAAGTGCGGAGTGCGACTGACCAGAAAGAGAAACTGCTTCTCGCCGACCGGCACGATCGTCGTATCGGTTGCGGCGACCACCGTGGCGCTGCGCGGACTGCGGTCGATCAACGCCATCTCGCCGAAAATGCTGAGCTCCGGCAGCGTATCGAGTAGGCGATTGCCGAGCCGGATTTCAACCGTGCCGCTCTTTACGATGTACAGTTCATCGGCTGCATCGCCTTGGCGGAAAATAATGTCGCCCGCTTTGTAGTCTCGCGTCGGCGCGCCGGCGCCGGCCAGGATGCCGAAATCGACGCTCGCAGTTTCCGCCATCACTGCCACCCCTCCAACTGACAAATTTATTTCAAAAACATGACAATCAAATATTGCAATTGTATGACAGGCCTCACTCGACCTCCGGGAGCAGTCCTTCCGAACGGATTTCCGACTTTTGCCGAATTCCGAGCAGAGCCGAACACTGGAAACGGCCGAACACTGGAAACAGCCGAACGCTGGAAACAGCCGAACGCTGGAAATGCCAACGGCCACGATCGGACTGGGTGCGCGTACATCCGGCGTCACCCGTCGTAATCGTGGCCGTCCTCCGATGGAGCCGAGGCTCGACATCGTTCAACCCTAAGTGGGGGCTTTGCGGCGGTTATGCAAGCCCTCGCTTTTGTGCGAGAGTCCTCGACGATTCGTGCCGTTTGCCCAGTTTCTAAGCGTACGTGTTGAGAAGTTCACAAGCGTACTTGCACGAACTTCACATCTAGGCTCGCGCATTCCGTTGAGTAGGACCGCCGGTGCCCCGGGCAAGAAGACGCGGGCAAGCTCAATCTCAGGGAGCCACTCATGTCGATAAGCCAAGACGAAGCCGAACAGGCGGGGCGCGCTGTCGCCCGCTCGATTCGCGAGCATTGGGGCCTCTTTCTGGCTGAGGGAATCATTTTGGTTCTGCTCGGCCTCATTGCCATCGTCGTGCCGCCAATCGCCACGCTGGCCTTCACCATCATCATCGGCTGGGTGTTTTTGATCAGCGGCATTCTCGGGCTCATCACCACGTTCTGGGCGCGCGGAGCGCCCGGCTTCTGGTGGTCGCTCATCTCGGCGATCATCGCCATCGCCGCCGGCATCGTGCTGCTGCTATGGCCGATCAGCGGCAGCATCTCGCTGACCCTCGTGCTGATTGCCTTCTTCATCATCGAAGGCATCGTCTCGATCATGTATGCCATCGAGCACCGCAGCCAGCTCACCGGTCAATGGGTCTGGATGTTGGTCAGCGGCATCATCGACATCATTCTCGCCGTCATCATCTTGAGCGGACTGCCCGGGTCGGCCTTCTGGGCGCTCGGCCTCCTTGTCGGCATCAACATGGTGTTCGGCGGCGCGGCCCTGATCGCGATGGCGATAGCCGCACGCCATCCACAAACAGCGTAAGCGCTTTTATCTAAAGAACGACGGGGACGCGCCGGCCTGACCGCAAGGCCGGTGCTTTCCGATGCACGGAGCGCAGCTGCGGAACGCTTCCGCGCGTGGCGTGACGTTGCCGTTCTTACACCCTGCCCCCACGCTTGCAGAGACGAGCATCGATTGATCAGAGATTGACTTTTAAGACGACCGGTCATATTCGTACTCTTATGCCGCGACCAAGCGCCCGCGAACAGATCGTCCAGGCTGGCCTCAAATGCCTCGCCACCAAGGGGTTCAACGGTGTCGGCGTGCAGGACATCACCGACACCGCAGGCGTGCCTAAAGGATCGTTCTACAACCACTTCGAGAGCAAGGAGGCGCTCGGCGCCGAGATTGTTGAGCGTTACGGCGCGGACAAGCGCCGCCGCGAGCTTTTGACGGACAAGTCGATCCCCCCGCTCGAGCGGCTGCGCCGACATTACGAAAGGCTGAGCACGGTGTGCGCCGACGCCCGGTTCGAGCGCGGCTGCATTCTCGGCAACTTCAGCGCCGAACTTTCCAATCAGAGTGAAGTCATCCGCGACAGCCTGCGCCGCCTCTATGAACGTTGGACCAAGGATGTAGAGGCCACCATCGCTGAAGCGCAGGAACAAGGCGCGGTGTCCAAAGCCCTGACGGCGGCCGAACTCGCCGCCTTTCTGCTCGACGCCTACGAAGGCGCCCTGCTGCGTGCGCGCGTCGAACGCGACAACCGCGCCTTCGAGCGCTTCATGAAATTCGCCTTCAGCAAACTCCTGGTGTGAGCAAGACGGACCGGTCGTGCGCCTCGCGCACTGCTGGCCCCGCCACTAAGATGACCGGTCATTTAAAGGAAACCGCAAACGTGAAAGCCTCCTCCACCGCGCTGCATGAACTCCTCCCCTTGCTCTGGCTGGCCTTGGGGACCTTCGCGACCGGTACCGAGAGCTTCATGATCGCAGCGCTCCTGCCCGGGCTGGCGAGCGACATGTCTGTGAGCATCACCGCAGCCGGGCAGTTGATGACGGTCTTCGCTCTCACCTACGCGCTGAGCTCTCCCGTTCTCGCCGCCGCAACCGGTGGCATGAACCGCCGTCATGTGCTGCTGTTGTCGATGATCGCCTTTGCGCTGTTCAATTTTATCGCGGCTGCGGCGGCGAATTATTGGCAGCTCATGGCCGCGCGCATTCTGCTTGCCTGCGCGGCCGGCCTTTATGTGCCGAGCGCAAGCGCGCTTGCCGGCGCGGTGGTCGCACCGCAACGGCGCGGAACGGCGCTCGCGATCGTGATGGGAGGAAGCAGCATTGCGGTGGCGCTCGGCGTGCCGCTCGGTGCGCTGATCGGCCACGCGATGGGCTGGCGTATGACGTTCGTGTGCGTCGGCATTCTGGCATCGCTCGCGGTCGCCGGGTTGCTGTTTGGTTTTCCGCGCAGCGTCGGCGCCGGGCTCGCCACCGCTTCGCTGCGCGAGCGCCTCGCCGTCGTCCAGCAGCCGCCCGTTCTGGTGGCGTTGCTGGTCACCGTGATCTGGGGGACAGGCGCCTACACGGTCTATTCCTATCTGGCGCCATATCTGGCGCACGTCGCCGGTATCGGGGACGCGCAGATCGGCCTGATCTTGTTCATTTGGGGCTGTGCGGCGGTCACCGGCCTGTTCACCGGAGGCGCCATCAACGACCGGTTCGGCGCACGGGCGATGGTCGTGCCGGCGCTGGCGCTGCTGGCGCTCGCCTTTGCGAGCTTGTCGTTCGGCCCCGGCCTTGTGGGCGGCAAAATCCTGCTCGGCTCCATCACCCTTGCGATCGTGGTCTGGGGCGTTGCCGGCTGGGGATTCTTTCCCGCGCAGCAGGCGCGCCTGATTGGCATCGCCGGCGTCAAAGTCGCGCCGATCGTGCTCTCGCTCAATGCATCGTCGATGTATCTCGGATTTTCGCTCGGTACCGCGCTCGGCTCGATCGCCCTGATCTATGGGTCGGTCATGAGCTTGGGTTGGGTCGCCGCGTTGTGCGAGGTCGTAGCGTTGGCGATCGTGCTGGTATCGACGCGGAGCGCGACCGGCGCGCTCACGGGCCCTGCATCAGCCAACGCCCAACCGGCCACCGCGGTAAGCACAACAGCGTGCCAGCGGCGCGAGGCTCGACCGGCTGGCAGCTCTGCGCGATAGGGCTTTGCTTACTCCGCCGGCATGGCATGGGGAACGCGCGCGCGCTCCACATTGGCGGCGATATAGGCGATGGCCAGGACCGCCATCAGGAAGCCGAGCGCGACAACGGCCGTGGTGCCGAGCACCATCGGAAACCCGCCGCGGTTATAGAGAAACGCGATCATCGACACCGCAACGCCGGAGATCATGAAGGTGAGAAAGTAACGCACGGCAAAGACGCGGCCGCGCCAGGCGTCGGCCGTGTAGCGGGCGATGATCAGGTCGTTGACCGTGATCTGTCCGTAGATCGCCGCCATGGTGAAAGCGAGCGCGAACAGAACCATCGTGCCGCCCGCATAGGCCGTCCACACCACCCCGGCAAATTGCATGATCGCGAGCACGGCGAAAAGAATGTGCAGCCGGAAGCGCTCGACCAGCCGGCCGACGGCCATTTGGGCGATCGCGCCGCAAATGAACACGGCCGTGGTCAACCCGCCGACTTCCACCAGCGAGATGTTGCTGACGCGCTCGTCCACGATCTTCGGCAGCGCCACCGACAGCGTATTGAACACCAGGCCCGCCGCCAGCGCGACCACGATGAAAAGACCGAAAATGGTGGCGGCGACCGCCGCCGACAGCGGCACGTCGGCCGTCGCGCTGCGCGCGGATTTATGCCGCGCCTCGTCCGGGACGACCCAGATGTAAGCAACGCCGGTCACGATGCAGATGACACCCGGCACCGCGAATGCGCCGCGCCAGGAGAAGGCGGCGGTGAGGAGTCCCGTGATCAGTGCGGCGAGCGAAATGCCGAGATTGCCGCAGACGCCGTTGAACGCCATCGTGCGCCCGCGATGGGTGGCGTTCTCGATCACCATGGCGGTCCCAACCGGATGATAGATCGCGGCGAAGACGCCGAGCGCGAACAACGCCACGGCCAGTGCGATCAAGGACGGCGCCAGCGCCGCCGCGATCAACGAGGCGCCGCAACCAAGATAAAAGGCCACCATCATGTTGCGCCGGCTCCAACGGTCCGCAAGCCACCCTGCCGGCAGCGAGAACAAACCGAAGGCGATGAAAGCAGGCGTCGACAGCGCGATGAGTTCGGCGTAGCTGCGGCCGTAGACCGCCTGCAGCTCGATCACCACAAACGGGTAGATCAGGATAACAAAGTGATCGAGGGCGTGCGCCCAATTCAGAAAGCCGATGGACACACGCCGCCGGGATAAACCGAGGAGCGGGCTGGCGGCAGCAAATGGCTCGGTCGTCGAGGCGTCGGCAGACATTTGGTCGATCCCGGATTCGCGCGCGGTCCGTGCTTATACACTGCCCAAGCTTTGGGCACCTAGGCCCGATTTAGCAAGGCAGCCCCGCGCCATCCATGTCGAGCATGGTGCCCAACAACCTGCCGTATTGCCGTCGGCTTTGCCCCTCCTCGTCGTTCGCGCGGCGTTCAAGACCGAGCGGTCAGCTTGCTTCGCCGTCCGCTCCGTTGGGCCGCCCCCAGCCCATCGCCTCGAACAGCGCTTCGCACGCCTCGAGAGCCGATGCCAAGTGGGCGCACTTGGCCAATTCGTGCGGTCCAAGATCCCGCCGGATATCAGCGGCATCGGCCGCCAACCGGAGCACCCGCAGCTCCATCGCTACCGCCGGCGACCGCCGAACCTTTGCGGGGGCTTTGGCACACGGCGCCTGGGCCCGTCTGAACGCACCAACTTCCTCAATGCTCTTCATCGACGTCTCCCCTCTGATCTGGTCAGGTTGCAGAACGGTGTTTCACGACCGGCGCGCCCCGATCTCTCCTCTGCCCGCGCAGAGACCGATCAATGTGATCGCCCTGCAGACGAGCCCGCTGTTGCTAGCCTTCACGTCGTCGTGCGCCGCCACAGCCCGAATGCCCGGTGAACCGACGATCCGTCAGCCGCCCGAATACTCGCGTCCGCCCCCGCAGACGATCGCAACGGCGCCTTCGCTACCGCCGTTCCACACCCATGATGGCAAGGGTTCTTTGGACCTGCATGTGCTCAGGATCACACACGCGGAAGTTCAAACTCGCAGCAGTGCGACCTGTAAATGTTGAAACAATCAAGTCGCGTCGGGATTTTCGCGTTATTGGTGTTTGATACAGTCAAAGCGCGGAGAAAGCGCACCCAGGCGCAATCCCGATCGCGCCGGCAGCGCCGTCAGGCCGGGCTCCCCAAGACTTCGCCGCGCAGCCATAGCGAGCGTTGGACATCAGCGCAGCCGCGATCTGGACCGAACGAGAGTGAGCCGTGTGCCGTGCCGATCGTGCGATCAGCATCGCTTCGCCCAGCATTGATAAGCGCCGGCTCGACAGGTTTTGCCGAAGCAGCATTCAGCGTTTGCAAAAATGAGCCCGGGCGCAGCCGCCGCCGGCTGCCGCTACGAAGCACCCATGCCGGAGTGGCCGTTCTGCGTCGGCGCTCCGCCATTGGGTTTCCGGTTTGCGTCGATGACCGCAACCTTGCCCGGAAGCTCGTCGCGAACGCCCGGGCGCTTGGCCAGCGTGCGCGCCACGTCGACGGCATTGTCGTCGCGCTTGGACGATCCTTCGAAACGCGCATTTTCCTCGATCGTCAGCGAGCGATGGAAGATGTCGCCTTCAACGACGGCGGAGCTTTTCAGCTTCACCCGGTTTGCGCGGATCGTACCCTTGACCTGACCGCCGATGGTCAGATCTTCCGCAACCACATCGCCTTCGACGCGAGCGCCTTCGTTGACCAAAATGGTCAACGCGCGCAATTCGCCTTCGACCTGGCCAAACACGTTCAAGGTACCCTCACCGACAATCTTGCCCACCACGGTCATGCCGGGACTGATGGTGGACACCTGGTCGGCGGTTGCCGGCTGCGCCGGCTTTGTTGCGACCGGCCGCTGCGGCTGTTGCTGCGGCGGTTGGACGGGCAGTTGCTCGCTATCGTCTTTGGACTTTCCGAACATTTGCATGCTCCATGTTTTGCGTCAGACACCGGCTCGAAATTTTCAAGTGGCGTAGTAGATGCGATGAAAGCGCCCGCCGAGGGCAGAGAGCACCTCTCCGCCGGTGGAACGCGTCGCCTTGGCGACTTCGTCAATCGTCAGCGTCGAGCCGATCAGCGTCGCCATTTCACCGCTCCATGCGGCCTTCGGATCGGGCAAATCGGTGACATCGATCCCGAGCAGATCCAGCGACGACGGCGCGATCACCGGACACCGATAGCCGCCGACGATGGCGTGCAGCTTGGTGTTGGGATGCCAATAGCGTGGAAAGCCATCGGCCTGGCCAACGGAGACCATCGCTAGGCGCCGCCGTTTCGCTTCGGCATGGACGAAGCTTTGCCCAGGCGTCACGTCGCGGACATGCACGATGCGTGCGCGCAGCTCGACCACGGGAAGCATCGGATTGGCTGAACCGGGAGTCGGGTTGATGCCGAACAGCACCGGGTCCGCGCGCACGAGATCGAAGTGGCACTTCGGGTGACGAAAAATGGCGGCGCCGGCGGCGAGCGAAGCCGGAATGCCGCGATAGAGCCGGCGCAGGTCAGCGAACAACGCGATCTGAGGTTCGATCTCGCGCTCGCCTGCTTTTTCGGCGCCGGAGAAACTGCTCAGCAGAAGCGTGATGCCGTGATCCAAGAAGCGCACTCTGCTGGAAAGATGAACCGCTTCCGCCGTCGACAGTCCGAGCCTGTTGGCACCGATATCGACGTTGAGCGCACAACCGCCCGACCAGCGGTTGGCGATGACGAACGCGTCCCACTCGGCGAGCTCGATGGCACTGTTGATCACCGGTTGCGCGTTGAGCTTGGCGAAGAGGTGCGCCGCGCCCGCGTGCAGCCCGCGCAGAACGTAGATCACCGACTGCGGCGCCATGGTGCGAACGCGTCTGGCTTCCGCGAGGTTGGTGACGAAGAAGGTCCGGCAGCCCGATTTCGCCAGCGCGTCCGCGACCAGATCGATGCCGCAGCCATAGGCGTTGCATTCCAGCACCGCCGCGCAGTCGGCGTTGGTGGTTCTGGCCAGCGTGGCGAAATTAAACGCCAGAGCGCTCAAATTGATTTTGAGAACGGCATCGGCTTCCTCGGCCGCCGGGCCGTCCATGACGACGCATTCCGTCAGTCCCTTGTGGCGGACGACAAGGCGGCCGCCGCGATTGACGATCTTGCCTTCGATCGAACCGTCGACAAGGACGTTCGCACCCTCTTCGATCGTCAAGCTTCCGGCGAGGTTACCGCGAACATGCAGGGAGCAGTGCTTCTGGACGATCGTGTCGGTCGGGACCGAACCGCTGACGACCGTCGCGCAGTTGACGATCAGCGCCCCTTCGACCGCGACGTGGTTGGCGGAATCTATGGTAGCCGGCGGCATGCCAGCGCCCTCTCCAGCGACACCATTGCGTTCTAAAAGATCGTTCGTTCCTGACGCCTGCGGCCGAGTGAATCACACATCGCTCGTGCCGGCATAGGAGAATTTCACCTGTCGTGTGCTTATGGTTGAATTTTAGATGATGGAGTCCTAAAGAACGATGAAATCGAGCGCCCGGACAAATACCGCTTGGTGGTAATCCAATTCAACCGAACACGATCGTGGCGAATTTCTTTGTTTGAAGCACGGTCTTTTCGGAAAACGGTTGCCAATTTTCCCGATCGTGGTGAGAGCGCGGTCATTCCGAATTGAACCCGCGCTTTTCGCAAACCGGCTTCCGGTTTTCCGGTCAGCCCTTCTCGTCGCAAGCGAAGGCACGGACCATGCAGTCCTTGCCGCCGAACTCATAGCAGCGGCGCAGCGACAGATTTTCGGCGCGGCCAAGATGCGAATCGATGGCCCAGCCGAAGGAGCCGCATGGACGCTTAGCGTCGACCGCCACGGCGGCGCACCCGCGCTGTATCGTACCGACGATCTTGCAGTCCTTGCCCGAGCACCTGCGCATCGCCGCAACGCGGGCGTCGGCCAGGTTGCGAAAGTCGTAGCCGTAGCCATAGGCGCCGCACACGCCAACCGCCAAAGCACCGGCGGCATGAGCAGCGCCAAGCGAGGTAATTAAAAGGAAAGCCGCAGCTATTGCGCGCGCGGCCGAGCGCGGAAGTCCGATCATCAAGCCCCTCCCCCGAGGAAGACCGAACGCTAGCCCGGAAGGGTTGCCAGCCAGTGAATGCCGGCCGTTTTGCAAAGCGCTTTCGTACGCCGTTCAGCCTCTGCGGGACGCGGCTGCAAGCCGGCTCGCCAACTGCCGGCGTCGGTCCGCTCGAGTGAACACCGCCAAGGCCAATCGGCTCAGTCGACGATCGATGCGGCCAGCGCTTCGTGGTTGCCGGCGGCGGCAAGGCGGTCGAGCGTGGCTTTTAGCCCGATCGTATCGGGGCAAATGATCAGCCGCGTCACCCGGCCCCAGCGCAAATGCGCGACGTGGATGCCCCGATTGCTGGTGCGCACATTGTCGGTGCCCGAATTGCTCTCGTCCCAATCGACCACCACCGTCGTATTCCACGGCGGCCCGCTGACGGCGATGCTGCGCAGGTCAAATCGGATATCCGGCAACAGCCGATAGAGCCGTTCATACCAACGGCGGGTCGCCGAAAGCGTGTGGCGCGCGCCGCCGAGCGCATGCTCGCCCAGAAAGGCGTGCTCGAAGCGTGGCGCAAATGACGCCAGCACCGGCTCGGCGTTACCGTCATTGACGGCGGCAAACAGCGCCCGAATGCGGCGGCGAACGATGGCGTGATACGTGGGCCCGTACATGGCGTCGCTCTTCGTCACCCGTGCGGCGGATCGGCATCGCGTACAATAGTTCAATGATTGAACTTTAGGTCATTGAGTTCAATTAGGCAACTGAGTATGCTGCCTACATGAAGCGCACCAGTTTCGCCCGCATGCACTGTTCGTTGGCGCGCGGGCTCGATCTGATCGGCGATTGGTGGTCGCCATTGATCCTCCGCGACCTCTATCTGGGCGTCGTGCGCTTCGACGATTTGGTCGAAGACCTGGGCATTTCGCGCAATCTGTTGACACGCCGTCTCAATGCGCTGAGCAAGAACGGCATCCTCGAGCGGCAGGCCTATCAGCGCCGCCCGCGACGCTACGAATATCGCCTGACCGAGGCCGGGCGCGACCTGGTGCCGGCGATTTTGGCGCTCACAGCCTGGGGCGACCGCTGGGCGCGCCCCAAGGAGGGAAGCCCGATGCTGTTCGTGCACACGACGTGCGGCGCGCGCTTCGAGCCGCAGGTCACCTGCTCGGCCTGCGGCGAAACGATTACTGCCGACGCCGTGAAGACAATCGGCGGGCCGGGCGGCGCGATGAAAACCGGCACGCGCGTCCTGGCGCAGCGGCTGCGCGCGGCCCGGGAAGCCTAGGCCGGCGTCAGAAAGCCCCGCAATCGCTCGGTGCGGGTGTGCCGGCGAAACGCTCCGCGATCCAGTCGACCGCGGCGGTGGCGCTGTCGCGGCCGATGAAGGCGTGATTGACCCCCGGCAGAACAAGCATGTGCACGGTGCCGCCGGCGTTGCACAGCTGCTCCATATAGTGCGTGGTCACCTGCGGCCGGACCAGCTTGTCGTCGGCGCCTTGCGACAGAAAAACCGGAATGTCACGCGGCAACGCGCCGGGCGTGTTGTCCGCAGCCAGCGTTTTCCAGGGCTCGAGGTCGAGCGGATTTGGCACCGACAAAAAGCTGCGGACGAGCGAGCGCCCTTCCCGCTCGCGCAGGATGATGTCGAAAATCGACTCGATGCAGTCCTGCGCCAACAGGTCGACGACCGGTATCGCCGCCGGCGTGAGCACGCGCGCCATCGGGGCGTCGAACACCCGTTGCCATGAAAACAAGGTCATCGCGGTCAGATTTCGGCCGCCGGCGCTATTGAGATCTTCGGCCATGAGGGTTGCGAGGTCGGTTGCGGGCGCGGCCGCGGCGACGCCCACGAGCTCAAGCTCAGGCGCGTAGCTCTTGGCCAGGATGCCGCTATACAGCGTGGCCTGGCCGCCCTGCGAATGACCCCAAACGGCAAACCGACGTCCAGCATCGGCGGCCCCCTCCAAGTCGCGCGTGGCACGCACGGAATCGATCACCGCGCGCGCTTCACTGGCGCCGACCAGATAAGGGTGCGGCCCGGGCGTCCCGAGCCCGGGATAGTCGGTCGCAGCGACGGCATAGCCACGCGCCAGCATCTCGCCGAGGCCTTGGATGTGTTTGAAGACATTCATCGTCAACGACGGCGCACAGCGCGGCACGACGCCCGTCGTCGGATGTGCCCAGGCGACGATGGGACGGCCGCCGGCGGGGATCGGTCCGCCCGGAATGATGACGACACCCGAGACCGCAATCGGCTGATCGCGCAATCCGGTGGAGCGGTACAGCACCCGGTACGCGGTGGCGCCCTCCGGTGTCCGGCGTATGGGCTGGGCACGAATGATCGCCCCCGGTGGTCCGGTTAGCTCCTGATCGCTCGCGGTGTAAAAGGCGGACTGCGCGCGAGCGGAGTGAACAGCAGGGAACAGCGCAACGCCAGCAAGAACAGTCGCGGCCAGCGATGGCCGGCGATTGAGCAAACGCATCAGGATCCTCATGCAAGTTCAATCCGGTGGATTGCTGCGGCGAGACGCGAAAGCAACAGATGAAGGCCCCAATCTGGGCGACGTGAAGGCCTGCGCGGGCGCCAACATGAAATCAACTATGCGTATTCGAGCTCGACCCGCACGGCTGCGAGAGCCTCCGCGTATCGAGGTCGGTGAGTGCGCTCATGCTGGTCAGCGGCGCCTTGATGACGGCTTCCCATAGCGGCTCCTCGATCACCATGAAGCCGGCGCGACCATGGCACCGGACAGCCGTCCCCCGCTGCCGGCCATCGGCACCACAATGAGCGTCAGGGGCAGCATCGACTTCCGGCATATCCGCCGGAGGCGGTTTTTCCGAAGAGAGGCATGCTCACGGTACGGATGACGATGCGAAGATCGGACATCGCGCTCCCGAGCGTCAATCGTTTGAATATGGAGCCAAGCCCTCTGAGGCCGACAAAGAGAGGAGAGACATCAGGCGCGAAAGACGCCTGCAGCGGAATGCGACGCCGCGACGGGAGAGGTGCGGCCGAACAACACCGCAGCGGGTCTCGTGGCTTCGGCGATCAAATCGCGCTCGGCTGCCGTCGGGACGCGGGGCTCCCGGTGATAGAGGCCAAATGTGCCCAACACCTTGCCACCGGACACGATCGGTACGGACCAGCATGCGCGCAAGCCGGCTTCCAATGCCATCCTGGCGATGTTCGAATAGGGCGCCCACAGCGGATCGGTTGAAATGTCGGTGACGTAAATCGGATGGCCGCAAAAGGCGGCCGTGCCGCAGGAGCCTACGTGCGGTCCAATCAGTATGCCGTTGACTGCCTGCTTGTAGCACGCCGGCAGACCCGGCGCGGCGGCGTGCCGGAGCTCCTGACCTTCCAAGACGAGGACGGATGCGACAAACGCCCGTCCGACGCGGCCCTCGACGATTTGCACCAAGTCATTGAGTAACGCGTCACGCATGTCGGCTTGCGGATGTCTGCTCATTTTGTGGCACACTCCTGCAAGACCTTAATCGCAACAATAGGTTTAAGTTTGGTGGAAGCGTGGACCGCCGAACGCGCGCTGATTTTATTAAAATGAATTTTGTTTTTTGGCAGGCGGATCGATCGCGCGACGATCGTCGTCGCGTGAAATGGCGATAAGGCAATCGGCGATCGCAGGGGCCGTTGCTTGGCACGCAATGGCAACACCGATCCGGCTAAAATCAGGCGACGCGCCGGCTCAAGCCGAGCAACGCTTAGGTCTCTTCCAGCTCGGCTCGCACCGCCGCCAGCGCCTCTGGCGTGTCGACGTCGGTGAGCGCGGCTTTGCCGGTCAGCGGCACCTCGATCACGGCTTCGCCGTAACGGCCGATCACGTTGCGGGCGCCGATATCGCCTTCGACCGCCATGAGGTCGACGAAGAAGCGGCGCGACCACACCACCGGATTGCCGCGCTGGCCATCGATCGTCGGCACGACGATGAGCGAGCCCTTGTCGGGCGCGAGCGCCCCGATCAGTTGATTGATGATGGCGGCGTCGACCTGCGGCATGTCGCCGAGACAGACGATGACGCCGTCGGACTGCGCAGGCAACGAAGCGATGCCGGTTTTCAGCGAGCTGCCGAGCCCGTCGGCGAAGGCGGGATTGTGCACGAACTCGACCGGCAATCCTTCCAGCGCCGCTTCCACGCGTTCGCGCTGATGTCCGGTCACCACGATCACCGGCCGGGCCCGCGACGCCAGCGCCTGCTCGGTGGCGATGCGAACAAGCGGCCGCCCGCCGATCTCGGCGAGGAGCTTGTTCGGTCCGCCCATGCGGCTCGAGCGTCCGGCGGCCAACACCAAGGCGGCGATATTGCGCGCCGGATGCAACGGCTCGTCGCGCGGCTGCGGCCGCGTCACGATCTCCATTAGCAGGCCGCCAACGCCCATGCCGGTAATGTCCTCGCGCGGGACCGGCAGGCCGGCGAGAAGCCGCATCAGCACCCAGTCAAAGCCGTTTTCCTTGGGGCTGCGGGCACAGCCCGGCGCGCCAAGCACCGGACTCCCGCCGGCATTGCCGATGAGCAGGAGATTGCCGGGATCGACCGGCATGCCGAAATGCTCGATACGTCCGCCGATCGCTTCGAGCGCCGCCGGAATGACATCGCGCCGATCCGCTATCGCCGACGCACCGAACACGACCACAAGCTCGGCGCCCTGCTTGAGCACCTCGCGGATCGCGAGCGCGAGCGCCTTCTGCTCGTGCGGCACGCGCCGTTCGGCGATGATGTTGGCGTTAGCGGGCGCGAGCCGATCGGCGGTGATCTTGAGCGTCTTGTCGATCACCTTGGCGGACAGGCCGGGCAGCAAGGTGGAAACGACCCCGACCTTGCGAACCCGATACGGCGCGACGCTCACCACCGGCTCCTGCGCCACGGCGACCGCCTTGTCGCGTGCGGTCGCGGGCACGGCGAACGGGATAATCTTCACGGTGGCGATCATCTCGCCTTCCACCACCGGCTTGTAGGCCGACAGGGTCGCGACCGTGATGGCCTCATCGACACGGTTGAGGCGATCGATCAACTCCTTATCGACCACCAGCACGCCGGCGCTACGCGCGAACAAATTAGCGCGGCCGGTGAAAGCGTTGTCGACGTGCACACCGCTGCCGGCGATCGCTTCGGCGATACCGGCGGCAGCCACATCTTCCGACACATCGTTCGTTTCGAGCCGCGCCACCACGATGGTCTTGATGCCGGCGGCTTCGAGCGCGGCCGCCTCCACCGGACCGATGAGCGTGCCCTTCTTGAGCACCATCGCGCCCTGGCGGATGGTGTGCACCGCCGTGCCGCCGATAGCGTCCTTGGGGGCGACCGCTCCGAACTTCATGATACCGCCTTGACCATCAGGTGCTCGGCTTCCGGCTCTTCGCGCAAGCGCTCGGTAATCTGCGCCATGATGGCGACCGCGATCTCGGCCGGCGACACCGCGCCGATGTCGAGACCGATGGGGGCGTGGATGCGGGCAAGAGCGGCCTCGTTCACGCCCTGCTCTTTGAGCCGATCGAGGCGCCGCGCATGGGTCTTTCGCGAGCCGAGCGCACCGATATAGAAGCAGTCGCGCGACAGCGCATGCAGCAGGCCCGGATCATCGATCTTCGGATCGTGAGTGAGCGCGACAAACGCGGTGTAATGATCGACATTGAGCGGCGGCAACGCCACGTCCGGCCACTCCGCGATCACTCTCACATCCGGAAAGCGCTCGGGCGTGGCAAAGGCAGTGCGCGGATCGACGATGGTCACATCGTAGCCCAGAAGCTTCGCGATCGGCGCCAGCGCCTGGCTGATGTGAACGGCGCCGATGACGACAAGCTGCGCCGCGGGCACATAGACCGTGAGAAAAAGACGGCCCTGCGGCGTCTCTTCCATGCCGCTCTTGCCGCTGCGCAGGCGCGCGGACAACAGCGGTCGCAGCGGGTCGCTGGCGATGTCTGCAGCCTTCACCAGCCGCTGGTCGCCGCTTTCGACGGCAGTTACCACGATGGCGGCGCGGCGCGCGGCGCGTTCGGCATTGAGGGCGGTGAGCAGCGAGAGCTTCATGGGCCATTCCCAACTGTCAATCCGGAAGCCGAGCCGGAATGACGAACACTAATCCACCTTCTCCACCATCACCCGGATTCGGCCGCCGCAGGAGAGGCCGACCTTCCAGGCGGTCTCGTCGGCAACGCCGAATTCCAGCATTTTCGGCTTGCCGGAGTCGATCACATCGAGCGCTTCCTCGACCACGGCGCCTTCGACGCAGCCGCCGGAAACCGAGCCGAGAAAATTGCCCTCCTGGTCGATGACCAAATTGGACCCCACCGGCCGCGGCGCCGAGCCCCAGGTTTCGACCACGGTGGCCAGCGCCACCGCCCGGCCTTCCTTGCGCCAGTCTTCGGCGGCTTTGAGGATATCGCTGTCGGTTGAAAGCATCGCAGACCTCCTCGGGTCCGTTGGGTCGGCGAACAGGAGACGGAACCTAGCTCCCGGCTGTCCGCGGCTCCCCTCTTCGCCATGCGTTGGCTCTTTGCTCTATTCCCTCAAATATAGGCGATCAGGCGACCTTTTGCATCCACGCTTTAGGGTCCCCGGCCCGGCCGCCGCTTTGGCGCAGGGAAGCCACCAGGTCGGCGATCGAATCCAGATTGTGGATCGGGCGGAATTCGTCGACATGCGGCAGCATCGTTTTGATGCCGCGGGCGCGCGCCTCAAAACCCTCGAAGCGCAGGAGCGGATTGAGCCAGACGAGCCGCCGGCAGGAGCGGTGCAGCCGGTCCATGTCGAAGGCGAGCGTGTCGTCGACGTCGCGGTCGAGGCCGTCGGTAATCAGAAGAACGATCGCGCCCTGCCCGAGCACCCGCCGCGCCCAGAGCTTGTTGAACGCGTGCAGCGACGAGGCGATGCGGGTGCCGCCGGACCAGTCCGGCACGCTCGCCGAGCAGGCGGCGAGCGCATCGTCGGGATCGCGCTCGCGCAAGGCACGGGTCACGTTCGACAGCCGGGTGCCGAACAGAAAGGTGCTGACCCGCTTGCGCGCATCGGTGAGCGCGTGGAGGAAATGCAAAAACACGCGGCTGTATTGACTCATCGAGCCCGAGATATCGAGCAAGGCCACAAGCGGCGGCGGCTTGGTGCGAGGGCCGAGGAAGCGCAGATCGATGAAGCCGCTGCCGCCCTTCATGCTGGCGCGCAGCGTGCGGCGCATATCGAGCACATGGCCGTGCGGATGCGGCGCCAGGCGGCGCGTGCGCACTTCGGCGAGCGGCAGCACGAGCTTCTTCATCGCCTCCTTGGCGGCGGCGATCTCGGCGGCGGTCATTTGCGCAAAGTCTTTTTTCTGCAGCACCTCGCGCTCGGACACGGTCATGCGCGTGTCGAGCTCGATCTCCTGCTCCTTCTTGAGCTTATCCTCCATGGCGGAGAACAGCGCGTCGTGCACGCGGGTGGAGCCCGCTTTCGGCGGACGCGGGGTATTCGGCGCCGCCGGCAGCATCATCGCCATCAACTGATCCACATAGCCGCGGCGGCGGAAGAAGATGCCGAACGCCTGGTCGAAAATGATCGTATGCTCGTGGCGCTTCACGAACACCGCATGCAGCGTCCAGTAGAAATCCTCGCGAGTGCCGACACGCGCGACTTCGACCGCCGCTAGCGCATCGAGCACGGCGCCCGGGCCGACCGGAATACCGGCAGCTCGCAGCGCGCGCGCGAAGTAGACGATGTTCTCGGCCAGACGGCCGGTGTCTTCGGTCATGGTCCGGTCCTGCCGCTCGTCCCCGCCCCCGATCAAGTCGGGGGTAAACTCCAGCGGGGACCCAGTCCGGATTCCCGCTGTCGCGGGAATGAGCGGAGCTTGTTTATTCCGCGGCGCGCAGCTCCGACTTCATCTCGTCAAGCAATTCCTTGACCTTCGAGCCTTCGAGCCGTGCGATATCGTCCTGATACTTCAGAAGCACGCCGAGCGTATCCGAGACGGTCGCGGGATCGAGCGCCACGACGTCGAGCTCGGTGAGCGCGCTCGCCCAATCAAGCGATTCAGCGACACCCGGCGCCTTGAACAATTCCTGTTTGCGCAGCGCCTGCACGAACGCCACCACCTGCTCGGACAGCTTCTTGTTGATGCCCGGCACCTTGGCGCGCACGATGTTGAGCTCGCGCGCCGCGCTCGGATAGCCGACCCAATGATAAAGACAGCGACGCTTGAGCGCGTCGTGCACCTCGCGGGTGCGGTTCGAGGTGATGATCACGATCGGCGGATGCGCGGCCTTCACCGTGCCCATTTCCGGAATGGTGACCTGAAAGTCGCTCAACACTTCGAGCAGGAACGCCTCGAAAGCCTCGTCGGTGCGATCGAGCTCGTCGATGAGCAGAACCGGCGCGCCGGCAGTGTCCGGCTCCAGCGCCTGCAGGAGCGGTCGCTTGATCAGAAAGCGCTCGGAGAACACATCGCTCTCGATCCGCGCGCGATCCTGCTCGCCTTCCACCTCGGCGGCGCGGATCGCGATCATCTGCGCCGCATAATTCCATTCATAGACCGCAGCGGCGACGTCGAGACCCTCGTAGCATTGCAGGCGGATCAGGCGACGGCCAAGGGTCTGCGACAGCACCTTGGCGATCTCGGTCTTGCCGACACCGGCCTCGCCTTCGAGGAACAGCGGCCGACCCATTTTGAGCGCGAGATAGAGCACGGTCCCGAGCGACCGGTCGGTGAGATATTCGGCTTCCGCAAGAAGCGCGACAGTCGCATCGATGGAGGCCGGCAACGGCCGCGGCGAAGTCTTTGTCATTAGGTCAATCTAACCCGTCATTGCCGGGCTTGTCCCGGCAATCCACGTCTTCGGTCCCGGCATGTCTGCATGTAAAGACGCAGATACGCGGAACAAGGCTTGGGTCCGACGCGGTAAGTGTGCGTCCTACTTCCCCATCGCCTCCGCCACGGCGCGGCGGGCGAGAACGCCGATCAGGTGCGCTCGGTATTCAGCGCTGCCGTGAATATCGCTGTTGAGACCTTCGGCGGAGACCGTCAGCCCTTCCAGCGATTTCGGCGAAAACCGCTTCTTCAGTGCCTCCTCAAAAGTAGGAACGCGGAACACGCCATCGGCGCCGGCGCCGGTGACCGCGACCCGCAGCTCACTGCCGCGCTTGCCGACGAACACGCCGACCAGGGCATAGCGGGAGGCCTGGTTGCGAAACTTCTGATAAGCCGCCTTCTTGGGCAGCGGGAAGCTCACTTTGGTGATGATCTCGTTCGGCTCAAGCGCGGTCGAGAACATGCCGGTGAAATAGTCGTCCGCCTTGATGCGGCGCTTGTTGGTGATGATGATGGCGCCCAGCCCCAGACACGCCGCCGGATAATCGGCCGTCGGATCGTTGTTGGCGATCGAGCCGCCGATCGTGCCCATGTGGCGCACGGCCGGATCGCCGATGAGGCCGGCGAGCTTGGCCAGGACCGGCGCGTGCTCCTGCACGATCGGCGAGGTGTGGACTTCGACGTGGCGGGTCATGGCGCCGATGGTGATCGCCCGGCCGACAAGCGCGATGCCGGTAAGTCCCTCGATGCGCGACAGGTCGATGAGCTCGGGCGGCCCGGCAAGGCGGAGCTTCATGGTCGGCAAGAGCGTGTGGCCGCCGGCCAGAAGCTTGGCCTCCGGATTCTTGTCGAGCAGGTTGACGGCCTTCCGCAGCGTGTCCGGGCGCTGAAAGGTGAAGCTGTACATGACGGTTCTCCGTTATTCTTAGCGCACGATAATCGGCTCACGCCGCCCGCGGCACGGCCCGGCCGGATTTTTGTAACGCTGCCCACACGGTCGGCGGCGTCGCCGGCATGGCAACATTCTCGGTGCCGAGTGCGTCGGTGATGGCGTTGATGACGGCGGCGGGCGCGGCGATCGCTCCGGCCTCGCCGCAGCCTTTGATGCCGAGCGGGTTGGACGGGCATTTGGTCACCGAGAAGCTCATCTTGATCGGCGGGAAGTAATCCGCGCGCGGCATGGCGTAGTCCATGAACGAGCCGGTGACGAGCTGGCCCTCCTGGTCGTAGCGCACGCCCTCGCACAGCGCTTGGCCGACACCTTGGGCGATGCCGCCGTGCACCTGCCCCTCGACGATCATCGGATTGATGACGATGCCGAAATCGTCCACCGCGGTCCAGGCGACAATCTCGGTGTTGCCGGTCTCGGGATCGATTTCCACCTCGCAGATATGGACGCCGGAGGGGAAGGTGAAGTTGGTCGGATCGTAGAACGCGCTCTCTTTCAGGCCCGGCTCCAATTGCTGGCCGGTAAATTTGTGGGCGATATAGGCGTTGAGCGCGATGTCGCCCCAGGCGGCGGACTTGTCGGTGCCGGCGACCGTGAACTTTCCGTCCTTGAACTCGATGTCGGCTTCGGCCGCCTCGAGCACGAAGGACGCGACCTTCTTGGCCTTGGCCTCGATCTTGTCCAGCGCCTTGACGATTGCCGACATGCCGACCGGACCGGAGCGCGAGCCGTAAGTGCCCATGCCGAACTGCACCTTGTCGGTATCGCCATGCACGATCGAAATATTCTCGATCGGCAGCCCAAGCCGGTCCGACACAAGCTGCGCGAACGTGGTCTCGTGGCCCTGCCCGTGCGAATGCGAGCCGGTGAGGATTTCCACCGAACCAGTCGGATTGACGCGAACTTCGGCTGATTCCCACAAGCCGACGCCGCCGCCGAGCGAGCCGACCGCCTGCGAGGGGGCGATGCCGCAGGCTTCGATATAGGCGGAGATGCCGATGCCACGCAGCTTGCCGTGGCGCGCCGCATCGCGTTTGCGCTTGCCGAAGCCTTTATAGTCGGCCAATTCCATCGCCTTCTTCAGCGCGGCATCATAATCGCCGACGTCGTAAGCCATGATCACCGGCGTCTGATACGGGAACGAGCGCACGAAGTTCTTGCGGCGCAGCTCCGCCGGATCAACACCGAGCTCGCGGGCGCCGACTTCGATCAGGCGCTCGACCACGAAGCTTGCTTCCGGCCGCCCTGCCCCGCGATAGGCGTCGACCGGCACGGTGTTGGTATAGACCGCATCGACCTCGCAATAGATCTGCGGAATAGCGTACTGGCCTGAGAGCAGCGGGGCGTACATGTAGGTCGGGATCGCCGACGAGAAGGTCGACATGTAGGCGCCGATATTGGCGAGGGTGTGGGCGCGCAAGCCGAGGATTTTGCCGTCGGCATCGAACGCCATTTCGGCTCGCGTGATGTGATCGCGGCCATGCGCGTCGGCGAGAAACGCTTCCGAACGATCCGAGGTCCATTTGATCGGCCGGCCGACCCGCCGTGCCGCCCACAAAGCCACGACCTCCTCGGGATAAATGAAAATCTTCGAACCGAAGCCGCCGCCGACATCGGGCGCGATCACCCGCAATTTGTGTTCCGGCGCCATGCCGACGAACGCCGCGATCACAAGCCGGGCGACGTGCGGATTCTGCGACGTATTCCACAATGTGAGCTGATCGCTGCCGGCGTCATACTCGGCAAGAGCGGCGCGCGGCTCCATCGCGTTCGGCGCGAGCCGATTGTTGACGATGTCGAGCTTGGTGACATGCGCGGCCGTGCGGAACGCGGCGTCGGCGCCTTTGGCATCGCCGATATGCCACTCGTAGATCGTGTTACTCGGCGCGACCTCATGGATCTGCGGCGCGCCTTTTGTCCGCGCGGACGAAAGATCGGCAACGGCCGGCAAGGTCGCATAATCGACTTTGACCTTCTCGGCAGCATCGCGCGCCTGCGCGAGCGTCTCGGCGATGACCACCGCGACCGGATCGCCGACATGGCAGGCCTTGCCGTTGGCGAGCGCGGGATGCGGCGCCATTTTCATCGGTGAGCCGTCCTTGGAATGAATCATCCAGCCGCAGATGAGACCGCCGATCTTGTCGGCAGCGAGCTCGGCACCGGTGAGAACCGCCACCACGCCAGGCATCGCCGCCGCGGCGCGGCTGTCGATCGATTTGATGGTCGCATGAGCGTGCGGGGAACGGACGAAGAAGGCGTAGGTCTGGCCGGGCCGGTTGATGTCGTCGGTATAATGGCCCTTGCCGGTGATGAAGCGGCGGTCTTCTTTGCGGCGCACTGGCGCGCCGATTCCGGTCGCACTCATGGCTGGTCTCCTCCGGCGATTTTTCTGTTGTCGTTCCGCAGCGGGCCTCCGTTTGCGGGGCGCTACTCGGCCGCCTTCGCCGTGGCGGTGTTCTTCATGGCGCGCGCACCGGCGGCGATCGCCTTGACGATGTTGTGGTAGCCGGTGCAGCGGCAGAGATTGCCTTCGAGCTCTTCACGGATCGTGTGATCGTCGAGCTCGTGACCTTTGCGGCGCACCATATCCACGGCGGTCAAGATCATGCCTGGCGTGCAATAGCCGCATTGCAGACCATGATTTTCGCGGAAGGCTTCCTGCATTGGATGCAGCGGACCATCGGCCGGGGCCAGGCCCTCGATGGTGAGCACATCAGCGCCTTCAAGCTGCAGCGCTAGCACGGTGCATGACTTGATGGCTTTGCCGTTGACGTGCACGACGCAGGCGCCGCACTGCGAGGTGTCGCAGCCGACATGGGTGCCGGTCAGCCGCAGGTTCTCGCGCAGCAATTGGACCAGAAGCGTGCGCGGATCGACATCCGTGCTGACGGGTTTGCCATTCACGGTGAGGGAAACGGCCGCCATATGCGCCTCCTCGGATTTCCCAAAACACTGTTTTTGCGGACGGCTCGCGGCCGTTTGTCGCTCGCCAAGGCCAAAAACACGCCCATTTGGCGGGTTTCGGACTTTTGGAACCAGAATTAGTCTGAACTGCGGGGTGCCCCCCGGTCAAGGGATTTGCACCCGCGCCGCCCGCGCTGGCGTCACGAAGCCGCACGCAACTGGCACTTTTGGCGTCTTTGCTAGGCCCCTGGAGCGCTGACCGAGGCAGCAAATTTCTGGAAAAAATCGTCGGCGAGCTTCTTTGCTGCGCCGTTGACCAGGCGTTGACCAAGCTGCGCGAGCTTGCCGCCGATCTGCGCCTCGACCGCGTAGATCAAGAGCGTACCGCCGTCCTTCGCTTCAAGTTTGACGGTCGCGCCGCCCGAGGCGAAGCCGGCGACGCCGCCGTCGCCCTGGCCGCTGATCTTATAACCGTTTGGCGGGTCGAGATCGGACAGCGTGACCTTGCCTTTGAACTTGGCCTTGACCGGGCCGATCTTGGTCACCGCCACGGCCTGGAATTCGGTGTCCGACAATTTGTCGAGCGATTCACAGCCGGGAATGCACGCCTTCAGTGTCTCGGCATCGTTAAGCTTTTCCCATACCGTTTCCCGCTGGACGGGAAGCTGGTATTCGCCGTTCATCGTCATGGCCATCGCGCAGAACTCCTGATCAGCTCGAACTATATCGCTTAGCGTCTTGCGTGGGCGCTGGAAAGTCCATTATCGGCAGAGCGGCCCGGCGATTGCGCGACGCGCGCGGACCGATCAAGATCGACTGCAAGCGTGCAGGAGGAAATTTTCATGCCGGAAATCAACGCCGATGGTTGCCGTATTCATGTCGAAGTGGAAGGGCCCGAACAAGCGCCCGTGCTGATGCTGTCGAACTCGCTCGGCACCAACTTACATATGTGGGACGACCAGGTGGCGGCGTTTGCGCGCCACTTCCGCCTCGTGCGCTACGACCGCCGCGGCCACGGCCAGTCGGACGTGCCGAAGGCGCCCTATTCCATGGAACGGCTCGGGCGCGACGTGCTTGCCATTTTGGACGGCCTCGGGATCGCGAAGGCAAACTGGTGCGGGCTGTCGATCGGCGGCATGGTCGGCATGTGGCTCGGGGCGAATGCGCCTGGACGTTTCGACAAGATCATCCTCTCTAACACCTCGGCGTATTATTCCGACAAGACGACTTGGGACGCGCGCATCAAGCTCGTGCGCGAAAAGGGCTTGGCAGCCGTCGTCGACGGCACCATGGAGCGCTGGTTCACCAAACAATTCCGCGAACGTTCGCCGCAAGCGGCCGGGCGCATCCGCAGCATGTTCCTGGCGACCAATCCGGAGGGTTACATCGGTTGCGGCGAGGCGATCCGCGACATGGATCACCGCGCGCTCCTCGCCAAGATCTCGGCGCCCACATTGGTGATTGCCGGACGCCACGACACCGGCACGCCGCTCGAAGCGGGCGAATTCATCGCCCAACACACACCGAACGCGCAGCTTGCCGTGCTCGAGACCGCCCATATCGCGAACCTGGAAGAGCCCCAAATCTACACCGACACGGTGTTGAGGTTTTTGTCGGGGAAATAACGTTCGCTATTCCGACGAAGTGAGGAACCCGGAATCCATACTCTCCGGACCACCAAGAGTTAACCACCAAACGGTAGTGGGTTTAAGGCAGCGGATCGCGCTGATTCCAGGTGGGCTTCTCTCCCACCTGGATTTCACCCAATCATGCCGCCGAACACTGATCTCTGACACGCTGGTGGAGGAGACAAGACATTGATGACGCCCGACGCTGCGACCGTGATCGCGTACAGCGCCGGCCTGTTCGCACTCATATTCGTCTTTTTCCTGTTCTCCTCGCGGGGCAAACCCGAACAGGCTTGGTTTGGTCTGCCGTTCGCGTTCGGCTCCCTGGCTGCGATCCTGCTGGTGCATCCGACGGTGCTACCGGGATTGTGGGGACCGCGCCTTGCGGTTTTTTGCGTACTGCTCGCCTACGGTGCGGCCTGGCAAATCACGCGGGTGATAGGCGGGCGCAAGCCGCTGCTATTCGCCGCGCTCGTTCCTTGCGCGGCGTGGCTCGGCTTCTCTTCTGCATTCGTGCACGATCTTCAAGGCTGGCCTGAGGTTGTCTCAGCGATTGCGCGCGCGCTTTTGATCGCAGCGTTCAACGGCCTTGCGGCGCGCGAGTTTTGGCGAGAGCCAAAGGAGCAGCTCCCATCCGCCGCACTGCTATGTCGTGTCTTCGCGGTCTTTGCCGGATTTCATCTCCTCCGCGCACTGGGCGTCGTATGGCTTCCGGCGCCGTTGGGAACAGCGCCTCCCGAAATCTGGGCCGTCGCCCTCTATAATCTTGCGGTGGTCACGCAAGCGCTGCTGGCGAGCGCTTTCATCATCGCGTTGCTGCGCGAAACCGTGGCAGCCGAGAATCACCGGCTGGCTTTCCAGGACGTCATGACAGGGGTCGGAAACCGCAGGGCCTTCCAGGCGAAGATTCTGGAATATGCGGACCGCGAGGAACCTCGAGGACTGGCGCTGATCGTCTTCGACATCGATCCCTTCAAATCGATCAACGATCGTTTCGGTCACGCCTATGGCGATCTTGTCATCGTCCGTGCCGCCGAGGTCGCCAGAAAGGTTCTCCGCCGCCCCGACCTGATATTCCGCATCGGCGGAGAGGAGTTTGCCTGTCTGATCGAGGACGTGACCGAGCGGGAGGCGTTCGCGATTGGCGAACGCTTACGGAAAACCTTCGAAGAGGAAGCGCGCCTCGTCGGCACGATCGTGGTTGCGGCAACGATCAGCATCGGCGTGGCGGCGCGGCGCTCCTTCACGGACGTAACGACCTTGCTCGATCGCGCCGACGACGCGCTCTATAGCGCCAAGGAGGCGGGACGAAACCGAGTGGTGGCGGCGGCGGGTTAGTTCTTGGATGCGGAGGACGATACCGCAACCATTGCTTCGCGAAGTGTACGAGAGGGCCGTCCATACTTGACGAGAGTGCGTAGGATGGGTTGAGCAAAGCGAAACCCATCATGCGACCGAGAGGTTGTTTGATGGGTTTCGCAAGTGCTCAACCCATCCTACGATGCGGATTACCGTCACCCTGAGGTGGCGGCCGCCACAAGCGCAGTACGTCACCCCCGCCGTTCGCGAAACTCGTGGGGCGACGCGCCGGTCTGCTTGCGGAAGAAGCGGGCGAAGTGCGACGGATCGGAAAACGCCAATTCCTCCGCAATGTCCTGGATCGGCAGCGTGGTGAAAACGAGCGCGCGTTTTGCTTCGGTCAGGAGCCGCTGGCGGATCAGATGGCCGGCGGTGACGCCGGTCGCGCGTTTGACGTGGTCGTTGAGCCGGTCGACGGTCATGCCGAGCCGCTCGGCGTAGAAGCCGAGCTGATGCTCGCGGCGGAAATATTCGTCGACCAGTGTGCGCAACTGCGCGACCGTCGCATCGGCCGGCTGCAGCGTGATGCTGCCGGTCCGGGCGCGGCTGGCCGCGAGCCGCGCCACGTCAACCGCGATCAGCGCCAGGAGGCTGCGCATCGCCATGCGATAGCCTTCGCGGGCCAAGCTTCCTTCCTCGAACAACTCGCTGCACAAAGCCGACAGCCGCGTAAGCTCGCGCTCGTCGGCAATCGGGATGATCGGGTGTGCGGCAAGCGCGCGCAGCCGCGACAACGCCTCGCCGGAGCGGTCGGCGAGCGCGAAGGCGGCGTCTTCGGTAAAGCTCATGACCCAGCCTTGCGTGCCCGGCTCAAAGCGAAAGCCGTGCGCCACCGCGGCCGGCACCAGAATCGCGGCCGGTGCGACAAAGGGCAGCCGCGCCGCCTCGTAGATCATCTCGCCGCTGCCGCGCTCGATCAGAAGAATCTGGAACAGATTGCGATGCCGATGCGCCCGAATGGTCCAATCGTGCGCGGACGAGCGCGACGGAACCGTCTCGACGTGGATGAAATCGAAGGCTTGATCGTCCGGCGGATCGCCGTAGAGGTGGAACAAGGGCAGCGCGTGGGCCATGCCGTGAGCATAAGCGGAACACGCGCAAGAAACAGCCATCCGGCGACGCGCGGAGGGCTTTTTATTGTGTATGTAGAAAGCGGCAGCCCGCCAACTGGCGGGCTGCCGCTCCGTTAGAAAATCGATTTAGCGGTTCATGCCACCGCCGCCACCACCACTATGCTGGCCGCCTTGGCCGCCACTGTGCTGGCCGCCCTGTCCGGGCTTTTGCTGGCCGCCCTGATGCTGCTCACCGGGCTTTCCCTGTCCGCCCTGCTGCTGCTGGCCAGGCTTGTGCTGGCCGCCCTGCTGGGGGTTGCCCTGCTGCTGCTGCCGGCGCGGATCCTGTTGCTCATTCGCCATTGGGACGTGCTCCATCGGTTTTTGAAAGCCCCCCATGTGCTTGAGGGTAACCCCGCAGACGTGGCGTAGTTCCTAGCGGGATTGCTGCAAATTTTGGCAACACACTGGAAAATAAAGAGAAAATTGCGCACAATCGGCGTGCAAATCGAGCCCCTTTGCGGGGATTTGCGGCGGCGCCGTCGGCTTTGCGCGGTCGCCGCTTGCCGCGCGGGATCAGACTGTTAAGACTTGCCTGGGGATTTTTGGCCGAGGATTCGCGAGGCAGCGGACGGCATGGAATATTTCGTCCAGCAGCTCATCAACGGCATCACGCTCGGTTCCATCTATGGCCTGATCGCGATCGGCTACACGATGGTCTACGGCATCATCGGCATGATCAATTTCGCGCACGGCGACATCTTCATGGTAGGCGCGTTCCTGGCCCTGATCGCTTTTCTGGTGCTGGTGGCTATTGGCATCACCGCGGTGCCGCTGGCGTTGTTGCTGGTCCTCCTGGTGGCGATGGCGCTGACCGCGCTTTACGGCTGGGCGGTGGAGCGGATCGCCTACCGGCCGCTGCGGCAGTCGTTTCGGCTGGCGCCGCTGATTTCCGCGATCGGCATGTCGATCGTGCTGCAGAACTACGTACAGGTGGCGCAGGGCGCGCGGGTGAAACCGCTGCCGCCGCTCGTTCGTGGCGGCTACACCCTTTTCGAAGGCAACGATTTCGCCGTACGGCTGTCCAACATCCAGATCATCGTGGTGGTGACGACGCTCGTGGCGATGGCGGGCTTCTCGTATCTGGTGGCGCGCACCCGGCTCGGCCGCAACATGCGGGCCTGCGAGCAGGACCTGAAAATGGCGGCGCTCTCCGGCATCGATGTCGACCGCACCATCTCGCTGACCTTCGTCATCGGCGCGGCGCTGGCTGCGGTCGCCGGCCTAATGTTCCTTCTCTACTACGGCGTGATCGACTTCTTCATCGGCTTTCTCGCCGGCGTCAAAGCCTTCACCGCCGCGGTCCTCGGCGGCATCGGCTCGCTCCCAGGCGCCATGCTGGGCGGTATTCTCATCGGCCTGATCGAAACAATGTGGTCGGCCTATTTCTCGATCGAGTACAAGGACGTCGCGGCTTTCTCCATCCTCATCATCGTGTTGATTTTCCTGCCGACCGGAATTTTAGGCCGGCCGGAAGTCGAGAAGGTATGAGAGAAGCGGAGACCGCGTGCCGCGCGAAAGCGAGCCCTTAAAGCCACCTGCCCTCGCCGCCGCGCTGAAAGAAGCCGTCATCGCGGCCGCCGTCGCCTTCGGCTTGTTCGGCCTCATGATCGGCGTCAAGACCGACCAGGGACCGACCAGCGCGCTGGTGTTCACCACGCGCTTCGACATCGTCGGCATCTTGGTCGCGATCGCGTTCTTGGGCCGGTTTATTTTTGCTCTTCTGCACGGCCGGGCACGCGCGCCATTCGGCGGTGTCGTGTCTCGCCATCTCGGCACCGCCGCAGCCCGCAGCGCGCCCTATGCGGCCACTGCTTTTCTGATCTTCGCGCTGATCGTTCCCATCGTTTTTTACAGCAATCGCTACTGGCTCGATCTGGCGATCCTGATCGTCACCTATGCGATGCTCGGCTTCGGTCTGAACATCGTTGTCGGCTTGGCCGGATTGCTCGATCTTGGCTACGTCGCCTTCTATGCGGTCGGCGCCTATTCGTACGCGCTGCTGGCGCAGCATTTCGGCTGGTCGTTCTGGATCTGCCTGCCGATGGCTGGCATCCTCGCGGCGTTCGCCGGAATCCTGCTCGGCTTTCCGGTGTTGCGGCTGCGCGGCGATTATCTCGCCATCGTCACGCTCGGCTTCGGCGAGATCATCCGGCTGATCCTGTTGAACTGGCAGAATTTGACCGGCGGTCCCAACGGCATTTCGGGAGTGCCGCGGCCGTCGTTTTTCGGTCTGCCGTTTAATTCGTCCGAGCACGGTTTTGCCGCGACCTTCGGGCTTTCCTATTCGGCAACGCACCGGACCGTGTTTCTCTACTACGTCATCCTGGCGCTGGCGATTCTGACCAATTGGGTCACGTTGCGGCTGCGGCGGCTGCCGATCGGCCGCGCCTGGGAAGCGCTGCGCGAAGATGAGATCGCCTGCCGCGCGCTCGGCATCAACACGACGACCACCAAGCTCACCGCTTTCGCCATCGGGGCCATGTTCGGCGGTTTCGCCGGCGCCTTCTTCGCCACGCGGCAGGGCTTCATCAGCCCGGAGTTCTTCACCTTCAGCGAGTCGGCGTTCGTGCTGGCGATCGTGGTGCTCGGCGGCATGGGCTCGCAGCTCGGCGTGGCGCTGGCCGCGACCGTGATGCTCTGCGCTTTCGAACTGCTGCGCGAATTCGACCAATACCGGATGCTGGTGTTCGGCGCTGCGATGGTGGCCATCATGATCTACCGGCCGCGCGGGCTGGTCTCCGCGCGCACGCCGTCCGTTTTCTTGCGTGGACGGAAGGATATCCCGCCGGAGCTTGTGGCCGAGGCGCGCACGGAGAGCGCGGCGTGACCGCGGCGTCGCTGCTCAGGGTGGAGCACCTGAGCATGCGCTTCGGCGGGCTGGTCGCCGTCAACGATTTGAGCTTCATCGCCCGCGCCGGCGAGATCACCGCACTGATCGGGCCCAACGGCGCCGGCAAGACCACGCTGTTCAACTGCATCACCGGTTTTTATCGGCCGAGCGTCGGAAGGCTTCGGCTCGCGCATCCGGACGGCGCCGCATTTCTGCTCGAGCGCCTCCCCGGCTTTCGCATCGCCAAGGAAGCGCGGGTCGCGCGCACCTTTCAGAACGTGCGGCTGTTCGCCGGCATGACGCTCCTGGAAAATCTTCTGGTCGCGCAGCACAACACGCTGATGGTCGCGTCCGGCTTCACTGTGCTTGGGCTGTTCGGCGCGCCGTCCTACGCGCGTGCGCAGCAACGCGCGATCGACAAGGCGCGCTACTGGCTTGACCGCGTCGGACTTGCGCACCGCGCCGACGATGCGGCCGGCGCCCTGCCCTATGGTGCGCAGCGCCGACTGGAAATCGCGCGCGCCATGTGCACCGATCCGGTGCTGCTCTGCCTCGATGAGCCGGCCGCCGGGCTCAACAACAACGAAAGCGCCGAGCTCAATCGGCTGTTGCGCGCGATCCGCGGCGAACACGGCACCTCGATCCTGTTGATCGAGCACGACATGGGCGTGGTGATGGAAATTTCCGACCACATCGTGGTGCTCGATTACGGGGTCAAGATCGCTGACGGCACCCCAGACGACGTGCGCAACGACGCGAAAGTGATCGCCGCCTATCTGGGCGTGGCGGACGAAGACGAAGCGCTGGCGGAGGCGCGACCGTGAGCGCACCACTCCTTTCGCTGCGCGGCGTTAAGGCTTCGTACGGCAATGTGCTGGCGCTCAAAGGCGTCGATCTCGACGTGCACGAAGGCGAGATTGTCGCGCTGATCGGCGCCAACGGCGCGGGCAAATCGACGCTGATGATGACGGTGTTCGGCAGTCCGCGCGCGCATGACGGCAGCATCGTCTTTGCCGGCCGCGAAATCACGGCGCTGCCACCCCATGAGGTCGCCAAGCTCCGCATCGCGCAATCGCCCGAGGGACGCCGGATCTTTCCGCGCATGACCGTACTGGAGAATTTGCAGATCGGCGCGACCGTGACCGACGAGTCGCACTTCGCTGCCGATCTCGAACGCGTCTTCACGCTGTTTCCGCGGCTCGCCGACCGTCGCCATCAGCGTGGCGGAACGCTTTCCGGCGGCGAGCAGCAGATGCTGGCGATCGGCCGCGCACTGATGGGCCGGCCGCGCCTCATTCTTTTGGACGAACCGTCGCTCGGCCTGGCGCCGCTCTTGGTGCAGCAGATTTTCGCCGCCATTCGCGCCCTCAACGAGCGCGACAAGCTGACCGTGTTTCTGGTCGAGCAAAATGCCTACCATGCGCTGAAGCTGGCGCACCGCGGCTACGTCATGGTCAACGGCGAGATCACGCTGCACGGTCAGGGCCGCGAGCTATTGCAGCGGCCGGAAATCCGCGCCGCTTACCTCGAAGGCGGGAGCCGCTGAGGGCGCATGGACGGGCTTTATTCCGGCGAAACCATTTTGCAGGTCGTGCTGCTCACCGGCGTGATCGGCGGCGGCGCGGCCGCGCTCTCGGGACGCGCCATAGCGCTGGCGTGGCGGCCATCTTGGGAAATGGCGGTCGCGGCGTTTCTGCTTGGCGCCGCCGCGCGCTTTTTTCACTTCGCCTTGTTTGAGGGCGAGCTTTTGTCGCTGCCGTCTTATGCTTGCGACACCGCCATCTTTGTGATCGCCGGGATGCTCGCCTGGCGGGCAACCCGCGCCGGCCAGATGGTCCAGCAATATCCCTGGCTCTATGCCCGATCCGGTCCGCTCGGCTGGCGCGAAATCGGGCGGGAAAACCGCGTTTAGCAATGCTATCGTCGCACCACACCCATCCTCCCGCCCGATGAGAGGACGAAGATGAAAAAGCTTTCGCTGAGCGTTGTTGTTGCGTTGCTTTCGGTCCTAGGAAGCGCACCCGCATTCGCGCAAGACATTCCGGTCGCGGTCGCCGCGCCCATGACCGGTGGACAGGCGACCTTCGGCCGCCAGTTCCGCGACGGCGCCGAGCAGGCGGTCGCCGACATCAATGCCGCCGGCGGCGTTCTCGGCAAAAAGCTCCGGCTGGAAATCGGCGACGATGCCTGCGATCCGAAACAGGCGCGTTCGGTGGCGGAGAAACTCTCCGGCATGGGCGTGGTGGTTTCGGTCGGCCATTATTGTTCGTCGTCGTCGATCCCGGCCTCGGATGCCTATCAGGACGGCGGCGTATTGCAGATCACGCCGGGCTCGACCAACCCGCTGTTCACCGACCGCGGCATGTGGAACACCTTCCGCACCTGCGGGCGCGACGACCAGCAGGGCGGTTTCGCCGCCTCCTATCTGGTCAAGCATTTCAAAGACAAGAACATCGCCATCATCAACGACAAGACCACCTACGGCAAAGGCCTGGCCGACGAAGTCAAGAAGGCGCTCAACGCCGCCGGCGTGAAGGAGAAGCTCAACGAGTCCTACAATCAGGGCGACAAGGACTTCACTGCGCTCGTCTCCAAGCTCAAGCGCAACAATATCGATATCGTCTATGACGGCGGCTACCATCAGGAAGCCGGCCTGATCGTGCGGCAGATGCGCGACCAGGGCGTGCAGACCATTCTGATGGCCGGCGACGCGCTTGCCTCGCGCGAGTTTGCGTCCATCACCGGAGCGGCCGGCGAAGGCGTGCTGATCACCTTCCCGCCCGATCCGCGTAAACGTCCTGGCGCCGCAGCGATCGTCAAAGAGTTCAAGGACAAGGGCATCGATCCGGAAGGCTATGTGCTCTACACCTATGCGGCCTTCCAGGTGTGGGCGCAGGCCGCCACCAAGGCCGGCACCACCGATCCGCAGAAAGTCGCCGCCGCCATTCGCGCCGGAACCTGGGACACGGTGCTGGGCCCGATCACCTACGACAAGAAAGGTGACATCACGTCCGGCGGCTGGGCCGTCTACCGCTGGGACAAAGACGGCAATTACGACGAGATCTACAGCGAGCCGGGGCGGAGTTGACGCGCGCGGGCAACGGCTGGCTTCGACTTTGATCAAAGCCGAAGGCATGATTTTCCGGATCACGCCTAAGCGGCGAGTTTCCCAAGCTCGGGAAAGGCCTGGATCAACCAACTGCCAAAGTCGGTGATCCAGCCGGAAAAGAACGCAATTCCGGCAACGACCAATAGGCCGCCCATGATCTTTTCAACAGTTCCGAGATGGCCGCGAAAACGGGCGAGAAAGGCCGCGAATGGCTCGACCGCCAGTGCTGCGACAATGAAGGGTATACCCAGCCCGAGCGAATAGATCGCCAGCAATCCGGCGCCTTGGCCGACGCTGCCCTCTGATCCGGCGATGGCCAGGATCGTGCCCAAGACCGGCCCGATGCACGGGGTCCAACCGAACGCGAAAGCAAGCCCCATCACGTAGGCTCCCCAGAGCCCCACAGGCTTGGCGACCTGGACGCGCTTTTCCCGCATCAACCAGGCGATCGGTGTCAGTCCGAGAAAATGCAGTCCCATGACGACGATGACGACGCCGGCGACTTTGCCGAGCACATCAGAATACGCATGGAGCACGGCACCGACGGCGCTGGCGCTGGCGCCGAGCGCAACGAACACGGTGGTAAAGCCGAGTACGAAGAGAAGGGCCGCCGCCACGGTTTCGTGGCGAACCCGCGGCGCCGGCTCGGCGTCGGCAAGACGCTCCAGTGACGTGCCGGTCATATAGACCAGGTAGGGCGGCACCAGCGGCAGCACGCAGGGCGACAAAAAGCTCAGCGTGCCGGCGGCGAAAGCGGCGGCGACGGTCACTTGCATAGGGCACTCAAGATCTTCGGTGCCCTCCATGCCCGGCCATTTTCGCCGGCGCAAGCGGCGCGATGGCACGCCCGCGAGCTTGTGATGGCCTCGTTATTTTGGAACGGCGGCCCAGCCGCTCCTCGAAATCCATGACTCGCTTGCGCCAATCATAACTCGCTTGCGCCAATCATAACTCGCTTGCGCCAATCATGACTCGCTTGCGCCAATCATAACTCCTCCTCTGCCAAATAACGAGACTCTGGTGTCGTTTTTTGCGAGTTCCGTGGCTATGGATTCCGGGCTCGCGCCTTTCGGCGCGCCCCGGAATAACTGGAGCACGATGTGCGTAATCTCATTACTGACGTGCCTGGCCTCAAAGTGGGCCACGCCCAAGATCTGCGGCTGGGCTCGGGTGCGACCGCGATCATCTTCGACGAACCGGCGGCCGCTTCGATCGACGTGCGCGGCGGTGGACCGGGCACGCGCGAAACCGCCCTGCTCGACCCGGCGCAGACGGTGGAAGGCATCGACGCCATTACGCTTGCGGGCGGTTCCGCCTTCGGGCTGGATGCGGCCTCCGGCGTACAAGCCTGGCTGAAGGAACAGGGCCGCGGCTTCGCCGTGCGCACCGCGCGGGTGCCGATCGTTCCAGCCGCGATCTTGTTCGATCTGCTCAGCGGCGGCGATAAGGATTGGGGCCGTTATCCGCCCTACCGCGACCTCGGCTACGCAGCCGCGGCGGCCGCAAGCACCGATTTTGCGCTCGGCAGCGTTGGCGCCGGCACCGGCGCGACCACGGTCAATTGCAAGGGCGGCATCGGCTCGGCCTCGGCGCTGACGGCCACGGGCCATGTGGTCGGCGCGCTCGCCGCGGTCAATGCGGTCGGCAGCGTGATTGTGGGCGACGGCCCCCATTTCTGGGCAGCGCCCTTCGAGCAGGATGGCGAATTCGGCGGGCTCGGCTGGCCCAAAAGCCTTTCCGAATCGGCGCTGAAGACGATCATCAAAGGCGGCGCTCCGCCGCAAAGCACGACGCTGGTCGTCGTCGCCACCGATGCGATCTTGAGCAAGACCCAGGCGAAGCGGCTTGCGGTCATGGCCCAGTCGGGCCTCTCGCGCGCCATTTATCCGGTGCACACCCCGCTCGACGGCGATGTCGTTTTTGCAGCCGCGACGGCCCATAAGCCATTGGCCGACCCGCTGCTCGGCGTGACCGAGCTTGGGACCGTGGCGGCGAATGTGGTCGCCCGGGCCATCGCCCGCGCGGTATTCGCCGCGACGGCCCTGCCTATTCCTGGCGCGCTGCCGAGCTGGGCTGACCGCTTTGCCCGGTAACCGAGAATTTATCGGCGTCTGCGAACGTCGGGCGTGCTGCGGAAAGCACAATCCCCATCTTTCTGAGGTACCTCCGGTACCAGCGTTGACACTGAGAGCAGATTTCGCCTTTTCTCGGTCAAGCTTTGGCGCTGCTTAAAGTGCTGTTTAGTGCGTTGTGACACAGTGCATGCGGGCACGATGGGGTAAGTCCTTCGCAGGCACCCCTGTGGTAGAGGGTTATAATGCGCTTCGTAATCAGCATAGTCGCAGCTTTAGTCATCCTGGGCCTCGCGGCCTTCGGCGTCGTCTCGGCGCAAAAAATGGCAACCGCCCCCACGCAGGCGGTTGTTTCTGATTCGGCACCCGCTCCGGCACCGCAGCCCGCGCCGGTCGCGGCGCGGCGCCATCCGGTCAATCCGGTGAGCCAGATCGCTCAGTCCGGGACAGAGAGCACGCCCGCCCCCGCTGCGGCACCTGAGCCCATCCGGATGGCGCAGGCCACGCAGGCGGCTCCGGCGGCGGCCGCTCCCGCGGCGCCGAGCGTGACGCCGCAGCCAAAGCCTTCGAATGCCACGGCCATTCCGCCTTGCGATAAGCCCGGCGGCATGGGGCTTGCGCGGATCGTCGAGATCGACACGACCGGCGGTCCCGGCTTCGGTTTCGAGCATTTCAAGCAATATGACTTCCTGCGCGACAAGGAAGTGGTCCTGACCTTCGACGACGGTCCGTGGCCCGGCAATACGATGGCGGTGGTCAAGGCACTGACCGACGAATGCCTGAAAGCGACGTTCTTCGAGATCGGCAAGCATGCGACTTGGCACCCGGAGATCACCAAGCAGGTGCTCGAGGCGGGCATGACGGTCGGTACGCACACCTGGTCGCACAAGGATTTGGCGCGAAACCCGTACGTGAAGGATATCGATCAGGCCAAGGCCGAGATCGAGATGGGTTTCAGCGGCGTGCACATGGCAGCCGGCACCACCGGAAAGATCGCGCCGTTCTTCCGCTTCCCGGCGCTGCAGCATCCGCCGGCGCTGATGTCGTATCTGGCCGAACGCAATATCGGCGTGTTCTCCACCGACATCGACTCACGCGACTTCAAGCTGCACAAGCCGGAAGAAGTGATCAAATCGGTGATGAGCCAGCTTGAGAAGCACGGCAAGGGCATCATCCTGATGCACGACTTCAAGAAACACACCGCCGAAGCGATGCCGGAACTGCTCGCGCAGCTCAAGGCCGGCGGTTACAAGGTGGTGCATTTGGTGCCCAAGGGCGAAGTCACCACCGTGCCGAAATACGACGAGATGCTCGTGCAAGAAGACAAGCTGTCGTCGAACAATACGCGGCCTGAGAGCAGCGTGATCCGCACCATCGGCGAATAAGCATCGTCATTCCGGGGCGGCGCGAAAGCGCCGAACCCGGAATCCATAACCCCTGATCACGGGGTTAGCGCACTGCGCCAATTCTTAGATTTCAGCGAATATGGATTCCGGGCTCCGACCTTCGGCCGGCCCCGGAATGACGCGACGAAACTTTACTTCCCGAACCGCTCGGCGCTGAACGGCTTGGGATCGCAGAACGGCGTGGCGCCGGTCATCATCTCGGCGATAAGCCGGCCGGTCGCCGGCCCCAACGTCAACCCCCAATGCCCGTGTCCAAACGCCAGCCAAAGCCCACGTTGGCCCGGTGACCGCCCGATCACCGGCCGGGAGTCCGCAAAGCACGGCCGGGCGCCGAGCCAAGGCTGCGGCTCGACCGGTTCGCCGAGCGGAAACAACTCCTTTGCGACGGGCATGAGCCGCCCGAACTGCACCGGGGTTGCCGGCGCATCGCGTGACGCGAACTCCACGCCCGTGGTCAAGCGAATGCCCTGCTCCATGGGCGCCAGCACGTAGCCGTACTGCGCATCGAGCACCGGGCGGCTGAGCCCCGCATTGCCTTGCGGCCGGAAATGCCAGTGGTAGCCCCGCTTGACCACGAGCGGCAGCGTGATGCCAAGGGAGGCCAGCACTTCAAGGCTCCACGGACCGAGCGCAACCACCACATCGCCGGCATCGACCGGCCCCGACTCGGTCTCCACCCGCCAGGAGCGATCGGACCGGTGCAGCGAGCGCGCGTCGCCGTTGAGGGTCAAGCCGCCCAACGCATTGAAGCGCGCGGCATAAGCACGGGTGATCGCCAGCGGATTGTTCACGCTCACCGCGCCGGTCCAGTGCACGGCGTGGTCGAAAACCCCATTGAGCGCCGGCTCGAGCGCCAGCGCGCCTTCGCGATCAAGCGGAACATTGGCGATGCCAAAGCGCGCGGCGAGGTCGAGCTCGCGCTTCTGCGCCTCGAACAGCTTGCGCGTCCGGTACAGCTTGAGCCAACCGCGCCGGCTAAAATGACTTTCCGCGCCCGCCTCAGCGGCCAGCGCCTCGTGCTCGGGCACGGCGCGCGCCAAGAACGGCCGCATGATCTGGGCCGTTTCGACAAGACGCGCCGGCTGCGAAGCAGCCCGAAAGGCCAACAGCCACGGCGCCACCCTGGGCAGAAACCCCATGTGATAATTGGCGACCGAAGAGCGCTTCAGCGCGATCCGCGCCAGGTCAACAAAGCTGTCCGGAAAGGCGGCCGGGAAGACCGTATTGCCTTCGATGATGCCGGCATTGCCGTAGGACGTGCCCGCGCCCGGTTCGCCGCGGTCGATCAGCGTCACCGAGAGGCCGCGCTTGACGAGGTGAAGGGCGATCGAAGTGCCGACGATGCCGGCTCCGAGCACGATAATGTCACTGCGCGCCAGGAGGGCCTCCGTCGAAGACTGCCGGCTGAAGGATGATCCGAAAAACGGCTATGACTTGCTCCGGCATGGATGCCGGTTCCTTTAACTAAGGAAGCCGAACCCTTTGCGCAACGATGCCGTGGGGCGCGCGTTGCGGGGCGACTTGCAGCGTGTTAGGCCGACATCGCTGTCTTGGCTTGTTCCGCTCATTCCCGCGCACGCGGGAGGCCTGCCGGGTCCCGATCACGCGGGGTCAAGCGGCAGAACATTCCGCGAGGAAGCATTTGCAACGGCCCCTGATTGTCGCCCCTTCGATTCTGGCCGCCGATTTCGCCAAGCTTGGCGAGGAAGTGCGTGCGGTCGATGCCGCCGGCGCCGACTGGATCCATGTCGACGTGATGGACGGCCACTTCGTGCCCAACATCTCGTTTGGCCCGGACGTGATGAAGGCGGTGCGCGGCTACACCAAAAAGCCGTTCGATGTGCATCTGATGATCGCACCATGCGATCCTTATCTGGAAGCCTTCGCCAAGGCCGGCGCTGATGGCATCACCGTGCACGTCGAAGCAGGCCCTCACATCCATCGCTCGCTGCAGGCGATCCGCACGCTCGGCAAGAGGGCCGGCGTGACACTAAATCCCGGAACGCCGATCGAGAGCATCGAGCCGGTGATCGATCTGGTCGATCTGGTCCTGATCATGTCGGTCAATCCGGGCTTCGGCGGCCAGAAATTCATTCCCGGTGCGCTGGAGAAACTGCGCAAGGCGCGCGCGCTGGCGGGCGGCCGGCCGATCGACATCGAAGTCGACGGCGGCGTCACGGCGGAAAACGCGGCCGACGTGGCGCGCGCGGGGGCGAATGCGCTCGTCGCCGGCTCGGCAGTATTCAAGGACCGCACGCTCGAATCGTATCGTGCAAACATCGCGGCGATCCGCCAGGCGGCGGCGCTGGTTCGCGGGGAGATTGCCTGATGGGTATGCTAGTCAACGGCCAATGGCGCGACGAAGATCCGGCGACCGAGGTTGGCAAGGCCGGCAACTTTCAGCGCGTCGACAGCGTGTTTCGCGACCGCATCACCGCCGACGGCTCGTCCGGCTTTGCGGCGGAGGCCGGGCGCTATCACCTCTATGTCGCCTATACGTGCCCGTGGGCGCATCGCACCCAGATTTATCTGGCGCTGAAAAAACTCACCGGCATCATCAGCGTCGCCATCGCGGTGCCGGGCCTGCGCGAGCAAGGCTGGACCTTCGAGGACAATGCGGCATTTCCCGACTGCACGCCCGACCGCGTCAACGGCTTCAACTACCTGCTTCAGGCTTATGCGGCGAGCAACCCGCACTATACCGGCAAGGTGACGGTGCCGACGCTGTGGGACAAAAAGACCAAGCGGATCGTCAACAACGAGTTGTCCGAAATTATCCGCATGTTCAATGCCGAGTTCGGCGCGCTCGGCGCCGATGCGACCGATTTCTATCCGAAGCATTTGCGCGCCGAGATCGACAGCGTCAACGCGCAGGTCTATGCCAACATCAATAACGGCGTCTATCGCTGCGGCTTCGCCCGCTCGCAGGCGGCTTATGACGAAGCCTATGACGCGCTGTTCGCGACGCTCGACGAGATTGAGGCGCGGCTCGGCCGTCAGCGTTATCTGGTCGGCAATCAGATCACCGAAGCCGACTGGCGGCTGTTTCCGACCTTGGTGCGTTTCGACGTCGCCTATTTCTCGCTGTTCAAGTGCAATCGCAACCGCATCGCCGACTTTCCGAATTTGCTGAACTATGTGCGCGAGCTTTACGCTGTCCCGGGCGTCGCCGAGACGGTGAAGCCGCGCTATTACGTGATGGGCTATTACTCGATCACGCGTGTCAACCCGACCGGAATCATTCCCAAAGGCACGCCGGTCGATTTCAAGAAGCCGCACGATCGCACGCGCTTCGCGGCGTGAGCAGCCGACGTCTTGTTGATTGTTTGAACACCAAGTGATGCAGCCATGATCCCGCGTTACACCCGACCCGAAATGGCGGCGATCTGGTCGCCCGAAACGCGCTTTCGCATCTGGTTCGAGATCGAGGCGCATGCCGCCGATGCCATGGCGGAGCTCGGCATCATTCCCAAGGATGCTGCGGCGACGATCTGGGCCAAAGGCAAGAACGCCAAGTTCGACATCGCGCGCATCGATGAGATCGAACGCGAGACCAAGCACGATGTCATCGCCTTTCTGACCCATCTTTCGGAAATCGTCGGACCGCAGGCGCGCTTCGTGCATCAGGGCATGACCTCGTCCGACGTGCTCGACACCTGTCTCAATGTGCAGCTCGTGCGCGCCGCCGATCTGCTCATCGCCGACGTGGAAAAGCTCAACGCCGCGCTCGAGCGCCGCGCCCGGGAGTTCAAGCGCACGCCGACCATCGGCCGTTCGCACGGCATCCATGCCGAGCCCACGACCTTCGGCCTCAAGCTTGCTTATGCGTACGCGGAGTTCGACCGCGCCAAGGCGCGCCTGCACGCGGCGCGCGCCGAAGTCGCGACCTGCGCGATCTCGGGCGCCGTCGGCACCTTCGCGCATGTCGATCCGCGGGTGGAAGCGCACGTGGCGAAGGCGATGGGGCTGTCGGTCGAGCCGATCTCGACGCAGGTGATCCCGCGCGACCGCCATGCCATGTATTTCGCGGTGCTCGGCGTCGTCGCGTCCTCGGTCGAGCGCCTCGCCACCGAAATCCGCCACTTGCAGCGCACCGAGGTGCTCGAGGCCGAGGAGTATTTCTCGGAGGGCCAGAAAGGCTCCTCCGCCATGCCGCACAAGCGCAACCCGGTGCTGTCGGAAAATCTGGTCGGGCTTGCCCGCATGGTGCGCGCCTATGTGAACCCGGCGATGGAAGACGTCGCGCTCTGGCACGAGCGCGACATCTCGCATTCCTCAGTCGAGCGCATGATCGGGCCGGACGCGACCGTCACCCTCGACTTCGCGCTGGCGCGCCTCGCCGGCGTCATCGACAAGCTGATCGTCTATCCGGGCAACATGCTGAAAAATCTGGACCGCGCCGGCGGTCTCGTACACTCGCAGCGTGTGCTCTTGGCGCTCACGCAGAAGGGCGTGAGCCGGGAGGACGCCTATCGGCTGGTACAGCGCAACGCCATGAAGGCGTGGCGCGGCGACGGCGAGTTTTTACGCCTGCTCAAAGACGATCCCGACGTACGCAAGCACTTGAGCGAGCAGGAACTGACCGCCAATTTCGATCTCGATTTTCACCTCACCCACGTCGATACGATTTTCGCCCGCGTTTTCGGCCACGCCTGAGGCTTTCGCCTTTCAGGTTTTTGAAGTCATCCACAGGGCCGATTTTATCTGTGTTTTTGTAATGCCGCGTTTGCCTGACCCGGCAACGCCGCAGCAGCATCGTGCAACCTTTCAGCAAGCGAAGCCCGGTTGCGGCGCGCCGATTCTTCGTGCCATGTGGAAGCGATGACGGCGCGGCAAACGATCCTGGTCTTCGATTCCGGCCTCGGCGGACTTACGGTCTATCGTGAGGTGGCTGCTGCACGGCCGGACGCCGCATTCGTCTATGTCGCCGACGACGCGGCTTTCCCCTACGGCGCCAAGGATGAGCGCGAACTGCTCGACCGCATCGTCAACCTGATGGGCGCACTGATCGCCGCGCACCGGCCTGATCTGATTGTCGTCGCCTGCAATACGGCGTCGACCATCGCGCTCCCGGCCTTGCGCGAACGGTATTCGGTGCCCTTTGTGGGCACGGTGCCCGCCATCAAGCCGGCGTGCGCCGGCTCGGTCACGCGCCGAGTCTCCGTGCTCGGCACCGAAGCCACGGTGGCGCGGGAATATACCCGCGCGCTGATCCGCGACTATGCGGGCGACTGCAAAGTCACGCTGGTCGGGGCCAAGAATCTCGCGGCTTACGCCGAGGCGGAGCTTGCCGGAAACCCCGCCAGCGACGCCGCGATCGCCGCCGAGATCGCCCCCTGCTTCCGCGACGACGGCGCCCGCACTGACGCCGTGGTGCTGGCCTGCACCCATTATCCGCTCATCCTCGATCGGCTGGAGAGCGTCGCACCTTGGCCGGTTACGTTCATCGACCCAGCGCCGGCGATCGCGCGGCGGGTGGTTTCGTTGCTCGGCAACGCGCAACAGGACGGAGAGGCGCGGACGCAGGTCATCTTTACGTCCGGGCGCTCGAACGCCTCCACGCTCGACCTGATTTTCCGGCGGTTTCGCTGCACGGTTTGACAGCGGAGCACTTTCCCCCTAGATACGCCGCACTACGCGGGCCTTTTGGGCCCGCGTAGTGTTTCGCGACCCGTGGTCTGCACCGGCGCTTCGGCAGCAGACCTGTCAGTTTCCGCTCCCTTCCCTCCCGCAAGCGAGGACAGGAAGCCGGGAACAGAGGAGGGCGCGATCCTCAACCGGCATGATGCCCCGAAGAACCCTGCCCCGCCCTTGGCGATCCGGTTTCTTTCGGAAGCATCCGTGCCCGAACCCTAGTCAACGAGGACGCGAATGACCAAGCGCCACGAGGCGAAGTACAAGATCGACCGCCGGCTCGGCCAGAACATCTGGGGCCGGCCGAAGTCTCCCATCAACAAGCGTGAATATGGCCCCGGCCAGCACGGCCAGCGCCGCAAGGGCAAGCTGTCCGACTATGGCGTGCAATTGCGCGCCAAGCAGAAGCTCAAGGGCTATTACGCCAACATGACCGAGCGCCACTTCCGCGGCATTTACGAGGAAGCGCGGCGGCTCAAGGGCGACACCGGCGCCCATATGATCGGCCTCCTGGAGCGCCGGCTCGACAGCGTGATCTATCGGGCGAAGTTCGTCCCCACCGTGTTCGCCGCGCGCCAGTTCGTGAACCACGGCCATGTCAAAGTGAACGGCCGCCGGGTGACGATCCCGAGCTTCCGCCTCAAGGTCGGCGATCTCATCGAGGTAAAGGAAAAGTCGAAGCAGCTCGCGCTGGTCATCGAAGCCACCGGCCTCGCCGAGCGCGACGTGCCCGATTATGTCGAGGTGGATCATTCCAAGATGACGGCGACACTTTCGCGCATCCCGGGCATCGGCGAAGTGCCGTATCCGGTGATGATGGAGCCGCATCTGGTGGTCGAATACTACTCGCGCTGAGGCGCCACCGACTCGCGATGGCGACCGCGCAGGATTTCCGCCGCGTCGCCCTCTCGCTCGAAGGCACAATCGAAGCGCCGCATTTCGATCGCACCGCGTTCAAGGTGCGGCGCATCTACGCGACGCTTGCAGCCGATGGCGATACCGCCAATCTGATGTTCACGCCGGACGAGCAGGCGCTCAAATGCGAGCTCGCGCCCGGCACGTTCACACCCGTTCCCAACGCTTGGGGCGCCCGCGGTGCAACGACAGCGAAACTCTCGGCCCTCACCGTTCCTGAATTGCAGGACGCGCTGACCATCGCATGGCGGCACGCTATCGCCACCAAAGGACGCGGGCGTTAGGGCGCGCTCCCCAGGGCCGGACACCGGTTTTTCGAAAAGGACATGCGATAACAAGGTAATCTGGAGCGCACCCGAATTCCGCTGAATCGCGATACGCTCTAGAACCACGGTTCGTCGTAGACCGGTTTGCCGTCCACGAGCAGTCGCTTGATGGCAGCACGCCCCGTGGGCACGACTGCCGCGACCACCATCAACTTGCGCTCGTTGCGGAGCTGTTCGAGCTTCTTGCCTTCGCCCTCAGGAACGAAATAGCCCTCGAGATCGTAGCGAATCAGCAGCTTGTCGCAGAAGAGATCTCCCTTCGGACCGCAGTTGGCGCCGGATGCGACGCGGCCGCGGATCAGCACCTCGGGGCTTTTGACCGCAACCGCCTCGGTATGCACCGAAATCGCCTGGTAAATACCGTCCCGGTTGGGCGCGAGCTTGACGAACACGATAGGATCGCGCGCGCCTGCGGGTCGGTCCTTGAGAGGGCCCGCCGGTAATTGCGATATGTCATAGTCGAGCGTGACGTAGTCGCCGCGCAGAAAATCACGAGGGTCGAGGAGTTGAGTTTGCAGCGTCACTTCAGTACCGTCGCGCAGGATCTGAATGCGATCGCCGACCATCAAGGCAAGAAGCGTCAATTGGATCAAAGCGGCCGCGCCGAACGGTACGGCTTTCGGAATACGCCGCCACCGTTCCGCAAGCGCCGCGGCTGAGGTTTCCGTCATTTGTCGTTTCTCGGCAGCAAGCGGTTCAGCACGGCCGCAAGCGCAACCGCGACAGCGCCGGCTACGGCCAAAAATGCTGAGCGGCGCAGTAGCGAACCTTGCACCGCCCAAGTAATGCTCGCGATAACGCCCGCGATCCCGATCCAGCCGGCGATGATCCGCGGACGGGCGCCGTCAAGGATGCCGGAAGCGACAAGGCAGAGCATGGCGCAAAGTTCAATAGCGTAGACGAGCCATGGCTCACCTGCTTGCGACTGCGCATGTGGCGTCCAGACCGCCGCCCCAATAAGAACCAGCCCGATTGCAACTCCGGCAAGGGCCGTGCCGACTCGGCGCGTCATCGCGGCCGCCGCAAAGGCAAGGATCGCTCCGGCGACGCCGCAAGCGCTCGCCCAGACGGGATGGCTTGCCGCCCCTGCGGGGTAGTCAACGAAATCGTGGGACGTCGCCACCACCAAGGCAGCCACGATTGCAAGCGAAAAGGCGCCATAAGCTCCGAGTATTGCGCCGGCGTCCCGCTCCCTCTGCCATGGCGCAGCGGCAAGAGCGAGCCCTCCGCCCAACAGCAATGCTGCGCCATCGGCGAGAACGAACGAAACACCTCCGACGTCGAGCTGAAGCGCGGTCGTAATCCACCACGGAATTGACGCCAGCGCGACGAGATGCGCCGCCACGCGCGACTTCCAGGTGAGCGCGAGACCGCCCGCAATGAGCCAGAAAGCGACAAATGGAAGATGTGGAAGATCATGCGCGTCGTAGGTGCGCATAGCGCTCCAAATAACTCCCGCCGTTAGCGCAACCGCAAGCGCGCCGCGAGAGTCAGTCAGCGCCGCAGCAGCGAGCGCACCCGACGCCCACAGCAACATGCCGCCCGCAAAGTCCCCGCCGAGATTATACATTTGGCCTACGAGCGCGATCCCGGCACCGAAGATGATCGAGCCGACAGTTGCGCAAAGGTCGGCAAGGACCGTCCGCCCCGCCCGTGCGAACGAGGCGGCAAAGCCATTGGCGACGACGATGCCGGCAGCCAGAATTGCGAAACGCGACAGGCGTGCGAGCTCCGCCCAGTGTGCAGCGACAAAGGCGAGGAACGCGGCCGCGATCAAAAGGCCGCCGACGATACTCACGACCACCGGAATGTTGACGCCAGGTGAGAGCGGCGGAAGGGTGCTGCGGATGCCGGCGAGGTCAGTCGGCGTGATCACGCCATCGGCTTCCCATCGCGCAAGATCAGCCTCAAGCCGCTGCCGATAGGCTCGCTCGAACATTGTCGTGGCTCACTGACCCGCCGCGGCGAGGGAGTATCGACCGCACGCCATCCTGCCCGAGCACGAGGCCCGCAGCGACACTGTCAATTCACGGTTTGGCATCGCTCTCGCTCCGGCAGCGAAGTCGGCCTATCTCCCGTATCGAATTCGTATTGGAACCGAGTTGCCGATTGCTTAATGACGGCTTTTGGCACATCGCGTCATTTCGCTGCCGTGCGGTAATCTGGTCCCTTCTGACTGAAGGAGACATTGGCCGGCCTTTTGTGACTACACGGCCTAGCCGCGCGTGCAGGCGATGGCCAGAGAGCCGAACATTTGCGAACTTCGCTCGTTCGCCAGCGGGCACCGGCGACGGCTTTTTCGCTCAAAGCAAACAAGATCAAAAAACAAAGTGGCCGGGACAGGCCCGGCCACCAAACCAAGCGCGCGCGCCGAGCTCAAACCTGAGCGGCTTCCTTCACCGGAACGCCATTCTCCTTGAACAACGTTTGCAGTTCGCCAGCCTGGAACATCTCGCGGATGATGTCGCAACCGCCGACGAACTCGCCCTTGACATAGAGCTGGGGAATGGTCGGCCAGTTAGAAAAGCTCTTGACGCCGCCGCGCAGATCGTCGTTCTCGAGAACGTTGAGACCCTTGTAGGGCACGCCCAGATAATCGAGGATCTGCACCACCTGCCCCGAAAATCCGCACATCGGAAACTGCGGCGTTCCCTTCATGAACAGAACGACGTCGTTGGACTTCACCTCATTGTCGATGAACTGCTCGATGGACATCGTCGATTTCCCTGTTGGCGGCGCGGACCAGGCCGCGGCCGATTTATGCTTAAACCTTGAGCCCCCAATATAGGCAGCAAAAGCCGGCAAAGCCATGCATTGATTTCAGCCCAGCATGTAAATTTCGCTGGCAAATCAATGCGCCGCCGTCCGGGCCGGCGCGAGTAAAACATGCCACCGGGCGATTGGAAAAGGGATGAAATCGGCTGCTGGCGCGACGATCAGGGTTCGGGCGTACCGGTCTGCAGAGCCAGCGCGTGGAGTTTGCCCCCCATTTCCCCCTTCAGCGCGTCGTAGACGATCTTGTGCTGCTGCACGCGCGATTTGCCGCGGAACGACTCGGCGATAACCGTAGCCGCATAGTGGTCGCCGTCGCCCGCCAAGTCGCGGATCGTAACGCTGGCGTCCGGAATGCTCGCCCGGATCAAGCGCTCGATATCGCTCGCCGCCATGGGCATGAGTGCGCCTCCAGGATATACCGACTCCCCCGCCCGATTGAATTAACAGAACTGGCCGGCAGCCGCAAAGCCGACGCACTACGGCAATAAACCGCATGCGGGCAATGGCGGCGCCCTCGCGCAACGTGGCGCGCCGCAACGAGGGAGGCTTACGTGACGTTTGGCTATTGGCGCGCGGCGCGCGTGTTGATTGCGACTGGACTTGTGGCGGGGACTTCGATGGCGGCGGCCCAGCAACCGACGTCCGAGCAAATCGCGGCGATCCGGGCATCCTGCCGCTCCGATTTCATGGCGCAGTGCGCTGGCGTGACGCCGGGCACCCGCGATGCGCTTGAATGCCTCAAGCGCAATGCCGCCAAAGTCTCGCCGTCTTGCAAAACCGCGCTCGATGCCGTTGGGCCACGACCGACCGAGAGCGCGGCTCCGGCACACGCAAAGCCAGCGCCGACGCCAGCCGAAGCACCGCCGGCAGCCGAAGCACCGCCCGCAGCGGCTGAAGCACCGCCGCCTCCAGCAGAAGCTGGCGGGCCGCCAGCTGCCGAAGGCGAGCCGCAGGCTCCTCCTCCGGGCCCTCCGGCCGAAGGCCACAAGCACCACCACTCATCACAAGTTGCAGCCATCCGCGCCGCCTGCCGGTCGGATTTCGGCGTGCATTGCCCCGGCGTGAGGCCTGGCGGTTCGGCCGCCTTGCGCTGCCTGCAAGCCAATGCGGCCGCATTATCGCCCCACTGCCGCGAAGCGGTCATGGCTGTGGGTGAAGGCGGCGCGCCGCCTGAGGGCGCTGATGCAGCGCCGCCACGACCGGTCGCACCGATCGGGCCCATTCCGCCGATGTGGCCGCGCAAAGCGCTCGGGATCCTCTCCTTCTGCCGCGCCGAGCGGGACACATTGTGCGGCAATGTCCCGCCCGGCGGGGGCCGCGTTCTCGAATGCCTGGCCGAGAATTACGCCCGTCTGTCGCCCGAGTGCTACGCGGCGCTGGCGCGGGCGACGCGATAGGCGCGGCATTTCGCTTCGAGCGAGCCCGACCACTGTGTGAACCGCGACATTCGTTCCGCTCGTCCTCGCGAAGGCGCAGACCCAGACTTTGCGGCAAGCCCTGGATTCCCGCTTTCGCGGGAATGAGCGGAGGTCTTCATTCACTCCATCGGATTACGCGCTAGCCCCACAGCTCTGCAGTCGCGAGCCTCGCACCCGCGGCCAATGTCTCGAGCTTCGCCCACGCGATCTGCGGATGGATGCGGCCGCCGAAGCCGCAATCGGTGCCGGCGATGACATTCTCGCGTCCGACGACCTTAGCGTACCGCACGATCCGGTCCGCCACCACCTGCGGATGCTCGACGATGTTGGTCGCATGGCTGACGACACCGGGGATGAGAAGCTTTCCCTCGGGAAGCGCGATGTCCTGCCAGGCCCGCCATTCGTGCTCGTGCCGCGGGTTGCCGGCTTCGACCGAGTAAGCACCCGCATTCACGCTGAGCACGAGATCGACAATGTCGGACAGCGGAATGTCGGTCGTGTGCGGGCCGTGCCAGCTTCCCCAGCAGATGTGAAAGCGCACGCGGTCGGCCGGCAGGCCGCGCAACGCGTGATTGAGCGCTTCCATGCGCACGCGCTCGAACTTCTTGAACTCCGCGAGCGGCGGCTCCGGGTTGATCATGTCCCAATTGTCGGGGAGGCTCGGGTCGTCGATCTGCAGCACCAGGCCGGCGCCGACGATCGCCTTGTATTCTTCGCGCATCGCATCGGCCGCGGCGAAGACGAACTCTTCCGGATTGTTGTAGTGCATGTCCTCGCTGCGCGCGAAGCTGCCCGGCCCGATCGAGCACATGAAACCCTCTTCGACACCGGCCGCGGCCATCGCCTTTTTCAGATGATCGATGTCGGCTGCGATCGCCGCTTGGCCGGTATATTTAATGGGGCCGGTGCAGACCGGACGGCGCGGACGCCGGCGCGCGGCACTGCCGACGAGCGTGCCGGTCGATTCCGGGTCCTGGTAGAAATCCGAAAATTTCTGCCAATCGCGGCGATTGGCGAAGGTCGTGAGCTCGAGCTCCGCGACGCTCGATCTTTTTTGTTTGGATTCCGGCACCGAGTTCGGCGAGACGAAACCCGCCATGCGCGCAAAGGCGTAATTCCACCAGACGCCGTAGTCGTAGTGCGCCGCCATCGGCTTGCCGAACTCGCCGTCGTCGACAATGTCGACACCGGCGTCGCGCTGCTTGCGCACCACGTCGGCGATCGCGCCGGCGAGACATTGTGTATAGGCTTGGTCGTCGCGGCTTTCGCCGCTCGCACGCGCCCTGTTCATATCGATCAGGGCAGCGGGACGCGACAGGCTCCCGGCATGGGTGGTGAGAATCCGATCGGTGCTGCGTCTCATGGCTTTGCCTCCCCTTCGCGGCGCCGTGCTTCACCGCCGCCTTGTTTGTTGGGCGGATGATAGCCGCGGAAGGTGGACGACAAAACCGTTACGGCTAGATTTTACATTGGTGCATGATCTTTTCCGAAAACCGGTTTCCAGTTTTCGGGATCATGCAACCAGGCAATTACGCCGGGGCAGCCATGTAGGCCGGCAGCCAGCTTTCGGAGCGCTCGCGCAGTTCGCTCACCAGCAGCGGCCGCTCGTCGGCGACGGCGAGAACGCGGCCACCGGTCGCGCCGATCTGCGTCAGCCGCACTCCGGCAGCTTGCGCGCGTTGCACGATCGCACCCGCGTCCTTCGCCGTGAGGACGTAGCGGGCCTGATCCTCGCCGAACCAAAAAGCGTGGGGTGCGACCCCGTCCGGCGCTTCCAGCACCGCACCGACATGCGAGACCATCGCCATTTCGGCGAGCGCGACGAGAAGACCGCCGTCGGAAATGTCGTGCACGGCCGTGACCAGACCATCGCGAACGAGCGCACGGACGAACTCACCGTGGCGCCGCTCGGCAGCAAGATCGACCGGGGGCGGTGCGCCTTCTTCGCGGCCGCAAATCTCGCGGAGGTAGAGCGACTGACCCAACCAGCCGCGCGTGTCACCGACCAAAAGGATCGCCTCGCCTTCGGCCTTGAAGGCGATCGTCATCGAGCGGGTGAAATCGTCGAGCAGACCGACGCCGCCGATCGTGGGCGTCGGCAAAATGGCACGGCCGTTGGTCTCGTTGTAGAGCGAGACATTGCCGGACACGATGGGGAAATCGAGCGCGCGCGCTGCTTCGCCGATGCCGCGCACGCAGCCGACGAATTGCCCCATGATCTCGGGCCGCTCGGGATTGCCGAAATTCAGATTGTCGGTGAGCGCCAGCGGACGGCCGCCGACCGCGCAGATATTGCGCCAGGCTTCCGCCACTGCCTGCTTGCCGCCCTCAAACGGATCAGCCTCGCAATAGCGCGGCGTGACATCGGCGGTGAGCGCCAGCGCCTTCGGCCCCTCGTGCACGCGCACGACAGCTGCGTCACCGCCCGGCCGTTGCACCGTATTGCCGCCGATGATGTGATCGTATTGCTCGAAGACCCAGCGCTTGGAGCAAAGATCCGGCGACGCGATCAGTTTCTCGAGCGCCTCGGCGGCCTTCATCGGCGGCTTGACCGACGCCGGATCGATGATGGGAAGCTTCGCGCTTTCGACAAACGGGCGGTCGTAAACCGGCGCTTCAGTGCCAAGTTCCTTGATCGGCAGATCGGCCATCACGTCGCCGCCGTGACGGATCAAAAAACGCTTCGACGGCGTGGTTTCACCGACGACGGCGAAATCCAATCCCCATTTGCGGAAAATCGCTTCGGCCTCTTTCTCCTTCTCGGGCCGCAGCACCATGAGCATGCGCTCCTGGCTTTCGGAGAGCATCATCTCGTAGGCGCTCATGCCGGTTTCGCGGCAGGGCACGCGGTCGAGATCGAGCGTGACGCCGAGGTCGCCCTTGGCGCCCATTTCCACAGCCGAGGACGTCAGCCCCGCGGCGCCCATGTCCTGGATGGCGATGACACAGCCGCGGGCCATGATCTCGAGGCAAGCTTCGAGCAAAAGCTTTTCCGAGAACGGATCGCCGACCTGCACGGTCGGGCGTTTCTCCTCGGCGTCGGCGCCGAACTCGGCCGATGCCATGCTGGCGCCGTGGATGCCGTCGCGCCCGGTCTTCGAGCCGAGATAGACGATCGGCATGCCGACACCGGAGGCGGCCGAGTAGAAGATCTTATCTGTCTCAGCGATGCCGACCGCCATGGCGTTGACCAGGCAATTGCTGTCGTAGCGGCGATGGAATCGCACCTCACCGCCAACTGTCGGCACGCCGAACGAATTGCCGTAGCCGCCGATGCCGGCGACCACGCCGGAAACGAGATGGCGGGTCTTCGGATGGCTCGGATCGCCAAAAGAGAGCGCATTGAGGCAGGCGATCGGCCGCGCCCCCATGGTGAACACGTCGCGCAGAATGCCGCCGACACCGGTGGCGGCGCCTTGATAGGGCTCGATGTAGCTCGGGTGGTTGTGGCTCTCCATCTTGAACACCACCGCGAGCCCATCGCCGATGTCGATGACGCCGGCATTCTCGCCCGGCCCCTGGATCACCCACGGCGCCTCGGTGGGCAGCGTACGCAGATGGATCCTTGAGGATTTGTACGAGCAGTGCTCGTTCCACATCGCCGAGAAGATGCCGAGCTCGGTGAATGTCGGTACACGGCCAATGAGCTTGAGAAGGCGCGCGTATTCGTCGGGCTTGAGCCCGTGCTCGGCGACCAGTTCGGGTGTAATGGCGGGTTCGTTACGGCTCATGGTTCCAGGACGGCGAAAATTACCTTACGTGGTAACTTAGGCATCCGCGTCGTCCAAGCCAAAGTTTCGCTAACCGCGCAAACCCTTCTCGGCGAGCGCGATCCATTCCGCTTGCACGCGGCGAACGTATTTCGGTGCGCGCTTGAGTTGGGTCAGGACTTCGCTGAAGACCGCCTTCGCCTCATTCTGCCGGCCGGTTCTCTCGAGCAGGAGGCCGTAGCGCACGCGCGCTTCGGCGCCCGGATAATAGTTCGCCAATGCTTGATACTCGTAAAGCGCATCGTCGGTGCGGCCGCTGTCCTCGAGCGCGCGGGCATAGAGCAGGTGCGCCTCGGCCGATTGGTAGTCGGGCCAGCGCTTGCGCAAATCGTCGAGGGTAGCGACCGCCTCCTCCGGATGACTGCGGCCGAATTGGGCGCGCGCCCTGCCGAACGCATAGATCGGATCGTCGCCCATCGGCAGCGCGAGGATCTGCTCGTAGTGATACTCGGCTTCGGTGAATTTGCCGACGGCGAGACATTCGTCTGCAAGCTCCGCGCGATTGGCGATGGTGTCGGCGATTTCGAGCTCGTCGGTGAGCGCACGATAGCGCTTCGAGGGGTCGAACGTTTTGGCCACATGCCGGCGCGCCTTTTGGCCTTGGGTGCTGCCAAACCACTCGGGCAGGAGCTCGACCAAAACATAGGCGACTGCGCCAAACATCGGAATGAACAGGATGATATAGCCCCACGGCGAGAAGCGACCAGTCTTGGCGGCGTGCACGATCAAGGCGACATTGACGATGAGGAGAATGATGCCGATCGGCATGGAAGCCTCAAGACGTATGCGGGAGCGTGCCGTTCAGGCGGCTTTGTTCAGATGATCCACCAATCCGGCGAACAGTCCGCGTCCGTCGGTCCGCCCGATGGAGGCTTCCACGTGATTTTCCGGATGCGGCATCATGCCCAGCACGTTGCCGCGCTCATTGATGATGCCGGCGATGGCGTTCATGGCGCCATTGTGATTCCAGTCGGGATCGACCATGCCGTCGGGCGATGCGTAACGGAACAGCACCCTGCCCTCGCCTTCGAGGCGGGCCATGGTTTGGCCGTCGGCAATATAGTTGCCTTCGCCGTGCGCCACCGGGACGCGGATCACCTGGCCAGCATTGTAGCCGCGGGTGAACGGCGTGTCGGAGCGTTCCACGCGCAGGTACACGTCGCGGCAGATGAAACGCAGCTGCGCGTTGCGCATCAATACGCCCGGCAACAGCCCCGCCTCGCAGGCGATCTGAAAGCCGTTGCAGACGGCAAGCACCAAGCCGCCCTTGGCGGCGAACGCGCGCACCGCGTCCATGATCGGCGCACGGGCTGCGATCGCCCCGCAGCGCAGGTAATCGCCGTAGGAAAAGCCGCCCGGGATGACCACGAGGTCGGTGCCGGCCGGCAGCGCGGTCTCGCCGTGCCAGACCATCGCGGGCGCGTGTCCGGAAACAAGCCGCAGCGCGCGCGCCATGTCGCGCTCGCGATTGATGCCGGGAAAAACCAGGACGGCGGATTTCATCGCGCGCTTTCGCTCAAATCGAATTCTTCGAGTCGGCCGGTTTGGCGCCCGGAGAGGCCTCCGTCGGCGCCGCTGGCGGTCCTTCCTCGATGCTCATCACCTCGACGAACTGATCGAGCGTCTTCTTCGCGAAGTCTCGGTTCTGCGAGATTGAATTGAGGCGGATCATCAGCGGTCCGGCAAACACGATCGCGACATCCAAATAAGTCGCCGTCTTCCCACGAGAAAATTTATTCTCGGCGACCACCGCCGGATAGCCTTTGAGGGTTGCGGTCTTTGAGCTCACCGTCTCGATCTTCTCGACACCGTCGGTGAGAATTTCGCGCGACGCGTCGAGCGCGCGAATACTCTTGGGAAGATCAACCTTTGCGAATTTCTCCAGCGCCTGTGGGTCGGGATGCCGGGTCGGACTTTTCGCAAAGCTGATCGTGACCGTCGTCGCATCGGGACAGGCCAGTTCCTTGCATTTGAACGAACGCTCCATGCCGTTTGCGGAGCGCTGCCCGAGCCACTTGTCGGGCTCCGGCGCTTTGGTGGTGACGCGCATGGCGCCGGGCTTGAGCGGCTTCGAGGGATCGTCGACGGCCATCTGGGCGGACGCCGACAGGACGAGTAAGCCGGTGCATAAAGACGCCGCGACAATAGACGACAGTACAGTGATGGAGGTTTTCATCTTCGCACGCGAGAGCCCGGTCGTTGGCGACGCTCTTCTAGCACAGCTTGAATTACGGTAATACTTCAACCCGATAATTCTCGATCACCATATTGGCCAGGAGCTTCTCCGCCGCGTTTTTCAGCGCTGCCTCGACGCCGGCGCGATCGGCGCCATCGACCTCGATGTCGAACACTTTCCCCTGGCGAACGCTGGCAACACCGTCGACACCGAGCGACCGCAGCGCCCCTTCGATGGCTTTGCCCTGCGGATCGAGAATGCCGGATTTCAATGTGACGGTGACGCGGGCTTTCATGCGGAAGGGCCTCGAACGAAAAGGATAGAGCCGGCGATCCTATTCAAGCCCGGTGTCGTGGTAGATTTCCGACAGCGGCAGCGCGATGCCGAGCGCCGATAGTTCGACCGTATCGGAGAGCGAGTGATAGCGCCGCTCTGCAAATCCCGTATCGCGGGCGAACACGACGACATCCACCGCATCCTGCGCAACGACGACATAGTACTTAAGCGACGGCAGACCCGTGTAGGCTGTTTTCTTCCAGCGAAGGTCACGATCCACCGTCGACGGTGAAAGGATCTCGATCGTTGCCAAGACGTCCTGGGTCTCTCGACCGTACGGATTGCTCCTCGCCGCTCCGGCCGGAATGATGAAAAGGTCTGGCTCCGGCAAGCTGAATTCAGACACCCGCACGCCGATCCCGGGAATCGCTTCCCAGGATTGTGGACGCTGGCGCTCGAGACTCCCTATGGCGACGATAAGATTTCCAAGGATGCGTTGATGCAAATTGCTTGGTGACGCATTCAAGATCGGCTCCCCGTCGATCAGCTCCCACTTCTCATTATCCGGCCGGGTGTCGGTGAAGGCGAAATATTCCTCCACCGTCATCGGGCCGGTTTTGATCGTCGGGACGCCCACGGAGCGCGCTCCTTGAGTATCAGCTCTTCACCAGTATCGGTCCTGCCCCCTGCGGCCGTTCGCCTTCGCTCATGATGCCGAGCCGCTTGGCGACTTCGGTATAGGCCTCCAGCAAGCCGCCGAGGTCGCGGCGGAAGCGGTCCTTGTCGAGCTTCTCGTTCGACTTGATGTCCCACAGCCGGCAGGAGTCCGGAGAGATCTCGTCGGCAACGACAATGCGCATCATGTCGTTTTCCCACAGCCGGCCGGTCTCCATCTTGAAATCGACAAGACGGATGCCGACGCCGAGGAAAAGTCCGGACAGGAAGTCGTTGACGCGGATGGCGAGCGACATGATGTCGTCGATCTCCTGCGGCGTCGCCCAGCCGAACGCGGTGATGTGCTCCTCGGAGACCATCGGATCGTTCAGTTGATCGTTTTTGTAATAAAATTCGATGATCGAGCGGGGAAGTTGCGTGCCCTCCTCGATACCGAGCCGCTGCGACAAGGAGCCAGCGGCAACGTTGCGCACCACCACTTCGAGCGGAATGATCTCGACCTCGCGGATCAACTGCTCACGCATGTTGAGGCGGCGGATGAAGTGAGTTGGCACCCCGATGTCGTTGAGGTGCTGAAAGACATATTCGGAGATCCGGTTATTGAGGACCCCCTTCCCCTCGATCACCTCATGCTTTTTGGCATTGAAGGCGGTCGCGTCGTCTTTGAAGTGTTGGATCAGGGTGCCGGGCTCGGGTCCTTCGTAAAGGACTTTCGCCTTGCCCTCATAAATGCGGCGACGGCGGCTCATCGGAGTGTACCGTGGCTTGGTGAAATCCATGGAAATGCCGTGGCTCCAGTTCTGTTATCGAGGTCCGCGGCGGCGGCAACGGGCGCACGACTCAAACGCGGCCCCTCCGCACCCGAAAGGCTAGCTGAACGCGGCGCGGAGTACAATCGACATAGACCCGCGCCGCCGCCACCGCAACGGCGATATTCGTTCCTATACATGGTTGCCTTGACGGGTTTGCCCCTATATGCAAGGCGCAAAGCTTCTCGGGCAGTTCCAACCAGCATCAAGGCGTAGGGCCATGACCACATTCGACAAACGCGAAGAGGCGTTCGAGCGGCAATTCGCGCATGACGAAGAACTCAAATTCAAGGCGACTGCACGCCGCAACAAGCTTCTCGGTCTGTGGGCCGCGGAAAAACTCGGCCTGACCGGCGCCGATGCCGACGCTTACGCCAAATCCGTCGTGTTGTCCGACTTTGAAGAAGTGGGCGATCACGACGTGCTGCGCAAGATCCGTACGGATTTTGACGCCAAGGGCGTGGAGCAATCAGATCATCAGATCGGCCGCGTCATGACCGAATTAATGGAAAAGGCGATCGCCGACATCCAGGCGGGAAAATAGCGTCGCGCGAAGCGGCAAGCGGCGGGGCTCATGGCAATTCCAACTTTCACCCTCGCGCGGGCATTGGCCGCGGGCGAAACCGTGTTCAGCGGCTGGTGCAGCCTGCCCTATCCGATCGTCGCCGAAATGATCGGCCGCGAAGGCTTTGGCGCCGTCACGCTGGAGGCGCAGCACGGGCTCTGGGATGTGAGCGCATTGCTCACCGGTGTCGCCGCCGTGCGACAGAGCGGCGCGGCGCCGGTGGTGCGCGTACCCGTCGGCGATTTCGCACTGGTGTCGCGCGTGCTCGATTTCGGCGCCGAAGGCATCATCGCGCCGATGATCAACACCGCCGCCGATGCACGCGCATTCGCCGCGGCGGCGAAGTATCCGCCGACCGGCGAACGAAGCTGGGGCCCGCATCGCGTGACCTCGCTCGCCGGCCTTGCGGATCAAACCGTCTACTTGCGTGAAGCTAACGATAACGTGATCACGCTCGCCATGATCGAGACCCGCACGGCGCTCGCCAATTTGCAGGCGATTGTAGAAACGCCGGGCATCGATGGGTTGTTCCTCGGCCCTTCGGACCTGTCGATCGCATTGTCGGATGGCAAGAGCCTCGACCCGTTATCGCCGGATGTGGAGCGCGAGCTCGACCGCATCGTCACGGCCTGTCAGGCGGCCGGCAAAATTCCCGGCGCATTTTGCCACACCGCCGAACGGGCTGTGGCGCTGAAGAAGCGCGGCATGCGTTTTCTGTCGGTGATGAGCGACATCGCGATGCTGCGCGCCGGCACCGCCGCGGCGATGAAGGTGCTCAAGGCTTAGAGCATGATCCGGAAAAGTGGAAACCGGTTTTCCGAAAAGATCATGCTCCACCAAAGATCTAGAGCGCGATGTTGATTCCGCTTAAATTCATCGCGCTCTAGCGCGCCGTCGTTTCAGATCGAAAACGATTCAGTGCGTAACCGGCAATCAGCCGATCGTTCGATCTATTTGATCGAGCGCCGCGGCAAGGTCGGCTTCGACCAGCGGCTCCGGCATTGAAACGATTTTGTAACCACGATCGGCGAGCCAGGCATACTTGTCGGCCCGCGTCTTGGCGGCCACGGCCCCTTCTTCGGCCGGCGTCAGATCGACCACGAGCCGCAATGGAAAAGAGACGAAGTCACAGATATGCGGGCCGACCGGTGTATGCCGCTTGAAGCCGCGGCTGGCAAAGCGCCGGTCGTTGACCAGCGCCTGCCATAGCGTGCGTTCGGCTTCGGTCGGATTGCGGCGCAGAAGCCGCGACAGGCCACGCACCGGACCGCGCTCCGACGGCACGCGGCCTTCGCCGTGCTCGGCCAACAGCGCGCGCAGCATTTCGGCTTCGGCGCCGTCGAGCACGCCGCCGCGCGCCGGCCCTTTGCGGCCCTCGGCGATCGCGGTGATGACGCCGTGCAGCGTCTGGATGTCCTGTTGCGTCGCCTGCATGCGGGTAAAGATGTTGCGCAGATTGATCTGCATGGTGTCGCGCTTGTCGGGCGGACGGAAGAACTCGACTTTTTCCAATTCGCGCTCGAGCAATTCAAAGAACGCGAAAAGCTGCTCCTTCGGCGCCGGCGCGGATTTTTCCGGCATGCGGAACGGCAATTGCCCGCCGGTGGCCAACTTGAACCATTCGTAGGCGACGATGACGACGGCCTGCGCCAGATTGAGCGAGGCAAAGCCCGGATTGACCGGCAGCGTGAGAATGCGGTCCGCAAGCGCGATCTCGTCATTCTCGAGCCCGTTGCGCTCGCGGCCGAACATGAGGGCGACTGTTTCGCCCCCTGCAACCCGCGGCGCCATCTGCGCCGCCGCCTCCGGCGCGCTGACGACAGGCTTGGCCTGGTCGTGAGCCCGGGCCGTGGCGGCAACCACAAAGCTGCAATCGGCGAGCGCGCCTTCGACGCTGTCGAATAGCACCGCGGCGTCGAGAATACGATCGGCCCCGGCGGCCATCACTTGCGCCCTCTCATTCGGCCACCGCTGCCGCGGCGCCACGAGACGCAGCCGCGAAAGGCCGAAATTGGCCATGGCGCGGGCGGTGGCGCCGATATTCTCGCCGAGCTGCGGCTCGACCAGAACCACGACCGGCCCCGGCCGGTCTTCCCATTCTTTCGTCTTATCGGTCCCTGCGCCCGGCATGGTAATTTTCGATTGCTCCATTTATGGGCAGCGCCGCCTCTGCGACGGGCCTGATCCCTAACCACGAAAAGCCCGTGGATGGAAAGGGTTGCCACGACAGCCGCAACCGGCGACGCATCGACGCCGGACACCGGTCAGGGTCGCCATCGGGTCCGGGCTCCACGCGATTCGTTGAGCTTTGCCCTTGAGGCGAGCAGTGCGCGGGGCACGTGTGTCAGCCAAAAGAGCGTGGCGTCGAAAGGGCTGTAAGCCTTAACCCTTTGGGCCGTGGCTATGCCCCGCACTTGCTCCGGGCCGGTATGACGCGAGCGACTTTCTCCGCCGCGACGCCGGTGCTATAGCGACGCCGCCGGCGCGGTGGGAAGCTCCACCGGCCGCGCACCGTTTTCCGTCGCTTTCCCATCCATTCCGCGCTGCAAGGGTTCCCCTCTCCATGGCGAAAATCAAAGTGGTCAATCCCGTCGTCGAAATGGACGGCGATGAAATGACCCGGATCATCTGGCAATACATCAAGGACAAGCTGATCCACCCTTATCTGGATGTCGATCTGCTTTATTTCGATCTCGGCATTCAGAAGCGTGACGAGACGCGCGACCAGATCACCATCGATGCGGCGGAAGCGACCAAGAAGGTTGGCGTCGCGGTCAAGTGCGCGACCATCACGCCCGACGAAGCGCGGGTGAAGGAATTCAACCTCCACGAAATGTACCGCTCGCCCAACGGCACCATCCGCAACATTCTCGGCGGCGTGATCTTCCGCGAGCCGATCATCTGCAAGAACGTGCCACGGCTGGTGCCGGGCTGGACCAAGCCGATCATCATCGGCCGCCACGCCTATGGTGACCAATACCGCGCCACCGATTTCAAGGTGCCGGGCAAGGGCAAGCTTTATCTGACCTTCGTCGGCGACGACGGCGCCGAGATCAAGCGCGAAGTGTTCCAGTTCCCCGGCTCCGGCGTCGCGATGTCGATGTACAATCTCGACCAGTCGATCCGCGATTTCGCCCGCGCGTCGATGAATTTTGCGCTCAACCGCGGCTATCCGCTCTATCTCTCGACCAAGAACACGATCGTCAAAGTCTATGACGGCCGCTTCAAGGATATCTTTCAGGAGATCTTCGACGCCGAATTCAAGACCGCGTTCGAGAAGAAGGGTTTGACCTACGAGCACCGCCTGATCGACGATATGGTGGCGGCGGCGCTCAAATGGTCCGGCGGCTACGTCTGGGCGTGCAAGAACTACGACGGCGACGTGCAGTCCGACACGGTGGCGCAAGGGTACGGCTCGCTCGGACTGATGACCTCGGTGCTGACGACGCCCGACGGCAAGATCGTCGAGGCCGAAGCCGCGCACGGCACGGTGACGCGGCATTATCGCGAGCATCAAAAAGGCCGCGAGACGTCGACCAATTCGGTCGCCTCGATTTTCGCCTGGTCGCGCGGGCTCGCGCACCGCGCCAAGCTCGACAATAATGCCGAGCTGGCGAAGTTCGCCAGCACGCTGGAGAAGGTCACCGTCGACACGGTCGAGTCCGGCTTCATGACCAAGGATTTGGCGTTGCTGGTCGGACCGGAGCAGAAGTGGCTGACCACGACCGGCTTCCTCGACAAGGTGGCTGAGAACCTGACCAAGGCGATGGCCGCGTAGGCCACTTAACCGGGTAAAGCACAATGGCGCTCCGTCATGTCGGAATGGTCCCCTACCTCTTTGCCGCGCTCGCGCTGGCCGCGGCGGCATTTTTGCCCGGCGGGGCGCGCGCACAATTGCCGGACGCCATCGCGGCGCTCGACGCCGGCCCGATCGTGACCCTGCATGCCGAGGGGGCGCAGATCTACGAGTGCAAGGCCGACAATGACGGCAAGCTCGTCTGGACGTTCCGCGAACCGATCGCCTCGCTGATGCTCGACGGCCGCACGGTCGGACGCCATTACGCGGGACCGACCTGGGAGCATATCGACGGTAGCAGCGTGCAGGCCAAGGTGGTCGGCAGCGCTCAAGGTGCAACGGCGAACGATATTCCGTGGCTCAAGCTTGAAGTGACGGAGCGCCATGGCAGCGGCGCGCTTTCCACAGCCGACATCGTTCAACGACTCAACACGTCGGGCGGCGTGCTGCGCGGCTCGTGCGAACACGCCGGCAGCCTGCGCAGCGTTGCCTATTCGGCCGACTATGTTTTCCGCCGCAAGGACCACTGACGCCGGCGCAAGGCTGGACTGAGCGCTAGCGCACGTTCGTCGTCTCGCGGGCTTGCCGGTCCCGCGATAGTGGAATGCGCGCGGCTGCCACCCTATCTAATTGGCATGGCGAAAGAGAAGCTCAGTGCCGGAACGATCGCGGTCATCGCGGCCCTGATCCTTATCCTGGCAGCCGCGCTGTGGTTTGCCGCCAGCGCCTGGACGCAGGTTTCCGGGCCGCCGATGCCACCCGTCGGCTATGCCGCCATGATCATGGGCATCGTGTTCTCGCTCGTAGTCGGCTGCGGGCTGATGGCGCTTTTGTTCTATTCAAGCCGCCACGGGTACGACGAGCAGCATCCGCCTGACGAGCGCGGATAAGGCCGAGCCGGTCATTTTGCCGCGTGCGCTACGCAGTCATGCGACAATCCCGGACTGGCGACGAAGGTGCTTACGCACCAGGCCGCGTCCGGGATACGCGCCGACGCTACCGACTTCCGTGCCTCGCCCCTTCCGCGCGATGATTTCGGTTCAATCGACACCGCGCCGAGGGCGGGCGGCGCATGATTTTCCGGAAAATCAGCGGCCACCCATCGGGGCTGGGCTTGAGCTTGCATTTGAGACTAAGACTGAACGCGTGGCCTTCCGGATCAGGCGCCCGCCAGGCCCTCACCCTTCCGCGGCGTCATCGTCATCCTTGTCCTCTTCCTTTTCGCCGGCGAGGATTTTCTCGGCGATCAGCCCGGCATTCTGGCGGATGGCGGCCTCGATCTTTCCGGAAACATCCGGATTGTTCTTGAGGAAGGTCTTGGCATTCTCGCGGCCCTGACCGATCCGCTGGCTGTCGTAAGAGAACCAGGCGCCGGACTTTTCCACGACGCCAGCCTTGACGCCGAGATCGATCAATTCGCCCATCTTGGAGACGCCTTCGCCATACATGATGTCGAATTCGACCTGCTTGAAGGGCGGCGCCAGCTTGTTCTTGACCACCTTGACGCGGGTCTGGTTGCCGACGACTTCGTCGCGCTCCTTGATCGCGCCAATGCGGCGAATATCGAGCCGCACCGAGGCGTAGAATTTCAGCGCATGACCGCCGGTGGTGGTCTCCGGCGAGCCGTACATCACGCCGATCTTCATGCGGATCTGGTTGATGAAGATCACCATGGTGTGGGAGCGGTTGATCGAGGCGGTGAGCTTGCGCAGCGCCTGGCTCATCAGGCGTGCCTGCAGGCCGGGCTGGCTGTCGCCCATTTCGCCCTCGAGCTCGGCGCGCGGCACCAAGGCGGCAACCGAATCGATGACCAGGACATCGACGGCACCCGAGCGCACCAGCGTATCGGCGATTTCCAGCGCCTGCTCGCCGGCATCGGGTTGCGAAATCAGAAGATCGTCGACATTGACGCCGAGCTTACGGGCATAGATCGGGTCGAGCGCATGCTCGGCGTCGATGAAGGCGCAAATGCCGCCTTTCTTCTGCGCCTCGGCGAGGCAATGCAAAGCGAGCGTCGTCTTGCCCGACGATTCCGGACCATAAATCTCCACAACACGACCGCGCGGCAGCCCGCCGATGCCGAGCGCAATGTCGAGGCCGAGCGAGCCGGTGGACACCGTCTCCACGTCCATCGAGTGCATGTTCTTGCCCAGCCGCATGATCGAGCCCTTGCCGAAGCTGCGCTCGATCTGGGAGAGCGCGGCATCAAGGGCTTTCGATTTGTCCATGGACGATCCTTCGACGAGACGAAGCGCTGCACTGCTCATGTTCGGTGTTCCTTATGGCCGGGATTCGACGGGCTCACAACGGATGCGCCAGCCCCCGATGTGCCCCTCATTGCGAGGATGAGCCTGTGTACACCATTTGTTCTAAGTTCGCAATATGTTCTTTCTGTCAGGGTAGGTACTGGCCTGTTTCCGAGCCGACTGGCCGGTTTTGATTCCCGAGGTGGCCGGCTTTGCGAATGGAGAGGATCATGATCCTAATCAGCGATAACGAAGAGTATCACGACTATGGCGACAACGAAGAAACATGTGCCACAAACGAAGAAATGGGCACTAAGGCCTTGACGTATTCCGTTAGCGGCATTACTGTTGATAATGAAGATAACGGACTTGAAGCCATGACTGACGATCCTCGCCTTGAACAGGCATTTGAACTCATTCGAGCGGTCATCGCCGATGCCGATAAACGCGCCGAAGATAGACTCGTTTCGCGGATTACTGGTAGCGCCCCAAGTCGTCCCGCACAGCCGCAGTTGTTTGAGGATACTTCGCCAGATAAACGCGCGCCGCGTGGGTCGGCAGCGATGTTGATTGATCGAGCCTTGGACGAAGCTGGCGACAAGGGCCTAACTCCCATCGGGATTCAGGCAAAAGCGGAAACTGCTTTTGAAAAAATGGTTTCGACTTCCGCGATCCGTAATTGGCTCAAGGAGGGAGAGCGCAAGCGACCGCCTCGCTACCGTCAAGTCGGCGGCGTGTGGTTTCTCGCGGGCCGTGGCCCTGCCATGAAAGTGGTGGGTGAACGATGAGTTTCGGCTGCGCCGAAAGCAAGCCGGGACCCTGCGCTAACAGGGCCCCGGAATTAGAGATAGCGGGGATCGTCTAGAAGTAGGACGCCGTGGTTACATCACGGAAACGTCGGGGCAGTACCGGCTCCCTGCACCATCTCAACCTAGTGGGTCCGTCACTGCGCTAACAGCGGCGGACCCGGATCGCAACCCCGGGATAGGACCCCGAACTCGTGACCACTCGGACAAATATAGCAGACTCCAAGCTATTTTTCCAGCGTCTCGCTTCGGGTTCGTTCCGCATGTCGGATAGGACCCGTCATGAATATTCTCCCCCGCCAAAAGCAAATCGAGGTCATCGCAGCACTTAGCGAAGGTCTTGGCATTCGTGCTACTGCGCGTATTACATGCGTCAATCGCGAAACGGTCGGCAAGCTCGCACTCCAAGTCGGACGCGGTTGTGCAAAACTACACGATAGATTGATGGTCGGTATTCGCGTGAACCGCTCGAAGCTGGACGAATGTTGGTCATTCGTTGCGAAAAAACAAAGACGCATCGAACGCAATGAGATTTTTGCGAAGGGCGATCAATACGTTTATGTCGGCATAGCTGGATCACAGAAGGCGATTATCAGTTATCGCGTTGGCAAGCGTGACGCTGAAAACACTGATCGCTTCATTCGTGATTTGCGCGAGCGTGTCATCGGCTATCCTGAAATAAGCACCGACGGATTTCACGCTTACAAGCCTGCGATCCGCGATGCCTTTGGCCCTCGCGCGTCTCACGGTACGATCATAAAGACGCTCAGTGTAACCGACCTGCGCAAGGACGCGCCACAGCGCTATTCGCCTGCGGCTGTAGTAGCCGTAAGCCGTGAAGTAATCTCAGGAGATCCCGAGCACATTTCAGCCAGCTACGTCGAACGTGAACACCTATCGCTGCGCATGTCATCAAAGCGTTTTGCGCGCTTGAGCAATGGCTTTTCGAAGCGTCTCGAAAATCACGTCGCAGCAGTCAGCCTCTATGTTGCGCATTACAATCTATGCCGGGTGTATGAAGCCTTGCGCACCACGCCAGCGATGGCGCTTGGCATCGGTGATCGACCTTGGACTATTGGCGAACTAATTGATGCGGCGCTGAGTGCAGAGCCGCCTCTCCCCACTCCCACGGCGCCGGATCGCCGGCGGCAGTTTCGGGTAATTCAGGGTGGAAAATCCGATTAACAACGGACTGAATATTGCTATTTTCCATGCTGTTATCGATGGACTTAAATGCCCATAATAGCGGGATGACTCCTTGAGCGATCGACGCGAGAGACAGCAAGAACAAAAGAAAAGAACCAATTTCTTTTGCGCGACGTTGGCGGCGGCCATGTTGGCTATAGTCGAAGGATTTATTGGAAAACAGCAAGCCGACACACAAGAAACCAATTCCAATCGCGAAATAGCCGAATGGACCAATGTAGTCGGGAATTGGACCAAGCGCTTGGCCTATCTCAGCGGCTTCACTGTTGTCATTCTCTCTTTGCAGTTTTGCTCTTTCATTGAAAATGAATCCGCTCAACTTTTCGTTTCTGAAATTGGTTTTGACACCGTTATATTGGACCCGGATAAGAGACCCACTTTTCTCGAAGTAACAATCAAAAATACCGGCAAGTCTACCGCTTTTCTTACCAGAACCGTAGTCGCAGGCAGGATAGACTCTACTCTGCCCGACGTCCCAGATTATGGATATACCGATCTGGCGAAGGGTCCGGTCGCCCCAGGTCAGCCTTATTATATTTTTGTATATTCGCCAGACGGCCTGCCGTTCCCTCTCAACGCAGAAACGATTCGGGAAGTTATCGAAAGAAAAACAAAGCTGTTCATCTTTGGGTTCATTCAATATTGGGACCGCCTGTTTCGTTTCACGGTCACTTATAAATTCTGCTTCATGTACGATCAAAGGCGCACATTGGTTGCTGTTCATGCCGGCATGTTCAGCCGCTGCATTTCTTCCCAATATCAATAACGACGCGACCACCATTATTGCGAAGGTGGCTGGTTTTGAAACTGCGAGTGGCCTGTTCCGGCCAGTACCGGGTGCTGGTGCTGGCCTATTGGGACAGTACCGGCAGGGTTGGGTACTGGCCCCTTTCTGAAGTGACTGGTCCCTTTTGAAAATTAGGGGTGGCCCCTTTTCGGAATACGGCCCATAGCGCCGCGCCTTTTTTTTATTTGATTTTTCGGCTGTCCGGATTTCCGGTTTTTGGTTGGCATGTACTTGGACTCCACAGTGACGTGCCCACGGTGCGCCCATCAGTCGGTCGAGACCATGCCGACGGATGCTTGCCAGTTCTTTTATGACTGCAAGGGCTGCGGCACTCGACTAAAGCCAAAACCCGGAGACTGTTGCGTCTTTTGTTCCTACGGAACCGTTCCGTGCCCGCCCGTTCAAGAAAGCGGACGTTGCTGCCGATAGTAAGGGCGCCTTAGTTGGCGGCCTTTGCCCGAGATGATGACGATGTCGCGCACGTAGCCAACAATGCGCCATGTGTCTGCCGAAGGCCCCACATCACCGACGGCTTTTCTTCAGCGTGCAGCATTACCACGCAACCCTTATCCGTTCGTGGTCGACCGAAACGCCTATCAATCCTCGGAGACCACCAACACGCTAAAGCGCAAGTGGTTATTGTGATTAGCGACGCCACCTCGTTGACGGCCCACGATCGGGATCGTCTCTTTAAGGCTGGCAACGATTCCAGACATCCTCGAACGCGCTCATGTCGAGAAACATCGTCAGCGACGTCGCCCTGCCGTCCTTCATGGTGATGAAAAAGGCGTAGCTGTTGTTGTAAGGCTTGCCATCGCAGGCGGTCGCGTGGCTGTCCCAGCGCGCAATGACGTCATCCTTCTCCGCCCAGATCTTCCAGTTGGCAGGGACTATGGGCGTCGAGAACCGCGCCATGAAAGGCCTGGCCCGCTCGCGCAGGAATGCATCCTTGCTGAACGTGCCGCTAAAGCGGCTCTGACCCATGATCGTTATGGATGCGTCGGCCGCACACAGATCGTAGAACGATCGACGGCCCGCCGCCCAATCTTCGAAAGCCGTTTCTATGATGTCCCGATTGGAGGACGGTGCCATGCGATTGTTTCCTTTTTCTTCGCCGTCACCTTTCCCCCGATCAGTGCCGGTAATAATGACCTATCGCCCAATACAGGAAGGCGTCGAATTTCTCCGGATGCTCGTAAAGGTACATCGCTCCAAACAGAATGCCCAAGATGACGATCACGTCGCGCACATAGCCGATGATGCGCCAGGTATCGGGCGTCAGGCCCAATCTTACGGGTGCCCTTTCTTCGGCTTGCTGCATCCGTTGCCCTCCGTCGATTGGCTGCCTTAGTTGGCGGCCGTCTCGTTGTTAGCTTCCGTCCACGCCAGTCCCCCGGCGGCCCATCATAGGTCGCTTTGTCCTATTTCCGAGGCGGGAATAACCGAAGGCGTTGGCACGACACGCTCCAGCTCCGTTTGGCCGCCGAATCGCTCGGCCAGCTTGTTTTCGCCAGCGTACTTATCCGCCGGCGACTCCGCCATTTCCAGCACCCCGCCGATGTGCATTCCGGGGACACCGCTCCAACTTCGTTTCCAACTTCATTTGAGGATTGGAAAAGCCGGTCCTGGCCCCTTTTCCGAACGCCATGGTCCCGTTGCGAACAAGGGACGCTCCCTTTCGAGGACGGCATTTTGGCTACTGGTATTTTTCACAGCAGACTTTCCAGCGGGCTAGTTTAGAATTAGACCAATCCTAAGCTAGGATTGGTCGCCATGGGCAAGCTGTTCCTGTCAATGCTGTGTGGTGCGGCCGCTCTTGCGATGGCCACGAGCGCCGATGCGCGGGGCGGCACGTATCATCATCCCGAGCCGTATGTCGTCCATTTCGACGGGCACAAAACTCATAGCTGGACGCCCGTCATCGTGTACTCGTCTGAGCACGGCCATTACCACCTGACGTACCATCCGCTTTAAGCGGTCATGGAGGGTGCCTTTTTGCGACTGAAGGAGCGCGCACCTGCGAGGGTTGCGCTCCTCTGGCGTGGCCAGCCAGACGCGATCATTACAGAACGTTAACGTGCAAGCACGAATTGCGCGCCGGTAATCTCCTACAGACTTCCCTAGGGGGGTTGGGGGACCGGGAGTCGAACCTGACGCTCTCGAAGCTATCGGAGGGCTCTCGGTCGCTTCCCTTTGTGGTGCGCGTCGGTTTTTCACGACGGCCGATGCGAGTTTGAATTGCGGCTGCGGTTTTCTTCCGTCGACAAATTTTGGTTTTGCGCACCAAACAAAAGTCCAAGGCTAATCCAGAGTCCAAGGCTAATCCAGAATCCAAGGCTAATCCAGAATCCAAGGCTAATCCAGAATTCAACGACGGCATCATCGAGCAGCCCGTGGAGACGTGGAGTGCTTTATTTGATGCTCGATGCTGGGTGAGCTTCTACGAGAAGATCCGCCACTTTTCGCATTAACGAGCGCGCTCGGGAATCGTGGCCCGGGCTTTAATCATTTGGGCTATACAGAGGCCGAATCGTTGGGGCCAAGAGGCCAAAACCAAGCGTCCGACCAGTGCTAAAATAAGCCAAAACACCAAGACAGTTAGTCGGCCCCTACGAGCAAAGGTTGTGCGGCGGGCCGCATGGAATGAGGGGTGGCGACTTTATTAGATCTTTTGTTTGGTCGTCTCAGCCGGTGGTCGCGCCGCGATCGCTTTGGTAACTCCCAGGTTGTTTCCTTTTTGAAAATCCCGAAAGGTCTTTTTTGAATCGCGTCATAATCAGGATCAAATGTTACATTGTCGACACAAACGATGTAGTAAGTTCGGCGGACTTCCCTCAGGAAGTTGGGGGACCGGGAGTCGAACCTGACGCTCTCGAAGCTATCGGAGGGCTCTCGGTCACTTCCCCAGTGAGCACTGTATCGGCGCGATGCACTGTATCGGCGACGCACGGATCGGCGAGGCACGGTGTCGGTGACAGACTGTATCTGTTCGCATCTTCTTTCGCCTCGGCATCTTCGCAATGGCCCGCGCCGGTCATCCAGCTCAAAGCCGGGAGGCGACGCAAGTCTTGAACTCGCGCAAGTCGAAATCTCGCGCAAGTCTTGAACAACTAGTATCAATCTTGAACGCCAACGGGAGTCTTCAACACCCGAGCGCGGTCGCGCCGATATAGAACGCGTCGGCACAGAACGCTAAATCTACGGCTTGGCCAACAGCCGGGATCGACTTTGCCATGCAGACTTTCCTTTTGCCCGCCCTCCTCACGATCGGCGCCGGCGTCAGCGTCCTGATCCAGCAAGCCCTCAATGCCAATCTCCGCGCGGAGCTGAATTCCGCCGCGTGGTCGGGCTTCATGAGCTACTTCCTCGGCGTCGTCTGTATGGTCGCGCTCGCCGCCGTCTTGCGCGATCCCATACCGTCGGCGGCTACCATTTCGCGGGTACCGTCGTGGGCATGGAGCGGTGGCGTTTTCGGTGCGATCTTTATCGGCCTTTCGATCGTCACCATCCCGAAGCTCGGCGGAGCCGCCTACATTGCCTTACTGGTGACAGGTCAGATGATCGCCGCGCTCACCCTGGATCACTTCGGGTGGCTCGGCGTTCAGGAGCGGCCTATCGACGTGCCACGCATGCTGGGGCTGGCATTGCTGGTCGGCGGCGTCGTCCTGATCAGGCGCTGAACGCCAATTTTCTTGGCGCCTCTTTCTTTTCGCCGCTTTTATTTGCAGATCCCGCGTAACCCGCAGGAGCCGGATGGACCGGTTGGCGATGACATCCCCCTCACCTTAGAGCAATGAAGGCACCAACACTCTTTCGGGACTTTTCCTGGGCAAACGCGTTACATAGGACCCATGATTCCCGACGAATGCCATCAGCGTGCCAAGGAAGCGAAAGCGCTCGCCGCGCAAACCCAGGATCTTTGGGAGCGCGAGCTGCTTCTCAAGATCGCCGATCAATGGCAGCTGCTGGCAGCGCACCGCGCAGCAAAGAAACCGCAAGTGGTCCTGAAACTGGTCCCCGGAAAGCCGGATACGGATCGATAGGTCGGGCGCCGCCGGCTCGATGACGACGGTCACTACGCCGATGGCGACTGGCGATGCAGCATCCAGTTCAGGAGCGCGTCGAATTTCTCGGGGTGATCAAGAAGATACATTCCGCCGACAGTGATGACCAAGATCACAAGCGCGTCGCGCACGTAACCGATTGCCCGCCACGCGTCCGGCGTCAGGCCCAGAAGCATCCGCCGTTTGCTTTCGACGTGCAGCATCATTCGCCTCGCGACTTTCATCGACATATCGCAAAAAGTTTGACGTTAAATGAATTGCCCAACGTTTCAGGTGCGGCGTCGGCGCTGCCGGAATCGACGTCCGCGGATGACTTGCAGGGACGGCCTCAGCATGGGTGCTGAGGCCGTAAGGATATCAACCAACCGCAGAAGAAGATCTGCGCCGGCGCTATGAAGCTTGCAGACCGGCGGCCCCGAAATTGTCGCCCAACGGTTGCACCGAGTGGTGGCCTTCGCTATGTAAATTAAAACGAATTTTTCAGACAGTTGCAGTCCGCCCACTGGCGGCCAATGTCGGCACCCGGTCCGATTGCGTGAAAACCTCTTTGCGTTTCGAGAGCACGCAAAGGTCTTTTCCGACAACGTCACGCCAGATCAGGGCAACGGAAAAAGAACGGACATCGCCAATACTAATGAACGACCTTCAGTAATCGTGTGCGCGCTCGCGCTCGCACCCCGCGCAAGCCGATTCGCCCGCCCCACCGGCGCGATTCATTTATCCACACGTTTGTGGAACGGGCCGGCCCGGCCGCGGCAACAAAGCGCCTGACAGGGTCGGGCTGGGCCGCGCACACGACAAATACGCAATGCCAAGTTGTATCTTTCGAGGCTGCGCACAGCTCGGCTCCCGGGAAAGCCCGGAACGCCTGGCGCCGGCGCTGCGAGGCACTGAATCGGTACCCAATTCGGTTTGGCGCTCTCCTCCATTGAGGCACGCTCCGGTCAAGCGCCTGTCGCATCGTCCCGCTACAGTTGCCCTAGCCTTCGCGCGGTGCCCACTCTCTTCGGCGGAAGATTGCTGGGCGGGGACAAACCTCAGAGCGGGAAGCACTCCGGAGCACAGGACTTTGGGACGGAAGACTTTGGAGCGTGAGAACCCGTGGTCGGAAGGAGCCACAATTGCCCGAATACGTGTTTACGATACGGTCTGGTGAGCGGCTGCATGGGCCGCCACGGATAGCGTCGTTCGACGATGACACTGCCGCCATCGGCTACGCCTGCGAGCTGGTTCGCAAGCTGCGAAAGAGCAGCGGCTATGACGATCCGAACCTGCTGGTGAGGGTCAAAGATGAATGCCGCTCGGTCGCCTTCTCGATACCGTTCCTTGCCGCGTGCGCCTAGGGCACGTTCCGAGCAAGTGGAATCGGAATGTGCTGTGGATTCATAAGTGTCGCATGTCCTTTTCGAAAACCGATTTCCACCCATCGAGCCAAGCTCGAGGGTATGTTTTTCGGACATGCTCCAGCGCGCAAAGCGTCCCCCGTTCGCTTTGTTGTGATCCACCTCACTGACCGATAGCCCACGTGGATCTTATGCATGCCGGGCCGGGGCACTCATATTGCCGAGCACAAACATGAAGCGTCTGCTTGCGAAAATTGCCGATGCCGCAAACGAGGCGGCATCGGACGAAACCGGCGCGCACACGCCGGTCCTTGTTTTCGTCATCGCTTGTCAGCTCTTTGCCATTCTCATTCTGCTGCTGCGGGCGCCGGGCGCTCCCCTGTTAACGGTGGAAGATATGAACCTGATGCCTCTATGGGGACCTTGATCGGGCGCTCGTGATCTGCACCTCACGCATTGAGCGCGCCGCTTTTCGGCTCGCATTGCCGACAATCGACCGCGCGCGAGCGCTTCGAGAAACCGGCACTCATGCGTTAGGTCGGCTCCGACGAGCATGTTTTTCCGGATCATGCTTCACGGCGCGCATGCCGCAAAAGTTCATCCAAAAAAATCACCCATAAGTCGGACCGCGAGCCGACAACTCCAAATTCGTGTGCCAAGCTGAAGGCTTCCCAAACACCTACCTTGGTCCCGGCGGGGCGCTCCCCTCTCGGGACTTTCTTTTTCGTCGTTGGACACTCGGCATCGCTCCATGCCGCCGGATCACGACCCGCCCCTCGTCGCTTGTGCGACACAGTCGCAGCATTTGTTCGTTCGCGTCGGAACAAGTGTCGTTCGCGGACGTTGCGCGCTACACCATCCTGTCAATGGCGACGTCAACCACATGAGCAAGGAAGAAGATTATCGGCTCACTGCCGCCGAGATCGTCGAATGTGCGCAGCAGGCCAAGTCGATTCTCGAGAAGCGCCGGCTGCTGCGCCTGGCCGAGATGTGGCTCGATCTTGCCGCACGTAGCGGCCGAAAGACCGCGCAAGCCCAGCGACGCCTCGAAGATCATCCTCTGGTCAGAAAGACACTCGGAAACGGGCCGGCCGGCGTGTCGTAGTAAACGCCTCGCGGGCCCTTCATCCTCCGCATGCCGCAGACCCCGATTGTTGTTCCATCGGCCGGCAGTCGGCTCGGCCTCCAATTTGAGAAAGTGGCCGTGCGAACGCGCGACTCAGCGCAACATCGGCGCAATGAGGGAAGCATTCATTAACCTCGTGCGCCCTGGCACCAAGGTGTTGCCGGATACCCCGGAAAATCGGAGTATGAATTTACCTAATAACAACACCTAAATGTACAACTGCTGCGCGTGAATAGCAATGCAGGAGGCATTACGTGCGCAGTTTGCTGATTCGATTCCGCAGGGATGAGTCGGGTGCGACGGCGATCGAATACGGCTTGATCGCGGCCGGCATCGCCGCAGCGATCATCCTCGCGGTCAATACGCTTGGCACCAACGTCAACACGACCTTCAACAGTATTTCGACCCAACTCAAATAGCGCGAATGCGCCGCACTCTTAAGCGAAGCCGCCGTTCCGGCGGCTTCTTCTTATCTGCTCCGGCTCCAAAATTTGCTCGTGCCCCGGGTTGCTCAAGCCAGCAGATTTGCTCGAGCCACAACGCTCGTTAATTTGTTCCGCGCCGCGCTTGCGTCGCCGACAGGTGTTCGCACAGTTCGTCAGACGCGCCGTCGCGAAGCCGCGCGTCCTGCGACCAAATAGCCGTCAGCTCCATAAATAACTGCCGGATCTGTGTCGCACATCACGTAAGAGCAGCATCGATCTTGTCATTGTCCCGTCATGAGTGACCGGGAAGACCATGCTGCTTCTATGCGCAATCGCGCCGCCCGTCTGCTTGCCGTCGCGCTGAAAGCGCGCGACGACGGCAACGATGCTTATGCCGAGGAACTCACGCGGCTGGCCTCGGAAGCAATCGATGAAGCGGCCGACATCGAGAACGCGCCGGCGCAGGCCGCACGCGCCCCGTCGCGTAGGGGGAAAAGCGTGCGGCAGCCCCAACCCATCCTCGGCAGCCCGAAAGATCCCCAAGGCGAGTAGCGCCGCGCAGAGTTCCTTCGCGTCTTAGTTCCCGTTTTGGCGGAGCGACGCTTATTCCTTTCCATCGCTTCTTTGGAACGCGCGAGTCCGCATAAAGGAAAAATCGCACCGGAGGAACGGAACTACCAGCCGGTGCTGCGATTGATGTGGTAAAAGACGAAAGGATTGGGGAAGCAGCCCCAAGCAGCCCCATGAGTAAAAACGACGAGTATCGGGCGAACGCGGCGGAGTGTGAGCGCATGGCGCGCTTCACGCGCAACGAATCCGAAAAGCGCACGTGGCAGGACATGGCGGAATCTTGGCTACGGTTGATCCAACCGTCGTCGGCCGCGGTTTCGGATCGATTCGACGCCATGGACCTGGATCAAGGCGCGCGGGCTTCAGCAGGATCTGAGCACTGAGCGGGGACGACAAATCCTCATCAGATTTTTGCCGGCCTCGCCAGCTTTTGGTGCCAGCCCCACGCCCGCGTGTCCTTGAGGCCGCTCAGCCCGCGGCTGCTTGCGCGCGCTGAGCACGCGCTGACGGCATTTGGGTTTGGTTGCGAGCTTGAACCAAAACCGCTGCGTCGCGTTAACTAAGGCCGCAGCCTGCGTGATGTGATGCCGCCCTACCGGAATGCCGCCACGAATGTGAAGCCGCCGCGATTTTCCCGAACGCACGCGCCATTTTGGAATCGCAACTGTCACAAATCCGGCGTAGCTTTGACAATCATCGGCGGCGAGAGAGCAGATCAGGCGCCGGCTACTGAGCGATGCTCGCCCTCCCATCTGACCGAGGAGTAGCGGCCATGCCACTTGCATCGCTCTTGGCGAACACATCCTTCGATCCGGAAGCGGTAGAAATGTTGAGCGCCGCTTTCGATGATGCCTGGGAAAAATTCAAGCAATCCGGCTCGATCTTGGCGCGTCCGGCTTACGAGCGGGGCGCGCGCGAAGTGATTGCCAAATGCATCATTGAAATGGCCCAGCGCGGCGAGCGCGATCGCGCGCACTTAAGCGAGTATGCGCTGAAATTCCTGGCGCAGAATTACAAGCAATAGACAGCGCCAGCGCGGCCGCGTCTTCGCCTCCGATAAGCCTTCGCCGCGAGCGGCAGCGCTCTGTTGACGCACGCGCCGTGCGCGTGAGAGGCTTATTGCGTTACCGGGAGGGGGGATCCGATGCGCGCGTTTGCTGCCGCCGTTGTGCTTTTCGCTGCCGTTTCACTATCGGGGTGTTTTGAGGGCCCGCAGGGAGCTGCGGGTCCGCAAGGTCCCGCGGGCCCACCCGGTCCACAAGGGTCCGCCGGACCGCTTGGCCCGCAAGGAGAAAAAGGCGTGCCCGGGCCCGCCGGCATTGCCGGTCCGGCCGGAGCGGCGGGTGGTGTTGGCCCGGCAGGACCGGCCGGCCCCGAAGGCCCAGCCGGATCCGCCGCCCCCGCCGGGCTGCGCGCGCTTCGCGAAGTTGCCTGTGAATCGCGATGCGAGCTTATCTGCACGCCGGACGAAATGATGGTCTCCGCGACCTGTCCGGGCGGGACCCTGCAGATCGAAAGGATCGGCGACAGCGACGCCGCGACCTGCAGGAGCGTGAACGGTACGGCGCTGGCGCTCTGCATGAAGCACTAAGAACCGCGCCGAGAATCTCATCGAAAGCGTGCGCGACGGCCAGCGAACAACAAATTGTTCGCAGTGCATGATCCCGAAAAGTGGATACCGGTTTTCGGAAAAGATCATGCACCAACGCAAAATCTAGACCTTGATCCGATTCGATTTGATCGGACCAAGGTCTAGGCCTCGATGACGATCTTGGGGGCCGGGCGGCCCCCGACCTGCAATTGTTCGTGTACCGCCGCCGCAACGGCGCGGAAGGCCTGCGCATGCGGACCGTCCGGTTGACTGGCGACAACCGGCAGACCGGCATCCGATTTTTCGCGGATATCGAGTGCGAGCGGCACTTCGCCGAGGAACGGCACGGCAAGCCGCTCGGCCTCGTGACGCGCGCCGCCATGACCGAAAATGTCGGAGCGGGTGCCGCAATGCGGGCAGACGAACGTCGACATGTTTTCGACGATGCCCAGCACCGGCACATTGACCCGCCGGAACATGGCAATACCGCGCCGCGCGTCGATCAGCGCCAAATCCTGCGGGGTCGAGACAATGACGGCGCCGCGCAGCGGCACCTGCTGCGCCATCGTCAATTGGGCGTCGCCGGTGCCGGGCGGCATGTCGACCACCATAACGTCGAGATGGCCCCATTCGACCTCGCGCAGCATTTGCGTGAGCGCCGACATCACCATCGGGCCGCGCCAGATCATCGGCGTCTCTTCCTCGACCAGGAAGCCGATCGACATCACCGGCATGCCGTAGCGCTGGATCGGCTTGAGCCGCGTGCCGCCTGCAGTTTCTGGACGTTCCTTGATGGCGAGAAGCTTCGGCAGCGAGGGTCCGTAAATGTCGGCGTCGAGCACGCCGACCTTGAGGCCCAAGTCGCGCAGCGCCAGCGCGAGGTTGATGGCGACCGTCGACTTTCCGACGCCGCCCTTGCCGGACGCGACGGCGATAATGGTACCGACCCCGGGGATGCCGGCCGGACCGGCCGGCTGTTGGCCATGCCCCCCCGGACCATGTCCCGCCGGGCCGCGGCTTGGCGGACCATGTCCGGACGGGCGCCCAGGTGCGCCTGATCCAGATCGCGCCACGACCGTCGGCGCAGCCGGTGCGCTTGCCGCCCCCCCGCCCCCGATGCGCTCGCCGGTGAGCGCGACCATGACCGACTGCACGCCCGGAATGCTGCGCACCGCGCGCTCGGCGCTGGCGCGCACGTGTTCCCATGTCCGCACTTGCGCGGCATCGACCGTGATCGAGAAGAAGACCTTGCCGTCGCCGGCCACGATCTCGGACAGCTTTCCGGTGGCCGGCAGCGGCCGCCCGTCGGGCGCGGCCACGGCGGCAAGCTTTGAAAGGACTTCGTCTTTGAGCGATGCCATGCTGGGGCCTCCGTGGATCACCGATGCCTAGATAAGATGGCGGCGCCAACGGCTCAATTGCCGCGCCGCTACGCGCCGTCTATGTAGCGCTGATGAGTAAAGCGTGAGCCGGGGCCCTCCCCCGGCTCATTGTCCTTCATATCGCTTCTTGCCCGCCAATCGCCTGTTTCATGCGGGCCAAAAACGGAGACGATCGATGGCGAAGGTAGCTTTTGTCGGCTTGGGGGTCATGGGTTACCCGATGGCCGGACATCTGAAGACCAAGGGCGGCCACGACATCACCGTCTACAACCGCACCGCCGCCAAGGCCGAAAAATGGGTAGCGCAATTCGGCGGCAGGAGCGCGCCGACGCCAAAGCAGGCCGCCGAGGGCCAGGATTTCGTGATGGCCTGCGTCGGCAACGACCACGACCTGCGCGAGGTCATGCTCGGCAACGACGGTGTGTTCGCCGGCATGCGCAAGGACGCGATGGTTGTCGATCACACCACCGCATCGGCGGAGATCGCGCGCGAACTGCACGCCGAGGCCAAGACGCACGGCTTTGACTTCGTCGATGCGCCGGTCTCCGGCGGCCAGGCCGGCGCCGAGAACGGCGTGCTCACGGTGATGTGCGGCGGTGAGACGGAGGCCTTCGCAAGGGCCGAGACAATCATCGCCGCCTATGCGCGCGCCTGCAATCTCATGGGCGCGCCGGGCTCCGGCCAGCTTGCCAAGATGGTCAACCAGATCTGCATCGCCGGCGTCGTGCAAGGCCTGGCCGAGGCTTTGCACTTTGCACAAAAAGCGGACCTCGACATCGAAAAGCTCGTGGCCACCATCTCCAAGGGAGCGGCGCAATCGTGGCAGATGGAGAACCGTTACAAGACCATGGCGGCGGGTAAATTCGATTTCGGCTTTGCCGTCGATTGGATGCGCAAGGACCTTGCCATTTGCCTCGCCGAAGCGCGCAGAAACGGCGCGTCTTTGCCGCTCACCGCGCTCGTCGATCAGTTTTACGCACAGGTCCAGAAGATGGGCGGACGCCGCTGGGACACATCCAGTTTGATTGCGCTTCTGCAGCGCTAAGCCGCGGCGCCGCGTTCCATCGTCGCGCTAGCGCACCCGCGCTCGGATGAAGCGCCGCTAACAGGTGAGTTCTGATTGCGGTCGATGGAGGCGGGCCGTTTCTTTCTCGAAGGCACCTGATCCTGACCGTCGGACCTCCAAAAATGCCACTCTGCCGGCCTGCTGAACCTTCGGTAATTTGCGACGGACAGAGTCAAATGACGGTAATTCTTGGCTCGATATGCCGTCACCTTCGGGGGCTCGACAAACGCCCGACTGCCGCGGCCGGGGCACGTCCATCTTGCGCTTCCAGAATATTCTGGATATATTCTGGATATACTCTGGAGGTCCATCGTGAGCAAATCTTCCCAACAACGCGCGGTCGCGAACTTCCGAAATCGGCTTGCTGAGAAGGGCTTGGTCCGGTTCGAGGTGACCGGACGCAACTCGGACCGCGATCTCGTTCGCGCAGTAGCTCGGCGCCTTGCCGAAGGGGGTCCCGACTCCGAGCGCCTCCGTGCCGCTGTCAACCAGACCGTCAGTGGGGAGCCTCCTACGAAGGGCGGCATCCTTCGCGCACTCATGGCCTCCCCCCTCGTCGGTTCCCAACTCGACATGGTCCGTCCCCGCGAGGAAGGGCGCAAGGTCGATATTTGATGCGATATCTGCTCGACACGAACATCATCAGCAACTTCACGAAGCCTGTCCCGTCGCAGTCGCTGATCGAATGGATGGCCAACCAGTCGGACGAGGATCTCTTCATCGCCTCCCTCACGGTAGCGGAAATTCGTCGAGGCGTACTCGAGAAGCCGGCAGGAAAGCGGCGCGACCAACTCGATGGGTGGTTTTCCGGCCCGCACGGGCCACAGGCGCTGTTTGCTGGCCGGGTTCTGCCGTTCGACGAAGCGGCCGCATTGATCTGGGGACGCCTCATGGCGGACGGCAAGGCCAAAGGGCGACCACGCAGCGGCCTCGACACCATCATCGCAGCGATCGCAGCAGCCAACGACTGCATCGTCGTCACTGACAACGAGCGCGATTTCGAGGACGTCGACATCCTCAATCCGATCAGCGGAGCGACGTGATGCGCGCCAAGCCGTTCTCGCGCTCAACCTTGATCGCCGCCGCCGAGCTTCTGGAGCAGCATTCACAGGCGCGTTTTCAATCAACTCGTCCTTCGCCTGGGGCTGGAGAGCGACATCGGCTCTGATACGGGCGTTAGCGTTGCCATCGCGAGGCAGCTAGCTACGATCTCCTCGATGTTGGGATCGCCAAGGTGGGAGACGGCCTCGACAGGCTGATCGCCAAGGACGGCCAAGGAACTGACCGACCTGGACCTTCCACTCGCGAATACTGACAGGCTTCAAAACTCGCAGCGCGCGGCCGATCTGCTTCGGGCTCACCGCGGCGCCGCATAGACCGGCCTGGCGTTCCCACGGCATTGTGTCTTTCCGGCTGGCGGCCTGTGATACCGGCAGCCGATCTTCAGCGCTTCATTTCGATGAACTTCGTGGCCGCGATCGAAGGCCCGGACGAGCTATGTCTGTTCGGTTAAAAAATATTCGCACTATTTGCCGGTGAGCCTTGCGCCGGCACTCCTGAAGTACCGTCGCATCTGCCGCCTGCATCCCTTTGACGAAACGACCTTATCGGGATAGCGGCGAATGACAAAAAAATGAAGATTTCCCACAGTTTAACTCGAATTGCGGCATCGCCTTAAGCCTCGTCTTAAGGATTTTGGGCGACTTTTGACGCAAATTATTGCCTGCGCGGAATGTAATGCATAGCCCCACTAGCGAAACGCGCGAGCCTGCTTCGCCCGGCGCTGCCGACGCGCCCTCGACCAAACGCCGGCTGGCCGCGCAGCATGTGCGCGAAGCGCGCGATCGATTGACCTCGACTAGCGGCACGCGCCCGGTCTTCGATTACGAACTGCTGCGGCAGTTCGCACAGAATCGGCTGTCGGGCTCGCTGGTAATTCTGCTCCTGGTCATCACCATCGGGCTGCTCTCGGCGCTGTGGACGGGAGCGCTGACCTCCGGCGTATGGACGATCGGCGCGCTCATCATCCATCTCGTCATCATTCGCACCTGCCGGCGCTTTCTCGACGAGCAGGCCGCCACCGTCAATTTGCGCTCGTGGCGGCTGCGCTTCATTCTGCTCGATCTGTTTTTCGGTGTGGCGTGGACATTCCTCTTGATTCAGCCGCTCGGTAGCGAAGAGCACAGCGGCACGTTCATGCTGTTCGTCATGCTGCTCGTGGTCGCGATATCGAGCATGCTCGCGTCGAGCCTGCCCATTGCGGTGCTGGCGTTGACCTTGCCGGTCACGATCGCGATCGCGCTCGATTTCGTGCTCAAGGGCACGCTGCATGATTACATCCTGGCAGTCATGGCGCTGACCGCCGAGGGTTATTTTTCGCTCCTCGCCTACCGGCTCTACTCAACCACGCTGGCGACGCTCGAGGCGCGCGCGGAAAAGGACGCGCTGATCGGCGAGCTCGAGCAATCGAAATCGATCTCCGACGAAGCGCGCCGGCGCGCGGAAGCCGCCAACATCGCCAAGTCGCGCTTCCTTGCGCAGATGAGCCACGAGCTGCGCACGCCGCTCAACGCCATCCTGGGATTCTCCGAGGTGATGAAGGGCGAGATTTTCGGCCAGCACGCGGTGCCGATGTACAAGGATTATGCCGGCGACATCCACAATTCCGGTGTCCACCTGCTCAACCTGATCAACGAGATCCTTGACCTGTCGCGCATCGAGGCCGGCCGTTACGAGCTCAACGAGGAGGCGGTATCGCTGAACCGCGTGGTGGAGGATTGCCATCATCTCCTCAAGCTGCGTGCCGGCAACCGCGGCATCACCATCCACGAATTGTTCGAGCCGGACATGCCGCGGCTGTGGGCGGATGAGCGCGCCGTGCGCCAGATCTGCCTCAACCTCCTCTCCAACGCGATCAAGTTCACGCCGCAAGGCGGCGAGATCTGGCTCAAGGTCGGCTGGACCGCATCCGGCGGACAGTACATGAGCGTCAAAGACACCGGCCCGGGCATTCCGGAAGAGGAAATTCCCGTGGTGCTGGCGTCGTTCGGACAAGGCTCGAACTCGATCAAGTCGGCCGAGCAAGGCGCCGGCCTCGGCCTGCCGATCGCTAAAAATCTGATCGACCTGCATGGCGGGACCTTCACTCTGAAGTCCAAGCTGCGCATCGGCACCGAAGTCGTGGTCACCTTCCCGCCCGAGCGCGTGATGCAGGCGCTGGCGCCGATTGCCGACGGCACCGTTCCGCCGATCGCCCCCGTGTCTGCGAATCCAATGTCTTCGAGCCCCATGTCTTCAGGCACAGTGTCTTCGACCGCCTCGTGGCCGTCGGAGGATTCGACAAATCGCGCCCGCCGCGCTTTGTTCGGCACCTGACCGCCTGCCCGGACCGTCATGCTCAATCCAAAAAACGCCACGGCAAAGATCGTATAGTGCCGCATGAATCGCGATGCTGGAGCATTGGATATTTAAGGGATGACTTCCGTGGGCGGACGCCTGTTGTGGTTTTTGTTGGCTGCCCTGGCGATTGCGCTGATCATTCTTGTCGCGCATCACGGCGAAGAAATGATCGGGCCGTTGTCGAGCGGTGACTTTGCGTCGCTTTCCTACAAGCTCGTTTTGCTCGTCTTCATCGCTTCCGCCGTCGTGGCGATGTTTCGCGGCCGTTTCACCCAAGCGGTCACCGCTGCGCTGTTGTGGATCGCGATCGGCCTCGTTCTTCTGGTCGGCTACACGTACCGTTTCGAGCTGCGCGAGGTCGGCGACCGGGTGCTGGCGGAGATCATGCCCGGCCATGTGGTCGAACATGGACGCTCGGTGGAAGTCGCCCGCGCCTATAATGGCGATTTCGACATCAGCGCCCGCATCAATGGCGCCCGCGTCTCCATGGTGCTCGATACCGGCGCCAGCTCCGTCGTACTGACACGGGAAGACGCCAAGGCCGCTGGGCTGCCGCTTGAAGTGCTCGCCTATACGGCCGTCATCGACACCGCCAACGGCCGCACCCACGCGGCGCCGGTAAGACTGGACCGCATCGCCGTGGGCGGGCTGGTCGAGCGTTCCGTCGATGCGCTGGTCGCGCAACCGGGCCAGCTCAAGACAAGCCTCCTCGGCATGAGCTTTCTCAACCGGCTGCAAAGTTGGGAAGTGCGCGGCGACCGGCTGGTGCTGCACGGATATCCGTGACCTGTCATTCCGGTGGCGCGCTCCGGAACGATCGATCAAATCAAGCTCACCAGGAAGCGCAACGACACCGCGAACAGGAAACAGCCGAAGGCAATCTCGAGGACGCGCCGTGGCAGCCGATGCGCGAGATGCGCGCCATAGGGCGCGACATAGCTCGCCACCGGAGCGATCACGGCAAGTCCGATCAACGAGACGAAGCCCAGCGACAACGGCGGTAGCTCGGCCTGGTGCCGCAGGCCGGCAAACACAAACCCGATGGCGCCCGCAGTCGCGATCGGCACGGCGACGCCTGACGACGTTGCCACCGCACTGTGAATCGGCTTGCCGTAGAGCGTGAGGATAATTGTCGATATCGCGCCGCCGCTCACGCCCATCAGCGTTCCAAAAAAGCCGATGCTAAAGCCGTAGAGCGTCATCGGCAGCCGGCTTGGAAGATCTGCGCCCAGATTCCAGCGGTTGCTGCCGAACAAAAGCTTGAACGCAAGGAAGCTCGCCACCACGACGAACGCGACCGTCAGCACGGCCGCGGGCGCGAAGCTGGCAATCACGGAGCTGCAAGCGACGCCAAGGACGGCGGGCAGCGCCCATTGCCGGATGACGCCCGGAATGACCACCCCTTTGGCCCGATGGACCAAATAGGAGCGGATCGTCGTCGGCACCACGATCGCAATCGAGGTGCCGACACACAATTGCATGCGCACATCTTCCGACACGCCGAGCGCACCAAAGGCTTCATACAGCACCGGCACGATCACCGAGCCGCCCGAGACCCCGAACAATCCGGCCAACACGCCCGAAATCAGGCCGCCGACCACAAGGGCGACTGCCAGCCATAGAATTTCTTGCAGGGGGACGCCAAGGAGCATTCCAAACTCTATATCGTCACACCGCAAGGAATACTTCGGGTTCGCCCGAGGTGATAGCTGCTATGCACAAGAGGCCGAGAGCGGGATGGATCGTGGCCGGACCCGTTTCCCGCGCAGCTTCTGTTTGAGCATGATCTTTCGGGAAAACGGGCTTTCAACAATCGCGTCGAGCCAAGAGCCCAGCCCCTTCCGGACCATGCTCTATGCCGCGACATCGACAACGTCGCGATCGGCCACCAGACGGAGAGCCGCCAGCAACAACTCCGCGCCGGCGTCGCCGGTCGCGGCACCGGCGAGGTGGCGCCGGAAAGCCCGTGCGCCGGGCACGGCGCGGAAAAGGCCGTGCAAGTGGCGCGTGATGGCATGCAGCCGCGTGCCCTCTCCCAACGCGCGCTCGATGTAGGGAACGAGCGCGGCCGCCGCCTCTTTCGGCGAAGAAAACGGCGGCTGCTCTGCAAAGAAGACCGGATCGACAGCGAGCAAACGCCACGGCTCCTGATAGGCGGCGCGGCCCATCATGACGCCATCCACATGCGCAAGCTGCGCGCGCGCGTCCTCGATGCTGCCGATGCCGCCATTGATCACGATCGGCAGATGCGGGTGCGCGGCCTTGAGCCGGTATACCCGCCCGTAATCCAGCGGCGGAATATCGCGATTTTCTTTCGGAGACAGACCTTTAAGCCAGGCTTTGCGCGCATGCACGACGAGCATGTCGGCGCCGGCTCGCTCGACCGCTTGGGCAAAACGCTCGAGCGCCTCCTCGGGGTCCTGATCGTCGACGCCGATACGGCATTTGACGGTCACCGGGATCGTCACTAGCGCCTTCATGGCCGCAACGCACTCGCCGACCAGATCCGGCTCCGTCATCAGGCAGGCGCCGAAGCGGCCTTCCTGCACGCGGTCGGACGGGCAGCCCGCATTCAGATTAATCTCGTCGAAACCCGCATCGGCCCCGATACGCGCACACGCGGCCAGCGCGCGCGGCTCGGAGCCGCCGAGTTGCAAGGCCAGCGGATGCTCGGCGGGATCGAAGCGCAGGAGCCGTGCCCGATCGCCGTGGAGCACCGCGCCGGTGGTCAGCATTTCGGTGTAGAGGAGAGCGCGGCGGGTCAGCAGCCGGTGAAAAAAACGGCAATGACGATCAGTCCACTCCATCATGGGCGCGACGGAGAAACGATAGCTGCTCAAAAGCCCGGATTTCATCGGCATTTATTCGGTCTTCATTAAAATTTGCCTCGCCTTGCGGGGCCGATGGTGCGATTCCGGTGCAGTTTCGATACAGCCTGAATACGCCCTTGATTCCATATCGCTTGGCTGCGCGTACACGGTGTCGGCTGCGACATGGGTGTCTCGGTCCGTTCGAAGCCGCGGCGAGCCGGCCAGTCTGCCTCTGCGAACTGCCCTCAAGGAGGATAGCTAATCCAAGAATAACAAAATTTGGGGCTCCATACCGAACCGGGGCCGCTTACCGCCGCCGCGAAAGCCACGCATCCGTCATCCGGAATGAAAAGCTTCGATGAAAACTTGACCTTATGGAACCAAGAATGCGCGATGTGCCCAGGTTCAAAGATGGCGCGCCGGAAGGCATCCGCTGCCCGTCGGAAGCACAATCAGCCCTATCGGTCCCGACGGTCCTTATAGGCTGAGATTAGGCTTTGACACTCGGCAATCAGCTGTTCGTAAGTCTCGATCAAATCCTGTGTTTTATCCTTTCCTAGGACCTTGAGGTTATGGCGGCCGCTATTGAGGTCAGCAAGCGCCTTTTGCGCGTGCGCCGTTTGCTCGTAGAGCCATCCAATGGTGGCGTTTAAGTCTTCCATCTCCCACAGATATGCGTCCGGCAACCGAAAGGCAGCCCTCTCCCGAACTGGAGCGGGTTTAGGGTCAAGACCGGAGACCGGTGTGCCTTTTGGAACAGTCGGGCCGACCTCGGGAGGTTAGTTTCAAGCGGTCGGGGAGATTTAGCGGAGCGACACCGCCATGACAACATCCAGCGAATATCGGGAATTTGCCCGCGCCTGCATCAAGTGGGCCGCCGAAACCAAGATCGACAAGTCTCGAAGCGCCCTTCTCGACCTTGCTTGCGACTGGACTTTCGCCGCCCTTGCTCGCGACCGTGTCGAAAAACAGGTGACCTGCAAGCCGACTAAGTTCGCCGGGGCGCGCGTCGGTTGAAGAAGACTGAACCGATGCCAACACCACTGAACAACAAGCTCAAATCGTACTCGCACCGTTCCACACACTGCTCGGTGACAGCGAAAACTCACAATAAATTCACCCGTCATCAGAGTGTCGAGCGATATCGCCGGCTACTCAGGACTGCGATCGACAAAGAACGGCGGGACTATCTCAGCCGTTTAATCCTTGAAGAGCAGCAGAAGCAAAAGGACGCAGGGGATTCAGCCTACCAATATTAGAGCTGAATTACAGCGCAACAAGATTAAAATCCGCATCAGCTGATCGAACTTGATCCACAGCTTAGAGCGCATGCATGGAGGATCTTATTGCTTTTGGCGCGGCCTTCCCGCGGCGTGTGGCGGTATATGGGGCAGGCACCGGATGCTTCGTCTCGCATGCGGAGGCGCGCGGACGTCGGCCTACGGGGCCGTCCTGCACGGATACCTACTGCTTGCACTTCTTCTCGATGATGCGCGTCTCGGCAGTGTCTTTGAAACGATTACCGACCGGAATAAGGGTGCCCCCCGCGATAAGGATTGCGACCTGTGTCCACGACCCGTCAGCATTCTTTTCGAAGGCATCGCAGGGCAGATCAGCGAGGCCCGCAGGATATGAAGTGATTGTGTAGGTTACACCCGCCCTCGCCGCGAGAGAGGTCACCGCGAAAATCACGGGAATTATCAAGAGTGCACGCATCGGGGCTTTCTCCGTCTCCGACGCCTGAGCAAATCGCCTGGCTATGTAATGCGATAGGCGTTGTCCCGGTGCAAAGCTGAGCAAAACGGCTCGCGTTTTCAGGTTTGCGGAGGGGCGGGAAACCGGAATCCTTGTGAGCTATTCGGCAAAGGTTCCGGAGGCGATCGCGTCCGGCGGACTTTGGACGCGGAAAGCGACCAAGTGATGCCAGTTCCCCAAGCAAAGTGTGCGTTTTTATACAGACCGCCGGTGGTGGGTAGCGCATAAATGGGAGGGGGGACGAAAGGCCCATTATGTCTTTGGATCTCTTCATGAACGACACGTGTCCGAAATGTCGTAAGCCAATGCGCCATTCTGCCGTTGAACCGCATCGAACAAGTCCCGCGCTAGCAGTGCACAAGTTCAAATGCACGAGCTGCGGGCACGTAACCACCAAAATTCTCTACCATAAGCCGGCCGTTGCGGCCGCCTGAGCGGCGGCCACTTGACCCGGCCTAAGCTTTGTAATTCGCAGTGAAAAAATGAAATGCGCTGTCCCTGAGGACGCGTTTATCCCGCTCGCCGTGTTCAGCCAAATTGGCGATATGTTTAGCCATCACTTCGCGCATCATATCGGCATAGCCGGGTCGAGCAAGCCGATAGCCCGATGTTTGCACCCTCTGCCATGCCCCCTTGAAAGCATCGCTGAGAAGATCAGCCGTGACGGGGTCGAAAGAGACATTGGAGGAAAAGAGTCCGCGACCTTGAACCATGGCCTACTCTCCATACAGATCGAAAGCGTCCCTCAGTCGCCTACGCCGGTCAAAGTTGTTGTTTGTAGCCTGCCACGTACGAAGAGCAATCGCTGTTCAAAAACGCACACTTGCGAGGGTCAGGTTTTGAATAGCGTTTCCCATCGCGATGTCTGCAACATTCTCGTCAGGACGCTTTCAGATGCCACACTGCTACTGCAGTCGGCGCTGACGGGAAGGTGTCTTGATTTTGACGGCTGAGTTCGTCGGACTTCTTGCCGATCACCATTTCCTTGGGTGATCTGAGATTGCCCCAATTCGACTAACTCCTCGTGTCATAACTTCAAAGTTGAGCCGTTTTGCTCAGTTCAGCCGGCTAACCAGTCGTATCGTTGTCCATCGACAACGACCCAAGTCAGTCGTCGACGGCCGAGAGTGCGCTTGTGCTCCCGCCTGAATGGGATTTTTTCTTACGCCTACAAGCGGGATCTCTACGGTCAGCCAATGACGCCCATTTGTCCGGCATGCGGGAATTCCTTAAGTCCGCCGGCGACAGAGAGGCCACACAGTCGGCGGTGCTGTTTCCACTACTGCGCCCTTTTTTTGGCACAGTTCCTCCTTTCTCGAAGGACCTGAGAACCATGCAAGTTCCATCAATGCTCCTGGGCGAATCACGAACTCGTCTTCTGCAGGGAATGGCAATCGGTGCAGTCGCCGCGATGGCCATCGGATTTTCGTGGGGCGGATGGGTCACGAGCGCGACTTCCAACAAACTTGCGGCCGAGCAAGCTAGCACCGCAGTCGTGACAGTCCTCACGCCAATCTGTGTGGAGAAATTCATGCAGAATGCCGACGCGCAAGCAAACCTGGTAGCGTTGCGCAAAATTTCATCCAACTGGCAACAAGGCGACTACTTGGAGAAGGGCGGCTGGGCGACACGGCCGGGGGCCACGTCTCCAGACTACGAGCTCGGGAGGGCTTGTGCCGCGAAACTGATCGAGGCCAAAGCCGTATCCCAATGAACTCTATCGGCTGGCGACGGTGCGGCATAAGAGCGATGGCAAACTAATCGCGCACCCGACCCCTCGTACTTTGATCTCGGCGCTATCAGATGCATGGGTGCGGGTACGCGGCGGCTAGCCGTCAGCTGCCCACGAAGCCTGGCAACGTTCACTCGCTCACAGCGCTGTGTCCGCAGACACGCTAGCTGCGGGTGGATGAACGACAAATCGGTGATGCGCGCCCTGAATAAATGATCCGCTTATCCGAGCGGACTAACGCAAAAGGCTTCCAAAATGCCGACCCTGAGAGTGAAGTACATCCGGTCACCATCCGAGATACCCGCCGGCCGGAATTACGTGCTGGTCACGTACGGCGACAAATACAAACAGACGAAACATTCTCTTGGCCTCACGATTACGGTCGCTCAACAGAACTCAAAGACCGTCAGCGAGCTTTCCTTCCTGACGGCTGTTCATACAGCCAAGGGGATCGGCAAGCAGGAGGGCATTTCCGAGATATTTGCCTGCAATAGCTTAGTTGGCGTGAGCGGCCACACAATCGAGGCCGCAGGAAAGGAAACCGGATGTTCAAACACACACAATTTCGCGCAAGGGGAACCGAGCAAGACGACTTAGCCAACGACAAGGCATCAACCCTCGCGGTACTCGCGGACGTCGAGCATTGGCGCGCCAATAATTACGATAATGCTGTGACGGTTTCGGAGCAGGACCGCACAAAGCGGGTCGCTCTTCCTGGCGAGGAGGATAGAGTCCTGCGATGTCTCGGGGCGGCGCTTATCATGCGATGGAATACACTGCCGGCTAAGCTCCAAAAAGAATTGTTCGACGACGCCGGCGATATGGGCGAGTTGTTGGATACTTCTGCCCTCAGAGGCCAAATCGCTCGGTTTCTACACATCCATAAGAACGACCAGCAACAGCGGTGACAACGATGATTAACTCAAAGGCGGGAACGCCGGAGGAGGACAGGCAAACCGAGGACGACATCGCCCGGAAAAAGCTAGGCCCACGCGGCGTCCCTGGTGCCCCTGACACGGCGACGATGACACTGGCGGAGAGCAAAAATATCCCCAAGTCCGGCAAGTTTGACGGCCACACCGCCTAGATCGAAATTCTTTCGGTTGCAGGAAAAACAAGGCTAATGGGCGCCTCGAAGAGCGTTCGCTTCGCCTCCGGCGGCGCGGAGTTACTCCTGATCTTTCGAATTTGCTCGGACTCACTCGACCGTCGGTGACTAAGCGATACCCCTTTCCATCGCAGTCGCAACTCGTGGCCAACGAAAAGGCCTCCTCGCCTTGCAATGCTCGCAGAGGATGGCTCGTGGCACAGCAGATCTCACGGCCCCACGGTGCGCCCCGGCTCGCTCAAAACGACACTGAGCAGTGAGCTGTGCACCTCGAGATGGCCGTTGTAATCGATGAACCCCAATTCGCGAAACTTGTTCATAAAGTGGCTCACGCGCGATCGAGTCGTTCCGATCATCTCGGCGAGCACTTCTTGACTGATTTTTGCAACGATTGGCTCGGGGCGTCCTTCTTTGCCGAAATTTGCCAGCAGCAATAAGAGTCTCGCGAGCCTTTTTTCGGTCGAGTTGAAGAGCTGATCAACTAAATCTTCCTCGACACGGTCTTTCCTTGCCAAGATGTGCGACACAAACATTTGCGAGAACGCAGGTTCATCCTGAAGGAGGCGCTGGATTTCCTTCTTCCCGACACGCATGATCGTTGATTTGCTCATGGTAACAGCCGCTGCCAGCCGCTTTGGCTGCCCGATCAAACATCCTTCTCCCACGAACTCATCTGTACCGAGCAACGCGACGACAGCTTCCTTGCCCTGTTTGGATACCACCGTGACTTTAACTTTGCCCTTTTTGATGTAGAAAACCGTGTCCGCGACGTCACCCTGCGAAAAGATGACCTCGTTCTTCTGATGCGTTGAAATGCTGCGGCCCTCGGCTGCAGTTTCGAAGAAAAGCCCAAGATCGAACTCGGGTTTTGCTGTGCGTCCGCGCGAGCCATTCCGTCCGGGCATCTCGGGTTGCTTTGACCTTGGCCCACGAGCCATCTTGCGACTGCCTTTGCTGCCTATTTTAGGCACGGCCACGAACGCTACTGACCCTACCGGTATTTTGAGTTTTCTTGTCTGCCGTGGCGCCAGTGCGACAGCGGAAGCGTTGCGACTAAGGTAGCGCGCTTTTTTTGACCGCTCACTAGCAACTAATAAACGCCCAGTAGTACGTGGGAGTTCCAGCCTCTGGACGCAAGAGCGCATCGGAACGATAAGACGCCCCAAGCGGTTGTGATGGACCGATGCGCGGCCAGCCAAGCCCGGAGACAGACCGAAGATTCCGATCCTGGACTGACCGATATCGTCTCGTTCCCGGCTCATCCTGAGCTATTTCCGTACCTGCAGCGGTGCAACATCGTTGTATCTTTCGGGTTCACGTTTGGTTGAAATTGCTGCGCTGGACCGACCCACTACACCGACTGAGAGCGCCACGACAAGATGTCGAACCGTCAGCACGCGCACGCAAAGACGGCGCCAAGGCCCTTCTCGCCCAGATCCATCATCAAGAAGGATCGAGCGATCGTCCACCGCCAGGCTGAGACGTTCGACCGAAGGCAAGCCGCCAACGCTCGGATCGTCAAGCTCGATTTCCCCGTCTTCTTCGCCTACTACTTCGCATCGTCTATCAAATATCCGTTCGCCGACTCCCATTTCCGGATGTTCGCCGATGTTATCCATTAGGCTTTCGCTACCCTCGTACAAGACCTCCCGTGGCTAGAAACCATCGTATGCTCGCACTCCGACAGGGCTGGATTATTTTTTCGATTTGTCCGCAAACCTACAAAATAGCAAACTGCATAGCGATCACTATCGCAGATCTAAGCTCCGTTGATGCGTTTTGATTGTTAGGACCTGGCGACGCATCAGCACGAAAGTGAATTGTTCGAACAGCGCGAATCACCACCTGCTGGCAGGCATCAACATCGCCTCGGCCGTAGCCTATCCATGCGATGTTGGATCGAACATCCGTCCAAATAGCTTGGGCGCCGTCAGTCAGCGGCGACATTTTTTGGAGAGGCCATTAGCGGCTTCGGCACCCTATTTCGTTTGAACATTCAGTACGAAGATATCCAACCTGCACATGGCTTTTATGCACGCGGCCAGTTGCCATTTGTGAGGCATTCTGTTTAAAAGCGCGCCTTCATCAAAATCAGGAGTTATTTGATGGCCAAAAAGGCTGTGAAGCGACGTTCGTGGACACCGGCTGACGTCAAGACGTTGCGGACGCTCGCTCGGAAGAAAACACATGCTGCACGCATCGCCAAAAGCCTGAAGCGATCGGAAGGCGCTACGCGTCAGAAGGCGTTCAGCATGGGACTGTCGCTGGACTCGCGTTGACTTGCACTGCACGTTCGCGCCTGAACACGCCGGTCGCAAGCGCACAAATGAGTTCGTCCTGGCCAGAAGCGGAAGCTGGCGGGGTCTTTTCGTTGCGGTGGCCCATTACCTTGTGACGCGCTGATCACAAGTCCGAAGAAAATCCACATGCCCGCCCAGGCCGCGATATGCTTGCGTGTCGCATGCTCTATAGTGCCGAGTAGTTCACGCGGGCGAAGAGGATCCGGATGGTACGGGAAAATGGTGTGGGATCTGGCCCGGATGTCCTTCCCATCACGCGCACCGGCCAGATCGCGACGGACACCGACCCGCAACTCGATCAAGCCGGTCAGACGATCCTCCATCTTCTCAACAAAGCTGCCGACATAGCCGAGCAAAATAGCCGACATGCGATCGACGCAGCCCAGCGGCTTTCCCATCAGCTCCGCGCGGCGGAACAGCGCATCGCGGATCTGGAGGCCGAGGCCGAGGCGTACCGGCAGCAAGCCGAACGCGCGGAACAATGGCTACACAAAGTCTACACCGAGATCGAGGACCGCTTCCCGGCGCAGGACCCGCGCCGAGGCGGAGGGCGGCATTGACAGCATATGGACGAGGCGGGCTACGCGCTTGGAAGCAAGGGGCTTCAGCTTGCCTTTATTGTTCCACAGAGTGCCCTATATTCCCCACTGCGCAGTCACTTCATTGGAGCAGCTTAGATGCCTTCAGGTACCGTAAAGTGGTTTAATGCGACGAAGGGCTACGGGTTCATCCAGCCTCAGGGCGGGGGCAAGGACGTATTTGTGCACATTTCGGCGGTGGAGCGCGCCGGCCTCAGCAGCCTGAATGAGGGGCAAGCCATCGACTATGAAGAGGTGTCGAACAAGGGTAAGACGTCGGCAGAAAATTTGAAGGTTCGGCGTTGATTGTATTCGAGCCCGGTCGGCCATACGCTCACGTCGCACATTGACGCCCGCATCCCCTCGGCCTGAATCCTCAGCATGGTCCGCACTGTTTGACTTGGAGTATATTGAACTTGACTTAGAGCATATTGAACGCCCGCGTCAGCATGTGTCGGTGGACGAACACCCAGAACTCGCGCCCGGCAACCTTGCGCGAGAAGGGCCGCTACCAAATGCTGCCCGATATAGCCACTACCACCTGTAACAAGCGTTTGCCCAGTTGGGCGTCTGCCTTCGGCGGATATCCAACTATTTTTCAGTGCAACGAGGCACGCATAAACTCGTTCGCATGAAGGTCGAGTTATCACGCGTTGTACACCGACGGATATTGGCTATGGAACTTAAGCGCCAGCATGTAGGATCGTGAAGCCTAACCGCCGGTTCAGATGATCTTGATGCTCGGGGTCGCTCCCCAATGTGCCATCGAAGGATCTGGCCATCGTTAGGCGGAGAGGCCGGGGGTCGCTCCCCCGGCTTCGTCTCGGGCGAGCCGGCCCAGAGCTTGCTGGCGGCGAGCAACCTCCCTTCGGGGACTAAGCGTGTGGTCTTCTGTGGCGTCATCGCGCCACGGTGTGATCAGATGGCGGAACCGCTTCCTTGGCCGCCGGTCGACGCGGTTATCGTCCTTGCCGGGATCTAACTGAACGCCGAAGCCGGCACCCGTCTCCCGCGCGCATCAACCACGCGCCTGAACTCCCGCTCGCATCCGAAGCAGGTGAACGTCTGTTCCTCATATTCGAGAACGAATTCTGTAGCAGGAGCGCGCCGCGTTAGAGATGTCAGCTGGCCACAATTCAGGCAGCGCGGCTTATCGCCCACGCCAAAACCCCGCTGCTTCCGCAGTTGGTTTAACATGAAAGGTCCCCCGACCCGATTTCGAATCAATTTCACTTCAAAATGTGTCGAGAACGGGACGACGCGAACCTTCCGGCCCCGCGCATCTCGATCCTAATCGCTATCCCATGGTCTATTTTTGACTTCGAGCAGAAGTACTGAAGCCAGCCCCGAACGACCGCCCGCAACGCACGCCAGTGTCGATGCGGAGTAACAGCTCGAAAGCAGATGCGGACGATGCCAAGCCAATTGCGCTGGCAAAGTGGTCGGCCACCTAAGCGTGCAGCATTGATTTGCCCAGGATGGACTGCAACGATATTATGCGGTCGGTGCGTCTACTAAAGTGGCTGAGTAATCGACACTGTCATAGATTGTCACTTGAAGGATCGGATTGGTCTTTTTGATTCCCAACCCGGCTAAATGGGCCGCATCAAACGTTTGAAACGAACTCTTTGTTTGCCTGTCGACCTGAAGGAGATAACGTCCGGATTCTGGCCGCTGACGCTGAGAAGGCATTTTCCCATTGTCTTCTTCTGCGTCTCTTTTTGTGTTCTTTGCAGGCATTTTCATTTCGTGTTCTGCCACGTGACTTCTCCTGTTAAGCGAGAAAGGCTGGTTGTGGGTCGAAGTACTCAGCAGCGAATTGCCCTTGTCCGCTCTGGCCCGAATAGGGAAAGTATTGTCGCGACCATGGCCGCAGACAAAATGCGGAATATTACATTACGCCTCTCGCTGTTTCGAACGTCCGGCGAATGATGGCGAAACGAGGCGTAATGCGCGGCGGGAGAACAAAGAAAAAGCCCCTACTTTAGCAGCCGGGGCCCCTTCCATCGCGCCTCCAGATGCGTTTCCGCGGGGGAGGCATCGTGACGGTAACCCGTGGGCGGCAATGAAGTTCCAAAGATTTTGCAGGTGCGAGGCACGACGAGAGGCTCAAAATTGGTAGTCTGAATCCCCCGCTTCCTTTTGCTTTAGCTGCTCCTCTAGAATCAATCGATTCAAGTAGTCTCGCCGCGCTTTGTCGGTGGCACTCTTGAGTAGCCGGCGATATCGCTCGACGTTCTGCCGGCGAGTATATTTAGCCTGAGCCTTGGCCGTCGCCGAGCAGTGTGCATAAAAATGCGAGTATGATTTGAGCTTATTGTCCGGCGATATTGGCATCTGTTCCCCGATTCTGGGCTATTTCATGCCACCCGCATCGCCCCCGGCGCCGAAGAGAACGTGAACCACCCACGGTCGTCGGCATCTAAAGGAAGAGCATTCAAGCCGCACACTCCTGTTTCGCGTCAAAGCGTCACGTTTCATTAAAAGGATTTACCAAGGAATCCTAATGGGAGGATTTCGACCGCTGCTGGTTCGTGCCGCGTTCTCGTTCTTCAGCCGCAAAGTCTTCTTTCTCAGCAAAAACGATCATGCCGAGCCAGGATTCCGACATATCACGCCACATGTGCTTCTCCGGCGCATTTTTGGTGCACTCGGCCCTTCGGCGGCACTCTGCGGCGTTGGCGCGATATTCGCTCGCCTTACTGATAACGCGGGGCATCAGGCGTAGCCGGCAAGAAACGGCAATGACAATACCGTTTTCAGGCTCTCGTTTCTGACAATCATCATCAATCCTGGATCATTATGTTCACCGCCCTGTCTCAGGTCTTTGATGATGCAAAGGGCGTGATCGAGGACTGCGGCATCGTTCGGTAACACCACGCCGCGGTGGTCGCTGTCCTCGCGATCGAACTCGACGGATATGGAAGAAATATCGATACACCTCATACTCCGTAGCTTCCTCCATGTGGGACCGACAGAGCACCGTTGCAATAGACGCCGGCCTAGAAGCCAATCTTTTACACACGATATTGCCATGAGCCCCAACGAAGGGGGTAACCTCGCTATTCAGTTGCCCGCCTCGCTAGAGGAAGCGCGAGACGTTCGCTGTGGCGGAGGTCTCCGTACCGGCAAAACGGTTCGCGACCGTCGATCCTGCTGCGGATATATCGCTCAACTCTATCTCGGCTAAAGCGCAGTCTAAATGAGTAAGACGCCTCCGAGGTGTCTAGCTTTCAGCAAGAGGATGAGCATGTCGAAAGGTCAGAAAAACAATCGGGAAAGTATGAAACCCAAGGGGGATAAAAATCGAATCAAAAGGTTGTCGGCCTACAAGGCTGCGCAAAGCCAGGGGAAGCCGGCCAACAGTCAGTTTGGAAAGAAGACCTGATCAACGCAGGGCGGTGAGAAACTAAAAGAAGCGCGGCTTCGTCGTCAGACCGCCTAGTCCTGATACTCTCAGCGTTAGACGGTTCTTTGCGATTTTAAGGCTTTTTCCTACCGGCGGCACAAGGTGGCGTGGGCGCTTAACCGGAAATTCTTTGTGTGTGTGACCGTTTCTTTGTGTGTGACCTAGTATGGAGATGGACGGCTGACTCGTGAGGTATCGAGAACTGGCGAAACACGTCGCTGACAGAGCCCTTGATATCGCCGGCCAGCTGATCGCGGCCCTCGCAGGCAAAACGCTCGGCGTGCATCCCAAGCCGTAAAAGGAGGCCGCCTGTTTTTTCAGCGTGGCCGAATAACGGGCCCAGCGAGTCATTCGACTGAGTGTCCGTGGCCGACGCCCGCCGAGCTGGAAATGGGCTCATCAATAAGACCAAGTGCTGTGCGAAGAGAAAAAGCACAGAGGGCAAACGGATACAAATGATGATGACCTACGTTTACGATTACCCAATTGGCGGCCCGGCGCGCTTTTACATCGATGGCGACTATGTAATTCCGGTGTATGGGACGCAGCCTGCTTTTTGGATCAACGGGAATTACTGGTATCCCAATCCGCCAACTGGCATTCCGGCATTTCGGGTCGCCGCCAACCTCGTTTATGAGGACCGGGCCTCCAGCACGCCGAAGTATTATTTCAGCTGAGCTCTCTCACAGCCGAGCGCGAACGCTTGCTTGTCATTTCGCGTAACCCTGCGATCTGAGCCAGTCGATACGGCGCGTGCCTTGAAGCCAGTCGTCGACATCGGCTTTGCTTTTCAGCCCCTTGATGTAGCGAATTTCGGCTCCCGGACAGTGAGCCTCAATTTGCCAATCGTCCTCGGCGATCCGCTTCATCTTGAAAATTACCCGGACTTTTGCCATCGCACGAATATGAGCGCTTGAGGACAAGCCGCAAGCCCAAAAATGGGTGTGTCTTCCCGGGCCACCCGCTCCGGAGAATGCCGCATGGCCATCATGCCATTTCGTAGCGTAGGTCGCTGATATGGCGATTGCCGCGGCCGACGCCGCTTATCCGATCGCAATGCGGGCGGACGCTGTCACCGGCCGCAAATTTGGATTGGTCAATTGCAGCAACAGTTCGTCCACCCGGAAGTACGCCGCGAGCAACGAGGGGTTCCTGGGATGCGGTCAAATACGCCTTGCTAGACGACTTTCAAGTCGGCTCGCTTATCGCGGAACCAAATCTTCGCGGGGGCGGTTTCCCTTGGTCCCCTTTAATACCCACCGGAGGAATACAATGGCTCGCGACGAACACAATAAAGCAGCCGAACACCATGAAAATGCTGCCAAGTCGCACCGCGCTGCCGCGGAACATCACGGCAAGGGCGATCACGCAAAGGGCAAAGAGCACTCAAGCAGTGCTCAGCAACACTCTCAAAACGCTCGCCAACATAGCGAGCAGGCTCACGCCAAGAGCCAGCAGCAGAAGTAGGTTGAGGGGCCCGGCGTAAGTCGGGCCCTTCATTCCAGGCGGCGGCGTGACGCCATTTGCGCTGGGAATACGCTACATTCTATTCGTCGAGTTAGACGCTGGCCTCGCCGTACGCGGAACTGGGGGGGCGTAGTGGAGCGCGTCGAGACCCGGCACCTCAAGCCCATATGTCGATCGGCCGTTCCGCGTGGTTTACCTGCCCGCCGAAGGCGCTCTTAAATTTCCCCACTGTAAAGGGCGCGACCAGCCAAAGCAGGATCTCACGCGATACAAGAATGCGTTCCAACTTTCCAACAGTGTCGGAGGATGGCGATCGCCGGGACATGGCCTGCCCGTTTTTTGCCAGCACGCGCAGCCTCCGGGAGAAGTGATAATGATCGCTAATAGTGAAAAGCACGGGCAAATGACGATTTTGTAACGTGACTCTATTGCTACGTGACACTACTGCACTTTCAGCCTTGCAGGGTCAGGGCGGCCACTAAGTGTTTTGCGTCAGTGGGAGGAGTGGCCGCCCGCCTGCTTCCGGCCAATCATCACGAGACGACCACCGCGGCGCCTGGTCCTCACTGCCAACCATCATTGCATCGCCGGCACCGGCTTCGAAACCCGTTGCGCTTACTCTTGCCGTGTAGGGTTGGTTTTGCTTTTGATCCTACTGAGGCCGCTACGGATGCAGGGGCCGACGCATGGACCTATCAAGTAAATATGATCGGTGCGGAAAAGACCTACCGGCCCGAATCATATTCGGGAAATTCGAGAGTGCTCGTTTGACGGGAGCGTATGGCTCGATAGCCGGTGGCCCGAGCTCAGCCATGATGTTCTCGATCCGCGTGATGACATCGCGAGAGAACGGTCCGACGTGCAGGTACAGAGCGAGCAGCGCCACGACCCAGCGGATCGAATCTGGATTGCCCGCCATGCATTGGCTCAATGTGCTTCGGAAGATCTCGCGCGGCTCGGGTAGGTTGATCATGATCCTATGCAACATCTCGATGCTGCCAAGCTTTCGCCGCGAATGCATCGCGCGCGTCTGCTGCTTCCGGCCGGAATTGTCGAGCATCTTCGCCAGCCGCCGGAGACGACCCGCGAACGCGATCGGATCGTAGATGCGCTCGAGGACCTGCAGGTAATCAGCGAGCACCTCCTGACGCGGCCGCAAGGTCTTGAAGTTGAGACCCATCGTGCATTGATCAGCGGTTTTTAGATCCTTGCGTTCGGGATGCGGGAATAGGCGGTCTTCCTTTTCAAGCCGGCGCCCCAGTTGGGTGTGCGGCAATGCGTAGAGAAGACCCACCATGCAAACTGGGATCGCCGCCTCCTCGATCAACTCGATCATAGCCTCCGCCGTGGATTCCGTCTCGCTGTCGAATCCGATGATGAAGCCCGCGGTCACGAAGAGACCCGATGCGTAGATCGTGTGAATGCTCTGCGGGATGCTGCGCCGCGTGTTCTGCTTCTTGCGCATGGCAATCAATGTCGCGCGGTCGGGACTCTCAATGCCGACAAATACCCCGACGAAATTGGCGCACTTCATCAGATTCAGAAGTTCGGGATCGTCTGCGAGATTGATAGAGGCTTCAGTCGTAAATTCGAATGGGTAGTCGCGCGCCTCCAACCACTTTGCGAGCTCCGGAAGGAAGGCCTTGACGGCTTTTTTATTGCCAATGAGGTTGTCGTCCACGAAATCGACATGGCCGCGATACCCCAGGCGATAGAGTTCGTCGAGTTCCGCGAGCATTTGGCCATTGGTCTTGGCACGTGGCACCCGCCCGTAAAGCTCTATGATATCGCAGAATTCGCAGGTAAACGGACAGCCGCGCGAAAATTGCACGCCGATGTGGAGATAGTCGTCGAATTTCAGGAGATCGAAGCGCGGGATGGGCGACTTGGTCACGTCGGTCTGAAATTTCTCCGCTTCGAACTGCCCTTCGCGCGCGCCCGCTTCCCAGACCGCGATGAAATCCTTCATGATATGTTCGGCTTCACCGATCACCCGAAAATTGGCGGCCTGATAGAGATGGGGGCACGATGTCACTCCGGGACCGCCAACGGCCACCGGCTTACCCCGGGCGCGGCTGAAATCCACAATATCGAGAGTATCGCTCTGCTGGGGTAGCATACCGCCGGTAAAGACCAAGTCAGCCCAATCAAGATCAGCGTCGCTCAGTTCCCCGGTGTTGCGGTCGACCAGCTTTACAGACCAGGACGGCGGCAACATCGCGGCGATCGTGATCAGGCCAAGTGGCGATGCGGGATATTTGGCTCCAAAGATCTCGGCGGTTCGCTTAAAATTCCAGAACGTGTCCGCGTCGAAACGAGGATAGACCAAAAGTACGTTACACTTTGCGTGCGATGCGCTTTCCACCCGAGCAGCCTCCCCCTGAACAGTCACTGTAAGTCGAAAGCGCGCAAGCCTACATTCAGGTTAGCGCCTTGTATATCATCGACACGCAGAATTTAGCCTGCATTCAGCTCATGACGCTCTTTTATGACTAGGCGCGGCTTCGCTCCCACAGTTCGCGCAGATAGTCTTCCACGAAAACATCACTGACTTTGTCACCGCCGCGTCGGCCGAGCGCCTCCATGACACGTTTGGACCACCGTTCCATATGCGCGCTCAGTAAAGGCTGGGTGGAAAGAATGAGCTTCATCGCCTCGCGTTCATTGTTGCCGTCCGGCCAAGGGAAGTCGAGGAGATTCTTGCCCGACGTCATCCATTGATCCGGGTCAAGCAGATCGGCGAGAGACGTCATGGCCAACCTCTTTCGTGGCGCATGCTATCTTTCAGTTGCCAATTGCTTCAGAGCGAGCTTCCCGGCCTGACTGGCCTCCTCCCACGAGGCGAATTGGACCCGCGATTCTTCCACGGAAAGGCCCGTCGGGGGCCGAAGCTCCCAGCCGTACCGGTTGGGAGCCGGGAAACGATGAGTCACTACGACATGCAGGTGAGAGGTCGCAGACGGCGGCGCCGCCTGTAGTCGCGTCTGCCAGCGGCGCTCGAAATCACGCGCCCGATATCGCGAATAGTTCTGAGACATGGCAATCTCCGTTCTTCGAGGCAGCAAAACGCCGGAATGCTGGCCTCGACACTAACGTTACCTCGATATCCACGGTGCGCTCGAAACGGAAGAAATAGCGATCATAGAAAGACGGTGCGATGGATTCGACGAGCAAGCCGTTCGATGAATCATCCGATTCGCATCAAAAATCGGCCTCTGCACATCCCTATTTGAGAAAACTCCTAAGCATGCTTGATCGGCTCGGATGCTTGAGCTTTCGCAGCGCTTTGGCCTCGATCTGCCGAATTCGTTCGCGTGTCACTGAAAACTGTTGGCCGACTTGCTCTAATGTATGGTCGCTGCCGATGCCGATGCCAAAGCGCATGCGTACGACGCGCTCCTCACGCGCGGTCAATGAGGCCAGAACGCGAGACGTAATGTCACGCAGGTTCGATTGGATCACGGCATCGATCGGTAGGACCGTATTCGGGTCCTCGATTAAGTCGCCAAGGTGAGTATCGGCTTCCTCACCGACCGGCGTCTCGAGCGAGAGAGGCTCTTTGACAACTTTCAATATGCTGCGCACCTTTTCCACCGGTATGCGGAGCGCCTTCGCGAGATCCTCCGGCGTCGGCGGACGACCTGTCTCGTTGAGGAGCCGGCGGCTTGTTCGTAAGATCTTGTTGACGATTTCCGTCATGTGAACAGGCAGGCGGATGGTACGCGACTGATCGGCGAGTGATCGGCCGACCGCCTGTCGAACCCACCAAGTGGCATAGGTTGAGAATTTGTAGCCTCGGCGATAGTCGAACTTATCGACCGCCTTGATCAGGCCGATGTTGCCTTCCTGGATCAGATCGAGGAACTGCAGGCCGCGGTTGGGGTATCTCTTCGCGATTGAAATAACGAGGCGCAGGTTCGCCTCCACCATCTCTTTCTTGGCTTGGCGCGCTTCGCGCTGTCCTCTTTGCACCATTTGTACGATTTCACGGAACTGACCGATCTCCAGGCCGAGCCCGGTCGCAAGTGCGTGAATTTCCTCGCGTAGTTCCTTGATGCGGTCTTTGTCGCGGGCGACGAAATTTTTCCAGCTTTTGGGCGAAAGTTTCGAGACGCGATTGAGCCACAGAGGATCCAGCTCGTAGCCTAGATAATGCTTAAGGAAATCATTGCGGTCGATACCGTGACCTTCAGCAAGCCGGAGCAGACGGCCCTCAATGCTAACAAGACGCTTGTGGATCTCATGAAGCTGTTCGACCAGCGCGTCGATGCGCGCCCTGGTTAGCCGGAGCGACTTCACGTCGGTGATTATTTCGTTCCTCAGCTTCCGATGATTGCGCGCCTTTGTCGGCGAGAGCGATATCTTCGTAAACTGTGACCGGGGGCCATGGTCATGCAGGCGCCGCAACCGCGTGTACTTGCCAGTAATGCTGGTGAGAGCCTCGATTACCTTGGGCTTGAGCTCCGCTTCCACGGCGGCGACCGACAACCAATTCTCCTCATCATCCTCCTCGTCCAAGTCGTTTTCATTGATCGTCGCGTCGGCGGGCACCTCCTCGGCAACAGCGTGTACGGACGACTTAAGCCGGGCGGCTGGCGCTCCGGTCGGCGCTAGCCTCTGGGGTATCGATCCGGATTCAGTCGGGCCGACGACGCCACTGTTCAATGCACCCTCAGGACCAATCGCCTCGGCCGGCATAAAGTCGGCCTTAGACCCGGCATGCGATGCGTCGAGGTCGACGATGTCGCGAAGGCGGGCCTTGCCGTCGTTGAGCGATTCCCGCCAGATTGTGAAAGCCGCGAAGGTAAGCGGACTTTCGCAGAGGCCTGCGAGCACGACGCCGTGGCCGGCCTCGATGCGCTTGGCAACGGCGACCTCGCCCTCGCGCGAAAGCAGTTCCACCGAGCCCATCTCGCGGAGATACAGGCGCACCGGGTCGTCCGTGCGGTCGACTATATTCTTCGTCTTGGACTTGACCAAAGCTGATGGTCGCTGGAATTCGATGAGGTCGCTCTCGCCTCCGGCTTCTCGCTTCGATTCTTCACTGACCGGTGCTTCTACCTCAATCTTCGCGTCGCCCCCCACGAAGCGGACACCTACATCATCGACGTTCGCTGGAGGGTACCCGATCTGCTCAGGCTCGTCGTCCGAGGAGCGTAACAAGCCAATGCGGTCGTCGTCGGCATGACCGCGCATCGTGCCGTGGCGGAAGAGGCTCTCGATGATGGCGTCTGAAATATCCGGCAGCGGTATTCCGAGAGCCTCTCGAGCCTCTTCCTTCAAAGTCTCTGGATCTTGCGGCGTCATCTTGGTCTCGCTTGCCATGGAGTTGAGAACCGACGCCTGTGCGATATTAGAAGCGTATCGGACGGGCGGGGCCGTTTCGTCCGGTGATGCCCGGCGCCAAGCGTGGCTTCATCGGCAGCAAGCCCTCACGCTGCAATTTTTTGCGAGCCAGCTTGCGCGCGCGACGAATTGCCTCCGCTTTCTCTCTAATTCTCCTTTCGGACGGCTTTTCGTAGTGACCGTGCAGCCTCATCTCGCGAAAGACGCCCTCGCGCTGCATTTTCTTCTTCAACACCCTAAGAGCTTGGTCCACGTTGTTGTCGCGCACGAGAACTTGCACTTGCTATTCCCCTTTGGTCCTAGGCGCTCAAAACATTGACGTATGGACGCACACGATTTCGCGGCCGATCCGCTAGGATATTCCTCTATATTGAATTTCCGTCTGTGGACGGACACAGTCCGCCTGCCACTTGCGGGACAGCAACTTCATGAAGTCGCTGCTTTTGGCTGGAGGCGGCCCTTCAAAAGAGTGAGCGATTGCCTTCGTACACCATATTCGGCTCACCCGATATCTAAATAACGGTGGTGTTACTCTTTTTGTACGCCGCCCGGATTGTGAAGTAGATGGTTCCCTCGCTATCCTTCTAGAAGCCTCGGTATCTGCACTGCGTGCCTGGCGAGCGCCGCGAGGGCGATTGGAACGTCGGCTCCGGGAGATTTTGACTATTTCCGCTGGCCGCGCCTGTCGCTAACGGTCTGTGGGTCAACTGGCTTTTCGAGTGGACGGTGGTCGGCGCAAGTCGCTCAAATCGCCAAGGCGTCTTGAGGCCGGTACTTTGACTCTACTTGGCTTTCAGAACTTGGCTTTCAGACTTCGCACGATCACTTGGCAATTGGCTTGCCGCCTTTTCAAACGTGCGCGTCGCTCGCTGGGAGCGCTTAGCTGTCGTCTGAAAGGCGTTTGAAATCGGCAAGCACTGCGGCGATCAGCTTTTGCCTGCGCGGATCCTGCGACGTCGGCGACGCCGCAAACAGATTGAGGAGATAGCGAGCCTTTTCGGCGGCCTCATACCAATTTGCCGCCGGCGATGCGAGCAGGTGCGATTCCAGTTCCTCCTGTCGCAGGTGTAATGCCCTTTGGTTAGCCTCGACATCGGCCAGCAATCGGCGGAGATCGGTGGCTTTCTGAGCGGCCATCCCCCGATGCTGATCAAGTTCGATAGTTTTGTCAGTCATGGCGCACCGCGCCGCACCAGAGGATACTCCACGCCTTCATACAAGCTGCGGATGCTATCGCTGGCGCACCTCCGTTCGTTCGCTTCGAGAAGCGCCTCGATAAGAGATGCGCGCGGCGGATCCTTCATCGCGACACGGATCGCTAACGCGGCTTTGGCAAATCGCTCGCACCCGAACGATTGACGCCGAGGCAATCTGCGGGTCGGGAACAACTCAGCTAAGGCATTATAATCAAACTCAGTCATCGCTTTTTTACCCCGCAATCGAGGGTCCCTCGAACGACACCCCCTCGAATAACCATGTTAATGTGGGGTCAAAATTGGGCTCTACCAGTCGGCAACGAAAACTCCCTTGAAGGTCCGGAAAGGATATCCATTTGGTTGCTCTCGCATTCTGCTATGGACGTTTAATGCGGCTTCCTATACGATGATTGCAACAGCAAAACAAAGCGACCTGGCGAATGGGCCGAGCGGCACCCTCGGCCGTGTTAGTTTGCGCTGCTCAACCTGCAGCGTGGACAAAGGCACCGTCGCATCGATGATCCTGATTTGATCATTAGACGTTGGAATAAGGGGCGCACGCCCAGTTCCAAAGCGCCCAGTCGGCAAAAGTTCAACGACGGGACGCCAGGCACTCGGAAAAGTGCCTCCTGAAATTACAATCAAATTCTTTCGAGGAGTGGACGGTTGTTAGACCCGTTATCGGAAAGGGCAAACATTTTGAACGAAAGACCGAAAGTCGGCGTGAACGATGCACAGATCGACATGCGCGCCTTGACCAACAGCCTAGCGGGGTATCGCAAGCCGAACCACGGACGCAGCATCGTCGAAATCCTGATCACGGTTGGACCTTTCATCTTCCTCTGGCTGTCGGCGTCTCTCTCGCTTCGAATTGGATATGGGTTTCATTTGTTGCTGGTCGTTCCTGCCGCGGGCTTTCTTGTCCGGTTATTCATGATCCAGCACGATTGCGGTCACGGATCTTTCTTCCGCCACCGGTGGGTGAATGACTGGATCGGTCGTGTCATCGGCGTATTGACACTGACACCCTACGACTTTTGGCGCCGCACCCACGGCGTCCATCACGCGACATCGGGCAATCTCGATCACCGTGGGATTGGCGATATCGACACGCTCACCGTGCGCGAATACCTTGCGCTTTCGCGCTGGCGCCGGCTTGGCTATCGCCTCTATCGCCATCCGATCGTCATGTTTGGCGTCGGTCCCATCTACTTGTTCATCTTACGCCATCGCCTGCCATTTGGTCTGGCACGAGAGGGGCTTGCGCCCTGGATTAGCACCATGGCGACCAATGGCGGCATAGCGCTTGTCGCGGCGGCCATGATACGGTGGCTCGGCGTAGGGCCCTTCCTGCTCGTGCACTTGCCGATTGTCTTCATCGCAGGTGCTGTTGGGATGTGGCTGTTTTTCGTCCAGCACCAATTCGAACACACGTTGTGGTCCGAAGGCCGCGATTGGAGCTTCGCCGGAGCCGCGCTCTATGGCAGTTCACACTACGATCTGCCGCCCGTGCTACACTGGTTCACAGCCAATATTGGCATGCACCACATTCACCACTTGTGCAGTCGAATTCCTTTTTACCGGTTGCCAGCCGCGCTTCGCGACCATCCCGGTCTCGTGACCGTCGGTCGGGTCACTCTGGTTCAAAGTCTTGCGTGCGTGCGTCTAGCGCTCTGGGACGAGACGACCGACCGGCTCATTTCATTTCAGGAAATGCAAGCCATCCACCGCGGCGACGCCAAACCCGCGCTCATTCCCGCGTCGGGTCGCGGATGAGGGCGAGCCGCAGCATTACCCTTCAGACGGCAATACGAGGATTCCGAGTTCGAAAAAATCGCACGGCGTCCTTTTCGGAAAAAGAAGCAGTTCCGGCGCGAATTGGCCGGGACGATGCCTTGCGCTTTGCTTTCGGCGTCATGAAGTAAGGAAAGGTTGGCAGGTCAGTAGCTTGCCCGCGAACTGCCGCTGAAGCGAGAAAGTACCGAGATTTTCGTTCGCTCTCTGGCAGCGCCGGCCCCGTCGGTGGGTGCAATTACCGGAAAAGAGGACGCTCGTTCCAGCTGTCGTTGGCATCGGCCTTGTGGCGCTCGCGGAGGCTGGTTCGTCCGCGGTGCCCCTGATCGAAACGACCATGCGCTCAAAAGACCCATTGCTATGACGAACGGCACCGCCGCGCATGCGGCCGGAGGGAAACGCGCCGGCAAGGATCAAGTGGTTTCGCAATGAACAAGAGTGGCAGTACGGATTCCAAGAAGGCGCTCTTTTGTTCTTTCTGCGGGAAGGGCCAACATGAGGTGCGCAAGCTCATTGCCGGCCCGACGGTCTTCATCTGCGATGAGTGTGTGGGACTGTGCGGTGACATCGTCAGGGACGAGGAAAAATCCTCGGTCGGGAATTCGCACGACAGTGTGCCGGCACCGATCGATATTCGCAAAATCCTGGACGATTATGTCATCGGTCAAGATCACGCAAAGAAGGTTCTCTCCGTCGCGGTTCATAACCATTACAAGCGTTTAAAGCATCGATCCGACAACAAGGGGGTCGAACTAGCGAAATCAAATATCTTGCTCATCGGTCCGACCGGCTCAGGAAAGACGCTTCTTGCGCAGACGCTGGCGCGCTTGCTCGATGTGCCGTTCGCCATGGCGGATGCTACAGCTCTGACCGAAGCCGGTTATGTCGGCGAGGATGTGGAAAACATAATCTTAAACCTGCTGCAAGCCGCAAACTTCAACATCGAGCAGGCGCAGCACGGCATAGTTTATATCGACGAGATCGACAAGATTTCGCGCAAGTCCGAAAATCTTTCGCTCACCCGCGACGTATCAGGCGAAGGAGTGCAGCAAGCTCTCTTGAAAATCGTGGAGGGCACCATCGCTTCGGTGCCGCCGCAAGGCGGTCGCAAGCACCCGCAGGCTGAGTTCCTGCAGGTCGACACCACTGACATCCTTTTCATCTGCGGTGGCGCTTTCACCGGGCTTGAGAAGATCATCTCTGCCCGTAGCAGGCCCGGCTCGATCGGCTTCGGTGCCCAGGTCATAGCGCCCGAGGACCGTAAGCAGGGCGAGATATTCCGCGATGTTCAACCCGACGACCTTTTGAAATACGGGTTGATTCCCGAATTCGTCGGCCGACTTGCGGTCGTGGCTACGCTGGATGATCTCGACAATGCCTCACTCAGGCGCATCCTCACGGAGCCCAAAAATGCTCTCGTGAAACAGTATCAACGACTATTCGAGATGGATGGGGTGGACCTCAGCATGGCGGAGGAAGCGCTCGACGCGGTTGTGCGCATGGCGATCGACCGCAGGACCGGTGCCAGGGGCCTGCGCTCGATCATGGAGGCGCTTCTTCTCGACACCATGTTCGATTTGCCGAGCCTCGAAGGCGTTGAGAAAGTGGTGATCTCTCAACAGGCTGTCGATGGTGCCGTGCGGCCACTCTATAGTTACCGCGCGGGCGCCGCCGGACTAAACTCATGATCGACAACACAGCTGGCACGCACCGCTTCGGTGCATGCTGCCCTCGGTCCCAGGTATGTTGAAGCGCGAAACCCTTGCGATCTCGGACATCTACGTACCGGTCAAACGGCGTGAGACTCTCGAACAAACGCGTGTGGACGAAATCGCTGCGAGCATGCTCGACCAGGGCCAGAAGACCCCGATCCTGGTGCGAGCCGACGGAGCACGCTTTGTACTGGTCGAGGGTCTGCATCGCCTCGAGGCTGCAAAGGCGCTTGGCGAGGAAACTATTGTTGGCTACCGCGTCGAAGCGCGTAAGCATTGAGCTGCTGACCCGCACTGCGACGCTGCTGATATTCCCGCGGCACGGCTGTTATTGTCACGCCCAATGTCCGTTGCCGAACCGGAAAACTGCGCCGTGCGTTCCGGACGTCGTCTACGATTACTGAGCAGATCAATCACCATCAGTTCGATCAATCACGGCCAGATCGTCGCCGCCGCGGCCTATTTCTGGTCGCACTTACTCTCGATGATTCGCGTCTCGTTGGTATTCTTGAAATGAAGACCCACGATAAGGGCGCCCCCCGCTATGAGAACGGCCACCTGTGTCCATGATCCGTCGGGATTCTTTTTGAAGGCATCGCAGGGTAAATCTGCGAGGCCGGCGGGGTACGAAGTGATCGTGTAAGTCACCTCTGCTCTGGCGGCGAAAGAAGCCGGCAGCCAGGTCGCCGCAAGTAAGAACAATAGGCGCACCGGCTCTCTCCATCAGCTACGGGTACGCAACGTAACCCTAGCACTCATTTTCTTATAAGAGGAAAGAATGCGCAGCTCTGCGGCAGACGGGCCGTTCTCTGGCTCGAATTAAAATCGCCCGCTTCCGCCCTGGGAAGAACCCTAGGAGCAACTTAACCGGGATATTTTTCGCCGACGTGCGAGCAGCGCTTCATACGCCCTGCTACCTGCCAGAGGCGTTGGGATGGCACTTCGCGGCATATCTCGGCCACGGCATTCAGAACATCACGGCCTCGGCGCCAGGGCGGTTTTGGGGAGTTCTTTCGTGACCGAAATGGTAAATCGCGGGTCTCCGACTTATGCGGCTTCCCCTCGGTTAGCTCGCTTGGATCTTACCGCCTTGTGCTAGATTGCCGCGACAAGTCCAAAACTTCTACGGTGAAGGCTTCTACGGTGAAGGGTCATTTCATGCCGAAGATTTCCCGGATCGAGCTTTTCCAAGTTGATCTGGCGCCGAAGGTGTCCCGTAGCGATGCAATTCAGGCGTTCAGCAAACAGGAAACGCCGATGGTCCGCATCTGGACGGACGACGGAATTGACGGCACAGGCTACAGCTACACGATTGGCACTGGTGGGTCGGCGGTCGTCGCGCTGCTGCGGGACTATATGGGCCCTTGGCTACTCGGTCGCGACGCCGCAATGGTTGAAGAGATTTGGAAGGGACTCTTCTTCTATACTCACGCCAACTCGGTAGGCGCGACCGTGAGCCTTGCCCTGGCGGCCGTGGACATCGCGCTTTGGGATTTGCGTTGCAAGCGCGCGCGTGCACCACTCCATCACGTCGCAGGTGGCGCCCAGCGTCGTATACCGATCTACAACACCGAGGGAGGCTGGCTCAATTTCACGACCGACGAGCTTGTCAGTAATGCCGTCAAAGCGCGGGAAACGGGCTATCGAGGATTCAAGGTCAAAGTCGGTCAACCGCATGTGGCTGAGGACGTTGCGCGCCTGGCCGCCGTTCGTCGCGAGTTGGGACCAGACTTCGAGATCATGGTCGACGCCAATCAATGCTTCACTCTCTCAGAGGCGATCCGACGCGCTAAGGCATTCGAGAAATTCGACCTCGCTTGGTTCGAGGAGCCAATGCCCGCGGAAGATATCGACGGGCACGTGCGTCTATCACAATCCACATCACTGCCGATCGCAATTGGCGAGTCGCTTTACCATCCCTCGCATTTTCGTGAGTATTTACAGCGTGGCGGCTGCTCAATCGTCCAGGTTGACGTCGCACGCATTGGCGGCGTCACACCGTGGTTGAAAACGGCTCACCTTGCCGAAGCGTTCAATATGCAAGTTTGCCCGCACTATTTGATGGAAATTCACGCCGCCCTGTGCGGTGCCGTTCCGAATGCCGCTTGGGTCGAGTTTATTCCGCAGCTGGATATCATCACTAAATCGCGGATCGAAATAGATGACGGCTACGCCGTACCTCCCTCCGCTATCGGAACGGGCATTTCATGGAATTGGAAGGTTATCGAACGCATGCGTGCGGGACATGCCATCGTCTCGTAGGCAACGTAGGCGAACTATTTTCCATCCGTAGAGTGCCGTAACGGACCGCAGCAAGATGACGAGATCACGTCTCGGTTCTCTTGGCCGGTCTAGTTGGCCGCGCTCGGCGCCACTTTGCAGAAACGAGAATTGAGGACGAAGGTCCCTTCGACCCTGGAAACGATCAACCAGAGGCTAAGGAGAAGCCAATAACTTGGGCGGGATCGGGCCGCCCTTCGTTTTTGGCGGGGCGCAGCGATTTAAGGCGTCGTCAATGATTCGCGGGTGTACTGAGTGCGCTCGGCTGTCGGCGAGATCACGGTCGACTGTGCTAAGACAAACTAGACGTCTCGGGAACCTACCCCCGACGCCATGCGTTTGTCAGGGGCACGAATTCGGAGTGTCTGGTCATGGCGACGATCGGCGTCCGTATCGCTGTGTTTGGACTTGCCCTTGCGATATTGGGTCCCTCACAACAGGCATGCGCTTTCGGACTCCGATTGGGACCGTTTTTGTTTGGCTGGCGAGCACATCATCATAGGCACCTCGCACGGAGGCCGACTGAGGCACCCCATCCCGATCCCGTTGACGGTGCACAGAATCGCACTGCGAGCCTTCTCTACCCCATCTTGATGTGGCCTTCGTTTTCCGAGGACATTTTCAGACCGACCAGCATTTCTCCCTGGCCATTCACCTACCAACGCATTTTCGGTCAGGCCTTTGCTGAATATTCGGCCAAGCGCTCCGTTGAATTGTGCGGCCGACCAATCGGGAAAGGCGATGCTGTTTTGCATATAGGGCGCGAGATCGCCCCTACCGCCGCCCAACAGCCGCTGCTACAAAAGCTCGGCGCAGCCCTGGCGCTCGCCAACGGCTATTTAATTAAGTCCTGTCCGGCCGAAGTTCCGCCGTCCCCGGCAGAACGTCTTCAGCTCATGGAATCGCAGATCGACGTGATGACTATGGCTCTAGAGATCGTCCGCGTCCCGTTGCAGGAATTCGAGCGATCGTTAGACGATAAACAGCGTGCACGGATCTCCGCCCCGATGACGAACAAGGATATTACACCAGCCTGCGCGGAAAAGTCGGAGCCAGCCAACTGGCCCATGCCGGTCCTCAAACAGGCACTTCAGGCCACAGCCGATCAAGAGGCCGCGATGGATGAGCTCGAGCGCGCGTTTAACCGGGCGTCGAGTGGTCTCAACACCATTTGTCCCGACGGCACGCCGCGTATGCCGTCGGCGCGCTTGCAGGCGATCGAAGCGAGGCTCGACACCACCTGGGTCGCGGTGCAGACGATCCAGGTGGCCATTGCCGAGTTTCAAAAGCAACTGAATGACCAACAACGAGCGCAGCTTAACGCCGTTCAACTCGCCCCAACGCAATCCAGGGGCGCCCGCTCTTTCTAATGGCCGTGCATGAACTCACGCGCAACGGGGCCAGGCATCGCGTGGCCCGGCGGGCCCTCTATCCACAATAACTTGGGCGGCTTCGGCCGCCCTTTCCTGTTCTACGTAGGGCCTCATATACTGTTAGGGCTTAGCCCGTTGCGCTCGGGCCTCCTACCGTTCAGGTAAATGAACGCGACAACAGCCTCAATCCTGATCGTAGGAGCCGTGTTGCTTATCGCGCTCGCGGTAATCTATTTCGGCTTGGTGCGTCGACGGCGCGGCTAAAGTTGAACTCGGCACCATTCAAGCGATCGCGCAGGGGTTTGCCCGGCCTGAAATGCGGGAAACGCTTCTCCGGCACGATCACTTCGGCCCCGCTCTTTGGATTTCGGCCCGAGCGCCCTCGCCTCGCCCGCACCGTAAATGCCCCAATGCGCCGCAACTCAATACGGTCGCCCCGTACCATCGCTGCAGCCATCTCCTCAAAAATGGCGTTGACGGTCCTCTCAGCGTCGCCCCGGCGCAGATGTGGATTGGCAGCAGCAACACGGTCGATCAGTTGCACTTTTATCATTGGCGCTCCTCAATGTTTGGCAGGCTTATCCGCACACATGTCGGCGCCGCTGTAACATGTTCTGCACAGATAGGTGCGCCATACAGATCGAGCGCGCCAAAAGATAGCCTTGGAGGACTAATACGGGTCACCGAAAATAAAAATCGATCAGCAGTCGGTTGCGCACACATCGTGGCCGCCGATGGCGTCCAAAGGGCCATAGAAATAGCAGCAAAAGACTCAGCATGGGTAGCGAATCGAGGGCTTGGGCCGCGTTAGCGATGCCCTACTGACGTACCTGCGTTTGTCGGACGGTGAGACCTCAGCTTCGGAACGATCGCCGCTGAGGGTTCGGATAGTTGAAACTAGGACACCGGTGAGCTTTCATTTGCCGGGGTCGCATCGCCTCGTTTTTTTTAACTAGCGCATTCTTGTTGGAACGTGACTCGCATGAGCCTTCTGCGTTCGCGTTCTCTTTTGCTTAGGGTGTTGCCGGCCTCGGCTTGCGGCTCCGTATCAGAACCGCCGGAGCGATCTTCGAACTTCCAATAGCGCGCCCACTCCCGCATGTCCTCGGCAGCCAAGCGGCGTAGATATTCGGCAGCCAAGCTCTCCCAATTTTTGTCGTCAGCGATCATGTCGACTCCGCACTTAATTGAGCGCACCGTGCCACACTGATCGAGAAGGCTTTGTTAAGAAGAACAAAGGACCAGGGCCGCCGTGCCGCATTGGAAATACAAAGGGCCCTCGCATTCCAAAGAGAGCCCTTTACGCGCGGCGATATGTTCAGTTTCGAACACACAAACACTGGCCGCATAGGGCGGATCATTAGTTGACCGCCGGCTTCATCGCATTAACTTTTCATTCACCGTAGTCGACCAGCTTACTTACGAGGCTTTACGAGCGGGGCGGTCCCTGCGCACACAAGTTCCGTACGTTGGAGGGGATTGCATGACGAATCGTACCAACAAACAGGCGACTGACGTGAAATCGGCATCAGATAACGATGCGGACAAGTCGGGCGAGAGCTTGAACGAAGCTCTTATCGCCGGAGAGAGCGCCATAACGGATATCGAGAATATGATGAGCGAACTGCGGGTCGCGCGCGAATATCTTCAGGCAGAAGCCGAACGGGTGATGCACGCCAACGCTCGATATACCCATTTGGCGAAGACAGCGTCGGCGTCCGCCAGGCGGATCTCCGAAAGTATGGGCAAGTGGCGGGACGATAGCTCGTTGAGTGCTCCACCATCGCTTGCTGCATTGCAAGCTCCGGAAACTCAGCCGGAAATGAGCGACGAATAGGCGCGCCACTCGACTGTGCGCCACCGTCCTGGAATACGGTTTCGCGCCGGCCCCGTCTGGCTGGGGCTTTTCTGCTGACGGGTGTTATTTCGGTGCCGCAGCCGGTGTGGTCGCTGGGTCGGTCGCCGTTGCAGGTTTGGTCTTCTTAGTCTTGGCGTCGGCCTTTTTCTTGGTCTTCTTCTGCGGAGCAGCTGGATCGGCAGGTGCCTGATCGCTTTGTGCGCGAGCCTCCGATAGCACTAAGGTGACTGCCGGTGCCGCTAAGGCCGCGACCGCTAGCCAGAACACCCGGCGACGAGAAATGATCTGCAGCTTGATTTCTGAACTCATGTTATCCCCGACACGATACCGCCCCACGCCCAATTGTGCGCGCACTCAACGTCTTCAATCAAGCCATTTCTTAAAGCTCGGTAGATGACATACTGCCCGTGTACCGTCATTTGATTTGGCTGAGAGAAAAATCTCCGAATTGACGCTGACTACCAATCCTCTCATTCAGAGGCGGTCCGGCCGTCGCCTCGTTTTTGCTTGAGGAAAGGTTCGCGCGTTCCACAAGCCCTCTCGATAGACAAGTCAAGTATTCTTATCATCTGACTTAACCCCGATCCGAATTTTTGGCTCTACGATTGTACCCATGATTCGGCTTTGTTTGCGTGGATGGTACGCAAATCGAGGGGCAAGCTCCATGAAATCAGCAATAGTCAAGCGATCCGTCGTGCTTGCAGGACACAAGACGAGCGTCAGTCTGGAAGAACCGTTTTGGAAAGGGTTGAAGGACATCGCCTTAGAGCGACGACAGACACTGAGCGAGTTGATTGGCGCTCTCGATACCCAACGTAAGTTCAGCAACCTTTCATCGACGGTGCGCCTGTTCGTGCTAAATCACTATCAAGAGCGCCTAGCGAATGAGCGCGGTAGCACCTGGCGAGTTGACGCTCGCTGAGCGTTTGGCCTGAATAGGTAAGTGAGAAGCTTCACAGCAGCTCGCATTCGAGAGCGTCAACGAGCCCCGGTCAGACCCAATGCTGGCCGGGGCTTTTCGTTGCCGCGATTATCGGCGCGGCCCTAATCATGAAAATCGTGATCCCAAACACGGCGCTGTCGTGCGGCCCGCATAGTGTGACATGGTGGTATGCGTCTGGGAACGCCGTTTACAGACCTTCCAGGCTGAAACGTGCCACTTTCCAGATTGGGACACCATGCCAGACGAGAGCAGGTTGTTTATCGAAGGCGAATGCCTAAGGGTGGCGCGGGCGCAGCCAGGGTGTGGGCATTTGAAAGCGATTGCGATCGCACGAATGTACGCATCCAATGGGGGGCCGAATTGGGAAGTGCTGGGTTTCCATCCTGAATTGTCGTCCCCGATGCGCGCGCAGGCCGTCGAGGCAATCGAGATCGTGAGGGATCAGTATGTCCTAGCGCCCTACGTGAAGCCGCCGCGCAGAAAGACCTCCTGATGTTGCGGCCCGCCTCAGTAGACCGGGGATCTTGGCTAAGTCGCCTGGAACCCTGCGCCTTAGTCGCAAACGGCTACCGACGTTAGTCAACCAGCGCGAGGCCGAGGATCTACATACTTATCCGCCTTATCCGCTTGGATCGAAAGTCATTTCCGTCGAGCCGCCGAACCGCTCAAGCGCGGCGGATATCAGCTGGACTCCGAATCCACGATGGCTTGGTTGCACTTGAAGCCCCCATCTCCAGCCAAAACTGCTCCCCTTAGGGAATCGTGCGTTTCTCGATTCCAGGCCTGGCATCAGCCCGCACTTGAGACCGATGAAGCTACGCGTGTTACCCGATTGCAACAGGCCTCAAATGTTTTCTTCTGCCAGTTGACCGCCACAAAAAAGAACCCCGGGGCGGGGACGCTCCCAGGGCTCTGCAGGTTGTTGCCTCAACTTGTAGTCCGATCCGGGCGGCGTCGGGGTGTCGGGGGATGGGTGACGCCGTCCGGATTGACAACATTGGATCAAAGATCTCGGAGCAACGCATCTCGGCGGAATGTCGCAGTTGTGCCGATTTTGCTCACGGCTTCGCTACTCGGACGTGATCGAGGGTCGCACGCTGCGTCACGCAGCGGTGGAATGGGGGGAAGTAGGAATTTAGCCGACAGGGAAAAGCATCTGCAATGAGTCCCGGAGTGATTCCATTTCCGCGGTCGAACCGCCTGGGTGACAACGAGGCTCAGCTCGATAAAGCTGGTCAGACGATCCTCCAACTCCTCAACAAAGCCGCCGACGGGGCGGAGCAAAACGGCAGGCACGCGATCGATACGGCGCAGAGGCATCGCACGAGCTTGGCGCCGCCGAAGCTCGGATTGCCGGGCTTGAGGCCGAAGTCGCGGGATACCGGGAGCAAGCCGAGCGCGCTGAACAGGGGCTCCATCGCGTCCACACGGAAATTGAGGAGCAGTTTCTCCGGCAACGTGATGATCATCGCGAAAGCGCACGACGATCGCAGCGTGGTGCAAATCGGCGCTAATGCTGGCTTCGCAGTTGAGTGCGCGGGGAACCAAACCAGGCTCTCGGCGTTCAACACGAGATTTACGGGGGGATGGGAACGCCGGCGTTCCTTTCCCATTGAGGAAGCCCCGCGGCTGTCCGCGGGCGGGTGCGAACGCGGGGCTTCTATCTTTCTGATTGGGGGGCGTACGTGTTGCACACAGATTGGTTGTTGACCGCGACGTGGTTGCTCTTAACCGCGGGCGCGGCCATGTTTTACTTTGCGCCGTTGTCCCGCTTGATCGGCGTCTAATAGAGAGAGCATCGTCGTTTGGCGGGCGTCCGATAGCCCCATAGCAGCTCGGCGATTGACAAACAGCCCGCAGCTATTCAGCGCGGGGCTTTGACGGATTTATCGATCCCGTACTCTCACCAGACGCGCCGGGCGATTTGCATGCGTGACCGATCTTCTCCCTGATGTCGGAAACTCCAGAGAGTATGAAGTTTGTGTCTTTGGTCTGGCCTCCAGTCAGGAGGGCTCGGATGAAGACCCGACCATTGTCCGGAAGAGCACGAATGAAATCTTCTGGCTTTGGGGCAAATGCCGCATGGCTATTCACCGAAGGTTTCCACACCTCTTTGACCGGTTCCTGCGCATCGATCCGGAAACGGATAGTGACGAAGTCGTCGCCCAGATAAGTATTTTGCGTGGAGTAAGCCGCTTCGATCTTTTGCTCACGACAGCGCAACACTAACGCCGCGTCGCCAACGACCAGCGCCGCACTGACTTGCGGGCTATCGTCAGTCGACGATTTGTTTTCGGCGATCGACCACTCGGGCGGCGCGGACACAGCCGCCGAGCCGGCCAAACAGGCTATGGTTATAACCGAGAGTGCTGCGATGATTTCCTTCATCGGTGAATCCTCACGGCTCAGCCACTCGTTCAGCCTTGACCCGAAGAACTGTGCCGACACCAGCCCTATGCTCACGCGCGATAGGGGAGCGCAGAGTGACATACGAAACCGGTGTTAAGACCGGAGTTCGCTTGAGCCAACCGGACAGCACTCTCGATTTTCGTCAACTTCCGCTCAGCACCGAGGCGAAGTTGAGGCAGCGTTCGATAGTTCCGGTTTTTCAACTGCGACCGCACTTAGCGGCCGCCACGCTGGGGGGGCCGGTTACTACAAATAGTACGACACGCATCTTGAGTACGTGCTCTAAGTCATTGGCAATGTGTGCGCTTTTCTGACCGGTTTCAGCCATCCATCATCGGTGCGACACAGAACCGATGGGACCGACTTTCTATGGGTTTTGGGGTCACTTCAGCGGATCCTGCATCGACGTTGTACCCATGGGGATCTCCCATTTCAGACTACGAGCTGTAAAGCCACGCAATGTCGCGACGGTCGCCGCGCGGTGCTCGGTGATGGTCGAAGCGTGCCCCTTCACCTATTTCACGGATCAAGCGCGCGCGCCTGCGGATTGTTGCAGGAATGCCACATGCCTTAACAAAAGATTAATTGAGACGTCTCGCGCCACAAAAAAGAACGCCAAGCAAGCCGAACCTCGGGGCAACAAAAATACCTGGGGTGCAGGGGGCAATGAGATTTTGGCAGTTGACCTGTTTTGCCGCTGCGTTTGCGGCAAGTCCGCTTTGTGCGACCGTCGTTGCGAAGATGTCGTCCGACCAATCGGATTGGGCGGCGGAGGAAGGCGTTAGTGAACAACCCTCAAGCTTTTTCAGGATATCCACGGCGCCCGCTACGTTCGCGCAACGTTTTTCGGTCCTGTTGCAAGAAGATGAGCCCGGCGTCGAACTCGTCAACGTGAAGGAAACGAGATTCGAGGAGGAAGATCTCCCGTTTCGGGATCACTCCGCGGGCGCGACGCCAGCCAACCTGCACGCTTCGTATTTGGGTTTTTCTTCCGATGCTGAATTGCCGCAGGACAAGAAGCCGGCCGAGATCGTTTTAGAGTCGCTGAAAGACATACCGGTTGGAACGCCGGTTGAAGAGATCAAGCGAGCGGCTGACGCATTCGGTTTGGACGCCAGCTTTATGGAGGCCGTGGCCGAAGTCGAGTCTAATTTTGACCCCAAGCAACGCACCGGCTCCTATATCGGCCTGTTCCAACTCAGCAGGTCCGAATTCCGAAAATATGGCTCCGGAGATATTACCAACCCGCGCGATAACGCTATTGCGGCCGCTTACAAAATGGTCACCGAGGCGACGCTCTTTGAACGGTATACTCACAGAGAGCCGACCGTCAGCGATCTCTATTTAATTCATCAACAAGGATGGCGAGGCGCGGCAGAACATGTCGCCCATCCCGAGCGGATAGCTTGGAAATCGATGTGCGCCACGGACGAAGGCCGACTAAAGGGTGAAAGGTGGTGCAAACGCGCGATCTGGGGGAACACGCTTCCGACCGTCAAACATGTTTGGAAGTCAGTCAACAAAATGACTTCCGATGCTTTTGTCAGTATGTGGCGGCAGCGAATAGATCGAACTCTATTCGCGATATTCTGAAACGGCTATGGCAGCGAATGAAGATCAACAGGGTCGACCTGGCCCGTCTGACTGATCACCCGATTGATTTTCTCTCACACTTATAGCCAGCAAACTCTGCGAGTCCGGCGCAGTATTCGCACGTCGTAATGTCCGTCGTCATGGTACGTCCCAAGAGGGGCGCGAGGATTCGAGTATGGCGATGTGCTCGCGGCGCCGGCATGCAGATTGTTCGATTCACCTAACAATTTTAACGCAACGCTGCGAAACCGCAACGCCGCAGGTATTCCAGTGCCCATTCCAGTTTGCTACGTAATTTCCTCTCACAACCCGCCTGCCGTCAAAAATCTCTGTATGAGCACGCCAACGCACTGGTTTTACTACGAGGGAAACCGCGGAGTCGGTCCAGTAGATGAGACCGAGATCCGCGGATTGCTTCAGAGCGGCGCGATCGCGGCTGACACGCTGGTGTGGCGTGATGGACTCGAGGATTGGACGCAAGCTCAAGACACCGAACTGTTGCTCGGCGCTGAGCCGGCGCGGCCATCCGTTCCGATTGCCCCGCACGATCCGGATCAGGCTTTCGAGGAGATTGTTTCTGGGCTCCCTAGGATAGCAGCGAATATTGTGCACCTGCCCGCGGCGAGTAGAACAATCGCGCTTCAAGCAACAGAGCGCAGCTACTATGAGTTGGCGCTCGACTGGGGATATCCGGAATTGCGCGCCAAAAGATGGGCGACGCTGGTCATGGTGGCGCTGCAGCGCGCAATCGAAGATCAGACGCCGAGGGTCTGAGCTCTACCATCTCATAAAAAACGTCGGAGCAGTCGCTCGGCCGAAGAAAAAGGCGCGGCCCGTGGCTTGACCGCCCAAACTTGGGGCCTTGGGGGGACGTACGTTGCTGGATGCAAATCTAAAAGAAAGAAGCAAAGTTGTTAGTATAATCTTCGCAACGGATTAACGTGGTTTTTCGTCAATGATAGCCGGATCTGTAATCTTACGGTATCTCGCCTTCAGATCGCTGGCGCATCCTGCCCGATCACCAAGAGGGAGAGATCATCTTGAAGAATCTTGTTGGGTATTTGGTTGGCGCGACGCTCGCGCTCGGCGTGACCGTCGCTGCTTTCGGCGCGCAGGCTGCGGTCACCTGCGGTCCGCATGGCTGCACTCACTACTACCCGCACCGCTCGCAATGGCCGGTCGGTGGCGCCCAGGCTGGAAAGTATTACAACACCGCGCCGTGGGGCTGTGCGATGGTCGGAGGTCAGCGGACTTGTCGCCACGGCCGGGATTGGCGTTGAGGCGACCTCAAGTTTGAGTGCTTAAGCCCCGGTTCACCGGGGCTTTTTTTACCCGCGATGCCCGGTCGGTCGGATCGAAATCGAACTTCGGTGCGGCTGAGCGGTATGGCCGTTCGCGACGCGCGAATTCCGACTGCAAGACTTGCGCTGATGTAAAGGCGCGCGCCTTGCGAGTGCGGATTTACCCGCTTCCAGAATCGTTTGATTGAGAGCCGCAAAGCACCTGAAAATAAGATATTCGCCCTCCGGTCGGGACGACAAATACGCGCAACCAAAAAGAACGCCTTTGTCGTCGATCGGCTCATCGCACCACAATTCTTTCGCGCGACGGCGAATATTCGAACGACATGTCTTATTGAAGCAAACGCGAGGGCGAAGGGCCGTTCATCACCCGACGTTGAGAATGATTTTCCCGCGGACGTGACCGGCCTCGCTCAATTCGTGTGCGAACGCTGCCTCTTCGAGCGGCAATTCCTTCTCGACGATCACCCGCACTTTGCCGACGTCGATAAGACCGCCAATCTCCTGCAATCTGACGCCGTTGATGACGCCACGTTCGAACCTAGCCGTAATGCCGTGGCGATTTGCCAGTGCTTCGTCCGGCGGAGACGCGATCGCCAAGAGCAACCCGGCTTTGCGTACGACGCCGTAGGACTCTTTCAGAGTCTCGCCGCCGACATTGTCCAAGAGAAGATCGACGTTTTTCACCTCGATCGCGAAATTCGACTTTCGATAATCGATAACTTCGTCGGCTCCGAGCGATTTGACGAGGGCAACGTTCGCCGCCGAACAGGTAGCGATGACATGCAGACCCGCGAGTTTGGCGAACTGAACGGCGAATGAACCGACGCCGCCAGCGCCGGCGTGGATCAACACGCGTTGGCCGGGCACGACTCGCGCGGCGTCAAACAACAAGGTCCAGGCTGTTCCTGCCGCGATCGGCAGGGCGGCTGCGTGCTCGAGTGGGATGCTTTTCGGTGCCGGCGCCACCGCATCGGTCTTTACCGCGGCAAATTCGGCATAAGCCCCGTCGACGCGGGCGACAACGGCATCTCCCGGCTTGAAGCGGCTGACCAGACTGCCCACACGTTCGACCGTCCCGGAGACATCCGCACCCACGACAGCCGGAAATTGCAACGGCCGAACCGCTGTCATCAAGCCCTTGCGAATCTTCCAATCGACCGGGTTGACGCCCGCCGCTCTCGCCCTGATCAGCACACCGTCAGGGCCGATATCGGGGATCGGTGCATCCTCGTATTGGAGGACGTTTGGGCCGCCATATTCGTGGATGCGGATCGCTTTCATCGTCAAATCTCTCAGGCCGAGTGAAAAACCAATGCCCGCAGCTCAATGCTTTCGCGCGGTGGCGCACCGGGCGGCGTTTTGGGATCGACGAAAGCCGTGTGCGGCGCGAAGCGCGCACGGCCGTCCTCCTTGGAGTCGTAACATTTCAACAGAAGCGCTTCGTCAGTCCGCATATTGGGGAAATAGAACCAGCGATGTGACGGCCGATAGGTGACAGAATAAGTCTCGCCGACCCGGTGCGGATAGACAAGATCGGACGGTATGAGATCGTTGGGCTCCACAGAGCCGGCGTCGCAGACCGCGAGCGGGGCGTCAAGCAGCGGTCCCTTGATCGGCCGCCAGACATTCACGATCTGTACGCGGCCACGCAGCAACTCGTCCGCCTCGTCGGTGAGAAGATCGCGCACGCGCTGGGGGCCAGATCTTGCCGTATGATCGACGTGAACGCGGGTCACGGGTTGACGCCTGCCCTCGCGCTCCTCAGCTCCACCACCCGGAACCCGCTGCCGTGTCACGTGGTCAAACACGAAGACGCGAGAAGCTCCCGTCGCCGCCTCCAAGAGACGCTCGGCCTCTGGATAGTAGACGCGCTTGACCTCGTCGTCGTTATAGAAATCATGCACCGCGCTGCGATGCCTCACCAATTCGAAGCCCTGACGGTCGAGGCTTATTTCACCGACGATCGGCCGGGCATCGCGTATCGGTACTTCGACTTCCACATTGCGGATGTTCGTCCGCGGCTCGTTTGCCGGCGGATCATAGGTGTAAGACCTTGGTCGCGCCGAAGTCGGCGCCAGATAGTTGACGACGGCTTCGGTAACCACAAGGCTTTCGACAACCACGGCATGGCTCATGATGACCTCCGGCTTATTGTTATACAATATTACTGGACTATGAAAACGTAGGACGTCGAGCGAGCAAGGACAAGTCGGGACAGCGATCTCGCTGCGCGCTATCATTGTCGTTGGTCTAACGGCGCGATGATTTTGGTTGATGAAACGGCCGAGCGCTGTACGGCACCCATCGGACTCGGGGTCGGCAACGCTCAATAATGCCGCCCAAACTTCACGAGCCGCCCGCCTTCCATCCTTCAGCAGCGGATCAGCTTGAAATATCTTTGATGCGCGATGGCCTTTCGCGGCAATAATATCGTTATTTTGTTTTGATGTTTGACTCAGTCGATCGACTACAATTAGTTTGTTTCAGCTCGATCGATTGAACGAGCCGCGGATTTGATGGAGCAGCTTGCGCCGCGTCACCAATGCTAAAGCGCCACGAAACGCTTCGTGGGCTCCGAAAAGGTGGAGAACGACCATGACGTTTCGTGCTTGGCACCATCAAAACTCACGTCACTCTCATTTCTCCTGCCGGCGTAGTTCGGCAGCGTCCGGCGCTTGTTGTCCGCGCCTTCGCTGAACACTTCCGAACTCAAGCTTGTGATGGCTTTGGCGCGCCGTAAACACGTCGGTGCAGGAGATACTTATGTTCGACAATTACATCATCGAAGTTAGACCGCCGACCTCCGGTCTGACATTCCAAGCTGGCATCATCGTCCGCGATGGCGGCAGTTTCAGGTTCTTTGCGGCTTCCCGGCTCTTCGAGCCGCTCGAAGGCCGACGCTTTAATGGTCCGCAAACGGCCGAAAAGGCTGCGTTGCGTCGCATGACTGACGTCGCTGCCCGCAAGTCTCCGCCGCCGACGAAAGCCGATCAAGAAAAGCGGGACAGACTCTGATGCGAGGTCACGCCAAAACCAGACCTGCATTACGTGCCCTTATCGGTCTCGCTGCGACATTGACGGCGGCGTTCTTCGCCTCACCGTTTCGGCCGGGGCCCAGCAGGTTCGCATCGCTACAATCATAGCGCGGCATCCCGGCGGTGCTCCGCGACGGGGCTTCTCGAGAACGCCTTTAAGGATCGCAACGCCACCGCCGTCCTTGGCGCCCCAGCCCTGCCCGCTCGAATTCGATATATTCAGCCGGATTGTTCGACTTCTGAAGATCCATACGGCGCGTCCCCGCCGGCCCGATCACGGACTGATTGCGTTTTGCACGGGGCCTTTTTTCGCCGGGCGAGCGTCAAAGATTTGCGCCCGCGCATAGGGGACAAGCCCTGGCCACGGCGTTATTGCCTCAAAAACCGAGGTCGCTCAAAACAGCGTAAAGTCCGTTGAGCTCGGCAACCGACCCGGGACCGAGATGGCGACACGTCAGCTTTGTGCTAAGCGAAGCATGTGAAGCTGCCGCAGGAGCGAGCGCTCTGCCCGGCTCAAAGGCACAGCACGGCACTTTCGCGGCTGGCCGAAATTGATCGCGTCGTCCCTGACCATACTCGCCGCTCGCGCGCGGCGGCCGGCCACCTCGCTTGCTTGCCCTCATGGGTCTTCCGGCGAGACGGCATTCGCAGCCAACATTGTGGAACGGTTCGCTGGATGATACTTCGCCCAAGGCAGTTGCCGGTTATGCTATTCGGCGGGGCTTGGCTCGCCGCCGTTATGCTTCTTTGGAGCTCCGGCGCGATCAACCTGCGCGAGGAATTCCGCGAGCTGATATTTGATCAGGTCTTCCATTTCCTGGCGCCACCGCAACCACGCTCGCAGATCGTCGTCGTCGATATCGACCGCGAAAGCCTTGCGCGCTACGGGCCGTGGCCGTGGCACCGCACTTTGTTGGCGGAACTTGTGCGCCGGATCGCGCAAGCGAAACCCGCGGTCGTCGGCCTCGATGTGCTGTTGTCCGACAAGGACCGCTTCTCGGCGGCGGAGTTCTTGCGCACGATCGGCCTGCAGGCCGACAATGACATCATAGACGAACTCGTTCGCACATTGCCGGACGGCGACGAAGCCCTGGCCGCTGAGCTCAGGGATGCACCAGCCGTTCTCGGCTTCGTGCTGGATCCGACGACGGGAGCCGCGCCACCGGGCGCGCCAATTCTGGCGCGCGGACCTATCCATGCCCCGGACATCTGGCGCGCCGCGGGCGCAGTCATTCCGCTGCCGACCATCGCGGCGGGTGCGCGCGGCTTCGGCGCGATTGCCCTTGCCGCGGACGCGGACGGGGTCGTGCGGCGCGCACCGTTGTTGGTGGTGACGGCAGGTCAGGTGCGGCCGGGATTCGCGGCCGAGGTCCTGCGGGTTCGTTTCGATGCGTCGTCGTTTATTGTCGATGCCGCGCCGCCGCGTCTGCGCATCGGAGCACTCGCCGCGCCGCTCGATGCGGATGCGGCGCTACGCATTGCGCCGACAAGTATCTCGGCGTGGACCGATCGCACAATTCCCGCCTGGAAGGTCCTCGCCGGCGGTGAGAGCCAGGACGAGACTGCGGCGCGACTTGCCGGACGCATCGTGCTCATCGGTAGCGGCGCACCGGAGGTCGGCGGGCTGCGGACGACGCCGGTGTCGGCAACGACACCGTCCATACAAATCCAGGCCGATGCCATTGAGACGCTGCTATCCGGGCGCGTCGCCCACCGCCCGCAATGGGTCTGGCAGGCGGAAATTTTGGCAGCGGCCGTGCTTTGCCTAGCGGCGCTCGCGCTCGCTCTATTTTGCCGCCCCGTCATGGCGACGATTGGCGTCGGGCTTTTGTGCCTGGCATGGGTCGGCGCCACTCTCGGCGCCTTCTCGTGGCAACGGCTCCTCATCGATATCGGCGGACCACCGACCATCGCGATGATCGTCTTCGCCGCGAGCGCGCTCGGCAGCTACACACGGAATGAGCGACGTGAACGCGCGCTGCGCCGGCGGTTCGAGCAGCATCTGGCGCCCGACGTCGTCAAACGACTGGTCGACATGCCGGGAGAGCTTCGCCTCGATGGGGAAAGCCGGCTGGTAACCGCGATGTTCACCGACATCGAAGGCTTCACGGGATTGACCGAGCGAAACGATCCGAACGAGGTGCTGGTGTTGCTCAACGGCTATCTGGCTGCCGTGACCGATATTGTTATTGCGCACGGCGGAATGGTCGACAAGTTGATGGGCGACGGCGTCTTTGCGCTGTTCAACGTTCCGCTCGACCTGCCCGATCACGCCAAGCACGCCATAGCCGCGGCGCAAGCGATTGTCGCTGCAACCGAGAAATATCGCAACACGGCGCCGGCGGTGAAACTCGGGCTTGGCCGCACCCGCATCGGCATCGAATCCGGCATGGCCATCGTCGGCGACGTCGGCGGCGGCAACAAACTTGAATTTACCGCGCTCGGCAACGTCGTGAACATGGCATCCCGGCTTCAAACTCTGAATAAGGAGTTCGACACCGCAATTTGCATCGGGCCCTCCGCCGCCGCGGCGTGCGATGGCGACAAACTCCGACGTATCGCGGCCGTAAGGTTGCGCGGCAGTGGCGCCGACGTCGAAGTTTTCACTGTCGCTGGTTAGTGCCTCACTCGACCGACCTTAGCGCCGCCGTTATCCGCCCCGGTCCCCATCGTCTCGGCTCGGTCGGCTCGTCGCCCGGATTGGCAATATTGGTACCGAGGCCGGGTCGGAGCGTGACGGTGCGTCCGCCGCCGGTGACCGCAACGAGACCTTGGGCGACGAACACGCCGAACACGTCGTTGCTGGGGCCAGCGAAAAATCTCGTGCCGCGCACGGCGATCAAGCCGAATGGCGAGCGTACTTGCACATCATCCTTCTTGCCGCCGCCGTGATCGAACAGCAAAGGGCCCTGCTCGAGATCGAACGTGCCGCCAGCATCGACCACGAAAGTGTCGATGCGAAATTTGGCGAGCGCACCGAGCTTCACGTAGGTGACCTTGCCAAGGTGCATGGTGAGCGCCGAGTTGACCGCCGTCTCGACTTGGTCGCCGATGAACAGCTCCGCCGTCGGCTGCAAGGCTCGCCGCGGCTTCGGGCCCTCGGCGTAAGCTTCGCCGCGCATCGCTTCGATCGTCCCCGCGGCCGCCCCTTCGGCGTCCGCCGCGGATGTCAGCATGATGATCGGCGCGGCGAAGAGCAAGCGCCGCCTGGTCACGGGAGGCATCGATACCTTGCCACTATCCGGGTCGCGGAACCTTGATAGTTTAGAGGAAGCAAGAGAGTCGGGCGATAGGCCGCGTAGAAGCCGTGCCAGACTGTCGCAAGTCTCAGGCTGATTTCGCCGGTGGCCGATCAGCAGGCCAGATTGGCCCGCAACGTCGCTCCTCATACATGCCGATAGTCCCGGCGGCATGGGCGCTGCGGCGCACGCACGAGAACCTCATCGCCAGCGACGCGCTGCCGCAGTCGCCTGCTTTATCGAGCGCCGCTCGCCGGACAGTATCGCTGGCTGGGGGCATTACTCGATTTGCAGACTGGTGGGCCCAACGCGGCGACGCTGCTGGCCTTATTGTCGTCGAGGCCCAGTCCGGCTACCGCGCTCGGTGAAATTTCGGGGAAATCGTTGGTGAACGGTCCCTCGCGAAAGTAGGCGTCGCCGGCCTGCAACTGGTACCCGGGGTCACCTTTGGCGAATTGGTGTGCCGCCACGTTGGCCGAAGCATTTCCGGTCATCGGGCCATAGCCAACGTCGGAGAGATTCGAGCCGTGAAGTACCGCAGCGAGCACGGTCTTGGTAAAGGTCTCAACTTCCTCCGGACTCGGCTCCGCCTCCGCACAATAAGTGTCGACCGCGTAATACCCATCGGCAGGACTCTCTTTGACTGACAACAGAACGTGCGCCAGCGTCTGGCCGCGAGCCTGCGCACGATTGAAAGCCGTCTCGAGCTGAATGATTTTGACGGGCAACGGTGCCTGCCTGCCGACCTCACCAAAGACCATGTGAGTCAGTTTTACGGTCAGATCCGGATTGTCGGCGATCTCGGTACGAAACCTGTCGCGGTCGATACCGCGTGCCAGCTTGGCCTTGGGTGCAACAAGTGGCCGCGCCGGAGACGGATCATCACTATTCAACATGCCGGTGCTGCACCAGAAACCAAAAGCACAGACTTCGGCCAATCGAACGAACTCGCCCCGAACGGCAGCGACCTTGGAGTGGGTCCTGTGCTGCGCTTGTGCCTGGGCAGTGAACAACATCAAGCCGGCGCAAAACATCGCCGACGTGGCAAGCTTACTCATGTCAACGCTACGGAACGCGATCCGCACCCCTGAAACTGATACTGTACTGATACTGACGTTTGGGCGCGGTCCCCGCTTCCCAGAAGCAAAACCACCGTGTGAATGTGATCATAGTGGGTCGCAAATGTGACTTAGTGCGCCCAATTTTCAGCGCGTTAACCATACAGCCCCACTGCTCCGTCGCTGCAACATGACATTCGCCAAAGCCCCGATCAGAACGCAACGCTCCGCGTTCCTGGCGTCTGAAACTCGTGTCCGGTTCCCTGATGGTCACGGCGATTTGCGATGTCGAATTTCCGGAACATTTTGTCGCTGGCGACGACGCTGCTCGGCGACAAAGAACAAAAAGATGATGTGGAACAGCAAAGCGGTTTGCTGTTTATCAGATCAGGAACTTTGTTTGCATTTCGGGATGCACAATGTTTCTGCACCGAACTTCCGGAACGCTCGCCGTGCTAGGCCGGTTGTTGCGTTGTTGGACGACTCCAGAAAAAGCAAAGCTCAAAAAAGAGGAACAGCATGTCAAACGAACGCACGAACCAGCAGAACCAAGGCGGCCAGCAAGGTGGCCAACAGGGTGGCGGTCAGCAGGGCGGACAGCAGAATCAGACGAATAAGCCCGGTCAAGGCGGTCAGCAGGGCGGGCAAGGCGGCCAGCGTCAGGGCGGCCAGCAGGACCGCTAGACCCAGCAGAAATTCTTTTCCGGATCTTTCAAGGGAATGGCCTCGGCGCGATGTGCCGGGGCCATTTTGCTGTTCCATCGCGTTTGGCGCACCGCGCAGACGTGCGCGACAACAAAATCCGCCGAGATCGCCGCAAGGTCTTCACCCGGAAAAATATGTTCAATCTACCAAAGGCGTTAGACGCGCACCCTGCAAGCAGATACAGTTGAGCCTGATCAGTCTGTCTCGAGAGCGAATGACGGAAACCAGAACCCCCGGATTTTGCGCGCTGTGCAAATCGCGTTGCGGCTCGATCCTGGTGACGCGCGACGGCCGTTTTGTCGGTCAGGAGCCCTTCCCTGAACATCCGACCGGCCAATCGCTCTGCGTCAAAGGCAAAGCCGCCGCTGAGATCGTCTACAATCCGCAGCGGCAGCTCTATCCGTTGCGACGCACGAATCCAAAAGGCTCCGCGGATCCCGGCTGGCAGCGCATTTCCTGGAGCGAGGCTTTCGAGCAAACCGCCGAGGCACTCACGCGCATTCGCGCGGAGGCGGGCTCCGAAGCCGTGGCCTTCGGTCTGACGACGCCGAGCGGCACGCCGATCTCGGACAATATCGATTGGATCACGCGGTTCATCAACGCGTTCGGCAGTCCGAACCTCGCCTACGGAACCGAGATCTGCAACTGGCACAAAGATCACGCGCACGCTTACACCTTCGGGCGTTCGATCGCCTCGCCGGATTTCGACAAGACCGGCTGCGTCGTGCTTTGGGGCCATAATCCGAGCGCAACGTGGCTCGATCACGCGACGGCGACGACCGCCGCCCGCCGGCGCGGCGCCCGCATCATCGTTGTCGATCCGCGACGCGCCGGCTTTGCCGGCCGCGCCGACCAATGGCTGCGGGTGCGGCCCGGCAGCGATGGCGCGCTGGCGCTCGGCATCGCGCGCGAAATGATCCGCAATGACTGGATCGATGCCGACTTCGTGCATGATTGGACCAACGGACCGTTGCTGGTCCGCGCCGATACGCAGCGGTTCTTGCGTGCCGGCGACCTCGCGACGCCGCCGAGCGGCTCACGGCCGGAGGATCTGCTGGCCTGGGACCCCGCGCAAAACGAGCTTGTGGCATACGCGATAGCGCAGCGCCGCTACGCACGCGATTGCAGAAAGAGACTGGACGCCACCGTCGAACTGATTTCGTCGGCGGGCGAAACGATCCGTTGCCGCTCCGCCTTTGGTCTCTACCGCGATCTTTGCGAGGCTTATCCGCCCGAGACGGTCGAGCAATTGACGTGGGTCGAGGCTCAGCAGATTACCGAAACGGCCCGTCTTCTGTATTCGTCCCGTCCGGTCAGTTATTACGCGTGGTCGGGCGTCGGCCAGCATACCAACGCGACCCAAACCGATCGGGCGATATCGCTGCTGATGACGTTGACCGGCAGCTTCGACGCGCCGGGAGGCAATGTCGAGTTTGCGCGCCCCCCCGCGCGCGACATCAAAGGCGCGGAGCTTTTGTCCGCCGCGCAGCGTGCCAAGTGCATCGAGCTGAAGCGCTCGCCGCTGGGACCGGGAGCGAGCGGCTGGGTCGGTTCGGATGCTCTCTACGATGCCATCCTGCATGGAGATCCGTATCCAATCCGCGGACTGGTGAATTTCGGTCGAAATTTTCTGGTCAATCATGCCGACAGCAAACGCGGCGCGCGAGCGCTGTCGGCGTTGGAGTTTTTCGTCCATTGCGATGTCATGATGACTCCGACCGCGTCGCTGGCCGACATATTTCTACCGGCCAACACGCCGTGGGAACGTGAAGCTTTGCGCGTCGGCTTCGAAGGCAGCCAGGCGGCGGCGAGCCTTATTCAATTTCGCCAAGCGGTAACGGAGTTGGCCGGCGAATCGCGGTCCGACGCCTTTATCGTTTTCGAGCTCGCCAAGAGGCTCGGCTTCGGCGATCTGTTCTGGGACGGCGACGTCGATGCCGGTCTCAATCACACGTTGGCGCCGCTGCATTTGACGCTCGACGATCTGCGCGCGCAGCCGGGCGGCGTGAGCGTTCCGGGCGATCCGCTTTACTACCAGTATCAGAAAAGCGGCTTCAAAACCCACACCGGCAAGGTCGAGATATTTTCGGAAGTGTTTCGCGACGCCGGCCAGAATCCGTTACCGGCTTTCGTCGAGCCGGCGATGTCTCCCTACACGACGAGCAGCGACGAATTTCCCCTGGTGCTGACCTCCGCCAAGCTCGTGCAATACTGTCACAGCCAACATCGCAGCATCCCTTCGCTGCGCCGCCGCGCCGCTGATCCGGAGGTGAGCCTCAATCCCGAAACGGCGGGCGCGCGTGGAATACAGGAGAGCGATTGGGTCGAAATCCGAACGCCGAAAGCCACGGTGCGCATGCGGGCGAAATTCGACGCCGCACTACATCCGCGCGTGGTCAGCGCCCAATATGGCTGGTGGCAGGAGAACGAGGCGCTGGGTCTTGCCGGCTTCGATGCGTTCGCCGATAGCGGATCCAACTACAATCGTCTGATCGCCGACGACATCACCGATCCGATCAGCGGCTCGACCGGACTGCGATCGTCGCTGTGCGACGTCCGCAAGATCGAAATGCCGGACAATCAGCAGCCACGCGCCGCCGCCGAAGGTTGACGCCAACACGGCTCGAGCCGCCTACTTCTCCCGACCAGAAAGGCAATACGCGATGCTTCGGTGCTTGGTCATTGCAGCGCTGTTGATCCTCGCGTGCGGCTCCGCGTCTGCGCAGACGGTGAGGTTGGAGCAGTATCAGCATCCTGCGGAACCCAAGTTCAAGACCTTCAATCAGCTCTATCTCAAGGGCGTCGTCGACGGCCTTATTGCCTATTCGGTCGCACAGAATGCGCGAGATCGCCTTTTCTGCATCCCGCCGAAGACGGCCATAACGGTCGAACAAGCCGAGGATATCATGCTGCAATATGCCGAGAAGAAACAGCTTCCCGGAACCGTCCCCGTCGGCGTCCCCCTGCTCGCTGGTCTGAAAGACGCTTTTCCGTGTGCAAAGGAATAAGACGCGGCGAAGGCCATCGCCGCGTTGCGTGAAACGGATCGGCACGCAGGCTCTTGATCAGCAGACAAGCACCATCTTGCCGGCCGCTCCAGGCTCGAGAATTTCCTTGTGGGCGCGCGCCGCTTCGGCGAGCGGCAATTCCTTGCCGACGACCGGCCGCAGCGCGCCGTTCTCGAGACCAGCAAAGAGCCCGGCGTGAATGTCGGCCTCTTCCTCCGGCGTGATGCTCCAGAGCGTGAACGCACGAATCGAGGCACGGCGACCCATGAGCTCGCGCGGATTGATGGTGGCTTCACCGCGATTGCCGATGACGATGACGCGGCCGTTGGTCGCTAACAGTTTGGTATCGTTGGCGAGATTCACGTTGGCGAGCATTTCCAGAATGATGTCGACGCCGCGGCCGCCCGTCGCCTGCAGGATCTCGTCCAGATAACCGGATTTGCGGTGATCGAAAACCTGATGCGCACCTTCGCGCTTGGCAAGCTCGAGGCCTTGCGGCGTGCCCGCTGTTCCCAGAACCTTCAGGCCGGCGGCGCGCGCAATCTGGACCGCCGCGATGCCGACACCGCCGCTCGCGCCATGCACCAGCACAGTCTCGCGGGCATGCGCCTTCGCCGCATGATAGAGCGCATGATAGGCGGTTCCATACGGCACCCAGATGCCGGCGCCCTGCTTGAAATCAATGTTGGCCGGCAATGGGTGCACTTGTTCTTCCAGTGCCAGCGCGTATTCGGCATACGCCCCCGTGATGGTGCGCGCCGTATAGACGCGATCGCCCGGTTTGACCTTCTTGACCCCCTGCCCGACCGCTTCCACGGTGCCGGCGCCATCCGATCCAGGAATATAAGGCAGCGAGGGCTTTACTGCATAAGTGCCGGCGCGCATGTAAGTGTCGTAGGGATTGACCCCGGCCGCATGGATTCGCACCACCACCTCGCCGGCAGACGGCTTCGGCGTCGCAACCTCCTCAAGCTTCAAAACCTCCGGCCCACCGAATTCGTGAACGCGTATCGCCTTCATTTGGCTCTCCACTCCGCGGCGCTCAGTCAAGCGCAATGAACGTCCAATGCCCGGTCATATAAACCTCATCGTCCGGACACCAAGTGCCGGCCATCGTCAGCGGCTCGGTCTTCCACTTGCGGCGACTGCAGTGATACCGTCGATATTTAGCGGCCCTACGCGGTTCGGGAATTTTAACAAAAGCCATCATATCGCGGGATACGAGCGGCGCCCGGGACGAAAGCAAGCCGCACTTCGCTGCTCGATCGTTTTTTGATCGCCGTGCGCCTGTGCCGCTCGCCTCGTCGTCAGGAGCTCGCTCATGTCCGAATTTCCGCCAGATATCGAATACGCCGAACAGGGTCTCGGTCCGGCACTCTTGTTTGTGCCTGGCAGCTTTGCCACCGGGGCCGGTTGGAAGGCGGTCATTGAGAAGCTTGGCAAGAACTATCGCTTTGTAACAACGGCTCTGCTCGGCTACGGCAAAACCGCCGAACGCCGGCCGTCCACCAATCCGACGACTGCCCAGCAGACAGAGGTGCTGGACAAGATCTTCGAACGCATCGCCGCGCCGGTGCACGTCATCGCCCATTCCTACGGCGGCCTTTCTGTGTTGGCCCATGCCCTCCATGGCAGACACAAGGCCGCAAGCTTGACACTGGTCGAAGCCAATCCGATCGGCAGCCTCCGCACCGATGGGGAGGACGCTCTGTTCGCGAACGTCAGCGCCATGCACAAAGCCTACGCGGCCGAGTTCGAGGCGGGCGAGCCGGATGCCGTGCGTCATGTCATCGACTTTTACGGCGGGTCAGGAACGTACGACGCTTTGCCGACAAAAGTGCGTGACTATTGCGTTGCCACGACATCGACCAATATTCGCGACTGGCTGTCGGCGTTCTCATTCTCCCCGCCCTTCGTTGACTATCGTAAGGTCGCCGCTTCAACACTGATCATCCGGGGTGCAAACGGTCATCCGGCAATGATGCGGGTCGCAGAGCTTCTTGCGGCGAACATCCCGGATGCGCAGCTGACGACCATCCGGGATGGCGGTCATTTTCTGCCGACGACGCATCCCGGCGACCTCGCCGAGTTGATCACGGCGCATGTGGGCGGAAGTACTAAAGTTAAAGGGATTTAAGTAATCCGAGCCGCTCATAAACAAGTTTATCTGTTGCAGCCAACGCTCGGATTTAGCTAGGCAGGGCCTTTGTCGTTCGCTGCCGCCGAAAAACATACGAAGCCACAGCCGCGCCCGAGGCCGCCACCGGCCGCTTCCGAGTTTTCCTGAAGAAACCCGATGGAGAACCGCACAATGTTGTCGACCATCGATCCGCTGATTGCCGCCGGCGTCGTGCTCGCGACGGCGGCGACCGACGCGGTCTACGTGATGTTCACCTCGGCGGTCGTAGCGCGCCACCGCCTGTCGGCGGCGACTTGGAGCAGCATCTGGTATTTGCTGTCGTCCTTTGCGGTGATCCACTATACCGAGAATTGGATCTATGTCGCCTTCGCGGCGGCGGGGTCCTGGATCGGCGCGTTCGTCTCACTGAGTTTCCTGCGCCGGCCGGCACAGCCGCTTCAGTAGCGCATCGCAGGCAACATGAACGAAAAGGAAAAAGCCGCGCTGGCATCGATCGCCGCATCGGCGGCACTGACCGCCGGCAAGGCGGTTGTCGGCGTGCTGACCGGCTCGCTCGCGATCCTGTCGGAGGCCGGTCATTCGCTGCTCGACCTCGCGGCGACCGTGCTCACCTTTGCGGCGGTGCGCGTCTCCGGCAAGCCGGCCGACGCCGAGCACCAATACGGCCATGGCAAAATGGAAAGCGTGGCCGCGCTCGCCGAAACCGCTTTGCTGTTTATCCTTGCCATTGGTGTCGCCTACGAGGCGGGGATCCGGCTTCTTGGCGAGCAGGCGCACGCGGTCGAGGCCACGCCCTATGCTTTTGCGGTCATCGCCGTGTCCGTCGTGGTCGATTTCTTCCGCGCCCGTACGCTCGCGCGTGTCGCCAAAGAGTCCTCGAGCCAGGCGCTGGAGGCCGATGCACTGCATTTTTCGTCCGACATGTGGTCGTCGATTTCCGTGCTGATCGGACTGGGCGGCGTGGCGCTCGGCTATGCCTGGGCCGACTCGGCGGCTGCTCTGGTCGTCGCCGTGTTCATTTGCGTTGCCGGCTGGCGCCTCGGCCGCCGCACCATCGATACCTTGACCGACACTGCGCCTGCGGGCGTCAGCGACCAGGTGGCGGCGATTGCGCGACGAGTTCCGGGCATCGTCGATGTCGAACGGGTCCGCGCGCGGCCAGCCGGCGCGGCGCTCTTTATCGAACTCGCTGTCGGTGTCAGCCGCACCCTGCCGCTCGATCGGGTGACGGCTATCAAGGATCGGCTTTCGCAAGCGATCCGCGCCGCGTTTCCCGCAGCCGAAACCACGATCACCACCGAACCGCACGCACTCAGCGACGAGACCGTGCGCGAGCGGGTGATGCTCATTGCCCGCAATCGCGGACTGGCCGTCCACCACGTCGCGGTGCAAGCCATCGGCGATCGGCTTTCGGTTTCCACCGACCTTGAGGTGGAGGGCACCCTGCCGCTGTCGGCGGCGCACGAGACCGCAAGTCGGCTCGAAGAAGCCATCCGCGAGGAGCTCGGCCCCGACGTGGAGGTGGAAACCCACATCGAGCCGCTGCCGGCCGTCATGCTTGCCGGACGCGACGCGGATGCCGGCCGGGTGACGGAGATCCGCGAGGCGCTCGCATCGCTGGCGACCGGAAGCGCCGCGCTTGGCGAAGTGCATGATGTGCGCGTGCGCGAAACAACCGACGGCGAGATTGTGAACTTTCACTGCCACGTCGATCCGGCTTTGTCGGTGCGCACGGTCCACGATCTTGTCGACGGCATCGAACGTGGGCTGCGCCGGCGCTTTCCGACCATAGCGCGGGTGATCGGCCATGCCGAACCGCGGCGCGAAGCCAATTCAGCATAACTTTTCGCCGGCGGCTCAGCCCTGGGCCCGAGGCCGAGCGGTTCGCGGGCGATCGAAAATCATCGCTCCCACGCTTTCAATTGACGCCCAAAGCTTTTACATCAGGCCCATCATGCGCACCGAAGATCCCCGCCCCATTCGCCTCAAAGACTACCGTCCCCCGGATTGGCTGATCGAGACGGTCGAACTCGACGTTTCGCTCGATCCGACGGCGACGACGGTTCGCTCCAAGCTGCGGCTGAAGCCGAACGGCGCCGCGACGCCGGCGCCGCTGGTGCTCGACGGCGAGGAACTTAAGCTCCGTTCGCTTTCGCTCGATGGCAAGCCGCTGCCTTCCGAAGCCTTTGTGGCGACCCCGGACAGGCTCACCATCGCGCAACCGCCGAACCAGGCATTCACGCTTGAGATCGAGACGACGATCGATCCGGCGGCCAATACCCAGCTCATGGGACTTTATCGCGCCGGCAGCACCTACTGCACGCAATGCGAAGCCGAAGGTTTCCGCCGCATCACCTATTTCCTCGACCGGCCCGACGTGATGGCCGTCTACACCACGCGCATCGAGGCCGACAAAAGCGAAGCGCCGGTTCTTCTTTCCAACGGCAACCTGATCGCCAAGGGCGACGTGCCGGGCACCAACCGGCACTTCGCCGTCTGGCACGATCCGTTCAAGAAGCCCTGCTATCTGTTCGCGCTGGTCGGCGGCGCGTTGGCTTGTGTCGCCGACAGCTTCCGCACCATGTCCGGACGCGAGGTCGCGCTGCACATTTATGTGGAGCCCGGCAAGGAGGACCGCTGCCATTACGCCATGGACAGCCTCAAGCGCGCCATGCGCTGGGACGAAGAGGTGTTCGGCCGTGAATACGATCTCGATATTTTCATGATCGTCGCCGTCTCCGCCTTCAACATGGGCGCGATGGAGAATAAGGGTCTCAACGTCTTCAACGACAAATACGTGCTGGCTTCGCCGGCGACCGCGACCGACACCGATTATGCGCATATCGAGGCGGTGATCGCGCACGAGTATTTCCACAACTGGACCGGCGACCGCATCACTTGCCGCGACTGGTTTCAGCTGTGCTTGAAAGAAGGGCTCACGGTCTTTCGCGACGAGGAATTTTCCGCCGACATGCGCTCGCGCGCCGTCGAACGCATCAGCGATGTGCGCGCGTTGCGCTCGCACCAGTTCGTCGAGGATGCCGGTCCGCTGGCGCATCCGGTGCGGCCCGAGCTTTATCACGAGATCAACAACTTCTACACGACCACCGTCTACGACAAGGGCGGCGAAGTCGTGCGCATGATCAAGGCGCTGCTGGGCGCGGATCTGTTCCGCAAGGGCATGGATCTTTATTTCGAGCGCCACGACGGCGAGGCGGCGACGGTCGAGCAGTTCGTGCAATGCTTTGCCGACGTCTCCGGCCGCGATTTTTCGCAGTTCATGCTCTGGTACACGCAGGCTGGAACGCCGGAAATCGTGGTGGCGCCGCATCATGATGCGGCGACCAAGACCTACCGGCTCGATATCAAACAAACGGTGCCGCCGACGCCGGGACAGCCTGAGAAAAAGCCGATGGTCATCCCGATCGCGCTCGGGCTCGTCGGCAAGGACGGCAACGACCTGCCGCTGGTCCTCGATGGCGCTCCGCTCGGGCGCAGCGTGCTGGAACTCACAGCTCCAAGCGAAAGCTTTACGTTTACCGGCATTGCCGAAGCGCCGATCGCTTCCGTCAATCGCGGCTTCTCGGCGCCGGTCAAGCTTGCACTGCCGATCAACAGCGAGGATCTGCGTTTTCTCGCCGCGCACGATCGCGATCCGTTCAACCGCTGGCAGGCGGTGCAGACGCTGGCGATGTCGATCCTGACGGCAAATGTCGGAGCGCTGCGCAGCGGCGGCGCCGCGCGTGCCGACGACGGGCTCATTGCGGCGCTCGGCGGGATCTTGGCCGACGCGAGCCTCGAACCGGCTTTCATGGCGTTGACGCTGACGCCACCGAGCGAGCCGGATGTTGCGCGCGAGATCGGCCGCGACGTCGACCCCGACGCCATCTTCGCCGCACGCAAGCATTTGCGTACCGCCATCGGCAACGCGCTCGGCGCGACGCTTGCCGCCACCTATCGGCAGATGATCACGCCAGACCCCTACCGGCCGGACGCCGAGGGCGCCGGGCGGCGGGCGCTCAAAAATGTCTGCCTGTCGCTTCTGGCGGCGACCGGCGCAAATGACGCTATCGCGCTCACGCTCGCCCAGTATCAGGGCGCCGACAACATGACCGACCGCATGGCCGCGCTCGAAATCCTGGCGCTACAGGATCGGCCTGAGCGGGTACAGGCACTCGATGATTTCTACGCCCGCTACGCCGACGACCCGTTGATTATCGACAAATGGCTGGCCTTGCAGGCGGCCATTCCGGAGGCGACGACGCTGCAGCGGGTGCAGTCGCTGACTGCGCATCCGTCATTCTCCATGGCCAATCCGAATCGGGTGCGCGCGCTGATCGGCTCGTTCGCACAAGCAAACCACACCCAGTTCAACCGGCTCGATGGCGCCGGATACAATTTCATCGCCAATGTGGTGCTGGAGCTCGATCCGAAGAATCCGCAAGTCGCCGCTAGGCTGATGGGGGCGTTCCGTTCCTGGCGGGCACTCGAAAGAGCACGGCGTGCCCAGGCGGAAGCGGCTTTGCGCCGTGTCGCCGCCGCACCCTCCTTGTCGCGCGACGTTCACGACATCGTCGCGCGCACGCTCGCCGATAGCTGAATACCGGCGGAAGCCTGGAGTACCTCCCGATTCAATTGAATCCGGAGATGCTCTACATTCTTGTCGCATGTCTTTTCGGAAAATCGGCTTCCGCTTTTTTTCGAAAAGACATGCCCCGGACAATGTCGCATCGGTCGCGCGCCCTTCTCCGCGAACGCGCGGCCGTGCTCCTTCGTCAGGCCGGCGCCATCTTGATCTATGTCAAGCGAACTGTCGGGGCACGATATAATTTGACCCATGTGATTGAAGCAAGGATTGCGCTTAGCTCGAAATGACGCGGCAGACGCCGGACAAGCGCGGTCGGACCGATGCGGGGGAGCCAATCATGTGGGAGACAGCGCGCACCAGACTGCGCGATTGGTATATCGTCATCATTGCGATCGTGGTGATCGGGGGCGGCTTTTTTCTCGCGTCGCATCAGTCATCGTCGACGGCACCCGCCGCGGCTGTGGACTCAGCCGCGCCCTCGCCGGCGGTATCCGCAGCAGCACTACCGCAGCCACAGCACCCAATGACCGCAGCGGTGCCGGCTGCCCCCTCCAGGGCGGCCTCTAGCCCTCCAGTTCCCGCGCCAGCCGCGGCTTCGAAAGCGTCGCATCCGCCCGCACTGCCATCTTCAAACGATGAACGTGCGGCCATGCACACGATGGCCGCCGCGGAGCCGCAGCCGCAAGCACCGACCGCAGGCAGTGCGACGGCGACGCCGCCCGGTGGCGATGCGGCTGCTGGGCGGCTCGTATTCAGGAAGTGCCAGGCCTGCCATTCGACGGAGCCGGGCAAGGCGCTGCTTGGTCCTTCGCTCGCCGGCGTCATGGGCCGGAAAGCTGGAGCCGAAATCAATTACAGCTACTCGCCGGCGATGAAGCAGGCGAATGTCGTTTGGGATGCGAAATCGCTCGACGCCTATCTGGCCGACCCGCAAAAGGTCGTTCCCGGCAACAAAATGCCCTTTCCCGGACTCAAGACCGCGCAGGACCGCGCCGACATCATCGCCTTTTTCGTCGGTGCAAGCGGCAACGCTCCGGGGGCGGCGCCGGCGCGCGAGGCGCCTGCGGCCGCGAGCCAAACAGCACCGCCATCACAAGCCAATCAGGCGCCACAAGCCGCGCCCAGTTCCGGCGTCACTTATGTGCCGGACGCCAACTTCACCTTGCGTTCCGGCATCGCCGAAGGCCGCATGGTCTATATCGGGGTCGGCGGCGCGATCGACGGAAAGGTCAATCCGATACTGACCGCATCTGAAGGTCAGGTCGTCCAGCTCACGCTGATCAATGGAGAGGGAGCCGAGCACGACATCGTATTTCCCGATCAGAACGCCAAATCGCCGCGCGTCACCGGCAAAGGCGCCAGCACCACCATCGCCTTCCGGGCGAGCAAGGCGGGCGATTTCATTTATCTCTGCAGCGTTCCCGGCCACCAGCTTGCCGGTATGCAGGGACAATTCATCGTCACCACACGGCCGGCGCCGCAGACGCTGGTCGAAGCCGACATTTCGCGCGAACCGAACGACCTGCCGCCGCCGGTCGGCAAGCGCGAACCGCAGACGGTGCGGGTCGATCTCGTTAGCGTCGAAGTGGAAGGGCGATTAGCGGAGGGAACGACCTTCGGCTACTGGACGTTCAACGGCAAGGTGCCTGGACCGTTCGTCCGCGTCCGCGTCGGCGACACCGTCGACATCCATCTGAAGAACTCGGCCGACAGCGCGATGATTCACTCGGTCGACTTTCATGCCGCGACCGGGCCGGGGGGTGGCGCCGCCGCGCTGCAGGTCGATCCGGGCCAGGAAAAATCGATGACCTGGAAGGCGCTCGTGCCTGGACTTCTACGTCTATCATTGCGCAACCCCGATGGTGGCCGAGCACATTGCCAACGGCATGTATGGACTCATCCTCGTCGAACCCGAGGAAGGTCTGCCTCCGGTCGATCACGAGTTCTATGTCATGCAAGGCGAGGTCTATACCGACGTACCCTACGGTCAGCATGGCAGCGCCGAGTTCAGTGTCGAAAAGCTTCTGAACGAACACCCCGAATATTTCGTGTTCAACGGCTCGGTCGGCGCGCTGTCGAAACTGCATCCGCTGCAGGCCAAGGTGGGCGACACCGTGCGCATCTTCTTCGGTGTCGGCGGCCCGAACTTCACCTCGTCGTTCCACGTGATCGGCGAGATCTTCGACAAGGTCTATGCACTTGGCGGCGTACTCTCGAAGCCTATTGAGGGCATTCAGACCGTTAGCGTCGCGCCCGGCGGAGCGGTGATTACCGAATTCAGGACCAAGGTGCCGGGCAACTACACCTTGGTTGATCACGCGCTGGCGCGCGCGGAGCGCGGCTTGCTGGGCATCCTGCATGTTGAAGGCGCACCGAACCCGGACGTCTACAACGGCCAAGTCATGTCAGGCATGGGGCATTAGCCGTGACCATGCATGCTGCCGCGAAAGCTCCAGCCGCATTGCAGCGCCGGCTCGACTACGCCGGCCCTGCCCTTTTCTCTTACGGCTTCCGCCCCTTCTTTCTCGGCGCAGCCGCGTGGGCCGCGCTCGCCATGGTGTTGTGGCTGCCCCAATATTTCGGCTACCTGGCGTTGCCAACCGCATTCGCGCCGCTCGACTGGCACATTCATGAAATGATCTACGGCTATGTCGCTGCCGCGGTCGCGGGCTTTATGCTGACGGCCATTCCGAACTGGACCGGGCGGCTTCCGGTCAACGGCTATCCGCTGGCAGCACTTTTTGGGCTTTGGCTGCTCGGACGCATCGCCATCGCCGGCTCTGCCATCTGCGGCGCTCTGCCGGCGGCGATGGTCGATGTCGCTTTTCTTTTGGTCTTCGCGGGCATCGCCTGCGGCGAAATCGTTGCCGGCCGTAACTGGCGCAATTTGCGCGTTCTCGTCGTGCTCGGCGTGCTGATCCTCGGCAATATTGTTTTTCACGCAGAAGTCCTCCGCAGCGGCAGCGCCGATTATGGAATCCGCATCGGCATTGCGGCGCTGATCGGACTGATCATGCTGGTCGGCGGACGGATCGTGCCGAGCTTTACGCGCAACTGGCTCGTCAGAAACAACCCCGGACGATTGCCTCAACCGTTCTCGCGCTTTGACGCTGGCAGCATCGGCGGGGGCGCGCTGGCGCTGATCTGCTGGATCGCCCTTCCGCAATTTTTGGTCTCCGGCATCTTGCTGATTGCCGCCGGACTTCTGCAAACCGCTCGCTATTTGCGCTGGGCGGGCGACCGCACGCTCGCCGATCGCCTGGTGTTGGTGCTGCATGTCGCCTACGCCTTCGTTCCCCTGGGCTTTGTTTTGGTGGGCGCTGCCATTATTTGGCCGGCCATCGTGCCGGCGAGTGCCGGCATCCACGCCTGGATGGCGGGGGCCGCCGGTCTGATGACGCTCGCCGTCATGACCCGCGCAAGCCTCGGCCATACCGGCCAGGACTTAGTCGCATCGCTGCCGACACAATTGATTTATCTATGCGCCTTCATCGCAGCACTGAGCCGCGTCGTTGCGGCATTCGAACCGTCGCGTGCGCTACTTGATATTGCGGCAGCGTCCTGGATCCTCGCCTTCGGGGGCTTTGCGGTCTTCTTTGGCCGGTTGCTGATCGGTCGCCCACCGATTTGGAATGCCCGGGCCTAAGGCCGACGCAATTGAATGGCGTCCGCAGCATAATTCATTCACTTTTGAGGCAATTAACGGCCGATGCTGCTTTGCAACATTGATGTCAGGCAGCGCCGGCGCCACATATAGGGGGCATGACGGATGTCGCCCTCGCCAGTCCCCCAATCGTTGCCGCCAGCAGACCGCCGCGGAGGCGTATACGCGCGCTCCTTCTCAGCGACCGTATCGATACCGCCAACCTCGAGCACGACGGCGTCGTGTCGAACGCTCCGCTGACCTTCAAATACGGCAACGGCGGCTTCGTCACGCTGTTCCGCTATGGCGTCGCCGTGCTCATGGGACTGACGGCGGCCGAGGAAGAGCAGTTCGTGCGCAGCTTGCGGCTTCGTCTGGTGCGGCCGGTCGCGCCGTCCGAGGAAGAGTCGACGCTGATCGAGATCATGCCCGACAAGGACGATCAAATTCTTCCGGGCGGTCCGATCACGCTGAAAGCGCTTACTCCCGAGCATCTGATCGTCATTGCCGACGCCCTGTCGAAAAGTGTCGTGCTGGCCCGCGACGAGCGCGAAGTGGCAAGCGTGTTCGATCTGGTCGAGCCGTTCGCCCGACAGCTCGCCGATCATGGCCGGGTGGTCGCCGGGCGGAGCGCCATTCTCAAGATCATCGGCAATGCGCTGATCGTGCAGCATCGCGTCTCCGGTCGCGTGGCGGTGACCGAGAAGCCGGACGTGGTCTGGGACCGCCCCGACCTCGACCGGCTCTACGCACGGCTTGAGGACGAATACGAGCTCCGCGAGCGCACCGAGACGTTGACGCGCAAACTCGCGGTGATTGCCGACACCGCGGAGGTACTCACCGACATCATCGACACGCGGCGCTCGCTGCGGCTCGAGATCGTTATTGTTGTTCTGATCGCGGTCGAACTGCTCGTCGCCGGCTATCAGACCGGCTATCAGGCGCTGCACTAGGGTCCATTCCGATCAGGATGGACCCTGGCTTCATGTTCGCATGTCTTTTTCGGAAGACCGGTTTGCCCCCGCCGGGTCACAGCCAGAGGGCATGCTTTTCCGAGCCATGCTCAGCGCGCCTTTGGATAAAGGTTAAAGAAATATTGACTCCGGACTTCTCGACAAATCGATTCGCATCGATTCTTATGTTCATGATTTCGGGAGTGATGGGACACCTCCTTCCGGTCGCGGGTTACGGGGAAAAGTCCAAAAGGAGGCAGGCATGGCGCGCGCCGAGATGGCGAGTGCGTCTTTGCGTTCGGATTCCATCCAGGGTCTGGCGAAGTCAATCGCCAAGCCGGCGTACCGCCGTCTCCTTCACGCAGAACCGCTGTTGCGGCGCGCGGTACCGGCGCTGATCATCGCCTTCCTTCTGACAATCTGCGTCGGCGCGGCGGTCGAGGTGCTTGAACAACGCCGGCAAGCCGTGCACGACGCACGTCAGGCGATCGAAGCACTGGCCGATCAGATAACGCTCGCACTCGAATATACCGGGCGCGACCTGCGTGGAAATCCCAACCGCAACGCCGCCGCGCTGGCGCGCATCATGCCGGCATGGGCGGCGGCAGCCGATCGCCTCGTCCTGGTCGCCGACGCCGACGGCACGGTCATCGGGAGCTATCCCAACGATACGCAAAAGCTCGGCCGGCCCATTCTTGATCTGCTCGGCCCGACCCAGCCTTTGACCACATTCGGCGCCGCGGCCGGCACGCTTGAGATCACGCTGCCCGACGGAGCGAACGCGCTCGCCACCGTCCGCGGCTTACGCAACCCGCTCGGCACCGTGGCCGTCGTGCAGACGACAAGCGATGCGCTCGTCGCCTGGCGCTCGAGCACGGCACTCACCATCACGCTGTCGGCGACGACGAGCTTTGTGGTGCTCATCCTTGGCTTTGCGTTTCACTGGCAGGCCACCCGCGCGCGCGAAGCCGACGTCATTCACGACACCGTGCGCGGCCGCATCGACACCGCGCTCAACCGCGGCCGCTGCGGCCTGTGGGACTGGGACCTGGCGCGCGGCCGGGTGTTCTGGTCGCGCTCGATGTTCGATCTGCTCGGTCTGCCGGCGCGCAACGATCTTCTCAGCTTCGGCGAGCTCAATGCGCTGGTCCATCCTGAGGATATCGATCTTTACGGCCTCGCCCGGCAGCTTGCCGACGCCGAAGTGCAGTCGATCGATCATGCGTTTCGCATGCGGCACGCGGACGGTCACTGGCTCTGGCTGCGAGTGCGTTGCGAACTGGCGCGCCAGGAAAACGAAACCGGGCCGCACCTGATCGGCATCGCTGTCGACGTCTCCGAGCAGAAGCATCTGGTGGAGCGCACCACGGCCGCCGACCTTCGGCTGCGCGACGCCATCGAGACTATTCCAGAGGCGTTCGTGCTGTGGGACGCCGATAACCACCTGGTGCTCTGCAATACGATCTTTCAGGAACTGCACCGGCTCCCCGATACCGCCGTCCTTACCGGCACACCCTATGAGACGGTGGTGGCGGCCGGCACGGCACCGATCGTGCGCACCACCAATGTCAACGAGGACGGGCAACCGCAGGGCGCGCGTACCTTCGAGGCGCAGCTCACCGACGGACGCTGGATGCACATCAGCGAGCGGCGGACCAAGGACGGCGGCTACGTGTCCGTCGGCACCGACATCACCAAGATCAAGCAGCACGAGCAAAAACTGATCGATGGCGAGAAGCGCCGGATCGCGACCATCAACGATCTGCGGCATTCGCAGCAAGCGCTCGAGCGGCAGACCGACGAACTCGCCGATCTCGCGGAAAAATACGCCGAGGAGAAGACCCGCGCCGAAGACGCCAACCAGGCCAAGTCGAAATTCCTCGCCAACATGAGCCACGAGTTGCGCACCCCGCTCAATGCCATCATCGGCTTTTCGGAAATCATGGAATCGGCGATGTTCGGCCCGCTCGGCGCGCCGAAATATACCGAATACTCGCGCGACATCCGCGCCAGCGGCCAATATCTGCTCGATGTCATCAACGACATTCTCGACATGTCGAAGATCGAGGCCGGCAGCCTGCATTTCGATCCCGAGACGGTGCGGCTCGACGAGATCCTTGCTGATAGCCTGCGCGTGGTCAGCGGCCGCGCCGGTGAAAAGCGGCTGACACTCAATTCCGACATCGCGCCGGGCATCGCGCTGCATGCCGATCGCCGCGCACTCAAACAGATCGCGCTCAATCTGTTGTCGAACGCGGTCAAATTCACGCCCGAAGGCGGCGCCGTCAACGTGCGCGGCCGCGCCCGCCGCGGCATGGTCACGATCGCCATCGCCGACAACGGCATCGGCATCCCGCGGGAAGCCCTGCACAAGCTCGGTCGTCCGTTCGAGCAAGTGGAGAGCCAGTTGACCAAGCGCTATCAGGGATCGGGGCTGGGCCTCGCCATCGCCAAGTCGCTGATCGAAATGCATGGCGGCGCGATGCGCATTTGCTCGGCTTTGGGCAATGGAACCATGGTGGTGGTGCGCTTACCGCTGCGCTCGCCGGCAATGCGGTCCGACGATGCCGGCCCCGACAACCGTCGTGACCGGACTGGGCACACGCGCACCGCGTCTTGGCAAGGCTCCCGTGGCAGCGGAATGCCGCCGATGTCGTTAGCGACGGTCGCTGCGGCCTAAGCAATTGCTTCGCATTGAATCGATGGCGTGCTGACATTTGTTGGAGAATGATCTGTTCAAGGCGGCGGACCGACGTGCTACGATGAAACATCCGCCCCGCGACGGGCATGACGACAACCGAGGCCGGTCGATGCCGCAAAAGATCACCACGGGATTTCGGGCGTTGGTCGACGCCGCCGAACGCGAAATCGAGACGCTGACGGTCGAAGAAGCAATCGCGCAGCACGGCCGCGATGAGGTGACGTTTGTCGATCTGCGCGATCCCCGCGAGCTGGAGCGCGAAGGCCGCATCCCCGGAGCGTTTCACTGTCCGCGCGGCATGCTCGAATTCTGGATCGACCCGGAAAGCCCCTATCACAAAGCAGCCTTCGCCGAAGACAAACGCTTCCTGTTCTTTTGCGGTGGCGGCTGGCGCTCGGCGCTCGCCGCGCAAACCGCGCAACGCATGGGGCTTCGTCCAGTCGCGCACATCGCCGGTGGTTTCGGCGCCTGGCGCAAAGCCGGCGGTCCGGTCGAAGCGGAAGCGCCCAAATCAAAATAAGTCACAGGTCGAAGCGATCAAACGCTCTCGAGAATCCGTTTGAAACACGCGCGCACTTGTCGCTCCGTTTCAACGATGTCGGCCTGCAGCGCGGGAAAATCCGGCAAGTCGGCGGCGCGCGCCAGTTGCGCGAGCACACCGGCGTTGGCGGTTTTTGGGTCGAACGCCCCCGGCAGGCATAGCCGCAAGATTTGCGTCAGATTGCGAAAAAGCGCCTCCGCCGGGCGCAGCACATCGGCATCCTCCGCTTTGAGAACGCCGGCGCGCGCCGCCTTCTCCAGCGTCCGCGACGTCGACGTATCGATGATTTCCGGATGTGTATTGGCGTAAACGAGCTGCAGATATTGGGCGACAAACTCGATATCGATCAGCCCACCGGCGGCATATTTGAAATCCCAGGGGTCGGCTTCGCCTTTTTCATCGGCGATCGCGGTGCGCATCTCCGACACATCGGCAGCGACGGCGCGGGCGTCGCGCGGACGTCGCAGCACCTCGGAGATCGCCGCTTCGATGCGCGCCCTGAAAGCGGGTGGCGCTGAAACAACGCGCGCGCGAGTCAAGGCCATGTGCTCCCAGGTCCAAGCGTGGCTCTGCTGATAGTCGACAAAGCTGTCGATATGCGTGGCAAGCGGACCCGAGCGGCCCGACGGACGTAAGCGCATATCGACTTCGTACAACACCCCGTAATTGGTCCGCGCGGTCAGCGCGCTGATCAGCCGCTGCGTCAGCCGCGCAAAATACTGCGCGCCGTAGAGCGGACGCTTGCCGTCCGAGTTCGGATGTTCGGCATCGAAATCATAGACGACGATGAGATCGAGGTCCGAGCTTGCCGTCATCTCGCGCGCACCGAGCCGGCCGAGCGCGACAATCGCTGTTTGTTGACCGCGGATGCTGCCATGGACGAGAGCAAAATCGGCTTCGACGCGCGCATGCAAGGCGCGGATGAGAACGTCGGCCAGCGTCGCGAACACCTCGCCTGCCCGCTCGGCCGACAGCGAGCCGGACAGAATGCGCGCACCGATCAAAAACATATGCTCCTGTCCAAATAGACGGACGGCATCGAGCATGTCTTCATAGCCGCGCGCGGCGTCGAGCGCGTGCGCCAGTTCCTTCTGCAGGCGCGCGGCGTCGGGCAGCGCGCCGAAGAAGCTCGGATCGATCAGCGGATCGATCACGTGCGGATGCTGCGCCAGAATATCGGCAAGCCGCGGCGCCACCCCGAGGATGAGCGCGACAAAACGAATGAGCTCCGGATTTTGCCGCAGCAGCGGCAGCAAGCGGCTGCCCGGACGCAGGCCGGCGAGAAAGTGGTCGAACGCGGCAAAGGCGGCGTCCGGATTGTCCGATTGGGCGAACTGATCGACAATGACCGCGACGAGCTCGATTAGAAGCGCCCGCACCTGCTCGCTGCGCAGCGCGCTATAAGTGCCTTGCTGCCAGCGCAGCACCGCGGCTGCAAGCTCGCGCGGCTGGCGAAAGCCCAATTCCGCCAGCCGGTCGAGCGTCTCGCGCGGCACCTCGCCATCGACCGGCGCGAACGACAGGTTCTGCTGCTGCGCCAACAAGGTCGAGGCGCCCTCGAACAATTTGACATAGTGCCGCTCGACCGCGCGCAGATGCGTCAGCAGAACAGACGCAAAGGCGTCGCGGCTTCTGAAACCGAGAAAGCGGGCAAACGCCTCCAGCGCTTCGCGTTCCGCAGGCAAGGTGTGGGTCTGCTCGTCCGCCATCATCTGCAGGCGGTGCTCGACGCGGCGGAGGAAATCGTACGCGGCGGTCAGATCGTCGCGCACGGCAGCGTCGATCCAACCGCCTCCCGCAAGAGCAGCCAGCATAGCGACCGTCTGGCGGCCGCGCAGATCGGGATGACGTCCTCCGGCAATGAGCTGCTGGGTCTGAACAAAGAACTCGATCTCGCGGATGCCGCCGCGGCCAAGCTTGATGTTATGACCCTCGACCGCAATCTCGCCGTGACCCCGATAGGCGTGGATCTGCTGCTTCATCGCGTGCACGTCGGCGACAGCGGCGTAGTCGAGATATTTGCGCCAGATGAACGGCGAAAGTTCCTGCAGGAAGCGGCTCCCCGCAGCAAGGTCGCCCGCGCATGGCCGCGCCTTGATCAGCGCGGCACGCTCCCAGCTTTGGCCGCGGCTTTCGTAGTAATCGAGCGCCGCTTCGGTCGCGATCGCGATCTGCGTCGAGGCCGGATCGGGACGCAGCCGCAAATCTATGCGGAACACATAGCCGTCTGCAGTGCGTTCCTGCAGAAGCTTCACCAGCTCGCGCGTGATGCGCACGAAAAACGGCATGGGTTCGACGTCGACCAAACGCGTGGCGGCCGCGGAATCGAACAAGACGATGAGATCGATATCACTGGAGAAATTCAGCTCACGGCCGCCCATCTTGCCCATGGCAAGGACGAAGTAGCCGGACAGCGCCACGGGATCGTCGCCGTCGCGCGGCGACAGCTTGCGTTGCCTGGCGGCCTCGCTGAGAAGGTGGCGGACCGCAGCGGCCAGCGCGGCGTCAGCGACTTCGGTCAAAGCCGCAGTCACCCGGGCGACCGGCCAGACGCCGCCGACGTCGGCCAGCGCGATGAGAAGCGCCGCCTCCGCCTTGAGGCGGCGAAGCACGCGCATGAGCGCGGCCGCGCCCTTGGCGGCGCCGGCACCCTCGCGCATGCCGGCAAGAAGCGCCGCCAATTCGGCTTCCGGGTCATTGCCAAGGAGCCGCAGCAGGCGGGCCGGATCGGCGCGCGCCAGATCCCACAGATAGGGAGCGGAAACGGCGATGCCGTCGAGCGTCTTGGCCAACGCCGGATGCGCGGCGAGCAGCGCGGCAAGCCCCTTGCCCGACGCCGTGCGGTCGATACCCGACAACCATTCTGTAACCCGCGCACGGCCGGGCCGCGACGCGCGCGGCAGCGCGCCTGTCATGCGCACCGCCAGGGAGGCGTGCTCGGGAGCTTCTTTTTTTCGTCCGCCGGTGAGAAGCCGGCGCATCACGCAGTCGCCGGCCCGGCGCGTGGCAATGCCAGCACGGTCCGCAGCCCCGGATGGTTGTCTTCCAGCTTCAGCTCGCCACCATGCAGCCGCGCCACCGCAGCCGCAAGACTTAAGCCCAGGCCCGAACCCGGCTGCGAACGGCTCTGCTCAAGACGGACAAAACGCTCGACCACGCGGCCGCGGTCGGCATCCGGTATCCCTGGGCCGCGATCGGCGACGGACAGGGAAATGCGGTCGGTATCGGCATCCGCGCCAAGCACGATCTCGGCGGCGCCGCCGTTGATCTTGCTCACCTCCGGCCCTGCATATTTGATGGCGTTGTCGACCAAATTCGCCAGCGCCTGACTCACCAATTCGCGATTGCCGCGCACCGGCGCGGAGAGCGGCGCCTGTACTTTGATGGAAAGCCCCTTCTCTTCCGCCAGCGGCTCATACAACTCGCACACATCGCGCGCGATCTCGGCGGCGTCGAATTCGATCATGTTGTCGCGCGCCTGGCCGGACTCGGCACGCGCGATCATCAACAGCGCATCGAACGTGCGGATCAGATCGTCGGATTCGGCGATGGTGGATTCAAGCGCGGCGCGATAATCGCTCTCGCTCTTGGCGGTCCGCAGCGCCTGTTCGCTGCGATTGCGCATGCGGGTGAGCGGCGTCTTCAGATCATGCGCAATATTGTCGGTCACTTCCTTGAGCCCGTGCATCAGCGCTTCGATGCGCTCGAGCATGGCGTTGAGATTGTCGGCAAGCCGGTCGAGTTCGTCGCCGGTGCCGGAGATCGGCAGCCGTCCGGAGAGATCGCCGGCCATGATGGTGTTGGCGGTGCCGGTCATCGCGTCGATGCGCTTGAGCACGCGGCTGCTGACAAAGAAGCCGCCGGCAAGCCCCAGAATCACCACCAGCGCGAACGACCAGCGGCCCGCATTGGCGATGATGCCGTAGATGCGTTCGCGCTCTTCCAGATCGCGTCCGACCAACAAACGGAAGCCGCCGGGCAATTCCACGACCTCTACCAGGGCGCGGTGATCGACATCGTCGGTCGCCTCGATGCGGCGATAGGACGTTTCCATCCAGCCCGGATGATCGAGCACGCCGGGCTCGAGCGAGCCGACATTGCCGGCAAGCCCTTCGCCGGTCGGCGTGGTGACGAGATAGAGGCTCGATCCCGGACGGCGCGAGCGCAGATCGATGAACAGTACCAGCCCGCGGATACCCGCTTGGTTGAACTGGTCGCGCAGCCGCGTGGTCTCGCCGGTAACGGTGCGCGTAATCTGCTCGTTGATCAGCCGTCTGGTGTTGAGCGCGAAGTAGCCGAGCAGCGACGCCGCGAACACGACGAAAATGAAAAGATAGACCAGCGTTAGCTGGAACGCTGTCGTGCGCAGCAGCTTTCCCAGCGCCGCCACGACTCACTCTCGCTCGGACTGCGGGTGCGGCTCGTTGTCGGGAACATCGTTGGCCGATGTCATGCGCGATCTCCGGCACGGCGAGGAAACAAGCTTTTCCTGTTGACAAGAAAGTGGGCGCGCACTCCTCTCTGCGCCATCCCTAGCCAGGCTAGAACATATCCCGATTTGGTTGAATTGGGATATGTTCTAGCTTCATTTGAAGCGCATGTCCTTTTCGGAAAACCGGTTTCCACTTTTCCGGGACATGCTCTGGATAGCATAAGGCCACTGGAAAGGTTGAAGAATCGCTTATGGGACCGCTTGCTGGCCTCCGCATTGTTGAATTCGTGGGCATCGGCCCAGGCCCAATGGCTGCGATGCTGTTTGCCGATCTCGGCGCCGACGTCATCCGTTTGGATCGCGTGACCCCAAGCGGCCTCGGCATCGCCATGCCGAAGCGCTTCGGTTTGTTGGGGCGATCGCGGCCGTCGATCGCAGTCGATCTGAAACAGGCCGAGGGAATTGCGCTTGCCTTTGACCTCATCGAAAAGGCCGACGGCCTGATCGAGGGATTCCGTCCCGGCACCATGGAGCGGCTGGGACTTGGCCCGGACATTGCACTCAAGCGCAATCCGCGCCTCGTCTATGGGCGGATGACCGGATGGGGACAAACCGGACCGCTCGCGGATGCCGCCGGCCACGACCTCAACTATCTGGCGCTCGCCGGCGCGCTCCACGCCATCGGGCGCAAAGGCGAGAAGCCGACGCCGCCGCTCAACCTCGCCGCGGATTTCGGTGGCGGCGCGCTTTATCTCGCGTTCGGCATGGCCTGCGCGCTGATCGAGGCGCAGCGCTCGGGCAAAGGACAAGTCGTGGACGCCGCGATGACCGAAGGCGCGGCATCGCTGATGACCATGTTCTACGGCTTGCACGCGGCCGGGCTGCATAGCCTCGAACGCGGCACCAATCTGCTCGATTCCGGATCGGCGATCTACGATACCTACGAATGCGCCGACGGCTGCCATATCTCGATTGCCGCGATCGAGCTGAAATTCCGCGAAGAACTGTTTGAGCTGCTCGGCCTGCCCTACACCACCGACGACGGGCCGGAGCTGCGCGGCAAGCTTGAAGAGATTTTCAAGACGCGCAGCCGGGACGAATGGTGCAAGCTCCTCGAAGGCAGCGATGCCTGCTTCGCGCCGGTGCTGAGCATGGCCGAGGCGCCGCATCATCCGCACAATGTCGCGCGCCAATCCTTTGTCGAAGTCGATGGTGTGATGCAGCCGGCGCCGGCGCCCCGCTTCAGCCGCACACCGTTGGATCGTCCCACCGCGCCGCAAGAGGTTGGACAGGGTACGCGCACGACGCTTGCCGATTGGGGCATACCCACTGAACGGATCGCGGCCCTGCTCGCCGGCGGCACTGTCATTGAGCCGGCGCAGGAAACAGCATCGGCAGAGTAACGGACCTCCGCCCGTCCCGAGGCGGTTTGGACTTGGCAACTGCATAGCGGCTTGCGCGACAAATAAGCGGAGCAAACTACTTCGCTTCGTCGCGGATCATATAGCCGGCGCCGCGCACCGTATGCAGCAAGGGCGGGTTGAAGCCCTTGTCGATCTTGGAGCGCAGCCGCGAAATATGCACGTCGATCACGTTGGTCTGCGGATCGAAGTGATAATCCCAGACGTTTTCCAGCAGCATCGTGCGGGTGACGACCTGGCCCGCATGCCGCATCAGATATTCGAGCAGGCGGAATTCGCGCGGCTGCAGCTGGAGATCCTGCCCTGCCCGGCTGACCTGATGGGACAAGCGGTTGAGCTCGAGATCTGCCACCCGATAGACCGTCTCTTCGCCGCGGCTGCCGCGGCGCCGCGCCAGCACCTCGGTGCGCGCCAGCAGCTCGGAGAAGGAATACGGCTTGGCCAAATAATCATCGCCGCCGGAGCGCAGGCCCTTGACCCGGTCATCGACCTGACCGAGTGCCGAGAGGATGAGGACCGGGGTCTCCACCGACTTGGTGCGCAGCGCGCCGATGACCGACAGGCCGTCGAGCTTCGGCAGCATCCGATCGACGATCAGCACGTCGTACTGGCCGTCGAGTGCCAGCGCCAGCCCCTCTTCGCCGTCGGTCGCCCGATCGGCGATGTGGCCGACTTCACGAAACGCCTTGACCAGATAGTCGGCGGCGTCGCGATCGTCTTCGATGACTAGTAGGCGCATGGCCGATGGTCGCGTTTGAGAATCAAAAGAAAGCCCAGACTGGGCAGCTCCGCGACCTACCATATCGTGCGGGTTCATATCGTGGGTATCGTGTTGCACGGTACCTCCTTCGTTAAAGTGAGGGGGCGGCGAGACCTGCTCGCCACCCCCTCGACCACTCCACCCCGGCGGGGGCGACGATAGCCGGGGGCAGAGCCGGTATTTAGGTGGGGACGGACCGTAAGGTCCGTCCCCAGGGTACGCCCGCCAGCGGGGGCGACGGATGCCGGCGGATGCCCCATTACTCTGGAGCCGCTTGCGGGTGATGCGGGCCGGTAGCCCGATCCCCCTTAGGCGGCCCCGTCTCAGGCGTTGTTGAGCGGCAGGGCGACGAACCGTGTGCCCTCGCCCGACTTCACGCGGAACAGAAGCGCGCGCTTGCCTTCCTTGCGGGCGTCCGCAAGCTGCTTGCGCACATCTCCGGGATTGGCGACCGTCTTACCGCCGACATCCAGGATCACATCACCCACCTGGAAGCCGTGGTCGGCGGCGACGCCGTTCGGATCGACAGCCGTAACAACCACGCCGTTGCCTTCCGCGCTCTTGGTGCTGGGCGCGAGCGTGAGCCCGAGCTTCGGCATGTCGTTATCGGGCGTGGCGTGGGGACTTTCCTGGTTCGCCGCCGTCTTTTCGTTCGGCATCGTGCCGAGCGTGAGCGTCACGGTCTTTTCCTGACCGTCATGCAGCACGCTGAGCTTGACCGAGGTGTTGGGCGCCATCGTGCCGATGCGGCGCGCCAGATCGCGGGAATCGGTGACCGGGTTGCCGTCGACCGAGGTGATCACGTCACCGCTGACGATGCCGGCCTTGAGCGCCGGGCTGTTGGCTTGCGGTTCGGAGACGAGCGCACCACCGGCCTTCTTGAGGCCCATGCTGTCGGCGATTTCCGAGGTCACCGGCTGGATCTGCACGCCGATCCATCCGCGAGTCACGGTGCCTTTGTCGCGCAACTGAGCGACGACGTTCTTCACGGTGTCCGCCGGAATATCGAAGGCGATGCCGACCGAACCGCCGGACGGCGAGAAGATCGCCGTGTTGACGCCGATCACGTTGCCTTCGACGTCGAAGCTCGGGCCGCCGGAATTGCCCTTGTTCACCGGCGCGTCGATCTGGATGAAGTCGTCGTACGGACCGGCGCCGATGTCACGGCCGCGGGCCGACACGATACCGGCGGTCACGGTGCCACCGAGCCCGAACGGATTGCCGACCGCGAGCACCCAGTCGCCGATACGCGGCGCGGCGTCGGAGAGCTTCACGAACGGAAAATCCTTGCCGTCGACCTTGATCAGAGCGAGATCGGTGCGGGAATCGGTGCCGATGACCTTGGCGCTATAGGTTTTGCCGTCGTCGGTCGTGACCTGCACGTTTTCGGCATCCTGCACGACGTGATTGTTGGTCACCGCATAGCCGTCGGCCGTGATGAAGAAGCCCGAACCCTGGCCGGTGACCATGTGATGGCCGCCATTGCCGCCCTCACCGCCGCCATTGGGCATGCCGAAGCGATGGAAGAAGCGCTCCATCGGCGAGCCGGGCGGGAACTGTCCTTCATCCTCGCTCATCGCCGGACCAATCGGCTTGTCGATCTTCACGCGCACCGAGATCACCGCCGGCTTCACCTTGGCGACGATGTCGGCGAAGCCTGCCGGACGCTGCCCGAGCTTCTGCGCTTCCTGAGACAAATTCTGTGCGTACGCCGGCGCGGCGAAGAATGTGCCGTTCGGCGACATGTTGGGCGCGACGAAGAAAGCCGCAGCGCCAAGCCCGGCGATCGTCGTCGCCAGGAGCCCAAACCGCCGCACCGACAAAACGCGACGTGAGGGTTGAAGATTTCCGTTCATTAGCCTCTCTCCAAAAGCGTTACCCGTCGTTGCTGACGGAGGTTTTCCCCGAGGCCCCGTTTCCGTGTTTGCGAATGTGGGACAGACCGCCTTACGGCGCTCTGTCGGCGGGATTAAATGTTGGTAATGTCGTGCGCGACAACACAATGAGCCCAACGCCCAAGCAACGTTCAGCAACGTTCGCGAAATGACAGAGAGGTTGCCGAGGCGCGATCAGTTATCGCGCAAAAGCTCGGTGAGGCGCGCTTCCTCGGCGGCACTCAGATTGTCGGCCTCGCTGGAGGCCGCACGGCGGCGGCGCAGCACCAGCACGATCGCGACGATGCCGGCCAAAAGCGCGGCCGGCGGCAGCCCCCACAATGCGGCGGTGTGCCAGGCGAATTGCGGGCGCAGCAACACGAACTCGCCGTAACGCGCGACCAGAAAGTTCAGCACCTGCTGGTCGTTGTCGCCGGCTTGCAGCCGGTCGCGGACCAGCACGCGAAGATCGTGCGCCAGCGGCGCCTCGGAATCGTCGATCGATTGATTTTGACAGACCATGCAGCGCAATTCTTTGGAGAGATTGCGCGCACGCGCCTCCAGCGCCGGATCGCTGAGCATCTCGTTGGGCTCAACCGCGCGCAGCGGCGACCCGCCGAGCACCAGCAAAACAAAGACCGCACACAGGAGCTTGCGCGGGATGCGCGGCGACACGGCCGTCACTCCGCGGCCTGCAAGGCTGGCGCTTGCGTCTTTGCCGCACGCGGCCGCGGCGCGCCGACGCGCAAGCGCCGATCCGACAGCGACAGGCCGCCACCGACGAACATGATCACGGCGCCGATCCAGATCAGTAGCACCAGCGGCTTGAAATAAAGGCGCACCGGGACCGCGCCGTCCCCGGAGGGATCGCCGAACGACAGATAGATCTGGCTCATGCCGCGTCGCATCAGGGCGGCCTCGGTGGTCGCCATGCTGCGCGCCGGGAAGGTGCGGCGGCTCGGCTCCATCGAGCCGAGCAGATCGCCGTTGGTGCGGCGGACGGTGAAGTGCGCGACGAGATCGCGATAATTCGGGCCGGTCCGATTGAACATGCCGTCAAAGGTCAAGCGATAATGGGCGATGTCGACGGTCTCCCCCGGCCGCAATGCGGCGATCCGCTCCGCGCCCCACGCGGTCACGACGACAATGCCGAGCAGCGTCACGCCGATGCCGAAATGCGCGACCGCGGTACCCCAAGCCGAACGCGGCAAGCCCACGGCCCGCCGTAGTGCGGAGCCGATGGGGATGCGCAAGATCATCGTGCGCTCGGCAAGATCAATTACCGCGCCGGCCATCACGAAAAGCGCAAGCCCGACGCCGAACGGCGCCAATATCGGACCGCCGTGCTGCAGGGCGAAGGTCGCGGCGACCACCACGGCGGCGATGAAGGCCGCAGCCAGCAAGCGCTGCGCGGCGCCGAGCAGATCGCCGCGCTTCCAGCCGAGCAGCGGCCCGAACGGCATGATCACCAATAACGGCACGAACAGCGGACCGAAGGTAGCATTGAAGAATGGCGGACCGACCGAGATTTTCTCCTCGGTCAACGCTTCAAGCGCGAGCGGGTAAAGCGTGCCGACAAAAACAGTCGCGCAAGCGCAGGTCAGGAACAGATTGTTGAGAACAAGCGCGCCCTCGCGCGAGATCGGCGCAAACAAGCCGCCTTGTTTGAGCAGTGGCGCGCGCCAGGCGTAAAGCACAAGCGCGCCGCCGATAAACGCCACCAGAATGGCGAGGATGAAGATGCCGCGCCGCGGATCGGTGGCGAATGCATGCACCGAGGTCAGCACGCCCGATCGCACCAAGAATGTACCGATCAACGACAGCGAGAAGGCCAGGATCGCAAGCAGGATGGTCCACACCTTCAGCGCGCCGCGCTTTTCCATCACCACCGCGGAATGCAAAAGTGCGGTGCCGGCGAGCCACGGCATCAGCGAGGCATTCTCGACCGGATCCCAGAACCAATAGCCGCCCCAGCCGAGCTCGTAATAGGCCCAATAGGACCCACCCGCGATGCCGAGGGTCAGGCACATCCAGGCGACAAGCACCCACGGCCGCACCCAGCGCGCCCAGGCGGCATCGATGCGGCCTTCCAGCAAGGCCGCGATGGCAAACGAGAACGCAATCGAGAAGCCGACATAGCCGAGATAAAGCAGCGGCGGATGAAAGGCGAGCCCGGGATCCTGCAGGATCGGATTGAGATCGCGGCCTTCCAACGGCGCATCGGCGATGCGCAGGAACGGGTTCGAGGTGGTGAGAATGAAAAGCTCGAAAGCGGCAGCGATCCAGGCTTGGACCGCGAGGGCATTGGCTTTGAGCTTGGCAGGCAGGTTGCCGCCGAACCCCGCCACCAGCGCGCCGAACAGGACCAGAATAAACACCCACAGCATCATGGAGCCTTCGTGGTTTCCCCAGACGCTGGTGAGGCGATACAAAAGCGGCATCGCCGAGTTCGAGTTCTCGTAGACGTTGAGCACCGAGAAATCGGAGGTGACGTAACAAATCGCGAGCGCTGCGAATGCCAAAGCCACAAAGACGAATTGCGCGAGCGCCGCCGGAGCGGCGACGCTGATCAATGTCGGATCGTCGCTACGGGTACCGACGATCGGCATCGTGGCTTGGATCAGCGCCAGCCCGAGCGCCAGCATCAGCGCAAAATGACCGAGTTCGGCGATCACTTGCCCCCTCCCCCGACCGGCATCGCTGCGCGCTGGCCGTAAGTGTCCTTCCAGCGGCCGGATTTCTTCAACGCGTCGGCCACCTCCTTCGGCATGTAGTTTTCGTCGTGCTTGGCCAGGATGGTATCTGCGTCGAACAAACCGCCGCTGTCCAAAGCGCCTTCGGCGACCACACCTTGGCCTTCGCGAAACAGATCCGGCAGCACGCCCTGATAGGCCACCGCGATGTCGCTATTGCCGTCGGTGACATCGAAGCGGATTTTCAGATCATCGCCGCGCACCAAGCTGCCGGCCTTGACCAAGCCGCCGATGCGGATGCGGGTGCCGGGAGGAATGTGCTTCTCCGCCACGTCGGTCGGTGAATTGAAGAACACAATCGAATCGCGGAAGGCGTTGAGCATGAGCCCCACGGCCACGGCGAGTACGCACAGCGCACCGCCGATCAGAATGAGGCGTCGCCGCTTGCGCGTCATGGCTGTCGTTGTTCCCGCATGGTGTGCCGTCAGCCTTCGAGCCCGAGGCCTTTAACAAGATCGTCGATGCGCTTGATGTCGTCCGGTCGCTCGCCCAAGGCGCGCTTGGCCTCGACGGCGGCATCCTTGGCCTTGGCGCGATCGCCAAGCACCACATAAGCGCGCACAAGGCGCAACCATCCCTCGATGTCGGCGCCATTATCGTGCAGTCGGCCGGCAAGCCGCGCGACCATGCCGCGGATCATGTCGCGTCGCGCGTCCTCGCTCATGTCGGCGGCTGCGGAGACCTCGGCGGTACTCGGCTCTGCCACGGCGACCGCCGTGCCCGACACCCGCGCCAGCGCCTGTGTGACAAAGCCGGCCCAGGGCGCGCCCGGCGGAGCCTCGGCCAACAGCGAACGCCAGATCGTGGCCGCGTCGCCGTTCCTGCCGTCCTGCTCGGCGGCCAGCCCGAGAAAATAGCGCGCCTTGGCTTCCTTCGGATCGCGTGCAACCGCCCGATCGAACGCCGCCTTGGCCTCGGCCGTCACCACCCCGTTGGCGGCTGCGGTCTCGGCCTCGCCGAGATCGGCTTCGCGCGTCGCCGTCTCACCGTTCAGTGCCAGCGCTTTGCGGCGTGCCTTTACGGCGTCATCGAAGCGTCCAAGCCGCGCATAGACCGGAGCGATGACCTCCCAACCGGCGCCATCATCGGGATTGGCGGCCAAATGCGTTTCCACCTGGCTGATCAGACTGGCGATCGACTCGCGGCCTTGAGGTGTTTTGATGCGCGCGAAGGCGGGCTCTCCGGGAAGGTTCGGCGAGCCGAACGCGATGTAAAGACCAAGCGGGCCGAGCGTCAGAACAACGAGGGCGGCAATCGCCGCAATACGCCGGGGCTGTGTTCTACCCCCGTCAGCGGTGCCCGCGGCCGCCGGCGGTTCCGCCGCAGCCAACAGCCGGCGCGAGATTTCGACCCGCGCCGCCTCGGCCTCGGCTTCCCCGATCAAGCCGTTGGCGCGATCGCTGTCGATCTCGCGGAGCTGATCCTTATAGACCGCAACGTCGGTTCCGCCGCCGGATGCCCGCGGCGCCCGCCCAAGCGGCCAGACGACGGCAAAAATCGCCGCCGCGGTCATCAATGCGAAAATGACCCATAGAATCATGGCCACCATTCAATCCGCGGAGTGCCGGGAACATATTGATGCAAACCAATATAGCTGACCGGGAAACCCGCCGCAGGACGGCGCGCCCTTGCGCCGCGGCGCTACATCATCACGGGCTCAACGCGGCGGCAATGGGACCCTGGGCGCGGCAATTGCGCACGATTGACGCACGCATCCGGTCAGGCCCGTACCGATTTGCGGTCGAAACCAGTGGTCTGAACGGCAATTTCGGCTGCCTTGGCCAGGAGGCCGGCATAGTCGGCGCCGAAGACGCAGCGGCAGAAGCGAATCGCGGCATCCATCTGCGACTGGCGGAACGGGCGGTCGGCATCGCCCGCCTGGCGCAGCGCGTCGAGGAGGACCTTGGTTCCGTTCTCAAGATAATGCTGCAGCTCCGTGAAGCTGCGCATGGTCATTTCGTTGACCGCGAGCTCATGGGCATAGCTGCGGCAGACACCGACGAACTCGACCAACATTTCGGCGTCGCCCACGTCGGTTTCGTCGAGCTGCGAGCCGGGCACGATCTCCTTGGCGGGGCGCGGCCGCAGCAGCCGGCGAACTCGGCCGGGCGCCGCCTCGATTTCGGCTCTGAGCACATTGGAGACCTCGGTGCGGATGGCCGTGAGCTGGCGGCTCCAGGGCGAATCGCCGGAAAGGTCGATTTCGGTGCGCACGCCACGCACCGCATCGTGGATGTTCTTGAGCAATGACGTGACCGGCCGGTGCGCCTTAAGCTCATCGCGCAGATCGCCGACCATGCATTCGATCTCGCCGAGAACGATGGTAACGGCCCGCGCGTAAGGCGTCTCGGCGATGCGCGCCGCCACATCGGTCTCGGCGGCACGCGTGGCGATGCGTATGAGCTGCCACGGCGCCGCCAGGCGGCCCATGATCAGCACGAAGCCATAAAGAAACACGTCGGTTTTGGCGACGTTGGCGCCACTTTGCGTCTTCTGTGCGATCGCCGCTTCCAGCAGCAGCTTCACCGAGTTCGATCTGGTCACGCTCGAATGTGCGCAAATGGTTGGGTAAACGCCGCGCCAATTCGTTCAGCAGATCGCGATTGGCAAGGATGCCGATCAGCGTCGCAAGATCCTCGAGCGCTCGCGGCGTGCCGACTTGCACGGCAAGCCGGCGGCGGGCCTTGTCGTCGCCGGTCACCGACGCCATCGCATCGCGCATGCGCAGAACGGCGCGATCGTGCAAAGCGCGGGTGCGCTGCTCGGCCTTGACGCGATCATTCGCCAGCAAGGCGCGATTGATATCATCGCCCAGCGCCTTGGCCTCGGCCGGAATCAGGTCGCGCCCAATCCATTCCCAGATCGGCTCAAGCGACACCCGCGCCAGCCGTCCGGCCCGCTTGTGATCGGGAGCATCGTCGATAAGAAACGGCTCGACCGGCGCAAAGAACAGGCGAGCGGCATTGTCCATGCGCGCTTGCGGCTGGCCTTCGGCGCGGATGGCGCGCCGCAGCTCCTGCAAGATGAGCTCGTTGCCGGCCGATTCCTCGCCGCGCGAGACGCCGCGTTCAAGCTCGGCGACGAGCATGGCGCGCGCCTCGGGCTTCAACGTCCGCAAATAATCGCGCAGCCGTTCGACGGCTTGTCCGCCGCTCATGCAGGCCACCATCGGCGTCTGGAAAGCAATACGATACCTTTAGGCGGTGGGCGCTTAAGAAGGGGTTACGCGGGACGACGACAATTGCGCCGGCAGGGATCTTCCCGCCGGTGGCGAAGGTTCCTTGGCGTTTCACGCTCTCAATTTTCGTTACAGGGCCGGTGAAAGGGTGAAACGCGTCGGCGAGATCGCGCCAAGCCGAAGCCGTGTCATCCAGCCGGCAGCGCGAGCTCGGCGCGCAGGCCGCCGATCGGCGCGGTGCCAAGGGTGAGCACGCCGCCATAGAGGCTCGCGAGTTCGACCACGATGGATAGCCCGAGGCCCGATCCGGGCTTGGTCTCGTCGAGCCTGCGGCCACGGCGCGCCACCTGCTCGCGCTCTGCCGGCGAAAGTCCGGGGCCGTCATCGTCGACGATGATGTGCACGCGGCTCTTGCCATCGCCCGCGGCGCTCGCCGCCAAGACCTCGACCGCCACGCGCGACTGCGCCCACTTGCAGGCATTATCGACGAGGTTGCCGACCATTTCCTCGAGGTCCTGCTGCTCGCCGCGAAACCGCGCTTGCGCCGGCACATCCAGCGCGATGGCGATGTCGCGATCGCGATGGATCTTTTCCATCGTGCGCGCCAGCGCCGTGACTATCGGAGAAACGTCGATCAGCGTGCCGACCACGGCCGAGCGTGCCGCGAGCCGCGCGCGTTCGAGCTGGCGCGCCACCTGATCGCGCATGATGTCGGTTTGCTCCAGCACCTTTTGCGCCAGCGGATCGGCGGGTCTTGCCGCGGCCTCGTTGACGATGACGGACAATGGGGTCTTCAAGGCGTGGGCCAGATTGCCGACGTGGGTACGCGCGCGCTCGACGATCTCGCGGTTGGCTTCGATCAGAGCATTGGTCTCGCGCGCGAGCGAAGCGATCTCCACCGGGAACTCGCCTTCGAGCCGCTCAGCGCGGCCGGAGCGGATACCGGCGAGGCTCTCGGAAATGCGTTTAAGCGGCGACAGACCGAAGCGGACCTGCAAGGCAGTCGTCAGCAACAGCGCCACCGCAAGCGCCGCGAAGATGGCGCCGATGATACGGTCGAAGCTGGTCATCTCATCGTCGATCTCGGAGGCATCGCCGGCGACTTGGATGAGGTAGCGGCCGTCATCGCCGAGATCGATGTTGCGCTCGACCAAACGCAGCCGCACGTCGTCCGGTCCCTGCGCATAGCCTTTGCGGTAGCCGCCGGAGGCGGAATCGACCGCGGCATCTTGCAGGCGCGGCAGGTTCGAGTCCCATAGCGAGCGCGATGAATGCGTTTCCGGCTTGGCCGTATCGAGGCGCGTGACTTGCCAGTACCAGCCCGACAGCGGCAATTCGAACAGAGGCTCGCCGATCGATTGCGGAAACTTGTCGGTGCCTTCTTCCGGCGAGGCCACGTCGGCAACAAGGGTGCGCAGATAAACATCGAGCCGCCGGTCGAAGGCGCGCTCGACCGCGTTGCGATAGATCGACGACAGCGCCACGCCGGTGACGATGAGGATCATCACCGTCAGACCGGTCGCCCAAAGAAACAGGCGAAAGGCAAGCGAGTTAGCGCGCATCAGGCGGCGTCAGCAGATAACCGAGACCGCGTACCGTTTGAATGACGTCGACGCCGAGTTTCTTGCGAATCCGCCCGACGAACACCTCGATCGTGTTGGAGTCGCGATCGAAATCCTGATCGTAGAGATGCTCGACCAGTTCGGTGCGCGATACCACCCGCCCGGCATGATGCATCAGATAGGAAAGCAGACGGTATTCGTGCGAGGTCAGCTTCACCGGATTGCCGTCGACCGAAACACGGCCGGTGCGGGTATCCAGTCGCACCGTGCCGCAGGTGAACTCGCTCTTGGCGTGACCGGCGGAGCGCCGCAGAAGCGCGCGCACCCGCGCCAGCACCTCTTCGAGATGAAAGGGCTTGGCGACATAGTCGTCGGCGCCGGCGTCGAAACCCTGCACCTTGTCGCTCCAACGATCGCGCGCGGTGAGGATCAGCACCGGCATGGCGCGCCCGGCCCGTCGCCAGGATTCCAGGACCGAGATGCCGTCCATTTTCGGCAAGCCGATGTCGAGGATCACCGCGTCATAAGGCTCGCTCTCGCCGAGATAATGGCCCTCCTCGCCGTCGAAGGCGCGATCGACCACGTAGCCCGCATCGGTCAGCGCGGTGGCGAGCTGCCGGTTCAGATCGGGATCGTCTTCGACAACAAGAAGGCGCAAGCTTCGCTCCGCTCAACGCTCGCCGACCACCGTACCCTTGACGGCATCGACGATGACGCGGGTGACTTTGCCATCATGGTCGAGCACTGTCAGCACATAGGCGAAGCCCTCACCGCGATGGCACAGCCGGGCGCGGACCAATGTGCCGGGCGCCCGCGCGTGTACGGCCCGAAGCGCTGCGGCCAGATGCAGCACAGTACCCTTCTCGATGAGCGCCCGGCGCTCCTTCTGGTTGAGGCAAAGGCGCGCAGCCGGGTCGGCAATATGAGGAGGCTGCGGCGCTTGCGGTACCGACTGCACCGCTTCCTGCGCCGCCGCTGCCATCGAGGCAAGGACGAGCGCCAGCAACGCGGCGGCGAATCGAGAGAGTGATTTACCCATGCAGTCCTTCAGACCGCGGTTCCCTACGAAGCCAGTCCTCCGGCCAAATTGCCGGCGAACGAACTTCATCCACTTCTTCAAGGACCTGCTTTAGGCGTCGGCCAGTGAACAAGACCTGAATGAGCAGGACTGCGGTCATAACTCGGACGCGGGTGGTTCGTCCGCCGCGGGATCGGGCACGCGGACCGGCCCAAGCAGGGGAAGTTCCTCGACCGCCATCACACACCCGAGCGCAACCACGAGAAACAGCGCGCCGGCAATGAACACCATGCGAAAGGCAGGACCAAAATCGGCGTCCGCGGCCTTAAATCCATCCAAGGTCAGCGCGCGGCCGGTGTTGCTGAGCACTATGGCGCCGAAGACGGCAACCACGATTGCCCCGCCAAGCAGACGGAAGAAATTCAGCGTGCCGGTTGCAGTCCCGAGCTGGTGTGCCTTCACGCCGTTTTGCATGACGATCGTGCTGCCCGGATACATGGGTCCGATCGCTATTCCGAGCACGCCAAGCAGCGCCGTGAACGCAGTCAGCGAAAGCTCGGTCGTCTCGGCGGCGAGCAGTGCGAAGGTCGCAATCGCGGTCAGAAGCCCGACAATGGGCACGCGCATATAATGGTTCAGGCGCACGATCACGCGTCCCATGAACACCGCCCCCATCGAGATGCCGACCATGAAGGCGATCAGCGGAATTCCCGACAGGCTTGCAGAGACGCCGAGCACGAGCTGGCAGTAGAGCGGCGCGAAGATGGCAACGCCGATGATCGTGCCGATGGCGAAGAAGGCGGCGCAAGTAATTGCGCTTGTTACCCGGCCGCGCAGGATCGCCAGCGGAATGAAGGGCTCGCGGGCCGTCAACAGACGCAGAGCGAATAGCGCCCACAGCGCGGCGGAACCGGCAAACAGGACCAGAACCTGCCAGGACACCCACGGATGGTGCGTGCCTCCCCAATCGAGCGCCAACAGCAAGGCGACCGATGCGGCGACCATCAGCGTCATGCCGGGAATATCGAGCGTATGCGGCCGGTCGTGACGCGGGAGCTGGCGCAATGCACGCGCCGTCATCACCAGCGCCACCGCACCCAGCGGCAGGTTAATCCAGAAGATGAACGACCAATGCAGATGATCGGTGAGAAGACCGCCGAGGACCGGACCGAGGACGCTCGCACTCAAGAAGACCACGGACGTATAGCTCTGCGCGATGGGGCGTTCGCGCGGGCTTAAGAGGTCGGCGATGATCGTTTGGGCGATCGGAAGCAAACCGCCGCCACCGAGCCCCTGCACACCGCGGGCGGCGATCAAAACCCACATCGAGGGAGCGAGCGCGCAAGCGAGCGAACCGAGGATAAAAATGCCGATCGCCAGCAGCATGATCGTCCGCCGGCCGTGAATATCCGTAAGCTTGCCGAACAGCGGCGTGGCCGCCGTCGCAGTCAGCAAGTACGACGTTACGACCCAAGACAAGTCGTCGATATTGTTTAGGCTTTTGCCGATGGCCGGCAATGCTGGTCCGACGATGGTCTGCTCCAGCGCCGCAATAAACATCGCCAACATGATGCCGGCGATGATGGTGTGAACCGCGGCCCGATCGAGCGGACTCGAAGTGGCAGCATCTTGCGTTGCTCCGGCCACGGCCGCCGGCGTGGGCGCCGAGCGCAACGCGACATCCGGTGCGCGCGGTGTCGTGGGCTCATCGACGATGATATCCGGGGCAATGCTATGGGCGTCTTCGGGCCTGATTTGGCGCGTCATGGTCTCGGTCGCTTTTGGCGGACAAGTCCGCGCCCTGTTCCCTCCACCGCCCCGGTCCGGAAGCTACCTGTGCTTACGCGCTCATTCCGAGGATGGCCCGGCCTTTGGGGACGAATGGCGCGCTGGGGCGACGAATGCAATAACACCGGCCGCAGAGCAGGCCTGCTTTTCGCGGGCGGTCCCCCGCATAGGACTGACGGGCTCGGCGGCCGCTACTCCTCCGGCTCGGTCGTGAAAAACAACGGATAGCCTTTTTGCTTGCCTAATTCGGTCGCTTCCTTCGCCTTGGTTTCCGCAACATCCCGCGCGTAAACGGCGATGACACAGGCGCCTTTCTGATGCGCCGTCATCATGACGCGGTAGGCTTGGTCCTCATTCATGCGGAATACCGCTTTGAGGACGAGGACGACAAATTCCCGCGGCGTAAAATCGTCGTTGAGCAGAATCACTTTATAAAGTGGCGGTCGCTGCGTCTTGGTGCGTGCCTTGGCACGCGGTTTCACCAGCGTTTTGTTCATGTCGAACGCTCCGGAAGCCGGAATCCGTTGCCGGGCGAGCTTGTGCTTGCCGAACCGATTGTGCCGACCAATATAGCCCGCAGCCTTACGTCATCCCAGGGCGAAACCGGGTGAATAATCGCCCTGAAGTTGTGCTCATCGCCCGATCTTCGTTATGGAACCGCCACTACAGTATGGCATTGTTTGTCGCACTCGACGGAGGACGCCATGGAGATCCTTTGGACTATCATCATCGGCTTCATTGCCGGAATCATTGCGCGCTTTTTGTCGCCCGGCCCCAACAATCCTCAAGGGTTCATACTGACGACGCTGCTGGGCATCGTCGGCGCTTTCGTCGCCACCTTCATCGGCCAGAAAATCGGCTTGTATGCGATTAACGAGAGCGCCGGTCTGATCGGGACCGTCGTGGGCGCAGTCATCGTGCTCTTCGTCTGGCACCGGCTGGTCGCGCACGGCGTGATAAAGGACCCCGGCGCGAGCCGCGGGCTCTAAATTCATTATTATTGTCGCGCGTCCTTTTCGGAAGACCGCTTTCCACCCCTCGGGTCAAAGCCCGAGGGCATGCTTTTGCGAGACATGCCTCAGCGCCCCACGGGTAAGTGCAGCGGCATCAACGTGCGACGGAGCGGCGTTGCACGACCACGGTACGGGGCGTTCGCCTCTCGACCACGACCGCGCGCGGAGCGCCTATCCGGCCGGTGACGGTGACGCGGTTGACTTCCTTGCGCTGGCCCATGCGAAGCACGATACCGCGTGCCTCTTCAGGCTTAATTTCCATCAAAGATGCAACGATTTCCATTTGCTCTTTGAGATCATCCGTTAACCCTTGAGCAGCAACGACAGCCTCTTCGATCGTCGGCAATTCGCGCCGGACCCGCCGCCGTCCATCCTTGGTTTCCCATATGTCGCTCATATTGCACCCTCGCGCGCCTCGTTTTTCATTGAGCATCGATTATCGGTCTTTTGCCGCATTGCAGCAAGGAAAATTGTGCGATGCACGCAACACAATCCACACACCCGTTCTGCGTTCCACTCGAGCGCGCGCATTCACGCAAACGTGCATTCTGCGCCAGGAACGCAGTGACGCTTCTAGCTAATACGCAATCGGAGAAACTTCGGATCGATCTCCCCACGCGGGAAAAACCGGATCTCCGCAACCGAAATCCCGCGCTCCGAAAAAGATCGTGGCCCGACAAAAAGTTAGCGGGCCGGCAAGCGAGTCGAAAAGATCGCAGCCCTAAGAGCGGGCCGGCATGTCGGCGAACAGCACGCCGCCTTTGCCCTTCGCGGTCTTCGGCGTCTCGACGAGCGACACTGTTACGGCTTCCGGAGGCGCGCCGATATTCTTCACGACCGCATCGGTGATGTCTTTGACCAGCGAGCGCTTGCTCTCGATCGTCCGACCTTCCAGGAGATAGACCACAACTTCCGGCATCTTTTTCCTCCGCGTGTCCCGCGCGCCTCGCACGGACAGAAAATGCGCGCCATAGCCCTTCCGGGCTTGCCTCAAGTGCGTGTTCCGTCTATCGGAAATTGGTGGGGTCGCACAAGGGAGCTGGATTTAAACATACAGTTTGCTTTGGCGACGGGCATATCCGACGCGGGTTTGTCGACGACGACGGCACGCGGCGTTATGCGGTGGTGACGTTCAGCGACGGTACATCCCGTCAATGATAGTGAGGCAACGCCCCCAACGTCGCAGTTCGAGGACCGTTTGGGCTTAAGCTGCGGAGTTGGGACGGGGCAAAGTTGAGGAAGCACTAAGCGATACGACGCCACTGGTGAACATCGCCGCTGGTGCAAATCGTTGTAACTGCCTGGAGCCGTCCGTTGAGGCGGCGGCAAAGGGCGCAACATGGGGGATACTTATGAAGAAACTAGCTTTCGCCGTTGGCGCGTTGGCGTTGGCCTTCACGGCCTCGGCTCCGGCGCACGCGGACTACGCCATCGTCAAGTTTCGGACTGGCTATTGCCGGATCTGGGACCACACCGCCGTGGCTCCGCCGGATGGTCACTTCCTGTGGTGGAAATGGCACCATCACTGGTATTACCGTTTGCCGACGCTCGGCATCGCTCATCACAAGCTGCATCAGGCGGTTGCTTGGCACCGGTGCTATCACTGGAATTGAGCTGATCGTCAGCTTCACGCCAAACCTGCCGCCGGTCTTCGCATACGAGCCGGCGGCAGAAATCGATTTTCGCGCGGTGGCATAACCAAAACAGTCACCATCGCGTCGGCCGTGCGGATTTTGCGCGCCGCCGCCGTTCTGGCGAGCGGCGATTTTGTTTTCATCGACGATTTTGTTTTCGAAATCGACGGCATGCACAGACCGGCGCAAAGAGCTGCGCGCACTGGTCTCTTCGTGCTTCCCCCAAGTCGACGATAATCTCACTGTTTCGGGCAACCATTCCGTCCGCGGATACGATCTTGTCGACAGCGTGTAGGACGTAAAGCGCGGTTGGGGTTGCATGCTGGCGCCTATTCGGCGTGCCCGCCTCCCCATTTCGCTGAGCGCGGCGCGCGTGGCCAACCGGAACCATTCCGGCTGCCTTCGGGTTTTGTCCGCAGCCGTATCAGGAAGACCATTACCAGGTTGGGGCGGAGTCCGATGGGTGAGCGTCCGGTGGGACCGCAGTCAAAGGAGTTCGTCATGAAGCATTTTCTGTGTGCAATCGGCCTCCTGGCGTTGGCCGCCACAGGCTCATCGCCGGCGCAAGCGGACTATGCGCTGGTCCAGTTCGGCGACGGCTATTGCCGGATCTGGTGGGACAGCGCCGACACGCCCTGGGGCATCGGCTGGACGAAGATCGTTGTCGGCTTGCCGGATCAATTCGCCGCCCGTGCCGCGCTCGATACCGCGCTGTCGCAAGGCGTTTGTCACTAGATTGGCCACAACCCTAAGCGCCGACGCAGGGCACTAAGCCGCGCGCGAGGGACCGCGAAGCCGCAATATTGATTGTCAGTATTCTTGACCGTATCCGCCGTACGAGCGTAGGAAAGCATACGGTCGCGCGTCGTAGCGCGGTCCAGCGTATCGCGGCCCAACGCGCCCGACGACGCGCCTCTTGGCCGGCGTCCTGATAGCGGATGCGGGTGCAGGCGCGGCTACTGCTTCGGCCGCAGGCGCCGCTACCACCACCGTCTTCTCGGCGGTCGCCGCGCTCCCAGCCGGCACTTCGGCGGCCATGATCCTTGGAGCTTCGGCCACCGCGGCGGCGGCCGGCGCGCGCCAATTCGTTGCGCCGCCCGCATCGCCCGCCGCTGCATGCGCAAGGGTCGTTGCGCCTTGCTGCGGCGCTGTTGCGACTGGCGCATCGCGGTGCTGGGCCGGGGATACCGCGGCCGGTGCAGGTTGCGGCAGCGCTGGCGCCGGCGCACCACCGCTTGGCGCCGATTCGAGCGCTCTCACTGGCGCCGGCGGCTCCACCGCCGAAACCAAAGTGCGCGCGGCAACCGACGCCTCGGCCGCGGGCCGATCCATCAGCGAAAGGACAACTGCCGCGCCCGCCGTACCGCCGACAAGGGCGGCAACAATGAAAACGCGCGCTGTCCGCATGAAGGTCGGAGCTGGGGCGAGATAACCCCATTCCGGATTGAAATTGCCGGCGTGACGCATCAAGACCTCCGAGGCAAACAACCGCCGCCCGCCCCACTGCAAGAGCCGCCGCCAAACCACGGAGCGTGACCGCGACAGGGTCGGTTCCGGTTCGACACAAATTCGTTAGCGGGCATCATCAACACCAGCAAGCTGCACAACGTTCTATGCGAAAGGAACGGTTGACGACGCAGATCGACTTTTAGGCGCGACCACACGCCGTGTTTGTGCGCGCGATCACATATCGGCGCGACATCACGCAGACGTGTGACGTCGCGCCCCTCGCCACACCGCAACCAACCCGGCGGCCGGGACTGTGGCGCCGCGAAGCTAGACGATTACTCTTAAGGGATTACCAGCGGCGCAGCGCTGCGGCTCACCGCCGAGACGATTTTCGACCGACCCGATCCAGGACAACGCCACGCCGATCAGCGACACTGCACGCCGGGTTGGCGCGGTGGCGCGACCGGTGACGCCCATGGCTCTCGCTGGAAGCGAATCACCCGTCTCGGCCGCCACTATATCCTCATGCGATGCGACGGTATTGCGTACGAGCGGCAGGACGGTTGTTGCTGCGCCGCTCTGTCCGCCGCGAAAGCCGGCACGAACATCAGGCGCCGACCCTCAAACGCTCCCTATCGGTCAGCCGCGCCCGACAACGACCAGGAGGCGCTGACGAGGTCGGCCGGCGGCCGCGGCGACTGCCCCTCCCCGCCCATGCGATCGCCGAGCGAGCCGAACCACGACGGAATGGCGCCGAACGTCGCCGACACCGCGTGTTGCGTGGCCGATACCACCCGATCCTTGATCCCGATGGTCTTGGCGAGCAAAGAAGCGTCGGTACGAGCTGCCGGCGGGGCCGCCGTGTCGGGCGCCGAAGCGGGCGCCGCCGGCGCCGGCGTCGCGGTCGCGACCATCGGATTTTTGTTGCGCAGCGTCGCAGGCTTCGATGCCGTCGCCGCGGCAACAGGGTTCGGGTGCGGCAGGGGCGGCAGCGGCGTCTGGGTTGCCGCCGGGGCGACAGCTTCGGACACGGCGCGCTGCGGCTCCTGATCGGCGCCGCCACGGCTTTTCTCGGTCGCGGCCTGTTCCTTGACGAAATCCACAATCAAGCCATGCTCGTCCCGCAAGAGCTGCATCATCTGCGGCGAGGCTTGAGTAACCTTCACGGTGGTCTGGTGCGCGACGTGACCGATCGGCAGATAGGTCAACAACAGACCGCCGAGCACACTCGCCAAGCCCGCCGGCAACGCATCCTGTACGATCTTGTCGAACAACCGCTTCAGCAACGCTTTAAAGCGCATCGCCCGTTCTCCCCTCGCCCGCATTTTTCAAACGGCCGGTTGAATTTCAAACACCCGTTATGGGCGGCCGCAGGCCCGGATCAAGGAATTTTTGCGGCAACCCACGGGTTTTCGTGGACCGATCGCCGGTGCGGGCTTCATGCACCCGGTCGCGGCGCCGGCGCCGCCAAGCCTGCTATCGCCCACTGAGAAACCAACGCGGCAAGGCGATCGAGCGCGGTTTCATCGTCAAACACAAGCGAGACCGGTGCGTTGGCGAGTTGCTCGCGGTTGCGCACGAAGATGGCGCACTGCCCGATCAGCCAAATTGCCGCGAACCGGAGCGTGCGGTCGTCGGCGCTCGGGATGAAACGGCGGACCAGATCGATGGCGACATCCATGAACGGCGCCGCCTCCTCGCTCACCAGCTTGCGATAGACCGCTGTGGGCCGTACCGATTCCCAATTGAAGATGCGCAGATAACGGGTGAGCTCGTCGCGGCCGACCAGCGGGCGCAATTGATGACGCACGAACTCGCCGAGTGCCTGCTCGCGCGGCATCGCCCGCATCTCTTCTGCGTGCGCGATCTGCTGCTCGGTAAGGGCATGAAACGCCGCGCGCAGGACCTCCCGATACAGGCCGTCTTTGCCGGCAAAATGATAATTGATGGCGGCTTGATTGACGCGCGCTTTGGCAACGATCGCCCGCACGCTGGTCTCGTCGTAGCCGCGGTCGGCAAAGAGCCGCTCGGCCGCCTTGAAGATGCGGTCGCGCGTGATTTCAGAAGGTCGAGTCATCACCGGCCTATTTTTCAAACTTTCGTTTGAATTCCAATAGGCCGTCCGCGGCAATAATGCAAATTTGCAGGCCGGCCGGTTCCCATTTACCGGTCGCGGCCGTCGCCTGCAGCAACGAGTGGCGCGAACCGATCCGCCTTGTGCCGATTATCACCAAACGGCATGATTTGAGCCGGCCCTCCTGACTGTTGCCCGCCCCCATGATCGGATCCCACCCCATCGAAGGCTATGCCATCGTCTCGGCCGACGGCATGATCGCCGACCGTGACGGCAACATGCCGGACGGCATCCGCAACGACGCCGACCAGCACTTCCTGCAGACTGCGATGGACCAGGCTGCGGTCATCATCCACGGACGGCACTCGCACGAGGGCGGCCCGCACGCGGCTGGGCGCAAGCGCCTGGTGGTGACGCGGCAGGTGCCCCGCATCGCTCCCGATCCATCGCAACCGAATGCAATGTTATGGAATCCCGCAGGCGGCAGCCTGGAGGCGGCGCTGGGCACGCTCCATATCGGTCCGGGGCCGATTGCGATTATCGGCGGTACCGAGGTGTTCGACCTGTTCCTGCCGCGTTACGACGTGTTTCATCTCACCCGCGCAGAACGGACGGAGATCCCGGGCGGCCGACCGTTATTTTCCGCCGTGGGCCCCGCCGCGACAGTCGACGATGTGCTGATTAGCGCCGGTTTGCGGCCGGGTCCGCGGCGCGACATCGACGCGGCCAAAGGCGTAGCGCTCACGGAATTCCGGCGGGTTCAGGCATGAGCCGGTTTGCGCGCACCTAAGCGACTCACATCATCCGCAGGGCAATCACCATGACATTGCGTCCACCGCGAATGAATTCCCCCAAGGCGCTGGAGAACGTGCTGGATTACGAGATCGCCCAGGAGCAGGCGTCAGCGCTCGGGCGGCTGGGCCGCGCGCTCGAAGCGGCCCTTGCGGCGCTCTCGAACCATGACGAACGCGGGGGCGACCAAGCCAACCAACCGGGCGCCAGCACGGTGCGCGAGCGTCTGCTACGGGACGCCAGCGCCGCCTTGTGGTGCTTTGTCGTTCAGCGCGAGGCCTGCGGATTGCGCGATCAAAGGACGATCATGCGCGACTACAGCGTTCCCCGCGAAGTGCAAAACCGCATGGGGGTTTTCGGTGCGGGAACCGGACGTGGGTCGGCGTGACGCGCAATCCCTGCGGCCGATAAGGATCTCCGCTTTCAATCCTTTGTTCACCCTCTCGCGGCATGGTGGGGTCGTTAACGTGGCGCCTTCCATGACGCGAACACTGCCGCTGATCGACGAGTTGGAGGCCGCTCTCTCCGTCGGCGGCGATTATCGTCGCGTGGAAATCTTGACCCGCATCACCGATCTCTTTGTCGGCAGAGCCGAATGCTATTCGGAAGAACAGATCGGCCTGTTCGACGATGTCATGGCGCGGCTCGTCACCGACATCGAAACGAAAGCACGCGCCATCCTTGCGCAACGGCTGGCCCCGATCGCCAACGCGCCATCAGGCGTTATTCACAGCCTCGCCTTCGACGACGACATCGAGGTGGCGCAAGCCGTCCTCCAGCATTCCGAGCGGCTGGACGATTCAGCGCTGGTGGCCAACGCCAGTAGCAAGAGCCAACGGCATCTGTTCGCGATCTCGCAGCGCCGGCAGCTGAGCGAAGCCGTGACCGACGCACTCGTGGAACGCGGCAACCGCGAGGTCCTGCATTCGGTCATCAACAACATCGGCGCCCGATTTTCCGATTTTGGCTTCCGTACATTGGTGACCCGCTCGGCCTGGGACGGCGATCTTGCCATCTTTGTTGGCAAGCGCCGGGACCTGCCGCGTACGCATTTTCTGGTGCTGCTGGAGAAAGCCTCCGCCACCGTTCGGGCACGGCTCACGGCGGAAAATCCGCAAGCCGAGGCCACCGTTAAAAGCATCGTCGACGAGGTTACGAAGGACATCCGCGACACCAACCGCAAGGGCTCGCCGGATTTCGCCGCCGCGCAGGCGGCTGTCGAGCAGCTTCATCGCCTGCGCCGCATCGGCGAGGCGGAAGTCTTGCAGTATGCGCGCGAGCGTAAGTTCGAAGAGACGGCGATCGCCCTCTCGATCCTTTCCGACACCCCGATCGACGTGGTTGAACGAGCATTGCTCGATCCCGGCGCCGAAATCGTGCTCATTTTAGCCAAGGTGGCGGGGCTCGCGGCGACCACCACCAAAGCGCTGCTGCTGTTGCGTGCCGCCGACCGCGGCATGTCCACCAAGGATCTCGACCAGGCGCTGGCGAGCTTCAACCGGCTGCAGCCGGCGACCGCCCGGCGCGTCCTGAGCTTCTTCCGCACGCGCGCGAAGAAGCCGCAGCTCGAAGCGGCGGCAGTCGCGGTCAACGCTTAGAGCACATTGGCCTGGTTGCAGTTGCACCCGCGCACCGTTGGGACGCCGGCGAGACTGCTGCCCACGCTTCCCGCCACGATTGGGCAGGTTCGCACTCCCTCAATCGCGAAGATGTTTCTATTTGCCAGTCGCAAAGATGGTCTATAAGCCTCAGCCATAGCACTTTCTTGGGAGGAAATTGCCATGAAGCTCTACATGCATCCGGTATCGATGACGAGCCGACCGGTACGGTTGTTCATTGCGGAAAACAACATTCCGGTCGAAGAGGTGACGGTCGATCTGTTCACCGGCGAGCACTACGGACCGGCCTACACGGCGGTTAATCCAAACAATCTCGTGCCGGTGATCGAAGACGGCGATCTGCACCTCACCGAGAGCTCGGCCATCCTGAAATACCTCGCCGACAAAATCGGCTCGCCGGCTTACCCGAAGGATCTCAAGCAACGGGCCAAGGTCAACGAGATGATGGATTGGCTCAACACCAATTTCTATCGGGACTGGGCCTACAATCTGGCTTATCCGCAGCTCTTCCCCAATCAAAAGCGGCGCAGCGAAGAAGCGCAGGCGGCGACCATCGAGATCGGCCAGCAAAACGCCAAGCGGTGGCTGAAGATCCTCAACGATTACTGGATCGGACCAAACAACCAATATCTGTGCGGCAACCAGATCACCATCGCGGACTATTTCGGCGCGGCTTTGGTCACGCTCGGCGAAGTCATCCGCTGCGACCTGTCGGCTTACCCGAACGTCGAGCGCTGGCTCAACAATATGAAGAAGCTGCCGAACTGGGGCCCGGTCAACGAGGTGTTCCACGGCCTGGTCGCTCAGGTCAAAGAGATGCCTTTCCACGCCATCTGAGGAAAAATGCCGTCGGATCCGGTGCCGGGCGAAGGGGCTCGGCCCGGAGCGACGCGCGACGACCGGCCTTAAATTCTGTTCGCCGCTGCCGTCCAAATTTCACGTGGACTCGGCAGGCTTTATTTCCGTGATCGTAAAGTCCGGGTTCGCGAATTTCGTTCGCGTCCGGCATCACGGGCAACATGCGAGAACCCCCATGCGTATGAGCGGCGACCATATCCTCACCAGCCAAGCCGGCAGCTTGCCGCGGCCGGACGATCTGCTCACTGCCAATGCGGCCCGCGAATTTGAACAAGCGACCGACGAACGCGCTTTTGAGGAAACGCTGCAAAAAGCCATCGTCGACGTCGTGCGCAAGCAAAAAGACATCGGCATCGACGTTCCGGGCGACGGCGAATTCGGCAAGTCGATGGGCCATAAGGTCAATTACCGGGCCTGGTGGAGCTATTGTTTCAACCGCCTCGGCGGCCTCGATCTCGCCGGTCCCGGTCTGCACGACGCCGCGCCGAAGCGCGCCAAAGCGGGCGAGGTCGTGCTCACGAGCTTCGCCGACCGCCGCGACCGCACAAAATTTCTGCCGGTTTATCAGGATCCGGACGGCGGCGTTTACACCGGCCCACCGATGGCCCAATGGCCGGTCTGCACCGGGCCGGTGGTCTACAAAGGCCACGACGCGATCAAAGCCGACATCGCTCATTTCAAAGCCGCGTTGCACGCCGCCGGCGTCGAGGAAGGCTTTATGACGTCAGTCGCGCCGGCGAGCGGATCGCGGCTGCGCAACGTCTATTACAAGAGCGACGAAGAATTCATGTACGCCGTCGGCGAGGCCATGCGTGAGGAATACAAGGCCATCGTCGATGCCGGACTGATCCTGCAGCTCGACGATCCGGCCATCGCCGAGAACTGGGACATGGTGAACCCGGAACCGTCCGTCGCGGATTACAAAAAATTCTCGATGGTGCGGATCGAGGCATTGAACCATGCCATCAGGGGATTGCCGCAGGATCGCATCCGCTTTCATCTGTGCTGGGGCAGTTGGCACGGGCCGCACACGACAGACATCCCGATGCGCGACATCGTCGATGTAATGCTGGCCGTCAACGCGCAGGCCTATTCGTTCGAGGCCGGCAACGTCCGCCACGAGCACGAGTGGACCGTGTGGGAGGACGTGAAGCTTCCCGATGGCAAGATGATTCTGCCTGGAGTCGTCAGCCATGCGACCAACGTGGTCGAGCATCCGGAACTCGTGGCGCAGCGGATTCTGCGCTTCACCAAGAGCGTCGGCCGCGAGCGCGTCATCGCCGCGACCGACTGCGGGCTTGGCGGCCGCGTGCATCCGATGGTCGCCTGGGCCAAGCTCGAGGCTCTGGCGCAAGGCGCCGCACTGGCGAGCAAAGAGCTTTGGCGCTGAGCCTGCCGATTTGTTAATCCTGCACGGCGCTGCGGCGCGAGGCGCCGGGCGCTAGTGCATGATCCCGAAAAGTGGAAACCGGTTTTCGGAAAGGATCATGCACAAAGTAAAATCTAGACGTTGATCCGATTTGATCAGATCAACGTCTAGCGTGTGTGCAGGAGACCGACCATGGCTTCTCAAAATCACATTCGAGCCGCCGCCGGCGCGATCGCAGCGGCGTGTCTGTTGTCCGCGTCTCTGTTGTCCGCGTGTCTGTTGTCTGCCGTGCCGGCCGCGGCGCAATCGCAAACGGATCTGGAACGCGCCTATCGCACGATCGCAGCAAAGACCTTCGTCGATCTTACCCATAGTTTCGGTCCCGACACGCCGGTATGGTCCGGCTTCGGCCAGGCCAAATTCTCGCCGGCGTCCGATCCCAAGACGCATGAGCCGTACACCATCCCCAAAGACGGCTTTCGCACGACCTATTATGAGATGGTCGGGCAATACGGCACCCACGTCGATCCACCGGCGCACTTTGCCGAAAACGGAATCACCATGGACAAGATTCCGCTCAAGGAGATGATCCTGCCGCTGGTCGTGCTCGACGATACCCCGTACTTGGCCAAGGATCCCGACCACGCGTTTTCAGTCGACGATCTCAAGGCGTGGGAGCAGCACCATGGACAGGTGCCCAAAGGCGCCTTCGTCGCGTTGCGCACCGACATGTACAAGGATTGGGACACCGACCGAAAGCGTTTCGAGCGTAGCCCATTTCCGGCGTGGGCATTCGAGACGATCAAATTTCTTTACGAAGAGCGCGGCGTAACGGCGACCGGCCACGAAAGCATGGATACCGACACGACGGATAAAATGGATTCCGAAACCTATATTCTCCAGCACGGCCATTATCAGATCGAAGTCATGGCCAACCTCGATAAAGTTCCGCCGACCGGTGCGCTTATCGTGGTGAGTTGGCCCAAAGTACGGGATGGCCTCGGTTTCCCGGCGCGCGCTTTCGCGATATTGCCCTAAGTTTGGACTGTAGCGATCTCGGCTATATCCGGCGCTTAAAGCCGGCCCGGTTGGCGATCCGAGCCGGCCCGCTCAGGTTAGGCGGCGTAGCGTTGCGTTTTCACCCAGGCTTCAATCTCGCCGTCGGCCTCATTCTTGCTGAAACCGTAACGCGCTTGCAGGCGTCTGATCAACTCTTCGCGGCGCCCGCCGATGCGGGTGAGATCCTCATCGGTGATCTTGACCCAATTACCCCGCACGCCGGCTTTGAATTGCACCCAATCACCCTGGATCTGGTCCCAGTTCATCCACGTCTCCTCGCTGACGAATGTTGCTGCTGTTGCTGCGCTTCCCCCGCGCTGGCGAGATCACACGCGTGCCTTGCGGCTGCAATTCGACAACTTCGCGGTCATTCGGCGGAAATCGCGCGAGAGCTAGCAAAATGTAAATGCGTTCTCGAACACTCCCCGATTAAGTGGAATCGGGAAGTACTCTAGATCTCCTTGATGTCGCAAAACCGGTTCCCACCCATCGGGCCAAAGCCCGAGGGCATGCTTTTCCGGAACATGCTTTAGTACGCTCCGCTTGACGCCAACCGAGCCGTCGCCGAAGAAACCCCATGGCCTCGCCTCCTCCGAGCCCGGATGTTGGCCGGATTGCCCACGACATCCGTGCCGGCGACCGTACCGTGCTGTCGCGCGCGATCACGCTGATCGAAAGTAAGCGACCGGACCATCGCCGGACGGCTGCAGCGCTTACCCAAGAATTGCTCCAGAGTACCGGCAACGCCATTCGGATCGGTATTACGGGTGCGCCCGGCGTCGGCAAATCGACGACGATCGACGCGCTCGGCAGCATGTTGACGGGTGAAGGCCGCAAGATCGCGGTGCTGGCGGTCGACCCGTCGTCTCAGCGCACCGGCGGTTCGATATTGGCCGACAAGACCCGCATGGCGCGGCTCGCCACCGATATGAATGCGTTCATCCGCCCCTCCCCGGCTTCGGGCACGCTTGGCGGCGTGGCGGCGAAGACGCGCGAAACGATGCTGCTTTGCGAGGCCGCGGGGTATGACGTGATTCTGGTTGAAACCGTCGGCGTCGGTCAATCTGAGATCGCCGTCGCCGACATGACAGACTTTTTCCTCGCGCTCATGTTGCCCGGTGCCGGCGACGAACTGCAGGGACTGAAAAAGGGTATCGTGGAACTCGCCGATATGATCGCCATCAACAAAGCCGACGGCGACAACGTCGTGCGCGCCCGGGCGGCCGCCGCCGAATATCGGGCAGCCTTGCATATCCTGACGCCGCGCTCGCCGAGTTGGGTGCCGCCGGTCGTCACTTATTCGGCGCTGACCGGCGCCGGCATTGCCGAGCTGTGGCGGCACGTGCGCGAGCACCGCGACAAGCTCACGGCATCGGGCGAACTTGCGACGCGGCGCGGCGAACAGCAGGTGAAATGGATGTGGTCGATGCTCGAGGAGCGGCTGTTTGCACCGTTGCGCACCGACCGGCGGCTCAAAGCGGCGCTACCGCGTATCGAGACCGACGTCGCTGCCGGGCATCTTGCTCCCAATGCGGCGGTCGAGCAGATTGTCGACATGTTGGAACATTGATTCATGCGCGTGATAATTGCCGGCTTTGGTGCGTTTCCGGGCGTGCCGTTCAATCCCAGCGCCGCCCTGGTTCGCGAACTTGGGCGCCGACGGCGGCCGGCGCTTACGGGCATCGCGTGCAGGACCCACGTCTTTACCACGAGCTATGCGGCGGTCGATCGCGATCTGCCCAAACTCTTTGCTGAAAAACCCGACCTGGTTCTGATTTTTGGTGTCATGGGAGGGCGCCGCCATCTCAGCATCGAAACGCGGGCGCGCAATGCACAAACGGTGCTGTATCCGGATGTGAGCGGCCATCGCCCGGCCCAAGGCACGATCGAGCGCGGCAAACCCGTCGAGTTGCGCGGCAACGCGCCATTTTCCCGATTGCTCGGCGCGGTACGGCCGAGCGGCGTTCCGGCGCAGCTGTCGCGCGATGCCGGACGTTATTTGTGCAACTATTCGTATTGGCGCGCCCTGAGCAAGGCGCGCGGGACAGCGACTGTGGTTCAGTTCATCCACATCCCTCACGTCAAGCGGCTGCCGCGCCGGCGGCGTTCGCGCCCCGCAGGCCTTGCCTTTCCGTCCCTGCTCGCGGCCGCCGAAATGCTGCTGGTCGCGCTGATTGCCGCAAGCCGCCGTTAACGCAGCGGTGAAATATTCGCCTGGCGCGGAAACACGCGTTTGCGCAAGACGCACCGCCGTCGCTGAACCGGGCGAGGAGTTTTCGCCATGTCGATCGATCGCCGCCGCACGCTGGCCGCGTTGGCCGGCGCTGCCGTATTTGGCGCAACCGAGACGGCCCACGCCGCGCCCGCGCGCGAGGCCGCGCCACGCGCGGAACTCGACGCCGGCGCGTTCGGCCTACGTCCGAACGCGCCCGACGATCAATCGTCGATCCTGCAACGAGCCATTGAGCAGGCTGCGGCCGCGCGCGCGGTGTTGCGGTTGCCGCCGGGCTTTTATCGGGCCGGCGCATTGCAACTGCCGCCTTACGCCGCCATCAGTGGCGTTGCCGGCGCAACCCGGATCGTGATGTCGGGCGGTCCGTCGATCATGTCGGCAAGCGGCAGCGAGCATATCGCCATCACCGACATCGTTCTCGACGGCGCGGGAATTCCGTTGCCGGAACGCCGAGGCCTCCTGCACGTGACGCAGGGCCGCGCCGTTCGCATCAACAACTGCGAGATCGTCAATTCCGGGCGTAACGGCATCTCGCTGGAATCGGTCGAGGGCGAAGTCGCCGCCAACACGATCAATGGCGGCGACGTCGCGATTTTCTCGATCGATGCGCGCGGGCTGAAGATTTCCGACAACACCATCCGCGGCCCCGGCAACGGCGGCATTCAGGTCTGGCGCAGCGCGACCGGCGACGACGGCACCCTTATCGTCGACAACCGCATCGAAGGCGTGATGAACAAAGCCGGCGGATCCGGCCAATGGGGCAACGCCATCAACGTTTTTCGCGCCGACAACGTGATCGTGCGCGGCAACCGCATTCGCAATGCCGCTTTCACGGCGGTGCGCGGCAACGCCGCTTCCAACCTGCAGATCGTCGGCAATACCTGCACCGGGCTCGGTGAGGTCGCGCTGTATGCGGAGTTCGGCTTTGAGGGCGCGGTGATCGCTAACAATATCGTGGACGGCGCCGCGCTCGGCGTATCGGTGACGAATTTCGACAAGGGCGGCCGGCTCGCGGTCGTGCAAGGCAATCTGATCCGCAATCTCACCAACCATCGGCCGCCCGGCACCGATCCGAACGACAGCGCCGGCATCGGCATCGGCATCGAGGCCGATACCGCCGTGACCGGCAACGTCATCGAGAATGCGCCTTACGCCGGCATTGCTGCGGGCTTCGGCCCCTATCTGCGCGACGTCGCTATCACCTCCAACGTGATCCGCCGCGCCGAATTTGGCATCGCAGTCTCTGTCGCGCCGGGGGCCGGCGCCGCCGTTATCGCCGACAATATGATCTCCGAGGTCCGCAGCGGCGCCATCGTCGGCATGGAATGGAAGAAACCGGTGACCGGCGATCTCAGCAAGGACGGCGCCGCTCGCTACGCCCAATTGTCGATTGTGGGCAACCGGGTACGCTGAACCGTTCCGCCATTCCTTTTGCAGTTCGCCGCCGCGCATGAGCAATGCAAGCCACGGTCATTCTCTTGGCTCATCTATATTCTATGGTGCTTGAGCCATGAGCACTGACGCCGCCACAGAGCTTGCAAGACCGCGCCGCCGCCGCTGGCGGATTTTCGGCTATCTGTTGGCTGCAGCCGCGCTCTTGGCGATCGGCGTCGGTCTGCTGTTGATCCTTGGGCGTGAGCCGCCTTCCGCCACGGGCGATCTGGTCGGCACCAGCGTGCAGCTTCCGTCACCCGATCGGAGCCTTATTCCGACGGTCAACTTCTCGCAGGCGCAATCATGGCCGGCTGGAACGCACCCGATTGCACCGGAAGGCTTCCGCGTCAGCGCCTATGCCTCCGGCCTCGATCACCCGCGCTGGCTCTACGTTTTGCCGAACGGCGACGTGTTGGTAGCCGAAGCCAGCACGGTGCCGCGGCGCGACCGCTCGATCCGACAAACCGTGCAGGCCTGGCTGCAAAGAAATGCCGGGTCGGTCAAGGAGAGTGCCAATCGCATTATGCTCCTGCGCGGCGCGGGCAAGGCCGACGCGGCGGAACAGCGTTTTGTCTTTGCCTCCAACCTCAACCAGCCGTTCGGCATGCTGTTGCTCGGCGGCAAGTTCTATGTCGCCAACACCGACGGCGTTTGGCGTTTTCCCTACCGCGACGGCGACACGCATCTCGACGGGCCGGGCGAGAAAATCCTCGACCTGCCTGCCGGCGGGTACAACAATCATTGGACGCGCAACCTTATCGCCAACCGGGCGGGCACCAAGCTTTACGTCACTGTCGGATCCGGCAGCAATGTCGGCGAAAACGGGATCGACAACGAATTTCATCGCGCCAACATCCTCGAACTCAACCCCGACGGCTCGGGCTTGCGGATCTATGCGTCGGGCATCCGCAACCCCAACGGCCTCGCTTTCGCGCCCGGCACCGATACCCTATGGACGGTCGTCAACGAACGCGACATGCTCGGCAACGATCTCGTCCCCGACTATCTCACCAGCGTCAAAGACGGCGGCTTCTACGGTTGGCCGTACAGCTATTGGGGCAAAAACGTCGATCAACGGGTAAAGCCGGAGCGCCCGGATCTGGCCGCGGCGGCGATCACGCCGGATTATGCGCTCGGTGCGCATGTGGCGGCGCTCGGCTTGACTTTCTATTCCGGCGACGCCTTTCCGCAACGCTTTCGCGGCGGCGCCTTCATCGGCGAGCATGGTTCTTGGAACAGACGGCCGTTCACCGGCTATAAGGTGGCTTTTGTTCCATTCCACGATGGGCGTCCCGACGGCAAGCCGGAAGATTTCGTCACCGGCTTCATGCCGGCCGATCAAGAAGGCATCGCTTACGGACGTCCGGTTGGCGTCGTTGTCGATTCCACGGGAGCGCTTCTGATCGCGGACGACGTCGGCGACACCGTCTGGCGCGTCGCCGCCGAACGTAGAAACTAAGCCTGATACCGGCCCGATAAATTCAGTCCCTGCGGAACGCGGCAGCGATAGGATCACCCATCATGACTCACACCATTCACGATATCGGTGTTGCAAGCCAGATCGGCAGCTACAGCGACGCCATAGAAGCAAAGCCACATTTGCGCTGGTTGATGACGTCGGGAACACCCGGCCTTGCGCTCAGCGGCGAGCTTCCCAAAGACATTACCGGCCAGGCGGAGCTAGCATGGCAGCACGGCATCGGCCTCCTCGAGAAGGCCGACATGACGGTCGCTGATATCGTGAAAGTCACACAATATCTAACGCACGTGGACGACATCGCCGCTTATGCGAAAGTCCGCGCGCGCTTTCTTGACGGGCATCGCCCGGCCTCGATGCTGCTGGTTATCCCGCAGCTCGTCTGGCCCGAACTCCTCGTCGAGGTCGAAATCATTGCCGCCAAGCCGTGATGCAATTGCACAGCCCTGCGGTCGTCCTTCCCCGAGCGCCGTCAGCGCCCTGCGCGGTCGGTCCTATTACCCGCCGCCGCATCGTCGCGGTGCAGAAAAGCGACCGAACCGATCCCGCGCGAGGGCCCCTTGTGTCGTTCATGCTGCCGGTCCGGGCGCTTTCCGCCGCCTCCGCGTCGCCGCTTGCGCGGCGGCCCGGCGGAACGCTTGCCCGCCCCAGGTCGATCGCTCGCGGGCGCGGGCCGATCGTTCGCCCGCGCGGGCCGATCGCCCGAAGCCCCAGGCCGAACGGGGTTAAGGCGCTGGTCGGTCGCCGGAATGGACATCCGGATCAGCCGCTCAATATCGCGGAGCGACCCGGTCTCGTCCTGATCGCACAGCGAGATCGCCACGCCGGCTGCGCCCGCGCGCGCCGTGCGGCCGATGCGGTGCACGTAGGTTTCGGCAACATGCGGCAGATCGAAATTCACCACATGGCTGACGCCATCGACGTCAATGCCTCGCGCCGCGATATCGGTGGCCACCAGGATCCTGACCGTGCCCCTGCGGAAAGCGGCAAGCACACGCTCGCGCTGGTTCTGCGACTTGTTGCCATGGATCGCCTCGGCGAAGATCCCGGATCTGCCCAAGCTTTGCACGATCTTGTCGGCGCCGCGCTTGGTCTTTGCGAAGATCAAAGCGCGATCGATCGCTTCCTGCTGTAAGACACCGACGAGCACGCCGATCTTCGCGCCACGATCGACGCGAATGAGCCGCTGCTCGACCCGCTCCGCCGTCGTGGCGACCGGCGCCACCGCGACATTGACCGGGTCGCGCAACAAGTGCCCTGCGAGCTCGGCGATGGCGCGCGGCATGGTGGCCGAGAACAACAGCGTTTGTCGTTGCGCCGGCATCTTCGCCATGATTTTGCGAATATCGTGAATGAAGCCCATGTCGAGCATCCGGTCGGCTTCATCGAGGACGCATATTTCCACGCCGCCGAGGCGGAATGCGTTGCTATCGATCAGATCGAGCAATCGTCCGGGCGTAGCCACCACGATATCGACGCCGTTCGCCAGCGCGCGCACTTGTGCGCCAATTGAAACGCCGCCGATCGCGAGCGCCATGCGGAGCGGCAGGTGCCGGCCATAAGCGCGGAAGCTCGCCAGGATCTGGCTGGCAAGTTCCCTCGTTGGACTGAGCACCACGACGCGGGCGCCCTTGCGGTCATGGGGCCGAGGGTTCGTGGCCAGGTGATGCAGGATCGGAAGCGCGAAGGCCGCGGTTTTTCCAGTTCCTGTCTGGGCAATGCCAATCACATCGCGACGCGACATGATGACCGGGATTGCTTTCTCTTGGATGGGTGTTGGGGTGGTGTGTTTTTCTTCCGCAATTGCACGCGCAATAGCGTCATGAAGGCCGAGGCCATTAAACGAAGTCAATGAATGAGCTTTCCGGGTTACGCCACGAGGAGCCATGCAAATGCAGGCTGGCGTTCTGAGGACACCTCGCGCGATCCAGGTGTCGGCAAAAATGAAAAGGGGCGAGCCAGAAACCGTTTGACGGGGATCCGTTCACGCGGCTCGCGGGAGCCGAAGCGGCTGGGCAGTGTATGGGATAAAAATCTGTTCGTTTCAAGGCCGGTCGATGAATCTTTTTCTGCGCATCATCTTGATCGAACATCAACCATACGCCGAGCGTCAGCCGGCCTTGCGGAAAGACACCACCTGGCCCCAAGGCTCTGCTGCAACGTCGGTAATCACGCCGCCCATCGGATTCGGCGTCTCGCCTTCCGGAAGGCCGGCAAGCCGCGCCCAAGTGTCGCGCGCGTCGGCCGCCTCGCGCACCGCTTCAACGATCTCCTCCCACCCGTAATAGCGACGCCAGCGGCCGCTGTCGCGCAACTCCGCGAGGTAGAAGCAGCGACGTTCGGCCAACGCATGCCATTTTCGCGCGACGTCGTTGTACAGACTCTGCCGTTCCGACATGTGAGGACCAACCGTGTCCGGCTTATCGGGATCAAGAATTTTGAACGGGACGCGTGTACGTACCGACGCCAAACGCGCACCAGCACCGGGGGATCAGATACCGCGCATCGAACGATGCATGCCGTTGATCGATGCACAGCAAGATCGATGGACCGCATTGATCGATGCAAATCATCGAACAACGCATGTCACTCAACGATGCGTCACTCAACGATGCGCATTATTGAACAAGGCAAGCCGTCCACCCGAGAGCCCAGGCGAAACCCCTGAGCGACCCTTGACCGCGCCGACTTGCGTCCCCCACCGCAAACTCCGCTTCCTTCCCGCCTTGTCTCGGTCCGGCGGAAGCGAATCTGCGTCGCAACCAAACAAGATGCTCAACGCCTACTGCACAGACACATAGTTAAACTGATTCTGCCCCATTAGTCTGTAGGAAAATACTGCTCAGACATGAGCCAACCCAATGACCGGATCATGACCGGCCTGTTTGTTTGAACACGATCTTGTTGAAAAAGCTTTCGACCCGGATCAGGCCAGTGGCCGGGCTCAGAGCTGAACACGCGCCAGACGCGCCAGTTCGCCGACGATGCCGCGACGGAATAAAAGCACACAGACGACAAAAATAACGCCCTGGATTACCAGAACCCATTGGCCGAACGGCGCCAAATAGTTCTGCATGGCGACGACGATGAAAGCGCCGACCACCGGCCCGAATACCGTGCCGAGACCGCCCAGCAGGGTCATCAGCAGCACGTCGCCCGACATGGTCCAATGCACGTCGGTGAGCGAGGCGAGCTGAAAGACCAATGAATTCATCGCGCCGGCAAGCCCCGCCAAGGTCGCCGACAGCACGAAGGCCAGGAGCTTATAGCGCTCGGTCTTGTAACCGAGCGAGATGGTGCGCTGCTCGTTCTCGCGGATCGCCTTGAGCACTTCGCCGAACGGCGAGTTGATGATCCGGTAAATGAGAATGAAGGCGGCAAGAAAAACGACGAGCACGAACACGTACATCGTCATCTCGTGCGACAGATCGAACAGGCCGAACAAACGGCCGCGCGGCACGCCTTGGATGCCGTCCTCGCCACCGGTGAATTTCGCCTGCAAGGCGAAGAAGTACATCATTTGGGCGAGCGCCAGCGTGATCATGGCGAAATAGATGCCCTGCCGGCGAATAGCGAGGCCGCCGGCGACGAAGCCCAGCGCGGCCGCGACCGCGGTGCCGCCGATAACCGCGAGTTCGGGCGGCCAGCCCCAGGCTTTCGCCGCATACGCGCTCGCATAGCTGGCCCAGCCGAAGAACAGCGCGTGACCGAACGAGGCCAAGCCGACATAGCCGATCAGAAGATTGAACGCGCAGGCGAACAACGCGAAGCACAACGCCTTCATCAAAAAAACCGGATAGACGACGAACGGGCCGATGGCGAACAGCACGATCATCGCCGCGAAAGCAACGCCGAGGCTGAAGCCGCCGCCGCGGTCCTTCGTCAGCAATGCAGGCGCCAGTGCACGTTCCATTAGGCGCTCCGTCCAAACAGGCCGGCCGGCCGCATCAGCAGCACGATCGCCATGATGACGAAGATCACGGTGTTCGACGCCTCCGGATAGAACACTTTGGTCAGCCCCTCGACGATGCCGAGCGCAAAGCCGGTAAGGATCGCGCCCAAGATCGAGCCCATGCCGCCGATCACCACCACCGCGAACACCACAATGATCAGGTCGGAGCCCATCTGCGGCGACACATTATAGATGGGCGCGGCCATCACGCCGCCGAGCGCGGCCAGCGCCACGCCAAAGCCGTATGTCAGCATCACCATGCGCGGCACGTTGATGCCGAAAGCACGCACCAGCACCGGATTTTCGGTCGCGGCCCGCAAATACGAGCCGAGACGGGTGCGCTCGATCGCAAACCAGGTGGCAAGACATACGGCAAGCGACAGCACGATCACCCAGGCGCGGTAAATGGGCAGGAACATGAAGCCGAGATTGACCACCCCCTTGAGCGCCTCGGGCGCCGCATAAGGCAGGCCCGACGAGCCCCATTGATTGCGGAACACGCCTTCAATGATGAGCGCCAGACCGAAGGTGAGGAGCAGTCCGTACAATGGATCGAGCTTGCGCAAATGCTGGAGAAAAAGCCGCTCGATCAGAACCCCGGTGATGCCGACCAAGAGCGGCGCGATCACCAGCGCCGCCCAGTAATTGATGCCGAAATTCTGCAGCAGCAGATAAGCCGCGAAGGCGCCCATCATATATTGGGCGCCATGGGTGAAGTTGATGATGTTGAGCATGCCGAAAATGACCGCAAGCCCGAGGCTGAGCAGCGCGTAGAACGAGCCGTTGATCAGGCCGAGCAAAAGCTGCCCAAACAGCGCCTGTGACGGTATGCCGAAAATCTGGAACATGCCCTCCCCCCGAAGTCCTCCCCTCACAGGAGAGGCCGGCAGCTCATCCTCGTTGCGTGCAACGCCACCTCAAGCCTGCAACTGTGTGTCCCCTCCCCCCTTGGGGGGAGGAAGAGTATCGGCACACGCGAGGTGGCCGCAGACGCTTTCTTGGTTGCCATGCAACGGCTCCTCGCCTTTCCGACGATCAGTGAAACAAAACAACATCAGCCGCCGACCAGCGGACAGCCGCCCTCCTTGAGCGGCCGGAATGCTTCGTTGGCCGGAATGGTCACGCGCAGCTTGTAGTCGTCGCCCGGATACTTGGATTCCTCCGGCTTCTTCACTTCGAACAGAAACGCGTCATGCATCTTGCGGCCGTCGATGCGCACCGAGCCTTTGCCGAACAACGGGTCGTCGGTGGGCAGCTCTTTCATCTTGGCGATGACGGCGCGGCCATCGCTGGCGCTCTTAAGCGCGTCGACCGCTTTCAAATAATGGATCACCGACGAATAGACGCCCGCGGGCAGCATGCTGGGGAATTTTCCGGGCCTGTTGGAAGCCACCTGCCAGCGCTTGGTGAAGGCGCGATTGGCGTCGGTCATGTCCCAATACCAGGTCTCGGTGAGCATCAGCCCCTGCGCGGTCTTGAGCCCGAGCGCTTCGATGTCGTTGATGAACACGAGCAGCCCGGCGAAGTGCTGGCCGCCGGAGGTGATGCCGAATTCCGCGCCCTGCTTGAGCGCATTGACAGTATCGCCGCCGGCGTTGGCGAGCCCAATGATCTTGGCCTTGGAGGATTGCGCCTGTAGCAGGAAGGACGAGAAATCGGCGGTGTTGATCGGCGTGCGCACGCTGCCCACCACCTTGCCGCCGGCAGCGGTCACGACCTTGCTGGTATCGCGCTCGAGCGCCTGACCGAACGCATAGTCGGCGGTGAGAAAGAACCAAGTGTTGCCGCCGGTCTGCACCACGGCGCGGCCGGTGCCGTTGGCCAGCATCCAGGTGTCGTAGGTCCATTGGATGGTATTGGGCGAACATCGCGGTCCGGTCAGGTCGGATGTGCCGGGGCCCGAGCCGACAAACACTTTGTTCTTTTCTCGGGTGACGTCGCTGACCGCGAGCGCCACGCTCGAGGTGGGAACGTCAAAGATCGCGTCGACATGATCGACGTCGTACCATTGCCGGGCGATGCTGGCGCCGACGTCCGGCTTGTTCTGGTGGTCGGCATTGACCACCTCGACCTTCATGCCGTGGGCGGCCGGATCGAAATCCTCCACCGCAAGCTTGGCGGCGGCGACCGAACCGGCGCCGCCGATATCGGAATAGAGACCTGACATGTCGTTGAGAACGCCGATCTTGACGACGGTGTCCGCGGCGCGGGACGCGGACGCGCCGCATAACAGCATGGCAATCGAAAGAGCGAGCATGCCGGCCGGTCCAAAAGCGGAGGCGCATGTGGAGCTGTCAGTGCGCATGAAATTGCCGGCACACCCCATGAAAAGTCTCCTTAGTTTGCGGATATTTGATCCGCGCGCAGGCATGAACGACGCCCCTCCCTCCGATATCAGAACTCCGAGATATTCGTGGAGCTTTTCGGTATTCGCCTTTAGTTCAGCCGCGGCGAAATGATCCACGATGCGGCCATGCTCCATCACGTAGTAGCGGTCCGCCACGGTGGCGGCAAAATGGAAGTTTTGTTCGACTAAAAGGATCGTAAAGCCTTGGGCCTTGAGCGCCGCGATGGTGCGGCCGATCTGCTGGATGATGACCGGGGCAAGCCCTTCGGTCGGCTCGTCGAGCAGAAGCAGCCGCGCGCCAGTGCGCAAGATGCGGCCGATGGCGAGCATCTGCTGCTCGCCGCCGGAAAGCTTGGTGCCCTGGCTCGAGAGCCGCTCGCGCAGATTCGGGAACAATTCGAAGATGCGCTCGAGCGACAAACCGCCGGCACGCACCTGCAACGGCAGCAGCAGATTTTCCTTCACATCGAGGGTCGAGAAGATGCCGCGCTCCTCCGGACAAAAGGCTATCCCGCCGCGGGCGATGGCATCGGAAGGCCGCTTGATCAGTTCCTTGCCTTCGAAGCGCACCGAGCCGGTGCGGCTTTCGATGATGCCCATGATGGCTTTGAGCGTCGTGGTCTTGCCGACGCCGTTGCGGCCGAGCAGCGTCACCACTTCGCCCTCACGGACGTCGAAGGCGACGCCGTGCAAAATGTGCGAACTCGCCGTACCAGGCTTCCAGATCCCTGACCGCAAGCAGCGCGTCGTTTTCAGCCATCGTCATCAGCCGTGTCCGGTTCCCAGATAGGCTTCACGCACCGCCGGGTTGGCCGATACGGTCTTGTAGTCGCCTTCGGCCAGCACCTGACCGCGCGTGAGCACCGTAATGCAATCGCACAGGTCGGAGACAACACTGAGATTGTGCTCGACCATCAGCACCGTGCGGGTGGCGGCCACCGATTTGATCAGCGCGCTGATGCGGGCGATGTCCTCGCGGCCCATGCCGGCCATCGGCTCGTCGAGCAGCATCAATTCCGGGTCGAGCGCAAGCGTGGTGGCGATTTCGAGCGCGCGCTTGCGGCCATAAGGCAATTCCACCGCCAGCGCCTTGGCGTAGGGCGACAAGCCGACATCGGCGATCAGTGCCTGTGCGCGGTCGTCCAGCGCGCGCAGGATGCGCTTCGAGCGCCAGAAGTCGAACGAGGTCCCGCGCCGGCGCTGCAAGGCGATACGCACATTTTCCAGGACGGTGAGATGCGGAAAGACCGCCGAAATCTGAAACGAGCGCCCGAGCCCGAGCTGGGCGACGTCAGCGGGCTTGAGCGCGGTGATATCGCGGCCGTCGAACACGATCCGGCCGCGGGTCGGCGCCATGAATTTGGTGAGGAGATTAAAGCAGGTGGTCTTGCCGGCGCCGTTCGGACCGATCAGCGCATGAATACTGCCGCGCCGCACGCGCAGGCTCACGCCGCGCACGGCAACGAAGCCGGCGAACTCCTTGGTCAGGTCCTCTGTTTCGAGGATCGTATCTTCACGCACGACGTTCCCCACGCTCACGGCATTCTCCGCATCTTCCGCGCGAAGGTAAAGGGCACCGATGTCGCGCGCGTTGTTTTGCCGGCCAGGTAGCAATTCTCGTGACGGGTATGGCGCACGATCCTTCGTCCCCACCTGGCTTGACCCGGCGATCCATGGTGAGGTGCCGCGGATAAAGCCATGGATTGAGTGTACGGGCTTGGCCGCATGGATTGCCGGGTCAAGCCCGGCAATGACGACATGAAAGGCTTGTAACGGCGGTGGGGACAACATTAAGCAGGCGTTGCCGACAGAGAGACGGCAACCGGGGTCCACCGCACGCTGTAAACCTTGTACGGTGGAACAAAGGGTCGTCCGGGAACCCTTTGGGGCGGATCGCGTTCCGGTTGCTGGGGGTGGAAGGTCAATTCACATTTGCCGCTCACATGGCCACTGTCCGCGGCTCGTGTGACAAAGCTAGCAACGGGATCATTGGCTCCGGTTCCACGCGCGAGATAGACAACGGGACACACAAAGCATTGAGTGGGGAATGACCATCGAGGACCTTTCGATCCGACGGCGTCAGCGACCGACCCTTTCCGGGAATGCTATGAACACTCTCGAAGCATCTCCCGAATTTCTGGCGCAACATCTCGCCGCCATCGTGGAATCGTCGGACGACGCCATCATCAGCAAGGACCTCAACGGCATTATCCAGACCTGGAATCGTGGCGCCGAGCGCGTGTTCGGCTATACCGCCGACGAAGTCATCGGCAAGCCGGTCACCATCCTGATGCCGGCGGACCGCCTCGACGAGGAACCCGGGATTCTGGCGCGCATCCGCCGCGGCGAACGGATCGACCACTACGAGACCGTGCGCCAGCGCAAGGACGGCAGCCTGATCGACATCTCGCTGACCGTGTCGCCGATGCGCGGCAACGACGGCCGCGTCATCGGCGCTTCCAAGATCGCCCGCGACATTACCGAGCGTAAAAGGGCCGAGAACGTCGTGCGCGACAACGAGCGCAGACTGCAGGAATTGTTCTCGTCCATTCCTGCGGCGATCTACACCACCGATGCCGATGGGAAGGTCACCTATTATAACGACGCCGCCGTGGCGCTCGCCGGCCGCACGCCGACGCTGGGCAGCGACGAATGGTGCGTGACCTGGAAGCTCTATTCGCCGGACGGCACGCCGCTGCGCACCGAAGAATACCCGATGACCATCGCTCTGAAGGAGGGGCGCGCGGTCCGCAACGCCGAAGTGATCGCCGAGCGGCCGGATGGAACGCGCGTGCCCTTTATTCCCTACCCCACACTGCAGCGCGACTCGCACGGCAAGGTCATCGGCGCCATCAACATGCTGGTGGATATCAGCGAACGCCGCCAAGCCGAAACGCAACAGCGCATGCTGCTGCGCGAGCTCAACCACCGCGTCAAGAACAACATGCAGATGCTGCAATCGCTGCTCTATGCGGCATCGAGGAAAACCAACAACGTCGAGGCGGCCGGCATCCTCGACGAAGCCAGCAAGCGCATCACCGCGATGGCAGCGGCACAACGAGTGCTCTACGCCACGACCGACGCGACGACCTTTGCGGCCGAAGAATTCCTTGAAGCGGTATGTCAAAGCGCGCAACAAACCTTGCCGGCGCACGTACGCATCGTGCGCACTCCCGCATCCGGCGAGCTGCCCAATGACGCCGCCATGCCGCTCGCCTTGATCCTCAACGAGCTTTTGACCAATGCGGCCAAGTACGGCGCCAACGCCGGCGGCGAATGCATCATTCGCGTCGGGCTGAGCAAAGAAGGAGACTGTTTCAACTTGTATGTCGAAGACGACGGCCCGGGCTTTGATTTGAAAGCGGTCGCCAAGCGATCGTCCGGTCTCGGGCTGGTGCAGGGGCTGGCCGGACAGTTGCGGGCGCAATTCGAGGTGACACGAAGCCCGGCAACCCGCTGCACGCTCCGATTCACCTGAGCGCTACCATGCCGACGAAACTCAGCGCAGTTCCAGCGCACCTACCGGCTTCGCCCTTTCGGGCCGTGCAGGGCGGCGTAGTGTTCGCGCACGACCAAAGCGCCGGTCCGCAGCCGCGCGACGCCGCCGCCGAGCGCATTCTGGTTGTCGAGGACGATTTCCTGGTCGCCACCCAGATGGAGGCGGCCTTGGCCGACGCCGGATTTGAGATCGCGGGCGTCGCGGCGTCTGCCGACGAGGCGATCGCGCTTGCCGCGTCGGAGCGCCCGGCGCTGTGCGTGATGGATGTCCGGCTTGCCGGTGTGCGCGACGGAGTAGAGGCCGCCATCGAGATATCCGAGACGTTGGGCATCCGCTGTATCTTCGCCACCGCGCATGCCGATCCGGGCGTGCGCATGCGCGCCCAAAAGGCGGTCCCGCTCGGGTGGCTACAAAAGCCGTTTTCGATGGCTTCGCTGATAGACCTCGTCCGCACCGCCTTGCGGGACTTGGACGGCAAAAACTGAGCAACCGCCTATCGGCAATTTCCGGGAACGAACGGTCGCGTGATTTTCAAAAAGCCTTGCTAAAGGGTTAAGGATCGCGTCCCGTCCGTTAGAGCATGTCCCGGAAAAGTGGAAACCGGTTTTCCGATAAGGACATGCGACAACAAAATGGAATCTAGAGCGTATCCCGACTTGGTCGGGATACGCTCTAGAGGTCACTCCAGCGGGTTTCTCTGGGTTGGAGCATCGTCGACTTTGCCGCATACCTTCCCCGCAGGCGCGAGGACGAGCGGACGGATCGTGATCGATTCGCAGAGATCGAACGTTCGCAAGCGCCTATCGGCGGCTCCGCTGGCCCAGCTCGCCCTGTCCTGTCTGATGGTCTGCGGCCCGGCCGGTCTGTCGGCGGCCTGGGCCGGCGATGCCGGCGGCACCTATACGGCACAGCCGTCTGGCCAATCTTCATCCGGGCAGTCATCGTCGAGCCCGCCGTCGCTTCCGATCTATCTGCACCAGCTCACCGATATCGGCGGCCTGCGTACCCAGCTCGAAAAGCAAGGGCTGACCTTCACCTTCAGCTATTTCGGCGACACCTTCTACAACCCGCTCGGCGGCGTGAAGCAAGGCCCCGGCTATGATGGCCGTTTCGGCGTCATCATGGACGGCGATCTCGAGAAGCTCGTGGGCTGGTCCGGGGGAAAGGTCCACGCCAGCGTCCACAGCATCTTCGGAAGCCTCTACAGTACCAACAATCTCGACAACCTGATGCTGGTGAGCAACATCGAAGCGACGCCGACGGTACGGCTGTTCAACCTGTGGTTCGAGCAGAACCTGACCAGCAAGATCAGCTTGAAGCTCGGCCAGTTCACGGCCGCGCAGGAATTCATCGTCAGCAAGAACGCCGACCTGTTCATGAACAGCACCTTCGGCTGGCCGATGCTCAATACCCAGAATCTGCCGAGCGGCGGCCCCAATTATCCGGAAGCCGCGCTCGGCGCCCGCCTGCAAGTGACGTTCAACGACCAGTTCCTGATGCGGGCGGCGATTTTCGACGGCGATCCGGCCGGCTCGGGCTCCAACAATCCGATTTCGACCGACAAATACGGGGTCGCCTTCCGGGTCAACGACCCGCCGTTCATGATCGTCGAGGCGGTCTTTGGATATGGCGGAGCGCGGCTGATCGGGGCGCAGCAAAACCCCAACCAGGAAGGCAACGGCTTACCGGCCGCCGACGAGGAAGGGCCACGGCTCGCCACCAAACCGACTGACCTGCCGGGCGTGATCAAGGTCGGCGCCTGGTACAATGCCGGTACGTTTCCCCTGCAAGACTTCACGCAAAGCGGGGTGTTGCCGCCGCAGGTCCGCGGCGACGCCGCAGTGTACGGCGTGTTTGAACAGACGCTCTGGCGCATGCCCGGCAGCCCCAACCGCGCGCTCGGCTTTGTGGCGCGCGGCGTCGCCGCCCCCAGCGACCGCAGCGAGTTCGACCGCTATGTCGATACCGGCTTGACCTTCCGCGGCGCGCTTGCCTGGCGGCCGGACGATGTGGTCGGACTGGCGTTCGCCTACGGCCACATTTCGCCGGCGGCAGCCGCCGACGACCGCGCGCTCGCGGCGCAGCTCGGCATACCGATCCCGATCCGCGATTATGAGGCCGCGCTCGAGCTCACCTACCGGTATGAGATTGCCGAGGACTGGGCGATCCAGCCGGATATCCAATATATTTTCCACCCCGGCTCCAATATCGCCAATCCGGCGAATCAGAAATCTCACGCCCATCCCTAATGCGTGGGTGCTGGGGGTGCGGACGGCGCTGGAGTTTTGATCTCTCAGTGGGATGTGCCGCGTGCGACACATCTCGTCATTGCCGGGCTTGACCCGGCAATCCATGCTGACTCGATCGAATTCGCCAATAAGGCTTTGCTACCGACGCCTCTGCATGGACCACCGGGTCAAGCCCGGTAGTAACGACTGAGAAAACGCCTCGACGGAGCGACCGTGCGCTCAATGCCCGAACGTGTTGGCGACCTTGTAGCTCGCTTCGGTCTTTGACTTGATCTCGTCGAGCGTGACGTCGGGCGCGAGCTCGACGAGCGTCATGCCACCGCCGTTGCGGTCAATGGTGAAGACGCCGAGATCGGTGATCACCATGTCGACTACGCCGGCGCCGGTCAGCGGCAGCGTGCAGTGCCTGAGCAGCTTCGACTCGTTCTTGGCCGAATGCTCCATCACCACGACGACCTTCTTGACGCCGCCGACGAGGTCCATGGCGCCGCCCATGCCCTTGACCATCTTGCCGGGAATCATCCAGTTGGCGAGATCGCCATTCTCGGCCACCTGCATGGCGCCCAGGATGGCGATGTCGATATGGCCGCCGCGGATCATGGCGAAGGAGTCGGCCGAGCTGAAATAGCTCGTGGTCGGCAGCTCGGTGACGGTCTGCTTGCCGGCATTGATCAGGTCCGGATCTTCATCGCCCTCAAACGGGAACGGACCGGTGCCGAGCATGCCGTTCTCGGACTGGAGCTGCACGCTCATGCCGGTGGGAATGTAGTTCGACACCAGCGTCGGGATGCCGATGCCGAGATTGACGTAAAAGCCGTCCTCCAGCTCCTTGGCGGCGCGCGCCGCCATTTCATCGCGGGTCCAAGCCATCAGACTTCCTCCCCTGTTCCAGCAGGCGTAGCGGGGTCCGTGCGTTTGCGTACGGTGCGCTGCTCAATATATTTCACGGCGTCGGGCACGTGAACAATGCGCTGCACATAGATGCCCGGCGTCATGATGTGGTCAGGATTGATCTCGCCGGGCTTCACCAGATGCTCGACCTCGGCCACCGTCACCTTGCCGGCGGTGGCCATGACCGGATTGAAGTTGCGCGCGGTCTTCCGGTACACGAGATTACCTTCCGTATCGCCGGTATGCGCATGCACGATGGAAAGGTCGGCCACGATGCCGCGCTCCATCACATAGCGCTGGCCGTCGAATTCGCGCACGTCCTTGCCCTCGGCAATCTGGGTGCCCACCCCGGTGCGGGTGAAAAAGGCCGGCACACCGGCGCCGCCGGCGCGGATGCGCTCCGCCAAAGTGCCCTGCGGGTTGAACTCGATCTCGAGCTCATTGGCCAGGAACTGCTGGGCGAAGGTTTTGTTTTCGCCCACATAGGAGGCGATCATCTTCTTGATCTGGCGGGTGTCGAGCAACACGCCCAGCCCCTTGCCGTCGACGCCGCAATTGTTGGAGACGACGGTGAGGTTGTTGACGCCGGCATCGCGGATCGCCAGGATCAATGTCTCGGGAATGCCGCACAGGCCGAAACCGCCAGCCATGATCAACATGCCGTCCTTGAGGAGCCCGGCCAACGCGGAGCGCGCGTCGGCATAGACCTTATTCATGACTTCTCCGTTCCTGCCGGGGGAAAGCTAGAGCACATCCCGATTAAGTTGAATCGGAATGTGCCCTGGATTCATATGTTGTCACATGTCCTTTTCGGAAAACCGGTTTCCACTTTTCCGGGACATGCTCCAGGATCAAGCCGATACGCTTAGCGCCGTCGCCGCAAAGGTCAACCGGCCGGGGTCGTATAGGTGGAGATGATCGGCAGCGGCAGCGTCGGGTGCGGGTAGTAATTCCACAGCACGAAAGCCGCCGCGAACAGGATGCCGGCGATCACCGCGCCCCAGAAGCGGTTGCTGAAGGAAATGAGGCTACCGAGCAAGGCGGCGACGAAGGCGAAAACGCCCATCAAAACAACGAAGGTCCAATTCACTGTTGCCCAATCGATCGGCATTTTCGGCTCCTGGCCATGCGGGTTGAGCGGGGATCACGTGGTCTTCGGGCCCACAGTCTAACCGATTCCGCCGCGCCGCGACGGGCCTCCTGTAGCAAGCGGCGGCTTCCTTCCCCTCCACCATTGGCGTTATATCCGGACCCGCCGCACCAGGCGAACGGGCGCAGAACCCGGGCATCGGGGACGCAACTAACCAAGGGTACGCGAAGGATACTTGCACACCATGGCCACGCTTTCGGAACGCCTGCAGACGCCGATTTCCACAACTGAACTCGAACGCCGCTGGGCCGCCGTGCGCGCCGCCATGGAGCGCGACAATATCGACGTTTTGCTGATGCAGAACAACAACGATTACATGGGCGGCACCGTCAAATACTTCACCGACCTGCCGGCAACCAACGGCTATCCGCTCACGGTCGTCTTCCCACGCGAGGACCTGATGACGGTGGTCGGCATGGGACCGTTTGGCGGCGAGACCGATCCGGCTGCCAATCCGGACGGCATTCACCGCGGCGTCAAACGCCTGTTCACCACTCCGAGCTTCGCCTCCTGCGATTACACCGCCGCCTACGACGCCGAGCTCGCCGCCAAGGCGCTGGCGCCCTATGCGGGCGGCACGATCGGGCTCCTCGGCACCGCCACGCTGTCGTTCGCACTGATGGACTATCTGCAAAAGGGTCGCTTCTCCAACACCCGCTTCGTCAATGCGGCCGACCTGGTCGACCGCATCAAAACGATCAAAAGCGCGGAAGAACGCGCCCTCATCCGCCGCACCGCCGCCATGCAGGACGGCGCCATGCGGGCGGCATTCGCCGCCATCGAGCCGGGCATGCGCGACCGCGACGTCGCCGCCATCGCCCAGTGCTACAGCCAGCGCCACGGCAGCGAGAACGGCATCTATCTGTGCGCCTCGATGCCCGCCGACACGCCATCGGCCTTCAGCCAGCGCCATTATCAGAACCGCGTCATCCAAGACGGCGACGTGGTTGCCCTATTGGTGGAAGATTCCGGCCCCGGCGCCATGTATGCCGAGCTCGGCCGGACCTGCGTGGTCGGCAAGGCGTCCGCCGAACTCAAAGACGAATTCGCCTTTGCGATCGAGGCGCGCAAATTCAATCTCGGTTTGTTGAAGCCGGGTGCCTCCTGCGCCGACATCTTCGCCGCGTTTAACGACTTCATGCGCCAGAACGGCCGCCCGGAAGAGCGCCGCCTGCATTGCCACGGCCAAGGCTACGACCTCGTCGAGCGGCCGCTCATCCGCAGTGACGAGCCGATGATGATCGCGCAGGACATGAACATCGTGGTGCACCCGACCTATATCCGCGGACACGCGCTCTCATGGGTGTGCGATAATTATCTGATCGAAGCGGACGGCCCCTCCGAGCGCCTGCACCGCTTTCCTGAGGCGATTACCGAGCTCGGGTGACGCCGAGGTGTGCCCTCTCCCCTTGCGGGAGAGGGCGGCTCGGAAGTGCAGCAACAACATTCGGTGAGGGGTTCGGCGCCGCCCCCTCATCCGTACGTGCCAGCGCAAACGCCCGCGCAGCCTTCTGCCGCGAGATCTCTTTATTGTCGCATGTCCTTTTCGGAAAACCGGTTTCCACTTTTCCGGGACATGCTCTGGTGGAGAAGGCACATCCAAGCGCGCCGAGTTGCCCGACGCCTGGGCCGGTGACCGGCGCGAAACTTCGCGTACGACGGCACCATCCGGCGGGTTCCCCGCTTCCCGGAACGACATCGGCCGGCACGCGTTTGCCGCCTGGGGACGGAAAAGGACGGGAACTTCCTTCCGAACAACAAACCTCAGTGGGCGTGCAAACAAGAGGTCGAACAATGCCAGACATTCAGGCCATGACGAAGCAGCTCAACGATCAGCTGCAACGTGAAAACGAATGCCTCAAATTATGGAATACGTTCGAGCCCGTCACCGTCACGGACCAGCGGCGAAAAACCTTCAACGTGCGATCCGAGATGATCACCCGGTGCAAGCTCAATATTCAGAAGTACAGGGAGGCCATCGCCGCGCTGGAAGAAAAAACGAGCAAATAAGCGCAGCGCACCCCTTCGACGACAATAAACATTCACGCGCAAGCCTCGGCGCCGCGTCCGTCCGCGCGGCGCCGAGGCTTGAGTCGGGAAGCTGACCCGTTTGTGGCCTGTACATCACATGCCGCCCGAAAAACGGCTTGCCGCGAAGAACCACTGTACGGGGCTGCGATCGCGCTTAGCTTGACGAGAGGGAATTGCAACTCGCATGGCACGGCAATGAAATACCCACTCGCAACGCACGCAAGTCGGCGTTCGGTTCGGACCAAAAAAGCGCACAGCGCGGTCCTTCGAGCCGGTGCATCGTGCGGACAATTTTCAGATCGCAACACAACAACGCGGGCGTCGATGGAGAGACACATGACCCTGTGGCTGAGAGGTATTGTGCAAAGCGCCGCCGTCGCGGCCGTGATGCTGAGCGTGGCCAGCAACGCGAGCTTCGCCGTCGAGCCTGGCGACTTCACCAACTATCTGCGTGGCGCCTCGCAGGGCCTCGCCCTCGGCGCCTTGCCGCAGCCCGGCATCTATGGCGGCTTCGCGCTTGACGTCACCGGCGCCGGCGCGTCGCCCGGAAAGGGCAATCAGTCGACCGCGTTCGCCAGCAACCCGGCACCGGGCTTCGGCCAGAGTCTGCTGTTCGTGCCCGGCTGGACTATCTTCGGCGGCAGCTACGCGGCGCAGATCGTGCAAGGCATGTATTATGGACTGAGCACCTCATCGGTAAATCCGCCATTCGCGGCCAGCGCGATGAACGGGCCGGAGCTCGCCAACACCACGTTCAACCCATTCACCCTGTCGTGGACTCTGGGCCACGGCTGGTTCACCGCGCTTGGCATCAACATCATTGCTCCGATCGGATCGCAGTGGCACAGCACGCTGACCGACCTCAACCTCAACCCGGACTATTGGACCTTCGCTCCGGCCTGGGCGCTGTCCTACATCGATCCCAACTGGTTCCTGTCGGCCAACTTTCGCTATGACATCAATACGGCGTCGCGCGGCGTGACCATGGGCGCGCCGATCCTGCCGGGAGGTGCCGCCAACGGCTTTGTCTCCGGCAACGAATTGTTCGGTGATTTCACCGGCCTCTATCGGGTCGGCAAATGGCAATTCGGTCCCGTCGGCTTTTTTGAAGCGCAGACCACGGCCGACAGGCCCGGCGGCGGCGTGCCCTGCACGCCGGCGATCTGCGGCTACCAATCGCAAATCGGGATCGGTGCGCTCGTCGGTTACGACTTCGGCCCTGTCGCGCTGCAAGCCTGGTTCGACGACACCGTCCAGTGCCAGAATGCGATCTGCGGCGTCGACGTATGGGGCCGCGTGACTTTCAAGATCCTGGGCTTCGACACACCCAAGCCCGTCACCGTCAAGAACTGACCGCGACAAGGCTTACCGCGCGCTTGGGACACACGGAGAACCCGCGTTAAGCGGCCCCGACGCGAGCCGTATTCCTTGCCGGACGGGTCCGGCCGAATTAAATTCATCGAGGGGACGTAGCAAACTCCCCGTCAGACGGTTTCCGTCCAAGTTCTGCGCAGCTCTCGTATTGCTTGAGGGATTGCGCATGGAAGCTCTGGACGACTTGCACCATCGATCGCCGCGGGGAAGCCGATGACCCGCCGCTTTTGCTTGATAGTGCTGTTTGCCGTTGTGACTAGCGTGATCGGCGCCGGCGCTCTGTACCAGTGGCTCGTGCCCGGGCTCTCGAGCGCGAGGACCGAACAAGGCGCAGTCGAAGCCGCTATCGCAACGTGGCTCTTACACGCGAGCGTACCCGAGAGGGACAAAGCGCGGACCAACCGGCTCGGCGCCGATCCGGCGGAAATCGCGGCAGGAAGCGAACTGTTCAAGCAAAAATGCGAGGTCTGTCACGCCTATGAGGGTGGCGGTAAAACCGAGACCGGCTCGGGCCAATATCCGCGGGTGCCGCCATTGTACGCAACCGTCGCATCGATCTCCGACGGCGAGATGTTTTATCACATCCGCAACGGCATCAGAAACACCGGCATGCCGGCATGGAACATGCCGGACCGGCAAATCTGGCAACTCGTCGCTTTCATTCGCCATCTGCCGCGTGTTGCACCGCTCGCGTCCGAACGACCGGCAATCGCTCCCGAAAAATCAGCGGAAACCTGGACCTATGTGGGCTCGGCGGCCTGTCAAAAGTGTCACGATGATATCTACGCACGCTGGGCAAAATCGCGGATGGCGAATGTGGTGCGCGATCCGCGCCAGCATCCCGACGCGATCATTCCGGATTTATCCAAGCCCGATCCGCTGTTGACATTCAACAAAGACGACATCGCGTTCGTTTACGGCAGCCGCTGGAAACAGCGCTATTTCACCAAGATCGGTGACGACTATTTTCCGCAGCCCGCGCAATGGGACATCAAGCACAAGGCGTGGCGGCGTTATTTCGTTCCCAACAGCGCCGACTGGTGGGCGCCGCTCTATCCTCCAGACAACTTCAAGCGACCGACCGGACCTTTGTGCGACGGCTGCCATTCGGTGAACTATGACATTACGACCAAAACCGTCAGCGAATGGAATGTCGGCTGCGAGAAGTGTCACGGCCCGGGAAGCGCGCACGTTGCCCGGCCGATACGCGACAACATTCTCAATCCCGGCCGCTTCGGCTATGTGGATGCCAACGACAGCTGCATTCAATGTCACTCTCAGGGGCGCCCGGCGGGAAATCCGATCGACGGTAAGTACTATGATTGGCCGGTCGGCTTTCACGTTGGGCTACATCTCGCCGATTTCTGGCAGTTGGAGGAGCACAAGCTCGGCGAAACCACCTTCACGCATTTTGCCGACGGCAGCGCCCACAAGAACCGTATGCAAGGCAACGATTTCGTGCAGAGCCTGATGTATGCCCGCGGCGTAACGTGTTTCAGTTGTCACGATCCGCACGGCACCGACAATCCCGGCATCGTGCGCGAACGCGGCAATGCCCTTTGCCTGACCTGCCACGGGCCGAACGCACAGAATGGTCCGCATGCGGCCAGCATCGAGCAGCACACGCACCACGCACCGGACAGCGCCGGCAGCGCGTGTATTGCCTGCCACATGCCTAAGATCGCCGAGACCATCGGCGACGTTTACGTCCGCAGCCACACATTTCGATTTGTCTCGCCGGCGGAAACGGAGCAATGGAAAATTCCGAACGCCTGTAATCTCTGTCACAAGGACAAGACGACCGCCTGGGCGACCGCGGCACTGCGCAGTTGGAGCGATCGCTCGCCTTGGCGCTCGCAGTAAGGTAGGCATCGATTACGTGGGAGTGCCTGAGATGCCAAGGCGCGGGGGCGCGAGGCTATCCGGAAGCAAGAGCGGGCCGCTGGCGCGGCGCCTTGGCGGCTGCAATTACCGATATAACGGAATTGCGGCGATCGTCGGCCTCGTTGCGCTCGTCGCGGGATCACCCGCGTCCGCCTACCGGCCGTTCGATGGAACGGATGCGGCGGTCGCCGACTTCGGCGAGGTTGAAATCGAGTTTCAACCCATCGGCGCCATGCACACGGGATCGACAACCAAGCCGATCTCCGACGGCGTCCTCAATTTCGGTTTTGCCGAGAGATGGGAACTCGTTCTGCAGACCACGGCGCAACCGCTACCGGAAGGTGGAGGTCCGTCTAGCGTCCCCGATGCCGCTTTCCTGAAATACGTCGTGCAGCCCGGTGTCCTTCAGGACAAGAAAGGGCCAAGTGTGGCGATAGAGTTTGGGCCTCTCCTGCCGAACGTTGGAGGCTCGGGTGTCGGCTTTAGTTGGAGCGGAATCGTCTCGCAACGCTGGGATTGGGGAACCGTTCACTTCAACGTGGAAACGAATCTCACCCAAGATCAACATGGCGAGCTGTTCTTTGACGCCATCATCGAGGGACCGAACACATGGAAGGTCCGGCCGGTCTTTGAAATCTATTCGGACAGCGTCATCAACGTATCGCAATCGTATTCCGCCCTGGCCGGCGCCATCTGGCAAGTCAATGACAAGCTCTCCTTCGACCTGGCGTTCCGCTACGCGCTTGTCGATGGACATCCCGTCAACGAGCTACGCGCCGGCATGACTTTCGGTTTTCCGGCCATTTTCAGCCAGCCGGCCACGGCCCAGGCGCCGTTGGCCGGGAGCCGCCGCTAATAGGCGGCCAGCTCCGACTTTTTTGCGAGATACGAGCCGGACCAGTTCCAGCGCGAGTCAGCGGGTGGCCGCCGCCAGCGATTTCACGGTTAATAAACGCTTTATCGCCTTTGGGTAGCATGTGGCCACGGCTCGCCTGAGCCGCGCAACAACCGAGCTCCGCCACATGACAACGAACGACGCGATCCCCGGGTTTGAGGCAAGGCTGGCCTTGCACAGGATTGACGATCGGGTTCGTGCCGTCGTCGCGGAATTTTGGCCGGTGTTCGCGCCGCATTTGGAGGAGGCCATCGACGAGCTCGTCGATGCGATGACACACCTGCCGACCGTTGGAAGCATCATCAACGCTGCGAGCATCGTTCGCGGGCACCGTGATGCCATCAAGACCATCGAGGTGGATCATTTCAAGATCGTGCTGTCCGGAGACCTGGATCGACGCTACGCCGAATCGTGCAGGCGATCGGTCCAGCAAGAAACCGCGATCGGACTCGACGCCCGCATCCGTTGCACCGCCGGCAGCTTTGTACTGACTCGCGCGCTCGGAGTGCTCGAACGTAGGCGATTTCTTTCCTCAAGGAAGCTCCTGCAAACCGTTCGGGCAGTGTCGCGGGTCATCAATTTCGATATCGCCAACGCGATGACGTTGCACCGGGAAGCGGCAACGCGAGCGGCCTCGGCGCGGCGCAACGCCGTCGACGAAGCCATCAACGAGTTCAGTACCGCCCTTGTCGACGTGCTCAAGGCCATCGATCAGGCGTCGGTCTCGCTGACCTCGACGTGCGAGCGGATCAAGTCCGGCGCCGACAGCACCCTCAATCGCATGACATCGGCCTCGTCGGCTTCTTCGGACGCCTCTCAGCGCGTGAAGGCGACCGCGGCCGCCAGCGAAGAGCTGTCTGCTTCCATCCTGGAAATCAGCGACCAGGCCTCGCGCGGCCTGACCATGGCCAAAACCGCAGTGCAAGATGCCGAACGCGCGCAGCACACCATTCGCTCGCTCAACGAGACCGCCGAGCGGATCGGCGCCGTGGTCGACGCTATCTCGGCCGTCGCCAGTCAAACCAATCTTTTGGCGCTGAATGCCACCATAGAAGCGGCGCGCGCCGGCGAAGCGGGACGCGGATTTGCAGTGGTCGCTGCCGAGGTGAAAGCGTTGGCCAATCAGACCTCGCATGCGACGAGCGACATCTCGCTGCAGATCGCCGCCATTCAGGCGGCGACGAAAGGATCGATGGCGGAGATCGAACTCGATTTCGCGCGCGATCGCCGCTTTGTCCGCCGTCTCGACCAGCATCGCGTCGGCGGTGCAGCAGCAAGGCATGACCACCCGCGAAATCGCCGAAAGCGTTCACAACGCCGCCGCCCATACGGCCAAGGCGTCCAGCGAGATCAACTCGATCAACGAAGTCACGGCGCAAAACGTGGGGGCCATCGACGAGATCACCGCCTGGACCGGGCGGCTCTCGACCAGCGCCAGCGATCTGGAAGCCAAGGTCGCCGCCTTTTTCAACAACGTCAGGACGACGTCGGGCTCCAACGACTGGGACCACAGAAGGGTGGAAGCGGCCCGATAGGGCTGCCGCCGCGGCGGTTTCGAAACCCGGCTACAGCCCCGCCGCGATAGTGTGGAGCACCTTGAAGCGCAATTCACCGTCATTGCTGGTCAGCGCGATCACAAAACGCAGGCGGCCATGGCTTGCCGTGTCGGCATAGCCGGCGAGTGTGCGCACACCATCCATGGTGCCGGTCTTGTTCAGGCCGCCGTCATGGCCGTGCAGCAGGTCAGCGTTAGGCGCAAACAGCGCCAGCACCTTGGCGAGGCCGCGGGCGGTAAAGCGGTTGTCGCGGCTGATGCCCGAGCCCTCGACGATATGGATATCTTTGCTCAGCCCCTGTGCGGCCAGCATCTCGTTGGCGACCTTGAGCGACTTCTCGAGGCTGACCGGCCCGCCGAAACGATGCGCGCCGACCTCCAGAAAAACCTGGTTGGCGGTGTAGTTGTTCGACGCTTTCAGCATCTCGGCCAGGATCTGCGCCAAGGTGCGCGACTGCTGGTGAACGTAAACCGGCTTTAGTCCCTCGGGCACTTTTCCGGTCGTGATCTTGCCCTTGAGACTGCCGCCGGCCTGCTCGATGAAGGCGGCGATCAGTTCGCCGGCATATTGCAGGCTGACGGCGGGGTCCTGGCTCAGGCTGATGCGGCCGTTCCCTTTCGGGCCGCGCGCCTTGTACTGGGCGATGGCGAGCGGCGTGAGCGGGGTCTGCGGCTCGGCTGGAGTGATCTTATCGCCTTTGCGCACGGCGCCGATGGTGTTGAAATTCACCGCCAGCGCGGAGTTGAGCGCGTTGTAGGAGTTGGTGGTCTCCTCGATGCCGGGAATGTGCAGATTGGCCGGATAGTAGCTCGCGTCGAGCACCATGCCGTTGATCGGCTCCTTGCCGATAGCGGCGACCAGATCGGCCGCCATCGGCGCCAATTCCTCCGAGATCAGGAAAGGATCACCGCCGCCGCGCACATAGAGCACGCGCTTGTCGTCGAGATAAAAGCGGGTCTCGAAGCGGTAGTCGCCGCCGAGCACCGCCATCGCCAGCCAGGCGGTGACGATCTTGGTCACCGAGGCCGGAACGAACGGCTGGTCGACATTCTGCGCGATCAGCTCGTTACCGTCGCGATCGACCACGAGCACGATGCCGGAAGGAGCCATCGTGGCGACCTTCTCTTTCACCTCCGCGACGTCGGCCAGGGCCGGTATCGGCAGCAGTAGCAAAGCGAGGGCGAACAGACGAGACCACATGACAGACTCCAGCGCGAGGGCCTGGCGTCTTTTAGCAGGCGCCACGGCGGCGCGCTGCGTTCTTGCCGACGATTTCGGCGTATGCTTACCCCATCCGGCTCTCGTCGCGGGCGCGGCCCTTCGGCCGCACAAAGATACCGGCAGCCGCGCGCGGGATTCACGTGGTCGCCTGGATGGGCAACAGGCTTGGGCTCCGAAACGGAGCGTCGCACGAGATGTGGCGACCGACAAAGCGCCGCTTAAAATTCCATTTCCGCAGGAAACGGATAACGGCCGCGCAAAACGGATAGGCGGTCCCTGCCCGGCTTTCCGACAATATCCAGAGCGCGACAGCAACATCGCGCTCTTGGATTTTAGTGGCGCATGCTCTTTCGGAAAACCGGGAACCACTTTTCCGGATCATGCGCTGGAAACAAAAAAGAAAGGCGCGCGATGCGAGGGCTGGACGGCAAAACCGCGATCGTCGCCGGCGGCGCGACGCTGATCGGTCAATCGGTCGCCGAAACGCTCGTCGGCTATGGCTGCCATGTGGTAATCGCCGACATCAACGTGCCCGACGGCGAAGCTGCCGCCAAGAAGCTCGGCGCCAAGGCGCGCTTTGTCCGCTGCGATCTGACCAGCGACGCCGACATCGCGGCTTTGGTGGCGGCGGCCGTCGCCGCGACCGGGCGGCTGGATTATCTGGTCAATGTCGCCTGCACCTATCTGGACAACGGCGCCGAGACGACGCGCGCCGACTGGCTCAAGGCCTTCGACGTGAATGTGGTCGGCTCGGTGATGCTGATGCAAGCGGCGCGGCCGCATCTGAAAAAGAACAAAGGCGCCATCGTCAATTTCGGCTCGATCTCCTCGCGCGTGGCGCAGACCGGCCGCTGGGTCTATCCGGTGTCGAAGGCCGCCATCCTGCAATTGACGCGCAACCAGGCGATGGATCTGGCGCCCGACGGCATTCGGGTCAACGCCGTCTCTCCGGGCTGGACCTGGAGCAACATCATGGTCGAACTCACAAAGGGCAACCGCGCCAAGACCGACGGCGTGGCGAAGCCGTTTCATCTGCTCGGCCGCACCGGCAACCCGGCGGAAGTGGCGGAAGCCGTCGCGTTCCTCCTCTCCGACAATGCGAGCTTCATCACCGGTACCGACATTCGCGTCGATGGCGGCTACACCGCCATGGGACCCGAGCGGGCCGATCCGGCCATTCCGTTGCTGATGGAATAACAAGCAAATAAACAACTTCGCGTGGGGAAACTAAAATGCGCAACATCACTATCGTCGGCGCCGGCCAATCCGGCCTGCAACTGGGTCTTGGCTTGCTGCAGAACGGTTATCGGGTCCGTATCGTTACCAACCGGACGGGAGCCGACATCGCCGCCGGCAAGGTGATGTCGAGCCAATTCATGTTCAACGATGCGCTGCAGGCCGAGCGCGACCTCGGCCTGAATTTCTGGGAGAAGGATTGTCCGAACACCGATGCGATCGGCGTGACCATCGGCGCGCCTGACGGCGGCAAGGCCGTCTCCTGGGTCTACCCGCTCGACAAGCCCGGCCAGGCCGTCGATCAGCGCATCAAGTTTCCGGGCTGGATGAAAACGTTTGCGGAGCGCGGCGGCGAACTCGTGATCCGCGACGCCGGCATCGCCGATCTGGAAGACTATGCGCGCAGCAGCGATCTTGTGATCCTCGCCGGCGGCAAGGGCGACATCGTCAAATTGTTCGCGCGCGACGCCGAGCGCTCGCCGTTCGACGCGCCGCAGCGCGCGCTGGCGTTGACCTACGTCACCGGGCTTGCGCCCTATGCACCGACCCGCGTCGCCTTCAACATCGCACCGACGGTCGGCGAGTATTTCGTGTTCCCGGCGCTGACCACGACCGGGCCGTGCGAAATCATGGTGTTCGAAGGTATTCCGGGCGGCCCGATGGATCGCTGGGGCGAGGCAAAGACGCCGGAGCAGCATCTCGCCTACAGCCTCGACATTCTGAAGAACTTCTACCCCTGGGAATACGAGCGCTCGCGCGACGCCAAGTTGACCGATGCCGACGGCATCCTCGCCGGCCGCTTTGCGCCCACCGTGCGCAAGCCGGTGGCGACGCTGCCCTCCGGCGCGCTCATTCTGGGGATGGCCGACGCCGTCGTCCTCAACGATCCGATCACCGGGCAAGGCTCCAACAACGCCGCCAAGGCTGCGCGGATCTATCTGGCGCATATCCTCGAACACGGCAATAAGCCGTTCGACGCCGCCTTCATGCAGCAGACCTTCGACGATTACTGGGCCTATGCGCAGTTCGTCACCGGCTGGACCAACGCCATGCTGCAGCCGCCGCCGCCGCACGTGCTCAACATTTTGGTCGCCGCGCAGAGCAAGCCGAAAGTGGGCACCGCCTTCGTCAACGGCTTCGACGATCCGCGCACGTTCTTCCCCTGGCTCGCCGATCCGGGCGAAGCGGAGAAGTTTATTGCGGCGGGTTAGATATCGGCTGAGAAACGTCCGAGCGCGGAGCCCCCTCATCCCCACCTTCTCCCGCAAGGGGAGAAGGAGCCGCTGAGCCCAGCGCCGCGTCTTCCACGGCTTCTCCAAGATCGGTATAAAAAAAACGCGGAGAGCGCCGCAAGCGCCGGCCGCCCCCTCGCCCCAACGGGGAGAGGGTGGGGGTGAGGGGGCTCGGCCTATCGGCCTTCACGTCAACCCAAGGACATCGCGAGCCGCATCAATAACTAAAGATCGTCGCGTTTAGGTCTCCGCCCCTTCACCCGCACGGTCGCCGAGGGGAGTTCGCCGAAGCGCGTGCGGTAGGCTTGCGCGAAGCGGCCGAGATGTGAAAAACCGGCATCGAGCGCGGCCTGGGTGACGCCGGCGTTGCCTTCCACATCGCCGCTTTGCAACGCGGCGTACGCTTTCTCGAGCCGGATGGTTTTCAGATAAGCCATCGGGGTGACGTGGCGGAAATCGCGAAAGCCTGAAAACAGCGTGCGCACGGAAACACCGGCGATGCGCGCGAGCGTTTCGATCGTCAGCGTCTCGGCATAGTGATTGCGGATATAGTCCTCCGCGCGTCGCACGAAATGCGGCGCCGGCGAAGTTTGCCCGCGGGCGAGCGCGTCGCTGACGTTGCTCGGCTGCCCGTAAAGCAGCGCATTGAGCAAGGCTGCGGAAAAATGCTCGGCGACGCGCGCGTCGGCGAGCGGATGCCAGGTAGCGCACTGCTCCGGCCGATGGCCATCGAGCGCGCGGGCGGCGGTCAGTTCTTCGGCGAAGAGCCGAACCAGGCGCAAAAAATACTGACCGGCCGGCGTGTCGAGCCGCAGTTCCGGCTCGAATTCCAGCGGCTCCTCGAGCGCATGGCCAAGATGCGCGGCGCAATGCTGCTCCACCATGCGGCGCTCGAAGCGCACGCAGATCTGCGCATTGCCCGTGTGCCAGCGCATGTGCAGCGGCAGGGTCGGCGACACCAGCGAGGCGGCATGCGCGGTCGACTCGAAGCGGCGATTGCCGCAAGCGATCGAGGCACGACCCGCAACGGGAATCTGCACCAGGAAAAAGTCGTCGAGCCGGTTGGGATCGATCTCGACCTCGGCACCGTATTCCAGGCGGTTGACCGAGGCATCGCCCTGGCGCAGGTGATACATGCGCGCCTGCAAATCCGCGCCGCTGCCGTGCAGGCGCAAGAGATGCGGCTTGAAAATCCGCGCCACGCCGGCCCGCACGGCGTCGAAATCGCGTGAGGCGAAGACCAAAGATTGGTCTGGAAACAAGGCATCCGCCGACAGCGGACGAGTTACATCCGTGGGGTGAATTTGGATCGGGCGCGTTTGCAAGTGGTCACACCGTTAAACACATCATCCCGGCAGCACCTGCTTTGTTAGAAGTGTGACCAAAGAACGTGCAAATCGCAAGCGGAGTTTACCGCTATTGTCCGCGACGCGACTCGTCGGGCCGAAGATAAAGCCGCAAGAAACCATGCGGGCAGGCGCCGCTCTCCTGGGGCGCGGAATGTGCTAAGGGTCCACGTCGGCATTGCGGCGGCCGGGGCGGGACCCACGAGATGTTTAATAGCGGCGGATTTTGGTCGCCGCTTTGCGCCAAAAAATCCGCATTTGCGTCACTTTCAGGTCATTCCTGTCTGGTCCCGATAGGTGGCACGGCGTAGGAGCAACGGAGGACGCAGTGTTCGGTAATCGCGTCATCACCAACGCCATCATCGTGGCAGGGAGCCTTCTGGCATCCGGCTTTTTCGCCGGCGAGGCCAATGCGCAATACGAATCCGTCGGCAAGCCGCTCCAGCTTGTGCCGCAGGCTTATTCCAGCGGTTCGTCGGCCACACCCCGCGCCAGAGTAGCGGCCAAAAAGGCCGCCAGGGCCGAAACAAGGGCCGAGATCCGGTCGGAGACGAGATCCGCCACCCGGATCGAGCCGAAGACCGAGCCGAAGACCGAAACGAGCCAGCATATCTCATTCCGGCGAAAGCACCCGGCGCACAACGACGTAGCTGAGCAAAAGCGGTTCCGCCGCCCGGCGACGGTGGCGAGCGCTGAAACGCCGGCCGCCCGCACGCCTCTGCCGGTTCGCGCGGCAAGCACCGCGCCGGCGCCCCCTCTCCCGCCGCAAGCCGCTCCGGCGCCGATGCAGCCGAGCTCCGGCGACTTCATGGTCGAGGGCCAAGCCGTGCAGGTGCGATCGCCCGACGAGGCGAATGAGCTGGACTTGGCCGCCAACACGGCCAGCCCGCCGCCCCCAAGGGCGCCCGCAACCGCCCCAATAAGCGCTGCCGCCGCATCGGCGGCCAAGGCGCCATTGTACGATTTGGCCCAGAGCAACCCGCCCGCCCCGCCTGCCGCAAGCGAAACGCCATCGACAGACGCTGTCGTGTCCGCCTTTGTCGGGACGGCGGCGGCCGCGCCGATCAGCCCCCCGGCACCTGCCGTTGCCGCTACGGTGCCTGCCGGTAACACCGCGATGCTAGCGGAACCGGATTTCGTGAAAGCTTCCGATCCGCAGCCGAAAAGCCCGGTCGGAAGCGCCTCCTGGATGATGCAGGTCATGGCCGCCCTTGGGGGCGCCATCGCTGCCGGCACCGCCGCTTGGTTCCTGATCGGCCGCGCATCGCCGCGCATCAAGCTGAGCGAATGGGAAGAAGCTGACGGCGAGGCCTGAGCGGCCCTGCACTCTGCGCGGGCGCCTCCGTCTCCGTCATTCCGGGGCGTGGGCTTTTGCCGGCGAGCCCGGAATCAATAACCCCAAGTTTGCCGTTAATACGCCGTGCAAGCCGCTTGGCTTGCGGTTATGGATTCCGGGCTCGGCCGGAGCCGGCCATCGGGCGGGCCCCGTTGGGCCGTCCCGGAATGACGAGAAGGATCGGCTTGGGATGCACTTCGGTCAGACGTCCTGGCAATTTTGGGCCGTGCTCTCGGCGCTGTTCGCGGCGCTCACCGCGATCTTCGCCAAGATCGGCGTCGAGAACGTGAACTCCGACCTGGCGACCTTGATCCGCACGCTGGTGGTGATCTGCGTGCTGACGCTGATCGTCGCCGCGACCGGACAGTTTCAGGACCCGGCCAGGATATCGGGCCGCACCTATCTGTTCCTTGCGCTGTCCGGCCTCGGCACCGGCGCCTCGTGGCTGTGCTATTTCCGCGCGCTCAAGCTCGGCAATGCCGCGCAAGTGGCGCCGATCGATAAGCTCAGCGTCGTCATGGTCGCGATCCTCGGCGTCGTGCTGCTCGGCGAGAAGCTTTCCGTGGTGAACTGGCTCGGCGTGTTGCTGGTCGCTGGCGGTGCGATTTTGGTGGCGCTGCCGTAGCGTGCGGCGTTGTGCCGGAGGCAAACCCCCATTCCGGTACGTTTCTTATCACCTCGCCCCTCTGGGGCCGAACTCTGGCATCACTTCCCCTCTCCCGTCTTCCGAGCTGCGCTCGGAAGACGTCCTCTCCCCTATGGGGCGAGGTGAAGGGGGATCGGCAACTCTACGACTATTCGTTATCTGCTGCGGCAGCTCAGCCCTTCGCCTTCAGCTCGGCAAACAACTCGTACGCCTCTTTGGGCTTCGCGTTTTTGTGGACCACCGCGTTGATCGCGGCGATCATCGCTTTCGGCGCTTCCGATTGAAAAATGTTGCGGCCCATGTCGACGCCGGCGGCGCCTTGCTGTACGGCGTTGTAGGCCATGGTGAGCGCGTCGAGCTCGGGCAGTTTCTTGCCGCCGGCCATCACGATCGGCACCGGACATGATGCGGTGATGGTCTCAAAACCCTGCTCGACATAATAGGTCTTGACGTATTGGGCGCCGAGCTCTGCGATGATGCGGCAAGCAAGGCGAAAATATTTGGCGTCGCGCACCATGTTTTTGCCGACCGCGGTAACGCCCATGACCGGGATGCCGGTGCGCAAGCCGGCGTCGACCAGCCGCGTCATGTTGTGCACCGAGCGCGTCTCGTGCTCGCCGCCGATGAAAACCTGGATGCCGACACCGGCAGCGTTGAGCCGCACCGCGTCGTCCATGTCCATGGCGATCTGCTCGTCGGACAATTCCTCGCGCAGGATGCTCGGGCCGCCGCTGGCGCGCAGCACCATCGGCTTTGTCGATTCCGCCGGCACGATCGCGCGTAAGATGCCGCGCGTGCAGAACAACGCGTCGCAGGCGGGAAGAAGCGGCAGGATGGAAAGATCGATGCGCTCCAGGCCCGTGGTCGGCCCCTGAAAGTAGCCGTGATCGATGGCCAGCATCACGGTGCGGCCGCTTACGGGCGAGAACACCCGCGCCAGCCGGTTCTTCATGCCCCAATCAAGCTGGTGCGAACCTTTGAGGAAAAACCCCGCCGCGGCCTGCGGCCGATCGGCGAAGTAGCGTTCCCCTTCCTTGTCGACTTCCGGCATGACTGAATCCTTCGCTGCATTACCCTGCACGATGGCGGGATCGTATGCGGCATCGCGGGTATTGCGACAAGGCGGAACGAAGGCCCGTTGCCGTCATCCAGGGCGCGCGAGCAGTTGCTCGAGATTGCCGAGGAAACGCTGCCAGCCGAATTTGGCGCCCTGGTAATTGCGCTCCTCGCCGGGCCGGAACCCCGATTGATCCATGCGTAAAAGCGCGCCGCCCGGCGTCGGCGTAAGCGTGAAGGTGACGACGGATTTGAGGCCCAGCGCATTCCAGGTGTAGGCGAGCGTTTTGTTGGGCTCGACCACCAGCACTTCGCAATCGATCACGCCGTCCCATTGCGGCATCGGCGTCTGCTGCAGCGAAAAGCGGTGACCGACCGCCGGGTGGAAATCGTTTTTTAGGAGCCACTCCTCGATCAGCGGCCCCTGCGTGAGCGCGCGCCAGATCTTTTCCGGCGGATGCGGGAATTCGCGTTCGATGACGAGGGTGCGGATTTCGGCTTCGGTCATAGATCCACTCTGGGCCCTCCGGGCGGCTTTGGGCCCGGCCATTCGATAACACCCGATTATCGATAAGTGGGGATGTGGCCTGAAAAGCGTCTTGGCATTGTTCATGTTTTGTTCTATAGTCCGTGTCTTGGAAATCAGGCCGCCAGATGACCCAACCGAATGCCCAAACTGTGCTGCGTAACCGGGCCGCCGTGGCGGAGGAATTGCGCCGCTTATTGCCGAAAATAGAGGGTTTGCGGGCGGTCCGCGTGCTGCCGCTCGGCGTGGAGGCCATCGACCGGCATTTGCCGCAAGGCGGCCTTGGCTGCGGCGGTCTGCATGAGATCGTGCCGGAGGCCGGCGCCACTCCGGCAGCATTCGGATTCCTGGCGGCGCTGTTGGCGCGTATTTTTTTTCCTCCCCCTGAAAGGGGGAGGTCGGCGAGCGAAGCGCGCCGGGTGGGGGTCCGCCGTCCGCGCAATGACCCCTCCCCGGATCGCCTTTGGCGATCCGGCCCTCCCCTTTCAGGGGAAGGAAAAGATTGGCGCGTCCAACCTCCCGGTCCTCCTCCACAAGGTAGGAGGGAAAAGATCCTCCTCGTCCTGCCCGCTTACGGCCTGCGCGATTATGGCCGGCCGCATGGTCATGGGCTCCATGCGCTGGGACTGCCGCCGCACCGGCTGATCCTGGCGGAAACCGCGCACCGCAAAGACACCCTTTGGGCGATGGAGGAAGCGCTGCATGCGCGCGCGACGGCGGCCGTCGCCGGCTTTGTCGATCAGCTCGATCTGAAAAACAGTCAGAGGCTGCAGCTCGCCGCCACCGATTGCGGCCTGCCGCTCTTTCTGCTGCGGCCGGCCCCCTCCCTAGCAAGCGGGAGAGGATGGGGAGAGGCAAGCGCGGCGGCAACGCGCTGGCGGGTCGGCGCGGCGCCTGCCGCGCGCGATCGCTTCGGCCTGATCACACGCGCGCGCTGGCAATTGTCGCTCGAGCGCTGCCGCAACGGACGCACCGGGGAATGGATGGTGGAGTACGATCATGTCGCGCATCGTTTCAGTCTGGCTGCCGCGCTGGCCGATTCTGCGCTTTCTCGCCGCGCAGGCGAAACAGGATCCCTCCGCCGCGCACACGCCGGTTGATCCGCGCGAACCGTTCGTGCTCGCCGTCACCGGAGCGGGCGGACCGCGCATCGCCGCGTTGAACGAAGCCGCGGAGGCTGCGGGCCTGACGGTCGGCCAGCCGCTGGCCGACGCGCGCGCCAAAGCCGGGGCGTTGCAGACCCGTGCGATCGATACCGCCGCCGACGATGCGGCGCTCCGCCGTCTGGCCCTGTGGGCAACGCGCTACACGCCGACCGCCGCGCCGTGGGGGGAAGCCGAGGGCGCCGACGGCCTGTTTCTCGATATCGCGGGTGCGGCGCATCTCTTCGGCGGTGAAGACCAACTGCTCGCCGACCTGTCTGGCCGCTTGGCAGACAATTTCGGCCTGCCGGTCCGGCTCGCGGTCGCCGACACCCCCGGCATGGCCTGGGCGCTGGCGCGTTTTCATCCTTTCCGGGAGGATGGCGATCCAAGGCTTTATGTCATCCTGCCCTCCGGCCAGGAGGCGAAGGCGCTGGCGCCGCTACCGGTCGAAGCCTTGCGGCTGTCGGTCGACACCTGCCGAACGCTGCGCCGGCTCGGCTTCAAAACCGTCGGCGCGCTGCTCGACAAGCCGCGCGCGCCGTTTGCCGCACGCTTTCCCGCCGAGCTGTTGCGGCGGATCGACCAGGCGCTCGGCCGCAGCGAAGAGCCGCTCGTGCCGATCGTCGCGCCGCCGGTCTATCACACGCTGCGTTATCTGCTCGAGCCGATCTTCACCCAAAACGCGATCGTCGCACTCGCGCGCCGCCACATGCAGACCTTGGCGCACGTGCTCATGCGCGACGACGCCGGCGCGCGCGCTTTGCGGCTCTCGCTTTACCGCGTCGACGGCGGCGTCACGACCATCGATATCGCGCTGACGCTACCGAGCCGCGATGTGGCGCACATCGTGCGGCTGATCGATCTGAAACTCGAGGCGCTGGCGGCGTCGGACGATGCTGGTTTCGGCTTCGAGGCCATCGGCCTTGCGGTCACGCATGCCGAACGCATGCAGGCGCGGCAGAACGAACTGGTCGCGGAAGGAATGGGGCATGGCGATGATGACGCGGAAGCTTGCGCGCTTCTGGTCGATACGCTGCGACAGCGGCTCGGGCCGACAAGCGTGCGCGGCTTCGCGCCGGTCGCCAGCCATCTTCCCGAACGGGCGGAAAAGCTGACACCAATCGATGCAATCTCTCTTGGGGAAACGGAGGAGGATCGCAGGTCCCCTCCACCATGCGGAGCTTATCATCGGGCCGGCCACTTCGGGCCGGACCCGTTGGCATCGTCCCCCTCCCCCGCTACGCGGGGGCGGATGGAAGAAACAGGCGCCGCTGCCTGGCCCGAGCCGAATGAAACAACGCGGCCGCTCTTGCTGTTGCCGCGAGCCGAGCCGACCGAAGTGATGGCGCTCATCCCCGACGGACCGCCGCGGCGTTTTCGCTGGCGCGGCGTTATCTATGAGGTTTCAGGCGCACAAGGACCCGAGCGCATCGGCGCCGAATGGTGGTGGCTTGAATCCTCTGCTCATTCCCGCGCTGGCGAGAGTTCCGCCGCGGAAGAGCGAAGGAAGACGCTGACCCGCGACTATTACCTCGTCGAGGATGCAGGCGGTCACCGCTTCTGGCTTTACCGCGAAGGACTGTACGAGCGCGAGACCCATGCGGCGCGCTGGTTCGTGCATGGACTGTTTGCGTGAGCAGATGAGTGAAGCGTGAAGTCATGAGCGCGTACGCCGAACTTGCCGTGACCACCAATTTCTCTTTTCTGCGCGGCGCCTCGCATCCGCAGGAAATGGTGGAAACTTCCGACGCGCTCGGGCAAATCGCCATCGGCATTGCCGACCGCAATTCGTTCGCCGGCGTGGTGCGCGCCTATGACGAAGTCAAAGAACCGCGCCATCAAGCTTATCGTCGGCACGCGGCTGGTCACGATCGACGGTTTCGAAGTGATCGCTTATCCAACCGACCGGCAAGCCTACGGCCGGCTTTGCCGCCTGCTCACCACAGGAAATCTGAAAGCACCGAAAGGCGAATGCCATCTGACCTTCGAGGACATTGTCGGCGCTGCCGAAGGCCAGATGCTGATTGTCGTGCCGCCGCTAGATTTGTTTTCAAAAAATCATTCGCCGTCATGCCCGGCCTTGGGCCGGGCATCCCGATGGAACGGGCACTGCAGTGCCACCACACACGAGATGGCCGGGACAAGCCCGGCCATAACAAGTCCAGTCATGACGGATTGGGCGCATGCATTTCCCGGGCGCAGTGCAGCACGGAGCGAAGCGGAGTGGTGCACTGCAGACCCGTCAGAAACTCAGAGTTTGCAACGATCCCGGATCTGCGGCGCATCGCTTCGCGCTGCACCGCATCCGGGAAACGTAACTCATTTCACGCCCCCTCTCCCCGCTCGTCCCCGCAAAAGCGGGGATCGGCGCGGGAATGAGCGGTTTGAAGACTGCCTCACCGCCCTCGCCCATGTCGCGCCCGGGCGCACGTTTCTGGCCGGCATTCATTACCACCGCGGCGACGAGCCGCGACGGCTTGGTTTACTGGCCGAGCTTGGCGAAGAGAGCGGCGCGCCGCTCGTTGCGGTCAACGATGTGCGTTATCACGTGCCGGAGCGCCGGCCGCTGCTCGACGTGCTCACCTGCGTGCGCGAGAAATGCACCATCACCGCGGCGGGCTTGCGGCTTTCCGTCAATGCCGAACGCCATCTGAAAAGCCCGGCCGAAATGGCGCGGCTGTTCGCCCGCTTTCCCGACGCGATCGCCCGTACGGCTGAGATCGCCAATGCCTGCACCTTTTCGCTCGGCGAGCTTCACTACGAATATCCCGACGAGCCGGTGCCGCCCGGCAAGACCGCCCAGCAGCATCTGGAAGATCTCACCTGGGCGGGCGCGCGCGAGCGCTATCCGCAAGACACATATCCGGACGGCATTCCCGACGATGTCAAAAAGCGGATCGAGGACGAGCTCAAGCTGATCGCCAAGCTCAGCTACGCGCGCTATTTCCTCACCGTACACGATGTCGTGCATTATGCGCGCACGCGCGAGAAGGAAATCCTCTGCCAGGGGCGCGGCTCGGCGGCCAACAGCGCCGTATGTTTTTGCCTCGGCATCACTTCGGTCAATCCGGAAAAAACCAAGCTTCTGTTCGCACGCTTCATTTCCGAGAATCGCGGCGAGCCTCCCGACATCGATGTCGATTTCGAGCACGAGCGGCGCGAGGAAGTGATCCAATACATCTACGAACGTTATGGACGCGACCGCGCCGCGATCTGCGCGACCGTCGTGCATTACCGCTCGCGCCGCGCCATCCGTGAAGTCGGCAAGGCGATGGGGCTGACCGAGGATGTCACCGCGGCGCTGGCGAAAACCGTCTGGGGCTATGGCGACGGTCTGCCCGACGACCATGTACGCCAGGCCGGGCTTGATCCGTTTAATCCGGCGATCCGCCAAGCCGTGCATCTCGCCGACCAGTTGATCGGCTTTCCGCGCCATCTCTCGCAGCATGTCGGCGGCTTCGTGCTCACCCGCGAACCGCTTAACGAAACCGTGCCGATCGGCAATGCCGCCATGGACGATCGCACCTTCATCGAGTGGGACAAGGACGATATCGACACGCTTCGCCTGATGAAGGTCGACGTGCTCGCGCTCGGCATGCTGAGCTGTTTGCGGCGCGGGCTCGATCTGCTGCAGCAGCATTACGGCAAGAGCTATTCGCTGGCGACGCTGCCGCAGGACGATCCCGCCGTCTACGAGATGCTTTCACGCGCCGATTCGGTCGGCGTGTTTCAAGTCGAAAGCCGAGCGCAAATGTCGATGCTGCCGCGCTTGAAGCCGGAATGCTTCTACGATCTCGTCATCGAAGTCGCGATCGTACGGCCGGGGCCGATCCAGGGCGACATGGTGCATCCTTATCTGCGCCGGCGCGACGAATTGAAACTCGGCAAGGAGCCCGACTACCCTTCTCCGCATCCATCGGAAGGCGATCGTGACGAACTGAAAGACGTGCTCAAGCGCACGCTCGGCGTGCCGCTGTTTCAGGAACAGGCGATGCAGATCGCGATCACGGCTGCGCAGTTCACGCCCGACGAGGCCGACGGCTTGCGCCGCGCCATGGCGACCTTCCGCCACAATGGCAACGTGCATCTGTTCCGCGACAAGTTCATCACCGGCATGACCAAGCGCGGCTACGACCGCGGCTTCGCCGAAAACTGCTTCGGCCAAATCGAGGGGTTTGGCGAATACGGCTTTCCCGAAAGCCATGCCGCGAGCTTCGCGCTTCTGGTCTATGCCTCGGCCTTCATCAAATGCCGCTATCCGGATGTGTTCTGCGCCGCCATCCTCAACAGCCAGCCGATGGGCTTTTATCAGCCGGCGCAGCTCGTGCGCGATGCCCGCGCCCACGGCATCGAGATCCGCCCGGTCGACGTGAATTTCAGCGAGTGGGATTGCACGCTGGAGGCGATCGTCGCTCCCGCTCAAGAGAAAGAGCCGAGGCGCGAAGAGCGCGAGGGAGGGACCACGAACTCTCTAACCCCCACCCGATCCGCTCCGCGGATCGACCTCCCCCTTTCCGGGGGAGGTGTTATTCAAAGCAATCATGCGGTTCGCTTGGGCTTCCGCCTGGTTCACGGCTTGAGCGAAGACGAGTTGAAGAAACTCATGGCGGTGCGCGGCAACGGCTTTGCTTCGATCGAGCGGCTGGCGGCGGCCTCGGGCCTGTCGCGCTTTAGCATCGAGCGACTGGCGGAAGCCGATGCGTTTCGGTCGATGGGACTGGATCGCCGCGCCGCACTGTGGGCCGCACGGCGGCTCGATGTCATTGGCATCAAATCAACAGCGCCACATCGTGATATCGAGGCGGCCGCGCAACGGCCCTCGGAAAATGAGAAAGCCAATCACGCAGGCAGTGTTGCTTCGGAGCTCCCTTCGATCAAGCCGAAAAGCGCATCTCACGGGGACGAAAAAGAATCCTTGCCACTGCTGACGCCGCATCTGGACGACGTCTTGTTCCCCGAGCCGGCGGTAGCGCTGCCCGTCATGCCGCTGACCGAGCATGTGGTGGAGGATTATGTCACCACCGGCTTGTCGCTGAAGGATCATCCGGTGCGGTTTTTCCGCGAGCGGCTCACTGCGCTCGGCGCCATGCGCAACGCCGCGCTGCGCGGCGAGGATGTGCGACACGACATGCGCGTGACCGTCGCCGGGCTCGTGCTGGTGCGGCAGCGGCCGGGCACAGCGAAAGGCGTCATCTTCATGACGCTCGAAGACGAGACCGATATCGCCAACATCATCGTCTGGCCGAAGGCGTTCGAGCAGAACCGCCGCATTGTCATGAGCGGGCGCTTTCTCGCGGTGCGCGGCCGCCTGCAACGCGCCGGCCTGGTGATCCACGTGGTCGCGGAGCGCTTCGTCGATCTTTCGGCCGAGCTTCCCTGGCTGCGCGAGGGCGGCGATCTGTTCGCGCCGAAATTCTCCGGTGGCCAGCACCCGATCGACACGCAATTGCTGCTCAAGAGCCGCGATTTTCATTGAGCGCAGGGCATCATTCGTCATGGCCGGGCTTGTCCCGGCCATCTCGCTTACGCCGGCACTGCAATGCCAACCCCATCGAGATGCCTGGCACAAGGCCGGGCATGACGGTTGAGGACTAACCGTCACTCCGGATTGCCGCGCGAGCGGCAAGTCGTAGTCATGCACAGATGCGTGTCCCGGGCGCGCTGCAGCACGCAGTGATGCTCCGCAGACCCGGGACCTTCAAAAGCTCGGTGCTTGCAACGATCCCGGATCAGCAGCGCAGCGTTTCACGCTGCACTGCGTCCGGGAAACGCCCGCAACTCTTATCAGCTCTTCCCGACGCTCTTTTCCAGCACGCGGGCAAGTCGCTCGGAGAAGGAGCGCGGGTCGGCGGGGCGATCACCTTCGAGCACGCGCGCCTCATCGAGCAAAAGATGGACCGCGTCTTCCTTCAGCGTTGTTTGCTCGCCGCCGAGCTGCGCCAGCGCCACGACAAGCTGATGCCGCGGATTGACTTCCAGGATCGGCTTCGAGGCTGAACCGAGCCGTCCGGCGCCGGCCAGCATCTTCTCCAACGCCCGATCGGGTCCCATATCGGACGCCACCAGACACACCGCGCTGTCGGTGAGTCGCTCCGAGGCGCGCACTTCGGCTACTGCATCGCCCAGCGTGCCCTGCATGAATACCAGGAACTGCTTGACCTCATCCTTCAATTCCGTTGTCGCTTCCTTGTCGGCGTCGGCCGGCGGAATCGCGGCCAGATCGGCAGCACCCTGAGTCACCGATTTGAGCGGCTTGCCGTCGAACGAGCTTGCCGACATCACCCAGAATGAATCGACCGGATCGGCGAGGAGCAGCACCTCGATCCCGCGCGCGCGAAAGCCTTCGAGGTGCGGCGAGGATTTCAGCCGCTCGATGTCGTCGCCGGCGAGATAATAGATCGCGGTCTGATTGGGCTTGAGCGCGGCCACATAATCCTTGAGGCCGCGCCATTCGTCGCCGCCGGCCGTGGTCTTGAACCGCGTCAGTGCCAAGAGCGCATCGCGGCGCTCGAAATCCTCGTACACGCCCTCTTTGAGGACGACGCCGAACATCTCCCAGATCTTTTTGTAGGTGTCCGGCTCCTTGTCAGCGAGCCTTTCCAGCTCCGACAGCACGCGGCTCGTCGCGCCCTTGCGGATAGCGGCAAGGAGCGGGCTTTCCTGGATCTTCTCGCGCGAGACGTTGAGCGGCAGATCGGCGCTGTCGACCAGCCCGCGCACAAAGCGCAGATAGCGCGGCAGAATATCGGCATCGTCGGTAATAAAGACGCGCTTGACGTAAAGCTTGACGCGGCCCTTGCGGTCGGGATCGAACAAATCGAACGGCCGCGCGCCGGGCACAAAGAACAAAGACGTATAATCGTGCCGGCCCTCGGCGTGAAAATGAATGGTCAGCGCCGGTTCGTCGAACTGACCCGCAATGCTGCGATAAAAATCAGTGTACTCGGCAGGCGTGACCGACGATTTCGGCTTGGCCCAGAGCGCGGCGCCGTCAGTGATTTCGGCAACCTCCGCGCCCGGCTTCTCTACGATGGAAATCGGCACCGGCACATGGCCGGATTGCGCCCGCACCAGTCGCTCGATGGTCGAACGCTCGGTGTAGGTTTTCGCGTCTTCCAGAAGATGCAGCACGACACGGGTGCCGCGGAGCGGCGCGTAGGCAGCCTCGGCGGCCCCAACCGCGAACGCGCCCTTGCCGTCCGAAGACCAGACATTGGCCATTTCGCTGCCAGCGCGGCGCGAAAACACATCGACGCGTTCAGCCACCATAAAGGCCGAATAGAAGCCGACACCGAAGCGGCCGATCAGCGCTGTCTCGTCTTCGCTCTTGGCGGCTTCCAGGTGGTCGATGAACGCCTTGGTGCCGGAACGCGCGATGGTGCCGAGCGCCTCGATCAGCTCCTCGCGCCCCATGCCGATGCCGTTGTCCTCGACGGTGAGCTGGCGGTGCTCGGCATCGACCGTGATGGTGATGCGCGGCTTCGGATCGTCGCCCAGCAGCACCGGCGTGGCGATCGCCTCATAGCGCAGGCGCTCGCAGGCGTCGGCGGCATTCGAGATCAGCTCACGCAGAAATACTGATTTCTCGGAATAGACCGAGTGCACCATCAGCTGCAGCAGCTTGGCGACATCCGCCTCGAATGGGCGGCTTTCCGATTGGTTCTCCTCGGTCACAGTCATGCGATATCCCCGGCGATCTTCTTAACATTCTGGTGGAGCATGATCCTTTCGGAAAACCGGCTTCCACTTTTCCGGGATCATGCTCGGAGGTGGAGCATGATCCTTCCGGAAACCGGCTTCCACTTTTCCAGAGCATGCTCTGATTGTTGGAGCGAATTCGTGCTCGAACTCAATCGCCGAAATGGCGAGGATGGGCCGCGCAGTCAAGCCCTGTGGGGCGCTTCCCGACCGCCTCCTGTGGAGCCGGATCGCCCGACTAGGCTTTGGCGAACATGTCGGGGGTGTGGATGTGCTCAGGCCGCACCCCGACCGCGAGGAGACGGCCTGGGATGCGCTGCAACAGCGGCACAGCGCCGACAAGCCTGAACAAGAGCGGCGGTTTCGGCCGCTGCGTGCTGGCGAGCGTCGGGCTGATGATCCGGTTCTGCATGATGAGCTGCAGCCCCTGGGTGAAGCGCATCGGAAAGGTGCGCCGCGCCTCGATGGCGCGCAGGTCGTCGTCGCTTGCCGTGCCGGCCTTGAGCGGCGCCGCCAGCCGGTTAGCCGCGGCCACCGCATCCTGGATGGCCATGTTGACGCCGACGCCGCCGATCGGCGACATCGCGTGCGCCGCGTCGCCGATGCAGATCAGGCCCGGCCGCCACCACTGCCGCAGCCGGTCGACGGCGACGGTGAGCAGCTTGATGTCGTCGAATGATTTCAGCTCATCGACGCGGTCGCCGAGAAACGGCGACATGAACAAGACCCGCTTGCGGAACGCATCGAGCCCTTCGGCCTTGACCTGATCGATGCCGCCCTTGGGGATCACGTAGGCGCACTGCCAGTAGTCGCCGCGGTTGAGCATGATCATCATGGCGCCGGCCTCGAAGTGGCCGAACGTCTCGCTCTCGTCGCTGTCCTTGCGGCTGAGGCGGAACCACAGCACGTCCATCGGCGCGCCATAGTCGTCGCTTTTCAAACCGGCTTTCTCGCGCACGGTCGAGTGACGGCCGTCGCAGCCGACCACCAGATCGGCGCGGATCGACACCTCGCCGTCAGGGCCCTTGGCAACAAGCCCGACGACGCGACCGCCCGCTTCGATCAAGCCGGTGGCCTCAGTGCTCATATGCAAATCGAAGGTCGGATAGCGCTTGCCCTGCGCTGCGATGAAATTGAGAAAGTCCCATTGCGGCATCAGCGCAATGTATTTGCAGCGCGTCGGCAGATGCGTGAGGTCGACCGCGTTGATGCGTTCCGCACCGATCAGCGCGGTCATGTGGTCGACTTTGTTATGCGGGAGCTGCAGGAACTGGTCGAGCAGGCCGAGCTCGAACATCAGCTCCAAAGTCGAGGGGTGAATGGTGTCGCCGCGAAAATCGCGGAAGAAGTCGGCGTGCTTCTCCAGCACCGCGACCTTGACGCCGGCGCGCGCCAGCAGAAAGCCGAGCATGACGCCGGCGGGTCCGCCGCCGGCAATGCAGCATGTGGTGGCGATCGTCGCGTTCGGCATGACGGCCCCTGGTTGTTCAGCCTCTGTTACTGCTCGCTCCTTAACCTCGCGTAAAACAAACACCGATGAACAAAAACGCCGAGCGCCCAAGCTGCGTTCCTTCTCCGCAGCGGGGAGAGGGACAGACGAGGGGATTCCGCGTGAGTACTCCGAGTCAGAGCCCCCTCACCCCACCCTCTCCCCGGTGGGGAGAGGGAGTCGAACGCCGTGCATCATTACACACGACAGGGATTCCAGATCGGCGAAAAACTTCGCGCTCTCAGGCCGGCTGCGCCGCTTGCGGCGCCACGCCGAGCTTCTTCTGCAGGTTCGTCGACGACGTGGTGTATTGGAACACCAGGCGCTTGTCCGGATAAACGTAGTGGTGCGCCCTTTGTGCCATCAGCGCGCCTTCGTGGAAGCCGGACAGTATGAGCTTGAGCTTGCCCGGATACCAATTGATGTCGCCGATCGCGAAAATGCCGGGCACGCTGGTTTCGAACGCCGAGGTTTCGACTGGAATGAACTCGTTGTTCTTGAGCTCAAAACCCCAATTGGAGACCGGGCCGAGTTTCATGGTCAGGCCGAAGAACGGCAGCAGCGCGTCGACCGCAAGGTCATGCACCGAGCCGTCGTTGCCTTTGACGATCGCATTGCTGATCTGGCCATCCGCGCCCTGAAGCTGCGTCACCTGCCCGAGCAGCAGATCGATCTTCCCTTCGGCCACGAGCGCCATCATCTTGTTGACGCTGTCGGGAGCGGCGCGGAACTCGTTGCGCCGGTGCACGAGCGTGAGATGACTGGCGAGCGGCGCGAGATTGAGCGTCCAGTCGAGCGCGCTGTCGCCACCGCCGACGATCAGAATGCGCTTGTCGCGAAACTGCTCCATCTTGCGCACCGCATAGTGCAGCGACTTGCCCTCATAGGGCTCGACGCCCGGGATCGGCGGCTTCTTCGGCTGGAATGAGCCGCCGCCGGCGGCGATGACTACGACCTTGCTCTCGAACACCGTGCCCTGATCGGTGGTGACGCGGAACAAGGGATCGCCGATCTTTTCCACCTTCTCGACCATTTCGCTGAGATGGAATTGCGGATTGAACGGCTTGATCTGCTCCATCAACGAGTGGACCAGGCCTTGCGCGCTGGTCACCGGGATGCCGGGAATGTCGTAGATCGGCTTTTCCGGATAAAGCTCGGCGCACTGGCCGCCGATCTTGTCGAGAATGTCGATGAGGTGCGTTTTCATGTCGAGCAGGCCGAGCTCGAAGACAGCAAACAAGCCGATCGGGCCGGCGCCGACAATGACAACGTCTGTTTTGATTGGTTCGACCATAACGTATCCGTGCTTGTCTTTGGGGATGCGACTGATGTCGTGATGAGGGTTGCGAGTCTCTAAAGCACATCCCGACCCGATGGAAGAGGAGGCATGGCGCAACCCGCCGGCAGCGGACCTGTTCCACAGCCGATCGGAGTGCGTGGCCGGCGTGCCGACTGGAAAGGAACGACCCTACAGAGGGCCGCCAGAGGTAAATGATTCTGCAGAATGACCGTGCCGCAAAAGGCCCGTTCCCCCAGGGCAGGACGCCCGTCGACGGCGTCAGGCCTGCCGCTCGGGGGTGCGGACCACGAGGCCATCGAGGGCTTCGGTCACTTTGATCTGGCACGACAGCCGGGAATTCGGCTGCACCCCATAGGCGAAGTCGAGCATGTCCTCTTCCATCGGCGAAGGCTCGCCGACCGTCTCGCGCCAAGCGTCATCAATGTAGACATGGCACGTCGAGCAGGCGCAAGCGCCGCCGCATTCCGCCTCGATTCCGGGAACGCCGTTATTGATCGCCGTCTCCATGACGGTCGAGCCGACTTCGCCTTCGACCGAGCGGGATGTGCCCTCGAAGTCGATGAACGTGATTTTGGCCATGGTGGGAGGCGATTGCTGGACGATGATTGGCGGAAAACGAAACCGGTTGTCAGCGAAGAACAGAAGAACCACAGACGCCGACCACCGGCCAGAGTTCTATCGGCTCGCGCCGCGCGGCGCCAGTGCGTTGTTTCAAGCCGCCAATCGGCCGTACCGGAAGCCAAAGCGCTGGAGCGCTAACGCCTCAGTGATCGCGGCTGCGGCTCGGCGCCGCGGCGTCAAAGGCTTCGCCCAATCGCAAGCCGATCGCCAGCCGCGCTTCGAAGCTCGCGGCCTCAAGGTCAGCAAGGGCCGAAAGCATGGTGGCTTCGTCGGCCGCGCTCGTCGCCGCCTGTTCCAGCCGCTCGGCCGCCTCGGCCACGCGCCAGGCGCCGATGCCACGCGCAGAGCCTTTGAGCGTATGCGCGGCTGCCGCCGCACGCGCCGGGCCAGCGCCGACGATGCGCTCAAGCGTCATTGCGGTCTGGCGCGCGAATATCGCCAGGACCTCGCGCTCGAGTCCGCGGTCGCCCAGCGTCATCCGTTCGAGATGGACCTGGTCGATGCTGTTCGACATTGGCTCATGCGCCGGCAAGCTTTTTGCGCTGGATCGGGCCATGGCATGCTCCCCCGACATTTGACTGCCCTCCCGCCGTGCCAAACATGCAGCCGGCGGTCGAAAAAAGCAGTAAATTCGGCGCCCGCCACGGGAATTTAGCCGGCCCTTTCCCACTGCCTGGGTAACGCGCGGTTACCCGAAAGCGCGCAATGCCGAGTTTTCCACCGGCTTCACACAGGCGGCCCGCCGTCAAAGGTTAATGTGCAATAACCGTAAGGTGGCCCAAACCCGGCCGCATTCTTGACGACACAATGGCGTATCCCTCTGGCCAAGCGGAAAAATTGCGGACATGGTAACCAAACCGTTAAAGCGTTAACGATGATTAAAAGACGGTTACCAATCCGGTTTTCTTCGATGCGCCAGACCACTAGGATAGGGTCTGGCAGTAGGACGTGAGGGCGGGGGAAGTCCTCATGCGGATGGGTACTTGAACGATCAATGCGCGCTCGTGGGTGTGGCCGGGTTCGCTCGGCTGCCCTGGTTCGGCGTAATCGCGAGGCGACGACCGACATGGCCAACAACCCGAAGAAGATCGTGGATCCGACCGAGGCGGCGCTCTCGGCTATCCAGGAAGCCCTGAAAGTACGGGACGGCGCGGACCTGCAGGACGATCGGACCGAAGACCTGCCGGAGCCTCCGGTGCGCAATGAATGGCCCGAGAGTCCGGCGCTCGACCGCCGACACGCCTACGAGCCCGAGGAGACCGGCACCGCGATCGGCGGGCAGCGCGCCTACCCCGCCAATGACGACCAGCAATCGATTGGGCAGATCCTGCGGGCGCTGCAAAACCGGCCTGCCCGCACCTCCTATCTGGTCGCGGCGATCTTTTCCGGCGCCTGGATCGTGGGCTGTCTGGCGCTGTCCTGGGCTTATCTCGGCGACGTCAGCGCCGCGCTGGGGCCCAGCCACTCGCCGATGGCGATCCTGATCGGGCTCGGCACGGCCGCCCTGCTTCCCATTATCTTCTTCTTCGGCGTGGCGCACATGGCCTGGCGATCCCAGGAGCTGCGGCTGATCGCGCAGTCGATGGCGCAAGTCGCGATGCGGCTCGCCGAGCCGGAAAGCGTGGCCCGCGAATCCGTGGTCACAGTCGGCCAGGCGGTCCGGCGCGAGGTCGCCGCCATGGGCGACGGCGTCGAACGTGCGCTGGCGCGCGCGAGCGAACTGGAAGCCATGGTGCGCAACGAAGTGTCCGCGCTGGAACGCACCTATAGCGACAACGAAGTGCGCATACGCGGCCTGTTGCAGGATCTCGCCAACCAGCGCGATACGCTGGTCGGGCAAGCCGAACAGGTGCGCTCCGCCATCAACAATGTGCACATCGATCTCACTCAGGATCTGTCGACCATCAGCGATCTCGTCGGCCAGCAGGTCAACGAGGCGGCCGAGCGCATCACGCATTCGCTCGCCGAGAAAGGCGAGCACATCACGGTGGCGCTCGGGCAGATCGGCGACAATATGATCCAGCAGCTGAGCGTGCGCGGCGAAGATCTGATCGTGCGCCTGGAGAATGCCAGCGAAGAGACCGCGCGCGCGCTCGCCACCGCCAGCGACCAGCTCACCACCAGCCTCAATTTCAAGACCGACCATATCAGCGAGGAATTCTCCGAGATCGCCCGCGGCCTGGAAGACATGATGTCGGCGCGGCTCGACGCGGTGACCGACAATTTCTCGGAAAAGTCGCTCAACGTGGTCGACACGATGATCGGCCGGTCCCAGGAGCTCACCGACAGCATCGTCAACACCTCGAGCCAGCTTGCCGAGACTTTCGCGGCACGCGCCGAGGAGGCAAATTCGACGCTGAGAGCGTCGGGCGAATCCATCGTGCTCGACCTCAACCTGCGCGGCGGCGATGTCGCCAAGAAGCTCGAGGCCGCCGGCGCCAGGGTCGCCGAGTTGCTGATCGCGCGCACCGCCAAGATGACCGACACGGTGCGCGAAACCGCCGAACAGGTGGCCGAGACGCTCGCCGCGCAGACCGGCGACGTCACCAATACGCTTAGAGCCAGCGCCGATCAGGTCGCCGGCGTCGTTTCCGCGCATGGCGATGAGGTCCAGCAGCTTCTGGCCGCACGGCTTGCCGCCTTCGAGCAAATGTTCGGCCAATCCGGCTCCGAGCTCGGCGAGAAGATCGCTCGGGAAACCTCGACGCTCGGGACGTTGATAACCCGCCACCTCGCCGAATTCGACCGCACGGTGAAGACTTACGGGTCCGAGCTCGTGGAGCGGCTCGGCGCGCGCACCCAGGACGTCTCGGAATCGATGCGCAGCTATGTCGATAATTTCGACACCCGCGTGAGCGCCAAGGCGACCGAGGTCGGGAGCAATCTCGACCAGCGGCTGAGCAGCTTCGAGCAGACGCTCGACAGCCGCACAACCACGATCACCGAGGCGCTCGCCGCGCGGCTGATGGATATCGCCAAGACGTTGAGCGAAGGCGGTCGCGACGTCGTCGGCGCCGTCGACAAGCGCATCGCCGACGTCACCACCGTGATCGACGCGCGAGCTGCCAAGCTCACCGAGTTGATTGGGCAGCGGGGCGCCGAAATCGATAAAGTGCTGGGCGCCCAGGCGCTGAAGGTCGCCAACACGCTCGACAGCCGCATCGGCCATCTCGAGCATCTGCTGGTCGGGCGCGCCGAAGCAGTCAGCCAACAGATCGAAGGCAGAAGCCGCGCCGCCGCCGACCTTCTCAATGCGCGCATGGAGGAGTTGTCGGAGGCGATCACCACCAAGGCCGGCAACGCCGAGCAGTCGCTCGGCCAGCTCACCGCCCGCACGGTGGAAGTGCTTGGCAAAAGCGCGGCCGCGAGTACGGCGGCGAGCGAAGCCCTCAACCGCAACGCCACCGCCGCCACCGATGCGCTCAACCGCAGCGCCGCCGAGGCGACCGTGTCGCTCAATCGCAGCGCCGCAGCGCTCAGCAACAACATCGCCACCACCGCCGCAGCGGCCGGCGAACTGCTCGGCAAAGCGACGCAGGGCGCCGCCGAGCTGGTGAGCAGGAGCGCCGCCGCCGCCAACGATGCCGTCGGCAAAGTCGGCGAAAGCGCCGCCGTCACCATCGCGCGCAGTTCGGCGACCGCGACCGAGGCGATCGGCAAAACCGGCGACGGTGCCGCCGCCATCATCGTGCGCAATGCCGCCGCTGCCAATGACGCGATCGGCAAGACCGGCGACGGCGCCGCCGCCATCATTGCGCGCAATGCGGCCGCCGCCAACGAGGCGATCGGCAAGACCGGCGACGGTGCTGCCGCCATTATCGCACGCAATGCCGCCGTGGCCACCGAGGCCATGAGCAAGACCGGCGAAAGCGCCGCCGCACTCGTTACGCGCAGCGCCACCACCGTCAACGAAGCGGTGAGCAAGGCCAGTGAAAGCGCTGCCGCGCTCATGACCCGCAGCGCCGCCGCGGCCAACGAAACGCTGAGCAAGGCCACCGAAGGCGCTGCCGCGCTGGTGACCCGCAGCACCGCCATTGCCAATGAGACGGCGGCCAAGACTAGCCAGATTACCGCCGACACGCTGACCCGCGGCGCCGCCGAAGCGGCTGCCGCCTTGAGCCGCAGCGCCAATGCGCTGAGCAATACGATCGCCGGCAGTGCCGCCGCCGCCAACGACTCGATCGGCAAGACCACGCAGAGTGTCTCCGAGCTGATGTCGCGCAGCGCCGCAGAGGCGAGCGCGTCACTGGCCCGTAGCGCCAGCGCACTCAATACGACGATCGCGACCGCCGCCGGAAGCGCCGGCGAAGCGATCGGCAAGACCTCGGCGGCAGCGGCCGAGCAACTCGCCAGGAGCGCCGCCGCGGCAAGCGAAGCGATCGGCCGCAGCGCCAACGAGGCCGAGGTCACGCTGACAGGAATGAGCGCCGAGGTCGTGCGCAATATCTCGGGCAGAGCCGACGAGATCAGCACTGAAGTGACGCGGCGTGTCGGCGACATGACACAGTTGCTCGACGAGAAATCGAACGGCCTGCTGACGGCGATTTCCGGCAAGGGCCAGGAGCTCGCCGGCGAGGTCGGTCGCATCACCGATCAGGCGGTGAAGGCGATCGAAGCCAAGAGCTTTGTGTTCACCCGGACGATGATTGAGAACAGCGAGGAGATCGCGCGGCTGATCAACGACGCAAGCCTGACCGCGACCACGGCGATGACCCGTTCGCTCGGCCAGCTGCAGGAAGGTACGCAGGGCGTCAGCGAAGCGGCCAAGACCACGATCACCCGCACGCTCGAGGATGTGCAGTCCGCGCACCGCTCGGCCATCGAGGAATCGAAGCAAACCGCCTCGGCAACCATCGCCGACATGCTGGAAACGCACGGCATGCTCCGCTCCGACACCACCGCCCTGTTCGAGCGCCTGCGCGAAGCCAACATCCTGCTGCAGGAGGTGCTAAGCGGCGCGCACGAGAATATGAGCTCGCTCGAGCGCACCATGGTCACGCGCGTATCCGAATTCGTGGGCGCGATGAACGATCTCACGCTTAAGAGCGACAGCAGCGCCAATGTGGTGCAGCAGCATGTCGGCTCGTTCAACGCCATCACCACCAAGGCGCTGCACGAGCTCGGCGAACTCGCCTCGCAATTCAGCACGCATGGACGCTCGCTCGCCGAAGCCGTCGAGCTTCTGGAAAAGAGCAACCGCCGCTCCGAGGAATCGATATCCGGCAAGCGGCAAACCATCGAAGCGCTGGTCTCCGCGCTCGACACCCGCACCGACGATTTCGCCCAGCGGCTCGCGCGCTTCTCCGGCCTGCTCGACGAATCGCTCGATGCCGCCACCTCGCGCGCCCGCGAGATCGCGAGCATGATCGCCGAGACCAGCAACACCAGCGTGCAAACCATCGAGCAACAATACGAACTCGTGCGCGCGACCACCGAAGAGGAACGCCGGCGCACCTCCGAGACGATGAACACGCTCTACGAGGAAGCCGCCGGGCAAGCGCATTCCTTGCTGAACGAATCCGCCGAGCGGTTTGCCGAGATCATGCAGGGCCTCAAGCAGATGGCGGCGGACATGCAGCAGGAGCTGGAGTCGACGCGCTCCGAGCTGCGGCGCGGCATCTTCGAATTACCGCAGGAGACGGCGGAAAGCGCCGCGCAAATGCGCCGCGTCATCGTCGACCAGATCGAGGCGCTGGCCGAGCTCAACCGCATCGTCGCCCGCCACGGACGTTCGCTCGACAGCACCGAGCCGGCACGGCATGACCCGCTTCGCCAGGAGCTGGGGCGGCATGAGCCGGTGCGTCACGAGCCGACGCGGCCCGAACCGGCGCGGCCGGAACCCGCACGACGCGAAACCGAACCGGTCTATACCGGCGGCAACCGCCCGCCGCCGCGGCCTGCGCCCGGCCGTGACATCACGGGTTCGCAGCAACCTCCGCGCGGCGACATCACCGGCGCGCCGCGCCGGCCCGATGCGCCGCCGCCGGGGCCAAACGGCCGCAATGTCGGTGGCAACGGCAACGGCAATGGTAGCGGCTGGTTGAGCGATCTTTTGACCCGCGCCTCGCGCGAGGACAGCCCACCGATCGCACCGCCGGCCGGACGCGGCGACGAGCGCGCCCAGCGCGAAAATGCCGGTGCGCTTGAATCGCTTGCCGTCGACGTGGCGCGCATGATCGACCACGAGGCGGCGGCCGATCTCTGGGAGCGCTACAAGCGCGGCGAGCGCGGCATCTTCACCCGGCGCCTCTACACCGCGCAGGGGCAGAAGGCGTTCGACGAAATTCGCCGCAAGTATCGCGCTGACGCCGAATTCCGGCAGACCGTCGAGCAATACGTTCATGAGTTCGAGAGGCTCATCGACGACGTGGCGCGCGGCGATCGCGGCACCACCGTGGTGCGCAACTACCTGACCTCGGACACCGGCAAGGTCTACACCATGCTGGCGCACGCGGCCGGGCGGTTCGACTGATCCGCCCGAGCACTTCTGACCCGCTCGTCCCCGCGAAGGCGGGGACCCAGAAAGATGCTGCAATCACCGGCGAACCCCACTGGTCTCCCGCCTGCGCGGGAATGAGCGCAGGTTACGGCGGTAACGCATTCGTCCTGCTGCGGCTTTCTTCCGGCTTGCCTGCGACACGCTCGCGGCGTTACCCTTCCATCCATGGAAGCTGCGGTTTCCTTACCTACCGTTGCCGACGTTGAAGCGGCGGCGCGCCGGCTCGCCGGCATCGCCCTTCGCACGCCGCTTTTGACCTCTGCGGCGCTCGATGCCATGACGGGCGGACGGGTTTTTCTCAAAGCCGAGACGCTGCAACGCACCGGTTCGTTCAAGTTCCGCGGCGCCTACAACAGGCTTGCCTGCATCGCGCCCGAGCAGCGCACCGGCGGCGTCGTGGCTTACTCGTCCGGCAATCATGCGCAAGGCGTCGCCGCCGCGGCGCGGCTCCTCGGCATGCCCTGCGTGATCGTGATGCCGCGTGACGCGCCGCGCGCCAAACGCGAGCGTACCGCCGCGCTCGGTGCCGAAATCGTACTCTATGACCGCACGCGCGACGATCGCGAAGCCATCGCCGGCGACATCGCGGCACGGCGCGGCGCAACGCTGGTGCCGCCCTATGACGACGCCCTGATCATTGCCGGCCAAGGCACGGCCGGGCTTGAGATCGTCGAAGACCTCGCCGCGCGCGGGCTCGTACCCGACGTGATCGTGGTTACCGCCTCCGGCGGAGGCCTGACCGCCGGCATTGCGCTGGCGGTGCGGGCGCGCGCGCCGCATGCCGCGCTCTACACCGCCGAGCCGCAAGGCTTTGACGATCACGCCCGCTCGTTCCGCAGCGGCCGGCGCGAGCAAAACGCCGCCGTCAGCGGCACCATCTGCGACGCGCTCATGGCGCGCACGCCGGGGCGGCTCACCTTCGCCATCAATCAATCGCTGGTCGGCGCCGGCGTCGTCGCCAGCGACGAAGAAGTCGCAGCCGCGGTGGCGTTCGCCTTTTCGGAATTGAAGCTCGTGGTCGAGCCGGGTGGCGCAGTCGCGCTCGCCGCACTGATGACCCGCAAGATCGATGTGACCGGCAAGACCGCCGTCGCCGTGCTGTCCGGCGGCAATGTCGATCCGGAGCTGTTTTCGAAGCTCGTGGCTTAAGGGCAAGACGACAACTGCAACTCCGCGTCTCCGCCGGGCTTGAGCCGGCGGTCCATGCTGAGTTGGCATATAAACCGTCGAGCATTGCTTTAACGCATCGCCGCAAAACCGCCGATCAGGTTGCGCAAAGCTCGAATTCAACCCGATAGCCTTTCACACCACAAGTCTGCATGGATTGCCGGGTCAAGCCCGGCAATGACGATGGGTTTGCGGTTCAATCCAAGACTAAGCCCCAGCACCAGGCAGAAAGCAGCGGATCTGCGTCGCGCCGTTTATATCCATATACGGCCATACCACCGCGGGCCCATATTTGTTTGGTTCGCTGACCACGGCATTTTCGGGAACAACGATCCACTCGCCGTGCAAGCGTACGCGATAGCGTCCTTCCTGCGTATCCCAGTCGACGTCCTGAATGGAAAAGCCGTCTGCAAACGAACAACACAAGCCCTTCCCGCTCGCCAATTGATCGAACCATGCGTGCAGTGGCTCATTGGCGTAACGACCGTCATCACGCGCAGCGACATTGTTCGACAACAAAGCACTCATGCACAACGCCACGCCCGCCAACATAGGACCGGTGAGTTTGTGCATCGTGACCTCCAGATGATCGTGTTACGCGGACCAACGCAAAGGGTCCGGCAGACCTGGAGAAAAAGTTATTTGCCTGCGCCTCTTTGTTGATCCGCACCGATTGGATTTGTTGATCCGCACCGCTGGAGCGCATCTCGATCAAACGAAATCGCGGCGTGCTCCAGTTTCACTTTTAGTCGCGTGTCCTTTTCGGAAAGGCGGTTTCCGCTATCCCGGGACACGCTTTTAGGCGATGCAACTTCCGTGCCGCTTACGCGAATCACGCGCCCGACTGGCTTATCTTTGACTAACAAAATATGACGAAATAAGCGACCGCCAATGACGGCGGACGCGTCATGGAACTTTTGTTCAGTCACGGGAGAGACGCGGTCAGCTGAACAGCGCGATCAGTTCCTCTTCGCTCAGCCCGTAGAGCACGGCGAGCGGATCGTTCGCCGGCGTACCGCGCGGTGCTACAGCGGTCGCGTCGGTTTTGCGGGCGAGCGCGGATTTGCCCTCGCCGTGCGCTGCTGCAACGACGTCATCGCCTTGCGCGCGCGGTGCCGGCGCCGCCGGTTGCGCCTCACGCCCGTTGGGCACGAGGAGATTTTTTTCGTACGAGAGACCGAGAGGCGTCGTCGCCGCCGCGGCCGCTACTTCATCCTCCGCAGCAGCGGCTGCCTGCGGTTGAGGCACGGAAGCGCTGACGGCCGTTGCCTCCGCCGATGCTTCAGGAGGCGCCGGATCCGCGGCGTTTGCGTCTGCGGCCACCGTTTCGGCGGCGACTGTATTTGGGGCGACAACGTCTGTAGCAACTGCGTCGGAGGCAACTGTTTCCGCGGTCAATGAGTTTGTGGCGGCCGTGTCCGCGGCGACAGTGTCTCCGGCAGCCGCGTCTACGGCGACGATGTCGGGTTCGACTGTGTCAACGGCGAGCGTATCGCCGGGGGCTGCGTCAGTAGCGGCCGCGTCCGCGGTTGCTTCGTCCGCGACGACCGTATCTGTGGCGACCAAGTCTGTGGCCACCAAGTCTGTGGCGACCAAGTCTGTGGCGAATGCGTCAGCGGAAGTTGCCTCGGCGGCGGCAGCGCTTGTGGCAAGCAGATCGGCGGCGACGGCGTCGTTCCTGTCGGATGGTGCAGGCAGCGATGCATGCACCTGCTCGTCGTCCGGAGCGAAAACATCAACTGCGCTAGCCGACGGCATCTCGGCGGCTTGTGCTTCCGAAGGCTGCACACCCTCTCCCTCTGGCCCAGCGGAAAACGTCGGCTCCAAGCCCTCATCGGCACGGCGCGGTTCTTCGCTGACGACAGGTTCACCGACGACAGGCGGCGAAGGCTTCATGCCGGTGTCGGTGTCGGTGTCCGAGATCGGCGGCCGCGACTGCACGTCTGCATCGGTAGCACCGATACGCGCCGCGACGACGGTCAGATCCTCAAGGCGCCGCACGACATCGCGCAGCAAGGCGGCGGCGCTGAATGCGCCGGTGGCCGCCGCCTCGTGGCGCACGAGGGCGTCGCCGACCTCGCGCACGGAAGCGTCCAGCGTGTCGCACAGTACGGCTTCGACATCGCGCATGCGCAACGCCATGGCGACGTCGTGAATGTGCTCGACGGCGAAGTGTGCGTCGCTCTTCAAGGTTCCCTGCGCCCGCAGTAGCGCCTCGGCCTGGGTGACGATCGATCCGAGGTCTGCCAGTCCTTTCAGCAGCGCCGCCGGCGCGAGACTCGGCAATCGCTCACGCGCCGCAGGCTGTCGTGTTTGCGCCACGGGACGGATAAAAGCTTGCAGATCCGGTTGTTGGGCGTAACCGCTCGCATATTCGATGAGCACAAGACTGCTGCGGCTGTTGGCAAAAAGCTCCGTGCGCGCGGTCTCGACTTCGCCTTTGGGCGGATCGGACCAAATTTCCGGTAACGGCAACGGCTCGCTCGACATGCATTCACCGATCAGAGCTGGATGACTTTCACGCGAATCGTCATCCCGCTGTCGTCTAGCGTTTGTTTGGGTATGACCCTTCGAAAGCCAGTCCCACCCATTGGGTCAAAAGCGGGAAGAACGCTTTCTCAGATCATACTCCTTTGGCGGCGACACACGCACCAAGCCGATGCCAGCAGCATAACCGCTCGGTGCGGCGATGCGAGCGGGCCGCAGGCAGGTTATCCACCGCGAATGACCGTGCCCTGCCCTCACCCCCACAAAGCCGGCTCCGACGGATAGACGAGGCTGCCTTCGTAGCGCAGCCCGTCCGCGCGGTCTTTGGCCAAAAGTAGCGGCCCGTCGAGGTCTACAAAACGCGCGCGCTGTGCCAAGAGAAGCGCCGGCGCCATGGCCAGCGAAGTCGCCACCATGCAGCCGACCATGATGGCGAAGCCGCGCTGTTCGGCCGCGGCCGCCAGCGCCAGCGCCTCGGTCAATCCGCCGGCCTTGTCGAGCTTGATATTCACGGCGTCGTATTTGCCGACCAAACGATCGAGCGAGGCGCGATCGTGAACACTCTCATCGGCGCAGACCGGAATCGGACGCGGGCCGCGCGCCAGCGCCTCGTCGGCCCCTTCGGGCAACGGCTGTTCGATGAGCGTGACGCCGGCGTCAGCACAGGCGGCGAGATTTTCGGCCACATTGTCGGCGGTCCAGCCTTCGTTGGCATCGACGATGAGCTCGGCGCGCGGCGCCGTGCGGCGCACGGCGGCGATTTGCTCGCGGTCTCCGTCGCCGCCAAGCTTGATCTTGAGGAGCGGCCGCCAGGCGGCGCGCTCGGCGGCTGCCGCCATGGCTGGCGGTGAATTAAGGGAGATCGTATACGCCGTGGTCAGGGAGGCGGGAGGCGGAAGCCCGGCCAATTCGTAAACCCGGCAGGCGGCTTGGCGGGCATTAACGTCCCAGTAAGCACAATCGAGTGCATTACGGGCAGCACCAGGGCCGAGCACCTTTTGAAGCGCTTCGCGGTCGAGGCCCTGCCGTAGTGCCGGACGCAAGGCCTCAATGTCTGCCACAATGCCGTCCGGAGTTTCGCCGTAGCGTGCGTAGGGGACGGATTCACCACGGCCGCGGTGCATCCCATCGTTGAGTTCGGCTACCACCACGACAGCCTCGGTCTTGCGGCCGCGACTGATCGCGAATGCGCCGGCAATCGGCCAGCGCTCGATTCGGACGGAGAGCTCCATGCGAGGAGCAGTATGACCGTGCTTTGCCGCCCGGCTCAAGGCTTGAGCGAAACCGCCGCGTTTTCCGTCGGCGGCCGCCGATGAGCGCCGCTCCGCTCGCCGCCACCGCCGAGGGCGACCATGTCGCGCTCGCCATATCGGGCGCCTGGACGGTCGAGCGCGCCGCCGAGCTCGAGCGCCTGATCGAACGCACCAGCCGTCGGCACGCCCGCGCCCGCTCCGTCGACATCGACCTTTCGGGGCTTGATCGGCTCGACACCTTCGGCGCCTGGCTGATCGAGCGCCTCAAGCGATCCTTTGTCATCCGCGGCGCGGCCGCCAACGTTACCGGTCTGTCGGAAACCGACTGCGCCCTCATGGCGGAACTGCAGACCGCCAATCAGGCGCCGGCGAAAGAACGCGCGGCGCCGAACGCCATTCTGCTCGGGTTGAATTCCGTGGGCCGCGGCATGACCGAGGTCGGCACCTCCTTGCTGATGGTCGTGCACATGTTCGGGGCGCTCGTTCTCGCCGCGCTCGGCACCATCGCGCATCCGCGGCGGCTGCGGTTCACCTCGATCGTGCATCATATGGAAAAGGTTGGCTGGCGCGCGGTGCCGATCATCACGCTGTCCACCTTCATGATCGGGGCCATTCTGGCGCAACAAGGTCTTGTCCGTTTCCATGCCTTCGGCGCCGACATGTACGTCGTCGACATGGTCGCGGTGCTGGTGTTGCGTGAGGTCGGGGCGCTGATCGTCTGCGTCATGGTCGCCGGACGTTCCGGCAGCTCCTACACCGCCGAAATCGGCTCGATGAAAATGCGCGAAGAAATCGACGCGCTGCGCACCATGGGCCTCGACCCGGTCGAGGTGCTGGTGTTGCCGCGGATCATCGCGCTGGTGCTGTCGGTGCCGATGCTGACATTCCTCGGCTCGATGGCGGCGCTCTACGGTGCCGGACTGGTCTGCTGGCTTTATGGCGGCATGGCGCCGGCGGTTTTTCTCGAGCGGCTGCGCGAGGCGATCTGGCTGCCGACATTCGCGGTCGGCATGATCAAAGCGCCGTTCATGGCGCTGATCATCGGGCTTGTCGCCTGCAGCGAAGGTTTTGAGGTGGACGGCAGCGCCGCCTCGCTCGGCCTCAAGACCACCGCTTCCGTGGTCAAGTCGATTTTCCTGATTATCGCGATCGACGGCGTGTTCGCGATGTTCTTCGCCAGTATCGGAATATGACCGTGAGCAACAACCCGCCGGTGATCAGTGTGCGCGATCTGGTGGTCGGCTTCGGCGCCGCCACCGTGCTCAACGGCGCCAGCATCGAGGTGTTCGAAGGCGAAGTGCTCGGCTTCGTCGGCGGCTCCGGCGCCGGCAAATCAGTACTGATGCGCGCGATTATCGGGCTCCTCCCGAAGCGAAAAGGAACGGTCGAAGTTTTCGGCAGCGACCTCGACACCCTCAACGGCCGCCAGCGGCGCGCGATCGAACAGCGCTGGGGCGTGCTGTTCCAACAAGGCGCGTTGTTCTCTTCGCTCAACGCGCTGCAGAACGTGCAATTTCCGATGCGGGAATACCTGCGCCTGTCGCCGCGGCTCATGGACGAGATCGCGCTCGCCAAGCTCGAAATGGTGGGCTTACGCGCCGACGTGCGCAGCAAATACCCGGCTGAGCTCTCAGGCGGCATGATCAAGCGCGTGGCGCTGGCACGTGCGCTGGCGCTCGATCCCGATATCGTCTTTCTCGATGAGCCGACCTCCGGGCTCGACCCGATCGGCGCCGCCGACTTCGACGAGCTCATCCGCACGCTGCAGCAGACTTTAGGGCTCAGCGTATTCATGGTCACCCACGACCTCGACAGCTTGCACGCGGTGTGCGACCGCATCGCCGTGCTTTCCGAAGGGCGCGTGATCGCGACCGGTCCGATCGAAGCGATGCTTGCTTCCAAACATCCGTGGCTTCGATCGTATTTCGGCGGCAAACGCGGGCGGCAAGTGCAGCGGCCGACAGGGAAGGCCATGCAGCATTAGAGTGGGACTGGACGCACGAGGGGCGCGCGACGGGACGTAGAGAACGACGATGGAAACCAGGGCTAGCTACATCATCACCGGCGCGTTCACGCTCGCGGTCATCGCCGCGGTGTTCGGCTTCGTCTTTTGGGTGCAGAATGCCGGCGACGGCAGCGAGCGCTCGGTCTACCGCCTGGTGTTTTCAGGTTCGGTGTCGGGCCTGCGCCCTGGCGCCGCCGTGCTGTTCGACGGCATCCGGGTCGGCGAAGTCACCAAGCTCTCGCTCGATCCACGTGATCCGCGCCGCATCGAGGCGCTGGTCGCGATCAACCGCGCGACACCGGTGCGCGGCGATACCAAAGTGGCGCTCGCCTTCCAGGGGCTGACCGGCCAGGCCGACGTGTCCCTCACGGGCGGCGCGCCGGACGCCCCGGCGCTTGCCGCCGCTGCGGAAGGACCGCCGACCATTTATGCCGACCCGAGCGCCGGTGCCGACCTGACACAGGCGGCACGCGCAATGCTCGGGCGCATCGACACCATGGTGTCGGAAAACGAACAAGCGATGCGGGCCTCGATGCACAATGTCGAGACGGTGACGGCGGCACTGGCCAAAAACTCGCAGCGGCTCGATGCGGTGATGGCGGGGCTGGAGACGCTGACCGGCAGCGGCGACAAAAAAGGCGACCTCGGCGAGGCCGCCTCCTCGATCCGCAAGCTTGCCGACAATCTCGACAAGCGCACCGACGAGATCTCCGCCGGACTGGTGCGCTTCTCCAATTCGGGCCTGAAGGAATACGAAGGGCTGGCGGTCGAGGGCCGCCACACGCTCGCCGAACTGCACAAAGCGATCAAGAATATCAACGACCACCCCTCGCAGCTCATTTTCGGGCGGTAGATCGCGTAGCGCCGAGCGGCTTCAGGCGCCGGTGCCGCGATGGCTGCACGCACGCGCTACTTTTTAGCTGCGGACTGTAGCTCTTGCAGTCGCTTTTCAAGTTTGGGGAGACTCGCAACCAATTCGCACTTGCTCTTATCTTCCTGCGCCAGCTTCTTGGCTTCTTCCTCGCGTTCTTGCGCATCTTCTGGCGTCCACGGGCGGCGCTTTGCTTGATTGAAGCGCCCAGCCTTCACCAGACTTTGCAGGGAACGAAGATATTCTTCCAGATTGACGACGCGATCGTCCTTCCGAAGATAGAAACTCGCGCCGTCGAGGTCGCTGCAATATTTCGCGCCCCCAAACATCTTCTGCATCATCTGCGCGTCGTCTATTTTCTCCTTGATCGCGTCGATCTCCGAGCTTTGTGGGGATCCGCCTGCCACAGTCCCAACCAAGGCGTTCTCTTGGTTCGATCTTGTTGCAAGTTTCTCCGGTTCGCTTTTTCCTTGAAGATCAGGTTTCTTCGGTGGCCAGGCCTCCGGCTTTAGCTCAAGTTCGGCCGCCTTATCAAACGTCACCAACGCCAACTGCTCCGGCGATGCGGAAAAGAAATACGTCATCGCCTTTTCAGGAAGCTTGAGCCTCGCATAAAATTCAAACGCCGCATCGTTGCCACCTCTGGATTTTCTCTTGGTTATGGCGTCTTTGGCTTGGTGAAATCCGAGCACTGCTCTTGACGACATGTACCGAGTTTTCCCGGCCAACCAAATCGTGGTGCACGCGCTATAGCAAATGCCTTCATTGTAGCCGGTATCGTATTCTCTGTTGAGGATATCGTTGGCAATGAGAAGAGCCGCGGTCACGCTTCCGCCAGGGCTGTTGAGGGTAACGATAGCGTGGGGCGTTCTTATCTTTTCAAGAAAGAGTTTCCACTTGCCGCCGTCTTCCGGTTCAATTTCGCCCTCGAGATAGATGCTCGTGCAGGATTTATCGGCGTGATCTTCGCCGCATCCTGAAATCATCGTAAAATTCGCCGCCGAGGCCGGCGTTGCCGCCGCGAGCACGACCTCGGCCAACAGTATCTTTTGCAGTTGCATTTGGTTTTACATCAGTGGAAGTGCTGCGAGAGCGGCACGTTGCGAAGGGAAAGCTGCTCGACGCCAGCGCAATGATGAGCGCGCCACCGGCGCTGCGGACGCCTGCAAGGATGATATTGCACGGTTGCGCGGCTCGCAATTGCAATCCGCGCCGCTCTGGAAAGCTCTATGATCTTCCTGCATGGCCGAAGCGATCCGCTCGTGTCTTGCACGGTCATTCCCGCGCAAGCTGGAATCCAGTCAAGCCAAGCCACTTTAATTTGCGTGCATCAAAAATGGATCCCCGCCTTCGCGGGGACGAGCGGGACTGAATGTCTCGGCCGCTCAGGCGGCGATTTCGGCTTCTTCTTCTTCGTCGTCCTCGACCAGGCGAGGACCGGACCCGGAAAGCTGCTCGGCGCCGGTATCAAACCAGGTGATGATCTCGAAGCGGCCGTCTTCATGCTCGACCAACGCTGAGCAGCTTTCCACCCAGTCGCCGCAATTCATGTAGCGGATGCCGAAATTGTCGTGAATGACGGCGTGATGGATGTGACCGCAGATCACGCCGTCGACCTGGCGGCGTTGCGCCTCCTCGGCCAAGGTCTGCTCGAAGGCGCCGATATAGTTCACGGCATTCTTCACCTTGTGCTTCGCCCATTGCGACAGCGACCAATAGGAGAAGCCGAGCCTGCGGCGGATGGCGTTGAAGTAGCGATTGATCAGAATGGCGAGCTCGTAGGCGGTGTCGCCGAGCAGCGCCAGCCAGCGTGCGTGCTTGACCACCATGTCGAACACGTCGCCATGCACTACCAGATAGCGGCGGCCGTCGGCGCCCACATGGATGGCGTTCTCGACCACCTCGATGCCGCCGAAGTGGGTGCCATAATAGTCGCGCAGGAACTCGTCGTGATTGCCCGGCAGGTAGATCAGCCGCGCACCCTTGCGGGCCTTGCGCAGCAGCTTCTGCACTACGTCGTTGTGCGGCTGCGGCCAATACCAGCCCGACCGCAATTGCCACCCGTCGACGATGTCGCCGACCAGATAGATCGTCTCGGCATCGTGGTAGCGGAGGAAATCGAGCAAACGATCGGCCTGGCAGCCGCGGGCGCCCAGGTGAACATCGGATATGAAGAGAGTACGGAACAGACGCGGGCCGCGCTCGATCGCCACGATGTTTGATCTCTTGCTGGGTTCGATCTGTTGCTGGTCTGCCATGGTGCGAACTCTTGAGCACGCGTATAGGTGCGTCGCATTGCAGCAAGATGACAACCAAGAGCTTAACGCCGGTAGCAAGCTGCCTAACAGCATCAAAGCGTCGACCAAATCGGTCTTTTTGTTTGCCGGCAACCTTAATGTCGGACGCCGCGCACGCCTGCCCATTCACAGCAATGTCACGCGCCAGCGTTAGACGATTCGCTGATGACCGCGCCGATTCTAACCGCTGCATTTTTCCTCGTCGCCACGACCGGCGTTCATGTAGCGAGCCTCGCCATTGCGGTCCTGCGGTTGCGGCGCGCTCCGAGCGCCAACGTGCGCGGGTTTATCGACCTTCCAGCCGTCAGCTTGGTGCGTCCGCTGTGCGGCATCGATAATTTTGCGGAGGATACGCTGCGTTCGACATTCGGGCTCAGCTATCCACGCTACGAAATCCTGTTTTGCGTCGCCTCCGCCGACGACCCGGTCATCCCGTTGATCGAATCACTGATGGCGGAGCAGCCATCGGCCGACGCACGCCTGCTCATCGGCGACGAGCGCGTGAACAACAACCCGAAGCTCAATAACGTCCTCAAGGGCTGGCACGCGGCGCGCCACGAGTGGATCGTGTTGGCCGATTCCAATGTGCTGATGCCGACCGACTATCTGGAGCGGCTGTTTGCGAGCTGGCGGAGCGATACCGGGCTTGTCGCCTCCCCGCCGATCGGGTCGCAGCCCGGAAGCGTTTGGGCCGAGCTCGAATGCGCCTTCCTCAATACCTACCAGGCGCGCTGGCAATACAACGCCGACGCCTGCGGCTTCGCCTTTGCCCAGGGCAAGACGATGTTGTGGCGGCGCGCCGACCTTGATCGCGCCGGCGGTATCGAAGTGCTCGCCCGCGAAGTCGCCGAGGACGCTGCCGCGACCAAAGTGGTGCGCGACGCCGACCGCAAGGTTCAGCTCGTCGACCGTCCCTTCCCGCAGCCGCTCGGCTACCGCTCCGCGGCCGAAGTCTGGCGCCGGCAGGTGCGGTGGGCGCGGCTGCGCCGGGCAAGCTTCTTCGCCTATTTCCTTCCCGAGGCGGTCTCGGGAGGCGTGCTGCCGATGATCGCGCTTGCGGCGGTCGCGCCGTCGATCGGACTGCCGATCCTCCCAACCGTGCTGCTGTTCGGCGTGCTTTGGTACGCGGCGGAGACGTTGTTGGCGGCGGCCGCCGGCTGGCACGTCTCGGCGCGCTATCCGCTGATTTGTCTGTTGCGCGACGCTTTGTTGCCGGTGCTGTTCGTCAGCGCGCTGCAGGGCGACGACTTTGTCTGGCGCGGCAACGAAATGCAGGTCGGGCGGCTGCGTCCGCGCGGCATGATGGCGCGCGTGCGCCCGCGCCTCGCCGAAGTGGCGCCACGCGCTCGCCGTCGGCTTCGCTCGCTACGAGAGCGGATGTCGTAACCGGCACGGTCGCCGACGGCACCACAAGCTTCGTGTTGAAGAAGCAAAAGGCGGGCACTGGGATGCCCGCCTTGGCACGGCCCCATTGGGTCGAGCGCCGTCATTGCGAGGAGCAAAGCGACGAAGCAATCCAGATTGCGCGCGCAATCCTCTGGATTGCTTCACGGAGTTTACCATCGGGCCGGCCACTTCGGGTCGGCCCGTTGGCTCGCAGTGACGATCGGAACGCTCAGGTGATACCGATCGGCACGCCCGGCGAACCCGTCCCGCCTACGATCGGAACCGGGGTGAAGCTGTAGACGAACTGATATTTCTTGTCGGCGATCAGGTCGTCGAACACGAGATTTTCGTGATTGAGAATCCCGTGCTTGGTCTGCAGCGTCATGTGCACCGCGAAGGCGAGCGTTTTGTCGGGATTGGGAACGACCTCGACCGCCCAGGTGTCGGCGCCGGTCAGGCAGAGATCCTTCTCGATCACCCAGTTGGCGACCTCAAGCCCGATGCCGGGCTCGCCGCCGTTGAACTTGTCATTGTTCTTCTTCCACAGCGAACCCCACCCGGTGTTGAAGAAGATGCCGTCGCCGGGCTTGATATCCTCTTCCTTCAGGTTCTGCTTCGCCAGCGCCGCGCGCAGGTCGGCAACGCTGATCTCCTCGCCGGCTTCCATCATGCGGCCCTTCACCGCCATGATGTCGACGAGATGGCCGCGCGTGAACAGCGGCTTGCAGTGCTCGACGCCGAGCTTCTTGAGGCCATAAGCGTCGCCGAAATCCGCCACCGTGTGGCCGTTGTAGAAGCGCATCTCGGCCTTGTCGCCGGGCGCTCCCATGGCGACGCCGATGTGGCCGAGAAAGTCGAATTGCGTTCCCACCTGGCCGATTTCGGTGGTCACGAACTCATCGTGGAACACCAGACGGTTGTCGCCGAACGGACCGCCGGTCGGTGAGCCGGGGATGCGCAACGTGAAGACGCGCTTCCCGAACAAGGGCATCGAGCTTTCGTAGTCGTGGCCGAGCTTGTAGATCTTGCCGTCCTTGATCCACTTCGCCGTCTCCAGCACCTTGGCGGGCGTGATGTGGTTCGAGGCGCCGGCCTGATCGTCCGCGCCCCATTTCGAGGGCCACCATTTCTCGTTGCTGAGCTTTGGCGGTGCGATCGGATCGGCGTGGGCCGGCGTGATCGGCGCCATGGCGAACTTGCCGAAGCTCGCGCCGGCGACCGCGCCCAGTCCCGCGCCCTTCAGAAATTCGCGACGGTCGGCGGGCGGCGACGTTTCAGATGAAGACGTTTTCGCAGATGGCGTATTTGCAGACGATGTTGAAGACGATCCAGGCACGGCCTCGCGTTCACGACCGTCGGTCATGTTGCAGTCCTCCCCGTGAATTGCCTCGCCCTATGCCGGGCGGGCTCATTGTCATTCGTTGCGGAAATCATGGTAATGTGCCCGCAAGACTGGAACAAGACATTAAACGCGCGCGATAGGCGCGGAATTTCCGGCCGATCTGAAAGCGGGAGGGACACGCGTGGGGCTGTTCGATACAGATAAGTCCGCTGTACGACTCCCGGTTTCGCTGATCACCGGCTTCCTCGGCAGCGGCAAAACCACGCTTCTCAACACGCTCTTGCGCCACGATGGGATGGGAGACAGCGCCGTCATCATCAACGAGTTCGGCGAGGTCGGGCTCGATCATTTGCTGGTCGAGGCGGTCGACGGCGAGATCGCGGTGCTGGCGAGCGGCTGCGTCTGCTGCACCTTGCGCAGCGATCTGGAAGAGACGTTGCGCAACCTGCTGATCAAGCGCGACCGCGGCGAAGTGCCGGCTTTCTCGCGCATCCTCCTTGAGACCACCGGGCTCGCCGACCCGGCGCCGATCGTGCAGCTTTTGTTGAACAATCCGCTGGTCAGCCACTATGTGCGGCTCGACGCCGTGGTCACCACCGTCGACGCCGTCAACGGCGCGCGACAGATCGACGAGCATGCCGAAGCGGTCAAACAGGTCGCCCTCGCCGACCGCTTGCTCGTGACCAAGACCGATCTCGCCGCCGCGGATACCATCGCGCGCCTGGACCAGTCGTTGATTGCGCTCAATCCCGGGGCGACGCGGCATCGCGTATCGAACGGCGAGATTGCGCCAGACGCCTTGTTCGGCGCCGCCCTGTTCGATCCCGCGCGTAAAAGCCCCGATGTCCAGCGCTGGATCAACGAGAGCGCCTACGGCGCGCAAACACACGCCCAACAAACGCATCAGCACGACGGGGACGGGTACGATGGGATTGGGCACAACGGCCAGGCGCACGACAGCCATGCGCACGACCACGCCGGACACGCCCATACCGGCGGCATCCGCAGTTGCTGTCTGGTCAGCGACGAGCCGCTGTCCTGGGATGCGCTTTCATCCTGGCTGGCGGGGCTGCGTCAAGGGGCCGGGGCGGACCTGCTGCGGGTCAAAGGCATACTCAATCTGATCGGCGAGGATGCGCCGGTCGCCGTTCACGGCGTGCATCATGTCTTTCATCCGCCGGTGCAGCTCGACGCCTGGCCGGACGCCGACCGGCGGTCGCGCATCGTCTTTATCACCCGCGATATCGCACCGGCCGACCTGCACGCGAGTTTCGTCGAGCATGTCGGAGCGGCGCGGATCTGATTGCAGGCCATTCTGCAGGCGGTTTCAAGACGCGCCGCCGCCCTTCCGGCTCCATAGCGCCGCCGCTCATTCCGTAATGATGCTGACGATCCTGTTGGTCGCCGGATCGACGATCAAGAGCTGACTGTGCACCATGGCGTAATTGTACGATTGAACTTGCGGCACCTCGCTACTGACGCTGTTGGGCAGCGATCGGAGCTGCATCGACGCCGGCACCGTAGCGCCGACTTTGGGCTGGAAGCCGGGCGGCGCATTGGTGGCTTGCTGATTGCCGAGTTGCTTCCAGATTTCGGCGCGCTGTGCCGTACTGAGATCGAGCGCGCTGCTCCCTCTCCTTCATGTCCGACGCCATACCATTCGGACGGTCGGGGGTTGTTTGATTGTCGGCGTTCTGACGCACACCTTCGTCACGCATCTTCGCCGACTGGCTTTGCGTGGGATTTGGCAGCTGGTTTGGCACGGCGTCGGACCGCCGTTGCTGCCCAGCGGCCGTGTTCTCCTGGCGGCCGCTCGTCGTGGCCGAGTTTTCACCCTCCGCCTCGCGCTCGCTCTTCGCCGAAGGCGCGCGATCCATCGTCTTTGCCGATTTTCCGAAGCGGTGGCTGTGCGGTGCCGGCGCGACCGCTTCTTCCTCATCGTCCTCGGAGAGGTCGCCGAGCGCGTCCGCATCGCCTCGCTCGCGCGCGCTCGCGGCGTCCTGATCCTCGGACGCCTCCGGCATGAGTGCCTGCGAATCCGGATGCACCACCATCACGACCGGACTGCCGTCGGGTCCGATGGCGCGCACCAGAAACGATTCGGACATGATTTGAATATTGCTAAATCCGGCTTCTTCGAGCCTCGCTCTCACTTCGTCTCGCGTGGTCGCAAACTGGTCCGCCGCCGGCGCGGACGGACCATCCGCCGTCCGGCGCCATAGGTCCGATGTTTGAGCCGAAGCTTTTTGAACCGAGGCCAGTTGCGATGCGCCAAGAGCGATCGCCGCGATCGCTATGATTCCGCATGCCTTTTGCATTTGGGCGCCTCCCATGACGAAGCCCCCCAAGCGAACTCCTGCGACATGTGAACTGGCTGCGGCGCGGAACGTTCCGGCAGCTCGGCCGCAATGGCGCGGCGTTCCGCCTACGATTTCGATACGCGCGCTGCCGCCTCTTTGGCGATGACATCGAGCGTGGCGCGGTCAGCCGGGAAATCGGCCGCGATCCAGGCCGCCTCGGCCGCGCGTAAGGCGCAGCCGAGCGGCGGGCCAGGCGTAAGGCCGAGACTCATGAAATCCGCGGCTTTGAGCGGAAAAACCGGCACCGCCCAGCGCAGCGGCAGAGTGGCGAATTCATGCCAGGCAGCATCGGCTGCGCCTGCTGCCGAGCGACTCCAGGCCACCAATACGCGGTCGACAAATGTCTGCGCGCCGAGGCGATAAAGAAGTCCGCGGGCCAACCTTGCGTCCTGCTCCGAAGCCAGGCGCCACCAGCCGTCCAGCGCTAGCAATTGCTCGCACTCGGCGTTGGACAAGCGCAGCCGCTCGCCGAGCCGCTCGGCATCTTCCTCCACCCACACCCCGAGCGCACCGAGCCGGCGCACCGCATCGGCCTCGCGCCCGAGCGTCTCTTCGAGCTTGATCATGTTCTCCAAGCTCGCGAGATACGCGACGCCGCCCAAGACGGTGCCCAAAAGCCCGCTCTCCGCCATTACCGCGAGAGTTGGCGCGGCCCGCGCGGCCAAGAGAAGCTTGAGCATCTCCATGCGCACGCGTTCGCGCGACAGCGTTTCCAGGCCGGCGCGGCCGCGGACGCAGGCCGCGACGCCATCGGGATCAGGCGTGCCGGCACCGAAATGCGCATGAAAGCGGAAGAAGCGCAGAATGCGCAGATAATCTTCCTCGATCCGCTGCCGCGGCTCGCCGATGAAACGCACGCGCTGTTTTGCGATATCGGCAAGGCCGCCGACATAATCGTGCACCACGCCGTCCGGCCCGGCGGAGAGCGCATTGATCGTGAAGTCGCGCCGCTCGGCGTCGGCCTTCCAATCGCGGCCGAAGACGACACGAGCCTTACGCCCGAAGGTTTCGACGTCCTGGCGCAAGGTCGTAACCTCGACCGCCTGATGGTCGATGATGGCGGTGACGGTGCCGTGCTCGATGCCGGTCGGCACGGCCTTGCCGCCCGCGGCCTCGACGCGCCGTATCACCTCATCGGGCAGCGCGGTTGTGGCCACATCGATTTCGCTCGCGGGCCGATCGAGCAAATCGTTGCGCACCGCACCGCCGACCGCGCGCGCCTCTTCGCCGTCACGGTTCAAGAGCCCGAGGAGGTTCGCGACCGGGCCTTCGCCGAGCCAACGTGCGTTAATTTTCCTGGCGACCGGCGCCGTCATCCGTAAATCCGGTCGTAGAGATTGCGCACGATGCCGGCGGTGATGCCCCAGATGTAACGGTCGCCGAACGGCACCGCGTAATATTCGCGCTCGATGCCCTTCCATTCGCGGCTGTGCCGCTGGTGATTTTCCGGACGCATCAAAAAGTCGAGCGGCACCTCGAACGTCTCGGTCACTTCGCGCGGATTGAGCGTGAGCGTGAAATCCGGACGCACGCGTGCGAGCGTCGGCAAAATGCGAAAGCCCGAGAAGGTCAAATAAAGATCGAGATAGCCGAGCGGCTCGATCAGGGTCGGCGCCAGCCCGACCTCCTCGCGCGCCTCGCGCAACGCCGCAGCCACCGGGCTCTCATCTTCGCGATCGATCTTACCGCCCGGAAACGCCACCTGGCCGGCGTGGCGCGCAAGCTCTTGCGTGCGGATGGTGAAAAGAACCGTCGGCGTCGTGCGCTCGATCACCGGAATGAGCACAGCCGCAGGTTTGGTCGCGGTCACGCCGGCGCGCTCCCACATCGACGGATTGAGATCAAGATCGCCGCGCGCGCCCTCTGCCAAGGGATCCGTAAGCGCGCGCGGCACCTCCAATGTCAGCCGCGCGCGGGCACGATCAAAAAATACTTCGGCAGCGCTCGGCTGCAATTGCGCGCTTTGCTCGCTCACGCCAACTCCCTCACCTCTTCGGCGGGCGCCATAGGATAAAACGTGCCGAGCGAGGTGACGCCGAACATTGCGCGGCCGTCAATCTCGCGCTCTTCGCCAAGCTCGACGAGATCGAAGAACAGCGGGCGCGTCACCCGCGCCCACAGATCGCGGCGGACATGCAGATAAGGTTTCAGACCGCCGGTGCCGGTTTCGGGCTCGAAGCGCAGCGCATGGTCCGGCCCGCACGCTACCCAGTCGTCCACATTGGTGCGGAAATTGAGCGCCTGCCCGGACGGCGATTGTTCCACATTCAATTCGACCGCCAGAAAAGGCACGTCGTCGACGCGGATGCCGCACTTCTCCACAGGCGTGACCAAGAAATATTTGTCGCCTTCGCGCTTGAGCACGGAGGCGAACAGCCGCACCAACGCCGGCCGGCCAATCGGTGTTTTCAGGTAGTACCATGTACCGTCGGCGGCAATCCGCATGTCGAGATCGCCGCAAAATGGCGGATTCCAGCGCTCGACCGGTGGCAGCCCCTGAGCGTGGCCCGAGGCGCTTGCTAGCGATCCTGTGATCGCGTCCAAACCGAATTGCCCTGCCTTCGCCATGGTTTGCCTTGAACCTGAACTCGTTGGACATTAAGTCCGGGGGCAGCGCCACTCGCGGTGTGGTGATCGCTTCGCTGCGATTGCGCCGCTCGACATTTAGGTTGTGTTCCCGATGAATGAAAGAATGATCGCAAAAACCGACGGTTTCTGGTGGTGGCGCATATATTGCATCGTCAGTTAGTCGTGCAAAGCTGCATGCTTTTGATCGTGCCCGCGCACCGAATCTGATCCGCTTGGCGATGCGGCCTTACGGATAAGATGCGTCTGCGAGGATAAGGAGTTGACCCATGCCCGCTGTCAGCGGAGACGGGCTTGAAAAGCTGGAAGACATGATCGTGCGCGCAGCCGAGACGAGCGCCGATCATGTACGTGCGGCCAAAGCCGCGATTGGAACCGTGATTTTCGGCCAGGATAAAGTGATCGAGCAGGCGCTCATCACTATCATGTCCGGCGGACACGCGCTGCTGCTCGGTGTTCCGGGCCTCGCCAAGACCAAGCTTGTTGAGACCCTGGGAACCGTTCTCGGCCTCGACGCGCGCCGCATCCAATTCACCCCGGACTTGATGCCATCGGACATTCTCGGAACCGAGGTGCTGGAGGAAAGCCAGGCCGGCAAGCGCAGCTTTCGATTTCTCTCCGGTCCGGTGTTTGCCCAGCTTTTGATGGCCGACGAGATCAACCGCGCCAGTCCGCGCACCCAATCGGCGTTGCTGCAAGCCATGCAGGAACAGCATGTTACCGTTGCAGGCGCGCGTCACGACTTGCCCCGCCCCTTCCACGTGCTCGCTACTCAGAACCCGCTCGAGCAGGAGGGCACCTATCCCTTGCCCGAAGCCCAGCTCGATCGTTTTCTGATGGAGATCGATGTCGATTACCCCGACAAAGAGGCCGAGCGAAAAATCCTGTTCGAGACAACCGGCGCCGAAGAGACGCGAGCGAAAACCGCGATGACGGCGGAAGATCTGATGGCCGCGCAGCGCTTGGTGCGGCGGCTTCCGGTGGGCGAGTCCGTGGTGGAAGCAATCCTGACGCTGGTGCGCTCAGCGCGTCCGGGCGCCGAGGGCGGCGAAGACGCCAAGCTCATCGCCTGGGGTCCCTCGCCGCGCGCCAGCCAGGCGCTGATGCTCGCGGTACGCGCGCGCGCCTTGCTCGATCGGCGGCTGGCGCCTTCGATCGATGACGTGGTCGCTCTTGCCGAACCGGTGCTCAAACACCGCATGGCGCTCACCTACGCGGCGCAAGCTAAAGGCGAGACCGTCGATGCGGTGATCGGCCGCCTGAAGGCGCGGATCGGATAGGCGGATGGCGGCCGAAGCAAGGCGCACGTCCGATCACGAAAGCCCGGCTATTCAGCGTGCGGTGGGTGAAGGTCGCACGCTTGCGGCGACGATGCCGCGGCTGATCCTTGAAGCGCGCCGGGTTGCTTCGACCATTATTCACGGGATGCACGGCCGCCGCCGCGCCGGCCCGGGCGAGAATTTCTGGCAGTATCGCCGTTTCGTTTCCGGCGAGCCGGCATCGCGGGTCGACTGGCGCCGCTCGGCGCGCGACGATCATCTGTATGTGCGCGAACTGGAATGGGAAGCCGCGCACACGATCTGGATCTGGCCCGACCGCTCCCCCTCGATGCTGTTCGCCTCGACGCTCGTGCAGGACAACAAACTGCATCGTACGCTCGTGGTCGCCATGGCGCTGGCCGAGATCCTGGTCGAGGGCGGCGAGCGCGTGGGAATTCCGGGCCTGATGCGCCCGACCGGCAACCGCAACGTGATCGAGCGCATGGCGCAAGCCATCCTGCACGACAGCGCCGAGCGCGCGAGTTTGCCGCCGCAATTCGCGCCCGCCCCGCCGGCCGAGATCGTCCTTTTGTCCGACCTGTGGAGCGACATTGCCGACATCCGCAGCACCGTTACGCAACTCGCCGGCAGCGGCGCACGCGGACACGTGGTGCAGGTCGTCGATCCGGCCGAAGAGGTGTTCCCTTATTCGGGCCGTATCGAATTCGTCGAACCTGAAGGCGGAGGCCGCATCACGGCGGGCCGCGCGCAGGCATGGCGCGACGATTACGAGGCGCGGGTGCGGCGCCATCGGGCGGAAATCCGCGCCGAAACTGACCGGCGGTTCTGGAGCTTCACCATCCACCGCACCGATCGCACCGCGAACGAACTGCTGCTTGCCTTGCATGCGCGCATCGGCGCCGGCTTGAGCGAAAGCGGGCCGCGGAGGGCCTCGGCATGATCGGCGGCCTGCTTCCGCTCGGCTTCGCCGAACCGCTGGTGCTGATCGGCCTGTTGACGCTGCCGGCGCTGTGGTGGCTGCTGCGGCTGGTGCCGCCACGCCCGCGGCGCATCGATTTTCCGCCGACGCGGCTCTTGATGGAGATCGCGCCGCGCGAAGAGACCCCGGCGCGGACGCCATGGTGGCTCACGCTGCTGCGGCTTTCGCTCGCCGCGCTGGTCATCATCGCCGCCGCCGGCCCGCTGTGGAATCCGCCGCTCGCGGCAACGACCTCGCGCGCGCCGATCGCGATCCTGATCGATGACGGCTGGGCCGCCGCCGCCACGTGGGACGCGCGATTGCGCACCGCCGAGGACATCATCACCCGCGCGGAAAACGATCGCCGTGCCGTGGCGCTCGTGCCGCTCTCCGAGGGCACCCGCGACATTTCGTTTGCGCCGGCGGCCTCCGCGCGCGTGCGCCTGCAGTCGATCAAACCAAAGGCGTACACGGTCGATCGCACCGAGGCGCTGCCGGCGATTTCGCGCTTTCTCGGTGCGACCCGCGATGTCGATCTGGTGTGGCTCTGCGATGACGTCGATCTCGGCCGCGGCAGCGATTTCGCCAAAGGCCTGGCCCCGCTCGTCGACACGCGGCCGATGACCATCATCGCCGGCGGCGTTGCCGGCGCCCGCGCGCTCACCGGCACTGACAATGCGGCCGGCGCGCTGAGCGTCAAAGTGCTGCGCGCCAATACCGGCAACGGCGAGACCGGCACGCTGCGGGCGCTCGATCTGAAAGGGTTGCCGCTCGGCGAAGCGCCCTTCGCGTTCGCCGCCGCCGACCGCGAGACCGAGGCGAAGTTCGACCTGCCGCTGGAGATCCGCAACGATATCGCGCGCATTGAAATTGTCGGCGAACGCTCCGCGGGAGCGGTGCAGCTTCTCGACAAGCGCTGGCGCCGCCGCACGGTCGGCATCATCTCCGGCGCGACCGCCGATACGTCGCAGCCGCTTTTGTCGTCGAGCTACTATATCAGCCGCGCTCTTGGCCCGTTCGCCGATGTGCGGCTTGCGCAAGGCGAATCGCCCGCGGAAGCCGTCAATCATTTCCTCGACCAGCACCTGCCGATGCTGATCCTCGCCGATGTCGGCAATGTCGCCGGCGACGCGCGCGAGCGGCTGGAGCACTGGATCGAAGATGGCGGCGTGCTGGTGCGCTTTGCCGGACCGCGGCTTGCCGCCTCCGACGACGATCTCGTGCCGGTGCGGCTGCGCCGCGGCGGCCGTATCCTCGGCGGCAGCCTGAGCTGGGACAAGCCGCAGCCGCTGGCGGCATTTTCGCATGAGAGCCCATTTGGCGGCATGACCGTGCCCAACGATGTGACCGTAAGCCGCCAGGTGCTGGCCGAGCCGGACGCGGCGCTCTCGGAAAACACCTGGGCGACGCTCGCCGACGGCACGCCATTGGTGACGGCCGCCAAGCGCGGCAAGGGTTTGATCGTACTGTTCCACGTGACCGGCGATACGCGCTGGTCGGACCTGCCGCTGTCTGGCAGCTTCGTGGACATGCTCAAGCGAATCGTGGCGCTCGCCGGCACGCCCGCCGTGGCCGAAACGGCCGATGATCAAAAGACCAAGACCACCCATGAGGCGATCGCGCCAAGCCGCGTGCTCGACGGCTTCGGCAATTTCGCGTCGCCGCCGGCGACGGCGCGGCCGGTGCCGACCGACTATGCGGGAAGCGCCACGGCGGAGCATCCGCCGGGCTTCTACGGACCACCCGAGAACCTCTTGGCGGTGAACACGTTATCGGCGGGCGACCGTCTCGCTCCCCTCGATTTTTCGGCGCTTGTGCATGCGAGCCATGAAATCTACCGCAAGACCGAGCCGCGGGATCTGCGCGGGCCGATCCTGCTCGCGGCATTGGGATTGTTTTTGCTCGACACGCTGCTTGTGCTCTGGCTCGGCGGCACCATAACGCGACTGTTGCCGCGGTTCGCGCGCGCCGGCACCACGGCGGCGATCCTGCTTTCCATACTGGCGCTGTCGCTTCCGCACGCGCAGGCCGCCGAGACCATCATCAGGCGCTCGGACGATCGCGCCCCTGGACTGCAATTGCCGGCGCCGCAATTCCGCTCGGCCGAGCCGTCAAGCCGGGACGTGCCGCGCTCGGCGCTGGAGACCAAGCTCGCTTATGTGATCACCGGCGATCGCGATGTGGACTCGATCAGCAAGGCTGGCCTCGGCGGTCTGACGCTGTTTTTGGCCCAACGCACCGCGCTGGAAGCCGGCGAACCGATCGGGCTCGATATCGCCCGCGACGAGCTTGCCTTCTATCCGCTGATCTACTGGCCGATCGTGCCGGGCGCGCCACGGCCGTCGCAGCAGACGCTCAAGCGCATCGACGCCTACATGAAACAGGGCGGCACGGTGCTGTTCGACACCCGCGACGCGGTGCTCTCACCGGCGGGAAGCGGCGGCGACGCACGCGGACCGGGCATGCTTGAACTGCGCCAGATCCTCTCCTCGCTTGACCTTCCCGAGCTCGAGCCGGTGCCGCGCGACCATGTTCTCACCAAGACGTTCTATCTGCTGCGCGACTTTCCGGGCCGCTTCAATTCCGGCCAGCTTTGGGTGGAAGCGTTGCCCGCGGGCAGCGAAGACGACGACGCCGAACGCCGGCCGGCCCGCGGCGGCGACGGTGTGTCGTCGATCATCATCACCTCGAACGACTTTGCCGGCGCCTGGGCGCTGCAGCCCGACGGACAGCCGACATTGCCGATGGTCGAGGGCGAGCCGCGGCAGCGCGAACTCGCCTTCCGCGCCGGTGTGAACATCGTGATGTACACGCTGACCGGTAACTACAAGGCCGACCAGGTGCACGTGCCGGCGTTGCTTGAACGGCTTGGCCAATAGGAGGCGATGTGAATTTCGGTCTCGCCTTCGCCCCGCTGGTCAGTATCCAGATTCTCCTTGCGGCTGTCGCTGTGGTTGCCGTGCTGGTGCTGCTGCTGTTCGTCTCGCGCACCCGCGGCGCGCTGATGCGCGCGGCCGGGCTTGCTTTGCTGGTGTTGGCGCTGGCCAATCCATCATTCACGCGCGAAGACCGTGATCCGCTCAGCTCGGTGGCCATCGTCGTCGTCGACAAGAGTCCGAGCCAGAGCTTCGGCGAGCGCGAGCGCCAAACCGAAGAAGCGCGCAAGGCCGTGGTCGAGCGCCTCGGCCGCATCGCCGGGCTCGATGTGCGCGTGGTGGAGGCCGGCCAATCGGACGGCGAGACCGACGGCACGCGGCTGTTCACCGCGCTCGAATCGTCACTGTCGGATGTGCCCGCCGACCGCATCGCCGGCGCCATCATGATCACAGACGGCCGCGTTCATGACGTGCCGGCCGATGCCGGCGCGCTGGGCTTCGCCGCGCCGGTGCATGCGCTGATCACCGGCGACAAGAACGAACGCGACCGCCGCGTCGCCTTGATCGCGGCGCCGCGCTTCGGCATTGTCGGTCAAACCCAGAGCATCACCTACCAGGTGGAAGATCATGGTGCGCGCGAGCGCAGCGCCACCGTCACGGTGCGCCGCGACGGCGAACTGGTCGAGACCCGCGCAGTGCCGGTCGGCTCGCCGCAACGCGTCGACATCCCGATCCCCCATGGCGGCGCCAATATCGTCGAGATCGAGGCTTCGCCGCTGGCCGGCGAACTGACCACCGTCAACAATCGCGCCGTCGTCACCATCGACGGCGTGCGCGACAAGTTGCGGGTGCTATTGGTTTCCGGCGAACCCAACGCCGGCGAGCGGACCTGGCGCAACCTGCTCAAATCGGACGCTTCCGTCGATCTCGTGCATTTCACGATTTTGCGGCCGCCGGAAAAGCAGGACGTCACGCCGATCAACGAGTTGTCGTTGATCGCTTTCCCGACGCGCGAACTGTTCCAGCAGAAGATCGGCGAGTTTCAGCTCATCATCTTCGACCGCTACGCCCGGCAGGGCGTGCTGCCGATGATCTATTTCGACAATATCAACCGCTATGTGCGTGACGGCGGAGCGGTTTTGGTCGCCGCAGGGCCCGACTATGCGAGCCCGACCAGCATCTGGCGCACGCCGCTCAATGCCATCCTGCCGGCGGAACCGAGCGGTAGCGTCACCGAGCGCGCCTTCCACGCCCGCTTGAGCGAACTCGGCAAGCGCCATCCGGTGACGCGCGACCTCGACGGCGCAACGAGCGATCCGCCGCATTGGAGCCAGTGGTTCCGGATGGTCGACACCAGCAATGCCAACGGCACGGCGGTGATGCAGGGTCCGGATAACAAGCCGCTCCTGGTGCTGTCGCGCGAGGGCGAAGGCCGCGTCGCCCTCCTCCTCTCCGATCAGCTTTGGCTGTGGGCGCGCGGCTTTCAGGGCGGCGGCCCGCATCTCGATTTGCTGCGGCGGCTGTCGCACTGGCTGATGAAAGAGCCGGAGCTGGAAGAGGAAGCGCTGCGGCTCAGCGTCAATGGCCATCAGCTCCTGGTGCGGCGGCAGACCATGGCGGAGACCGTGTCCGACGTGACCTTGACGTCGCCCTCGGGCAAGACCCAGACGCTGAAGCTCGCCGCCACCGAACCCGGTGCCTGGCAGGCGAGCGTGACCGCCAACGAGCTCGGGCTCTGGCGCGCCACCGACGGCAAGCTCAACGCGCTGATCAATATCGGCCCGCTCAATCCGCGCGAGTTCACCGAGGTGACGTCGACACCCGACGTCGTGGCGCCGATCGCCAATGCCACCGGCGGCGACTCGCGCCGGCTCGACAGCGGCAGCGGGCTGAGCATTCCACGCGTTCTGGCGGTCCGCTCCGGCGACACCTACAAGGGCGAGGATTGGCTCGGGCTGAAAATGCGCGACGCCAGCGTGGTGCGCGGCATCGGCGTGCTGCCGGTGTTTGCCGGCTTCCTCGGGCTGTTGTTGTTGGTTGGCAGTCTCGCCGCCACGTGGGCGCGCGAGGGGAAGTAAACTCCGGCCCGCTCCAATAAAGTGGAACGGCCGAACGTTAAACTCCGCTCATTCCCGCGTATGCGGGAATCCAGAGCAGCGTCAAACGCTGGGTCCCCGCCTTCGCGGGGACGAGCGGATCAGCGGGACTATTACTCCCACTCGCCGCTGACCGCTCCGGTCAAACCTTCCGCGGCGCCGTCGGCGAGCTCCGCGACCAAGAGGCGGCCCGGATCGACCGGCCCCGGCATGACGACCCGATTGGGCGGGATCTTTTTGAATCCGCACTTGCCGTAATATGGTTCGTCACCCACCAGGATCACCAGCCGATGGCCTTTGGCGCGCGCCTCTTCGAGCGCCCGCATCATCAAGGTATGGCCGACGCCACGATCGCGAAACGGCGGCTCGACCGTCAGCGGGCCGAGCAACAGCGCCCGCGCCTCGCCGATCCGCACCGGCGATAACCGTACCGAGCCGACCAAGAGGCTACCGACCCGCGCGGTGAATGACAGATCGAGCGCGTGCGCCACCTGCTCGCGCAGCCGGAAAGCGGTCTTGGCATAGCGCCCGGGGCCGAAGGTGCGCTCGTGCAGTCGATCGATGGCGGGCGCGTCGGCTTGGGTCTCGGGCAGGATCGTCAGGGAAACGTCGTTCATGGCGTCGCCGCGTAGCATCTGGCCCGCTCCGGGTCCAGTGCGACCGCCATGGCGGTCTTGCGCGCCGCGGCGCTCTGTCGCCGGCCGTGAAAATGACTACATGGAGAGCGCCGGACACGGGGCCGGAATATTGGAGATAGCAATGGGATTTTTCGCCGATGGCGTCTGGCAGGACGTTGACATGCGCACGCAAGGCGGTCAATTCGTCCGCAAGCCGACGGCGTTCCACAATTACATTACCGCCGACGGCAGTCCCGGCCCGACCGGCAAAGGCGGTTTTGCCGCCGAGCCCGGCCGCTATCATCTCTACGTGTCGCTCGCCTGCCCGTGGGCCCACCGCACGCTCATCTTCCGCAAGCTCAAGAAGCTCGAGGACGCGATCTCGGTGTCGATCACGGTGCCCCTGTTCGGCAAAAAAGGCTGGGAATTCGGCAGCGAACCCGGCGCGAGGCTCGACACCGTCAACGGCAAACCGACCGTTGCCGACATCTACGTGCTCGGCGATCCGCGCTATAGCGGCCGCGCCAGCGTACCGGTGTTGTGGGACAAAAAGCAGGGCGTGATCGTCAACAATGAGTTCCTCCGAAATCATCCGCATGCTCAATTCGGCGTTCGACGCGTTCACCGATGTCCACACCGACTATTATCCGGCGGCGCTACGCCCCGAGATCGACCAGATCAACGACGTCGTCTATTCGACCGTGAACAACGGCGTCTATCGCTCAGGCTTCGCCACCACGCAGGCGGCCTATGAGGAAGCCGCGCGCGCCTTGTTCGCCACGCTCGATCGGGTCGAAGAGCGGCTGTCGCGGCAGCGCTATCTCGTCGGATCCCAGATCACCGAAGCGGATTGGCGGCTGTTTACGACCCTTATTCGCTTCGACGCGGTCTATTATGGGCACTTCAAATGCAATCTGCGGCGCATCATCGATTATCCTAATCTGTCGAATTACCTGCGCGAGCTTTATCAGGTGCCCGGGGTGGCCGAGACCGTGAACCTCGATCACATCAAGCGGCACTATTACGGCAGCCACCGCAACGTGAACCCAACCGGTATCGTGCCGATCGGGCCGGTGCTTGATTTCAACGCGGCCCACGATCGCGGGCGTTTCGGCTAGAGCCCGTCCCGATCAAGCGGAATCCGAACGGGCTCTGGCTCTCTTTCTTGTCGCACGTCCTTTTCGGAAAACCGGTTTCCACCCATCGGGTCAAGCCCGAGGGCATGCCTTTCCGGGACATGCTCTGAGCAAACAAAAAGCCGCCGCGCCCAAACGGGCGCGACGGCCTATGATTGTCGGGCGTCGACTACCAGCTATAGCCGTAGTTGCAGGCGCCATAGCTGTAAGCATATGGATCGTAGGGATTGCAGTAGCCATACGGCGCATACGCATAAAGGCCGCCATAACCGAAGCCGCGGCCAAAGCGGTCACGGCCGAAGCCGCCGTGAAAACGGCCGCCATTCATCGCAAATCCTGGCCCAAAGCCGCCGCGCGGACCCGCAAAGCCACCACCGAAATGGCCGCCGCCGCCTCCACCATGACCACCGCCACCGCCGCCACCGCCACCGCCGTGACCTGCGAGGGCACCTGTCGTCATCGCAGCCGTACCGATTACTACAGCCGTAGCAAATGCGAGAACTTTACTGCGCATTTCACACTCCATGTTCCAGCCGACCCGCCGACTGCAACAACGCGTTGCGGTGCGTCGAGTTGCCGACGCGCACCGCACGACGACCAAATGACGCGGAGCATGTTACGGCGCGGCAATGCGAGCGCGGATGCTGAAAGTGACTGATCGACGGGCGTATTTCGACGGCGTGCCGGTTTAGGCCGTTTCATTTTTCAGAATTGCTGAAAGTACCATTTGCAGAATGAGGCGGCCGCTGTCTTCTTCCCGCCTATTACCTGGCATGTAATTGAACAAAGGCGGTGCGCGACTATTCTCCTGATCGTCAGCGCCGAAGAACACCAACAAAGCGCTGGCGCGGCGAGGTTCCGTGAAAACAAGGATTCAGGAGAACAGCAATGCAAGCCGTATTCACCAAAAAAGAGCCGCCGCAATGGCTTCTCGACATGTGGAAAGAGATCGACGACAAAACCTTCGGCAAGGGCTTCGATTGCTTCACCGAGGACACCGTCTGCAATCTCGGCGTGGCGGATTGGAAGGGCCGCGAAGCGATCCGCGGCAACCTCAAAGCCTTCATCGATACCGGCTTTACCGCGCTGCATCACGTCACCGAATATTGGGATGCGGGCTTCCTGAAAGTGTTTCACGGTGTTGTCGACATGACCCCCGACGACCGATCAGGACCGACGGTTCATCCGACGATGACTCATTTCTTCTATATGGATGAGAAGGATGACACGAAGGTGCGCCGCTGGGTCGGTGCGGTCGGGCCGACGGGCTTCGGCTGATATCGCGTGCGAAAGTGCCATCGACGGGCGCCGGGCCGATTAGATCCGAGGTGCTCGTCCGTTCGACGGAAACGGCAATAATCAACGCAGAGCCTGCAGACGCATAAGGGATCAAACGATTATGCAAGCGACGGCCAACGAGAATAAGCCGGCGGCCAATCCCGCCGGCATTCTGCTGCGTCAATGGCGGGACATCCGCGGCAAAACGCAGATGGACCTGTCGTTCGATGCCGGCGTGTCGCAAAAACACATCAGCTTTGTCGAAAGCGGCCGCAGCGTTCCGAGCCGGCAAATGGTGCTCGATCTTGCCCAGGCACTCGATGTGCCGCTGCGCGAACGAAACGCGCTGTTGATCGCCGCCGGCTATGCACCGCTCTATTCCGATCAAGCCCTCGATGCACCGGCCATGAACAGCATCGGCAAAGCCCTGCAACGCATGCTGCGGCAGCACGAGCCGTTCCCGGCCATCGTCATGGATCGGTATTGGAATGTGTTGATGACCAACGAGGCGGCACCGTTATTGTTCAACTGCTTCGTCGACATGGCGGCAAGACCGAGCCCGCGTAATTTGCTGCACCTGATGTTCGATCCGGCAGGCATGCGCCCCTTCGTCGCCAACTGGCCGGACACGGCACGCGCATTGTTTGCTCGCGTGCGTCGGGAAGCGCTTGGGCGCGTCATCGACGAAAGAACGAAGACGCTGCTTGCCGAACTGTCCGCATATCCCGGTGTGAAGCCGGAGTGGCAGGCGCCATCGCCTACCGACGCCATGCCGATGATCCCCTTCATCTTCGCCAAAGACGGAACGACCTTGAATTATTTCTCGATGATCGCGACGGTCGGGACGCCGCAGACGGTCACGGCCGAAGAGCTGCGGCTCGAATGCATGTTCCCGGCTGACGATGCGACCGAGACCAAGCATAGCCGCTTCATCCAGACACATTCCGCCGGCCGATCGACGCAGCATTGATCGGATGGAGCACGATCAATCGCCATCCGCCCTTTGCTCCGCAACCCGGCACCAATCACCAAAGTTCGGCGACCGTTCGGCCGTCCAGCACTTCGGCGATACGCGCACGCGTTGCCCGTGTCGTCTCTTCCGGCAGAGCGTCGGGTGCAAAGAAGCCGTGCGCGATGATTTCGTGGTTCGGCTGCGGCGGCGCGCTCTGATGAAAGGCGCGCACGACATAGAGCGCCACGTGATCCCGCCGCGAGGCCCGGCGGTTGAAATAGACGGCGAAGAAATCGGGTTGCTCGCCGAGCTCGATATTGCCCTCCTCGCGCAATTCGCGCATCAGCGCCGTCATGAGCGTTTCGCCCACCTCCACGCCGCCGCCCGGCAGATGCCAGCCGGCGACATAGCTGTGTTTGACTAAAAATACGCGCCCGGTGCCGTCGATGACCACGGCGCGCACGCCGAGCGTCAGCCCGCGCGCGAACCGCCAGTAAAAATGAAAGAGCCGGCGCATGAGCGGCTCGAGCGAGTGGCGGAATGTTTCGAATTGCTTGGACATATCGCCGTTTCTGGGAGGATCGTCGGCGGATCGGCCGCCGCGACTTTAAGGATTCCGACTGGACTGAATATCCGGCGCTCTAATGCCCGGCCGCCGCCGTCTTTAGCGTATAAAAATGCGCCGCCGCGACCGTCACCGACATACCCAATATTCCCCATTGAACGCCGTGCACAAGCTGCGGCGTGTTGGTGGCGGCCAACCAGATAAGATACGTATGGCGAGCATAAAGGGCGCCGTCCACCAAAGCGCCAGCCATTTGGGCGCGTACCAGTTCGGCGTGCCATCGAGTCCCCACTGCATGGCGACGCGATCGCCGCTGATACGCGGAGCAAAATAAAGGCTGCAACCGACGACGAACACCAAAGCGGCCGCAAAAACATAGTCTGCAGGCAACATTCAATCCGCCTTTGTCGTGGCCTTGACGTGCGCGTCGGCGCCGGCCGCAACGGAGTGTCCCCGATATCACGTTACGGTTGTCCTAAATTCGCTCGGCGTCAGGCCGATCGAGATCGGGCATGTCAATGCAGGCAACGGCCTCGCCTGCCGAGGTTCCGTCGTGGCGGATCGTGTTGCCATCGGCGGCGCCATAGTTTAGAATTATTCTAATTCAGGGACCGCCGATGACCACCAGACGCTTTGCCGATTTGAACGAGCGGGAAGTCCTGGCGCTCGCCATCGCCAACGAGGACGAGGACAACCGGATCTACCGGTCGTTCGCCGATGGATTACGCGCCGCCTATCCGGAAACGGCGGCGATGTACGACCGGATGGCGCAGGAAGAGAGCGAGCATCACGACCTGCTGCTCGATCTCTTTCGCAAAAAATTCGGCGACTTTCTTCCCTTGATCCGGCGCCAGGACGTCAAAGGCTTCGTGGCGCGGCGTCCGATCTGGCTCAATCGCCCGCTCGGCCTCGATGCCGTGCGCAAATTTGCCGAGACCATGGAATTCGAGACCGCGCGCTTCTACCGCAAAGCCGCCGAGGCCGCCCGCGACGAAGCGGTGCGGGATTTGCTCACGCAACTCGCCGCGGCCGAAGACACCCATGAGCGGCTGGCGCAAGAACTCGGCGAGCAGATCGCGCCGCGAGCCCGCGCAGCCGAAGACGAAACCGCGCGGCGCATGTTCGTGCTGCAATATGTGCAGCCTGGCCTTGCCGGATTAATGGATGGATCGGTCTCAACGCTGGCGCCGCTGTTCGCCGCCGCGTTCGCCACGCACAACACCTGGGCGACGTTTTTGGTCGGGCTTGCGGCCTCGATCGGCGCCGGTATCTCGATGGGCTTCGCCGAGGCCTTGTCGGACGACGGCTCGCTCACCGGACGCGGCGCGCCGGTGATCCGCGGCGTGGTCTGCGGCCTGATGACGACGGTCGGCGGATTGGGCCACGCGCTGCCCTACCTTATTCCGCATTTTTTCGCGGCGACCGTGCTGGCATTCGTGGTGGTCGCGATCGAGCTTGCGATCATCTCCTGGATTCGCATGCGCTACATGGACACGCCGTTCTTGCAAGCCGCCTTCCAGGTGGTGGTGGGCGGCGCGCTGGTGTTCGCAGCCGGTATTCTGATCGGCAGCTCGTAGCGCACGCAGGCTGCCCCCGCCCGAAACGAAAAACGGCACGGCCGTTTCGACCTCTTTTGTGAATACGATCGGGCGAGGTCAAGCCTTGCAGAGTAGCCGAATGTCCGGTGCTGGGGGAGAAGAGATCATTCTCGGACGTAGCGGCTAAGTCGCAGTTTGACCCGGAGCGGACGCTGCGACCTCGATAGACACTCTGTCCGCTGAACCATAAAATCGGGACTGTCAGCTTACCCGCAGGGAGCGGCCTTCATGGCAGAGGAGCGCCTTCAAAGGAGGCTTGCGGCAATTATGTCGGCCGACGTGGTCGGTTACTCGCGCCTCATGGGCATCGATGAGGCTGGGACGTTGTCACGTCTGAACGCCCTGCGTCGTGCGTTGATCGATCCGGCAATTGGCGCCCATTCGGGACGTATCGTCAAGCTCATGGGCGACGGCGCACTGGTGGAATTCGCCAGCGCCGTAGATGCCGTCGCTTGTGCTATCGAAATCCAGAGACAGCTTCGCGACCACGATACCGGTGTCTCAGTGGACGATCCGATTCGGCTCCGGATTGGGATCAACGTCGGCGATATCATCATCGAGGGCGAAGACATCCTTGGCGACGGCGTTAACATCGCGGCGCGGATCGAAGGCATTGCCGAACCTGGCGGCATTTCGATATCCGAGGACACATGGCGACAGGTGCAAGGCAAGGTATCGGCGAACTTCGTCGACGCCGGCGAGCGAAGCCTGAAAAACATCGCCCGTCCCGTACGGATCTATCGAGCCGAGCTCGAGAAGGAAAGTGCCGCCAAGCCGACCACACCAGCGTTGTCATTGCCCGACAGGCCGTCCATCGCCGTGCTGCCGTTCCAAAACATGAGCGGCGATCCTGAACAGGAATATTTCACCGACGGGATGGTTGAAGACATCATTACTGGGTTGTCACGCATCAAATGGCTTTTCGTTATCGCGCGTAATTCGACTTTCACATATAAGGGCCGTTCCATCGATGTGAAGCAAATCGGTCGCGAGCTTGGCGTGCGTTATGCACTCGAAGGAAGCGTTCGCAGGGCCGCAGATCGCATTCGGATCACTGGGCAGCTGATCGATGCTGTGTCGGGAGCGCACGTATGGGCTGAGCGTTATGACCGCAAATCTGCTGATATTTTCGCACTCCAAGACGAGATAACGCTTTCGGTCATCGGTGCTATCGAACCGAGCTTGCGGCAGGCAGAAATTGAACGTGTCAAACGCAAGCGCCCGGACAGTCTCGACGCCTATGATCTTGTCTTACAAGCGCAGCCCGACGTTTATTCTGGTATGCCCGACCGGGCGACAAAGGCATTGCCGTTACTTGAGCGCGCACTTGCGCTAAATCCAGACTATGCACTCGCAAACGCTTTTGCTGCAATGTGCTACCACAATCGTTTCTTGCGCGGCGGACTACATGAACAAGACAGGATGGCGTCGATCAGACACGCGCAGGACGCGATGGCATGCGGCCAAGACGACGCCCTCGCGCTAACGTTCGCCGGATTTTCTATCGGGATGGACGCGCATGATCGCAATTCGGCTTTCGCAGCTTTCGATGCGGCACTTGCGCTCAGTCCGTCATCCGCTCTCACTTATTTTTGTGGGAGCGCTATTTTAGGTTGGGACGGCGTGGCCGAGCGCGCGATTGATTGGGCCGAACGCGGAATCCGGCTTAGCCCTTTCGATCCTTGGCGCTTTGCGGCTTACCATGCGTTGTCGTTGGGCCATTTCCACCGCGGTCGCTATCAGGAGGCGGCTGACAGTGCCTATAAGGCTGTTCAAGCCAATCCAGGTCACAGCATTTCACGGATGCTGCTGGCGGGGTCGTTGGCGAGGCTCGGCAGAATGGACGAGGCCAAGGCGGCTGCGGCGCACGTTTTGGAGCGGCAGTCTAGTTTTCGCTATAGCAAACAGTTTTCCGGGGTGAATTGCGCACCGGATCTTGCCGTTTCTCTCGGGGAAGCGCTCAAGGAGAGCGGGCTGCCAGAATGATTGCGAACAAATTGTCTGACGGTCGCACTCACGAGAAATGATGTCGCCAGTTTCCGCCGCCCGCCGTTCTAGTCGGCAGCTCGTAAGCGGCGGATCGGCGGCCGCCGAGGGATGAAGTCCCTGCCCCGCGAGAAAGGTCGCAGTTGTCGGCAAGCGCCGAGCATGCCGGCTGAGCACACCCGCCATCCAGGATGAATTGTTTGCGCTTCATCGGCTATACGCGGCGCACGATTGTGCGGATCATCGCTCGATGTTCGTTCTTGCGCATTTATCTGACATCCACTTGGCGCTGCGGCCGCGGCCTTATCAGCTCGCCGGCAAGCGCGGGCTCGGCTACATCAATTGGCATCGCAGCCGCAAATACATCCATCGCCGTGACACGCTCGATGGCGCCGCAAACATTCGGTATCTCGCTTGGCAACTCTTCGACCGCCAACTCCAGCAAAGGCAGTCAAGTGCAGCAAGGCAAGCGTAGCTGAAATGGCGCTCCAAAGCTTGAGAACCGGTCGACGCGTCCGCCCCCAATTACCAGATCATTAACCGCCTCGCTTGCTACGCACGCTCGGCTTTACGAGCGGTAAATACCGATCATGTTCCACTGTTCCGCGAGGTTCTGCAGGAGCGCACGCATGACCATCCTTGGTTTCGGACAACGGCGCCGGCTCGCTTCCGAGAAGCATATTGTTCCGCCAGAGCGATGGAGTGATCCAGAGTGGGCTGCGTTTTTCAAAAGGATCGGTCGCAAACCGGACGATCCATCCAATCTTCTCGTCACGCGCGACGATGTCGTGCGAATGATCGAGGAAGGCCGCAAGGCTGTGGACGCGCGCATCCGTCAGCTCCAAGCCAAGGCGTTGGCGAAGGGCCTCAATGACATTCGTTTGCGTGCGTTCTGGCTCATCCAGGATAGTTGCTGGAACGGCGAGATCGGCGATTTCCTCATCTATCATCTGCGTCTTAATCCCTATGACGAATGGAATACCGTCATCCTTCCGGCGGATGCGAGAAGCTGCTCAATTCTCGACATGCCCGTTCACCCGGGTGGGGACACTCCGGCTTTTGCCAAGGCTCAAAAGGAGGTGATCTTCGCGCTTCGCGACCGGCTTCGCGCCGCGCATGAACAGGTCCAACGGACGCATGAATTCGGCGGCTTCGCCGATCTTTGCGACGACACCGTGGCCAGGGTGAAAGAGCTAGCGCGCAGATTCTCAGCCTTGCTGGTCGAGGGGCACAAAAAATTTCCTCCGCCGAAGAACTGAAACTCGGCCTGCGGGTCGGTGAGCACTGTGCGGTCTAGGCTAATTGTTCTCGCAAAATGGATGTCAAGTCCGACACCTCGATCGAGGATCACCCGATGAGCCGATCCTGTCCGAATCTCTTGCAGATCGCCCTGCTCTACGACAGCGCCAACGCCATTGATATCCGTGCGCTGCAAGCGGCCTTCTTGAAGAGCGAATTGAATGTGCCCGGTTACAAATACAACGTCGTCGAAGCCGATGGCCGGACCAATTTTCGCTGTTTTGGCGGCCAGGCTTCGAACGTCATGGTGTTCGTGGAATGGTTGGATAGACCCGCCGTGCGCGCCAACTTGAACACGGCTCTCAGTTCCGTGTTCAACCAGATCACTGTGCCGGACGCTGCAACGCTGATCGGCCGGCACCGCGGGGTGCTTTTGATCAACGTGCACCATGGCGCCATGTCGCAGTCGCGCGAAGTCCAGACACTGCTGGCGCAAATGGGTGTCGGCCAGGCGGGACAATCCCTGCCCCAATACCAGGAGCGGCTGCGCGTGATGGGCCTGTTGGCCGCCATGGCTACAGAGATCAGCAAACCCACCCTGTCGCATTGGACCCACACGGACGCTCTGGCCAAGCCGCAAGCCATCAAGAACTTTATGTGCGACGCAAGCCCCAATCCGCTGCATGTGCATCCGTTGCCGTTTCGTGGCCCGGGCACGACGCAAGACCAAGGCATCGCCGGTCTTGTGACCTTTGGCGCGGCAGCGTTCATCGGTCGGGAAATACGGGTACGGCCGACCCAAGTGCCATGGAGCGAAGCGTACCAGCATGCGCTCGGCTTCATTACTCTGGCGATTCGAAAAAACGGCTACATCATTCCAGATGGAGATACGTTCAGTGACGACAGAGAAAGCTTTTGCTACCGCGTTCATCACACGGCCGAACCCCTGGCCAATGCGGGCGCGCAAATTCCCTGTTACGAGCTGGAGCCGCTGCTCAACAACCAACACGGTTTTCGATCGCCCGACTATGTTGCGCCGGACAGAACCGTGGACCTCGACAAGCCGCAACCCGAATATGTCCAGCTCAAGGGCCGGGCCGGCCGGGAAGTCGTCGCCGAGTGGAAAGCCAAGCGCCAGATGGCCGAGCGGGCCGGCGGTACTTTTGTAGTGAAGGCTAAGGTCGACGCGGACGGCCCCCCCGTATTCGGCAAGCGCCAGAGTGGCCACGGCGCTTCCGGTGCCAAGAGCGGATGGCTCGCGAGAACCTTTAATGCGCGCAGAGATAACGACTGAGATCGAGAGAAGTATTCTATCTAGGAAATGTCCTCCTTGACACTTTTCGAACTCATGCACCCACCCGTGAATGCCTCTCCCGAGGGAAAAGCAGAGACGCCCGCGTGGCGGTTTTTCCCTACGCTCGTCCGCCTTTCGGTCGCGGGCGTGAGCCCGCGACCGAAGTGTTCGCAGCCGGCATCCTGATCGGCAGCTCATAGGCGGCGGATCGGCAGGCGCCGGGAGACGAATTCCCTCTCTGGGAGAAAGGTCGCTGCGGGGTTGGCGCCGACCATCCTGCCTCCGCAATTCCGCCTTCCAGGATGAATTGTTTGCGCTTCATGCGCTATACGGGGCGCACGATTGTGCGGATCATGCCCGATGTTCGTTCTTGCGCATTTGTCTGACGTCCACTTGGCGCTGCGGCCGCAGGCTTATCAGCTCGCCGGCAAACGCGGGCTCGGCCGCATCAATTGGCATCGCGGACGCAAATACATTCATCGCCGCGAGACGCTCGACGCAGTCACACAGGACTTGAGGACGATTCCGACCGATCATATCGCGGTCACCGGCGACCTGACCAATCTGTCATTGCCGAGCGAATATGCAGCGGCGCGCGAGTGGCTCGAGACGCTCGGACCGCCGCGCGATGTCACCGTGATCCCGGGGAATCACGATGCCTACGTGCGAGCCGCTTTAGGCGGCCCGGAAAAAGCCTGGGGTGACTACATGCGCGGCGACGACGGCGCACCAAGCGGCACCTTCCCCTTCGTGCGCCACCGCGATGGCATCGCGCTGATTGCGCTTTCGTCGGCGCTGCCGACCGGGCCGTTCATGGCCACCGGGCGCCTCGGCGAACAACAGCTCGCGCGCTTTGCGCAAGCGCTCGAGCAAACACGCGGATCGTTCCGCGTGGTGCTCATTCATCATCCGCCCGAGACCCCGCCACGCCGCCGCCTGCGCCGATTGATCGACGCCGCGGAATTTCGGCAGGTGCTGGCGACGCATGGCGCCGGTCTGGTGCTTCACGGTCACGACCACCGTCGCGCGATCCTGTGGCTCGACGGGCCGGACGCGAAAATTCCCGCGGTCGGCGCGCCTTCGGCCTCGGCAAGCACGGCGCATCATAACGAGAATGCGGGCGGCTATAATCTTTTTCAGATCGCCGCCGAGGGCGACACCTGGCGTTGCGAGATGATCGCGCGTGAACGCGGTGCCGGCGGCACTATTACCGAAATCGAACGGCAGGTGTTGCGCTAGAGGGCCGCCAACCTCCGCCCTGTGGCTACCGCAACCGGCTTGTCATCTAGGACCCATATGGTGATGCGCCGAATTGGGCAGTGGAGATTTGATAATGGCTGATAATCGTCTCGAAGTTTTCAAAAAGGCCCGTGGTCAAGCGGTCGAAGCGCGCTTTGCGCTCATAGAAAAACTTGCGGGAGACGTCGAGGAAAAGCACGAGAAGCTCCTGCACGTACAATCCGTCATCGATATTATCGATGCGGCGATTGAAGATGAGGAAACCGGAGACTCGGCCTTCGACGACCTGGACGACGAGTAAGCAGGGATCAGCGCGCTCCCGTTACGGATGACGCGAGCGCGCCTCACACTCGTGTGTCGCAGTTGTGCCTCTCGCTCGGGGCCCAAACGCGCGTCGGGGCTTCACATGTGCCCAGCCGCCAGCAAGGCGGCGCACAGAAGCCCCAGTGCGCCGAGCACGAAGCCGAGCACGAACGCTCCCCATGCCCGGCGTCGGCGGCGGCGCAATGTGCGCGCCGCTTCCGGCCGGGCAATGCGGGTGATGAATTCGGGATCCTCATCCAATGCCCGTTCGCGCTCGATCAAGCGGCGCGCCACATAATCGGTCACCGCCTTCACGAGCTCGGGGATCTCGTGCAACTCGGCAAGAACCCGGCGGCCGATGCGCGTGTCGTGCAAAAAGCGATACATGCGCTTGTCGCGTCCCATGGCCACATGGGCGACGGCATCGATCCACAGCCGCGGCGTGTCACCGCGGCTTACGCCACGATCGAACAGATCGATTTCCGACGGAATTTCAGCAAACAAGCCATTCAGCGCTTCGTTGAGCAGCTCGAGGCGCGCCACTTCCGCGTCGCGCAGATCGACCACAACGCTGGTGCGCTCAGCCGCCTCGATGCGCGCCGCATGCATCGCCGCTTTGAGCGGCGACGGCAGCACCATCTCACCCACGGCAAGTCTGCTCTTTCGTCCCCACATGGCCTTATCCCTTGAAGGCCGACAACGTCCTCAAAATGTAAAATACATCAACGCGTAGGGTTGCAACAGCGGCTTTACGGGTTACCACGCGGCGCCAGACCGAAGGGCCGCGCCCAACCGAGCCCGTCCTCGGTGCGTCCGTGCGGACGATATTCGCAGCCGACAAAGCCCGCATAGCCGAGACGGTCGAGCGCGGCGAGGATGTGCGGGTAATTCACCTCGCCCTCGTCGGGCTCGCGCCGCTCGGGCACGGAGGCGATCTGCACGTGGCCGATCAGGGGCAGATGGGCCTCGAAGCGGCGGATGAGATCGCCCGACATGATCTGCACGTGATAGAAATCGAACTGGATGCGCAGGTTCGGCGCACCGACCTTGCGCACGATGTCGGCCGCCTGCTCGACACGGCTGAGGAAATAGTCGGGCCGGTCGCGCAGGTTGAGCGGCTCGAGCAGGAGCATGATACCGGCTTTGGCGGCCTCCGCCGCCGCGGCCGCGAGATTGCCGACGAAAACCGTCTCCGCCGCCGGCCGCTTTTCCGGTGGGACGCAGCCGGCGAGGCAATGGATCGAACGCGCGCCGATGGCGGCCGCGTAATCGAGTGCGCGGGCGAAAGCCTCCCGCCATTCGCGCTCGCGGCCCGGCAGCGCCGCCAGTCCGGACTCGCCTTCGCGCCCGAGCGGAGTGTTGATGCCGAGCTGACTCAAACCAAAGCGCTCGAGCTCGGCGCGCACGGCCGCCGGCGCATGCTCGTAGGGAGACAGCAATTCCACGGCGGCGAAACCGGCCGCCGCGGCGGCGCCGAAGCGCTCCAGGAAAGGCCGCTCGGCGAACAGCCAGCCAAGATTGGCGGCGAGACGGGGCATGGTCGTTCCTTTCGTGTTGGCTAAACGCCGGTCGAATAGCCCGACGGCGCCAATGAATAGGCACCCTCGCAATTGGGAAGAAGCCCATTATATTGCCCACTATGTGAGTGGGCTATTTTGTGGTTGACCCTTTGCGGTCGAGTTGGTTCGCTCAGCCTCAGGAAACCGTGCGCAACAGACACGGAAACAAGCTCGCACGGGTCGAGGAAAACCTTAGGACGCGCTGCCATGAACGCGCAGCAATTACTTCAGGAAATCTCCGACTATTGCCGGTCGACGGGGCTCGCCAAGTCCACGTTCGGGAGGCGCGCCGTCAATGACGGCAAGCTCACCTCGCGGTTGCGTAACGGCGGCCGCATCACCACCGATACGCTCGATCGCATCCATGGATTCATGGCTGCTCATCCGCCACAGGGGCCCCGTCCAATCGTGATTGAACGCTCTCGCGAAACGCGACCCGTCATCGCCGCCGCAGGCGCGGCACAAGTTCAACCGCTGGGCGCACCGCCCCCAGCGGCGCCGCCAGCGCCCGGTTCGGGCGATCCCAATCCACAGCGCAATTTCCGCTTCTTCGACAACCGGCAGAAATATCTGCTGTTCGTCAACACCTGCAGCGAGAAGTGGGAAGTGGCGCACCGCGTCTCCGAAGAGCTCGCGCACCTGCATCCGCGGCCGCCCGCGCTACGCGTCTTCGACGCCGGCGTCGGCGACGGCTCGGTGCTCTCGCGGGTGATGCGCGCGATGCACGATCGTTTCACCCACATCCCCTTCTATGTGGTCGGCAAGGAAATCAGCCTCGAGGACGTGCGGCTGACCTTGCAGAAAATGTCGGACCGCTTCTTCGAGCATCCTTCGACCGTGGTGGTGCTCACCAATCTCGCCTACGCGGACGCCCCGTGGCTAGCGGTGAAGTCGCTCAGTGCCGCTTCCAGTATGGTGTGGCACGAGCAGGCGCTTTCCGGCAATTCGGCGCATCGCTTCGAACAGCAGATCATGGATCTGGAGCCGTTCCTGGCGCAGAACTGGAAGGCCGGCGTCAGTCCACGGACCGGCAATCCGGTCTATGAGCGTCCGGTGGTGCTCGTGCTCTACCGCGAGGACCACCGTTTTCTGCTCGATCCGATCATTCCGAGGCCTGGCGGCACGCTCGCGAACTACGATCTGGTGATCGCGTCGCAGCCTTATCGCGCGCGCGCTTCGCTCGATTTCAAGGCCCAGCGCGTGATCGCCCCGCTCGCCCGCGCGCTCGGCCCCGGCGGCCGGCTGATCGGCATTCAATCGCACGGCAACGATCCCGGCATGGAAATCATCCAGAAGGTCTGGTCAGGCGACAATCCGTTCATCCACGATCGCCACGCGATTCTCAAAGCGGTGAAGCACGAGCTTGGAGCGGCCGGCCGCGACCTCAATTTCAACGCTTACGCGGATAACCGCTCGCTGTTCCGCTACGTGATGCACACGCTGCCTTCTGAAATCTCCGAATCGATCGGCACCTCGACATTGTTCGCGGCCTGGAATGCGGCGATCTACGTGGCGCAAGTCGAGGATGACCGGCTCGGCGCGGCGGTCGCCGACGGCCGCTACATCGACGCCACCCGCGAAGTGTTACGCGAGCGCGGCGGACTGTGGTTCTTCGACAAATCCTACGTGATCTCGCGCCGGCGGGCTTAGCGCTGGCGGTTATTTCCTCCCCGTCGATCGGGAGGTGTCGCGCGCAGCGCAGAAGGGGCAAGTGTCCGATGCTTACGCAAGCCGTGATGCTGCATGCCCCCTCCACCGCCCTTTGCGCGGTCCTCCTCCCCCGCTGGAGGCGGATAAGATGAGCGCGGCCCTTCCTCTCCAAGATCAAACGCCGGACGGGCCGATTGGCCGCGTCACGGCCCTGATGGCCGGCTTCTCAGTCGAGGCGACGCGGCCGTCGGCGGCCGACATCGCGGCGCTTGGCGTGCTTGCACGCGGCACGCGTGTTTATCTGAGCGCGGTGCCGAACCGGCCAGCCGATGAATCGCTCGCCGCAGCCGTGCAAATACGTGCCGCCGGCCTCGAGCCGGTGCCGCATGTGGCGGTGCGCAATTTCGCCAGCGCCGAGGCGCTCGACACATTTCTGGCGCGGCTCAATGCCGAGGCCGGCGTCGAGACCGTGCTGGTCATTGCCGGCGACCGCGCCGAACACGGCCCGTTCCGCGGCGCGCTGGACGTCATCGACAACGGCATGCTGCGCCGGCGCGGCATTCGCCGTATCGGCATTGCCGGCTATCCACAGGGCCATCAGCGCATCGGTAACGATGCGCTGAACCGCGCGCTTGCCGACAAGATCGCCGCCGCGGATGCAACCGGGCTCGCGGTCGAGATCGTGACGCAGTTCTGTTTCGACGCCGGCGCGATCCTCGATTTCGTCGCTCGCGTGCGCGGCTTCGGCTTCGAGCACGCCGTGCGCGTCGGCCTTGCCGGACCGACGAGCCTCACCGCGCTGATGCGCTATGCGAGCCGTTGCGGCGTGCGCGCCTCGGCGCAAGGACTGGCGCGCCGCTCTGGCCTGATGCGGCAGATGTTTGCCCTCACCACGCCCGACGATCTCATCCGCACACTTGCGGATGCCGCCCCGGCCGACATCGTTCCACATTTCTTTTCGTTCGGCGGCATCCCGGCGACCGCGCGCTGGGCGAGCGCCGTTGCCGACGGCCGCATCGCGCTCGATGCCGCCGGCGGCTTTCGGGTTGAGCCGCCGAAAGGCTGACGAGCGGGCGACGCCGGCGTCTATCGCACTCAGGTCTGCTGAATGGCGGAGAGCAGCCAATCGCCGCCGCGAGCGCGCATAAAAGTCCACAACTCGGTGATCTCGCTCCGCCTACCGCCCTCGACAACGCGCCCGCTCGCGCGCTCGACCATGCTGTCCGTGAGCGCGAATTTCATCGCCACGGTCGCGTAGTCGGTGCCGCCTTCGCTCCAGGCTTCCGCGAGATCGCCCTGCAACAGCTTCACATCGGCGATGCGATTGACCAGACCGCGACTGGCGTTGCCCGAAAGCTGCTCAGAGAAATACGACAGCATCTCAGGCGTGACCTTCACGCGCAGAGCCGCAAGGTCTTCGGCCGAGTAGGCCGCCTGGATCTCGCCGAGCAATCGCTCGAACGCGTCATAGTCCGGCTTGGCGATGGTCAGAGGCTTGCCCGCAGGCGGCGCTGCAGTACCGCCGCCGCCCCACATTCCACCCAGACCACCAAAAGTCGGCCCCGTCGCAGAACGCGCCGCCGCGTAGGCCGGCGCTGGCATGCTGCGCCGCTGCCACCAAGCGTAGATGAGCCGCGCAACGATCACGACCAGCACGATTTGAAAGAGCAGACCGATAATCGAGGCGAAACCCGCCATGCCGCCAAAAAAACCTTGACCGAACAGCAGGCCGAAGAGGCCCGCGCCGATGAACCCGGCAGCAAGCCCGCCGAACAATCCGCCGCCAAAGAAACCGGACCGCATTCCCGTCTGTCCGGCGGCCGCCGCCGGGCCGGATTGTGTCATTGAATTCTGCAGCGGCGCCGCACTGGGGGCGGTCGGCGTGCTGGGCGGAGCCGAGTATGTTCGCATACCGCGGCTGCCGGCCGAGAAACCGCCGCCGGCCCGCGCATGCGCATCAGCCGTTACCAGCACAAAAACGGCGGCGATCGCCATGAACGCGATTAACCAGCGAGGACGCAACACCACAGGTATCTCCCGGCCACATTGTCTTCTCAGCATAATAGGTATGCGGTAGGGAGGTTGTAAGGGTGGGCCGTGGCCTAAAGCCGCGCGCAAATGACGCTCAAGCCGCTCGAACAGGTCAATAAGGGCATCAGCGGTGCCGGAAAGTTTCGCTGATGGCTTGGGTGCGGGCAATGGACATCTGCGCCGGCGACACGCCGCAATTCTGATAATAGGCGCTCTCACAATCGACGAGGCCGTTGTCGCTCAGCCGCCCGGTGCGATTGTCGAACAGAAAACGCCGGCAGGTCTTGCCGTCGTCGGGCACGAACAGGATCGCGCCGGTGTAGATTTCATCATCGCTCGGCGTCGCAGGCGGTTTCGGCGGTGCGAAGAGCTCGATCGTCGTCTGCCGTGCGGCAAACCAGCCGGCAGTCAGCACGGCCGCAACGGCCACGATCGCCGCGATCCGGCGCCCGACCTCCGACCTGCCGCTTCGCCGCTTCATTCGTTGCTTCGGGCGGCGCATGGACGCTCACGACCTCGCGCGAAATGCACGGCTTCCGGTCCGGACACGAAAATGGGAGATTAGATGGAACCGGTTAAGCGGCGGTGAGCCGGCGTGGTGTCATTTGCCCCAAAAGTCGCGGCGCCTGCGCTTCCACGGCTCGCACAGGCGGTGCGGGTCCACGCGGGTCAGGGGGAGCCCGCGACGGTCCCAGGGCCTCGCCAAGACCACAGGGGTGAATTATGTGTGTGACTAGGAATTCCCCGGCGCCGTAAATTTCAGGGCGCCATTCCCCTCATAACCCCATTCCCTTGATCGCGCGGTGACCCAGCCATGACCCAAAACACTGAGACCATCGATCTGTTCTCGCCCTACAAGCTCGGCCCGCTCGAATTGCCCAATCGGATCGTAATGGCGCCGATGACGCGCAATCGCGCCGGACCGGCCGAAGTGCCGGGCACGCTCGCCACCACCTATTACAAGCAGCGCGCGAGCGCGGGCCTGATCATCACCGAAGGCACGCAGATCTCGCAGGAGGGCCAAGGCTATCCGGCGACGCCAGGCATCTTCAGTCCCGAACAGGTCGCCAGCTGGAAACGCGTCACCGACGCCGTTCATGCCGCGGGCGGCCGCATCTTCGCGCAGCTCTGGCATGTCGGCCGGATCTCACATCCCTCGTTGCAGCCGGACGGCGCCGCGCCGGTTGGGCCGTCGGCGTTGCTGCCGGCGGGCCAGACCATGACCGCGCAAGGCATGCAGCCTTTCGTGATGCCGCGGGCGTTGGAGACGCACGAGATCGCGCGTGTCGTCGACGAATTTCGCCGCTCCGCCGCTAACGCCAAACTCGCCGGCTTCGACGGTGTCGAGCTGCATGGCGCCAACGGCTATCTGGTCGATCAATTCCTGCGCGACAAAACCAACCAGCGCACCGACCGCTACGGCGGTAGCGCGATCAACCGTGCGCGTTTTCTGATCGAGGCGACGGAGGCGTTGGTCGGCGAATGGGGCGGCGATCGCGTCGGCGTGCGGCTTGCGCCCACCAATCCGTTCAACGACATCGCCGACAGCAATCCGGCCGCGACGTTTGGACTCGCGGTCGGCGAGCTCAAGCGTTTCGGGCTGGCTTATCTGCATATCGTCGAGCCGCTGCCCAGCGACCCGGTGGCGGCCGGCGAGCGGCCGGATATCAAATTCTTCCGCCGCATCTGGCCGGGGACACTAATGGGCAACAAGGGCTACGATCTCGCCCGCGCCAACGCCGCGGTGCGCGAGGGCATCGCAGACCTTGTTTCCTTCGCCGCTCTGTTCCTTGCCAATCCGGACCTGCCGGAACGTTTCCGCCGCGGCGCGCCGCTCAATCCGCCCGACCGCGCCACGTTCTATGGCGGCGGCGAGAAGGGCTACACAGATTATCCGTCGCTGTAGGGCCGTCCGCCTTTCTCACGCGTCATTCCGGGGCGGCCGCAAGGCCCAGCCCGGAATCCATAACCCGTGGTCAAGGAGCGGTGCGAGCGGCTCCCCGACAGGTCGTGGGTTATGGAATCCGGGCTTCGCGGAGCTTGTCACAGGGGCCGGTCCCGTTGGCGCGGCCCCGGAATGACGGGCCGTTTCAACCGCTTACGCCGATAGCGCAGTTCTGTGATTGCGGTCACTTCGGAACACGAAAGCGGCCATTAACGTTAAGTCAACGATTGGAGATCGGACCAGACCGACACAGGGAGCCTCCGATGATCGCCGTTTTCGCCGCCATCGAATATCTCGGCCGCGTCACCGACAGCTTCTTTGAAGCACAGATGCAGCGCGCCGCGATCCGCATTGGTAGCCGTTCCGGACACTTTCACGCCCAGTAATCTCGTCCCCTCACGCAATTCCCAGTTTCTGAGCTAAGTCCCCAAGATCCTTGGCCGCGAAGTCGGTGCCCACGCTGGGCGCTGTCTCTCCGCGGCCTTTTCCTTTTTCGTCGGGGCGCGCGATGTGCGCCGTACGTAAGCCTGCGGCTGCGGCGGCGGCGAGATCGCTCGAATGGGCCGCCACCATCATGCATTCGCCGGGGGTAAGATCGAAAGCCTCCGCTGCCGCCAGATAGACGCGCGGCTTCGGCTTATAATCGCCGGCAATTTCGGCACCCAAAATCGCGTCCCATTGAAAATCGTTGCGTCGTGCCAGATCGACCATCAGCGAGATGTTGCCGTTGGAAACCGGCGCCAGCCAGAAGCGGCTTTTGAGACGGCGCAGACCATCTGCCACGTCGGGCCAGGCATCGAGCCGATGCCAGGCCAAGTTCAACGCGCGACGCTCGTCCTCGGCGAGCCCGCCAAGACCGAAGCGCGGCAGGATGCGATCGAGATTGCGCCGGTGCAGCACATCGAGCTTGCAGAAGGCAATGCGGCCGGCGCGCACCTCCTCCATGGCGCCCTGGTATTCGCCGCGCCAGGCGTCGGCGAAAGCGGGCCAATCGAGCGTGTGACCGCGCGGCTCGAGCAAGGCCTTAGCCTCGCGCGCGACCGAGGTCCGCCAATCGACCAGTGTACCGAAGACGTCGAAGAACAAAGCTTTGATCGTAAGCGGCATGGCTGCTCAATGCGTCAAGCATGCGGGCCGTTCCCCGCACGGTACGCGTTCCGGCCTGAATAGATAGTCCGCTCGCAAGGCCTGCGTCCACCATGCTGGAGCGCGACGCGTTAGGTTCGGATTGTCTTTTCGGAAAACCGGCTTCCACTTTTCCGGGCCATGCTCTAGGCATGCTTCCTCTCATGCTTTCCGTCACCCGTAGAGACCATCATGGCCAAGAATCGAAACAAGAATCAAAACAAGACGCAGAAGAAGCAAAAACAGACCCCGCCCGCGCGAGCGAAAGCGCCAGCCAAGCAACCGCCGTCGCGGCTGCCGGCGCTCGCGCTCGACGATCTCACCAGCGAGCAGCAGGCGCTGGTCGATGCGATCAAATCCGGTCCGCGTGGTGCGTTCAACAATGAGGGGCCGTTCGCGGTCTTTCTGCATGCACCAGCCTATGGGGCGTTGGCGCAAAAGCTCGGCGGACATGTGCGTCTCGGGACCAGCATACCGCCGCGGCTTTCCGAATTCGCGATTCTCTGCACCGGCCAGTTCTGGAAAGCGCAATACGAGTGGTACGCACACGCGACGATCGCCGCCAAGCAGGGCGTGAAAGAAGCAACCATCCGCGACCTGAAAGCCGGCCGCGTACCGAAATCGGCGCCGCGTGACGAGATGGCGATCTATGCCTTCGTCAAGGAGCTTTACGCGACCCGCCGCGTCAGCAACGCGACCTATGCGCGCGTGCATAAAATCCTCGGCGACGCCGGCATGGTCGAGCTCACCGGCATTCTCGGCTATTACGTGCTGATCTCGATGACGCTCAATATCTTCCGCATGCCGCTGCCTGAGGGTGAGACCCTGCCGTTCCGGGAGCCGAGCGGCAAATAAACATTTCCCGGACGCGGTGCAGCGCGTCAGCGATGCGCTGCAGATCCGGGATGGTCCGAAACGCGGCGTCTGCGACGATCCCGGGTCAGCGCTGCAACACTGCGTGTTGCAGCGCGCCCGGGATATGAATCGCTTAATGCTTGCCGCCCTGCATCATCATCTGGTTGCCGTGGCCTTCCATCATCATGGAACCACTGCCGGCGCCAGAACCGGGTGCTGCCGCACCCATCGCCAAGACCGGAACATCGACTTTGACAGCACCGGCCTTTTCGAATTGCAACGTCGCCGCGATGGTGCTGCCGGTCTCGAGCGGATGCTTGAGCTGGGTGAGCATGAGATGATCGGCACCGGGCTTGAGGATGACGGTTTCGCCCGGCCTGATCTCCAGGCCGCCTTCGACCGGCCGCATCTTCATCACCCCGTTTTCCATGCTCATGGTGTGGATCTGGCATTGCCCTGCGGCGTCGGATCCGGCGCAACTCATGCGATCTGGCGCCGTGCCGCTGTTGGTGACGGTCAGATAGGCGGCGCCAGAACTGGCATTCTTGGGGGTCGTGCGTGCCCAAGCCTGCGCGATGTGGATCGGCCCGACATCGTAGTCTTCGGCCTGCGCTGCGGCGCCGTCAAAAAGCATCGCGACGCAAGCTGCCGCTCCGAGAAGTCCGGCGCGAGCCGAACGGCCAGGTTTTTGATGCGTGCGCTCAAGCATAGGACATCTCCGCAATCGCCGATGGGCTTCAGTCAACGCGCCCTGATGGTCGACGTGGCTTGATGGTCACGCGGCCTCGGCGCAGTTCGAACCCACAGTGGCTCCCAAGCCCACCATGACCGAGGCGTCAAGCCCTGAAAATCGGCCAAATCGCCGCCGGTTAACGCGGCGTTGAACTTGCCGGCGTCCTTCGCTATACGGGCACCATGACCTGAGGGGCCCGCAGCGTTCGGGCTTGTACGGCGCTGCCCGCCTCGGCGGCGCCATTCATGCTGCAAGGGAATGAGCACGCCCGATGTCTGCCACGTTCGATAAAGTCGCTGATATCATTGCCGAAACCTGCGATATTCCGCGCGATAACATCAAACCGGAGAGCCACGCGATCAACGACCTCGAAATCGATAGCCTCGATTTCCTCGATATCGCCTTTGCCATCGACAAGACCTTTGGCATCAAGCTGCCGCTCGAGCAGTGGACGCAGGAGGTCAACGACGGCAAGGCCACGACCGAGCAATACTTCGTCCTGCAAAATCTGAGCGAGCAGATCGATAAGCTGATCGCCGCCAAGGGCGCCTAGACCCTGACCGACAGGGGTTGAGTCGGATCAAGGTCTCAATGTTACATTGGAGCATGATCCCTTCCGGACACCGGATTCGACGATCCGGGATCATGCTCTGAAGGACGCCACCGCATGCGCCTCGAATATTTCCAGATGATCGACCGCGTCGCCGCGCTCGACGTCGGCGAGCGCACCATCCGATCCGTTTGCAACGTGCCGACCGAGAGCCCGATTTTCGAAGGACACTTTCCGGGCTATGCGCTGATGCCGGGCGTGTTGCAGATCGAATGCATGGCCCAGACCTGCGGCTGGCTTGTCACAGCGATGAACCGTTTTGCCGTGATGCCGTTCCTGATCGGCGTCAAGGAAGCCAAATTCCGCAGCCCCGTCCTGCCTGGCGAAGAACTGGAATTCGAGGGCAAAGTCATTCACGAGGGCTCGGGCTTCACCGTCGGCGAGGCCAAGGGACGCCGCAAGGGACGCGCAATCTGCGAAGCGCAGATCACCTTTCGCCTGCTGCCGTTTCCGAACGCCCAATTCCGCGAGTCGATGCTCGGCGTCGCGGAGCGCATTGACCTGCCGGGCAGAGAACTCTTCGGTGAAAGCGCCAAAGAGCCCACCAAGGAGCCAGGCGCGTGAGCGACGGCCGTGAAGTGTGGATCACGGGCGTCGGCCTGATCACGTGCCTCGGCGAGGGCCTGGAGGCGGCGTGGGATCATCTCGAACGCGGCGACGCTCCGCCCTACGACGACAAGACCTTCGCACCCTATATCGTGCATCCGCACAGCCCGGTAAGTTTCGACAAGCAGATCCCGAAAAAGAGCGATCAGCGGCAGATGGAGCTGTGGCAGCGGATTGGCGTCTATGCGGCCGGTCTTGCACTCGCCGACGCCGGCCTTACCGGCAAGCCTGAGCTCCTCGACAACACCGACATGATCGTCGCGGCGGCCGGCGGCGAGCGCGATATTCCGGCCGACAGCAGCATTCTCACCGGGATGCGCAAGGTCACCGAGCGAGGAGCATTTCTCAACGAACGGCTGATGAGCGATCTGCGCCCTACTCTGTTTTTGGCGCAGCTGCCCAATCTGCTGGCCGGCAACATCGCCATCGTGCACGGCGTGGTCGGCTCGTCGCGCACATTCTTGGGCGAGGAATCGGCCGGCGTCGATGCGGTGCGCATCGCGCAAGCGCGGATCGCCGCCGGACAGAGCGAGTTGACGCTCGTCGGCGGCTCCTACAACGCCGCCCGCTGGGACGTGCTGCTGATCTTCGAGCAATCCGGCAGCACGCTCCGAGATCGCTTCGCGCCGGTGTGGGATCGCGGCCCGCGCGGCGGGATTGCGCTGGGCAATATGGGTGCCTTCCTGGTGCTGGAGAGCCGCGAGCACGCGGAGGAGCGCGGCGCGCGTCCACATGGGCGCCTCTCGGCCGTGCGCGCCGATCGCAATCGCCGCCAGCCCGGCGAAATCGAAGCGACCTTGCGCAAGGAATGGGCTGCCATCGCCGATAAGGTCGATCGCGAGCATGCGGCCATCATTTCGGGCGCAGCGGGGCTGGAGCCGGCGACGGCGGCCGAACAAGTCGCGCTCAAGGAGATCGGCCTTCCGGTTCGCAATACCGGTACGTATATCGGTCATGGCGTCGAGGCGCAGTTTGTGGCCAACATTGGGATCGCCTGCGCGGCGGTCGAGCATGGCAAGCTGTTCGCGCCGGCGGGCACGGGGGATTTCGGATCAAGTCCGCCGGACTTGTCGCAGGTGATCGTCACCGCCGTCGGCAACTGGCGCGGCGAGGGTCTCGCGCTGGTGGAGCGCGTGAAGTGAACGTTTAGAGGATGATCCGCCTTTCCGGATCATGCTCTGATCGACTTTAGGGGAGAGCCGCATGACGAGCGCAACACACGACAAGAAGGGCCGCCCGATCGTCGCGGTGACCGGGATCGGCGTCGTCACCTCACTCGGCGTCGGCACAGCCGACAATTGGGCCAAGCTCACGGGCGGCGTCTCCGGCATCCGCCGCGTCTCGCGCTTTCCCACTGACGCCTTGCGCACGACCATCGCGGGCACGGTCGATGCGGTTTATCAGGACGGCATGTCGCCCGCGGCGCTCTCCGAGCGCGTTGCACTTCTCGCCGGCGAAGAGGCTGTCGCCCAAGCCGGTATCGGCTCGAAGGGCCGTTTTCCCGGACCGCTGTTTCTCGCGCCGCCGCCGCTCGAAGTCGAGTGGCCCGACCGGATCAAAATGGCCGAGATGGCGGCGGCGAATGCCGATACCAGCTATCCCGACCTGCTGCGCGTGGCCCACGACTACGGTGACACCTACAAGCCGTTCAAATTCGCCATCATCGGCGAAGACCTGGCCGATCATTTCGGCACCGAAGGCTCGCCCATATCGCTCAATACCGCGTGCGCGTCCGGCGCCACCGCCATCCAGCTTGGCATGGAAGCGATCCGCCGCGGTGAGTGCGAGGCGGCGCTGGCGATCGGAGCCGACGCTTCGATCACGCAAGAATCGCTGGTGCGCTTCTCGTTGCTCTCGGCGCTGTCGACACAAAACGATCCGCCGGACCGCGCCTCAAAACCGTTCTCGAAAAACCGCGACGGCTTCGTGCTGGCGGAAGGCGCCGCGGCCCTGGTGCTGGAAAGCCTTGCGCATGCCCGCGCGCGCGGCGCCCGCGTGCTCGGCATTCTCGAAGGCTACGGCGAGAAATCGGATTCGTTTCATCGCACCCGCACCAGCCCCGACGGCAAGCCGATCATCGCCACGATGCAGCGGGCGCTGGCCGATGCCGGCGTCGGGCCTGAGGACATCGACTATATCAACGCGCATGGGACCTCGACGCCCGAGAACGACAAGATGGAGCATCTCGGCGTGTCGGCTGTGTTCGGCGAGCGCATCCGCGGCATTCCGATCTCGTCCAACAAATCGATGATCGGGCACACGCTGACCGCTGCCGGCGCCGTCGAGGCGGCGTTCACGCTGATGACGCTGCAAAGTCAGCGCCTGCCGCCGACTATCAATCACGCCATTCCGGATCCGACGATTCATCTCGACGTCGTGCCCAACGTGGCGCGCGACGCCAAGGTCAATCGCGCCATCTCCAACTCGTTCGGCTTCGGCGGCCAGAATATGTGCCTAGTCGTCGCGCTGGAGCCGGCGTGAGCTTGATTGAACCGCAAACGGCCGTGTCCGCTCAGACGATGCGCGCACTGACGCTGGTCGCCGACCGCAAGATCGAGCTGCTCGACGTGCCGGCGCCCCCTCCTCCGGCCGCGGGCGAAGTACAGATCCGCATCAAGGCGATCGGACTCAATCATCTGGACGTCTGGGGCTGGCGCGGCATGGCCTTCGCCAAGCGCAAGATGCCGCTTGTGGTCGGCGTCGAGGCCGCCGGCGAAATTTCCGCGCTCGGCAGCGGCGTCTCGGGCTTTCGCGTCGGCGACCCGGTGGTCGCTTACGGCGGGCTCGCCTGCGGCACCTGCAAGGCCTGCCGCGAGGGCCGCGATAATTTGTGTGAGAATGTCGCCGGCGTCATGGGCTTTCATACCGACGGCTTTGCCCGCGATCTGCTCAACATGCCGGCGCGGCTGGTGATCCCCGTGCCGGCGGGGGTGAGCTTCCGCGACGCCGCCTGCGCGCCGATCGCGTTCGCCACCGTGCAGCACATGCTGTTCGACAATGCCAAGCTCGAGCCCGGCGAGAGCATCCTGGTGCAGGCCGGCGGCTCCGGCATCGGCACCGCCGCGATCAAGATGGCGAAGGCCATCGGCTGCACGGTGTTCACCACCGTGGGCGACGACGAGAAGATCGCGAAGGCGAAGGAACTCGGCGCCGATCACGTCATCAATTACCGCACCGACCGGTTCGAAGGCGTCGTGCGCAAGCTCACCGGCAAGAAAGGCGTCGATGTCGCCTTCGAGCATGTCGGCCCCGACACCTTCAACGGCTCGCTCCTCTGCCTCAAGCGCGGCGGCCGGCTGGTCACCTGCGGGTCGACCTCCGGTCAATCGACCACCGTCAACCTGTTCCAGCTTTATCTGCAGCAATATCGCATCTTCGGTTCATTCGGCGCCTCGATGCGCAATATCCGCGAGAGCCTCGATAAAATGGCTGCGGGCCTCTTGCCGGTGATCGATACCGAGGTGCCCCTCGCCGAATTCGACCGCGGCCTCGCCCGGCTCGAAAGCCGGCAGGTGTTCGGCAAGATCATTGTTTTGTTCTGAGAAACGATTTCGGCCGGGCCATGCCTCGTCATTGCGAGCAAAGCGAAGCAATCCAAGAGCGAAGCGAAGCAATCCCAGAGCGTGCCGAAAGAAAGCCGTGCGCGAAGCTGGATTGCTTCGTCACTATCGCTTCTCGCAATGACGACATGCCCTAATGGCCAAGCGGACGAACGTTCAGCTTTTCTTGAATTCGATCATCGGCTCGGTCGTTGCCGGCTTCCTGGGCGCGATCAGGCGCCTTGACCGCAGGCGCAGCGCCAATGCCGCCGGCGCGCTCATGCGCCGGATCGGGCCGCTTCTCCCTGAGCACAAAGTCGGCCGCGAGAATTTGCGCGTCGCGTTTCCGCAAAAAACCGATGAGGAGATCGAAAAAATCCTCGCCGGCGTGTGGGATAATCTCGGGCGGATCGCGGTCGAATTTGCGCATCTCGACGAATTCTGCATCGCCGATTTCGGCCGACAGACGCCCGACGTCATCACCTACACGCTCGAAACCAAGATCCGTTACGACACCCTGGCGGCGAGCGGCCACGCCATCTTGGGCTTCGCCGCGCACCTCGCCAATTGGGAACTGCCTGCCGTCGTCGCCAAGACGCTCGGCACCAATGCCGCCATCCTTTACCGGCGGCCGAACATCACGTCGGTCAGCGACATGATCGTCGAGATGCGCGAGCCGTTGATGGGCCACCTGATACCGAACGGCCTCGCCGCGCCGGTGCAGATGGCGCGCATCGCGCAATCCGGGGCGCACGTCGGCATGCTGGTCGACCAGCATTACACCAAGGGCGTCGACGTGATTTTCTTCGGCCGGCGCTGCAAGGCTAATCCGTTGATCGCGCAACTGGCGCGCCAGACCGGATGCCCGATCCATGGCCTCCGCGTTATTCGCAATCCTGACGGCAACAGCTTTGTGGCCGAGATCACCGAAGCGATCGAGCCTCCCCGCGACGCCGACGGCGAGGTCGACGTAGCCGGCACGATGCAGGCGATCACATCGGTGGTCGAGCGCTGGGTGCGCGAAACGCCCGAGCAATGGCTCTGGCTGCATCGGCGCTGGCGCTGATTTTTGCTTGGCGCGATGGGCGCCGCCGCCACGACGATTACCAGCCGTTCGGCTTCACATGATCGTAGGGATTGGGCCCGTAGGGCGTGACACCAACGATGGCGCCGCCGACCCAAGGCGCGTCTGCAGGACCGCCGAGGCCCCAGGTCTGCACCAGGCCGCCATAGCCCCACTGATTGCGCACGGTTGGAACAAAGAAATATCGGCAACCGCGAACGAGGCAATGCGCGTGCGCCATACTGGTCGCGGTGACGGTTGCCACGATCAACGTCGCCAGTACCAGGCTCGCGCACACAAAAGTTTTCATCACGCCACGCTACGAGGCGGCCGGCCCGAAAAGGGTTGCAGGCTATCAACGACCGTCCGAAGCTACGTTGGCACGAATTGATTATTGGCGCGTTACAAGTGTTGCTTAACGCTTCGTGTCACTTGGGCGGAACGGTCTCGTTCAAGATCGTCCATGCGGCATCATCTGGACACCGCACCGGAAACCCATCGTAGGGCGCGTTGTCGACCGGAGAATCCGTAATCATCTTCGGCGTTACCACGATTTTCGCGATCCTCTTGCCTTCCGAATTCTGTCCAGGCTTGGCGTCCGGCTTCAGTGCGCTTTTGACATCGCTCTTCACGTCAACACTTTTAGGATCGAGCGTATATTTGATGCTCAGCACGCCGACGAGGATCGATCCTTCGGTGTGAAAATTCTTGATCTCACAAATGTCGGCTTGTTTGTTTTGGTCGAAGCTACAGCGACCCACCGCTTCGACTTCGCGCTGATAAAGTCCCATGTCGCGCTTTTGCAAGCGCAGCGCAATGAAGTGGCCGTCGGCAAAATGAATTTCCAAATGCGCACGGCAAGTCGCGGCGACGTCGGACGGCGCTACCGGCTTGCGCGGAAACGACCAAAAGCCGGGGGTGATGGGACTTTCGGTGAGCGCCGTCTGCGCCAACACCTGCGTAACGCAACATGCTCCGGCAAAAATCGCCGACGCGAGAACGCCTGCGCATCTCGTCATGATCGCTCCCAGTGCGTGTTCGGTTCACGCCTACGGCCAATGAAGCGCAAATCAATACCCGAATTTCGCCGCCATGCCGAGCGCTTGGCTAAGTCGGAAGCCGGTGAGATCGTCATTCAGGGGCACCGCGAAGCGGCAAGCCCGGAATCCATATTCACGAAACATTGCGGGAGAACTCTGCGTCAGCTCGGCTTGACCCTGGGATTATGGATTCCGGACTTGCCCCTGCGCGGCAATCCGGAATGACGTGAAGGTTGCTTGCGTGGCCGGTGCGAGCGCGACTACTTCATCGGACACTTGTCGTGGTAGCGGTCCTGATGCGCCTTGAAAATCGCGTCGACGGTTTTGATCTCGAAGCTGCCGTCGGGCTTTTTCACCACCTCCTGCAGATAGAAGTCCTGAATCGGGAAATGATTGTTGCCGTAGTGGTAAGGACCGCGCACCGAGGCGTAATCGGCCTTTTCCATCGCCGCGCGCAAGCCGTCCTTGTCGGCAAGATCGCCGTTGACGCCGACAACCGCGCTGTTGATGAAATTCGCCGCGTCATACGCCTGCGCGGCGTAGAAAGACGGATCGCGCTTATAGGCGGCGCGGAAGCCGGCGACGAATTTTTCGTTGGCGGCATTTGGCAAGTCGATCGCCCAATGCCCCGCGGTGGCAATGCCCAGCGCAAGCTCGCCGATCTTCGGCAGCGACAGCGCGTCGATCATGAAGGCGGTGTAGAGCGGAATCTGCCCCTTGAGACCGGATTGCGCATACTGGGTGAGAAATTGCGCGCCCGCGGCGCCCGGATAGAAGGCGAAGATGGCGTCGGGCTTGGCGGCGCGGGCTTTGGTCAATTCGGCGGAGAAATCGAGCTGGCCCGGCCAGGCGGTATATTCCTCGCCGACGACCTCGCCGCGGAAGTTGGCCTTCACGCCGGCGGCGACGTCTCTGCCGGCGGCATAGTTCGGATCGATCAGGAACAGGGTCCTGACGCCCTTGCGGTTCAAATATTCGCCGGTTGCCTGCGCGGCTTGATCGCCCTGCCAGGAGACCGAGAAGAAGTACGGCGAGCATTGCTCGCCGGCGATCTGCGACGGCCCGGCGTTGGCGCTGATGATGAAGGTTTTGCCATTCACCGCCGGCAATAGCGACGCCAGCAGGACGTTGGAAAAGCCATAGCCCGTAAGAAAATCGACATGGTCGGATTCGATGAGCTTGTCGGTCTTCTGCTTGCCGACCTCCGGTTTCTGGGTGTCGTCCTCGTAGAGGACCTCGACCGGCTTTCCGCCCATCCGGCGGCCGAGATGATCGAGGCCGAGATTGAACCCGTCGCGCATGTCGTTGCCGATGGCCGCCGCCGGACCGCTGAAGGTGCCGACGAACCCGATCTTGACGGCATCCGCCATTGCCGCCGATCCGAAGGCCACCGGCGCGATGCAGCAAAAAGTAACGGCCCCGGCCGTGAGCCAGGTTCGCGTTTTACGCATGTCTCCTCCATTGCGGCGCCTTTTCTTGAAGTGGTCGTGGCGCCATCGCCGCAAACTATGGGTGAACCCTCAATGCCTGTAAATGCTGGCGAGCCAAGCGACATGCAGGGCGAGCGGGGCCGCGGGCACCGTCGAGCGGCCAAGGCATTTCATCTAAATTTGCGCCAAACGCGGAGCCCCGGCCGTTAAAACCATGCCCCGTGCAGTAGATTATTTTTACCGATCACTTAAGTGTTATTTGCTAAAACCACTGCGTTCTACTGCGGGCAGCTTATATTTGCCTTTATGACTCGTACGTCTCGCCGCGTTCCCACATTGAGCAACGGCAGCTGCGAGCCAGTCTGGGTCTTTTCGCAGACCGGGCGACCAGGTTTCCCGCCACAAAACTGTTCGCAAGAAGACTTGCGCAAGAAAAAGTCGCAAACGATCCTGCGATCACGGCGTTAGCAGCCGGCCTTGCCGGTTGTGCATCGCCGCACCAACTTGGAGGACTCCCGAGGCGACGGGCAGGGAGTTTATTTGCGCGTTAGATCGGGAACTGTTCGGCAGGTTCAGGCATGGGCATCGTTCGGTTTGCTCTTAAATTCCCCCACACCTTCTACGTGGTGGCCGCCCTGGTCATGTTTCTGGGCTCGGTTGCGATCGGAACGATGCCGACCGACATCTTTCCGGAGATCAACATCCCGGTCGTTACCATCGTCTGGCAATATACCGGGCTCAGCACCCCGGAGATGGAGCAGCGGGTCACCACCTACAGCCAGTACGCGCTGTCTTCGAGCGTGAACGGCATTCAGGACATCGAGGCGCAAACTCTCAACGGCATCTCGGTCCAGAAGATATTCTTCCAGCCTGACGTCAATCTCGACCTCGCCATCTCTCAGATCGTGTCGGCGACCAACTTCATCCGCGTGCTGATGCCGCCGGGGATTCAGGCTCCCGTCGTGGTCCAGTACAACGCCTCGAGCGTTCCGGTGCTGCAGATCGGCTTGTCCTCCGACACGCTCAACGAGCAACAGCTCTACGACTACGGCATCTATCGTCTGCGCCAGCAGCTCGCGCCGATCCACGGTGTCACGCTTCCCACCCCGGCCGGCGGCAAGTACCGGCAGATCATGGTCGATATCGACCCGCTCAAGTTGCAATCCAAAGGGCTGACCCCGCTCGACGTGGTCAATGCGGTCAACGCCCAGAACCTGACGCTACCCTCGGGCCTGGCCAAGATCGGCGACACGCAATTCACCGTCCGCACCAACGCGGTGCCGACCAAAATCACCGACCTCAACGACATCCCGGTGAAATACATCAACGGGCAGACGGTGTTCGTCAAAGACATCGGGCAGGTGCACGACGGCAACGCCGTGCAGCAGAATGTCGTGCGCACCGACGGGCGGCGCTCGGTGCTCTTGAGCATCATCAAGAACGGCAACGCCTCGACGCTCGCCGTGGTCAACGCGGTCAAGCAGGCCCTGACCATCTCGCGCAAGGCGGCACCGCCGGGCATGCAGATCAAAGAGCTGTTCGATCAGTCGGTGTTCGTCAAAGACTCGATCGTCGCTCTGTTGCGTGAAGGCGCGATCGCCGCCGGGCTCACCGCGCTGATGATCCTTTTGTTCCTCGGATCGTGGCGCTCCACCATCGTGGTGATGATCTCGATTCCGCTGGCGATTCTGTCCTCGCTCATTGTGCTTTATTTCCTCGGCGACACGATCAACACGATGACACTCGGCGGCCTTGCGCTCGCCATCGGCATCCTGGTCGACGATTCCACCGTGACCATCGAGAACACCCATCGGCTGCTCACCGAGGAGCACCACCCCTTGCCGTACGCGACGCTGCACGGCGCCGCCGAAATCGCAGTGCCAACGCTGGTTTCGACCCTGGCCATCAGTTGCGTGTTCGTCTCGGTCGTGTTTCTGCACGGCCCGGCAAAGTATCTGTTCACCCCGCTCGGCCTGGCGGTGGTGTTCGCGATGCTGGCGTCCTACGGCTTTTCGCGAACCTTGACCCCGATCACCATCGGATTGCTGCTCAGGAACGAACGGCACGGCGCCGAAGCCGGCAATGGATGGTTCGCGCGCATGCATGCGCGTTTCGAGCGCGGCTTCGAGAGCATGCGCGCGGCCTACGGCGAAATCCTGCATACACTGCTAACGCGCCGGTTGATCGTCCCGATCGCCGCCGCACTGGTGCTCGCACTCGGCGGCGTCCTGTTCACGCTCGTCGGCCGCGACTTCTTCCCGATCATCGACGGCGGGCAGATTCAGCTCCACGTCCGCGCGCCGGCCGGCACGCGCATCGAAAAGACCGAGGAGATTTTCCAGAAGGTCGAGGACGAGATCCGCAAGGTGATCCCGGAAGACGAGCGTGATTTGATCGTCGACAATATCGGTTTGCCGCAGCGCTCCTACAATTACGCCTTCGGCGATGGCACCGCGACCGGTCTCAACGACGGCGTCGTGCTGGTCTCGCTGAAAGAGGATCACGCGCCGACCATCAACTATGTCCGCAAGCTGCGCCAAGTTCTGCCGGCCGCGTTTCCCGAATGCGTGTTCTACTTCCAGGCCGCCGACATGGTGACGCAAATCCTCAATTTCGGCATTTCGGCGCAGATCAACGTGCGTATGGTCGGCTACGACCGGAACAAGAACCTGCGCATCGCCAAGGAAATGCAGCAACGCATCGCGGCCATTCCGGGCGTCGCCGACGCGCACTTGCAGCAGGAGGTCAACTCACCGGAATTCTTCGCCCAGATCGACCGGGCGCGCGCCGCGCAGTTCGGCCTGACCGTGAACGACATCGCGCTCAACCTGAACACCAGCCTGAGCTCGTCGGAGCAGGTGTCGCCGAACTTCTGGACCGATCCGAGCAATGGCACGCCGTACTACATCACGGTGCAGACGCCCGAATACAAAGTGGCCTCGCTGAACGATCTCAAGAACACGCCGGTGACCAAATTCACCGCGGTGCAAAGCCAAAATCCGGTTCCGGGCTTGCTCAGCAACGTCGCCACGCTCAAGCGCGACGCCATTCCGACCAACACCAACCAGGCCAACATTCAGCCGCTCTATGAGATCTACGCCAACGCCGACGGGCGCGATCTGGGCAGCATCTCCAGCGACATCTACAAGATCGTGGCGGAATATCAGCCGCAATTGTCGCCCGGCAACCGCATCGAGGTCATCGGCCAGATCGACAGCATGAACTCGGCCTTCCGGGATCTCGCCATCGGCATTCTGTTCGCCGCGGTGTTTGTCTATTTGCTCATGGTGGTGAACTATCAGAACTGGGGCGACCCGTTCGTGGTCATCCTGGCGTTGCCGGCGACATTTTGCGGCATTGTCACGATGCTGTATATTACCGGCACGACATTGAGCGTGCCGTCGCTGATGGGCGCAATCATGGCCATCGGCGTCGCCTCGGCGAATTCGATTTTGCTCGTCACGTTTGCGCGCGAGCAGCAGCTTGCCGGACACCCGGCATTCGATGCGGCAATCGCCGCCGGTCGCACCCGTATCCGGCCGGTGCTGATGACCGCCGCGGCTATGATCGTCGGCATGATCCCGATGGCGATCGGCGGGGCGGGCGAAGAGCAGAATGCGGCGCTGGCCAGAGCGGTGATCGGCGGCCTGTTGTTTGCAACGCCGACGACGCTGCTGGTGGTGCCCTATCTGTTTGCAATGCTGCGTAAGAGCAACGACGGAAGGCCGGCGCACGGCGTATTCGAAGAGGAACTGTAATGAACAAGGCCGAGCGTCCCCCGACGCCCGAAAGTCCGGTGGAAAACCCACTGCTACCGCCCGCCGAAACGCCGAAGGCGTTGCCGGGGAAGAAGCAGTCGCGCGCCGGGCGGCGCATTCTCGGCATCGCCGTGTTGCTGTTGCTGGTTGGTGCCTTGGGCTATGGCGTTTGGCGGCATCACAACCTGAATGCGCAAGTGATGGAGACGGCCGAGCAGCACCGCGACTTCGTGCCGAGCGTGCGCACGGCGCCGGTGCGCTCCAGCGGACCCGTTATGGCGGTGAGTTGGCCGGGTACCACCGAAGCTTTCGCGCAGGCCAATATCTACGCACGCGCCAGCGGCTACATTTCCAAGCGCAACGTCGATATCGGCAGCCTGGTCAAGGCCGGAGACCTTCTGGTTGAGATCACCGCGCCCGAGCTCGATCACCAGATTGCCCAGGCGGAAGGCACGCTGGCGCAGCTGCAGGCGTCGCTCAAGCAGGCGATCGCCCAGCGCGACCTCGCCCAGGTCACCTGGGACCGCGACAACCCGCTGGTGCAGAAGGGCTGGGTCACGCCGCAGCAGGGCGATACCGACCGCCTGACGCTGCAATCGCGGAACGCCGCGATAGCCGTCGCCCAGGCGAATATCGAGGCGCAAACCGCGCAGCTGCGCGTGCTCAATCAGCAGAAAGCGTATCAAAGCGTGGTGGCGCCCTTTAACGGCGTGGTCACGCAGCGCAACGTCGATATCGGCACGCTGGTATCGGCGGACGCAACCAGCGGCACGTTCCTTTTTACCGTGATGCAGAGCGACGTTCTGCGCATCCAGCTTTACGTCCCGCAGGACGAAGCTTTCGGCGTGACGCCCGGCGTCGAGGCGATCATCCGCGTGCCGGAGATGCCCGGACGCGACTTTCCCGGAAAGGTGACGCGCATCGCCGACGCGCTGCAGCCCGGCACCCGCACGCTCCTGACCGAGATCGACGTGCCCAATCCGGGACGCGTACTGCAGCCGGGTGTGTATTGCAATGTCGAGCTGAAAATCCCGCGCAAGAGCCCGTCGCTGATCGTGCCCTCGGAGGCGATCATATTCAACCGCGAAGGGCTGAGCGTGGCCGTGGTCGAGGACGGCGTCGCCCACATTCGCCACGTCACCGTGGTGCGCGACTTCGGCACCACCGTGGAGGTGAATGCCGGCGTGAAAGAAGGCGATCAGGTGATCCTCAATCCACCGGTCGACATGAATGACGGCCGTAAGGTGCAGATCCGTCCCTCCCCGCCGGCGCAATTGTCGTAAAGCGCTTTTTATTTGGTCCGCCGCCAGCGCTTTCGTACGGAGGCGCGGGGCTGTGGAAAAAATCACCACGCAGCAAGCTGCGTCCCTTCTCCAGTCGAAGTCGGTGTTTCCGACTTCGCCCGCTTCATGTTGACCGAATTCAGGAACACGCGAGTTCGGCGCGAGAAGGACAGGATGAGGGATAATGAGTCCTAGCCCCCTCACCACTCCCTCTCCCCGCTGGGGAGAGGGAGTCGCACGCAGCGTGCTCCCGCACAGGGGCCGCCATGTCGATGACAAGGGCTCGATCAGCTCGGGAAGGCGATCCGACAGGCGCTCGCTTCTGGCGCGATCGCGGCCTGATCGCCCGGCACCGCGGCGCGCACAGTGAACACATCGAACGGATCGGCGCGCGGCGGATGCACTTCGCCGACGAATATCGTGCTCATCAGTTCATGGTCGCGTTCGCGAAAGAGTGCGCCATTGGGATCAAGCGCGATGTCGCCGGGCAGCTTGTAGTTCTGCAGCGCTGCGGCGAGCTTCACCGCGTCGAGCGACTTCTCCTGGTTGGCGATTTGGGCAAGCGTGCGGACCGCCGCGTAGCCGAACCAGTTGCGGGCGCTCGCGGCCTTGCCGGTGCGACCGCGCATGGCGTCGTCGAAGGCCTTGACCGCCGGTAGATCCGGCTGGTTCCACCACCATTCCATCGTCCACCAGCCGATGCGCGCCGCGTCAGGCACTTTGAGGATACTCTCGAGCTCGAACAGCGCACCACCGACGGCCATGTCCTCGGTCAAGCCGAAGCTCACGATCTGCCGCAGGCTATTTGTTTGATCCTCGCCGGCCATCAGGTCGATAAGGACCTGCGGCCCGAAACTGGCCGCATCATTGAGCGCGCGCGAATAATCGACCGTGCCTAGCGGCAGAACACTTGCCGCCCAGGTACCGCCATAGCTCTTGAGCTTGTTCTCGAACAACGCCTGTAGCACGCGGCCGTAAACGTAATCGGGGGTGAGAAAATACCACTTGGTGCCGAACTTGCGGATCAGCGTATCGGCGATTGCATTGGCTTCCATCGTGGTGGTCTTGCAGATCCGGAAAACGTTCCAGCTGCAACGGCCGCCGGTAATCTCGTCGATGTGGCCGCCGGTCACGATGTGCAGCTTGCGCCTTTCCGCCGTCACCTGCGTCATCGCCAGCGCCACCGCCGAGTTGACGTTGCCGGCGATGAAATCGACCTGGTCGCGGTCGATCAGTTCGCGGGTCCTGTGCACGCCGGCTGCAATGTCATTGGCGGAATCGGCGATCAGCAGCTCAACTTGCCGGCCGAGGATGCCGCCATTTTGATTGACCTCGTCGACCGCGAAACGGGCACCGGCTACCTCCGACTCCGCAAGCGCGGCGTAAACCCCGGTGAGCGGCTCGACCATCCCGATCTTGACCGGCGTCTCGGCACGGGCGCGGATGGGAAACGGTGCGGCGACCGCGGCCGCTGTCCACGCCAATCCCGCCTGGAGCACGGTGCGGCGCCGGATTAACGAGCCCGCGCCGGCCGGCGTCATTCTCCCCATTGTGGCCTCCGCCCGGAAACGTGGTCCGAACGTCCCGGCGTTCGTTTTACGATTGAACCGTCCGGACGACCCGGAGGTTCCTTCAGGGGCCTAGCTTCCGTAAGCGGCGCTGTCGCTTTTCGCTTCGAGAGCAATTGGCATTCACGGAAAGCACCGAACGCTGTACGGAGCAAACGCTGCCTGAACATCGTACGCTCAACGGCGCGCATTGTCAGCGGCAACGTTACGTCTCACCTGGTGTTGACCCGCGCCCTCACCTGCCGGTCTTGATCCGCGTCCACAGCCGATTGATCAGGCGCTGCGTTCTCTGGTCGTGCGCCGAAATGGTATAAAGCTTGGCCATGACGGCCGCGTCTGGATAGATTGTCGGATCGTCGAGGATCGACTTGTCGATGAGTTTCTGGCTCGCCAAATTGCCGTTCGCATAAGAAATGAAATTCGTGTTGGTCGCCGCCACCTCGGGCTTGAGCAGATAATTGATCAGCGCGTGCGCCTCGTCCGGATCAGGTGCGTCCCTCGGGATGGCGAAGACATCGAACCACAATTGCGCACCCTCTTTCGGGATCGAATAACCGACCTCCACGCTGCTTTTGGCCTCGGCGGCGCGCTTTTGCGCCTGCTTGATATCGCCCGAGAAGCCGACCGCCAGACAGATTTCCCCGGTCGCCAGCCCGTTGAGATATTCCGAGGAGTGAAACTTGCGGACATAAGGGCGAATCTTGGTCAGCAAATCCGCCGCCTTCTGCAGATCCGCCGGATCGCTCGAGTTCGGGTCGAGCTTCAGATCGTGCAGGGCCGCCGACATGATGTCGTCGGAGGAATCGAGCATATGGATGCCGCAGTCCGCGAACTTGGCCATGCGGGCCGGATCGAATACGTCGTTCCAGCTATCGAGCAATTCGCCGCTGGGGACGTTGGCGCCGAGGATCTGGCGCGCGGCCTTGACGTTGTAGCCGATGCCGGTCGTCCCCCACATGTAATTGACGGCGTAGCGATTGCCGGGATCGTAGCGCGCTAGGCGATCGGTGATTTCCGGCCAAGCATTGACCAGATTCGGCAGCTTCGCCTTGTCGAGCTTGAGAAAGATGCCGGCTTCGATCTGGCGGGCGAGAAAATAGGCCGTCGGCACGACGACATCGTAGCCGGAATTGCCGGCAAGCAGCTTTGCCTCAAGCGTGTCGTTTGAATCGAAGGTGTCGTAGCGCACCTTGATGCCGGTCTGCTTGGTGAAATCTTCAAGCACGGACGGCGCGATATAGTCCGACCAATTGTAGAAGTTAACGACGCGTTCCGCGGCTCGTGCGGACGCGATACCCGCGAGAGCTGACAACACAACGGCAATCGTTAGTCCGCTCGTCCCCGCAAAAGCGGCGACCCAGCGCTGGATTCCCGCCTTGGCGGGAATAAGCGGAGGTTCGTGGAGCGTCATCGCAGCGTTACGGGCCTACTTCTCCGTCGGCTGCCCGGCCTCTTTCCAGGCGAGAATGCCGCCGGCGAGGTGGGCGTCATAGTCGAAGCCTTGCTCCTGCGCGGCAATGGAAGCGGTCACCGAGCGGCGGCCTGAACGGCAGGCGAAGACCACCTCGCTGCCGGGCGGCGCCGGTATGGTGGCCGGGTCGAAGGAGGAGAGCGGCACCAGCACCGCCCCCGGGAAACGCTCGACGGCGGTCTCGTTCGGCTCGCGCACGTCGACCAGCACGATGCGTCCTTCACTCAATCCGCGGGCGACGTCCTCGACCGTCAGATCGCGCACTTTGGGCTCTCCGCCCGGTTGGTCCGACATCGCCTTTTCCCTGTTCGACAATCGTGGGCCTAACTTGCGTCAATGGCGCCCGGAATCAAGGGGCCTTTGTCTAGTCCATTCACGTGAAATCCTGACATCAGGTCCTTTGCGTGAAGCGGTCTCCCATCGAGCAGACATCCGGGCGTTATTTTTGCTCGAGGCAGCTCGGATAAGGTGGCGCTTCTCCGGTCACCGGAGCGCAAATTCGGATCGGCCCGAGCTTTGCCAGACGATCCTGCCATTTCGCGTCATTCAAATCGATCGGCTTATTTCTGACTGGACCGCGCTCGGCCCATTGAAAGGTGTAATAATCCTCAGAACCCTTAACGGCGAGAACGGCGGCGGCTTCGCTGCGGACGTTTCCAGGCGCCCGCGCCGTGCCGCAACCTATCAGGGTCGTAAAAGCATCGTAACCGCTGACTTTTGAGGCGCCGACCTCCTTGACCGAGAAGGTAGCCGGACAAGCGGTCTTAAACAGCTCCGCGAATTTCGTGAGAAACAGCTGTGGACTCGCGTTCGACGTGACGGCGAGCCCCTGTGCACCGGTGACCGTCACCATCAGTGACCATTTTTGCGTCGTTTCGCCCAGCGGAACCGCTTCGAAGATATAGCCGGCTCCCTCGGCATTCGAGAAAACCGGATTAAAGCCCTTCGGTAACGTGAAGGCGACGATCTGGCTGAAAATGGGCATGACACTTGTAGCCGGCCGTCCGCTCGCCTGTATTTGCTTCTGTATTTCGCGCATGGACGCATCTGGCATCAATGAGCGGTCTTTTGTCTCTTCGCCCGCGTGAGCCGACAGAGACCAACATGCCAGACCAACAATAAGAATGATTTTCTCGCGCATGGTCGTTCCTCAGGGTTGGTAACGTGCCGCGAAATAACCCGAACGTAAGAACTGGAACTGCAATGAGCGCCCCCGCCAGCGGAGCCAATCGGGCTTGCAACTGGTGATTTCATTTGCCCCTGAGCGCCATCGTCCAGCATGCAATTTCGTATGCGAGCGACCGTCCTGCACCGATTGGACCGGCGCTGTAACCACCAGGGCCTGCCCTAGATAGTGACCTGCGTGCCGACCTCGACGACGCGGTCGGTCGGTATCTGAAAATAGTCCGTGGCGTCGTTGGCGGAACGCGCGAGCGTGATGAACAAGCGATCCTGCCAGCGCGGCATGCCCGACCGCGGCGCCGGCCGCAACGCGCGCCGCGACAAGAAAAACGAGGTCGACATGATGTCGAATTGCAGCCCGAGCTTGCGGGCGACCCCAAGCGCCTTGGGGATGTTCGGCGTTTCCATGTAGCCGAAGCGTAAGAGCACGCGCAGAAAGGTGGCGCCGACCGGCTCGATGTGCACCCGCTTGGCTTGATCGACGCGCGGCGTGTGGGTGGTTTCAACGGACAAGATGATGTTCTTCTCGTGCAGCACGCGATAGTGCTTGAGACTGTGCATGAGTGCGGTCGGCGCGCTTTTTGGATCGCTGGTGAGAAACACGGCTGTTCCCGGCACACGCTGCGGCGGCTTGCGCTCGAGCATGCGCACCAGGTCGTCAAGCGGGGTTTCCTGGCGGCGGGTCTTTTCGAACAAGAGCCGCGAGCCGCGCCGCCACGTATACATCACCAGCATGATGACGCCGCCGAGCGCCAACGGCACCCAGCCGCCTTCGATGACTTTCAGCAGATTGGCTGACAGGAACGTCAGATCGATGACCAGGAATGGCAATATCAACGCCGCCGCCGCCACGACGGTCCAGTGCCGGATCCGCCAAATAACGACGAAGGCCATCATGCAGGTCACCACCATGGTGCCGGTGACGGCGATGCCGTAGGCGGAAGCAAGCGCGCTCGACGAACGGAACAAGGCCACCAGCAACAGCACGCCGACCAAAAGCAATCCATTGACCCGCGGCATGTAGATCTGGCCGGCCTGACGCGCGGAGGTGTGGCGGATTTCAAAGCGCGGCAACAGCCCGAGCTGGATCGCCTGGCTGGTCAGAGAATAGGCGCCTGTGATCACCGCCTGGCTGGCAATGACGGTGGCGATGGTCGCCAGAACCACCATCGGAATGCGCGCCCAGTCCGGAAAGAGCAGGAAGAACGGGTTGGCGACCGCTTCGGGGTGCTGGTACACCAGCGCCCCTTGACCCAGATAATTGATCGCGAGCGCCGGCAGAACCAGACCGAACCAGGCGAACTGGATCGGAGCACGGCCGAAATGGCCGAGATCGGCATAGAGCGCCTCGGCCCCGGTGACGGCGAGAAACACGGCACCGAGAGTGAACAGGCCGACGATTCCGTGGTGGGCCAGAAAGGCGAGCCCGTAATACGGATTGAGCGCCCAAAGCACCCCCGGATCGGCCGCCACGCGCACGAGCCCAGCGATGGCGATGCAGATGAACCAAATGGTCATGATCGGGCCGAACAGCGCCGCAACGCGCGTAGTGCCGTGCGATTGAAAGGCGAACAGTACGACTAGAATGATCACCGTCAGCGGCACGACGAATTCGTGGAAGGCGGGCGTGGCGACGTCGATGCCTTCAACCGCGGACAGCACCGAGAGCGCCGGCGTGATGACGGCGTCGCCGTAAAACAGCGCGGCACTGACGATGCCGAGAAGGGCGACGGTCGCTGCCGCCTTGCCCATCCGCCCAACTGCGCGAGACGCCAGCGCCATGAGCGTGAGCGTACCGCCCTCGCCGTTGTTATCGGCGCGCAGGAGCAGCAATACGTATTTGAGCGTAACGACGACGATTAGCGCCCAAAGGATCAGCGAGACGACGCCAAGCGTCGCTGCGCGTGTCAGTTCCCCGCGCTCCGGTCCCGAGGCGGCAACGACAGCTTCGCGCAGCGCGTAGAGCGGGCTCGTACCGATGTCGCCGTATACGACACCGATGCTGCCAAGCGTTAGTCCCCACAGCCCGGTACGGGAGCGAGCGTCGGCGTGGCCGGTAGCCGGCACGTCGCTCCCAATCGGAGCGGTTGCAGTGTCCGTCATGAAACGCGAAACAGGACCGTGCCTGCTCCTGGTATCGCATCGAGGAGAGAGATGCAGGGTCGCGCCTATACACCCTCAGCGCCTGAGAGTCATGACCCACGCGACTTCATCGTCGATGATCACGAAATATAGGTGCTAGGACTTGGATCAAACACTTTTATGAAAGACTTGTATTAAACATTGGCGTCAAGACCTTGCATCGAAATACTCAACCAATTGCGTGTAAAAGGCAAAAATGCAATCAGATGGTTGAGATTCCCATCGAATACGCGGGTCGCGTTCAGGGCTGCAGGTCTGGGGGAACCGGCGGGGCCTCGTGCATCAGCGTGATCGTTACCCGGCGGTTGGCGGCGATATAGGGGTCCTCGGGGAATAGCGGATCGGTGTCAGCCTTGCCGGCGACGGCATAGATCTTCTCCGATGGCAGGCCCTCCTCCTCGAGGATTTGGCGGACGGCGTTGGCACGATCCGCAGACAGATCCCAAGGACCGTAGTCCGCCTTCGGCGGCACCTTCGAGGCCGAGGTGTGGCCGGTAATGGCGACCCGATAGGGCGTCGCGCGCAGTGGCCGAGCAAGCTTTTCGATGATGTGGCGCGTGCGCTCGCGGGGCTCCTTGGAGCCTTCGGCAAACATCGAGCGCCCCTCCTGATCGACGAGATTGATATTGAGCCCCTCCTTGGTCTCCTCGATCATGATGTGCTTGGAGGCCTCGGTGAGCTCCGGCATGTCCTGCAACGCCTGGCGCAGCGAGGCCGCCGCGAGCGCAAAAGCGTGGTCGTTCTTGCGATGGGCGCCGTGTTCGCGCTTGTGGTCCTGCTCGTCGGTGGTCGGCGTGGCCGAGGCATCCTCGGGGTCGATATGGGCCGCATTTTTGAGCTTCGGCCGCGTCGGCAGGCCGTCGACCTCGATCACGCCCGAATAGCGCACGTTGGTCTGGACGCCGAAAGCGTCGCGCATCGAGCCGGCGACGATCTGCAGCTTCTTCTGGTCCTGGTTGGAAAACGCCACCAGCATGACGAAGAAGCTCACCAGCAGACCCATAAGGTCGGCGAAGGTGACGAACCAGCCGTGACCGCCGGCATGCGGCTGCCTACGCCTTGCCATGACTTAGCGTCCCAGCCTCGTTCCAGCGCGGCATCAGGCTGCCACCGCCTCCGGGTCTTCGGAGCGGTGCTTCTCCGGCAGATACGCGATCAGCATTTCGCGCACCAGCGTCGGGCTTTTCAACTCGCGGATCATGAGAACGCCGTCGATGATCAAGGTGCGGTTGATCTCCTCGTCGACGAGCTTGCCGTGCAATTTGTCGGCGATCGGCAAACAGATGATGTTGGCAAGCACGGCGCCATACAGCGTCGCCAGCAGTGCGGTCGCCATGAACGGACCGAGCTTCGAAGGATCGGTCATGTTGGCGAACATCTGCACCATGCCGATCAGCGTGCCGATCATGCCGAAAGCCGGCGCGCAATCGCCGACCGCGCGGTAGATCTTCTGCCCTTCGTCGAGATGGGTGAGAAAGTTGTCGCGGTCGCGTTCGAGATTATCGCGGATGAAGTCAGCGTCGTAGCCGTCGGCGACGAAGCGGATGCCCTTGGCCAGGAAGGGGTCCTCGATCTCGACCTTTTCAAGCCCGATCGGTCCCTGCTTGCGGGCGATCTCGGCAAGGCCTGCGATCTCGTCGACCAATTCGCGCTGGGTCATGCGCCGCATCGTGAAAGCGAATTTGGCGCCGAGCGGCAAGCCGTGAAACATCGACGACAGCGGGAAACGGATCAGCGTCGCAGCGAACGAACCGCCGAAGATGATGATCATGGCGTGATCGCTGACAAACATCCGCAAGTCGCCGCCCATGAAGATCATGGTCAAAACGACGACCGCCCCGGCGAGAAGGCCGAGGCCCGTGGAAATGTCCATTTACCCAACTCCCGCCCGTGCGAGACGCGCTCGTTCTGAGCACCTCCACGGTAACTTCATGCCGCTTAAGGGAGCGTTACCTATGCGCGAAACGTCAGCAGCGACGGCATGGTGCGCCGCTCACTGTCGGCGAGTACGCACCACGCCGACGCCTATCGACGACGCAATTACGGGCGTGGCGCCCCCGTGACCGGCGTGCAAAAACCTGCACAATGACGCCACCTTCGGCGGCGCAATGCCGCCCAAACGTTCCTCAGGAGAGACGACATGCGTGAGATCGGACACTTCGTCGGCGGCAAAGAGGTGGCGGGCGGATCCGGGCGTTTCGGCGACGTCTTCAATCCCAATACCGGCGAGGTGCAGGCCAAGGTGGCTTTGGCCAAACGCGCGGAAGTCGAGCACGCCATCACGGTGGCGCAAGCCGCCCAGCCGGCTTGGGCCGCCACCAATCCGCAGCGGCGCGCACGTGTGCTGATGAAATTCCTCGATCTGGTGCAAAAGGAATACGACGAGCTCGCACGCCTCCTTTCGTCCGAGCACGGCAAGACTTTTCCCGACGCCAAAGGCGACATTCAGCGTGGGCTTGAAGTGGTCGAGTTCGCCTGCGGCATTCCGCATCTGCTGAAGGGCGAATACACCGAGGGAGCCGGCCCCGGTATCGACCTTTATTCCATGCGCCAGCCGCTCGGCGTCGTCGCCGGCATCACGCCATTCAATTTCCCGGCGATGATTCCGATGTGGAAGTTCGCGCCGGCGCTCGCCTGCGGCAACGCGTTCATCCTCAAGCCGTCGGAGCGCGATCCCTCGGTGCCGATGCGGCTCGCCGCGCTGCTCGTGGAAGCGGGCCTCCCCGCCGGCGTACTCAACGTGGTCAACGGCGACAAGGAATCGGTCGACACGCTGCTCACCGATCCGCGGATCAAGGCGGTCGGCTTCGTCGGCTCGTCGTCGATCGCCGAATACGTCTATTCGACCGCCTGCGCCCACAACAAGCGCGCGCAATGCTTCGGCGGCGCCAAGAACCACATGATCGTGATGCCGGACGCCGACATGGATCAGGCCGTCGACGCCCTGATCGGCGCCGGATACGGCTCGGCCGGCGAGCGCTGCATGGCGGTGTCGGTCGCGGTGCCGGTCGGCGAAAAGACCGCCGACATTTTGCTCAAGAGGCTCGTGCCGCGGGTCGAGAGTCTCAAGATCGGGCTGTCGACCGACGCACAGGCCGATTACGGTCCGGTGATCACGCGTGCGCATCTGGAAAAGGTGAAGAGCTATGTCGATCTCGGCGTCCAGGAAGGCGCCAAGCTCCTGGTCGACGGCCGCGACTTCAAGCTGCAAGGCTACGAGCACGGCCATTTCATGGGCGGCTGTTTGTTCGATCACGTCACGCCCGACATGCGCATCTACAAGGAAGAGATTTTCGGGCCGGTATTGTCGGTGGTGCGTGCCAAGGATTACGAGGAAGCGGTGCGATTGCCGTCCGAACATGAATACGGCAACGGCGTCGCCATTTTCACCCGCGACGGCGACGCGGCGCGCGATTTCGTCAACCGCGTCGATGTCGGCATGGTGGGGGTGAACTTCGCCATTCCGGTGCCACTCGCCTATTACACCTTCGGCGGCTGGAAGCGCTCGGGCTTCGGCGATCTCAACCAGCACGGCCCGGACTCGGTGCGTTTCTACACCAAGACCAAGACGGTGACCTCGCGCTGGCCCTCCGGCGTCAAGGAAGGCGCCGAGTTCGTCATTCCGACGATGAAGTGAGGCGCCGCAAGATCGCGGTATCGCACGAAGCAGAGCTTGATCGAACACGGCCTCGATTCGTGGAGCCGATCTCGGAACGCGCACCGAATGATCTTTATAAAATATCGACCGGCAGCCATCGAAAAGCGATGGCGGCCCTGAACGACGAAAGGCGACGTTTCGGGTGACCGCAGCAATCATCATTCCCGCACGATTTGGCTCTACCCGCTTTCCCGGCAAACCGATGCAACCGGTTGCCGGAATCCCAATGCTCGAGCGCGTGTGGCTGATCGCCAAGTCCGTGGCGCGATGCTCCAGGGTTATTGTTGCCACCGAAGACACGCGAATAATCGACTTTGCCCAATCCTTCCATGCCGAGGCGGTTCTGACTTCGCCGCACTGTCGGAACGGGACCGAGCGCGTATTTGACGCCCTGAAGCAGGGGCGCGTTTCGGAGGACATTATCATCAACTTGCAAGGCGACGCGGTCCTGACGCCGCCGTGGATTCTCAACTCCATGATCGCCGAGATGGAGAGCAATCCTGGAATCTCGGTCGTCACACCAGCCCTCGCGCTTAATGGAAAGGCGCTAGAGGCCTTTGCTCTTCACAAGGTCAAAAACGAATCGAGCGGCACGACGGTGGTGTTCGATCGCAATCGAGACGCTCTCTATTTTTCAAAGCGGATCGTCCCCTACACGAGACCGCCCGCCGTCCCCTCAATTTACCGCCACATCGGCCTGTACGGCTATCGCCGTGCTGCGCTAGCGCAATATTGCGAACTGGCGCCCAGTGCACTGGAGCAAGCCGAAGGGCTCGAGCAGCTCCGGCTTTTGGAGAACGGCATCCCGATCCGGGTGATTGTCGTGGATTACAGGGGGCGCTCTCATGCATCGGTGGATAATTTGGAAGATGTGCAATTCGCCGAAGCTATTATCGCTCGCGAGGGCGAATTGTTTGTCGATCGCTAGAGAAAGAGCCGATGCGCCTGTTATTGGTTAGGCACGGCAATACGTTCGGCGCGGGCGACAAAGTCGTTTGGGTTGGCGCGCGAACCGACCTTTCGCTCGTGGAAAAGGGCCGGGATCAGGCGCGCGCGGTGGGTCGTGCTTTGAACGGGGTGGCAAGTCGTCCACGCGCGATTTTTTCCGGACCGCTTCGACGCACGCGTGAGAGCGCAGCCATCATTGCGAATGAAATTGGTTTCCCGGTGACTGAGATCGCCGGGGACGAGTGCCTGAGAGAACTGGATTATGGGAAGTGGGAAGGAAAATCCTCGCAAGAGATTGCGACGGTGTTCGGTCCTGACGGACTGCGCGAATGGGAGGACAATACCCGTTGGCCGGACAACGCCGAATGGTCGCCGTCGGAGGGTGAGGTTAGAGAGGGCGTCAAACGTTTGGTTCAACGACTGATGGCGAGCTACGGCGGCGATACTGACGTCGTGGTCGTTTCCAGCAACGGAATATTCCGAATGATGGCGCGCGAGTTCGTGCCCTCGCTACAAAAAAACAAGATGGCGACGGGCAATATTTCAGTCCTCACATTGGACAGAAATGGCAAAGCGACGGACGTGCACTGGAATATCACACCCGAACTGCTGAACCTTGCTTATCGAGCAAAGTGATAATTTGGCGCATCAACTGACGCAGACATGTGCGGCGTCGGCGCCACCACTGCGGCACTGGCAGCGTGGCGGACGTTCCAAGGTCGACACCGTCACGGTGGTGATGCGGTTGCGCTGAACCTGGATTTCGCACAGCGGCGCCAGCGCGCCGGATGTGATGTCCGCTTGCAGCTTGAACGTGCCGGTCGGCTGCCGCAGGATGGTGCTTCCCTTCCGGATCGGCGCAAGTCTCGTCGAGTCGATATAGAGCGCCGTCAGCGTAATCGGCGCCGCCGGAACCGTTTTGATCTCCACATAGCCGACATCGCCGTTCGGCCGGCAGGCGGCGATGGCCGCGCCGACGATCACGGCGCTGATCGCAAGTCCAAACAGACGCCGGGCGGCGACACTCACGGCACCCGCACCTCGCGCCCGATCTTGCCGGCAGATCGAAGACCGCCGGACGTCATGGTCACGTTCCGGGCGGCTTGATGCCGCCGATCAGCGTGTTGAGCTGGCTCGAAGCATCGCGAATCTCGTGCGTGAGCTGGCGAATGACCTGCAGCGCCTTCTCGGCCTGGCGGATCTCGATCAGCTCGCCGATGAAATCCTCGTTGTCCTGCAGCGTGTGCAGGAGACCAACGAACTGCGCGCGGGCGTCATCGAGCTCCTTGGTCGCGCCCTCGGTCTGCACCTCGAGCTTCTTCCACTGGTCGACGAGAAAGGCCCGTTCTTCCGGCTTGAACCGGTTGTCCTGCGCCAGCGTCTTGAGCTTGTTGTGGATATGGTCGAGCGCCTTGACGCCGAGTTGAGACACCGGGCCGTTGTCGGACACCGCGCCAAGCAGCGTGGAGACGGTCTCTTTCAGGCGCTCAATCTCGGCACGCGCCTTCTGCACGTCGGTGGCGCTGTCGATGGTGCCCGCACTGTCCTGAATGGACTTGTTCAGATCCGGCACGCTCTTTTGGAAGGCTTCGAGCTGCTGGGAAAATTCCTCGACCGGAGAAGCCGCGCCGCCCGCTTCCTCCGCCCGGGCGGCACCGGTGGAGGCCACAAGAGTAAAGCCAAGGAGGGCAACGGCGACAGAGCCGGGTCCGAGCGCTTGAACAATCGCCTGCAATCGCGTCATCATGGCGTGCCTCCCTCGACACGGGTAGACGTTAATTTCGGTTAGGAATCTTGGCGCAAGTGGGGCGGAGCTTCGGGATGTCCTTCCCGGACATTCGCGGCTTGCGGAAGCACTTTGGGATGTTTGAGCCGGCCATGTCGGGATTGAGGGACGTTTCGGCGCTGGCCGGTCGGATCACCATCGCCGCTATCGTCGCGCTGGCTGTTGCGGCAGCCGCGGGTTGCGCCAACCATGCGGAGGCGCCGCCGGAAGTGACCGCGGCGCCGCCGCCTCCCCCACCGCCGCAACCGCCCCCCATCGATATCGCCGGCCGCTGGCGGCTCACCGCCGCCGGTGGCGGCGGCTGCTTTATGACGTTCGCCCACAACCCGGGCGCCCCCCAAGGTACGATCGCGCCCGAGGGTGGCTGCCCCGGCAACTTCTTCACCAGCCGCAAATGGACCTTCGAACACGGCGCGCTGATCATCCGCGACCACAAGAGCGACGTGCTGGCGGAGCTTTCGCTCGCCGGCGGCCGTTTCGAAGGTCGCCAGAGCGGCGGCGGCGCGCTGACACTCTCGCGCTAAGACGGCGCTCGGCGGCGCAAAGGAAACGGCCGGACGCGACGGCGCGTCCGGCGGACGTAAGACGAGGAATTTGATGACCGAATATCAGCTCTATTGTTTCGCCCAATCGGGCAACGCATATCGGGCGGCCTTGATGCTCAATCTCACCGGCGCCGACTGGGAGCCGATCTATGTCGATTTCTTCAACGGCGAAACCCGCACTGCCGGCTACCGGGCGTCGGTCAACGAAATGGGCGAAGCGCCGGTGCTCGTTCACGGCGATCGGAAGCTGACCCAATCTGCCGTCATCCTGCAGTATCTCGCTGAGCGCTCGGGACAATTCCTGCCGCGCAGCGAAGACGATCGGCTCGAGGCCTTGCGCTGGATCGTCTTCGACAATCAGAAAGTCGGCGGCCATCTCGGACCCTACCGCTTCCTGCGTAACTTCGCCAAGCCGCTCGGCGACCCGATCGTGATGGAATTCCTCAAAGGGCGCGCCTTCAGCGCGCTTGCCATTTTGGACAAGCGGTTGTCGGCGACCCCGTATCTTTTGGGTGCGGAGCCGACCGTGGCCGATGTCTCGATGACGAGCTACCTGTTCTATCCACCCGACGAGTTCGGGTTCAACATCGCCGCGCAATATAAAAACGTCGGCGCCTGGCTCGATCGCATCAAGGCCTTGCCGGGATGGGGGCATCCTTACGATCTGATGCCGGGCCATCCGCTGCCGGCGTGACAATCTGAACCGCGCGCGTCAGAGCGGAATATCGAGCTCTTTCGGCAGCGCGACCGGCGCCGGCTTTGCAACGGGTGCGGGCGGCGCTGCCGGCACCGTGGGTGCCGGCGGCAAGGATGGTCGCAGCGCCGGCGCCGGCTGCACCGAAGCGTCGGCGGCGGGGGCATCTGCCCTGGGCCGGGTAAACCCTTCAGGCTTGATCTGGGCGGTCGGTTGTGGTTGCGGCCGCTGCGGCTCGGTGACGGCTTCTGGCTCGTCGGAACGCGCGGGTTGCGGCGCGTCAGGCTCCGGCTCCTCAGCATACTTGGCCAACAAGGCCTCGACACCGGCCAGGAGCTTGCCGCCATCGAGCTTTCGTTCCTTCGTTTGCTTTTGCCAGGCGGCGATCACCGGCTCGGTTGCCGTGCGCCAGGGCGCGGCTTCTTCGGCGCTCATGACCAAGACGAGATCGCCGCGGTCGCGTGCGGTCCCAGCGACGGCTTTCGCGTCGATATCCCACATGGCGCCGGCCATGCTTGCCGCGACCTGTCCCGAATTGTTGTCGATGGCCGATTTCAGGTCGCCCGGCAGCCGCTCGTAAGCTTGCCTGTTCATGACCAGCGCGAACGCAGTGGAGCTCAGGGCCCGCTCGGCGAAGTCGGTGTGATTCTTGAGACTTTCGTTGAGCCGCAATCCCGGCACCGCGTCCCAAGGATCGAGGCAGCCGTCGATCGCGTGTGCGCTCAGCGCCACCGGCACCTGCAACGCCGGCGCGCTGACACCTTGGGCGCCGAGTGCACGGATGGATTCGCCGGCGAACCGGTTCGGCACATGAAGGCGCAAGCCCTTGAGGTCGGCGATCGACTTGATCGCGCGGGGCGTATGCAGAACGCCACGATCGCGGCAAGAGAAGCAAAGCGGACGAACCTCCCGGAATTCGTCCCGCAGATCCGCGGCGGCGAAATCCTCGATCGCCTTCGAATTGACCAGCGCCCGATGCGACACGACGAAAGGAAGCTCAAAGGCTTCGCATCGTGGGAAACGTCCAGGCGTCGCCCCCGGCACGGCCCAGGCGATATCGACGACGCCATCCCGTGCCTGATCGAAAAGCTGCGCCGGCGCCCCGCCAAGCTGCATCGACGGGAAGATGTCGATGCGGATCCGGCCCGACGAATCGGCCTCCACCTTGCGCGCCCAGGGGGCGAGAAACTTGTCGTGCGCGGGCGAAACCGCCGAGAAAAAGTGATGAAGCTTAAGCGTGACCTGCGGAGCGTCAGCGCGCGCCAGGCGCAAAACGGCTGGCGTCGTCAACGACGCCAGCATCGAGGCGACCAAGGTGCGGCGAGTTCATCGCATCGGAACCGTTCATATCCCCGCGATGCTGCTTCAGTTGAGGCGCGACGGACGCTCCTCGTCGTCGACAAAACGAATGCGTGCGCCGCTCGGCACTGCGGAGCCTGGCGCTTCGGCCCTGCCCTCGCGGGCGCGTTCCTCATAAGCCCGATAGGAGACCCAGCCGAGCGGCAGGCTCGCCAGATAACCGATCGTGCCGATGGTGAGAATGATCCACGGATAGGCGATCAGCAACGCGACGAACAGTACAAGCAGAATGATGACCGGGCCGACCATTTCGGGCGGCACCCGCGTGCCGACGCGTTTGCCGGAAAAGACCGGCAGCCGCGACACCATCAGCCCGGCGATCAGGAGCGTATAGGCAAGCGTCACCCAGGTCAGGAACGGCGAGCGCGGCAGACCGAGAAAAGCGGCGTAGATCGGCAGCAGCACGATGATCGCACCGGCCGGCGCCGGCACGCCGACGAAGAAATTTGCAGCCCAGGCCGGCCGGTCGGGATCGGCGCTCATCACATTGAAGCGCGCCAGCCGAAGCGCGGCACAGATGGCAAACGCCAGCGCGGCGATCCAGCCCGCCGATTTCAAATCGTGCAGGCCCCAGAAATAGAGGATAAGCGCCGGCGCTACGCCGAAATTGACGAAGTCGGAGAGGCTGTCGAGCTCCGCGCCGAACTTCGATGTTCCCTTCAACAGCCGCGCCAGGCGCCCGTCGATACCGTCCAGAACCGCGGCAAAGACGATGGCCGCGAGCGCGAGCCCGTAACGGTCCTCGAACGCCATGCGAATGCCGGTAAGCCCGGCGCACAGCGCAAGCAACGTGACGAGATTCGGCGCCAAGAGGCGCAGCGGAATCCGGCGAAACTGCCGTGGCGGCAGGCGCCGATTGCTAAAGGGGGACTGACCGAGTGCCATGGCGCGCAATATAGCGTTTGCAGAGCCGGCTTGCCATCGGCTTCGCACCGCAAGTGTCGGCGATCCGACGAGAACGACAGAATGGCGTCATGGCGGCGTTAACCGACGCTGAAGGCGCGGCCCGGTTCTGCCGCCTTCAAGTCGGCGATCACCGTCTCCCCGGCGATCGCGGTCTGCCCTTCCCCCACCAAGGCTTGCACGCCGGGCGGGAGAAAGACGTCGACGCGGGAGCCGAAGCGGATCATGCCGATGCGCTGGCCGGCCGCGACGATCTCGCTTTCGCGGACAAACGGCACGATACGCCGCGCCACCAGCCCGGCGATCTGGATGACGCCGATGCGGGTGCCGCCCGGCGTTGCGATCACGAACATGTTGCGCTCGTTGCTGTCGCTCGCCTTGTCGAGGTCGGCGCTGACGAACGCGCCCTTGCGATAAACGATGCGCTCGATGCGGCCCGCCAAGGGGCTGCGGTTCACGTGGCAGTTGAACACGCTCATGAAGATGGAAATTCGGGTGAGCGGACGCTCGCCGAGGCCAAGCTCTAGCGGCGGCACGGTCTCGACCACGCGGCTGACCGTGCCGTCCGCCGGCGCCACCAGGATGCCCTCGCGCCTGGGCGTTACCCGCTTCGGATCACGGAAGAAATAAACGCACCACAGCGTCGCCACCACCGCGAGCCAGCCGAGCGGCGGCCACAGCCACAGGAGGATAAGAGACACGAGGGCGAAGCCGCCGACGAAGGGATAGCCCTCCGGATGGATCGGCGACAATTGCGAGCGGATCGAGTTGATGAAGGACATGCTGATTATGGGGTTGGACAATTAGAATGATTTTTTGACCTCGCCCCTCTGGGGAGAGGACGGCGCGCGGAGCGCGCCGGGAGAGGGGCGGTCCTGGACCGCTAGTTGGACCAACTCCAGCACGCCTTCCGTATTTTTCAGCACGTCATTATTCCAGAAACGCAGGACTTCAAAGCCTCGCGCATTTAGCCAAGCATCACGCCGTTTATCGCTCGGGCTATCTGCGTGCTGACCACCGTCGACTTCAATAATGAGCTTGCGACTGAGACACGCAAAATCGACAACATACGGACCGATCGGCACCTGACGCTTAAACTTTTGGTCAGCCAAACGATGAGCGCGAAGCCAAGTCCAGAGGCGCCACTCCGCTTCGGTCATCCGACGGCGCAACGCTCTGGCTTGGTTAAGGCTCACGGACTTCCCCTCTCCCGGCTCGGCCTGCGGCCGAGCCGTCCTCTCCCCGGAGGGGCGAGGTATTGGTCGCACCATCCGATCACATTCGTCGACCAAGCGGGGCATGATTACTCCGCAGCGTCCTCCGCCGGCAACAACTCCGCTTCCCTTTTGTCGGGTTGCGCCGCGGGGGGCGGCTCGTGGAGCGGCGCCGGCGGCTCGTCGGCGTCGGCGAGAATTTCGCGGGCGAACTCGGCTTCGCGCTGACGGTTCCACATGCTGGCATAGAGGCCGCCCTGCGCCAGCAATTGGCTGTGGCGGCCGCGCTCGACGATGACGCCTTGATCAAGCACCAAAATCTCGTCGGCACCGACGATGGTGGAGAGCCGGTGAGCGATGACGAGCGTGGTGCGATTGCGCGAGACGCGGTCGAGCGCATCCTGAATGTCTCGCTCGGTGTGGCTGTCGAGCGCCGAAGTGGCTTCGTCGAGGACGAGGATCGGCGGGCCTTTGAGGATCGTGCGGGCAATGGCGACGCGCTGCTTCTCGCCGCCGGAGAGTTTCAGGCCGCGCTCGCCGACTTCGGTTTCGTAGCCCTTGGGGGCGGCGCGAATAAACGCATCGATCTGCGCCAGCCGGGCCGCCTCCTCGACTTCGCCGTCGGCCGCATCCCAGCGCCCGTAGCGGATGTTGTAGCGGATGGTGTCGTTGAACAGCACGGTGTCCTGCGGAACCATGCCGATGGAGGCGCGCAGCGACGTCTGCGCCACGTCGCGAATGTCCTGGCCATCGATGACGATGCGCCCGCCGGAGACGTCGTAGAAGCGGAACAGCAGGCGCGAAATCGTCGACTTGCCCGCGCCCGAGGGACCCACGATGGCGACGGTGCGCCCGGCACCGACCTCGAAGCTCAAGCCTTTGAGGATCGGCCGCTCCGGCTCGTAGGCGAACGACACATTGTCGAAGCGGATCGCGCCCGCCGTCACCTTCAGCGCTAGCGCCGCCGGCTTGTCCTCGATCTCTGGCTTGCGCGACAGCATCGCGAACATGAACTCGATATCGATCACGGCCTGTTTGATCTCGCGATAAACGAGACCCATGAAGTTCAGCGGTTGATAAAGCTGGATCATCATGGCGTTGATCATGACGAAATCGCCGACCGTATTGGTTCCGCTCTGAATCCCATACGCGCACAGCACCATCGCGGCGGAGAGCCCGATGCTGAAGATGATCGCCTGACCGGCATTGAGCACAGCGAGCGAGGTATAGGCTTTGACGCTCGCCACCTCGTAGCGCTCCATCGAGCGGTCGTAGCGCTGCGCCTCGCGCTCCTCGGCGGAGAAATATTTGACCGTCTCGTAGTTGAGCAGCGAATCGATCGCTTTGGCGTTGGCGTCGGTATCGCTTTCATTCATCGAGCGGCGGATGCCGATGCGCCATTCGGTGGCGTAAAAGGTGAAACCGACATAGAGCGCGACGGTGAGCAATACTACGACCAGATAGCGCCAGTCGAAGTGCAGCAGCAGCACGGCGCCAACCAGCGCGACCTCGACGATGGTTGGGAGAAGCTGGAGCAGCAACATGCGCACGATGGTTTCGATGCCGTTGCGGCCGCGCTCGAGCACGCGCGTGAGCCCGCCGGTCTTGCGCTCGAGATGGAAGCGCAGCGAGAGGAGATGCATGTGCTCGAAGGTGAGAATCGCCAGCCGCCGCACGGCATTCATCGCCACCTTGGCGAAAATGCCGTCGCGCCATTGGGTGAGCACGCCCATCAGGATGCGGATGCCCCCGTAGGCGAGCGTCATGGTCACCGGTGTCGCGATGACCCAGGCGAGCCAGTCGTTAGGGCCGATCGGCGCCGTGCCATGGCCCGCAAGCGCGTCGGTCGCCCATTTGAAAGTGAACGGCACCGTGACGGTCGCGAGCTTAGCGGCGAAGACCAGCGCTGTGGCAAACAGCACACGCGCTTTCAAATCGGCACGGTCGGACGGCCAGATATAGGGCCACAGATTGAACAGCGTGCCGAACAATGACCAGCCATCGGCCTTTACGTCGCGATTCTGGCGGATGGGGGCGGTCGCAAATGCTCTCATTACAAAGCGCAATATGGTGATGCGGAGACTGGCGTTCTATTTGAGCACGACTTTCTCGGAAAACCGGCCCTTCGTTTTTCCGCTCGCGCTCGCGGCAGGCACCGGTCAGCCCGCCCGCCATCCCCACTCATATAGAGATTTTTCCCCACTTTCGCACCGGCACGGGGCTTGCTCTACTGAGGCTCAATGGCTTGCGCGGGGAACGAATCCCCGCCACATGTACGGTTTCGAGAGTGGGTATCTATGAGCAAAATCAATGCGGTGTGCGTTTATTGCGGATCAAGTTCTGGAACCGATCCAGCCTTCGAGCAGGCAGCCTGCGATTTCGGCAAAGTCCTGGCCCAAAATGGCATCCGCCTGGTTTGGGGCGGCGGTTCCGTGGGCCTCATGGGCGCCATTGCGGCCGCGGTGATCGAACACGGTGGCGCAGCCACTGGCGTCATTCCGGAATTCCTCACCGCCAAGGAAAAGCCACGGCGGCTCGCCCAGGAGCAGATCGTCACCCACGACATGCATGAGCGCAAACGCATCATGTTCGATCGCGCCGACGCGTTCGTGGCGCTGCCCGGGGGCATCGGAACGCTTGAGGAACTGGTCGAGCAAATGACCTGGGCGCAACTCGGCCGCCACAAGAAGCCGATCCTGATCGTCAACGTCAACGGCTTCTGGAATCCGCTGCTGTCGCTGCTCGCGCACATGCGCGTGGCCGGGCTGGTACCGCCGCCGTCGCGCGGCGTCGATTTGCTGGTGGCCGATCGCGTCGCCGACATTCTGCCGAAACTGCAGGAGGCCGCACGCGGCATGAGTGAGGTGGAAAAGACCATGGCGGTGCCGCTCGAGCGCCTGTGAACCTCCTCACTCGCCCGCGTTTCCCGGACGCAGTGCAACGCGCAGTGTTGCACTGCTGATCCGGGAACTTCGCAAACGCCGAGCGTGTAACGATCCCGGGTCAGCAGCGCAGCACACGTGTGCCGCGCTGCGCCCGGGATGGGTTTCCAACACCGGGCCCCGGAATGACAAACCTACCCTGCTCCATCGCGCATAAACGTCACCGCTTCGATGCGGTTGCCGTCCGGATCGCGGATGAAGGCCGCGTAATACGATTCGTGATAGTGGGGCCGCGGTCCTGGCGCGCCGTCGGAGACGCCGCCGGCCTTGAGCGCGGCGGCGTGAAAGGCATCGACCGCTGCGGTGTCTCGCGCGCGCAGGCAAATATGCGCGCCGCTGTCGGCCTCTGCGCGCTGCATCGTCTGGCGTTTGTTGATCCAGAATTCGGGATAAGTCTTGCCGAAGCCGATGGTGATCTCCGGCCATTCCCTGAGCTTGGCAAGACCAAGCGGCGCCAGCACGGCGGCGTAGAAACGTTCGCCGTCTGTCAGATCGCGTACCGCGACTGAAACATGGTCGATCATCGAGTGCCCCCTTCGTCGTGTCGGCAGCCCCCGCCACCGATATCTTAGCGTAGTTATCGTGACATATGGATTCCGGCCGCGCGAATTTCGTTCGCGGCCCGGAATGACGAAATCCGAAACGACGCGTTTCCGCCGCGGCAGCGACGCGCCGAGGTCGGCAACGCGTCACGAACCGACCCTAATCTCGACCATCATTGCGGCACGGCGTAGCCGCATCCGGGAGGATTTCATGCGAGGCAAGACACTGCTGGCGAGGTCCGGGCACGGATCTCGTGCACACGCGCATTGGCGCCCGGCCGCGCGCCTGTTGGCGGCGTGCGCAGCGCTCGGCGCTTGCACGATTATCGCCGCGGCGAGCGAGTTGCCGCTGCAGCGCGTGGTCGTTTCAACGTCAGGGCTTGCCCAATTTACCCATGCGGGCATGGCCGCAGCGGGCGACAAGCTCGAGCTGTCGGTGCGGCTCGATCAGGTCGACGATATTCTCAAAAGCCTCACCGTGTTCGACCGCGAAGGCGCGCTCGGCGCCGTGACCTTGGCCGGCAAGGCGCCGCTGCAGGAGCTGTTTCGCGATCTGCCGTTCGGCCCCGACGCGATCAATTCGCCGGCCAGTCTCATCAACGCGCTGGTCGGCTCGGAGATTGAAATCGACGGACAGGTGAAAGCGCGCGGCCGGGTTTTTCGCGTTGAGGACGAGAAAACGCGGCTGCCAAACAATGGTGGCGAGATCACCCGGCATCGCCTGACCCTGCTCACCGACAACGGCCTGGTGCAGGCAGTACTCGAAGATGTTTCCGCGTTGCGCTTTGTCGATCCCCAGACCAATGCGCAGGTGGCGCGCGCGCTCTCGGGGCTTTCGCAAAATCGCGCCAAGGACCGTCGCGCGATTACCATCGATCTCTTGGGCCAGGGAAGCCGCCCAGTCGGCTTCAGCTACGTGGTTGCCGCTCCGGTATGGAAAGCGGCCTATCGGCTGGTGTTGCCGAAAGACGGCGGCACCGCGCGGCTGCAAGGCTGGGCAGTGGTGGAGAACTTGACCGGCAGCGACTGGCGGGACGTTGAGTTTTCGCTTGTCTCCGGTAATCCGGTGGCGTTGAAGCAGCCGCTCTACACGGCGTTCTATGTCGACCGGCCGGAAATTCCAGTGGCGGCTTCGGTGCGGCTCGTACCCAAGCAGGATGGAGCGGACGTCGCACTGGCAGGGCGCGCCGCGGCAGCGCGCGAGGCAATGTCAAAGCAGGCCGTCGCGTTGCGCGCCCCACTCCCCGCCCCTGCACCGGTCGCCGCCGCCGCGATGCCGGCCGAAGCGATCGGCTATGCGGCGAATGCGGCTGAATCCGAAGAAGCTTCGACGCAAGTGCTGTTCCGCTTTCCGGCGAAGCTGTCGCTTGCATCCGGCTCCACGATGATGGTGCCGTTCGTCGACCGCGATGTCGCGGCCACGCGCGCCTGGCTCTATCAGCCACAGACCAACACGCAGCATCCGCTCGCTGCCGTACACATCCGCAACGATGGCGACAGCGCGCTGCCGCCGGGCCTGATCACGGCGTTCGACACCGGCGCCGATGGCACCGCCAATTTCGCCGGCGATGCGCAACTGCCGTTGACGCCCAAGGGCGAGGCCAAGTTCATCACGTTTGCGCTCGACAGCAAGACCGACATTCGCCGCGAGGACCGCGGCATCCGGGAAACGCAGATCGGCAAGGCGGTCAATGGCGTGCTCACGCTCACGGTGCGCTCGCTGCAGACCATGGACTACGAGATCACGCCGCCGGCGGACGAGGATCGCGAGGTCGTCATCGAGGAGGCGCGCGGCGACGGCTGGAAGCCGCTCGCCGACGCCAAGGACGTGGAAGAGACTGCGACGCGCATTCGCTACAAGGTGACGGCGCCGCGCGGCCGCACCACCAAGGCGACGCTCGCCCTCGAACGTGTCGAGTATCAGAGCATCGCGCTTTCGACGCTCGCGCCGGAGCGTGTGCTGGCAACGATCATCGGAATCGACAATGCAAGCCCGGCGCTCAAGGACGCGACGGTGAAACTTGGCGGGCTCGTTATGGACCTCAACAGCGCTACGGCGCGGCGCGCCGAACTGGCCGCGGAGGCGAAACGGATCGCCGACGACCAGGCCCGCATCCGCCAAAACCTCGCCGCGGTCGGGCAAAGCTCCGACCTCGGCCGGCGCTATGTCGATGCGCTGCGCAAGGAGGAGGATCGCCTCGCGGAGATCGCGGCCGCCGACAAGGCGCTGCAGAGCGAGATCGCGGACAAGCGCAGGGCCGCAGAGGATTTGGCGAAGAATTTGAGCTCGTGAGGCAATCTCACTTTCGGCCAGCGGGACGTCATTCCGGGGCGGTCAAAAGCCGAGCCCGGAATGACAATACAAAGCATCAGGCTGGCGCGCCGGATTTGATGAGCTTGTAGACGATCGAATCCATCAACGCCTGGAACGAGGCATCGATGATGTTGGACGACACCCCGACCGTCGTCCAATGGTCGCCGCTCTCGTCTTCGCTTTCGATCAGGACCCGCGTGACCGCCTCGGTGCCGGCGTTGAGGATACGCACGCGATAATCGGTGAGTTCGAGCCCGGTGATGAAGCTCTGGTATTTGCCGAGATCCTTGCGCAGCGCCAGATCGAGCGCATTGACCGGGCCGTTGCCTTCGGCGGCCGAGATCAGCACCTCGTCGCCGACTTTCACCTTCACCACCGCCATGCTGACGGTGACGCGCTCGCCCTTGGCGCTGATGCGCTGCTCGACCGTGACGTCGAATTTCTCAACGTCGAAATAGCGCGGCACCTTGCCGAGAAGCCGCCGCGCCAGGAGCTCGAACGAGGCATCGGCCGCCTCATAGGCGTAGCCGAGCGCTTCGCGCTCTTTCACCTCGTCGAGGAGCCGCGACAACCGCGGATCGTTCTTGTCGACCGCAAAGCCGATGCGATCCAGCTCGGCGAGCAGATTCGAGCGGCCTGACTGATCGGAAACCAGGAGCTTGCGCTTGTTGCCGACACGCTCGGGCGCGATATGCTCGTAGGTCGCCGGGTCCTTGATGATGGCGGAGGCGTGGATGCCGGCCTTGGTGGCAAACGCGCTCTCGCCCACATAGGGCGCGTGGCGGTCGGCGGCGCGATTGAGAATGTCGTCGAGTCCGTGCGAGATCCGCGCGATATGGCCGAGGGCGTCGTCGGACACGCCGGTCTCAAACGCGTGCGCGTACTCGGGCTTCAACTTCAGGGTCGGGATGATGGAGATGAGATTGGCGTTGCCGCAGCGCTCGCCGAGCCCATTGAGCGTGCCCTGAATCTGCCGCGCGCCGGCGCGCACGGCGGCGAAAGAATTCGCCACCGCTTGCTCGGTGTCGTTGTGCGCGTGAATGCCGACGTGATCGCCGGGAACCTGCTTGCAAACCGCACCGACGATCTTTTCCACTTCATGCGGCAGCGTGCCCCCGTTGGTGTCGCACAGCACCACCCAGCGCGCGCCTTCGTCATAGGCCGCCTTGGCGCAGGCGATCGCATAGTCCGGATTGGACTTGTAGCCATCGAAGAAGTGCTCGCAATCGAGCAGCACTTCCCGGCCTTTCGCCTTGGCGGCGCGCACACTATCGCGGATCGAGGCGATGTTCTCCTCTTCGGTCGTCTCCAGCGCGACGCGGACGTGATAATCGGAGGATTTGGCGACAAAGCAGATCGCATCGGCCTGCGCGTCGAGCACGGCGGCAAGCCCGGGATCGTTCGAGGCGGAGCGGCCCGGGCGCCGGGTCATCCCGAAGGCGGTGATTTTAGCACGCCCCGGCCGCTTCTCAGCGAAGAAGCTGGTGTCGGTCGGATTGGCGCCCGGATAGCCCGCTTCCACATAGTCGACGCCGAGTTCGTCGAGCATGCGCGCGATCGCGATCTTGTCGGCGAGCGTGAAGTCGACGCCGTTCGTCTGCGCGCCGTCACGCAGCGTGGTATCGAACAAATAAAGCCGCTCGCGAGACATCAAGCTCACCAGAGATAATAGTTGGACGCCAGCGCCACCGCGACCAGGATCGCGATCAGCGCGATCGCCAGGTGATGCGTGCGCATGCCGAGGAATGTTTGCCGGGCCATGGTTTCCGATCCCCGTGTTTCCAATTCTGCTTCAGCTCGAATAGAGCCGGTAGGCCGTGTAGAGCGTGACCACGACGGCGGCCGCGATCACCGCGTATTTCAAGACAAGGTAATAGATCCAATGGCGCTGGAACGGCAGGTCGTCGCGTTTCATTGCAGCCTCGTTGGTGGCGAAGCGACGAGCGGCTTGACCATGGTGGTGTTGGCGAACCATTCACCGCCAAGGGTGACCGTGTTGCGGGTCTTGGCCACATAGCTGCGCCGTTCAAAAAAGCCGCGCGCCGTATCGCTGGCCTCGACCGAAAGCTCCTTGCTGCCGCGCGCGGCCGCGAGCTTTTCCAGCGCATCGCAGAGCATGGTAGCGACGCCCTGCCCGGCCGCGGCCGGATGCACATAGAGCATGTCGATGCGGATATTGTCGGCGAGCGCCGCAAAGCCGATGGCCGCGCCCGCGTGGGTGGCAACGAGCGTCAGCTCGCCCGCAAGCCGTGCGCCAAAAGCTTCCTCGTCGTCGGCGGCCGACGCCCAGGCCTCCTGCTGCGCCTCGCTGTAATCGTCGGCGGCAAGCTCCTCAATGCTGGCGCGGAAGATTTCCGCGAGCAGCGGCACGTCCGTCGGCAGCATCGGCCGCATGGCGAGGTTTGTTTGTGGGTTGGTCATTGACGTTGCTCCAGCTTGGCTAAGAGCACGGTCAGAACTCCCTCTAGATTTGACAGCACCTCGTTGTTCCAGAACCGCACAACCCGAAATCCGTTCGCGGCGAACCAGCGATCTCGCTGCTGATCCCGCACCAAATCGGCATGCTGCCCGCCGTCCACCTCGACGACCAGGCGCGCTTCGAAACAAATAAAATCAGCGATGAAGCGATCAATCGGAACTTGTCGGCGAAATTTGAAACCGGAGAACCGGCGGTCACGCAGCGCGAACCACAGTTTGCGTTCGGCATCGGTCATGCGAGTCCGAGGCACAGCGCTTCCCTTTCCCTCTCCCTTTACGGGAGAGGACGGCCGCGAGCGCAGCGAGCGGCCTGGTGAGGGCCCGCGGGAGCCCCCGACGTCGAGAACGACCGCACCACCCGGGCCCTCACCTGACGCGCGAACGCTTCGCGTCCGCGCGTCGTCCCCTCCCGCAAGGGGAGAGGGGTTTGGCGCGCGCGTCGGCGTCATCGCGCGAGCTCCCAGGTGGTGCCGTCTTTGCTATCTTTGAGCACGACGCCCATTTTGGCGAGCTCGTCGCGGATGCGGTCCGCTTCCTTGAAATTCCTGGCCTTTCGAGCGGCCTCCCGGGCGTCGATTAAAGGACGAACGTCCGCGTCCGCCGGACCGTCACCTACGTTGACGCCATAGCTATATATCTCAATGGAGTTTTCGCCGTTCCATACGCCCAACCACTTAAGAGCGGACGCTAACCGAATTGATGCATCGGGATTCGTGCGATGTCGTGTCTCACGAAACAACTGATGCATTACTCCAATGGCAGCGGGCGAGTTCAAGTCGTCGCATAGAGCGGTTACTAGTTCAGACGGCACTGCGACTTCGAACTGATCAAATCCCTCCGCGCAATCAATCCATTCCTTCAAAACGCGCCGTGCTTCAACGAGACGATCAACAGTCCAATCCATCGGCTGCTTGTAATGTGTCATCAACATTGCAAAACGCAAAACATATCCGTGCCATTTATTAGATCCAAATTTTGTCGTCTGCAGCAACTCGTTGATCGTAACGAAGTTGCCGAGCGATTTCGACATCTTCTCGCCTTCGACCTGCAGGAAGCCGTTGTGCATCCAGAAATTCGCCATCACCGGCGTGTGGAAGCTGCAGCGCGATTGCGCGATCTCGTTCTCATGGTGCGGAAAGACGAGATCGATGCCGCCGCCGTGGATGTCAAAAACTTCGCCGAGATATTTCCACGACATCGCCGAGCACTCGATGTGCCAGCCGGGGCGGCCCGGCGCGGCGATGCCGGCGGGTGACGGCCAGGCCGGCTCGCCCGGCTTCGAGGGCTTCCAGAGAACGAAATCCTGCGGATCTTTCTTGTAAGGCGCGATTTCGACCCGCGCGCCGGCGATCATCTCGTCGAGCGGCCGCTTCGACAGCCGGCCGTAGTCGGGCATCGACGGCACGCTGAACAGCACGTGATCGTCGCCGACATAGGCGTTGCCGGACTTGATCAGGCGCTCGATCAGCGTGCGCATTTCGGCAATGTGCTCGGTGGCGCGCGGCTCGACCGTCGGCGGTAGGCAGCCGAGCGCGGCCACATCCTCGTGGAATTGCTCGTCGGTTTTTTCGGTGACCTTGCGGATCGCTTCGTTGAGCGGCAGGTCGGGATATTCCTCGGCGGCGCGGGCGTTGATCTTGTCGTCGACGTCGGTGATGTTGCGCACGTAGGTGACGTGATCGGCGCCGTAGAGATGGCGCAACAGCCGGAACAGCACGTCGAAGACGATCACCGGCCGCGCGTTGCCGATATGGGCGTAGTCGTAGACCGTGGGCCCGCACACATACATGCGCACGTTGGCCGGATCGAGCGGACGAAAAACCCGCTTCTCGCGCGTCAGCGTATCGTAGAGCTTGAGTTCCATGGTCCTATCAGGTCGCGCGTTTGCACGCCGTCAGCCTGCTGGCCGGGCGTGTCCAAAATCTCGGGGAGGAGAAAAAGACGGCCACAGCCAGCGTTTGCCGCTAGCGAATAATCTCCCGGCAAATAATGCCGCAGATGTGAAGTTGGCCGAGCATGGCGCGCACAATGGTTGAGGACGGTCATAACGTCAAGCTTTTAGCGTGCAATCGTTGCTAAGCTCTCACGGCTCCGAACGTCTTCCCTCGCGTCGAAGCCGCTGTTGCCGTCACCCTGAGGGGCGAGCCATAAGCGCGTTCACGCGCGTCTTCGAACTCGCTATGGTGAGCCTCGATGGGCGGCGGCCCGGGCGCCTCGGCCGTATCCTTCGAGGGCCGCTTCTGCGGCCACCTCAGGATGACGGAATCGAGCGCGGCGATTCCATGTCAGGCGGCGGCGGAGCGGTGGCGGCTTTGCGGCAAATCAATCACACTTCCGCACAATCGCTCTGTGTTCGGTAAGTTAACGTAACCTTAACTTGACCACCCTAGTTTTCGGCTTCATTGCAGCGCTGCTTCTGGAGCTTCGCTCCGGCTTGGGGGATGCATGCGTTCCACGATCGCGGCTGCTCTGGGGGTTGTTCTTCTGCTCGGCGCCGGTGCCGCTCATGCGGAAAAGCGCGTTTTCGTTATCGCCAACAACGACGACGGCTACGGCATCGATCGCTGCCTCGCGTCCAGCGCGCCCTGCGGTGAGGCTGCCGCCAATTCCTACTGCCGCACACATGAATACGGGCAGGCTTTATCCTACCGCAAAGTCGAGCGCGACGACATTACCGGCGCGATTCCGGCGAGTGGGCCCGGCACCTGTCACGGCAGCCATTGCGATGGCTTCGTCGCCATCGAGTGCGTGCGCTGAGACCACAATTCCTTGCCCTCATGACGTGAGAGAGTGTCCCGGGCGCAGCGCGGCATGAAATGCTGCGCTGCTGAACCGGGACCTTCGCAAACTCGGCGTTTGGAACGATCCCGGATCAGCGGTGCACCGTTGCCACGCCGCATCACGTCCGGGAAATGCTCAGCCACCCTTCGCCAGCGCGATGGCGTCGCGCAGCACGTCGATATCGCCGATATGATTTGCCAGGATGAGAACGAGCTTGGTATCGAGTTCGCTCGCATCCGCTTCGGAAAGACTGCGCCGCGCCTCGACCAGCGCCCGATAGGCGGCGTCCGGATCGGCGAATTGCGAGGCGGTGATCAGTTTTGCCATCGCTTACCTCTGCAGCGCGCGGTCGCGCGCACGCAACAGCGCCACCGTGTCGAAAGTCCGCCAGCGTGCGCATAAATGTTGATCGGGACGGACCAGATACGTTGCGCCCGGCGTTGCGTCGAAACGTTGCGTGAACTTGCCCTCGTTGTCGAGCAAATCGTCGCCGATCGCGATCAGCGCCATGCCGTCGACCGCTTCGGGCTTAGCGCCATCGGCCACCTCGCCGTTCTTCACTTGGATGACGGCGAATTCGCCGCGCAGACTCTCCAGAAGGTGCGTCGGCGCTCCGTCGGCACGGCGGAGCGGCGCGTCGGGAAGTGGCGCGCCGAGTTTGGCGCTACCCGCGAATGGGGAAGTGTCGGGCGTCGAGAGCGGCGTGTCGTAGACCGCGGGGAGCGACAGCCGCCCGGAGTTCACCATGCGGCGCGCGAATTCGGCCTGCGGCGCCAGCGACAGCACGGCATCGCGCAGCCGCCGCTCGGCGGCGGTGTGTGGCGACATGAAATCAGTCGAGCGGGTCGAGTGGCCGATATTCTCATCCGCCGCCTCAATGCGCTCGGTGTCGTAGCTGTCGATCAACGCGCTGCCGCCCTCGCCCTTGAGCACCGCGGCAAGCTTCCAGGCGAGATTCTCCGCGTCCTGAATACCCGAATTGGCGCCGCGCGCGCCAAACGGCGAGACCTGATGCGCGGCATCGCCGATGAAGATCGTGCGGCCATGCACAAAGCGGTCGAGCCGGCGGCAATTGAACGTGTAGACCGACACCCATTCGGGCTCGTAGTCGTGGCCTTTGAGCACCTTGTCGAGCCGCGCGCGCACGCGCTCCGGCGCCTGCTCGGCGATTGGGTCCGCATCCGGTCCAAGCTGCAGATCGACGCGCCAGATGTCGTCCGGCTGGCGATGCATCAAGGCCGACTGACCGGCATGGAACGTCGGCGCAAACCAGAAACGGCGCTCGGTCGGAAGGTCAGCCGCCATGTGAACATCGGCGATGAGAAATTTGTCCTCGAAGGTGACGCCGGCAAAGTCGAGACCAAGGAGCCGCCGCGCGGTCGAGCGCGCGCCATCGGCAGCAATGAGCCACTCGGCGTCGAGCCGGTAGGGCCCATCCGGGGTATCAATGGTCAGACGCGCGCCGTCGTTGCGCTGCTCAACGCCGACGAGCTTGTTCCTCCAGCGCAGATCCAGATTGTTCAGCTCAAGCGCGCGATCGACCAGCGCCTTTTCCAGATAAAATTGCTGCAGGTTGATGAAGGCGGGCATCTTGTGCCCCTCCTCCGGCAGCAAATCGAAGGCGTAGAGCAAATCATCGCCGACAAAGACCTTGCCGAGCTTCCAGGTGACGCCTTGCGCCACCAGGCGCTCGCCAACGCCGAGGCGGTCGAGGATTTCGAGCGTGCGCTTCGACCAGCAGATGCCGCGCGATCCCTCGCCGATGCGATCCGCATCGTCGATCAGCACCACCGGTACGGCGCGTTGCGCCAGATCGATGGCCGCGGCCAGTCCGACCGGTCCGGCGCCGACCACGACGACCGGACGCCGGGCGGTCACCGCAGCATCCTGGTCCGGCGAACGGCGATAATCGTAGTGATAGATGGATTTGCGGCCGTTGCTCATGGGGCGATCCGTGGTGTAGGCAAAATCATTTCGTGACCCTCATCGCGTGAGCATGGAGTTCTTGATTTTGCCCATCCGAGACGCGCCGTCCGCCAACCCTACGATCTTATTGGGCGCCCACAATGACGATAAATCGTCACCCGCGCAGCGCCGCCCACATGGCGCGATCGCGCTCCGCCGTCCAGATCACCGGATGCTCGATGCCCTTGGCCTCGTCGTAGGCCCGCGACACGTTGAACGGCATGCAGTGTTCGTAGATGGCAAAGCTTGCAAATTTCGGATCCATCACCCGCCGCGCTTCGTCGTAGGCCTCTTTGAGGCTGCGGCCCTTGGCGGCACTGTCGGCGACGCTGCCATAAAGCGTGGTGAGGAAATCCTCGGTCAGCGCGATGCCTTCGGCGACCTGCTTGGCGTTTTTCAGTGCGGCGCCCCGCCCCGGCACCAGCGCGGCGGCGGAAAATTCGGCGAGCCGATCGAGGGTCGCGGGCCAATCAGTAAAGTGCGCGTCGCCGCAATAGCAGGCGGAGTGGTATTCGACGAGGTCGCCGGAAAACACCACGTTCGCATCCGGCACATAGGCCACCACATCGCCCGCGGTGTGTCCGCGGCCGATATGCATGATCCGTACCTCACGCTTGCCGAGCCAGACCGAGACCTGATCCGGAAACGTAATCGTCGGCCAGGTGAGGCCCGGAATGCTTTCCACCGCCCGAAACAGCCGCGGGAAGCGGCCGATCTCGGAATCCATGTCGGCCTTGCCGCGCTCAACGATGAGGTTGCGGGTATCGGCGGACGCCAAGATCTCCGCCCCGCTATAAGCCGAGGCGCCGAGCACGCGGACGGCGTGATAGTGGGTGAGCAACACATATTTGATGGGCTTGTCGGTAACCGTCTTGACTCGCGCGATCACCTGCTCAGCCATGACCGGCGTGGCCTGGGCATCGATCACCATCACGCCGTCGTCGCCGACAATGATACCGGAATTCGGATCGCCCTCTGCCGTGAAGGCATAGAGATCGGGTCCGATGGCGTCAAAGCTGATGGTCTTGTCGGCCAGATCGGTGGTCGAGGCGAACCCAGCGCTCATGGCGATTGCTCCCGGCTTGTGCGACGGCGCCCTGCATTTGAGGCGGCGAAGGCCTTATTCAGGTAGAGAAAGCTTTGCCCGCGGGCAAGCCGCCGCCGTTGCACGGCCCACCGACTTCGTTCATGGTCCCCGCCATCAACGGGGCGAGTCAGGGGGGCCGACGGCGCGAACGGGCGGCGTAAGAGCCGTGCCCCGGAATCACAGATGATCGGTCAACGGGCGGTAGACACTGAGATCGGGCCCGACGCGGAGCCAAACGAGGCCCGGCTCGGCGAAGAGGCGCCGCTGAAGCTTGAGCATTTTCTGCCCTATCAGCTCAATGTGGTGTCGAGTCTCGTCTCGCAGGCGCTGTCGCGCGTTTATGCCCGGCGCTACGGCATCGGGGTGCCAGAATGGCGGGTGGTGGTCACGCTGGGGCAGCACGAGGTGATGACCGCGAAGGCGATCGGCGCGCATACCCACATGCACAAGACCAAAGTGTCGCGTGCGGTCGCGCTTCTGGAAAAGCGCCGGCTGGTAATGCGGCGCGCCAACCGCGACGACATGCGCGAGGCGTTTTTGTCGCTGACCGCCAGCGGCCGCACCATGTATGAGGAAGTCGCTCCGCACGCGCTGGAATTTGCCCGCCGCCTGACCGACATCCTATCGCCGAGCGACCGCGAGGCGTTCGATCGCGCACTCAAACAATTGACCGCGCGATCGGCGGAGCTTGCCGCCGAAGTCGGCCTTGAAGACGACGATACATTCCAGGATCACGCATGAAGCTCTATTCCTATTTTCGTTCGTCGGCGGCCTACCGGGTGCGTATCGCGCTCAATCTCAAGGGCATTGCCTACGAAACCGTCCCTATTCATCTGGTGCGGGATGGCGGCCATAACCGGCTGCCTGAGTTTCGTGCGGTGAACCCGCAGATGCGCGTGCCGGTGCTTGTCGTGCCGGCGGGCGACGTGCTGATCCAGTCGCTCGCCATCATCGACTATCTTGACGAGACCCATCCGGATCCGCCGCTGCTGCCGCAGGATCCGATCGCGCGGGCGCAGGCGAGAGCGCTGGCGCAGATTGTCGCCTGCGATATCCATCCGCTAAACAATGTTGGGCCGCTGCGCTATCTCAAACGCGAAATGCAGCAGGAGCAGAGCGCCATCGACGCCTGGTATCATCACTGGGTCCTGGAGGGCTTTGCGGCGTTCGAAGCCTTGGCGAAGCCCGGACCCTATTGCTGCGGCAACACGGTGACGACCGCCGACCTTTGCCTGGTACCGCAGGTTTACAATGCCCGTCGCCTGAAGGTTCCGCTCGACACATTCCCGAAGATCGTCGCGATCGACGCAGCTTGCATGGCCCTGCCTGCTTTCGACCGCGCCCGGCCCGAGAACCAGCCTGACGCGGAGTAATCCGCGCCGATTCGACCTGGCGGCGCCGCCATTCACACTTTGGTCACCATTACTCACCATTGCATCGCCCCAGGCGGTAACGCCTGGGGAACAAGTCGGGACCACAGAATGATCAAGCGCTTGCGCGGTCTTGGGCGGAGTCCTGACCCGGCTCTTGGCCCGGCTTTTGGCCGCAATCGCGGTCTTGCTCTTGCGCCTGGCGTTGCTCGTGGTTTGGCATTCGCTTTCGGCGTCTTTGCCGCCGCTCTGGTTGCGGGTTCGGCTATGGCCCAGTCACCTATTCCGCCGGCGCCGGTTCCGGGTCAGCCCGGCGCGGCACCGCCTCCTCCCGCTGCCGAGCAGGGGCCGCCGTCAAACCCGGTCTGCGTGCGCCTAGAGAGCCAGCTTGCCTCGATCGATCGCGGCGGCAACGATCCCGCCCGCGCCGATCAGATCAGACGCTACGAGGAGGCGGCCGGCAAACAGCAAGCCGACCTCGACCGGCTGCAGGCGCAGGCCAAACGGCGAGGCTGCGAGAGCGGCTTTTTCTCGCTCTTCACCGGTCAGGCGCCGGAATGCCAGCCGCTCAACGCGCAGATCCAACAACTGCGCGACACGCTCGACCGCACCATGAGCGATCTCGAGCGGATCAAAACCGGCAACAGCTACAATCAGGAAGGCCAGCGCCGGCAACTGATCGGCGAACTCGCGCAAAACAATTGCGGTCAGCAATACCGCACCGCTGCCGCCGAGGGCCCGAGCGGATTCCTCGATTCGCTGTTCGGCGGCGCCGCCCGCATCATCAACCCGGGCGGCGACGGTGCGCCGGCCGGCACGTTCCGCACCGTGTGCGTTCGCTCCTGCGACGGCTATTACTTCCCGATCTCGTATTCGACGGTGCAGAGCCGGTTCGCCGACGACCAACGCACCTGCCAGCGCGAGTGTCCGGCGACCGACGCGCAGCTTTACACGTATCGAAACCCCGGCGAGGACATCAACCAGGCGGTGTCGCTGGCGGGTCAGTCCTACACGGCGCTGCCGACGGCTTTCCAGTATCGCAAGGAATTCAACGCCGCCTGCTCGTGCCGAAAGCCTGGTCAGAGCTGGGCCGACGCGCTTAAGGGCGCCGACGACGCCTCGACCCTGGAAAGCGGCGACATCGTCGTCACCGACCAAAACGCCAAGGCGCTATCGCAGCCCGTGGCCACGCCGGCGCCGAAAGGCGCCAAGGGGGCTAAGCCGGGGGCAGCAACGGCTGCGGCGCCGGTTGTGTCCCCGCCGACCGCACAGGCCGCCTCCTCGGCTGATACGAGCACAGATACAACGCCCAAGGGCGCGGTGCGGACCGTCGGCCCGCCTTTCGTGGCGGCGCATTAGAGAGCGCGCGGCTCGTAGAAGCATTTTTCCGTCACCCTGAGGTGTGACCCATAAGCGCGTTTACGCGCGTCTTCGACGTGCTATGGCGAGCCTCGAAGGGCGGCGGCCCGGGCGGGGCCGTGCATCCTTCGAGGGCCGCTCCGCGGCCACTTCAGGATGACGGATCGTGCGGCTTAGAAATCCGCGGCGCCGGCCTTGGCGCGGGCCGTTTTCTGGCTCGGAGCGGGCGCGGCCGCCGGCAACTCAGCGCCGGAATCGTTGAACCTTGAGGTGATCGGATAGCGCCGATCGCGGCCGAAATTCTTCAACGTCACTTTCACGCCCGGCGCTGCCTGCCGGCGCTTGTATTCGGCGAGGTAAAGCATGCGCTCGATCTTGGTCACGGTTTCGCGCGGATAACCGGCGGCGATGATGGTGGCGAGCGGCTCCTCGCGCTCGACCATGCGCTCGAGGATCTGATCGAGCATGTCGTAAGGCGGCAGGGTGTCCTGGTCGGTCTGGTTTTCGCGCAGCTCCGCGCTCGGCGCCCGCGTAAGCACGTTTTCCACGATCACGCGGCCGGCAGGGCCGAGCGCGTCTGCCGGCTTCCAGCGATTGCGCAGGTGGGAAAGGCGATAGACTTCCGTCTTGTAGAGGTCTTTGATCGGATTGAAGCCGCCATTCATGTCGCCGTACAGCGTGGCGTAGCCGACCGACATTTCCGACTTGTTGCCGGTGGTGACCACCATCAAGCCGAACTTGTTGGAGATCGCCATCAGGACGACGCCGCGCGCGCGCGCCTGCAGATTTTCCTCGGTGACGTCGCGCTGCGCTCCGCCAAAAACACCGGAGAGCGCCGCCTCGAGCCCCTGCACCGCGCTTTCGATCGGCACCATGTCGTAATGCACGCCGAGCGCTTGCGCGATCGCCTTGGCGTCGTCGAGCGATTCCTGCGAGGTGTAACGGTAAGGCAGCATCACGCAGCGCACCCGCTCGGCGCCGATGGCGTCGACCGCGAGCGCCGCGCACAAGGCGGAATCGACGCCGCCCGACAGGCCGATCACCACGCCGCGAAACCGGTTCTTGTCGACGTAGTCGCGCAGGCCGAGCATGCAGGCATTGTAGTCGGCCTGATCCAATTCCTCCGGCCGCGCCATTGGGCCCTCGGCGCAGCGCCAGCCGGCCTCCGTGCGCGACCAATGCGTGATCAACACCGCTCCCTGAAAAGCGGGAAGCTGAAAGGCGATCGAGCGATCGGCATTGAGCGCGAACGAGGCGCCGTCGAAGACGAGCTCATCCTGTCCGCCGACCTGATTGATGTAGAGGAGCGGCAGCCCCGCCTCGGTGACGCGCGCCACCGCAACGTTGAGCCGGACTTCTGCCTTGTCGCGCCAATAGGGCGAGCCGTTGGGCACGACGATCAGCTCGGCACCGGTTTCGGCCAGGCATTCGACCACGTTTTCGTAATCGCCCCAGTCAGTCCAGGTGTCCTCGCAGATCGGCAAGCCGAGCCGCACGCCGCGGAAGTTCACCGGTCCCGGCACGGGTCCGGGGGCGAAGACGCGCTTCTCGTCAAACACCCCGTAGTTCGGCAGATTGACCTTGTAGCGGATCGTCTCGATGCGGCCGCTGTGGAGGAGCGCGTAGGCGTTATAGAGCCTCCCCTCCTCCACCCAGGGCGTGCCGATCAGCACGGCCGGTCCGCCGTCGGCCGTTTCGGCTGCGAGCGCTTCAACCGCTGTACGGCAGGCCGCCTGGAACGCGGGCTTGAGCACCAGATCCTCCGGCGGATAGCCGGCGATGAACAGCTCCGAGAACGCGACGATATCGGCGCCGCCGCGCGCGGCTTCGGCGCGGGTTTTACGCGCTTTTTCCAGATTGCCGGCGACATCGCCGACAATCGGGTTGAGCTGCGCCACCGCAATAGCGAGGCGATCGGCAGGACGCGTGTTCATGATCATGATTTAGCGATTTTGCGATGCCGTTGCGAGAGTAGCCCCCGGCGCGTAGCGCATGACTCACCCCTCCCCGCCTGGCGGAGAGAGGTGAAGAAATCACATCCCCGCCACGGCCACGGCCGGCTTCACCTTGGCCTGACGCTCCGACTTCAGGAGATCCGCGAGCAGGAACGCCAGATCGAGCGATTGCTCGGCATTGAGCCGCGGATCGCAGACCGTGTGATAGCGGTCGTTCAAATCCTCGTCGCTGATGGCGCGCGCGCCGCCGGTGCACTCGGTAACGTTCTGACCGGTCATTTCCAGATGCACGCCACCCGCATGCGTGCCTTCGGCCGCATGCACCTGGAAGAACGCGCGCACCTCTTTGAGGATCTGATCAAACGGCCGGGTCTTGTAGCCGGTGACCGAAGTGATGGTATTGCCGTGCATCGGGTCGCACGACCACACCACATTGCGGCCCTCGCGTTTCACCGCGCGGACGAGACGCGGCAAATGCTCGCCGACTTTCTCGGCGCCCATCCGGCAGATCAGGGTGAGACGGCCGGGCTCGTTATCGGGATCCAGCATGTCGATGAGCTTGAGCAGCTCGTCGGGTTTTTGCGATGGCCCGGTCTTCAAGCCGAGCGGATTTTTGACGCCGCGGCAGAACTCGATGTGCGCATGGTCGGGCTGGCGGGTGCGGTCGCCGATCCACAGCATGTGGCCGCTGGTGCAGTACCAGTCGCCGGTCGTGGAATCGACGCGCGTGAAGGCCTGCTCGTAGCCGAGCAACAGCGCCTCGTGGCTGGTGAAGAAATCGGTGGTGCGCATCTCCGGATGCACTTCCGGATCGACGCCGCAGGCGCGGATGAAGTCGAGCGCCGCGGTCAGATGATCGGCAAGCTCCTGATAGCGCTTCGATTGCGGGCTGTCGTTGACGAAGGACAGCATCCACTGATGCGCGTTGGAGAGATTGGCGTAGCCGCCGGTGGCGAACGCGCGCAGCAGATTGAGCGTCGCCGCCGATTGCCGGTAGGCTTCGAGCTGGCGGCGCGGATCGGGGATGCGCGCTTCCGGCGTGAAATCGTTGCCGTTGATGATGTCGCCCCGGTAGGACGGCAATTCCACGCCGTCGCGCTTTTCGGTCGGCGACGAGCGCGGCTTGGCGAACTGCCCGGCGACACGGCCGACCTTCACCACCGGCGAGGCGGCCGCGTAGGTCAGCACCACCGCCATCTGCAGGAACAGGCGGAAGAAATCGCGGATATTGTTGGCGCCATGCTCGCCGAAGCTCTCGGCGCAATCCCCACCCTGGAGGAGGAAGGCCTGGCCGGCGGCAACCTGCGCCAAAGCGCGTTTGAGGTTGCGTGCCTCACCTGCAAAAACCAGCGGCGGAAAGCTCGCAAGCTGGGCCTCGACCTCGGCCAGCGCCTTGGCGTCGGGATATTCGGGCACCTGCACGATCGGCTGGTGCCGCCAGGAATCCGGGCTCCATTTCCGGGAATTTGCGAGCGTCGACATCGTGATCTCCAAAACGCATTCCGGGCGCGGGCAGCAAGCCCGCGAGCGCGGAATCCATAGTCACGACAGGTGGTTATGGATTCCGGCTCACGCCGCTGAGCCTGTCATCGGGCCGGCCACTTCGGGCCGCACCCGTTGGCGGCTTTGCCGGAATGACGGGGGATATATACACAACAGGACGCGCACGCGACAGAGCCAAAAGCGCCGGCTATTCCGCAGCTTCGCGGACATAGCTTGCGCTTTTTGTCCGCAGGGTTACCAGCTCCTCGGCGACGGTGGGATGCAGCGCCACGGTGGCATCGAAATCGGCTTTGGTCGCGCCCATTTTCACCGCGATGGCGGCCATCTGGATCATTTCCGCGGCCGCTTCGCCAACGATATGGCAACCGGCAACCCGATCGGTCGTGCCGTCGACCACGAGCTTGAGCAGCACGGTGGTATCGCGGCCCGATAAAGTGGCCTTCATCGGCCTGAACATGGCGCGATAAATATCGGTCCGCGCGAAGCGCGCACGCGCTTCCGCCTCGGTCAGCCCGACTACGCCGACTTCCGGATCGGAAAACACCGCCGTCGGGATGTCGCGGTGATCAACCTTGGTGGGCCTGCCGCCGAACAGGGTCGCCGCGACCGCAGCTCCCTCACGGATCGCGACCGGCGTCAAGTTGATGCGGTTGGTGACGTCACCGATGGCAAAGATCGATGGCGTGCTGGTACGCATATATTCGTCGACCACGACGTGGCCGCTCTTGGCGACCGCAACGCCCGCTTGCTCGAGGCCGAGCTTGGCGACATTAGGCACGCGGCCGGTGGCGAACATCACGCAGTCGGCGGTGTGATGAAAACCGTGCGAGAGCGTCACCGAGAGCCGCTCATCGTCCCGCTTCTCGATCGCATCGACCTTGCAGTTGGTGATGATCTTGATGCCGTGCCGTTCCATGTTCATGCGCACATGCGAACGGACATCATCGTCAAAACCACGCAGGATATTGTCGCCGCGGTAGACCACCGTCACGTCGGAGCCCAGACCGGCGAAGATCCCTGCAAATTCCAGCGCGATATAGCCGCCGCCCTGGATGAGCACGCGCCGCGGCAAGTCCGGCAAATAAAAAGCTTCGTTGGAAGAAATCGCGTGCTCGATGCCGGGGATCGGATCGCCGTAGCTCGGCCTGCCGCCGACCGCGACCAAAATGTTCGCCGCACGCACGCGCCGGCCGTCGGCAAGCGCGACGGTATGCGGATCGACCACCACGGCCCGGCTCTTGACGATGGTGACGCCGGCATTTTCCAGCGTCTTCGTATAGGCAGCCTCGAGGCGCGCGATCTCTTTGTCTTTGTTGGCGATCATCGTCGGCCAATCAAACGACCATTGCGGCACGGTCCAACCGTAGCCCGCCGCATCCTCGAATTCGGCGCGGAAGCGGGCCGCATAGACCAAAAGCTTCTTCGGCACGCAGCCGCGAATGACGCATGTGCCGCCGACCCGATATTCCTCCGCCAACATCACCTTGGCGCCACTCTGGGAGGCCATGCGCGCAGCACGAACGCCGCCCGAGCCTCCGCCGATGACAAAAAAATCGACGTCGTAATCGGATTTGGATGCGGCGGCTGCGGACATTGCGGACTCAGACGTTGCGGACTCGGACTTGGAGGACTCGGACATGGCGGACTCGGACATGGCGGCTGCGGCACTCCGTGTTCGGTTCGCGATCAACGCCGCCCGATGAGGCGGACGCCGTCGGCCGCCGCGAGAATAACAGTCTGGGCATTGCCGATGAACAAGCCATGCTCCATGACACCCGGAATGGCACTGAGCCGGGTCGCAAGCTCGCGCGGATCGGGAATGACCCGCAAGTGGGCATCTAAAATCCAGTGTCCACCGTCGGTCACGAAGGTTTGCTCATCCTTTCCCTGACGCAAGCTCGCCGGGCCCGAACATCCTGCCGCTGCGATAGCGGCGTCGACAGCCCGGTGCGTGGCGGCCGCGCCGAACGGCGCGATTTCGATCGGTAAGGGAAAATGCCCGAGCACCGGCACGTATTTGGATTCGTCGACGATGACGATCATGCGCGCCGAAGCCGTTGCCACGATCTTTTCACGCAACAAGGCGCCACCGCCGCCCTTGATGAGGGTCAGGTCCGGAGCGACCTCGTCGGCGCCGTCAACGGTGAGATCGAGCGCCGGCGTCTCCTCGAGCGTGGTGAGTTTGATGTCGAGCCGCTCGGCCTGGCTCCGCGTCGCTTCCGAGGTTGGCACGGCAATAATGTCGAGGCCGGCCGCCACACGCTCGCCCAGCAAATCGACAAAATGCCTGGCGGTTGACCCCGTACCGAGCCCAAGACGCATACCTGGCAGCACGAAATCGAGGGCGCGGGCAGAGGCAGCGCGCTTGAGGGCTTCAACGTCCATGACGGGGGTGTAGGGCAAAACGGCAGCCAAGGGAACACGCCGGCGCCCCGTCCCCAACCCTTTCGCGCCCGAAAATGGGGAAGATTTCTTGCACCGTTCGCCTTCGCCAGTTAGCAGAAAGCCATGCTGACCATCGTATTCGACCTCGACGGCACGCTGATCGACACGGCCCCCGACCTGATCGATACGCTCAACTTCACCCTCAGCCAGCATGGGCTCCCCACGGTCCCCTACGAGGAGGCACGGCCTCTGATCGGCGGCGGAGCGCGCGGCATGATCGAGAAGGCCCTGCTCCTCGAAGGCCGCAGCGCCGCGACCGCCGATGTGGACGCCCTCTATGCGCCGTTCGTAGCCCATTATGCCGAACATATCGCCGACCGCTCGCGGCCGTTTCCCGGCCTCGAACCGGCGCTGGACGAGATGGCGCGGGCGGGCCATCGGCTTGCGGTCTGTACCAATAAGCTCGAATGGCTTTCGAGACGCCTTCTTGACGCCATGCAGCTCAGCGGCCGCTTTGCCGCGATCTGCGGTCAGGATACTTTTGCGGTGCAAAAGCCCGACCCGCGCATTTTCCGCTCCACCGTGCTGCAAGCCGGCGGCGAGCCCCATCGCGCCATCATGGTCGGGGACTCGATCACCGATATCCGCACCGCCCGGGCCGCCAATGTCCCAGTCGTCGCGGTCGATTTCGGCTACACGGACGTTCCGGTCGCGACACTCGGCCCCGACCGGGTGATCAGCTCCTTCGTGGAACTCGGCGCGGCCGTTGCGGCTCTCGCGCCCGTGAAGAATGTGATGGACGGTCAGTCCTTTATCGGGCAACAATATTGATTACATGAGCTTTTATGAAGCTCATGTCGGTCCATATGGGACCGCGAGCCTGCTTGGGACGGCTGACGGCGGAGGTTGCTCCGGCGACCAGTTTTACTGGGATGGCTCACAGACATCATGGAAACGCCTGCCGATGGACAGCGTGGACGTGAAACGCGCTCAAGCGTTTGACCTGCAAGCCGACGGCTTCCGCGACGCGCAGGCGCCTCTGGTCGATCCGTTCGGCCGCGAAATTTCCTATCTCCGGGTTTCGGTGACGGACCGGTGCGATTTCCGCTGTGTGTATTGCATGGCGGAGCACATGTCGTTTCTGCCGAAGGCCGACCTGCTGACGCTCGAGGAACTCGACCGCCTGTGTTCGGCCTTCATTGCGCGCGGCGTGCGCAAGCTGCGCCTGACCGGCGGCGAACCGCTGGTGCGCCGGGGGATCATGACTTTGTTCGCGACGCTGTCGCGGCATCTTTCACCCGGGGCGCTCGAGGAGCTGACGCTCACCACCAACGGCTCGCAGCTCGCCAAACATGCGGCCGAGCTTGCGGCGCATGGCGTGCGCCGGATCAACGTGTCGCTCGACACGCTCGATCCCGACAAATTCCGCGCCATCACCCGCTGGGGCAATCTCGACAATGTCCTCGCCGGCATCGATGCCGCGCAGGCTGCCGGCCTTAAAATCAAGATCAACACTGTGGCGTTGCGCGATGTGAACGAAGACGAGATCCCCGCGCTGATGCAATGGGCGCACGGCCGCGGCATGGATTTGACGCTCATCGAAGTGATGCCGCTCGGCGAAATCGGCGAAGGCCGTCTCGACCAATATCTGCCTTTATCGCTTCTTCGCGCGCGGCTCGCGGAACGCTTTTCGCTCGAGGCCCTCGATTACCGCACCGGCGGACCGGCGCGCTATGTGCGCGTGGCAGAGACCGGAGGCCGGCTCGGCTTCATCACGCCGCTCACGCATAATTTCTGCGAGTTCCTGCAACCGCGTGCGGCTCACCTGTACGGGCACGCTTTACATGTGCCTCGGCCAGGAAGACGCCGCCGATCTGCGCAAGCCGCTGCGCGCATCCGAAAGCAATGATCTTCTGCACGCCGCCATCGAAGAAGCGATCGCGCGCAAGCCCAAGGGCCACGACTTCATCATCGACCGCCGCCATCAGCGGCCGGCGCTTGCGCGTCATATGAGCGTGACCGGCGGCTAGGCACGCATTTCGCTCGCACGGCGAATGGCTGGTTGTGCTCACACAAGGCGCCGTTATCAGAATGGCAACGCGAAGAGATGCGACGTGTGATTTTGATCACTCCGCAGGGCTGCACTTTTTGCATCTCAGCCCGCCCCGAGCCGCACAGCCTGCGGCGTTACCGCTCTTTCTCTGAACTCGAATTTAATGGTGCAAGCTGCGCTTCTACTTATGTGCCGTTCGTGATCATCGCGGGCTGGAGGCGAACGGAGATCAGCAGATGAAACGGAACTTCGGCAAATCTGATTTCGACAATCTTCGCCGGCGCGCTCTTGGTGGACGCGGACTCGCGGCCGTGGCCACGGCGCTGTTGTTGACGGGCCTCATTGGAACAAATGCCTTCGCCGCGCCGCGTGGCGGAACCGCCGGGTTTGCGGGCGTCCACGCCGGACATGAACGCGCGGCGCCGTTCTTTAACGGCGTTCCGTCGAATCAGACGCCGACTTTCAACCCGTCGAGCCCCAACACCGCGCCAACCACGCCCGAGGCACCGGTGTCGCCGACTAGTCCGGGCTCGGTGTTTGGCAACGGCTGAGACAAGCTTTAGAGCGTGATGCGTTTCCACGGAAATCGTCGTGCCCGCGCATAGCCGTTCAAGAAGGCGTCGCTTTGCTCCGCCTATGTCGCGGGCGTCCATGTCTTAGAGGCGCGACGAACAAAGACCTAGATGGCCGGAACAAGTCCGGCCATGACGCGAAAGAAGCCGACTGTGTTGACAGAGCCCGCGTATCGCTCTGCTCACGCGGGCTATGAATTCTGCAACTTACAAATTCTGCAACACCGTCGCGGCGGCCTGCAGCTCGGCATGCCGATAGGCGCGGCGTTCGAGCGCAAGCTCGTCGCGGCCCCACTGCTCCATGTTCCAATCTTCGTCGACATGCGCGGCCGCCCAGGCCTCGTCGAGCGTGATGCGTCCCTGCGCCAGCGCCAGCGCAAGCAGCGCCGAGCCGGTGAGCGTCGTCACCGAATGCACCGCGCCGAGCTTCCAGGGATCGCTAGGAATAGCGGCCGCGGCAGCGGCGAGCGTGGATTGCGGTTGCGCCACGTGCATGACGCCTTCGGCGAGCAAAAAGCGCGCACCCAGCGTCTCGCGCGCCCAGGAAACGATCGGATCCCATTGCCGGACCTGACGCTCGACCAAGCCGCGCGGCGTCGCCGCGCGGTAACAAACAAGATCGGATGCGAGATAGCGGGCGATCTCGTCGGCGACCGGAGTGGAGCGCTCGCTCACGCCATCAATAATGGAATTGGCGAGCCGCGTGAGCGGCATTTTGGCGGGGTCGATCATGTCGCGCTGCGCGTCCCATTCCGCGGCCAGCGTTTGCGCCAGGGCCAGTGTGGGCACGGCCAGAAGATGGCCGGCCGGCGTGCGCACCGGCTTGTCATCAAGCCGCACCGCCTGAAGCTTGCCTTCGGGCGCCGTCGAAGCGCGCTCGTAGAATCGCTTACGCAACATTGGGCGCGCGGCGCGGCGCGCGGCCTCCATCGGGTTATCCGGTGCGGCATTTTCAAAGAGCTCGCACATGCGATCCTCGCGCCTGCTGCAAAAGATCCCAACGCCTACTGCAAAAATCTTGCGCCGCAAAGCGTTGTTGCTGCGTCGCAGCAGCCACATCCTGAGAGGTAATTCATAATATATTCAGCGATTTAAGATTTCCCAAGATGCCAATGGTTTCGTGTGCAACAATGGGCATCTATTGCAATGCGGTTTTGCATTGCAGAGCGCTGCCATCGCGGGCGGCGACCGCGACGAAAGCTTGCTATAAGAGCCGCAGCAGCGGTGGAAATCCGAGTTTTACTCGACTAGTATCCCGGCCCCGGCTTGGCCTGACGGGAGAGAGCAAAGAGCGACAACGCCGATCCACGCAGCAGGGTTCAAGCCGCCGACGTTAAAAATAAGTGTGCTGCGGGCAAGAGGACGAAATGAAACCAACCGACATTTCGGTTCCGGATTATTTTCATAAGGTCGTCGATTGTCAGTGGGCTTGCCCGGCCCACACGCCGGTGCCCGAATATATTCGTTTGATCGCCGCCGGTCGCTACGGCGACGCCTACATGATCAATTGGGAATCGAATGTCTTTCCAGGCGTGCTCGGTCGCACCTGCGATCGGCCCTGCGAGCCGGCCTGCCGCCGCGGACGCGTGGAAAACGAGCCGGTTGCCATCTGCCGGCTCAAACGCGTGGCCGCCGACTTCAAGGACGACATTCGCGCCCGCTTGCCCAAAGTGCCAGAGCAGAAAAACGGCAAGCGCATCGCGCTCATCGGCGGCGGCCCCGCCTCTCTGACGGTCGCGCGCGATCTCGCCCCGCTCGGCTATGAGTGCGTGGTGTACGACCAGGACCCGCTGTCCGGCGGGATGATGCGCACGCAAATTCCGAAGTTCCGTCTACCCGAGCAGGTAATTGACGAGGAATGCGGCTACATCCTCGACCTCGGCGTCTCGTTCGTCGGCGGCCGACGCATCGACAGCATGAAGGCGCTGCTGGCGGAAGATTTCGACGCCGTCTTTGTCGGCTGCGGCGCGCCGCGCGGGCGCGACCTCGACATTCCGGGCCGCAAGGAAGCCGCCAAGAACATCCATATCGGCATTGACTGGCTCTCCAACGTCTCGTTCGGCCACATCAACAGCATCGGCAAGCGCGTCATTGTGCTCGGCGGCGGCAATACCGCCATGGACTGCTGCCGCTCCTCGCGCCGGCTCGGCGGCGAAGACGTGAAAGTGATCGTGCGCTCGGGCTTCGACGAGATGAAGGCGTCTCCCTGGGAGAAGGAAGACGCCATGCACGAGGACATTCCGATCTTCAATTATCTGGTGCCGAAGGAATTCACCCACGACAACGGCAAGCTCACCGGCGTGCGGTTCGAGAAGGTCAAGGCGGTGCGCGACACCAAAGGCCGCCGCAGCCTGGTGCCGACCGGCGAGCCCGACGAGCTTTTCCCCTGCGACGTCGTATTGGTCGCCGTCGGTCAGGAGAATGCGTTCCCCTGGATCGAGCGCGATTGCGGCATCGAGTTCGACAAATGGGACATGCCCAAGGTCGACGATAAGACCATGGCGTCGAGCAACCCGAAGGTCTTCTTCGGCGGCGACGCGGCGTTCGGGCCGAAGAACATCATCTGGGCTGTGGCCCACGGCCACGAGGCCGCGATCTCGATCGATCTTTTCTGCCGCGGCGAGGACGTGAGGGTGCGGCCGGCGCCGGAGATGGCCGTCAGCAGCCAGAAGATGGGCATCCACGAATGGAGCTACGATAACGAAATCACGCTCGACAAGCGCTACCGGGTTCCGCATCGGGAAAAGGTGGTGGCGCTGCGCGACATCAAGGCCGAGGTGGAACTCGGCTACGACGTCGAGCTCGCCCTCAAGGAAGCGGAACGTTGTCTGAACTGCGATGTGCAGACGGTGTTCACCGGGCAGCTCTGCATCGAATGCGACGCCTGCGTCGACATCTGCCCGATGGACTGCATCACCTTCACCCAGAATGGCGACGAAGCCGACTTGCGCACGCGACTGGAGGCGCCGGCCAAGAATCTCACGCAGGATCTTTATATCGGCAACAACCTCAAGACCGGCCGCATCATGGTCAAAGATGAGGACGTCTGCCTGCATTGCGGGCTATGCGCCGAACGCTGTCCCACCGGCGCTTGGGACATGCAGAAATATCTGATCACGATGACTCAAGCGGACCAGACATGCCACTCCAGAGTGTGAACGACTTCGTCGTACGGTTTGCCAACGTCAACGGATCGGGTTCGGCCAGCGCCAACGAAATGTTTGCCCGCTGCATCCTGCGCATGGGCGTTCCGTGTGCGCCGCGCAACATCTTTCCGTCCAACATCCAGGGCCTGCCAACCTGGTATGAGGTGCGCATTTCCGAAGCCGGCCATCTCGGCGCCCGCGGCGGCACCGACCTGATGGTGGCGATGAACCCGCAGACTTGGGACAAGGACGTCGCCGGCATCGAGCCGGGCGGTTATCTGCTCTACGATTCCACCAAGCCGATGCCGAAGTCGAAATTCCGCGATGACATCACCGTCCTCGGCGTACCGCTGACCGCGATCTGCAATCGCGAATATAAGGATCCGCGCCAGCGCCAATTGTTCAAGAACATCATCTATGTGGGGGCGCTTTCGGCGCTGCTCGACATGGATGTCGCCGAGATCGAGAAGTTGATCGGCGAGCAGTTCAAGGGCAAGGAGAAGCTGTTCGACGCCAACAAGCATGCGCTGCATCTCGGCCGCGACTGGGTGATGTTGAATGTCGAGCACCCGATCGGGCTGCGGCTGAAACGCTCAAACAAGGTCGGCGACCGCGTCTTCATCGAAGGCAATTCGGCCGCCGCGCTGGGCGCGGTCTATGGCGGCGCCACGGTCTGCGCCTGGTATCCGATCACGCCGTCGTCGTCGCTCGCCGAGGCTTTTACCCGCCACTGCCAGCGCATGCGCATCGATGCCGCGACCAAGAAGAACAAGTTCGCCATCGTGCAGGCCGAGGATGAGCTCGCCTCGATCGGCATGGTCATCGGCGCCGCCTGGAACGGTGCGCGCGCCTTCACCGCCACCTCCGGCCCCGGTATCTCGCTGATGCAGGAGTTTTTGGGGCTCGCGTATTTCGCCGAAATTCCGGCGGTGATTTTCGACGTGCAGCGCGCCGGCCCGTCGACCGGCATGCCGACCCGCACCCAGCAGACCGACATTCTCTCCTGCGCCTACGCCTCGCACGGCGACACCAAGCACGTGCTGCTCTTTCCAGAAGACCCGGCCGAGGCGTTCGATTTCGGCGCCGCCGCCTTCGATCTGGCCGACCGCCTGCAGACGCCGATCTTCGTGATGCTCGATCTCGATATCGGCATGAACCATCGTTTGTGTCGCCCGCTCGCCTGGGACGACAGCCGCAAATACGACCGCGGCAAGGTGATGACGGCGGCGGCCCTGGAAGCCGGCAAGGACTTCGGCCGCTATCTCGATGTGGACGGCGACGGCATCCCCTACCGCACCTATCCGGGCACGCATCCGACCAAGGGCTCGTTTTTCACCCGTGGCACCTCGCGCGACCGCTATGCGCGCTACACCGAGGAAGGCGCCGCCTATGCCGACAACATGCAGCGGCTCTTACGCAAGTTCGAGACCGCGAAGGACTTGGTGCCACGGCCACTCGAAGCCCACGCCCAGAAGCCGACCAAATACGGCGTGATCTATTTCGGCTCGACCGCGCCGGCGATGGACGAGGCCATCGAGCTTCTGGAAGCGAAGGGTCACGCGGTCGATCGGCTGCGCGTGCGCGCGTTTCCGTTCCATTCCAGCGTGACGAGCTTCATCGGCGAGCACGACTTCGTGTTCGTGGTCGAGCAAAACCGCGACGCGCAGCTTCGCTCGCTCGTGGTCAATGAATGCAACATCGATCCGGTGCGGCTGGTGCCGATCCTGCACTATGACGGCACCCCGATCACCGCGCGCTTCATCGCCCGCACGATCGGCGACCACCTCGATGCGCTCAAAGTCACGCCGCTGCGCAAGGTGGTGTCGTGACGAAGCCGCCGAAGCCGTCATGCCCGGCCATAGCCGTCCAAAGGACGGCGTCGCTTCGCTCGCCTACGTGCCGGGCATCCCGATCAAACCGGCAAGGCCTCGCGTCTATTGCCGGGATGGCCGGGACAAGCCCAACCATGACGACAGAGTGGAAAGCACGCCAATGACCTACGTCACCAAGCCGAAATTCCATCATCCCGATCTGCCGAAGAACGAGCTCGGCTTCACCCACCGCGACTATGAGGGCGCCGTCTCGACGCTGTGCGCGGGTTGCGGGCACGATTCGATTTCCGGTGCGATCATCGAGGCCTGCTTCGAGCTTTCGATCGCGCCGCATCGTGTCGCCAAGCTCTCCGGCATCGGCTGCTCGTCGAAAACGCCGACCTATTTTCTCGGCAGCTCGCACGGCTTCAACTCGGTGCACGGACGCATGCCCTCGGTGTTGACCGGCGCCAATCTGGCCAATCGCGATCTGATTTATCTCGGGGTCTCCGGCGACGGCGATTCCGCCTCGATCGGCTTCGGCCAGTTTGCGCATGCCATCCGCCGCGGCGTCGATATGGTGTATATCGTCGAAAATAATGGCGTTTACGGCCTGACCAAGGGCCAATTCTCCGCCACCGCCGACTACGGCTCGAAGTCGAAGCGCGGGGTGGTCAATACCGATTCCGCCATCGATCTTGTCGCCATCGCGCTCCAGCTCGGCGCCACCTTCGTCGCCCGCTCGTTTTCCGGCGACAAGAAACAGCTCACGCCGCTGATCAAGGCCGCCATCGAGCATCGCGGCGCCGCCTTCATCGACGTAATCTCGCCTTGCGTCGCCTTCAACAATCACGCCGGCTCGACCAAAAGCTTCGACTATGTGCGCGAACATAACGAGGCGGTGAACCGGCTCGATTTCATCACCGGCCGCGTGCCGATCAGCGTCGATTACGAGCCCGGCAGCGTCGAACTGGTCATGCAGCATGACGGCTCGACGCTCGCGCTTCGCAAGCTCAACTCCGACTACGACGTGCACGACCGCACTGCCGCGATGAACTTCCTGCAACAGCACGCCGCCAAAGGCCAGATCGTCACCGGGCTTTTGTACGTGGCAGCGGAAATGCAGGATCTGCACGGCCATCTCAATACGATGGATGCGCCGCTGAATACGCTCAGCGAGAAAGAGCTTTGTCCCGGCTCGGCAGCGCTTGAGAAATTCAACGCCAGTTTGCGTTGACCAACACCGCTCGTCCCCGCAAAGGCGGGGACCCAGTTACTTGCTTGGAGCCAGCAACTGGATTCCCGCTTTCGCGGGAATGAGCGGAGAGAACTACGCGGAGCCAGTATTGGATTCCACTTTCGGCTTCGAGGGAATGAGCGGGAAAGAAGTTACTCCTCCGGCGCTTCGACGATCGGGTCGTAGCGCGCGGCGTCGAAGCCGAGCAGATTCCACGATTGCTGCATGTGCGGCGGAAGTGGCGCCGTGACATCGACCACACCACCGCGCGGGTGCGGCACGGCGATGCGGCGCGCCAGCAGATGCAATTTGTTCTGCATGCCGCCCGGCAATTCCCAATTCTCGCGCGAGAAGTATTTTGGGTCGCCGACGATCGGATGATTGATGTGCGCCATATGGGCGCGCAACTGATGCGTACGCCCGGTGACCGGCTTCAACGAGAGCCACGACAACAACGGCCCGGATGTTTCAACGACCGCATAATAGGTCACGGCATGACTGGCGCCCTTCTCGCCATGGCGCGCGATGCGCATGAATGATTCGTCTTCGCGTTCCTCCTTGACGAGGTAAGTGGAGATGCGACCTTGCTGCACCTTCGGAACGCTGGCGACCAGCGCCCAATAGATTTTGCGCGCCGAGCGCGACCGGAAGGTTTTGGCTAAAGCTGTCGCCGCAAACCGTGTCTTGGCCACCAAAAGGCAGCCGGCGGTGTCCTTGTCGAGCCGATGCACCAGCCGCGGCCGTTGGCCGTGCGCATCGCGCAGGACTTCCAGCATGCCGTCAACGTGGCGCGTGGTGCCGGAGCCGCCCTGGACCGCAAGCCCCATCGGCTTGTTGAGCACCATGACGTCGGCATCTTCATAGAGTGTGATCGATTGCAGGAAGGCGCGCGTTTTCTCGTCGGCCTCGCTACCGCCCGCACGCGGCTTCGGCGCATCGAGCCGCAGCGGCGGAATGCGCACCGTCTGTCCAGCCTCCAGCCGGTTCTTCGGTTGCGTACGCTTGCCGTTGACCCGCAGTTCGCCTTTACGAATGACGCGCTGAATGTGGGAGAAGCTTAATCCCGGGAAGCGTGCTTCCAGAAAGCGGTCGAACTCGCATGCCGGCTTCGTCGCCGGTGACGGCGACGTTTTGCACGGTGGTTGGAACACTGGGTGGGGTTTCTTCGACACGCGCAGGATGGCGACGAATATCGTCGGCACTCGGTGAGACCGCTCTTGCGTGTTCACCGTCATCCTGAGGTGCGCGCCTCTGGCGCACCTCGAAGGATGCACGGCCAACCGAAATCGGCTTGTGCGATTTCGATTGTTTTGAAGAACGCCAAGTCGGCGACTGCCGACTTGGTTGGCCGTCGCCCTTCGAGGGCCGCTCCACGGCCGCCTCAGGGTGACGGAGTGAGCTTTTTCGACGCCGGGGCGCCGCTCCCCCACGTTGCTCGTCATCCTGACGCCGATGGTCGTACCGGAGTTCACGCGCTTCGCCGGAGCGCCGCGGGCGCGCATCGGCTGGATCGCGGCCGAAGCGCTCGGGCCGTCGCCCTTCGGGGCGAGCGTGCGCTCGCGCGCCAGGATGACGGGACGAACTCTGACGATGCTGCGGCGCCGGTTCCTCACGTTCACCGTCATTTTGACGTCGGCGGTCATTAGAGCGCTCGCGTGACCCTTCAGAGCGCTCTGGGCGTGCCTCAAAGGAATCGCGGTTGAAGCGCTCCGGCCGTCGTCCTTCCGGCCGAGCTTTTGCTCGCGTCTCAGGATGACGGAAAGAACCCTTACGATGCTGAGGCGCTGCCCCCTCGCGTTCCCCGTCATCCTGCGGTGCGCGCCGAGAGCGCGCCTCGAGGGATACACGGCGCGGATCACCACCCTTCGAGGGCCGCTTACCACCCGTCCCAGGGGGACGGAAAGGACGCCCGTTGCGATGCCGCGGCCCGGCCGTCTGCTTGCCGCCGCCCGGCTGGCGGGGTCCGCGCGAACCTCTCATTGTCCACTCCGTTCGCGGCGCAGCTTCGCCCAATAATCGAGCCGCTTCCTGATCTCACGCTCGAAGCCGCGCTCGGGTGGATCGTAGAATTGCTGCCGGCCGAGCGCTTCGGGAAAGTAATCCTGTCCCGAAAATGCGTCTTCACTGTCGTGATCATAGGCGTAGCCGGCGCCATAGCCTTCGTTTTTCATCAGCTTGGTCGGGGCATTGAGGATGTGCTTGGGCGGCAATAGCGAGCCCGCTTCCTTCGCGGTCCGTTTGGCGGCACCGAAGGCCATGTAGGCCGCGTTCGATTTCGGCGCGGTGGCTACATAAAGCACAGCCTCGGCCAGTGCCAATTCGCCTTCCGGCGAGCCGAGAAAATCATAAGCGTCTTTGGCCGCATTGGTGATGACCAGCGCCTGCGGATCGGCAAGCCCGATATCCTCCACCGCCATGCGCACGATGCGGCGCGCCAGATAAAGCGGATCCTCGCCGGCATCGAGCATGCGTGCGAGATAGTAGAGCGCGGCATCGGGATCGGAGCCGCGCACGGATTTGTGCAGCGCGCTGATCAGATTGTAGTGGCCGTCCTGTTTCTTGTCGTAGATCGGTGCGCGGCGTTGCACCACCTCCTGCAAGGCCGCGACGTCGAACACTTCGCCGGCGCGGGCGGCACGCCACACCTCTTCGGCGAGCGTCAGCGAGGCGCGGCCGTCGCCGTCCGCCATGCGGATGAGCGAAGCGCGGGCCTCGTCGTCGAGCGGCAGCGGCTTTTCTTCGATCTCTTCGGCACGGTGCAGAAGCTTCTCGATGGCGGGCGGATCGAGCGACCTGAAGACCAGAACGCGCGCACGCGAGAGAAGCGGCGCGATCAGCTCAAACGACGGATTCTCCGTCGTGGCGCCGACCAGAACGATGGTGCCGTCTTCGACCACCGGCAAAAACAAATCCTGCTGGGCGCGGTTGAAGCGGTAAATCTCGTCAACGAACAGCAGCGTCCCCTGCCCGGTCTCGCGCCGCGCGCGCGCCGCATCGAACACCTTCTTCAGATCGCCGACGCCGGAAAAGATCGCCGAGATTTGTTCGAAATGCAGGTCGGTCGCCTGCGCCAAAAGCCGCGCCACGGTAGTCTTGCCGGTGCCGGGCGGCCCCCAGAAGATCAGCGAGCCGAGCGAGCGCGCCTCCAGCATGCGGGTGAGAATGCCGTCAGGGCCGAGGAGATGATCCTGGCCGACCACATCGGCAAGCTGCGCCGGGCGTAGCTTATCGGCAAGCGGCCGCGGCGCCGCGTTATCCAGACCGGCGGCGGCGAAAAGATTTGGCGTGTTCTTTTTTGGGCGCGAACTCATGTGCACGTCCGGAGCATATCCCGATTAAGTGGAATCGGCCTGTGCTCTAAATTCCTTTGTTGTCGCATGTCCATTTCAGAAAACCGGTTTCCGCTTTTCTGGGACATGCTCCAGGTTCGGCCGTCATGCCCGCCTTGTGCCGGGCATCCCGATCATATCGGCGAGACGCTACCCCATCTTATCGGGATGGCCCGGCCAAGCCCGGCCATGACCCAAGTGTGAGCGCTTTACGCAATCACCCACTGACCACGACCGAGATCTGCTGACCGCCGCGGCTGATCGTGACCCGCCACTGCCGGCCGCCGGCGCGGGTGACGCGATCAAGATCCGCCGACCGCTCGATCTTCTGATTGTTCACCGAAACGACGATATCGCCTTTTTGGAAGCCGATCGATTGCGCCGTCGAGCCGTCGGCGACATTGACGATGACCACGCCTTGGGCTTGCGCATCGAGGCGCAATTCGTCGGCGAGTGCCGGTGACAGGTTAGCCACGCGAGCGCCCAGAAAGGGCGAGCGCGCATGGATCTCGACTTCCTCGCGCGGCGTATCGGGCGCGAGTTGCAGGGCGATGGTGACGGCCACTTCACGTCCCTGCCGCAGCAGCGCTACCTTTGCTTTACCACCGAGGGACTTAGTGGCAAAGCGATAATCGAACGAGTTCGGGTCGTCGATGCCGGTGCCGTCGATGCTGACAATCACATCGCCAGTCTTGACGCCCGCGCGCGCGGCCGGACCATCGGCGTTGACGCTCGCCACCAAAGCGCCGCTCGGACGCTTGAGGCCCAGGCTCTCGGCAATCTCCGGGGTCACCTCTTGCAGCCTGGCGCCGAGCCACGGCCGTTTCACTGCGGCGCTGCCGCCTTTGGCCGAAGCCACCACCACGCGCACCATATTGGCCGGAATGGCGAAACCGATGCCCTGCGAGCCGCCCGAACGCGAATAGATCGCTGTGTTGATGCCGACCAGCCGGCCGTTGATATCGACCAGCGCACCGCCGGAATTGCCCGGATTGATCGCGGCGTCGGTCTGGATGAAGAACTGATAATCGCTGATTCCGACCTGCGTGCGCGCGAGGGCCGAGACGATGCCGTGGGTCACGGTTTGACCGACGCCGAACGGATCGCCGATCGCCAGCACCACGTCGCCGACCTGCAAATCGTCCGAATTGGCGAAGTCGAGGACGGGAAACGTTTCGCTGGCGCCCTTGAGGCGTAGCACGCTGAGATCGCTGTGCTCATCCTTGAGCACGATCTCGGCGTCGAACTCGCGCTTGTCGGCAAGCGCGACTTTCACTTCGCTGGCGCCTTCGATCACATGATAGTTGGTGACCACAAGGCCCGTGGGATCGACGATGACGCCGGAGCCGAGCGAACGCAGCACCTGCTCCCGCGGCACAGCGCCGAAGAACTGGCGGAACAGCGGATCGTTCATGAACGGGTTGTGGTTCTCGACCACCCGCGCGGCATACACGTTGACCACTGCCGGCGCGACGCGCTTGACCACCGGCGCGTAGGAGAGCTGGATCTGCGCGGCGGAAGTCGGCACTTGACGCAGGTCTTCGGCACGTGCGCTCGCGAGGGAGGCCGCAAAGGCAAATAGCGTGACGACGGCGGCGAGAGGCAAGCGCGCAAGCGGCATGGAAAAACCCCAGATCAATGCCGCAACGTATAGCCGTGTACCCGGGCCTTTAGAAGGCGGCGATTACCCGCGCATACCGGCGACAGCCAGCATCCAGAAAGCACGCAACGCGGCGTCGGTCTCCGCCCGAGAGGACAGCCGTATTGTCTAGGCCGCAGCCGGGGCGGTTTCCTCGGCGCGCACCTGCACCGGACCGGAATCCTTGCCCTTGGCGTCGACGTCGCGATCGACAAACTCGATCACCGCGACCGGAGCCGAATCGCCGTAGCGGAAGCCAGCCTTCATGACCCGCAAATAGCCGCCGTTGCGCTCCTTGTAGCGCGGACCGATCACCTCGAAGAGCTTCTTGACCATGGCGAGGTCGCGCATCTGCGCAATTGCCTGACGGCGCGCATGCAGGTCGCCGCGCTTGCCGAGCGTGACCAGCTTCTCCACGACCGGGCGCAGATCCTTGGCCTTCGGCAGCGTGGTGGTGATCTGCTCGTGCTTGATCAGCGAGGCGGCAAGATTAGCCAGCATCGAACGGCGATGGTCCGAACGCCGGTTGAACTTGCGGTGGGTCTTGGCGTGACGCACGGTCGAACTCCTATCGTCCCTTTATCTGTCATTTCGGCCGAGCGTGACGTGGCCCGTAATCCATAACCACGATCGGTGGCTACGGCTCGTATCGTTATTATCAGCTTCGGGATCGTGGCTGCGGTACGCCCCGAAGCGACGCGTCTCAATAATGGTCTTCGAAGCGCTTGGCCAGCTCTTCGATATTCTCAGGCGGCCAGCCGGGCACTTCCATGCCCAGATGCAGGCCCATCTGCACCAGCACTTCCTTGATCTCGTTGAGCGACTTGCGGCCGAAATTCGGCGTGCGCAGCATCTCGGCCTCGGTCTTCTGCACGAGGTCGCCGATATAGACGATGTTGTCGTTCTTCAAGCAGTTGGCCGAGCGCACGGACAGTTCGAGCTCGTCCACCTTCTTGAGGAAGGCCGGGTTGAACGCGAGGTCCGGGATCGCCTCCTGCGTGGTTTCGCGCTTCGGCTCTTCGAAATTGACGAAGACGTTGAGCTGATCCTGCAGGATGCGCGCCGCATAGGCGAGCGAGTCTTCCGGGCTGACGGCGCCATTGGTCTCGATCGTCAGCGTGAGCTTGTCATAGTCGAGGATCTGGCCCTCGCGGGTATTCTCGACCTTGTACGACACCTTGCGCACCGGCGAGTAGAGGCTGTCGACCGGGATCAGGCCGATCGGCGCATCTTCCGGGCGATTGCGCTCGGCCGGCACGTAGCCCTTGCCGGTGTTGACCGTGAATTCCATGCGGATCTCGGCGCCCTCGTCGAGCGTGCATAACACCAGATCCGGATTGAGCACGACGATGTCGCCGACGGTTTGAATGTCGTTGGCGGTGACGGTGCCCGGACCCTGCTTCTTCACCACCATGCGCTTGGGCCCATCGCCCTGCATCTTGATGGCAATGTCTTTGATGTTCAGCACCATATCGGTCACGTCCTCGCGCACACCTGCGATCGAGGAGAACTCGTGCAGCACGCCGTCGATGTGCACCGATTGCACAGCGGCGCCTTGCAGCGACGACAACAAAATGCGACGCAGCGCGTTGCCCAGCGTCACGCCGAATCCGCGCTCAAGCGGCTCAGCCACCACCGTCGCAACGCGTCGCGGATCATGGCCGGCGCTGACTTGCAGCTTGCCCGGCCTGATCAATTCCTGCCAATTTTTTTGAATTGTCACGTTATCACCCATCGCCTTGCGCGGCGCGAACGCATCGCGCGCCCCACTCCGCTCCGTGGGGCCAAAATCAGTGCCATGTTCGAGCGGCGGCATGTGCTCAATGTCCATCGGCTGATCGTCCTATACGCGCCGCCGCTTACGCGGACGGCAGCCGTTGTGCGGGATGGGCGTGACGTCGCGAATCGACGTGATGGTAAATCCGGCCGACTGCAGCGAGCGCAGCGCCGATTCGCGGCCCGAACCCGGACCCGCCACCTCGACCTCCAGCGTCCGCATCCCGTGCTCCTGGGCCTTCTTGGCGGCATCCTCGGCAGCGACTTGCGCCGCATAAGGGGTCGACTTGCGCGACCCCTTGAAGCCCATGGTACCGGCCGAAGACCAAGCAATGGTGTTGCCTTGGACGTCGGTTATGGTGATCATCGTATTGTTGAACGATGCATTCACATGCGCAACGCCTGACGCGATATTCTTGCGTTCGCGGCGGCGGACGCGCGTGGCTTCCTTACCCATTCTGAACCCTTTCGGATCGGTACCGGCCGCACCGGTTGCCGTCACATTCTGTCAATCTGACCGCGTTATTTCTTCTTGCCGGCGATCGGCTTGGCCGGCCCCTTGCGGGTGCGCGCGTTGGTGTGCGTCCGCTGGCCCCGAACCGGCAGGCCGCGACGATGACGCAACCCGCGGTAGCAACCGAGATCCATGAGCCGCTTGATATTCATTGCGACTTCACGTCGCAGATCGCCCTCGACGATATAGTCGCGGTCGATCACTTCGCGAAGCTGCAGCACTTCCTGGTCCGTCAGCTGCGACACCCGGCGGGCCTCGGGTATCGACACTTTCTCCATGATTTCCTTGGCTTTGGCGGCGCCAATGCCGTGGATATATTGCAACCCGACCACCACGCGCTTGTTGGTTGGGATATTGACGCCAGCGATACGGGCCACGTCACTTCGCTCCTTTATGCAACCGGCGCGGGGTTCCCCGCAGCCGCCCGGCCTTATTGACCGATTCGATTGTCACCTGAGAAGGCCACAAACGTAAAAAGCCAGCGTATGCCCGCCGCTGCGGCTTGGCATCGCTGCTCAATCTCCGACCGGATATTTGAGACGTATTAATGGACTCCTGGCGCTTTCGTCAACCCGGCAGTTGATTTCGTCTACTGATTTGATTAGCGGCGCTGCGGTGAGATCGGGCGGCTTCGGTCCTGATTTCATCTGACCCGGCGTTACCCTGCCGCTCGCGACCGGATTGCGGCCCGGCACTCCGCCTTTGATTTTTTTCCTATCCCCGCTTCGCCCGCGGCAACGCCGTTTTGCGAGCCGAAGGCTGGACAGCCTTGGCGACCGATTTAGCAACCCGCTGGGGCGCCGATTGCGGGGCTGCCGCAGCGCCGACCTCCGGCCCTTCCTCGACGGCGGCGAGGGCCTTCTCGATAGAGGTTGAGACTTCGGCGATCGGGGCCATGCCATCGATCGAATGCAGCGTGCCGTGATCGCTATAATAAGCGATCAGCGGCGCGGTCTGCTCCCGATAGGCCACGAGCCTGCGGTGCAGGATGTCGGGATTGTCATCCGGCCGCAGCGGTTCGCCGCGTTTCTGCATCTCGGCAATGCGGCTTTCGATGCGCCTGACCAGCGCGGCCTCGTCGACCCGCAGCTCGATCACCGCGTCGAGTGCAATACCGTGCTTGGCGAGCATGTGATCGAGCGCCTGCGCCTGCGGCACAGTGCGCGGAAAACCATCGAGAATGAAGCCTTTGCTGGCATCCGGCTCGGAGATCCGCTCTTCGACGATACCGACCACCACATCATCCGGACAAAGCGCGCCGCTGGCCATAATGCCTTCGACCTTACGGCCCAGCGGTGTCGCCGCCTTGACCGCGGCCCGCAACATATCGCCGGTGGAGAGTTGAACGATACCGTACTTGGCGACGAGGTGCTGGGCCTGAGTCCCTTTGCCCGCCCCCGGCGGGCCCAGCAGGATCAATCTCATCGACGGCGTCCCCTCAATTTTGATCTTTTTATCAAGCCTTCGTACTGGTGCGCCAGCAGGTAGCCCTGCACCTGCGCAACCGTATCCATTGTAACGCTAACCACGATCAAAAGCGAAGTGCCGCCGAAATAGAACGGAACCGAGGCGTAGGAGATGAGGATTTCCGGAAACAGGCAGACGATGGCCAGATAGGCCGCTCCGATCACGGTGATGCGGGAGAGCACATAATCGATGTACTCCGCCGTGCGCTCGCCGGGCCTGATGCCGGGAATAAAGCCGCCGTGCTTCTTGAGGTTGTCGGCGGTCTCGGTCGGATTGAACACGATCGCCGTGTAGAAGAAGGCGAAGAACACGATCAGCGCGACGTACAGCGCCAGAAACAGCGGCCGCCCGTGCGCAAGCTGGGTGGTGATGGCAGTGAGCCATTCGGGCCCCTGCCCGGACGTGAAATTGGCGACCGTCGTCGGCAACAACAACAGCGATGAAGCGAAGATTGGCGGGATGACGCCAGAGGTGTTGAGCTTCAGCGGCAGATGAGAGCTCTGCCCTTCGAACATGCGGTTGCCGACCTGGCGCTTCGGATACTGGATCAGAAGGCGCCGCTGAGCACGCTCCATGAACACGATGAACATGATGACGGCGACGGCCATCACCAGGACAATAAGGATAAGGCCGGTCGAGAGCGCGCCCTGCCGTCCGAGCTCGAGCGTACCCGCAATGGCGGACGGAAGCTGTGCGACAATGCCCGACATGATGATCAGCGATGTGCCGTTGCCGATGCCGCGCTGCGTAATCTGCTCGCCGAGCCACATCAGGAACATCGTGCCGCCGGTGAGCGTGATGACGGTTGAGAGGCGGAAGAAGATGCCCGGGTCGGTGACGACATTGCTCGCACCTTCGAGCCCGATGGCGATCCCGTAAGCCTGGAACGCGGCCAGCACCACGGTGAGGTAGCGTGTGTACTGGTTGATGGTTTTTCGCCCCTGCTCGCCCTCTTTCTTGAGCGCTTCGAGCGTCGGCGATACCGTGGTCATCAACTGGATGATGATCGAGGCCGAGATATACGGCATGATGTTCAGCGCGAAGATCGCCATGCGGTGAATGCCGCCGCCGGCAAACATGTTGAACATCCCCAGAATGCCGCCGGCCTGGGAATTGAAGATCTGGTTCCAGGCATTCGGATCGATACCGGGCAGCGGTATGTACGTGCCGAGCCGATAAACGAGCAGCGCACCGAGGGTGAACCAGATCCGCTTTTTGAGCTCTTCGGCCTTGGCCAGCGCGCCGAAATTAAGATTGGCCGCAAGTTGTTCCGCTGCAGAAACCATATCCCGCTCCGAGCCCCCTCCTTACGCGCGGCAGCCCTTCCCTTGCGGGCTGCCGGCGCCACGCGCCTTTTGACAGGTAGAAGTCGCGAACGCCCGGCACAAGCCCGGCGCGGCGGCGCGCTCAGGCGGCAGCGTCGCTCGCCTCCGGCTTGGGCGCCAGGATTTCCACCGTCCCGCCCGCCTTCTCCACCGCGGCCACGGCCGACTTCGACGCCCCATAGACCGAAAGCGCGACTTTCGCCTTCAATTCGCCGTTGCCGAGAAGCCGCACGCCATCCTTGGCGCGGCGCAGCAGTCCCGCCTTGACCAGGGCCTCGGCGTCGATCTTGCCCGCGGTATCGAGCTTGCCGGCATCGATCGCCTCTTGCAGGCGGCCGAGATTGATCTCGTTGAGCTTGAGCGCAAAGGCGGTGTTGCGAAAGCCGCGCTTCGGCAACCGCCGATGCAGCGGCATCTGGCCGCCTTCGAACCCTTTGATACGCACGCCCGAGCGCGCGGTCTGGCCCTTGCCGCCGCGGCCGCCGGTCTTGCCCTTGCCCGAGCCAATGCCGCGGCCGATGCGCTTTCCGTTCTTGCGCGAGCCGGGGCGGCCGGCGATCTCATGAAGCTTCATCGTCGTTAGTCCCTGCTCTCTGCTTCGTCATGGCTGGGCTTATCCGGCCATCGATGTCTCCGCGACAAACGCACGAGACGTAGATGCCGGGCTCAAGGCCGGGCATGACGACCATTACTACTCCACCACCTCGACCAGATGCGCCACCTTGGCGATCATGCCGCGCGTTGCCGGCGTGTCGACAAGCTCGGAAACGCGGCCGATCTTGTTGAGCTTAAGACCGATCAGCGTCTCGCGCTGGGTATGATCCCGGCGCATCGCGCTGCTGACCTGCTTGACCTTGACGGTCTTAGCGCCGTGTTTGTTCGCAGTCGCGTCATTCATGGCCTGCTCCCGCCTTCTCAATCGGCCGGCTGTTCGGCTTCGACGTCGCGGCGCCTGGCCTGCAGCGCCGAAACCTTGACGTTGCGGCGCGCGGCGACGGTGCGCGGTAAATCCTGATGCTTGAGCGCATCAAAGGTCGCCCGCACCACGTTGTACGGATTGGACGTGCCGAGCGACTTGGCCACCACGTCCTGCATGCCGAGCGTCTCGAACACCGCGCGCATCGGACCGCCGGCGATGATGCCGGTGCCGGGCGGAGCCGCGCGCAAAAAGACCTTGCCGGCGCCGTGGCGTCCGGACACGTCGTGATGCAGCGTACGGCCCTCGCGCAGCGGAACACGGGTGAGCCCGCGTTTGGCCGCGTCGGTCGCCTTGCGGATCGCCTCCGGCACCTCGCGCGCCTTGCCGTGGCCGAAGCCGACCCGGCCTTTCTGATCGCCGACGACGACAAGCGCGGCAAAGCCGAAGCGCCGGCCGCCCTTCACCACCTTGGCGACGCGATTGATGTGGACGAGCTTGTCGACGAATTCGCTGTCGCGTTCATCGTCCCGCTGCCGCCGCTCGCGTGGTTCACGTGCCATGTTGATCCGCCGAATAGTTGCCAACCATCGTCATGTATCCTTAGAAATTGAGCCCCGCTTCGCGCGCGGCATCGGCCAACGCCTTGACGCGCCCGTGATAGATGTAGCTGCCGCGATCGAAGACCACGTCCTTGATACCTTTTTGCGCTGCGCGCTCGGCGAGGAGCTTGCCGACCGCCTTTGCGGCCGCCATGCTCGCACCGGTCTTGAGCTCGCCCAGCGCGTCCTTCTCCAGCGACGAAGCGGAAACGAGCGTAGCGCTCGCGCCATCGTCGATGAGCTGCGCATAGATGTGCTTCGAGGAGCGGAAGACGGTCAGCCGCTTGCGATCGCCGGCAGCGTGCCGCAGAGCGCCGCGCACACGTCCTTTGCGCCGTTCGATCCTGTCTTTGAGCTTGGTCATCGGCGGCTCCGTTACTTCTTCTTGCCTTCCTTGCGGAAGATGCGCTCGTTTGCGTATTTGACGCCCTTGCCCTTGTAGGGCTCCGGCGGGCGGAATTCACGAATCTCGGCAGCGACCTGCCCGACCTTCTGACGATCGATGCCGCTGATCACGATCTCGACCGGCTTCGGCGTCACAATGGTGATGCCTTCCGGGATCGGATAGACGACGTCGTGGCTGTAGCCGAGCGCAAGCTGCAAATTCTTGCCTTGAACGGCGGCCCGATAGCCGACGCCGTTGATCTCGAGCTTCTGCTCGAAGCCCTTGGAGACGCCGGCGATGAGGTTGGCGACCAGCGTGCGCGAGGTGCCCCATTGCGAGCGCGCCCGCTTGGTCTCGTTGCGCGGATCGATCTTGATCCGGCCTTCCTCGAGCTTCACCGACACGTCGTCGTGCAGCACGACTTCAAGCGCGCCTTTCGGGCCCTTTACCTTGACCGTCTGGCCGCTGACGTTGGCGGTGATCCCAGACGGAACCGCGACTGGTCGTTTACCGATGCGGGACATGACTGCGTTCCGTTTCTCTTCTTTCCTCGCCGCCTAGAACACCGTGCAGAGGATTTCGCCGCCGACATTGGCATCACGTGCGGCATGATCGGCCATGACGCCCTTCGGCGTCGAAACAATCGCGACACCGAGACCGTTATTGATGCGCGGCAAATTCCTGACCGACGTATAGACGCGCCGGCCCGGCTTGGAAACCCGTTCGATCTCGCGGATCACCGGCTCGCCTTCGAAATATTTCAGCTCGATATCGAGCTCGGCACGGCCTTCGCGCTCAGTGACGGAAAAGCCGCGGATATAGCCTTCGCTCTTGAGCACCTCGAGCACGCTTTCGCGCAGCTTCGAGCTCGGGCTCGAAACTTTGCTCTTATTGCGCATCTGCGCATTGCGGATGCGGGTCAACAGATCGCCGAGCGGATCGTTCATCGACATCGTGCGATCCTCCTTACCAGCTCGACTTCACCAGGCCCGGGATCAGCCCCTTCGAGCCGAGCTCCCGCAGCGCGATGCGCGACAGTTTGTGCTTGCGATAGAACGCGCGCGGCCGCCCGGTCACTTCGCAGCGGTTGCGGATGCGGGTAGCCGAAGAATTCCGCGGCAATTCGGCGAGCTTGAGCGACGCGGCGAAGCGCTCTTCGACCGGCTTGGTCTTGTCTTGCACGATCTCTTTCAAGCGCGCGCGCCGGCCCGAAAACTTCTTCGCCATCCGGCGACGCCGGTTGTTCTTCTCGATGGAACTCTTCTTCGCCATCTAGTGCTCCTGACTGCTCCGCGTCTGAGGCCCTTGCCGCCTCACTGCCGGAACGGAAAATTGAATGCCTTCAACAGCGCCCGCGCCTCGTCGTCGGTGCGCGCCGTGGTGCAAACGGTGATGTCCATGCCCCAGGATTCCGAGGTCTTGTCGTAGTCGATCTCCGGGAACACGATGTGCTCCTTGATGCCGAGCGAGTAGTTGCCGCCGCCGTCGAAGCTCTTCGGATTGAGCCCGCGAAAATCGCGCACCCGCGGCAGCGCGATGTTGATGAGCCGGTCGAGAAACTCGTACATGCGCGCCTTGCGCAGCGTAACCTTGCAGCCGACCGCCTGGCCGTCGCGCAGCTTATAGGTCGCGATCGATTTGCGCGCCTTGGTGATGATCGCCTTCTGGCCGGAGATCAGCGCGAGATCGGCCGCCGCCGCGTCGACCTTCTTGCGGTCGGCGACGCCTTCACCGATGCCCATGTTGATCACCACCTTGTCGAGGACGGGGATCTGCATCGGGTTCTTGTAGCCAAACTGCTCGGCAAGCTGAGCGCGGATCTTCTGATCGAACTCCACCTTTAGCCGCGCCGGAACGCGCGGCTCCGGCTCGCGCGCGACCTTCTCGCCGGCCGGCTTACCGCCGCCGGCTTTTGCCGCCTTGTCGCCCTTGCCGGCCTGCGCCGCCTTGTCGGCCTTGGCCGGCTTTGCCGCCTGCTCCGCTCCGGGGCCTGCCTTGGCCGGCTTTTTGGCCTTATCGTCTTTCTTATCAGCCATCGATCTCTGCTCCCGAACGCTTGGCGACCCGCACTTTCTTGCGATCGTCGCCCTGACCAATGATCTTGAAGCCGACGCGCGTCGGCTTTTTGTCCTTCGGATCGGCCAGCGCGATGTTGGACAAGTGAATCGGCGCCTCTTTGGAAATGATGCCGCCCTCGTGCGTCGCATCCTGGCGCTGATGCCGCTTGACCATGTTGACGCCGCGCACCAGCGCGCGGCCGTCGTCACGGCGCACCTCGATCACCTCGCCGGTGCGGCCCCTGTCGCGTCCGGCGATTACGATCACCGAGTCGCCCTTTTTGATCTTTGCCGCCATCACAGCACCTCTGGCGCGAGCGAAATGATTTTCATGTGGTTCTTCGCCCGCAATTCGCGGGGCACCGGCCCGAAGATACGGGTGCCGACCGGCTCCATCTGCGTGTTGATCAGCACTGCCGCATTGCGGTCGAAACGGATGATCGAGCCGTCGGAGCGCTTGATGTCCTTGGCGATGCGCACGATCACCGCCTTCATCACGTCGCCCTTCTTCACGCGGCCACGCGGGATCGCCTCCTTGACCGAAACGACGATCACGTCGCCGATGGTGGCGTACTTGCGCTTGGAGCCGCCCAGCACCTTGATGCACATGACGCGGCGCGCGCCGGAATTGTCCGCCACGTCGAGATTGGTTTGCATCTAAATCATGGGCTACCCCACTTATTTCCTGTTTTGGCGCCGCGCTTACGACGCTTTTCTCTTCTCACCGCGCACCACCGCCCAGCGCTTGAGCCTGGAAATCGGCCGATGCTCTTCGATCCAAACGGTATCGCCCACCTTGAACTCGTTGTTCTCGTCGTGAGCGTAGTATTTCTTCGACCGGCGCACGGTCTTCTTGAACAGCGGATGGGTGAAACGGCGCTCCACGCGCACCACCACCGTCTTGCTCTGTTTGTCGCTGACCACGACGCCTTGCAGGCTGCGCTTGGGCATTTCTAATCCTCTTTAGCTCTTTGCCGCCGCTTTGGGCGCACGCTTCTGCCGGGCGATGGTCTTGAGCCGCGCAATATCGCGCCGCACTTCGCGCACCCGCGACGTATTCTCCAACTGACCGGTGGCCCGCTGGAAGCGCAGGTTGAACTGCTCCTTCTTCAGCTTGAGCACCTCGTCGTCCATCTGATCGACGGTCATGGTCTTGATGTCGGCTGCTTTCATCGTCTTGCCTATTCGCTGATGCGCTCGACGAAGCGGGTCTTGATCGGCAGCTTGGCGGCCGCGAGCGTGAGCAACTCTCTTGCCAGCGCGACCGGAACGCCGTCGATCTCGAACAGAATGCGGCCCGGCTTGATCCGAGCCACCCACAATTCCGGCGCGCCCTTGCCCGAGCCCATGCGTACTTCGGCCGGCTTCTTCGACACCGGCACGTCCGGGAAAACCCGGATCCAGACCCGGCCGGCGCGCTTCATGTTGCGCGTGAGCGCGCGGCGCGCGGCTTCGATCTGCCGCGCCGTGATCCGCTCCGGCTCCATCGCCTTGAGCCCGAACTGGCCGAACGCCAGCGTGGCGCCGCTAGTCGCAAGCCCGTGGATGCGACCCTTGTGCGCTTTGCGGAATTTTGTTCGCTTCGGTTGCAGCATGGCGGAAGCCTTTTCTCAGAACCTTTTGTTGTTGCTCTTAGGCCGCATCCCGGCGCGGCCGACCGGCATCGCCCTCGGCCATGCGCTTATCCTGCGCCATCGGGTCGTGCTCCAGGATCTCGCCCTTGAAGATCCAGACCTTGACCCCGCAGGTGCCGTAGGTCGTGAACGCGGTGGCAACGCCGTAATCGACGTCGGCGCGCAGCGTGTGCAACGGCACGCGCCCTTCGCGATACCATTCCATGCGCGCGATCTCGGCGCCGCCGAGACGGCCGGAGCAATTGATGCGGATGCCACCGGCGCCAAGCCGCATCGCCGACTGCACGGCGCGCTTCATGGCGCGGCGGAACGCCACCCGGCGCTCGAGCTGCTGCGCGATCAATTCGGCGACGAGCTGCGCATCAAGCTCCGGCTTGCGGATTTCCACGATGTTGATCACGACGTCGCTGTCGGTGAGCTTGGCGACCTGGCGGCGCAGCTTCTCGATGTCGGCGCCCTTCTTGCCGATCACCACGCCCGGACGCGCCGAGTGGATGGTCACGCGGCACTTCTTGTGCGGGCGCTCGATCACGATCTTCGAGACCGCGGCCTGCTTGAGCTCCTTCATCAGCACCTGACGGATCTTCATGTCCTCGTGCAGCAGCGTGCCGTAGCTGGTCTTGCCCGCATACCAGCGCGAATCCCAGGTGCGGTTGATGCCGAGACGAAGCCCGACCGGATTGACCTTCTGACCCATATTGCTCTCCTGCGCCGTTCCGCCTTACGCCTGTTGCGCCTCGACCTCGCGCACCACGATGGTGAGATGCGAGAACGGCTTGAAAATCTTTCCGACGCGGCCGCGCGCGCGGGGCGCATGCCGCTTCATGACCAACCCTTTGCCGACATGTGCCTGCGCCACCACGAGATCGTCGACATCGAGATCGTGATTGTTTTCCGCATTGGCGATCGCCAATTCCAGACACTTGCGCACATCGCGGGCGATCCGCTTACGCGAGAATTCAAGGTCGGCGAGCGCGGCCGCGACCTTCTTGCCGCGGATCAGCTGCGCCAGCAGGTTCAGCTTCTGCGGGCTCACCCGCAAATTCCGTGAGATCGCCTGCGCCTCGTTGTCGGAGAGCGTGCGCTCGCGCTTTTTCTTGCTCATCGAAGCTCTCCCTCAACCTTACGAGTTCGCCGCCAGAGCGCTTGGCCTTGCGATCGGACGAGTGGCCATAGAACTGCCGGGTCGGCGCGAACTCGCCGAACTTGTGGCCGACCATTTCCTCGGTGACGATCACCGGGACGTGCTTCTGGCCGTTGTAGACGCCGAACGTCAGCCCGACGAATTGCGGCAGGATGGTCGACCGGCGCGACCAGATACGGATCATCTCATGGCGTCCAGACGAACGCGCAGTATCTGCCTTCTTCAGCAGATAGCCGTCGACAAACGGACCCTTCCAGACCGAACGCGTCATGTTTGTTCCTATCGATCTTATTTCTTCTTCCGCACGTGGCGGCTGGCCATGATGAACTTGGCGGTGCTCTTGTTCTTGCGGGTCTTCATGCCCTTGGTCGGCTTGCCCCACGGCGTCACCGGGTGACGACCGCCACGCGTGCGTCCGCCGAGCGGATGATCGACCGGATTCATCACCTCGCCGCGGACGTGACCACGGCGGCCCATCCAGCGGGTGCGGCCGGCCTTGCCGATCGACACGTTCATGTTATCCGGGTTCGACACCGCGCCGACCGTGGCCAGACAGCGACCGTGGACTAGGCGCTGCTCGCCGGAATTGAGCCGCAGCACCACGTAGGCGCCATCGCGGCCGACGAGCTGGGCATAGGTGCCGGCCGAGCGCGCGATCTGTCCGCCCTTGCCTATCTTGAGCTCGATATTGTGCACGATCGTGCCGACCGGAATATTGCCGAGCGGCATGGCATTGCCAGGCTTCACGTCGACATATTCACCCGACACCACCGTGTCGCCGACGGCAAGCCGCTGCGGCGCCAGGATATAGGCGAGCTCGCCGTCCTCATACTTGATGAGGGCGATGAAGGCGGTGCGGTTCGGATCGTACTCCAGCCGCTCGACCTTGGCGGGCGCGTCAAACTTGCGCCGCTTGAAGTCGATCTGCCGATAGGCCTTCTTGTGGCCGCCGCCACGATAACGGCTGGTGATCGAGCCCGAATTGTTGCGGCCGCCAGTGCGATTCTTACCCTCGGTCAACGCCTTTACGGGCGCGCCGGTGTAGAGACCGGAGCGATCAACCAGCACCAATTGGCGCTGGCCGGGCGTGACGGGATTGTAAGTCTTTAATGCCATCGCGCGCTCCTCACAGCCCCGTCGTCACGTCGATCTTCTGACCCTCTTCGAGGGTCACGACGGCGCGCTTGGTATTCGATTGCTGGCCAAAGCGGCCTTTGAACGCCTTCCACTTGCCGCGCCGGTGCAGCGTGTTGACGCTTTTGACTTTCACGTCGAACAGCTTTTCCACCGCAGCCTTGATCTGCGGCTTGGTCGCATGCGTAGCGACTTTGAAGATGACCTTGTTGAACTCCGACGCATTCGTCGCCTTCTCGGTGATGACCGGCGAGAGAATGACGTCGTAGTGGCGCGGATCCTGGGTGCTCATTTGAATCGCGCCTCCAAGGCATCGACCGCAGCGCGCGTCAGCACCAGTTTGTGCCGGCGCAGGATGTCGTAGACATTGATGCCGGCGATCGGCAGCACGTCGACGTTCGGAATGTTGCGTGCGGCCGAGCGCACGCCGGCATTGACCTCGGCACCATCGATTATCAGCGCGTTCGAGAGGCCGAGCTTCTCGAAGTGGCCGCGCAGCGCCTTGGTCTTGGCTTCCTTGAGATCAAAGGCCTCGATCACGACGATGCCGTCGTCCTTCGCCTTGGCGGACAGCGCGTGCCGCAGCGCCAAGGTCCGCATTTTCTTCGGCAGGCCGATTTCATGGCTGCGCGGATGCGGACCGAACGAGCGGCCGCCGCCGCGGAACAGATTGACCCGCATCGAGCCGTGGCGAGCGCCGCCGGTGCCCTTCTGCCGATACATCTTCTTGCCGGTGCGGTGGACGTCGGCGCGCCCCTGCACCGCGTGCGTGCCGGCCCGCCGCTTGGCCAATTGCCAAATGATGCAGCGATGGATGATGTCGGCGCGCGGCTCGAGCCCGAAAATGGCATCGGACACTGTGACCGAGCCGGACTCCTTGCCGTCGAGAGAGGTGACCTTCAGTTCCATATCACGCCCCCTCCTGGCTTTCGGCCGCCGGCGCTTCCGCAGCGGCAGACGCCGCGCCCGCGGTCTCGGCGAGCTTGAACTTGCCGGGCTTCGGCACGCCGGCCGGCAGCTTCTTCTTCACCGCGTCGCGCACGGTGATCCAGCCGCCCTTGACGCCCGGCACCGCGCCTTCAACCAAAATGAGGCCGCGCTCGACATCGGTCTGCACGACTTTTAGATTGAGCGTGGTCACCCGATCGACACCGAGATGTCCGGACATCTTTTTGTTCTTGAAGGTCTTACCCGGATCCTGGCGGCCGCCGGTCGAACCGATCGAGCGGTGCGAGACGGAGACGCCGTGGCTGGCGCGCAGACCGCCGAAATTCCAGCGCTTCATGCCGCCGGCCCAGCCCTTACCGGTCGAGGTGCCGGTCACGTCGACATATTGGCCGACGAGGAAATGATCCGCGGTGATTTCGGCGCCGACCGGAATCACCGCATCGGCGTCGACGCGGAATTCGGCGAGCTTGCGCTTGGGCTCGACCTTGGCGATCGCGAAATTGCCGCGGTCCGCCCTGGTCGTGCGCTGCACTTTGCGCACGCCGGCGCCGAGTTGCAATGCCACATAGCCGTTCTGTTCTTTGGTGCGGTGCGCGACGACCTGACAATTGGCAAGCCGCAGCACCGTCACCGGCACATGCTCGCCGGCCTCGGTGAAGAGGCGGGTCATCCCGACTTTCTGTGCCAGCACTCCGGAACGCATGTTCCTTACCTTTGCTTGACTTGAATATCGACGCCGGCAGCCAGATCGAGCTTCATCAGCGCGTCGATGGTTTGCGGCGTCGGATCAACGATATCGAGCAGCCTTTTGTGCGTGCGCATCTCGAACTGCTCACGGCTCTTCTTGTCGACGTGCGGCGAGCGGTTGACGGTAAATTTCTCGATCCGCGTCGGCAGCGGAATCGGCCCGCGCACCTGCGCGCCGGTCCGTTTGGCGGTGTTGACGATCTCGCGCGTCGACGCATCGAGGACGCGGTGATCGAACGCCTTGAGGCTGATTCTAATCTTCTGGCCGTTCATTTTCGTCTCTCTGCCTCATCATGGCCAAGCGTTAAGCCAGCCATCCACGTCTTTCCGTCCGCCTTAGTCGTGGATGCCCGGCACGAGGCCGGGCATCACGACGGAAGGATGCTTACTCGATGATGCTCGCCACCACGCCGGCGCCGACGGTGCGGCCGCCTTCGCGAATGGCGAAACGCAGTTTCTCTTCCATGGCGATCGGCACGATCAGCGTCACTTCCATGGCGATGTTATCGCCCGGCATGACCATCTCGGTGCCTTCCGGCAGCGTCACCACACCGGTCACGTCTGTGGTGCGGAAGTAGAATTGCGGCCGGTAATTGGTGAAGAACGGCGTGTGGCGGCCACCCTCTTCCTTGGTGAGGATGTAGGCCTCGGCCTTGAACTTGGTGTGCGGCTTCACCGAGCCCGGCTTGCACAGCACTTGGCCGCGCTCGATTTCTTCGCGCTTGGTGCCGCGCAGGAGACAACCGACGTTATCGCCAGCCTCGCCCTGATCGAGCAGCTTGCGGAACATCTCGACACCGGTGACCGTGGTCTTGGTGGTCGGCTTGATGCCGACGATCTCGACTTCCTCGCCGACCTTGATGATGCCGCGCTCGATACGGCCGGTGCAGACGGTGCCGCGTCCCGAGATCGAGAACACGTCTTCGACCGGCATCAGGAACGGCTGATCCTTCGGCCGCTCCGGCTGCGGGATGTATTCGTCGACGTGCTTCATCAGCTCGAGGATAGCTTCCTTGCCAAGCTTCGGATCCTTGTCCTCGAGCACCATCAGCGCCGAGCCCTTGACGATCGGGATCTTGTCGCCGGGAAAATTGTACTTCGACAGCAGCTCGCGGACTTCAAGCTCGACGAGCTCGAGCAATTCCGGATCGTCGACCATGTCGACCTTGTTGAGGAACACGACCAGCGCCGGCACGCCGACCTGACGGGCGAGCAGAATGTGCTCGCGGGTCTGCGGCATCGGGCCGTCGGCCGCGCTCACCACCAGGATGGCGCCGTCCATCTGCGCCGCGCCGGTGATCATGTTCTTCACATAGTCGGCGTGCCCGGGGCAGTCGACGTGAGCGTAGTGGCGCTTGTCGGTCTCGTACTCGACGTGCGCGGTGGCGATCGTGATGCCGCGCGCCTTCTCTTCCGGCGCCTTGTCGATCTGATCATAGGCAGTGAACTGGGCCTGGCCTTTTTCGGCCAGGACCTTGGTGATCGCCGCGGTCAACGACGTCTTGCCGTGGTCGACGTGCCCAATCGTGCCGATGTTGCAATGCGGCTTGTTGCGATTGAATTTTTCTTTGGCCATGAGGCTCTCCGTTCTCTAAATCTCGCGACAACGATCAGGCGAACTTCGCCTGAACCTCTTCAGCGATCGCTTTCGGTACTTCCGCGTAGTGATCGAACTGCATGGTGAACGTGGCGCGCCCCTGACTCATGGAGCGCAGGTTGTTGACATAGGAGAACATGTTGGCGAGCGGCACCATCGCGGTAATCACGTTGGCGTTGCCGCGCATGTCCTGACCCTGGATCTGACCACGCCGTGAATTCAGATCGCCGATGACCGAACCGGTATAATCCTCCGGCGTGACCACCTCGACCTTCATCACCGGCTCGAGCAGAACCGCCCCACCCTTCTGCAACGCTTCGCGCAAAGCCATGCGGGCAGCGATTTCGAAGGCGAGCGCCGACGAGTCCACCTCGTGGAACTTGCCGTCAACCAGCGACACTTTCAGATCGACCACCGGGAAGCCGGCGAGCACGCCGGACCCGAGCACCGATTCCAAGCCCTTCTCGACGCCGGGGACGAATTCCTTCGGCACGGCGCCGCCGACGATCTCGTTCTCGAAGACGAAGTTCTCGCCGCCCGGAGGCAGCGGCTCGGCCACGATCTTGACTTCGGCATACTGACCGGAGCCGCCTGTCTGCTTCTTGTGCGTGTAAGTGATCGTCGCCGGCCGGGTCAGCTTCTCGCGATAGGCCACCTGCGGCGCGCCGATATTGGCATCGACCTTATAGGTGCGCTTGAGGATATCCACCTTGATGTCGAGATGGAGCTCGCCCATGCCCTTGATGATGGTCTGCCCCAATTCCTGATCGGTGTGCACACGGAACGACGGATCCTCGGCCACGAGCTTGGCCAGCGCCACGCCCAGCTTCTCCTGGTCGGCCTTCGACTTCGGCTCGATCGCGATCTCGATGACCGGATCGGGGAATTCCATCTTCTCCAGGATCACAGCCTTCTGCGGATCGCACAGCGTATCGCCGGTGCGCACATCCTTCAGGCCCGCCAGCGCAACGATGTCGCCCGCATAGGCCTCTTTAATGTCCTCGCGGTTGTTCGCATGCATCAGCAGCATGCGGCCGACGCGCTCCTTGCGGTCCTTGGTCGAATTGATCACGCCCGTGCCGCTCTCGAGCCGGCCCGAATAGATGCGGCAGAAGGTGATCGTGCCGACGAACGGGTCGTCCATGATCTTGAAGGCGAGAAGCGACATCGGCTCGGTGTCGATCGGCTTGCGCTCGACCTCCACGCCCTTGGAATCGATGCCTTTCACCGGCGGCACGTCCACCGGCGACGGCAGATAATCAACCACGGCGTCGAGGAGCGGCTGCACGCCCTTGTTCTTGAACGCCGAGCCGCACAGCACCGGAAAGAAGGCGCCGGTGATGGTGGCCTTGCGGATGAGCCGCTTCAGCGTCTCGACATCAGGCTCTTTGCCCTCGAGATAGGCTGCCATTACGTCGTCATCGAGCTCGACAGCGGCTTCCACGAGCTTCTCGCGGTATTCCTTCGCCTGCTCGGCAAGATCAGCCGGAATCTCGACGTCGTGATACTTCGCGCCCAGCGTCTCTTCGTCCCACACGACGCCAACCATGCGGACGAGATCGACGAGGCCCTTGAACTGACTTTCAGCACCGATCGGCAACTGAATGGCGACCGGCCTGGCGCCGAGGCGATCGACGATGTCCTTCAGGCACTGAAAGAAGTCGGCGCCGATCTTGTCCATCTTGTTGCAGAAGACGATGCGCGGAACGTCGTAGCGGTCGCCCTGGCGCCAAACCGTCTCGGTTTGCGGCTCGACGCCCTGGTTGGAATCGAGCACGCAGACCGCACCGTCGAGCACGCGCAGCGAACGCTCCACCTCGATGGTGAAATCGACGTGGCCGGGCGTGTCGATGATATTGAGGCGCTTGCCGTTCCAGAACGCGGTGGTCGCGGCCGACGTGATGGTGATGCCGCGCTCCTGCTCCTGCTCCATCCAATCCATGGTGGCGGCGCCTTCATGCACCTCACCAATCTTGTGGCTTTTGCCGGTGTAATAGAGGACGCGCTCGGTCGTGGTGGTCTTGCCGGCATCGATGTGCGCCATGATGCCGAAATTTCGGTAGTCCTCGATCGCGTGTGTACGGGCCATGGGAAAATTCCTTCGCTGTCGCTTACCAGCGATAGTGCGAAAAGGCGCGGTTGGCTTCCGCCATCCGGTGGGTGTCTTCGCGCTTCTTGACGGCGTTGCCGCGATTGTTCGATGCGTCGAGCAACTCGGCGGAAAGCCGCTCGGTCATCGTCTTTTCGTTGCGCTCGCGCGCGGCGGCGATGATCCAACGAATGCCGAGCGCCTGGCGCCGGGACGTCCGCACTTCGACCGGCACCTGATAGGTGGCGCCGCCGACGCGGCGGGAGCGCACCTCGATCGACGGCATCACATTGTCGAGCGCCTGCTCGAAAACGCCGATCGGATTCGCGCGGGTCTTGCCCTCGATCATATCGAGCGCGCCATAGACGATGCCCTCGGCCACCGACTTCTTGCCGGCATGCATGACCGAGTTCATGAACTTCGTGACCACGACGTTGCCGAATTTCGGGTCCGGCAGGATTTCGCGTTTGTCGGCGCTGTGACGGCGGGACATCGGTGTCTTCCTTATTTCGGACGCTTGGCGCCGTACTTGGAACGGCGCTGCTTACGGTTCTTCACGCCTTGGGTGTCGAGCACACCGCGCAGGATGTGGTAGCGCACGCCCGGCAGATCCTTCACGCGGCCGCCGCGGATCATCACCACCGAGTGCTCTTGCAGGTTATGGCCCTCGCCCGGGATGTAGCCAATCACCTCGAAGCCGTTGGTCAAGCGCACCTTCGCGACCTTGCGCAGCGCCGAGTTCGGCTTCTTCGGCGTCGTCGTATAGACGCGCGTGCAGACGCCGCGCTTTTGCGGGCTCTGCTGCAAGGCCGGCACTTTCTTCTTCGCATGCTGCACCACGCGCGGCTTGCGAATGAGCTGATTGACCGTCGGCATTCGTTATCTGCTCCAAGACCGGGCTTGCGCCCCATAAGACCGGGCTCGCGCCCATTGCATTCGAAAACAGGGCTTGCGCCCTTTCGTGGCTTCACGGGCTCGCGCCCTTTGGCCTGAACTCTTCCGGGCTCACGCCCGCGCGCGCGAATACGTTCGCGCAAACGACAGCGCGCCATCCGCTTTCGAAAGCGGAAGGGCGCTGTAAATTCGCAGAGGACCGCAGAGCTCATCGCCCGCGGTCGTGCGCCTCAGTCAACCTGACTTTGCGTCGTCAGAGGCAGCGTTTGAGCTTCCTTCGTCGAGGCGTCGCGCCCGATCCGGCGAGCCAGAAAGTAAAAACTTTCAATAGCTTATGCTGGACCCGGCATGCCGTTCCGACGGGCGAAGCTCACCGCCTGCCGTAAAGTGCGCGCTATTTATCGGCCATACCGTGTGAAGTCAAGCAGATATGGTCACGAAAGTGCGATGGCACAAGCGTTTTTGCTTTTTGGTTGGGTCACGCCGGCTCCATCCCTTTGGCGCGGATGATGCGGACCGCCTCGGGGGAAGCGAGAAAGCGGACAAACGCATCGCCTCGGCTGCGAGGGGCGGCCGGCGCAAAACCCGCTGAATACATCACATAATTAACGAGCGCTTCGGGTAACGGCCCGACCAGATGCGCGCCTTCCACCGGCTGATTTTCGATGATCTGCTGCATTCCGATCTCGGCTTCGCCGCTGGCGACGACCTCGCCCACGCGGCGGCCGATGGCGAATATGGTCTTGTCCTTCATCTCCTCGGTCAGCCCCAGGCGCTGCAAAAGCTCGGCCACGTAGAGGCCGCTCGGGCCTTTGCTGTACGAAATTGCCTGCGCGTTGCGCAGCACCGCTTTGAAAGATTCGACGCTGCCGATGTCGGGTTCGGCGGCGCCCGTGCGCACCATGACGCCGACGAGCGAGCGCACGATATCCGTCGCCGTACCGGCCGCGATCTTGTCCGCCCGCACCAGCGCGTCGATGGCAGAACGCGGCAGCAAGGCGAGATCGAACGCGGCCCCCGCCTCGATCGCGGCCTGCATATCGCGCGTCAGGCCGAACTGGATCGAGATTTGGTGGCCAGTCGCCGCTTCAAACAGCGGCAAGGCTTCTGTGAGGAAGCGCCGCATGGCGCCGCCGCTGATGACGTTGATGTCCGACATGTCTCCCCCGTACCGGCCGGGTAAAGCTACAGCTTATGCAGCTTTCCTTGCACTGTCTTTGAGCAGGCCGAGGCGCAGGAGGCTTTCGCCAGTGGCCACGACTGCATCCTCGCGCGAACGTGGCGCCCAGGCCAGAAGCCGCCTCGCCTTCTCGCTGCTGCCGTTCTTGCGCTTGCCGAGTTCCGGCAGAATTTGGCGCACCGAGGAATCGAAGACGGCGACCAGATGCACGAGCCAGTTGGGAACCTCGCGGGTCGGCACGCGTCTGGCGGCCCGTCCGAGACGGCTTTTGAGAACCCCGGCCACCTCGCGGATCGTCATGAAATCGCCGGCAGTTGCAAGAAAGCGCTCGCCCTTCGCCGCAGGATCGGTCATGGCGCGAATGTGCAGATCGGCGACATCGCGCACATCGACGGCACCGAAACACAGCCGCGGACAGCCGGGCACGGCACCGTCCATTAGCTGCTTCACCAGGAGGATCGGCGCTGAATAGCTCGCGCCAAGAACCGGACCAAAGACCATCACCGGATTGACGACAGAGAGCTCCAGCGCTCCGCCCTCCCCACCGATGAAATCCCACGCCGCGCGCTCGGCCAGCGTCTTCGACTTTGGGTAGGGGACGATGTTACGCCGGTGCGGATCAGTCCAATCGGTCTCGTCGAACGGCTTCTGCTGCGGCGGATGCCCATAGCCGATCGCGGCGAACGACGAGGTGAACACCACGCGTTTGACGCCGGCGTCGCGGGCCGCGCGCAGCACGCGCAGCGTCCCATCGCGCGCCGGTACGATCAGCTCGTCCTCATGCTTGGGAGCGCGCGCCGGCAATGGCGAGGCAACGTGCAGAACGTAATCGCAGCCCGCGACGGCTTCGCGCCAGCCGGCGTCCCGTGTGAGATCGGCCGCGAAGAACGCCAACCGCTCGCCCGCCTCGGCGCCGGCTTGCTGGAGCATGGCACGTACGCCGGGCTCGCGATCGAGGCCCCGCACCGTCGTGCGCACCTGGTGCCCGCCGACCAGGAGCTGCGCGATGCAATGGCTGCCGATAAAGCCTGATCCGCCCGTCACCAGCACAACGTTCATCATCGCCTCCGATCCCGCCGACGGCCTTCGATATGGCGTTTCGGAAATCAAAGTGAATGCCGGCAAAGAGCGAAAGGCCGCCGGCGGGCGGCCTTTCGTAGCCACAAGATCTGCGCTCGGACGTCAGCTGCCGAGAAAGCGCAGCGCCTGCTCCACGAATTCGCGATGATACTGGAAGATGCCGCCGTGTCCGGCATTCGGGAAGATACTCAGCTCAGCATTGGGCAGCGCCTCGAAGAGCGCGAACGAATTGACCGTCGGCACCATGATGTCGTTGTCGCCGTTGGCGACGAGTGCCGGCTGCTTGATTGCGCTCAGCGCTCTGTTGGCGCCAGAGCCTTTGCCCCATTGGATGATGGCTGCGGTCTGCGCCTGCGTGGTCTCGCCGCTGGCAGCCGGATCGCGATCGTTCTGGCGCGCTTGCAGCCGCCCAAGAAACGCATCCGCGGCCGCCTGGCTCGCCTGTGTCTGCGAGAAGAACAGGAAGTGCTTGGGGTGCTTCTTTTGCTCCGCAGCTTTCGCAAAGGCGTCTTGCAAGACGGCGCCGAGATTGCTGGTGCCCTTGCCTCCCGCAGGACCAGTGCCGGCAAAAACCACTCGGCGCACGAGCTCCGGCCGATCGTGCGCAATCACTTGCGCGATGAAGCCGCCGAGCGAAAAGCCGACCAGATCGACTTGGGCTAATCCGAGCGCCTCGATGAAGGCGATCGCATCTTTCGCCATCGCTTCGACGCTGTCGGGTGTCTTGCCGGTTGAGCGGCCGACGCCGCGATTGTCGAAAATGATCGCCCGGTGTTGCCGCGCCACCCCTTCAACGACAGCCGGATCCCAATCGTCCAGCACGCCCGTGAAGTGTTGGAGAAAGACGACCGGCGGGCCGCCGGCGTCGCCGATGACCCGGTAAGCGAAGTCGGCGCCGCCCACTTTGACAGTCTTGGTCGGAGCCTCGTTAAACGTGGTCGCCATTGTGATTTCCTTTCTTAGTCAGAAGGTTAGAGAGAGGTTTGCGCAAACGGCGGGAAGATTGGCAGGTTTGATAACGATCGTTATATAACGTACGTTATCTTACAATCCAATGACGCCTCGGGGCGGCTCACAGGGACGTGACCGAGAGAGGAAACGAATGCGTTATCCGGCGGATCAGAAAGCGAAGGCGCGCGCGGCTTTATTGCAGTCGGCCACCAGGGCGCTGCGCCAATCAGGTTTCAACGGCATCGGCGTTGACGCACTGGCGGCTTCGGCCGGCGTCACCTCCGGCGCGTTCTATTCGAATTTTTCCGGCAAAGAGGCGTTGCTAAAAGAGGTGATCGACGCCAACCTGGGCCAGCCTTTCATCGATACGGACTCAGGCACCGCGGCCCAGCGGCGCCAGCGCCTTAAGGACTATCTGAAAATGTACATCAGCGGCGCCCATCGCGCCGATGCGGCGAACGGATGCGTCATGCCGGCCTTGAGCGCAGACGTGGCGCGGTCGAGCGACACAGTGCGCGAGATCTATCGGCAGCGGATGCGAGAGCTGATTGCCAAGACCGCACGCGTCATCGGCGGAGACGTCGGCGTTGCGGAGAGCCGGGCGTGGACCGTTGTGGCGCTAATGGTCGGCGCCGTCTCGGTGGCGCGCGCGCTGCCGGAGGGTGATGAAGCAGAGCGCGTGCTCGACGCCGCGCTGCAGCAGGCAGTCGCCGTGATCGATGGCGCCCAGGCGACAAAAACAGCCGGCTGAAAACAAAAGGGCCGCCCGTGGGCGGCCCTCTCGCATGTCTCGATTTGCCGACGCTTACTCGGCGGCCGGCAGAGCCGCCGGCTCGGTCGGAGGCGCCGACGCCTTCGCGGCCGCCTCCTTCTCCCGCTCGGCGAGAATGAGCTGGTCGCGCTTGAGTGCGACTTCGCGCAGCCGGTTCATCATCGCGCCGGTGCCGGCCGGGATCAGGCGGCCGACGATGACGTTCTCCTTGAGACCGTCGAGCGTGTCGGCCTTGCCGCCGACCGCGGCCTCGGTGAGCACGCGCGTCGTCTCCTGGAACGAAGCCGCGGAGATGAACGAACGCGTCTGCAGCGAGGCCTTGGTGATGCCGAGCAACACCGGGTGCCCGACCGCCGGCTTCTTGCCTTCGGCCACGGCACGGGCGTTGACCTCGTCCATCTCGACCTTGTCGACCTGTTCGCCCTGGATCAGGTCGGTCTCGCCGGAGTCCTCGATCTCCACCTTCTGCAGCATCTGGCGAACGATCACCTCGATGTGCTTGTCGTTGATGCCGACGCCCTGCAGCCGGTAGACCTCCTGGATCTCGTTGACAAGGTAGCCGGCAAGCTCCTCGACGCCTTTGATCGCCAGGATGTCGTGCGGAGCCGGGTTGCCTTCGACGATGAAGTCGCCCTTCTCGATGACGTCACCGTCCTGCAAGTGGATGTGCTTGCCCTTGGGAACGAGATATTCCCTCGGTTCCTCACTCTTGTCGGTCGGCTCGATGGTGATCCGCCGCTTGTTCTTGTAGTCGCGGCCGAAGCGGATCGTGCCGGAGGTCTCGGCGATGACCGCCGACTCCTTCGGACGCCGGGCCTCGAACAGCTCGGCGACGCGCGGCAGACCGCCGGTGATGTCGCGGGTCTTGGCGCTCTCGGTCGGGATACGCGCGATCACATCGCCCGCCTTCATCTTCGCGTCGGGATCGACCGAGATGATGGCGTCGACCGCCAGCATGTAGCGGGCGTCACCGCCACGGGCGAGCTTGAGGATCTTGCCGTCCTTGCCCTTGATCACCAGCGCCGGACGCAGGTCCTGCTGGCCGCGGGCGGAGCCCGAGCGCCAATCGATGACCACGCGCTTGGCGATGCCGGTCGAACTCGTCGAGCGTCTCGGTCATCGACTGACCTTCGACCAGATCCTCGAAACCGACGCCGCCTTCGACTTCGGTCATGATCGGCCGGGTGTACGGATCCCACTCGGCGATACGCTGGCCACGCTTGATGTGGTCGGCATCGTTGATCTTGAGACGCGCGCCGTACGGGATGCGGTGCACAGCCCGTTCGGTACCATCCGGATCGAGCACGGCGACGATCAGGTTGCGGCTCATCGCGATCAGCTCGCCGTCCGAATTCCGCGCCACGTTCAAATTCTTGATCTTCACGGTGCCTTCGAAGTTCGACTCGACGAACGATTGCTCGGAGATCTGCGCCGCGCCACCGATATGGAACGTGCGCATGGTGAGCTGCGTGCCCGGCTCGCCGATCGACTGAGCGGCGATGACACCCACCGCCTCGCCCATGTTCACGGGCGTGCCGCGGGCGAGATCGCGCCCGTAGCACATGCCGCAAACGCCCGGCTGGGTATCGCAGGTGAGGACCGAACGGATGCGCACCTCTTGCACGCCGGCGGTGACGATCTTGTCGACCTCCGGCTCGCCGAGCAGCGTGCCGTTCGGCACCACGATCTCGTTGCTGGTCGGATCGCGCACATCTTCAGCCGTGGTGCGGCCGAGGATGCGGGTCGCCAGCGACGCCACCACGGTGCCGGCGTCGATGATCGCCCGTACCTTGATGCCCCGGGTGGTGCCGCAATCCACTTCGGTGATGATGCAGTCCTGCGCCACGTCGACGAGACGCCGGGTCAAATAACCGGAGTTCGCCGTCTTCAGCGCGGTGTCGGCCAGACCCTTACGGGCGCCGTGCGTCGAGTTGAAGTACTCGAGCACCGAGAGCCCTTCCTTGAAGTTGGAAATGATCGGGGTCTCGATGATCTCACCGGACGGCTTGGCCATGAGGCCGCGCATGCCGGCGAGCTGGCGCATCTGCGCGGGCGAGCCGCGCGCGCCGGAGTGCGCCATCATGTAGATCGAGTTGACCTGGGATTCCTGGCCCTTCTCGGCCGCCGGCCGGGCCGCCGAGATTTCCTTCATCATCGCTTCGGCGATCTTCTCGGTGCACTTCGACCAGGCGTCGACCACCTTGTTGTACTTTTCGCCTTGGGTGATCAGGCCGTCATTGTACTGCTGCTCGAAGTCTTTGACCTGCTCGCGCGTATCCTCGACGATCTTCCGCTTGGTGTGCGGCACGACCATGTCGTCCTTGCCGAAGGAGATGCCGGCCTTGAACGCATGATGGAAGCCGAGCGCCATCACGCGGTCGCAGAAGATGACGGTCTCTTTCTGCCCGCAATGGCGATAGACGGTATCGATCATGTTGGAGATTTCGCGCTTCGTCATCAGCTTGTTGACGAGGTCGAACGAAATCTTCGGCTGCTTCGGCAGCACTTCGCCCAGAATGGCGCGGCCGGGCGTGGTCTCGTACCACTTGCGGTAAGGCGTGCCTTCGTCGTCGACGCCTTGATAGCGGTACTTGATCTTGCTGTGCAGCGCGACGGCCTTCTCGTGCAGCGCATGCTCGATTTCGCTCAGGTTGCGATAGAAGCCTTGCACGATGTTGCTCTTTTTCGGATCGGCCTCGATGTCCTTCTCCGAATGCAGCTCAAGCTTCCACTGCCCGGGCGCGTTGTCCGCGAGCAGCGAGAGGTAATAGAGACCGAGCACGATGTCCTGCGACGGCACGATGATCGGCGAGCCGTTGGCCGGATGCAGGATGTTGTTGGTCGACATCATCAGCACGCGCGCTTCGAGCTGCGCTTCGAGCGACAGCGGAACGTGCACGGCCATCTGGTCGCCGTCGAAGTCGGCGTTGAACGCGGCGCAGACCAGCGGATGCAGCTGGATCGCCTTGCCTTCGATCAGGACCGGCTCGAACGCCTGAATGCCGAGGCGGTGCAGCGTCGGCGCGCGGTTGAGCAGCACCGGATGCTCGCGGATCACCTCGTCGAGGATGTCCCAAACCTCCGGCTTCTCCTTCTCGACCAGCTTCTTCGCCTGCTTCACCGTGGTCGACAGGCCCTTGGCATCGAGCCGCGAATAGATGAACGGCTTGAACAGTTCGAGCGCCATCTTCTTCGGCAGGCCGCACTGATGCAGCTTCAGCTCCGGACCGACCACGATCACCGAACGGCCGGAATAGTCGACGCGCTTGCCGAGCAGGTTCTGCCGGAAGCGGCCCTGCTTGCCCTTGAGCATGTCGGCGAGCGACTTCAGCGGCCGCTTGTTGGCGCCGGTGATGACGCGGCCGCGGCGGCCGTTGTCGAACAAGGCGTCGACGGCCTCCTGCAACATGCGCTTTTCGTTGCGGATGATGATGTCGGGGGCGCGCAGCTCGATCAGCCGCTTCAGGCGATTGTTGCGGTTGATAACGCGCCGATAGAGGTCGTTCAGGTCCGAGGTCGCGAAGCGGCCGCCATCGAGCGGCACCAACGGGCGCAGATCGGGTGGGATCACCGGCACATGCGTAAGGATCATCCATTCCGGCCGGTTGCCGGATTGGACGAACGCTTCGATCAGCTTGAGCCGCTTGGCGAGCTTCTTCGGCTTCAGTTCCGACGTGGACTCGATGATTTCCTGGCGGATGTCGGCGGCCATCTTTTCCAGATCGAGCGCCTTGAGCATCTCGCGGATCGCCTCGGCGCCGATCATGGCGGTGAAGCTGTCGGGACCGAGCTCCTCCTGCGCCTTGACGTACTCCTCTTCGCTGAGAAGCTGGCGGTCCTTGAGCGCGGTCAGGCCCGGCTCGAGCACGACATAGTACTCAAAGTAGAGGATGCGCTCGAGGTCCTTGAGCGTCATGTCGAGCAACAGGCCGATGCGCGAGGGCAGCGACTTGAGGAACCAGATGTGCGCCACCGGTGCCGCAAGCTCGATATGGCCCATGCGCTCGCGGCGCACGCGCGACAGCGTCACCTCGACCGAGCACTTCTCGCAGATGATGCCCTTGTACTTCATGCGCTTGTACTTGCCGCACAAGCACTCATAGTCCTTGATCGGGCCAAAGATGCGCGCGCAGAACAAACCGTCGCGTTCCGGCTTGAAGGTGCGATAGTTGATGGTCTCCGGCTTTTTGATCTCGCCGTACGACCAGGACAGAATCTTCTCCGGGCTGGCGATCGAAATCCTGATCTGATCGAAGACCTGAGCCGGCGCCTGCGGGCTGAAAAGATTCATAATCTCTTGGTTCATCGTCTTCTCCGCTTGCCGACCGTGTCGGCCGCTGTCGTTTTACCGTCTCGATCTCTTTGGCTCGTCATGCCCGGGCTTGACCCGGGCATCCATGGTGCTTCATCGCCGCATGGATTGCCGGGGCATCTGGCACGAAACGGCGCTGCGCGCCTTCTGCCCGGCAATGACGCTTTCAGGGCTGCTACTCGGCCGCCTCGGGCAGTCCGTCGCCGCGCTGTTGCTTAGAGTTGTGCAGGTCGACATTGAGGCCGAGCGAGCGCATTTCCTTCACCAGCACGTTGAACGATTCCGGAATACCGGCCTCGAACGTATCGTCGCCGCGCACGATCGCCTCGTACACCTTGGTGCGGCCGGCGACGTCGTCCGACTTCACCGTCAGCATTTCCTGCAGTGTGTAGGCGGCGCCGTAAGCTTCGAGCGCCCACACCTCCATTTCGCCGAAGCGCTGGCCGCCGAACTGCGCCTTTCCGCCCAGCGGCTGCTGGGTGACCAGGCTGTAGGGGCCGATCGAGCGGGCGTGGATCTTGTCGTCCACCAGATGGTGCAGCTTCAGCATGTAGATGTGGCCGACGGTGACCTTGCGGTCGAAGGTATCGCCGGTGCGCCCGTCGAAGAGCGTCACCTGACCGGAGTGATCGACACCGGCCATGTCGAGCATGTGCTCGATATCGGCTTCCTTGGCGCCGTCGAACACCGGCGTCGCGATCGGCACGCCGTGACGCAGGTTGGTGCCGAGCTCGATCAGGCCCTTCTCGTCGAGCGACTTGATCGTCTCTTCCTCGCCATAGACCTTGCGCAGCAGCTCCTTGAGCGGCTTCGGGTCTTTCTTGCTGTTGTAGAGATCGACCGCCTGACCGATCTTGAGCCCAAGACCGGCGCAGGCCCAACCCAGATGGGTCTCGAGAATCTGTCCGACATTCATGCGGCTCGGCACGCCGAGCGGATTGAGCACGATGTCGACCGCAGTGCCGTCGGCAAGGAACGGCATGTCCTCGAGCGGCACGATCTTGGACACCACGCCCTTGTTGCCGTGGCGGCCGGCCATCTTGTCGCCGGGCTGGATCTTGCGCTTCACCGCGACGAAGACCTTGACCATCTTCATCACGCCGGGCGGCAACTCGTCGCCGCGCTGCAGCTTTTCCACCTTGTCGAGGAAGCGCTGTTCGAGCCGCTTCTTCGATTCGTCGTACTGCTTCCGGATCGCCTCGATCTCCGCCATGATCTTGTCGTTGGGCGAAGCGAACATCCACCATTGCGAGCGCGGATATTCGTCGAGGATCGCGCGCGTGATCTTGGTGTCCTTCTTGAAGCCCTTCGGTCCGGCGACGCCCTGCCGGCCCTCCAACAGCTCCGCCAGACGGCCATAGACGTTGCGGTCCAGGATCGCCTGCTCGTCGTCGCGGTCCTTGGCGAGACGTTCGATCTCCTCACGCTCGATGGCGAGCGCGCGCTCGTCCTTCTCGACGCCGTGGCGGTTAAACACCCGCACCTCGACGACCGTGCCCTGCACGCCGGGCGGCACCCGCAGCGAGGTATCGCGCACGTCGGAAGCCTTCTCGCCGAAGATGGCGCGCAGAAGCTTTTCTTCCGGCGTCATCGGGCTTTCGCCCTTCGGCGTGATCTTGCCGACCAGAATGTCACCGGCGCGCACTTCGGCGCCGATATAGACGATGCCGGCCTCGTCGAGATTCTTCAGCGTCTCTTCCGAGACGTTGGGAATGTCGCGGGTGATTTCCTCAGGGCCGAGCTTGGTGTCGCGAGCCATCACCTCGAACTCTTCGATGTGAATGGAGGTGAACACATCGTCTTTGACGATGCGCTCGGACAACAGGATCGAGTCCTCGAAGTTGTAACCGTTCCACGGCATGAACGCGACCAGCACGTTCCGGCCGAGCGCGAGCTCGCCGAGCTCGGTCGACGGACCGTCGGCGATGATGTCGCCCTTCTTCACCTGATCACCGACCTTCACCAGCGGGCGCTGGTTGATGCAGGTGTTCTGGTTCGAGCGCTGGAACTTCATCAGCCGGTAGATGTCGACGCCGGGCTTAGTCGGATCCGGCTCGTCGGTGGCGCGGATGACGATACGGGTCGCGTCGACCTGATCGACCACGCCGGTGCGGCGGGCGGCTATGGCGGCGCCGGAATCGCGCGCCACCACGCCTTCCATGCCGGTACCGACGAACGGCGCCTCGGCATGCACCAGCGGCACGGCCTGGCGTTGCATGTTGGAGCCCATCAGCGCACGGTTGGCGTCATCGTTCTCGAGGAACGGGATGAGCGCCGCGGCCACCGAAACGAGCTGCTTCGGCGACACGTCCATGTAGTCGACCTTGTCAGGCGGCAACGGCACAACGTCACGGTTGCCGCCATCGCGGCAAACGATCAGGTCTTCGGTGAAGCGACCCTTGGCATCGATCGGCGCGTTGGCCTGAGCGACGGAATAACGCCCCTCCTCCATCGCCGACAGATAGTGGACCTCCTCGGTCACGCGGCCTTCTTTCACCCGGCGGTACGGCGTTTCGACGAAGCCGTATTTGTTCACCCGCGCGTAGGTCGCGAGTGAATTGATCAGGCCGATATTCGGACCTTCCGGGGTCTCGATCGGGCAGATGCGGCCGTAATGGGTGGGGTGCACGTCGCGCACCTCGAAGCCCGCACGTTCGCGGGTCAGACCACCCGGTCCGAGCGCCGACAGACGCCGCTTGTGGGTGATCTCCGACAGCGGGTTGGTCTGGTCCATGAATTGCGAGAGCTGCGAGGAGCCGAAGAACTCGCGCACTGCCGCCGCCGCCGGCTTGGCATTGATCAGATCCTGCGGCATCACGGTGTCGATATCGACCGACGACATGCGCTCTTTGATGGCGCGCTCCATGCGCAGCAGGCCGATGCGATATTGATTTTCCATCAGCTCGCCGACCGAGCGCACCCGGCGATTGCCGAGATGGTCGATGTCGTCGATATCGCCCTTGCCGTCGCGTAGATCGACCAGGGTCTTGATCACCGAGAGGATGTCATCCTTGCGCAGCGTGCGGATCGTGTCCTCGACGGTGAGATCGAGCCGCATGTTCATCTTCACCCGGCCAACGGCCGAAAGGTCGTAGCGCTCGGGATCGAAAAACAGCGAGTTGAACATCGCCTGCGCGGTGTCGAGCGTCGGCGGCTCACCCGGCCGCATCACTCGATAGATGTCGAACAGCGCCTCTTCGCGCGCCATGTTCTTGTCGACTGTGAGCGTGTTGCGGATATAGGCGCCGACATTGACGTGATCGATGTTGAGGAGCGGCAGCTCCTTGTAGCCAGCATCGTTGAGCGTCTTCAGCGTCTTCTCGGTGATCTCCTCACCGGCCTCGACGTAGATCTCGCCGGTCTTCGGATTGACGAGATCCTCGGCCACGTAATGGCCGATCAACTCTTCGTCGGTCAGACGTAGCGCCTTGAGGCCCTTTTCGGCGAGCTGCCGGGCTTGGCGCACGGTGAGCTTCTTGCCGGCTTCGAGCACCACCTTGCCGGTGTCGGCATCGATCAGGTCGTTGATCGCCTTGTAGCCGCGCAGCCGGGTGGCGTCGAACGGCACGCGCCAGCCTTCCTTGATGCGCTTGTAAGGCACCTGCTTATAGAAGGTGTTGAGGATCTCCTCACCGCTCATGCCGAGCGCATAGAGGAGCGACGTCACCGGGATTTTGCGCCGGCGATCGATACGCGCATAGACGATATCCTTGGCATCGAACTCGATGTCGAGCCAGGAACCGCGATACGGAATGATGCGGGCGGCGAACAAGAGCTTGCCCGACGAATGGGTCTTGCCCTTGTCGTGATCGAAGAACACGCCGGGCGAGCGATGCATCTGCGAGACGATGACCCGCTCGGTGCCATTGACGACGAAGGTGCCGTTATTGGTCATGAGCGGGATGTCGCCCATGTAGACATCCTGCTCCTTGATGTCCTTGACCGATTTGGCGCCGGTTTCCTCGTCGATATCGAACACGATCAGGCGCAGCGTGACCTTGAGCGGCGCCGCATAGGTCATGCCCCGCTGGCGGCATTCGTCGACGTCATACTTCGGCGCCTCGAACTCGTACTTGACGAATTCGAGCATGGAGACATTGGAGAAGTCGGAAATCGGGAAGACCGACTTGAAGACCGCCTGCAGGCCCTCGTTCGGCCGGCCGCCTTGCGGCTCCTGCACCAGCAGGAATTGGTCGTAGGATGCCTTCTGAACCTCAATGAGGTTCGGCATCTCCGCGACTTCCTCGATTTTTCCGAAAAACTTGCGAACGCGCTTCCGACCGATAAACGTCTGCGCCATATGTCCTCTCGCTCAATCGATCCACCGGGCTCGAATCGATGGATTCAAGCCGCCGCCCCGGCCCGAGCGGCCCGAGGGCTAACCGAGGCGATCAAGACAACTCTCCAGAAGGCCGCCATCCAATCGCGACCATCGGGACAGGCGTCGAACCACCTTATTCCCGGTCCGGCAAAGCCCGCCGAACCCAGTTCCTTACGCTCGCCACCCACCCGGCTGTAATCACGATGATTCTGGCAACATAAGGCCGAAATCACCGTTTTCCACCGTTAAGACAAGCAAAGCCACCGGATCGCCTATGCTTTTCCGGGGGCTCTTACTCTTGCGTCTCGTCACGACCGGGTCCGAACCCGGCCATCAAACTCACCACTCTTGGAGGCCCGGGCTTGCTCCGCTCGCCGCCCGGGCATCTCCGTTAAGTAAGTACTGCTTACTTAAGCTCAACCTTGGCGCCGACTTTTTCGAGCTGCGCCTTGATCTTGGCAGCGTCATCCTTGTTGACGCCTTCCTTGACGGGCTTCGGAGCGCCTTCGACCAAGTCCTTGGCTTCCTTGAGGCCGAGGCCGGTGATAGCGCGGACTTCCTTAATGACTTCGATCTTCTTGTCGCCGGTGGCGGCAAGAACGACCGTGAACTCGGTCTTTTCCTCCACCGGAGCCGCGGCAGCGCCACCGCCCGCGGGACCGGCCGCAACCGCGACGGCGGCAGCGGCGGAGACGCCCCACTTCTCTTCCAGCAACTTGGCCAGTTCGGCCGCTTCCAGCACCGTCAGGGTGGAAAGGTCGTCCACGATTTTCTGCAGGTCAGCCATGTATTTTGTCCTTCGGTTCTAATCTTCCAATTGAGGCAGCTTATGCAGCCGCGCCCTCTTCGCTCTTTGAGGCGTAAGCCTGCACGACCCGTGCGACCTTGGCGGCAGGGGCATTCACCACCTGCGCGATCTTGGTTGCGGGGGCCACGAGCAGGCCGACGAGCTTTGCACGCAGCTCGTCGAGCGACGGCAGGGCGGCAAGCGCCTTGACGCCGTTCGGATCGAGCGACGTCGTGCCCATCGCGCCGCCAAGGATGATGAATTGCTCATGCGCCTTGGCGAAATCGACGGCCACTTTCGGCGCCGCGACCGGATCGCCCGAAAAGGCGATGACCGCTGGCCCCTTCAACAGGGGCGCAATCGAGGCGACGTCGCTGCCCTCAAGAGCGATTTTGGCGAGGCGGTTTTTCGCGACCTTCACGCTCGCGCCAGCTTGCTTCATCTGCCTGCGCAGAGTCTGCATCTGGGCGACCGTCAGGCCGGAATAATGAGCAACGACGACGACCTTGGTGGCCTTGAAGACCTCACCAAGCGACTCGACGAGCTCGCTTTTTGCCGCGCGATCCACCAGCTCTCTCCGGTTGGCGGTCCGATCTTTACGGAAGCCGCCGGGTTGATGCCGGCCGTCCCGCCTCAATTCGCCGGCAAACGCTCGCCGGCGGATCACGGGCAGGACGACGGTTTAACACCCTGCCCCCCGGCTCACGCTTGCGCGCCACCGGGCCATCGAGATCAGAACCGAAAGGCAAACGGGCTCTCAAGAGCCCGGCCCTTGTCCTTCACCCGTCTATGCTGGCTCGCAGCTTCTTGTGGAAGCCCGAATTAAGCCGTTGCCGGCGCCTGCAGTCTCGGACAGGATATGTTCACAAAACCCGCTAAGCTCTTCCATCCCTTAGACAAATCCACGCAGGATCGGTGCTAAAGGAGGCCTCGTTTGTTGGATTTTGCGGAACATAAAAGAGCGCGCCAGCAAACGGGCCGGCACGCCCTTGTGCCCTATTTAGCGGCTTTCAGTCGGTTTGCCAAGAGCTTTGATAACAAGAGCTTTGATCAGGACAATTGGCCAACCGATTGGTGGCACGGCCATTAGTCCGTCCGTGTTGCCAAGCCGACGAGCCAGCGACGAATGACGGCTTCTTCGTCCGGCGAAATCCCGATCTTCAAAGCGGCGTCGGCTTTGGCCGCTCGCTCCTTGCACCGCGACAGCAATGTGCGACCGGGTTGGGTCAGCTCGATCACCTGGACACGGCCGTGAACCGGATGCGCCGAGCGGGCAATAAGACCGGCGCGCTCCAGATTGCCGATGATGCCGTGCACAGTCTGCGGCGTCAGCAGCGTCAGCCGAGCGACATCGGCACCCGAGGCGCCGGGGTAGCTGTCGAGCATCGTCAGCACGAGGAATTGCGGGGGCGTCACCCCGAGACTTGCCAGGGTCCGCTCCAGCCGTAGCCGGACGGCGCCCGCCGCCTGCCGTAACAGGTAGGAGAGGTAGCCGGCCTCACCGCGTTTGCCTTCACCGGGCGCGGGGATCCTGACGGGGAAGGCAATGCTGCCCTGCGGTTTCGATCTACGCATCACCCTCCTGATATGTTATCAGCATGCTGATAACAACTCTCCATACTGGGAAATGACCAAAATGGCTAGCGCTCATACGGCCCGACTCGAATGGGAGGACTTCAAAGACCTTGCTCCCGAGGCCAACGCCGCGTTGCTTGCACTCTCTCACGCTGCCGTAAATCAGGGGTTTGACAAGAGCTTGCTCGAACTGGTGAAGCTGCGGGTTTCACAGATCAATGCCTGCTCGTTCTGCGTCGCCTGGCATGTGAACGCGGCCTCGCGGCTCGGTGTCGCAGCCGACAAGCTGCACACGATGGCGGCGTGGCGCGGAGCCAAGGCTTTCGATACGCGCGAGCGGGCGGCGCTGGCCTGGGCGGAAGCGCTGACGCTAATCAGTCAACAAGGCGTATCCGATGAGGCATTCGCGCACGCGCGCGCGGCCTTTTCCGATCGTGAGCTCGCCTTGCTGACCTCGGCCATCATGGCGATCAATGCCTGGAACAGACTGGGCGCGGCTTATCAATTTACCCCGCCACCGATCGCCAATTCGGCCGCCGCGGCCGCGTCATGATGGCGCTGACCGCAGGACGGCCATCGCAGCTCTGGCTGTTCACGGCCTTCGCCACGGCTACCGCGCTTTGTGCAAAGCCCGTCGCAGAATCTGCGAACCGGCTCCCCTGGATCGTATGCAGCACGATCGGTGGCGAAGCCGCGACGCCGCGTCCGCGCTCCGTCGTCACCACGCTGCAATCCGAGCCCTCGGTCGCCGCCCGCGGCAAGCATGTGACGGTCCAATTGGTGCACATGCCGCCGACGGCGCTTTCGCCGCCCCATGTGCATGGCGGCGACGTGACGGCATATGTCATCAAGGGCATTGTGCGGTCGGAACATGCGGGCCTGCCCGTCGCCGACTATCGCGCCGGCGAGACGTTCTACGAGCCCTACGGCACGACGCATGCGTTTTTCGAGAATCCGAGCCCGAGCGAGGGCGCTGACGTGCTCGCCATCACGGTGCACGACGAAGGCGCACCGTTGACGACCTTCCTGGATTGAGCCTCGGCACCGACAAAAAAGAGCGCGCCAACGATGGCGCGCTCTCGATCGTTTCAACAGCGCAACGCCGAAATTAGTGCGCCTGCTCGGCGCCGGCGAACAGGCTCGCCGGCTCGATCTTGACGCCGGGGCCCATGGTCGAGGAGATCGCTACGCGGTTGATGAAGTTGCCCTTGGCGCCGCCCGGACGCGACTTCTGCACCGCATCGGCGAAAGCCTTGATGTTCTCGATCAGCTTGTCTTCGCTGAACGAAGCCTTGCCAACGCCGGCCTGCACGATGCCGGCCTTCTCGGCGCGGAACTCGACCGAACCGCCTTTGGCACCCTTCACCGCGGTGGTGACGTCCATGGTCACCGTGCCGACCTTCGGATTCGGCATCAGGCCGCGGGGGCCCAACACCTTACCGAGACGGCCGACCAGCGGCATCAGATCCGGGGTAGCGACCACCCGGTCGAAATCGATCGCACCGCCCTGCACTTTCTCCACCAGGTCTTCGGCACCGACCACGTCGGCACCGGCAGCCTTGGCCTCGTCGGCCTTGACGCCGCGCGCGAACACGGCGACGCGGACCGAGCGGCCGGAGCCGTTCGGCAGGTTGACGACGCCGCGGACCATCTGGTCGGCGTGGCGCGGATCGATGCCGAGATTCATCGCCACCTCGATGGTCTCGTCGAACTTCGCCTTGGCGCGTTCCTTGACCATCTTCACCGCTTCGGTGAGCGGATAAAGCTTCTCGCGATCGATACCTTCGCGGATTGTGTTGGTGCGTTTTCCGAGCGCGCTCATGCCTTCACCTCCAGGCCCATGGATCGGGCGGAGCCTTCGACCATGCGCATGGCCGCCTCGATGGTATCGCAGTTCAGATCCTTCATCTTCTGCTCGGCGATCTCGCGCACCTGGTCCTTAGTGACCGAGCCGGCCACGTCGCGGCCCGGCGCCTTCGAGCCGCTCTGAAGATTGGCCGCCTTCTTGAGGAAGTGCGACATCGGCGGCGTGCGCGTCTCGAAGGAGAACGAGCGGTCGGCGTAGACCGTGATGGTGACCGGGATGGGCGTGCCCTTCTCGATCTTTTGGGTCTGGGCGTTGAACGCCTTACAGAACTCCATGATGTTGAGGCCGCGCTGGCCAAGCGCGGGGCCGATCGGCGGCGACGGATTGGCCGCCCCGGCCGGCACCTGCAATTTGATATAGCCGGTGATTTTTTTCGCCATTCGCTACTCCTGTTAGTGGTGCGGATCTCGACGGCTGGCGGCCGCCTCACCTCCCACGTGGTTTCACTTCAACACTCACTTACGTAGTTGCGCGGTCTTGCGCACTTACGCGGTCATGCCCGGACTTGACCCGGGCATCTCGCTAAACGGGCACCGTGCCTACCGGATCGGGATCACCGGAACAAGTCCGGTGATGACGGTCACAGCTTCTCCACCTGCGCAAATTCCAGTTCGACCGGCGTGGCGCGGCCGAAAATCGACACCGCCACTTTGACCCGCGAGCGGGCTTCGTCGACTTCCTCGACGGTGCCGTTGAACGATGCAAATGGCCCGTCGGACACGCGCACCTGCTCGCCGACTTCGAACGACACCGACGGCTTCGGCCGTTCGATGCCTTCCTGCACCTGATGGATGATGCGATCCGCCTCGGCATTGGACAGCGGCATCGGCTTGTTGTCGGAGCCGAGGAAGCCGGTCACTTTCGGCGTGTTCTTGATCAGGTGATAGGCTTCGTCGGTCAGTTCCATTTTGACCAGGACGTAGCCGGGGAAGAACTTGCGCTCGGCATCGACCTTCCGCCCGCGCCGGACTTCGACGACCTTTTCCTTCGGCACCAGGATTTCTTCAAACAGTTCGGAGAGGCCACGCTGCTTGGCCTGCTCGCGGATCAATTCCGCGACCTTGTTCTCGAAATTCGAATATGCGTGGACCGCGTACCACCGGCTGGTCATGGGGTTCATCCCGATCGGCTATGGCCGCCTTTAGGTGTTGATGCCGAGCAGGAAGCCGACGCCCAGCCGCATGATCTGATCGGCCGCCAGGAAGAAAATCGAGGCAACGAACACCATCACGAACACCATGATCGTGGTGATAATCGTTTCCTTGCGCGTGGGCCAGGTGACCTTTTCGCCTTCGGCCCGCACTTCCTGCAGGAACTTGAATGGATCGATCTTCGCCATGTGCAACAGCTGCTGTTCGGCCGGTTAAAATAAGTATTCCCCACCCGATTTCAGGAGGAGACCGACAGAGCCGTCCTTTTTTGGGGAATGTTCGCCGCGGAAGTCCGTCACCGGGCCGCTGGCGATAGGAATGCTTCCTAGCCCCACGCGCTTCAATCGTCAAGCGCGGACGCGTTCAGGCGCGGCGAGGCTGGAGCGAGGACGGACGACGACCATCCATGTGCCATTGTGGCGGCGATCAACCGGCGAGCTTTTTCCACCATGGCTGCGACTGCCGCGCCACCAGTTGACCCTCGAGGCGGGCGGCGTTTTCGCGCGCCGACATGGCGACTTTGGTCAGCCGCAGCGCTTCGGACATTATAGTGTCGGAGCGGTCGCGCTCACGCTCGAAGTCCGCCCGGTGACCGGCGGCGCTGGCCTGGATGCAGCTATTCTCCACTTCGAGCCGGGCAAGCTCGGCCTGCAACGCCTCGATCCGCGCGTTCAAGGCATCGATATCCGCCCGGTTACCGGCCGGAGCCCGGGCGGGCAGCCGCTTGTACTGAATGTCGGACAGATCGACGTTGACCCGCGTTTTGCCGTCGTTTCCGGCGTACCGCGGCAGCCGCAGGCGGCGTATCAGCGACCGGGCGGCCTCCTGGGTAGTTCCCAGCCGGTCAGCAAGATCAGCGTAAGTGAGGCTTTCGACGCTCATCACGGTCGGCTCCCATGGCGCCGGCGCGCCAAAGCCACCCGGCGGCCGGTTGGCCATAAGCTGCGCTGTGTTGGTTAATGAACGGTTATCGCCGGCACTGCCGTTCGAAAATACTTTGCGACCGCGCGCCCATCCCGCCGCGCTGCACACTCCGATCGCGTCGAGCGGAGTCATCCACAGCGGCCGTTTGATCGTCAAAGCCGGGTCGAAGCGGCCTATATTTCGTTTGCAATTCTTCGCATTGATTTGTGAGCGGCATGCAGGCGCGAGGGTTGGCCAACAACGCCGTCATCAATTTCGGCGGCGCGGCTTGCCCCTGCCCGACCGAACCGGCCAAGACGGAGCTTTACGGCGGCTTCGTGCAGGGGTCGTACACATTCGACCCCGCAGTGCTTTTTTGAGCAATGGTCTGCCGTGGGCCGCAGGTTCGCTCCTGCGTCGGCGGTCTTACGGGTCAGGCGTGAACCGGACCGTGCGCCGCGCCATGCTCATCAACCCAATTGAGCGCGCCGAGCACGATTGCGCCGAGCAGCAGAGCTGGCACATCGCCCAGCATGTGGCCGATGTGCTCCGGAGCAGCGAACGACTGCACGCCCATGATCACCCCGTGAACCACGCTGGACCAGACCGTAAACCAGATCAGCGACCGGTTCGCCGCCGGGTTGGCGGCCGCGCGAAATAGAAAGACGCCGAGCGTCGCGTAAACACCGACGATCATCATGAAATAATGGGACGACGAAGGCGCTCCATGATGCCACGCCCAACCGGAGGGCCAAACCAGCGCCAGCGGATAGACCAGGCACGTGACGATCCCGAATAGCACGAGGACGACCTGCAGCAATTTGTGCGTCATTGCGTTCCTCCCGGGTTGCTTTTGCGGGTTGAAAGAACAATCGCATTCATCGTAGCCGAAGTCCTGGTAGCCAAAGTCCTGGTAGCCGAAGTCCTGCCGCCCTCTGGCGTCTACCGAATGAAGGTGCTGGTCTCTGGAATCAGGAGCGCAATGAGGAATGCACCAAAGGCTAACGGGATCACCACGAGCGCATACGTTTTTACCGTGACCTCCGCTTTTAAGAACTGGAGGCCACCCATGCGTAGCCGGGACAAAACGCTAAGAGCGAGCGCGGCAAACGTGTAAATGGTCATATCAACAGACTTTGAAAGGCTCACACGCAATCTATGTGATCCGCCAAACGGTGCGGTGATCGCTGTCACAAATTGGTCGGTGCGTGACGCACACGCTGGCCGGCCTGCGACGCTTAAGCTCAATGCGGCACTGCGAGGGCGCACACCGGTAGCCGGCGAGAATTGGGGGAAAACCAAAAGCCCCGCCCGGCAGCCGCGCGTTTTCTAATCCATTGATAAGTAGGGAAAATTACCATCGCTGGCAGGAATGGAGGGATTGCGAACTTCTAACGAAAACAATGGACGGGACACTTTCGGGAGCCCCAAAACGGTTCAAGAAACCCCGTAACCGCGCGAAGGTGTCCCGTGGGCGCCGGGGCGGCCGGATCGCATTTCAGTTTAATTTTGATTTCGGGCCGGCAGTGTGACTCGGTGCGTCCATCTCCGGTCAAGGTAGCCCTGGAGGTGAATACGTGTGAATGACTGGAGCTCTTGTCTTTACTCACACTGCCGCAGCTATTTTGCCTGCGCTTATCGCACGCGGTTCGGCTAGTCGCCTAAGAGCTCGCTCGCGCGCACCTTGAGCCGACCTGGCTCAATGCGTCCCTCCTCGGGCCGCACGGCTTCGGGTGCGGGCAGGGATTCATCAATGCCGACGTCGGCGATTCTGCTCCAATCAAACAGGAAGAGGCCCTGATAATAACGGGCGATCTCCTGATCGAAAAAGATTAGACTTGCATCGCGATTGAGCGTCGTGCCGGCCCGTGTCCAGTTGTGGCTGCCGACCACAACGATTTCGCCGTCAATGACGATACCCTTGGTATGGCAGTTCGTTTGAACGCGCACTTTGGCCTTGCTGGTGTCAAAGCCAAAATCCTTCATGCCGGTCAGAGTCTGGCGCATGGTGGGAAAGCGGCGAAATATGATGCGTACGTCGATCGCCGGATTTTTCTGTTTTACGAGCAGAGCGTGCAGAAGACTTTCGAAAACGTCTCCATTCTCGCCGGATGCTCGCGCGTCTAGGGACTGGTTCTGGAAATAGACGCTCTTCGTCGCATTCTGGATAAGCGGCACCACGTGCGCAGCGTAATTATCTGGCGTAAGCAGTGGCTGCACCCGTACTTTGCGATTGATACTTAGCGGAGAGTGGTACTTGACGGCGACTTTCGCCTCTTCATCGGTCGCCCTGAAATACGCCTCCGGCACCCAGAACTCCGGGTCGGGGATGCCTGGAGCTAACGCCTCCTGTAACGCCGCCGCCTGTTGTTCGTCGCGCAGCAGATAGCTCGCCATCAGCGTGGCGAGAGGCTTGTTGGTGAGCAGGATATGCCAGTCGCGATCATATCGCTGAAGCAAGGGCGGCGATTGGTCCCCGTTCTTGATCGGATCAAACGGTGCCTGGTTCGACGAACGCCAGCTCCCGCTCGAGAGCCAGATCTCTTGCTGGTCGCGAACGGCTACCTTGATGTGGTAGGACGTCGCAAAGAGGCGATCCGGACCCGACACTGACGCCCACGCGAAGGACAAGCGCTTGCGTGCCGCCTTGGTTAGAGTGTCGACAGTAGCCTGTTCAGTCAGGTCGTTGGCGGTCGTGGCCTCTTTCTTCTCATCCCGATTTTGCAGCACGAGACTTGTCTTGCATCCCGCCGGCTTGATGGCCGCCACGCAGGACTTGACGACGTGAGGCGCCGTGAATTCGTACATTCCGATGGTCAGCTGCTTTTTCACCCGTCCGAAGAACGGTTCGAGCAGGGGCCAGCCAGCGTCGGGCCCAGCATGTGCCACCACCTGCATTGATTCGTTCAATTCTACCAGCGGCATATCGGTCGGCTTCTTGTAATTACCAATTAGCACGTGCCGCGCCTCCTGCATGGCTTCCAGCGTGAGGTAGGATTCGCGATCACCGACGGCGCCGACGGCAACGTCGACGGGGATGCCATTGATCGACTTGGGCAGCGGTGTCAGGCCCGCCGCGGCAAGCTCCGCTGGCTCGAGCTTTTTCTTCACGGAGACTACCAGACACCGCTCGTCCGTGATCCAGCCATCTGCCACACGATAGCCGGGCCGAATCGAGATCACGTCGGTACAATTCAACAAAGTCCGTCGCCCCTCGACCATGGCGGCAGTCAACGCATCGGGCGAAGGCGTCTGTGGCGCGCCAAGACCGGAGTCCTTGGTGATATTCGCAGTCGCAGCGGACAGGTTGATATCCGCCGTACTGCCCGCCGGATTTCCGAACGAAATAGTGATCTGCAATGGAACGACAATCGTCGTGCTTGTCATTGGATCCCCGGTCTGATTCAATTTAACCGCAACGGTCGAAGTCGTCGTGTCTTGCGGCGAGTCTGGTGACGACGACGCTGTGATTGCAGCGGCCTGTTTGACACGAGCGAGCAGCTCCGAGATCACAGGCGCGGGCACCGCGTAGTTGGTCTTGAGGAAGACGCCAGAGAAGTGGAGCGCGGCCGCCTCGCCCGTCAGCAGGTCCAGAACCGCCGAGCCCGAATTTCCGCCGAGCGTCGTGCAGTCATGCGTCAGAGCATCCGCTTCGAAGCCGATGACGAGACCGGGCGCGAAGCGTTTCTTGTCAAACACATTCCCGAAAATCTTGGCCATCAAGTCCTGGTCCGGAATGCGCGGATCCCGTCCCGGATAGCCGACGACGCCGACCATCGTTTTGCTGGGCAAAAGCTTGCTGGCAAGTTTGATCGCATGCGCTGGCGGGCCCTTACCCGGATTTAACCGAAGGAACGCCAGATCGGGTTCGGAATCCCTGGCAATGTAGAGAATGTCGCCAATTGCAAAACGAGCTGTGGCTGGATTGTCGATTTCCTCCAGGAAATCGACGTCAACCGCTACCGGATTGCTGCGGTCGAAACCGAGCTGGAAGACGAAACCTTTCTGCCCCCGCTCGGCAAATTCCAGCGCGACGTGCCTGTTCGTCACGATTAGGTTCTCATCAATCAGCCAGCCCGTACCGACATAGGGCGCACCGATCGGCCAGTTTGTTGCCTCGACACGGCCAACGGCCGCGATTGAAGGTCCGAGCACGGCGGCAGCTTGCTGCAATCTCGTATTCCAAACCCCGTCCTCGGCAGACGTGGTGTCCAGATCGACCTTTCCACCGATCACACCAAACACGGGGCGGCCGACCCGCTGCACGATAGATTCCAATTCCAAATCCGGGGCGACGGCTTCAGTAGCAGGAAGCTGAGAGATGTCCCTCAGCCCTTCGACCGCATTCGACAGCCACGTCGGCTTACGCTTGGCGCTTGCCAACTTGCGGATGTGTACCGCGAGCTGGGGATCGTTGGCCAGGATTCGGTTGCGCGCTTGTGCGAGATCTCCGACCGTGTAGCGCATTTGCTTGCCTCGCCACGTCTAACTCGTCACTTGTGTGTATCCGAGAGCTTGCATCTCAACCAAGCGACTCTGCCAATGGCACAACTCTGCGCGGTCGCCGTTGGAGCCTGACCGCAACGAGGGTGCCGCATTTCTTCTTTGCTATATCGAAAACCAAACGGAGCTCCTGAACCCGTGCCAGGCACAAACCAGCAATGGACATGGATTGACGTTTGAGCCCAGCAGATAGATGCCGCGGTGGCCCTTCGGTCAAAATGCCCTGCCAATAACTGGAGTTATTGAACCCAAAACCACTGCGAACCTCCGCCTAAAACACCCTCATGCGTGCGACTTGAAAAATGCGACAATGTTCTCCGCAGTACGGAGCGCCAGCGCCGAAAGGGTGAGCGTTGGATTGGCGGTGCCCACGGTCGGAAACGTGCCGCTTCCCACCAGATACAGGTTTTGGTGGTCGTGCGAGCGCTGCCAGGAATCGACGACCGATGTCTTCGGATCGCCCATACGATAAGTACCCATGACGTGACCCGCGCCGCCGTAAGTCAGTTGTTCCAGTTGGTCATCGATCTTCTCATCGAAGCCCGCAGGATCGCCTGCAGCGCGTTCGGTGAAGTCTAATTTTGTTGCACCTAGCTTCTTGAAGATCAGCCTTTTCAGGCGAACGGCGGTGACGATCCCCTGTTTCGTATAGTCGGAAATATCGTAGGCAATCTTCGGACGGGGCAAATTTAGCGCATCGGTAACTGTGGACAGCGTTACACGATTGATGGGATCGGGATCTTGCTCGCACGCGAATGCAATCCTGAACTGTCGCGAAATCAGGTCGCGGAGCGTCTCCGCAAGGCCCGCCCCAAACAGCGCGCTGTTGTCGGCCGCCAGCTGACTGACCGCGCGTGTGTTGAGTTTGCTGGAATTCATCCCGTTGACAAAGTCGAGAGTCGTGACGTGGGGGTCGGCGCCGAACGCGCCGCCGCCGACCACGAAATTCCAACCTTCGTTGCCGAAACTGACCCGGAAGGCGGCGCGCGTGGCGCGGAAAGGGCCGTCACAGAGATCGCCGATGGCGGAGGTAATGAGCGGACCGCGATAAGGATATGCCGGCTTTGAGGTCGGCGGCAGCAAGCCCCAGGTGACATATTGCGGGTGATCCATCAGATTTCGCCCGACCATGTCACTGCTATTGGCCACGCCGTTGGGTGTCCGGCCGCCATTTTTTGACATCAGCAGCAACCGCGGCGTCTCGATGCCATTCGCGGCAATCACATAGACCTTCGCCTTGATACAGCCAGTCCCGGTCTGCGGCCCGGCATCGCCCTTGTACGTGATGAAGTTGATCCCACTGACGAGATTATTCTCGACCAGGATCTCACTGGCGACGGCATGGTCGATCAGCTTCGCGCCGCCGTTGGTCGCTTCGCTCAACGTTATGGTCGGATCATATTTGGCTTGGATCGGGCAAATTGGGATGCAATTGGTATTGCCTGCGCAGGCGCGGCGATTCCGATAGGGCTGGGAATTGCGGGCCGCCGGCAGGCTCCGCAGCCTGAGCGCAGTTACCGGCTTTCCCATGCCAAGAAAGTTCGTCTCGTCGGCAGTCAATTGCGCAAGGGCGTTGCTGGCGTCTTGGTCAAACACCGAAGGCGGAATCCTTGGCATTGGGTAGGTGTAGCCCTTGGAAAAGCTGATATCGCAGAAGCTCTGCTCCTCCACGTCGCCGGACACGCCGAGCTCGGCTTCCGCTTTGTCGTAGTATGGGCTCAACGTTTTATAGTTGATCGGCCAATCTGGCAGATCCTTGCGGTACATCGACATCTGAAAATCGTGCGGCACGAGCCGCGGCGTCTGGCCGAGCCAGTGCGAGGTTCCACCGGCAAGACGTTCGTAAGTACTTTTGAACGGCAGCTTGCTATCAGTCTGATCAAGATAAGCCTGTTTGAGATCTTTCCAGCTGGAATGAGATAATGTCCGCGACGTCGGCCTGCCGGCGGCGATATTCGCGGGGTCAATCAGCTTTCCGTTCGGTTCGGTCAGTGCCGGAGGGTAAGGGCTCTCCGGCACTTTGATACTGGCCGTATAAAAGCGCTTCAGATAATCGTTGATGTTTGGCTGGACACCCGCACCTGCCTCGAGAACAACGACCCGCAGACGGTTGCCCCTGATGGGCGGCGTCTGACTCAATTCTTTGGCGATCAACGAACCGGCAAAGCCGGATCCGATGATTGCGACATCGCACTCGATACAATTGTCGGTCACCTTTTCCTCTCAAGGAATTGTTGCGGTGATGACGCCGAAATTCGAGTTTTGCACTGCATCGTTCGGATCGTTCGGATCGCGCGACCAATAACCGAACTGCAAATTGCTGTAGCCCATCGGATGGGCTCCAACGATCTGCCAGACCAATCCTTGAGTGTATGCCTTCGGCGAGACGACGACTGACGGAGTGACCGCGCGGGTTCCGGGCGTGGCGGCGTTGGCTTTCAGATCTGCCGGCTCGTACCAGGAGCCCAGATACCAGAGCAGGACAATGCTGCGGGCCAGGAATTTGGCACTGTCATCGCTCGCGTTCACCGCGGCGATGATGTTGATCCCGGACTGACGATTGTCCTTGGCGATCTGAAGCAGTTTGCCGAATGACGATGTCGAGTCGTGGGCGTTGATCCATCGGAAGTAGTCGTTCTTGACATTGATTGGATCGACGCCAGGATCTTGATCCAAAATATCCTTCTTGATGTCCTGGCTAAACTCCGGCGCTGAGATTCACCACGTGAACCCCAGCGAGCGCGGCCGAAAGCAGCAGGAATGCCATCATATCCTGTGGCGAGTTCACGTCTGGTCCAGCCGCATAGGCTGCACCGGCAATGGGCGCGACGGCCGCCGCCGCCGTCGTGGCGACCGTACCGGCGAGCATTCTGCGCCGCGAAACAAAGCTTTCCGGTTCCAAGCGGGTTGCGTCGGACCGATCGTCGTGCCGCTGCTTCGGTAACTCTCGCATCGTGACTCGCCATTAAAGTCCAGGGAAGCCGCGTGATTGGCCGCCGCCAGTCTATTGCGCCTTCTCCAGCATGAACGTGAAATCCGATTGGTTGAGATGCATCTGACCTGGCTTCGGAGCCGACGCGCCTTTTTGGAAACCGACCGCGTTGCCGTGACATGCGATGCAACTCGACGACGCGAGCGGCACATCGCCCTGGCTGTAGGTCTCGAGTGTCGAATTCGCCATGAATGTCGGCGCCGGTGAACAGGTCATGTCGGGTTGCTTGATAAAATCGGTCCCAGGGGCTGGCGCGCCGGGCACTTGCGAGTGCAACGACGCGCACGCGAATTCGCTGGGCCATTGCGTACTGATCAGCATGTAATTTTGCCAGACACTGTTACTCGGCAACATGTTGTGAAAAATCGCGTTCATGTTCTTTGCCGCATCCGTCAGCGGCGTTTCTCGAACGATCTGGCTCTTGAACGAATCGTCCTTTCTGAAGCGCAGCCTCAGGGCCGGATCGGGATCCCATGGTGTGGGCGGCGTCGCATTTACAGCCGGACAGTCGGCCTGACATTTGACGCTGAAGAAATTGTACGGACCAACCAGCTTGCCCGCCGCGACTTCATCCTTGTCCGGCACGTTCTTTGAGTGTTCGAAGGAGGTCCAGATCCACTGCGGGCGCGTTGCGGTCTTGTGGACCGCATGAAAGCCGATCAAGCCCAAGGTTTCCGGCACACACGGCCGGTCGGCTCCCGGGGGCATCAAAACAAGCGCTTTCCTCATGTGGAAATTCTTGGTCGCCGCTTCCCCATCCGTCAAAATCTTCCACGAGACCTTGAGCATAAAGGCGCCAAACTCGGCGCCGGAATTCTTGCCCGGCGGAAAATCAACCAGGAGATCTGAATTGGCCGCGCTCATCTGGCCGGCCTTGGTATTCAAATGGTGATCCATGATGTATTTGAACATTTGCCGGTTCATGAGAATATCGAAGACGGCGTAGTGCCCATTCTGGTCGATCAACGGGCCGGTCTTGAACGGCTCATTGAAGCTCTCCTCGATCATCTTCACGATCATCCGATCGGGCATCTGCCTGTGTAGATCGCGACATTCCTTCGGCATCAGTCGCTCGCGCTCGGCCGTCATCCCATTTAGATCAGTCGGCCATCGCGGTGGCTGCAGGTCAGTAGGAAGCATGACGTCAAGGAGCTGTTTGAAGTTGTTCATATCCTCCCATCGGGTCGGCGTATCCGCCTGCGTACTCGCGCTGTCGATTGGCGTTCCATCGGCTGGCGAATTCAGCGCGATAAAAGTGCGCCACGAATAAAAATCGAAGCCTCGTTGCAGATTTTCCAAGCCGACAAATTCGACTCCAGCCAAATCGCCTTGTGCGCCCGTGCTCACGTTCTCCTGACAAGGCAGTCCTGACTTTCAAAATCTTGTCCTTGACCGAGGCGTCGATCGGCAGCAACCCCGCGGGGAGATTTGGACCAGCCAAACTGCCATTAAAGGGATCAAGTAGCAGTGTACCATTGCATTGCAGGCCCACTTGCGTCGTGGCTGGCGTGGCGGCGGTCTGAGCCATCGACTGTGCCGAAAACATCAGCAGCGAAATCAAGCCAACCGCAATTGCAAGCTCAGTCCTATTGGGTCCATTGAAGCGCATGATTGTACGCCTTCCTCGCGCCCGCGAACTGTAAGAACACACTGCAGCTCACAAAACACGTTGGAGACAGTTACACACGCAGTAGATGCCCTAACTACACATCCGCTCCGTATCGGTACCCTCTGGTCGCATAGTCATAATAAGCGCGAGGAGTGTACGTACGCGCACATGGGTAATTGTGGGGCTGGCATAACGTAAGGTCGCGCCTAGCGGTAGTTGTAGGGGCCCGCATACTGATAAGGGCATCGGTAAGTCCCTTACTGATACTAGTAGGGGCGCGCGTACCGGTAGGTCCCGTACTGATCTTGGTGGGGATGCGCGTACTGCGCTCCTCCCTGATGCCCAATGTTCTACGTATCCGCGCAAGTCGCCGTCGTCACGACGATCGAGCCGTTGATTGCCAACGCTACGAGTGCAGGATGAAATTTGCTTCATCGCAATACCTCGACGTTGCCGACCAAAACCTGCGCATTATAGCTGTTGGAGAGAGTAATAAAACGACAAGTGGAGCGACTGGTAAAAGACTATGCGAGCGGCGGCGATCATTTGTAAGAAGAAGCAAATCGAATTATCCGTTAGTGACAGACGCTATGATATCCGAAAGCGCGGCGCGGAGCGTGGGTTTGACAGCGGGCACTCGCTCGAAGCTAGACGGCGCGTGCAGGATAACAAGCCTCGCGCCGCTCGGTCGAACGACGAGAATTGATTGCATGTCAAAAAATTGAGATTCGAGTTGTGAAAGGCGACATGGCTCGGAACGACGGAAGGCTTGACGCGCGAGTTTCTTGTGCTCGCCGTAGACCTTCATCACCACGCTCGGCGTCTCTACGCAATCTGGGCAACATCAATTCTACTTAATTAATTTGCGAGCCCGACCGACTTGGTAAATTAGAAATAAAGTAGCTCGCGACACTCTACCGAAGGCTTGTGCCTCGCATCACACCACACTCAACTGAATAAACGCTTGTCTATGCACGTGGAGGTGTCGCCAAAAAGGAAAGTTGGAGCAGCAATGAACCGCTTTTCACTTGATAGTGCAGGATCACAGATCCCGAGCGAATCACGTCCCGATGACAGAAACATTGCCGGTCAACCGATCGCACAAACGATCTTGGCGATCGCGTTCCTTATCGCAGTCACGCTATTATCTTTCCTGGGCGTCGCATTCATCGGCAGGCTACTGGGCAACAATCAGGCGACTTATTGGCTGATCGAACTGATCTTTGGGATCCTGTGTGCCGGCGCCGGCGCGCTCGTTGGCGGTTCGGCCGATGTCCGGTCAACCCTCAACATTCCCGGAAGTCCGGCACAGGCAAGGCTCGGCGGCGCAGTTGCGATGGTGATCGTCGGATTTGCACTCGCCTATCTAGCGAGGCCGGCGGAACCGGCAGAACACACCTATGCACTGCAAATTCAGAACGTTCCTCACAGTCAGGATGTGGACAACATTAGATACAACATCACCGTCGCGGCCATTGATGATGACGTGACGATAACCACCAAGAGTAATGTCGTTGAAATCACAATTCCGACGAACGTTCAGACTTATGGAGCGCGTTTAGTCGTCTTCAGAAGTGACAGAGATAGTCCGCGGATTTTCGCGCGTTGTCCTCTCACGCTCGAGAATTCCAATAGGCCCGAGTTAAGAACTAAACAAATCGCACCTGACGCCGTATTTCGCGTATATCTTGCGCATGATTACATAGCTAAAGTCGTTCACGAAGCGATCACCGAGGGACATGCCATCGAAAGCGAGCCATGCGTTGAAGCGTTTATGAGGAACGGCCAGGATCAAAGAAAGTTGCTCAACGGATATTTCACACTGGGTCCCGTCGACACGATATCCTGGCTGCTCAACGTCGCGCATATCGCGGGAGAACCGCCTTATGCGATCACAGCATCGCCAGTTGAGGAGGATGTGCCGCCCACAGCGTTGCCTGGCGGTGGTGTGACGTCGCAGCAGCCGGTCGCGCCGGCTGCCGGCGGGTCAGCCGCCCATACTCCGCAAGCGCCGAGGTCCGATCATTCCTCTACCCCCGCAGCCGCATCTGTCCCGTCAACCGCCGTGCCCGACCAACTCCACAGAGCCAATGATCAAAACAACTCGGCGTACCCAAACGTAACCGGGGGGCTACCCGAGATGTCTCAGGACGTGCGATCGATTGCGTCGGTCCTCGATGCTCAGGTCGACGCCTACATCCAGGGACAGAATTTGGATCGCACACAGCTCTACCAGAATTGGGATCAAGTCGCTGGCTATGTCGTGGACGGATTTAGAAAAGCGGTCGCCTACAATTCACCTGCAGCGGAGCGATATGCACAACTGATCGCCAACGCCATGAATGCAATAGATGACGGAAAGTACATGGCACCGACTTTGCGGCCTAACTGGGATCGATCAACTAAATCCAATAGGCTGAGACCGGATAATCAAATTCCGGGCTTTGGTACTGAAGATTACGAGAAGATAGTCAGTTTGCTTTGTAGCGCCGATCCAGCGGCGCGGAATGCTTCGCAGCGCTTACTAAGAGTATTTCCCTCCGATAATTTCCATCAGCCGATTAATGCCCTGAAGGCGCGCAGCAATGAGTGCGATGCCATCTTCCTGGCGGAGTTTGCCGCGTACTATTTCTATAATCGCCTTGTCGAATACGTAGGGAAATTTCCTCTGGATGAAGAAAGTGTTCGTTGGCTGCACGATAACTTTATCGACGGCGACAATTGGGTAAAGGTCGCAGTCTCTAAAGACCCCAGTCAAGACGTGTTCAGGGCAATGCTCGACTATGGATATGGCATCACGCTCTGGGAGCGCGGCCCCAATGATCCAAAAAGCCAGGACAGCGGACTAGCACATTTTGAGACGATGTTAAAGACGCTGGGGTCTTCGAAAGGCATTTATCCTTCCAGCCCATTCCACATTGCGACGGCCCTACGTGAGACAAGCGACCCCAGCGCGGCGAATGCCGCATCGGCGACCAGGTACAACGCAAGTTCGTTGCATCCGGCGAATGGAAACTACATTACACACGAGACACGAATTACACTCTTCTCATCACCAGACGTTACTTCGAAAAAGATCGGGAGTGTGAACAATAATGAAACTGTGCGCATTTATCTGCGTTCGGAAAATTGGGACATGGTTCAAGCCGGCGCCAAGTTCGGGTGGGCTCAACGAACCGTGAAAAGTGTCAAGAATTAAACAAAGCACGTCCGGGGAGCGTGTCCATAAATTGCGATAAGTCCTCCTTGGTTTCGGGGCATCCGGGTCGGTCGCCGGGTGACCCGTCGACGGGCCAGTTTCTCCGTGGGGTCTCGGTGTCTTTGCGCCCATATCCCGTGCGCCCTCGTAGAAAGAGCGCGGTGCCCCCCCGCGCTGGAGTACTCGGACGCGCTTAAACTCGAGGGCCCATCTGGCACAATCGTATTTCCCGACGCGGTAGGGCATCGTTGCGCTGGCGCTCACGAGGAGAGTACCTGTGGTGGTGGGTTTCTTGTCGCCGGGGTAGAGGCGGAGTTATAGATGATATCGTCACGTGAAAGAGTGCCACCCTTCGGGGCGGACTTGTCAAACACCGTCAGACGACGATGAGCTAACGGGATACAGATCGGAGTGCTCCATCGCTCGTTCGATCTTGCGCCTGCGGCCACAAATCCACTTGGCAAATCGCGGTAACCGCTTCGTCTCGACAATGATCGAGTTGAGGAAGACGATCATCAATGACGATGATGTCGGCGAATCTCCTCACCATGACCTGCCCCGGAAACTGGATGCGCTGCCGTATCACGCCCGGACGCAAATAACCTGGGATCCATTTTTGCGATAAGGGCAGCTTCTGCGGCGGCCTCGTCTTCCTTGCCGCTCGTCTTGAGGAGGCGCATTAAGCTGAGATGAACCGAGATATCATTCTGATCAATATCACTGGCTTGGCGATATTCCGCAATCGCGTCCGCTGTCCGTCCGCCCAACTCCAGGAGCTCACCCAAGCTCCGGTGACCGTCAAAATTCGTTGGATTGATCTTTGTCGCTTCTCTGAATTCAAGTATCGCTGCCTCGTTGTCTCCCGAGTTTCGCAAAGCGAATCCTAGTATCACATGAATTGCTGCATTTTTGGGCTCCAAATCGATAGCTTTTCGATACTGAGCAATTGCCTCTTTCGGTCTTTGTAGCGCCATTAACGCAGCCGCCAAATTTAAGTGCGACACAACATAATTCGGCCGAAACTCCGCATCCTTGCTGAATTCAGTCAATGCTTTTTCATATTCAATTTGCGCGTCCTGTCTCCGTTCGGTGTTCCTGAAGGCGTCGCCAAGGCGCAAATGCGCAACCGCGTCCCTTGGATTCTTTTTGATAATTTCCTGATATTCCTTTATCGCGTCTTTGTGTCTATCCAACGCTTGCAATGCCCAAGCTAGAGTTTTGCGTGCGGCGATATTATTCGGGTCTTCCTCAATAATTTGATAGAAATCGACGACGGCTTGGTTGTACTCGCCCTGCGCTTCCGCGGGCTGGCCTGCTGCACTCAGGGCATTCGCGAGGCTCGCCCTCACCGACGCATTTTTTGGATTCTCGCTCAACTTTTGACGGAACTGATCGACTGCAACTCGAAATTGCTCCATTGCCTCGTCGTTTTCGCCGACTGCAAGCAATACATATCCGAACGAACTGTATGCGCCCGCCTCTTTTGGATCGACCTTGGTCGCTGTTCGGAGTTCAGCGATCGCTTCGTCGTTTTTGGCAAATACTCGGAAGCCCTCAGCCAAATGTTCGTGGGGCAATGCAAAGTGTCGATCGAGTTCGACGGCGGCACGGTCTTCGGCGAGCGCTTCCTCAATTCTGCTCTGATCTCTCTCGGCCGCACCTAAATCTCGAAGAACGGCGCCGAGGGTATTATGCGGGTTGGCTTGATACGGATCGAGTTCTATCGCTTTCTTCGCAGCTTTGACGCCATCGTCGTATTGAATTCGGTTACGCAAGATTATGGCTTTTAAGTTGTATGACAATGCAACATCTTCATTTGGATTTCGCGGGTTACCGACTATTGAGTTGACCAATTCAAGCGCCTTGGCGTTGTTGGTGTGGGATACCTCGCTTGCAACGACATAGGGATGAATTTGCCAAAGCACCTTGCTGGCAATTCCATCGAATAGCTGCTCGGGATGGTCCGAACCAACCCCTACCGGGCTCGTGTAAAATATTCTACCGTTCAGGCGAAGACGCAGCCAAAGCTTGGACTCGCTATCTGTTATATCGCCTGAGATATTGCGCCTTGCGTTACTACGAAAGAATGTGCGCAAGGCCGAAATAACTGTATCCAGCGAGAGGTTAACCGCGGGAAGGACAATATTTGGTTCGTCGCTTCGCAACTCAATGTCTGTTCCTCGCATTCTCGCATTCGCGTCTCTGACGTACTCGGTCATTGCGTCGCGTAGCCGCTGTGCAGCAACTTCTGCAGTGAAACCTCTTTCCTCTAACGCTTTTGGCACAGTGATTGCTCTGATGGAAATCGTATTTGCGAATAGGCCTCGAACAACCAGGGCAAGAACAAGCGCGATAAGAATCGCCGAACCGAGCGTCAAGACTGTTGCCGTAATTCGCCTAGAGGCGCTTATCCACTTACGAGAAAGCAGCCAGTCTCCGGCCTTGGCAAACCATGACCTCTTAGGCAAATGCTTATCCGCCCGTACGTCCTGTGCGTCTGAAAATTCGCTCGGAGGTCCTGGCTCTAGCATTTGGCCACGTCCTTGGTCGGCTCTTTGTAAGTTAGCTTGGCGACCGGTGGAAAAGTCTTGATAAGATCACGCGGTATTGCGACGAAAATTGTGCAGATTGTCACTTCTCGGGCCTAGTTGTCGTCGCTGAGCGAAATCGTACAAGGTGCGGATGCGCGCACTGGTAGGCGCTTTCGACCAGTTGGCGATCAAACACCGTGACGACGACGAGACGCAGATCTCTTCGGCCTCTATCTGTTGAGCGCGCGATCACCTTTTGCGGAGACCTTTGAACGCGCTAATCGCGCCATCGTCCTCTGGCGCCGCCCGCACTCTACGAATATCAAGTAGCACCATCTTATCGTGCCAGCGGTGGAACACGACGTCCGTGTCAGCTAGGCCGAACGGGTGGATAGTCCGGTTTACCCGATGTCGGTACATCCCCAGATCATTAAAGACGCGCTACAAGCGCATGGATGAGAGCGTGAAGCCAATCCTGCCGCCGCTGAATGAGGCGCTTCGCGCCAGCGCGCACGGGCTCAAGACGTTTCCGTCACCGCTTACGGGCAGCCGTTCGAGGACCGTGGATTTGGCGGATGCGCGAATGGTGCGATCAGGCGGGGCTGCTGCACCGCACGGCGCACGGCTTGAAGGAGGCTGCGGCGACGATCTGCACGGCGCCACCGATCGGCAGATGATGGCGCCGTTCGATTGGTCGAGCGAGAAGCCGGCGACGGCACACACCAAGAAAGCCAATCGGACGGGCATTGCCGCGGCTGCCGGCGCCCCATTCGCTTTGCTCTCCTTGGCCGACCTCGCTGAGGTGTCCCGCCGGGAACAAAGTGCCCAGGTTCGTCATAAATTATTGATTTAATTTATTTTTTTGGCAGGAGTAGGGGGACTGCCGATTTCCAACGGTGTCAATGTCCTGGACACTTCTGGGAGCCCCAAAATGGGGCCAAGAAACCCAACAGTCACGCTAAGGGGTCCTGAACCTGATGCAACCAAAGTCGCGAGCGGACGCGACCACGGAAATAGCGCCGCAGCGAAAAGCAATCAAAGAGCGTGGTAGAGAGTTGAAATCAGCTATAAATTGCGACCTATAATACCCGTTGGCGACTGGGGTCCGAGGCCGAGATCGGCGTTGCGGGCACTCCTACGGCAGGACGAGTCACTGTCGGACCGGCCTCCGGCTTGAGATGGCTTCCTCTTCGACGCCCGCCAGTTCAGGCTTTTCGCACAATTCCGGAGCGCCTTTCGGTTGTATTTGCCGCGTCCTCCGGACTATGGCTGGGAGGACCTTTCGCAAAATATCGGACGCATCATGGATCAGTGGCAGGTCGGCGACGTCAAAATCACGCGCATCGCCGAACTCAGAAATGTGCGTTGGCCGAACTTTGTGTTCCGTAGCCTCTCCGCCGACGAGGTCCGCGAGCAAGAGTGGTTGCTACCAAATCACGCAACGCCCGAAGGCCAACTTATCAGTTCGACGCATGCGTTCGTGATCGAATGTGGCTCGCGGAAGATCATTGTCGATACCTGCGTCGGCAACGACAAGGTCCGCAAGTGGCCCGCATGGAATGATTTGCAGGGACCCTTTTTGCGCTGCCTGGAAGACGCGGGACATTCGCCCTATTCCATTGACACCGTTTTTTGCACGCATCTCCACGTCGACCACGTTGGGTGGAATACGAAATTGGTCGACGGGCGATGGGTGCCGACATTCCCGAACGCGCAATATCTTTTCTGCCGCGAAGAGTGGGAGCATTGGTCGAAGGAGAACGATCAGGAGCGAGACGGCGACGTGACGCCGCAGGTCGCTCAGGGTGTGCTCGAAGCGCGCGCCGTATTTGAGGATTCCTTGCGGCCCATCGTTGATGCGGGACTTCACAAGCTCGTGGAGGCAAACCATGCGCTTTGCGAGGAAATCTTCCTCGAGCCGACACCGGGGCATACGCCGGGACACGTCAGTGTCCATATTTCGTCGCGCGGCGAGGAAGCCGTCATTACCGGCGATCTCGTGCACCATCCGATACAACTGGCCAAGCCGCGGGCGAGCAGCACGTTTGATTTCGACGTCGCTCGTGCGATCGCCACGCGTCAGGAGTTTTTCAAACGCTATGCCGACAGAGACATCCTGATCTTGGGCACGCATTTCGCCCCTCCGACCGGAGGCAGGATTGTCACTCACGGCGAAAGCTGGCGGTTCGGAGATTTCGGCGCGTCACGTTAGACGCGCCAATCGGCACGTGCGGCCGCGATGAGGCGCGGTCATTCGCAACTGGCCGCATCGATGCGGAGCTGAAGTATCGAACTGACGGCGTTGATTGATTGCCCGTTCATCCCGGCCCGAGCATGCTAACCCGGTTAGCGAAAGCCGGGATGGTCCTGCAAACTCTCGGCGACCGCGCTGTTCCTGATCTTGCCGGCGTGAACATTTAAGCCGGCTTGCAAACGCGGATCGTCTTCCAGCGCCTTCAATCCTTTAGATGCCAGCGCAAGTCCAAACGGCAATGTCGCGTTGTTCAACGCGTGGCTTGACGTGATCGGAACCGCGCCCGGCATATTGGCGACGCAGTAGTGCACGATCCCGTCGACCACAAAGGTCGGGTCCTGATGCGTGGTCGCTCGGGATGTTTCGAAGCAGCCGCCCTGATCGATCGCGACATCGACCAAAACGCACTGCGGCCGCATATTTTTCAGATGCTCGCGGGTGATCAATTTCGGTGCGCTCGCCCCCGGGACCAACACGGCGCCGATGATCACGTCGGCATCGATGGCCTCGGCTTCAATTGCGTCGAGAGTCGCAAACCGCGTCTGCACTCGGCCCTCGAACAATTCGTCGAGCTGCCGCAGTCGCGCCAGAGACCGATCCAAGATCACCACTTCCGCACCCAGGCCTGTCGCCATGCGGGCCGCATGGGTGCCGACCACCCCGCCACCGAGGACAACGACCTTCGCGGGCGGCACGCCAGGCACGCCACCCATAAGCTTGCCCATTCCACGCGCCGGCCGCCGCAGCGCCAGGGCCGCGGCTTCAATCGACAGGCGGCCAGCGACTTCGCTCATCGGCGCGAGCAGTGGCAACGACCCATCATGCTCCCTGACCGTCTCGTAGGCCACGGCGGTGCAGCCGGAGGCCAACAGGCCCAGCGCTTGCTCCGGATCAGGCGCGAGGTGCAGGTAGGTAAACAGCATCTGGCCTTCCCGAAGCCACTGCCATTCGGAGCGCTGTGGTTCTTTGACCTTAACAATCATGTCCGCTGTGCGGAAAACTTCCTCCGCCGTATCGGCGAGATGAGCCCCTGCCCTAGCGTAGATATCGTCCGTTGCGCCAACGCCGTGCCCGGCGCTCTGCTCCACCAGGACCTGATGACCCTGCGCGACGTACTCCCGCACAGCCGCCGGCGTCAGCCCGACGCGATATTCTTCCGTTTTGATTTCCTTAGGCACGCCGATCCGCATCAAGATCCCTCGGGTTCTTCGTCAATGCGGTGGCTTAGCAACGACGGCGCAGATTTTTTCATCCGTTTTCGAGCGACCGAAAGCGGATTATTCTGTTCGTCGCGGAGTTTGGCAGTGAAAACGGCGGGCCGCACCAGAAGCGGGGCCCGCGCAAGCTTCGTGACCTTGCGGCTAACCGCCCAGCATCTCGCTAGCGCTGGTACAGGCCGACGAAATAGCCGGTCGTTCCACGGGAAGGTGCATTCACCGCCAATTGCGTCAACAGAAACCGCAATTGCTGTCCGTGATTAAGTCAACGGACAAGGTGTGTATCATCGACGATCTTTTCGGAATTGGCGTAATCCAAACGGCGTCCGCAACGTTCGCGGATGTCGCGTTGACTGGAGATGGGGAGTTCGCTTGGCTTCTGAGACGAACACATTGGCGGCTTCGCCAGGCAACAGACGGCGCCAAGCTGAAACAACCGTTTGGCGCCGCATTGCAGCTTTGGACCAAGGCTCGATCGTCATTTTGAACGCCCTCCTCCTCGCCGCGGCTCTTGCAATTTTTCTTCCCGAATTTGCGTCGTGGGGCAACCTGATGACGCTTCTGCGCAGCGTCTCGGTCCTCGGCATCCTGGCCCTGGGCATGACAGTCGTCATTATCGGACGTGGAATTGATCTGTCACAGATAGCGGTAGCGATGGTGTCTGCCGGGATCGCCGTCAAATTGATGATCGGCGGACTAGCCATGCCGGCTGCCCTGGTGGTGGGCCTCCTTACGGCACTGGGCCTTGGCCTATTCAATGGCGCGTTTGTCGCCTTTTTCGGGGTACCGGCGCTCTTCGCCACCCTAGCCAGCGGGCTGCTCATCATTGGCGTCGCGCGCATCACCGTGTTGCCGTTGCGGCTATTCAATGTACCGGCTGACAGTGCGCTACTGGCGCTCGGACAATCATGGAAAGGAATCCCAGCACCGGTGTTGGTGTTCGGCCTTTGCATTGTCGGCCTTTACATTTTCATGTCGAGGACCACGCTTGGTCGCTTCATCTATGCGCACGGCGACAATCCCGAGACCGCACGCTTTTCAGGCATGCCGGTTCGCCTTCTGACCTTGCTCGAATATGCGATCTGTTCGGTGATCGGCTATGTTGGCGGGATCGTCATGGTTGCCTCGACGGGGGTCGTGGACTTGCTCGTCGTCAATCGCTCGATGCTGGTTTTTGACGTCATCATGGTGGCCGTATTGGGCGGCGTCAGCCTTGTGGGCGGCCGCGGCAGCGTGCGCGGTGTCGTTGCCGGCGCACTGCTCGTAGGCGTGCTGCTGAACGCGATGACTCTGATGAATCTCGACTATCAGCTCGAGAGCATCATCAAGGGTGCCGCCTTGTTGGCAGCGATCGTGCTCGACAACTGGCTTCACCCCCGCGACGAAGAGACGGCTGCGGAAGGCGAATAGGCAAGCAGCCGTGTGCCCTTGGTTGCCGCCCAGTCCGCCCTTCCCGCAAGCAGCGATCCTCACGACAGCAATCCGGGCCCTTGCCCGAACATTTTTACGGCTTGCCCGCAAAGTGAGCATCGGCCAGTGCATTTCGCTTGCGACCGGCACATCGACGAATGAATCCACCGGCGTTCTCGCCGTTTTAGGCGATACTGACCGGGCAGTTATGCCTACGTTTCATGGCCGGTTTGCGCCATCAGAGGGGAAAGCGCCTATGCAATGGAAGCGGTTCGTGAGCCGCCGCGGGTTAATGCTCGTGGCTTTGACGGTCGGATTGGCGGGGACCGCCGCATTTGCCGACACCGACGTGCGTACGAGGTTGCGCAGCGATTTTGAGAAGGCGGTCAAGGGAAAGACCGTCGCCTGGGTGCCGATCACGCTGGGAAACCCGCTTGGCGATAGCTGGACGGCGGCGATGCGCGAGAACTTCGACAGGTGGGGTGTCAAGTTCATCGTCAGAGATCCGAACTTCGACAGCAACGTCGAACTGCAAGCCGTGACGTCCCTCATCAATGAAAAGCCGGACGTGCTTATCGTTCATAATCCGAACGTCTCCTTGCTGGCCAAGGAGATCAAACGGGCGATGGACTCCGGCATTTACGTCATCCAAATCAACATGCGATCGAACCAGCCGTCGGACGCCTATGTGGGCGTCGATTACTATGACACAGGCCGGATCATCGCGAAGGACATCGTCGCCGAATGCGGCGACGGCAAAAGCTCCGGAAAGGTGGCGATCGTCCAAGGCGAGCCCACGGCCGGAGGCAGCGTCGATCAGCTCAAGGGTGCGATGGAGGTCTTCGCCACCGACAAATCGATCAAGGTGGTTTCGACGCAAGCTGCGAACTGGGACAGCAGCAAAGCCAACGAAGTGACCGCTACCGTGCTGCAGCAGCATCCCGACCTCTGCGCGACCTATGGCTTTTGGGGCATCATGCAGGCGGGAGCGGCGCAGGCGGTCAAAGCGGCGGGACTCCAGGGCAAAGTCAAGGTCTACGCATCGAGCGAAGGCAATTACGGCGACTGCGATCTTCTCGAGCAAGGTCTGTTCTACAAACTGCTGTCGTTCCGGTCTGACGTGCAGGGACAACAGATATCCGACGCCGTCGTCACCCTGCTTGAAAGCGGCAACAAGCCGGGAAGCAAAGAGCTGATCTACCTCTCCAACCAATATTGGGTGACAGGCAAGCAGGACCGCCGCTATTGTTTCGAGAAAGGTGCAACGGAAGCCGCCAAATAGGCGGCAAGAGATTGGGCGCGCGGATCTCGAGCCACATGGCGTCGATATCCGCGCGCATTGCATGGGAGCCGTCGGTCGTGCGGGCTTTTGCGTCGTTCCCGGGTGTTTTCGTCAGGTCGTCAATCGCGCGGCTATTTGATCGGCGATGGATGGAAACCCTCCTGCCCCTCATCCTTGCGTGTCTGACCTTTACGACGTTCGCGATCTTGGTTCCGCACTATCTGAGCGTCATGAACGTTCAGCAGTTGATGCGCGATTTCGCCGAGCCGGGACTTGTGGCCGTCGCCATGTCGATCACAATCCTCGCCGGCGGTATCGATCTGTCAGTCGGCGCGACCTTTGCCTTGGCGGATTTTGTCGCCCTTTATTTATTTCGCATTCAGGGCCTTTCGCCGAGCGTTGCGATTGCCGGTGCAGTCGCAACCGGTGTCGCCGTCGGAACGCTCAACGGCCTCCTGATCGCTTACGTCAAGGCTCGGCCGTTTCTGACAACACTCGCCACGCTGCTCATCCTGCGCGCGGTATTCAATCTCGTATCCGAGGCTTATACGACCGAATTGGCGATCGCGACCAACGAAAGCGCCGCTTGGGATTTCCTGGGCGACGGTTCGATACTGGGTGTCCCGGTGAACATGTTGGTGCTCTGCGCGGTCGGGCTCGCCAGCCACGTTTTTCTCACCCGCATTCGCCCGGGTCTGCATATCATGGCCGTGGGCGCAAGCCGCAAAGCGGCGCGCCACGCCGGGATCGACGTGCGCCGCTCGCTGCTGTTGGCTTATATTCTGAGCGGAGCGATCGCGGCGCTCGCAGGCCTACTTTATGCGGCGCGACAGAGCGCCGCCGGCTCCGATACCGCGCTTGGCTTTGAAGTGACGGCATTGGCCGGCGTCGTTGCCGGAGGCGTAAGCATCGGCGGCGGACGCGGTACCGTCGGCCGGGCGATCCTCGGCGCCGCGCTGATCTTTCTCCTTGTCAGCGGTTTGCTGCGCTCAAATGCCAGCGCCAGTCTCGCATCGGCGACGATCGGCTTGATCTTATTGTTGGCGGGGGGCCTTACGGCAAAATGGCCGCAGATCAGGACAAGATTGACGCGCGCCAAGCACGCACCTCCGGGCGAAACGACCACGAACAATCGCGAGACGACCGCAGTCTCCGGCACTCCCACTCGCGACCGAGCCGTGGAGGTTCAGGAAAGCAAGTTTAAGAGTCCGTCAGTTTGGCCCAGTTCGACGCCGGCATCCGACCTCGTGTCGCCCGGCCGCTGAATGTTGCTCGATGGTAAGCGAGAGGCGGAAAATCAATGAAGGCTGATGCTGAACCGCTGCTGTCCGTCAGGGCTGCGACCAAAATCTACGCCGGCGTTTATGCGCTCGACGGCGTCGATCTCGACGCCTACCCCGGCGAGATCCACGCGTTGCTGGGCGAAAATGGCGCCGGCAAGTCGACGCTTTGCAAGATCATTTCCGGCGCGGTGCCGCTCAGTTCCGGAACACTTTCCATCGACAAACACGAACTGCGATTTCGCTCGCCCCAGGATAGTCTCCGGGCCGGGATCGCCATGGTGTACCAGGAAACCAGTCTGGTACCGACGATGACGGTGGCCCAGAATCTGGTTCTGGGCAACGAGCACTGGCTGACGCAATTCAAATCCATCAACGATGACGCTCAACATCTGCTGAGTTCACTCGGCTTCGAGGTCAACCCACTGACTCTGATCGGGGAGCTTGGCAGCGCCCAACGGCAAATGGTGGAGATCGCACGCGCGGTTCGCCTGAATGCGCGTGTTCTCATATTCGACGAACCAACCGCAAGCCTGACAGCCGTGGAAACGCGTCGCTTCTTTGATCTCCTGCGCGATCTGCGCGGCCGCGGTGTCGCGATCATTTTTATATCGCACGCGCTCGAAGAAGCGCTTGAGTTGTCCGATCGCATTACGATCTTGCGCGACGGCCAGCGGGTACGATCCGGCCTTACTTCGGAATTCGATCGGCAAAAGCTCATCAGGCTGATGGTGGGCCGCGACCTGCCCAGCGCCGCCACAGAACGCGCGACGTACGTTCCCCGCGACCACCACGAGCCCGTGCTCTCGGTCGAAAACGTCACCATGGGAAAGTCCGTCCGCGGCATGTCGTTCTCTTTGAACGCTGGCGAGGTCGTTGGCATCGCCGGCTTGGTCGGATCTGGCCGCTCTGAAGCCGCCAAGATCGTGGCCGGCATTGTCCCCCGCGGCTTTGTCGAAGGCGGCGCAATTCACCTTCGCGGCAAAGCGGTCTCGTACCGTTCGCCTCGCCAGGCCATCCGCTCCGGCATCGTCTACATTACGGAGGACCGAAAATTGAACGGGTTCTTCGAAACCATGAATGCCGACGAAAACATCTATCTCGCGTCTTTGGTTTCGCGCGGCGGCTGGCGCTTCTGGTATTCGCGCAAAGCGGCCAACGGGCTGGCCGATCGATGGACGGAGCGCCTTTCGATCGCGGCCCTCAGCCGCAAGCTGAAGCTCATCGCCTATTCGGGTGGCAATCAACAAAAAGTCGTCATCGCCAAAGCGCTGGCGCAAGGCCCCGACGTGATCTTCTTCGACGAGCCGACAAGGGGCGTTGACGTCGGCGCCATTCCGCAAATTCATCAGGCCATCCGAGAGCTCGCCGAGCAAGGCAAAGCCGTCGTGGTGATCTCATCCTATTTGCCGGAAGTCCTCAGCATCTCAGACCGCATCCTGGTCGCGCGCGGCGGTAAAATCGTCCGCGAGTTCGCCGCAGCGGAAGCAACCGAAGAAGCAATCATGCAGGCAGCGGTGCATTGATCCAACCGCCATCGTTCATCACGCCACAGAGGATCCGGGCTTCAAACATGGACACGACAGGACGCCATTTCGAGTCGGCAATTCCGGACCATTTGCGCACCGCCAGGAACTCGCCACAAGCGCATATCGGATCGCTTCCGGCCGCAACATCCTACGTTCGCTGCACGGTTTGCGCCGGAGGTGACCGAAGTCGTCATGGCCTATTTCGGCGTGCAGTTCCTTGGCACCGAAACGCCGGCTGTCTCTGCAGCCCTCAGCCATCTGCAATCGAGCCTCAGTTCGCCCGGAGGCGCTCAATATTGGGATCACGCCCGCTACACGGATGGGATAGGCAACGACACCTATCTGTTCGTCGGATATTGGGACAACCGCTCGGCTTTCAACTCTTGGCTCAACGCGCCGCAGCAAAAATCCTGGTGGGACTCGCAAGAGCGGGAGACTGACGGTATCGGCTATTTTCGCGAGTTCTTTACGCCGCGTGCGGTGGATTTCGAGACCGCGTTTTCGGCGAAGAATTCTGAAGGAATTGCCAACCTGTCGCGCGGCATGAGCGGAGAGATTCAGGAGCACGGCTACTGGGGAAGCGCGCGGGATCGCATTCCGCTGTCTCAGGTCGACGCTCTCGAGCCTCCAGAACCGCAGCCGCGCTCCGAGACACGCGTGATAAAAGGCGGCCGCGTCACGGTCACGCCGCAAGAGAATCTTTGCCTCATTCGCTCAGGACAAGATTGGACGGAGGCGGATGACCATGAGCGCAAGATGTATTTCAACGAGGTCGAGCCGCAGCTCACGACCGGCATGACGTTTCTTCGCGATCAAGGCCGAGATTTAGGCTGTTACACGAACCGGTTTGTCCGACTACTGGACAAAACCGGACAGCCGATCGCCAAAAGCTATACGATGGGCTTGTGGCGCAGTCTGGAAGATCTGGAATTATGGGCAGCGAGTCATCCTACCCATCTCGCAATCTTCGTCAGCGCCATCAAGCATTTCTCGACGCTCGGCGGGGCTGCGCGGTTGCGCGTTTATCACGAGGTCGGAGTCATCCGCGCTCAGGATCAGCACTTCGAGTACATCAACTGCCATCCGAAGACCGGGATGCTGAACGCAAGCAACCCGGCCTAACCCATCGCGTGGTGGAGCGGCTCAATTGCGAAGGCCGCGCCCATCACCTTTGAGAACCTCGCTGTCGACAGAAGCCTCGGGAGCAAGAAGAGTGCTGTCGAGCGAACGCTGAGAGTTCCGCTCTTTGCCTTCCGTCGCGGTTGCGGCCGCGGCCATTGAAGGCGCGCCTCCGACATGCTCGACCGGACTGGTCTTGCTCCTATTGAATCTGAGGGACAGCACATCCGAGCGGGCATAATGCCCGACGGGATCGGCCGCCGCCTTGGCGAGTGGAATCTGCCGCAAGTCCAAGTCCGCATACAAGATGCCTTCCTCCGTATGCGGCAGCGGCTCCGCCAGATCACCGCCGTCTGGACCGAAGAAGCGCGCCCAGCCTCCGCCGAGCTCGATCAATTGGCGCTTTTCGGGCGTGTCGCAAAACGTATCGAGGCATAGCTGATCGACCAGATTGCTGGAGTTTACGACGAACAGCTGCCCCTCAACCGCATACATGCGCATGGCCAATTCATTCACCTTCAAGCCGAAGGTGCGGACCGACGGCTGGTAAAGCGATTGGCTTGGCCACGACGAGACGTGAATCTGTTCGTGCTGGCTGTACATCGCGAATTTGGTCAGCGTCTGATAATGCTCCCAGCAGTTTAGGCATCCCATCCGCCCAAAAGGCCGATCGAACACGACCAGATCGGAACCATCGCCCTCACCGAATACCGAGCGCTCGACATGCGTCGGCTTCAACTTGCGACGATTGCCGATCAACTCGCCGTCCGGCCCGATAATGACCTAACTCATGTAGAGACTGGCGCCACCCCGCTCACTGTAACCCATGACGACGGTTATCTTGTTTTTCTTGGCTGCCTCGCGAAGCCGAAGCATGCGTTTGCCGTCCACGGTGAGCGAGTTTTCGTGGAAACGTCCTACGAACTGAGCCCCCCAAAACGGCGTGCCCAGCCAGATCCACCAGGGATATCCCGGAACGTGAGTTTCCGGAAAGGCGATGAGGTCGGCGCCGTTGGCCGCCGCCTGCGCGATCATTGCGATTGATTTATCAATCGTGGCGTCGGCGTCGAGCCAGACCGACGCGGCCTGGACTGCAGCAACTTTCGGCTTGGCCGTATACTCAACCATTGATCGTCTCCGACTAGGATCGTTGTTAATAGCGGTAGGGCGAGAAATTTGCACGCACGTGTCGCCCTGACGGTCGATCGCCCCGAAGAGTCATTGTCTGAATCCGACAATCAGATCACCGAAATGGCCTCCCCGCGTCCTCAGGCGACACTTATGTGTGTTGACCGCCGTTGATGTGCAGTTCGGCGCCATTGATGTAGGCCGCGTCCGATGAGCAAAGAAACATGATCGTCCTTGCTACCTCCTCCGGATCGCCCAGCCGCTTCATCGGTATTTGACTGTCGACAATCACCTGAGTCCCCGGCGAGAGAATTGCGGTGTTGATTTCGCCCGGCGCGATAGCATTCGCACGCACCCCGTGCGGGCCGAATTCGTGCGCTTGCTCCCGCGTGAGAGCGGCGAGCGCCGCCTTGGAACAGGCATATGCGGCTCCAGCGAAAGGATGAACGCGCGACCCGACGATAGAGGTGACATTCACGATTGAGCCGCCGGCGGTTTTCAATTCTTCGAAAAGACCTCGCGCCAACATCGCCGTCGAGATCAGGTTTACGTTCAAAACGTCAACCCAGGTCCCATAGTCCGTTTCGAGCGTCCCCAACCGGCCGCGCGCCGGCCCCTTCGGCGAGATTCCTGCATTGTTGACCAAGGCGTCGAGGCCGCGCGATCCGACCCGAGCCCGCACCGCTGTAATCAGCCTATCATAAGTGTCTGGCTTGGCGAGATCGCATTGCAGATGATTTTCAGCGCCACCCGGCCACGGGCAGGCCGTATCAAACGGTTGACGAGAGACAGTGAGAACGCGCCAACCATGATCGTGAAACAGCTTGACCGTGGCATGTCCGATTCCGCGGCTTGCCCCTGTCAACATCATCGTGCGTTCGGCGCTGCGCATGTTTGATCTATCCGAGTTGTTCTTCGTGGCCGAGGAGCCGCGCCGCAATCATGCGCCCGATCGGAATCGCCGATGTGGCCGCAGGCGACGGCGCGTTCAAAACATGCAGCATGCGTTCCGTGCCGGCGAAAGCGAAATCATGCAGCATGACGCCTTGACGCGATACGGCCTGCGCGCGGACGCCCGCCGGCCATGGAGTCAGGTCCTCGATCCGCAACGATGGACAATATTTTTGACACGCCGCCAGATAGACGCTGCGAAACAGCGAGTTGCGATATTCGGACACGGCGGCGCGCCACTGGCGTGCCAGCAAACGCCAACTGCCGGGGAAGATCATCATCCCAAACGTGTCGGCCAAGCTGAAAGCGGACTTTCGGTAAGCTTCGCGCGCAAACCCCAGAACGGCGTTGGGACCGACGGTTGTTCTGCCATCGATGGTCCGCGTCAGGTGGATTCCGAGGAACGGAAGCTTCGGATCCGGGACTGGGTAGATCAGGTGGCGCACGATGTTGCTGCGTTCGTCAGGAAGAACGAAATATTCGCCGCGAAACGGCAGAATGCGGTAGTCGCTCGCAACGCCAGCCGCGGCCGCGAGCCGATCGGAGTGAAGCCCAGCGCACGCAACCGCCCGCGTTGCGCTCAGTGTCTCGCCGCCGGCTTTAATCGCGACGCTGTCGTCCGTCTGCTCGATAGCCGTGACCGGCGCACTGAAGCGAACTTCGCCGCCGGCCGCGCGAATGCGTCCCACCATGGCTTCGCAGACCTGCCGGTAGTCGACAATGCCGGCGTCACGAACAAGCAAAGCCGCTATCCCGGTCACGTTGGGCTCAAGCGCCGTCAGCGCCGCGGCGTCCAGCCGATCGACGGCCACGCCGTTGGCGCGCGCGCGCTCATACAGATTGCCGAGTTTGGCGACTTCGTCGGCGTCGGTCGCCACGATGAGCTTGCCGCAGGTGTCGTAGCGGATAAGCTCCTGACGACAAAAATATTTGGTCGCCTCACATCCTTCGCGGCACAATCGGGCTTTCAGGCTGGTCGGATCGTAGTAGATCCCCGTATGGATGACCCCGGAGTTATGGCCCGTTTGATGCTGACCCGCCGACGGCTCCTTGTCCAACACGACCACGTCAATGTGCCGCTCTTGCTCGAGCAAACTCATCGCCGTCGCCAGGCCGACAATGCCCGCGCCGATCACGGCAACATCATAGCGCGCCACACAAGCCCCCTCTTCCGCGTGTCGTCGGTGAACTCACCGGCGCCGCGGCCGCGAACAGCTATTCACTCAGCCGCGTGCTGATGGGCCGCCACATGTTCGAGGGCGGCACCAAATCGATCGAACATGATGTCGATTTCATCGTCCGAAATCGTCAGCGGCGGACAGAATGATATCGTGTCATTGACCATCGCTCGGAGAATAACGCCATGGGCCTGCGCCGCTTGAACCACGGCATTGCCGAAGCCGCGCTGTGGCGGGAATGGCTGGCGCTTGGCGCGATCGCTGGTCAGCTCGATGGCTCCGACCAGCCCCACGCCGCGAGTTTCCCCGATGAGAGGGTGATCGGCAAATCCATGCAAGCGCTCGAGGAATCTTTTTGAGGCACGACGCGCCACGGATACGACATCGATCTCTTCGTAGATCGCAAGCGTGGCGAGACCTGCGGCGGTCGCCAGCGGATGACCCGAATAGGTGTAGCCGTGCGCGAATGCGCCGACGCTGTTCGAGCCACCCATAAGCGCGCGATAAATCGGCTCTGTAATCATCGTTGCCGACAGCGGCAGATAGCCGCCGGTTATCGCCTTGGCACAGGTGACGATGTCGGGGCGCATACCGAATGTCTCGGAGCCCCACATGCTGCCGGTGCGGGCAAAGCCGCAAATGACTTCGTCAGCGATGAGAAGAATATCGTACTTTTCAAGCACTTTCTGGATACGGGCAAAATAGGTCTGCGGCGGGATAATGACGCCGCCTGCGCCCATGACGGGCTCGGCAATAAAAGCCGCAATCGTGTCCGGTCCTTCGGCCACGATCAGGTCTTCGAGCTTTTCAGCCAGCCGCGTCGCGAACTGCTCTTCGTTTTCGCCAGGCTCGGCAAAGCGATAATGGTGCGGGCATTCGGTGTGGAGGATGTTGGGAATGGGCAGGTCGAAAAGACGATGGTTGTTGGCCAGCCCCGACAAGCTCGCTGCCGAGATCGATGTGCCGTGGTAAGCTTGATGACGCGCGATGATCTTCTTCTTGCGCGGACGTCCCAGGACGTTGTTGTAGTACCAGACGATCTTCACGGCCGTGTCGTTGGCATCCGACCCTGAACTGCCGAAGAAGACCTTAGCCATCGCGGCAGGTGCGATCTGTTTGAGACGATCGGCAAGCTCGATGGCTGCGACATGCGCCTTGCCGTTGAACAGATGGTAGAACGGAAGCTCATCGCATTGCTTGGCGATCGCTTCGGCTATTTTATTCTCGGAGAAGCCCAGCGACGCGCACCAAAGGCCGGCCATGCCTTCGATGTAGTCCTTTCCGCTTTCGTCAAAGACGGTCGCTCCCCGCCCACTGCGCAGTACCAGAGGGCCGTTACGTTCCTGGAGCGCGAGGTTGGTAAACGGATGCAGGAGCGATTGAATATCTTTTGTTCTTAAGCTGTTCGAACCCACCACACGCCCCTTTTTGCGCGACGCATCGCCGCTGAATGAATAAATATTAGGCTTGCCCCGACGGGCAATTTTGCCAAATATCGGCGAAGGCGCAGCGATTTCCGCTGACAGAACACAAATTTAGGGCGATGCTTCCCCTGTCCGCTTGGGGCTGACTCCGGAAAGACGTGGCGGCCAGCGGCTGGAGCTACGCGGTTGACCAGTCTGTGCCAAAACCTGCGCCCCGATCTGGGTTGAGACTACGCGGAACTGTGTACTAGAATGGTAGGTACATTCGGATAGCATTGCGAGTTGCGGCTTTGATCGATGACTGACCGGTCAATCGGCGGTGTCGTGTGCCCCTAATCATGTCTTCGAGGTACTCTGTGGCAGACTTGAGTACGGATGAGCTCGACGGTCGCGACTACCAGATTCTGCGTGAGCTGCAGCGCAACGCGCGCATCAAGGTCGTCGATCTAGCTGAGCGCATTAATCTTTCCCCCTCCCCGTGCTTCGCGCGGCTCAAACGGCTCGAGGAAAGCGGCGTCATTAAGGGGTATTCGGCGATTCTCGATTTCGACAAGCTCGCCAAGCCGGTGGTTTCGTATGCGAAGGTTACCCTCGATCATCACACGCAGGAGCAATTCGAGGCGTTCGAGCGTGTCGTGAATCAGATCCCCGAGATTGTGTCCTGCTACCTCGTCAGTGGCGACTTTGACTATCTGATGAAAGTGGTGACGCGCGATATCGACCATTTCCACAGGATTACGGCGCTGCTGTTTTCCAAGGTGAAGACCATCGACAAGCACTTCACCTTCATCACGATCAAGGAAGTCAAAGATCGCACGATACTGCCGATCGACTTTTTGTTGGATAAGGATGGGTGAGCGGCTCAGTCGCGAGATTCGCGCGGCCGACGCTCTTTTTGGGGGGATCCCTTGCCCGCTAGACGATAGCCTTGGATCGTGCCCCCGACCGTTGGCGGATCGGGTTCTTTCGGGGGGGTGCACAAATGTCAGAGCGTGAAGGACGCGAGTTCTTTTTCTTGCTTCAGGCGTTCCTAGCGGCGTTGTTCCTCATCGTTGGCGTCGCCCTTGCCATCGACGCCGCGTCCGGTGGCTACGGCATAGGACTCGCCATTGTTACGGTGCTGGCCGATGGGCCCGGCTCAGTGTTCTTTATTTTGGCAGCGCTCTCCGCTGCGACAGCGATGCATTTGCGGCCGTGAAGCCCGTGACGTGGCACAACGGCATGATGCCTCAATTGGCACAAAGCGGACATGCGGTCAGTCGGCGACGTCTATGTTGGGGGCTAGAGCCGACGCGGTTGATTTATGAGTAAACGCCCCAAGAAAGCCAACCGGACGAGCACGGCCGCAGGCGCCCTTCTCGCTTCATTCTCCTGGGCGCGGCTCGCGGAGGTGTCCCGCCAAAAACAAGCTGCGCCCCAGCCGTTCTCCTAAGCCATTGATTTCGCTGATCTTTGGCAGGAGTGGAGGGACTCGAACCCCCAACCCCCGGTTTTGGAGACCGGTGCTCTAGCCATTGAGCTACACTCCTACGGCCGCCGGATAACTAAACGTGTCCAAGCGACTAGGCAATGGCCGCATCGTCGTTATCGACGTCATTCTGAACGCCAACGCGGGGCCCATTCTGAATGGATGTACTCTGAACGTTCGCTATGGCATGGGCATACCGCTTCCGGGTGGCCGGAAGAGCCCGCTCCAAAGTCCGCTTGGCGTAGCCCTCGTAGGCTCTCTTGGTACGGTGCCCAGACAGGGCCCTCCCCTGGCCATCGGTCAATTCAGCTTCCTCCAACTCCGTCATGCCACCGTGGCGGCACGCGTCGAGGGTAAACGTTGGCGGGAGCCTAAGGTCATCCCGAAGGGTACGGACAAGCTTTGCCATCTCATGCCGGTCGTACGGTTTCGCGACGCCCTGTCCCGATGCTTTCAAAATCATCGCGATGCCACGCCGCGGCAAACGCTCGAGCACGGCTTCGGCGCCCCCGTAGAATTTGACCGTGCCTTCGTCGGAGGTTTCTTCCAGCGGATGCCACACGACGGCACCTGCCTTGTGGTGCGTGATCTTGATGGCGTTGGGCGCTTGCTGCCCGCGATAGTCCGGCCACGCCAGGTAGCCGGCGAGCACGTTTTCGGGACGCTGGAGAAATTCGAAGCAGATCACCGCCGCAGCAGCAGGCTCGGGGTATCCCGCTCTGATGGCGCCCCAAGCGAATTGATAGACCCGCTCGCGTGTCGCGGCCAGCTTGGTTTTCATCGTGCGCCAATGCCTGGTCACGCCGTCCCACGGATTCGGAACGCTCCCGTCGAAACAATCGGGATGCAGACGCCGGACGACACGCGACGCCGCGCGGCATAGCGCGACAACCTTCTCGCCCTGGCGAGGTCGCGGATCGTTGGGGCCGACACAGACCTGGTCATAGATTTTGTCCACGGCGAGCGGGCTGATGGATTTCACCGAGCGCTGCCCCACGCGATCGCCACGCTTCGTCGGCAGATCAAGAACGATCTGCATCAGCAACTCATAGTCTTGACGCGTGCGTTGGGAAACGCGCTCGCGATAGCGTTGGCTGCTTTTATATTCCCGAAACAGCCAATCGACCGTTCCATACCGCGACACGCTTTCGACCAACTCTCCGTTTTTAGCTTTCCACCATTCGTCGAACAGTCCGTTGAGTGCGAAGGCGCGGCCGCCCTTCCCATTGACGCCGCACGCGACCGCATAGTCGGCCCCAAGCGGCTCGTTGGGGATTGCGCAGCCCATCTTCCGGTAACGCGTCGGCACGGTGCCAGTCGCTCCGCTGGCCAGCGGCTTGGCGATGACGTAGCGCGGCAGCGGCAACGTCATGGTCACAGATCCTCGGCGAGATCGTGCGTGGTCGAGATTTCGGACGGCAGAATTGCCCGATCGAGATCGTCCTTTAGCCATAGCCGCCGCCGTCCATCGCTGACACGGGGACGAGGATATTCCGAACCAACTCGCTTGAGGAAGGAGGCGCCGTTCGGTTCCCCACAATACACCGCGGCGAGGTCAGCGTTCATGCGCCTCGGCCAACAGCCAACGAGGACCAATGAACGGCTCATTGTTGCACGGTTGGGCAAGAATCAGATTGGGAAGGACAATGACGCCCCTCCCTGCTCCCGCTATCCTGATCGGCGCCAACCAAATCAGGAGCGAAGATCATGGCACTCATCGACGCCAGCCCGACAAATTCACCGCCCGGAATTGCAATCGCCAGCGGCGCCATTCTAGCGTCCTTGTTGGAGACCTTAGTCAAGGAGCGCATCCTTACTGGCGATCAGGTTCGCAGCGTCATTACCAGGGCTCAAAACGACATCAGAGGGTACCGGCATCGCGGGTCGGCTCTCGACGATGCGGGATTCGTCCTCGAGACTTTGTTGACCAAGCTTTCGCCGCTCTAACAGGGCCTGACAAGCGTCTAACCACGCGAGACAAAGGCTTCCCTTTTCTTCTTGATGAGGTGTTGCTGGCTGGTTCTCATCAGCGTGTTGAGACGGCGCGCGAGTTAGGGGGCTACTCACCCAAGTGAGGGGGCTACTCACCTGATAAACTCCACGATCGGTAACTCACGATGCTTATTGCGCCGCGCCATCTCGATGATCTCGTGTTTCTCGATCATGAACCTTGCCATCGGTTTTCAATTGAGCTTGCCCGCGACATCCGCGCCTTGCGGCTGTTCTAACTTCTCCAACGATTTGTCGATGACATCGCGCAGTTGGCGCGCCGCCGCGGGACTGCATCGCAGTCGCCCAGACACGTGGACCGCCACCTGCAAGCGCCTTACGCCGGTTCCTACTACAACCAGGATACGAGAAATCTGCGCTACGGGCACGCAAACGACCGCCAGTCTGATCCGTTGGCTGGGACGGTGTTTGACGGCGTTGCACCGTACTAAATTCTGCGCCCATCACAGTCGCTATCGTGATTCCCTGTCATGGATAGCAGGCACATCGCCACACGCCAAAGTGAATTGCTCAAATAGCGCAAATCACAGCGTGATCGCCGGCATCACATCCACTCGGCCGTGCGCCGATCGATGTGATGCTTGAGCCAACCATCCGTCCAACAACTTGGGCGCCGACCGTCAGACAGCGGCGCCCGGTTTTTTTGAGACGACTTGGCGGCGGCTTTTTTGCCAGGAAATATTCTATCGTGCGTCGATCGATCTGGAGATCGCCGTGCCTAGCAATGAGGAAATAAAAGCCGCAAGGACCGTGCTGACCGACGACTGCATTGTCGACCTGAAGCGTGGTATCGCCGCGGCGGAGAACGTCATCAAACTTATGCTGGAGGCCGCCGAAAAGGTCAGGTCGGCCGACGCCAATGTCCGACCGGCGCCTGCAGATTGGAATGAGCCGCACCTCTGGCCCGTTCGGCCAACTGACAAGTGACGGTTGGGAATTGCCCCGGCCAGGCCATTCGGGCCAACATAATTCGGCCCCCGTTAAACCCGACGGCTTCGCCGCGAGGACATTTTGCACCGCTGACGTATACGCCGATCTTCGTTGGGGATTTGCTTTTGTTTTCATTTAAGCGCACGGTTCGTTTTATCACCGGCAGCGATCCAACAGGCGTCGGTGGCTGAGAGACCGATCGTGCTCCCGCCGTCATGAGGAGATGATCGTGTTTCACAGATCTTTTCGCTATTATTATGCGCGTGATTTCGAGCGACGGTGGCGCGGGCGATTGAGTACGCCGCAATCGCCGACCGGCACGTCGTCTCGGTTGCACATGGCAATCACCCACCGCTTCCCCGCACCGAACCGATGCGGTTAGGAAATCCGGACTGCCAGTGGAGGAGTTCCAGGTTCAATTCGCATCCTGGGAAAGGAGCTGGTCAGGCCGGACGGCTCGCTTTGCAACAATCCTCATCGGAGGGATGAATGCCTAGAGGATACAGGAGCTGCCTAGCTGCGCTCGCGGCCGTTGTGTTGGTTTTTGCCGTCACATCTTCCGCCTTCGCATGGGGTCTTACCGATGAAGACTACGATTATCTGAGGAAAACACAAAATCTTGAGCGCTACAATCACCCCGTCCTTGACCTTAGCCCGAAGGAACGGTCTCGGATACACGATTTGATCAACGACCCTCAAACCGCGCACGATCCCATCGCGCGGGACCGGAATGTGAAAGACGCGCTTGCATTATTTCTCAGCCATCAGCTTTGGGAAACAGCGCATCCCGGCAAATTGTGGGATGAGCAAGGATCTGCGTTTCCAAACTGATTTAAACTGGGCAGAGCGTGATATTCCGGCTTTTGTGATTCGAGGTGATGGCGTGGCCAAGAGGGCAAAACAATCCAGTTGACGCAGCGGTTGGTGCGCGCATCCGCCTTCTGCGCAAGCGGCGCAAGAAGAGCCAAGAAGAGCTCGGCAAAGCGATTGGCGTGACATTCCAGCAAGTTGAAGAATACGAGAACGGCAAGAACCGTGTTGGCGCAAGCCGGCTGAATATGATCGCTGACGCGCTAAAGGTGCCAATCACTGAACTATTCGACGGGACATCGGCGACGAGTAACACGACCACCGCGACGAAATCACTTGCGTTTGACTCCCGAGCACTCCGCATCGCTGAAGTCTTCGTCAAGATCTCCGACAAAGAGTTGCGCTCGTCGCTGGTCGATCTAACAGAAGCTGCGAGGAATTTAGAAAGAAGGGGCGACGCTATCCTAAGGCGTCAATATCGGAACGTGGACAGGCATAGGCTGGGATCGCAGTCCTAGGCAGCCTTCGGTGTTGGCGCGTCCCCCCGCGGCTGCATTCACAAGTGCGGCAATGACATGTCGAATCGTGGACAAATTCATGGAATCGCGGTATTGTCTATCCCCGAAGATTGGGGGGTGGCAATGCTTGCGAAACAAGATTGGCAGGCGGTTGCGCGACGCATCTTCGAACCGCTGTGCGAGCGTTTTCCAGATCTCTATGTCACGCTGATGGTGCTCGTGGTAGCCCCGCTAGCCTGTGGCGCGTTCCTCATCGCATTCATGATCCATCAGACCAATGTTTTCGGCGCCATAGGACACCATAGTCGCGGCTTCGCCGACGCAGGCGTCACAAGTGCGGCCAAGAACCAGGTTCTGGAGCATCAGCGCATAGCAAGCCCGACGCGGTGAGAATTAATGACAGACGAACAGCAGCTCGCGGATGCCTTTTGGCAAATGAACCGCGCGGTCCTCAAAATCAACGAGATCCTCGACCGCAATCCGGCCTTGGCTGAAAACCTGCCGGTAACGCCACCGAGGATATTGGATGCGGATGAAATCGCCGCAGAATGCCAACTCTTGGCTGAATACTATGAAAAGCTGGCTCGCTGATAATTGGTTAGAACAACCTGTAAATGCTGTATGCAAGAGCGGCGATCCAGGCGAGGTTTATTGCAAGGGCCAGCCCAATTGCGGCAGGTGGCCAGACCTGATGCAACGCTGCTCTTATGGCCTTGTCGTCGGCACCGGTTCTGTTCGCCACGGGTTCGCCTCACCTTTGTTGCGTGTCCCAAACTACACGTCTGCTTATGCCCCGCACGTACCTTTGCCCGTTAGGCGTGCCGCTTAAGGTTGATGAGTGACGCGCCAAGACCGGCAGCCGGACTTTGCAGCGCGGCCGGAAAATTTTTTTATTGTTTCGATTGTGCTTGTCGGTGTTTTGGCTGCGGTCGTGGGGCTTTTCGATTATTGATCCGCGGGCTCTTCGGTTTTTGAGCACGTGCGGCCTCACGCAGCATGAAATACTTCAGAACGAACTCGCCTTCGCGTGTGGCGAGTGGGGCGCTGCAGGTGTTGCAAGCGATTTGCGGATCGTCTCCCGGCCCGACCCGGCTTCTGACCCGCTGGTATAAAGCCTCGCAGTTTGGGCATTGATAGAAACTGAACTTCGATGTTTTCCTCTTCGGCATGGTGCGCATTCCTCACTCAACCAAAATGATGTCGCTGTAACCTATCTGGATGCGACTCGGACGGGAGGACTTCGCTTCGATGGCTTAACGCCGCTGTTCAAACATCGTTACGCCAGCAGGACCAATACAGAGCGAGCAATTTCTCGAACCTGCTTCGTTGTTAGGCTTCGGTCGCTCTTTTTTTGTGCGCCGACCAATAGCTGCACCTGCATCAGTGCCACGACTATCATGTGAAATGTGATTTCATTCGAGGTAGTGGCCATGCGTATTCGCGGTACTGTCGTTGACAGGAAAATCGGCTCTATAATCCGCGTACAACGACTGAATTTGGGAATGAGCCAGGCTGACTTGGGAAAAGCCCTTGGGCTGACTTTGCAACAGATACAAAAATACGAAAGCGGTAGAAACGCCGTCGCGTCCACGCGCGTCGCCGCTCTGTGCCGCATCCTCAAAATCTCTCCTAACGACTTGTTTGGGGTGTCCGCCAAGGCGAATGGCGACGCGGCGCCCCTAAGCTTATGGGCGGCGAAGGTAGCGCTGAAGCTGGAAGAGGTGTCGCCTGGCTTGCGACAGGTGTTTCATGCCCTACTCGAAGCAGTGCCGAAACGACGATGCAAGATTGACTCCCGCCACGCAATCCGCCTGAATAGGCGGGTTAGCGAGACATAACGCACTGACTTAGCCCCGGCCCTTCTCCCTGGGCGGGTCACAAGACGCTGAACGCACTGACTTAGCCTCGGCCCTTCTTCCTAGCTGGGGCTTTTCGTTGTGGGCACCGCTATTTTGGTGCCGCCGCTGGAGCGCCGGCTGGATCCGTTGCCCCGGTCGCACCCACGACCGAGATTTTTCATCGCCGGGGTGTCTATTTCACGGAGCAGCCATGCGCATGAACGTTCTTTAGCATCGCGACCTGCACGTCACCAGACGGCGATAACAATGCGTCGAAGACCGTTCCCGATATTCGCAAAGATCTTGCTCTTGCTCGCAGCGCCCGATGCAGTAGCCTACGGCAAACGCCAGTGATTGGCAGATCCCCGTTAGGTTTATGAACCCGATCGCTGCGGCCAGCAGCAAGACGCGGTACGCTTTCAGCTTCCCCTCCAAGGCCTGGAACTGTCGCCGAGCCTATCCATGCTGTGAGGGCACGCCTTTGACGGGGATCAAAATGCCGTCGCACATGCAGGGAGCGGTACATTCACACCTTCTGGGCATTCTCCCTGAATGGGCGCGTCATAGCTCTCTACATAACCGAGTTCGCCCTGGTTCCTGTCAAATCATCATCCGAACCGAAATGGTCATGCGGAGTGCCGATCTTTTGATTACCGGGAGTTCATTTGACCATCTCGGGCCATTCGATGTGAATGCGCCGCGTGAGATGCAACCACTCACAACCAATGAAGCCCCGGCCAAACGTCGCCCCCGGCCGGGGCATTTCGTTGCGACGCTCGTCTTGCCCGATAAGCGAGAGCGCCGACACTGCATTGTCCGCCACAAAAATAAACCCCGGGCAGTCTACGCTCCCGGGGTCCACGAGTTGATGCCTCAGCTTGTACGCTTCTGCGATCCGGGCGGCGTGGGGTGTCGGGGGATGGGGGATGCCGCTCGGATCCGGCCTACTGCGCTAGGGGATAAATCACTTCTCCTGCCTGATAGATGTGACGCCGATCACCCCCTGAGGGGAATTGAGAAACCAGCGTTGGAGAATGGGAAACACCCATCTGCCCACTGCGTCGCAAGCACACCGAGAATGACGGCTAGCCAACCAATCGTGAGCATCGTCGAGCTCCATTTGCGTGAGACGGCTTTTCACACTGTGACGCTGAATGACGCCTGAGCGATCTATATTAAAAGCGATGACCGCGGATTGGTTCACGCTCTTTGCCAACGGCGGCGAAGCTTGCCGTTCCGCGACACTGCTACCTTCATTAACGATTGCGGCGCCGGATCCCTCGGACTAATCCCGGGAGCCGTGGGTTATCACCTGACGCGCCGAGCCGGAGTGACAACGGCCACAGCTTTTCGCTTTAACTGACGGAGTGCCGGCCCCAGCGACGGGGCGCTAACGAAGGCCGGACTGTCCCGCTGCTTCCTCGGTTAAGTGCGTTCAGCAAAGGCAACGTCGTCACTCTAACTGCGCCGGTTGACACCCGCTGAGCATTTGGACTGGATAGGCTACGTGAGAAGCAACGGCAACTCACACTCGGAAGATCCCCCGGCCAGTCCCCCTGGCCGGTTTTTTTATTGGAGAATTGCTTTGTCTTGCGCGTATTCGGACGCGCTTTTATTCATTTCCATTCGGTGACGCGCAGTCACGTCACCTAATTCGAAGCTGCCAAGCCCTTATGCGCGCTGAGTGAGTATGGAATGGAAATCGTGGATTTCCACTTAAAAAACCATCTCTTCCGGCCAAAAGCCGATCCACTTCCAAAACTGCGTTGACGGATCAAGCCGGGGCGGCGCTTAAGGGAGCAGCTTCAGTCGCAACGCTTTTCACGGTGGCGGCTTAGCGCGGCTGATGACAGCGCTCGGGCGGGCGAATGACTTGAGCTGGGCGGTGTGATTTACTTTTCCCTCAAAAGCTCAGGGGCGTAAGTCGTGACCGAGGACGAGGTTAGTTCGGTAAAAGCAGCCCTCCTGAATTTGACGGCTGCAATAATTTCCACACGTCGCTCCATTCGACTAATAGTGTCTCAGGCGACGTTGCTCTTGAGCCAGGCCGATCAGGCAGAATTAAACAGAAATCTGGAAGAGGGAGGCGAACGCTTAAATAAGGCGGTCGAGGCCATTGGGAGGTTAGTTATTAGGGAGCCATCATCGAAAGAGTGAACACCCTCCGGCCGGATCGCGCGCCCTAACATCGCATCGTTCGTTAAGCCGTTTGAACTGCTATTAGTACTTGCTCTACATGTTGTTTGCTTGACGCCTTGATTGGAAGGGAGTGCACTAGTCTGCGACTATGCGAATGCCCTGAGAGGCTCGCAGGCATCCTTATTTTAGCAGCCGTTTGTAGCGTTATTAGTTTCCTATCCTTCGGCGCCCCGAAAGGGCATTCAGACGCCAACTGGACTCTTCAAGCGTGTGTGGGCGCAGCCGACTTGTGTCATCGCCCGCTGTCGTTCGCAGTGGCGTCCGTTAGTTTGGTGGCGATTTGGCTGATGGCAATACTCTCGCGGCTGTTTGTTGAATAGCTGGGCCGCGACCGATTATGACCCCCGCCGCGCGGATATAGCGTTTTTATTGCTGCGCCGCTCCCGAAAAATGTGCGCTGCGGGATCGTGAAAAAGCCACTTTCTCTGATTGCACTGACCTGGGGATAATAGGGTTGGGGCTCAACATGATAACGATTGTAATGGCCGGCGTTGTGGCCGGCGCTTTCTGTGGATTCCTTCGCCTTAGTGTGTTTGTTGTTATCCCACTCTCACCTCTCATCGCGACGTGTGCGGCGGCCAGCGGCTTGATCGTTCACGCTCACTCTTGGTGGATCGTTGTTGCAGTTGTGGGCTCTCCTATTGCCTTGCAGCTTGCTTATGCGGCGGTCACTCTGCTCCTCCATTTTGTGTCTCTGAGGAAGCTTATTCCAGGACCGCAAATGGCAATCGGCGAGAAGCTGCGAGCTTAATCCGAACTTTCTCTTAGCTTTCTTGCCCGTTGCCGAGCGGGCGCGGCCATCATGCCGCTGTCAACTCCGGCTTTATCCGCATCACCGTACCGACGCCAGTCCGTAGCTCACGCGCGATCCGGCGAATGCCCTTGCCGGCGGCGAGTTCGGCCTTGACAGCTGCCGCCTTGGCCGCGTCGGCGTGCTCGAGCGATCGCCGCCCCAACGTGACGCCTTCGGCCTTGGCCCGAGCCAGCCCAGACATTGACGCGCTCACGAATGATCGCCCGCTCGAACTCAGCGAATACGCCCATCGTCTGATACATGGCCCTGCCGGACGGCGTCGACGTGTCGAGGCCTTGCTGGTGAAGGTAGAGATCCACGCCCTTAGCATGCAGGGCAACACGGCGCGCCCTTCACATTCTGAAACGACCGCTAAGTGCTTGATCGCAAATGAGCATGATTTTGGCGATTTTTCAGAATGGGATTTGATTTAGCAGCCGAACCATTCTGTTTTGGAGACCGGTGCTCTAGCCATTGAGCTACACCCCTAGGGCCGCCGTTCACATGCCTGCGGATCACCCGCAAAGCAAGGGGCTTATGGAGATCTTCCCAGCGGGGTTGCATCTTGCGGAATTTTCGCCGCATTGCCAATCATTCAGCCCAGGGCGCCACGCGGGGTCAGCATGCCGACACGACGCACCATCATTCTCCTTCCCGCCGCCGTGGGTGCCGCGGTGGCCCTGCTTGCACTCACGTTAGGCGCCTCGGCGGACGCGTCGGCGCTCGCGTTCGTGGCCGACATCTACAATGCCTACAAGGGCAAAGAGGCCAAGGGGCGCCCGCTCGACGACGAGCGCGCCATCCGCCGCGCCTTCGAACCCTCGCTCGCGGCGCTGATGGTCAGAGACCAGAAGCTCGCTGCCAAACGCGGTGAAGTCGGCCTGCTCGATTTCGACCCGTTCGTTGATGCGCAAGATTGGGAGATTTCCGATTTCGATATCGCCGCCAATGACACCACACCGGGCAAAGCCACCGCTACCGTCAAATTCACCAATTTCAACAAGCCCGTGACGGTGCGGCTCGACCTGATCAAGATCAAGAACGACTGGCGCATCGCCGACATCACCTGGACGCGCGACGGCAAGGCCGACAGTTTGCGAAAAATCTACGGCCGCTGACGGCCGGCGTTTGCGGCAAGCTAAAAGTTTGGAGCGGCTGATCGGCTACTCTTCGGTCGGTACCGCCGGCGCCAGATCGGCCTCGCTCACCCAGCCGGCCTTCAGGCGCGCCTGTAAACATGCCGGACAACGCGCCGGAGCGCGTCCAACCCACTCCGGACCTATCGTTCGAACGAGGTCGACTACAAGTCGTGATTGGAACTGGTAAGCTCCAAACTGCGCGGTTGGCCGGCAAACGCGGGACTGTCGATGCAGCGGGTTTCGGAATGGCTTGAAAAGCTCGGGCTTGTGCAATACGCCCAGCGCTTCGCCGAGAATGACATAACTTTCGCTATCCTGCCTGATTTGACTGACCAAGACCTCAAAGAGCTTGGGGTGGCGTCACTTGGTCATCGACGTCAACTGCTGCGCGCCATCGTCGAACTCGGCAATGCTCCGACCACGCCTGCGCCCACTGCCCCGCGGTCATCTTCCCCGACACCGATTGCGTCGCCGACCGAAACCGCCGGCGAACGTCGTTACCTCACGGTCATGTTCTGCGATCTGGTTGGTTCGACCAGCATCTCCGCAGGGCTCGATGCCGAGGAGTGGCGCGACCTCGTCAGCTCCTATCTCGACACCGCCTCGGCGGCGGTCACCGCCGTGGGCGGCCACGTCGCCAAGAAACTCGGCGACGGTATCCTTGCGTTGTTCGGCTATCCGCTGGCGCACGAGAACGATGCGGAACGCGCGGCACACGCGGCTCTCGCCATCCAGCGCGCGCTCGCCGACTGGAATGTCAAAAATGCCGGCAGCGGCAAGCCGGAGCTGAAAGCGCGCATCGGACTTGAAACCGGGCCGGCCGTGGTCGACGCGTCCGGGGAAATCTACGGCGACGTCGCCAATGTCGCGGCGCGCGTTCAAGCGCAAGCCGATCCCGGTGCTGTCCTCATCACGGCGCGCGTGTTGCGGCAAATAGCCGGACTTTTCGTGGCTGAGGACCGCGGCATGCACGCGCTGAAGGGCGTGCCCGAACCGATGGCTTTATTCAAACTGGTGCGCGCGAGCGGCGGTGACCGCCACACCGGGCAGCGCCAGCTCACGCCGCTCGTCGGCCGTGACGACGAAATGACAATGCTGACCCGGCGCTGGCAGCGCGCGCAGCAGGGTGATGGCCAGTTGGTGATGATCGTCGGCGAGCCCGGCCTCGGGAAATCGCGGCTGATCGAGGAATTCCACACACGCCTAAGGGACATCCCGCACACCTGGATCGAGTGGAGTTGCTCACAGCTTCTGCAAAACACGCCGCTGCATCCGATCGCTGAATGGGGCAGGCAGCGCTTCGGCGGCAACGAGGTGCCCGAGGAGCGGCGGCTCGCGGCGCTCGAAAGCTCGCTGACGCAAGCCAAGGTCGACCCGGCGGAGTTCACGTCTCTTATTGCACCGCTCCTCGATATGCCGCTGCCCAAGGAGCACCTGCCGGCCCTGGCGCCGGAAGAATTGCGCCGCCGGCAATTGGCTGCGCTAACCAATTGGGTGATGGCGGGCGCCAAGCAGCAGCCGGTCGTGCTCGCCTTCGAGGACCTACAGTGGGCCGATCCGACCACGCTGGACGTACTGCACGGCATTGCCGAGCAAGGCGCGCTCGCGCCGCTCTTTGTTGTTGCAACCGCGCGCCCTGAATTTAGATCGCCCTGGAGCATGCGTTCGCACCACGGCACCATCTCGCTCGCGCCGCTCGACCGTGCGCAGGTGCGCGACATGGTGGCGGAACTCTCTGCCCGTTACGCGCTGCCGCAGAACGTGGTGGAGGACGTCGTCGCTCGCACCACAGGGGTACCGCTATTCGTCGAGGAGGTGACCCGGCTTTTGTTGGAGCGCGGGGAGCAAGGCGGCGTCCAGGCCATTCCGCCGACACTGCAACAACTGCTGATGGCACGGCTCGACCGGCTCGGTTCCGCGCGCGAAGTGGCACACGTCGGCTCCGTGATCGGACGCCGTTTCTCCTACGGCCTTCTTCGCCAAGCGGCCGGCATGGAGGATATGCACCTGCAGGCGGCGCTGGCAAAGCTTGCCGATGCGGACATCGTGCTGGTGCAGGGCCTGGCACCCGATAGCGCTTATCATTTCAAACATGCGCTCATCCAGGAGGCGGCGTACGAAAATCTGCTCAAGAGCCGCCGCCAGATTCTGCACCGTCGGGTCGCGGAAGTCCTGCGTGACCAGTCCGTCGATACTGGCGCGGCCGAACCCGAAGTCCTGGCGCATCATCTCACCCAGGCGGGCATGACAGCCACCGCGATCGAATGGTGGGGCAAAGCCGGCGACCGCGCCGTAACGCGCTCCGCACTTGCGGAAGCGATCGCACATTTCACTACGGGCCTCAAATTGGCTGAAGGCTTGCCGACATCCGAGGATCGCCTCCCGCGACAATTGGAATTTCTGCTTAAACTCGGACCGATGCTGATGGTGACCAAGGGCATGCAAAGCCCGGAGGTCGAGGACACGTATCGCCGTGCCGCAGAGATCGGCGCCGCGACCGGAGACGGCGCCTCTACTTTCAAGGCGAAGTGGGGCCTTTGGTTGAATGCCAATATTCGACGCAAGACATCTCTGGCGCGCGAGCGCGCCAGTGAACTTGTGGAGCTTGCCCAACAATCAAACGACGACGATCTTCTGCTCGAAGCATATCATTGCCGCTGGTCGACTGCGTTCTTCAGGGGCGAAGTCCCGGCGACGCTCGCCGACAGCCGTTTGGGTGTAAACGCCTACGATATGGCGAGGCACCGTCACTTGACGCACATCTATGCAGGTCACGACCCAGGCGTCTGCGCTCATGCGGTGGCCGGCGTCTCATTGGTGTTGGCAGATGAGCTCGATGAAGGATCGAACAGCGTTGCCTCTGCCGTTGCATTGGCCGAGGCGCTCGAGCATCCCAATAGTTTAGCGCACGCATTTTGGGAGCTTGCGCTGTTCAATCAGCTTATCAAAAATCGTGAGAGAGTCGCCGCGGCTTCGCGCCGCGTGGCCGCTTTGGCCGAAAAATACGGGCTGGCCCCCTATCGGACAACTGGCTTGCTGCTGCTCACGTGGGCGGAGGCGGTCAGTGAAGCTTCGCTCGCGAACGCTGCGCAGACGTTCGATACGGAGATCGATAACGCGATCGCAAGGGCCACGGTGCCGCAATATTTCCTGGGCCTTGGCGGTGAGGTCGCGCTCAACGCCGGTCGACCGGCCGACGGCCTCGCCTACGCTGACCGCGCCCTCGCCGCCATCGACGAGCCGGGCGTTGGCTTCTATCTACCCGAAATCTATCGTTTGCGCGGCGAGTGCTTGTTGGCCGTTGATCGCAACAACAAAGGCGAGGCGCGGCACGCTTTCGAGACCGCTCAAGCTATCGCGCGGCAACAGGGCGCTACCCTTTTCGAGCGTGCCGCGCTCGCATCCCGTTCAAAGGTACCCGGCTGACGAGCGTCCCGTGCAGCTACCGGGAGAGGTCGCGATCACGCTATTGGCTTAGCTGATACGACGGCTATGCGAGCTGACCGCCAGCGTCTTCGGCGAACGGCGCGCGCGGCACCAAATGCTTCATCGTCGCCACTTCCGCGAGCAAGTCGACATCGCAACCGCCGGAAGCCGGTTGCGATGCCTGAGCAAGCGCTACGGATCTCTGAACCGGCGCGTTGCCTATTTCGCGACGGCGGTGGCAATTCGCGCCCACTCGTCCATTTGGACGCGGGCCAAGAGCTTGTAGCCGCCGTCAGTGGGGAAAAAAATCGACGTTTCCCCCTCCTTCACGTCGAACCAATCCTTCCCGAGCGCCGCGACGATATTGGGCTGATGTGTGATGATGACCGTATTGGCATGGTCTTTCGGCGCCACGGCAAGCATCTTGCGAAAGGCTTCAGCTCTTCGATTGTTCTCATTGGGCGACACGATCAATCCGCCCTCGGTCAGGTCCGCCGTTTTCTCAATCTGCGTGAGACCGGCAATGACCGCCGTCTCGTAAGCCCGATTATACTTGCTGGTATAAACCCTGCCGATGGGCACCCCGGCTTGACGAAGAGCGTCACCAAAGGCCTTCGCCAAAGCCTTGCCCTTGTCGTTAAGATTGCGCTGCGCGGGAATGTTGTCGAAGTTGAATGGATCGGTATCCGCCTGATCCGCAAATGTTGCGCCGTGCCGAACGACCAGGACGAGGCCGCCAGCGCGCAAGGCTTGTGCGATGTCCTTGTCGCTCATTTGCGTAGCCGGCACGGCCGCGCCGATGGCTGTGAAAAGACCCATGAAGGCGACAAGAGCGGCGGCCGATTTTGATATGAGGGACATGATTTTAGGCTCCTTTGTTGCTACCCAGCCCGCTAACGAAACTCGCGAACGATCAAATTTATTCCCGCTTATCGATCCCCGATGCGGGCATGAGCGGCTTTCGCGATGGCATCTCCGGCGTCATCCGTTGCAGCACGTCGTCCCGTAAGATGGCATGGTGAAAAAGCGCGGCGCCTACGTGCAAGCCAATCAGTATCATGAGGACCGTCGCTGCAGCCTCATGAGCCTCTGCAAACACGCTTTGCATGCCGGGATGCGGATTCATCAGCGCGGGCACTTGCCAGATCAATAAATCGAGAGGTCGTCCGCGCAAGAGAGCCCGGGCCAGCCCTGTGGCCGGTACCGCCAGCAACATAATGTAGAGACTGTGCTCATTGGCCTTGGCCACGAGTTGCTGAACGATCGGCATATTCGTTGGAAAGTCCGGCACGTGGGCAAAATAACGCCGCCAGATCAGGCGCGCTGCCACAACCGCCCAAGTCAAAAGGCCCATTGCACGGTGCAGCGATAAAAGAAGTGCCGCGAGACCGCCCTGATGACTGATCGTTTCACGCGCCCAGATGCTCCCAAATTGGATGGTGATCAGAAGGACCGTCACCCAATGCAGTATGATGCTTGTTCGGTCGAACCGGTCATCCTGCGGGTCAATCCGAACTCCGGTTTCATCTCTCGTTTTCAAGCTTGTCGTCATGTCGATCCGCTCCCGATAGGGTTCGATGCCGACAAGACTTGGATGGAGCAGCTTTATTCCCGCCGTAAGCGAATCCCGACCGTTCGTACACCATCACAACATTGTGCTGGCCACGTTCGGTGGGATTCGCACGCGTCAGGACAAAGCTCGAATTCCGGTGAAGAATCCGGCGACGGACACTTGGCGGAGTCGAAGCCCCCGCACGCGACATTGAGCTTGTTACGTCGGCCTCCGGAGACCCGCCCGCTGGAAGGCATCCGCCAACGCCCCGCCCGAAGTATTGGCGCTGCGGCTGGAGCCCTTGGCGATATCGCGCTTGGCGGCAATGCGTTCGGTTCCAGAAGAACGGGACGGCTGACTGCCGATTTCGTCGTCGAGACGAAGCGACAGGCTGATGCGTTTGCGCGGCTGGTCGACTTCCAGCACTTTCACACGCACGATATCGCCCGGTTTCACGACGCTGCGGGGATCTTTCACGAACGTCTTCGACATGGCGGAGACATGCACGAGGCCATCCTGGTGCACCCCGATATCGACGAACGCGCCGAACGCGGCGACATTCGTCACGGCGCCCTCGAGCACCATGCCGGGTCGCAGGTCGCTGAGTGTTTCGACGCCGTCCTTGAACTCTGCCGTCTTGAATGCCGGCCGCGGATCACGTCCCGGTTTCTCCAGCTCGCGCAGGATATCCGTCACGGTCGGGAGACCGAACTTGTCGTCGGCGAAAGCCTGAGGCTTGAGCGCGCGCAGAACGGGGGCGTTTCCGATCAGACCGCGAATGTCGCTCTTGGTGGTTTGCATGATGCGGCGCACCACCGGATAGGATTCCGGATGCACTGCGGACGCGTCCAGCGGATCGTCACCGCCGGAAATACGCAAGAAGCCAGCACATTGCTCGAATGCCTTGGGGCCGAGCCGCGGCACATCCATGAGGGCCTTGCGCGAGCGGAACGACCCGTGGGTGTCGCGATACGACACGATACTCTGCGCGAGCCCGGACCCGATGCCGGAGACGCGCGCCAAGAGCGGCGGCGAAGCGGTGTTCAGGTCCACGCCGACGCCGTTGACGCAGTCCTCGACCACCGCGCCGAGCGATCTCGACAATTTGGATTCACTCAAGTCATGCTGGTACTGGCCGACGCCGATCGATTTCGGATCGATTTTCACCAGCTCCGCCAGAGGATCTTGCAGGCGGCGTGCGATCGAAACCGCGCCACGCAGTGTCACATCGAGATCGGGCAGTTCTTCGGACGCGTAGGCCGAGGCGGAATAGACGGACGCGCCCGCCTCCGACACAACGACCTTGTGCAGCTTGAGATCGGCGGCCTTTTTCACCAGTTCGATGGCAAGCTTGTCGGTCTCGCGCGAGGCGGTGCCGTTGCCGATGGCGATCAGCTCCACCTTGTGCTCGCGCACGAGTTTCCAGAGGACGGCAAGCGCTTCGTCCCATCGCCGCTGCGGCTCGTGCGGAAAGATCGTGCTGGTGGCGACGACCTTGCCGGTAGCGTCGACCACGGCGACTTTCACGCCCGTCCGGTATCCGGGATCAAGCCCCAGCGTCGGCCGGGGGCCTGCCGGCGCCGCGAGCAGAAGATCGCGGAGGTTGGAGGCAAAGACGCGTACGGCTTCCTCTTCGGCCGCGCCCCACAGGCGCACCCGAAGGTCGATCGACAGCGTCACGAAGATCTTGGTGCGCCAAGCCCAGCGTGCGGCGTCCACGAGCCATTTGTCACCCGGACGGCCCCGATCGGCGATGCCGTACGCGCGCATGATGCGCAGCTCGTAAGCGCTGATCGCAGGGCGCGTCGCCGGATCATCGGGCTCGACGGTGAGGTCGAGGATGTCTTCGCGTTCGCCGCGGCACAGCGCCAGAACGCGATGCGATGGCATCTTGTTCAAGGGCTCGGAAAATTCGAAGTAGTCCTTGAATTTCGCGCCGGCTTCCTGCTTTCCGTCGCGCACGGCGGACGTAAGGCGGCCGTGCGCCCACAACTCCTCGCGCAGTGCACCAATCAGGTCCGCATTTTCCGCGAACCGCTCGACGAGAATCGCACGCGCGCCGTCCAGTGCAGCTGCCGCGTCGGCGACATTCTTGTCGGCCGAAACAAATGCTGCCGCGCTGGCCGCAGGCTCGTTCTGCGGCTGCGTCAGCAACAGGTCGGCGAGCGGCTCCAAGCCCGCTTCCTTCGCGATCTCGGCCTTGGTGCGGCGCTTGGGCTTGTACGGAAGATAGATATCTTCCAGCCGGCTTTTGCTTTCGGCAGCCATGATCGCCGCTTCAAGCTTATCGTCGAGCTTGCCCTGTTCGCGCATGGAGTCGAGGATGACCTTGCGCCGGTCGTCAAGCTCACGCAGATACCCTAGCCGCTCTTCGAGCGTGCGAAGCTGCGCGTCGTCCAGCGATCCCGTGACTTCCTTGCGATAGCGGGCGATGAACGGAACGGTCGCACCGCCGTCGAGCAGCTCTACGGCAGCTTGAACCTGCTGCTCCTTGACACCGAGCTCTGCGGAAATTCGCGCCTGTATGGAAATCACCGTCAAAGGAGCACCTCATCGGGGAATGCGAGAGAAGGGCCGAACCGGGCCGCGGATATGGACCGCGCGCCTTTGATTCTTCAAGCCACTGATTTGCCGATCACCAACGGAGCCAGGCGCGACGCGGAAGCCGCTAATCCACTCGCATCCAGGGCGTTGGAGCGGGTGAAGGGAATCGAACCCTCGTCATAAGCTTGGAAGGCTTCTGCTCTACCATTGAGCTACACCCGCGTAACTCGCGCCCTAACTTACTGATGCGCGGCCGGAATACAATGTCCTTCGACCGCCAAAGGTGACCGGCATAGGGAACGCAGTCCGCGCGAACACGTTTGTCACCCGTCACGCGTTCGGCTAACCTCATGGCAACCAGCGGACGAACCCGCCACCGGGTGGCCTGAATTTGCCGCGGACAGGGGAGGATAACGATGAAGACCGTTTCCGGGGGAGCGGGTTTCTGGCTTTTGGCATGCGCCTGTCTGGCGCTGGCGCTTTCGGCCCTTCCGGTTTCCGCGCAATCGAGCGACCCGATCAAGATCGGCGTCATCGGCGAGGAATCGTCGGTGGCGGGCGCCTCGCTCACCCGTGCCGCCGTCATGGCCGCCGCCGACATCAACGCCCACGGCGGTGTCAACGGCCGCAAGATCGAAGTCATTACCTATGACAATCACTCGTCCGCCGCGGACGCGGTCCGCGCCTTCCAGCGCGCCGTGAGCCAGGACAAGGTGGTGGCGGTGGTGGGCAGCTATATCAGCGAGGTCGTCCTGGCACTCGAGCCCTGGTCGGCGCGCCTGCACATGCCCTTTATCACCCCGGGCGCGGCCAGCAATCTGATCTCCAAGGCCGTCCATGACGATTACGACCATTATAAATACACCTTCCATGGCTGGCTCACGTCCGCCTTCATCGCGCAGGCGATCTGCGATTACACCAAGGATATGCTGGTCGGTCCGCTTCACATGAAGACCGCTGTGATCATGAGCGAGGACGCCGCCTGGACCACGCCGCTCGACGCCAGCTACCAGGAGTGCCTGCCGCAAGCCGGCCTGAAGGTGCTCGACCATATTCGCTTCAATCCGGACACCTCCGACTTCACCCCGATCTTCCATCAAATCGAAGACGCGCATCCGGACGTGATCATCACCGGCATCAGCCATGTGGGCGTGCAGCCGACGGTGCAGTGGCACGACCAGCAAGTGCCGCTGCCGATGGTCGGCCAAAGTTCGCAGGCGACCACAAGCACGTTCTGGAAGGACACCAACGGGGCGGCCGAGGGGGTGATCACCGACACCGCCGCCGCGCCGGATGTCGCCCTATCGCCGTCCACCATCCCGTTCGCCGAGGCTTACATCAAGCAACACGGCGTCAGCCCGGCTTATGACGGCTATGCGTCCTACGACATGGTGCATGTGATCGCCGAGGCGATCGACCGCGCCGGCGGCTCGACCGATCCCGACAAACTGGTGACAGCGCTCGAGGCCTCCGATCACGTCGGAACCATGGGCCGGATCCAGTTCTACGGGCGCGACAACCAATTCACCCACGCTTTGAAGTACGGCCCCGGACTGGTCACGACCATCGCGGTCCAATGGCAAAGCGGCAAGCAGGTCTGCATTTGGCCAACCGATAAGTGCAAGGGCAAGATCACCTTCCCGGCATTCGTCAAAACACCGAGCTGAGCTTGAGGCCGTTGCCGGCCGACATTGCCGCCGATCTGGCGCTTGACGGCGACGCAAACGCATGTCGATCATTCAAGGGTCTGCCGGGGCGATTGGGGAACGATGCGAGCAGTCCAAGTCCTTGTCGATGGATTTGCGATCAGCTCGCTCTATGGCCTCGCCGCCGTCGGCTTTACCCTGATCTTCGGCGTCTCCGGCGTTCTTAATCTTGCGCATGGCGGCATCATGGTGGTGGCCGCGATTGTCGCGTGGGCTGCGGCCGGCGAATACGGATTGGGCACGTATGCGGGCGCGCTGATCGGCGTGGCCGCCGGCCTGATCACCGCCTATGCGACCTATCTGGTCGTGGTGCGGCCGATCCAGCGCTCGCGCGCCATCCGCCCGGAAGAGACCGAAATTTTCGTACTCACCGGGACACTGCTCTGGGGAATCATGATCCAGGTGGGCATGGCCTATCTGTTCAGCGACAACCCGGTGACGGTACGCCCCCTCGTTGCCGGGGTGGTGAACATCTTCGGCGTGCGCACGCCGACCAACAAGATCCTGATCGCGGTGATCGCCTGGGCGGTCATCGGGTTGCTCTGGCTTCTGGTCAATCGCACCCGCACCGGCAAGGCGTTGCTCGGCGCCTCGATGAATCCACGCGGCATCACGCTCCTCGGCTATGAGCTCACGCAGCTTTATTTGATCGCGTGGACGATCTACGGAATTCTCGCCGGCATTGCCGGCGTGCTGCTCGCATCCTTTCTCGGCGTCGGCACGAACAATACCGGGCAGCTTACCGCCAGCGCCTTTTCGATCGTCGTCCTCGGCGGGCTCGGCAGCGTGTCCGGCTCGCTGATCGCGGCCTATGTGGTGGGCTACCTTGAAACGATGACGGCGTACCTGATCGCGCCGACGTTGCGGCCGATCCCCGCGCTCATTCTTCTGGTGCTGGTCGTCTATGTGCGGCCGCAGGGCCTTCTGGGCCGGCGGTAGGAGGGCGCCAAATGAGCTTTTTTCGCTCGCGCCTGTTCTGGATCGCCGCCGTCATTGTCGTGATCGCGGCGCTGCTGCCGTTCTGGCTGTCCGCATATTTGCTCGGCATTCTCACCGCGGCCTATTATTTCGGCGTCTTCGCCATGGCCTGGGACCTGCTCTTCGGCTTTGCCGGCGAAGTCAATTTCGGCCCGACCTTCTTGATCGGCCTCGGCGCCTATACGGCCGCCATCCTTAACGCCAATTATGGTTTGCCTATTCCGGTCTGCGTGATCGCCGGGGCTTTCTCAGCCGTCGTCGGCGGAATCCTGCTGGCGGTGCCGGCCTTGCGCCTGCGCGGTCCTTATTTCGGCTTGGTCACGCTGGTTGCGGTCCTGCTGTTACAGAACTGCATCGTCATCTTTGCCGGCATCACCGGCGGCGAAATCGGCATGACCGTGCCGGACGTGCTCTCGATCGACGCGGACGTGAACTACTGGTATGCGCTGGCGTTTCTGGTGCTGTGCGCCGCGCTGCTGTACGGGCTATCGCGCTCGGCCGTCGGGCTTATTCTGCAGGCCAGCGGACAGGATGCGGTCGGCGCGGCGGCGCTCGGCTTCAACGTGACCAAGCACAAGATCGCGGCCTTCTGTGTCAGCGCGCTGTTCTCCGGCACCGCCGGCGCCATGCTGATCTTCTATATGGGCACGGCCTCGATCAACACCGTCATCGATGTGTCGATCGCCGTTCAAATCATCATCGCCGCCGTTCTTGGCGGGCGCCGCACCATCTTGGGAGCGGCCCTGGGCGCGGTGTTCCTGATCGTCGCCAACGAGTTTCTGCGGCCGCTCGGTCAGCTCAATACATTCGTGGTGTCGGCGGTGGCGCTTGCCGTGATCTTGTTCTTCCCCGACGGTCTCATCGGCTACGCCCTGCACCGGAGCGAACGCGAATGACCGGCGAGGCGCGTTTGCAGGTGCGCGATCTGGGCAAGCGCTTCGGCGGCGTGGTCGCTGTCAAAAGCATGAGTCTCGATCTTCACGCCGGTGAAATCGTCGGGCTGATCGGTCCGAACGGCTCCGGCAAGTCGACCGTGATGTCGCTGATCATGGGGCTCATTCGCCCCAACACCGGCACGATCCGGCTCGATGGCATCGACATCGCGAGCTGGCCTGCGCATCGTATCGCGCGCGCGGGTGTCAGCATCGTATTCCAGCATTCGCGCCCGCTGCAGCGGCAAACGGTGCTGGAAAACATCAAGCTCGCGCTCTTGCCCAACTCGCTGCTGCGACTGGCGACCGAAGCCTCCGCGGCCGAACGCGCCCGCACCATCGCCGAGCAGGTGGGCCTGGGCGAGGTTCTGCATCGCCATCCGTGGACGCTGCCGTTCGCCGATCTGCGCCGCATGGAGCTTGCTAAAGCGGTCGCGCGCGACCCCAAAGTTGTGTTGATTGACGAGCCGTTCGCCGGGCTCACGGCAGCCGAGATCAAAATCTTTTCCGATCTGATCCGGACCTTGCGCGACGAAGGTCGCGCTGTGCTTTTGGTCGACCACAGCGTCAAGAGCGTAGCAGCGCTCGCCGACCGCGTCATTGCCATGTATCTCGGAGAACGGATCGCCGAGGGCAGCGCCGAAACGGTGATGCAGAACGAAACCGTGCGTCGCGTCTATATCGGCGGCAAGATCGAAGACGTGGAGCGCAAAGCGCCGAGCACCGCGCGTGAAGCCACCCTGCTCGATATCGACGAAGTCGAAGTATTTTACGGAAAGGCCAATGCGCTCGAGCGTGTCTCGCTGCGCGTGCAACAGGACGAGTTTGTTTCCATCGTCGGCCTCAATGGCGCCGGCAAGACGACCTTGTTCAATGCGATTTCAGGGCTCGTGCCCTATCGGGGCGCGATCCGCTTTGCTGGACGAGACCTCAAAGACCGCAGCGCGGCCGCGATCGCACGTGCCGGTGTGGTGCACTGCCCGGAGACCCGCGAATTGTTCGGGCACATGAGCGTGCGCGAAAATCTCGAGCTCGGCGGCGGCCATCTCGCCAACACGGTGCGGCAGCGCCAGCTTGCTTGGGTATTCGATCTTTTTCCGATCCTCGAGCAACGCCATGCGCAAGCCGCGCGGACGCTGTCGGGTGGCGAGCAACAGATGTTGGCGCTCGGACGGGCGCTGATGATGCAGCCGAAGCTGCTCGTACTCGACGAGCCGACGCTGGGCCTTGCGCCGGTCATTCTCGGCCTGCTCTCCAAGGCGATCGAGCGCCTGCGACGAGAGCATTCGCTCACGCTCCTGCTCGCCGAACAGAACGTTACTTTCGCGCTGCCTCACTCCGACCGCGTCTATGTGCTCGACCACGGCCGTATCACCTGGCACGGCGAGCCGGCGCGGTTCGCCGACGAAATGAGCACGGGATATTTGTAAAGGGCGCGAACACCGACGCCCCATTTCCAGAGCCCCGCCTGCATCATCGTCTCTTCTGATTGCCAGCCACCGCGCACCGCTTTTTCCTCGTTGCGATCATGCCTCGTGATTTCTGCAACCGAGACAAGCAACGGTTAACGCTACCGAGGACCGACGCAGCCTTAGCGTCTACGATTCGTGTAACAGTTTTCTAGCAATTTCAGCATACAAGCGGGCGATCAGAGCGAGTGCGTCATGCTTGGGACAATCTGGAAACAACAAACAATCGCCATGCGGCTCATCTCCGGCTTCCTGGCAGATCGGCGTGCAAACATCGCGGTGGTCAGCGCGCTGTCGGCCATTCCGGTCATCACTGCCATTGGCTGCGTTGTCGACTATTCCACCGCGACCATGATCAAGACCAAGCTGCAGGCTGCCGCCGATGCCGCAACGCTTGCAACTGTCTCCGCCAACTCGCCGGTGATCGCGACCGCAAAAACCATGACCGGCAACGGCTCCGTCACGGGCGGCCCGACCTACACGCAGAATTTCTTCGATTCGAATCTGGGCAGCGCGCCGGCGAACACCGGCTACGAGAATGCCACCCGATCCGCCACCGTCACGAAAAGCGGCACGACCATCAACGCCGTGCTGACCTATACGGCCACGGTTCCCACATTCTTTCTCGGTATTATCGGTCACTCGACGATTTCCGTAACTGGAAATTCGACTTCGAGCTACACGCTGCCGTCCTACATCGATTTCTATTTGATGCTCGACGTTTCCGGCTCCATGGGGATGCCATCCACGTCGGCCGAACAGGCGCGACTACAGTCGGTGAATCCCGATAACCTGCTTGGATCGAACGGCTACCCAACCGGATGCACGTTCGCTTGTCATTTTGCGGCGCAAGGCGCTTGCCCGCAAACCTCGTCGCAAGGAAACCCTTGGCAGGGGCCATATCCCGCAGCGGGCGCAAAAACTAATCCGGGCAGCGGCGGATACTGCCAGGGCTTTATCATTTCGCGTTTAGGGACCTCGCCTGTCTCCTTTGCCTCAGGCACCAACAACAATACCAATGGTCAACGTAAGGTGAACTGGAACAATACGCAGGTTAGCTCCTGTCCCACCGCGGGGACAACATCCTGCATTCAGTTGCGCCTTGACGCCGTCGGCTACGCGATCAACGCCCTGCTGACGCAGGCCAACAAAACCGAATCCCAGGATGGAATAACCAATCAATTTCGCGTCGGGTTGTTTCCGTTCATTCAAAATCTCTGCTATGCGAGCGTGAACAACTCTTCCTCGTGCTCGGTCGGTCTCACCACCAGCCTGACCGGCGGCACCATCACCAATTTCGCCACGCAGCTCGCCAGCCTCCTCGACACCGGCCAGAATGCAACTCTCGGCTCCGGCGGCACGCATTTCGAAAATGCCCTGAATACCATGAACAGCAGCGTCATTCCGAACCCCGTCGGGACCGGAACGTCGGCCGCCCCGTTGCCGTTTTTGTTCATCGTTACGGACGGTTCGCAGGATTTTCAGACGCAGTCCGCAGGCAACTGGAGCTCGCAGAACTATCACTCGACGGGAACTGTTCCGTATGCAAATTCGGCCACCGTCATTCCGCCGAACAGCGTCACCAGCACGGACTATTGCACGACCATGAAAAATCGCGGAGTCAAGATCGCGATTCTCTATATCCCCTACCAAACAATTCAGAACGCAAATTCGAATTTTGCCAATAACGAAGACGGCTACGCTAACAACAACATCGCGAATATTCCCGCCGCGCTGCAAACATGCGCCTCGACGAACTTCTTCTACACCGCCAATACCCCGACCGACATCCAGAACGCGCTGATCGAGATGTTCCAGCAGGCTGTGAGCACGGCACACGTCTCGAATTGAGCTTGCGATCTCCCGCGAGGCCTGTTGGGCCGCCGCCTGGGCTTGCGTCGTGCGGCCTCGCCAACGAGCTAAATTATTTTTCGCTTGATCACCTCGCGGAGGCTGACCGCCGACGACCCCGCGCACAAAGCCCCAGGCCTCTTTCGAAGCCATGGCCCTTCAGCATTCAGATGTGGCACCAACGACTTGGTCGCCGACGAAATGGATCTGCCGAGTTGAGATGGCGCTCTCGCGATGTTGCGCATCCGCGAACGGCCACACACACGCGCGACGTTCAGTTCTGCCGCAAGATCGTCCGTCTTAGCAGGTCGTACCGGTCACCGGGACATAGGGTATGCAGGAGCTGCTCCGCGGAGTCGTATAGAGACTATCGGAAAAATTCAGCGATCCGACGGCAAAGTATCCGAACGACGGCGTGAAGACGTATTTGACTTCCGCGTATATGAAATAGCACGGGTAGCCAGTGCCGCTGCACGCCTTGTTGGTGGAAAGCAAGGACGGTATACGCGACCACGTCGTGCCGGCACCGTAGGCTGTGCCGTTAACCGCGTAGCTCCAGCTTACCACCGCCTGCGTTGTCGTGGTTTGCTTGATCTGGGTAATGATGACGGACGCCGGCGCGCTCGGATAGGGCGAAAGCACCGCCGCGGTGGCGCCGGTGATCGCCTGCATGTCGGTCGATTGGATCGGCGTTGTGGTCGAGTATTGATTGGTGACCGCCGCCAGCGTGTAGGTGGCGGCCCGCACCTTCATGTAAATCGTGATTGCACGGCCGGCGTCGAACGTCCCCAGCAACAACAGCAGCAGCACCGGCAAAATGATCGCGAATTCGATCGCAGCAAGACCACTGGTCGAGCCGGCAAATCGCTGGCAAAGAACACCCGCTCGCAGCCTCATGAACCGTAGGGCTCCACCCGAAAAGCGCTGACCCCCATCATCTCGGCGGCGCCGTTTGGCAGACTGCCAAGCATAAATCCCAGCGGCCCTTTGACCACCGACCAAGGATAGACCAACTGGACCACCATGATCTGGCCCGGCGAGCCGGGAGTATATGCCCAGGTGGTGACGGCCTGACCTTGGCCGTTGTACAGCGCCGGTGCGCTCGTGTTGGCGCTGGCAAAGGACGAATAGCTCTGTACGACGACGATCAATGAATTGCAGTCGAACACCGGCGGCAAATAGTTCTGGCAGATTTGAGTCTTGAACGAGCTTTGCGAAACGGTTTGCGCCTGTCCGGTCATGAACAGGCGGCCGGCCTGCACCGCCGCCGTCTGCAGGGACGACTGGGCGAACAGAAAAAAGGCGGTCTCCAACACTGCGATCAGCGTGCCGAGAAAAGCGGGAGCCAGAATAGCAAACTCGATGGCCGTCGCACCCTGCTCGGAACCGCACAGGCGAGCGACACTTCGCAGGCATGATCGATAATGTCTGTGCAGATTTCGCAACATACCAGCGCTTCTTCATTCGCCGGCCCGAACCAGTCGTGGCGACTGCCGGACTTTCCGCCGCGGCCGTTTACCATCACCGGACCAAATCGCGACGTTCTCCTTCGCACTTCGATAAGGCAAAGCGATTGATTTTTCGTTGCCCCAACCGCAGAGCCGCGAGCGCCGAAAGCGTTAATGTGGCTTCACTCGTTCGCGCGTGCGACAGGCCGGTGCGTCACAATGGCGGTCATTGTTCGAGCACGAGCTTGCCGTCGCTGAACTCAAAGCGGCGCAGCCGCGACAGAAAGGACAAGCCGAGCAGATTGTCGCTGAGCGCGCCTTCGGGCAGCACCAACGCGGCCACGTCGCGAAGTTCCAAGCTCCCGACCTCCACCATGTCGAGCCGGGCCGGCGCCGCGCGCACGATTCCATTCGCGGTTTTGACTTCGGCGACGAAGGCATTGTGCGACGGATGAATGCCGAGCCGAGCCGCATCGCGGGCGGTCAGCGCAACGACGGAAGCGCCAGTGTCGATCAAGAAGCCGACCCGGCGACCGTTGACGCGTCCATCGACATCGAAGTGTCCGCGGCCGTTGCGCGCAATCACGACCGAGCGCCCGGGCGCATTCGCAACCGGCGCCGCCGCCGCTGCGCGCGTCGAGGGCTCTGCGGTCGCGGGCGCCGGGCGGACTTGTGAAAGATACCGAGGCGCCAGAACGGCGGCGGCAATTGCAAGCGCGGCAATAACGATGATGGAGCGCATCGGCAGAAAGGGCCTCTTTGCGGCGGCTCAGCATGGGGGCGACCAGGCGCCTTATGCATATGCCGGCTATCAGCGACTTTGATCTTTGCCGCTCAGCACCCACTTAGCAATTTCGCTCAAATTTTAACGATCGTCACGGATGACAGCGCAATTGGCCGCTCCCGTCGCAATAGCCGTACCCGATCTTGCAGCAACCGTACGCGTGCTCGCCGCAAAAATAGAACTCATACTCGAAGCCGCAGTGATCGGAGCAATAGGGCCGGCCGCTGGCGCTATCGATGGCGCAATGATTGCGAAACCGCGGCGGCAATGTCGGCGGAGGTTGAAAATCCGCCTCAATGAGGGGCGACGGGGACCGCGGCGCCGCGACGGGCGCCGCGGGGCAAGGCGATGCGGCGGCGACAGCGCCGAAAAGAGCAATCGAAGCAAGAAGACGGCGCGATATTCCAAGGGCTTTCATGTCATGCTGTCCGAAGAGATTATGATTGATGGCGCATCGTGAGTGGTGCCGGGCCTCAGCTGCGCGCGGAAGGGATGCGGTAAACCGGGGTCGAGCGGCAAGCGGACGACAAAGCGCGACCCCCTGCCCTCCTCGCTCTCGACATCGATTCGACCTTTGTGAAGATCCACGGCCGTCTTCACCAGATAAAGACCGACGCCGGTACCGACGATACCCGAAACATTGCCGCCGCGATAATAGCGCTCGAACAGCCGGCCGAGATCGGCCGGCGGAATGCCGATGCCGCGATCGGCAACGGCCACCATCACTTCGTTGTCCATTGCCACCGCCTCGACCACGATGGCGCCGCCGTTCGGCGAATACTTGACGGCGTTGCCGAGAAGGTTGCTGAAAACCTGGAACAGGAGCTTGGCATCGCCGACGATCAGCGCGGGCGTGTGACCAAAGCGCTCGACAATCTCCGCCGCCGGCACCATCTCGCGATGCACCTGGCAGACCTCGCGCAGCAACGCCGCCAAGTCAAGCTCGACCAATTCGAAAAAGAACTCGGCACCGCCATCGACCAGGCGCCCTGAACTGAGCATGTTGTCGATCAAATGCGTCAGCCGCAGCACCGCCGCGCGAATTTTGCCGGCGCGCTCGCCGATTTCCCGCGCGGAGGCGCCATCACGCGCTTTTTCCAGGCGCCGTGCATGCCCGTCGATGATGGTCAGCGGCGTGCGGAATTCGTGCGACGCCATCGATACGAAATTGCGTTGCGCCAGGGCGAGGCGCTGCTCCTGCGCCAACTGCTCCTCGAGCAAGGCAGCCTGGCGCGCGAGTGTGCGCTGGCTGCGCATCAATTCGATCGCATTGTTGCGGAACACCACCGTCGCCTGCGCCATCTTGCCGATCTCGTCCCGCCTTTCCGTTTCCGGGATATCGATCTCCGTATTGTTGGCCGCGAGCCGCCGCATCCTTTCGGCAAGTTGCAACAGCGGCGCGGAAATCGATCGTCGGATGAATACGAGTGCGGCCACAACCATGACGCCGGCGATGACGATACCGAGCGCGATAAGCCAAAGTGCCTGCCGATAGGCCACACCGAGACGATCGCTGGCGGCCTGGGCATTGGCGACGGCCAGATCCGTCAACCGAGCGAGCGCATCACTTGCCGCATCGTAGGCCGTGTGCGACGCGCCGCGATAGATGGCGAGCGCCTCGGCCTTGCGATCGGCGCGCGAGAGCGCCGTGCTCTGATTGACCAACGCGCGGTACTCGTTCCAGCGCAGCTTGAACAAGCCGTACAATTCATTCTCAGCGACGCCGTGCCGGATGCGCTCGAAATCTCTTTCGGCCTCCGCGATCAGGCGATCGAGCTCGGCCATCTGGTGTTCGGTCGCCGCCAATTCCGACGGATCGGTCGACAACAGGTCGCTGCCCTCGATGGCGCGGAAGTCGGAGGTGAAATTGTTGAGGTCGCCGAGCACGCGGGTATTGGGCAGCCATACTTCGGCCACGTCCGCCGACAGGCGGCTGAAATTGCTCAGGCGCCAGATGCTGAACAGGCCGAGGACGACGACCAGGAGGAAGAACAACAAGAACACCGCGGTGAGGTGAAATCGGATCGACTGCGGCTGTCGCATGGGATTGAGGACCGGTGCGGCGGATGCGCCCGCCCCGCTTGGCGCATCCGAAAAAACACTTTACACCATAAACTATACATGACCCCGAGCGCGCCGGAAACCGCGACCGCTGGCCAACAAGGCAGGCGCACGGACCTCTCCAACGGCACGGCCGGTCGCGGCGACCGCCTTGCCGATTCGATACCGGAGATGCAGATCCAAAGCATGCAGACCCAGAAAAAGATCCTTTGCGTCGAAGACGATCGCGAGACCGCGGCGCTCATTGCGGAGGAATTGGTCGAGCGTGGCTATGCCGTGATCCTCGCGCCCAATGGCCGTGAGGGCCTGACGGCGATTCTCAAAACCATGCCTGACCTTGTGCTCTCGGACATCAGCATGCCGCTCATGTCCGGATTCGAACTCCTTGAGCGGCTGATCGAATTGGCGCCGCGCTTCGCCAAGATGCCCTTCGTCTTTCTCACGGCGCTGAGCGACCGCGACAACGAGCTCAAAGGCCGCCAATTGGGCGCCGACGATTACGTCACCAAGCCGATCGATTTCGACCTGCTGGAAACGATCATCGCCGCGCGGCTCGCCGGCGTGGCACGCACCGGACTATGGCCGAAACCCGTCGAACTGAACGACCGTGAAGTGGAAGTCCTCACCTGGGTCGCGCGCGGCAAGACCTCGGCCGAGACCGCCCAGATCGTCGGGCTGACCAAGCGTACAATTGACTTTCACATCGACAATGCGCGCGCCAAGCTCGGCGCTGCGACGCGCACCGAGGCCGTCATCAAGGCCACCACCGGACGCTTGATCGAACCCTAGCCTTAGAGCACTTCCCGATTAGGTGGCATCGGCAAGTACTCCAGATTCCTTTATTGTCGCATGTCCTTTTCGGAAAATCGACTTCCACCTATCGGGTCAAGCCCGAGGGCATGCTTCTCCCGGACATGCTCAAGCGCATCCGGCTATCTCGGTTCAGGCGCGGCAGGTATCCGGCGATGCATCGCAGGACCGCGGCGTGGCTCCCGTGCCGCCTTGATCGAGCCGATAGCCGACGCCGGATTCGCTGACGATCAGGAGCGGCCGGGTTGGATCAGCCTCGATCTTGTGCCGCAACTTGCGCACCAGAATACGCAGATACTGAATGTTGCCGGCATGCGCTCCCCAGATGTCCCGGATCAGCTGCTGATGCGTTACCACCAGCCCGACATGGGCGGCGAGCCCATGCAGCAAGGCATATTCCTTGCGCGTCAATTGGATGCGCTTGCCGTCGAGCATGACCGCGCGCGCCACCAGATCGACCGACAGCGGTCCGGCGCGTACAATCGGCTCGCGATTGGTGCTGCGCAAATGCCGGCGCATCGCGGCATCGCTGCGCGCCAGAAGCTCGGCTATTCCGAATGGCTTGACCACATAGTCGTCGGCGCCGAGCCGCAACAGACGAACTTTCTCCTGCTCGTCGGAGTGGATCGAGAGAACGATCACCGGAATATTGGACCAGGAGCGAATGCGTTCGAGGACCTCGGAGCCGTCGAGGTCGGGCAAGTTGAGATCGAGGACGATCAGATCGACGGCCCCCATCGTCGCAGCCTTGAGGCCGGCGGCAGCATTCTCCGCCTCGATCACCGTGCAGCCATGCAGCTCGTAACCCGCGCGCAGGAAGCGTCTGATCTGCGCCTCGTCATCGATGACCAGAATCTTAGCCATCGAGCTCTTCCAAAAGCTCCGGTGCTTCGGCGGACCCTACGGGCAGCCGCATCGACATCGTGGTGCCGAGACCCGCTCCCAGGCTTTCGGCATGTAGGCTGCCGCCATTGGCGGCGACAAAGGTGCTGGCAATCCATAACCCAAGCCCCGATCCGCCGGACGTAACGCCGCGGAATGGCTGCCTGCCCACCTGCTCCTTCTCACCGGCCGTGAGACCGGTGCCTTGATCGGTCACCGACAAAACGACCGATTGCTCGACGGCGTAGCTGCAAATCCTGATCTCGGTTTCGGGTGGAGAGTATTTCGCAGCATTTTCCAGAAGCTGTCCGAGCGCCTGCTCGATGAGAACGGTATCGACACGGATCAGCGGAGCGTCGCGGGCGATATCGAGAACAAGCCGATGCGTTGCCAGCCGCCGCTCCTTCTGCTTCAGCGCGGCGTTGACGATATCCGTCGGATCGCTCCAGGCCAGCTGCGGACGAACCCCTTTGGCGCTGATGCGCGTGGCGTCGAGCAAATTGCGGATTTCGTTGTCGAGACGGCCTGCCTGTTCGTTGATCGCCTCGACCAGCTCGCGCGATTGGCGGTCGTTTTCGATTGTCGGCATTCGCTTGAGCACGCTGCAGCTGCCGAGAATGGCCGCAAGTGGCGTTCGCAGCTCGTGCGATACGCCGCCGATCAGCGCGTCGCGTAATACTTCGGATTGATACTTGAGCGTCGCCTGCTCGATCGCCTCCTTGGCCTTGAGATGTTTGAGGGTCAGCGTCGCTTCGTCGAGCAAAGTCTCGACACGCCGCGTGATGGTTTCGATGAATTCGCTGCGGCTGTCGCCGAGATCGACGGCAATGGCACCATAGCCGAGAATCTCTGGATTGATGGAGCGCACCAGCCAGGCGCGCGTGCTGCGGGCGTCGATCACCCTCGCGGCGGACGGTGCGTGACCTGTGATCAGTTTGTCCGCTTGACGTTGAACGTCTTCCGGAACGGCCGCATGCGGCATCGCGTTGTCCGTCGCAATGAGCACGGCCTGATGGCGCAGCGTATTCGATAGATAGTCTTGCACCGCGAAGATCAAATCACGGCTGTTCAAGCAGGTCGCGAGACCTTGCGAGAAGGTATGGAGCTCGGTGATCTCCTTTTCGCGCCGCTGCAGAGCCACGGCTTCATCCTTCAGACGTGCCGCCAGGTTGCTCGTGACCACGGCGATCAAAAGAAAGAGCACAAGGTCGACGACGTTTTGCGGATCGCGGATCCAAAAGGTATAGAGCGGCGGATAAAAGAAAAAATCCGCCGCCGCCGCTCCCGCGATGGCGGCCGCTATCCCGGCCCCCAGTCCCCACTGCGTCGCGGCAACCACGACCGGCAGCATGTAAATGAGGGTCACCAGATTGAACGCGACGAAATAGTTGATGACGACGAGGCCGACGGTCGCCAACCATACGAGCGCGAGCGTCGCTCCAAGCGGCATCGCCTGACCGGCCGCGAGACTTGCGGCATCGTGCGCGAGGCGCGCAAGGCCATATGCTTTGTCTTCGACCCCCAGTGGTGGCCGAAGACGCTGTCGTTCCTGGAGAATGGACACCCGCTCTGCCTTTCCGAAGGTGCTCAGTTCTGCCCCCTTGTCTGCACCCGGCTGGCATTAATCACAGCGACCTTTCCGTAGGCCGCCGTAGAAAGTCGAGACGGTTTTGAGGATCGAAAAATATAAATTCCATATAGTCAGAAAGCCAGATTCCCAATTTTGCTGCGCTTTCGAGCACAGCCACTCGCACGCCGATTATTCTTTAGCCACGTTCGGCGTTTGATTTGGGTCGACTTGGCGACGCGAGCGTGCGCTTTCGCGCCGCTCGCGCCGCCGGTTCCCCGACACCCCGACTCAGAAGTGGACGATCAAGTCTGCTGCGCCGATCACCGCGTAGTTTCTGTTCGGCGCAATACCGGCGTTCACATTGCCATTGAACGCATTGGCATCGAGCGACCGGTAGTAGGCGACTTCCGGGCGCATCTCGATTTGCGGCGAGAGCCAGTGCTGCCAGCTCCCGCCAACGTCGAGATAGCGCGACTTGGTGCCGGTTCGCTGGCCTTCCATGTCGTCATACCATTCCAGCCGCAAGGAGAAGTTGTTCAACTTGTTCGGCGAGTAGTTGACATATGTCAGAAAGCTCTGCGCCGATGCGGTGCAGGTGAGCGCAGCGGCGTTGTTGCACTGGGCAAGATTTGGCGCGTTGAACGGCATGATGTTCGGGCCGAACGGCGTGCCGCCGCCGGCAACGATCGCTACCGCCGCCGGATTGAGGGCGTTCGGCACGTTGTTCTGGTGCAGATTGTAGGTCTCGAACGCGATATGCCAGTAGTCGTTGAACTTGTGATAGAAAGTAGCGCCGTACCACTGCAGGTTGTTGTAACCCCATTGACCGCCGTTGATGGCGTCCGCGACAAGGTTGAGGTCATCCCGGCCGTCATCGCTCGTCCAGCGCAATCCGACCGTCGCCGAGGGCACCGCGCCGGGGTCCTTGGGGAGCGTTGCATTCGGATAAATAGGATTGCCCGGCAACAGGTTGGGCGTGGTCTGACCGACATTCCACAACGCGGTATCGCTGCCGACGCTGACGCCGGTCTGGATGATCCAGTTCTTGGTCAGCGCGGTCGTCACCTGAATGCCGGTGTTGGTGTAATTGTCGAACGAGTAGGTGAGCGAGTGGACGTAGGTGTAGTTGTTGGGCGCCAGCTGCGCTTCGATGTCAGGGATCGAGATAAAGCGGCCGATGCGGACATTCATGCCTTGCATGACCGGGAAGTAGATATCCCCATAGACCATCGGGAAGTCGTAGCCGTTGGTCAAATTGTGGTTGAGGAGCTGATAGCTCGCGAGACCATAGGAGGTCGTGTAGCGATAGTCGACGCCGTACAGCGCCGAGAAACGGAAGCCCCAATCGATGTGATCGAGCTGCACCGTATCGGGAAGCCGCTCGACATACACGACAGCTTGATCAAGCTGAAAGGTGTTGGGCGTATAGTCATACGCGGCCGGCACGTTGCCGCCCGGTTTGGTCGTGTTGGTGCTGATGTTGCCGCCGCCATTGACCCAACCATAGACCTGGATGTGCGCGGCGTTGAGGAGCTGACCGGCGCCGGTGTTGGCGATGGCCACCATGAACGGGCTATCGACCGAATTCGGCCGCGTGGTTCCGATGTTCACTGTGCCACCGTACGGCCATTCGGTGAACGGCATCGGCGGGCTTGATTGCGGCGTCGCCGGCCATACGGCATCGGAGCGCCGCCCGGGCGGGGCCGATGGATCGGATGGCGCCATGCCCTTGCCCCATTCGAGCTCGTAATAGCGGTAGAAGCGAACGACCGGGTTATCACCCAGATACGTGTCGAGACACTTGTAGTTGACGTACGGATCGCACGGACCATTGACGTTCGACTTCAGCGCCATCGTCGCCTTGCTGGGCGAGCAGTTGAAGTCGACGTAAGGATCGCAGGTCGGGCCTTCGACCCACGCCGTCGGCAAGCCGTTGGTCCACGCGCCGAACGCGTCCGCCGCCATCGCGCGACCGGAGGCGGCCATCGCAAGTAAAACGATGACCCCAAGCAAAAACAATCGTTTCATGACCCCACCCCATCTTCTTGTCGCTGGCGAGGAAGCCTAGCGCCAGTTGCGTGACGCGACGCCGCCTTCCAGCGAATAATCCCCAGGTACCGGAAGCCCGTAGTCATGGGATCCCAAGCACCTGGGATTTGTCGCAGTGCACCCGGACGGAAGTCGATATTGAGTGAGTCTGTTTTTAGTATCTAAAAAATAGCCGGCAGAAGGAGCATTGGCGTCGTTGCTCCGTTTTGCACCAGTTCGATTGGCCGAAGATCAATTCTGCGGCGGCCCCACCAGAATACCGATCACCCGCCGGCTGGAAAATTGAGGCGATGCAAATCCGCATGGAATGCGGCGTTAAAGCAAAAAAGGCCATCGCCCTTGAGGCGTCAATGCGCGAAACGTGACACTTCGGTCACAGTAGCCGCAATTCAAGCGGCGCAACTCTCAGCTGCTTGCGGCCTACTTGGATTCGAACAGCGGCATGTCGTGAAGCGCGCCACTGTTATTGTTTCTTTATGCGCGCGGGTAACAACTCACCTCGAATCTTTATGCTGCTCACGCCTAAAGTGCGGTTGACCACGGTCTTTGCATTCCCCGCACAATCGAAAAGATCATGCCACGAGCTGGCGAAGCGAAAGCATCACTGGATACAGCGGCGGACGCGGCCTCAGCATCGAGTTTTTTCTTCGTACCGCGTGAGCTCGCGGTCAAGTGCCGGCGTTTGATCGAAAGCTATCATGCAATTTACGGCTACGTGAGCTTGCCCGATATGCTGTGGCTCTCGGATGCGCGCGACATCATCGAGCACGACCGCGAATTGACCCGGATCTTCAAGCGCGCCTCGCGATCGCGGGCGGCAAAGCAAGCAAACAATTCGCTGCGGCAGATCGCGACCGCGATCGTGTCGATCGAGGTGCTGGCGCGCGACTTCTCCGGTTGGGGCCGGCAATTCCCGGCGGCAAAAGCCGAGGCGGAAAAGATACTTGGCGGCTCACCGCAAGTGCGCAGGGCGTGGCTGATGGATCTCTACTTCTTTCCGCCGGTCGGCACGCGCCGCGAACTCGGCGATGCGCTCACGCCCCACCGGATCGGAACGCAGACGTGAGGACGGCGATCAATGGTCCGCCCAGGTCGGCGGTCGCCCCTGAAGACGATTGGCGAGGGAGGAGCGCTGGTCCGCGTCCGCCTGCGCGCGCTTGTTGGCAAGTTGCGCCAGGCATTTCTCGAACTCAGGCGTGCCGGGCCGCAAACCATAGGACTGGCATTTAGCCGAAATCTTTCGTTGCCGCGTCTGCCTCGGCCTGAACTTGCGCTTGCGCGTCAGCCTCCGGCGAATGGGTCGCGCAACCGGCAATCAGAAAAGCAATTACAACGACCAGCGAACGATACACGGCTTGCCTCACCTTCGGTCGAGGCAAGTTAAATCATCCAACACTACCGGTTTGCAAGTGCGCTACGGGTAAGCAAACAAACATAGGGCGACTGTGGAGACGCGCCTCTCAAGCGTACAGATAATGCCACCACATATGGAGATGGTGCCACCACAGAAAAACGACACACACGATGACGAAGGGGACGCCCGCCAATCCGAAATAGAACCACGTTTGAAAGGCTTCGGCCTCCTTGGGCACTTTGAACAGGTGGACCGCGATCCACACACAGACCCCTAAACCCAAGCCAAAGCGCACGACGTCACCGGGCTCGTCGTAGATGGTCCAGATCGTCTCGCTTTGCGGCAGGGCGACCCGAAGCGTCACCGCGATCAGCCCAATCAGAAAGATGGTGCGAAACACCTTGCCGAGGAACTGGATACGCGCGGAGCTGTCCGGTCTGGGCATGTTTTGCCGGGTAATCGAGGCCCCTTGCATCGAGGTCATGGGGTTCTCTCAATTCTTATCTTGGCGCTCACCCCAGATAATACATCCAGTAGAGCGCGTCCGCTCAACAAGAACATAAGCCTTTCTTCCTCAAAAATATAGAGCGCATATAAATGCGGCGCGCATTCATATCTTAAATGTAACCCGCTTTATGAGGGCGGTCCGTGCGGCGCAGCAGCGTTGCTGGAAGCACCACTAAAACAAGCATTTGCCTGTTCTGTGTGGATATTGACGCAGCCCAGTTGAGCGGCAGATGTGCGCGGCGCTTAGTCACAAGAATGCACGATCACAAAGTTCGGCGCCGGCTCATCGCGCTTTGATCGTCTGAATGATCCACGGCGCGAATCAGTGCTTTGATCGAATCGCCGTTCCATTGATGCCCGCGACGGATGCGGTCGGCCCACCAATGCGAGGCGGTCCAACGTTGCGCCGCGTCACGCCAGTTCCGTTGATCGCACCTCGGTTCGCGCCCGGCGGCGTAACGATTGGACTAGCCATCGGGTGGTTGGGGACGTCCGGCTTGGCTAGCGGTCGCGCAGAGACATTCCCTGGACCCAGCGGTGTCGTTGCGGAAGGCAGGTGGGGGACGGCCGTCGGCAAATGCGTACCCTCGCGCGGTTGCGCAGGCGCGGGAACAGCAACGCCGATCGAATTGCGAACCGGCGTTTGCGGCGGCGGCGACAGTCGCCGCGTGAGCGCCGGCACGCCCGGCGCTCGCGATGCGGGATTGTTTTCGCCAGGCTTATTCTTCTTGTCCAAAACACGGCGCACGGGCTCGACATGGATATTGGTATCGCCGGCGTCTTTTCCGCTCTGGACCGATGGGGCGGCATCCTTCGCCGGTTCGCTCCCCCCGGCCGAACCGGCCTGCGGATTTTTGCCGTCGCCGCCCGACGAAGGATGAGCCTCGCCCTTCGCCCCCCCATTGGCTCCTTCCCCGCCCGCTCCTTTCGAAGACGCGTGATCGCCGCCCTCGGCCGGCGCAGCCGAACTCTTGCCATCGCCGTGCGCAGCGGAGGATGCTTCTGCAGCACATGCGGCGCCAACCGCGAGCGTAGCGACGAGCATCGCAATCAACAGCGAAAGACCAATCCCCGCAGTTCGCCGTTGCGCGCGCATCGCACTACTCAGTTGGTGGCGCCGCGACCGCCGGCGCTGGACGATCCCGGCCGAGGAAGAATGTCTGCACCGCCGGAACGACGACAAGCATGATCACCGGCCCGATCAGCATTCCGCCGACGACGACAGTGGCCAGCGGCCGCTGCACCTGACTGCCGATGCCGGTGGACACGGCGGCCGGCAACAGACCGATACAGGCCGACAGCGCCGTCATCAGCATCGGCCGCATCCGTTGCTCGGCAGCATGGTACAAGGCTTCCGCCGGGCCCATGCCGGAACCTCTGACCTCATTATAATAGGTCATGATCAGGATGCCATTCATCACCGAAACACCGAACAAGGACACAAAGCCAACGGCCGCCGAAATGCTGAAATCCAGACCGGAAAAATAAAGCGCCACAATGCCGCCGCCGGCCGAAAACGGGATACCGATAAGCGCCATCAGGGCATCGCGCAGCGAATTGAACAAGCCATAAAGCAGCACCAAGATCATCAACAGACTGATGGGGACGATGACCTCTAAACGCGCTTTGGCCTGTTGCAGTTCCTCGAACTCGCCGGCCCAGGTTATGCGGTAGCCGATCGGCAGCTTTACATTCTCTGCGATGCGCTGTTGCGCCTGCGCCACCGTGCTGCCGAGATCGCGTCCGCGCACGCTGAACTTGATCGGGATGAAGCGTTCGTTGCGCTCGTGATAGATGTAGGAGGCGCCGGTATCGAGCGTGATATCGGCGAGTTCGCTCAATGGCACATAGGCGTTGGTACCGCCCGGCGTCTGGTAACCCACCTTGATGTGGCGCACGTTGTCGATCGCCTTGCGGAATTCCGGAGCCAGCCGCACGGTCACGTTGAATTGACGTTCCGCCTCCAGCAAGGTGGTGGCGGGCGTGCCGCCCAGCGCCGCCTGCACGACGGTGGTGATGTCGCCAGCGTTGAGCCCATAACGCGCCGCGCGCTCGCGGTTGACCGTCACGTTCAAATTCGGCTGTCCGAGAACGGGGAATATGCCGAGGTCGGCGACGCCTTCGATCCGGGCCATTTCTTTCATGACCTGGTTGCCGATTAGCTCGAGCTTGGCCAGATCGCGGCCGATGATCTTGACCGAATTGGCACCCTTGACTCCCGATAGGCCCTCCTCGACGTTGTCTTGGATATACTGTGAGAAATTGAAGCCAATGCCGGTAAACTCATTGGAGAACTGACGCTGCAGGTCGCTGACCAGTTTCTCTTTGGTCATACCCGGCGCCCATTCGTCGAACGGCTTGAGTGGCACGAAGAATTCGGCGTTGTTGAAGCCGGAGGCGTCGCTGCCGTTGTCCGGACGGCCATGCTGCGACACTACCGTGATCACTTCGGGATGAGTGAGGAGTATCTCGCGCAAGCGGTTGACGACCGGCATGCCGGCCTCGAGCGAGATCGTCGGCGGCATGGTCGCGCGGATCCACAAATTTCCCTCTTCGAGCGCCGGCAAGAATTCGGTTCCCAGCCGCGTCAGCAGAAAACCAAATAAAGCGATAAATCCGATAGCGATTGCGAACATCACGGCGCGGTGGTCGAACGACCACCGCAACAGCGGCGAGTAGACGCGGCGCAGCGCGCGAACGACGAGCGTTTCGGCCTCTTCGATATGTTCGGGCAGCAGCAGGGAGGACAGCACCGGCGTGATCGTGAATGTCGCCAGCAGCGCCCCGAACAGCGCGTAGCCGTACGTGCGCGCCATCGGATTGAAAATCTGGCCTTCAACGCCCTGCATCGTGAACAGCGGAACGAACGCGGCCACCGTCACCGCCGTCGAGAAGAAGACCGCCTTATCCACCTGCAAGGCGCTGGTGTAGATGATGCGGAGACGATCTGTCCACGCGCCGCTGGCGTCTCCGCGGGTCAGATCATCGCCGTAACGCCCTTCGGCGAGTTCTCGCACGATGCGCTGGCGATCGGCGGCGCCGCCCTGAAAGTTGCGGAAGATATTCTCGACCAGGATGACCGCCGAATCGACGATGATGCCGAAGTCGACGGCGCCGATCGACAACAGGTTTGCATCCTCGCCCCGCATCACCAGAATGATGATGCTGAAGAACAGCGCAACCGGAATGTTCACGCCGACGATGATGGCGCTGCGCAGGTTGCCGAGAAAGATCCACTGGATCAGAAAAACCAGAATGCAGCCGAAGATGAGATTGTGCAGCACCGTTCTGGTCGTCACCGAAACCAGAATCGTGCGATCGTAAAACGGATCAAGCTTTACGCCGGCCGGCAGTGATCCGTCGGTATTGATCTTCTCGATTTCGCGTTTGACCCGCGGCGCCACGTCGTGGGTGTGCAGCGTTCGGTTCATCACCACGATGGCGGCGACCACGTCGTTTTGGCGGTCGCGGCCGGCCTTACCGAGCCGCGGAATGTAGCCGACGCGAACGTCGGCGACATCCTTGACCTTCACCGGCACGCCGCTCGTTTGCGACAGAACGATGTTCTGAATGTCTTCGACGTGATAGCCCTGGGTCAGGTCGTCATTGCCGCCGTCGTCCAGCAGGCCGACGCCGCGGATATTGACCGACTGCTGGCCGAAACTGATCGTGCGGCCGCCGACATTGATATTGGCATTTCCGATCGCGGAAATGATCTGCGGCAGCGTCACGTTGTAGGCGTCGAGCTTATGCAGATCGACGTTGACCTGAAATTCCTTGGTGGTACCGCCCCAGGTGTTCACCTGAACCACACCCGGAACGGTCAACAATCGGCGCTGCACGATCCAGTCTTCGATGGTGCGCAGATTGGTCAAGCCGAAATGGTCGGGCCCCGTCACCTGGTAGCGGTAGATCTCGCCGACCAGGCTCGAGCCCTGGATCGAGGGAACCGCGTTGCCCGGCAGATTGACATTCTGCTGCAGGCTGATCGCCGCTTGGGTCAGCGCGAAATAATAGTCGACGCCATAGTTGAAGGTAACGCGGACAAACGACAGGCCGTAGAACGACGTCGAGCGGATGATGTCGACCCCGGGCGTGGTGGCGAGCCCCACCTCCATCGGGATGGTGTAGTAACGTTCCATTTCCTCGGCGGACAAGCCGTTGGCCTGCGCGGTGATCTCCAGAATCACCGGTGCCGGATTTGGATAGGCCTCGATATTGAGGTTGCTGAACGCAAACAATCCGGCGCCGACGAACACCAGAAGAGCCAATAAAATAATCGGACGCCGTGTCAGTCCGAATTGCAGCACCCCTTTGAGCACGTGCTATCTCTCACTCCGACGCGGCCGCCGTGGCGAGCGCGTTGCTGAGGAACAGCGCACCCTCGGTCGCGACGAGCTCGCCCACCTGTGCGCCTTCAAGAATTTGCCGGTAGCCGCCGGATAAGGTGCCGATCTTGACGACGCGGCGCGTGAACCGGCGCCGATCCGCCGTCACCCAAATGGTCATGGTGCCATCGCCTTCGCGCACGACGCCATCGGGCGGAATGCCCGGCGAACGGACCGGCGGCCCAATGCGGATGACAAAATTCGCGAACATACCGGAGCGCAGCGAATGCTGCGGGTCCTTGATCTCGGAACGCAGGAAGACCCGACGGGTATTCGCGTCGACGCTTGGCCCGATGGTGATGATCTTGCCGTCGAAGACCCGATCCGGAAACGCGTTGAGCACGACCTGCATCGGCTGGCCGACGCGAAACGCGGGGCTGTCGAGTTCCGGGACCTGCGCCAACATCCACATGATGTCGGTGTCCGCCACGGTAAAGGGCGCCGGCGCATTGCCGGGCTGCACGAACAATCCGGGCGCGGCATTGCGCGCGGTGATCCGGCCGGTGATCGGGCTCGGCACCACCAACGTCGGATCGGCGCTGTGGTTCGCGATGATGCGATCGATGTCGGCGTCGGTCTTGCCGAAGATGCGCACGGCATCGCGGCCGGCGCGCAGATTGCCTTCGGCGGTCTGATGATCGGATGTCGCCTGGTCGACATCGCGCTGCGAAACAGCGAGCGTCTTATGGAGTTCGACGAGGCGGGCGAGATTGCGGGTGGTCAGTTCCAAGACGCCGGCCGCGGCGATCAGGGTCAATTCCGCCTGCAGGAGATCAGGGCTGTCGATGGTAAAGAGGGTTTGCCCCTTCTTCACATCATCGCCGAGCGAAGCAAACAGAGCGATGATGCGGCCCTGGTAGGGCGTGAACACCTGAACCGCCATGTCCTCGTCGAAGTCGATACTGCCGATCGCCTCTTTCTCGACCGGGAATTCACGGTCCTCAAGCGGCACAACTTTCACGGAGTCGAGTTGCGAATCCGAGAGCTCGACACTGTCCTTGCTCACCGCCGCGGCCGCGTTGGGCGCCGGAGGCGATGCCGAATCGGCCGCGCGCGCCGGCGTGCCGAACACGGATCTCGCGATCGGACTGGGTTGCCAGGCGGCAGACGCGGCGACCGCGATGGCCACGACAGCGCCGACCACGACGGCCGGCCGGCCATTCATCATGCGGGAGAACATCGATTTGACCGCATCTGGATCGTCAGGATTGCAGCGAAATGCCCATCACGCGACTTCGCCGTCTACTGTCATTAATCACAGAACTTCAATGAATGACCAGCGTTGACGGTAGAATAATCACAGGTGCCGCGCAACTCACGGAAGTTTATCACAGCGCTACTCTTTCGCTATTTCGGCACGATGACATTTTTCCAGGTTCGAAGGGGTGTTTCGAAAAGCCTACCGGCGGCGATAACTGTGAAAGATACCAGTGCAAATCCCTACTGAAATCATCAACACTGTGGCTGGGTGGGCACAGCCAACAACCACCCGGTTCGTCAATAATGGGTGGCGGGGATCAGGCGTAAGCCGCGGCTCGTCAAATTCTGCGGCAATACTTCTTAAGTCAAAGATGTCCGGTTGGTCGGTCACGAGTTTCAGTGCGAGGGCTAGCGCTCTCGCGGCCGCGCTGCTTTTGGCAAGCTGCGCGGTGGGACCGGATTTTCTGCATCCCGCTGCTCCGGATGCCGCCGGCTACACCAAGGAACCGTTGGCGCCGCAGACATCGTCGGCCAACGCGCCGCACGGCCAGGCGCAGCATTTCGACGTCGGCCGCGACATTTCCGCCGAATGGTGGACGCTGTTCCGTTCGCCCGCGCTGAATGCCCTGATTGCTCAGTCGATCGGCAATAATCCTTCGCTGCAAACGGCGATCGCCAACCTGCGCGCAGCGCGGCAGGCGGCCTATGCGCAAGAAGGCAAGTTCTTTCCGCTTGTCACCGCCAACTTCAATCCGACGAATCAGCAAACGGCCGGCGTGATCACGCCGGTGCTCAACTCATCGCAAAACCCCTTCACGCTGTACACCGCGCAGATCGGCGTGTCGTACACCTTCGATATCTGGGGTCTCAACCGGCGGACGGCCGAAGCGCTCAAGGCGCAAGAGGACAATCAGCGCTTCCAAGTCGAAGCGGCTTATCTCACGCTGACCTCAAACATCGTGGTCGCCGCCATCACCGAGGCGGCGCTGCGCGGGCAGATCGAAGCCACCAACGAGTTGATCACCGCCCAGAGCAAGATGCTCGACATCCTTCACCGCCAGCTCGATTCCGGCTATGCCAATCGCAACGACGTAGCGCTCCAGGAAGCGGCCCTGGCGCAGGCGCGGGCGACGCTGCCGCCGCTGCGCAAGGCGCTGGCGCAGCAGCGCGATCTTCTCGCCGCACTTGCCGGCATCTTCCCGAATCAAGGACCGGCCGAGTCGTTCCGCCTTGTCGACCTGCACCTGCCGACCGATCTGCCCGTCAGCTTACCTTCGGAGTTGATTCAGCAGCGGCCGGACATTCGCGCCGCCGAAGAGCAATTGCGCGCGGCCAGCGCCGACATCGGCGTCTCCATCGCCAATCTGCTGCCGAATTTCACCATCAGTGGCAATATCGGCTTCATCAATACCGCGTTGGCCGGCCTGCTGGCGCCGCAAAATCTTTTCTGGCTCGCGGCAGCGAACGCAACGCAGACCGTGCTCGACGGTGGCTCCGGCTTCCATCAGATGCAGCAGGCCAAGGACACTTACAACGCCACGGCGTGGGCTTATCGCGGCGTCGTAATCGGCGCCGTGCAGAACGTCTCCGATGCGCTGCGTGCGTTGCAGAATGACGCCGACGCGCTCAAGGCGGCGCGCGACTTCGAGCGTGCGTCCAAGATCAGCTACGATCTGGCGCGGCAGCAGATGCAGAGCGGCAACGCCAACGTTCTCATACTGCTCACGGCGCAGACGACGTATCTGCAAGCTGTCATTCAGGTGGTGCAGGCACGCGCCGCCCGCCTCGCCGACACCGCTGCACTTTTTGCCGCGCTCGGCGGCGGCTGGTGGAACCGGACGGCTCCGCTGCCGGAGAAGACGCTTGACGTCGGGACGGGCGAAGCCAAGCCGGTCGTCAAACGCTATGACGGATTGTTCGAGATCTTTTTCCCGCATCAGCCGGATTAACGCACTGACTGCTTCGACGGCGGGCGCGCCTTGGAGCTTCGGGCCCTGAAGCAAGTTTCGAGCTTGAAGCCTTTGGCGATTCAGCGAGCCAATTCGGTCGATCGGCCGCCATGTTTCGCGCGCCATCTCGGACTCGGGCCGCGCATATAGTGTCGCTCGGGGCGATAGGGATCGGATACAGATTCGCGAAAGCGCCGCCAGCCCGCAAGCACAGAGCGCAGGATGGTCGCAACGACCGGCCGATTGTCGTCCGCCGCAAGCGGAGCCTGTGTGCCGAGGAGATTCATGGTTGCTTGTGCGAGAACGCGAGTCATGCAGCCGACTTATGCCCAAGGGCGCGCGTGAATTCTAGAGAAATCGAAAACCCCGCCGGCGAGGATCACAGACCTTCGCTCATTCCTTGATGGCCGCATCCCCTCGTAGCCAACGACGAGCCTGCGGCGACGTGCGCCGCCCGAGACGACACTGACGACCGGCTAAAGCCAATTCCTCCTCCGGTACTTGTCCGAGAAGGGAATCGGCGGTGGCACATCCGGAATGAACCGCCTCACCGCACTGAGCGCGGCGTCAAGCCATCCGACCAGCGGATTGCCGCTGTTTCCGGTATCGAGTTCGAAAGCCTTCGCAAGAAGCATGGTCGCGCAGCCGCGCGGCGCGCTCGCATCTCGCGCGAAGCGCAGCGCCGAACGCCGCAACAGAAACATTCCGCCAGTCCGCCCGTTCGCTTCGCGCACAAGCCAAAATCCGTGTCGGTTGCGGCTGATGAAGAAAAGCGGAATCGATCGATTGAGGACACCTGCATCCGGCCGCTTCGGGAGCGCGGCCGGCACGCGCGATGGGCTGCCAAATTGGAACGCCGAGAGATGCATCATGACGCGTCCGCCTTTTGCGACACGCGTGAATCTGCGCCCGAACGCATATGAATTCGAGATGACACCGAGCCCGGCGTCATAAAGCCGGCATAAGAAAGCGCGTATCCAGCGCGCAACAGCCGGCCTAAAAATGAAGCCTCCGCGCCGAAAATACTGGCATACGCTGCGCTATTTATTTTCTACTATTCGGCATTCCCAAGCCGACGCGAGCAGCTAGCGCGCGGCCGCGGCGATCTGCGGGATGCGACGCTCATTCTGGATTCGCGGGGGCAATATGCGCGCCGTTTCGTCGATCGCCGTTTCGGCGATGATCGCCATATTGTCGATGGCGAATGGCCCCGCGCCAGCCGCGGCGGACGACCAGCCCATCGTCAAGAAAGCGACGAAGACCAGGAAGGACAAAGCGAAGCCCGACAAGAATCAGTATTGGCTGCTCAATCCGACCCCGCCCGATCAGATGCGGACCTTCAACACCGACCGGCCGACCAAAGCGAACGTGCCCTACACCGTCGATGCCGGTCATTTCCAATACGAAACCGACCTGGTCAACTTCACCCATCAGATTTCCGGCGGGACGCGTATCGATACACTGATGGTGCCCAATCCCACCTTCAAAGTCGGTTTGACCAACAACGCCGACCTCGAAGTGAACGTGCCTTTCGCCGGTGTTCACACCTTCGGTTCTGGACCCTCGAGTACGCTATGGGGCGTGGGCGACACCTTCGTACGCACGAAGATCAACCTGTGGGGGAACGACGGCGGCGACACCGCCGCAGCGTTGATACCGTATGTCAAAGCCGCCACTGCACCCATCGGCATCGGCAATGGGGCGGTGGAAGGCGGATTGATCGGTCCGCTCGCAATTACTTTGCCCAATAGCATTACGCTCTTGTTGGTGCCCGAAGTCGATGCGCTTAAAAACGCCGCCGACAATGGCCGGCACGGAAACTATGTGTTGGACGTCAATCTCAGCAAAGAAGTGATCAAGAACGTCGTGGCCTATGTCGAGCTCTGGTCGGACTACAGCGCCGATCCGACGCAGGGCGTCACGCTTATGAGCGCCGACGCAGCCGTGCAGTGGTTGATCCTCCCTAATACGCAAGTCGATGTCGGCGCGAACTTCGGCATCACGCGCGCGACACCCGCGGTGCAGGTTTACACCGGCCTCTCCCAACGCTTCTGACCCTCCGAGTTAACTAGCTGGCGAGCGCGCGCCTGCTTTCGCCGCCTTCGAGAAGGCTGCCGATCAGATATTCCGAATACTCGTCGCAGAGACGCGCCAGCGCTTCTCCCAACTCGGTGCGGGACTGAGCGCTCAACGGCACCAACGGCAAGCGAACCGCGGGTGAGATCAGACCGAGAAGCGCCAATGCGTGCTTGAGCGGAACTGGATTGCTCTCCCGGAACAGTGCCGCCGTGACCGGCGCCGCGGCCCGCGCCAGGCGCTGCGCGCGAGCCCACTGCCCTTGCCTCCACGCGAGGAACATGTTGCGGCAAAGGCCGGGCGCGACATTCGAGGTCACCGAAATGCAGCCGTCGCCGCCGTGCGCCATGTAGGCCAAGGCCAGTGCATCGTCCCCGCATAGCAGCCTGAAATCGGCGCCAAGAAGTGAGCGCAGGCGCATCGGTCGCGCCAGATCGCCGGCCGCATCCTTGAGGCCGATCACCCCCGGCAATTCGGCCAGGCGGGCGATCGTTTCATCCGCCAATCCGCAAGCCGTTCGCGACGGCACGTCGTAGAGAATGACGGGGAGGCCCGTCGCTTCCGCGATGGCGCGGAAATGACAATAAAGCCCCTCCTGCATCGGCTTGTTGTAGTAAGGCACCACCGACAAAATCGCATCGGCGCCGGCAGCTTCTGCGTCCCGGGCAAGATCGATTGCGTGCGTGGTCGCATTCGCGCCGGCCCCGGCGATGACCGGGATCTGTCCGCGCGACAGTGCGGCCGCGATCCGGACAAGCTCGACATGCTCTTGCGGCAGCAATGTCGGCGCCTCGCCCGTCGTGCCGCACACAACAAGCGCCGTCGCACCGTGAGCGATCTGCAACTCGCACAGCCGCGCGAATGCCGCGCGGTCTATGCACCCTTCATTGTCGAAAGGCGTCGGCAGCGCCGGAGCGTATCCTGCCAAGCTGGAAATGTGTCGTCCAATCGTGGGCATGGCAATCAGGCGATCCGGCGCCGGTCCGAGAGGTCGAACACGCCTTCGCTGCGCGATCCCGCGCCAGTGTTGCGATTCATGTCGAGCTCGATAGCGCTTGAAACCAGGACCACAGCCTGCGACTTGAATCCGTTCTCGGAGCGCACGTAGCGAAGCGCTGCTTCGCGGTTGACAAAAAGGCCGCCGCGCGTCCCCCGCTGGTCTTGCACCACCCAATTTCCCCTTTTGTCCTGCCCCATCACGAATACCGGCGGCCGAAGCCAAGAGGGAGGTTCGCTCTGTTGATCTTGCGTCATTGTCTGTCTCCTTTTCGATGCATTTCCTTGAACGGAACGGCCGGCAGATAGGCCGGGATAAATTCGTTGAGTTTGCCGAGCGCCGCATCGAGCCAGCGCGTCAGCGGATTGCCGAGATTGTCCGTGTCGAGCTCTATAGACTCGGCGATAAACATCGTGGCGCAGCCGATCGGCGCGCTGTTTTTCTGCGCGAAGTGGAGCGCGGATTGCCTGAGCAGGAAGATCCCGCCCGCACGGCCTTCGGCCTCACGCGCAATCCAGAGGCCGTTTTTGTTGCGGCCGATGAAAAACAACGGAACCGACTTGCTTAACACGCTGGCGTCCGGGCAGCGGAACGTGTGTTCCGCACTGCCTTGAGCGCAACGCCGCGAGGGCTCGCTGTTCGATCGATGGCTTTTGACCACCAGACACATCGCGCGGAGGAGCGGAGCCTCGGCGTTTTGATGTACCGTATGCCGGGTCATGTTTGGGAAGGAGCACGCTCGCGCGTGCCTCCTCAACTTTGTTTCGTTGGCCCGAATGTGCTCCCGGCCGGATATGAATTCGAGACGGCGCGGCCGACATCCTCATAAAGCCGGCATAGACACGCCGCTCACGCTGCACGGGCACGCGCCTTTATAAATTCCTATACTTTTTTGACCGGCGTCGTCTCGAATTCTTATGCAAGGCGTGACACGTATTGCGCTGTGAGTGCGCAAAATTCGCGCCCTTTATGAGCTCCGTCAAAGGTCTGCACTGTCGCACGGCGTTTGTGGAGCGACTATAGGATTGCGGGCTTCCCGCGCGCACATCCGTTCGGAGCAATCCCATGATGGACGTCGCTTTGCTGGCGATCGGGCTGGTCTTTTTCGCGTTCTCAATCGCCTACGTTTACGGCTGCGATTTGCTGTGAGGATGGACGCCATGATCTTCGATTACGCACTCGCCGGCGTCGTGATGCTCGGACTGCTTGTTTACCTGACCTACGCGCTTCTCAAACCCGAGCAGTTCTAAGGAAACGGCGATCATGACTGTCATCGGATGGATTCAAATCCTGCTCTTCTGCCTGATCGTCGTCGCGCTGACACCGCCGCTCGGCGGCTACATGACGCGCGTATTTGGCGGCGAGCGCACGTTGCTGTCGCCGATCCTGCGGCCCGTTGAAACCGCGATCTACAAGATCGCCGGTGTCAACGAGAGCAGCGAGCAGCACGCGGTCACTTACACGATCGGCATGTTGTTGTTCCATGCCGGCGGCTTTGTGTTGCTCTACGCGCTGCTGCGCTTTCAAGCTTGGCTGCCGCTCAATCCGGCAGGGCAAGCGGCGGTGGCGCCGGACTTGTCCCTCAACACGGCGGTCAGCTTCGTCACCAACACCAATTGGCAGGCCTATGGGGGCGAAAGCACGATGTCGTATCTCGTGCAGATGCTCGGCCTGACCCACCAGAACTATTTGTCGGCTGCAACCGGCATCGTGCTTGCCATGGCGCTGATCCGCGGCTTCGCGCGGCACTCGATGCGCACGGTCGGCAATTTCTGGGTCGATATCACGCGTTGCACGCTCTACGTGCTGCTGCCGATCTGCGTGCCTTACGCACTGTTTTTGATCTGGCAAGGCATCCCGCAGACGCTCGGCCCCTACGTCGATGCAACTACGCTGGAAGGCGCCAAGCAGACCATCGCGCTCGGGCCGGTCGCCTCGCAGGTCGCGATAAAGATGCTCGGCACCAATGGCGGCGGCTTTTTCAACGCCAACGCCGCGCACCCCTTCGAGAACCCGACCGCACTTTCCAACTTCGTGCAGATGCTCTCGATCTTCGTGCTCGGCGCTGCGCTGACCAATGTCTTCGGCCGCATGATCGGCGACCAGCGCCAGGGCTGGGCCATCCTCGCGGCCATGGGCGTGCTGTTCTTCGCCGGCATCCTCACGACCTATTGGGCCGAGGCGCATGGCAATGACGCGCTCAATGCGCTCGGCCTGACCGGCGGCAACATGGAAGGCAAGGAAGTCCGCTTCGGCATCGTGGCGTCGGCGCTGTTCGCGGTGATCACCACCGCGGCCTCGTGCGGCGCGGTCAATGCCATGCACAATTCATTCACCGCCATCGGCGGCATGATCCCGCTCATCAACATGCAGCTCGGCGAAATCATCGTCGGCGGCGTCGGTGCCGGCATGTACGGCATGTTGCTGTTCGTCATTGTAACGATCTTCGTCGCCGGACTGATGGTGGGGCGCACGCCGGAATATGTCGGCAAGAAGATCGAGGCCAAGGAGGTCAAGATGGCGATGCTGGCCATCCTGATCCTGCCGCTGATGTATCTCGGCTGGACGGCGGTGGCGATGCTGGTGCCGTCGGCTGTCGCCGGCATGAACAATCCCGGGCCGCACGGCTTCACCGAGACCCTCTACGCCTACACGTCGCAGACCGCCAACAACGGCTCGGCCTTCGCCGGACTGAGCGCCAACACCGTCTTCTACAATCTGACCGGCGCCATGGCGATGTTCGTCGGGCGGTTCTGGATGATCATCCCCACCATGGCCATTGCCGGCTCGCTGGTGGTGAAGAAAACCGTACCGCCTTCGGCCGGCACGTTCCCGACCACCGGCGGCCTGTTCGTCGGTCTTTTGGTCGGCGTGATCGCGATCATCGGCGGCCTCACTTTCTTCCCGGCGCTGGCACTCGGCCCAATCGTCGAGCATCTGTCGATCAATGCCGGAATCGCTGTTCTCCACCAACTAGTTCGGACCGAATCCCATGGAAACGTCGACACTCCGTCATACCCGGCCCGTATCGGCACTTTTCGATCCGAAGATCGTCCTTCCCGCCATCGGATCTGCTTTCGTCAAGCTCAATCCGCTGGTGATGATGAAGAACCCGGTCATGTTCGTTCTGGAAGTCGTCACTGTGCTCACCACGGTGATCGGCATTCGCGATCTCTTCGTCGGCAGCCAGCATCCGGGCTTCGAGTTTCAGATCATCCTCTGGCTGTGGTTCACGGTGCTGTTTGCAAACTTTGCTACCGCGATCGCGGAGGGCCGCGGCAAGGCGCAGGCCGAGACATTGCGGCGGCAGCGCACCGAGACGCAGGCGAAGCTCATTACCGGCGCCGGCGACGCACAAAATTACCGGCTGGTGCCAAGCACAAACCTGAAAGTCGGCGATCTTGTTCTGGTGGAAGCCGGCGACCTCATTCCCTCCGACGGTGAAGTCATTCAGGGCATGGCCTCCGTCAACGAGGCGGCGATCACCGGCGAATCCGCTCCGGTCATCCGCGAGTCGGGCGGCGACCGCTCGGCCGTGACCGGTGGAACTCAAGTTTTGTCGGACTGGATCCGCGTGCGCATTACCGCGGCGCCCGGCTCGACCTTTCTGGACCGCATGATCCGGCTCGTCGAAGGCGCCGAGCGGCAAAAAACGCCGAACGAGATCGCACTTAATATTCTTTTGATCGGACTGACGATCATCTTTGTGTTCGCAACCGCGACCATCCCGAGCTACGTCGCTTATGCCGGCAGCACCATATCGGTCGTTATTTTGGTGGCGTTGTTCGTGACGCTCATTCCGACCACGATCGGGGCCCTGTTGTCCGCGATCGGCATCGCCGGCATGGATCGCCTGGTGCGCTTTAACGTGCTCGCGATGTCCGGCCGCGCCGTCGAGGCCGCGGGCGACGTCGATACGCTCCTGCTCGACAAGACCGGCACCATAACGCTTGGCAACCGCCAAGCCACCGAATTCAAGCCGCTGCGCGGCGTTAGTGAGCAAGACCTTGCCGACGCGGCGCAATTGGCCTCGCTCGCCGACGAAACTCCGGAAGGCCGCTCCATCGTTGTACTGGCGAAAGAAAAATACGGCATTCGCGGCCGCGAGCTTGCCGAGCTGCAGGCCAATTTCATTCCGTTCAGCGCGCAAACCCGCATGAGCGGCGTTGAGGTCGGTCTATCCTGGGTGCGCAAGGGCGCCGTCGACGCCATCATCAATTATCTGAACGACATCGCGGCCCCGGTGCGGGTCGGCAACGCCGTGCAGGCGCTGCGCTCCAATCTCAGTACCGACGTCGTAAACGAAGTGCGCGCGATCGCCGACACGATCGCGAAATCGGGCGGCACGCCGCTCGCCGTCGCCAAGGATGGACGCCTCCTCGGCCTCATTCACCTCAAGGACATCGTCAAGGGCGGCATCCGCGAGCGCTTTGCCGAATTGCGCCGCATGGGCATCCGCACCGTGATGATCACCGGCGATAATCCGATGACGGCGGCGGCGATTGCGGCGGAAGCCGGCGTCGACGATTTCCTCGCCCAGGCCACGCCTGAGGACAAGCTGCGGCTCATTCGCGATGAACAGGCCAAGGGCAAGCTCGTCGCCATGTGCGGCGACGGCACCAACGACGCGCCGGCGCTGGCGCAGGCCGATGTCGGGGTCGCCATGAATACCGGCACGCAGGCGGCGCGCGAAGCCGGCAACATGGTCGATCTCGACTCCAATCCGACCAAGCTCATCGAGATCGTCGAGATCGGCAAGCAGCTGCTGATGACACGGGGCGCACTGACGACATTCTCGATCGCCAACGACGTGGCCAAATATTTCGCTATCATCCCGGCGATGTTCGTCGCCTTCTATCCGCAGCTGCAAACGCTCAACATCATGCGCCTGGCGACGCCGGAAAGCGCCATTCTCTCGGCCATCATTTTCAACGCCTTGGTCATCATCGCGCTCATTCCGCTGGCGCTCAAAGGCGTGCGCTACCGTCCGATCGGCGCCGCTGCCCTGCTCCGCCGCAACTTATGGATCTATGGCTTCGGGGGCGTCGTCATTCCCTTCATCGGCATCAAGGCGATCGACGTCATCGTCACTGCCTTGCACCTCGTCTGAGGAGACTAACATCATGCTGCGCGAAATTCGTCCGGCCATCGTCGTGCTGCTCGCGCTCACGCTCATCACCGGCCTGATCTATCCGCTGGCCATGACCGGCATCGCCAAGATCATGCCCCACCAGGCGCAAGGCAGCCTGATCGAGCGCGACGGCAAGGTGATCGGCTCGGCGCTGATCGGCCAGGAATTTACCAGCGACAAATACTTCCACGGCCGGCCCTCGGCGACCACCGCGCCCGACCCGAACGATTCGGCCAAAAGCGTGCCGGCACCCTACAACGCCGCCAATTCAGGCGGCTCGAATCTCGGCCCTTCCAACAAGGCGCTGATCGATCGCGTGCAGACCGACCTCGACACGCTGCGGAAGGAAAATCCCTCGGCGCCGGTTCCCGCCGATCTGGTGACCACGTCCGCCAGCGGGGTCGATCCGGATATCTCGCCTGAGGCGGCCTACTTTCAGGTGCCGCGTGTTGCCAAGGCTCGGAACTTGACTGAAGATCGCGTACGGCAACTGGTCGGCGCTCATACCGAGGAGAGATTCCTTGGCATTTTGGGCGAACCGCGAGTCAATGTATTATTGCTCAACCTCGCGCTCGACCGCCTGACGGCTTCGTAGCGCGGTCAGCTCGACGCCGAGAGATCAAAGTAACGATGGCGGATCACGGGCGCGTATCCGACCAACGGCCATCGCCGGAGGCACTGCTGGAGGCAGCGCGGCGCGAGGATGGCCGCGACGGCAAGCTGCGCATCTTTGTCGGCGCGGCGCCCGGCGTCGGCAAGACCTACGAGATGTTGCAGCAAGCGCATGCGCGCAAGAAAGACGGCTATGACGTCGTCATCGGGGTCGTGGAAACCCACGGCCGCCGCGACACAGAAGCCTTGGTGACCGGACTCGAGGTCATCGCGCGCCGGCGCATCGAGTATAAGGGGCAATCGCTCGAGGAGATGGACCTCGATGCCATCATCGCCCGCCGCCCGCAGCTTGTGCTGGTGGACGAGCTCGCCCATACCAACGTCGACGGCAGCCGCCACCCCAAGCGCTATCTCGATGTCGAAGAGCTGATGAGCCGCGGCATCGATGTTTACACCACGATCAATATTCAACACATCGAAAGCCTCAACGACGTCGTCGCTCAGATCACGCATGTGCGCGTGCGCGAAACGGTTCCCGACGCGGTGTTCGACCGCGCCGACGCGGTCGAGCTTGTCGATCTCACCCCGGACGATCTGATTCAGCGCCTGAAAGAGGGCAAGGTCTACGTTCCCAGGCACGCCGAACGCGCACTTGAGCATTTCTTCTCCCCCGCCAATCTCACCGCCCTGCGCGAACTCGCCCTGCGCCGGACCGCCGAGCGCGTCGACGAGCAATTGCTCAGCGAGATGCAGGCCCACGCCATACCCGGCCCCTGGGCCGCAGGCGAGCGCATCCTGGTTTGCATCAGCGAGGACCGGCGCTGCGCCGGACTTGTCCGTTACACCAAACGGCTTGCCGACCGTTTGCACGGGCCATGGACGGCGCTTTATGTCGAAGGCCGGCGGGCGACGCAGCTCAACGAGGAGCAACGGGATCGCATCGCCGACACGCTACGGCTCGCCGAAGCGCTCGGCGGCGAAGCTGTAACGTTGCCGGCCGGCGACCGTGGCATCGCCGAAGACGTCATGCGCTACGCGCAAGCCAACAACGTGACGCAGATCGTGATCGGCAAATCGGCCCGCTCGCGCTGGTTCGAGATGGTGCACGGTTCGGTGGTGCACGATCTCGTTCGCCGCTCCGGAAATGTCAGCGTGCATGTCATCGCCGGCGACACGGTTGCGGGCGAGCCGGTGCCGAAAAAATCGGTGCGCACAGCTGAGCGCGACGACACGTTCAACCCGCGACCCTACATCGCCGCGCTGGTGGCGGTGGCTTGCGCACTCGGTTTCGCTGAGTTGATCGAAAGCTGGGTCGGCAACGCCAATGTCGATCTGGTGTTCCTGACCGCGATTGTCGTCATCGCTGTGCGGCTCGGGCTCTTGCCGTCGCTGCTGGCGAGCATCGCGTCGGCGCTGGCCTACAACTTTTTCTTCCTGCCGCCGATCTACACCCTGACCATCACCGACCCGAACAACGTGGTGGCGTTCGGGTTGTTCACGCTGGTCGCCATCGTGGTCTCGAGCGTCGCCGCCCGCGGACGCACGCAGGCGAAGGCGGCGACCGAACGCGCCCGCGTCACCGAATCCCTGTATTCATTCAGCCGCAAGCTCGCCGGCGCTGGAACGCTTGACGATGTGCTTTGGGCTACCGCCTACCAGACGGCTTTGCTGCTGAAGGTGCGGGTGATGCTGCTTCTGCCCGAGGCCGGCTCGATCGCGGTCAAGGCGGGGTATCCGCCGGAAGACATTCTCGATGAGGCCGATCTTGCCGCCGCCCGTTGGGCCTGGGAAAACGACCATGCGGCCGGCCGCGGCTCCGATACCCTGCCGGGCGCCAAGCGTCTGTTTCTGCCCATGCATACGGGACGCGGCGCCGTCGCCGTCATGGGCATCGACAGCGACAAGCCGGGGCCGATGCTGACAACCGACCAGCGCCGCCTGCTGGATGCCTTGCTGGACCAGGGAGCGCTGGCGATCGAGCGCGTGCGGCTGGTGGAAGACATGGATCGGGTCGAGCGCGTGGCCGAAACCGAGCGGCTGCGCTCGGCGCTTCTCACCTCGATCTCGCATGATCTAAAAACGCCGTTGGCCGCGGTCCTCGGCGCGGCGGGCGCTTTGCGCGACATCGGCGGCAAGCTCACCGATGCGGAAAGGGCCGACCTGCTGGCGACCATCATCGATGAATCGGAAAGGCTTAACCGTTTCATTGCCAATCTCCTCGACATGACCAAGCTCGAGTCCGGCGCGGTGTCGCCGAATGTCGCCCTGCACGATGTCACCGAGATTGTCGGTAGCGCATTGCGCCGCGCCGGCCGCATCCTGTCGCATCACACCGTCGAGCTTGAGCTCGCGCCCGACTTGCCGATGCTCCAGCTCGATGCCGTGCTGTTCGAGCAGGCGCTCTTTAATTTGCTCGACAACGCCGCCAAATATGCACCAGCGGAGACAATCATCCGCATTCAGAGCTGGCAAACAATGGATTCCGTTTTTCTGTGCGTGCTTGACGAGGGCAGCGGCATTCCGCCGGACGACCTGGAGCACATCTTCGACAAATTCTACCGCGCCCAGAAGACCGATCAGGTGCGCGCCGGCACTGGTCTTGGGCTCGCCATTGCGCGCGGCTTTGTCGAAGCGATGCACGGCACCATCACGGCTGCCAATCGCACTGACCGCAGCGGCGCCGCCTTCACCATCAGCCTGCCGATCCCGCTGCAACGGCAAAAACTGGACGTCGCCGCATGAGCGCCGCTCCGGTCCGCGTCCTGGTGGTCGACGACGAGCCGCCGATCCGCAAGCTGCTGCGCATGGGTCTCACCGCGCAGGGCTATCAGATCATCGAAGCGCCGAACGGCAGGACCGCGCTCGAGCTGCTCGCCGAGGCTCCTGATTTGATCATTCTCGATCTCGGCCTGCCCGACACCCAGGGGCTCGATCTGCTGCAAACCATCCGCGCCCGCAACGAGGGTGTTCCCATTGTGGTACTCTCCAGCCGCGGCGACGAGGCCGGCAAAGTTCAGGCGCTCGATCTCGGTGCCGACGACTACATCACCAAGCCGTTCGGCATGGACGAGCTTCTCGCGCGGCTGCGAGCGGCCTTGCGTCATCAGTTGCAGACCCACGGCGAGCGGCCCGTTTTCAGGGTCGGCGACCTCGCGGTCGATCTGGTTCGCCGCATCGTCAAGGTTGGCGATCGCGACGTGAAGCTTTCGCCCAAGGAATATGACCTGCTGCGGGTCTTGGTTCAGCACGCCGGCAAGGTGCTGACGCATAAGTTCCTGCTCGGCGAGTTATGGGATGATTTGACTGACGCCCAGTATTTAAGGGTATATGTGCGCCAGCTTCGGCAGAAGATCGAGGCAGACCCCGAGCGGCCGCAATACGTCCTGACCGAGACCGGCATCGGCTATCGTCTGCGCGCTCCCGATTGAGCCGGGCACCGGTTCTCAGTTCATAGTTTGTCATTGTTGAATCATGAAAGTCTCGGATTTCCTGTCTTTGGCTGATGTGAGCATCGAAGCCGCCTTTGCCGACAAGCAAAAGCTTCTGGAAGACCTCGCCCGGCGCGCCTCGAGGGCGGTCGACCTGGAGCCCGATATAATCCTCGCCGAGTTGCGAAAGCGCGAGCAGCTCGGATCGACCGGAATGGGCGGCGGAGTGGCGCTGCCGCACGCGCGTATCCATCGGATACAAAAGCCGTTCGGGATGGTTGTTCGTCTCAAAAAGCCGATCGAATTTGATGCCGTCGACGGCAAGCCGGTCGACATGATTGCGCTTTTGCTGCTGCCGGACACACAGGAGGGCAAACAGCTCGGCGTGCTCGCCTGCATCGCGCGCAAGCTTCGCGATCCCGACGTCTTGACCGCGCTAAGGCGCGCGCGCGATGGCGGCGAACTCTACCGCAGGCTGATTGCCAATTAATCGCCTTCCGACATCGCGCCCGTCACACCGCGGCCATATAAGCGTGCGGAATCGGCGCACGTTCACGATGGGGAGGATCGCATGGTTGACGAACTCGTTTTCTACACCAATCCGCAATCGCGCGGCCGGCTGGTGCGTTGGATGCTCGAAGAGGTGGGGCAACCGTACCGCACGGAGGTGCTCGACTACGCCACCAGCATGAAGGCGCCTGCCTATCTGGCGATCAACCCGATGGGCAAGGTGCCGGCGATCACCCACGGCGATACCGTGGTGACGGAATGCGCCGCCATCTGCGCCTATCTGGCCGACGCTTTTCCGCAGGCGAAGCTTGCACCACCTCCCGGCGACCGGCAACGCGCGCCTTATTATCGCTGGATGTTCTTCACGTCTGGCCCGATCGAGTTTGCGGTCAGCAACAATGCGCTGGGTTTTGCGGTGCCGCCCGAACGCGAGCGCATGATGGGCTACGGTAATGTGGAGCGTGCGCTCAAAACACTCGAGACCGCCGTTTCAGAGGCAGACTATCTGGCCGGCGACGATTTCACGGCGGTCGATCTTTATGTCGGATCGCACCTCAACTTCGGCATGATGTTCGGCACCATCGACAAGCGCCCGGCCTTCGAGCGCTATGTAGGCCGCCTCACCGCGCGGCCTGCGTTTGCCCGCGCGCGTGAGCTCGACGACGCGCTGATGCAGCGGGCGGCGGGCTAGACTGGCGCCGCCAATCATACGACCCCACATCGCGTCGTCATGGCCGGGCTTGTCCCGGCCATGACGCTTAGTTGGGCACCGAGCCCTGCCGGTCGGGATGCGCGGGTCAAGCCCGCGCATGACGCCAGAGAGGGAGAGACGCTCCCAAGATGTGAAAGCACGATTCAATCTAAGGGAGATGTGCTCTAAGCCGCGACCAAGAGACCCGCTCAAATGCTACGGGAGCCGCATCAGCGGCTCTCCCATGCGCACCCGTACGCCGTCGCGGATGTTGTCGCACAGTGTAAAGCCTTCCGGCGCAAAGACGATGATGGTCGAGCCGTGCTCGAACCAGCCGAGTTCATCACCTTTGTGGAACGTGGCGTCGCAGGGCAACACGTTCGGCCCGCTATGCTTCAGGTTCAGGGGGGCATCGAGGCAGTGCATGCGGATACTGGCGACCAGAATGGCGGCCACCGCGACCAGCGTTACGGATTGGCCGTTGGCGGCGAGCTTGGTCTCGACCACTGCGCGCTCGTTCTTGCAGAACAGGCGCTCGACGCGCTTGAGCGCGATCGGATTGACGTTCCAGGTATCGCCAGAGATGTAGATCACGCGCTCGATGTGGCCATCGTGCGGGGCGTGGAAACGATGATACATGCTCGATGTCAGGCGCAGCGTGACATAGCGTCCGTTTCGATGCGCTTCGACCAGAGTGCGATCCCCCAACAGTTCCTCCAGCGTGTAGGGAAAGCCCTTGGCCTGATAAAGTTCGGTGCCCGCAATGGCGCCGCAAGCGCCCACAATGGCGTCGCAGGGGCTGACCAGAATATCGGGGCGGCTATCGACCGGACGGGCCCCCTCCTTGAGCTCGCGGGTGAAGCAATCGTGCATACTGCGAAAATGCGTTTTCTTCGCCTCGCGCAAATCGAGGTCGGAAAACAGCCGCCAAAGCCCGATGGACATATCGCGTACCAGCGGCTGCTCGATGCGGCTGAACCAGCCGATGAATTGGGTGGCGAGGCGGCGCGGAATCCGGTTGGTGAGCAGAAAGTTGATGTCCTCCTGCTGCACCAGGCGCAGCAACTGGGTGCGGACCGTCATGGGACTGTCAACTCCGGCGCGTAAACCGCGATTCGATCATAGCCGCAATGATTTGCGCCACATCGGCCTGATGCGTGTCGGCTTGATGGGTAACGGCCCGAGCCCTGAATGCCTGACCCTTGAAGGCAGGCTCGGACGCCAAAGGCTTGGACATTCAAGGCTTGAGGGCTTGCGGCATGACGGCTTGGGCGACGGCAACCTTGGCGCTCTATGGGGCCGGCGGCGCGGCAGCAGCCGCATCGCTGTTTCGGCTGCACCGGCGGCTTGAGCTGTCGCGCGCCAAGCACCGCTCGCTTGCCGGCCATTCGCGCATGGCACGGCGGCTCGCCGCCTTGGTGCCGTTCTACGAATATGATGAGGCGCGTTTCTTCTGCGCCGACGGCGCTCCGCCCGAGGTCGCGCAATGCCGGCGCGCCGGTTTCGAACAAATGTCGGCGCTGTACAAGACGCGCTTCGCCGAGTCGGTGCGGCGCACGGCGGAGGCCGCAGAAAGCATTTCCGATCTGCAATTTACCGGCGCCTACCGGGTGCCGTTTCAGTTCAGCCGCTATACGCGAAAGCACTTGCCATCCGGCGCTTTCATGCAATCGAGCGAGGGCGTGACCATCACCGATCTTGACGGCAACCGCTTCTACGATCTCACCGGCGCCTACGGGGTGAATGTCCTCGGCTACGGGTTCTACAAAGACGCCATCGAGCGCGGCGCCGAACAGGTGCGCGCGCTCGGCCCGGTGCTTGGTCCCTACCATCCGGTGCTGCTCGAGAACGTGAAGCTCCTGAAAGAAATTGCCGGCCAGGACGAAGTCTCGTTCCACATGTCCGGTACCGAAGCCGTGATGCAGGCGGTGCGGCTGGCGCGGTATCACACCCGGCGCTCGCATCTGGTGCGCTTTTGCGGCGCCTATCACGGCTGGTGGGGCGACGTGCAACCGGGCATCGGCAATCCGCTGCCGGCGCACGAAACCTATACATTGAAGGAAATGTCCACCGACACGCTGCGGGTCTTGCGCACGCGGCACGACATCGCCTGCGTGCTGGTCAACCCGTTGCAGGCACTGCATCCCAACGGCTCGGCGCCTGGGGACTCGGCGCTGCTCGACAGCAGCCGCCGGGCGCATTTTGACAAAGACGCCTACACCGCCTGGCTGAAAGAGCTGCGCGCTGTTTGTACGGAGCGCAACATCGTCCTCATTTTCGACGAGGTGTTTGTCGGCTTTCGTGTCGCGCGCGGCGGCGCGCAGGAGTATTTCGGTGTGCGCGCCGACATCGTCACCTACGGTAAGACCTTGGGTGGCGGCTTGCCGATCGGCGTGGTGTGCGGGCGGCACGAACTGATGAAGCGCTTCCGTGACGACCGTCCCGTCGACATCTGCTTCGCCCGCGGCTCGTTCAATTCTCACCCTTACGTCATGGGTGCGATGAATGAGTTTTTGCACCATCTGCAAACTCCGGCCGGGCAAGCAATTTATCATGACCTCGATAAGACCTGGAACGCGCGGACGCAACGGCTGAACGACGCGCTGCGCGCCGAGGACTTGCCGGTCGAGGTCGCCAACCTCTCGTCGATCTGGACGGTCTGCTACACGCGGCCATCGCGGTACAATTGGATGTTTCAATATTATCTGCGGGCCGAAGGCTTGGCGCTGAGCTGGGTCGGGACCGGCCGGCTGATTTTCAGCCTCAACTATACGGAAGTGGATTTCGAGGCGGTGCTCGAACGCTTTGTCGCCGCCGCAAAAGCGATGCAGCGCGACGGCTGGTGGTGGAGCCATCCCGAACTGACCAACAAATCGATCAAACGCGCCATTCTCAAAGAGACGATCGCCCGGCGGCTGTTTGCCCGAGGGCAATGAAGCCCCAGCTCTGCACGGAATAGACGCACCGCAAATATGGATTACGGCACCACACAATTGGTACCTGGCGGCGACACAGCAAGGCAACCCACAACCTGCCGTCGGCTCGGTCCCGGATTGCCTTCTTGCCCGGCGCCTCGCGCTGACGACGCTCAGGTCAGGCGCGGCAGCTCTTCGTGCTCGGCTTCTTCGTCGTCTTCCCACTCGGCGACTTCGCGGCCGATGCCTGGATCGATCAATTCGCCGCGCATCAGCGCCAACGGCGCTTTGTGATATAATTTGATGTCGTGGAAAGGGTCGGTCAGGATCTTGGTCGCCCACACCAGACCGGTCTGCACATCTTTGATGATGAAGAGGTGGATGGTGCGGAACAGCACGCCGCCGACACCGATGACCAGCCACATCTCCGCGACCTGACGGACGAACTCCATCTTGCCGGCCGCGGGCGTGAAGATGCCGAACAGCGTCGGATCAAAATAAAGTACGATCGGCGACAGCGCCCAGATCGCCATCAACACGACCTTGCGGCGGAGATTATATCCGACCTTGATCTCTTCTTTGTGCTCGTGGGTGGCGTGATTGACGGTATCGTAGGACTTTGGCTCGAAGAAAAAGTGACCGCATTGACGGGTGGTCATGGACACCAGCCAGCCGGCCAGCGCCGAGATCGCCGGATCCTTGAAGATCATCACGTAGGAAAAAAGAAAGCTTATGGCGCTGACGAAATGCAATGACTGGTTGATACGGCTGTGATGGTAGTAGCGATGATCATCCCAACGCTGGATGCGCAAAGCTTCTCTGAAACTGTCCATCGTAAATCCCCCGTTATGGGTCATCGTTTCTGGATATGGCGATTCCGTGAATCCCAGATGACACGCGAATGGCCGCTGCGTGAGAAAAGAAGCGAATGCTTCTAATTTCAGTTTCAGGACGCCGCACGCGCGCTGGGAATGGTCCCGGCTGAATGGTCCGCCCGCTCCGCGCCGCCCTCCTTGAGGAACCGGATCAACGAGAAGTGACCGAGCGGCGGCATGGCGCGGCGCTCGATCAGGCGGATGCCTTGCGCCCCTTTCGCCCACTTCGCGTAGCGTTCGAACGAAAACTCCGTGCGCCAGCCAAGCTTGCGCGCCGCCGGTGCAAACCAATGCTCGAGCGCACGACGCAGCCCGGCTTCGGCGCCCACCCGGCTGACCAGGATGATCTCGCCGCCCGGCTTCAAGACCCGCGCGAACTCGTCGAGCGTCGCCTCTGGATTGGGCGCCGTGGTCACGACATATTGGGCCACCACCACGTCGAACGAATTGTCCGGAAAGGTGAGGCGCTCGGCGTCCATGACCCAAAGGCCTTCGACATTGGTCAGGCCGAACTCGGTCACGCGCTCCTGCGCCTTGCGTAGCATCTGCTCGGAAATGTCGATGCCGCAGAGCCGGCAATCCTTGGAATATTGCGGCAGCGCGATGCCGGTGCCGACGCCGACCTCCAGGATGCGCCCGCCGACCCGTTCGGCGGCCGCAATGGCGGCATCGCGGCCACGCTCGAACACCGCACCGAACACCAAATCATAAACCGGAGCCCACCGGTCGTAGGCTTTCGTGACTCCCTGCTTGTCTAGATCCACATTCGAAAGGCTCGTCATAGCTGATCCTTTTGTTGCCGCCCTGTTGAGAGGAACCGTCCTGCCCGCTTATCCGGCGGCGGTTTCCGTGACTGTCATCGCGCTTTCAAATTCACGACGATTACCGCTCGCCACCTTACGAACGTGGCCGAGGAATTGCCTTGCGCTGTTTTCCCACGAATATTCCAGCGCATAGCTACGGCAGGCGTCGCGCGAAAGCTTCAAAGCCTCGATGCAGGCGCGGCCGAGATCTTCGTTCAGAACGCCCACCGGCCGGTCACCGATCACGTCCATCGGGCCGGTCACCGGGTACGCCGCAACCGGAACCCCGCTTGCCAGCGCTTCGAGCTGAACGATACCGAACGTGTCCGTCCGGCTGGGAAAAACAAAAACATCAGCGGCGGCCAGATGGGCGGCAAGCGTGCCGTTCTCCAGCGAACCTAAAAACTTCGCGTTCGGAAATTCGCGCTTGAGTTTTGCCTCTTGCGGACCCGAGCCGACGACGACTTTGGTGCCGGGAAGATCGAGCGACAAAAACGCTTCTATATTCTTCTCGACCGCGACGCGTCCGACGGTCATGAAAATGGGGCGTGGGAAGCCCAGATCGATGGCGCGATCCGGGCGGAAAAGATCAATGTCGACACCGCGGGTCCACATGCCGATGTGTTCAAATCCGCGTTCGCTGAGCTCTTTTGTCAGCGACGGAGTCGCCACCATGGTTACGGTCCCGCCGGAGTGAAACCAGCGCAAGACCCGGTAAATCCAACTCTCCGGAATGGGCGAACGAGCGGAGATGTATTCAGGGAAACGCGTCGTGTAGCTGGTGGTGAACGGCCGGCCGTGACGCCGGCAATAAGCCCGCACGGCAAAGCCGATCGGCCCCTCGGTCGCCAGATGAATAGCATCGGGCTTAGCCGCCTCAACGCGCTCGGCAATGCCGCGGCGGTTGGGGATAGCGAGCCGCAGGCCCGGGTAGGTCGGCAATTGAAAAGATGGAAAGCCGTCGGGTGTCAAGAATTCGACGGTAACGCCGAGCTTATTGGACGCACGCGCCAGGGAGTTCAAAGTACGCACGACGCCGTTCACCTGAGGATGCCACGCATCGGTGGCGACGAGAACTTTCATCGGGCTTGCGGCCAAACACCGCCCCTTGCTATTACCGATTCGGTTGCGACAACAATTACGACTTCTTATCTCAACCGTGTGACGGTGAAGCGGCGGCGCCTGAGGAATGACCATCGGTTGTAACATTACTGTTACACTCGGGTGAGACTTTCCGGCGCGAATGGTGTGAGGGCGTTGTTCTTGAATTTTATCGCGCCTCACCAGAAGCAGACTGTCGCCGGCACCGGCGGGCAGAAAGTCAATTCCAGGCTCGGCCGCGGAACGATCAGTGCGGTCATTAGCCTAGCGGTTCTGGCGGTAGCTGCCTTTATCCTTTACAAGCTGTTGCAAGATGCGGACTTCGGCAAAGTCCTTGCCACGTTGAAGGCGCAGTCGGCGCAAAAGATCATTATTGCTGCCGTATTTGTCGTCGCCGGCTATATCACGCTAACCTTCTACGATTATTTTGCGCTGCACGCGATCGACCGGGGCAAGGTGCCCTATACGATTGCGGCACTGGCGAGCTTTACCAGTTTCACGATCGGCCACAGCCTCGGGGCGGCGGTGCTGACCGGCGGCCTCATACGGTTTCGCATCTATTCGGCCTGGGGCTTGACCGTCCTGGATATCGCCAAGATCGCCTTCATCACCAGCATCACGTTCTGGCTCGGCAACGCCTTTCTGTTGGGCGGAGCCACCGCCTACGCGCCGGAAGCCGCCGCTGCCCTCGACCACCTTCCCTTGTGGGCGAACCGCGCGATTGGCTTGAGCGCGCTGTTGGCGATCGTCTGCTATCTGTTGTGGCTGGCGCCGCGGCGCCGTTCGATTGGCCGCGCAGGCTGGCGCATCATGCTGCCGAGCTTCCGCTTTACGCTCGTGCAAATTGCAATCGGGGCGCTGGACCTCACCCTGATTACGCTGGCGATGTACACGGTATTGCCACCCGACCCGCAGGTCGGGTTTATCACGATGATGATCCCGTTCCTGACTGCCACGCTCTTGGGGACGGTCAGCCATGCGCCCGGCGGCCTCGGCGTCATCGAGGTCACGATGCTGCTCGGCCTGCCGCAATTCCAGCGGGAGGAGCTTTTGGCGGCTTTGCTGACGTTCCGGGCGCTTTACTTCGTCCTGCCGCTGCTTTTGGCCACGCTTTCGCTCGGCATTCGGGAACTGCATTTGCTCGCCCGCCCCTCGGCACGGCCGAACGACACCGCCTAGGGACCCGGCAACCTTGTCTCGTGGGTACCCCCACGTTAAGGTTTTTCGGCCGCGCAGGCTGGGGTTGGTGGGTGACGCGCAGAGTGAGTGTGTTCGAGGCTCGGAAGCGGCCGCAATCGTCATTGGCGCTGCCGGTTCAGCGTACGGTCGCGACGAGGATAGAGGCCGTCTCGATTACGGTTTTGACCGCGGCCGCAATCCTGGTCGCGACATTGCCGGGCACCGCTTCCGCAGAGACCATGGAGTTGGCGCTGGCGCGCGCCTACCAGGGCAATCCTCAACTCAACGCTCAGCGCGCGATCGTTCGCCAGAACGACGAGGGCGTGTCACAAGCGCTCTCCGGCTATCGCCCGACACTCTCCGCCACCGCTTCGGTCGGCGAGCAATACACCAACCAGACCGGCGTGTTTCCGCCGGTCCCGCCGGTTCTACCCAACGGCCTCGGCTATTCGGTCAAGGGCGTGAACGCCCAGCAGTCGCTTGGGGTCAATGCCGGACAGACATTGTTCAACGGCCAGCGCACGGGCAACCAGGTGCGCAAAGCTGAAAGCCAGGTGTCTGCCGCGCGCGAGACGCTGCGCATGATGGAAGAATCCATCCTGCTCTCGGCGGCTACGGTCTACATGGATGTGTCGCGCGACAGCGCCAATCTGGATGTGCAGCAGAACAACGTCCGCGTGCTGCAGCGCACGCTCAAAGATACGCGCAATCGTTTCGACGCCGGCCAAGTCACCGCGACAGACATCGCGCAAGCGGAAGCCCAACTCGCAGCCGGCGAGGCCACTCTGCACGCAGCCGAATCCACGCTGATGACCACGCGTGCCAATTATCGGCGCATCATCGGCGTCGAGGCGGCCAATCTCGCTCCGGCCTCGCCGATCGATCGGCTGGCACCCACAACGCTCAATGCCGCCGTCGCGGCCGGCATTGCGGAAAACCCGTCGGTTACTGCTGCGCTGTACGGTGTCGATGTCGCGCAACTGCAGGTGCGAATAGCCGAGGGGGCGCTGTGGCCGACAATCGCCCTGCAGGGTAGCGTCCAACAACAGATCTATTCCAACATCCTCACGCCCAATCTCACTCTCGGCACGGTGGCGCTCAACGTCTCGGTACCGATCTACCAGGGCGGCGCGGAATATTCGGCCATCCGCCTGAACAAGGAAAACGAGGGGCAACAGCGGCTGAACGTCGAGCAGGTCCGCGACCAGGCGCGCGCCAACGTGGTTCAGGCGTGGGGTCAGCTGGCGGCGGCGAAAGCGCAAGTCGAAGCCGCCATTCGCCAGAACGACGCCGCCGCGCGGGCGCTGGAGGGCGTCCGCAACGAGGCCCAAGTCGGTCAACGCACGACGCTCGATGTGCTCAACGCCGAACAGGCGCTGGTGAACGCGCGGATCAGCCTGATCGTGGCGCAGCACGATCGCGTCGTCGCCTCCTACAGCCTGGTTTCGGCGGTGGGCCGCCTGTCGGCGCAAGAGCTGCACCTGCCGGTCAACATCTACGATCCGATGGCGCACTATCAACAAGTGCGCGACGCCTGGTTCGGCATCCGCACGCCGGACGGACGTTGAGGATCGAGAACGATTGCCCGCCGCTCCGGCATGTTTGCGCGGCGGGTGCGGCATCGTTACTGGCGCTAACGCCGAGGGTAAATGATGATCGAGAGGTATTGCATCGGTGCCTCGATCAATTCCTCCGGTCCGTGGCGCGCCGCCGCATCGAAGAACAATGCATCTCCGGGCTCCAGAAGGTAAGTGCCGTCGGCATGCCGGTAGCGCACCTTGCCCGAGAGCATGTAGATGAACTCGACGCCGGCATGGCGGAAATTGGTATAAGGCTGCCCATCGCGCTTGAGCGTGATCAGAAACGGCTCAACCCCGATTTCGCCGGCCAGCGAATGCCCAAGCAGATCGTACAAATGGCCCGCCTTGGTGCCGCGGCGCTCGATGCGCACGCCCTGCCCGGCTTTGACAAACGAGCAATCGCGACGCTCTTCGGATTCGGCAAACAAACTGCTCATCGAGACATTGAGGGCCTTCGCCAACGCGCACAAGGTCGACAGCGATGGCGAAATCGTGCCGTTTTCGATCTTCGAGAGCATGCCGGCGCTGATGCCGGCGTTCATCCCGAGCTGGGCGACCGTCAGATCCATCGACCGGCGGAAACGGCGCACTTGTGCGCCGATTTCCTCTTCGATGCTGAGCGTTCTCTGGTCGGCCGGGGCCAGCGACCCGGTCAGCAAGTCCTCATCGCGAGGTTTGCGCGGGGAAACGCGCGCGGCGCGAGTGATCGCCTGGTCGAGCCGCTTGGCGCCCGACCGCTCCGCCATCTGTCGTGTTTGTTTTTCTCTGGCCAAATCCACACCATTCAAGAGCTAGGAGACACATCTAAGAGCCGGCAACCCGCAGTGTATAGTTTCCTCACAGGAAAGTTATTTTCCTCGTAGTTGACGACACTGCTGTTTCCATGCGACGAAAGCCTTCAGAACCGAGGACCCGATGTGCGGAATTGCCGGCCTTTTTCTCAAAGATGCAAAACTTGAACCTGATCTCGGCTCCATGCTCGCCAGGATGTTGTCGCCGCTGAGCGACCGCGGCCCGGATTCGGCGGGTTTCGCCGTCTATGGTGCCGAAACGCCGGGACATGTGAAATTCACCCTTCGTCTACCGTCCACTGCCGACGTTGACGGGCTGCTCAAGAGCTTGCGCGATGAACTCGGCGAACGCATCGCCCATCGCCTACACGGCACGCATGTCGTTGTTGCTATTCCGGCCGACCGCATGGCGCTCGCGCGGCGCGTACTGGCCGCTTTTGCCGACATTGCCATCGTCGGGGCCGGCCGCCGCATGGAGATTTTCAAGGAAGTGGGGCGTCCGGACGACGTGTCAGAACAGTTCGGGCTCGGCGCTATGCGGGGCACCCACGCCATCGGCCATACTAGAATGGCAACGGAATCGGCTGTGACCACCAATGGCGCCCACCCGTTCACCACAGGCAATGACCAGTGCCTGGTGCATAACGGATCGTTGTCCAATCATTGCGCCGTGCGCCGCGACCTCATCAAGAAAGGCTTGTCGTTCCGAACGGAAAACGACAGCGAAGTCGCGGCAGGCTTTATTACCGCGAAATTGAGCGACGGCGCCTCGCTGCAACAAGCGATGGAATCCTGCCTCGATTCGCTCGACGGCTTCTACACGTTCGTCATCGGCACCGAGGCGGGCTTTGGCGTGCTACGCGATCCGATCGCTTGCAAGCCGGCCGTGGTCGCCGAGACCGATCAGCTGGTGGCCTTCGGCACCGAATACCGTGCGCTGGTCGATCTGCCGGGGATCGCTTCTGCCAAGGTGTGGGAGCCCGCGCCGGGCACCGTTTACCGCTGGGAATTGCATTAATGCTGATTGTCGATCTCGCGCGCAGCTCAGTGCGGGAGTTGAATGCCGGCTTGCACCGCTTAGCTCCCGACAGCAACGAAACCCACTGGCGCGTTCGCAACCCACGCGGGCAACATTCGATCGCGGTTGGTCTTGAGCAGCCGGTCGTGGTCGAGATCGAAGGCCATGTCGGTTATTACTGCGCCGGGATGAACAAGCTCGCGACCGTGGTCGTCGAGGGCAATGCCGGCCAGGGCGTCGCCGAAAACATGATGTCCGGCAAAGTGTGGGTGAAGGGCGACGCCTCGCAGGCGGCAGGTGCAACCGGCCGTGGCGGTCTTCTGGTCATCGACGGTAACGCCTCGGCCCGCTGCGGCATTTCGATGAAAGGCATCGATATCGTCGTGAAAGGATCGGTCGGGCATCTGTCGGCGTTCATGGCGCAGGCCGGCAATCTGGTCGTACTCGAGGACGCCGGCGAAGCGCTCGGAGATTCGATCTACGAGGCACAGCTTTTCGTGCGCGGCAAGGTGCAAAGCCTCGGCGTCGATTGCGTGGAAAAGCCGCTCGAAGACGAGCACAAACACGAGCTGCGCCGGCTGCTCGACGCCGCCGGCATCAACGGCACGGTCGATGTCGGCGAATTCCGCCGCTACGGCTCGGCCCGCAAGCTTTATCATTTCCACGTCGAAAACGTCGGGCAGTACTGATGACGTCGCAGGACCGTTGGATCCATACGCCGCCGCGCAAGTCGGCAACGTTCGACGACGCGGCAATCGCCGAAATTCGTCGCGCGGCGACGACCGGCATCTATGACATTCGCGGTGCCGGCGCCAAGCGCAAGCTCCCGCACTTTGACGACTTGTTGTTTCTTGGCGCCTCGATCAGCCGTTATCCGCTGGAAGGTTACCGGGAACGGTGCGCGACCGATGTCACCATCGGGGCGCGCTTTGCCAAAAATCCGATCAAGCTGAAAATCCCGATCACCATTGCGGGCATGAGTTTCGGCTCGCTTTCGGCACAGGCCAAAGAAGCGCTCGGCCGCGGCGCCAGCGCGGTGGGTACTTCGACCACGACCGGCGATGGCGGCATGACGCCGGAAGAGCGACATCATTCCAGCATTCTGGTTTATCAGGTGCTGCCCTCGCGCTACGGCATGAACCCTGACGATCTGCGCAAGGCCGACGCTATCGAGGTTGTGGTCGGCCAAGGCGCCAAGCCGGGCGGCGGCGGCATGCTGCTGGGGCAGAAGATTTCCAAACGTGTCGCTGAGATGCGCGTGCTGCCGGAAGGTATCGACCAGCGCTCGGCCTGCCGGCACCCGGACTGGACCGGCCCCGACGACCTGGAAATCAAGATCCAGGAACTGCGCGAGATTACCGATTGGGCGAAGCCGATCTACGTCAAAGTCGGCGCATCCCGCCCCTTCTACGACACGATGTTGGCGATCAAATCCGGCGCCGACGCCGTCGTTCTCGACGGCATGCAGGGCGGCACCGCCGCCACGCAGGAAGTGTTCATCGAAAATGTCGGCATTCCCACGCTCGCGGCCATTCCGCCGGCGGTCGAAGCGCTGCAGGAGCTTGGAATGCACCGCAAAGTGCAACTCATCGTCTCCGGCGGTATCCGTAACGGCGCCGATGTGGCGAAGGCGCTGGCGCTGGGCGCCGATGCCGTGTCGATCGGCACCGCGGCGCTGATCGCGCTCGGCGACAACGACCCGCATCTGGAAAACGAATATAGGGCGCTCGGCAGCACCGCCGGCGCCTACGACGACTGGCACGAGGGCCGCGATCCGGCCGGCATCACCACCCAGGACCCGGAGCTTGCCGCCCGCCTCGATCCGGTGATCGCCGGGCACAAGCTTGCCAACTATTTGTCGGTGCTGACGCTGGAAGCGCAAACGATCGCGCGCGCCTGCGGCAAGTCGCACGTGCACAATCTCGAGCCTGAAGATCTGGTGGCGCTCACGGTCGAGGCCGCCGCCATGGCGCGCGTGCCGCTTGCCGGTACGAACTGGATTCCGGGACGGAGCAAACACGAGTAGCGGCAACGCCGCGAGCCAAGAGAGGGGCAGTGATGGGGTCCTGGAGCGAAACCGCCAAGGCAAAAAACATTCGCTATTTTCTGATTTCGTTCGTCGATCTGTTCGGCACGATGCGTGCCAAGATCGTTCCCGCGAGCGCCATCGATGACGTTGCCGCAGCAGGCGCCGGCTTTGCCGGTTTTGCCACCTGGTTCGATATGACGCCAGCGGATCCGGACGTGCTGGTCATGCCCGAGCTCGACACGCTGATCCAGCTGCCATGGAAACCCGAGGTCGCCTGGGTCACCGGGGACCTGATCATGGGCGGCGAGCCGGTCGAGCAAAATCCCCGGCAGGTGCTCAAGCGGGTGCTGGCGCACCGGGACGCCGCCGGGCTTGATCTGAAGACCGGCGTCGAGTGCGAATACTTTTTGATCTCGCCCGACGGCACGGCGATCTCGGATTTAGCGGACCAGCAGAGCAAGCCCTGCTACGATCAGCAGGCGCTGATGCGCCGCTACGACGTGGTCGCCGAAATCTGCGACGCCATGGTGAGCCTGGGCTGGAAGCCCTATCAGAACGACCACGAAGATGCGAACGGCCAGTTCGAGATGAACTGGCAATACGACAGCGCGCTGCGCACCGCCGACAAGCACGCCTTCTTCAAATACATGGTGAAGTCGATCGCCGAAAAGCACGGATTACGGGCGACCTTCATGCCCAAGCCGTTCTCCAACCTCACCGGCAACGGCTGCCACATGCACACATCGCTGTGGAAGGGCACCCAGAATGTCTTCGCCGATCCCAAGGGCGAGCTCGGCATGTCGGCGGAGGCTTATCATTTCATCGGCGGCGTCATGCATTCGGCGGAAGCCTTGTGCGCGATTACCAACCCGGTGGTGAATTCATTCAAGCGCATCAACGCCCCACCCACCCTCTCCGGCGCGACCTGGTCGCCCAATACGGTGACCTTCACCGGCAATAACCGCACGCACATGATCCGTATTCCGGATACCGGCCGCTTCGAGTTCCGGCTCGCCGACGGTGCCGCCAATCCGTATTTGCTGCCGGCCGCGGTTTTTGCCGCCGGACTCGACGGCATGCGCAACACGCGCGACCCCGGCAAACGGCTCGACATCAACATGTACACCGAAGGCCACAAGGTGAAGGGCGCCAAGAAGCTGCCGCTCAATCTGCTTGACGCGTTGCGCACGCTCGAAAAGTCAGCCGTGCTCAAGGACGCGCTCGGAGAAAAGACGATTGCCTCTTACATCAAACTGAAGACCGACGACTGGAACGCCTATTCGCGCCATCTGACCGAGTGGGAGCGCCAGACGACGCTCGACTGCTGAGCCTTGGTGTACCGGGATGCATTATTCGGGTTTGACGCTCGCCTGGAATGCGCTGTGGGGCCATAAGAACTGGCACCCCGCCTGGCGCGACGCCGCGCCGAAAGCCTCCTACGACGTGATCATCATCGGCGGCGGCGGCCACGGCCTCGCCACCGCGCACTATCTCGCCAAGGTGCACGGCATCACCAACGTCGCCGTGCTGGAGAAGAACTGGATCGGCTCCGGCAATGCCGGGCGCAATACCACCATTATCCGGTCGAACTATCTGCTGCCCGGCAACGAAGGCTTCTACGAATGGTCGATGAAGCTGTGGGAGGGCCTTGAGCAGGACCTCAACTACAACACGATGGTGAGCCAGCGCGGCATCATCAACATTTATCACTCCGATGTGCAGCGCGATGCATTCGCCCGGCGCGGCAATTCCATGCGGCTGCATGGTGCCGGCGGGGAGTTGCTGAATCGCGAGCGTCTTCGCGCCCTCCTGCCCTATCTGGATTACGACAATGCGCGCTTCCCCATTCACGGCGGCCTGATGCAGCCCCGCGGCGGCACCGCGCGCCACGACGCCGTGGTGTGGGGCTACGCACGCGCGGCGTCCGACCGCGGCGTCGATATCGTGCAGAATTGCGAAGTCACAGGGATCACCGTAGAGAACGGCCGCGCAATTGGCGTGAAAACCACGCGCGGCGTCATTCGCGCCAACAAGATCGGCATCGTCGTCGCCGGCAATAGCTCGCGGCTGGCCGCCATGGCTGGCTTTCGGCTGCCGATCGAAAGCCATGTGCTGCAGGCCTTCGTCAGCGAGGGCATCAAGCCGCTGGTCGATCACGTCATCACCTTCGGCGCCGGTCATTTTTACATCAGCCAGAGCGATAAAGGCGGTCTGGTTTTTGGCGGCGACATCGACGGCTACAACTCCTATGCCCAGCGCGGCAATCTGCCGACGGTCGAAGACGTCTGCGAAGGCGGCATGGCGTTGATGCCGATGATCGGACGGCTGCGTGTCCTGCGCTCGTGGGGCGGCCTCGTCGATATGTCGATGGACGGCTCGCCAATCATCGACCATGCGCCCGTCAAAGGGATCTATCTCAACGCCGGCTGGTGCTACGGCGGCTTCAAGGCGACGCCGGGATCGGGCTGGTGCTTTGCGCATCTGATCGCGCGCGACGAGCCGCATGCGACCGCGACTGAATTGCGCCTTGATCGCTATGCCACAGGCACCGTGCTCGACGAGCGCGGCGCCGGCCCGCAACCCAACCTGCATTGAGCACCCATGCGGATCGCCTGCCCCCATTGTGGCCTGCGCGATGTGCGCGAGTTCACCTACCTCGGTGACGCTACGCCCGAACGTCCCGATCCGCAGGCGCCCGACGCCGTCGATCGCTTCAACGCTTACGTCTATATGCGCGACAACACAGCGGGCGCGCATCGCGAGCTTTGGTATCACGGCGCCGGATGTCAGGCTTGGCTTGCGGTCGAGCGCAATACGCGCACGCATGTCATTGCCGCGGTCCGCTCCTACAAGGCGACGTCATGAGCGAGCCGATCTCCGCCTCGCGCGGCGAACAGCAACCGCATCGTCTCGGCGGCGGTTTGATCAATCGTTCGCGGCCGGTGCGCGGACTTTTTGACGGCAAGGCGATCGAGGGCTTTGCCGGCGATACGCTGGCCTCGGCGCTGCTGGCGAACGGTATCCGCCTGGTCGGCCGCAGTTTCAAATATCACCGCCCGCGCGGCATTCTCACTGCCGGACCGGAAGAACCGAACGCGCTCGTCGAATTGCGTAGCGGTGCGCGGCGCGAGCCGAACACGCGCGCCACGACGACCGAGATATTCGAGGGGCTGGAAGCGACAAGTCAAAACCGCTGGCCATCGCTCCAGTTCGATCTGCTTTCGATGAACTCGCTGCTATCGCCGTTTCTTCCGGCCGGCTTCTACTACAAGACCTTCATGTGGCCGGCCTCGTTCTGGGAGCGCGTCTACGAGCCGCTCATCCGCAAGGCCGCCGGTTTGGGCCGCGCCTCGGCAGAACCCGATCCCGATCCCTACGAGCAAGCTTACGCCTTCTGCGATGTGTTGATCGTCGGCGCAGGCGCCGCCGGGCTTGCCGCTGCGCAGGCTGCTGCTCGTTCGGGCGCGCGCGTCATCATTTGCGAGCAGGATTTTCTCGTGGGCGGACGCCTGTTGGCTGACGACCGTGAAATCGGCGGCGTCCCCGGCGGCATATGGTCGGATGCTGTCGTCGCCGAACTGAACAGCCGCCCGCAGGTGCGGATGATGACGCGCACCTGCGTGTTCGGTGTTTTTGATAGTGGCGTCTACGGCGCGATTGAGCGGGTCTCCGATCATCTGCCACAACCGGCAGCACACCAGCCACGGCAGCGGCTGTGGCGGATCATGGCCAAGCGCGCCATTCTGGCGAGCGGCGCCATCGAGCGGCCGCTCGCCTTTCCCGACAATGACCGGCCCGGCGTCATGATGGCCTCGGCGGTGCGCAGCTATCTCAATCGCTTCGCCGTTCGTCCGGGCCAACGCGTGGCGCTGTTCACCAACAACGATGACGGCTGGCGAACTGCCAAGGCCTTGCGAACGCACGGCGTAGAAATTGCCGCGATCATCGATAGCCGGCCGGATGTGCCTTCGCCTTTGAAGGCGCAGTGGTCCGACGCGCGCATCATCGAAGATGCGCGCGTGAGCGGGACGAGCGGTGGCGCCGGGCTGCGGACAATTTCAGTGACAACGCGTGGCGGGCGACAGCGGATCGAAGCCGAGACGCTGGCTATTTCGGGCGGCTGGAATCCAGATCTCGGCTTGACCTGTCATCATGGCGGCCGGCCGGTTTGGCGTGACGATCTTGCGGCGTTCGTGCCGGGACAAGCACCACCCGGCCTGACAGCCGTGGGCGCGGCAAACGGCCGAATGCTGCTACGGGATTGTCTCGCCGAAGGCAGTGAAGCCGGCCGCAAGGCGGCCGAAGACGCGGGCTTTGTCGCCTCCGGCGAAGACGTCCCGCGAGTTCGACGACGAAACGTTCGCCGTGACCGCGCTGTGGCATGTGGGCGGCCACAAGGCCTTCGTCGATTTTCAGAACGACGTCACCGCCGATGATATCGCTTTGTCCGAACGCGAAGGCTTCCGTTCGGTCGAACATCTTAAGCGCTACACCACGCTCGGCATGGCGACCGACCAAGGCAAGCTCTCGAACGTCAACGGCCTTGCCATCATGGCGGCGTTGACCGGGCAAGCGATCCCAGTCGTTGGAACGACAAGTTACCGGCCGCCGCATATCCCTGTCGCCGTCGGCGCACTCGCCGGGCATCATCGCGGCAAACAATTCCGGCCGTTCCGCTTGACGCCGTCACACCAGTGGGCGCAGCAGCAAGGCACCGTGTTTGTCGAAAGCGGTGCCTGGCTGCGCGCGCAATATTTTCCGCGCCCGGGCGAAAAAGATTGGCTCGAGACCGTGAGCCGTGAAGTCCGCACCGTACGTTCGGCTGTCGGTTTTTGCGATGTCTCCACCTTGGGCAAGATCGAAGTGCATGGTGCCGATGCGGGCGCCTTCCTCGATCGTCTCTACATCAACACGTTCTCGAACGTCGCGGTCGGCCGCGCGCGCTATGGGCTGATGCTGCGCGAAGACGGCATCGCCTTCGATGACGGCACGACGTCGCGGCTCGCTGACGATCGTTATTTCATGACCACCACTACGGCGAATGCGGTGCGCGTGTTTCAGCACATGCATTTCTGTCATCAGGTGCTATGGCCCGAGCTCGATGTTCAGTTCGCTTCCGCCACCGACGAGTGGGCGCAGTTTTCGGTTGCCGGCCCTCACGCGCGCGATGTGCTCGCTCGGCTGGTCGACCCACCTTTCAGCATCGCCAACGCCGATTTTCCGTATATGGGCGTCGCCGAATTAACGGTGTGCGGCGGGATCCCGGCGCGGCTCTATCGGCTCTCGTTTTCCGGCGAGCTTGCTTATGAGATCGGTGTTCCGGCTCGCTATGGAGATGCGCTGGCGCGGTCGCTGATGCGTGCCGGCGAGCCGCTCGGCATTGTTCCCTACGGCACCGAAGCGCTCGGCGTCATGCGCATTGAGAAGGGCCACGTCGCCGGCAACGAGCTCGATGGCCGCACCACCGCCGACGATCTTGGCCTCGGCCGGATGATGTCGAGCAAGAAGGATTTTATCGGGCGCGTGATGGCGACGCGGCCGGGCCTCACCGATCCCAAGCGCCCAAAGCTGGTTGGCTTGCGTCCGCGCAACGCCGGTGAACGGCTTTACGCGGGCTCGCATCTTCTTCCGAAAGGCGCGGCGCACACAATCGAAAACGACCAGGGCATCGTCACCTCCGTGGCGTTCTCGCCCAGCGTCAATCAGTGGATCGGACTCGGCTTTATCGTCGGCGGCGCGACGCGGATCGGCGAAACCGTCATGATGGTCGACTTTATGCGCGACAGCTTCGTCGACGTCGAACTCTGTGCGCCGGTGTTCGTGGACCCCAAAGGAGAGCGGTTGCGTGGCTGATTTTTCGCTCTATGCGCGCTCCGGCCTCGAGCATCTGCTGCAACCGGGACACCGCGGCGATTACACGGGCGAGCCGGGAGTCGCCGTCGCGCTGCGCGACGATCAGGCGCTTGCCTACGTCCTGGTCCGCAACGGCAAGACCGGCGAACTGCAGACGCGCGTCCAGGAACGTTTCGGTCTTCGGTTACCGATGGCCGCGCAGCATTCTGAAGACGACAGCAATCCGAACCCGGATGGCTTGGGCTTTGTTTGGGCCGGACCAGGCCGATGGCTCGCCAAGACAGCGGCGCAAAGCGGTGCCGCACTCGAGACCACGCTGCGCAACGAACTTTCCGGCCTCGCCTCGATCATCAACCAAACCGACGGACGCTGCGTCTTCCGCCTCAGCGGACCAAGCTTACGCGAGGTGCTGGCAAAGGGCATCCCGCTCGATCTCGATCCGCGCGCCTTCGGTCCCGGCGATACCGCGCTGACGCTGGTCGGTCATGTCAGCGTGCATTTCTGGCAACTCGACCGCGTACCGACCTATGAATTCGCCGTGCCGCGGAGCTTTGCCGCGAGCTTCTGCGAGTGGCTCTTTGCCGCCGCAGCAAGCCACGGCGTTGTCGTCCGCACGGCCTAGCGCACATCCCGAGCAGCGCCGCGCGGAGTTGCGGAAACCCGGAAGCTCTGCAACTGTGGTCGCGACGAAGCGTCCCGGAAGGACCTTTTCCAAATCGCCGCAATGGGGCGACGATCTGGATTTTTGCTGCGGGCGCGATCAAAAATCGGGCTTCGCCGACCTTCGCAAGCAAGGCGAAGGTGGCGGAACCTGCGACGGGACGAAAGCTGGGACATGACGGACACTGTGAAATGAGTTGGCGTGTTGGGGTTTTGTTTTCGCAAACCGGCGTGACGGCGGCGATCGAGCGGTCGCAGCTCAACGGCACCTTGCTGGCCATCGAGGAGATCAACAAAGCCGGCGGTGTGCTCGGCCGGCTGATCGAACCGAATGTCTACGATCCGGCGTCCAACCCGAAGCAATTTCGCGCACTGGCCGAGAAGCTTTTGACCGCCGACCGCGTACGGCTGATCTTCGGTTGCTACATGTCAAGCACCCGCAAAGCCGTGCTGCCGATGGTCGAAGCCTTTCGCGGCTTGTTGTTTTATCCGACACTCTACGAGGGCTTCGAATATTCGCTGCACTGCATCTATACCGGCGCCGCCCCCAATCAAAACTCGCTGCAATTGGCCAAGTATCTGCTGCAGCATTACGGCAACCGTTTTCTGCTGATCGGGTCGAATTACATCTATCCCTACGAATCCAACCGCGTGATGGCCGATTTCATCACGCAATCGAAGGGAAAAGTTCTCGACGAGCTTTATGTGCCGCTCAACGCGCAGGCCAAGGACTTCGACAAGGCGATCAGCAAGATCGGCGCGCTCAAACCCGATGTCGTATTCTCGACCGTCGTCGGCCAGTCGACCGCGGTGTTTTATGAAGCCTTTCGGCGCGCCGGCTTCGATGCCAGCAAAATGCCGATCGCGAGCCTGACGACGAGCGAGGCCGAGGTGGCCGAGATGTCGGCGGAGGCGGCCGAGGGTCATATTACCGCAGCGCCCTTTTTCGAGGCGATGGCCACCGCTGCGGCGCGGCAATTCATCAGCGCCTACAAGCTCCGCTACGGCGCCGATGCGCCGGTGACCGCCGGCGCCGAGGCCGCTTATTTCCAGGTCCATCTCGCTGCGGCGGCGCTGGCGCGGGCCGGCACCGACGATCCGGAGCGGTTGCTGCCGGCGCTGCGCAATTCCGAGTTCGACGCGCCGCAAGGGCGCGTTCGCGTCGACCCGAGCAACAATCACACCTATCTGTGGCCGCGGGTGGCCAAGCTCGACGCCCGCAAACACTTTCAGATCGTCTGGAATCCCGGCGTGCGGGTGAAGCCCGATCCTTACTGCGTGGTCATGAGCCTAGACGATTGGTCGGCGGATCGTCCGCAGCAGATCCACGCCTAGCGGAGGATGTCGTGGCTCTCCCGATCCTGCGGGATCTTCGCGGTCTTCGCGTTCAGGTGATTCATCAGCCCGACGACGAAGGCGTCGAGTTGGTTGAGCATCTGCGCCGCATCGGTTGCACGGTCGAAGCGCAGTGGCCGATCCCCGAGACCTTCACGCCCACGGCCGACGTCGTGCTCCTGACCATCGATTACGAGAGCCGCGACGATCTGCACAAACTTTTTCGCAGTCAGAACGAACAAAGCCCGACGCTGTTGGCGATCGTCGGCTATGAAAGCCCTTCCACCCTCCAACTCGTCTTGGAATCCGGGGCATTTGCCGTAATCGAGCGTCCGATCCGGCCGTTCGGCCTCTTAACCAATTTGATGATCGCGCGCAGCTTGTGGTGCGAGCGGCGCGAGACTGCCAAGCGGCTGCGCAAAGTCGAACGCAAGCTCTCCGGCATCCAAAAAATCCAGAAAGCCAAGTCCATTCTGATGGAAAAACAAGGCCTCACCGAGGACGATGCCTATCAGGCCTTGCGTCAGCAAGCGATGGGTAAACGCATCACCATGGAGGACATGGCGATCGCTATCATCAACGCCAACGAGCTATTGCAATCGCGTCCGAAAGGTGTTTAGCTTTTTGCCGCCGGCAACGTGGTTGCGGCGCGTCGTCGACCACCAAGGATGTTGGTTCGACAAGGCTGTGTAGCCCGGGAGGTCTTCGGACCTCGCGGGCTTTTTTGCTTCATGCGGCGGACGTCTCGATCCGTCGCCCGCCTCACGATACCGGGTCGAAGTAAAGCTTCGGCGTGGGAGGGGATGCTTCTGACTGGCGCGACGCCGGCGCGCCGGCCGGATGTATTTGCGTGCTTACTTCGCGTGTTCACTACGTCAACAGGGGAGATGTGTGATGTTAGATCGGCGAAAGTTTCTCAAAACAACGGGAGCCGTTGGCGCCGCCGGCGCACTGGCGACACCTGAATTCTTCTTGCGCTCCGCAAAGGCGGCCAACACCATTCAGGTCGGCGTACTGTTCTCGCTGACCGGCGGATTGTCGATTATCGAAAAGTCGCTTGCCGACGCCACGAACATGGCGATTGCGGAAATCAACGAAAAGGGCGGCGTCAAGGGCATGAAGATCGAAGCCATCATCGAGGATGGCGCTTCCGATCCAAAGACCTACAACGAAAAGGCCTCCAAGCTCGTCATTCAAGACAAAGTGCCAACCGTATTCGGGTCTTACACGTCGGCAAGCCGCAAGGCGGTGTTGCCGGTGTTCGAGAAGCGCAACAACTTGTATTTCTACCCGACCTATTACGAAGGCTTCGAGTGCTCGAAGAACGTCGTCTATACGGGCGCCGTTCCCAATCAGCAGCTTTCCAATTTCATCCCCTGGATCATCAAGAACCTCAACAAGAAGAAGTTCTTCATCGTCGGATCGAACTACATCTATCCGCGCGAAATGGCGAAGGTCTCCAAGATCCTGATCGAAAAGAGCGGCGGCGAATGGATCGCCGACGAATATCTCGAGCTCGGCGATTCCGAATGGGGCTCGATGGTCAACAAGATCAAAAACTCGGGCTGCGACGTGGTGCTCTCGAACGTGGTCGGCGACTCGGTCGTCGCCTTCTATCGCGAGTTCAAGAACCAGGGCCTCACCCACGACAAGCTGCCGATCTGCGCCACGGTGACCTCGGAAATCGAGATCGCCGCCATGGGCGCCGAATACGCGACCGGAAGCTTCACCTCGTTCCCCTACTTCCAGGCGATCGACACTGACATCAACAAGCAGTTCGTCGAACGCTACCGGAAGTTCGTGAAGGACCCGAAGGCGGTGACCCATCACGCTCTGGAATCGTCCTACTTCCAAGTCTTCCTTTGGAAGCAGGCGGTCGAGAAGGCGAGCGCGATCACGCCCACCGCCATCCGCGACGCCGTCAAGGGCCAGGAATTCGACGCCCCCAACGGCCACGTCAAGATCGAGCCGGAAAACCTCCACACCTGGCTCACGCCGCGCATCGCGCAATGGCTGCCGAACGGTCAGGGCAAGATCATCGACGAGTACAAGGCGCCGATTAAGCCCCTGCCCTACGTCGCCTACGGCGAGACCGACGACAACCTATTCTGCACGTCGAAGGGTCTCGACACCTCCAAGCTCAAAAAGACCTGATCTTAATCCAAGCGTGCGGCCGCCGAATTCTATCGGCGGCCGCATCGGTGGTGCCATGATCGATACGTTGTTCATTGGCCTGAGCGTCGGGTCCATTTTGCTGCTTGTGGCCCTGGGTCTCGCCATCACATACGGGGTCATGGGCGTGATCAACATGGCCCACGGCGAACTCGTGATGGTCGGCGCCTACACGACGGTGATGTCGGGCCTTTGGCTACGCACTGGAATCCTGATCGCCATTCCGCTGGCCTTCATCGTGACGGCGCTCATCGGACTTGCGATCGAGCGCGTCATCGTGCGCCGCCTCTACGGACGCATGCTTGATACGCTGCTGGCGACCTGGGGCATCGGCATTCTCATTCAACAAGCCGTACGGCTCGAATTCGGCTTGTCGTTCTTCGGCATTCATATCGACGGCCTTGGACCCGGGCTGCAGAACGTCACCATCCCGGATGCGTTGCAGGGCGCCATCTCGATCGGCGGCGTCGACATCAATGCCTATCGGGCTTTCATCATTTTGGTGACCATCGTCTTTACGCTGATCACTTGGTTTCTGCTGTTTCGCACCTCGATCGGCACGCAGGTGCGCGCGATCATTCGTAACCGGCAAATGGCGGCCGCCTGCGGCATCGATGTCGAACGCATCAACGCGCTGACCTTCGCGTTCGGCGCTGGGCTCGCCGGCGTGGCCGGCGTGATGATGTCAGGCTTTAAGACCGTGTTTCCCGACATGGGCACGCCGATGGTGGTCGACGGCTTTCTGGTCGTGGTCGTGGGCGGCGTCGGCAGCCTGCTCGGGTCGGTGCTCTCCGCCGGCATGCTCGGCGAAATCAACGGCGTCGTCGCGTTCCTCAGCAACGATATCGTCGCGCGCGCCGTTGTGTTCGGGGTGGTGATCCTGATCATCGTGCTCAAGCCGAAAGGCTTGTTCTCGTTCAAGGAACGCTGATGACCAAGCGTCACGTCGAAATCGCCGTCTATGCGCTGTTCATCGCGGTCATCATGCTGGCGCCGCTGGTGCTGGATTCGTTCTGGGTGAACCGGCTCGCCAAGTATCTCGTGTTCGGCATGCTCGGCATCGCGGTGGCTCTCTCTTGGGGCTACGCCGGCATTCTCAATCTCGGCCAGGGCCTGTTCTTCGGCGGCGGCGCCTACATGCTTGCGATGTCGTTGAAGCTCGCGAGCCAGACCAGCTTGCAGCAAGGCTCCGACAAGCCGGTGCCGGACTTCATGTTGTGGAACGCCGAGCCCGGCTCGCAGACCGACCTCTGCTGCATCAACAAGGCGTCGTTCCTCTGGATACCGTTCCAGAACCAATGGTTCGGCGTCGCCATGGGCATCGTGCTGCCGGTCTGCATCGCGGCCGTGCTCGGCATCATCATGTTCCGCAAGCGCATCGCCGGTGTGTTTATCTCGATCATCACGCTGGCGTTGGTTCTGCTGGTGCGGCTTTTGATCATCGACGCCCAGCCGCTGACCAACGGCTTCAACGGGCTGACCGATCTCGGCTGGTTCAAAGTGTTCGATTTCGAGTTCGATCCCTATGTCACGCCGACGTATTACCTGGTCGCCGGCTCGCTGGCCGTCGTGCTGGTGCTGTCCCGAATTCTGATCGAAACCCGCGCCGGGCTGATCCTGCAGGCGATCCGCGACGACCAAAACCGCGCCCGCTATCTCGGCTTCGACGTTCCCCGCTTCCAGACATTCTTCTTCACCGTCTCGGCGGGCATCTCGTCGTTTGCCGGCATGCTGTATGTGATCGCGGCCGAGTTCGCCTCGCCGACCTTCATGGATCTGAGCTTCTCGATCAGCATGGTCGTATGGGCCGCTGTCGGCGGTCGTGCTTCGATCCTCGGCGCCTGCCTTGGCGCGATCATCATCAACATACTGACCGCGACGGTGAGCGAGACCAAAGGCTTCGCCGAGGCCTGGAAGGCCATCATCGGACTTATTTTCGTGCTGGTCGTGCTCTACCTGCCGCGTGGGCTTGCAGGATTCGGCCACGATATCGTCGACCGCGTTCTCAACCGCCTCAATGCATCGCGTTTGAAGACCGCGGGACAGCCGGCCAACGAAATCCAGCCGGCGGAATAAGGAACGCGCATGGCCGCGGCTTTGACGATTGATGGTCTCTCGGTCGATTTCGACGGCTTCAAAGCCGTGAATTCGGTATCGATGATCGTCGACGAGGGCGAGTTGCGCGTGCTGCTCGGCGCCAACGGTGCCGGCAAGACGACGCTGATGGATCTGATTTCCGGCAAGACCAAGAGCACCGGCGGACGCGTGTTCCTCTACGACACCGAGATCACCAATCTGGAGGAGCACAAAATCGCTGGCGCCGGCGTCGGCCGCAAGTTTCAGATCCCGAGCGTGTTCAAGGACCTGACGGTGCGGCGCAATCTCGAAGTGGCGAGTTGCAGCCGCGATACGCGCGTGCTCGCCAATCTGGGCTTCGGCTTTTCGCGCGCCGGCGAAGACCGCGTCGATGAAGTGCTGGAGCTCACCGGCCTCACCGAAGAAGCCAGAACCGTTGCCGCCAATCTCAGTCATGGGCAAACCCAATGGCTCGAGCTCGGCATGCTGATGGTGCAAAACGCCAAGGTGCTTCTGCTCGACGAGCCGACTGCCGGAATGACGCAGGCGGAAACGCTCAAGACCTCGAAGATCATCAATGCGCTCAAGGGCAAGCACACCCTGCTGGTGGTCGAGCACGACATGGCCTTCGTCCGCGAGATCGCGGAACGCATCACCGTGATGCATCTCGGCCAGGTCCTCGCCGAAGGCAGCGTGACCGAAATCGAGCAGAATCCGAAAGTCAAAGAAGCGTATCTGGGATCGAGGGCGATCAGCTGATGCTCAAGCTCGTCGAGGTCGACAGCTTTTACGGCCGCAGCCACGTGCTGCACGGCGTCAATCTCGACGTGCCGGCCGGCGAGATCACGACCATCCTGGGCCGTAACGGCACCGGCAAGACCACGCTCCTCAAAACCATCATGGGGCTGACCGACCGGACCAACGGCGCGATCCGATACGACGACCGCGACATTGCCAGCGAGCCGACCTTCCGCCGCGCCCGCGGCGGCTTCGCATACGTGCCGCAAGGCCGCGAGATCATCCCCGACTTTACGATCCGCGAAAATATACTGTTGGGCGCCTTTGCGCGCGCTGACGGCAAGCGCACGATCCCCAGTCTCGTGCCCGAGCTGTTCCCCTATCTGATCCAGAATCTCGACCGCCGCGGCGGCGTGCTCTCCGGCGGGCAGCAGCAGCAGCTCGCGATCGCGCGCGCGCTTGCCGCCGAACCGAAAATCCTTTTGCTCGATGAGCCGACCGAAGGCATCCAGCCCAACATCGTTGAAGAAATCGAAGAGGTGATTCTGCGCCTGAACCGGGTGGAGCACCTCACCGTGTTGCTCGTCGAGCAGAACGTTGACTTCGCGCGCCGCGCCGCGCGCCGCTTCGCCATCATGGAAAAGGGAAGTGTCGTCGCCGCGGGCGACATCGGCGAACTGAGCGACGACCTGGTCCACCGCCATATGGCGGTTTGAGCGTGTTGCCGGTGCTGCGGCCCGTTTCGGCCGCGGCTTCCGGATCGGAGCAAGAGCTAAACACCAAGGAGAACGTTCATGTTGCACGGCGATATTTCGAGCAGCAAAGACACCGTCGGCGTCGCGGTGGTGAACTACAAGATGCCGCGTCTGCACACCAAAGCCGAGGTCCTCGACAACGCCAAAAAGATTGCCGATATGGTCACCGGCATGAAGCTCGGCCTGCCGGGCCTCGATCTGGTGATCTTCCCGGAATATTCGACCCACGGCATCATGTACGACTCGAAAGAGATGTACGAGACCGCCTCGACCGTACCGGGCGACGAAACCGAGATCTTTGCCGAAGCCTGCCGCAAGGCGAAAGTCTGGGGCGTGTTTTCGCTCACCGGCGAACGCCACGAGCAGCACCCCAAAAAGGCGCCGTACAACACGCTAATCCTGATGAACGACTCCGGCGAGGTCGTGCAGAAATACCGCAAGATCATGCCGTGGGTGCCGATCGAAGGCTGGTATCCGGGCAATTGCACCTACGTGTCGGACGGACCGAAGGGGCTCAAGATCAGCCTCATCATCTGCGATGACGGCAACTATCCGGAAATCTGGCGCGACTGCGCGATGAAGGGCGCCGAGCTGATCGTGCGCTGCCAGGGCTATATGTATCCGGCCAAGGATCAGCAGGTGATCATGGCCAAGGCGATGGCCTGGGCCAACAACGTCTACGTGGCTGTGGCCAATGCGGCCGGCTTCGATGGTGTCTATTCCTACTTCGGCCACTCGGCGATCGTCGGCTTCGACGGCCGGACCCTCGGCGAATGCGGCGAAGAGGATTACGGCATCCAATACGCCGCGCTGTCCACTTCGCTCATTCGCGATGCGCGCCGCAACATGCAGTCGCAGAACCACCTCTTCAAGCTCGTGCATCGCGGCTATACCGGCAAGATCAATTCCGGTGAGGACGTGCGCGGCGAAGCGGCCTGCCCGTACGACTTCTACAAGAAGTGGGTCACCGACCCGGAAGGCACCCGCGAGATGGTCGAAGCCATCACGCGGCCGACCGTCGGCACCGAGGAATGCCCGATCGACGGCATTCCGGCCAAAAAGGTCGCACATCGCTGATCGTCGTGGCGCCAAACCGTGCCGCTTCGCCCGTTTGGCGGAGCGGCATCGGCACCTGAAACTTTTAGTTTGGGGGACCACGGTCGATGCTGCGGATCGAGCAAGTGCTTGGCAGCCGCCTTGACCCGGCGTTTGCCGAGCGGATTCACGAACTGGAACATCAGGGCGCGGTCGATCTTTTGACCGTTCCCGTCGCCGACGTTGCCCGCCATCGCCTGCGTGCGACAACGCAAGGCGGCACCGAAGTCGCCATTGCGTTGCCGCGCGACCAGCATTTGTTCGACGGTGCCGTGCTGGTGCTCGAGCCCGATCATGCGGTCGTGGTGCGCGTGGCGCAGGAACGCTGGCTGCGCCTGCAGCCGCGCGGCATCGCGGACGCGATCGAGCTCGGTTATCACGCGGGCAATCTGCATTGGCGGGTCCGTTTCGCCGGTGAAGCGCTGCTCGTGGCCATGGAAGCGCCGCTGGATGATTATCTGGCTCGGCTGGGGGCGCTGGTTCGCGATCGGCGTGTTCTGACTTCACTCGCCGAGGCGGACGAGATTTTGCTGTGAGCGCACTGCTCACGATCCTGCAGCACGCCGATTCCGCCTTTCCCAGCGGCAGCTTCGCGTTCTCCAACGGCATCGAAGGGCTCGCGGCACTCAATGCGCCGCTCGACCGCATCGGGCTGCGCGACATCGTCGCTATGGTTTTGCAGCATCGCTGGGCGACCTCCGATCGCGTTGCAATCGCGCGCGCGCATCGCGCGGGCGACGACTTCGACACACTGGCGGCGCTCGATCACGCGGTCGAAGCCGCCACGCTGGCAGAGCCGCTGCGCAGCGGATCAAAACGCAACGGCAATGCCCTGCTCGCGGCGCATGCACGCCTCGGCACAGCACGAGCCGGCGAATTTCGCGCGCGGATTGGCGCAGAAAAGCTTCACGGTCACTTGCCTGTGGTGCAAGGCTTCCTGTGGCGCGCGCGCGGCATGAGCGAAACAGACGCGATAACGGTCTCCGGCTATACGACGGCGTCCGGTTTGATCGCCGCGGCGGTGCGCCTCGGCCGCATCGGCGCAGTGGAAGCGCAGGCCGTATTGACCGCTCTGCTGCCGACGATTGCCGAGCTATCGACGCCTATGGCGCCGGACGCGGAGATCGAAAGCTTCCTGCCGTGGGTCGACGCGGCGGCGGCGCGACAGGGCCGCGCGCATCTGCGTTTGTTCGCAAGTTGAGAGGATTGGGATGCTGCTCACACCGACCGAGCTCGAACGCCTGACGATTTTCACCGCCGCCGAGCTCGCGCGCAAACGCCGCGCCAAGGGGCTGAAGCTCAATCATCCAGAAGCGGTTGCCATCATCACCGACGAAATTCTCGAAGGCGCGCGCGAAGGCAAAAGCGTCGCCGACCTGATGTCGTTCGGCTCCACCATTCTGACCACCGCCGATGTGATGCCGGGCGTCGCCGCCATGCTGCCGATCTTGCAGGTTGAGGGCGTATTTCCCGACGGCACCAAGCTGGTCACAGTGCACGAGCCGATCCGGCCGCAAGCCGGCGCACCTGCCGACACGCTCGAGCCCGGCGCGATAATCGCCGCCGACGGAGAGATTGAGCTCGCAGCCGGCCGGCCGCGCGCAACCGTAACGGTAACAAACACCGGCGATCGCCCGGTGCAGGTCGGCTCGCATTATCATTTCTTCGAGGTCAACAAGGCGCTGGATTTCGACCGCGCCGCTTCGTTCGGCATGCGGCTTGATATTCCGGCCGGCACCGCCGTGCGCTTCGAGCCGGGCCAGAGCAAAGAGGTCGCGTTGGTCGGTTTCGGTGGGCGACGCGAATTGTCCGGGCTCAACGCGCTGACCAACGGCAACGCCACCGACCCGGCGGTGCGCGAGGCGGCACTGCAGCGCGCGCGTGACGCCGGCTTCAAGGGCGCGTGAGGTCCCATCATGGTTTCGATCGCACGCCGAGACTACGCCGCGCTTTATGGCCCAACCGTCGGCGACGGTGTCCGCCTCGCCGACACATCGCTTGTTGCCGTCGTTGAAAAGGATCACGCCGTCTACGGCGACGAATGCCTGCACGGCGGCGGCAAGACCTTGCGCGACGGCATCGGGCTCGCCGCCGGCGTGACCAGCGCACAGGGCGCGCTCGATCTGCTACTGTGCAACGTGCTGGTGATCGATCCGGTCATCGGCATCGTCAAAGGCGATCTCGGCATCAAAGACGGCCGCATCGTCGGCCTCGGCAAGGCCGGCAATCCGGCAATCATGGACGGCGTCGATCCGCGGCTGATCGTGTCCGGCGCCACTACGGTCCGCGATTGCGAAGGCATGATCGCCACGCCGGGCGCCATCGACGTGCACGTGCATTTCGACTCGGCCGGACTCTGCGAGCATGCCATTGCCTCGGGCATCACCACGATGCTGGGCGGCTCGCTCGGCCCGATCACCGTCGGCATCGATTCCGGCGGTCCGTTCAATGTCGGCAAGATGCTGCAGGCCGCCGAGCACTGGCCAATCAATTTCGGCTTCCTCGGCCGCGGCAATTCGCACAAGCCGGCCTCGATCGTCGAGCAGATGGAGACCGGCTGCATCGGGCTGAAGATCCACGAAGACTGGGGCTCGATGCCGGCTACTATCGACGCATGCCTGAAGGTCGCCGACGACCTCGACTTTCAGGTCCAGCTCCACACCGACACGCTCAACGAATCCGGCTTCGTGGAAGATACGCTCGCCGCCATCGGCGGCCGCGCCATCCACATGTATCACACCGAAGGCGCCGGCGGCGGCCACGCGCCCGACATCATCCGCGTCGCCGGCATCGCCAATTGTCTGCCGTCGTCGACCAATCCGACCAACCCGTACACTATCAACACGTTCGACGAACATCTCGACATGACGATGGTGTGCCATCACCTCAATCCGGCGATTCCGGAGGATGTCGCGTTCGCCGAAAGCCGCATCCGCGCGCAGACGATCGCCGCCGAGGACGTGCTGCACGACATCGGGGCGATCTCGATGCTTGGCTCCGACAGCCAAGGCATGGGACGCATCCACGAAGTGATCTGCCGCACCTGGCAGCTTGCCTCGAAAATGAAAGACCAGCGCGGGCCGTTGCCGGAGGAGCGCACGGGCTTCGGCGACAATGCGCGCATCCGCCGCTACATCGCGAAATACACCATCAACGCCGCGCGCACGTTCGGAATCGCCGATCACATCGGCTCGCTCGAAGACGGCAAGATGGCCGACGTGGTGGTGTGGCGCCCAGCGTTTTTCGGCATCAAGCCCGAGCTCGTGATCAAGAGCGGCTTCATCGCCTGGGGCGCGATGGGCGATTCCGCCGCGTCGCTGATGACCTGCGAGCCGATCCTGATGCGTCCGCAATGGGGCGCGTTCGGCCGTGCCGCCCCTGCCTTGTCGGCTTGCTTCGTGCATCCGCTCGCCATTTCGGGCGCCCTCAAGGCCGAACTCGGATTATCGAAAGCGCTGCTGCCGGCGCGCGGCACGCGCAAGCTGACGAAAGCCGACATGCTGTGGAACGATTCCTGTCCGAACGTCCGGGTCGACCCGCAAACCTTCGACGTATTTGTTGACGGCGAATTGGCCACCTGCGAGCCGGCGCGCGTGCTGCCGCTCGCGCAACGCTATATGCTGCGGTGACGACGATGCACGATCGCGCGGCAATATCCGCACTCCGCCAGACGCCCGGCATCGGCGCGGCGCGTGTCGGCATCGGCGGACCGGTCGGCTCCGGCAAGACCGCGCTGATCGAACGCTTGATCCCGATCCTAACCGGCCGCGGCATTGATCTCGCGGTCGTGACCAACGATCTCGTCACCAAGGAAGATGCCGAGCGGCTGCGCCGTTCCGGCCTGATCGATCCGGCGCGCGTCGCCGCGGTCGAAGCCGGCGCCTGTCCGCACACCGTGATCCGCGAAGACCCAACGCTCAACATCGCCGCCGGCGATGAGCTCGAACGCAAGTTTGCTGGCGTCGAGCTGATCCTCTTCGAATCCGGCGGCGACAATCTCGCTTCGACCTTCTCGCTCGATCTGGTCGACTGGTGGATTTTTGTCATCGACGTTGCCGGCGGAGACGACATTCCGCGCAAACGCGGCCCCGGCGTACTGCGGTGCGATCTGCTGGTCATCAACAAGATCGACCTGGCGCCATTCGTCGGCGTCGATCTCGACGCCATGCTGGGCGAAGCGCGCACCGTGCGCGACGGGCGCCAGCTCATGGCCACCAACGCCCGCACCGGCGCCGGCGTCGAGGCGGTGGCTGACGCCATGACCCAAGCTGTCTTGTTTCGTTAACCCGGAGGTCTCGTGCTCGACACCGTCACGCGTCCGCGCACGTTGTTCGCGCGCGAACCGCACGCAGCCGCGGTCGAAGCTTCGCTGCGCTTTTGTCACGGCGGCGGCCGCACCGTGCTCACGCACCAACGCGTTCCCTACCCATTTCACGCGACACGCCCTTTCTATCTCGACCCGGAGCGGGCGGATCTCGCCACGCTCTATCTGCAATCGGCCGCCGGCGGGCTTTATCGTGGCGATCGCGTCGCGCTCTCGATCGTTGCCGAGCCAGCTAGCGCCGCGCACGTGACCACACAGGCAGCGACGATCGTGCACCGGACGCATCGCTTTGCGGTCGAGCAAAACGCACGGCTCGAGGTCGACGAAAATGCTTTTCTGGCATTCACGCCCGATCCATTGGTGCTGTTTCCCGGCGCCGAAATCACCTGTATGACGGAGATCACGCTGAACGACGGCGGCCGCGTCATCCTCACCGACGGGCTATCGCATCATGAGCCGGAAGGCGTTGCGAGGGAAGAAACCAGCCGTATGTTCGCGCGCTACAGTAATGCGGTGGTCGTGCGCCATGCCAGCGGACGGGTATTGCTCAACGATCGCGGTGCAACTACGGGCGAAGCCTTGTTTGCTCCCTCGTCGCCGCTTGGTCCCTACCGGGCCGCCGGCAATGTGTTTGTTCTCGGGCGCGGGGCGGATCGTTGCGACGCCGAGCTTTTGGAGACAAGACTGGCCGCATGTGGCTGTGTCGGCGGATTTTCCAAGCTGCCGAACGATGTCGGCATCGGCGGCCGTGTGCTCGCCGCCAACGGCGGCGCACTGGCGCGTGGGCTGGAGGCCGCGTTTGCGATCGCCTTCGAGGCTTTGATCGGCGTGCCACCGGCACGGCGGCGCAAGTAGCCGCTATCGTCCGTAAATTCCAAGCGGCCGTATGCCCCCTCCACCACACTTCGTGTGGTCCCCCTCCCCCGCGCTACGCGCGGGGGCGGACATCATCGTATCAAGGAATGGGCGTACGTTCGGCGCAAGATGTTGCGTAAACCGGCCTGCGCTGGCAGGTTCAACGGAACGGCGCTCTTATTAAAGCGCGCCTGGAGCACTTCCGGATTAAGTGGAATCGGGAAGCGCTCCAGATTTCTATTGTCGCATGTCCTTTTCGGAAAACCGGTTTCCACTTTTCCGGGACATGCTCTAAAGAGCGAGGAATACCCAATGAGACAATGGCTCATCATGCTCGGTCCGGCGCTAGCGTTGGTGGGGCTACAAACAAGCCACGCGCAAGTAACAGTAGATATCAGGAAAATCACCTGCAACGAGTTTCTGTCCGGTCAACTGACCGACTCGAGAAGCCTCGCCATCTGGCTCAACGGCTACTTGAACGGCGCGCGTGGCAACACGCTCATTGATCCCCTCTCCGTGACGGAGAACAATTTGATAGATTATTGCCTGAGCCACAATAACATGTTGGTTTTGGATGCCGCCCGAAATGTCGTCGGTGTCGCCAAATAGCGATCAGACATTCATGAGCACGCGGACGCACGCGGAATAGATTGCGTCGCGCGGCTCTTAAATAGCGAGACTCTTGGGGCTCATTCGGACGCGCGCAACGTCACCGCCGCGCGAGGCGGAAATAAAGCTCCGCAAGACGCGCGGGCAGGTCTTCGAGGCGGCGCACCGGCATGTGCTGGCCGCGGCCGAAGACGGCAGCGCCGGAGCCTGCGCCGGAAGGATCGAGCGTAACGCCGAAGACGTCGATGCCTCGCGAGCGCAGCGCCAGCACGGCGCGGCGGGCATCTTCGACCAGATCGCGCGGATCGACGACGTCGATATCGGACGGCTCGCCGTCAGTCAGCACCAGGATCAGCTTGCGATGGCTGCGCAGCGCGGCAATCTCGGCGCCCGCATGACGCAGCGCGGTGCCGAGCCGTGTCGACAATTGCGGCTCGAGATGCGCGAGCCGCGCTTTAACCGGCGCGCCGTAAGGCTCGTCAAAATCCTTGAGGCAAAAGACCCGCACGTCCTCGCGGCCAGCGGAGGCGAAGGCGCGCAGCGCGAACGGGTCGTTGAGCGCCGCGAGCGCTTCGGCGAGCGCGGCAACCGCGAGCCTTTCGGTGTCGAGCACCGAGGCGCCAGAGGCCGCCACGCGGTCGCGGGTCGACTCTGAGACATCGAGAAGGATCGTGACCGCGAGATCGCGCCGGCGGCGCATCATGGTGCGGAAGATGCGCTCGTCCGGCAGGTCGTTGGCGCGCAGCGCTATGGCGGCATCGAGCGCGGCATCGAGATCGAGCTCCGGCCCGTCGGTGCGCCGTTTCAGCCGTTCGTGCCGTCCGACCTTGGCACCGCGCACGAGCCGGCGGATGCGCGAGCGCAATGCAGGAACTTGGTCGAGCGCAGTGTCGATCGCCGCCGCGTCGCCGGGCCAGAGCGGGGCGGCGCGAACCGTGGTCCAATCGGGCCGCTCGGTCGCGGCATCGCAATCCCATTCCGGATAGGTCGCGATCACCGGGCCGCGCTCATCCGGCGCCCGCTCGCGGGCGCGGCCGACCGCCTCGGGCGACGGCTCCGCCTCCTCGCGCCGGCGATCGGGATCCTCGGCGTCGTCGCGCCGCTCGAGCCGCGCCGCCTCGACCATCATCTCGACGACTTCGTCCTGGGGCGCGGCGCGGTCGCCGAAATCCCACAGGCCGAGCCCGTCGTCACGATAAAGCGGCTCGACGACATGGGTGCGGGCGTTGAACTGCACGCGCATCTGCCCGAGATCGTTGCCGAGAAGGCCGCCGATCTGGCGGCTGAGCCCAACGTCGTCCAGGCGCCCGGCTGCGGCATCGAACAGCGCGCGGCCCTTTTGTACGAACCCGTCCGGATCGGCGTAATCGGGATCGAACAAGGCCCGCGCCAGCCGCGCCATCAAGGTCGGCGCGGTGATGACACCCGAAGGCTCGGCGACGTGAAACGGCGCCCATAGCCGGCGCAGGCCCGGAAAAGCACGCATCGCCAGCGCTTCGACGCGGGCGTCTTCGAGAAGCCCGATCAGCGCCATCTGCAACGGCTTGAGCGAACCGATGGGAAATTGGGTGCGCGTCAGCGCCACATGCGCGGTCGCATGCGCCACGCAGGCACGAAACAATTGCGGCAGCCCCGTCTTGGGCACGCCGCGGAACACCGGCGGCACGCGCACGACCCCGCCAGCAATGTTGACGCGGCGCGGAAGCTGCCCACCGGGCGGCGCGACTGCGCCGCGCAGGACCGGCGGACGACCCCAGAGCGCGGTGGCGTAGGCCTTCAGGATCCGCTCGCTGCGCGAGAAGGTGAGCGCGCCGGCGGCCTGCTCCAGAACTTGTGCGGCAAGCCGATCTTCCAAGGTGAAGAAGGCGCGGCGGCGCGCACGGTCGCCGCGGGTGAGTTTGAGACCACTGGCGATGAACGTCTCGAAACCCGGGGCGTCGCAAGCTTGCAGGATCATGTCGGTGCGGCTTGCCACTGCCACGACCGATTCGGGCGCCTCGCGCGCGAGGCGGATGAGGCCGCGCGCCCACACCGCGATTTCGGCTGACGATGGGAGGCGGCGCTGCGCCACCGGCAGCGCCTGAAGGCTTGCGAGCGCCGCCTGCGCACCGGCGCCGCGGCAGATGTCGGCGGCAGCGTGGGCGCAATCGGCAAGCTCGTTAAGCGAGAGCGCCGGCTTCAGCTCGCTGCTGATGCGCCAAAATGCGAGCTGGCAATCGGGGCCGGCATTGACGAAGGCGAGCTCGAGTGCGGCCTCCGACCAGCGCTCGAGCACGGCGTCTTCGGCACCGGCCGACAGCGCCGCCCAGCAATCCTGAAACGGCCCGCGCAACGCCTCGCGGTGGCGGATCAGATGGTGCAGGCGTGTGACCGCGCGATCCGGCTCGGCTTCGATGACCTGAAGCTGCGCGCGGCTTCGTGGGCTCATGATTGTTGGAGGTTCGGGGTCATCACCCTGCCCCTAAAGGCACGCCGCGATGGCGGCTGTGAGCGCCTCGCGCATATCCAGATCGTCGGTGATCGGCAGAACGATGCTGGCTTGCGACGCCTCTTCCAGACCGACGCCTGCGGCGACCAGACGACCCGCATGGATCAGCATGCGGGTGGAGGCGCCCTCCTCCAAGCCCTGACCGCGCAAATTGCGCGAGCGCAACGCGATGTCGACCAGACGCCGCGCCGTCTTGCGGTCAGCGCCGGATTCGCGGCAGACGATTTCGGCTTCGATGTCCGGCGCCGGATAGTCGAAGTCGATACCGACGAACCGTTGTTTGGTCGATTCCTTCAAATCCTTGACCGCGCTCTGGTAGCCGGGATTGTAGGAGATGACGAGCTGGAAGTCAGGATGGGCGGCAACGAGCTCGTTCTTCTTTTCCAGCGGCAGCATGCGGCGCGCGTCGGTCAGCGGATGGATGACCACGGTGGTATCTTGCCTGGCCTCGACGATCTCATCGAGATAGCAGATGGCGCCGTGACGGACGGCAAGCGTCAGCGGGCCGTCGTGCCAGACTGTTCCCTCCGGCGCCAACAAGAAGCGTCCGGCAAGATCGGCGGCCGTCATGTCCTCGTGGGCGGCAACCGTGATGAGCGGCCGGTTCAGCTTCCAGGCCATGTATTCGACAAAGCGCGTCTTACCGGAGCCGGTCGGCCCTTTGAGCATGACCGGCAAGCGGCCCGCATAGGCGGCCTCGAACAGCGCGACTTCGCCGCCGACCGGCAAATAATAAGGCTCCGACTGGATACGATACGCTTCGAGCTGCATGGCCCATTCCCATCTGTGACGCGTGCCTTCCGCGGAAACGGCATTCGCTCCGGGCAAGCCCGGCAGGCCCTTTCCGGGAACATGATCGAGCGCCAAACGGAAAGAGCGACGTCGTCCGCTCGTCCGCGGCTGGTCCGGCGTCGCTGCCAGGGAAGGCGCGACATCCTTGTCGCGCCTCGACGAGGGAATCCCTCGGCCCGCATTACATCACCGCAGCCGGCCAAGCACAATGCATCCGGCGGCTTTGCGAGCCCTCACACGCGGCCGCGGCTAAAGTGCAACGCCGTATAGCTGCAGGTCGCGGGATCGTCATAGTGCGCGAGAAACCGATCCGCCAATTCCTTCACGTTCGCCTCGGATCCCAGGATGTTGACGAGATGCGGCCGCATCGCCTCGAATTGGGTCTGCAAATTCCGCCGCCGCTCCGCATCGATGCGGCCGATCACGGTGAACAGCGTGTCGGTCTCGATCTCGACCGTCACATCGTGAAATCCCAGCGCAATCATGTAGGGCGCCACTTTGCGCCCGATATTGACGTCGACCAGGAGCGCCGTGAGCTCGCGAAGCTTGCGCTCAAGTTCGGGGTCGATGGGATAGTGATCGACGACGAAGCCGACATAGTCGCAGGAAACGACGTGGCCGCCGGGCCTTGTGACGCGCTTGAATTCGGCAAGCGCAGCCTTCGGCTCGCGCAACCATTGCAGAAGATATTTGCTCCACACGAGATCAAAGCTTGCATCCGCAAACGGCAATGCAAACACATCGCCGCGCTCGAACACAAGGTTATGGATGCCTTCTTCGCGGGCGCGGGCGCGAGCATAGCCCAGATATTGTTCGCGCAGATCGACCCCGACGACTTCCACGTCCGGGAAGGACCGGGCGATGAGCCTTGCCATCGATCCGGAGCCACAGCCGACATCGAGGACGCGCCGCGCGCCGGCGATCGGCAGATGCCGTAAATGGCCTTCAATATCGGCGAGTCGTGCTTGCGCCTCCAAGCGCTCGCATTCCTCGTCGCTGTGGATGACGTAGGGCAACGACCGTTCCGACATGACCGGTATTCCTGTGTGGCAAAAGCCAAAATACCCGCACAACCCGGGGTATCAAGACAATTATTTAAGCAACCAGTGGGAATGGTAAGACAAAGATGACCGACGCTAGAGAGTGCTGGCGCCCACACCAGACGGACGCGTTACGGACAAGCGCGCGCCTGCCCGCAGTGAGAAGCTGCATAAGTGAAACGGCTGAAAAAAGGCGCGCCGAGCGTCGAGGCGCTAGAGCACAGGATGTGCTCTAGATTTGTTGTCGCATGCCTTTTCGAGGCAAACCCGAGGGACGCTTTTCCGGGACAATGCTCTAACCGGGCTCACGCCGCGCCCAGTATTAGGCCGCGTGGACGCTCGAGGGCCGCGTGGGCGCAGCGCCCTGCGGCAGGGCGGCATTCGCTTGCCCATCGAGGAACGCGCCGATCGCCGCGGTGACGATCGCCGGCTGCTCCAGCGTGGTGCCATGGCCGGCGTTGGGGATCACGATGAGCTTCGCGCCCGCGACGGCACCGGCGATGCGCTCCGCCATGGCCTGCGGCGTACTCGTATCTTCTTCGCCGACGGCGACGAGCGTCGGAGCCGCAATCTTGCCAAGCTCCCCATAGATGCTCTTGCGAGCCAGCACGCCGTTAATCGCACGCCAAATCGTTTTGCGGTTGCTCACCAATTGCTGCTTCCACGCCTCGCGCTCGTCGGCCCGCGCCGGATCGTTGAGCGTGGTCTTGCCGAAAAGCGCCGGCATGACCGCGCCGCTGACGGCTCCGAGACCGGCCAAGCGCGCGACGAGGTTCATGGCCTGGTATTTCAGCTTGTAGGGCTCGGCGTCGGCAGTGGTGTCGAGCAGAACGAGCGAGCGGATAAGATCGGGCCGTGCGATCGCAAGACGCATGGCGACGATGCCGCCAAGGCTCAAGCCGCAGAAATGAACTGGACCAAGGTCAAGCTTCTCGATCAGCGCCGCTGCATCCGCGGTCAACGTCTCGAGGCTGATGGCGCGACCCGTGTCGTCGGCGCTACGGCCTTGCCCGCGATGGTCGTAGGCGATACAGCGGTATCGATCTCTTAGAACTGCGATCTGCGGCGCGAACAGCTTAGTATCCCATAACAGACCATGACTGAAAACCACGGGCACACTGGTGCCGCCGGTGTCTTCATAATAAAGGGCAGTGCCATTCGCGCGGATCATCGGCATTGATCAACGTGCTCCAAATGCTTTTGCCGTCTTGCACCGACTTTGCGTGCTGACAGCGCATTGTCGACTAGCCCGATTAGATTTGCGTGAAAGCGCTCGGCGGATTGCAGGCAAGGTCAAGATTCGGTTGATCACGTCGGCGAGTTTGCCGCTGAGCAATAAACGGCTGCGCAACTCTTGCGCCACGAGGCTATTGCATCGGCCTCATTCCACTTCATTCGCGCGCTCGAGCAACGTGCATTGTTGCGATTTCACGAACGGTAAGGCTCCGCGTTGCACGTCCGCAGACGACGCCGCACCGTGCGTGAACGACCGAACGGGATTGTGTCTTGCAACGAACATAACATTTACCCCGCTCCGTCTCGTCCGCGGGAAGTTCCATCTGTTCAGGAACTGTTCCTAAAAGGAGCCCGGGCGATCAGCGGCCCACCCGAATGTGCGCGACGATTTCAATGTTCGCACAGTGCACAGTCGCCATGTAGTTGTTTGTCCGCCGACGCATACAAGTCAGAGTTGGCGACCGGTTGCGTAGAAGCTCATTTTAGGAAAAAGCTGTGGGTAAATGAGTTGCCGGCGACGTTGAAAACAAGAAATGCTGCTTGAGTTTGATTGATGATCTGTGGACACGTTCAAACAACTGGACGAACGACGACATTGAGAGGCGAGATTGAGATACGAGAGCCAGGAATGTTGAAGTTCGCGCTGTCGCGCGCCGCTTCAGTCGGATCTGTTCTGCATCGGCGCCCGATCGCAAAGCATCGCGGCTTCATGCCAAGGCGCCCCGAGACCAACAACTGTTATTTTTCGCAAGAGCAACCGATTACCCCCGACTTAACGCTTGCACGACCAAGCAAAGATTGCGGCCATTGCAAAAGTAGCTCAAACATAGCTACGTGAGTCTCTTAGGCGGAGGGTGAAATGCGCTCGAAGGGACCTAATCCTGTTGATGTGTTGGTGGGCTCGCGGATTCGGCTTTTGCGCAAGCGGCGCAAGATGAGTCAGGCCGAGCTCGGCAAAGCGCTTGGGGTAACATTTCAGCAAATTCAGAAATACGAGAATGGCAAGAACCGCGTGGGCGCCAGCCGGCTGCATCTGGTCGCTACCGCGCTCGACGTACCGATCTCCGAGTTCTTCGCCGGCGCGTCGGAGACAAGCCGCGCGTCGTTCTCGACCAAAACGGTGGCCTTCGACCCGCAAGCGTTCCGCGTCGCCGAGGCTTTTGTTAAAATCGCCGACAAGGAATTGCGCGCCTCGCTCGTCGAACTGGTCGAAGCGATGGCGCGAAAGTCCGGCCACCGTGGCTGATGTGCGAGAGCTCGACGGCCTTTAGGTGAACCGCCATCACGTTCCGGATATCTGGTCGCATATGCTCTTGTCGAAGAGCCGGCATCTGCCGGTCGCGGCAGCCAAATTCGAATGCTCTTCCGGATCACGCTCTCAAGGGCAAGCTGATCGGGGTTACGCTCTAACGCCCGAACAAAAATTTGCCGGCCGGCGTCCAGCAGCTGCGCAGCCAGCGGATGGCGCGCCGACGCAGCGCCAGGAACCACCGCCAGGACTTCGCAAACCACGGCAGCATCATGAGCTTGGGCTTGAGAACGCCAAACAGCCACTCCGTCCCCAGCAGACTGACGACATACGTGAAAATCAGAAAGAAAATGCCGGTCACGAAATGACCGCCGCCGGCAATGAGCACAGCAACTAATTTGAATGGCTCAACGATGGTCAGCGGTATAGCCAAAACCACCAGCGACGCATAAGGACCGAGCCGCTCGAGCCGGCGACGAAAGTTCTGCAGAAACAGCATAGACCCCACGTTCCCGGGCTTTGTCAGATTTTCGAACCTTGGTCGGATTTAACCGTGAACGCCGCACCCGGATTTCAGCGTCAACGCCGCAGAAGGCAGGATAGTTGCGCGCAATCAAATAGCCCGTAATGCTGTCTTCGACTAGAGGCATTAAGCGGCAGCAAAATCAACTCCTTGCCCTAAAATCGCCACCCTGCGCATCTTTCGCCGGCGCCATCCGCCTCGTCGCCAAGCCGTGCGGCCGGACCACGGTTGGGGCGCCAAACCAAAGGCCCCTGGCGCCATCGGCCAGCAACCACCCTGGGAAAGCAGGATACGGCGGGATCAATAAGCTTCGCGTATTCTAAATAGCAACCTATTAACGACCTGGGCTGGAACTCGCACCAATTTAAGGAGTTAAGGACGCCATTGCCGTATTCTTGGGCATCGTATTCTACGCATAAATCGATGTCCTACGCCGAGGATTGGCGAAATTTTGTAAGCAAGATGACGCTCCCGGCGCGCCGACCAAGCCTTCATCGTGACGATTTGCAGGCTGCAGATTTGCACCGGCCTGTGCTCGAGCCCCAGCAGGAAGCAGAGCGTCTCAACGCGCTGCATGAACTGGACGTCCTCGACTCGCCTGCCGAGGAAGCATTCGATCGCATCGCGCGGCTCACCAAGAAGCTTTTTGATGTTCCGGTCGCCATTGTTTCTTTCATCGACGCGCACCGGCAATGGTACAAGTCGTCCCTCGGGGCGACAGTAACAGAAGTATCGCGCGAGCAAAGTTTCTGTCAGTATGTGATTGCCGACGGCACGCCCATCGTGGTCACCAATGCAACGCAGGATTCGCGGTTCGCCGGAAACCCCTACGTAATCACCAACCCCGGCGTACGCTTCTATGCCGGCTTTCCACTGCAAACGCGAAACGGCCATAACGTCGGCACCTTGTGCCTCGTCGATGTGGAGCCACGCGTGTTCGATGCGGATCAGCTCGAGATCATGTCCGACCTCGCGCACATGGTCATGGACGAGCTTCACTTACGGATGTGCGCCGAGAAAGACGCGCTCACCGACGCACTGAGCCGCCGCGCATTCAAGGACGCGGCGGCTCGCCTGGTCGCGCTGGCCGTTCGTCACGTACAGCCGTTGAGCATGATTTCCTTCGATTTTGATTTTTTCAAGCACATCAACGACACTTTCGGCCATGCCACGGGCGACCGGGTGTTGCGAGAAGCGGTGGACGTTTGCGCGGGGTATTTGCGCACGAGCGATCTAATCGGGCGGCTGGGCGGCGAAGAGTTTTCGGTCGTGCTGCCGAACACGAACCAAGCCGGAGCCGTCGACACCGCGGAAAAATTGCGGCTCGCCATTGCGACGAATGCGATCGGCGTCGAGGGCAAGACGATAAAATCGACCGCTAGTTTTGGCGTCGCCTCTCTGAATTCAATCGCCGCAGACATGGAGACGCTGCTCGACCATGCCGATCAGGCACTGTATCGGGCCAAATCGGAAGGCCGTAATCGAGTAGCGGTCTGGCAACCCGGCGCCAACAATTCGCGTGTTGCGCGACGCCGCGTTCTCAAGGCAGGTCAAATCGTTTTCAATGGACGTTCGTCCAGCGTCGACTGCACGGTGCGATGGCTTTCCGAAGAACACGCCGGCTTGGCGATCTCGACGTCTGTCGGCCTTCCGAAGCTGTTTTATTTGGTGATTGCAGCCGATGGATTCGACAGACCGTGCCGCATGGTCGCGCAAACGGCACGACAGATCGAAGTGGCGTTTTGCTAGAATTGTCGAGCTCAGTGCCGCCTAAACGCCTAGATTGTGCGGCGGCTTTTTTGGTTGAATAGCGCTGCGGATATTTGCTCGTACCTGAGCCTTTCGGAAATCGGCAGCTATCGATTAGGATCGGCGCGGTTGCACGCTTTCACAAGGCGCGTCGTGCGGCATTTTCGTGGCGCGATTTGGAACCCATTTTTCTAAAATTTATACGCATTTTCGCCACATCCGGCAGACAACAAGTTCGCTCCCCCTGACAAATCACGTCCGTAGGAGTAGCGATGCTTGCGCGTTCTTTGTTTGCTGTGGTTGCACCTGTTGCCTTGGTTCTTGCGACAAACGCCGACGCTCTTCCATATCAATTCCGCCGCTACGAAGCATCGCACCACGTTATCGCCGTTTATCATGCTCGCGCCAACAGCTTGGCGCACCCGGCCGCGCCTTCGCATATATTCGCCGGCTCTGAAGCTCAAGTTGTCGCTCATCCGGTCGGTTGTCCGCGCACGCTGTTCTGTGGCTGCGGAGCCGCGCGAGAGCTCGGGCTCTCCGATCCTTCGTTGTGGGCGGTCAAAGCCTGGTACCAATTTCCGCGCGCTGCGGCAGCTCCCGGCATGGCTCTCCTTTGGGGCGAGAGACACGTCGCGGCGATCAGGGCGGTGCACGACGACGGCACCGTGACGATCTATGACGCGAATTCGGGAGGCGGGCTAACGCGTATTCATCGGATTTCACTGGCGGGCCTGGTCGTCGTCGATCCTCATGCCGGGCATCATGGCCAGCCGACATTCGCTTCGTTTTCGCCAATCGCACGAGAGCCGTCCTCCCCTGGACGCGGTCCCGACAATCCTGTCGAGCCGAAGGTCGCAGCATATAATAGTGTCGTGACTCGATTCGGATCGCGGGCGCACTCGGTCATTCCGTCGTCACCTGACAGTTGCAGTGTCGCGCACTTGTATCGCCCTCTGGCGATTTCGACGACAGCAGCTTCGATGGTGGAGAAACGTCTTTGAATGCATCTTTTGCGCACATGAAGGATTGGCTTCCAGGTTCGGTTTTCGGGGCCGGCGTCGTCGGCACGGTCGCAACTTTTGGTGTTGTGCTGGCTGGCGCCGCGATCGTCGAGGTAGCGCTGGTTCCTGGCCTGTTGATTGGCGGCGCCGCGGTGCTGGCGCCGCGCCTCTTTCCGCGCGACGCCTTGAGCGGGTTGGCGGATAGACTGCGGCGAGCCGCGCCGTCCGCGCCGGCGCCTGCAGCCGAAGCGCCGGCATCCGGCGAGCCTGCGGCCTTCGACACCTGGCAGGCCGTGGTCAAGACCCTGACCTATCGGGCCATGGTGACGACCGTCGACTTCGGCGCGAACTATTTCGTGATCGGGGAGTTCGCGGCCGCGGCGGGGTTGTCGAGCATGTCGCTCGTCGCCGGCCCGGTCTTCTACTTCGCGCATGAAGCAGCCTGGCACTATTACGGCCCGGTCACGGCGCGATACGGTAACCCGCTCGAGGCCGCGGTGTATGTACCGATCCCGGGCACGACGCGGCGCGAACACAATGGATACACGCGTTCGAGTATCAAGGTGAGCCGGGCCTTGGCCAAGACAGTCACCTATGAGGGCGTGACTGCGGTGTCCGAATTTGGCGTCAACTTTCTCTTCGTCCGCGACCTCGCCGCCGCCGCAGGATTGACTGCCTTCAGCGTCGCCATTGCTCCCGTGGTCTACTACGTCCATGAGAAGCTCTGGGATCTTTACGAGGCGACGAAAACCCGGACGCCGGAGGCGGCAGCGCCCAAGCTATTGCCGGCGGCCTAGCCGCGCGGAGCTCCTGAGCGATAGCTTGATCTTGCGTGCCGCGAGACCAAGCAGTTCCATACGCCAATCCGGGTTGGCCGAGCGCCGGCAACCAAGCTCAGACCCAGCCGGCGTCGACGACATAATGTTGGGCCGTACAGGCTGAAGCATTCTCGGAGGCGAGAAAGACGCAGAAGCGAGCGATATCCTCCGGCTCGACCCAACGCTTGAGGCATTGTGCCGCGAGACGCTGCTTGTCGCCCTCGGGCGTCAGCCATTTGGTCAGTTGTCGTTCGGTCCGCACCCAGCCGGGCGCGACGGCGTTCACCCGAATATTCCATTCGCCGTAGTCGCGGGCGAGCGAGCGCGTCAGCCCTATCATCGCCGACTTCGACGCCGTGTACACCGCCATGCCGCCCATGCCGGCCATCCACGACATCGAGGAAAAATTGACGATCGCGCCGCCGCCCTTGCTCTGCATTCCCGGCAGCACGGCCTGAGCGGCGAAGAAGGCGTGACGCAGATTGACGGCAATGCGCTCGTCGAAGGTTTCCGGGGTCACATCGGGCGTGGCGTGACGCTCGTCGTTGGCGGCATTGTTGATGAGCACGTCGGCTACGCCCAGCGCTTCGGTCAGCGCCGCGATTGCCGCAGTCAACGCGGCGATATCGCGAATATCGGCCTTGGCGAAACGCACGCCCGCTGCCTGGCCGCCAAGCTCATCGACGAGCGCTTGCGAGGCCGCTTCGGCGATGTCGATAAAGCCCACCTTCGCCTTTTGCCGGACGAACGCGCGCACGATGGCCGCGCCGATACCCGAGCCGCCGCCGGTGACCAGCGCAGTTTTGCCTTCGAGATCCGGATAGATGGCGCCTGCGGACTTCGTGGCCATGTCATTTGCTCCCCGTTTCGACGTTGCGATGCGGTGTTTTAGTAGTGGCGGTTTACGACGCGCTTTTGTTGCCGGACCAGCGGTCTGCCAGCGGACATTCGCCGTTCGTGCGGGGGATGGGAATACCAAAACCAGAACATTTCCATCGTTCCGGCAATTGTGGTAAGCTCCATCCCGCGTTTCTTTGGCGAGAGCGCATATCGGGTTGGGTATGGCTTACGCCGCCTGCGTCACCGAGATCGTCATGAGAGGAGAACGCGATGGCCTGGACCACTCCGACGCTTGTCGAAATCTGCATCGGCCTTGAGATCAACGGCTATCTGCCGGCCGAGTTCTAAGCGAATACTGACAGCACCGAACGTTCACGCCGGGGGATGGAGAACCGTCCGCCCGGCGTATCCTTTTTGCGGCGTCATTCCGCGCCGAGCAATCAGTCGTCATATTTGATGTAGGCGAGACGCTCATCGTTTGCGGGCGTGCCTTCGAGCGCCCCGCCCTCTTTGCCGGGCTGCCACAACACAACGTCTTCGATCTTGTGCGCCAGCGCAAAATCCTTGTCGGTGATGCCCTTGGCATCGTGACTTTGCAGGCTGACCTCGACCCAGGCATAGGAGGCCGCGATGTCGGGATGGTGCCAAGCGGCCTCCGCCAGATGGCCGACGGTGTTGATCACCATCAGCGTACCCTTCCAGCCGGCGGTGCGATATTTGCGGCGGATGAAGCCGTTCGCGAGCGTCCAATGCGGCAAGTCACGCTTCAATCGCGCCCGCACCTCTTCATCCGAATAGGCTTTCTGTTTGCTTGCTTGCGCCATCTGTTTCTTCCTTCCTCGGCGTTGCCTGCAGCGGTCTTAATAGCTGCGACTTCAACCGCCGAAACGCGGTTCCGGTAAGCCCCTGACCCCGAGATCGTGGATCGCGAACAGACTGCCGCGGAGCGGTCCGTCGCCGGGAAAGCGCGGCAATGGTGGCTTGGCCATCGAGGTGACAAAGAGAATATCCAGCTTCGGTCCACCGAACATGACACTGGTGATCTTCTTCACAGGCATGTCGATGATGCGATCGATGCGGCCGCTCGGATCGTAGCGAACGATGCGGCCGTCATAGACCAGCGCGTTCCACAGGCAACCTTCGGCATCGATCGTGGAGCCGTCGGCGCCGCCGCCACGCGAGCGGTCGACGCTGACGAACGTGCGCCGTTTGGAGGCCGCCCCGGTTGCCTGATCGTAATCATAAGCCCAGATATCGCCGGTGGCGGAGTCGGTAAAATAAAAGATGGCGCCATCCGGACTCCAGCAGGGACCGTTCGAGATCACGATCCCGTCGTCGAGCTTGTGGAGAGAAAAATCCGGGTCGAGACGATAGAGCGCGCCGTTCGGCCCCTCCTCCAGTGTGTCCATGGAGCCGGCGAGGAAACGCCCGCTTTTATCGACCTTGCCGTCGTTGAGCCGGTTGACGAGCTTGTCGGGCTCGGGATCGATAACGAAGGCGACCTCCCCGCTCTTGAAATCGAGAAGGTGAAAGCCGCGCGCCAGCGCGACAACCGCGCCGCTCCCGTCCTTGCGTAAGGCCATCGAGCCGATCTTCTGCGGCACGTCCCAGCACCGGATTTCGCTGCCCGATGCCGTAGCGCGGAACACCCGACCGTCGAAAACGTCGATCCAATACAGCCGCTCCTGCTCGGCGTCCCACAGCGGGCCCTCGCCCAGGGTTGTCTTGACGTCGACAACGACTTCGATGCGCATGATCGGCCTCGTCAAAATCTTTCGAGCGTGATTGGAAAATGCAACAGACGGGTTTTTGTATCTTAAATGCCTCTCCTCTCGACGAGCGACTGGCTCGGGGGTGCGTCCATACCGAAGTGACGAAAGGAAGTGTGGCGCCGCCGATGGGTTTCGCGATGCTCAACCCATCCTACGTGCTATCGCTAGACGTCAGTCGACAATTCCTCGTCGATCGTCAACACGTCCGCCGCACCGGCGGGATTGCCGAGATGGCGCAGCGCCGTGCGCAAGCGGCCGCCGGCGCCATCGAGCGCGGTCGTCGCTTCATCCAGACTGCAGCCGTGCAACAACAGCACGGCAAGCTTCACGCTGCCATTGGCGCGCGCAAGCGCATTGCGGACTTCCTCGGGGGCGCGGCCGGTCAGCCGGATGAGGATATTCTCGCTGCGGCGGGCAAGCTTGGCGTTAATCGCCTGCAGGTCGACCATGAGACCTTCGTGCACACGGCCGAGGCGGATCATCACCAACGAGGAGAGCAAATTGAGCGCAGCGCGCTGCGCAGTGCCGGCTTTCATGCGCGTCGAGCCGGCAATCGGTTCCGGGCCGGTGTCGAGCCAGATGGAACAATCAGCCTCAGCCAGCAGCGGCGTGCCGCGATTGTTGGCAATCCCGATCGTGTAGGCGCCGCGACGTTTTGCCTCGCGCAAACACGTCAGCGTGAACGGGGTCGTGCCGCTCGCCGCGACCGCGATGAGGACGTCGGCGGCGCGAATGCCATGATGCTGGATCGTATGCAACGCCTGGCCGGTTTCGTCTTCGGCGTTTTCCGCCGAGCGCAGCAGTGCTTCCTTACCGCCGGCCATCAGCAGCAACAGGCGATCTTTCGGCCAGTTGAAGGTTGGAACAAGCTCGGCGCCATCCTGCACCGCGAGCCGGCCTGACGTGCCGGCGCCGACATAGATCAGGCGTCCGTCTTTGCGCAGCCGCGCTTCGGTCGCCAACGCCGCCTGCTCGATCGCCGGCAGCGCAGCGCGCACAGCGGCGACCGCGGACATCTGGCCCTCGATCATCGCCTGCAGGATGTCGTTGGGCTCCCAAAGATCTATATCAACGTAACGCGGACTGGCTCGCTCGGTATCCATAGTTAACAACCAGCAAGAATGTGTGCGACTAGACGTGACAAACTAATTTGACCGTAATTGGTTCTTATTGCCGATAGGCGCAAGAAGAAATCCGTCTTGGCGAACTTTGCTGGCTTAAGGTGAACCGGTGAGGCGGAGGCGTCTCGTGCCTGAACATGTCCCGTATGGTGAAGGCATAAGGTGAACACCAAGGTCCTCTTGCTCGGCGTTGACGGCGGTGGCACGAGCTGCCGGGCGCGGCTGTGCGCTTTTTCCGGCCAAGCGCGCGATCTCACGTCCGACCAAGTACTTGACGAACAAGTGCTCGGCGAAGCTGCGACCGGGCCGGCCAATCTGTTGCTCGGTGTTCAGCATAGCTTTGCTGAGATTATCGCTGCGGCGACGGCGTGCCTCGAACAGGCCGGACTGGCGCGTTCGTATCTGCGAAGAACCGTAGCCTGTCTGGCGCTGGCCGGCGCCAGCGAGCCGGCCCACCTGGCGGCAGCGCAAGCCTATCCGCATCCGTTTCGCCGCGCCATGATCACCACCGACGCGCACGCGGCGTGCATCGGCGCGCACGGAGAAGCGGACGGTGGCGTGATCGTCGCCGGCACCGGTAGCGTCGGCTGGGCCGTGGTCGGCGGACGCACCCATCGGGTGGGCGGATGGGGCATGCCGATTTCCGACGAGGGCAGCGGCGCCTGGCTCGGTTGCGAAGCCGTCCGCCGCCTGCTGTGGGCACTCGATGGCCGGATCGCCTCGACCGGATTGTTGCGCGCGCTGAGCGAGAAGTTCGGCAACGACCCTCACGCTGTCGTCAATTGGGCGCATGCGGCCTCGCCCGGTGATTTTGGATCGCTGGCTCCGGATATCTTCGAGCATGCAACGCGGAGCGATCCTATTGCGCGCGAATTGATCGGCCTCGCCGCCGGCCATATCGATGTGCTCGCCGATCGGCTCATCGGCATCGGCGCGACGCGGCTCGCTCTGGCGGGAGGCTGCGCGCCTTTTCTTACTGCTTCGCTGAATGAGCGGACCAAGTCGCATCTGGTCGAGCCGTTGGGCGACGCGTTGTCGGGCGCACTTTATCTTGCCCGTTCCCTCGCACTGCCGCTGGCGGACGTCGCGTGACCGCTCTCTCTGCATCACATCGGACGGCCGCAATGGAGACGCCAGGCGGCAGCATGGCCAACGAACTCGCCGCGGCTCCGGCCGCCGTGGCGGCGCAAGCGCGCGAGCTTATTTCGCCTCTTGCGGCGCTCGTCGCCCGGCTCGCACGGCGAACGCCGCAGGTGGTCGTGACTTGCGCACGTGGAAGCTCGGCGCATGCAGCGACCTTCGCCAAGCACTTGATCGAACGCCATCTCGGCATTCCGGTCGCCGCGGCGGCGCCGAATGTGGCGAGCGTCTATCATCGCCGACTTGCCCTCAAGGATCAGCTGTTCCTCGCTATCTCGCAATCCGGATCGAGCGACGACCTGATCGAGATGGCTACAGCCGCCCGCAGCGCCGACGCGGTAACGGCGGCGATCGTCAACGATGCGAATAGCCCGTTGGCGCAAGCCTGCGAATTCATCCTGCCCATGACGGCCGGGCCCGAATTGAGCGTGGCGGCGACTAAGACCTTCATCGCCTCACTCACCGCTTCATTGCGTCTGATCGCTGCCTGGACCGACGACGAACGCATGGCGAAAGCCTGCGACCGGCTGCCGGAGCGGTTGTCGCAAGCGGTTCAGCTCGATTGGAGCGAGGCGCTCACCCCGTTGACGGCTGCGACCGCGCTGGTTGCGATCGGGCGCGGTCCGACCCTCGCCATCGCCCGCGAGGCGGCGCTCAAATTGCAGGAGACCTGCACGGTACACGCCGAGGCGTTTTCCAGCGCCGAGTTTCGCCACGGCCCGTTTGCGCTCGTCTCCGGCGCCCTGCCCGTTCTGATGTTCACGCCCACCGATGCATCGGCTACCGGATTTTCAGATCTCGCCGCCGATCTGCGGCGCGCCGGAGCACGTCCGCTCATCGCCGGCGCCGACGACACGGAGGCAAGACTGCCGACGCTGGCGCCCGACCAAGCCGACGCCGATGCGATTTGTTTGATCCAAAGTTTCTACGCGCTACTGCCGCGCCTCGCCGAGCGGCGCGGCGTCAATGTCGATCGGCCACGTCATCTGCAAAAAGTGACGCGGACGCGATGAGCGAAAACGTTCACGCTGTCGCCGCGCCATGCATCTTCGACGGCGTGGCGCTGCACACCGACAGCGCGGTGCTGATTGACGGCGATACCATCGCCGCCGTCGTTTCGCGTTCGGAGCTTTCCGGCGCGATCCCGCGTGTGGATTTGCCCGAACCTGCGTGGCTCGCGCCGGGCTTTATCGACATCCAAGTCAATGGCGGCGGCGACGTTCTGTTCAACGACGAGCCGACGCCAGAGGCCATTCGTGCAATCGCGGCCGCGCATCGCATATTCGGCACGACATCGCTTCTGCCCACGCTGATCAGCGACAGCGCGGAAAAGATGACCGCAGCCTGCAAAGCGGTCGAGAGCCTTGTGGGCGTCGAGCCTGGGATTCTCGGCATCCATTTGGAAGGCCCTTTTCTGTCGCCGGACAAGCCCGGCGTCCACGATCCGCGGCAGTTGCGCGCGCCCTCGGGGCGCGACCTCGCGCTGCTGACGGCGCCGCGACGCGGCGCAATGCTGGTCACGCTGGCACCGGAACAAGTACCGGCGGAGTTCATCGGCGCACTCGCAGCCGCCGGCGTACGCGTTTCGCTCGGTCATTCGATGGCAACCTATGAGCAGACGCAACATGCCATGGCGGCGGGCGTGACCTGCTTCACCCATCTGTTCAATGCGATGCGGCCGCTGGAAAGCCGCGAGCCCGGGCCGATTGCGGCTGCGCTTGAAGCGGAGAAGGCTTGGTACGGCCTGATCGTCGACGGCGCGCATGTCGCCCCCGCCATGCTGCGCCTGGCACTGCGGGGGCGCGGCACGCCCATTCTGGTTACCGATGCCATGCCGCCGGTCGGCGGCGTGCGCTCGTGCTTTGAGCTTCAGGGCGAAACCATTTTCGTCCACGGCGACCGCTGTGCGCGCAGCGACGGCCGATTGGCCGGCGCCTATCTCACCATGGCGGGTGCCGTCGCCAATTGCGTGAAGACTCCTCGGCGCACCGCTTGCGGACGCGCTGCGCTTTGCCTCGACGCATCCGGCGCAGATGCTGGGGCTCGGCGAGAAACTCGGCAAACTTCGGCCTGGTTTTCGCGCCGATATGGTGGCGTTCGATGAATCGACAATCGACGTTCTGAATACGTGGGTCGCCGGCCGTCCGTTGCGCTAAATGAAGACGACCGCTTCCCGCAGACGGCGATATCGATAGCGCGGCGACAAGCGCCCGCACCTGTGTTTAGATCATCGCGTCGAGGGGCCATGCGGTTGTTGATAGCGATCCTGCTTGTGCTAACTTTTTCACCCGCGTGGAGTGCGTCCTCCGCCGCGGCGAGCGAACTCGACCCGTTGTTGCAGCAAGCGAAGGCGCTCGGCGCCCCCATGGCCGCTGTCGCTCGCGCCATTGAGATCGCGCGCCAGCCGGTCTTCACCAAAAAAGACGTGATCGCAGTCTTCGACATTTCGCAGCCGTCGACAAAGAAGCGGCTCTACGTGCTCGATTTCGCCTCCGGCAAGGTCACCGCACATTACGCGGCGCACGGACGCGACAACGGGCCCAACGCGAAAGCCGTCAAGTTCAAGGATTTTCAGACGCACTTGGACATGGTGCCGCTCGGTCCGCTCAGGACCGAACATGCGCAGACGATGGATCACTACAAGACCATCGTCGACCGCTACGATGGCACCGTCTATCGCGACATGATCGTCGTCGGGCTGGAAGGTGTCGCGCCTTACAACAGCTACATCAACCACACGCCCCCGTTCAAATGGATCATGCATCCGAACTGGTACACTACCGCGGGCTTCCGCGCCAAAAATGGCGGCATGCTGGGGCGGAGCAATGGCTGCATTACCGTCGATCCGAGCGAGAACAACGCGCTGATCACGCGGCTCCAGGATGGGGCGCTGGTGTATGTGACCGTCGGCGATGCTCCGATCGAGCAATACTTGTAAGTGTAGGGCTCGGCCGCGAACCTGCGCCTTGACGTCCCGGCTTTTCAGCCCGGCGCCCTCAATTCGGGAACCAGTGCTTTATTGCCGGCGGAAGGGTCGATTCGGTCGTCGCAGGCTCGGCGCCGCCTTTACGCGATCCTGCGTCGGTCGAAGCAACGTGCGCCTGCGAGGCCGCTTTCGCCTTGGGCAACGCGCCGAAGATTTTGTTGGCCAGTGAACCGTCCTTGTCGGCCCACGGAACGGGCGGCAGGTCGGGCAGTTCGATCCCCGATCCGGGTTGCAGCACGATCGCCAGCGGCACGATCTTCCAGGGATAGCGCGCGTGGAAAACCCCGTTCATGCCGCCGTCCAGTCCGCTGTAAATCGGCGCGACCGGCATGTCGTCTTTGACCAATTGCATGTATTCGAGATCGTCGGCGCGTTGCTTTGCCAGCGCCGCTTGCGCGATTTTCGGATTGACCACGTAGGCGGGGCATTGCGCGTTTGGATCGAACACCGGCGCTACGGTCGCATGCGGCGGAGCCTGGGCGTCGAAAACGTAACGACGGCCGCACACATCTACCTTGGGCTGGAGATGCGTTGCCTCGAAATGATCGTTGCCGACCTTGAGCATCTTCCAGAACGGCATGTGCGGACTGGTACGATGGCGCGCGAGATTCGCCGGCGTCATGTGAAACGGATAAGCCTGCACCTGGAACGACGGCCGGCCGCCGAGGAGCGCGTCGCGCGCCAGCCCGTAAATCTCGGCGATCTGCTCGTCGGTCATGGCAAAGCACCCGCTCGATGAGCAGTCGCCGTGGATCATCAGAAAGGTACCGTCGTGGCCATTGGCCTTGTCGAAGGCATTGGGAAAGCCGGTGTTGATCGCCAGGTAGTAATTGGAGTTGGGATTCATCAGCGTGGGGGTGATGTTGTAGAAACCCTCCGGAGTTTGACGGTCGCCCTCGTGGATTTTCGGCCCGAGATCGCCCGACCAACGGCAAATCGGATAGGTCTTGAGCAACTGGAAATGGCCGGTGCTGTCTTGCTTCCAGGCTTCGAGTTCCCCTTCCTCCTTGAAAACGCGCAGAATGACAGCGGAGTGTTTCGGCATATTCTTTTGCCGCTGCAGCGCCAGCAGCGCTGGCGGCAGTTCCCGCGTCGCCTTTTCGGGCAAAGCGGCCTCTTCGGCAAAGCACAGGACCGGCGCCGCCAAGCCGACAACGACCGCCCAAAAAGCAAGCGCGCAAATCAACGTGGCGCGGATCAATGCTGTACCCCAAGGCCGTGGAACCCTTCGCCCGCAATATACCATAAGGCGCGCGACAGTTCCGATATCGGCAGCGGCAAGACTCGATCAAAAGCCCACAGGGCCTTCGCCCGAATCCAGAAGAGTGCTCTGCGAGCGCGTGACGGTATTGGCGGAGGGCCGAATCACCGCTCCTATCCGCGCAAGCCGGCATCCGGCCCGATCTGCGCCCAGCGCGGGGACGAGCGAGGCTGCGAGACATTCGGCTCGCACCACGCGGCGTCGAAGTTAGCTTACCTGGCCTCAGCCTGATTACGATACCAGTCGATGATGTCGGCACCTCTAGTGACCCACACCTCCTGCCGGGAGGTAATGTGCTTGAGCGCATCATCGAAATATTTGGCGCGATAAGGATGGCCGATCAGAAACGGGTGGAGACAGATCGACATCACCCGCCCGGTCTTGGCGCCGTCCTCATAGAGGACATCGAACTGATCCTTGATCATGCGGCCGAAGGTCTCGGCGCTCTGCTTGCCGTCGAGGAACGCCGGAATGTCGTTGATCTCGACCGAATAGGGAATCGACGTCATCCTCCCCTTCTTCACGCGGACCGGATAAGGCTGCTCGTCATTCACCCAGTCGGCGATGTAATCGATCCCGGCCTCGGCCAGAAGGTCGAGCGTGTTATGGGTCTCGGTGAGCGCCGGACCAAGCCAGCCGCGCGGCGCCTTGCCGGTGCCGGTGGTGATCGTTTTGACAATGCCGCCGATCAGCGCGCGTTCTTCGTCTTCGCCGATCTTGGCCAGCAAGCTGGAATTGTTCTTGCCGTGGCCCATCCATTCCCAGCCGAGCTTATTGCCCGCATCGATAATCTGCGGGTAACGCTCGCAAACATCGGAGTTCAACGCCACCGTGCCTTTGACGCCGTAGCGCTCCATGATGTCCATCATGCGCCAGATGCCGACGCGCGGGCCGTAATCGCGCCACGCGTAGTTGAGAATGTCGGGCACGAATTGCGTCGTCACCGCGGTGATCGATGTCGACGGGCGGTCGAACAGGAAATGCTCGATGTTGGGAATAACCCACAGCGCGACACGGGCGCCGTTCGGCCAGTGCAGCGGCGGCCGTTCGACGATCGGCGAATAGACGAAGCGGTCGTGCTCGGTCGGATTTGTCATCTGTTCCTCCAAACGGCGATTTTCATCTGTTTTGTTTGCATGTCGGGCTCGAACGTTTTGACATCACCACCGCAGTCCGCGCAGCCGCTATCGCGCCACTTTTCAGCGGTGAACAAAAATGTCACAGCCCGCGGAGATAAGCCGCCGTTTCGTCGACGGAGACAACGTCGGCATACTTGGCGTCGAGATCGAACAGGCTCTGGTCGTGGGCAAGCTGCGAGCGATCTCCGACCGCTTCGCGCACCACCATCGGGCGAAAGCCGTTCTGGCATGAATCGACGGCGCTCGCGCGCACGCAGCCGCTGGTGGTGCAGCCGGTGATGATCAGCGTGTCGACGCCGAAGGCAAGCAATCGCGGTATCAGATCGGTGCCGAAGAAGCATGATGCATATTTCTTATAGAGGATGGCGTCGCCTTTTTGGTAATGCAGCCGCGGATCGAGCTCAGGTCCGTCGCTGCCGGCAACGAGCGTGGCGACACCTTTCTGCTTCAAGGCCCACACGCCGGCATCCTTAAAGTTGGAATCCTCGTAGGCTACAGTGGAGAAGACCACCGGCAGATTCTTGTCGTGGGCCACATCCAAAAGCTGATTGGTTGCCACGATCTGCGGGCCCATTTCGGCGCCGAGCATGCGCTGCGGATCGGTGAAAGCCTTGACGATGTCGACCACCAGCAGCGCCGGCTTTTTGCCGAAGCCAATGCGCAGGCCGAAGCCGCGCTCGCGGAAGAAATCCGCATCTCTTTCGCGTTCAAACGAGTCAGTCATGGGAGTCTCCATCATCGGGAGCCAGCCGCTTAAGCCGCCGGCCGCAGGGATTCAACGGCACGCGTTGCTCGACGCCGGCGACCAATCGGCCGAGGGCCGCGAATGCCGCAGCCGCCGGCAGAATGATGCTGGTGGCAACTTCACTTGATCCAGGGCTTCATCGAACGCTCGGCGCCAATGGCATTGACGCCGGAACGCAGCGCCGAGACAGCCGCAGGCTATGCCGAACCGGCGGTCATTGCTACCACGGAGGTGCATATCCGCTGATGGCAGCCATGTCGCCGCCAGCGGCGCGCGGACCGATTGCGGCGCGCGGCGAGAACAACCGCATAGCAGCGCTCAGCACAATCGGCGTGCGCCGTTGTCAAGCGCCGTTAGATGGCGATCGACACCGTGAGCGCGCTTACGCCGGCATGATGTCGGGCCGGTTTTTAGGAAATTGCTTGATCACGGACTGATCGAGATTGAGCGTCTCGGCCACCATCTCAAGGGGACTGTGCGCCAACCAGTCGGACAACGATATTTCCTCGAAGCGGTCGGCACGAAACACTTCCATATAGACGAGATCCGTACCTCCGGTATTTTCCAGATAGTGGCCGAGCGCCTTCTTCACGTAGCCGATATCCCCCGAATGGAAGTTCGCGGTGATTGCCGCCGGCCCGGTGTTGAAAACCGTGGCGCGTCCCGATCCTTTGAGGATGTAGAGCCATTCGTCGGCGTTCGGATGCCAATGCATCTCGCGCAGACCGCCCGGCTTGATCGTCACCATCGAGGCGGCGACGGTCTTTGCGACCAGAAAGTTGGTGCTGTCGGCAATGCGCACGCTTCCACTTTTTGTTTCCCGGGTCGGCTGCATGTCGCCGAGCCGAAAGACGAACGGATTGGGCGGCTTGCCCGCGGCCGCCGCCATTTGCGCCTCGACGTCCGGCAGCGGCGGCGCCGATGCGTTGCTCTGGTAGATCCAGCGGTTGTGCAAAGGAATGTTCTTGAACGCATCGACCGGCTGGCCGAAATTCTTGGCCAAGATCTCGGGCGGCGTGTGCGCCATCCAGTCGGTCACCAGCAACGTGTTGAACTCGGACAAGTCGCCATTGTCGAAGGCGATGACGAATTCGCAGCCGTCGGGCCCCAAGCCTTGCAGCGAATGGGGAAAGCCCGCTGGAAAATACCACAGGTCGCCCTCCTTTACGTCGGCCACCTGCGGACGGCCCATCGTGTCCAAAATCGTCACCCGGCAGTTGCCGTAGGTCATCACTGCCCATTCGGCCTGTTGATGCCAATGCAGCTCGCGCACGCCGCCCGGCCCAAGACGCATGTTGACGCCGGCGATCGTGGTCGAGATCTTGAAGTCATCCTGTGTGATCTGGCGCGCCCAGCCGCCATTTTGAATGCGCTTCGGCGCCAGATTGAACGAGGCCCAGTATTGGGGCATGCCGTTGACGTCGGTGGCCGGCGGATCGAGGAAGGCGGGCTCGTTTCCGGCGAGACCCCGATCCTGCGGACCCGGATCCGACAGCGCCTTCGGATTGGTGACATTGACCGCACCTTCGGCCGGTTCATCCGGATTGCCGAAGGTCGCCGCACGCGCCGTGGCGCCGGACAATGCCATGCCGGCGGCGGCCGCGGTGAGGATGTTGCGTCTTGAAAGCATCGCCTTGCTCCTATCGAACGCCGCGCAGCTCCTCCCCATTGCGGTTTTCGCCTAAGCGCGGCACGATTTCTTTTCCCGCGTTGACCGATCTCAGCGATATTTGCTGTGCTGTGAAGTTTGGGGCGGCGTGTTCACAACTAAAAATATTCAATAACTCTCGCGCGCCACCGCATTCCGTCAACATGGCGATGGGAGCCGGCCTCATATTCTCATTTTGTCAAAAAGAATTGAAAAACCGTCGGCCAATTTTCTGCACGGTTCTCTTGATGCGGCGACGCATTCGGCGAATAGTGGCGGCGACGTTGCAAGTTTTCTCTCTCCAAAACTTGAATTCACTCTTACCGTCTCTCCTTGCGCGAACTGAAGCAGACTATCGATGCGTTCAGTATTTCGATGCTTTTAATGCTTCGATGCTTTCAACGGCTTCGACGCGTTCAAATGGCTTAAATGTCATCCGCCCATCGCAGTGAGGTGCACATGCCATCGTCCCACAGGCTGCCGGTGCTCGGATCGCTGGCGCTCATCGGTATCGTGGTCGCGGTCGGCGTCGCGGCTTTCGCCTATACGGCAGGCTGGTTGTCACCTGCGCGTCTTACGCCGAACAAATTTGTTGAGGCATTCGCGCCGCCGACCGGCGTGTCGCTCGGCCACCGCCGCAACCACGCGAAAGGGATTTGCTTTACCGGTATCTTCGAGTTGAACGGGGCGGGATCGGCGCTGTCGCACGCCCAGGTTTTTTCGTCCGGCCAGTATCCGGTCCTCGGGCGCTTCAATCTCGGCACGCCTGATGCGAACGCACCCGACGCCAGCGTGCGCGTGCGCGGTCTGGGACTAAGAATTACGACGCCGGACGGACAGGAATGGCGCAGCGCTACGATCTCACCCCCATTCTTCCCGGTGTCGACGCCGCAGGCCTTCTACGAGCTGTTGCGCGCGTCGGGAAGCAAAGACCCGAACGCAATGCCGGCTTTCGTCGCGGCAAATCCGGAATTCGCGAAATTCGGCGCCTGGGCGAAGAGCGCGCCTTGGACCGGCAGCTACGCGGAGGAGCGCTTCAACAGCGTCAACAGCTTCGTCTTTGTCGACGGCGCCGGCGCCGAACACGTGGTGCGCTGGTCGCTGCTGCCGGCGGCGCAGGCCGTCCCGGTGCCTCCCGAAGAACTCGCCAAGCGCGGGCCCGATTTCCTTGAGCAGGAGATTGCGGAACGGGTCGCCAAGGCGCCGCAACGCTGGACCATGGTGGTGACCGTCGCCAATCCGGGCGATCCGACCGCGGACCCGAGCCAGCCTTGGCCCGCGGATCGTCGCACCGTCGAGGTCGGCACGCTGACCGCGCAGCAGGTCGAGGCCGAACGCGACGGCCCATGCCGCGACATCAATTTCGATCCGACCGTGCTGCCGTCGGGCATCCACACATCCGACGATCCGTTTCCGGCCGCGCGCTCATCAGTCTACGCCAAGTCGTATGACCTGCGCACCGCCGAGGCCAAGGATTATCCGCGAACGCCGACCGGAGAGAAGCCATGATGCGGCACCTCAAACACTTTACGCCCTGGCAGCGTGTTCTGCACTGGCTCATGGCCGCCTGCATTATCGCCATGCTTTTTATCGGCGTGGGCATGGTATCGAGCGTCCGGCCGGTCTATCTGACGCTGGTTTCGATCCACAAGCCGCTCGGCATCGCCATTCTGGTCCTGGTGTTGATCCGCCTGGTGCTGCGGCTACGCTACGGGGCTCCGGCGCTGCCGGCCGACTTGCCGGCGCCGATGAAGCTCGCAGCCGAAGGCTCGCACTACGCGTTATATGCATTGATGATCGCGATGCCGCTGATCGGCTGGGGCATGCTGTCGGCGGGCGCTTATCCGGTCGTCCTGTTCGGCGGCTGGCACCTTCCGCCGATCCTCCCGCAGAGCGACGCCCTGCACGCGCTGCTTTGGGACGCGCATTTCTATCTCGCCTTCGCGTTCTTCGCGCTGATCCTGCTGCATGTCGCTGCAGCGCTGTTTCACGCCCTCGTCCGGCGTGACGGCGTCTTCCAAACCATGGCCTCCGCCGCGATCCACGACGAAATGGCGCCGGCGGAGTGAAGCGATGCGACTATCGCACGCCGACCGAATTTGGCTCGGCGTCAGTCAATACTGCATGGAGCGCCGCGACCACTTGCGCGCCCTCGCCGACCGCCGCGGCGACGCGCTTTACCGATGTCGCTCGCACGTCGCCGATGGCGAAAACACCGCGCCGCGTCGTCTCCAATGCATGGCGACGACCGCCGGCATTTTCGCCGGTGAGGATGAACCCCTTGGGATCGAGCCCGATTCCCGCAGCGCCAAGCCAGCCGGTTTTTGGTTCAGCGCCGATGAACAGAAACAGATGCTTGATCTCGCGACGCACTTCGTCACCGTCCGCCCCGCTCCGCCAGCGCACAACTTCCAACACATCCTCACGGCCCTCGAGCCCGCTGATGGTGGCGCCGGTCACCACGTTGACATTGGCGAGGCCGCGGATGCGCTCGACCAAATAACGCGACATCGTTGCCGAGAGGTCCGATCCGCGCACCAGCATCCACACCCGCGCGCCTTGGCCTGCCAAATAGACGGCGGCCTGGCCGGCGGAATTGCCGGCGCCGACCAGCGCAACCTCTTGACCGGCACAGAGCCTCGCTTCCAGCGGCGACGCCCAATAGTGAACGCTTGACGCCTCGAACATGCCGAGGTTGTCGATATCGAGCCGTCGATAGCGCACGCCCATGGCGAGCACGACGGAGCGGGCCCTGAGCCTCTCGCCGATGTGCAGTCCCAAGGTGAAGCGGCCGCCCGCATCGGCGCCGAGGCTGATCGCTTCGTTGGGGATGGCCATCTCCACCCCGAATTTTTGCGCCTGATGATAGGCGCGCGCCATCAAATTCATGCCGCTGATGCCGGTCGGGAAACCGAGATAGTTTTCGATCCTCGCCGACGCGCCGGCCTGCCCTCCGAATGCGCGGCTATCGAGAACGATGACCGAGAGCCCTTCTGACGCAGCATAAACAGCCGTCGCCAAACCGGCTGGTCCGGCGCCGACCACGGCGACGTCGTAGAGGCGATCGGGATCGATCGGCCGGACCAAGCCGAGGCAGCGCGCCAATTCGCCGTCGCTCGGATTGCGCAGCAATTGTCCACCCGGGCACAGCACGATCGGCAGGCTTGCCGGATCGATCTGAAAGCGTTCGACCAAAACCTTTGCGGGTGCGTCGGTCTGCGGATCGAGCCATCGGTAGGGATGATCGTTGCGGCGAAGAAAACCTTGAAGCCGCAGCACGTCGCCGTTCTCGGCGCGACCGAGGATGACGGGTCCGCCCGTTCCAGCCTGCTGGATGGCGACGCGGCGCAGAATCAAGGCGCGCATGATGCGCTCGCCGAGTTCGGCTTCCGCAATGATCAATGCACGGAGCCGCTCCGGCGCGACGACCAGCGCCTGCACCGGGTCCTCGGCGATTGCGTCGACGAGTGCCGGCCGATCCGTCAGTTGCGCCAACTCACCCATGAAATTCCCGGGGCCGTGCACGGCGATCGGCTTGCGATTGCCGAAGTGATCACGCTCGGTCACCGCGACCTTGCCGGCGACGACGACGGTAAGGCCGGCGGCACTTTGGCCCATGGTCTGCAACGCCTCACCGGCCCGGAACGAATGCAGTTCGCCGAATTCGGCGCACCCGCTCGATCTCCAGCGGACCGAGCGCGGGATCCGCCTGCTCTGGCCGTTGTTCGCGAATGGACGGCACTTGCGACGCCATGGTGATCAGCCGCATTGAAAGATCGGGTATTGCGGGCGAAGAGGCGCCGTTCGGCGCATATCGCGCACGTCACTTTTCTTTGAAAACTAGAACTTCGCGGCGGCGGTTGATGGCGGAGCCAACAAGGCCACGTCACTTGCGCAGTCGGGAGCCGACAGCCTCACCAGGTCCTGTTTCAGCAAATAAGCCGACACGGCGAGAAGCACGATATCCTTCATCAGGAACGGCACCGCGCCGGCCATCGCCGGAAATCCGGCCGCCGGATCCCAGCCGTTGGGCATGAACGGGATGATGGTGAATGTGGTTATGAACGTTACGGTCGCACCGAGCGATCCGAGAACGCCGAGCCGCTTATCCCAAAATCCTGCGTACAGAAGCGCGAAGATCGTCCACTCGGATGCCCCGAGGAACCGAGCCCCGCCGCGCAGGCCGAAAGCCGGATATAGCCAAAAGATGAAGGGGCTGTTGCTGATGAACGGAACCATCTGCTGCGCGGCATAGGGATGCCATTTCGTGTATCCGAAGAAGGCGAAGGTGAAGACCATCGCGGCGCGCATTAAATTGTACTCGAATAGCGCGCCGAGAAGCCCGAGTGTTTCCATGACCTCCGCCAGCGTCGCGACCCAGCCCGTAGTCGCGCCGTCGCGCATCGCCCTGACCACATCTTGCCGGAGCAAATAAAACGACGCCACCAGCAGCACCACATCCTTCACAAGAAACGGAATGTTGCCGGTCATCGCCGGAAATCCTCCGGCAACGACATCCCATCCGTCCGGCATGAACGGGATGATGGTGACCGTCGCCACGAACGTTCCGCATGATCCGATAGCGCCGAGTATTCCGGCACGCCTGCTCCAAAAGCCGAGGAACAGAAATAAGCAGATCAGCCACTCCATGGCACCGAGGAACCAACTGGCCCCGCGGATGCCGAAAGCCGGATACAGCCAGGAAATCAGGGGGCCGTTGCTGATGTAGGGGATCAACACCTGCGCTTCGTAAGCGAACCATTTCTGATAGCCAAAGAACAGAAATACGATCACCATTGAGGCGCGAATAAAATAATAGTCAAAATCGCTTTTAAGAAACCCGGATTTGGCCAACGCGTCCGTGAAATGCTTCATCATGGTGGCGCCTCGTATCGATCGTCGGCAGTCGCAGGCCGCGCCGCCGTCCTTTCCCGGAATGATCCTTGAGTGATTTCGTGGTTTCCCGCGGTTTGGTTACAGCGAACGTCGCGCGGAAAAACGATCGCACCGCGAAGGCGGTTCGAGGCGATCGGGCAAAAGTTACAGGCGTTTTGAATGATTTTCATACGTGCGGGCGGATCCATCAGGTTCCACACGAAAAATTTTCCGGCGCACCCGCAGGCCTGTAACCAAACCAAGCCGAGCTACGAAGTCCACGTTGAGAGAATAGCCGCCGCCATGGCGCCGGCCTGTGAAGCGAGGCGTAACACATTCGGTAAGCGACATGTCCACGCGGCCTTTGATCGTCTTCGATGTCAACGAGACGCTTCTCGACCTGGAAACGATAGAGCCGGTTTTCCAGCGCATCTTCGGCGCAAGGGACGCCATGCGGCTATGGTTCGCCAACCTGATCTTGTATTCCGAGGCCTTGACCTTGGCGGGCTGCTACGTCCCGTTCAACGATATCGGCTCCGCGGTCATCACAATGCTGGCCGGCACGCGCGGCATAAAAATCAGCGACCGCGACAAGCGCGAGCTGGCTGAGACATTCTCGACGATGCCGCCGCATCGCGAAGTGCCCGGAGCGCTGCGGAAGCTGCGAGACGCAGGATTTCGACTATTCACCTTCACCAACAATCCGATCGAGATACAAGAACGCCAGCTTCAACACGCCAAGATTACCGACCTCTTCGAGCGGCGTTTAAGCGTGGAAGCCGTGAGACGCCACAAGCCGTCGCCTGAAGGCTACGCCCACGTCCAAAAAGAGCTCGGCGTCGCGCCCTCCGGGCTCTGCCTCATCGCATGTCACACCTGGGACACGCTCGGCGCGGTGGCGGCCGGCTGGCAGGCCGCTCTGGTGAAACGAGCCGGCAACGATGTTCTGGGTGTTGGCCCGCAGCCGCACTTCGTCGGCGATGACCTCAATGCAATCGCCGATCAGCTCATCGCACGAGACAAGCAGCGGAGCTGATCAATCCACATTCGCCACTCAATCAACCTTAGCAACCGGAAAAGGAGTGCTTCATGCTGGCTGAGACGATGAACAACACGCTTGTGGCGCCGACGGACATCCGGTGGGGACCCGGCCCGGCCATTCTGCCGCCGGGCGCGCAAGAAGTGCGGCTTTATGGGGATCCGACCAAAGCGGGTCTCTTCGCCATGCGGTTCAAGCTGCCGAAGGGCTACAGCGTTCCGCCGCATACGCTTTCAAAGGCCGGGCTCTTTACCGTGATCACGGGGACCTTCCGTATCGGCATGGGCGAGACGGTGGATCCCAGCAAGGCGACAGCCATGCCGGCGGGCAGTTTCGTCGCACTGGCACCAAGCACCCCGCACTTCGTGTCGGTGGACGAGGAGACAATCGTTCAACTCAACAATATCGGGCCATGGGAGATCAGCTACATCGACCCGAAGGAAGACCCGCGACAGAAGGCAAAATAATGCCGCAGACGCCTATGGCGGCTCGCGGCCCACAGCGATCGCCGTTCAAGCCACGGTCATCGGAGGGTTCGAATAAAACCTTATGGGTGTTTAACTTGCAAATATCAGGCTCGGGCCGTGACAAGCCGCGCCCACGCCTTGTAACCAAACGGGTCTCTTCCGCGAAATCACTGCGAGACGCGTGTCGCTTGGAAATCGAGAGGTCTGTTCATGACGGCAATCTCCTACCGCACTGTTGAAGTCGATGGAGTGAAGGTCTTCTACCGCGAATGCCTCAATCCAGGCGCGCCGAAGCTGCTTCTGCTGCACGGCTTTCCGACCTCGAGTTACATGTTCCTCAATCTGATCCCGCTCCTCGGCGACAGATTTCACGTCGTCGCGCCGGACCTTCCCGGGTTCGGCCGCAGCGACATGCCTGCACGGGACAAATTCGCGTACACCTTCGACAACATCGCCCAGGTGATCGACCGTTTTACCGAAGTGATCGGCTTTGACCGATTTGCCGTCTATATATTCGATTACGGCGCGCCGACCGGTTTGCGCCTCGCACTGCGTCACCCCGAGCGGATCGCGGCCATCATCTCACAAAATGGCAACGCCTACGAAGAGGGTCTCAGCGAAGGCTGGAACCCGATCAGAGCCTACTGGCAGGAGCCGTCGGCGGCCAATCGCAAGGCGCTGCGCACTTTCCTCGCCCCTGAAACGACCGTCTGGCAATACACGCACGGGGTCGCCGATACGACGCGCGTTTCACCGGACGGGTATTCACTCGACAACTACTATCTGACGCGCCCCAGCGCCGATGAAGTTCAGCTCGACCTTTTCGGCGACTACAAGACGAACGTCGCACTGTACCCCAAGTTTCAAAGTTACTTCCGCGAGCACAAGCCGCCGCTTCTCGCTGTATGGGGCAAGAACGATCCATTCTTTCTGCCGCCCGGGGCGGAAGCGTTCAAACGCGATATCCCAAGCGCCGAGGTGCGTTTCCTCGATACCGGCCACTTTGCTCTGGAGACGCATTGCGACGAAATCGCATCCGCGATCCGCGGTTTCCTCTCGCGTTAGGCCTAGCCGTCAAACTGCCGGGCGCGGGAACGCATCGGACTGACGGGCGATATGCGAAAGCGGCCGCGCTCGCCGACATCCATGGCCGGGATTTGGGCGGGAACATCGTTCGTCTCGATGTGTCCGCTGTCCGCCTGTGCGGCCGCAATGAAATAGCGGATCTGTCGCAACGACGGCGTTATCGGATTTTCCAAAATTGACGTCGTAATTTTTGAATTTCACATTGACGGGCTGGCATGTAAAATTGGCGGTGCCGGAACGCCGGACATTGCCATTCCTTTTGGCAACATCACGGTGTTGTGGCTGGTAATGGCCGCTCCCAAGCGCGAGCTTCCGGTTGAATTGGCCGCGCCGAATTTACCAATTTGCGGCTGCTCGAGACCAAAGCAACCAAAGCATGCTTGAGCGCTCCCTCATTCCCTCCGCAGGCGACCTCGGCGGTCTGCCCGAAACGCAACCGGATGCGCAGCGGAAAGAGCCGCAGCCTGCGCAAGTCGACCTGCGGCTCGTTATGGATACAATTCCGGCGATCGTCTGGAGCGCTTCGCCGGACGGTTCCGATGATTTCTTCAACAAAGGCTGGGTCGAATACACCAGCCTGTCCGTGGAGGAGTCGAAGGGTTTCGGTTGGTTGAAGGCTATTCATCCCGAAGATGTACCCGCCCTTCTGAGCAAGTGGCGGACGGCGATAAGCGCCGGAACGGCTTATGAATCCGTCTCCCGCGTGCGCCGTTTTGACGGCGCATATCGCTGGTTCCTATCGCGCGCGGTGCCGCTGCGCGATGACGCCGGCGAGATCATAAAATGGTACGGAACAAATATAGACATCGAGGACCGCAAACGGGCCGAAGCCCGCGTCAGCCAGGCTGAAACCGAGCTTCGCCTCGCTTTGGATACCATTCCGGCACTGGCTTGGAGCGCGGGCCCCGATGGCTCCGCCGATTTCGTCAATCGAGGCTGGACTGAATATACCAGCCTGTCGCTGGAGGACACGAAAGGGTCGGGATGGTCTTCAAGGATTTATCGCGACGATCGCGACAAGTTCGTCGACAAATTTCTGAAAGCCGTCGCCGCCGGCACGCCCTATGAGGACGAGGGACGCATTCGCCGCGCCGACGGCCAATATCGCTGGTTCCTGGTTCGCGGCACGCCGTTCCGCGACGAAAGCGGAAACATCGTCAGGTGGTACGGCACTTGTACCGATATCGAAGACCGCAGGCGCGCCGAAGAGGCGCTTCGCGATAGTGAAAAGCGCTTTCGCGACTTCAGCGAGGCTAGCGCCGATTGGTACTGGGAGACCGGGCCCGATCACCGCTTCACCTTCATCCCGGTGGAGCGCCCGGAATTTCCGGACGTGGAAAACCGCGATCAATTGGGACTGACGCGCTGGGAGATAGCGGCGGATTTCGACACGGAGCCGGCCAAGTGGCAGGAGCACATCGACGTTCTCGACAATCACAAGCCGTTTCGCAATTTCATCTATCAAATCCGGCTCAAAGACGGAGCGACGATGTACGCCGCCGTGAGCGGGATTCCACGGTTCGATGACAACGGCGCCTTTCTCGGCTACCGCGGCGGCGCCTGCGACGTCACCGCCATGGTCCGCGCCAATCAGCTCGAAAAATCGTTGCGGCAGGCGCAGGTGGAGCTTGCGCATATCACCCGGCTGACGACACTCGGCGAGTTGACGGCTTCGATCGCCCACGAGGTCAATCAGCCTTTGTCAGGCGTCGTCGGCAACGGCGCAGCTTGTTTGCGATGGCTCAGCAAAGACCCACCGCAGTTTTACGGCGAAGTCCGCGCCTCCGTCGAAGCCATGATCGGCGATGCCAATCGGGCCAGCATGATCATTGCCAAGATCCGAGCGTTGGCCAAGAACTCGAGCCCGCAGATGTCGCGTCTCGATATAAACGATGTCGTCAAGGACGCGGTCGCGCTCGTTCGGCACGAGCTGAACGATCGCGACGTTGCGCTTCGGCAGGAGCTAACGGCAGCCCCCGCAACCGTGATAGCCGACCGCACGCAACTGCAACAGGTCCTCATCAACCTGATCATGAATAGCGTCGACGCCATGGAGGGCGTCAGCGGACGCGCACGCGAGATCGTCGTCAGGTCCAACCTCTCCGAAGGCGACCAGATCATCTTGCAGGTGCAAGATTCCGGCTGCGGCGTCGATCCGGGCCAGGTTGAGAAGCTGTTCCAACCCTTCTTCACCACCAAGTCGAAGGGCTTGGGCATGGGCTTGTCGATCAGCCGCTCGATCATCGAGGCTCACGACGGGAGCTTGACAATGTCCTCGGATGGCAGAACGGGGAGCACCGTTCACATTACCCTTCCGCTGGCCGACGCACGCGAACGCTCGATGTAGGACGTCGGCGCAACATCCCTACGCCTCAACGTCTTGACGGCAACGTCTTACGGGAATGTCTTGGCAGGAACGATCGATGCAAGAACGGCAGCGACCACAATCGATCGTGTACGTTGTCGATGACGACATCTCGGTACGCAATTCGTTATCGAACCTGTTCCGATCCGTCGACCTTTCGGTCGAGACCTTCGACTCGCCGGCGGCCTTTCTGCAGCGCGAACGCTTGGATGTCGCAAGCTGTATCGTGCTCGATATCCGCATGCCCGGGTCGAGCGGCTTGGATTTTCAAGCCGCGCTGCGGCGGTCCGGCATCGAGATCCCGATCATCTTTCTGACTGCGTACGCCGACATTCAAATGTCGGTGCAGGCCATGAAAGCCGGGGCCATCGACTTTCTGACAAAGCCTTACCGCGATCAGGATCTGCTGGACGCCGTCGTCGCAGCCATCGAGCGCGACCGTGACCGTCGCGAGAACCAGATGGCCGCTTCGAAGCTGCGAGCCCGCTTCGAGACGTTGAGCAAACGCGAACAGGAAATTATGGCGCTCGTGACCGGCGGCCTGATGAACAAACAGGCGGCGGTCGAAGCCGGCATCTCCGAGACCACAGTAAAGATCCACCGCGGCAACGTCATGCAGAAGATGGGCGCGAAGTCATTCGCCGAGCTGGTGAGGATGGCCGACACCCTGCAAATCGCGCGAGCGAAAAGACAGGCCGATCACACCTAAGTATTATTTTCCGCTATTCTGTGCCTGCGCATACTTTACAGTTGCAATGAAGCACTGAGGCATGTGTCGCACTTGCCGATAGTTTGCATCATCGATGATGACGCGTCGGTGCGCTTCGCGGTAGAGCGCATTGTGAGATCAATGGACCTCACTGCGTGCGCTTTTGACGGCTGCCGCGATTTTTTGGACTCACCTCAGCTTCTCAAAACCTCGTGCATTGTCGCCGACGTGCAAATGCCGGGAATGACTGGTTTGGAGCTGCAGCGGACGCTGAAAGCGAGGGGCCTCGCCATTCCGCTGATCTTTATCACCGCCTATCCGGACGATAAGCTTCGCAGACAAGCTTTGGACGCCGGGGCTGTCGCCTTTTTGTACAAGCCCTTCCAGGGAACCTCGATAATTGAGTGCATAGAACGGGCGCTTGGGCGCTAAGGAATCCGTTCGGCAAAAAGGCACGACGCGTGCCCCAGAAACGGTCACTGTCAAAGGCTTTCATTTGAAAAAATATCGTACGCATACCCATTTTGTTCGTGGGATGCGCCGCCACGTTGTTAGTACCAAAGGACTATTGCGACACGCGAAAAGGCAATGGCATCGACGCGGCTCATTCGCGCAATGTCTCACGCGGAAGTGGTCGGTCAAGCCGGCTACCGGTTGATCGGATCGATCCCATCGAACGCGATGTCCCCATGAGCGCCCACGCCAGCAAAGCCGTCAATTCCGTCTCGCCGTCTTGGAGCGGCGGAGGCGACGTCGAGAGGCAGCATGCCTCGGGCTTTCGTCCCACCCGGCCGCCGGCTCCGCGATTCGCCGAATGGCGCAAACGCTCGCAGAAATGGGGTGGTCTGATGGCTGCCGCGCAACGTGGCGAAAGCCGTGCATACGAGCAGTTGCTCCGCGAATTGGACATCTGGCTGCGTGGCTACTATGCGCGGCGGCGGCTACCCACGATGGCCGCCGAAGATGCGAGGCAGGAAGCGCTGCTCGCCATTCACGCCAATCGACACACGTACGCACCAAGCCGACCGTTCGGGCCATGGATCGCGGCGATTGCACGCTACAAATGGGTCGATCATCTTCGCGAAGCGGCTCGATCGGCCGCCCTTTCGCTCGACGAGGAACTGGCGATCAAAGAACTGGCCAGCGAAGATCATGGCGAACCTGCGATGAGCGGCATCGCGATCGTCGAGCTGCTCAGCCGCATCAAGCCAGCACAAGCGGCCGTAATCCGTCTGGTGAAACTGGAAGGCATTACCATCGAGGGTGCATCGAAGGCGACCGGTCAATCCGTGGCGCTGGTCAAAGTCAACATCCATCGGGGCCTGAAGAAACTGACGGAATTGGCCACGTGCGACGCCGGCACCTCTACCGGCTCATCGTGCGCGGCATCACCCTCTGCGACATCTCTCGTTCATCGAAATCTGCGTGCAACGCCCGACGTTGAACAAAGAATCCGTGCCCAGGGATGACAGCTCTTCGGCGGCCCGATTGCGCGCACTCGTCACATTGAAAAATCAGGCCATGACCGCCGGCCGCGCTCCAGAGTTGGCCGTTACCAATGGTCCTCAGGGTGTAACCGGCCGGACCGCAGCCGCGAACACAGTGGGAGCGATCCCATGACAGCGCCCATGAATTCGAGTGGAGAAATTATGCGATGAATTCGGCACCCGAGAAGATCGATTACCATCGCCGTCGTTTTGTCGGCACGGCGGCTCTGGCAGTTGCGAGCGCGCAGCTCGGCATGAGCGCCTCGGCTGATGCAGCTCCGCGGGCACCGAAACACGTGCTTTCACAGTCGGCGGACAAGCCGGATCCGGCGAAGGTGCGCGCGAGCGTCGTCCTTGTCCACGGCGCTTGGGCCGATGGCTCCGGCTGGGATCGCGTCATCGCGCCGCTGCAGGCTAAGGGCCTCAAAGCCATGGCGGCGCCGATACCGCTGACATCGCTGTCGGACGATACAGCCGCGCTCACGTGGGCGCTCGAGCGAACCGATGGACCTGTCGTCCTTGTTGCGCATGCTTATTCGGGCGCCGTCGTAGGGGCCTGCCGCAACGAGCGCGTTCAGGCGCTGGTGTTTATTACGTCGCTCACGCCCGATGAAGGCGAGACCGTCGCCGAGGTATTTTATCGCGAAAAGTCGCAAGCCCCGCATCTGACGCCGGACAAGCACAATCTGCTCTGGATACCCGACGACCAGTTTCATGCCGCCTGGTGTCAGAACGCCTCCCCCAAGGAGGCGGCGCTTCTGGCCGCAACGCAGCGCCCTATCGCGGTCGCGTGCATCCAGGAGAAGGCGCCGGCACCGCTGTGGAAGACAAAGCCTTCTTGGTACCTCGTTGCCGAGGACGACCGGATGATCAACCCGGCCACGCAGCTTTTCCTCGCGCGCCGGATGGGCGCGCAGATTCAATCCAAGAAGGTCGACCATGCCGTGCCGATCACAGCACCGGACCTTGTGGTCGGCATAATCCTTCAGGCCGTCGGCAGTATCGCCGAGCCTCCCAATAGAGAGAAATCCGACACCCGTCAGCCTGGCTGAGCTGATTGCCGGAAAACAGACAGACGCGGCAACGCGGCCCGTCTGGACCTCGCATGCGTCGGAGCTGCTGATATGAATGCTCTTCCCCTGATCGTCTTTGACGTCAACGAGACGCTGCTCGATCTGGAAACGATGGCGCCAACCTTTGAACGCATCTTTTACGACAAGGGTGCAATGCGCCTTTGGTTCGCGAACCTTATTCTGTACTCCGCGGCCCTGACCGTAGCCGGCCACTATGTGGCATTCACCGATATCGGTTCGGCGGTGATGAAAATGCTGGCGGATACGCGCGGCATCAAAATCGATGCGGCGGACAAGACGGAACTCACGGAAAAATTCTCGACAATGCCGCCGCACCCTGAAGTTCCGGGGGCGCTGCGCAAGCTGCGCGATGCTGGCTTTCGCCTGTTCACGCTCACCGACAATCTGCTCGAGGTGCAAACGCGCCAGCTCGAGCATGGCGGAATTGCGAATCTTTTCGAGAAGCGCTTCAGCGCCGACGAGGTCAAGCACCACAAGCCGTCTCCGCAAGCCTACGCCCATGTCGAAACGGCGCTCGCCGTCGAGCCTGCAAGGCTCTGCCTGATCGCCTGTCATACCTGGGATACACTCGGCGCAGTGGCAGCCGGCTGGCAAGCTGCACTGATCAGGCGCCCTGGCAACGAAGTTTTAGGCGTCGGCCCGCAGCCGCAGATCGTCGGCAATAACCTGAACGAGATCGCCGACCAGCTCATCGCCCGGCGACGGACACACCTGAGAACCGGCTAACTCGGGCGGTCGATAGCCAAATTGATTTTAAGCCGCAGGAGGTGGCTGGGAAACGGACCGTGGTTTGCCCAGGCTCCTACGCGCGCTCCCGATTGCGCCACGTCATTGCTCGCAAGAGCACAACAAGCACGACATTGACCGACGCGATTGTGGTCAAAACGATCAGGGTTAAATCAGCACCGCCCGTTTCGAAGGCGACGCCGCCGATGTAGGGCGCGACGGCCATCGCCATAAGAAGCGGAACGCCGAGACGCCCCATCAACACCGGGTAACGATCCGCGCCGAACAGCGCAAGCGGCACTGTACCGCGGGCGACTGAACCGATCCCATTCCCGGCGCCATAGAGGACGATCGCAACGGCGACCAAGGGGAAAGCACAGAGCATCATCAAGGCCGCTATGGCAACCAAGGCGGCCGAAGCCACCATCGTCCACACGGAATCATAGCGGTTGCCGATCAGCAATTCGACGACGCGCGCTCCGACCTGAGCCGGCCCTAACAAAGCCCCGAGCCCGACTGCGAGCGAGGCGGTGAGCCCGCGCGCCGTCAATATCGGAAGCAGATGCGTGCCCATCAACGACAAGATCGCGGCGGCGATCGTGAGCACCGCGGCGAGCAGTGCGAACAAAGCGTATTCATCTGCTCGCAAGATGGGCAGCGGCCGCGCGGCAGCTACCGCTCGGGCTTTGCTCGAACCAGTTCGCGGCAGAACAAACCAGTGCAGCGGCAACGCAACCGCAATCTGCACCGCCGCATAAACAAAACAGACTCCGCGCCAGCCAAAGTGCTCAGCCAGAAAGGCACTCAGCGGCCAGCAAATCGTACTGGCGAAACCGCCGAACAGCGTCACCGTGGTGATGGAGGTTCGCGCTCTCGACCCATAAATTCCGCCGAGCGTCGAAAACGCAGCATCGTAGAGTGTCGCCGACATGCCTAGCCCAACAACGATCCACGCGGCGAGATAGGAAACGAGGCTTGTCGCCAAGCCAATTCCGATAAGCCCGGCCGCCAGCAACAGCGCACCCGCCGCCAGCACCGGCCGGCCGCCTTTTGCAGCGATCGTGCGCCCGACGCGCGGCGACGCGACGCCGGCAACCAACAGCCCCAGCGATACGCCTGCCACAATCAGATCGTAGGGCCACCCGGTATCGTTGGCGATCAGAGGCGCGAGCGCACCTGGCAAATAGAATGTGGAGCCCCAGGCGAAAATCTGGGTGATGCCGAGAGCCGGAATAACAACGCGCCGATCCGGCAGTGCGTTCATGCGCCGGCGCTTTTCGCCCACAGCCAACGAGCCAACGATGCGGCGACGAGCATACCGGCCATTTGAGCGACGATAAAGGCGAGAACACCGGACGGCGCGATGCCCGCATAGGTATCGGATAGCGCCCGAGCGATCGTCACCGCGGGGTTTGCAAACGATCTGGAGGCGGTGAACCAGTAAGCAGCCATGATATAGAGCCCGACCGCATACGGAATTGCACCCGGATTTCGCGCGGCGCATCCCAAGATCGTCAACAACAGTCCGAACGTGGCGACGAATTCCGCGAACCATTGACCGAGGCCCGCTCGCGCTGTGTTCGAGACTTGCCACAGCGGAAGATCAAACATGGCGTGCGCTGCAACTACGCCGACGATACCGCCGGCGACTTGCGCGCCGATGTAAGCGGCCGCAACAACCGGCGGCAACTCGCGGCGCAGCGCCATCGCGGCGGTGACAGCGGGATTGAAGTGCCCGCCGGAGAGCGGGCCGAAAGTAAGAATGAGGACGGTGAGGATAGCGCCGGTCGGAAGCGTGTTGCAGAGAAGCGCGAGCGCATCGTTACCACCCGCAAGCCTTGCGGCCATGATTCCGGAGCCGACAACGCCCGCGAGCAGAAATGCCGTCCCCAGGCACTCGGCAACGTAGCGTCGCATCACGAGCGGCCGATGTCTTTCAGCTTGTTTTGCAGCGTGAGCTTATCGAGCGAACACAGCGGCAGCGACATGAAAATGCTGATGCGCTGATTGAGCATTCGATAGGCGTCCTTGAAGGCGAGGGAGATTTCGGCAGCTGTGCCGCCTGCGGCCGCCGGATCGGGCACGCCCCAATGCGCAGTCGTCGGCTGACCGGGCCACACCGGGCAAGCTTCGGACGCGGCATCATCGCAGACCGTGAATACGAAATCGAAGCGCGGCGCGCCCGGCTCGGCGAACTCATCCCATGATTTCGAGCGAAATGCGGAGGTGTCGTAGCCGAGACTGCGCAAGAGCCGAAGCGTCTCAGGATGCACACGACCCTTGGGATGGCTGCCCGCACTGTAGGCGCGAAACCGCTCAGCGCCGGCTTTGTTCAAGATCGCTTCGGCAAGGATCGAGCGTGCCGAATTGCCGGTACAGAGGAAGAGAACATTGTATGGTCGCTCGCCGCTCATGAAGACGGCAAGGTGGCTTGAGTGCTGGCTTCGGGTCCGCAGCACGGGCGCGTGTGCACGATGCGGGCTACGCGTTCGCCGCTGCCATCCCCATAGTCAGTGCTTTCGCCCGTGGTGCGGAACGTCTCCCAGGAAATACCGGCGGGATCGTCGATCCACGACTTCTCTGACTTCGCGTAGCAGCATGCAGTCTGGCCTTGTTCGACGACATCGCCAGCCGCCGTGTGGAGCCGTGCGTAAATCTCGCGCAACTCCTCGCCGCTCTCCGCTTGGATACCAAGATGGTCCAGGCCCGGTTGTCGTCCGCGCGTCGAAATGGCGAAATTGACGCGCGGATCGTCAAGCATCCACTTCGCGTAATCCGACTTGACGACGCTCGGCTCGGCAGCAAACAAAACCGAATAGAAGCTGATGGATTGCTTTAAGTCGTCAACGGCGACGTGCACGTGAAACCGCTTCATTGCGCGTTCCTTTCGGTTTGCAAATAACCGCCGGCCCACATCCCGCGAGCGACCCTTGGCAACAGTTCTCCGTTAGGAAGGAAACAAGGCTGTTCATCGTTTCGAAGCGAGCCGAGTAGATCATCAGGCGACCGTCGCGGCGTACGCTGACAAGTCCCGCCATTCGCAGACGATCGAAGTGAAAGGTCAACGTGTTGGGCGCGAGCCCCAGCCTGTCAGCCACATGGCCCGCGGCTACACCCTCCGGGCCGGCCTGTACCAGCAACCGAAAGATTTCCAGCCGATTGTCCTGGGCAAGCGCGGCAAGCGCCGCGACGGCATCTGTCGTTTCCATATTTCAACGAATATCGAAATATTGATCAAAGGTCAAGCCGTCCCAACGGCCATTCGACGATGTGCTGGCGGAGGACGCGAAACTGCGCTCTGGCTTTCGCCATGCCCAAACTTCGCGCAGCCTAAGTGTTCTAAAGACGACAATCGTCGCCTATCGCGCTGAGCCCGGACGATGACCGCACTCCCTACGGTGACGGCGGCTGAGCCACAGAAACGGACGCTCTTTTGCGACCGGCGAGCCCGATCCTGCCAAAATGACGTTCAAACGATAACCGCCACCGGTAGGCTCACACCAAGTGACCGGACCGTGATCATCGTTCACCAGATGCACGAACGGCCGATTCGAGCCGAAACCCTCCCCCTCCGCTGCGGGGCAAGCACCTCCCCTCTCCCCGCGCTCCGTAGTATGCTCGACCACGGACGCGATGTGTGATTGACGGCTCTGGGGCGGGCTTCATGAAGCGACGCGATTTTATCGTGCTCCTGGGCGGCGCGGCGAGTTCCTCCGTTGCGCCCGCCTTTGTCGTACGCGCGCAGCCGGCAGCAGTGCCGGTTCTGGGCTTTATGAGCGCGCGCTCGCCCGAAGACTCGGTGCGCGAACTGGCAGCTTTTCGCCGCGGGCTTGAGGAACACGGCCAGACTGAGGGCCGCAATCTCAAGATAGAGTATCGCTGGGCGCGCGGCGACTACAAGCAGCTGCCGGCTCTGGCGGCTGAATTGGTCGGCCTCAAGGTCAATATTTTGATGGCAGGCGGCGGCGACGGCTCGGCATTGGCGGCGAAGGCCGCTTCATCGACCGTCCCCATCGTGTTCGTCATGGGCGGCGATCCGATCAAGGCCGGATTGGTCGACGGCTACAATCGGCCCGGCCGCAACGCCACAGGCTGCGTGATCTTGAGCAACGACATCGAGGCCAAGCGGCTGGGACTCCTGCGCGAGATCGTGCCGGAGGCCACGCTCTTCGGCGCCATGGTCAATCCGAGTTTCCCGCCGGCAGCCGGCCAGCTTCAAGATCTCGAGACGGCCGCGGCGAAAATCGGGCGCCCGCTCTTCATCGCCAAGGCAAGCAACGATGCGGAGCTGGATGCCGGCTTCGCGGCGCTGATCGGCGCGGGCGTCAATGCCCTGATCGTCGCCTCGGATCCCTATTTCGATACGCGGCGTACGCGAATCATCGATTTTGCGGCGGGGCATCGCCTGCCGGCGATCTATCACAATCGCGGCTATGCCATCGAGGGCGGCCTCGTCAGCTATGGGCCAAACATTCCGGGCGCGTATCACCAGGCCGGCATCTATTGCGCGCTTATCCTTAATGGCGCCCAACCTGACGATCTACCGGTCACGCAGCCGACACAATTTGACTTCGTCATCAACCTCAAGACGGCGGAGACGCTCGGGATCAGTATCTCGCCGCAACTCTTGGCGCGCGCCGATGAGGTCATGGAATGAAGCTGCCGATGTTTTTAGCAGGCCTCTGATGACGCCATGAGAGCACCATCCGAGAGCAACAATTGGCGACGCGAACAGGCCCAGCAGGAGATCGTTGCCGAACCGATGACGGCGGCGTCGATCATGCGCAGCCGGCTGTTTCGCAAATATGTCGGGCTGCTGATTGCGGTCGTCGGCTTTGCGCTCGCCGTCAACAGCGCCGTCGAAATCTGGTTCCGTTATCAGGACCAAAGAGAACTCGCTGCTCTACATTCAGCGTTGGCAAGCCGAGACCGCCGCCAGTCAGATCGGTCAATCGATCCGGGAAATCGAAAACGACATTGGCTGGACCACGCAACTGCCGTGGGCAAGCATAACGCTGAATGACCGGCGGTTCGAGGCCCTGCGGCTGCTGCGGCAGGTGCCGGCGATCACCGAGATCGTGGAAGCCGACCCGAGCGGCCGCGAACAATTGCGCGTTTCGCGCATCGACCTGGACAGCGTCGCCAGCGGCACGGATATCTCCAGCGATCCGGCCTTTGCCGAGGCGATGGCACACAGGGTCTATTACGGGCCAGTCTATTTCCGTAACGAGTCAGAACCCTACATGACGCTCTCGCTCGCCGGCGCGCGGCGCGACGCAGGCGTCACGATTGCGCAGGTGAATTTGAAATTCATCAATGATGCGCTGTCGAAAATCAAGGTGGACGGCCTCGCCCGCGCCTTTGTGGTCGACGACTCCGGGCATTTGATCGCGCATCCCGACACCAGCCTGGTGCTGCGCAAAACGGACTTGTCCGCTCTCGCGCAGGTTCGCGGCGCCCGGCGATCCGGCGACACGCCCGTCGAGCAGATTCACGAGGCGGAAGACCTCAACCACCGCAGAGTATTGACGGCCTACGCGAAGGTCCCACCGCTCGGCTGGTTCGTGTTCGTGGAAACGCCAGCCGCCGAAGCGTTCGCGCCGCTTTATACGTCGATCCAGCGCACCTGCTTCGTCCTGCTCGGCGCCTTGTTGCTGGCGTTCCTCGCCGGCATGGCGCTTGCCGGCCGCATGGTGGTACCGATTCAGGCCTTGAGCGCCGGCGCCGCACGCATCGGCCATGGCGATCTCAGTCAGCGCATCGCTATCAAAACCGGCGACGAGGTCGAAGCGCTTGCCGACCAGTTCAACGAGATGGCCGGCCGGCTGGAGGAATCTTATACCGACCTCGAGCGCAAGGTCGAGGAACGCACGCATGAGCTCAGCGAAGCGCTGGAGCAGCAGACCGCAACCGCCGAGGTGCTGCGCGCGATCTCGAGCTCCCAGGGCGATTTGCAGCCGGTGTTCGAAATCATTCTCGCCAAAGCGGGCCGGCTCTGCGACGCCAAATTCGGCAACATGTATCGACTGGAGGGCGATTCCCTTCGCCTCGTTGCCACGCACAACACGCCGGCGGCGTTTGCCGAGTTCCGCCGCAAGGCGCCATTTCGCCCAGATACCGAGAGCCTGATCGGCCGCATGGTGAGAACCAAGGCCATCGTCCATGTCCCCGATGCCGCGGCGCAGGCAGGCTATGCCAGCGGCACCAATCCGTCCCTTGTCGCCTCGGTCGAACTTGGCGGCGTGCGGACCTATCTTGCCGTCCCGATGGTAAAGGACGGCGAGATGATCGGGGCGATCACGGTCTATCGCCAGGAAGTTCGTCCGTTCACTGACAAGCAAATCGAAATGGTCACGAACTTCGCGGCGCAGGCCGTGATCGCGATCGAGAATGCGCGGCTACTGCGGGAATTGCGCCAGCGTACCGACGATCTTGCCGAGTCGCTCGAACAGCAAACCGCGACCTCGGAAGTGCTGCAGGTGATCTCGCGTTCGCCCGGCGACATTGGGCCCGTGTTCGAGGCCGTGCTGCAGAACGCGACGCGCCTGTGCGAGGCGAAATTCGGCAACCTCCTGCTCGCCGAGGATGCCGGATTCCGTATCATCGCCAGCCACGGGGCGCCCGATGCCTACCGAGCCGTACTGCAAACAAACGCGTTAGTCCTTCCGCGCTCCCGCGGCGGCGGCAGCGCGACGGCGCCTGCGCACGAGTATCCGGACGTGCCTTTGGCGCGGCTGGTGACGACGCGCCAAGTCGTCAACATTGCCGATATCACGACCGAGTCTGCCTATCTGGCCGGATTTCCGCCGCTGGTTGATCTTGTCGAAAGCGCCGGCGCCCGCAGCGTGCTGATCGTGCCGATGCTCAAAGAAAATGCCGTGATCGGCGCGATCGCAATCTATCGACAGGAGGCGCTCGAGTTCGACGACAAGGAGATCGGTCTCCTGGAAGACTTCGCGAGCCAGGGGGTCATCGCCATTGAAAACACCCGCCTGTTACGCGAATTGCGTCAACGCACCGACGACCTGACGGAATCGCTTGAGCATCAGACGGCCACCGCCGAGGTTCTCCGCGTGATTTCGAGCTCGCCAGGCGATCTCGCACCGGTCTTTGAAACGGTGTTGCAGAAAGCGATGCGTCTGTGTGACGCCCGCTTCGGCAATTTCCTGCTCAGCGACGGCGACGGATTTCGCATCGCCGCGAGCCGCGGCGCGCCCGAAGCCTACCGAGCGCGCCTCGAGCAGGAACCGACGGTGCTGTCACGCGAGCAGCTCCAGGCTGTTTCGATCGCGGCCGGATCGGAGCTGCCCGACGTTCCGCTCTCCCGTCTCGCCGCCACGAAGTCCCCTGTTCACATTGCCGACATCACCGCCGAGGCGAGCTATAAGCGGCGCTTTCGGCCACTCACCGAGCTCGCCGAGCTCGCCGGCGCGCGCACCTTGCTCCTCGTTCCCATGCTCAACGAGCAGCGCGTCGTTGGTGCCATCGCGCTCTGCCGGCAAGAAGTGCGCGAGTTTAGCCAAAAGCAGATCGACCTTCTTGAAAACTTCGCGCGACAATCCGTCATCGCCATCGAGAATGCGCGCTTGCTGGGCGAATTGCGTCAACGCACCAATGAGCTGTCACGCTCAGTCGGAGAACTGAAGACGCTAGGCGAGGTCTCACAGGCGGTCAATTCAACTCTCGATTTCGAAACGGTTCTGGAAACCATCGTCACCAAGGCGGTGCAGCTTTCCGGTACGGACGCGGGCGCCGTCTACGTATTCGACCCGCGGCGCCACGAATTCCACTTGCGCTCCACTTACGGAATGGATGAGGATTTGATCGTCGCACTGCGGCAGCAGCGGGTCGGCCTCGACGACCCGAATTTGGCTGTCTCGATGTCGCGGGGCGAGCCGATCCAGGTTGCCGACCTTAGCGAGCAAGCGCCGTCGGCGCTGAACCAGATCATCCTGCGGGCCGGCTTCCGCGCGCGGCTGGCCGCGCCGCTGCTGCACAGCGGCGGGGTCGTCGGCATGCTGGTGGTGCGCCGCCGATCGCCGGGAGCATTTGCGCCCAACACCGTCAACCTGATGAAAACCTTCGCGGCGCAGTCGGTGCTGGCGATCCAAAACGCGCGTCTGTTTCATGAGATCGAAGACAAGAGCCACCAGATCGAGGCGGCCAGCAAGCACAAGTCACAGTTCCTGGCGAACATGAGCCACGAATTGCGCACGCCGCTCAATGCCATTCTGGGCTACACCGAGTTGATCCTGGACAACATCTATGGTGAAGCGCCGGAGAAGATGCGAAGCGTACTCGATCGCGTGCAGGCCAACGGCAAACACCTGCTCGGGCTGATCAACGACGTTCTCGATCTGTCGAAAATCGAAGCCGGCCAACTGACGCTGTCGTTGACCGAATATTCGCTCGCAGAGCTCGTGCGCAGCGTCCACGTCGCGGTCGAGCCGTTGGCCTCGCAGAAGAACCTGACGCTCACCACCGAAATCGCCAAAGACCTGCCGACCGGATATGGTGATGAGCGCCGGCTTGCCCAGGTGCTTCTCAACCTAGTCGGCAATGCCATCAAGTTTACCGAAGTCGGCGAAGTGGCAATCACCGCCTCGCGGTCCAATGGCTCGTTCAGTGTAGCGGTGCGCGACAGCGGTCCGGGCGTCGATCCCGCCCATCAGACCAAAATTTTCGAGGAATTCCAGCAAGTGGACAACACGTCGACCCGGCAGAAAGGCGGCAGCGGCTTGGGTCTCGCAATTTCCAAACGCATCATCGAAATGCACGGTGGGCGAATTATAGTCGATTCAATACTGGGCAAAGGCGCAACATTTACGATCAAACTTCCAATCAAAACCGAGAGTGGAGTAAATATAGCATGAGCAAAAGAATATTGGTGGTTGAGGACCAAGAAGATAATCGCCGCATCCTGCGCGATCTTCTGACCAATGTCGGCTTTCAATTGGTGGAAGCCGAGGACGGGGCGCAGGGTGTGGTAGCGGCGGAGACACACCGGCCGGACCTAATTCTCATGGACATTCAAATGCCGATCGTGGACGGGTATGAGGCCACGCGGCGGATCAAGGCCAATCCCACACTCGCAACCATTCCGGTTATCGTGGTGACGTCCTATGCGCTCAGCGGCGACGAAGACAAGGCTCGCGCCGCCGGCTGCGACGACTATATCACCAAGCCCTACAGCCCCCGGCAGCTCCTGGCGAAGATCAAAGAACACCTGCACTAGCGTCTGCGATCGGGCCGGCCATGCATACGCCTCCGCGCATTCTCATTGTCGATGACAACGAGACCAACCGTGACATCTTGCGCACCCGCCTTGGTCCGCAAGGCTACGATATGTTGGAAGCGGCCGACGGCGAAGAAGCCGTGGCGATGGCGCGGCTGCACCATCCGGATTTGATCTTGCTCGACGTGATGATGCCGAAACTCAACGGCATCGAAGCCTGCCGCCAGCTCAAGGCCGACCCTGACCTTCCGTTCATGCCGGTCGTTCTCGTGACCGCCAAATCCGATAGTAAGGATGTCGTCGCGGGCCTCGAAGCCGGAGCCGACGAATATCTGACAAAGCCCCTCGACCAAAGCGCACTGGTCGCCAGGGTCAAATCGATGCTGCGCATGAAGGAATTGACCGATCAGGTCCGGGCCCAGGCGGCCGATCTTGCGGTCTGGAACAGGACGCTCGAGGAACGCGTGGCCAAGCAGCTCACGCAAATCGAACGCCTGGACCGCATGAAGCGCTTCCTGCCGCCGCAGGTCGCAGAGTTGATCCTCTCCTCCGGGGACGACCGCTTGCTCGACAGCCATCGGCGCGACGTCACCGTCGTATTCTGCGACCTGCGCGGCTTTACCGCCTTTTCCGAGACGTCGGCCCCCGAAGAAGTGATGAACACGCTGCGCGAGTATCATGAGACGGTCGGCGCCATCATCCATAAATTTTCCGGAACGATCGAACACTTTGCCGGCGACGGTCTTATGGTGCTCTTGAACGACCCGGTGCCCTGCCCAGATTCCTGCATTCAAGCGGTGCGAATGGCCGGCGAGATGCGCGCGGCGGTGAACGCACTCACCGCCAAATGGCGCAAGCATGGCTTCGATCTCGGGTTCGGAATCGGTATCGCTCACGGATACGCGACGCTCGGCCGCATCGGATTCGAGGATCGGCACGAATATGCGGCAATCGGAGTGGTGCCGAACCTCGCCGCGCGCCTGTGCGGCGAAGCGAAGGACGGACAAATCCTGATCGACAACAAAGTGCGCTCCGCCGTCGAGGGAGTGGCCGAGCTCGAGCCGCTGGAGGCGCTCGTTCTCAAGGGCTTCCTACGCCCGATCATGGCGGCCAACGTGGTAACGCTCAACGCCTCTTAGCGGGATTTTGCACTCGGCCGTCGCGGGCAACCGCCCGGCGCTTGCTGCGACGCAACGCCTGACTTAGGCCGCGCGCCTCAAGCGTTCGCTAATGGTGTTTTTGTGCGCGTTGCCACCCTGCATGATCAACAAGAAACGCGACGCGTCCTGGAGGATACGGATGTCCTTGAGCGGATCACCATCGACGATCAACAGGTCCGCGAGGTAGTTCTCCTTGATCAATCCGAGTTCGTCACCCATGCCCATAATTTCGCCGCCCAATTTGGTCGCCGCGACGAGAGCGTCGGTGGGCGTGTAGCCGAAAAGCTCAACGAAATGCTCGAGGTCGCGCGCGTTGCGGCCGGTCGGATTCCAAACAAACCCGTAGTCTCCTCCGGGGAGAACGCGAATTTTGCGCGATCTGAGGCGGGGGACCAAATCGGACAACAATTTAATGTCGTCTTTCGCGTCGCTCTGCATCCTGTCGAGCGGCAGGCCGGGCAGCGGCCCGGACTCGATCGTTCCCTGCAATACGCCAACGGCAGGAGCAACAAAGATTTGCTCGCGGCTTTGCTCCATCAGATCGAGCGTTTCCTCATCGGCGAAGGTGCAATGATAGATCACCCTGAAGCCTGCCTTCAGCGCCTGCTGGATCGGCTTCGAGGACTGAGCATGGGCGGACAACCATATGCCGCTTTCGCGCGCCTGCTCACCGGCCGCCAGCACCTCCTCGTCGCTGTAGCAGACCTCATGGCTGCTTCCCGGGCTGAGCTGATTCTCCACCCGAAAGACAGAACTTCACGACATCCACGCCGGTTGCGGCCGCCGATTTGACATAGCGGCGGACACCGTCCGGCCCTGAATCGTTGGTGCTTGGGTCGGCGTGAAAAAGGGCGGCCATGGACGCCGGAAACTGCTCCACCGCACAGGCGCGCAAGCGCGGACCGGGAAGGCGGCCCGCCTTGATCTCATCGCGAATGACGATATCGAGCCTGGGCGCGAGAGTGCCCGCGGAATAGGCACTCGTGAATCCGTGGTCAAGCAGAATGCGGGCGTGGCGCGCCGAAATAAGCAGGCTCTCCTCCGGCGGCAGACCGAAGCTCGGCACAAGTCGTTCGATGGACGACGGGAAGGCCAGATGCGTATGCGCATCGACCAATCCGGGCATCAAAACGCGCCCGCCCGCATCGATGACCTCGGCGCCCTCGCGCGGCAGCGGTTGCTCGCCCGCGGCCACCATCGCAATCCGTTCTCCCTCGACCCTGACCGAGCCCGGGAAGCACGGCGATCCGGAGCCATCAAAAATCCGCGCATTCTCGATCAAATAGGATTTCATGGGCGGCGTTCCTCTCTTCGAGCCGTTCAACGGCTTCTGCTATGGTTCCGATTGTGTCATGGATTTTTTGAGAGTCCATATGGCCTAGAGGAACTCATCAGGGCGTGTCGCAAATGCTCCCCGTCAATACGTGCTCGGATAGAGCGTTAGGGCGGCCACGCCCGGACCGTCTCAGTGAACGTTGCCTCACCCTTATGGCCGCCGCCCATTGAATTGAATGTAGTTTATAGCCACCTATCGGGGGACGAGCTGCAGGAGAATTCCAATGCTTGAGAAGGTCATCAAGAAACCCGGTCCGGACCATCCGATTACCATCGAACGCAACCCAAACCGGGTTGTCGTAACGGTCGCTGGTAACGTGATTGCCGACACCACGAAAGCACTTGTCTTGCGCGAAGCTCGCTATGGGGCGGTCCAATATATTCCGCGCGAGGACGTCAACATGGCTTTGCTGAAACGATCACAAACGCAGAGCTATTGCCCGTACAAGGGTGACGCATCGTATTTTGGTATTCCGGTCGGCGGCGAACGTTCAATCGATGCGATATGGACCTATGAAACGCCCTATGAGGCCGTGGCGCCGATCAAGGAATATCTCGCCTTCTATCCCAACCGCGTTGACGCGATTGAGGAGCACGCCGCCTAAAACTCCGCGCGCCGCGGTATCCAAGGCTTCCGCGGACAGTGCTTTTTCCCGCGTCATATTGGGCTTCCATGGTTCGTGCATGGAAGATTTGTGACTGCTGGAGACGTGTCGGCTTCACAATGATCTATTGGGGAACGCTTAGACGTGACCTTTAGAGCGCGTGACTTTAGAGCGATAGGCTCTGAGGTACACGCGCTCATCTTCCCGCCAAGCATATCATTCCTTCCCATATCGCTGCTGTGGAATCTCGGCCGGCGCGAGGACGCACGGCCGCTGTGCACCGCGACCGGCGAATCAGGTTAAGATGGGATGTTCGTCGAACAAGCGTCGACGACCTGAACATATTCCCAGACACACGTTCCAACATGAAGGTGCCTTATGGATCAAACACTGACGCATCGCATTCGCGAGCGCGCCTACCATATCTGGACGCAGACGGGCGGGACTGCCGACCAGAATTGGCTACAGGCTGAAACGGAAATCCTTCAGACGCCTGCGTCAATAACCTCAGGCGACCAATCGAGCAAGAAGCGGCCGCGGAAGTCAGGCCAGAAGCAACAAACCGTGGCGCGGGCCTTCTGATCACGCGGGAGCCGGGACTTTAAGAGTGTGCGTGGGCGACGGGGTTGAACGCGATGCCCTGCAGCATACGCTCATTCGTGACCACTTGATCTGACAAACGTGGCCACTCGATCTGAAAATGTCACCCGACATTTTCTCCGTTGGTAAGTTCTGCACCCTAGTTTTTAGGGCCACGGCGTCTAGGCCGTGGCTTTTTGACCTGGATCGTGGAAGGTCGTGAGGGCAAATCGGCGCGCTGCATACAGGGTAGTGTGTCGGTGGACGAGGAGATGACGAGCAATCAGCTTGTCAACCGTTTCCAGCCTCGCTCGACCTCGCCTGCGAACTCTCCTAAGTGGATCTTCGCATCCCGCCAATTGTCGCTCACGACATCCCAGTTCACCATCGGAGGATGTCCGTTGGCGGCGGACGGTGGCAGGCCGTTCGAGGCGCGTCCGCTCGTTGTGTCGTAGGCGTAAGCCCCGACGATTGTCATCACGACTCCCAGTATCATTCCCACAAATACGGGCATGATTGACCTCGCTGGTTGGCTGTCCCGTAGGCTCCCTGCCCATCCAACGCAGCCTCCGGATGCTCAGTTCCACTTTTGCCTGTGCAGAAAGTCCCGGCGCGTCCGCCTGGATGGATTTCCCAATGAGGAAATTTTTCATATCGTAACGGAACGCAAATCGGCGCCTGATGTTGATCCGGGCCCGCAACATAGGTGAGCCATGGAAGCCCGCGTCGACGATCGCGCGACGCCGCAGGTGTTGCGAAAATCTCGCGTGCGCGAAGGCAGGCCGCATCCACGGGGTGCGACCTGGACCGGACTAGGGGTGAACTTCGCCATCTTCTCGGCGCACGCCACCAAAGTCGAGCTGTGCCTATTCGACGATCGCGCCGAACGTGAGATCGAGCGCATCGAGGTGCCCGAATACACCGACGAGGTCTGGCATTGTTTCCTGCCCGACGCGCGCCCCGGTACCATCTACGGCTATCGTGTCCACGGGCCTTACGAGCCCGCCCACGGCCACCGCTTCAACGCGAACAAGCTCCTGCTCGATCCTTACGCCAAGGCGGTCGTCGGCAATCTCGACTGGAATCCGGCCGTGTTCGGCTACAAGCTCGAGACCGGCGACGACCTGACCTTCGACGACCGCGACAGCGCCCCTTTCATGCCGCGGTGCCGCGTGATCGATCCGGCCTTCACGTGGGGAGAAGATCGCGCGCCACGCACCGCGTGGGAACGCACGGTCATCTACGAGCTTCACGTGCGGGGCTACACCAAGTCTCACCCCGCGGTGCCCGAGATCCTTCAGGGGACATTTCGCGGCCTGACCGAACCGCGAGTGCTCGAACATATCCGCGGCCTCGGCGTAACCGCCGTCGAGCTTTTGCCGGTGCATACCTTCGTCAACGACAGCTATCTGCTCGACAACGGCCTGACCAACTATTGGGGCTACAACACCCTCTCGTTCTTTGCTCCGGCGCGCCGCTACGCGCACGTGCCCGATTTCGCATTCGCGGAATTCAAGGAGATGGTGGCGCGCTTTCACGATGCGGGGATCGAGGTGATCCTCGACGTGGTCTACAACCACACCGCCGAAGGCAACCAGCTCGGTCCCACCTTGTCGTTTCGGGGCATCGACAACGTCTCTTATTACCGGCTGCTGCAGGACGATTTCCGCCATTACGTCAACGACACCGGGACCGGCAACACGCTCAATCTGTCGCATCCGCGCGTGCTGCAAATGGTCACCGACTCACTGCGCTATTGGGTGCAGGAGATGCATGTCGACGGCTTCCGCTTCGACCTGGGGACAATTCTCGCGCGTGAGCACGACGGTTTCGATCAAGGCGGGGGTTTTCTTGATTCCTGTGGGCAGGATCCCGTGCTCTCGTCCGTGAAGTTGATCGCCGAGCCTTGGGACGTTGGGCCTGGCGGGTATCAGGTCGGCGCGTTTCCGCCGGGCTGGGCCGAGTGGAACGACCGCTATCGCGATACAGTTCGTTCGTACTGGAAGGGCGACGACGGCAAGCTTGGCGATTTGGCCGCGCGCTTGTCCGGTTCGTCCGACTTGTTCAACCGCCGGGGCCGCAAGCCGTGGGCGACCGTCAACTTCGTGACCGCTCACGACGGTTTCACGCTGAACGATCTGGTTTCCTACAACGACAAACATAACGAACCGAACGGCGAAGAAAATCGCGACGGTCACGACAACAATCAGTCGTGGAATCACGGAGCGGAAGGCACAACGGACGATCAGGATATCGTCGCGTTGCGCGAGCGGCAGAAGCGCAACTTCCTGAGCACGCTGCTGCTCTCGCAGGGCACGCCGATGATACTCGCCGGCGACGAATTCGGGCGGACGCAAAATGGCAACAATAACGCCTATTGTCAGGACAATGACGTGTCCTGGGTCGGCTGGCAGTTCGACGAGCAAGCCGAGAGCCTCATCGAGTTCACGAAACGACTTACAGCACTGCGCCGACGCTATCCGGTGCTGCGCCAAAGCCGCTTCTTGAGCGGAATCTGGAACGAAGAGCTCGGCTTGAAGGACGCCACGTGGCTGACGCCCGCGGGCCAAGAAATGACAGCCGACGATTGGCATAATCCGGCTGCCAAATGTTTGGGAATCTTGCTGGACGGCCGTGCGCAGGCTAGCGGGATTCGCCAGCGCGGGTCTGAAGCGACGCTGCTTTTGATCACCAACGCCTATCACGACGTGGTTCCATTCATCTTGCCGAAAGTAGCGGGTGGCCGTGACTGGCGTCGCCTGGTGGATACGAACAGGCCCGAGGAAGACGACGATCCGGACCGCTCGGTATTGTGCCGGTTTGGCCAGCAGTATCAGGTGACCGGCCGCTCACTGCTGTTGTTTGCCTTGCGCCAAGTGCGCGCGCGGCGTAATCCGGTCTCAGATCACGCCGCGGCAAAAAACGCGACTTGATTTCAGCAATCAAAAAATGACGAAGCCCGCGCCGGCGGGAACTTTTTGCGCGAGCCCGCTTTGACCAGTTGAGTTTACAGCGTGGCCTTCCGAAACAATGCCTGCAGAAATCCGGTCAATCGCATCGCCGCCGCGACCGGCGCGCGGCTTTGCTCCGCGTCTCTACTATTTCCACCCGCTCCTGGCCGGGCCGCTCGCGGGGTGGCAAGGTCATCTGCGTCGCGCTCAGGAGATGGGGTTCGACAGCATCCTCATGGCACCGATCTTTGCTTCAGGAACAGCCGGCGATCTTTTTCTCGCGGCCGATCATGAGCACCCACATACGGCGATTGCTGGATCGGTGCCAGCGGATCAGTTTTTGTCCGGCGTAGCGCAGATGTGCCGGGAACACGAATTGTCCCTCTACGTTGATGTGGTGCTCGGCCGGCTGGCGCCGGATGCCGCCGTTGTCATGTCCGCTCCCCATCGGTTTCGCTCGGAGGCTCCATCTGCCGAGCGCGTTGACCCGCGCGGTTCGCTTGCCGAGCCCCACGCGGCCTATTGGCGCTTCGATAATCCCACGGTTGCAGAGTACGCGGCCGATTGGTGGATCGAGCGCTTGTGCCGCCTGGCGGGCGCCGGCCTAGCCGGCTTCGGCTGCCGCGACCCGCACCTTGTGCCCGCACCGATCTGGCAAAAAATCAGCAGCAGTGTTCGTGAGCGCTTTCCGCAATGTCGATTCCTGGCTTGGACGCCCGGTCTGACATGGCCGCAGATACTGGCGCTCCGTACCAGTGGATTTGATGCGGCTTTTTCATCTAGCGCATGGTGGGACGGCCGGGCCCCGTGGTTGCTCGAAGAATACGATCTGTTGCGTCAGATAGGAGCCGTGATCGGCGCTCCCGAGGCGCCGTTCGGACCACGGTTGGCGCGTAGCCTTCAGACCCCGACCGGACAGCCGCACGCGCATCAACACATGTTGATGCGCGCGGTCGCGACCGGCGACGGTTTGCTTGTTCCAGCGGGCTTTGAGTTCGCCAGCGAGCGCGACATGAGCCGTCGTGCGAACCTCGGGGAAGAAGAATCCGGCTCGCCACAGCCCTGCGCCTGCACGGTCGTCACCGCAATCAAAGAAGCCAACGCGCTGGCGCGGCGGCTCGCCGAACTGAACGTGACGGGCACGATGCGCATGCTTTCCAGTCCAGGGCGGCAGATGACCGCGCTTCTCCGCTCGGATGCGCCCGATGTTCGACAGACGAAAACCGGCGTCGTTGTCGCGATCAATCCGGACCTGCGGCAGCCGGCACCGTTTGGCCTCTCGCTCACGCCCCTGCCTACCGCGGCCGGCGCGGCGCTCAAGGCTGATCAGATCATCTACCGGGAGACCGACTCAAGCGATCTGCTAAGTGCCGGCGAGGTTCGCGTGCTGAGCGCGCGGCCGACAAGCCTGATGGCGGTTCCACCGCCGCGCAAGGGCCCCACCGATCTGGTGGATCGGTTCCGGATCGTCATCGACCACGTGACGCCGGCAGTCGACCGTGGCCGCTTTGCGGCGAAGCGCGTCATTGGCCAATCCATCACGCTCGAAGCGGACGTCTTCACTGACGGCCACGGCTTGCTCGCCGTCGAAGCAGTCTGGCGCGCGGTCGATGAGAGGAAATGGCGACGCACCAAAATGCAGCTTGTCGGAAATGACCGTTGGCAGACGTCGATCGTGCCTGAGCGGATCGGCCGCTACGAATTCAACGTCGAGGCCTGGTTCGACCGCTATGGCACCTTCAGCCGCGAGCTCGATCTCAAGTGCAAGGCGGGCGCCGACATCGGCGTCGAGATCGCGGAAGGCCGCGAGCTGCTGGAACACGTGCAATCACGCGCTCGGGCGAGCGATGGAGAGCCGATCCATCGAACGCTTGCGGCACTCAAAAACCCGATCACCGAAGAGAGCGTCGCTCTTCTGCTTTCGCCCGATCTGCGCGACACGATGCGCGCGCTCGAAGAACGCACTTTCGTGCATCGTTACGACCCGCCGTTGATACTCGAAGTCGAGCGGCCGCAGGCGGCATTTGCCTCTTGGTACGAGCTGTTTCCGCGTTCGGCGACCGACGATCAGCGCCGCCACGGCACATTCGCCGACACGATCGCTCGGCTGCCGGCGATACGTGACATGGGCTTCGACGTTCTCTATCTCACGCCGATCCATCCGATCGGACGTAAAAATCGCAAGGGTAAGAACAACAGCCTGCAGAGCGAAGCGAACGATGTCGGCAGCCCCTATGCCATCGGCAACGGCGAAGGCGGCCACGATACCATCCACCGGGAGCTCGGCAGCCTGGATGACTTTCGCCGTCTGCGCGACGCGGCCCATCGCTACGGCCTGGAGCTTGCGCTCGATTTCGCCATTCAATGCTCGCCCGACCATCCCTGGATCAAAGAGCATCCCGACTGGTTCGATTGGCGGCCCGACGGATCGTTACGTTACGCCGAAAATCCTCCGAAGAAGTACGAAGACATCGTCAACGTCGATTTTTACACCCCCGCCGCGGTCCCCGGGCTCTGGTATGCGCTGCGCAATATCGTGTTGTTCTGGGCGGCGGAGGGAATCCGCATCTTCCGCGTCGACAATCCGCATACCAAGCCCCTGCCTTTCTGGGACTGGATGACTGCGGACGTGCGCTCGCGCTATTCCGACGTGATTTTCCTCTCCGAGGCGTTCACCGGCCCCAAGATGATGTACCGGCTGGCGAAGGGCGGCTTTTCGCAGTCCTACACGTACTTCACCTGGCGCAACACCAAACAGGAGCTCACGGACTATTTCGTCGAACTAACCACGACGGAGGTGAAAGATTTTTTTCGCCCGCATTTGTTCGTCAACACGCCCGACATCAACCCACGATTCTCTGCAGACCTCCGGTCGCCCAGGCTTTTTGATCCGCGCCGCGCTCGCTGCGACGCTGTCCGGGCTGTGGGGGATGTATTCCGGCTTCGAGCTGTGCGAATCGGCCGCCTTGCCCGGCCGCGAGGAATATTTGGATTCGGAAAAGTATCAGATACGAACGCGCGACTACGAAGTGCCCGGCAATATCGTCGCCGAGATTTCGCGGCTCAATCGTATCCGCAGGACCCATCCGGCCTTGCAGACCCATCTTGGGATCCGTTTCTACACGGCGCACAACAATCAGATCATCTTCTACGGCAAGCCCGCGCCGCCTGAAAACGACATGATCTTGGCCGCTATCAGCCTCGATCCATTTCACGTTCAAGAAGGCACAATCGAGATCCCGTTATGGGAGTGGCAGCTCGCCGACGACGCCGCCGTCATGGTGCACGACCTGATGCGGGACACCGCCACGGTATGGCACGGCAAGCTGCAGCACATACGTCTCGACCCGGCCGACTTGCCGTTTGCCCTGTGGCGCATTTCACCGCATTCGGGAGCTTGATCGATGGACGCGCATGCCACAGAAACGACGATCGTGCCGGATCGGCTCTGGTATAAGGACGCCATCATCTATCAGTTGCACGTGAAATCGTTCTGCGACAGCAACAACGACGGCGTCGGCGATTTTCCCGGACTGCTCTCCAAGCTTGACTATATCGCGGACCTCGGGGCGAACGTCATCTGGCTATTGCCATTCTATCCGTCCCCCCGGCTCGACGACGGCTATGATATCAGCGCCTATCGCGAGGTTCACCCCGACTACGGGACACTCGCGGATTTCCGTCAATTCGTGCGTGCGGCGCATGCGCGCAACATTCGCGTGATCACCGAACTGGTCGTCAATCACACCTCCGACCAGCATCCCTGGTTTCAGCGGGCGCGCCGCGCCAAGCCCGGCTCCTCATGGCGCAATTTCTACGTCTGGTCCGACACCGACCAGAAATATACCGACACGCGCATCATCTTTGTTGATGTCGAGCGGTCGAATTGGGCGTGGGATCCGGTGGCCGGCGCGTATTACTGGCACCGCTTCTACTCCCACCAGCCCGATCTGAATTTCGACAACCCGAATGTCTTGAAGGCGGTGCTGGGCGTGATGCGCTTCTGGCTACAACTCGGGGTCGATGGATTGCGGCTTGATGCCGTGCCTTATCTTGTCGAGCGCGAGGGGACCAACAACGAAAACCTGCCCGAGACGCATCAGATCCTCAAGCGCTTCCGGACGGAGCTTGACCGCGACTTTCCCGATCGCATGCTGCTTGCCGAGGTCAATCAGTGGCCTGAGGACGTCAAGGATTATTTTGGCGAAGGCGACGAATGCCAGATGGCGTTCCATTTCCCCCTCATGCCGCGGATGTACATGGCCATTGCGCGCGAAGATCGTTTTCCGATCAGCGACATCATTCGGCAGACGCCGGCGATCCCGGACACCTGTCAATGGGCGGTTTTTCTGCGCAACCACGATGAGCTCACGCTCGAAATGGTGACCGACAGCGAGCGCGACTATCTCTGGCAGACCTATGCGGCAGACCGCCGGGCGCGCATCAATCTCGGGATCCGGCGCAGACTGGCACCTTTGCTCGAGCGCGATCGCCGCCGCATCGAATTGATGAACAGCTTGTTGCTGTCGATGCCTGGCACGCCGGTCATCTATTACGGCGACGAGATCGGCATGGGCGACAACATCCATCTCGGAGATCGCGACGGGGTGCGCACGCCCATGCAATGGTCGCCCGATCGCAACGGCGGCTTCTCCCGCGCCGATCCGGCAGCGCTTGTCCTTCCGCCCATCATGGATCCCCTCTACGGCTATGGCTCCGTCAACGTGGAGGCGCAGAGTCGAGACCCGCATTCGCTGCTGAACTGGATGCGGCGCATGCTCACGGTGCGCAATCGTCATCCGGCCTTCGGCCGCGGCCAACTCACGCTGCTATATCCTAAAAATCGCAAGGTCTTGGCCTATCTGCGCCAGTATCAAGACGATACTTTGTTGTGCGTCGTCAACGTCGCCCACAGTGCGCAAGCGGTCGAGCTCGACCTGTCGCAATTCGCGGGGCGGATTCCGATTGAGCTCAATGCCGGGTCGGTGTTTCCACCGATCGGCGAACTCACCTATCTGCTGACATTGCCGCCGTACGGCTTTTATTGGTTTGCGCTGGCGACGCAAAAAGATCAGCCGACGTGGCACACGCCGGCGCCTGAGCCACTGCCCGAGTTCGTCACCATGGTGACACGGGACCCATTGGCGAGGGCGCTGGTCACGCCTGCCGCCAAGCTGATCGAGGATGACGCGCTCCCGCAATATATCGCCAAGCGGCGCTGGTTCGGATTCAAAGATCACGACATCGAAAGCGCCCGTATCGCGAACGTCGCCGATTTCAGCGAGGCCGCGCGCGAGATGGTGCTGTGTGAGATCGAAGTCAGAACCGACGTCGGCGCAACCCGCTGGCTCGTGCCGCTCGGGAATTCAATGGGAGGACGAGCAGGCGACCGCCCTGCCCAGCCGCTTGGCGCTGGCGCGCGTGCGTCGCGGCCGACAGCTCGGCGTTTTGACCGACGCATTCGTGCTTCCCGAATTTGCCCGTCAAGTGATCGAGGCGATGGGCGAAGAAAAAGCGGTGCCGTCCGACGATGGCGTCATCCACTTCCGCCCGACCGAGGCAAGCCCTCCACTCAGGCGGCAGCTTCCTCCTATGGCCGACGTTCAATGGCTGGCCGCCGAGCAGTCCAATAGCTCATTGACGGTCGGCGATGCGGCGATGCTCAAGATCTACCGCCGCATTTCGCCCGGTCATCATCCGGAAGCGGAGATGAACCGCTATCTTACGACCCATGGATTCACCCATGCGCCATCGCTGCTGGGCGATGTGGTCCGCGTCGCCGCAGACGGCATGCCGTCGACATTGGCCGTTTTGCTGCAGTTTGTACGCAACGAAGGCGATGCCTGGAGCTGGATCCTCGACCATCTGACCAGGGCGCTCGACGCGCACGCGCCGGCGGTAACGACCGAAGAATCGGGCGCGGATCTTTTCGCCGATTGCGACGCTATCGTCGCGGCAATCGGGCGCCGGCTTGGTGAAATGCACGCAGTGCTGGCACGAGAGACGACCGATCCTGCCTTCGCTCCCGAAGGCGCCAGCGCCGCCGATGCAGTCGATTGGGCGAACAAGGCGGAAGAGCGTTTGCAAAAGGCGTTTGAAACTCTCGCGCAGATTAAAAATTGGGGACGCCCGGCCGATCGTGAGCGCGCGCAGAAGCTGCTCGCCGAGCGTGACAACCTTAATGCGGCGGTTCGCAGCCTTGCCAAATACGGTACCGGCACGCTGAAGATCCGCATCCACGGCGATTTTCATCTCGGACAGGTGCTGGTGGCCAGTGGCGACGCCTACATCATCGATTTCGAAGGCGAGCCGGCGGCCTCGATTGCGCAGCGGCGCGCCAAAGCAAGTCCGCTCCGGGACATCGCTGGGCTCCTGCGATCCATCGATTATGCGGCCGCTACGATGATCGAAAGCAAAGCCGTCAATGCCCTGCCGCTCAGCGAGGAACAGCGCGACAAGCTTCTTGCCAAGTTTCGTGCGCGCTCCTCGTCGGTATTCATCGACGCCTATTGCGACGTCCTCGCCATCCGCCCCAGCGCCACGGAACGCGCCTTATTGAACCTTTTTTTGATAGAAAAAGCAGCCTATGAAGTGACTTACGAAGCGGCGAACCGGCCCTCCTGGATCGGCGTTCCGCTTGCAGGTCTGGTCCGCCTCGCGGGGCGATTGAGCGAGAAAGAGCTTGGAGCGCGCCATGTCTGAGCTGCAACTCGGACCGTGCTGGCGGCTCGACCCAGGTTCGGTGCATGCTCTCGCCCACGGGGTCCACCCCGATCCCTTCGGGGTTCTCGGGCCGCACCAGAGCGAGGACGGTCGCGTGATCCGCGCCTTTCTGCCGGGAGCGTGCAAAGTGGACGTGCTGCGACGGAACGATCGCGCCCATCTGGCGACGCTCGCCTGCACGGGCACGAACGACCTCTTTGAAGGCCTCGTGGCCGATCCGTCACCTTATCTACTGCGCATCCATTGGCCGCAAGCGATCCAGGAAACAGAAGACCCATATTCCTTCGGGCTGTTGCTCGGCGACGTCGATCTTTTCTTGTTCAACGAGGGCCGCCACTTCGAGCTGAGCAAGATTCTCGGCGCACAGGTCATGACGGTCGACGACGTCGAAGGCGTGCGATTTTCGGTTTGGGCGCCGAACGCCGCGCGCGTGGCGGTGGTCGGCGACTTCAATTCATGGGACCGTCGCCGCCACCCGATGCGCCTGCGGCATCAGGCCGGCCTCTGGGAATTGTTCGTGCCGCGGGTCGCACCAGGCGCCCGATACAAATACGACATTCTTGGACCGGGCGGCACGCCGGTGCCGCTCAAAGCCGATCCGATCACGCGGCAAACGGAAACGCCGCCGGCGACCGCGTCGATCGTAGCCGAGCCGAGCGCGCATGTCTGGCGCGATCACGATTGGATGAAAGAGCGCGCGGCGCGGCAGGCGCCCGGCGCACCGATCTCGATTTACGAAATGCACGTCGGGTCGTGGCTCTGGCCCGCGCCCGGCCACGACGGCACGCTATGGGACTTCATGAGCAAGAAGCTCGTCCCCTATCTGGTCGAAATGGGCTTCACGCACGTGGAATTCCTGCCGATCACCGAGCATCCATTCGGCGGCTCGTGGGGCTATCAGCCGCTCGGTCTTTTTGCACCGAGCGGGCGGTATGGACCGCCAAGCGGCTTCGCGCAGTTCGTCGAAACCCTGCATGACGCCGGTATCGGCATCATCCTCGATTGGGTGCCGGCACACTTTCCGACCGACCCGCACGGCCTCGCCCGTTTCGACGGCACGGCATTGTACGAACACCTCGACCCGCGTGAAGGCTTTCATCACGACTGGAATACATTCATCTACAATCTCGGCCGTCGCGAGGTGCAGGGTTTTTTGATCTCGAGCGCGTTGTTTTGGCTGGAGCACTTTCATATCGACGGACTTCGCGTCGATGCCGTCGCGTCGATGCTGTACCGCGACTACAGCCGCAAGGCCGGCGAATGGATCCCCAACGATCATGGCGGCCGCGAAAACCTGGAGGCCATCGGCTTTCTACGCCACCTGAACGCGGTTGTCGCCGAACGTTGCCCCGGCGCGATCATCATCGCCGAGGAATCGACCGCTTGGCCGAGCGTCAGCCGCCCGATCGCCAATGGCGGCCTTGGATTTTCCTACAAATGGAACATGGGGTGGATGAACGACACACTTTTGTACATGGAGAAAGAGCCGATCCACCGCCAATATCATCACGGCGACATGACGTTCGGGCTGCTGTACGCGTTCAGCGAAAATTTCATCTTGCCGCTGTCGCACGACGAAGTGGTTTACGGAAAAAAATCGCTCATCGGGAAGATGCCCGGCGATCGTTGGCAACGCTTCGCGAACCTGCGGGCCTATTTCGGTTTCATGTGGAGCCAACCGGGAAAGAAACTGTTGTTCATGGGCGGAGAATTTGCGCAGGAACGGGAATGGAGTCACGACCGCGAGCTCGACTGGCCGTCGCTCGACGATCCCGCGCACGCGGGTATCCAACGCCTGGTGCGCGACTTGAACCGGCTTTATGTGACCGAGCCCGCCCTGCATGCGCGCGATTGCGAGGCCACCGGATTCCAATGGGTGATTGGTGACGACCGTGCGAACTCGGTGTTCGCGTATTTACGCCTCTCCGCCGACAGGCAGGTGCTGGTCGTTTGCAATATGACACCCGTCCCCCGCCATCATTATCGGATAGGCGTCTCACGGCCGGGAAGCTGGCGCGAGATCTTGAACACCAACTCGTCGTTTTACGGCGGCTCCAATTTGGGCAACCACGGTGCCGTACACACGAGCCCGGTGGGCGCTCATGGCCAGGCGCAATCGTTAGAGCTCGTCCTGCCACCACTCGCGACATTGTTCTTGGCGCGTGATTGATTGGTCGTATGATGGACCCGCACGCACGCTTTTGTGCCGGCGCCGTTCTGGTCGGAGCCAGGTGAAAAATGACCGGAACGGAATGGCATCTTCCGTTCGGAGCCACCGTGCTGGGTGGTGGGCAAACACGATTTCGAATCTGGGCACCCGGGCAACAAACGCTTTCGCTCATCACCGAAGGTCGAACCCCCGTCGCAATGACCGCTCGCGCCGGCGGGTGGTTTGAAGTCGAAGCCGATTGCGGCGCCGGCACGCGCTATCGATATCTCTTGCCGAACGGTACGGCCGTGCCCGATCCGGCCTCGCGCGCCCAGGGCGACGACGTTCACGGCCCGAGCATCGTTGTCGATCCGGCAGCCTATACATGGCGCAGCACCGATTGGCGCGGGCGACCCTGGGAGGAAGCCGTCCTCTATGAGCTCCACACCGGGCTCTGCGGTGGCTTCGCAGGGGTCGTGCGCGAACTGCCCCGACTGGCAGAGCTCGGAGTCACGGCGGTCGAACTGATGCCGATCGCGGAATTTCCTGGCGCCCGCAACTGGGGCTACGATGGGGCGCTGCTTTTTGCTCCCGAGAGCAGCTACGGCACGCCCGAACAGTTGAAAAAGCTGGTCGATGCGGCCCACGGGCATGGCCTGATGATCTTTCTGGATGTGGTCTACAATCATTTTGGGCCCGACGGAAACTATCTGGCGAGCTACGCGCCCACGATGTTTCGCAGCGATGTCACGACCCCGTGGGGCCCGGCGATCGACTTCCGGCACGCCGAGGTGCGACGCTTTTTTATCGAAAACGCCCTCTATTGGTTGATCGAGTACCGGTTCGACGGCCTGCGCTTCGACGCCGTACACGCAATAACAGAACCGGGGTGGCTCGATGAGATGGCCGCCGAAGTTCGCGCGCGGATCCCCGGCCGCCGCATTCATCTCGTGCTGGAAAACGATGATAACACGGCAGGCCATCTGGCCGGCGACTTCGATGCGCAATGGAACGACGACGGTCACCACGTGCTGCACGCTCTGCTGACCGGAGAGCATCAGGGCTACTACCGCGACTACGCGGACGAGCCGGCGAAGCTACTGGCGCGCTGCCTGAAAGAAGGATTCGTATTTCAGGGCGAGCCTTCACCGTACCGCGACGGCAAGCCGCGCGGCACGCCGAGCGCCCGCCTGCCGCCCACCGCCTTCGTGCTGTTTTTGCAAAATCACGATCAGACCGGCAATCGCGCCTTCGGCGAGCGGCTGACCACGCTGAGCAACGCGGCGGCGCTTGAAGCCGCCATCGCGTTGCAGCTTTTATGTCCACAAATTCCGTTGATCTTCATGGGCGAAGAAACCGCCAGCGAAGCGCCATTTTTCTTTTTCACCGATCACAACGAAGAGCTGGCGCGCGCCGTTCGCGAAGGCCGCCGCCGCGAATTTGCGAGCTTTCCGCAATTCAGCGATCCCGATACTTTGCAGAAACTTCCCGATCCCAACGCGCCGGAAACCTTCCGTCATTCAACGCCGCTTGCGCACTCTGCGGGCGGCGAAAGCCGCAACCGGCTTTATCGCACATTGCTGAAGCTGCGGCGGGAGACCATCATGCCCCGGCTTGCCGGAACACACGCCCTCGATGCCAAAGCCGTCGGCTTCGCCGCCGTAACGGCACGCTGGCGCATGGGCGACGGCTCAGTCCTCCTCCTCGCCTGCAATCTCGGGGCGGAGACGATCGCGATCGATCCGATACGCGGCGATTGTCTTTTTGCAACATCGGATGCGGCGCGCGCCTCCGCACAGGATGGGAGGCTCGAGCCCTATTCCACGCTCGCGCTGATCACGCCGCCATGAAGGATGCGGACGTCTTTGAACTCGCAAGCCACGCCGGCATTGCGATCGAATGGCAAGATTATGCTGGGCGCCCACACGGCGTCTCGCTCGACACGGTCCGTCACATTCTTGCGGCTCTTGGTCTGCCGTGCGCAAACGCGGGAGATTTGGCGCAAAGTCGTGCGCAGCTTAAGACCACCGCTCCGCCGCCCCTGATAGCCGCAACGACACATCAACCGGTCACGCTGCCCTGCGCCGGCGCGACGCCTTCACGGCTGCGTATCATCCACGAAGATGGAACCATCGCCGAGATGTCGCCTGAGCGAACGGCGAACGGTTACGTACTGCCGCCAATCGCCCAACCCGGCTATCACCGGATCAAATCAACATCAGACAGCGCGCTGACGCTGGCGGTTGCTCCGGAACGCTGCGTCACGACAACCGATCTCACCGGTGAGGATCGCGCTTGGGGATTGGCCGTTCAAACCTATGGCCTGCGTTCACCGGGCGACTGTGGTATCGGCGATATGTCGGGCGTCGTCGATCTCGCGCGGGCTGCAGCGGCGTTGAAGGCGGACGCCTTAGCGCTCAGTCCGACGCACGCTTTGTTTTCTGCAGACCCTGGCCATTTTGGTCCCTATTCGCCGTCCAACAGACTGTTCTGCAATCCGCTGCATGCCGACGCGGCTGTCGTGTTTGGCGAAGAGCGCGTCGCCAAAGCGCGAAGCGAAGCCGCGGCCCAGTTCGGCGTCCAAGCCGGCGCGAACCGAGAAACAGATCTGATCGATTGGCCGCGAGCCAGTCGCCTGAAAATGGCGATGTTTCGCCGGCTGTTTGAACAATGCCTTGTCGGCGAATTTTCCAACCATCAAGCGAATGCCTTGGCGGATGATTTTCGCGAATTTCGTAGCCAGAGCGGAGCGCCGCTCGCCGCGCATGCGCTTTTCGAAGCGCTGCACGCGGCGCGATTGCGCGCCGACGCCCAAGCCTGGAATTGGCAAGATTGGCCGCCCGAGTGGCGCAATCCTTCCGGCCAATCGGTCCAGGATTTTGCGGCGGCACATGAGCACGAATTGCTTTTCCACGCCTTCCTGCAATGGCTCGCGGATCGCTCTTTCGCGGACGCGCAAAAAAAAGCCATCGATGCTGGAATGCGCATCGGTTTGATCGCGGATCTAGCGGTAGGCATGCACGTCAGCGGCAGCGCGACGTGGAGCGAACAAAGCGGCGTGCTGACGGGATTGCAAATTGGCGCGCCGCCGGATCTGTTCAATCCGGTTGGGCAGAATTGGGGACTGACGACATTTTCTCCACGCGCCTTGGTCACCGGCGGCTACGCTTCCTTTATCGCCACGCTGCGGGCCGCCATGCGGCATGCCGGCGGCGTTCGCATCGATCACGCCATGGGTCTGATGCGACTCTGGGTAACGCCCGTCGGTGCACAGCCAAGCGAAGGCGCCTACTTGGCTTATCCTCTGAAAGATCTGTTGCGCTTGACCGCCTTGGAATCGCACCGTCACCGCGCCGTGCTCATCGGCGAGGACCTCGGGACGGTGCCGCCAGGCTTTCGCGAACAGCTTTCGGCGGCCGGGATTTATGGAATGGATGTCCTGTGGTTCGAACGCCGAGGCCGTGCTTTTCGCCGCTCGCGGCTGTGGCCGACCAACGTTGCCGCCATGACATCGACTCACGATTTGCCGACAGTTGCCGGCTGGTGGCGCGGACACGACATCGACGTGCGGGCGCAATGCGGCTTGGCTTTGGATCGGGAGCGCGCGGCGCGCGCCGAAGATCGGCTCGCGCTGTGGCGCGCATTTCGCTCAGCCAAGCTCGCCAACGGAGAGCCCCCCTCTCCCGAACACACCCAGCAAGCCGTGGATGTGACGATCAAGTTCGTGGCCGCAGCGCCTTCGCATTTGACGCTACTGCCGCTCGAAGACGCGCTGGCGTCGGAGGAGCAGCCGAATCTGCCGGGCACGGTCGACCAGCATCCAAATTGGCGACGCCGCTATGATGGCGCGGCGGCGAACCTGCTCGATCGCGCGGAGGTGCGTCAACGGCTCAAGCCGCTTGCAGAACGGCAACGCAAATGACACCGCCGCGCGCCACCCTGCGTCTGCAGCTTCATCGCGGGTTCACGCTCGACGATGCTGCAGCGCAGGTTCCGTACGCGGCGGCGCTCGGCATGTCGCATCTGTACCTTTCGCCCATCCTCACCGCGCGCACCGGGTCGCAGCACGGCTACGACGTGGTCGATCCGACCCACGTGGATCCTGAGCTTGGCGGCGAGCAAGCTTTGCGCCGGCTGGCGCACGAAGCGCAACGCCATGGACTTGGCATCATCGCCGACATCGTCCCAAATCATATGGCGATCGGGCCGCAAAATCCTTGGTGGATGGACGTTCTGCGGCACGGGCAAGCAAGCCCTTTCGCAAAATATTTCGACATCGATTGGAAACCGGCGAACCGCCTCCTGCACGGCAAGATTGCCATGCCGATTCTGGGCCGGACTTACGGCGAAGCGCTTGCCGCCGGGGAAATAAATCTGCATCGCGAAAATGGCCGCGCTTACATTCGCTATTTCGACCACCTTCTCCCGCTTGCGGACAGCACCATCGATAAGCCGCAAGACTCCAGCCAGGACTTCGATCCCGCTTCCGAAGCCGGTCGGGAGCGTTTGCATGCTTTGCTCGAGCAACAGCATTACCGGCTGATGTGGTGGCGTTCCGCCAACGATGAGATCAACTGGCGCCGCTTCTTCGATATCAACGAGCTGGTCGCAATCCGGGTCGAAGATGACGAAGTATTCGATGCGGTGCATACAACGATCCTTCAGCTCTACGCTGAGGCTGTACTAGACGGGCTGCGTGTCGATCATGTCGACGGGCTCGCGGATCCGGGCACGTATTGTGGGAAACTGCGTCAGCGTCTTCGCGCGTTGCAGCCGCGGCGGCCGGGCCATAAGGCTGATGCGCCGGCTTATCTGATCGTCGAAAAGATCCTTAGCCGCGGAGAAACATTGCCGGCCGCGTGGGAGACCGACGGCACGACCGGCTATGACTTTATGGACGAAATAAGCGCGCTGCAGCACGCCGCATCCGGCGAGCAGGCGCTGAACGCGCTCTGGGTACGTGCAAGCCACCGCAGCGCCAGCTTCCCGGCCGAAGAATTCCTCGCCCGCGGGCAAATCCTGCAGCGCAGCTTTGCGGCTCAGCATGAAGCGCTAGTGCAAGCTTTTGACGCTGTGGCGCAGAGCGATCTGCGCACGCGGGACATCGCAAGCGCCGCGCTACGCCGCTGCCTCGCCGAGATTTTAGCGCATTTTCCAGCGTACCGAACTTACGCCTTGCCGGGCCACGCCCCCGCGGCGGATGAGGCGTTCGTCGCACAGGCGATCGCGGGCGCGAAGGAGACCTGCCTGCCGAGCGATCGCTGGCTGATCGACATCCTGGCGGAATGGTTGTCGGGCAAGTCGATCGGTGCGGCGATCGAAGCGCAGACCGTCGCGTTGACGCGTTTTGCGCAGCTCAGTGCGCCGCTTTGCGCCAAGGCGGTCGAGGACACTGCGTTTTATCGTTATGGACGGCTGATTTCGCGCAACGACGTTGGTTTCGATGCGCGGCTGTTCTCATGTTCGGTGGCGGAGTTCCACCGGCGCATGCAAGCTCGCGCGACGCATTTTCCACGCGCATTGCTGGCCACGGCCACGCATGACCACAAGCGCGGCGAGGATGTTCGCGCCCGCCTGGCGGTGCTCAGCGAATTAGCCGCAGATTGGTCGCGCGCGGTCGAACGATGGCTTGCGCTTGTCGCGCCACGCTGCACCGCGATCAAAAGCGAGCAAATGCCGTATGGCGGCGACCTTGCGATCCTCTTTCAGATGATTGTCGGGGCTTGGCCGCCTTTGCTCACCGCTACGGACAAGGTCGGCCTCACCGCTTACGCCAGCCGACTTGCCGCTTGGCAAATCAAGGCGCTTCGCGAGGCGAAGCTTTTCAGCGACTGGTCGGCGCCGAATGCAGTCTACGAGAACGCCGCCACCGATTTTATCAAGTCGCTGTTTGGCGAGCCGGCAGACTTATTGCTAGAACTCGCTGAATTCGCACGGCGTATCGCGCCCCCGGGCGCCGTCAATGGCTTGGCGCAGACGCTGATCAAGCTTACCGCACCCGGCATTCCCGATCATTATCAAGGCACCGAATACTGGGATCTAAGCCTAGTCGATCCCGACAACCGATTGCCCGTCGACTTCAGCGCTCGACAACAAACGCTCGATGGATCCTATCCGGTGGAGCTGGCGACGACTTGGCGCGACGGGCGTATCAAACAATCGGTAATCGCGCATGGTCTTGCCGCGCGAAGACAGGAACCCGCGCTGTTTTCGGACGGCGACTATCTCGCTCTCGAGGCCAGCGGCCCGCTTGCCGAGCACGTGGTGGCCTTTGCCCGCACGTTCGACGCCAAGCTGGCGCTGGCGCTGGCTGTGCGGTTACCCGCGCGGATGATCGGCGATGGCGATAGGCTCGGCATCCGTGGAGAAGTCTGGCAGGACACGCGCATCCACATTCCGACCTCTTTGCGCGGTGCGACATGTTCTTCTGTGTTGCATCGCGATCAGAGGCTTGTTTTACAAGCGACGCTATCGGTTGCAGATATGTTCGATGCACTACCGATCGGGCTTTTTATCAGTGGCGGCTGATGCCAATACGCGCGAAATCAAAATTAACATCCACGCAAAGGAACATTCCCGTGATTCCATTATCATGTCACCCGCCCCAGCGTCATGCGCATTCGGCGGAAGTGGCGTGTTACAGAAGCCTCGATTGCGAAAGCGTCGAGGCTTTCTGTTTGATGTGCGTATGACTGCACATTATACCACCTCGACCGCAAAATTTGTTCCTTCCCAACGCTCCTGCCCGGGCCAGAACAGCGTGAACACGACGGTGGTGCCCGGTGCCAGCGAGGCAGCCGGCAGATCAAAAATGTGCACGCCAAGTCCGGTGTCCGCCGTAGCATCCTCACGTACCGTACGCCAAGCGTCACTCGACCAGTGAATCCGCGCCGGCTCCAAAACCTCGATACGCAAGTTCTTGCCCGTGACGGAGCGGCGACGGCGATCAAAACGCCAGACCGCGAAGTCCGCGGTGACGCCCTGCTTTTGGTACCGTTGCACCGGTTCGGGCGGCATATCAAAAACGCGGCCGTCCTTGAGCGAGCGGAGAAGCTTGACGTGCTCGGCGTGGGCCCAGACCAGCGGCATGGCGGAGCCGGAGGCTTTGCCACGAAACAATTCGCGCTCCGGCATATCGTCCCGGTCCCAAACCTGTTCGGGAATGAGACCGACAGTACTGGCGCAAGCCTCGAGCGTGTGCAGCAATAGCCGCGCTTCGTCGAGCCGACCAGCGGCGATCTCGTAGTGCGCGCGCTCGCCGGTCAATAGTGGCCAGGCGCGTCCGATTCCGCTTCCGTCGAACGCACCGCCGTCCTCGTGCTCACCGTAACCATCTTCGTTATAGCGCCGCCAGACCGGTCCCTGCGGCAGGTCGACCTTGAGCAGACGATCGATCACCCGCACCGTGTTGATAATGCGCGGGTCGTGCGCGCTGCGCAGGCCGAAGCGAACCAGCGCCAGAGCGTCCGGGCTGACAATATCGACCGCCGGCCATTGGCTCCGGCCATCCGCGCGATTTTTGATCACCGTAACGCCGTTCGGCGGCATCGCATCGTCGACCAGATCGAGCGGGCCGATGCGCACATAATAGCCATCCACCCCCGCGGCTTTGGCAAGGCCGGTCGCTTGCGCGTAGGTCCAGCTCTCGATGCTGTCGTTGATCCAATCGGCTGTCTCACGCAGATATCGGATCATGTGCGCCGGAAAGCCGCGCGGCTCCAGAAAGCTGGCAGCGGCGAGCAGTGCGACCACCGTCACGCCGAGGGTGAATGGCGAGTAGCCGCCATCTTCCTCCCAACGATCCTGCTGGGTGGCCGGCCCATTGCGCACGACGAAGCCGGCGGCAGACACGACCATTTCGGTGAAGCGGTCGGCATCGCTCGGTTCAAGCATCCCTTCGCGCAGCAGAAGGTCGATCAACAGGATGGGAAAGGCGCATTCGTCCAACTGCACGCCGCCCCAATAAGCGGTTCCGTCGAGCCACATATTCTGCGGCCAGCGGCCGTCAGCCTCCTGCACGGCCGCGAGGTAGGACAGAACCACTCGCGCCGGCAAGCGCATTCCGGCGGCGACCAATCCTCCCGCCGTCTCCACCAAATCGCGCGGCCAGACCAGATGATAACCGCCGAGGTCGTCATCGCCCTTCGAGAAGCCCCAGGGGATCGACAGGCTGGCTATGATGCCGCCGGCGAACGTCAGCGGCTCGTGCGACAACATGACGGCGACGCTGGTCCGATAGCAGTCGCGAACATCGGGCGGGGGTGGCGGGACCAACGGCGCGGCCTCTTCGAGTGCGCCTCGCCAGCGCCCGACGTAATCGTCGCAGGCGCGGGCGAAGCCGAAATTCAGGCTTGATCGGACACGATGGGCGGCTTCCTCGGGATGCCGGCCGAAGCCGAGCGCGAGCGTCACTTCATCGGCTTGGGTGAAGTCGATCTCGCCGATCAGGGCGACGTTGCCATTCTCCGCCCGGGTCCAGATCGGGTCGAGCTTGCCGTTGCGTGACAGCACCTGCCAGCCGTCCGAATGGCCGACGAAGCCAACACTCGCGTTGCGCCAGGGCACCGTGCAGGCCAAGGCGAGCGCATTGCCGCGCCCCTCGGCAAACAGCATGGGCACGCCCTTATATTCGCCCAACCACGCCGTGTTGCCGGCGCCGGCGTTGACCAAGTGTGGAGCGAGCAGCGCATACACCCGATAGCGTCCACGCGGCTGCGATAGCGGTTCGAAGGTAAGGCGCTGCAGCACTACGTCACGATAGGGATCGGTGATGACGCATTTCGTGATGCGATAGTGGCCGGCGTGGGTGTTGACCAGTTCGTAGGCCGGGATGCCGTTCGCCAGCGCCTTGATGTGATGTTCGGCGTTGCGCTTCTCCTCGGAAAAGAAGCCGTTGTCGTCAGTGACGATAAGGCCGAGGTCGCGCGTGCAGGCAAGGTCCGGACGTTGATAATAGATCTCGTTGAGAATGCCGTGACTGAGCGTAAACCAGGTGCGGCTCATCGCCGTCAAAGCTGTGCCGACGCCGGATTTGGCACTTGAAGTCCAGCGCGGCGCGATGCCGGGCCAGCCGGGTGCGTCGCACGCCGGAGCATAGGGCCAGGGATTGATCATTTCGTGTGGAACTCCGCGGACGTGACGACGCGGGCCCGCTCAGGCCGCGCCGTACGGTTCCCCTTTTCACCCGGCAGGTCGGTTCCCGCCAAGCGTTTCGCTCATAATAGCTGGAAAAAAGGCCGGCGTGGAAGTTCCGACGCAACGCTCGGCTGCAAAGACGTCCTAAAGCCTCTTGATATCGTTTGCGGATGGGCTTAAACAGCCCGCCTCATTTTTCGTCAGCGCGTTTGTGGGTTCCGCGTGTCGGACGGACGATGATTTGTCTTGAAGCCAACAGGGTAATGGAGGACGGCATGGACCATTCCGCCCAGGCGATTTTAGCGCTTGCCATTTCCGGCGCGCTTTGCCTTGCGGCCTGGATTTGGGCACGGCACCGCCTAACCCGCTCACAAGCACGCGCCGATTACCGCGGGCCGATGTAAAATCGATCGCGCTGAAATCTCCGTTCCGTGTCGCCGAAGCTTATTTCGTTTAGTCCGGTAGTCGTCCGATCAATCGCTCGAATTTGCGATCCCAGACTTCGAGCTTTAAGCCGTCCATCATGAGAGTGGTTGCTTGCCGTAAGGCGTCGCCATCGTCGGCGGCGAAAATGCGCCAAGTCGGCCAACTCACTGGCCGTACTGATCCGAGGGCGCAATACCATATTCGGGCACGTCAGGCCTCGATTCGCCGCAGCCACATCCGGGCTTCGGAACTTGAGAAGGCGCAACGGGTTTCTAACTTCCGTCCGACTCGAAGACGATGACACCCTTCAATGCACGGGGTCGCTCCCCGCATGTGCTTTGGAGGTATCGTCCGTCCGACGTTAGACGGAGAGGCCGGGGGTCGCGCCCCGGCCTTTTCTTGTGTGGTTCGTTCAGGCACATTGGCCGGGCACATGTTGGCGCGGAAAGCAACACGCGGAGGGGCATCATGTATCTTTCCAATCAGAGCCTTCTGGTCATCATCGTCGTCGGAATTGTCGCGGGCTGGCTGGCCGGCAAAGTTGTCGAGGGCGGCGGATTTGGCCTCGTCTGGGATTTGATCGTCGGATTGATTGGTGCGTTCATCGGCGACTGGCTATTGCCGCGGCTGGGCATTCACCTGGGCACCGGCATCGTGGCGCTGATTTTGAACGCCTTCATCGGCGCCGTCGTGCTGCTGTTGATTTTGCGCCTTGCGGGCGGCTGGCGGGGCGGCCCCGGCTGGAGACGACGGTGGTGGTGAGCCAACGCTGACGGGCGGGTCAGCGGACCGCTAAGGCGCGAATCGCGAACCAGAATAACGTCTGGCCGCATCATGTGTTGCGTAGATATGCGGCTTCCAGGCAAGACGATCAGGTGAGCGCGCATCTCGGCTTGTGCCGGCCAAGGTGCATGCTAGTCCTGAAATCTTCGCCGAAAGATGCGGGCGTGATGGCGGACAAGACAGCACTGATAGTCGCAAGAAGAGCTGTGAAGCGCATCCTGAGGATCTCCTGAAGTTAGGATTTCCCCCGTCCCATACTTTCTAATTTGTTGCCGACAGCGCGGTTCCCGGGTGATCCAAAAAATCGTCGGCGCCTCGCGCTTCAGCGCCGCGGCGGATCATGCCCGATCTCAGGAATTTCTCGCCGCGCCGTGCCATCCCTCGAAAATCAACGCGGCAGACCAATATCGAGGTTGCCGCCCCGAATGCAATCGCAGTTCAGGTGCTGATGGCGATCGTCATCGACTGAGCGCTATTGGCGTTGCCGATGCCGGTGCGCTTCGATTTCCTCGACGTCATCCTCGTCCAGATGCGTCAGTTCCGATCGGGCGGTGCCGTTGGCCCGCAGCAGTTCATCGATCTTTGCATGGGGGGCCTGGGTGTCGCGGAGCTCGGTCCGCGTTATGAAGAACGTCATGAACAGCGTGGCGACCGTTGCCGCACCATTCCAACCGAACGTCGCGGGAGACACGATCAACCACGTCAAGGCATAGATTAGCACGATCGCGAAGGCTGCCGGATGCGTGGCCAGTTCACCGATGCGGGTTAGGAAATGCCGGATCGAAGTGATGATCATCAGCGATAAAGCGCCGCGGGGGATGAGGGTTCCCTCATCTGAGGCCACTGCCGCCAGGGCCGCGAACGGCTCTCTACGGGTGAAGGGGAGCAGGCGTGAGCGACTAATATCTGGCACGGGCGATTAAATCGCTGAGATCTGGCGAGTTCTTCGACAAATTGGCAGTCGCGTTGCCGTCGCGGCGAAAGGCCGAGGCTATTTTTTGCCAATTCGCGCGACGTCGAGCCAGCGTTCGTTCGAAAGTGCTTGCGAGAGTTGGCGAACCGCGGCCCGCAGGTCCCGGGTCTTTCGCGTTTTCAACGCCTCAACCAGCAAGGCCCGCGCGAACGTCCATCGCGGAAGAGCAGCGAGTTCGCCAGGCACGTGTCTGTCGATAAATTTGATGGCTCCCTCAACCGTCGAGAGCTCCAGACCCAGTCCTGGCGCCTTCACGTATACCTGTTGAGGCAATGCGAGGTTGGCATCCTGAGCATGAGCCGCGGGCCGCTCAACGCGTGACCCATCTGCCGCGGCAGCGCCCTTCCGGCTGTCGTGCTTGTCAATTTGCATCATCCATCCTCGTAAAGCTTGGAAGACGTTCTTCGACCACAAACCCCAGAGCGCCTTCCCCAAATTTCCATCGCCAACCTCGTTATTTATCCGGGCCCCGGAAGCGCCCCGGCGGATAAAAAGGCCATCCGCGACGGCCTTCCTATGGGCGGCGCCTGCTGTACGTGTCGCAAGGCGAGTTGAGGGCCATTTCGCCACCAAAACATTACGCAGCTTCGGCGTGCTTATTGACGCTCGACTCGGCGAGTTTGCTCAATGTCGCGTCGGTCTTTTTTTCTTCGCTCAGCGTTTCCTCCAGCAGCTTTGCCGCCTGCGTCAAGCCGAGCTCGCTTGCCCAGGTCATGAGGCTGCCGTAGCGGGAGATTTCATAATGTTCGACGGCCTGCGCGGCAGCCAGAAGCCCGGCGTCTAGGGCGGGCATGCCCTTATATTCCTTGATGATCTCCTGGCCTTCTTCAATGATTCCCATGATCGCATCACAGGTCTTACCGCGCGGCGCTTGGTCTATCTCCTCAAAGACCAGCTCGAGCCGCTCGACCTGGCCTTGCGTTTCCGCCTCGTGTTTCTCGAACGCAGCACGCAACTCGTCAGAGTGGGCGGCTTTGGCCATCTTTGGAAGCGCCGACAAGATTTTCTTCTCGGCGAAATAAATGTCCTTCAACGTGTCGTGAAAAAGCTCTTTCAGGTTCTTTTCCTTTGACATTGGACGCTCCTTTTCGGCATGGGTTGATAAAATTACCGTAGGCAAGTCGGCTTGGCTCTGAGGTTTCGGGACGGCTTCAGGAGCGGTACCATCCTCAAAATGAGGCACCTCGACCGACTTGAAACGGCCGAGGTGCCTTTACCGACTTGGACATGTGCTCGCGCTCGTCCAGCGTTCGATCAGCAATCGCTTCGGGTGACGGTGCGACTATCGCCGGTGTTGGTTTGTGTCTTGCTGCGGGTTGTGCAGCCTTGACCACTGCCAATTTGGACGCCGACAACACCGGGAACGCCGACGGTGACACCCGGACCGGGCTCTGTCGTCGTCGTCGTACTTCGCGTTGTCACCTCCTCGGCCATTGCCGTACCGGCGTGAATTCCCAGCCCGATCACTACCGCTAAGAAGACTTGTTTCGTCGTGCTCATGTTGCATCCTCAGCTTGTCAATAGGTCGTCAACTTCGAAAACCTCTTTCGGACGTGGAAGTTCCTGAAAGACCGCCAAATAGGTTGCGTTTAAGCATCGCAGTATCGGCTACCGGGAATCAGCCACTATCAGGCGGTGAAGCATCGCGTTCAAGGAGCTGAAAATCCTCAATCGCCATGCTGAGGCGCGCCGACGGCGACCTGACCGTGATCCAGGCAAGAGCCCATCAAGTTGCGATGCTGACTCCGGCATGACGGAAATAAGCCATTCTGCAGGAACTCAAAAAGAGACCGTCGTTAGCGTTCAAGATGAGCGTCGGCGATATTGGTCATGCGCCAGTCTTGCATAGAGATAGACGAAAAAATCGAGCATTATCGAAGGCTGCGGAAGTCCATTACGGACCAGATCACGATTGAGACCATGGACAAACTGATTGTTGGTCTTTCCGCCCAGAGAGAATTATCGCGCCCCAAAACATAACAGCAGCTCCGGATTCGAGCGATGCCGGACGCCGGCGATGTTCGTTAGAATACGGCGTCGTTGCCTACGCTGTTTTATTTGTTTTAGCGGATCGTCCGGCGAACTTTTGACCAAAGGTGGATCGCCGGTCTTGCTTTCGCAGGTGCGAGCACTTGGGCAAAACCTCAACGAATGTGCGGCGCTTGGAACTTTTGATGAAGCCGCGCATTGCTCGCTAAACAATTGTTTCGGAGGACGTGATGAGTGAAGATTTTTACATGGTACGCCCGGACTCCGAAACGATATCCCAATCGGGTGTGGCCTGGGCAGCCATCGCGGCTGGCGCGGTGGCCGCCGCCGCTCTCACGCTTGTGCTGGTGGCTTTCGGCGCCGGGCTGGGTTTGTCGGCGATTTCCCCGTGGAGCAACAGCGGCGCTTCCGTGACGTCCTTTAAGATCGGTACCGGCATCTATCTCTGCATCGTCGCCGTGATGTCGTCCGCCATCGGCGGATTCCTGGCCGCCCGCCTCCGCACCAGAATTGTCGGCCTGCATTCAAACGAGGTGTTTTTTCGCGACACCGCGCATGGCTTCCTTGCCTGGGCCTTCGCCACTCTGATCAGCGCGACGGCGCTCGCTTCGACGATATCGTATGTGGCAAATGGCGCTCTTACCGGTCTGACAGGAATGAGCACGCAGTCCGCGGCCCCCGATCCTATGCAGCTTTATGTGGATAGGCTGTTTCGTACCGCCACGCCCGGACAGGTTGGCGCACCCTCGCCGCAAAATTCGAACGTGACGGCGGAGGCGGCACGTCTTTGGAAGGCCGATTTCGCCAGTAGCGCCGATCTTGCTCCTACTGATCGAGCCTATGTGGCGCAAGTGGTCGCCGCGCATACGGGGATGAGCCCGGCAGACGCTCAGAAGCGTGTCGATGACGTCGTGGCCGAGGCGAAAAGCGATGCCGACAACGCCCGGCGCTCGGCCGCGCATCTCTCATTTTGGGTGACGGCTGCTCTTCTGTTCGGCGCTTTTGCCGCCAGCCTTGCGGCCGCAGAAGGCGGTGTGTTGCGCGACGGCACCTGGGACGGACGGGTGTTGATATCTCGCGAGATCTAGGGAGTCATGGGAATGGGACGAGGCCTTCTGCTTTGGATGTTAGGCGTGCCTTTGCCGATCGTGATACTTCTGGCTTTGTTTTGGCACTGAACGATCGGACCGGCGGCATCGACGGCGGCCGCACCGTCAGGAGGGCCTTTGTTGCCTGCGGGCGCTAGCAGCGCGCCTCCTCGGTCACGACCTTGAACCGAGCCAGCGGAGCGGGTCCGAAGGCAGTTGAAATGGCCACATCGGCAGCATCCCGCCCCCGGGCAATAACAATTCGGCCAATCCGCGGCCGATTGTGCCTGGCATCCAAGGTGTACCAACACCCACCGAGAAAGACTTCAAACCACGCGCTGAAATCCATCGGTTCGGGATCTAGGGGCACCCCGATATCGCCCAGATAGCCGGTACAATAGCGCGCCGGGATGTTCATGCACCGGCTAAGCGTGATGGCGAGGTGCGCAAAGTCCCGGCAAACGCCAATGCGCTCTTCATGGGCTTCCCACGCGGTCCGATCATTCTTGGCGTGACGGTATCCAAACTGGATGCGATCGTGGACGTATTGGCATATGGCCTGAGCCCGCGCCCAGCCACCCTGTATCTTTCCAAAAAGAGACCAGGCCTGCTCCGTCAGCTTTTGGGTGTCGCAGTATCGGCTGCCCAGCAAAAACATCAGAGCATCGTCCGGCAACGCCTCGACCGCCCATTGCTCGGCGCCCGGAACTGTCGGATCGGGTTTGCCGCTGTCGGCGACAATGAAATCGCTGCGAATTTCCAACAACCCAGCGGGGGCAACGAGCCGGGTGCAGATATTACCAAAAGCGTCTTGAAAGCTGTGGGCCCGAACCTTCGGAGAAAACACGATCCTGTCGCTGCTCAACAGATCCGGCCGCCGCGAGGGATGGATCCTTAGCATCAGCAGCATCGGAACGTCTTGCGGGCAATTGAAACCGATATCGAAGCCGGCGCGGATCTTCAAAAAATTCAGGCTCCAAACTAGTTTACATTTCAAGCAATACCTTTGCAGAATGGTTCCAGAAATGCCACGACCGCGATGCTGAAAATCGCGGCAATTGTGATGCCTCCGCGAGCAGGCTGTCAAAACCTCTGCGAGTTTACGTTCAACGCAGTGGACTAGGCGAGGCTGATGACCGAATTCACCGTCCACCACACCACGACATATCGTTACAGACGGCCAGTGAAGCCAGGACTACATCAACTGATATTTCGACCCCGCGACAGCTTCGATCAGCGTTTGTTGGACTGCCAATTCAAAGTGACGCCCGATCCAATCGATGTCCGGTGGATGCACGACGTGTTCGGAAATTGCGTAACTCTCGTCGATTTCAACGCGTCCTGCCGCGTCCTTGCATTCGAAACGACCATTCGTCTCGACCATTCTCCGGCGAACGCTCCCGATTTTCGTATCGAAGACTATGCGCGCCTGCATCCCTTTCGTTACGCCGACGAAGAGCTTCCGGACCTTACCGCTTGCATGCGCCGCCATCACGCGGATGAGGGCGAGCTCGACGCGTGGCTGGGCAAATTCCTCAGTAAGAGCTTGAGCCAGCCTACCGGCCAACTTCTGATGACTCTTAATCAGGCCGTTGCGCAAAGCTTTTCGTATCGACGGCGAAGCGCCCGCGGAACGCAGACCCCAGCCGAAACACTTCGATGCCAAAACGGTACTTGCCGGGACTTGGCTTTATTGATGATGGAAGCCGCCCGCTCGCTCGGATTCGCGGCCCGGTTCGTCACCGGGTATGTTTATGTACCCGACCGCGATGGGCCGGTCAGGCTTGGGGACGGCTCGACCCATGCGTGGTGCCAGATTTATGTGCCGGGGTCCGGTTGGATTGAGTTCGATCCGACCAATGGGATCGTTGGCAATCGCGACCTGATCCGCGTGGCGGTGACCAGGACACCCGATCAAGCCATTCCGTTGAGTGGAAGCTATTGGGGTCGGTCAGACGATCAGCTTGGCATGGATGTCAGCGTCAACGTCAAAACATCCAACGGATCGCGCAGCGCGCACGCCGAGGGCGACGCGCAGGCGGCGCTAAAATAGCTCCGGTATGCGGCAAGGCATCGTCCCGCGTTCCACGGGCATACGAATTTCCCGCACAATGGCCCCGAGCCGGCAACGCACCTAACAAGAAAGGCTGCAGACCTTCTGATAGAGCGATTGGTACGACGCCGCGGGGCGCGACCACTGGAACTCCTGCGCCATGGCGCCTGAACGCATAATGTTTAGGCGACGGTAGTCGGCAAATGCCCCAAAGGCGCGACAGACCGCGCCCATGAACGACTCCGTTGAGGCGTGAGGAAATAGGAAGCCGGTTTGCCCGTCCTTGATGGTTTCCGCCAAGCCGCCCGTTTTGCGTCCGATCGGAAGCGAGCCAAAGCGCTGCGCGTACATTTGGCTCAGCCCGCACGGTTCGAAGCGGGACGGCAGCAATGTAAAATCGCTTGCGGCGAAGATGCGGCGCGCTTCTCCGTCTTCGAAGCCGATCGATACGGCGATCGACCTCGGATATTTGGCCTGAACCTTGCGCAAGGCCTCCTCGATTTCGGTTTCGCCACGGCCCAAAACAACGATTTGGCCGCCCGATTCGACGATGGTCTCGGCGGAACTCGAGAACGAAATCGACCCCCTTCTGGTGAACGAGGCGAGCGACCAGGCCAAACAGCGGACCGCGCGATACCGCCAGGCCAAATTGCTTTCGCAGGTAACTTTTATTGGCGTGCTTTCTCTTCCAATCGCCGGATGCGAATGGTGAGGCCAGTTGCGTGCACGTTTTGGAATTCCAACTATCGTCGATCCCGTTGACGATCCCAGTAAGCTCGCCGTTCGCGGCACGCTTTCTCAGCACGCCGTCCAGGCCGCATCCGAATTCCGGCAAGGTGATTTCGCGGGCGTAGGTCTCACTGACAGTGGTGAGGTGGGTCGCGTACTGAAGGCCGGCCTTGAGGAAGGACACTTTGCCGTAGAATTCCAGTCCCTCGATGTGGAACGCGCTTTCGGGGGCGCCGATCCGGTACAAGGTTTCGCGCTCGAACAATCCCTGGAATGCCAGATTGTGAATCGTCAAAACGCTGGGGATCCGCGCCCCATTCCACGACAGATAGGCAGGCGCCAAGGCCGACTGCCAGTCGTTGAGATGGACAACGTCCGCCCTCCAGGCCGGGTCGAGATGGCCGGCCGCGAGTGAGGCGGCAACGGAAGCCAAGCGCGCGAAGCGAATATCGTTATCGGGCCAATCGCGGCCGTTTTCATCGACGTAGGGAGTCCCAGGCCGCTCATAAAGCTGGGGGCAGATGACCACGTAAAACGGCAACCCATCGGCCGTTTCGCCAGCGCCGATGTCGCACGCCGGCATCGCACCCAGGGGCTCGCACTTTCCCACAATGCGGAGATTGTGGAGACGGCGAACCACCTCGCCATATCCCGGGAGCAGAATGCGCGTATCGCTCCAGGACCGTAAAACGCGGGGAAGCGCAGCTGAGACAGCGGCGAGGCCACCAGTCCTGACGAAATCGTCGATCTCTGTCGTGACAAATAACAATCGCAACATGTAGTTTGCAATCTTGTCTGCAAATACTGCGATGCAATAATTCTCCTCAAAAGTTAGCCAAAGTCAAAGATAAAACGATTTCGCAGCGCAAAAGTTGATCTCCTCCCGCGGACCGCCGGTCAGGGCTGTCGCGACAAGGGACTAACCAAGCACGGTGGCGTCAGGCGACGCCACGCACTTTCTCCAATACTGCAATGACTTGCTCGCGGAGCACCCCGTCAAAGTCGCCAGGCGCACACATTAACACTGCTTCGTGATAGCGGCCGTCGTGCTGCCGACGTGCTCGCGTTTAAGTCGCATTCCCGACAATGAGCCCAGATTTGAAATGCGTCGAGCAGGGCTGACAGGGACCCGCCCAAGGCGCGCAGCCACCCTTGTGCCCCGCCGCCGACCCGTTGGCGATAAAAAGGCCCGTGCGCCGGAGCGCACGGGCCTCATGCTTCAGAATTTACGAGTGATGCACGTCGCCGACGGTCACGTGAGAATCGCCGCCGGTGATGGTCGTGGTGAACGAGTTGTTCTGGATGTTGGCCCCGAGAACGATGCTCTGGGTGAAGGCGTCGACGGTAGCCGCCGCCGAAGTCGCGCCCTGCAGTTGGCCGGTCGCCAGGTCACCCTGGCTGATGTCACCGACGTGAACGCCGCCGCTTTCCGAGGCGCCGCTGCCGCAGATCGACGAGCAATCCGAGTTGTGCAGATTTTCAGCCAGGTTGTTGGCAACAAGGCTGTTGATCTGGTCGAGCGCGATGGCCGTATCGGTGCCGCCGGCCGTGAACTCCTGCGAAATATTCTGCGGCAGGTAGATAGCCGTGGCATCGCACAGATCGCCGATAATCGGCGTGACACTCGCATCGACGCTGACGTCAACACTAACGCTGTCGGTGTTGTGGTTGACGTTGTCGTTGAGATTGCCGTTGAGGTTGCCGTCGGCGTTGAAGTTGCCGTTGCCGTTCAGATTGCCGTTGCCGTTGCCGTTCAGATTGCCGTTTAGATCGGCTGCAACCTGAGCTTGGGCCTGACCTTGGCCCTGGAGGCTCAACTGGCCCTGGCCTTCGCCTTGGCCCTGACCTTGATCCTGGTTCTGATTGTTCGGATCCCACCAATTGCCGGGCATTACGTATCTCCTTCTGACACGAAGGCATGCCCGTCATTGCGTAGGATCACTGATCTTCTGCGTCTGCGATCCACGAACGATCTGCGGCAGCCATTCACGTCGATTAAGATTGAATTGGACTTTGACTGTTCAGAAGACCGGCTCCAGACAAACGACCCGCAAAGCCGCAAGGCAATTGGTCCCAACGCCGACCCAAACGAACGATGATATCTCTGTGCGACGCCCTCCTCTGTTCGCCGGATGCAGACTCTCCAACCTAGGAAAGCGACTATTTTTGAGGGAAGGCGTCAATCTGCTCTTAGGTAAAATGGCGACAACGCGCCGTTCAGATTACTTAACCGGCCGGGACACAGCGCGAGCCGCGAGACAACATTTGCAACGGGTCTCCACGTCTCACGAATACGGCATGGTGATCTCTGCACCACACTCGCGAGAAAGAGACGATCGGGTAGCAACAACATGTTGGATTGGGAAAGGGACTCATGTCCTCTGTCGTCGACGAGGTCATGCCGTTCGCCGGTGTGGCCTCGTTGCATTCCCCCGAGCCCCGCCGCACCCCCTCAGGCGGGGCTCACTCTTTTTCGGGCAGAAGGCAATAGGCGACCGCAACGCCAAGCCGAAATTGTCCGGAGCGGGTCAGTCTGTTGTGCGGAAGCTTTCTCAAGGCACCCGTCTGAGGACCGCTGCCAACCCGGCCGTCGCAGGCTTGCCGCCACCCAGCCAAGGCCGAGGCCTAGCGCCCGAAGAGAAACGAGCGACTTCAATGATGCGATGACGAGTAGCTCGTGTTTCTTCGCGGCTACGCTTCCGCGCTATCGCGTCCAAGAAGGATGACTACCGTTCGCTTGACGACGCCGCCCACTCCTTTGCTGAACCTTCATGATGATCATTCCAGCGCACCGCGATACGCTCGCCTATTCTATCTGGTGTGACCCGCGATGCTTCCCTGTGGCAAGCCCGCAGGAGCCTGAAGTATCCCGCGCGCAAACTGCCGGGCAGCGAACATTTGAACCAGGGTAGCTTTGCGTCGTGCTTGAAGCACCGGGTGCTTCGAATACAAGGCACTTAAATGCATCTAGAATCAGTCGACAGAATGCCCTCGCGGAGGGAGTGCAACTGCAAGACGGCGGCCGAGGGCAGTACATGTCCACTTTGGGTCAAAAGCCGGAGTCGGCGAGACCCGACGCTACCTCTGCTTTAGACCACAAAAGCGGACCATTAGCCTGAAATGCGCTGCGTCCGCCTCGTGCAAAACCAGACATTGCGCCGATCAGCCTGCGGATACGCCCGCGCGTGCTCGGCTCATTCCTAGGGCCAGAATACGATGCAGCAAGTCGGGATATGCAAGGCCGTCATGCCGAGCCGCGGTCGCGAACTCTTCGCTTTTTGCAATTTCGGGATTTGGATTCGCTTCAAGGAAATACGGAATGTCATCGGAAGACAGGCGAAAGTCTATGCGCGCATATCCATCAAGTTCCAGAATCCGATAGACGCGTTTAGCTAGTCGCTGGATCCGGGAGCGTAGTTCAGGCGCCAAGTCTTCGGCCGGCCCATCCAGGATCCCGGCGCGTTTCTGATAGTTGAGATCGTGTTTGACTTTTTCCGTGGCAATGTGCCGTGCCCCCTGGGGCATGTTACCGAATTTCAGCTCCCACACAGGCAGGACCCGCAGCCGCGTGTTGCCGAGTACTCCGACATAGATGTCACGCCCTTCAATATATTGCTCGGCGATGGCGGCAGTACCGACCTGCTCGTGAACGAAGGCGACGCGCTCCGCGAGCTTCTCGTCCGTGTCGACAACGGATGCCTGCGAGATACCGCGGGATCCGTCCTCGCTCGAGCTCTTGACGATCAGAGGCAGCGCAAGACGCGCCGGCCGCTTGACCTTGCGACGCATCGGAAACACAGCAAAGGCTGGCACCGGAATTCGGCGATAGTGCGCGAGTGTCTTCGAAAGATCCTTGCCGCGCGCGAGCAACAAGCCGCGCGGATTGCACCCAGTATATGGGACACGCATCAACTCGAGATAGCTTGCGACGTTCTGGTCGTAGATCACCTCGCCTTGATACTTCTCCAGCAAGGTGAACGCTGCGTGCGGCTTAAAGCCTTCGATCGCGTCGCGCACCGGCTTGAGCTCGTCCGCCACGCCGAGCGGGTGGACCTCATGTCCAGCCGTGCGCAATGTGCTCACGACGTCGAATTCTGTTTTCCATTCATGAATTTGCTGCGCGGTGTAGCCGCTGGCCGAATCCGGGGGCACAAACTCGGCATGCATGAGTACCAGGACGCGCAGGCGCCTCATAACGCGATCCATTTGCGCCGCGATGGGCCGAACAACGCGTGCATGGTCTTGGCAGTGAGCAGGACGGTGAAATCGCTCAGGAGCTTCCGCTCAGAACCGACGGCTCGCAGATTATGCGCGCGGCAGCGGGTGATCATGTCGTCAAGCACCGCATCAAGCGTAAGTTGGTTTTCGCCTGTCCACTGGGCAACCAGCTTCCTGACGTGGGCCCGGTGACGCCTGATAAAGACCGAAGCCGGTTGCGCCCTGCTATGCCTTGGATTTGCAGAAAACAGCCGGTAGAGATCACGGTCGTAGGTCTTGTGTGGCTTGAATGCGTAGAACGCCTGCTTTTTTTGGTAGTGACTAGCTAAAGTCTCATTGAGTTCACGCAGAGGATCGACGCGCTCCCGCGAAGTGAGCAGTGGCCGCTTGCCGGCGAGCTCGTCCATCAGTTCATCGACAAATTCGAGCTTTTTTAGCGCGGGCCAGCCGGCATACCGCGTCCGCCAGTTCGAGCGCGGCCGCAGCCACACCGCGAAGGTCTCAGCGAAATCTTCGTCCGGATGGCTCTGTGCATACCAGAGCCGAAGATGCTGAACATAGCGCCGGCTCGCTGGATTTGGCCGATAATGGAGCGGGTAAGATTTCGAGGAGAGGCCGAACAGTTGTTGCCAGCGTCGGCGGCGGTGCAATTGATAGGCCTGCTGCACCGTATGGCCAGCCTCATGACGGAGAATGGCCATGCACTCGGACCAAGTGCCTCCCTCGACGTCGAGCATCATTTTCTTCTCGAGCTTCATCAGGCGGGGATGGGCGAGATAGAAAGGGATGGCAATGCCAGGCGTCTTGTCCGGACTGAACCATTCGCTCGAGATCCAGGTGTGGGGACGCAGCCGAATGCCCCGCTGTTCAAGCTCTTCGTGAAGAGCTTTGACGCAGTCCTCGAGCCACGTGCCTTCGACCGTAATCTTCAGACTGCTGAGGCGCCGCTGGAGCAATTGCTCATCAGACAGCGTCTCCCAAGCGTATTTCCGGCGCGACATAGGGTCTCCGATACGGGGGCGGTTCGTCATCGCGATGGTGTCATGGGACGTTAGTCGCGACAATGCCGAGATCACGGCGCGGACAAGGGCTGGTCCGCGGTGGCGGCTGTGCGTCAAAAGCCGCGTTGCTCGAAAACGGTGTAATGTCCGTTTAGACTTTAACAACGGCCTGGGGCCGGCATCGCGACACGTCAGCTTTGTGCCACTTTCGTACGTTTCGTTAGCGCGCGCGGTTATCTCTGGAAGTTGAGATTCCTGAAAGAGCAACGGCCCCGGATCACCGCCTGATCAGCGGACAACCGTCCTCGCCTGCCGGGCGAAACGCCTGCTCGCCCGGGATCGTGGCGAGGACTTTGTAATAGTCCCAGGGTCCGGTCGACTCGGCCGGCGTCTTCACCTGCACAAAGTACATATCGTGCAGCAACCGCCCGTCTTCGCGAAGCCTGCCGCCTCGCGCGTAAAAGTCATCGACCGGGATCTCCCGCATCTTCGCCATCACCGGGAGCGCGGCATCGGTGCCGGCGGCTTCGATCGCCCGCAGATAATGACGAATGGCGGAGTAAACCGAGGCCTGCGCTGCGGTCGGTATCCGCCCATGCCGGTCAAGAAAGCGCTTCGACCAGGCCCGCGTGTCCTTGTCGCGATCCCAGTAAAACCCGGTGACGAAGCGAAGACCCTGGGCCGCCGCAAGCCCCAGGGTATGGATATCGGTAATGAAAGCCAGGAGCGAAACCAGCGTCTGGCCACCGTGGGACAATCCGAATTCGCTGGCCTGCTTGGTGGCATTGATCATGTCGCCACCGGCATCGGCTAACGCAACGACTTTAGCGCCGGACGCTTGCGCCTGAAGCAGGTAAGAACTGAAATCCGCATTATTGAGGGGATGGCGCACTCCGCCGAGCACTTTGCCACCGCTGGCTGCCACTGCGCTCGTCGCGTCAGTCTCGAGCGAATAGCCGAACGCGTAGTCGACGGTAAGGAAGAACCAGGTGTCGCCTCCGCGGCCAACCACTGAGCGCGCAAGTGTATTGGTCAGCGCGTACGAATCGTGAAGCCACGAGGCTTCATTGGGAGTGCAGTTCTTGCCCGTGAATGCGGTTGTGGCGACGGCGGCCGCAATAGCAATGCGATCCTTTTGCAGGGCGACCTGCTCGACGGCAAGCGCGACCGAGGAATTGTCGAACCCGATCGCCATATCGACTTTGTCTGCGTCGAACCATTGACGCGCAATTGCCGCGCCTACGTCGGCTTTGCTCTGATGATCGCCAGCGACGATATCGACGGGTTTCCCGAGCACCTTGGCGCCGGCGTCCTCGACCGCCATGCGCGCGGCAACTACGGAGCCAGGACCGCCGAGATCGGCGTACACGCCCGACTGATCGTTGAGCACACCGATGCGAACGAGATCGTCCGAAATCTGTGCCCTGACCGTCCCGCTATAGGCGGACGCCACCAAGCCCAAAAGCACGATGACAAGCAGCCGCACAGGTCCACCGCATGGTTCGGTATGATCGATCGGCTACAGATAATATTTACCGGTTGCGGACCGCAGTCAATTTCTCGGTCAATGGGATGCGGTTCAAAATCGGAAATGACCAGAAGAACCCGATCGGTCACCACCCCGAACTGCTAGACCGGTTATCAGCATCAAGCAGCCCCATCCGCTGAACGTCCACTGACGGAAAATGGCCAACGGAGCGGGCATTTAGCGGCCCGTTGGCGGGATCGCTAGTTCCATCGAGCAATTGCTCTAGCAAGCGCGATTCAAATTGGGCCGCGCAGAGACGCGGTAAAAGGCGTTGGAATTAAACGTTTCGCAAAAACCGTATACTCGGGCAAAAGTTCAGAGCCTCGGAGAACAAAGGGGCGAGAGAGAGAGCAACCCTAGCTCGCCGTGCATAACCAGAGTCCAGAGGTGAGACGCTCAGAAGGCCAAAATAGCCCGCGCTGAAAGCGCGATCTGACAGTGGAGAATGAGTAGCGAAAGATCCTGGCGGAGGGAGTGTCCGCCTATACTCAAAAATAACTTTGGATTTTTATATACTTACGTCCATTGATCTTTCCAACCCACAGCGTAACCCATGAACACCTTCTCTGCTCCGTGGTCCGCAGTGCCGTATCGCGAATCCCGCCCTCCCTGTCTACAAGGAGTGACATTTAGCCCTCCGGCTTCGCGACGTAGCTCTTAGGGGGTTCGAGAGTTCAACGCCGAACCTCCGCAGTCGGGAGCAAAACGGAGAAGTGGAGCCTCACCAAGAATGAGCGATAGGGCCATGGTGAAACAATTCGCCGTCAGCACACGCTCGGCAGCAGCCGTTTGGCTTCCTCCAGCAGTTCGCCGATCGCCCCTTTGTCGCCGGACAAGTGCTTGAGCAAGGCGCTCTGAAAAAGGCCGTCGAACAGCGCGTACAACACGTTCGATGACAGCGCGGGACGCGTGCCCCCTAGTTCCGCGTAGCGCGACACGATCCTCCAGATCATGCGCTCGAGGCTCTTATCGATTTCCACAACATCATTGCGGAACGCTTCTTCGAACAGTGCCTGGGCGCGGAGGTCGTACCAGAGCCGATGCATCCGCGCTTCGTCACGCAGCGTCTCACCAAGCTTAGCGACGAACCCCTCCATCAATTCCTCGCGGCTGCGCGCGAGCGAGGCAACGTCGTCATAACGCGTTACGCACTTCGCTTTGTAGTGGCGGACGCAACAGCAGATCAGGTCAGTCTTATCGCTGAAATAGTAGTGAAACACGCCGTGGGTGAACGGTGACTTCTGGGCGATTTCCCGCAGGCTCGTGCGCGCGTAACCGAGCTCGCCGAGCGTCTCTAGAGCCGCCTCCGCGATTTCGAGCCGGCGTGCGTTGAATTTTTCTTCTTTGAGTGCCTCGGTCGCCTCTATGACCCGCTTGCGCGCACTCGCCACCTGCTGCGCCATCAAAATTCGTCCTCGTTTCTCATTGCCTAAGCTCTTGCGATGCCTAAGCCGGGCCGAAGACGATTCGCGCCTCCTTCCACTCGATCCCAAGCTGCTCGCGCCATTTCTCCAGATAACGGCTAAGCATTTCCTTGACAATCGTCAAGATTTGTCTGAACGATTGTCAAAATCAATTTTGACAATTGTCAAAAGCCGCCATGGGCGGCATGTGGGAGGAAAGCCAGGCGCACGCGCGCCTCCGATCAATTAATGCTGCTGCTTCCGCATTCCGACAGAGTGTCCAGAGCGGCGGCGGCGGCCTGCCAGCACGTCAATCAAAAAACATGAAAGGGAGGGAGTTTATGAGCGGGAAGGCCCTTGCGGAGAGGAAAGCCCTGATCACCGGTGGCGCGCGCGGCATCGGCGCCGCGATCGCGACGGCGTTAGCCGATGCCGGCGCCGCGATCATGATCGCCGACATTCTTGAAGATGTCGGCAAGGAAACTGCCGCCACTCTTGCGCGCTCCGGTGCAAAGACCGGCTTTGCGAAGCTCGACGTCACCGACGATGCGCAATGGGAGCGAGCGGTCGCAGCCACCGTCTCCACACTCGGCGGTTACGACATCCTCATCAACAATGCCGGCATCGAGATCACCTCACTGATTAGCGAGATTAAGGCCGAAGACGCTCGGCGAATGTGCGACGTCAACATCGTTGGCACCGTGCTCGGCATAAAACACGCCTTCCGCGCGATGCGGCCAGGCGGATCGGCCGGCAAAGGCGGTACGATCGTCAATATCGCGTCGGTGGCCGCGACGATCGCGTTTCCAAGCATCGCCGTCTATTCCGGCACCAAATCCGCGGTCGACCGGATGACACGGGTCGCAGCGATGGAAGCCGGTAAGCTTGGCTTCGGCGTGCGCGTCAACTGCATCTATCCCGGCTTGATCCCGACTGACATGGGCATGCAGCTTGCAGATGACATCGTGAAGATCGGGCTCGCGCCCGACGTCAACGCGGCGGTCGGCTCGGTAGTGGAGCAAACCCCGCTCGGGCGGCTCGCCGAGGTCGGCGATATCGGCACGGCCGCGGTGTTTCTGTGCTCAAACGAAGCTCGTTTCATCACCGGCGTCGGCCTGCCGGTCGACGGCGGCATGGGCATGTAACGCGGCAGCTTAGGCGCGATCCGCTTCAAACAGCGCGGCGCCGCCACCCGGATGCGGAAAAGCGATGTGTCGGATTGCAGGCGAAGAGCTACGGACAACATGAACGATCCAAAAACGAATAGTCAGGAGGAAACACTATGAGCGAGAAGCGTCCCGTCGTCGTCTACGGCGTTTCCGGCTACACCGGTCGTCTGGTTTGCGAGTACCTGCGGGAATACAACGTTCCCTTCATCGCCGCCGGTCGTGACGCCGCCAAAGTCCGGGCAGTAGTCGAGAAGATTCCTGGCATCGAAACTGCCGACTATGAAGTTGCACAGGTCGAACACAGCGTCGAAGCCCTGACCAAGCTGTTCAGGGGCGCGCGTTTCGTCAGCAATATGGTCGGACCCTTTATTAAGTACGGCAGCGAGGTCGTCGAGGCCTGCCTGAGCGCCGGCTGTCACTACAGCGACACGACCGGTGAGCAGGACTGGGTATTGAAATGCCAAGAGACCTGGGGCGAAAAATTCGCCGCCAACGGGCTGCTGCTCGCTCCGAATATCGCGCAGATGTACACGACCGGTGAGATTGCCGCCAACATCTGCCTTGAGCATCCAGGTCTCGACTCGCTGGACATTCTCGTGTTCTGGAAAGGGTTTCCGACCTACGCCTCGACCCAGACGATCTTCACCATTCTGAAGGCGAAGTGGTACTACCTCGAGCAGAACAGGTTCGTCGAATGGGATGTCACCGCCCGTGCTGACGTCGTGGTGCCAGGCCAGCACGAGACCTCCATCGCGGTGCCGTGGGGCGGGACGGCCCATCCGGTCTGGTTCCGCAATGATCCCCGTGTCTCCAATTGTCGAGTGCTCGGCGGAGTTCTCGCGCGGCCCGTCATGGAGAACGTGGTGCAGACCACGCAGATGGTGAAGGAGAAGATCAAGCCCCTGCCGCCCGATCAGCAAGAAAAAGCGCTTGCCGACATCGCGGCGACAATTCAGGCGGCGATGCCGCCGCGGGAGAACCCACGCATCAACACATCCATCGACTCGGTCCACGCCTCGGGACCGCTCGGCCGCGCGCACTGTGTGATTCACGGCAACTGCAATTACAAGCAGACCGGCATGCTGCAGGCCTACGCTGCATTTTCGCTGCTGCAAACGCCGCCGAAGCGCGTCGGCTTTGCGTCCGGCTGCCAGGCGTTCGGCTATCGCGAACTGCTCGGGCAACTGCGGAGCTTCGGGCTAGTGATGAACCCGATACTCACCGTGCACACCTGACGCTCTGGCCGACGCGGCAAAGTCCGCGTCGGCCGCTCTCCGCGCGGGAGGCGACGATGCGACTGATCGACTATCTCGACAAGGGCGCCTCATTGGGTCCTGACAGGCCGTGCCTGACCATGGATGGGCGGGACCTGAGCTACGGCGAGGTGCAGCGGCTGAGCCACAGAATCGCGCACAGCTTAGCGCGTAGCACGGTGGCTGCCGGCGATAAGGTCGCCATCTTGTCCGGTAACGATCCGGTCGCCTTCGCTTGCGTGTTCGGCATCTCTCGCGCGGCTGCCGTTTGGTGTCCGATCAATCCGCGCAACGAAGCGGCCGAGAACCAGCTCATCCTCGACGGATTCGATTGCAGCTTGCTGCTCTTTCAGTCCGCCTTCGCTCCAATGGTCGACAAGATCCGCGAAAGCCTGCCGAAACTAAAAGCGCTGGTCTGCCTCGACGGTTCAGTGCCCTTCGCGGCGACGTTCGACATGTGGCTCTGCGACGACGGAGAACCATTCGATCGTGAGCCGGTGGACGACCTCGCCGTACTGCCCGGCACTGGCGGCACCACCGGAAAGCCCAAGGGCGTGATGCTATCGGGTCGCAACATCGAGGCAATGACGGCACTGACACTCATGAGCTATCCCTTCAAAGGGCGCCCTGTCTATCTTGCTTTGGCGCCGCTGACCCATGCCGCCGGCGTATTGTGCTTCCCTATCATGACGCTCGGCGGTCGGATCGTCATCATGCACCATGCCGACATCGGGGAATTCCTCGCTCTCATCGAGCGCTATCACGTTACCCACACATTCCTTCCGCCGACCGTGATCTACATGCTCCTCGATCACCCTGGGCTTGACGCAGCTGAACTCGGCTCGCTGCAGTGTTTTTGGTATGGAGCCGCACCGATCTCGGCGTCCCGGCTGGCGGAAGCGCTTCGGCGGATCGGGCCAATGGCGCAACTGTTCGGGCAGACCGAAGCGCCGATGATGATTTCGACGATGGCGCCTGACGAACATTTCAACGCCGACGGGTCGATTGCTACCGCGCGGCTGCAGTCGGCGGGTCGCCCCAGTCCGCTGGTCCAGGTTGGCATCATGGACGGCACAGGCAAGCTTCTTCCGAGTGGAGAGCGCGGCGAGATTGTGGTGCGCGGCTCGCTGGTGATGGAAGGATATTACAAGAACGTTGAGGCCACCGCGGAAGCCTCGGTGCACGGATGGCACCACACTGGAGACATCGGATACCTTGATGCCGATAACTTCCTCTACATCGTCGACCGTGCCAAAGACATGATCATCACCGGCGGTTTCAACGTCTATTCCGCCGAGGTCGAGGACGCGCTGCGGTCAATCGATTCGATTCAGGACTGCGCCGTGGTCGGGCTTCCCGATCCGAAATGGGGCGAGCGGGTCGTCGCTGTCGTGCAGCCTCGGCCAGGGCGACGTGTCGATCCAGAAGCCGTCACCAACCTGGTCAAGTCCAGGATCGGCAGCGTGAAAACGCCGAAGCAGATCGAGGTGTGGAGTGATTTGCCGCGATCCAAGGTCGGCAAGGTCCTTAAAGCCGAAGTTCGTGCGAGATTGACGCAAGACCAAGGCGAGACTCGCTGACGCCGCATCGGTAGGCTGGGTGCCGCAGGTCGGACCAGACAGAGCAAGAGAACGCGGCGAAGTAGCTGCGACCGGTGGGTGGGGGTTTGGCCACTTCCAAGATGGCAAACCTTCGACCGACGAAGCGATAATGAAGACCTGCTTCGCCTGGCACAGGAGGTGAAAGCGCGAGACCTCGTCTTCACACAATGCGCCCCATAAAGTCAGAATTGCCGCCCATTGCTTGACGGGTCGCGGCTTCGCACCACACCTGCATACTTTGGCACGGTCCCACGGCGGCAATTGACGCGCCGCTTTTATGCCGAAAGGCTGTTTGACAGCCGCGCGCCTGCGTTGGTTTTGCTGTTCGCCACTCGACGCTTTCGTTGGCAAGATATCAATGAGCCGAGGGCGACCAAGGTCATTCCAGGCAAAGGAGTGCGGTGCGCTGATGCGACAAACATATGGTGCGGGATATCCGCGCACGCTCTCAAGCTTGCTCGATTGGTCGGGCCGCAACGCCTTGGCACCGGCGGTGACTGACGCAAGGGCGGCGCTTACCCGTGAAGCCTTTCAGGACCGCGTCTTGCGCGTTGCGGGCGGACTGCGTAACGCTGGCGTCGAGGCCGGCGCCCGTGTTGCTATCTGGTTACCAAACGGCACCGATTATCTGGCCGCAATCTTTGCCTGCGCCCGGCTTGGCGCGTTGGCCGTCCATGTCAATACGCGCTTTCGTGCGGCCGAAGTCGGAAGCCTGCTGCGTCGAACGCGCGCAATCGCGTTGGTGACCCAATGGGGATTCGCGCCAGTCGACTTTCCGATGATTTTCGGGGCTCTACCTATCCAGGATCGCACTAGTCTGCGCTATGTCCTTGCACCGCAAAGCGCACTCAATGCCGCCACGCTTATGGGACTGCCTGTGTTGCCGCTCGAGGGTCGCGCGGCGGACGCGGGAGCGGACGAGGCCACCGGCAGCGCGCCCTGCCTGACCTTCACCACTTCGGGAACTACCAGCGGACCTAAATTGGTCCTGCACGACCAACAAACAATAGCTGGGCATGCCGCTGACGTAGCTGGCCGCATTGGACTCGACGCGGAAGACGCGGTGCTGCTTGGCGCCGTGCCATTCTGCGGAACTTTCGGCAACGCTGCGGCAATGGCCGCGGTCGCGGGCGGTGCACACATTGTATGTGTGGCGCAATTCGACGGCACTGCCGCAGCTGCTTTGATTCGAGACCACCGAATTACGCATTTGATCGGCGGCGACGATATGTTCGGGCGGCTCGCCGCTGCGAGCGGTGGACGACCGTTCGATTCGGTGCGTTTCTCGGGTTTCGCCGCCTTTCACTCCAATGCCGCCGTTTCGATTGCGGCCGCGGAGGCCGCCGGCCTCCGGCCTCGCGGCCTTTATGGTAGTTCGGAAGTTCAGGCGCTGTTTTCGATCGCGAACGGAGAGAATCGCCTGCGCGGCGGCGGCGTACCGGTCAGTGAGCAGGCGCGACTTACCCTCCGCAATCCGGATACAGGTGCCGCGATGCCGCATGGCGCATCGGGAGAGTTGTGGATCGACGCACCGTCGCGCTTCATCGAATATCTCGACAACCCGTCAGCAACCGCGCGAGCAATCGATACCGAAGGCGCGTTTCGGACCGGCGACCTCGCTCACCTTGCAGATCAAGGCTTCATTTTTGAGGCGCGGATCGGTGACGCGATGCGGCTGGGCGGTTTCCTGGTCAGCCCCGAGGAAATCGAGGCCGTTATTCAAGCTCAGCCAGGCGTAGCCGGCGTTCAGGTCGTAGCCGCCTCTGGTGGCGAGGATGATCCGGTACCCGTGGCATTCGTCCGGCCGTGCGCCGGCGTAGTACTCCAAGAAGCTACGTTGCGCGCATCTTGTTTGCAGCTGCTAGCGCGCTTCAAAGTTCCAAAGCGGATTGTGGTGATCGATGATTTTCCGAGCGTTGAGAGCCCCAATGGCACCAAAGTGCAGAAGGTGCGGCTGCGTGAGATGGCGGAAGCGCTGCTTGGCGATGAACAAGATCAGTCGAGCAAGCCCCACGCCGGCTAAGACGGGTCGCGTGCCGTTCACTGCGCCTTCTTCACCAGCGGGCACTTTGATTCCGCCACCGGGAGGAACGCTTGCTCCGCTGGAATCTCAGCGACGAGCTTGTAGTAATCCCACGGGCGACTGGATTCTGCGGGCCTTTTGACCTCGTAGAGATACATGTCGTGAACCATCCGGCCGTCTTCACGGATCGTCCCGTTCTTGGCAAAGAAGTCATGGATCGGGGTAGTCCGCATCTTGTCCATGACAGCGTTAGTTTCGTCAGTGCCGGCGGCCGCCACCGCCTTGAGATAATGCATGGTCGCTGAATAAATTCCCGCCTGCACCATGTTCGGCATGCAATTCATGCGCTGGAAATAGCGCTGCGCCCACGCGCGCAATTCATCGTTGCGGTCCCAATAGAACGCCGTGGTCAACAGCATGCCTTGTGCCACGTCCAGGCCAAGGCTGTTCACATCGTTGATGAACACCAACAGGCCAGCGAGTTTCTGCCCGCCGCGAACGATCCCGAACTCGGCTGCTTGTTTGATGGAAGTTTGTGTATCGGCGCCGGCATTGGCGAGACCGACTACCTTGGCTTTCGAGGACTGCGCCTGTAGCAAAGCCGAGGAGAAATCCGAGGTGTTGATCGGGACGCGTACACCCCCTAGCACCCGCCCGCCGTTCGCCTTGATTACGCCGGTAGTCACCTGCTCAAGATCATGGCCAAAAGCATAGTCGGCGGCAACGAAGAACCAGGTATCGTAACCGGCTTTGACCATGGCGCCGCCGGTGCCATGGGCAAGCGCATAATTGTCATAAGTGTAGTGGATTGAGACCGGCGTGCAGGCTTCGTTCGTGATCCGCGCCGCGCCTGGGCCGTTCAGCACGACAATCTTGTTTTTAGTCTTCGCGACGTCAATCGCCGCAAGCGCGGTGGCTGAGGCGGCTACATCCATCAGCGCATCCACATGTTGGTTCTCGAACCATTCACGCGCCGTCGCCGAGGCAATGTCCGCCTTGTTCTGGTGATCGGCGGAAACGACTTCAATCGGCATGCCGACGACAGTTCCGCCGAAATCCTCGATCGCCATCTTGGCGGCGGTCACCGCACCAACGCCGGTGATATCCGCATAGATACTCGACATATCCTCGATCATGCCGATCTTCACGACGCCGTCGGAAATCCTAGCCTTTTCTTCCGATTTTGCATCGCATGGGGCCACAGCCAAAAATACGGCGGTCGCTGCAATCACCAACCATCCTTTCATCGTCACCTCCCGGGCGTCGAGCCGATCCCTTTAGCAATTCTCAGAAAAGCGTCTAATGCAAGGTAGGCGGCGATGGCCAAGCAAACTGGCGCGCGTCAGGAATAGTCAAAACCGACTCGCATACGCCAATTTTCATTTTGCCCGAGTGGGTTGTGCGAGTCTTCAGGTCCAACTGTTTAGGTCTCGCTCAACTGTCAGCGAGCATCACAGTACATCAGCCTGGAGCCGATTTCGTCGTGGAGGGCGATCTCGATCTACCGGCCCTGCTAACGACGTTGGAGATAGAGCCACACACCGATATGTTGCCGGGCAAGGGGAGCTTCCAGGGATGACCGTCAAAGGCAGAGCCTATATCGCGGGTATTTTTGAGCACCCGACACGGCTGGCACCGGATAAGACCGTCGCACAGCTCCACGCCGAAGTGGCGCTCGGTGCCTTGGGCGATGCCGGGCTGACGCGTGACGACGTTGACGGCTATTTCTGCTCCGGCGATGCGCCTGGGCCCGGACCCGCCTCCATGGCGGAGTATATGAATCTGAAGCTTCGCCATATGGATTCGACTGAGATCGGCGGCGCCTCCTACATCGCGCTGGCCGCGCACGCCGCCGAGGCGATCGCACTGGGCAAATGCGACGTGGCGCTAGTCACGCTCGCCGGCAGGCCACGCAGCGAAGGCATGGCGACCGGTACCGCACCGCGGCAGCGCGACCCCAACCAGCCGGAAGCTCCTTGGGAAGCGCCCTACGCCATTACGACCGTCAACGGCTATGCGATGTGCGCCATGCGCCACATGTACGACTATGGCACCACGAGCGAGCAACTCGCTTGGGTGAAAGTCGCAGCCTCGCATCACGCCCGGCACAATCCGCATGCCATGCTGCCTGAGGTGGTCATGGTCGAGGACGTCCTCAACTCGCCAATGATCGCCGATCCGCTACACCGGCTCGATTGCTGCGTCATCAGCGACGGCGGTGGCGCGATCGTCCTTGTTCGCCCGGAGATCGCCAAACAGCTGAAGCGGCCGCTTGTGAGCATCATCGGTACAGGCGAAGCGGTGAAACATCTGACTGGGGGCACCTTCGATCTCACCACGTCCGGCGCATCGCTCGCGGGCCCGACCGCCTTTGCCGAAGCGGGCGTGACGCCTGCCGATATTAAATACGCCTCAATCTACGACAGTTTCACCATCACTGTGATCATACAGCTTGAAGACCTCGGCTTCTGCGCCAAGGGAGCGGGCGGAAAATTCGTCGCCGACGGCAATCTAATCTCGGGCATCGGCAAGTTGCCGTTCAACACCGATGGCGGCGGCTTGTGCAACAATCACCCGGCGAACCGCGGCAGCATGACTAAAGTACTCGAGGCGGTGCGGCAGTTGCGCGGCGAAGCGCATCCGGCCGTGCAAGTGAGGAACTGCGATTTGGCCTTGGCGCAGGGCACCGGCTTTCAGCTCGCGACGCGCCATGGCAGTGCGACGATGATCATGGAACGGGAGTGACACGATGGCCGTGTTCACGAGCCGCAAACTCGCTCCGCCGATCATCACCGCCGAGAGCAAGGCTTTTTTCGATGCGGCCCGCCAAAGCCGCTTCTTGATCCCGACATGCACCGCGTGCGACCGCGCGCACTGGTATCCGCGCGCCGTCTGCCCATTCTGTACCAGTGACAAAGTGGAATGGCGCGAGGCCTCTGGTAGAGGAACCGTCTACGCCTTTAGCGTCATGCGCCGCGTCAAAGAGCCTTATATCATAGCCCATGTGACGCTCGCCGAAGGACCGACCATGCTGACCAATATCGTCGGCTGCGATGCCGACCACCTGCGGATCGGACAGGCGGTCACCGTTGTATTTCAAGACACCGACAACGGACCGCCCGTGCCGCTGTTCAAGCCGATTTAGTGTCGTTCCGGTCTGAAAGCGCATTCAAGTTAGCACGTTGCCTGCGTCACGGTCGAAGCCAAGCTACCCTGTCGGAGAACGAGTTTCGAGAGTCGCGCATGGCGTCAGTGCGCGCCGTGCCGCCGTAAGGCGCCTCCAACGTAAACTCCGTCGACGAGATGAGCTTGGCATAGAGCGGCAGAATATTGAGCATGGCGCTGTAATTGCTATCAGTGAAGCCGCTGGTCGCGTCTTTGATTAGAATAGCGTTGTATCCCTTGTTCGCCGCGCGCTTGATCGTTGTGGCAACGACATGCTCGATACACTGCCCGCTGACGAATAAATGGCCGACATTGGCAGAACGAAGGATTCGGTCGAGGTCAGTGCCCTCGAAACTGTCGGACCCGAAATTGATCACGATGGGCTCGTTGTTCAGGGGCCGTAGCGCATCGATGACGTCGACCTCCCAGGTGCCAATGATGCCTTTGTTCTCATCCTTGGCACCCTGCAACAGCGGATAATGCTGGTTCTCAGGTAATTCGGGAAAGCCGGGACGCCAGCCTATATTGACGAAGATGGTCAGCATTCCGCGGTTGCGCGCCGTGGCCAACACGCTCTGCGCGTTGCGGATTGCGTTGTTCTTCTCAATCTGCCGGCAGAGATTTTTGCCCCAAACACCTTTTGGATCGCAAACGCTGTTCTGCCAATGCAGCATCAGCAGCGCGGCTTCTGTCGACACCCGTTTGGCCATAATTTTTTCCTTCTGGCTATCTCCACAACGTGACACTAGTTATTGTAATGCTATCACGCACGTCGGGGTATTTTGGCACTGAAATTCGTCGTAAGGCACGGGCAGTTAAAGCGTAATGCAGAAATTCGAGCACCCTAGCAGGCGCCAGGTCTCGGGTCGCCGATGCCCTTCTCATCGCGGCAAAGCCGTCTAATCTGTGCCGGACGCAATGCTGCTCTCATTGAATAAGGCGTAGAGGATTCTGGTCAGCGTCGTAGCCGCGCCGCTATAAGGAATCGAACGCCGCACAAATGGGGGCGCAAATGTCCGCCACTTCCTCCCCCTACCCGACGACCCACTACAACTCGATGCAACGGCTGCTGCATTGGGCGATGGCGCTGATCATCTTCGCCGCAATTGGGCTCGGCATCTATGCTTCCTACCTCCAGCCGGGAACGCCATTGCGCCGTGAGTTGCTCTTCATTCACAAGTCGTTGGGCATGACTGCGCTGGTCTTAGTGGCGCTACGCATTCTGTATCGTGCAATGGTTGGTGTGCCAGCTTATACGCCGGTGCTCGGCAGGATAAATGCATTCGCAGCCCATCTCGCCCATCTGATGCTATACGGGCTGATGCTGGTAATGCCGTTCTCCGGCTATATTTTCTCCGTCGCTGGAGGTCACGACGTGCCGTGGTTTGGCTTATTCGAATGGCCGCTAGTCCTTCCCCATAGCGAAGTCCTCTCAGATGCTGGTGAGCTAGTACACCAATGGGGAGCCTATGTTCTCTACGTCTTACTGACCGGGCACTTAGCAGCCGTTATTTGGCACCCGTGGATCAAGCAGGATGGTGTGTTGGGCCGTATGATGCCACCTACGCAGCCTCTATAAGAGAAATCACGGGATAGCCGAATAACCATGATGAACGCGCGCGACTTTAAACGGGCGTCCGGGCATCTTGTCCCCCAACTCGCGCAGCTGCCTTCGCTGAGCCTGATTCCGACCTTCGGCGGGCCGGCGTGACTGCGGTGCAATCGGGCTGAGCTAAATTCGTCCGGCGCGATAGGCGCAGACTATCGGGTTCATGGAATTTTACCCGCTGTTTCGTTTGTTGATCAATAACGACGGTAGTTGGCTCCACCGTAGTGTGACAAGTTAGCGCCGCGAGTGGTCAAAAAGACGGGAGAAACGGATGAAGCAAATCATCCTGTTTCTGATAATCGTCTGTGCCGCGTTTAGCTCCATGTTCTTTTATGCGGCCGGGGTAGTGGCTTCGAAGAGCCACTGGGCGACCCTAGCCTGCGCGGCCGTTGGCGATTTATGCCACCGACCTCTACTCTTTGCGGTAGTTGCGGCTGCACTAGCGTCCCTTTGGCTTATGATGGCACTGGCGGCAGCGATCGTCGAATAGTGCTGTCTGCAAAACGTCCAGAGTTAACGCGGCTCGATCGACGCAATTCAGCGTATTGATTGAGGCGCGCAGGGAGGAAAAGATGCGGATGACCATTGTCACGCTAATGCTGTTGAGTGGCGTTGTTTTGTGCAGCGCAGAAAACGCTCATGCGCAGAGCTGCCCAAGCGGGCAATACGCGCACGGGCGATGCATGCAGGGTGCCGCTAAACCGCAAGCCCGCCCGGCAAACACCACCGCGCGATGCCCAAATCGCGTGATGGGGCGCTGCGCCTAAGCCGCCGCTAACCGCCCGCCATTACCTTTCGTGATTGGACCGTGGGTGTTGCAAGGGATGCCCCGCCCTGATTGCGGCAGAGCCTGCTCGTGCATTTTTTGTGAAACGGCTCTCTGAGGTTTTTCGACTTATCCAGCTCTGCACGTTGACTCAGGTCTCTCCTTGCCGACGCAGCCGCCATCGCGCAATCGAAGCCCCGATACTTAATAGGCCGCGATCATGAGGTCTGTCGGATCGTTTACGCCGTCTCAGTATTAGTACCTGGTACGATCCGACATCTTACGATATTCCGCCCACACTTTTTGGGCATCGCCGCGCATTATCTGCGCGACACGGACGGTGCGATCGGCGTAAGGCCGCTTCATATCCTGATTGATATTCAGGTCGTCGAACAGGTCGGCATAATCCGTCCAAGCTGTAGCGTAATAAATTTTCCCGAGGCGAGCCCAATAAGCTGTCGCGTAGCACATCGGGCAAGGCTCGCAGCTTGAGTATAGTGTTGCGCCGGCAATGTGTGGGGAGCCGACCTTCTTGCATGCAGCGCGGATTGCATTTACTTCGGCGTGAGCCGAAGGATCGTTGTCGCGCAATACGCTATTGCCGGAAGTCGATAGAACCTCATTGTTGAGAACGACCACCGCGCCGAACGGGCCACCGGTCTTATCGATTACACCCGCTTTGCGCATCAGATCAATAGCCTCAGCCATGTAGGTGCGATCTTGATCGGTGACGACGTCTTGCGGGTGCGACGTCTTGCCGAAGGCCGCGTCGGACGCGGAGTAGGTCAATGTGAGCGCTGCAGCGCTTGCGGTCAAAAAGCTTCTGCGAGCTACCACGCGCGGATGCGCAAGCAAGCTATCGATCGAAGCTTCACCCTCTTTCGAGCTAATAACCATTGTTCGGATCCTGTTTCAACGGCCACGAAGGCTTTCCGAAGTACCAGCGATCAATAGCTGAACATCCGCTAACACTTTGCTGATATTCTGCGAAGAATTGCAGCTGCTTTTCGGCTTATTAAACGCTTCGAGGCTGACGTACGATCTCGCGCGGTGGGGATCTAACCGCGTCGAAAGTCAGGGGCAGCGCCTCGACGCATCAAGTACGAGCGCATGATACGCATTCTCTGAAAGGCATTCCCGAGCGGTGGCAAATCTATCGCGCCGTCGTGTGAATTCCTGGATGATCCGATGTCAGGAGGATGATTATCAATGCGCTTGGTCTGGACGTCGTGGGAGGTCAGCTTTCGTGCCAAGAGTGGAAATGCCTCAGAATGGGCGGGCCGTCCTCAAGCTTGCCGCTTTTTTAAGCGAATGGCGACCGGCCCGCACCAGACCGTCGCCACCTGTATCGGATAAGTCAACGCCGCGTCATCCATATCTGACTAGCGAGTGCAGGGCGACTTGGGGTGGCCTCGCGCCGCTTATTCAGGTCGATCGCTCGGCGAGAGCGTAATGTGCCAAGCAAATGTCCGGGGCGGCCGGGCCACACTCTAAGCCTTGAACACGAGCGTTCGACTATACCAATTTATCTAGTGAGGCAGCGGCCGGATCGCGCGCAGCGCCGAAGGATAGGAGGCATCGGTGTTCCCGACATTGTCATTTGGAGACGAGGAATTTACCCCTGAGGAAATGAGGGCTAAATCGGCGCGAGTCGCTGGTGCTATGCGCTCCATTGGTCTTGAGGAAGGCGACACCATTGCGCTCATGTTGCGTAATGAGCCGGCATTGATGGATGTAATGCTGGCTGCTCGTCAACTAGGCCTATATTTCACACCACTCAATTGGCATTTTAAAAGCGAAGAGGCAGCATACATTTTGCGCGATTGCGGTGCGAAGGCACTGTTCATACACACCGACTTGTTTGAGAAAATAAGGGATGGTGTCCCGCCCGGTGTTTCCATATTTACGCTCCAACCACATCCACTCACCGTGGCTGCGTATAAAATACAAGAGCCCGCGCGACGGATCCCAGCTGGAACAAGTGACTGGGCGGCACTTGTTGCCGAGGCTACGCCGCTCGCGACGGGCGCAATAATCCCGCGGGGAATGATCGCCTACACCTCTGGCACCACCGGGAGGCCCAAAGGCGTCCGCCGATACTCCCCGTCCGCTCAAGAGGCATCAGCCTTCGCAGAACGTATGGCGCAAATGTTTCAACGAGCGTTGGGACTTACAGCCGACGCGCGGTTCCTAATTTCGGCGCCGCTTTATCACAGTGCGCCATGCGTAACATCGCTCATGATCGCGCAATTTGGCGCTTGGCTTCGCCTTGAAGCAAAGTTCGATGCGCAATCGACGCTTTCTATTATCGAACGCCTGCGGGTCACTCATCCATACCTTGTGCCGACCATGTATGTAAGGCTGCTTAGGCTTCCCGAGGACGTACGCAGAAAATATGATATCAGCTCGGTCAAATTCGTGAGCTCGACGGGCGCGCCATGCGCCCCCGACGTCAAGCGCGCTATGATTGACTGGTGGGGAGACGTTATCAACGAAACCTATGCGTCCAGCGAAACCGGCTACCTTACGGTGATCTCTTCAGCCGAAGCTCGCCTCAAAACCCGGCTCGGCAGGTCGGCCCATAGAGGGCGTATCGATCAGAGTTTTGGATGATGACGGCAATGAAGTCGCGACGGGAGTGACTGGAAAAATCTATGCTCGGAGCTTAGCGACGCCCCGCTTTACCTATATCAATCGTGAAAGTGATCGTAAGGCAGTCGAACACGAGGGATACGTTACCGTCGGAGACCTCGGCCATCTTGATGACGAGGGGTATCTTTACGTCATCGATCGGAGAACTGATCTGGTGCTTTCCGGCGGGGTGAACATCTACCCTGCCGAAATCGAGCATGCATTGATCGGCATGCCTGGGGTCGCCGATTGCGCAGTTTTTGGCGTACCTGATGCCGAATTCGGGCAATCCCTTGTCGCTGTCGTGCAGATGCACGACGGCGCATCGCTGACCGCGCAAGAGGTCCAGGATTTCCTCGCAACAAGGCTCGCAAACTTCAAAGTTCCGCGAATTGTCGAATTTAGCGACAGTCTTCCGAGAGAGGACACCGGGAAGATATTCAAGCGCAGGCTTCAAGAAGAATACGTAACGCGCAAATAAACCCAGAGCGGACATGAGCGTGCCTCGCTCGGCTACAACGTTGCGGCGGGTTTTGGTAATGTGCCGGCTGGCCGGAGGTGCCCTGCAGGAGAGCGAAGATGAAAGGCTTGGTGAACATCTGCATCATCGGCTTGTTAGCGCTGATGGCCATGTCGAGTCGGGGGATAGCACAGACTGCATCAACCGCCGAAGCGCGACTTAACGAGTTAAATATCACATTGCCCACAGTGCCGCCGCCAATTGCCAACTATGTTGACTCTGTACGGGTAGGCAACCTGCTGTTCCTTGCCGGGAATACGGCGGGTCCCGGCTGGAAGTACAAGGGCAAGGTTGGCAGGGATCTTACTGTGCAGGAAGGTTACGACACCGCCCGCCAGGTTGGACTCATTATGTTAGCCAAAGTACGAGCGGCACTCGGTAGCCTCGATCGCGTAAAGCGGATCGTCAAAGTGTTGGGTATGGTCAATTCCGCTGATGGTTTTGGTGATCAGCCGCGTGTAGTGAACGGCTTTTCTGATTTAATGGTCGACGTGTTTGGCGAAGCTAACGGTAAGCATGCCCGCTCCGCCGTGGGAATGGCGGGGCTACCCTCCAACAGCGCCGTGGAGGTGGAAATGATCGTGGAGATCGAGTGAAGGCGAACTGCCAGCGGAAGGTTTCGCTGTTCATTGATAACCGCTATTGGGAAGATCGCCGTCTCGGCGCTGTCAGGCTCTGCGAGCGGCTTCTGCCGCACTGCGGTCGCTGCCGAACCTAACGCTCTGTGCTGGCGACCGCCGAACCGGCCAAAAGTCCCATTGTCCATTCCGAGCGCGTCCTTGCGCGCCAGCGAGTTGGAGCGGGCGCTTTGCTTCTCGATGAGTTGGCCGATCACCGGCATGGCAAACAAGCGGATGGTGGTCACTTGAGCGACCGGCTAGTATGACGAGACAAAAAAGCGTGCAGGGGAGTTGAAGACAGGGAGGAAAGTGTGAGAAAGAAGACCAAGGAAATTGGTATGACCGTTGCGGCAATTGCCGTCGCCGCGCTATCGAGTGCGGTGTTGAGCTGCGTCCCTTCAGCTGCAGCCGCGCAGCAGGCCAATGAGCCTGCCATCGACGGCGATGATATCGGCGGGGTGGTCAGCGGTCCGAACGGGCCGGAAGCCGGCGTCTGGGTCATTGCCGAGAGCGTCGATCTTCCAACCAAGTTTGCAAAGATCGTTGTCACCGACGAACAAGGCCGTTACGTAATTCCCGACCTGCCGGCCGTTAATTACAGCGTTTGGGTGCGCGGCTACGGCCTGGTCAACTCGCCAAAGATGCGAGTAAAGCCGGGCGAGCACGTAGATCTCACCGCGGTGCCAGCTCCGAACGCGGCGGCTGCGGCGCACTACTACCCGGCGATCTATTGGTACTCGCTGTTGAGCGTTCCCTCGGAAAGCGAGTTGACCGGGGATTCGCCCCTTAACGATCCCGGTTCGCAATCGAAGCAGGCCAATTTTTTGCGCCAGATGAAGAACATCGGCTGCATCGGTTGCCATCAGCTTGGACAGGAAGCTACCCGCACTATTCCGGCACAGTTCGGCGTGTTTAAAACTGGCGAGGAGGCCTGGATACGGCGTCTTCAGTCCGGGCTGGCTGGGGAGGAAATGACCGGTGAGGCCGGTTTCTTCAATGCCGCACCCTTGAAAGCCCTTGGCGCGTGGACGGATCGACTGGCTAAGGGCGAATTGCCGAAGAGCTCACCTCCGCGGCCGCGGGACGTGGAGCGCAATGTCGTGATCACGACATGGGAATGGGGGAACGAGAAGACCTACATGCACGATTTGATCTCGTCGGATCGGCGCAATCCGACGGTCAACGCGCACGGTCCGCTGTTCGGCTCGCCCGAATATGCTAGCGATGATATGCCGATCCTTGATCCGAAAACCAGCACGGTGAGCTTCTTCAAGCTGCCTGTGCGGGATCCGGGCATGCCGGAAGTGCCCGGCTTCGGCTTCACGCTGCAGCCAATGCAGCCCTCCGCCTACTGGGGCGACGAGAAGATCTGGAACACCAAAGCCAACAATCACAATGCCATGTTTGACAAGAAGGGCAGGGTGTGGCTAGCGGCATCGGTGCGCGGTATGGATAATCCGACCTTTTGCAAAAAAGGCGCCAGTCATCCGTCGGCAAAAGTTTTTCCGCTCGACCAGTCGCCGCGGCAAGCGGCGATCCTCGATCCGAAGACGATGAAATACACCTTCGTCGACACCTGCTTCGCCACCCATCACCTACAGTTTGGCTACGACGACAACGACACGCTGTGGTTCAGCGGCACTGGGCCAGTGGTCGGTTGGCTCAACACGAAAATGTTCGACGAAACCGGTGATGCAGCCAAGTCGCAAGGCTGGTCGCCGTATGTGTTGGACACCAACGGCAACGGCAAGCGCGACGACTATGTCGAGCCTGGTCAACCGGCCGATCCAAGCAAGGACACGCGGATCGAGCTTAACGGTCTCTCAGGGGCTTATGCAGTGATGCCAAGTCCAATTGATGGATCCATCTGGTTTACCACTGGCGTGTTCGGAGGCAGGCCGTCCAGTGTCTTGCGGTTCGATCCGAAGACCGGGCTATCCGAAATCTACGACGTGCCGACCCCTGCTTTTGGCATTCGCGGCGGCGACATCGACGGCAATGGAGTAGTTTGGGCCTCGTTGTCGAGCGGTCATCTCGCGAGCTTCGACCGGCGCAAGTGCAAGGGCCCGCTCAACGGCCCAAAGGCGACTGGCAACCATTGCCCAGAAGGCTGGACTTTTTACAAATATCCCGGACCCGGCTTCGATGGGGTTGGCGATAACAGCGCCGAGGCGAGCTATTACACCTGGGTCGATCAACACAATACGCTCGGTCTTGGAGACAATGTTCCAATCTCCACAGCCAACCTCAATGACGGGTTCGCTGCGTTGAAGGACGGCAAGATGGTGATGCTGCGCGTTCCATACCCGATGGGATTCTATGCCAAGGGCTTGGACGGTCGCATCGACGATCCCAATGGCGGCTGGAAAGGCCGCGGCCTCTGGTCGTCTGCCGGCGACCGTGCGCCGTGGCTCAAGGAAAGCGGCAAAGGTGCAAAGCCGCTGGCAGTCCAGGTTCAGGTGCGGCCCGACCCGCTCGCCCACTAAAACGCGGACTTTGTTAAATGACTATCGTGTTCTTGTCTTAACGGAGGGCAATCGCTTCCGAAAACCGAACATCCTGTTTTCAGGATTGCGCCCTGACGAGTAGGATTTCGTCTTCGACTGGGTGGATGCCCGCAGTCCAGGCGGGCATCCCAAGGGAGAACGGCCGAACTCGAACCCGCTAGCGCTCAGCGCCCACTTTCGCGGGCATACCCTAAGGTAGCCAGAGTCTGCGGCACCCATCTCGGCCCTCGAAGCGTGTTCGATTGGGCCGGGTTTACAGTGTCATTTTTGCAGATAGTCGCGCGATTCCCGTTCGTCCTTCAGCGGTGTCACTTTGTCTGGATCGATGCGAATCATAAGATAATCGATATGGTCATCAATCCTGGTGAACCAGTGTCCTGTACCGGCCGGAATAACAACGACGTCGCCAGCTTTGAGTTGGTAGCTCTCTCCATTGCGAATAGAAGCGGCATTGTTGCCCGGTCCATTGATGAAGCGCACGATCGGATCATCCGCCGGGCGTCGCTTTTTGTCGATGAGATCGGGGCCAAGAACAAGTGTCCCCGATCCATCGATGACATGGTACACTTCACTGACTTGATCATGTTCGGCAACAGAGTACGGCAATGGCGCATCGAGCTTTCCGCGATGCACAAAGCCGATGGCGAGGCGTGCTTTGCCTATGTCGACATCCCGAACTTGCTGATCAATCCGCCTTTCGGCGATCGCCTTCCTCAAATACTCAGATAGTTCATTCTCCGAAATGTACGTCCCAGGGCAGTTTGCACAAGTCGGCTCTGGACCGTCGCTGTGCGCTGCTTGGCACGACATGATGCTGCACCACACGACCCCGATTCCGACGAGTATGTTTCTCATGTGCGGTCCTCCGCCTTGCTGACTGTTCTACGTCATGCTCTTCACGACTAAGCCGGTTGAGTGGCACATGCCCGCCGGCGTCCGTGGTAGGGTCCACCGAGTCCGTGCCTACGATCCCATGCGGACGCAGCCAATACGATCGAGACCCGCGCTTGGTTGCGCAATTCAACCTTGAACAAATGGCCGACTATCCAACCGAGGCGCCTGCTCCATGTTTACAACATCAAGCTGCCGATCGGTTTGTTAATTCGCAGGGCTGTCGCGACGCTTCTGCATCTTGAAGGCGTCGGCACCGTGCGCCATGAATACAAACGGACGGCAGCGCGGCTGCACCGCCGTGCCACTCTGGGTAGGAGCACGATCATTGCTTGGACCCCCGGCGACGGATGGCACAGGACGGCTTTTCTGGCAGTGCAGCAAAAGAGTACGCAAAAGACCGTAGCTCCCCGGCCCAGGTCATCCAGTTCTGTCGCCGGCTAGCCAAATGACGAGAGGGGAAATCATGCTGAAATCTTGGTGCACTGCTTTGATTGTGGCACTCACTGGCTTGATTTTTACCACCTTCGCCGCCAGCTCCCAAAGCCCCGCGTTCCGTGTTGACCCATACTGGCCGCGGCCATTGCCCAACAACTGGATCATTGGCCAAGTCGGCGGCATCTACGTCGATGCACAGGACAACATCTGGGTGTTCCAGCGGCCACGCTCGGTGACCGACGACGAAAAAGCCGCCGCGTTCGATCCGCCGCGCGCCAGGTGCTGTGTGCCAGCGCCGTCGGTGCTTGTGTTCAACCAAGCAGGCGACGTCGTGAAATCGTGGGGCGGTCCTGGCGACAACGTCGGCTACGACTGGCCGCTGCAGGAACATGGCATCCTCGTCGACAACAAAGGCTTTGTCTGGCTCAGCGGCGGCGGCAAGGGCGATAACATGGTGCTGAAGTTCACGACCGACGGTAAATTCGTTAAGCAGATTGGAAAGAGCGGACCGCTCACCTCCAGCACCGATCTCAGCCAGCTCGGCCAGGCCGCCGCGCTTGAATTCGACAAGGACGCCAACGAGATTTACGTTGCCGACGGCTATGGCAATCATCGCGTTGCCGTGCTCGATGCCGACACGGGCGCCATCAAGCGGGTGTGGGGCGCCTACGGCAAACCGCCGACTGACGATGCACTCCCGGCCTACAATGCCGAACTCCCCGCAATTCGCCAACCCCGTGCATTGCATCGCGCTGAGCAAGGATGGCCTGGTTTTTGTCTGCGACCGCAGAAACAACCGTGTGCAGGTGTTCCACAAGGACGGTAGCTTCGTGCGCCAATACGTCTTCGACCCGGCGACGCGCGGGCCCGGTTCATCATGGGGTGTAGACTTTTCGCCCCGCGACAAGGAACAGAACTTTTTCGTGTTGGTCGACGGCAGCAATGAAGCGCTGGAAACCGTCCGCCGCGAGGATGGCATCGTCGTTGGCAGCTTCGGCCGCGCCGGACGTAACGCAGGCGAATTTCACTACGTGCATGTAGCCAAGTTCGACTCGCGCGGTAACCTCTACACCGGCGAGGTTGACACCGGAAAGCGGCTCCAAAAGTGGGTGCCAGTTGAGTGACGCTCAATCTCGCGAATCGTGCGAGCCGTGTGTGCGTGAGATCGCCCAGCTCGACAGGAGTCCGGCCGCCGCGCAAACCTATGCGGGACGTTGGCGCCAACTCGTCTGCGGCATCTTCTGCATGGTGATGATCGCCAACCTGCAGTACGGATGGACGCTGTTCGTTCATCCGATCGACCAGAAATTTCACTGGGGCACTACGGCGATCCAGATCGCCTTTAGCGTTTTCATCGCCACTGAAACATGGCTGGTACCCATTGAAGGATGGTTCGTGGACCGTTTCGGCCCGCGGATCGTCGTAGCCGCCGGCGGTGTTTGCGTGGCATGCGCCTGGACGCTTAATTCCTTCGCGACTTCGCTTGGGCAGTTGTACTTGGCTGCCGCACTTGCGGGCGTCGGCGCCGGAGCAGTTTATGGCACCTGTGTCGGAAATGCGCTCAAGTGGTTTCCCGATCTGCGCGGCTTAGCAGCCGGTTTGACTGCTGCAGGATTCGGTGCGGGTACAGCCGCCACCATTATCCCGATCCGCGAAATGATCGACGGCTATGGATACGAAGCCGCTTTTCTGTGGATCGGGCTTGGGCAGGGCCTCGTCATTGTGATGTTGTCGCCGTTGTTGCGCGCGCCGCGGCCGGGCGAAACGCCGACGCCTGCAATGCGGCTGACACATTCACTACGCGACCACACACCTCTCGGAATGCTACGGTCACCGGTGTTCTGGGTGCTTTATTTCATGTTCGTGATGGTGGCGGCGTCCGGGTTAATGGCAACCGCACAGCTTGCGCCGATCGCGATCGACTTTGGCTTGGCCGAGCAACAGTTGAATTTCCCACTCGTGACCACCACCACGCTCAGTGCCGCGCTCGTCATTGATAACGTCCTCAACGGTCTGGCGCGCCCATTTTTCGGCTGGATCTCAGATCTAATCGGCCGCGAAATCACCATGGGAGTAGTGTTCACGATCGGAGCCTTCGCCTATTGGGGGCTTGGCGCACTCGGACACACGCCGTATGCGTTCATCGTGCTCGCTGGCCTGGTTTTTTTCACGTGGGGTGAAATCTTCAGCCTGTTTCCTGCGATTGCGACCGATACTTATGGCGCAACATACGCCACGACCAATGCGGGCTTGCTCTACACCGCAAAGGGGGTGGCAGTGTGGGTGGTGCCAGTAGCGAGTATCATCAAAAATTATGCCGGCAGCTGGCACTGGGTCTTTGTCTTTGCGGCGGCCATGAATTTGACTGTCGCGGCACTCGCACTTTTCATTCTCAGGCCAATGCGGCGGCGAATTACGACTGTATGATCTGGAGGCCTCGCGTTCGATCGTGGCTCGCGGAGCTCGGATCGGAACGAGCTGCGGATTTTTGCCCGAGGTTTATGTGCTTGTGCTCACGTAGTCCGTTTGACTGATCCGGCATGGTATCGGGGGATGGTTCTTGCGCGGCCGGCGTATGCCGCAAATGCCTCGGCGGCGTCAGGAGCGCCGGCGAATGCGCGCGCCAAGCTTAAACAGCAATGCTAATGGGTGAGGCAAGCGACGGTCGCGCCGAACCGCGCCTATAGCTCAACCGATTCAGATGGTGTTTTTTTACCCCTCGCCGCCGTCACGGTCCTCGAGGTGTCACACTCCAGCTTCCTTGGCGCAACGGGAGTGATATTCTGTGGGGGTGCTGGCGGAGGCGGTTCATGAAGGCCTTTGCTTTCATTCTAGCTGTCACGGCACTCCTTGAGTGCGGTTCTGCCTTGGCGCAGACCGCAACTCCGAATGTTGTTGCTCCCCCGACGGGACTTTCAACTCCGCTTACTTTCACGACCACCACCTGCATGGTGAGTTGCAATTCGCTGGCGGCGAACTGTCAAACAAGGTGCTACGTTCCGGCACCGCCAATTCCCCTTCCCAGCCCCAGCGTCAGTCCAGCCCCTATTCTCAATGCGACAGGAAACACGGCGTGCCTAATGGGCTGCACGTCCACTCAGCTCGCGTGCCAAAGCGGATGCGCTCTGAACTCTCCCTCTCGTTAGACGGCTCCCAACTTCACCCGTTCAATCAGTGTCGGATCGTCAGCATCCGCCTTGAAGCTATTCACCGGTCGCGAGACTGGCCAGCACCGTGCGTAGTCGTTCGGCGATGGCTTCAGCACTTCCGCTCGAAAGGGAACCAAAATACGACCACGGAATAGCGGCTGGTACTGATACGCGCGCCTGCTCGCTTAAGTCTGTCCCGCTCTCGACACATTTTCGAAGTTAATTGATTCGAAATCGGGTCGGGGGACCTCTCATGTTAAATCAGCTGCGGAAGCCGCGAGGCTTTGGCGTGGGCGATAGACCTCGCTGTCTGAATTGCGGCGAGCCCACATCGCTAACGCGGCGCGCTCCTGCTGCAGAACACGCTCTCGAATATGAGCAACAGACATTCACCTGTTTCGGATGCGATCGACAGTTTAAGCGGGTAGTCGATGCGCGCGGGAAACGGGTGCGGGCATCGGCCTTCAGTTAAATGCCGGCAAGCGCAATAGTCGCGTTGATCTGTGGACAAGCAAGTAATCAACTATCGCATCACAGAATGTGGCGATTACGACATAATGGAGCACGATTAGTGTCCGAACGAAGTTTGCTCACAGCCAGGAAGCCCGGCCCGGCTCAGGGAGCTGGGAAACCGCCTTGGACCGCCAACCCACTGAAATTGAACAGTTGCGCCGCGTCCCTTAGATTTGGCGGAACCGGAACCGGAACCGGCGCAAGCAGAGCGGCCAATAGTTAGGATGGGATGAGCGGTCGGCAAGGGCCTCATCGCGGCCGGAGAAAACGCGATGCATCGTGCTTGCTTGCCTTGCTTTAGTCACAGCTGAATGCCCTCGTTACATCCACGGTACGGGACCGGTGATGCATTCCTGATCGTTCGGAAATTAGGGGCATGAAATGGCTGAATTACATCCAGCATTGAAGCCGCAAGAGGCCGACAAAATTCTTAGCTCAATTCAAGAATGGATGATTAAACAGGCTGCGAACCCCACAAATCCAGCAGAGGACATAGATAAAAGCGAGTTCCGGAAAGATCCGTCGATTTCTCCGAGTGTCGCGCCCGTGGGACCTCCCATCGAGGCTTCAAGCAGTGTCACGCCGGGACGTCCGCTTGATCCGAGCCAAGACGGAAAGAGTTCACCGGTAGCTACAGAATCTGTTTGCAAGAATGAAGCTGGTTGTTGGTGTCGTTCTTATGGCGTTGGTTGTTGGCGTCGTGTGGCATGCCTATAGAGATAATCAGACCAGAAATCCGATCAGAGCGTCACTATACTGGTTGACGTCGTCTTTCAGCGCCACCAAGCCCGAAATCGAGAACATCAGCGCAATCGAGCGCTGAATTATCGGATCGAACACAAACGCCGACTGCAGCGTCGATACGGGCTAATGAAGTAGCCGAGCTTAAGCAGCAAGTCTCGGCTTTGATTAACGATCTTGCTGTTATGCGGCGAGACGTCGAGCAACTTTCTGGCAAGCAGGACCAGATGTCGCGAGACATTGCGACGGTGCAGGCGACTGAACAGAATGTTAGCGAAAAGATTTCTTCGCTAAATCAGCCTGCGCCTATACTCACTCAGCAAGCACCCACTATTGCTCGGCCTGCTGCGCCTACGCACGGCCATGCCCGAAAGAACGTTCCGAGGTTGGCTCCCCCTGAAACCGCAAAGCAACCAGATGCAGTATCAGTCCCAGCGACAACTTTGTCGACTGGAACGGTGGCGCTCACTGAGCAACCGCCTCGCCCCCCTTTGCCGGTACCGACCGTCGCTGAAACACCACCGCCTGTGCATTAAAAGCGGAAGTCGGCCAAGGCGAACGCAGCGTCGGCCTCTATCTCAAGCCTACCGCGTTGCATTTGTTGGTAGTCGGAGGCCGTACGGCGTCGCCGCTTGTTCAGTGAACTCAAGCGCAAGCTGAACGATGGGCTAATACGCCCCATCTTGGCCGAGACTACGTAAGCAAACGGAGCGGTGCCAACCCGACACGAGTTAAGAAGCGTGTGACGTCTCCCATGGGTCACAAGTGGACACCCGAGGAAATCCGAAGCATGTCCGCTTTACCTCTCACGTCGGACTGGCAGTTATCAGGATTTTCTGGGTATCTCCGCGGCTTGGTGAAACACCATCAGCCATCGGCCATCGCGATTCACGAAAATATTGGTGCCATAATTGCGGCTGCTGCTAAGTTCGCCTGTCCTCTTGCGTCGACGCGTTTTCTCGATGCCATGAACCCAAGCGACTGGGCCGCTGACATTGACCTTGTTCACCTGCATCGAAACGCTGAATTGCTCGAACGCTGGCCAGTAGCGCTCCCAATTCCGCTTGATCGCCGTCCAACCAACATGTTCGCGCGGATTTTCAGGGGGTGCGATAAGAATGTTATCCGCGGCGCACGTCCAAACGAGTGCCATGGCGCGTATGTCGCGTGCAGACAGTGCTTTGTAATAGGCCAAATTGGCGGCTTTAAGCTTTTTAATTTCGGGTGACGGCCTGGCGGTTGAACGATTTGCCACATCGGCCTCCGACGAGGACTTTATATCTATACAGTTAGAAAGTAGATCCCAGAGAGGCGTTCGCATAGAGCGCGTAGTTCGCAGTGGCGACCTCTCAATAAGCGCGCGAGACTCTTAGAGGCGGCAATCAAACGCTGGCATCCATCTCTCTGGCCATTCGGCTGCGCCCGCACCGAGCTTGAACAGTAGTCGCGGTTCACGTATGTGCGGCTGGGAGATGTCCATGATCTGGAAACAATATATTCACATTGCCGACGAGGTGATCAACCAAGCCTGTATCGTAGAGCTCAGCAGCACGGCGCATCGCCTTTCGCGACGCAGCATAGCGCTATTGTGATCCAGCTTAAAGGACACGATAACACCAGCGCAGCGACCTGGCGTTTCACGTGCATTGCGCTCCGGACGAACAGTCGCACTTCACCGACGTGATAATCGATCTCGTCAAAGAGAATTTCGCGCCTCCTGCCGCTCCGATCGCCATTGGAGGTAACAAGGCGACTTCAAGAGCGTTCATCGCAGGATTCGGGGCGCACTGGGGCGCTACTGACCTGCAGAACCACGTCAACTATCCCACCGCGGCAGTTCAGCGTTTCACTGTGCTCCGGGGTGTATTCTCGATCACCGTAACAGACGGTAAGACTCGACAACTACACGCCGGCGACATGGTTTTGCTAGAAGACATCACACCTTGCAAAGGACATATTACCGTCGTGGGCGACAAGCCCTGGTTTTTACTCTTCGCGCGCTAATTTTGCTTGGCAGAAGCTTAGCGACTGCAATGGTTGCCAGGCGCGTTCTCGCCTAAAGCGCGCCAAAAAGTCGTTTCGGTTTTCTCGGCCCCTCGGCTACGACCGGAAATCCATAGACCGCGGCCGACCTAAGGCCTGCGCTGGCGTTGCAGGCGATCCCTTGCCTGAACAAACGTCAGCCATTTGACCGTAGGGTTTTCTGTTGTCCCCCACCCGTCCGACCGCAAAAGGCACGACGCTTCGCCGGGATATCCGACCGCCAACGGCTGGTGACGGCCACCGGCTCGCAGGCACGATCACAAGACCGTAGGCCCCCATCACGGCTTTTCGGCAATGTGCCAAACGCCGTCCCACTCGGATGACGGTGGTGTGCTGCGAAGGCGCGTGATGCGTTCAACAAATAGGCGCGATGGCCCATCCTCTGTAGAGATCTCGAGGCAGCTTTCGAAATGCGCTTTCGCATCGTCCCAGTCCTGCCGTCGGTAGGCGGCAAGTCCTTCGCCGAAAAGCGATCGCAGTTGGATCTCCTTTTCGCTGAGTTCGCCTACCCGACCCATCGCTTCATAAATGCGCACCGGCTCGGTCTTGCCGGGTACAGTAACGAGATCGAGTTCGCGCGCCTCAATGACATTCTGCGATAATCGATAGGTCTCCTCGGTGAGGATAATGGAACTGCCATAAACCTTGTTGATATTTTCGAGGCGGGCCGCAAGATTCACTGTGTCGCCGATGACCGTGTAAGACCGAGCCGCGCTAGCACCGATTGTACCAACTATGGCTTCGCCCGTAGCGATACCCATACGAATTATAAGCTTGGGTGGATTGCGCCTAATCCCGGTGATTTCGGGCAGCTGCGTTCGCAGCGCCCCCATAGCTTCTTGTTGTGCCAGTGCGGCCAAGCACGCATCGCTCGCATGGGCGTCGCCGGCCGAAAAGGGCGGAATCCAAAATGCCATGACGCCGTCGCCAATGTATTTGTCGATGAAGCCATTATGAGCGTGGATGACGGATGCAATTGCGCCAAAATAACTATTCAACAAGTTGACAACCGCGGTCGCTGTTAGCTGCTCGCTAATCCCTGTAAAATCCTTTACGTCGGAAAAGAAGACCGTAAGAGTGCGACGTTCGGCATGCTCTGCACCGCTGTCGACGAGGCGGCTAACAATTCGCGGATCGAGAAACTTGCCGAAAGTGTCCTTGATTCGTTCTCGAGTGCGAAGTTCCTCTACCATGCGATTGAAAGCCAATGCGAGTTCGCCCACCTCATCGCGGCTTCGTATCAAAACTGGAACTGTCTTCTGTCCCGATTCGATAGCACGCGTACTTGCGACCAGTTGTCGTAAGCCGCTGACGACGCGAGTCGACCCTATCGCGCTTATTCCGAGGCCAATGGCGCAGGCCGCCAGGAACACGGCAAAGCTTGAATATGTGTCGAGCGTTTGCCTCGCTAGAACCGAACGGGTCGAGCGCTCAGTAAGAGCGGCAAGGTCTCGACGAATTTGGGCAAGGTCCGGACCGAACGCTTGTGCAAATTTTGCAAAATCTTTTGAAGCCAACAGCGCCTCTTGACGCTGGCCGGCGCTAAGATGGTTCATTGTGACCTCGCCGACAGTGAGGAAATCGTCGAGATTCCGATCGAGATATTTGAGAGCGCCGCCGATGCGCGCCAAATCAATACGGTCCGCAACCTGATAGTGCGGGTCCTGAATTGCCTTGTCCATTAGCGAATTTGCAGTCGCGACATCGGTTCGGAGCTCATCCGCGATCGCTTGCACGGTTAAGGCTGCGTTTTTTTGGCTGATCGAGTTGGACGGCTCTTCGCCCAGCGCTCGCAGAATAACCAATTCGTACTTATCCGTGTCGACGTCGAACTCGGAAATTAATCGCGTTAAAGGCAGCTCGTAAGCAACGATATTGCCTATCTGATCGTTGTTCAACTTCTGGACAAGAGCGAGAGCGCCCACCACTAAGCCAAATAATGCTAGAAGAATACCCGCTAGAATGAAGATCTTCTTGCGTATCGTCATCGCGCTCCCCGAACAGCGTGCTCCCGGCAAATGGCCTAAATTCGTTTGGTCCCCAATCTGCCAAGTCTGGGCCGGTACGTCGATGACTTTCGACGGCCCATGGGAGATGTACAACAAATATCGTGAGGGAGTGGTCGCCAAAGGCGCGTCCACTTCCGAAGCAGATCGGCATATGGATATCATCGAACGCATGATGCGTGAGCGGCCGGACGCTTACCGTGCAATGTTCAATAATATCTATAGAACCGATAACACGGATTTTCTCCACTCAACCCAATGCGCCTTTGGTTGAGTTCGTCGGACAGCGTAAACCTGGCCGGGCACTCGACATCGGGATTGGCCAGGGCCGAAACAGCGTGTTTCTGACACTGAAAGGATGGGACGTTACCGGCTTCGACGCTTCGGATGAAGGCATCGCTACGGCACAGCGCAACGCGACGCGTCCCGGGGTGAAAATAAACGCGATACGTGAAACTGAGGCTGCGTTCGATTATGGCGCGGATCGGTGGGACTTGATCGTGCGCACCTACGAGCCATTCCCGATCACCTCGGCGCCGTACGTTGAGCGTCTGGGCACCGCGCTCAAGCCGGGCGGGATCATTGTCGTCGAAAGTCTATCGCAGGAAGATCTGACTCCCAATCGGACGCCCATCTCAATCGACCCGGCGCGTTTGTTGACCGCGTCCAATACACAACAATTTCGCATACTGCGGTTTGGGGACACGATGGGCACGTCCGATTGGAACGTTGGACAAAAGCGCCTCGTGCGCATGGTCGCGGAAAGGCACCAATGAAGCGCATCTGGTTGCACACTCGCGCCTAAACCAGCACTCGTCGTCTTTATGTGCCGCCTCAATTGCGACTGCGCTGACGGTTTGCGATACGGTCGCTATTGGCCCGAAGCGTCGGTTCGTTGCCTTGCAGCGATACGTCCGGAGTCGGGGGTGAAGCCGACATGCCGAGACAGCTGGACCGACGCGTTTGACCCAAAGCGGAAGTGTCCCCTCTTCTCTATCCGCGCGAATCGCAACAACAACCGAATGACTTCTTTTGGCTGCTCCTGCTGTACCCAGTGTTCCGCACCATCAACCAGAATAGGTGCCGCGCCTTTGGGTGCAGGCGCTGGTTTCCATTCTCTCAAGCGCGCCGGGCGCCTGATAGACGCCCCAATCGCTCTTGCCCGAAATGAAACAGGCCGGTACATCGATCGTGCGGCCTGAAAGCGTTTCAAGCTCGGCAGTGTATTTGCCGCCACCAAAAGTGCATCGATACCATTGTAGACCGCCCTGAAATCCAGTCCGGGCAAATTCGCCTGCGTACACCGTCAGATCTGCGCCAATGAACCGACGAGAATGCCATAGCCGCTTAAATCTGGCTCGCCGGTCGCCTCATGCGTCGATTGCGATCCCAGCGACCTCAAGTTCGAAACTTTCGAGCCAGAGCCCCGGCACGCCGATGATGGAGAGCGCCGGATGGTGATCGCCCGGCAAGTAGTGGGTTATGATCTTGCGTATTGTTTCATGTGCGCGGGGCTCCTTCGTGAAGGCGGTCAGCTCGACCAAGTTCTCGAGAGTGAGACCGTACCCGCGAAGAGTGTCGCGCATCGAATCCAGGATATAGCGAAGTTGTCCAGGCGCGTCGCCCGCATGTATCGCAGAACCGTCAGGTTGCGCAGCGACATGACCAGCTAGACTGATGAAGGAAGATCCGGCTTTGCGCGTCGCGGCCGCAATCGGTAGCGAATCTTTCCACCATACGGAGTCCGGTGTGCTGCCGTTGCGCGCGCCAGCTCGCGTGTCAGCAATTGCCGAATAGGCAGCGAGAACGCCCGGGCGCTGTAGGCCGCTGGATCCGACGTGCGACGTTGTCGCCGCAATATCGACGGGCACTTTGCCCATCACCTCTGGCACATAGACCTCAGCGAAAGTCGGTTCCGCGCCGCGGATGTCAAGGTGGAACGACGTGAAATCGATCACATCAGCAAAGCTGCCTCCGGCTTGTTTGAGGAGTGCGCCGATGTTCTGGTATGCCAGTCGCGCCTGCTCGACATGAGATGTTGGTCGGGGGACGTTACCGTCGGCAGCTTCAGCGGTCTGTCCTGAAACGAACAGCAAGCTGCCCTTACCGGATGCGGCTCCGGTGCGCCAACCGGTCCGTCCGGGCAGCTGGTAGGTACGACGCGGGCTCGGCGAGAGGTCGGCGATCACCCGCAACCCGAGGGTGACGCCCGCGACGCCAAAGCCAGTAGTACCCGCAGCCGTCCAGGCCGGCGGCGTCTTGCCAAAGCGGCGCGCCGCCGTTTCGATGACTTGATCGACCGTCAGCAAATCAAGATGTAAAGCGAAGACCGAAACGACATCGTCCAATGTGCCCCCGGCTTGGCTGAGAACGTCCTCCAGCTGTTCGAGTACTAGATTGGCTTCGTCCACGACATTAGTGGTTGGCTGTGACGCAAGCAGGAGGCCAGTAAACAGAAGGTCCTTCGAGCCGATAACGGGGCTGTTCGGAACTGAACCGCTACGGAAATGTCCGGGGCGAATTATCGTCTTGGCCATCTGTCGCTTCCCCAAAAATGGATCTCGCAGGCGTTCCAATAATTAAATGCCAAGCGAAATGCCTTCGTCTAGGACAACGATTGCGCCGTACATTGCGGAGCTATCGGGGGTGGACAGAAATAGTGCGGCCTTGGCCATGTCGATAGGCTCCGAGTAGATGCGAGGGCTAGGTGTTCTTGATCTTGTCATTTCTAGGTAGTCTTTGTATTGCGGGTCTGTACGGAAATGTTCATTCATCGGAGTAGCGGTGCTGCCCGGCGCGATCGCGTTAACATGAATTCCGTACGGTGCCAGCTCAATCGCCAGACATTTTGTCATCGTGTTTATCGCGCCTTTGCTCGCACCGTAAGCGGCGTAGCCAGCGAGGCCCATGTGGCCGAGGTTTGAACTTACCGCAACAATCCAGCCAGTTTTTCTGCTTTTCATCGATGGCGCGATAGCATTGATGGCATTCCACGTGCCCTTCACGTTGATGTCCATATGGCGGTCGAATACAGTTTCCTCGGTCTCGCCAATTGGCGTGTGTGAGAAGACACCCGCTGAACAGACAAGGATGTCGATTGGACCAAGATCCTTCTCGGCGGCAGCGACGGCAGCTTTCACTGCTGCTTGCTCGGCAACATTGGCAGCTAGTGAAAGGGCCTCGCCGCCAGCGGCTTTGATCATATCGACCACCTTTTGCGCTTTCATCCGATCGGTGCTCGCTAGCACTGCGACCTTGGCGCCCTCTTCGGCGAAAAGGAGAGCCGTGGCTTGGCCGATGCCTTGGGAGCCGCCTGTGATGAACGCGACCTTGCCTCTTAACTTGCCCATGGTTCAAATCCCACGCTAGAGCTTTTCATGATCAGCCGAGACACCTCTCGGCGTTCTTTGATGGCCGCCTGCATAGAAGCATTTCGCCGAATAAAGCTAAACGATATTCGCAGGGCAAGTGTTGATCCAGCGTCTTACAAACTCAAAATGTGTCCGTAGCGGCTCAACGGGGTGGTGTTGACGGATTGTCGATGTCCGTGGACGGCCGGGAGTTTCCTGAACTCATCCGGCGGCAGGAACGCACGCAATGCTACGCATCATCGATACTCGAGTCGCTCGAACTCGATCGATGTTTTCGCGGCGGGCCACGAGCGGAAGTCGCTGGCCTCACCTGGCCGCTGCGCTTTCTCTCAATGGAGACATCGCGTGCTCGACGCTGTGGGTGACGCCAAAAGCGGCGTAAGTAAGTAACGGGTAAGCTCGCCAGCGACAAGGAATCAATTCTGGGATTTTTTGCCCGGCGCCTCAGTCCGTGAGTAAGGCGCCATGTGAGGTCTTATAGGACTCGCCTTATATCTCACGAGCAGGACCAAAATAGCCAAGTGCTTGTCTTTTGAAACGGATCAGTCATAATTGCAGCCTTCTCGGGCAATGAAGCCTGAGAGCGCCGGCAAAGATGCCCTCGGCAGCGTCTCTTAGACGCCCGGGGGTTTTTTGTTTTTCGGCAAGGGGAGGCAACATATGTCTAATACAGATCGTGGAAGGCATTCCTCCGTCACTGGAGTCGCAGAATCCGAGGTCGATCAGATAGATCACGTGCTCGGCGAGGAATACGAGCACAAACCGGTGCCAGCTTCTGCGCGGCGGAGCATGTTCTCGGTCACGATGGTCTGGATCGGCTTCCCGATGATCATCACAGGCGCGATGACGGGGTCGGTGCTAGTGCTCGGTATGGGCTTTCAGCGCGCGCTGATCGCCATGATCATCGGCAACTTGGTCATGTTCGCTTATGTCGGGGCTCTGGGCGCCCTAGGCACGAAAAAGGGAATGAATTTCGCGCTCATCGCCAGCATCGTATTTGGCCGCAAGGGATATGTGTTCTCGTCCGGTCTGCTTTCCACGCTGCTGCTCGGCTGGTACGCGGTGCAAACAGGCATCACCGGCAACCTGGTAAGTTCCACTTACAATCTGAACTATGTGCTGATGACCGTCATTGCCGGCGTACTTTACATCGGCATCACGTTCGTCGGGGTGAAAGGCCTTCACTATATCGGCCTCGTTTCGGTGCCGCTCTTTGTTATCCTCGGTGTGTGGGTCGCAGCCGATTCCGTCGCCAACCATGGCTGGTCGGCAGTAATGTCCTATGCCGGAGCCGACGGCAAAGGCGCCATGTCGATGGGCGTCGGACTGACCATCGTGTTGACGCTGTTCGTCGATGCCGGAACGGTGACTGCCGACTTCAACCGCTGGGCCAAGGACTTGAAGGGCTCGCTTGTCTCTACTTTCAGCGCCTTCCCCTTCGCCAATCTGGTCGCCATGCTGGTGGGCGGCATCATGACGGCGGCGCTGGCGACGCCGAACGCCAATCCATTTGGCGCCGACAACATGTTCGGTTACATGAACGACAAACAGCTCGTCTGGCTGTCGGTGATCGCCTTCATCTTCCTCTATTGCAATCTGGGTTCGGTCTGCTCGCATTGTCTCTACAATGCAGCAACCGGCTGGTCGCGCATCTTGGGAAGCCACATGCGGCTCCTCGCTGTGGCGCTGGGCGTGATTGGCATCATTGTCGCCGCCGGCAATGTGTGGGCGTTCTTCATCCAGTGGCTTACGCTGCTCGGTATTCTAGTGCCGCCGATCGGCGCCATCATTCTGGTCGATCAATATCTGCTGCGGCCAAATTCGGAAGCGTCCAGCGAATGGCGCCCGGTTCCATTCATCGCCTGGGCGGCAGGTTCGGTGGTTGCGTACTTTGTCAGCGAATTCGCGCCGGAATATTCGACCGCGATCGCCGCATTTCTTGTAGCCGGCGTCGTTTACGGCGTGCTGCAAAGCGTGTTGGCACCCCGCGCTCAATACGCAGGTTAGTCTCCGTTTTATAAAGGCGGCGGTCGCTCGTATGCGGCCGCCACCCTAATCGATATGTGAGGCTTTTCCAGGCTGGAGAACACTCATGCCGCAGGATTATGAAATCTACGATCTCGGCGACGTACATTTGCAGCGCGGCGCCACGCTGCGCGACTGCAAGCTTGCCTACAAGACCTTCGGCAAATTAAATGCAGCAAAGGACAACGCCATTGTCTACCCGACCTGGTATTCGGGTCAGCACTACGACAATGAATGGCTGGTCGGATCCGGAATGGCGCTCGATCCGGTCAAATACTTCATCATCATCCCGAACATGCTGGGCAACGGCTTGTCGTCGTCCCCTAGCAACACGCCAGAGCCGTACAACGGCTCGCGCTTCCCGCAGGTGACCGCCTGCGACAATGTACGGGTACAACACCGGCTGGTGACGGAGAAATTCGGTATCAAAACGCTTCCGCTGGTCACCGGCTGGTCAATGGGCGCGCTGCAGACGTTTCATTGGGGCGCGCTCTATCCCAACATGGTCGAGCGCATCGCGCCGTTCTGCGGCTCGGCTAAATGCTCTCGCCACAATTTCGTTTTCCTCGAAGGCGTGAAGGCCGCGCTCACCGCCGATGCCGCCTTCATGGATGGCTGGTACAAAGAGAAGCCGGCGAAGGGCTTGCGGGCGATGGCGCGCGTCTATGCCGGCTGGGGATTTTCGCAGGCCTTCTATCGCGAGCGTCTCGACCTCGAGCGCTTGGGCTATTCCTCGCTGGAGGATTTCCTGGTCGCCTTCTGGGAAGGTTTCTTCCTGCCGAAGGATGCCAACAACCTTCTGACCATGCTGTGGACCTGGCAGAACGGCGATATCAGCGACAACGAGGTCTACAACGGCGACTTCAAGAAGGCGTTGGGAGCCATCAAGGCAAAGGCCTATGTAATGCCCGGCCAGACTGACCTCTACTTCCCGCCGGAAGACAGCCAATTCGAAGTTGCCAACATGCCCAACGCGAAATTCTTGCCGGTCCCCTCGATTTGGGGTCATTTCGCCGGCGGACCTGGAACCAACCCGGATGACGTCAAATTCCTCGACAACACCTTGAAAGAGTTGCTGCGGTCGTGATTGAGAGGCCGTAGCCACTGGGACGACTCAGGCACAAAGCACATCGGAGGGAACGATGGTCGGTGCAAATGAGATATGTCGCATGGATGCGGTCAACCTAGCGCGGCGCATCCGAGCAAAGGAGCTATCGCCGACCGAGGTGATTGAGGCGGTGTTGACGCGAATGGAAGCATTGGAGCCCCACCTCCACGCCTTTTGCACGACGACTCCGGATCTGGCGCGCCGCGAAGCGAAGCGTGTTGAGAAGGCAATCCTCACCGGTGAAGATGTCGGCCCTCTCGCCGGCGTTCCCGTCGGAATCAAAGATTTGGTTTGCACTGCAGGCATTCGAACGGTTTCCGGATCCTTCGCTTATCAAAACTTTGTTCCCGATGAAGACGATGTAGTTGTGGAACGACTTAAGGAGGCCGACGCAATCATCATCGGCAAGACCAACGTCCCGGAGTTCGGTTATAGCGCGGTCGGGCACTCCCCGGTTTTTGAAACGACGCGCAATCCATGGAACGTCGAACGCACGTCCGGCGGCTCAAGCGCGGGTTCCGGGGCGGCGGTGGCTGCCGGGATGGGCCCTTTCGCAATTGGCAGCGATGGCGGCGGATCAATCCGTATTCCCGCGGCGCACTGCGGCCTCTTCGGAATGAAAGCGTCGATGGGGCGAGTGCCGCTTTATCCGGGTACGAAAGACGAACGTTATCCCGGCGTTTCGAGTTGGGAATTGCTTGAACATATTGGACCGCTAAGCCGCACGGTTGCGGACGGAGCGCTCATGCTTTCGGTGATCGGGTCGGGGCCCGACGCGCGAGACCGGCACTCGCTCCCGAAACCGGACTTTGATTGGATGGGATGTTGTCTAGGTGGCATTAAGGGCCTCCGCGTGGCCTACAGCGCCGACTGGGGATACGCTGCGGTCGATCCCGAGGTGCGCCGGGTCGTTGGCGATGCAGTGAAGGTGTTCGAACGCGATCTTGGCTGCATCGTTGAAGAGGCCCATCCAGGCTTCGATGATCCCTATCTGGCGTTCTGGGGCATCGTTGCATTGGAATCCGATTTGCGCGGGTTGCGGGCTATGGTTGCCGAACACGGTCATCACATGACGCCGCATATCGTCGATTTCATCATGAGGCCGTGGACAGCAGAGGACTTAACCGACGCGGTTATGGTGCGCAAAGCGGTCACAAACAAGCTCTGGCGTTTCATGGCGCGCTATGACTTGTTGCTGACCCCGACGCTGGCAGTGCCGCCGTTCCAGCTCCACGTGCAAGGGCCCGAGAAAATCGACGGCAACATCGTTCCCCCATTTAAATGGCTGGCCTTCACCTTTCCATTCAATCTAACCGGGCAGCCGGCGGCCACTATCCCCGCCGGGTTCAGCAAGGACGGGTTGCCGATTGGGTTGCAGATTGTTGGTCGGCACTTAGACGATCCGACCGTGATGAAGGCGGCCAAGGCGTTCGAGACAGCGCGGCCGTGGCACGACAAGTGGCCGTCACTACTGACATCCATGGGGCTTTAACTCGGCTAGCGCCCGCGACTGGCCTGGACAACTGCTTTTCATTAGCTCCAGGGGCCTTCCCGGGTGGCAAGTCTGAAGACGAACAGTAGAATTAAGGATCCGACCAACCCGTCGATAACGACGGGGTCGAAACCCAAGCCGATCTCTAGGCCGATCTGCGACAACAATAGCCCACCCACTAAGGCACCGATAATGCCAGTGATGACGTCGCCGATCGGCCCGTAGCGGCTTCCCTTCACGACCATGCTCGCGAGCACTCCAAGAATGGCGCCAACGATTAGCCAGGTGATAAGGATTTGTGCACGCATGAATTCCGCCGGATAACGTATCATGCGAGATCTTTTGATAAAAGAAAGGGCCCGGCGTCTTGGCACAGCCAGGGCCCTATCCGGTAGCAAAGCGGTCGCAATCGATAATGTCGCCTTTGCGTCGTTAGCGGAAATGACGCTCACCGAATTGAATGTCCGCTAATCCCCCGAACATAGACATTCATCGATGCTTTTTGAATGTCGGCCTCGGGCAAGAAGCGGACGCCGCGCTTACGCGGAGCGCTCAACGTTCCTATGCCCGATGACCAGGGCCACGATGGCTGCCAGATAGGGAAGTATCACCAGAAACTGATAGGGGAGGTCGGGGTAGATGGTTTGCAATCGAATTTGTGTCGCTTCCGCAATACCGAAGCCGAGGGAAGCCAGAAATGCGATGAAGGGGCGCCTTCGACCAAGCATCACGCAGGCCACGGCAAGAAAGCCGCGTCCCGCTACCATGTTTTCCACGAACGCATGCACCTGTACGACCGACAGGTAGGCGCCGCCGAGCCCGGCAGTCAGGCCCCCAAACAGAATGCAGGCGGTCCGTCTCGCGTTGACTGGAACCGCGAGCGCGCGTGCAACTTCGTCACCCTCCCCGCATGCGCGGATTTCCAGACCGAATGCCGTGCGATTGATCACCCAGCCGGCAGCAAGCGCGAGGACTAGGGCAATAAAAGCGAGCGGACTCTGACCAAATAGAATCGGACCGATGAAGGGAATGTTCGACAGGGCGCCGAGATCGATCGCTGGGAGACCGGGAATGGACGTGGGTTTAGCGGCGATCGTCAGCCGGGCGGCAAAGCTGGAGAAGCCGAGGCCAAAAATCACCATGCCGATGCCGCTGATGAACTGATTAACGCCCAGCACCAAAACCATAAGGGCGTGAAAGCCCGCAAGCAAAAGGCCGATCACCATGGCGAAGACAATGCCAAGCCACGGCGAGCCCGTGCCCGCGGAGCCCCAGGCTCCCACGAACGCCGCGGACAACATGATGCCCTCGATGCCGATATTGAATATGCCCGAGCGCTCCGAGACGGATTCGCCTATTGCGGCGAGCGCGATCGGCATGCCGAGCCGTATTCCGGCGGCTAGGATTCCCGTGATGAGCACTAGGTCCATCAGGCCGCCGCCTTCCGGTCGGGCAACGCCCAGTGCAATGCCGCCACCGCGAAAATAACTGTCGCTTCGACGATCCACACCAACGGAAAGGGTAGCGCGAGTTCGCGTTGCAGCGCGCCTCCACCCGCAAAAAAGATCCCGAACAGACAGGCCGCGAACGGGATGGCGATTGGCTCAAGACGCGCAATCAGCGCAACCGCGATGCCGGCGAGGCCGAAGCCTTCGCCCATATTGTCGACGATCCGCTGATACAGTCCGCCGACCTCGACGGCGCCGGCCAAGCCACCAAGACCGCCGGAAACCGCCATCACGAGAACCGTGAGGGCTTTCACACGGAAACCGGCATAAATAGCGGCCCCCGGATTGGCTCCAAGCACCAAGGATTGAAAGCCGAATACCGTCCTGCGCTGGATGATCGCGAACACAATCACCATCGCCAGCGCGACGATCAGTCCGGCATGGAGCCGCGTCCCCGGCACGAGTACGGGAAGAATGCAATCCGGCGGGATCATGTAGGACCGCGGCCAGAACGGCATCGGGTCTGCCATCGGCCCGCGTATGAGGTAACTCACCATCTGGACGGCAACGTAATTCAACATGATGGTGACGATGATTTCGCTGGCGTTGAAGCGTTCGCGCAGATAGCCGACCAAGGCGCCAAGCGCTGCCCCGCCGATGAAGCCGCAGGTGAGGAATGCAAGGAGCCCGACCAAGCCCAAGCCGCCGAAATACGGAGCAAAGAAAACCGAGACGACGGTTCCGGCAATGAACTGACCATCGCCGCCGATGTTAAAAAGGCCCGCGCGCAGTGCGAATGCGACCCCGAGCCCGATCAAGGTCAGCGGAATGGCGTGGACCAGCACTTCGCTCCAGCCTTGCGGGCCAAATGCGTAGAGCACCAACGTCGTGAGCACGCGCCACGGACTTTGCCCGGCGAGGAGAACGAATACCGCAGGCACCAGTGCGGCAAAACCGACGATGAGGCCGAGGCGAATGACGCGCGTCGTGATCATGGCGTGGTCATCCAATGGCCGATTTCCGCCAGGCTCGTCTCACCGACCGGGACCGGCCCGCGCAGTTTGCCGCGGGCCATGACCATCACGCGATCCGCGAGATCCCATACTTCGGATAGGTCCGCGGACAACAACAGAATGGCGACGCCCCTCGCACGTTCGGCGACTAGCCGATTGCGGATAACCGCGACCGTACGGATATCGAGACCGCGGGTTGGATGGCCAGCGAGGATGACCGAGACGCCCTCGCCGAGCTCACGACCGATAACAAACTTCTGCTGATTTCCCCCCGACAGGTCAGACATGCGCGCCCGAGGACCGGAGGCACGGACGTCGTTGATCGCGATAGCCTCGTGCGTCGCCTTGGCTGCTGACAGGCGCTGCAAGAATCCGAAGCTGACCAGTCCGCGCTCGCTCAGCTTTCGCAGAAACCAGTTCATGGTCAGAGTGAATGACGGAACCACTGCGTGGTGCAAGCGGTCCTCGGGGATATGCGCCACGCCTGCCTGCCGCAAGCTTGCGGCATCGCATTTGACCGCAGTTTGCTTCCCCAAAGCATAGACGATCTCACCGGCCTCGATCGCCCGCATGCCCGCAAGAGCATGCATGAGCTCAGTCTGTCCGTTGCCTTCCACGCCGCACAAACCGATGATTTCGCCGGCATGCAGGTCGAAGCTGCCGCGATCGACGGCCACAGTGCCGTTGTCGCGACGGACTACGAGTTCTCTCACTGAAACCAATGGCGCGCCGCGCGTACCGCGACGCACTTCCGGAGGCGGAAGTTCTTCGCCGACGATGAGACGGACAAGTTGTCCACGATCATCCGACCGCAAGTCGGAAGAGCCGACCACGCGCCCCGCCCGCATGACAACTGCCCGATCGCAACAATCGTAAAGATCATCAAGCTTGTGGCTGATCAGGATAGCCGCCATGCCGCGCTCCTTAAGGCGGCGAATAAGGCATAGCAGCCGTTCGCGCTCGGTCGGCGGCAACACCGCTGTCGGCTCGTCGAGAATGAGAAGGCGCGGCTCGTGAAAAAGCGCACGTACCAGCTCGATCTGCTGGCGGCCGCCGACTGACAGCGTCGAGACACGGGCATCGTATTGAAGAGAGGTGCCGAGATCCTTGGCGACGCCTTCGAAACCCGAACGCAGTGCCTTGAAATTAAGGATGCCGTGGCGCAATTCCGGTCGGCCGAGGACGAGGTTTTCCTCGACGGTCAAAGAGTCGATGAGCTTGAAGTGCTGGTGGACGAGAGAGATGCCGGCCTTTGTGGCATCAGCCGGCGAGCGCATCGTGACCCGCTCACCCGATATATAAATGCTGCCGGAATCCGGTTCGATTGCCCCGCCGAGCATTTTGACCAGCGTCGACTTACCGGCACCGTTTTCACCGACGATGCCGACAATCTCGCCCGGCAGGATGGAAAATGAAACGTCGTCGTTGGCGCGCAGCTGACCGTAAGCTTTGGTCAGTCCGCGCGCCTCTAGGAACGGTATCAAAGTCGATCCAAGCCGTTAGCGGAATTTGGGAAGATCGGTCGTCTTCCCGGCCTTGATCTCGTCGACGATCGCCTGGACTTTGGCCTTGTCGGCGGCCGAGATCTTGTCGTCGAACTTCCCGTACCCGGCAAGCCCGACGCCGTTTTCGTTGAAGCCGAGAACGTAGCTTTCCGGCTTGATCGTGCCGTCGAGAATCTTGCCGATGGCGAGATCGATGTTGACATCGAAATTGATCAACGCGGTGGTGACGACCGTATCGGGAGCGAACGAAGCGCTGTCGAAGGCAGTGCCGATCATCAACACGCCTTTTTCTTTCGCGGCTTCGAGCGTGCCGATGACGCTTTCGTTGCCACTCGCCGTAACCACATCGGCGCCTTTCTCGATGAGCGCCAGCGTGACTTCTTTGCCCTTGGCGACATCGGAGAACGAGCCCACATAGGCGGACAAGGCTTTGACATCGGGACGCGTGCGCTTGGCACCGCGCTCAAAGCCCTCGTTGTATTCCTGAATAACCGGCACCGGAATGCCGCCGACGGCACCGACGGTACCGGATTTGGTCAAGAGGCCAGCAAGTGCACCCGCGACATAACCGGCATCGCCCCAGCGATTATCGAAGGACGCCAGGTTAGGGGCCTCCGACACTTTCGCGGTGTTGACGATGAACCACGTCTTCGGAAACTGATTGTGAATCTTCTTGGCGGCTTCGGCAAACTGGAAACCATGACCGATGACGACATCATATCCGTTGCTGGCGTACTCAAATAGCGCCGCCTCGATTTGCGCCATGCCGGTGTTCTCACGGACCGACACCGTGACGTTCGGGTATTTGGCTTGAGCTTCCTTGATGCCTTTGGCGGCAGCCGCGTTAAACGTGCCATCGCTGACGGAACCTGGCAAAACGAGCGCCACCTTCAATGGCCTCTTGGGATCGACTTGCTCAGCCGCCATGGCGGCTTGCGACATCGCAAACCCAAATCCCACACACATCATCGCCGCGAATTTCAGTATTTCTCGCCGAAGCATCATCGTCTTCCTCCCTGTTTGTTAGGTATCACCGTTCGGACCGGATTTGCCGGGCCGCGCCTGAGAGACTTCAAAATTGTCCGCGCTGGCCGATACGATTTCCGCGCATATCCGAGACTTCGCGCGGGAAACCTCCACGGCTTGCGCGAAGCCGTGTCGTTATCGAGGCTGCGCCGGCCACCGGTCGGTGCATATTTCAGTGTCCCGGAGTCATTTTTTGCTCGATCGGCGCCGAATGAGCGAGATCTGTCGGATGCGGACAGACCCGACCAAACATCTCCGGCCGAGCAAGGTGCTTTAAGTATAAAAAGTCACTCACAGATTTGTCAATCGAGCTAACGAGCGACTGCAATTTGAAAGTCCGCAGACGCGCTTCATTGAAAGGTCATGTCCGGTTCGTTTCAGCATACGAGACGGGCGCCGCGGCCTGCTGGGTACTTCCCGCGCCGCAGGAGCGGTCGCGAATGCCGCTCAGTGCACTAGCGGTTGCTCTTCCGCCGAAGCCGCTCCAAAGTCTCCTCGCCGGTCATGACATCACCAAATTGCTGGATCATGTTTTCAAGTGCGGCGCGATGTTCGTCGTCGGACAGCGCTGCACAACAGTCGGACACCATCACGACCTTGAAGTCGAGCATCATGGCGTCTCGCGCCGTCGCTTCGCAGCAGATGTTGGTCTTGGTGCCGGCAATCAACACGGTGTCGATATCGAGACTGCGCAACAGCCGCTCAAGCCCGGAAGATCCGGCGATCAAGGCACTGTAGCGGTTTTTGATGATCGTCGTGTCGGTCGGTCCCACCGTGAGGCCGGACCAAACTCTCTGGCGGCCCGGCGCCAAGCTCTCCCGAGTCTTGTCCCGCACTTCATCAGCAACGATGTAGTTGAAGAACAGCTCCCAATCGCTACGCCCCGACGATTCAGCGTTGGCATGCAGTACCCAAATCACCGGCACGCCGATCGTGCGGAGTTCCTCGGTCAGCGCGTTGATCGGCTCGACGATCTCGCGCGACCCAGCCACCTCCGCCGCCGCTCCGGGCGCGCAGAACAATTCCTGCATATCGATGACGACCAAAGCCGTGCGCCGCGGATCGAGGTCCTCGAACCAATGGTAACGCCCGCGCCGTGCCACGACGCGGTCGATGATTTCCTGGCGTACAGTCACCTTGTGCATTGCATCCTCGATCAGAATGAAAGTCCGTCGGAGAATATCCAAAGAACCCTGGTCTCGCCGGCGACGGCATTTTCCCAGGAATGCGGAATGTCCGAGCGGAAGTGCAGATATTCATCGGCCGCGAGGTCGTAGGTCTGTTCGTCGATGCGATAAGTGATCGCTCCCGACAAAACAAAACAGAATTCCTCGCCCTGGTGAGTCATCGAGCCGACGCCGGAATGCGCGCCGCGGCCGAGGATGCCCAACCGCGCTTCGAGGACACCGGGCAGAAAGTGGCCGGACAGGTCCTGCAAGATCAGACCCATTTCCGGATATTCGATGGTATGACGTTCGGAACGCCGGACGACCACACGCGGCTGCGGCCGCTCACGAAAGCGCGCGACCAAGAAGCCGAGATTCTCTTGCAACGCCGAGGCAAGATTGATGGCGTGCACCAAGCTCGGCCGCAACTGCCCGTTCTCGATCTTGCTGATCGTGCTTGCCGGCACCTTCGACAATTCGGCCAACCGGCTAATCGTGAGCTTGCGTCCCAGCCGCAATTCACGGAGCCGCTCGCTGACGCGCTCCGTCTCGTGACCCGCGCGCTCTTCGATTTTCGTTTCTGGGGACAGCTTGCGCACCATTCCTAGACCTTGACCAAATCCTCGAGGAAAGGATCGTCCGGCAAAGCCGTTTCGGTGTCGAGCAAATGCCCGCATCGCGCACAGGAAAACCGCCGCAAGACCAAGCGCGATTCCACATTGCTTCCGGCGCCCGGCAATGTTCCGACGGCCAGCGTTGACAACGCCGCCTTGTGCTTCCACCCGGCGTTCGTCGGCGCCAGCGGTGCCGAACAGGATGCGCAGCAAATTTGGCCGTTCTCGGCAAATAGGCTGGCGGAGATGCGTTTTCTCATGGCCTGCCTCCTGCATTGAGCCGCGCGTCACGCAGCGCGGTGCGTTTGGCCTTGGTTGCGCTCTGGTCGAGCGCGCCATTCTTGCCGACGACTCCGTAGACCTCGGCGGCGGCTTGTTCCGATATGAGACCGGCGCCGATATCCGCCAAGACTTTTTCCGCCGGCCGGTTGAGCGGATCGCCGACACCGCCGCCACCATTCCAACGCACGTAGAGCGCATCGTTACCCATCAGCGGAAACACGCCCCAGGAGATCGGCTCGCTCTCACCTGGGATCGCATCGAGGGTGGCCGCGAAGCGATCCGCGTTGTGCATTTCACTCGGCGCGTGAACCCAGACATAGTCGTTCACCCCACCCGGATAACCGCCGCTAAGCCCTTCGCTCTGCGGAAACTTGGTACCCTTGCCGGATACGACGTAGTGGATTCCGCCGTCTGGAGCATCGTGCGCCACTATCGCCATTTCGCCGCCGGCGCCGCCACGATATTCGCCCGCCCCACCGGAGTCTTTCAATCGCCTGCGGAACAGATAGCGGATGGGAAATTGCGCTTCGATGGTTTCGACATTGGCCATGCGCGAGATTGGATTCGGAATCTCACCGCCGATATCCACGCCGTCGGCGAATGTCCGCGCCCCGCCGGCTCCCGCGAACGTCTCCGTAAGAATGCCGATCGCAAGTCGGCCGCGCTGATTGTTGCCGAACATGAAGATCGCGAAATGGTTCGCGTGCCAGACGGCGGTCGCTTCGTCAGCATATTTGTCGCTTGCAGCCAGCATCTTGCCGATGGCCGAACAGGCGGCATTGTTGACCGATTGGATCGCGCCTACCGTCGCGACCGATACCGGCGCGGGCCGCGTGCAGTTCACGATAGTGCCTTCCGGCGCGACCATCGTGATCGGCTTGATCACGCCTTCGTTCCAAACGATGTCGTAGCAGAGCAGCGGAAACAGCGGCGCAAACAAGCCTCCGAGCGACGCCCATTTCGAGCAATTCACGCTGTACTTCGATTGCGGCGACGAGCCGCTGAAATCGAAGGTCAGCGAATTGACATTCTTGGTCATGGTCAGCAAGACTTTGTAGGTCTCGCCCTTGACCTCGAGATATTGGCGCGACTGCCAGCGCCCGTCGGGCAATTCACGCAACCGTTCGCGCAGCCGCGCTTCCGATTGGTCGATCAGCATCCGGCAGACCGTATCGACGGTCGGCGCGCCGTACTTCTCGATCAGCGCCAGCATCCGCTCACGCGCGACATTGTTGCAGGCGATCATCGAACGCAGATCGAGCGCCACCATTTCGGGGTTGCGCACCATGTTGAGGATCGTCTCCCAGAGGTCCTGCCGCAATTCGCCGCCGTCGATGAGCTTGATGCCTGGCGAGGAGAAGCCCTCGGTGAAAATGTCCTGCGCGTCGGGCGCAAAGCCGCCCGGATTCATGGCGCCGATATCGGACACATGCACGAAGCATGCACTCCAAGCGACAAGCTTGCCGCCATGGTGAATCGGCGAGACAAGATAAATGTCCGATGTATGCAAGGCCGCCGTGTAGGGATCGTTGAGCAAGAACAGGTCGCCCTCGCCGATCCGGCCTTCAAATTTGCGGATGATTGCCTTGCAGGCCTCGGCGGCGCTGGTGAGGTGATGGAGAAAGCCCACGCCGCCCATCAGCAACGAGCCGTCAGCCTGATAGAGCGAGACCATCAGGTCGTGGCCTTCATTGGTGATCGCGCTGCCTGATACGTGCTTGAGGGTGATTACCGCTTCTTCGACCACGCGAAACAAGCGATGACGGATGATCGAGAACGTTACGGGATCCACTGTCGGTGCTTCAATCATGCTTGCGCCCTAAGCGTCGAAATCGACCAACACGTTGCGATAGCCGTCCATCGTGCCACGTTGCTTGTCTTGCAACACGATGGTCGTGATCGGCGTATGGATGACAGCAGGACCGGACACGACATTGCCCGGTGCGAGCTTGCTAAAGTCGTAAATGTGCGCTTCCGCCATCCCGCTGTTGGCATCGACGAAGATCGGACGCCGTCCGATCCGCGCGTGCGCGCTATCCGCCCTGGAGAGCGGCAGTGGCTCAAGTCGCGGACGCTCGATCAGTCCGCGCGCGGTCAGGCGAAACATGGTCATTTCAATACCGGCTTCACGGAAAGCGGAGCCTTTGCCGTATTTGCGCTCATACTGCCCTTCGAAATCGGCGACGAGCTGCGTTAGTGAAGCCTCGTCGACGGGCGTGCGTCCGCGCACCGTTGTGGTCACTTCGTGCACTTGGCGAGAGTAGCGGAGGTCGATCGACCATTCGAACTTGACCTTGTCGCCCTCGAAGCCTTCTTCTTTGAGCTGTTCGCGGGCCTGCTCGATCATCGGCTCGTAGATTTCGTTGATCTCGCCCGGCGGCGAAGGAACCGGCAAGACCCTGGTCAAGGAATACTCGTGCACAATATCGGCCGAGACGAGTCCGAATGCACAGTTGACGGAAGCCGTATAGGGCACGACCATTTTCTTGACGCCGAGCTCGGCGCCGAACATGCCGGCTACGATCCCACACGACCCGCCGAAAGCGTGGAGCACGAAATCGCGCGGATCGAGGCCGCGCTCGACGGTGATTTCATGAATGAGATCGCTGATCTGAGCGGTCGCGATCCGATAAATGCCGAACGCAGCCTCCTCCACGCTCATGCCAAGCGGGCGTGCGATCTTCTCTTCGAACACACGGCGCGCATTGTCCGGGTCGAGCTGCATCGCGCCGCCAAGAAAGATATTCGGGTCCATATAGCCAATCAGCATGAACACGTCGGTCAGGGTCGGCTCGGTTCCGCCCAGTCCGTAGCAGACCGGTCCGGGCCGCGAGCCCGCCGAGCGCGGCCCGACGCGCGGAACGCGGGTGCCTTCCTCGAGCCACACGATCGAGCCGCCACCAGCCCCGATCGAGACGACCTCGATCTTCGGCTGCATGTAATGGAAGCGGTCGACCATCGGTTCGCGTGCGTATTCGATCTCACCGTTCTGGATGACGCTGACTTTGAAAGTCGTGCCACCCATATCGGTCGCGATCACGTCGGTCTGGCCCAACAATTCGCCCAACACGCGGCTGCCAATCACGCCCGCTGCCGGACCGCACTCTAGCATGCCGATCGAACGATTGGCTGCCTCTTGTGCCGGCAGCAACCCGCCATAGCCCTGCATCACCATCACGGGGCCGCGATAACCGGCCTTCTGCAAAAGCGCTTGCAAGCTGCCCAAATAGTTGTTGGTGATGCGCCCCGCATACGCATTGATGACGGTCGTCGAGGATCGCTCGTATTCGCCCGGCACGGGCGCAATCTCGCTTGACAGCGTGCAATAGGCTTGCGGCGCGATCCGTTCAATCAACGTCCGGACTTTGCGCTCATTCTCCGGATTGTAGAAGGACCAAAGAAACGCGACGCCGAGCGCTTCGACTCTCTTTTCGCCGATCAAGAAACGGATCGCCGCTTCGGCCGCCGTCTCGTCGAGCTCCTGGAGGATTGCACCCTTATAGTCCGTCCGCTCGGCGACACCGACGATGCAATCGGGATCGACCAATGGCGGCGCGCGTTCGGTCTTGACCGGATGCTTGATGCGATCCTCGGACAACCCGCCCCAGCGCCCATAGGCGCCGCGTGTGGTCAAGACCGTGTCTTCGAAGCCGCGTGTTGTGATCAGTCCGGTGCGCGCACCATCGCGGGTCAAGATCGTGTTGTCCACGACGGTCGAGCCGTGCATGAACAGCGATGTCTGAGCCAGCAGATCGGTCAGCGAAATTCCCATCGCCTTGGCCGCAGAACCGATCGAATCCATGACGCCGATCGAAAAGTCCGGTGGCGTGGACAGCGTCTTGCCGAGATGAACGGGCTCACCGGCGGCGAAGACGATTGTGTCGGTGCAGGTGCCGCCGACATCGGTCGCGACGAGATATTTGGTCTTACGTTCCGTCATCGTTCTTCATGCCTAGAATGTCGATTATCTAGAATGTCGATGAATCCGTGCGCCGGTCGGCAACGCAAAGGGTCACGCTGCGACGCGTCAGCGGGTTGCTCCATTCGATCGGCAAATCTTCCGTCACGTGGATGGAATCCCCGGTGCCCAATTCTTCCAACGTCCCATCGGGAAACCGCAGGTGCAGCGAACCGTCGAGGACGTAGGCGAACAATGCACCGTCCTTGGGAATCTCGAACTTTCTCGAGCGAGGCCCGACCGGCCAGCGCGATCAGGCGACCCTTGACGCGCGGGTGATCGAGCGCCGGCAGAGTTGAGGCGCCAAGGGAGCGCAAAGGCAGTGCGCCTCGCACAACATTGCTGATCTGACTTGCCTTGCGCGACGCCGCAACCAGCCGGTCGACCGATTCCCCGAGAACATCGGCAATCGCCAGTACGGTCAGCAGATTAGGATTGGTGTCGCCACTTTCGATTTTCTGAATGGCCGCAACGCTCACGCCGCATTCTGCGGACAGGCGCTTGAGCGACCAACTGCGCGCACCCCGCAACTCGCGCAGGCGGCGCCCCAACGAACGCAAATGTTCGCGACCGAAATCACTACCGGACCGAGGCAATGGCGCCCTCCTAACGTCCCTCCCCGATACAATTCCCTGAACGCGCTTATGTCAAGTAGAAGCACATCGTTATCGCATTTGAAAATCGCCGGCTAAGCCGAAGATTCCTCTAAATCCGACCCGGATGCCCGCGGGGATCGTCGGCTATGCCATCGAAGAAAATGCTGAGGATGGGCGCTAACATAGCCGCTAAGGCGTAGCGTCCTAGCTGACGCGCCCGATCCGCCCAGCTCCCGAACGCGGACGGGGGTGCGTTCGTTGGCTCGATTGAGCGCGGGCGGACGCTCTTAAGGAATTTGTCTGCGTCATCGGCATCTACCAGAGCGAATGTCCGCTAAGGGTCATTAGCTGACGTTCAGGCGCTTCGGCTCCGATGTCCGCTTCACCCCCCAAAGCGGACCTTGCAGAGGTGCGACTAGTATGTCCGAATTGGGCCACTCTCGTACGTTTCGTTAGCGCATGCGCGGTTATCTCTGGCAGTTGGGATTCCTGAAAGACGAGGATCACCGCCTGATCAGCGGACAGCCGTCCTCGCCTGCCGGGCGAAACGCCTGCTCGCCCGGGATCGTGGCGAGGATTTTGTAATAGTCCCAGGGTCCGGTCGACTCGGCCGGCGTCTTCACCTGCACAAAGTACATATCGTGCAGCAACCGCCCATCTTCGCGAAGCCTGCCGCCTCGCGCGTAAAAGTCATCGACCGAGATCTCCCGTATCTTCGCCATCACCGGGAGCGCGGCATCGGTGCCGGCGGCTTCGATCGCCGCGGCCCGTTGGCGGGATTGCTAGTTCTATCGAGCAATTGCTCTAGCAAGCGCGATTCAAATGGGTCGCGCAGAGACGCGGTAAAAGGCGTTGAAATTAAACGTTTCGCAAAAACCGTATACTCGGGCAAAAGTTCAGAGCCTCGGAGAACAAGGGGGCGAGAGAGCAACCCTAGCTCGCCGTGCATAACCAGAGTCCAGAGGTGAGACGCTCAGAAGGCCAAAATAGCCCGCGCTGAAAGCGCGATTTGACGGCAGAGAATGAGTTACGAAAAGACCCTGGCGGAGGGAGTGCTTCTGCAATCTAACTTTCTCCATATTTCGGATCGAGATCGAGAGTACCGGCAGTATCCAGGTATCGAGAGCCGGTGCCCTGGCCATTGATGGTTTGTATCCGAGGTCACGCGGCGGAGCGGAAAACTCTGCCCCGCCCCAGCCCACAAAGGCCGCTTTCTAACCAAGACCGAAGTTGGCGCGTCGTCGGGCGTCCGTGCTGATCGAATGCCTTATTCGGCGGCTTGTTTAGGATCTCGCCGGCGTGCGTGGCCGGACGGCTTGGCCGCTAGCCGCAGCGTATTCAACTCGGCCTGCTGGCGCTGATACAGCCGGAAAGCCAGGTCCTTGCCGGCCAGGTAAGGCGATGGCCAAGCCTGCGCCTCATGGCCATACTCGGCCGACGCAACCAGCGTGAAATGCGGATTAATCAAGTGCGACCGCGCCAGCGCGCATAGATCGGCCCGGCCGGCGGCAATAATGGTGTTGATCTGATCCGCCGTCGTGATCGCCCCGACAGCGATGGTGGCGACGCCCACCTCGTTGCGGATCATCTCCGACAGCGGCGTCTGGAACATCCGGCCATAGACCGGATTTGCCCAACGCGAGGTCATTCCCGCCGATACGTCAATAATGTCGGCGCCGTGCGCCTTGAACATCGCCGCCACACGCAGACCAGCTTCCGGCGTGATGCCGCCCGGCGCCCAATCAGTAGCGGAAATGCGAACCGATATCGGCTTGTGCCGCGGCCAGTGCGCGCGCACCGTATCGAAGACTTCCAGCGGGAAACGCATGCGGTTTTCCAGGTTGCCACCATATTCATCGGTGCGCTCATTGCTGAGCGGCGAGATAAATCCCGACAGCAGATAGCCGTGGCCGCAATGCAATTCGATCATGTCGAAGCCCGCGCGCTCGGCGTTCGCCGCGGCGCGGGCATAGTCATCGCGCACGCACTCCATCCCAGCGCGCGTAATCTCCCGCGGCACATGCATGAAGTCGTGGAACGCGAGCGCAGAGGCGGCGACAACCTCCCAGTTGGCGTCCGGCAATGGGTGGTCCATGCCCTCCCAGCCGCGGCGCGTCGAGCCTTTGCGGCCGGAATGACCGAGCTGCAGACAGAACTTGGCATCGCTCTCGCGATGAATGAAGTCGCTGATGCGTTTCCACGCCGCGACCTGCTCGTCGGTGTAGATGCCGGGACAGCCGGGCGTGATGCGCCCAGACTCAGAGACTGCGGTCATTTCCGCAAACACTAGGCCGGCTCCCCCCATGCCAAAACGGCCGAGATGGACCAAATGAAAGTCGCCGGGAATACCGCCAGGCTCCGCCGAGTACATGTTCATCGGTGAGACAACGACGCGGTTTTGCACCTCCATTTGGCCGACCCGAAACGGCGTGAACATCGGCGGCGGCGGCTTGTCGAGCGGAACGTCGAAGCCCTGGCGCCGAACCTCGCCGGCAAACCAGGATTGCACCTGATCGACGAATTGCGGGTCGCGCATCCGCAGATTTCATATGTCACCGCCTTGGCTCGCGACAGCATGCTGAAGCATGCCTGGATCGGATCCATGCCCCAATAGCGCGCGGGATTTTCCGTCCATAACGCGCTGACATTGGCCGCGTACTGGGTCTTCTCGACGTCTTCGCGGCGCGTGCCCTGAAAAGTCGCTAGCGCTTCCGCGACTGACCGCGCATCGTCAAAGGCGTTGTAGAGAGTGATGGCGTCTTCCATCGCCAGCTTGGTGCCGGAGCCGATGGAGAAATGCGCGGTATGCAGAGCATCGCCAAGAAGAACGATGTTCTTGTAGTACCAGTTCTTATTGCGGACGACGGGAAAGCGCCGCCAGTAGGAGCGATTGCCGACCAGCTTGTGACCCTTGAGCAGATGCGCCCACATACCTTCGAGATAGGCGATCGTCTGCTGTTCGTTCCATTGGCCGATCACCAACTCGGCCTTCGCCCAAGTCGCATCCGGCGCTTCGATTACCCAAGTACACATATTTTGTTTGTACTGATAGGTGCACAGATCCCAGATGCCGAATTCGTTGGTCGTAAAATGAAATGAAAAAGCCGGCGTCGGCGCGCTGGTGCCGAGCCAGATGAAATGATTGCGCCGCAGCTCAATCTCCGGTTGGAAATGCTCCTTGTAGCGCTCGCGAATGAAGCTGTTGATGCCGTCCGCGGCGACGATCAGATCGGCGTCATGAAACGGTTCGAGATCGGTGATTTCGCGCGAGAAGTGGAGCTTGACCCCGAGCTCGCGACAGCGCGCATGCAGGACCAACAGCAACGTGCGACGTTCGGTGCCGCAGAAGCCGTGTCCGGTCGATCGCACTGTATCGCCATGAAAGTGGAAGTCGATTTCGTCCCAATAGGAGAATTCGCGAGTGATCGCCCGATATGACGGGGCGTCGTAATCCATAAGGTTGTCGAGCGTCTCATCCGAGAATACGACGCCGAAACCGAAGGTGTCGTCGGCTTTGTTGCGCTCGTAGACGGCGATATCGTAGTCCGGAAAACGCTTTTTCATCAGCAGCGCAAAATAGAGTCCGCCTGGACCGCCGCCGATGATGACGATCTTCATACGGCCGCCTCCTTCATCCGCTCCGCGCGCGACAATTCTTTGCGACCGACACCCCCATGCAGGTCGAGCATGCGATCGAACCACGCCGCAACAGCATCGCCGGGCTCAAGCACCGGCGTTGGCGAGACGACGCGCGACCACTGCAGAAGGCCAAACAGAATGCAATCCGCGTAGATCGGAGCCAGGCCGCCCAGGAAACTCTTCTGCTCCAGCACTTTGCGCACTGGCGCGAGCTTGCGGCGAAAAGCTGACAGCGCCTTGTCGCGCTCGGCCGCCAGCTCTTCCAGCGATTTTTTCAACGCGCGCTCGATTTGGCCGCGAAGGTGTGCAGCATCGGTCTCACTGACGCAATCGACCACGTCGAGCATCAAATAAGGAACCAACGCCGGAACGAGCTCACGATCGGTCCACACGTTGAAGACCTGTGTCAGTGTCTCGTTCGCGGCTCCGCCAAATAATAGCGGCCGGTCGGCGAATTCCCGGTCCAGATAGAGCGCAATTGCCCACGAATCCGCGACGACACGATCACCATGCCGGAGGATCGGCACCTTGTCCTGGCCGCTGAAGGCGATGGCGCCCTTGTCGGTGACCGATACCACGTGGGTGGTGAAGCCCAAGCCCTTGTGATGCAGCGCCAATCGGGTGCGCCAGGAAAAGGTACTGTAGCGGCAGCCGCTGAGGCCGCCGAGTTCCCATAACTCGACCATGCCGACCTCGGAAAAGTATGTTTAACTTTACATTGCATATTCAATGAGTCAACTTGGCCGTAGGACGACCGATGAAAACAGTTGCCAACAAGTCGACGCCGGAAATTTCGCCTCATCAGCGTGAGGCACCGCCACTGGGCCGCAGCGATTGCGAGCGGGCTTTCTTCGAGTACGAGCAGGCCCTGATCTGTGCGTCCGAAGCTTTTTACCGCTTTGCCGGTGCGACGCTCGGTGCGACCGGTCGTGAACATAATCTGACCGGCCAGGAGCAGGTCATTCTTCAGCAATTGATGGTTACACCGAAGCCACGCAGCGTCAGCGATCTCAGCCGTTTCAGCAATCGTGACGACATCGCCAATATTCAGTACAGCCTTCGCAAGCTGGCCGCGGCCGGCTTGATCGAAAAGGTACCGGGCAGCACCAACCGCGACACGCGGTATCAGCCGACCGCGGCCGGCCGGCAATTGACTGAAGGTCTCGTAACCACGCGGCGCGAACGGCTGATAGCGCCGAGTGCAAACATTAACGATATCGAGAAGCAGCTGAAAGCAGCGGTAACGGCCATGACGCTGCTCACTGGCTTATACGATCACGTGTCGCGGGTGCTGGCCGGCCGCTGACGAAGTTGGTCGTGGCTGAGGGGCGTCGATGACCGATTTCAATCCGGCTTATTTTCGCGCTAAAGGCTGGTGGCGCGATGAAACGCTATGCGACTGGCTCGATCGTTGCGTATCGGCGGCGCCCGACCGCATTGCGCTGCTCTGCGCGGACAGAACTCTGACCTATGCTGCGGTCGCAGCGGATGTCGCGAGGCTTGCCGCCGGCCTCGCCGACATCGGAATCGGCTGCGGCGATGTCGTCGTAGTCCACCTGCCGAACGTACCTGAATTCCTGATCGCCTGGCTCGCCATCAGTGAAATTGGCGCGGTGATGCAGACGGTGCACACGCCCTACGGTCCTCGTGAGCTCGAACACCTGATCACTCACGGTGGCGGCAAGGCGGCGATTGCGCTCGCTAGGACGAAGGATCGCTCCCCAGCCGCCGAGATTGCTGCGCTTCGCGACCGCATTGCGACACTACGGTGCGTCGTCTCCGTCGGCGATGACGTACCGGGCACAGTCGGCTTTGCGACGCTGCTGGAGCGGGAGCAAGGAAAGCCTGCCTCCTTGCGGCCGAACGCCGATGATCCATTTCTTCTTCTCTATACCTCGGGCACAACGTCATCACCCAAAGCTGTTTCGGTCAGCTTCAATCATTATCTGAGCAATGCTCGACTGTGCGCGGCCGAGTACGGATTGCGACCCGACGACCGCATCCTCTGCCTCGCGCCTTACACACACCTCTACGGACTTTACGCGTACGAACTCGGCCTTGCTGTCGGTGCCACCGCCTGCCTGCTCGACGTTTTCACCCCGGCCGCTTTTATCAAAACGCTTAAGCAGACGAGACCGACGGTTCTCATCGCGGGTCCAGCCCATATCGCTCCCTGCCTGCAGCAAAAACTCTTTGCCGATGTGGATCTTTCCGCTATGCGTTTTGCGGTACTCTCAGGATCAACCGTACCGGCGTCGATGTCCGCAGCTTTTGAGGACATGTTACCGAACGGCCGCGTCGTACAAGCCTGGGGTATGACGGAGCTGCAGTTCGGAGCCTGTAGTCGGCCGACTGACACGCGCGAGGTGCGCTTCGAAACCATCGGCCGCGCAACACCGGGAACGGAGCTGCGCGTTGCCGACGGCGAGGATCGCGTACTGCTGCCCGGCGAAATTGGCGAACTTCACGCACGCGGCTGCTCGTTATTCGCGGGCTATCTTCGGAACGCCGAAGCCAGTAGTGCCGCCTTCACCGCGGATGGCTGGTTTCGCACCGGCGATCTCGCCAGCATGGACGCGCAAGGGAATGTGCTCCTTCGCGGCCGAAGCAAGGAACTGATCAATCGCGGCGGCGTCAAATTCAATCCGATCGACATGGAGATTGCGATTGGCGGCCACCCTGCGGTCGCCCAAGTGGCAATTGCGCCCGTCCCCGACGACATTCTGGGTGAGCGTGCTTCATGCTTCGTGGTGCTGAAGGACGGGGCTTCGCTGAGCTTCGAGGAGCTCACTGCATTCCTGGCGGAACGCAAATTTGCAAAGTTCACTTGGCCTGAGCAGTTAACGATCGTGCCGGACATGCCTATCACTCCGACCCGCAAGGTCATCAAAGCGCAGCTGGTCAGCAGATATCTCGGCGACCGCAGTACCGAACAGCGCGAGGGCTACTGACATGCGCTTGCCACTAGCGTTGCCCAACTCACGCGCTCACATCGCGCAAATTCAGAGCGAGCGGAAAAAGAAGGCGTTCGCGCTCGCTAAAACTGTGCCCTGGTATCGCGACAAGCTTGCCGGCATACAATCTGACGCGCTCGACGACCCCGAAGAGTGGCAAAAGATCCCGATCCTCGACAAGGACACGCTGCGCAAATTCTCCCATGCCGAACTCCTCCACGCGTTCTGCGCGGTTCCGCACGATCAGATCGCGGAGTACTGGCGCTCAGGCGGCTCCACCGGCCAGCCGGTCTTTTATCCGCGGACGGTGGACGATCTTGTCTATGGCGAGTTGTCCTGGGGCCGCTCGTTCCCCTGCATCGGCATCGGTCCTGGTGACCTTTGCCACATCTCGTTTCCGCTTGGTGTCCACCCGGCCGGCCAAGTCTGGGCACGCAGCGCCAAGATGTTCAACGTCGGCATGGTTTGGGTCGGCGCCGGCAATTCCTATCCATCGACGGCGCAACTGGAATTAATCGAGACGCTGCAGCCGACAGTATTCATCGGCATGAGCAGTTTTGCGCTTCATCTTGCTAATCTTGCCGAAGCCAAAAACATTGATCTCGCGGCGGGATCAGTGCGCAAGCTCGTTTGCTCGGCGGAAACGCTTTCGACCGCCAAGCGGGAGAAACTCTCGCGCCTTTGGGGCGCGGAAGTGTTCGACGTTTTTGGTATGAGCGAAGCCGGCCTGATGGGGGCCGAGAATTCTGCGCACGATGGTATTCATATCTGGACCGATATGTATTTCATCGAGGTGGTCGATCCAGATAGCGGCCGCGCCGTGCCGGAAGGCCAGGTCGGCACGTTGTGCGTCACACCGTTGTGGACAAATCATGCGACACCGTTCCTGCGCTGGAATTCCGGAGACTTGGTCAGTTTCGCCTCGCACTCTGCGGGCAGTGGCCGTTTCGCTGACCTTTTTCCGGTGATCAAACACGCCAACCGGACCACCGGCTTTTTTAAAGTGCGCGGCGTCAACGTCAATCATGCGGAATTCGAGGATATGATGTTTCGCAACGCTGACGTCCTCGACTTTCAAGCGGTGCTCGAGACCGAAGTCAAAACCGATAGGGAAAATCTGCGTGTGCTAATCGAAATCAGGGGCGCATGTGAGCCCGATGCCGTCTGCGTCGCAGTCGCGCAGGCAGTAAAAAACACCTTTGAGATTTCGCCTTCGGTACAGGTGCTTCAACGTGGCAGCTTAGCGGCGGAATTTGAACGAAGCCTCAAAGCTCCGCGCTTCGTCGACCACCGCCGCTAACGTACCATCTGCCTCGGCTACATCCATTGAGGCGGGAGTTGTGGCTGCCCCGTTAATGAGAACACGACCTTAGGTCCTTAAACGCCGCGACTTCCTTTCGAGAGATAGAATATTGAGGGCGGAACGGTCAGGCGCAAAACCATAAGGCGGTAGCCTCTTAGGGGGTCATTGTGGGGAATTCTAATTGGGGGCTGTCTCCCGGACAGCCCAAGTACCGCAGAACGCACCGATGGCCATTTGTGGGAGGCTAAGCGTCGGCGCTGCTGGTATCAAACTCGATCCGCCTAAGGACGTCCCAATAAACGGTCACGCCACATCGCGTTCATCGACGCCTCCTGGAAGCCTAAAATTGGCCCGAGGGAAGACAATAGAGCCAAGAGCGACCATCGCAGCGGGACATGACCACCCCTCTCGCAGAGCCCGGAACCGGTGGTCGACGCCGTGTCTGAACGCGTGCCGCCGTCGTCGATGACCTTATTGAGGTGATTGCGCTGTTCGATGGCCCGACCGCGAAACCGATCGCGTCGAGAACGCGTAAGCCGCTTTCGCAAACGTAGAAGCCTGAGCCCGCCGCACGAACTTCCGCCTGACGCCCGTGAATGACGACCTCCCAACCGCGCTGCGCGAGCGCAGCCGTGAGACCCCGAACCCGTCAAAGGCAATGATCACCTTCAGCTTACGCACCATCGTGGCAGCAGGGCTGATTATGATTTTGCGTAGAAGTTGCGGACGGCTTCGGCCACCGGTCCCGGGCTCTCCAGGGTCGGAAAGTGCGTGCGCCCGTTAATGTGCACCGGATGAAACCACGGATTTTTAGCGGAAAAGTCCTGCTGGAATTTCCGATAATCCTCGAACAGCGGCTGCGAATAAATATGCGCGACCTCCAGCCGAACAGGTAGGGCTTTCATCCGGTCGAGCGGGCTGCCCCATTTCCGATAGGATTTCTCGATCTCACGACAAGCGCGCATCCACATCTCGCCGTTGAACCAAGCCATCTCGTTTCGGATGTGATTCTTCACATCCTCATTGTCAGTCGCTTCAACCCACTCATCGAAGAAGCTCTGGCGACCAATTTGATAACGGTCCGGGTCCTGCCCATCCTTGAGCTGCTGCCAGAAACCGTCGTGCGGCTGCATCAACCAATCGATGACGACAGTCCGATCGATTTTCAAACGTTCGCAGAGGTCGATGTTCACCCAACACCCGTGCGACGTTGAAACAAAATGCACGTTCTCCAGGTTCTTGGCCTTGATAAACGCCTCCACGTCGTCGACTAGATCGGCCGCAGTAAAATCGCCGTGCAAAGTCTGGTTCGAGTCGTGACCGCGGTAGTTCGGGACAACGACGTGGAAATCCTTTGCCAAAAGCGGGGTGAGATTTTGAAAAGACGGTCATCCTGTGCCCATCCCGAAAGCAACACCAGCGTCCGCGGATTTGATTGGCCGCTTTCAACATACGTCATCGGATGACTGTTGATCGTGACGCTTTCCATGAATAAAGACCCCTCTGTTTTCAGCGGACTTGGCGCACAGCATGTAGCTGGCAGCTACTTTGTTTCCTCGCCAAAAAGCGGCCCCACGCCAGACTGGTAATACTTTATATATAAAGCATCCAAGGACCGGCAAGCGGCCCCGCGAAGCTGCAGCGAAGGCGCCATGGGATTTATCGATACCTACTAACGCAAATGGCGATTTCTCATTATCGTCTTCAGTGGCTAGCGTCAGCCCAAAAATGACAACCAGGGGGATCGCGCTCGTTCCTAAAGGGACAGGCGGGCAGCGTAGAAGCACCACCTGAACCACTTTGCCGCCAAAAACATTCGGGGCACGTGGGCTCATTGCCGACAAAGCAAGCCCACCAGATCCCAGGGATCAAAGACCGAGCCATCGGACAACCAAAGCCTCTAAGGATTTGAAAGAGCAGCTCAAAGCAACTCAGGATACACGATCCATGTACGAGCCGTTTCCGGGAAATTACGTGTGGAATCTGTCGGTGAATATCTGCATCGGCATGGGTGGCGCCATCGGCGAGATCGACCAGGCGAATGATCGTGTTCGCGAATTGGCCAAGCAGGGCGACGACACCGGCACGGAAGCATTCTTCTCATCCTGGATCGCCATGGCCGACGGCGTGATAGGCCTAGCCGACGAAGCCGCCGCGGCGGGACATTTTCTGAGCGCGGCGGAAAAATATGCTCGCGCCACCGCCTATTACATCACGGCCGAGCGTATGCAGAGCCGCCATTATGCACCGCGGAAGCTAGCCTATCAAACCATGTTGCAAACCATGGAGCGCGCGATTGTATGCGGTTCTTTCAACTGCGAACGGGTTGAAATCCCGTACCAGAACGGGAGTTTCCCCGCGCTGTTCGTGCGAGGCCAGGGCGCCGGCCCTCGCCCATGCATGGTGTTCTGTAACGGACTCGATAGCGTCAAGGAGATGGTCTACCTTTCCATACGCGACGAGTTCGCCAAACGCGGCGTGTCCTGCCTCATTGTGGACCAGCCGGGAGTCGGAGAAGCGCTGCGCTTTGGCGGTTTGCATGCCATCGTGGAAAGCGAGCAATGGGCGGGCGCCGCCCTCGATTATCTGGAAAAGCGCAAGGACGTCGATTTCAGGCGCTGCGGTATGATGGGCTGGTCACTTGGCGGCTATTACGCGCCGCGCGCCGCGGCCTTCGAGGACCGCTTCAAACTTTGCGTAGCATGGGGCGCCAACCACAATTGGGGCGAATTGCAAAAACGCCGCCTCGCGCGAGAAGGCGATCGCCCCGTGCCGCATTACTGGGATCATGTGACGTGGGTGTGGGGCATCGACAGCCTCAATTCCTTCATGACTTTTGTTACAAAGGTCTCGCTGGTCGGCGTCGTCGATAAAATCCGTGTGCCCTTTCTAATCACACACGGCGCCTGCGACCGGCAAATTCCGCTTAGCGACGCGTATCAAAGCTACGATGAGGCATTGAACAGCCCGCTTCGCGAACTGAGAATCTTCACAGAACGGGAAGGCGGTGTAGAACATGTCGGTGCCGACAATATGGAGCCACCCCGCAGCGCGATTGCCGACTGGGTCGCTGATCAATTCGCCGAGATGTGACCAAATCACATAATTCTTCGAGCGGCGGATTGCATCGCACGGTCAATCGATACTGCCGTGCATTGTGAACTCAGTAGCGAAGATGGAAAAGGACCTTTCTGGATCCGCGTAATCGGCAATCGAGCGACCCGCCATTAGCGACAAGGCCGCAAAGCTCGTCGACCATACTTCGCGAACCGCATCGAAGGCTCCTTCTCCGAATCCTGCATTCATTTCCGCAGTTGCTACTATGTTGTCGACTTGACGATCAATATGCGAGGTGTAGATGGGGTCGAGGGCAAGAGCGTGGCTGTGGCTGTCGAGTTTGAAACGGAAGGTTGACGCGTCGACCGCTAACGATCGACGAATAAAATCGAATCTCTTGCAACGGCCAACCACCGACGCGCGAAATACTGTTGCAGCATTGGTAAGCACCATGATGTTCTTTTCAAGATCGTTAAAGTGCGCCTCGTCGGGCCGGATGTGTTGCATGTAAGCAGGAACAGAGAGAAGACGGTTAATTCCGGCCACACCGTCGAATGCGAGTTCAATAACAGAATCTCGCTCGACGGCAAGTTTGAGGGGCGCCGAGAGATCGACACCTTGTTCTGGCAGGACGGTGTGGTTCTGCACATAGCCCGGCAACGCGTCGAGCACACTCGGATGGCGTTGGATGAGCGGCCAGTGGGCGTGGCGGAGATGTTGGAAGAATTGCGCTCGCGATAGCGAGGGATTGCGGCGGCAGACGATCATCATTTTTAGCAAGCTAAATGCTCCTTTGATGCGCCACGTATTTGGTTTAGCGTGATGTCGTCAGAGGCTGGCTTAGGCCGTTCCGGAACATGCTTAGGCGGCGACGTCGAGCAGCAAGGCGGCTCGTCTGACGATCATCTGCCGGAACCAGATTAGGCAGGGATCGTTTTCCTCGTGGTAATGCCACTCGATAACCTCGGTGAGAGCCGGGAAGGCAATCGGCGGAGCAAGCACGCGCAGGGGCAACGTGCGGGCGAATAATTCAGCTAACCGGGCATGTACCGTCGCAATACGCTGGGTTCCGACGACTAAGCGCGGCACCAAGGTGAAAGCGGGCACGACAATTGAGATATTGCGCGTTAGCCCGGCTTGATCGAGAAACTGCTGCTCAAACGTTGTTTGCAATGACCCTCTTGAATATCGCACGACATGCGGCAACGTCCGGTATTGATCGAGCGTCAACATATCGCCGATCAGTTCGTTGTCCTTCCAGGCGACACACACGTACTTCTCGTCGAACAAGCCCTCGTTCGGGTGGTCCTCGAGGGCAAAGCATTTTGGAAGAATCCGCAGGTTGATCTCTCCGCGGCTGAAGCGCTCGAACGTTTCGGAAGTATGTTCTTCTAAGGTGACTTTTACGCCCGGTGCGTCGCGCGCGATATCGGTCAACAGATCGAGCATAAACACCTCGGTCGAGTAGTCCGAGGCGATGATACTGATGCGGCAATTCGACGTACGTGGATCGAAGCTTGCCGTTGTCGTGACCAGGGCTTTGGCTTTCAGCAAAATATTATGGAGCGGCTCCGCGAGGGCTCGTGCGAGCGGCGTCGGCTCCATCCGTCGCCCGATTGGCACCACAAGCTCGTCGTCGAAGTGCTCCCGCAGCCGCGCGAGCGCGCCACTAAGTGCAGACTGGCTCAGATTGAGCTGTTCAGCCGCTCGGGTGACGTTCTGATGCGTCAACAGCGCGTCCAACGCTACTAGGAGATTCAAATCGAGACCGTGAAAGCGCATCTTCTTCTACTGCTCGCGGGCCAAATCACATCAAGCAGCCAGCGGTAAATTACGCACCCGTGACTCTTTTCTCCGATCCGACCGCTGTCAAGGCGGCGCTTGAGCGGGTGGATCGTCCGTCAGCGGCAATTATGCGCCTCGCAGATGGTTGGTATCGATATATTCGATTTAAAGACGGTCGACCGCACTCTTATAGTCGTCGCCACGAAGGATATTGCGGCCGGTACACACAAAGACGGCGGCTAACAAGAGCAACATATCAGGGGGAGGAGCGATGGCGGCAGTAGAGCGGGTCTTGATCGTCGGTGCCGGAATCGGTGGGGTGACTTTGGCTATTGCGCTGCAGCAACGCGGCATTAATGCAGAGGTCGTCGAAATCGAGGCTAGGGTCGTCGGCGTTGGCATCACGCTGACCGGCAGCACTTTGCGTGCGCTCGACCGGGTCTCCCTTGCCACCGGCTGCGCCGAACGGGGCTTTGGCTTCAATTTCTTCCTTGTCAGCGATGGCGAGGGCAAACTGCAGGCGACCAATCCACTCCCGCCATCTGTACCAGGCCTTCCGGCAGCAGTCGGCCTGCAACGGCCGGTCTTCGCGGATTTCATGACTAAGACGGCCGAGGCCAATGGCGCTTCCATCCGTTCGGGCCTAACCGTCGCCGACTTGCATGGAGACGCCTCCGGCGTGGATGTGCAATTCACCAATGGCACCAGCGGCCGCTACGATCTTGTGGTGGGCGCCGACGGCGTCTTCTCCAGCATCCGTAAACGCGTGTTCGGCGAGGCCCATGAGCCGATTTATGTGGGGCAAGGCGTCTACCGCTTCATGACCGAGCGCGACCCAGCGATCGATCAGATCCACGTTTTTGTGGGACCGAAGTTAAAAGCGGGCTTCATCCCGCTCAGTAAAAACTCTATGTATTTGTTCACAACCATGAGCTATGCGCCTAACACGCGGATCGACGAAAGCAAAACACATCTAATTCTGAAAGAGGCTCTGAAGGATTTCACAGCGCCAATTGTTGCTGAGGTTCGCGAACGCATGAACACTTCTGAAAAAGTGATCTGGCGACCCTTTGAAAATACGCTAGTTCCTTCGCCTTGGTATCGTGGGCGCGTAGTCCTGATCGGCGACGCCGCACACACCATGACTCCACATCTAACCGCCGGTGGCGGCATGGCGATCGAGGACGCGGTAATTCTAGCGGAAGCGCTCGGGCAAGACGGCCCCCTGCCCGGGCGCCTCAGTGAATTCATGGAACGGCGCTTCGAACGCGTGCGCACCGCATGTGATATTTCGCTAGCGATCTGCAAACTCGAACAAATGCCGGAACCGGACGTGGGCCAAATCTACGCGTTGACCGGTAAGGGCTACGCCCTCCTTGGCGAGAATTTTTAGGGCATGATTCGAGCCCGGTCATCCGCGTCATCGCAGGGGCGAAAGTGGCGATGCGATACAGTTCTTTTGCGTCTACCGAGATCGGTTCGCTCCGCTCAAAATGAAAAAATGTGAATGTTCGCCGCGGCTGTTCTGCCATCTGCGGCAGCATGCAATTTTAATGGAGAGTTTCATGGTCGAACGCCTAATCGCGCAGCTCGCACATGTGGAAGTCATTACGCCGAAACCGGTACAGTCGGCCGCCTTCTTCAAGAATGTTCTGGGCCTGGAAGAGTCTGGCCGCACCGGTCAATCCATTTTTTTTCGCGGCTGGGGCGAGTTCTTTCATCACTCACTTCAACTGACCGAGGGGCCGGCTCCGGCCATCGCCCACACTGGCTGGCGCACGGAAGGGCCGAAGGAACTTGAGCTCTGCGTCAAGCGGCTGGAAGCCAGCGGCACCGGTGTCGGGTGGCAGAAGCCCGTTACCGGTCACGGCGCCGCCTATCGCTTCCGCTCGCCCGGTGGCCAGTTGCACGAGGTGTTCTGGGAATCGGAACGCTACCAGCCACCTACCGAACTTGTTCCGCTCGTCCCCAACCGGCCGCAGCGCTATATCACGCGCGGCGCTGGTGCCCGCCGCATCGACCACGTCACGTTCAATACTGACGATCCGTTTCGCGACGCGAATTGGTTTCAGGAGACGCTCGGCTTCCGCTTCATGGAATTCGCCAAGCTAGATCACGCTGATGTCGTGGTGACCGCGTTCGTGTCGTCGACCCCGATGTCGCATGATCTTGGCCTAGTGCTCGATGCTGTCGATCGCACCGGCAAACTCTCTGGTATCAAAGGGCGAGCCAATCACGTCGCCTTCTGGGTTGACAGCCGTGAGGACGTCCTGCGCACGGCGGATCTCTATCGCGAGGCCGGATTGGAGATCGAATACGGTCCCGGCAAGCACGGCGTCGGCGAAAATCTCTTCCTCTACGTGCGCGAACCTGGCGGCATGCGCGTCGAACTTTTCTCCGGCGGCTACATGCTCTACGCGCCCGACATCTTCCCATTCGAGTGGAAGGTGTCGCAGGGCTCGCTGAACGCTTGGAACCCCAATGCTATGATTCCGGACGGTTATTTGTTTGACGCTTTCCCGCCGATTGACCCGACGGTGCTCAAAGAACGAGCGCTTGCTGGCAACTACCGGGTGTGAAACGAATATAACGACAAATCTAGCTTAGGCCGCAAAAAGGGCCAAGCGCTAACAGGGAGGATCAAATGAGTGACGCTAATGATAATCGAAGCATCCGCCGCAACGGCAAAAGTCGGCGTGAGCTCTTGCGCATCGCCGGAGCCGCCGGCACGGTGGCAGCGGCAGGCTTTCCGCTGGTCAGCGTCGCGCGAGCGGATACGGCCAAGCTGAAAATCGGCTACATCGCCTGCATGTCTGGCCCACGGACCGATTTCGGAATCACGGCGCCATGGGTGCTGGAACGGGTCAAGGCAACGCTGAAGGATGGGCTGAAAATCGGCGGCAAAAACTACGCCGTCGAATTACTTTTGAAAGACAACCAATCCGATCCGAACCAGACCAACGTCGTCGCTAAGGAGTTGATCCTCGGTGAAAAATGCGATTTGGTGCTGACCGACGATGGTGAAAACATCGCCGGCGCGGCCGACGAATTGGCGGATGCGCGTGGCGTTCCATTGGTCTCGACACTGTCACCCTGGGAGGCTTGGTTTTTTGGCCGCCATGGTTCGCCCGAAAAGGGCTTTCCCTTCACGTTCCACTACTGCATCGGCGCCGGCGACGTCTTTAATCTCTACGCCAACATGTGGAACACCGTGAAGACCAATAAGGTTGTCGGCACCATGTATATGGACTCACCGGCGGGACGCGGTTTTGCTGACCCACAACACGGTTTGCCGCCAATACTGAAAAAGTATGACTACAAAGAAGTACCAACCGGATACTTCCAAATCACAAACGACGATTTCTCTAATCAGATCGCAGCGATGAAAGCCGCCGATACTGGCATCATTACCGGCACCTGCTATCCAAACCACTTCACGACGTTTTGGAATCAAGCTGCGCAGTCCGGATTGAAGCCGGACGTCGTTACCGTCGCCGGGCCGTTCTTGTTTCCTTCAGGCGTCGAGGCTCTTGGCGATCACGGCGACGGCGTGTCGACTGAAGTCTTGTGGAATCCGCATCTGCCATATCATTCTTCGCTCACCGGGCAAAGCGCGCAAGATTTGGCCGACGAATACGAGAAATCTACTGGCAAACAGTGGACAGCGCCGCTCGGTATCGGTCATTCGCTTTGGGAGGTCGGCATAGCCGCGCTGAAAGCAGCCGCTGAGCCGAAGAATAACAAGTCGGTGCGCGAGAGCATTGCCACGCTCAACATCGACACCATTCTCGGTCCGCTTTACTTCGGCAAGTCGCCTATCAAAAGCGTCGCCGTGCAGCCTCTGACCGGTGGACAATGGCGTAGGACAAAATCCGGAAAATACGGATATGAATTGCTGATTGTTAACGCAGGTACGTCGAACGTCAAACCCGACGCCGAATTCAAGCTATTGTCACAACTTGGTTGAGTGGCCTCACTCGCGAGACCACTTTGCATTCCGGCCCTTCTCGGCCGGAATGCTCACGTGCTGTCTATACTCGAGGCATGCTTGGTAGCCGGTTGCCTGACGCGCCAATAACGAAATAGCTGGCCGCGAGGAGAGATGGGCCCACTGCTCGAAGTTGATCATCTCGACAAGCGGTACGGTGCCGTCGTAGTCGCCGACGATATTTGCTGCAAAGTCGATGGCGCTTCCTGCGTCGGTCTCATTGGGCCGAACGGTGCCGGCAAGAGCTCGCTGTTCAACATGCTTACCGGCATTGTCCCGCCTGACGCCGGTGCCATCCGGCTCGAAGGACAGGACATTGGGAACATCAAGGCGCACGGGCGCGTGCACCTGGGCATCGTGCGTGCCTTTCAAATCCCGCGGCCGTTTGCGCAATTGAGCGTGTATGAGAACGTCCTGACGGCCGCGCTATACGGAGCCGGTCTCCCCGGCCACAGAGCGCGAAGGCTTGCTCTCGACGTGCTGAACAGGACCGGGCTCCTGGCACAGGCCGATGAACCCGCGGGTCACCTACGGTTGCTCGACCGCAAGCGGCTCGAATTGGCGAAGGCGATTGCGACGCGAGCCAAGTTACTTCTGCTCGACGAGATTGCCAGCGGCTTGACCGACCGCGAGGTCGCCGCGCTCATCGATCTAATCGGCACGCTCAAGGCCGATCACGCAATCATTTGGATCGAGCACATTCCGCATGCACTGCGCGCGGTTGCCGACCGGATCATGGTTCTTCATTTCGGCCGAAAAGTTTTGGACGGCGCGCCGGCGGACGTCATGTCTAGCCCGTTGGTCCGGGAGATTTACATGGGGCTCCCCGCCAATGCTCCTTGATGTCGCGAGCCTCGATGCCTTTTACGACGACCTGCAAGCGCTGCATGACCTTAACATCCAGGTCGAGCGCGGCGAAAGTGTCGCGCTGGTCGGAGCAAACGGCGCCGGCAAAACGACTTTCATGCGCTGCCTGGCCGGTCTTATCGAACGAAAGCGCGGTGCAATTACTTTCGGCGGTCACAACATCCTCCGCATGCCGGCCGAGGCGATCGCGCGGCGCGGCATTGCGCTCGTCCCTGAGGGCCGCATGCTGTTCCCTTCGCTCAATGTCGAAGAAAACCTTTTGATGGGCGCGCTTGGACGACGCCCAGGTTACTGGAATTTACAGCGCATTTTTACGCTCTTTCCTCTTTTGGCGGAGAGGCGGCGGCAGATGCCGAATACGTTGTCGGGCGGCCAGCAAGGCCTAGTGGCCATTGGCCGCGCGCTGATGGCCAATCCCGAACTTCTGCTTTGTGACGAGATTTCGCTCGGACTCGCACCGGTCGCAGTCGATCAGATTTATGCTTCCTTTTCGCGCATTCGCATCGAAGGCACCGCCATCGTTGTAGTCGAACAAGACGTAAAGCGTGCCGCGTCAGCGACCGATCGCATTTATTGCCTTTTGGAGGGGCACGTCACCTTGCAAGGGCAAAGCCGAAAGCTCGATTTAGAAGAGCTGACCCGCGCTTATTTCGGTACCTAAGGCTGGCACTCTTACCCATCAAAGCGCACGCGGAAAACGAGCATGGGGTGGACGGGAACGATCGTCAACGGCGTGCTGCTCGGCGGCCTCTACGGCTTGTTCGGGGTTGGATTGGCGCTGGTGTTCGGCGTGACCCGTATCGTCAACATCATGCACGGAGAGTTCATCGCACTGTCGGCTTTCATTGCACTTGGTGTTTCCTCACTACTTCCCGACGTGCATCCGCTGGTTCTGATCATGCCGGTGGTCATCGTCTCGTTCGCGCTCGGCTATGCACTTCAGGCCGTTTTAGTCAATCGGTCGATGCGCCTTCCTGACCCACTTGCGCCGTTGCTGCTGACTTTCGGCCTGTCGGTGATCGTACGCAATCTCATGATCGAAGGATTCGGCGTCAATCCGCGCCATATCCGGCAGGGCGATTTCGGTCAGCTCAGCATCGACGTGTTCGGCATTCCGGTGGGCGTGTTGCCGGTCGTTACGCTTATGCTCGCCGTTACTTTGTTCGTGATTCTGCAACTGCTGTTGCGGCGAACGGAGCTCGGCCGCATCGTTCGCGCCACTGCCGATAACGCGGAAATTGTTCGCCTGATGGGCGTGCGGCCGGCGTCGGTCTATAATATCGTCATGGGCCTGTCGTTTGCGCTGGCTGGCGTCGCGGGACTGATGCTGGCCCTGCGAACTACCTTCACGCCGTTCTCCGGCGTGGAGCGGCTTCTGATCTCCTTCGAAGTAGTTGTGATGGGCGGCCTTGGATCGTTTTGGGGCGCAATGCTTGCCGGCATCGCGCTTGGCGTTGCGCAACTGGTCGGGCTTCGTCTCAACCCCAATTCCGGCTTTCTGTATGCCAATCTTGTGTTCTTTGCCTTCGTGATGCTGCGGCCCAACGGACTATTCGGGACGCGTCAGTGAAGAAACACTCAGCCACGCTCTCAACACTCGGCGTATTCGTCATCCTCGCCGCCGCGGCTCCCTGGCTGGTCGGCGACGGCGGCGTGGCGCTGCTGTTTGAAGTGCTTTTGATGCTGACGATGGCACAACTTTGGAATTTGCTGGCAGGCTATACCGGTCTCGTGTCCATGGGCTTGCAATGCTTTGTCGGCCTCGGTGGCTACACCACTATTTTTGCCGCCAACACTTTCTCGGTCTCGCCCTACTGGGTGTTGCCCCTGGCGCCGTTAGTCTGCGGCTTGATCGGCGCCGTCAGCGCGCCATTCCTGTTCCGACTGCGCGATGCTTATTTCTCGATCAGTACCTGGGTGTTCGCCGAGGTGGTCGCCATGCTGGTTTTCATCACGCCAGGCCTCGGCCACGTGACCGGTATGACGCTCGAGACCGCACGTGAGATTGACTATGAGACCTTTCTGCTCGCGAACTTCTGGATCGCGGCGGCGCTCGCCGCAGGGGTCGTGACGGGCATCTTCGCGCTTCTGCAATCACCGCTGGGGCTCGGCTTGCTCAGTGTGCGCGATGACGACGTCGCCGCAGCCAGTATTGGCGTCAACGTCTGGCGCAATCGCTTCATTGCCTACATGGCGGCCGCCGCCGGTTGCGGCCTCGCCGGCGGCATCAGCTTCATGGCGGCGTTGTTTATAACTGTCACCACCGCATTCGACCTTAACTGGGTAGTGGCGATGATCTTTACCGTAATCATCGGCGGTATCGGCACGCTCGAGGGCCCAATTGTCGGCGTTGCAATCTATTATGGAATACGCGCACTGCTGACGAACGTCTTTGCGCTCTCTGGAAGCTGGTACCTCGTGACGCTGGGCGCCATTGCTGTGATTACCATGCTCGTCGCGCCACGCGGTATCTGGCCGTTCATCCGCGATCGCTTCGGCATCGAGTTGCTGAGAGTTTCGCGCAAGCTTGTTGATGACCTGCCGCACGCAGAAACTACCGCCATCACGTCCAAAACCACGGCCAATTCGCGTTTTTTAGACTATGGATCGGACTAATAACCTTCTCCTTCCTATTGGGGACCAGATCGGAAGGACTGGTCGTGGGGCTACTAAGCCTGCGACGCAGCGCCGAATGGCGCCACGGCGATAGTGTCAGCAAGTGTGGAAGCAAAAAGGCCACCCGGGTACCAAATGGTATCACCGATCAATCACAGAATTGGCGTGCCACTATTGGACCTTGCGTTTCGCCAAAAATATCACATCGGCAAGAGCCGCTTCGCTTTCAGTCTACACTGCGCGCGTCGGCGCTTGAATTTCCAGCCGAGACTGGCGAGCCGCTATACCATCTCTCGCATTTTCGCGAGTATTTGCAACGCGGCGGCTGCGCAATCGTTCAGCCATCGCTACGGAAGCTCCGCCATCTACGGGGAGCAAGCGAGTGTCACCGTGGCAACTATTTGTATCAACAGCTCAAACAAGTCGCGTCGCACGCTGCGTACGCCACCCCGTATTGATACTGTCGCATCCGCGCCGTGTTCACAAAGATCCGCAAGACTTGGTGCTTGGCGTCGAAGGCAATTATACGCACACGTCCATGAGCGAAGCTTTTTCAGCGCCACCCGGTAGACGCATCGGCAATGATTGCCGGCTAAACCGCTTTTGGATGCTTGTTCCAGCCATGGAAGGCCGAGAAGTCGCCCGCATCCCAGGCCTCACGAAGTCCAGGTGTCCTCAGATCCCAATCTGGGCGGATCTCGCTCATCACGACCCGCAGGTCGCGCCATAAGTCGACGACAGAGGGCCGCCCCCAGAACCAATAGCCATTATAGACGCTGTGGATGATGAGACCCGGCTTGAGCACGAGCGTATGCGGAATCATCGGATTATGCTCCGGGTCCGTATATTCCGCGATGTCGAGATCCTTCTGAACTTTTCTGTCGGGATCGGATAGGAAAGTCCACTGCGCGCCCACCGACGCACGAAACTCCTGCAGAGTGTGGTGGTCATCAGTGGAGATCGTGGCAATCTGGGTATATGCCACAGCGATCTTTGGATAAAACGCGGCAAGATCCAGATGCTGCTGATGTTCCTTCGGGCAGTAATGGCCGCGCGCAAGGGTTAGGATCAGGGGATCCGCTCCTTGGATTTCGCTGAGCTTGCGGGGTGTACTCGTGTGATCGGGCAACTGATAGTCGGGAAAAACGCATCCGGGTATGAGGTCATAGCGCATGATTCATTGTCCGACGTTGACAATAACATCGCAAATTCTGCCGTTGGCTTAGTCAGTTTGAACCTCCGGGCATCCAACGCAGCCCTCGCTTTTTGTGGATCACCCGCTTGGGTCATTAGAGGCCAACAGTCGCCCAATACGATCAGTAGACAAATTTCTCGCGCACTACTCTTCCATCGGACCACTCCTGAATGGCTACTTCGCTCATGTTGAGTGTACCCCACTCGGCGTGATCGGCATCAATCCGATAAACAATGAATGCCTTGTTTCCCGAGATCACGTATCCGTCGCAAACGTAGGTCCGCACCGCCTTGATCTTAGACAGAAAATTTTCTTCGAACGCGCGGCACGCTGCTTTGCCAACTCGGGGCGGTTGCTCGTTTTCTTGCATGGTCACGTCGTCGGCGTAGTAGCGGTCGAAAGCTTCCAGCGCTTTTCCAGCGACGACCTTAGCAATCAAGTCCTCGACTGCCGCCTTGGGGGCCTCCGCACTCATTTCGTACCTCCTGTTGTTATCGCATGCACAATATCATGGTGATGCTATCCCCGACGGGCAATAAGGCACCTTTTTGTGCCTGCCGACCCGTCTCTTCGAGTCCCCCTTTCGCGCGGTCAGCGACCCCGCCGGACGCATCGTCGCGAAAACGCCGCCGTCAGGCAAAATCACTGTCCGTGCCAAACAATGCACCATTAAACAGCGCCAATTAATCCCAGGGGCGTGATCGCAGACGCGTCGAAGATAACGTCCGCGCTTCGCCAATTTATCGCAAGCTTCCGGTGCAAACCCGCTCGCCCATGCTGAGCACTTTTGTGAGGCCAGGGACGCGCCATTGGCACAGCACGAAATTCGCGGTCGCAGAAACGCGCTCTCTAGCCGACCTGTGCTACGCGAAGTCGTTCAAACAGGCGAACTAATCCTGCAATCGGCACACCTATCCATGCAGGCCGGTTGGCTGCTTCGTAAGCAATTTCGTAGGCTACTTTCTCGATCAAGAACAACATTAACAGCGACCACGCACGTGCATCTGGTTGCACTCCGAGACTCTCCCAGTACGATGTCGCAAACGCTTCCGACGCTCGAGTGCGGAAACGCGATATAACGTCATCCCGCAGTTCAACGTCGATTGGTGCCGTTCCAGCAATCTCGCGATCGATTAACGAGGCCGCAGCATAGTCAATAGAGCGGAGTAAGCCGGCTACGTCCCGAAGAGGACTTGCTTTGGCGCGCCGCTCCGCGATTGTGGTAGCTGGTTCTCCTTCGAAATCAATAATAAAGGCATCGCCGCCACATACCAGGACCTGTCCCAAATGGAAGTCGCCGTGTATTCTAGTCGTAACCGCGCCTTCTGCCCATGCCGCCAGAGTGTCCACGGCGGAAGTGATAGCTTCCCTTTTGCCACTCAAAAATTGTGCCCGCTCGCGATCCTGTTCGCGCATCCACAATTCAAAGTGACCTAAACTATCCAACGCCCGTTCAATACGCCGCTTGACGGCGGCCGCCCAATGCAATCCGTCGGTCGCCGACGCTATTGATGCCGAGAAAGCCGGGTCTTCAGTGTGTCCCGCCAACACCGCGTGCATTTCTCCGAGGCTCCGTCCAATCGCGCGGCACAAGGCATCGCAATCAGCCAAGAGATCGTCTCTTGAGAACACAACGGTAGTGGGCGACACGTGAGCGTCGAGCAGCCGGGCAAGGTGGTCCGCAATCCAATTCCACGCGTCGCCTTGATTGCTTATGTATCCCACGACGACGGCGACAGTGGTTGGCGTACCGTCTACGGCAATATGAACTACGTCGCCAAGGATCGCCGGTGCCTTTGTGAATCCGCGTGCCGCGAGGTACCTCAGCATTTCTGCTTCGGGATGTATTCCTGGTAAAACCCTGCGGTACAGTTTAACTGCCGCGTCGTCCCCAATCGTCAAGCAACTGTTGGCATGCTCCGCCGCAATCCATTGAATGTCATCGCGGTGAGCCATCCCGTTGAGCTTCGCCAATCCGATTTCAGTCGGCTGAAGACGAATAATACTTCCATCGAATGGGATCTCCTTGGATTCTGCCATACTTGCCACCAATCGCGAGACAAAACTCGGCAGCGCGAATGCATCTGTAAGAAGACCGACACGTCGATGCCGGCGTATTCGCGCCATGGCTAATCCATGGGCGAGCGGGAGCGAGGGCTGTTCGTCCTCCCAGGTAATTCCCAATGGAAGCAACCAATGCGATGTCTCGACGGGAGTTTTGATTTCGACGGCGGTTAGAACACTTTCACCCTTCGAGTCCCCGATATCGACTGCGTTCGTTAGCCTGACCTCTTTTACGTTCTGGTTTTTAAGATCAAACCAACGACGCATTGCGACGTACTGCGGTAGTACATCGTGCTCCATAAGTTTGCTTGCTAACCCGGACACCTCCTCTGCCAGTGTTCGGCGGATAACGAGCGTCACGAAGTCTGCCAAAGGTTCAGGAGCGGGCGAGTGCCACGCTGGTGGATCAGCGGTTGTTGTAAGTACAAACCAATAAAAGCCGTATGGAGGCAGCGTCAGCAGATAAGTCAATTCGCCGATTGGCGGAAATACCCCTCCTGCATGTAACTCCACCGGAACGCGTCCGACAAATTGCGATAGATCAAGTTCAACGGCCTGCGCGCTGGCAGCTAGATTGGCGACACACAATAACGTGTCGCTATCATCCTGGCGAAGGTAGGCAAACACCTTGTGATTTTTATGACTTAGTACTGTAAGGGTACCGCGCGCGAATGCAGTATGTCGCTTACGAACCGCTAACATTCGACGCGTCCAATTGAGGATCGAATATTGGTCTCGAACCTGGGATTCCACATTCACGCTCTCGTAACCGTAGGCGCTATCCATGTTGACCGGCAACACCATGTCGGGGGGGTCGGCTCGAGAGAAACCGCCATTGCGGTCCGGCGACCACTGCATAGGGGTGCGGACGCTATCACGGTCACCCAAATGTATATTGTCGCCCATGCCGATCTCGTCACCGTAGTAGATTATCGGACTTCCCGGCAACGACAGCAAAAGGCTGTTCAGCAACTCGACCCGGCGGCGATCTCCTTGCAGCAAGGGCGCCAATCTCCGACGAATGCCTAAGTTGATGCGAGCCCGGCGGTCGGCAGCGTATGCATTCCATAGAAAATCGCGCTCGTTGGCGCTTACTGTTTCGAGCGTCAATTCATCATGGTTGCGCAGAAAGGTCGCCCACTGACAAGCCTCTGGTATTGGCGGCGTTTGACGAATTATATCGATCAGCGGATAGCTATTTTCCCGCGAAATTGATAGGAGCATTCGCGCCATCAGGGGGAAGTTGAATGCCATTTGGCATTCGTCCCCCTCCCCGAAATAATTCCTCACATCCTCAGGCCACTGGTTGACTTCAGCAAGCAGCATACGATTGTTGAAATCCTGGTCCAGTTCAGACCGAATACGCTTCAGCAACTGATGCGTATCGGCCAAGTTCTCGTTTGCTGTCCCTTCGCGCTCGATGAGATAAGACGCGGCCCCGAGCCGCAGACCATCAACTCCAAGTCGCAACCAGAATCTAATCACACCTAGCATCTCTTCGACGACTAACGGTTCGTCGAAATTCAAGTCTGGCTGATGTGAGAAGAACCGGTGCCAATAGTACGCGCCGGCCTCCGTGTTCCATTCCCAGTTTGATTTCTCGACGTCTCGGAAAATGATTGGGGTAGCGCCATATTTTTGATCAGTGTCACTCCATACGTAGAAATTACGCCACCGCGAACCGGCTTTTGATCGCACGGCCCGCTTGAACCATGGATGCTGATCGGAGGTGTGATTGATGACTAGGTCTGCGATAATGCGAAGACCGCGAGCATGAGCTTGTCGCACGCAATTGCGAAAAGCCGACAGCGTCCCATAGTCGGGATGAACGTCACGATAGGCACTTACATCGTACCCATCGTCCCTACGAGGCGAGGGATAAAACGGTAGCAGCCAAACGGTATTTGCACCGAGTGCCGAAATATAATCGAGTTTCGATGTGAGCCCGTCGAAATCGCCGATACCGTCGCCATTGCTATCACAAAATGACTTCACGTGCAGCTGATAGATTACTGCATCCTTGTACCACAACGGTTCAACCGTTCCCCTCGTCGGCGTATCCGCTTCTAAGCCAATATCTGCCATGATGCGAGGAGGTGTGTTCGAGAGGAGAGAAGCGACTATCGAGAAAGTCGTACTTTTTTGTGCTTAACCCTCGGCGTTCGCGGAAGTTCCATGCCTCCCAATCGCGCTAACCAGGAAACCGCCAGTTGAGCGAATGATCAATTCGCGCAGTGCATCTGCTCGATCCACGCTTGCGCGCTCAGCGTAATGGATTGGTCAATGGAATGACGGCACGTGAGCTATGTACCTCAATTCCAAATTCCACCGGGTCCGATTACTTGCCTCGTTCAGGCTCGCAATTTCACACCGCTTTAGTGTGATTAGAAGAGGCCGCGACGTCGCGAAAAGCACCAAATGGTTATGCAGGGACTGACATTTTCCCTACCTCCGTTTGGGCTCGTTGCACATTGGCCACCAAGCGATATCATGCTCGCCAATGAGACAGGGGGAGGCGTCAACGATGGGTCCAGAGGTAATCCCGTTCGAACGGACGGCTACGGGTGCGCGCGCCGATAGCTCGCAGCTTGATAAGGCCGGCGAGACGATCTTGCAGCTCCTTGGTAAGGCCGCCCATGCCGCCGAGCAAAACAGCAGACAAGCGTTGGATACCGCACAGCGGCTCTCGCACCAACTTCGCGCCGCGGAAGATCGCGTTGCGCAGCTCGAGGCGGAGGTCGAGACTTACAGGGAAAAGTCCGAACATGCGGAACAATGGCTGCACACGGTCTACACTGAAATCGAAAATCGTTTCCTTAAACACGACAATGCCCGACGCGCCATGCGTTAAAATATTGGCGGGGTTGCCCGCAAGACTGTCGCGTGGCCGAGACTGCACACGCGCCCGGGGAGCCAAGGCCCGCTCGTCCCTTTTGCGCCACGTCGTGTCTTGCGTTCTCCCGGTGATTGATTTCCGTGTTTACCCTCGAAAGCCCGCACAAATCCGCGGGGCTTTACTTTGCGATGGGCCGACGCTCTTTTTATTTTGGAAACAGCTTATTGCGAATATAGCGCGAGGTGGGTGTGAGCCTAACGCCGTGCGGCTTGCGCCAGATGGCGCGATCGATCTCTCGCCTATCCCCGATTTTGAGCAAACCGACCGCTTTGCTCGCAATAAAGATCGCATCGCTCATTCTGCGGCCTGACCGCCGGTTGGTGGTAGTCACCCTCTTCCAGAGCGTCAGACGCCCGAGCTTTAGCTTCGGGAGCTCCTCAGTTATTTCCCGACGCAGGCATTGCTTCTCAGTTTCTTTTCGGCGCTTGCGACCGCCGGGAAACATCCAGAGCTTGTCGCGTCGTCGTCTCACGAGAAGGACCCGCCCGTTTTTCGAAGCGACTAATTTTGACGATCTCGCCATGTTCTATCGGCGCACTCCCCGTGGGATCTCATAAGAAATATCTTCTGACCATGACGAAAATTGCGAAATCCCCAACATTATCCACACTGCATTGTGGCAGCGGCTTAACGAAAGCTTTCTCTTGCTAGGCGTAAAGTTTGCGGTATCATTATTTTCAGATTGATCGCATTTGGTGCACCGAATGGGAGAGATCGCCGAGACCAGTTTGGCTACAGCCGAAGCCGCTACCGGGCGTCGCGCCGAGCTAAGCCGATCTTGGTCCCAGCTACGGTAGCAACAGCTGAGAACGTGAGGGGTGGGCTCGCGCGAGTTCGCCCCTCAGGTCTTTTTACAGATAGCGTCTTTGAAAGAGCGCCTGCGACCATCCGGAGCGTCAGCTGGGCCGTACGCCGCCTGTGCGATCGGATTGACCCTTTGTGCTCTTACTGGCGGTTCTATGCGGCCATCAAAGAGCGGGTTGCCTCAAGTTATGAGAAGCTTCACAGGCGTGGCGACCGGCCCCGGTCACGATGATGAGGGAGGCTTCGACCTCGGGAGCAAGATTCAACCGCGGAATCTTGCCTTTTGTTAATACCGCCACTGGATGAGATGATACCGACGCGGTCAGCTCGACTAACATCACGCCAAGTTGGGAAGCGAAGTGTAATCCACATCCGCCACCTTGACCGGCGCCTAGCTGGGCCGATACCGCGGGACAAGGTTTGTAATCGCGGCCATGGCGGCACTTAAGGCGCCGCTTACGCCTCTGATGGCGTTCATCAACATCCGCGAGCGCAATGGTCGATGGTCCTGTGGATGGCTTCGCGACGTGCTTTGTTTAAGCGCGCCCTCACTCAGAAACTCGACGCCGACCTCATGGTCCTGCCGCCAAATGATCTGGCATCGCCGCGCTCCGTCAGAACTCTCTTGTCAGATGCAGTGCAAAACTCTCGGGTAGATCGTAAACGTCGCTGATCGCCAGGCGCGCGCCTGTTTCGGAGACGTTGACTAGCGTGCACCGCTCGAGAATGGTCGGTACCTTCTCGATCCAAACGACCTCGTTGGCCGTTCGTCGCGGGCACCTCCGCCGATTGAAAAGGCGCATGTTCATATGCCACCGGTAGCCCTGAAAAGCTTTATAGAAGCTTGCGCTTATTCTCGCAAAACATTGCAACTTCTCACCTTCCGTTTCCCATGCCCTCGCGTAAGACGCGCGGTGCTTACCATTAGAAATCAGGCGAGCGGCTAGATCCTGCCAGCGAAGCGGTCACGACCAAGTGACCGAACTTGACGGGTCCGTTGGGAGTCCATTGGCGTTCTCTACTCCGCTAGCCGTCATCCAACCCAGCTTGGCGAGAAAGGCAAACCCGGGGTCGAGGCTGAGTCAGGAAAGGCTCGTGGCAAAAACCGAAGGCAAATACGCCGTCGAACTGTTCAGGGAAGGCGCGCATGACGCCGGCCAGGAAGAGATCGTTGACCGGCATGACAACCTGGCGGTCGCTCGGGCGATCTACCGCGGTCGGGTTTCGCAATATCCACGCCGGCTGGTCATGCTGCGCGATCGAGCCCGCGTTCTGGCGCGAAGCGATCGACCGGAAACCATGCCATAGGTAAGCAGCGTTTTCGGGCTGAGAAAGAACCCGTTCGTGCAGTCGCGTGACAGCCGACGATCGAAATTTTTGGGGCGGCCTTAGCCGCCCTTTTTGATCCGACGTTTGTTCAGGGAATGGTTCTTCTTTGAACACTTCGTCGCCCGCAGCTTAACTGCCAAGATCTCGGACACCATCGCTTTTGCGCTACGCGGCTAGAAGCATTTTGGGCATTTCACTCGTTCAAAATGGGTTTGCGCTGATCCTGCGTTGCCCATTGAGAGATTTCTGCGAGCCGTGGCTCAACACGAAGACTCTAGCACCGCTTTCATTATCGGGGCGCATCGGACCGGTGACGCCAACGAGACCTTGCGGCAGTGTGCGTTGCATATTGCACTGGCGACCGGGTCTTGGGCGAGTTTGCGCATAAGAGTCTCGAGAGTGACGACACCCCGCTGAGCGGCGACACGCTTTGCCAGTCCTGGGGTGTATCAGATGTCCGAAGCTGTCCATCCACAGGCGCGAGCGAACTGATCTCACGCGTCCTCTTTGCCGCGCAGTCAACTTCCAGAAGAGCGGTTCGGAGCGGGCGCAGATTGCCTTTGTTTGCCAGCTCTTCGTCAAAGACCGCGTCAATGAATTGATCTCCTTCCAAATGCTCGACGTTGGCGACTGGCGGCACATAGCTGTGTGCAATTTTGTCTGCAACGGTGTCGGAGAGCGCTCCGGTCGTATCGTCCTTCGCGGCTTTGCTCAGGTCGTTCCTATCAAGGCATTTTGTCCACACTTTGCGGATGTTCTTTGAACGAGAGACGTCGGCGGAGCTATAGAAGCAAATTTCCGCCTGTTTAGCGGAGTATGGGCCGAAGATTCGCCATCCCGGCCCCCCTGCTGAAACGGGAAGAGCCGCCGCGATGATGACTACGCATCCAACGAGGGCGGTGAAACTAAGTCTCACAACATCCCCCTTCCAATATGATCTCCCGATCGTGGAATCTCATCCGAATTACCGGGCCTTGGCAAGGGCGGCGATGAGACAGAGTGTCAATGTGTCAAATCCTGGGATCCCAATCCGGCCGCTCGGCTTCTCCAAGCTGCCAAATCTCGTCCATCGTCATTTCGTTCATGAACCGAGATTTCTGGTCGGCGGCGGGCGTAGGTGTCCCTCTACCCATCCGATTGAATAGCTGGCGAATCCGACCCAGGCCGTCTTCCCACGAACGAGGCTTCGCTTCGGCATCCTTTTCGACGTGCAGTGGAAAAATGTCGCAGCGACAGAGAGCGCATGGCGCCGGGCCGGCAAGGTGCGCGATGATCCGCGCGGTAACGCGACGCGAGGGGGGGTCCCATTCTCACGAGTACGAACCTTCGCGAGGCGTGGAGCCGCGCCCAATAAACCCCTCGGGCGCGGCTCGTTACGGATTTGCGACGAACTCAACCGTTCGGAATCCTAGGAGCTGATCAATGCCACAGTTTGATCCTGAGCTGGTTCAGTTGATGCGCACAGTACTTGAAGATGCGATGTCGCGAGTGCCGCTTGAAATCGCCGGCTCGACAACAAAAGGGTACTTGGCGCAGGTCATTCTTAGAGCCGCAGCAGAGGGACACAGCAGCTACGCTGATTTGATCGCTGCCGCGACAGCCCAAATTCACACCCTTACGTCGTTGCTGACGTGAGTGGCCGGGATCATCCCCCGGCACCGTTTTGCCTTAGGGCGGCTTCGGCCGCCCTTCGTTTTTTCAAGACACAACAATTTAAGGAGTTCTCGTAGATGATCTAAGATCCCATCATCTGACCATCGCCGGCGACCAATTTGGGCGCACTCGAACAGCTTTAGGAACGTATCCGATGAGCTTGTACGCGTAAGACAGGCCGCCAAATTGCTTGATGTAGGCTGCGTCACAGGGGACCGAATTGCTCTCGTTGACGATATCACGGGTCAAGCGCCCGTGGTCTCTCCACAAACGGCGCAAGCCGTCCAACATTTCGTCCGCGGACAGCCCGCGAGGCCGGCCAGCTGCGGTGATGTGGTTTCGACGAACGCGTTCGAATGCTTATTACCGACATCAATACTGACTCTCGCCCTGAATACCTCACCTAGACGGCGCCATACCCTTTTTCGTCAATTGTTGCCTGGCGCTTTCGCTCTTGGAGAGGTGATCAAGACCCATTCCGTGCAAAACGTTAGGCGCCTTGGTGAATTGAACCGTCGCATAATCAACAATCTCAATCCGATTTCCCCATGGGTCGAGGAAGTCTAGGAACGGGCCTGCGATCAGTTCGATTCCCGCTTCCTGAAGAGCACGCCGAGCGGCCTCCTTATCGTCTACAACGAGGCCAAAATGCCGTCCCTCATCGGACGGCTGCTTGCGTCCCGTCTGCAGGGCGATGAACTGGTCGCCGAGATCGATGAAGGCCATGCTTTCGCTTTTGCCGCGCAACTCAAATTCGAACAGACGCCCATAAAAGGCTAGCGCTTCCTCGATGTCTCCCACTTCGAGCGCGATATGGTTCAGGCCTATGGCTCGCGGTTTCGCCGAGCTGGTCATCGGAATCTCCTCAGGGTGCACCCCAACCATGTTGGGTGCCTGCCGTCGGTCAACCAGTCGAGCCACGCCGCGGCACGGTTTGAGCGCCACGAAGCTTGCCGGCGATCCGAACAGTCCTGCGCATTTCAAGGATGATGCGACGGCGGAAGAACTGCGGGCAGAGATCGAGCGTCGGCTCAACATATTGCGGAAGGCCCGCATCCTTGAACTATAGCCTTCGCCAGCGCCCGTGGTGCAGTAGGGGAGTAAGTGGCACTGATCTACGAGCGACCTCCGACAGGCTGTGCTACGGAAAGGGCTGCCGTGCTAAATAGTGCCGCGGGGATCCCGCTTGAGAGGACCGGAGTTCAATAATGCCTAGAGGTGCCGGGTTCCTGTAGCTTCCGGCTCGACAAAGGCCGTCGCCAGTTCCATATGTCCTGATAGCTATGGCCTCGCGTTGGGCGCGTGTGGAGACTTTGAATGCGCGGCAAGTATTTCTTAGCTTGGGGACGAGATGCCGACGAGAATTGCCCAGAGCGTGACGACACCATCGGCAAGATCGTGAGCATCGAAAGCTGTTTCGTCGAACTCGAAATCCTCAGCGTCAACGGTACCGACATCGAGCAAGAGGGCACCATCCTGTCATCGCTCGATGAGTTGGAGCTTCGCGACACCGTGTTCTTCAAAACGCTCGAAGCTGCCAAGGATCACTACAAAAAGGTACGTGCCGACATTGCGAGCCAGGAAGCTGGGAAGCACGGGCGTGGAAACAAGGTGGTCGATTTCGGGGCGCCTCGACCTAAGCGGCGCTAACTTGTCGCTTCCCGCCGCGACCCGGCCGGTACCGGCAAGTGCGGCGACGCGCTGATTCCACGCCGAATTACGCGCAGAGATCCAGTGCCGGCTCACGGTATTCCAGGAAACGGGAATAATCGAGCTACAGGCTATTGAGGCGCCCGAGGTGCTGTAGCTAGTGGCACCGATCTACGACCAAACGTTCAATAAGTCAGGTTTGCTCGATTGCGACGGAGCGACCACAATGGCTGACAAAGCCATAAGTGGCTTTGGCCGCACGAGCGAGCCACCCACTAACGATACGCTCCCACTATTGGAATTGCGACCAAAATCCTACACGACGTGGCCCCAAATGCTGTCCCAGTCGGCTCCTGATATGTCGGTGACGCGGCCGTCGGCTTCGAAGAATTTATTGGGCACTTGGAACACCGCCAGCATCAGCCCTCCGTCTGGCGTCCAGGCGACATGGCGTGTGCCGGCTTCGCGCCACACGAACTCGCCGGGACCAACGCTTAACCCCGCTACAGGGCCTTCTTTATCGACGAGCTTGCCTTCGAGCATGTAAGTTTGTTCGATCTTGACGTGCTCGTGGTCAGGGAGAACCGCGCCCGGCGCGAGCCGCATAATCGCGGTTACGAGGCCAGTTTGCTTGTCAAGAAGGAGACTCTTTACCTCGCAACCGGGAAATCGCGTCTTTTTCCATTCCATCTCGGTGGGGCGCACGACGTGCGAGTGATCGCCGAGCGTTTTGGGTGTGGCAGCATCCATCGGTGATGTCCTTACGATCAGGAACTCGCGCTCATTATATTCAGTCGCCTGCTTGGCTCAACACCGTCGGGTCTGGAGTGAAGAAGGACGGAGCCTCTGGCTCGTTTGATCGCGTAATGCCGGCAACTGTAAGAAGGAGAGACCAATGCCTCGTGCGGTGAAGTTTGACAAATACGGCGGAATAGACGTCCTCCAGGTCGTCGAGGTCGACCGGCCGGTGCCTGGACCGGAACAAGTCCTCGTCAGGATGAAAGCGGCTGGCATCAATCCCGGAGAGGCTGCGATCCGCGAGGGTGTCTTCGCCAAGCAGTGGCCCGCGACATTTCCGTCGGGACAGGGCAGCGACCTTGCCGGCATTGTCGAGGCAGTCGGAAACGCGGTCAGAAACGTCGCGGTCGGCGACGAGGTCATAGGCTTCACGCACAATCGCGCTAGTCACGCCGAACTGGTTGTTGTCGAGGCCGACAATCTAATCGGTCGTCCCACCCATGTCTCTTGGGAGCAGGCTGGGGCATTGTTCGTCGCGGGGACAACTGCCTACGCGGCGGTGCATGCCGTCTCGTTGAAGGCAGGCGATACCGTTGTCATCTCCGGTGCGGCAGGTGGCGTGGGCTCAGTCGCCGTCCAATTGGCAAAAATTCGCGGCGCTAAGGTCATCGGTCTCGCCAGCGCAGCAAACCATACTTGGCTCACTGACCACGGTGCGATCCCCGTCGCTTATGGGGAAGGCGTTGCGGATCGGATCCGCGCCGCATCCGGAGGCAACGTCGATGCCTTCATCGACACGTTCGGCAGCGGCTATGTGGATCTAGCGCTCGAACTCGGTGTCGCGCCCGATCGAATCGACACGATCATTGATTTCGCGGCAGCCGCTAAACATGGCGTCAAGACAGAGGGCAACAGCGCCGCGGCGAATGCCAAGGTGCTTGCGGAACTCGCCAGCTTGATCGACGCCGGTCGGCTGGAGATCCCGATCGCCAAAGTTTATCATCTGGCTGAAATACGTGAGGCTTATCAGGATCTCGCGCGGCGTCGCACCCGCGGTAAGATCGTGCTCGTGCCCTAACAGCAATGTCATCTCGAACCCGGTCATATCCACCAAATGCTGGATTAGCGGCGAACCGCTGCGCGTCGTTGCCGCAAACGAGGGTCGCAATCGCGACAAACGATGTACAGCAACAGGTTTCCGGCGCGTCGCCATCGATCACCGTTTTGTGCTCAACAAGGCCCAGGCCGTGTTCTATGCTCGCGTGGTTTCCTCGGAGGAACAGTTCATGCAGAAGCTGACCCTGATTGCCGCGTTAGCCTTTGTCATCGCCGGCTCGCCCGTGCTCGCCTGTGATTGGAATAAGGAAGCCAAAACCGAAACACAGACCATCGTCACCGAACAGGCTGCGAGCGAGGCGACCGCCCAGCAGGAGGTGTCGACGCCCGCGCCTGTGCAACGTGTCGAGGATGGCGCGTCTGTCGTGGCGGACGGCGGGCTGCACTAGCCCGCAGCTCGCGCGAGACGTTTAACACTGCGCGGACGCAATTTCAGCAATCGCCGCCGCGCTGCGGGCGACGGTCGATCGATCCGCCGGCCGTTCGCAGCGAACCCGTCTACACGTGTCGCCATCGGATCGCGAAGCGGCGTTGCACGACACGGAGGGTGTCCGCCTTTCGCTGGAACATCGCCGCTAACATTGTCGTCGCTTGGGTCGTGACACGCACTGCCTCGCGCGAGTGGCCGCGCTTTGCTATCTGATCGTACGGCACGTTTCGCACTAGTCCGTCCGCCTCGACCAGCTTCCGTGAAGCGCACGTATCGGCTTTCTTGACGATGCGCCTTGGATACGAGTTGGGCGAGATTTCGGCGCCCGCTCGGGGCATTTCGCGCGATATCTTGTTTTCCGTATCGTTCGTTCTTTGCCGGCACTGCAAAGGTATAGCGTTATGAAACACGTTATCGCAACTTGGCTTTCCGTGGCCATTTTGATTATTACATCGTCGTGGGCCCATGCACTTGAACGCTGCGACATCAGTTCAAAGACAGGAGACATCTGTCTTTGTGGGCTCTCCGAACTTCACCCTACGCAGGCCGCTGTGGGTATGATGGAGGTTCGAATTAGAGCAGAGAAGCTACGACAAAAGAAGCAAGGTCGATCCGAAGAGGCCTTTTTGAAATATCTGGAAAAGCACGATCGAATTGAACCAGTGGTCGTTGGACCCTCTGGCGTCTTGTATATTACGGACCACCACCATTTGGCTCGTGCCTTACGGGAGATCGGGGTGGTGGTGACCTACTGTCGAGTGTTAGATAACATGTCAAATTCGAGTCCAGAAAAATTCTGGAAGAGCCTCCAGGACCGGAACGAGATTCATCTCGAAGATGGACAAGGAAAAATCATTACGCCTGCCGAGCTTCCTACGACCATTGACGCCCTTCAAGATGATCCTTTCCGCAGCCTTGCCGGAGCGGTTCGAGAAGCATGCGGATTTAAAAAACAATCTGAACGCGCTTCGAGTACAAACTATTTGGAGTTCGAGTGGGCCGACTACCTTCGCGCGAATTGGGCGAAGACGGATATACCGATTGCTAGCATCAACGAGAACTTCGACAGCGCAACGAAAGCCGCCCTCGATCTAGCGACGCAGAAGGAAGCCGCCGCGCTGCCGGGATATACTGGAAAAGCCTCGTGCAACTAAGTGGCAATGTGGAAGGTGGCGCGTTTTGCCTACCGCTCGAGGCCGCACAAACCGAAAGTGCCATGGCGGCGTCACCCTGGTCGATGAGAAGGTGCCTTATCTGCCAAACGACGATTTCGTGTTCGAGCAAGAGGCGGCGACCTGCTCGGCCCGCCGAGGCGCACCAATACCGCCCTTACGTCAGTCTCTTTCGTATCCGGTCAATCGCGAACTGGTACGCTGGCGGTGAACTGCCGACCGCGAACCGAAGCACCGGATGCAAGTTGCCTCCCTGACCGCAGGTCACTCAAGCGCCTCCTCCGGCCCCTGTAGCCCAGCCACGACGGCATGGCCACGTCGGTCCCCTAGGTAGAGCGCATTCAACCGCGGATCGGCTCCATAACACACTGCTGAAGCACTGAGCCCGTGGGCTTGCAAGTCTGTGTACTCGGCCAACAGCCGCTTCCTCGGCAATGAGCCTGCAGGAACCCGAAAAATGTTCGGACATCCTAACGCTCCGTTCGAAAACTCTTACCTACTTGGGAGCAGTTTTTGTTTCATCGAAGAGTCACGACGGTCGCTTCGTCGACTGCTTTATAGGACCGGTTCGCGTGTGGACCCGCTCGTCGAAGAGGAACCCCAATGGAATTTACAGCTGCACGCGTACGGCGGGTGTCCGACGAATGCCTCCGACGCATCACTTCTTACTCGAAAGGAATACCCGCAAAAACAATACTTAAAATCTTTAGGAGCTCAGCATCGAAGCCAAGCGCGACGGAAGAACTCCATGGCGTGACTATTGAGAGTGCAGTAAAATTTGCCGTGCATGTCACGAGATGGGGAAGTACGTTTGTCGGAGCACCGCTGGAACCGAAATATGAGCAATTATTTCAGAACGAACGAGAATATTCGACACGGTCGTACTTCAATCAACTTCTGTTAGCAACGGAAGCGTCATGTTTTTTTCTGCATGCGTTGAACAGGCGATTAGGACCGGCCGCCTCTCGCAATTTCAGAAATGAAATCTACAATTCGTCTGTTTTGGCAATGATACAGTGGTTGATGCAGATCTCGTTTCTGGCACTGGGCAAAGAAAGCAACTCTCTTAACGAAGAAGGCTTCCGCCGCCTAATAATGGCGCGTGACCTTGAGTATGCGCAATCATCGAATCTTTTGAGCAACGAAGTTGATGACCACAATAACGCTATTTGGATGGCCGCCTGCAAAATTTCCGATGGAATATCAATCAAAGACAGCTTTGACAGAGCCGAATACCCAAATCACGCAATTCTTACGCACATAATTCGTACTGTATTGATGCTGGAACTGGAGGCCCTTAATTTTGCGTCCAGGCTTGAGAGAATTTACGAGGCCGCGGATCACAAGCTGAGCGTTTGTCTCGAACCAATAGCAGACCACCCCCAACGATTAATTGATAGTGCTGCGGGCTCCGAAACAAGGATGGTGCTTCCAGAACTGATGCCCGAAGGTTCCTACACCGCGCTGCAAGAACGAGTGCTTACCGCTTTCTCTTTATTATCCGTCACAGCGGCCACATACGGATCGATCGTATATCGTGCACAAAACATAATTGGTCGCCGACGTAAGCGCATTTCGTCTGACCTATGGCCTAGCACCCCCGACAAGGAGCGGTGATCGTGGTATTAGCCGTGATGCGATTCTCCTTCGATCGTAAGAGAAAGTCTGGCTGCAAGCGCCCCCGCTATCGACAGACCGACGTTGAGGACCTGCGATGAGCGGCATTGCAATCTTCGGCCTCGTCACCTTGAGCGTTGACTTGCCCGCAACATGCGATCCCAAGCGTATTTCCGGCGCGACATAGGGTCTCCGATACGCGGGCGGTTGATCATCGCGATGGTGTCACGGGACGTTAGTCGCGACAATGCCGAGATCACGGCGCGGACAAGGACTACACCGCGCCAGTCCGCGGTCCATGGCGGCTGTGCGTCAAAAGCCCACTCGCCCGAAAACAGTGTAATATCCGTTTAGACTTTAACAACGGCCCAGGGACCGGCGCCGCGACACGTCAACTTTGTGCCAGTAAGCAACACTGGGCAGGGCTGTTGCCGCATCCAAAATCCCGAACGAGCGACTATGCGGCTCCTTCGTCTCGCAGGGACGATCTCATCACGCAAAGTCGCTGGGTTCGCGCCCTTCATCTTCCACGGAAAGTCGGCTTGCGCCGTTCTAGGAAGGCGGCAACGCCTTCCGAGTGGTCCTCCGTTTTGCTCGTGAGCGCGAACTGGTCGATGTCCATGTGGCTCGCCAGATCGTCCAGAGCATGCGCGAGTCGATTGACTGTCATCTTGGTCATGGCTACCGAAATCGGCGGCTGGCGTGCAACCTTCTCCGCCATCGCCATCGCCACATCGGCGGCGTTTCCGGGCTCGGCGAGCTCTTGCGCGAAACCCCAGTCATAGGCCTCGTCCGCCGAAATCCGCTGATCAGCCATAATAACCGCCTGCTTTGTGCGCGCAGGTCCCATCAGATGCAACATACGCGGCACGCTCTGCCAACTCATATTCATGCCCAGCCCAATCTCGGGCACGCGAATATGCGCGTTGGAAGCCATGATGCGGAAGTCCAATGCCACGGCAAGCGCGACACCGCCGCCGATGCAAAAGCCTTCGATGGCTGCGATCGTGACCTGCTCCATGTCCTGCCAAGCTCGGGCCAGGCGCGGCCCGAGCTTCAGGTGGCGCCGCAAACTCCCAATATCCATGGCTTCGCGCGAACGCCCTTCAGAGTCTTTCAGGTCAAAGCCGGCGCTGAATGCCTTTGCGCTGCCGGTCAGTACAACGGCAGACGTATCGTCATCATCCTGAAAACTGTTGGCTACAGCAGTCAATTGGCGGATTGCTTCGGGCGACAGCGCATTGATTCCATCGCCTCGATCAAACCGCACTACCGCAACGCGGCCTTCGGGGCCGAGTCCCTTTTCGATGTTGATGAAGTCCGGCAAATTAGCACCCCCTTGCTGTCGCTTGCGTGCCTTCTTCGGGTTTAAGGCTAAAAGGCAAATCGACCCCGCCAGGCAACGCTCGTCTCCGCGACGCGCAGCGCGACGTGTCTTACCGCTATGAGACTACGCGCGTACCCGAGAATGAGAAATCGCCGAAATCTCCCAAAGCCACAGTGCCGCTGAGCCGGTCACCTTCGATTGATCCGCTAAATTTGAGAATCATCGGCATTGGGTCGGCAATGGATATCTTCCACGACAACACGGTACCATCGGCGTCGCCGTCAAATATCTCGGTCGAATTTCCGTCGGCCGTCTGGCGACCAAGTAAAACCTTGCCTTCCGTCTTCAATGAAAGAACACCGCGCCGCTCACCCAAAGGCGTAGTCACAACCAGATCCCAATCACCATCTGCTGTCATGTTCGGATTCCCCGTGGCCCTCAAAGCGAGCGTAACGCTTCTCTGGCGATGTCGCCAGAAATCCCTGACACGATCTAGCGCCGGCTCCGTCTCATGGACTACGTCTTGACCGTCGCGAATAGAGCCATGCCGCACATGGTTGACGACGTGGGCCGAGCATGCGAGGTCCGCATCTTGAAACTGGTTGCTGGGCAGCTTCATGGATTCGCGCGATCGCCAACTTAGCGAGGTCGAACTCGCCGACGGCATGGCGGCGGGTTGGATTAGCGGTCGCGGTCGGCACCATCGGCAGCATTGGCATGTGGTCGATGCCCGTGGCTCTGCCGTTCGTGCAAGCCGATTTCGGCCTCACGCGCGCCGATGCCTCCCTACCCTATACGCTTGCGATGATGGGGTTCGCCGTCGGCGGTGTCGCAATGGGTCGATTGTGCGACACCTTCGGTGTGGTAGTAACGATCATGTTGGGGTGTTTGGCGCTGAGCGGGGGTTACGTAGGTGCATCCATTGTTCCAAGCCCGCTGACATTTGCGCTCATGCATTTGTTCATCGGCGTTGGCGCTTCGGCGACCTTCGGGCCACTGATGGCCGACATGTCGCATTGGTTTCTGCGCCACCGCGGCATCGCGGTCGGGCTGGCGGCCTCCGGCAACTATATCGGTGGTGCGCTGTGGCCGCCGCTGTTGCAACATGCGATGACGACCGGGGGGTGGCGCCAAACCTATCTCAGCGTCGGACTGTTCTGCGCACTGGCGACGTTGCCCTTTATCATTGCGCTGCGGCGACAGGCACGAACGCGTCCGATCGCATCCATGCCAGAGGGGGCGCCCAATCTCCAGGTTTCGCCCAACGCGCTGATGGTTTTGCTGTGCATTGCAGGTCTTGCGTGCTGCGTGGCAATGGCGATGCCGCAGGTCCACATCGTCGCCTACTGCGGCGACCTCGGTTATGGGCCAGCGCGCGGCGCTGAGATGCTTTCAATGATGCTCGGCTTCGGCATTTTGAGCCGTGTCGGTTCCGGTGTGATCGCTGACAGGTGGGGAGGCCCAGCGACGTTGCTGATCGGTTCGGTGCTGCAGGGGATCGCGCTGTCCCTCTATGTCCTGTTCGACGGTCTTGTGTCGCTGTACGTTATCTCCGCGATGTTTGGACTATTCCAGGGCGGCATTGTGCCGATGTATGCTATCATCGTGCGTCGGTATTTCCCGGCAAGGGAAGTGGGCATCCGCATTGGCATCGTGCTGATGGCCACATTATTCGGTATGGCGCTCGGAGGCTGGATGTCGGGCGCAATCTTTGACCACACTGGCTCCTATCGCTTAGCGTTCCTAAATGGTCTGATCTGGAACGTGATCAATGCGGCGATCGTGCTCTGGTTGATCCTGTGGCCTACGCGCAGATTGGCCGCAGTCTAGAGATTGTCGCGTCAGCGGTTGGCAAGCGTTTCAACAGCAATCGCAAAAAGCTCGAGACGGACATCGGAAAAACGGGCACCCGATCCGCTTACATGCCGAACACGGACATCGCTCTGCAGTGCGCTGATGTCCGCTACGGGCCAATAGCGACCGCGCGGGCCGCCATCCCGTTTGGCTGCGACGTAAGCAGCACGACGTCGCCGCCGCTAGCCAAAAGCCAAGCAAGGCGGTCAGGCACGAGGATTGTTCGTTGCGGCGTCCGCCACGCATCGCAATGTGTTAAGCGTACTTGATCTGGACGGCAGAAATTCGCTGCCTGGCGGAATACAATCAAGCACATGCCGTCCCAGACGACCACATCTGCGATCTGCCAGCCTGATGTTTTGAGGAAATCCTTGCGCTGTTCAAGACTTGGCGCCATCGCGCTGTTCCTTGCTGCGTCGATGACTTCTGAACACAGCTCAGAGCGGCAAGGCCTTTAGCCAGACTGCCAAGCCTGCGCTCGAATGGGCGCCGTGTGGAGATGTGCCGGATACCGAGTGTGCCGGCCTAGAGGTGCCGATCAACTACGACGAGCCCAACGGCGCCAAATTCACGCTCCGGCTCGGTCGTGTACCCGCGGTCGATCCCGCCAAGCGCAAGGGCGTGCTGCTGCTGCTGCCGGGCGGCCCTGGTCCGGGCATTGCCGAGATGATGGGCGGCGACGAGCGCAAGGTGCAGCACATCGCCGACTTCCAGCAGCAATACGACGTCGTCACATGGGACCCGCGCGGCATCGGCAAAAGCAGCCCGATCCGATGCGATCCAAAGACCGCCCCGCAGGCCGAGATGCCGCTGGACCACAAGCCAACCCAGGCCGAGTTCGATGCCGTGGCGCGCGCCAACGCGGCCTTCATTCAGAGCTGCGCCGACGCCAGCGGCGAGCTGTTCTGGCATCTCTCCGCCAAGTATACCGCCCAGGACATTGAGCGCATACGCCAGGCGCTGTCGCCCAACGACGGCCTCCTGGCCTATGGCGGCTCCTACGGCTCGGCTTACGGCGCGGCCTATCTTGAAGCCTATCCGCAGCACGTGAAGGCGTTGATTATTGATGGGATCGTCGACCATACCGTCGACTTCCCGACCTTCATCGGGCGCAACGTTGTGGGTGTGCAGGACGCCTTCGAGCGCATGGAGCAATGGTGCAGACAAGACATCAAATGCGCGCTGCATGGCGAGGATCTGGGAGCGGCCTTCGATGCCGCGATCGCCCACGAGCCCAAGATCCGTGCTCTGGTGCCGCAGATGCTGGCCGGCGCAGAGGACCCCCATTTCGGCTGGCCGATGGTGACGCAGATGCTGGCCGAAGTCAGCAGCGGCGGCGGAAGCAAGATGCTGAAGGATATCGCCAAGGCGCTGGACCTCGGCACCAATGACGATCCCGCGCTGCGCCTCGGCAAGGACGCCCTGATGCGGGGCGTGTTTTGCTCCGACTACGGGCCGCAACGCGACTACGCGAAGCTGGCGGCCACCGGCGACATACTGGCAAAGGCGGCCCCGCGCTTCGTCTGGAAGTTCTGGAACTCCAGCCCGATCGCGAACGCCTCGGCCGGCGTCGGCGTCTGTGTCGGCTGGCCGCGCAAGGCTGCAAACCCGCCGCATCTCTTGAAGGTCGGACCGCACCGCGACGTTATGGTGGCGAACTCCACACACGATCCGCCAACTCCGCTCACCAATGCGGTGTCGCTATATCTGCAGATCCCCGAAGCGCGCCTGCTGATCGCCGACGTCGACGGGCATCAGAGCCTGCTGTTGTCGAAATGCGCCTACGAGACTGACGCACGTTTCCTCGCCGATCCGAAGTCTGTGTCGTCGGTCACGTTGTGCGGCAAATGAGCGGCCGGATGTTGCTGGCGCGGCGGACGCTGATTGCCTCGGCTCCGGGTGCGCTGGTATTCGCGCCGTGGATGGGTCGTGCGCAGGCGCAAGTCGCGCCTGTTGCGAGCGACCAGACGGCCGATGCGCTGTTCCGCGAGCTCGACGAGCGGATCGAAGCCGCGATGGCGCGCTACCATGTGCCCGGCGTCGCGGTCGGCGTCTTCTGGCAGGGTCACGAGCATCTCAAGGGCTTCGGCGTCACCAACGTCGACCATCCTTTGCCGGTCGATGCTGAAACGGTTTTCCGCATCGGCTCGACCACCAAGACTTTCACCGCCACAGCCATGATGCGCCTGGCCGAGCAGGGCAAGGTCGATCTCGCGGCCCCAGCCCGCAGATATCTGCCGGACCTCAAGCTCGCCGACGAAACCGCCGCGAGTGTCACGATCCGGCAACTGCTGAACCACAGCGCCGGCTGGATGGGCGACGACTACGGCGACTTCGGCCGCGGCGAGGATGCGCTCGCGCGCTACGTGGCCGGCGTGAAGCAGCTGCCGCAGCTCACGCCGCCCGGAGAGGTTTTCGCATACAACAACGCCGCGGTCGTAGTCGCCGGGCGGGTGATCGAGACGCTGACTGGCAAGCCCTACGAGACGGCGCTGCGGGAGCTAGTGCTGGAGCCGCTGGGGCTGAGGCATTCCGGCTTCTTCACCGACCAGCTGGTCGGTGAGAGCATCGCGGCCTCGCACGACGTCAAGGACCACCACGCCGTCGTCATGAGCGGTGCCTGGGCGTTTCCGCGCAGCATCGATTCGACCGGCGGCCTGATCTCGAGCGCGCGCGAGCAGCTCGCCTATGCGCGCTTCCATTTGGGCGACGGCGCCGCGGCCGACGGCAAGCGGGTGGTCACGCCGCAGTCGCTCAACGGGATGCGCTCCAACCCCGGCCCCGGCGGTACCATCACCATGGAGATCGACGGCGTGTGCCTGGGCTTCTGGCAGCGGCGCACGGCCGAAGGCGTGCCAGTGTTCCAGCACGGCGGCTCGTGGGGCGGGCAGAACTCCGACTTCTTCTTCGTGCCCGACCGGCAGTTTGCGATGACCGTGCTGACCAACTCGACGGGCGGCCCCAGGCTGATGGCCGAGCTCGGCCGCTCGGGCTGGGCGCTCACCAAGTTCTGCGGGCTCAGCAACCCGCCGGCCGAGCCCAGGCTGCAGCCGGTGGCGCGGCTCAAGGACTACGAAGGTCATTACAAAGGCTGGGTGATCCCGCCCGACGGGCCACCGGACAAGATCGTCGAGCTGAACGCCGAGCTTAAAGTCGCCGACGGTGGCTTGCGCGCCACCGGCGACCTCGAGTTCTCCCTCGCCTTCTACCGCGACGACTACGTGCTAACGACCGATCCCGACGGCGAGGTCAAGCGCAGCGACTTCCTGCGCGGGCCCGACGGCAAGATCGCCTGGCTGCGCGACGGCGGCCGGCTGTTTGCCAAGCAGGGGTGAGTGGCAGGCCGCTAGACCCGAGGCATCCCTGAGGTGAGGCGCGCAGCGGTAGCGCGAAGTACCGCGATGGGTCATTTTCGAACCGAGGCGGTGAACTCTGCTGCCCGGCCAACTTCCGCTTCGCCCCGAAAGCTGACGTCAGGTCCCAATGAGTAATTGATCGCGAAGGGCCAACAGCCGAAGTCAAATGTCACGGAGAGGGCTGCGGCACGTCGCGCAAACACCATTGCTACGCCGCCGAATCGTCGCGACTAAAGAGACATGCAATCGCAAGGTGACTTCTTCCTAAAGAATGACCGGGCCTGCGAAGGATGCGATCGCTGGCACCGACAATTGCACGGAGGCGCATCGCAGTGAGCTGAGTGCCGCAAGCGTGGCGGCAAGTCCGATCCATCTTGCCAACGAATTACGTCTGAACTCGATGCTTCAAGATGAACAAGCTCTGAAGCGCTCAATCACTCGCCGTGACTTCGTCGGCAAGGCAGCTATAAGAGGCTTTGGCACCGCAATCACGACTGGCGGACCCGGGTATGTTGTCCATGGCCGCGAATGCCGAAGATGCCGCCGGGCGGCCTGTCGTTGAGGTGGCGCACGGAAGGCTACTGGGATCGCGAATTGGCCGTCTATACGCGTTCCGTGGTGTGCCCTATGCCATCGCCGACCGTTTCGGCCCGCCGCAGCCGGTACCCGCCTTCACGGGAATCCGAGAAGCCGTTCACCCAGGGCCAATATGCCCCCAGCTCCCCTCTCGCCTAGAAATCATCATGGGGCCGCCGAAGCAAAGCCGCCGGATGTCGGAGGCGTGTCAGGTGCTCTCGATCTTCTCGCCTGATCTCAACGGCAAAAGACCCGTCATGGCGTGGTTTCATGGCGGCGCCTATGTCACTGGAGGTGGAGAGGAGGGCTGGTACGACGCCTCCCGACTGGCCGATGAAGGAGATATTGTCACGGTCACGATCAGCTATCGTCTCGGTGCCTTTGGCTATCTCCATACCGACGAGTTGGGGGCGCCGAATGTAGGTCTGCAAGATCAGAAAGTGGCCTTGCAATGGGTTCGCGAGAATATCGCCCAGTTCGGCGGTGATCCGGAGACAATCACGGTGTTCGGGCAATCGGCGGGGGCCCACTCCATCGCGTCGCTTCTTGCCACCGGTGAGCGTCCGTTGTTTCGACGTGCCATCCTACAGAGCGGACCGTTCGGCACCGTCATCAGCAAAGCCGATGCCCAAGCCGTTGGCCGACAATTTCGCACAGCCCTCGGGAAGTCGCCGGCCTCCGCTACCTTCGAGGAAATGCTTGCCGCACAGAAAATGGTCCTTGCCAGCTCGGACGGCGCGCTCGCGTTTGCTCCGGTTGAAGTCAACCCGTTACGCCCCATTGTCGCCAAAGGGACCAACCTGGATTTTGTTGTCACCTGGACACGCGATGATGCCGCCCCGTTTGTCGCCTTGCGGCACAAGGGAAAGCCATTCGGAGGAATGATCGACGACGTGATGACGATCATGGCAACACGCGGCTTTATCTCGGGGCCGAGCAAGACGCTCGCCAAGACCCTCCGCAAGGCCGGCCATCAAGTCTCCACCTATGAGATTACTTGGCGGCCCCGAGGCAGTCCGTATGGCGCGACGCACTGCGTCGAGCTTCCACTGCTGTTCGGAGATTACGCCGATTGGGAGGGCGTCCCGATGCTCGGGACGGCACCCGCCGAACAGGTCGAGCGACTCGGCCGGGAAGCGAGAGCGTTGTGGGCGGCCTTCGCCAAATCGGCTCGGCCTCCTCGCGCAGCCGAATGGTTGAAACAATACAGCTAGCCGGGGACGAATGGCGTTGTGCAGTTCGGTGCCACCCGATCAAGGAGCATGCCGTAGCTTCCCAAATCGACCGTCTGGGCAGCGAGACGGCGCTTACTTAACTCGATTGCCTCGTCGGTCTGGCGCAGCTGCTCGCCGCCGTCGGGCCGGTCAGGGTGCGCCGCCAACTAGGCGGAGTGCGCTGAGCACTGACACGAACACCGGCGGCTAGCCCATCGACGGCCAGCCACCCAGCTTCGGTCTCTTCGCCTACTGCGACGCGATACGGCCGACCGTGTGTAGACTTGTGGCAATTGCAATCGAAGACGAACCCAGCGTCGTAGTTTCCAAGAGACAAGCGCGGCAATCTTGAAGAAACGGACGTAGGCCGCGACTTCTGCAATGGGTCATCAAGTGACATTTGGTAGTTGCGGAGCCACGTCCGCTTCACCCGCGAGAGCGGACATTCGTCAGCGCCATTCTTATGTTCGCTGAGTGAATTTTCTTACTTGGGTCACGCGCGGCTATCTTGAGTGGTTTGGCCTCCTGAAAGAAAGCAACAGCCTCGGATCACCGCCTGATCGATGGCCGTCAATTTCTCAGTCAATGGGGTGCGGTTCAAAAAGAGAGACGTAAGCGCGACCGCGCGAGAGACGACTGGATGTGGGATGAATTATCGGAAAAGCACACGCTCGCCTTCCGGCTCGCAATCGATCACGCCGCGCATCGAACACTCAACTAGCAACGCTGCTTCTACACCGCGTTCTATTTTCAGTGATGTCGACGAATAAATGTTTCCTTATGCAGTCCGTCGAATTCGACCAAGGTGTTTTGCCAATACCACTGACAAGGAAAGAGGCAAAAGCTTATCAGTGCCTGTGTGCCGCCTTCGTTTCCATTGGATGAGTCGCAGAAACCCCGAACGGAACGAGGCCTGCGGTAAAAAATTTTGATTTGGAAAATTCGACACCGGAGACTGGGCGCGCAAAGTAGGCCGACAAGCGTCAGATCAGCTTATTTTTTCGGTCACCGAAATCGGCGCATACACCCGCTCCGGTGTTTGGGTTGGTAGGATTTAAACTTGAACTCTTGCTCTGGCGAGTGAGGTTCAAAATGGGCTGCGCCGGAGCGTGGCAAAAGGCGTTAGAATTCAACACTCCGGAAAAACCGTACTCTCGAGTAGAAGTTCAGAGTTTCAGAGAAAACCTCGCAAGAGAGACCGACCTCGCCACGGCGCGGTGCCGCCGGCGTCCAGAGGTTACTTGCCCGGAAAGCCAAATTAGCCGGCTTTTGGGGACGGGACCTTAGGGCTGAGAACGGGGCGACGATAGGCTCTGGCGGAGGGAGTGGGATTCGAACCCACGATACGGTTGCCCGTATACACGCTTTCCAAGCGTGCGCCTTCAGCCACTCGGCCATCCCTCCGGGGAAGCGCGCAATATAGCGACGCCGGACGCCCGCACAACCCGCGCGGAACCATGTGCATAACGCGCTGTAAGCTTGCAACTTTCGCGGTTAATTTCGGCGCCGGCGCCGCCTCACGGCGGTACGATTGCCTGCCGCGCGACGCCTCTGCTACCGTCACCGGCGCGAGACGAAGTCCACATGCTGCGGGGCGGAAAAATATGATCGTGCGCGAAAGGGCCGACGGCTCGCTCGTTCTCATTGCCCAGACCGACCACGCCAAGCTCTCCGGGCAATGCGCCGCGCATTGGGGTAATGCGGATTTTGCCCGGCCGCGGCCGTATGAGGCGGTGGTGCGCGCCGCCATGTTTCACGACAGCGGCTGGTATGATTACGAGGCGAGCCCGACGGTCGCCCCCGACACCGGCAAGCCACTCAATTTCATGCAGGTGACCTGGGGCAAGCCGCAGCGCCGCGCCTTCGAATGGGCGATCGATTGGATGACGCGGATCGATCCCTATTCGGGACTGCTGCTGAGCAAGCACCGCACCGGCCTGCAGCGCGGACGTTACGGCAAGATGCTGCAGCCGAAGATGTTCAACACGCAGAACCTGCCGGAGGACAACGAGGACTTTCTGGCGCGCAACGAGGAAGTGCAGACGGCAAGCTTGCGCAACTACGATGAAGGCGAATTCTGGACCAATTATCAGCTCCTGCAAGCCTTCGATTTCGTCTCGCTGTTTCTCTGCAACAAGGACGTGCTCGACGACATGATCGAGCCGGTGCCGACGTCCTATGACGGCAAGACGCCGCCGGTGCGGCTGTCGCTGAAAACCCTCGAAGGCACGACCATCGCGGTCGATCCTTTTCCCTTCGACACCGATCGGCTGCGCGTGCAACTGATCCGGCGCGAAATCGATCGCGCCGTGTTTCCCGATCCCGGCGCGTTTCGCGAGGCCTACTTCAAGGCGACGCCGGTCGCGATCGATTTCACGCTTTGCCGCCAACCGCATTGAACTTTTTGAAAGCATGCCTGTGAAAGCCATTCGCGTGCACAGTTACGGCGGTCCCGAAACCATGGTGCTCGAGGAACTCCCGCGCCCCTCTCCCGGACGCGATCAGGTTCTGGTCGCCGTGAAGGCCGCTGGCGTCAACCTGTTCGACACGCAACTGCGCAGCGGCCTTTACAAGCGCGACCTGCCGCTGACGCTCGGGCTGGAAGGTGCCGGCATTGTCGAAGCGATCGGTGCCGATGTCCGCGACTTCGCCAGCGGCGACCGCGTCGCCTTCGTGTTCTCCGCCGGCAGCTATGCCACCCACACACTGGCGCCGGCCGAACGGACGGTACCGTTGCCGGACACGATCGGCTTCGAGGACGCCGCAGCGGTGTTGTTCCAGGGCCTCACCGCCCATTATCTTGCGACCTCGACCTTCGCGCTCGGACCGGGGTCGAGCTGCCTTGTCCATTCCGCCGCCGGCGGCTGCGGCATTCTCTTGTGCCAGATCGCCAAAATCCGCGGCGCCGCCGTGATCGGCGCGGTGTCGACGCCGGAAAAAGCCGCGATCGCGCGCGCCGCCGGCGCCGATCATGTGGTTGTCTATGCGGAGGAGGATTTCGCGGCGGCGGTGAAGCGCATCACCGGCGGCCGCGGCGTCGATGTCGTCTACGATGCGGTCGGCCTCGACACCTATATCGGCAGCATGGATTCGCTACGCCCGCGCGGCATGCTGGCGCTTTACGGCGAAGCAAGCGGACTGGTGCCGCCGATCGATCCGCGCGAGTTGCTGTTCCGCAAATCGCTGTACCTCACGCGCGCCGGCCTCGATCATTACATCGCCGACCGCCACGAGTTGCGTATGCGCACTGATGAATTGTTCGGCTGGACGGCCGAGGGCCGGCTCAAGCAGAAGGTCTTTCGCGCCTACGGGCTCGACGAAATTGCCGAAGCGCATCGGGCCATCGAGTCGCGCGCCACCACCGGCAAGCTTCTGGTGATTCCGTGACCGCGTCGGGCGCGGCGCCGGTGTTGCCGCTCGTCGAAAATCCTGACGACCCGCTGGTGCGCGAAATATTCGACAAGCTCGGCGGCGGCATCCTCAATCTGCACCGCATGATGGCGCACGCGCCGGCGCTGATGAAAGCCTCGGGCGACATGGCGGCCGCCTTCCGCCGCGACACCGCCCTGCCGCGGGCGGTGGCCGAGCTTGCGATCCTGCGCGCCGCACAGGTTCTCGACGCTCCTTATGTCTTCACCCGCCACGTGTCGCTGGCGCGCGAGTGCGGCGTGACCGCGCAGCAAATGGGCGAACTTGCATCCTGGCCGGACAGCGCGGCCTTCACGCCGGCGCAAAAAGCGGCACTCAGCTTTACCGAGACTGCGGTCCGGCAATCGTCGCTCGATACAAGCCACATCGCCGAGCTAAGGCGTCATTTCTCGGCGCGCGAAATCGTCGAGCTCGCGATGGTGATCGGATTTTATGTATCGACCGCGATCTTCATCAAAGTCTTGGCGGTGCCTGCTGAAAAGGCTTGAGCCGAAGACAAATCGGAACTGAGGGCGCGGCGGTCATGCACTGACGCAGATGGACCGCGCCGCTTTCATTCGCCTATCACTTATTCATGCATGCATGATCCCTTCCTGAACCGCGAGGAGACTTGCATGCGCCTTCCCTCGATTGCCCCGGCCGACCTCAGCCCGGAACAGCGTCCGGTCTACGACAATATGCGAGCCGGCATTGAGCAGAATTTCACCGGCTTCAAGGTCATCGCCGACAACGGATCCCTGATGGGTCCCTGGAATCCCTGGCTGCACGAGCCGAAATTCGGCAAGCCGATCTGGGACCTCACCTTGGCGCTTTCGGTGTCGCCGTCGCTGCCGCGCAATGCGCGCGAGGTTGCGATCCTGGTCACCGGCACGACATTTCATTCTGCCTACGAGCTTTATGCGCATGTGATCGCCGCCGAGAACCGCGGCCTGTCCGACGACAAGCTCGCCACCATCCTGGCCGGCGGGCGCCCCGCCGACCTTACGCCGGAAGAGGGCGTGGCGTACGATGTGACGTCGGCCCTACTGCGGCACGGCACCCTGCCCGAGCTCAACTACCGGCAGGCCGTCAAGCAATTTGGGCAGCACGGTGCTGCAGAATTGATCTACCTGGTGGGCCTTTATTGTCTTGTGTCGATCACGCTCAATGGCTTCAATGTGCCCGTACCGCAGTCCGAAGCGGAATAAGACAATGAGCACAGTGAGTTAATGATGAAGATCGACCGCCGAACGCTGCTCGGCGGCATCGCCGCGACGCTCGCGGCGCGGCCGTTGCCGAGCTTCGCCGAAAGCATCAACGACGCCACGGGTCGCGCGATCAGCAGCCCGGGCGTCGTCCAGCGCGTGTATCCGGCCGGGCCTCCGGCCGCGGTGGAGATCTACACACTGGCGCCGGACCTGCTGGCCGGATGGCTCGAGCCGATCCCGCCCGAGGCGCGCGAGTTCCTCCTGCCCGAGATCGTTTCGCGGCCGGAGATCCCGCGGCTGACCGGACGTGGCGACGGCAAGATCAATGTCGAGGCGCTCAAATCGGTGAAGCCGGACCTGATCGTCGACATTGGCGACGTCAACGACAGCTACAAAACACTTGCCGAGCGCGTGCAGCAGGAAAGCGGCATTCCGTACGTGCTGATCGACGGCCATCTCGACAAGATGGCCGCCTCCTACCGCATGCTCGGGCTGCTGCTCGGCCGCACCGACGATGCCGGCAAGCTTGCGCGTATCGCCGAGGACACCGTGACCATTGTCACGTCGCGTGTCGCCTCGATCCCGAGCGACGCCCGTCCGCGCGTCTATTATGCGCGCGACCATAGCGGACTGGTCACCGCGCAAGCGGGCTCGATGGTGACCGAGCCGATCGCCTTTCTCGGCGCCCGCAATGTCGCCGGCGAAAAGCGCGGCGGCCAGACGGTCACCACGATGGCGCAAATCGTCGAGTGGAATCCCGACATCATCATCGCCAGCAATCCGGAATTCATGACGCTTGTGCGTAGCGATCCGGCCTGGGCCGCGCTCGCAGCAGTAAAGAACGGCCGCGTGCACCTTGCGCCGCGATTGCCGTTTGGCTGGGTCGATTATCCGCCGGCGGTCAACCGGCTGATCGGACTGTGGTGGCTCGGCCAGATCTTCTATCCGGATCGTTTCCCGGAAGACATCAAGGCGCAGGCCCGCGATTTCTACACCGCCTTCTATCACGTGACGCCGACGGCGGCGCAGATCGATCGCGTGCTTGGCGGCGCGTAAACGCCGATGCGCGGCGGCGAAGCGTGAGCCACCCCGACACGCTCGGCGTCATTCTCGCCGGCGGCCGCGCGCGTCGCATGGGCGGCATCGACAAGGGGAGAATCCGCATCGGCGGAGCAACAATTCTGGAGCGTGTGCTGACGCGGCTGCGCGGACAATGCGCACGCCTTGTTCTCAACGCCAACGCCGAAGCGGCGCCCTTCCCCGTCGACGTGCCTATCGTCGCCGATAGCGTTGCGGATTTTCCAGGACCGCTTGCCGGCATTTTGGCAGGACTTGATTTCGCCGCAGCACAGATGCCGGAGATCGCCTGGGTGGTCAGCGTACCCAGCGATTGCCCATTCTTGCCGCGCGATCTGGTGTCGCGTCTGCATCAGGCTCGGCACGCGGCCGGCGCGGCGCTGGCGTGCGCGACATCGGCAGGGCGGCAGCATCCGGTTGTCGGGCTCTGGCCCCTGGGGCTGCGCGAGGCTTTACGGCACGCCCTTACCCAAGAAGGTGCGCACAAGGTCGGCGAATGGAGCGCGCGATATCCGCTTGCCGTCGCCGAATGGCCGACAGAGCCGCTCGACCCGTTTTTCAACGTCAACGTGCTGGAAGACATTGGCGAGGCGGAGCGGCTCGCCGCGCGTGTACCGGAAGCGTGACCTGGCTTCTCGTAGCTTTCGCCGGGGTCGGGCGATTTCAGTTCGCCTTGGCCCGCGGAATAAAGCCCGGCACGCCGGTCTCCACCACCGTGTTGAAGCGCACGTTCGTCTTGATGTCCCGCATCTCGCGCATGGCGTCTTCAGGGATGGCAGAAATGTCGAAGTTCTCGTGGATGCGGCTGGGCGTGGTCGACGTGGTCAAGAGAGCGGTGCCGCGCTGTACCGCCCAGGCGAGTACGACTTGGGCGGGGGTTTTGCCAAGACGCCGAGCGATGCCGACGATCACCGGATCATCCAGCAGTCGGGGCTCCATCCCATGCCCCAAGGCTGCAAAGGCAAGGAGGACAATCCCCTGCCGATTGCAATAGTCGAGCAAATCCCATTCCGGCAGATACGGGTGAGACTCGACCTGCACCACGGCGGGCTTGATCCGCGCTGCCGCAACGATCTCCTTCAGCTTGTCCAAAGTTATGTCCGATAAACCGATCGACCGGCACTCACCGTTGTCCACGAGACGCTCAAGCGCTCTCCAGGTGTCGACCAGCGTCACTCCTGGATCATAGATGACCTGACCGTGCTCGTCCCGCGGATCTTGATCGTCGCCGGGTCGGAAGGCAAACGGCGTATGGATCAGATAGCAATCGACATAGTCGATCTGCAGTCGCCGGCGACTGGCGTCGAAGGCCGGTTTGACCCGCTCAGGACGATGATTGCTGTTCCATAATTTCGTGGTGACAAAGACATCCTCTCGCCGAATTTTCCCGGCTCCGAATTCTTCCTGCATGGCGTCGCCAACCGCCGCCTCATTGCGATAGCGTTCCGCACAATCGAAGTGCCGGAATCCAACCTCCAACGCGGTCGCGGTTGCTTGTCTGGTGGCGGCGGGGTCCGGGATCAGCGTGCCGAATCCGACAGCCGGAATCGCACCAGACCCGTGGCGAAGAGGAATCCGCGTATCGCGAAGCGCATCCGGGGCCGCCATGCTTACACTCCTGTGTTCGAGGCCTTGCACCGCATGAGCGGCGAACGGCTTCGGTGTAGCATTCGCAGAAGTTCCTTTCGACCGTCCGAGGGCGCGGACAGATAACGGCGACCTTCAGGCCGTACCGTGATTGAATCTAATTGTCCGTTCCGACGGGATCATGACGTGCATTTCGCGGATACTGACTCGCATTTCGCGTCAGGTGTCCATCCGCTCGACCCATTGAGCGCGCCAGGCGCTGGCCTCGAAAGGATCAGCAAAGTACTGCGTTTCCCGCGCAACCTTGTCGCCGCTGAACTCCATAATGCTGACCGTGTAGGACGGCTTGTTATCGTAGCTCAGAATATATTCGGTGACCCAGAAATCGCCGCCGCCGCTGATGCGCCGCACCGCAAAGCGTTTTTTGTTCGGCTGGTTCGTGCGCGTGATCTGTATGTTGCGGCGGCCGCGAATTCGCTCGCCCGACTGTGGGTATTCCAGCACCGCATCGTCGTGATAGATGCTGTGCTCCGTTTCAAAATCGCTGGCATCGGACGCGGCCCAATGCCGATCCAGCGCCGCGCGTCTGTCTTGATCCGTCATATCGGCCTCGCTTGCGCCATCGATAGACCAACCACGCCCCGCGCATCCTTTTAGCCGACCGCCCGCAGCGGAGCGAGCCAAACCGAGGCGGAACGTTCGGCACCGGACGCGCTACGTAATCTCATCGCACGGCAATGCTTCGGCCACTAGTACATTGGCGATGCCCTCGATGTCGTCGAGCATCAGCAGCGGCAGCGGCGACTGCGGCAGCGGGCCGTCGCTTGCGATCGCCACGATGCAATCGTCCTCTGGGTAAAGAAGGGGCTTGCCCACCGACGCGCGAAAAACTTCAAGTTTCGGATGAATGTGCCGCTTAAAGCCTTCGATGATTACCAGATCGGCCGTGCCGAGCTTCGCCAACAGGTCGGCGAGCGAAGGCTCCGGCTCTTCGCGCAGTTCGTGAACAAGCGCCCAGCGGCGCCCCGAGGCGACCAGCACTTCGCTCGCGCCGGCTTCGCGATGCAGCCAGGAATCCTTACCCGGACGGTCGATATCGAAGTCGTGGTGGGCGTGCTTGATGGTCGCGATTTTCAAGCCGCGCCCGACCAGAACCGGGATCACCTTGGTGATCAGGGTGGTTTTGCCGGAACTGCTCCAGCCGGCAAGCCCAATGACACGCATCGACATGAGGCAGGCAGTATCCCAGGCTTAAAGCTTTGCCTTAACGGCAACGGCACGACCTATGATAATGATCGGCCACGATTTTTGCGACCCCTTCACACACGGCCCGACCCCGGCGACCTCCGACGATGGCGGAAAAAACCTACGATCTGCGCGGCCTCAAATGCCCGCTGCCGGTGCTGCGGACCCGCAAGGCGCTGGCCGCCATGCAGGCAGGCGACATTCTGATCGTCGCCTGCACCGACCCGCTCGCGGCCATCGATATTCCGGTGCTCGTCGGGCAAACCGGGGACGTCCTTGAGGAACAGCTTGGCGCGGCCGGCGTCACGACGTTCCGCATCCGCAAGGGCTGACGGGTTGCTTGTCGGCCCGCGCAAATTCCTCCATTACGACGCGTCTGGCGTAAAGGGATAAGGCTCGGAACATGCAGGTATTGGTCGTGGGCGCAGGCGCTGTCGGGCTTGCGATCGCGCGCACAGCGGCGCTGCGCGGACACGACGTCATCGTCGCCGAGGCGACCGGTGGCATCGGCAACGGCGTTTCGTCGCGCAACAGCGAGGTCGTTCACGCCGGCATCTATTATCCGACCGCGTCGCTGCGAGCCCGTCATTGCGTGCGCGGCCGGCGCATGCTGTACGAATTCTGCACGTCTCACGGCGTCGCCTTCAACAAATGCGGCAAGCTGATCGTCGCTACCGACCAGGCCGAACTCGCCAAGGTCGAGACGCTGTTGGCGCAGGGACAGACCAACGGCGTCGAAGGCCTGGAAATAATCGGCGGCAACGCCGCACGCGCGCTCGAGCCGGAGCTCGCTTGCATCGGCGCACTGTCGTCGCCGGAATCCGGCATCATCGACAGCCACGGCTATATGCTGGCGCTGTGGGGCGAATTGGAAGACCGCGGCGGCAGCATCGCCTTCGAGACGCCGGTCGAACGCATGTCCCATGCGTCATCGCAATGGCACGTGCAGTTCGGCGGCCGCGATGCCGGCACAGCCGTGTTCGACGCGGTGGTGAATTCGGCCGGGCTCGGCGCGCAGGCGCTGGCGCGGCGGATCGAAGGCTACGGCGCCGACAAAGTGCCGCCGCTCATCCTCGCCAAAGGCAATTACTTCGCCTTCGCCGGACGGCCGGTGTTTTCGCGGCTGATCTATCCGACACCGGTCGATGGCGGGCTCGGCGTGCATGTCACGCTCGACCTCGCGGGCCGCATGCGCTTTGGCCCCGACGTCGAGTGGATCGACCATGAGAGCTATACGGTCGATCCGCGCCGTGCCAATTCTTTTTACGCGCGCATTCGCGGTTACTGGCCCGGCTTGCCGGACAGCGCCTTGGTGCCGGACTATTGCGGCATCCGGCCGAAGCTGACGGGCCCGGGCGAGAAGCCAGCCGACTTTATGATCGTCGGCGAAGGCGAGCACGGCATGCCGCGGCTGATCAATCTGTTCGGGATCGAGTCGCCCGGACTGACCTCCTCGCTGTCGCTGGCGGAGGAGGTCGTGGGTTATCTCGAAGCGTGAGCTCTCGAACGTCATTCGAAGGCGCACCGCGAGCGCTAAACGCGATCGTCATTGCAAGGAGGGACGCGACGAAGCAATCCAGCTCTGAGCAGCCGCTGGATTGCTTCGCTTTTGCTCGCAATGACGAGAAGGCCGAGCTTTGCAATGAAGTTTCCCGGCTTGTATCGTGCGCCGCGATCAATGTCCGGCCAATGCCGGGCCTGCCGGGAGGAGTCTCGTATGGCCGTTCATCGCCGTCAAAATCCACCGACTATCCACGCGCCGCGCGGCTATACGCATGTCGTCGAGGCGAGCGCGCCGGGCCGTACGATTTACATCGCCGGCCAGGTGGCCGTGGCGCCGGACGGCAAGATCGCCGCCGACTTTCGCGGCCAGGTCACGCAATGTTTTGAAAATCTGAAGGCCGCCTTGGCGGCCGCCGGCGCCGGCTTCGAGCACGTGGTGAAAACCACCAACTATTTCATCGATATCGGGCAGATCCCGATCTTTCGCGACGTTCGCGACCGCTACATCGACACCAACGCTCCGCCGGCTTCGACGGCGGTGCAGGTCGTGAAACTCGCAGCGCCGGAATTTCTGTTCGAAATCGAAGCCATCGCGGTGGTGCCGGAGGAATGAATTTATCCTCGTGCAGCCGACGATGCCGCATGCCCCCTCCACCACGCTTCGCGTGGTCCCCCTCCCCCGCTTCGCGGGGGCGGATTAGACGAGCGTCGAGCAAGGAATAGCTCCATGCCCAGGCTTAAGGACAAAATCGTGCTGGTCACGGGCGCGGCCGGCGCCATCGGTGCCGCTATCGCGGCGGCGATCGATGCCGAAGGCGGCACCGCGATCCGCAGCGATCTCGTCGGCCGCGGCGAAATCACCGACACGCTCGATGTCACCGCCGAAGACGACTGGATCCGCGTAACCGCAGCTATCGCCGCGGCACATGGCCGCCTGGACGGACTGGTCAATGCCGCCGGCATCGTCGCCATCGGCACCATCGAGGAAACCGATTTCGCCACCTGGCGGCGGGTGATGGCGATCAATCTGGATGGCACATTCCTCGGCTGCAAGTACGCACTGCCGCTGCTCAAGCGTCTTGGCGGTGCGATCGTCAACATTTCCTCCGTTTCCGGCCTGGTCGGCGGTCACAATCTTGCGGCCTATAATGCGTCGAAGGGCGGCGTGCGGCTTTTGACCAAGTCGGTCGCGCTGCATGGCGCCCGCCTCAAACCGCCGGTGCGCTGCAATTCCGTACATCCGGCCTTCATCGAAGGCCCGATGGCGGACGGCTTGATCGCCCACTTCCGCGACCCGGCACGCGCCCGCGAAAAGCTCGCCGCCTCGGTTCCGCTCGGCCGCTTCGGCACGCCGGCAGAAGTCGCGGAAATGTCCGTCTATTTGCTGTCCGCGGAGGCGGCCTTTGTTACCGGCGCGGAATTCGTGCTCGATGGCGGGCTGACGGCGCAATGATCGCCTTTGCCGCAGCAACAACATTACAATCGTAACGGGATTTCCGGCACGGAAATTGTCCCGTAACAAAGCGGGTGCATCTCCCCTTCGGATCAACCAGAAAGGTGCGAGATGGCACAGGTCTGCCTCAAATCGATGCTGGCCGGCAAGCCGCGGAGCGTGTGCGCAATGCGCCAAAGCGAGCTCGGCTGCCGCGTCGATTCAAATCTTGAACTCCGCCGGCACAAGAGCCCCTCATTTTTAGATTTCTGATCTTGGAAGATAGACAGTGGCCTTGTTGTCCCGCCTGTTCGTATTGGTGGCGGTCGCACTTTTGCCTGCAATCGCGATCCAATCGTACAATGAGCTTGAGCTGCGCCGCTCCCGCCAAATGGAAGTGCAGGAGCAAGCACTCGGTCTTGCCAAGCTCGCAGCCGCAGAACAACAACAGATCGTTGTTGGCATTCGCGGAGTTCTGACCGCGCTTTCGGAACTGCCGGCGATCAAGGCGCGGGCCGCATCAACGTGCAGCATGTATCTTTCCACAATCAAGCGCCGCTATCCGGCCTTTCTCAGCTTCGCGGCGGTCGATATGAGCGGCAAATCTTTCTGCTCTACGACCGGAAATGCCGCCAATGTCGGCGACCGAAGCTATTTCATCAACGCCGTGAAGACCGGTGAATTCACGGTCGGAGACTACACGGTCGGGCGATTGACCGGCAGTCAGCTCATTCCCTTTGCGTTGCCATTTTATGACGACGAACGCATGGTCGGCGTCGTCATAGCGGCGCTCAGTTTGGATTGGCTCACCGATTTCGTCATCCAGATGGGCGTTCCGCCGGGCGCAGCGCTCGCCATCGCCGACCGCAACGGCACATACCTCGCGCGCTACCCCAATGGCGACGGCTTCGTTGGCCGAAAGATGTCCGGCGATCAATTCGCGCGCCTCCCGCACCCCGGCACGGCGACCGCGGTCGATGCCGACGGTGTGGAACGGATCGTGGGATACTACCCCCTCGAAGCCGATTCAGGCGAGCTTCTCGTGACCTACGGTCTCGACAAAGCGCAAGCGTTTGGAGAAATCCAACGTGGCACGCAACGCGGGATTCTGCTGATCGCGCTGAGCGCTACACTGGCCTTCGTGTTGACGTGGCTCGGCGCCCGTCGGTTCATCCACGGCCCAGTCGCCCAATTGGTCGACGCCGCCAACCAATGGCGTCTTGGCGACTATTCGCGCCGTGTGAATATCCACGACAAGTGCACGGAAATCGCCAGAGTCGGTGAAGCCTTCAACTCCATGGCCAACGCACTCGCCCAACGCGAGCGCGAGCTTTACCACGCCAAGGAAAAGGCTGAAGAGGCGGCGGCGCGCATTATCACGATATTCGAAAGCACGACCGACTGCGTCCTTATCATCGATCGTGATTGGCGTGTCGACTATCTCAACGACCATGCCAAGGTGCAGCTTTGCGAAGAACGCGATCTCGTCGGCATGGACTTCTGGGAGGCATTCCCTGATGCGCTGGATCCCAGCATTGCAAAGCCCATTCACGAGGCGATGTTGGGACAGAGGCTCGCCTACTTCGAAATCTTCTGCGATCTGCGCGATCGCTGGTACGAGATCAATGCATTCCCTTCGGGCGAAGGCCTCGCCATCCTGTTCAGAAACGTCACCGAGCACAAACACGCCGTCGAAGCGCGTCGTGTCGTCGAGGAGCAACTGCATCAGAGTCAGAAGATGGAGGCCGTCGGCCAGCTCACCGGTGGCGTCGCCCACGACTTCAACAATTTGCTCATGGTCATCACCGGCAACCTGGAGCTGATCGAGAACCGTGCAGCCGACAAGGAAAGCGTGCGCGAGCTCGCGCTAGCCGCACGCAGCGCAGCCGAACGCGGAGCGAGCCTAACGGCGCAGCTTCTCGCCTTCTCGCGCAAACAGAAATTGCACCCGAAGCCGGTGCATGCGAATGCGCTCATTCGCGATTTTCAGAAACTGCTGCGTCGTGCGGTGGGCGCAACCTGCGAGGTGAAATTCGTTGCCGACGACCACTTGTGGGCCTGCCACGTCGATCAATCGCAGCTGGAGGCGGCGCTCCTCAATCTGACGCTGAATGCGCGCGATGCCATGCCGGACGGCGGCACGCTGGAGATCGAGCTGCGCAACGTCGTGCTGGGGGACGATTCAATACCCGGCGTTGCGGCCGGCCCCTATGTGAGGCTCTCCGTCATCGACACGGGTTGCGGCATAGCGCCGAAGAATCTGGATCGGGTCTTCGATCCGTTCTTCACCACCAAGGAGGTCGGCAAGGGAACCGGGCTTGGTCTCAGTATGGTCTACGGATTCGTCCGGCAATCCGGCGGCCATGTTGCTATCGAGAGCGCGGTCGGACAGGGGACGACCGTCAGGCTCTATTTGCCCAGATCCACGCAAGCGCCTGCAGCCCATGCCGGCGCCGAGCCGAGCGTCGTACACGCGCAGGAGCCATCGGCGGGACGCGGACGCGTGCTCGTGGTCGAGGATGATGACGACGTCCTCTACATCACGTCGGCGATGCTGCGCGACCTCGGCTATCAGGTGATTTGCGCACGAAACGGCCGCGAGGCGATGCAACTCCTGAAAGCCGGCAAACGTTTCGATCTGCTGTTCAGCGACGTCGTGATGCCCAAGGGGATTACCGGCGTCGAGCTTGCCCGTGAAGCGAAGCGCCTGTGCGACGGCATCAGGGTACTTCTCACTTCGGGCAATGCGGCAGACGTCCTGGCCCGCCACCGCGCCGAGGGCGAATTTCCGGTGATCGGCAAGCCCTTCCGCAGAACCGATCTGGCGCAATATCTGCGCCTGGTGATGAGCGACGCGTAGCGGCGCGGCTCACGCCCCGCCATCGTCCGGCGCGACGGCCTGCCAGACGTCCGGCGTCGTTGTGCCGCCGGTGCCGAGCGAGCGCTGCACCATGACCATGTCGGCCCATTGTCCGAACTTGTAGGCGACCGATGGCAGCAGGCCCACCTGGCGAAAGCCACATCCCGTGTGCAAGCCGATCGAGGGCCCATTGCTGGCGTCGATATAGCCGATCATCTGACGATAACCCGCGGCCGCGCAGGCATCGATCAGCGCCGGCAACAGCGCGCGGCCGATGCCGGCGTGCAGATGGTCGGGATGCACATAGATCGAATGCTTCACCGTGTAGCGATAAGCTGGACGCTTGCGGAACTGCACCGCGTAGGCGTAGCCGACCACGACACCACCGCGATCGGCGACGAGGTGCGGCAGCCGATGCCGGCGCATATTGCGCCGCCGCCGTTTGATGTCGTCCGGCTGCAGGGCTTCGGGATCGTGCGCGAAAGCCGGCTCGACGCCGCGCATGATGTGGCGTCGGTAGATATCGAGCATGGCGTCGACGTCCTCGTCGCGCGAGGATCGCACCAGAACCGGCGCGGCGAACGCATGGCCGCCCGCGGGATCGGACATTCTGGCGTTCGCGCTATCCGTCATTCCCGCACAACATAAGTGTAGAACCGCACCGCGCCCGCAGCATCGCGCTCCCGATAGAGCCCCTGCACCTCGGTGTCAAAACCGGGGAAGACATTGATGCTGCGCTCGAACACTTTCAGGTACTCGATCATGGGCCGCGCCCGCTCGTCCAAGCGCTCCCCCGGCACGATGGTGGCAATGCCGGGAGGATAGACCACAAACAGCGTCGCGGCTATGCGGCCGCCGATCTCGTCGATCGGCAGATAGTCGACGTTGTTGCGCACGAGTTCGCGCCCGGCTTCGTTCGGCGCCATCGCCGGCTCGGGCAGATGTGCTGCGGTAAACTGCGCCTTCTGCAACGCGCTGACATTGGCGGAGCGGAAGAAAGCATGCATCTCGCCGCAGAGATCGCGCAGCCGCAAGCCCCGATAGCGTTTTGGATTGGCGGCGACAAAGCGCGGAAAGACATTCTCGAGAAGCGCATTCTCATCGTACAGCCGCTTGAACGCGACGAGCGAGCTTACCAGCGTGCCGGCCTTGCTAGCCTCAACGCCGGGCGTGAGCAGGAACAACAGCGAATTGAGATCGAATTTTTCCGGCACCACACGGTTCTCACGCAGATATTGCGCAACAACCGGCGCCGGAATGCCGTGGTCCTCGTATTCGCCGGTGCGGCGATCAAAACCGGGCGTAAGCAACGTGAGCTTGTTCGGGTCGGTAATGGCAAATCCCGGCACCACGCTCTTGAAGCCGTGCCAGGCTGCTCCGGGTGCCAACTCCCAAAAATGCGCGTGGCTCGCCAGCGCATCGGTGGCAACGCTTTCCCACGGCACCTCGTGCACGCCGCCGTCGGCGGTATCCGGCAAACGCACGACGTCGGGCACGAACGGATCGAAGAACCAGCGCCGCGCCGGATCCGGCTCGCGGCGCTCGAACTCGTTGCGCACCGCGCGCAGTTTCTTGCGCAGCTCGATGCCGAGCCGGATGGTGTCGTCCCAAAGAACTTCGCCGGAACGGCCCTTCATCATCTGTGCGCCGACATCGAGCGAGGCGAACAGCGGATAGAACGGCGAGGTCGAGGCGTGCTGCAAAAAACTTTCGTTGAAGCGGCGATGCTCGACGCGGCGGCGCTGGCCGCGAATGTGGCTGTCGCGCACATGGATCTGTGAGGCTTGCGAGAAGCTCGCGAGCTGCTTGTGAGTCGACTGCGTGGCGATGATGCCGGGCGCGTCGTCGCCGAGATTGCGCAGCCCCATGGCGAAACGGCCGGCATAGATCGGATGAAATTTCATGAAGCCGGCCCAGGCTTCGTCGAACAGGATGTAGTCGCAGAGCTTGCCGATGCGCGCCAAAATCTCCTGCGCGCTGTAAATGGTGCCGTCATAGGTGCATTGTTCGATCACGGCGGCGCGGAACGGCCGTTCGCGCTGCCAGGCGTCCTTGTCGGTCACCAGCGGATTATTGCGGATCGCCTCGCGAATTTTTGTTTCGTCGAGCGCGCTCGAGTCGATAGGGCCGATCAGACCGTGGGCGTTGCGATCGGTCGGCAGATAGACCGGAATGCCGCCGGTGATCAGCAAGGCGCCGTGGTGGGCGGCCTTGTGGTTGTTGCGGTCGAACAGGACCAGATCGCCTTCGGCGATCAGCGCCGAGAGCGCGATCTTGTTGGAGGCCGAGGTGCCGTTGAGCACGAAATACGTTTTCTCGGCTCCGAAAACCGCCGCCGCTTCCTTCTGCGCGGTCAGCGCCGGGCCTTCGTGGGTGAGAAGATCGCCGAGCTCGATGATCGAGTTGTCGAGATCGTCGCGGAACACGGCCTCGCCCAGATGCTCCATGAAAATACGGCCGATCGGGCTGCGGCTATAAAAAATGCCGCCGTTATGGCCCGGACAGGTCCAGAGCTGGTTGCCCTGCTCGGCATAATCGACCAGCGCGCCGAAGAACGGCGTCTTCAGCGTTTCGGCATATTGGGTGAGGCGGCTGACGAGATTGCGGGCAATGAATTCCGGCGTTTCCTCGGCGAGGAAGACATAGCCGTCGATGAAGTCGAGCACTTCGACCGGCACGTCCTCGAAGCGCTTGCGCCGCACCAGGAGCACGATAGGCATTTCCAGTCCGCGCCGGCGCATGAGATTGATCAGCGACGCGGCTTTTCCCTCCAGGCCTTTCTTGCCCCAATCGACCACCAGGCAGCCGATGGCGGCATCGGTCTGCACGGCCATTTCGGCATCCTCGATGCGGCGCGCGCGGATCACTTGGAAGCCCATCCGCTGGATGGCGGCGATGATTTCGGCTACGCGCAGGCCTTCGAGATCTTCGGCCTCGAAGGTCGGTGCGGAAAACAGGAAAGTGAAACGCTGGACGAAATTCATGGGCGATTCTTGGGATGAGGCTCACAGGCCAGATCTTCGGGTGGACGGAAGAATTCCGAGTACTTGTCATTTTGGATGAAGCTCGTGTGACAGTTTGTGCCGACCGTTGGTAGCGCACAGGTTTGCGCGGGGTAGCGGCTGCGGCAGGAACTTGCCAGCTAAGCTTATCAGTCAAACTTGCAAGATTAACTTGCAAGTTTGACTGATGGTCTCTATGCTTCTCACCATGTCGCAAAAAACCATTGATTCAGGCGTTGCCGACGTCCTCGACGTTGTGGGCGATGCCGATGTTGCCGAGTTCGTGCAGGCCATTGGACTTCTGATCCGCCGGGTGCGGGCGGTGACCGCAGCTCATGAACTGTCCTGGAGCGAAGGCATGGTGCTCGGAAGGCTGGCCAAGGACGGGCCGGCGACGACTGCCGAGCTCGCGCGCGCGGAAGCCGTCAAGCCGCAATCGATGGGAGCAACGATCAGCGCGCTCGAAGAGAGAGGTTTCGTCGAACGTAAGCCGCATCCAACCGACGGCCGCCAGATGAACATTTCGCTCACCGACAAAGGTGCCGCGATACGCCAAAGCAGCAAGGACGCGAAGCTCACCTGGCTCGCCGAGGCGATTGCGCGGCTCGACGATGACGATCGGGAGACGCTGTTCGCGGCCAGCAAGATCATGCAACGGCTGGTGCAATAGTGAGTGCCAGCAGCAACGGCGCAATCGCTCCCTCCCCCACAAGCACGGAGGTCGAGGACCCCAGGCGCGGCAGTTCGCCCTTCGGCTTTACCTTCATCGCGCCGCTCGTGCTCGGCTCGGTGCTCAATCCGATCAATTCCACCATGCTGGCGACCGCGCTGGTGCCGATCGCCGAAAGCCTTGGCACCGACATCGCCGCAACAGGCTGGCTGATCGCCGCCCTTTATCTGACGACGGCGGTGGCGCAGCCGACGCTCGGGCGCCTAGTCGATCTTTTGGGCGCGCGACGGATTTTTCTCGCCTCGCTCGGGCTTGTCGGAGCGGCGGGCCTATGCGGCCTATTCGCTTCGACTCTGGCCGGACTGGTGGCCGTGCGCATCCTGCTCGGTGTCGGCACGTCGGGGGCATATCCGGCGGCGATGCGGATTTTGCGCGAGCGCGGCGAAGCGACCGGATCGAAGCCACCGCGCCATGTGTTCGGCGTCATGACCGTTGCGGCCTTCTCGACGACGGCAGTCGGCCCCGTGATCGGCGGACTTTTGGTGACCGCGTTCGGATGGCAGTCGATCTTCACGATCAATGTGCCGCTGGCGCTGATTGCGGCCGTGTCGATCCTGATCTGGACGCCGCACGATCGTGCGCCCACGCACACCTTCACCCGGCTGATGAAAGACATCGATCTCGTCGGCGTTGCCTTGTTCGCGGCGTTTCTGCTCAGCCTGATGGCGTTTTTGATGAACCTGAAAAACGGGCCGCTCTGGCTGGCTTTGGCGGGTTCGATCGTCTTTGGCAGCGCCCTGGTTTGGCACTCGCTGCGGCGGCCACAACCGTTCCTCGACGTGCGCATGCTGGCGCGCAATTGGCCGCTCAGCATGACCTATCTGCGCGCGGCCGCCATCTCGATCATCGTATTCAGCGTCTATTACGGCTTTGCCCAATGGCTGCAGAGCGCGGTGGGCTATTCCAGCGCCGGGGCCGGACTGGTGACACTGCCGATGTCGGTGGTGGCGGCGGCGGCTTCGCTGCTCGGCGCGCGCATCAAAGGACTGCGCAGCCCGTTCTTGATTGCCGTCGGCGCGTCGCTTGCCGGCAGCGCGGGCCTGGTGTTCGTGGACGGCGCCAGCCCGCTGTGGATGACCGTCACCGCGATCACGCTATTCGGCATCACGCTCGGCACCTTCAGCATGGCGACCCAGGCGGCCGTCTACATCCAGGCTCCGGCCGAGGAGATCGGCACGGCCGCCGGACTGCAACGCACGGCGCAATATATCGGCGCCATCGTCGCAGCGAGTTTGCTCGCATCGATCTACGGTGAGCACGCCAGCGATACCGGCATGCATAGCCTCGCGGCCGTGGCCGGTGCGCTCAGCGCCATCCTCTTCATCGTCACGCTGTTCGACCGCACGCTCTCGCGGGCAGCCGCCAAAGAACCCGTCAAGGAAGCCGCTCCCCAGGCCGGCCCCATCATCCCGCAAGTAAAGCAAGTAAAGGAACAGACAATCATGCCGCTCACGACCCTCGACGAGACGCCGGCTCTGGTGGTGATCGATCTGCAGAAAGGCATTGTCGGGCTGCCTTGCGCACATCCCGTCGACGAGATCGTGAGCCGGGCCGCAACGCTTGCCCGCGCTTTCAGAAAGCACGGCCTGCCCGTCATTCTGGTGAATGTAGCCGGCCGCGCGCCGGGACGCACCGAGGTGACGTTCAATTTCACGCCGCCGGCCGATTGGACGGACCTGGTCCCCGAGCTCGACCAACAGCCGGGCGATCATCTGGTGACCAAACACCAGATCGGCGCCTTCTACGGCACCACCCTCGAACAAATCCTGCGCCGGCGCGGCGTCAGCCAGGTCGTGTTGGCCGGCGTCGCCACCAGCAGCGGCGTCGAGGCGACGGCGCGCAACGCCTACGACCACGGGTACAACGTCACGCTGGTCACCGACGCCATGACCGATATGTCCGCCGATGCGCATCGCCACAGCGTGGAGGCGGTTTTTCCCCGGCTCGGCGAAACCGCAGCGACGGACGACGTACTACAGGCCCTGGCCGGGCGCGCGCCAGCAGCGGCTACAACGGAGCCCGCCGAACGCGCCGTGCAGCCAGCAGAATGACGAGGCCGGCGACCGCGATGGCGGCGCCGTACTGGACCCAACGGGTTTGGCCGATCATGAAGCTTTCGGCCGGATAGGGAAAATACCCCGAGCCCTGCCCCACAAAGACGAGGCCGGCGAGAAAGGCAGCGATGCCGACGATGGTGAGCAGTGCGCGCATGGATCCGCTCGGCCTTTCGCTATGACCACAGCGCGGTGCTGAAGCGCGTGTTCGCCCCGCGATGCGGCGCCGCCTCGGCGCTTGCGGCAACTTCGGCGAACAAAACGACCAGCGTGGCGCAATCGAGCGGCATTTCGTTGTTGGAATAGACCATGCGGGTGTGAAGCCCGCGCGGGCCGAATATTTCGTTGACCACATGGGAGGCGCCGTCGAGCACCGCCGGCTGCTCGATGAAGCCCGGCGCGCAGCCGAGCGTGCCTTCGAGTCGCACGATCTGACGCACGCGATCGAGTGAGCCGAGCGCCTTTCTGATCTGCGAAACCGCGTTAAGCGCGCTCAGGCGGAACGCCTGATAGCCCTGCTCGATCGACAATTCCGCACCGATCTTGCCCTTGAACTTCAAGTCGCCGGCGATCCAGGGCAATTGGCCTGAGGTCATCAGCAGATTGCCCGTAATGACCATCGCGGCATACGCGCCGACCGTGCCGGGAGCGGGCGGCAATTCGATGCCAAGCGTGCGCAGACGTTCTTCAGGCGAAGTATTGTCGAGGGCTTCGGATACCGGAGCATGCACGATTTTCCTCCACAGGCTTTTTATGTGCGTGCAGATCAGCAGGCGTCGCCCACTCTACAAACTATCAACATACACCGCGAAGCGAAACGGCTGAACGTTCAATGCGCGTCGTCCCAATTGTCGGCGGCGTGGGCTTCGACTTTCAGCGGCACGGAGAGCGACAGCGCCGGCAGCGGCGCCTCTTCCATAACTTTGGTCACCACCGGCAGGGTCGCTTCGACCTCGGCGTGCGGGACCTCGAAGACAAGCTCGTCGTGCACCTGCAACAGCATCTGCACGTTTAGCCTTTGCTTTTCCAGCGCCGCGTCCATGCGCACCATGGCGCGGCGGATGATGTCGGCGGCGGTGCCTTGCAGGCGTGCGTTGACGGCGGCGCGCTCGTTGAACGACCGCACCGACGCGTTCGAGGCGCGAATTTCCGGGTAGTGGCATCTGCGGCCGAACAGTGTGCACACGAAGCCGTGCTTCTTGGCGTAGGCCTTGGACTCCTCGATGAAGTCGCGAATGCCCGGGAAGCGCTCGAAGTACTTTTTGATATAGGCGCCGGCTTCCTCACGCGGAATGCCGAGTTGGTTGGCGAGACCGAACGCGGAAATGCCGTAGACGATGCCGAAGTTGATCGCCTTGGCGCGACGGCGGATCTCGGGCGGCATGCCCTTGACCGGCACCCCGAACATTTCCGAGGCGGTCATGGCGTGAATGTCGAGCCCTTCGCGAAAGGCTTTCTGCAGCGGCTCGATGCCGGCGATCTCGGCAAGAAGCCGCAGCTCGATCTGCGAATAGTCGGCGGACACAAGCTTCATGCCCGGCGCGGCGATGAAGGCGCGGCGGATCTTGCGGCCGTCCTCGGTGCGCACCGGAATGTTTTGCAGATTGGGATCGGACGACGACAGCCGCCCTGTCGTGGTCGAAGCGAGCGCGTAGTTGGTGTGCACCCGATGGGTGGTCAGATTGACGAAGCCCGGCAGCGCGTCCGTGTAGGTCGATTTCAGCTTCGACACCTGCCGCCAGCCGAGGATCATCTGCGGCAGCTTGTGGCCCTGCTCAGCGAGGTCTTCGAGCGCGCGCGCCCCGGTCGCCCACTGCCCAGTCTTGGTCTTGGTGCCGCCCGGCAGTCCGAGCTTGCCGTAAAGAATATCGCCGAGTTGCTTGGGGCTGCCGGGATTGACGGTCTCGCCGGCTTCCTTGTTGATCTCGGCTTCCAACCCTGCTGCCTCTTGCGCGAACTCGCCGGAAAGCCGCGAGAGCACCTGGCGGTCGATGGAGATACCGCGGCGCTCCATGCGGGCAAGCACGGACACGAGCGGCCGCTCGAGGGTTTCATAAACGGTGAGCACGCGCTCGGCGACGAGCCGCGGCTTCAGCGCCAACGCGAGCCGCAAAACAATATCGGCCCGCTCGGCCGCATATTCGGCGGCGCGCTCGACGGCGACCGCATCGAAGGTGATCTTGCTCTTGCCGGGCTTGATCAGCGCATTGAGATCGATCGCGCCGTGATTGAAGGTGTGCTCGGCCAGCGAAGGGAGCGCATGGCTCGCGCGCCCGGCATCGAGCGCATACGACATCAGCATCACATCGTCCAAGGCCGCGATTTCGACGCCGCGCTGGGCGAACATCTGCCAGGCGAATTTCACGTCGTGCCCGATCGTGAGCACGCCCGGATCGGCGAACAATGGCTTGAGCGACGCAAGCGCGTCGCGTTCCGCAATCTGATCGGCAACAAGGTCGCCGCGGAACAGTCCGCCGCCCTCGGCATCGCCACCCTGGCGGTGCGCCAGCGGCACGTAGCAAGCTTCGTTGGGCGCGACCGCAAGCGAAAAACCGCAAAGCTCCGCCTGCATCGGATCGCCGGACGGGCTCGCCACATCGAGCGCGATCACGCCGGCATCGCGGGCGCGCGCGATCCAGGCGTTGAGGCGGTCGAGGCTGCGCACGGTTTCATATCGGCTGCGGTCGAACTTGGCGCTGCGTGCAGCCTCGGTGCGCGCGCCAGCGAGCGTCTGCGGTGTCGAACTAAAATTGCCGCCGCGGTCGCCCGCCGGGGCCGGTCGCGGCGCCATGCCGCCTCCGGTCAGCGGCAGCGACAATTCCGCGCCGCCCGCTGAGGCAGAACTAGCGGCGCTCGCTGTCTCGTCCGCAACGGGAGCGGAGAAGGCGTCTGCCTTCGCTCCGCTTTGCCCGGTGAAGCGCGTTTCCGCCTCGATGGCGCCGGGATCGACGCTGGCGAATTCCGCGACGCGGCGCATCAGGCCGTTGAATTCCATCGCTTTGAGGAACGCGATCAACCTTTTGTAGTCGGGCTCGTGCACGGCGAGATCGTCGATCGGCACATCGAGCTTCACGTGATCGTCGAGCGTAACGAGCTTCTTCGAGATGCGCGCTAATTCGGCGTGCTCGATCAGTGACTGCCGGCGCTTCTCCTGGCGAATCTCCGGCGCGCGAAAGAGCAGCGTTTCCAGATCGCCATATTCGCCGATCAACTGCGCCGCGGTCTTGACGCCGATGCCCGGAACGCCCGGCACGTTATCGGTGGAGTCGCCGATCAGCGCCTGGACGTCGATGACCTTTTCGGGCGGCACGCCGAATTTCTCGATCACCTCGGCGCGGCCGATCTTCTTGTCCTTCATGGTGTCGAACATGATGACGCCGTCGGTGACGAGCTGCATCAAGTCCTTGTCCGAAGACACGATGGTCGCGGTGGCGCCTACCTCGCAGGCTTCGCGCACATAGGTGGCGATCAGATCGTCGGCCTCGAAGCCGTCCTGCTCAAGGGACGGCAGGTCGAACGCCTGCACGGCTTCGCGCACGTATTTGAATTGCGGACGCAGGTCGTCGGGCGGATCGGGCCGGTGCGCCTTATAGTCGGGATACATTTCCGTGCGGAACGTCTTCTCCGACTTGTCGAAAACCACCGCGAGGTGGGTCGGCCGCTCGTCCGGCTTCAAGTCGCGCAACAGCTTCCAGAGCATGTTGCAAAAGCCGAACACCGCATTGAGCTGCAGCCCGTCGGTTTTGCGGTTGATCGGCGGCAGCGCGTGATAGGCGCGGAAAATATATCCGGAACCGTCGACCAGAAAGACATGATCGCCTTTCTGCAGCGGCTTGGCGGCGACGGGAGCGGCCGTTTGCACGGCGGACTTGGATTTCTGTGTGGAGGACATGCCCCATTTATATAGTCTCCCGCAACGAATTGGCATGCTCCCCGTGGATAAGTACGGACCGGCTCTTTTCCTGCGCATCCTCCAGGGGCTTGACCCGGCCGTGGTGCGGCGGCACGCCCGCATGGATTGCCGGATCAAGTCCGGCAATGACGATTATTTGGAATTATGCGGCCGATGCACTTCGCCTCCCCACTCCCGATCGATGCGGCCTTGCCGGAACTCACGGCGGCCTTGCGCCGCAGCAACACCGCCGTGCTGGTAGCACCGCCGGGCGCCGGCAAGACCACGCGCGTGCCGCTCGTGCTGGCGCAGGAAGGCTGGGCACGAGAACCCGCGGAAAAGGCGCGGCGCATCCTGCTGTTGGAACCGCGGCGGCTGGCGGCGCGCGCGGCCGCCGAGCGCATGGCCAAAACGCTGGGCGAGAAGGTCGGCGAGACGGTAGGGCTGCGGGTGCGCTTCGGCTCGAAGATATCGGCACGCACCCGCATCGAGGTGATCACCGAAGGCATCTTCACTCGGCTTGTCCTCGACGACCCCATGCTGGAAGGCGTCGCCGCCGTGTTGTTCGACGAATTCCATGAGCGCTCGCTCGACGCTGATCTCGGGCTTGCGCTGGCGCGGGATGTTCAGCAAGGCCTGCGCGAGGATTTGCGGCTCCTGGTCATGTCGGCGACCATCGACGGCGCGCGCGTGGCGAAGCTTCTCGGCGATGCGGCGGTGATCGCCTCAGAGGGCCGCGCCTTTCCGGTGGAGACCCGCTATCTCGGGCGTGACGCGCGGCCGATCGAGCCCCAGTTGGCGGACGCGATCGCGCGCGCGGTGCGCGCCGACGCGGGCTCGTTGCTGGCGTTTTTGCCGGGCGCTGCGGAAATCCGCCGCACCGCTTCGCAGCTCGAGGGCCGGCTCGCTGCTGATATCGACGTCGTCGCACTCTACGGCGCGCTCGGGGGCGACGAGCAGGACCGCGCTATCGCGCCGGCGCCAGCCGGACGGCGCAAGATCGTGCTCGCGACCGCCATCGCCGAAACCTCGATCACCATCGAGGGCGTGCGCATCGTCGTGGATTGTGGGCTGGCGCGGGTGCCGCGCTTCGAGCCGGACGTCGGCGTCACCCGGCTCGAAACGGTCCGGGTATCGCGCGCGGCCGCCGACCAGCGTCGTGGCCGCGCCGGTCGCACCGAGCCCGGCATCTGCTACCGGCTGTGGGACGAGCCACAAACGTCGTCACTCGAAGCATTTGCACGGCCGGAGATCTTGTCGGCGGACCTTTCGTCGTTTGCGCTCGATCTGGCCGCCTGGGGCTCGACGCCAGACCAGCTCGACTTCCTCGATCCGCCGCCACGGCCGGCGCTGACCGAGGCCAAAACCTTGCTAGCCGAACTCGGCGCCATCGATGCCGACGGACGCGTGACCGAGGAAGGACAAAAGCTGCGGCGATTGCCGCTGCCGCCGCGGCTCGCCCGCATGGTGGTCGACGCCGCCGCCGTTGGCGCAGCGCTAGATGCCGCCGAAATCGCGGTGCTGATTGGTGAACGCGGGCTCGGTGGTGACGACGCCGATCTCACTCATCGGCTGGAAAATTTGCGTCGCGACCGTTCGCCCCGCGCCCGAGAGGCCCGCGCCATGGCGGTACGGTGGGCAGAGCAATCCGTTCCTTCGGCGCTCGAACTAACCCGCACCCGGCAAGCTTCGCTCCCCGACCTCCCCCTTTCGGGGGGAGGAATTTCAACTGGCGCAATCCTCGCCCTCGCCTATCCGGAGCGAGTCGCGAAAAATCGCGGCGGTGCGAGCGGCGCGTTTTTGCTGGTCAACGGCCGCGGCGCGCACATCGATGCTGCCTCGCCGCTGGCCCGGCTGCCTTATCTTGCCGTCGCTGAATTGACCGGCAGCGCCGCAGCCGGGCGCATTCTGCTCGCGGCACCGATTGGGCTCGACGAGATCGAGACGCGTTTCGCCGACCGCATCATCACACGCGACGAGGTGACGTTCGATCCGGCAAGCGCCAGCCTACGGGCGCGGCGGCAGCGGCGGCTGGGCGCCATCGCGCTCGCCGAACAACCGATGGCGGTTGAAACAAACGAAGAGGCGGCACGCGTTCTCGCTCAAGGTGTCGCCCGGCTTGGGATCGCGCGCCTGCCCTGGACCAAGGCGCTGCGGCAATGGCGCGACCGCGTCATGTTCCTGCGCGCCGCCGAAGGCCAAGTAACCGAGCATGAATGGCCGGATCTTTCGGACGTAAGCCTCGGCGCCGACACCGCATGGCTCGCGTCGATCCTCTACGGCAAGTCGTCGCTTGCCGAGCTTTCCGCCGACGAATTTGCCGCCGCACTCGGCGCGCGCCTCCCCTATTCGCTGCAGCGGCGGCTTGACGCCGAGGCGCCGACGCATTTCACCGCGCCGACCGGCACGCAGGCAACCATCGACTATGAGGCGGAAGGCGGGCCCAAAATCGCGATCCGGGTGCAGGAATTATTCGGGCTTGACCACCATCCAGCGATCGCAGGCGGCAAAGTCCCGCTCTTAGTCGAACTGCTTTCGCCAGCACACCGGCCGGTGCAAACGACACGCGACCTGCCGGGTTTCTGGCGCGGCAGCTACGCGTCTGTGCGCGCCGATATGCGCGGCCGCTATCCCAAGCATCCGTGGCCGGACGATCCGCTCACCGCACCGCCAACGCGCCGGGCAAAGCCACGAGCCCAATAGCGGTTGTTTCAAGCGGGACGTGCGGACGATTGTGGCAATCTCGTACCGCGAATGCCGCATGGAGCGCGCGACCCCAATAAAAATGACAATTTCTTGCTGTAGCCGGTATGATCTCGGTTGGCCGGGGGCGGTATCGACTCAAATACATGAACGGATTGAAGCGATACATCAGCCCTTTGCGGCGATACGTCAGCCCTTTGCAGCGATATGTCAGCCCCTTGCGGCGATACATCGGGCCGGGGCTCGTCATCTCAGTGCTGGTCCACCTAGCCCCGCTGGTCGGGGGCGTGATTCTCCTCAGCGCCACAGCCTTTCATCCGCCGCCGCCGGAGGCGATGGACGTGGAGGTCATTCAGCTTAAAGACGCTCCGGGCTTCGGGCCGATGACGACGGCATCGACTCCTGCCGACGGCCAAGCACCCGTCACCCAGGCGCCGCCGCCAAAGCCCCAGACAGAGCGCCCAACGGAGCGCCCGACAGAGCAGCGAGAGTCCAAGACGTCCGCCGCCCAGCGTCTTCCAGCGCCGGAAGCGCCGCAGGCGGATTTGGTGCGCGCCGATCCCGAAAAACCAAACGAGCCGCCCGAAGCGCAGCCCGCACCGCCTCAGCCGGACGAGCCGACGCCGGAGCAGCCCAACTTCGCCGAAATGGTCGCGGAGTATACGAGGCAAGGCGGACTGTTCGGCGGCTTCGGCCACGAGGCTGGCGAAGACTTCACGCTGCCGTTCCGCGAGCGACTCATTTCATGTTCAAAGCGGCCGGTTGGCATCGATACCGGTGACAAGATCATCATCAGGGTTCGCATCACCTTCAACCAGGACGGCTCGCTGTCGTCCCGGCCGCGGCTGCTCGTGCCGGCCCCATCGACGAAGCAGCGAGCACTGATGGCCAGCGTGATCGACGCGCTGGAATCGTGTCAGCCATTCACGATGCTGCCGCCAGACAAGTACAGCCAGTGGAAGACGCTGGTTTGGTACGTCGGCTACCCGGTGACGGCTCTCATCCAGTGATTGCGGCGTGCTTCGATCGAGCGGGCCACGCGATGGTCCGCGTCAATCTACTGCGTCTCGACCTGCTCGGAGCGGTCCGACTTGAAATAGACATCGACCTGCTCACCGACCACGAGCGGCCCGGGATTGGGCAGATCGACCAGCACCTCGAGCACATCGACATCGCTGAACTTGCGTGGATCGCCGGAATTGATCCGGCTCGGTCCGACCACGCGCGCGATCGAAGCGACGCGGCCGTCGAACTCGCGGCCGTGGAACGCGCCGGCGCGCACCAGCACGGCTTGGCCGACGCGAATACGGCCGAGATCCTGCTCGTTGACTTCCGCACGCACGCGCAATGCCGACACGTCGCCCATGCTCATGATCGGCGGCCCCGCCGCCGGGATCGCTAGTTCACCGTTCTTGGCGTCGACGCGCAGCACCACGCCGTCGGATGGCGCACGGATTTGAGTTTTTTCCAGAGCCGCCTGCGCCACGCGCCACTCGGCCTGCGCCACATTGAGCTCGCCTTCGAGGCGCGTCGGCAGCGGCGTATCGGAGGAGGCGCGCAACTTCACGAGCGCATCGCGCCGTTCGCGCAGGCGATCCTCCGCACGCGACAGCGTGGTACGCGCCGCATCCAGGTCGCCGCGGTTGACGCGGGCCGCACGCCAATCGGCGGTGGTTTTGTCGAGTGCCATGCGCGTGTCGGCGAGGTTGTGCTCAGCGTCGGCGACGGCGTCCTCAGCTTTGCGCCGATCCGCCGAAGCCGCCGGCGCCGACTGATCGTTGCGCGCGCGCCTGTGCAACGCGACCTGCGCGTCGGCTGCGGCGACGCGAGCGAGCGCTTCTTCGTCGTCGAGGCGCGCCAGCAATTCGCCGGCGAACACGTCCTCGTTTTGCTTGACCAGCACTTCGGCAACACGTCCGCCGGGGAGCGGCGCTGCGATCTTGATCTCGCCGGCGCGCGGCTCGACACGCCCGAGCGTAACGGCATCCCAGGAGTTGGTTACAGGCGCGCCTTGCGCAGAAGTGCCGCTCGCGCCTTGGCCGGCGCCGCCCTGCGCCGCCGCCCCCGACGCGGCGGGATGCAGCTCGTCGGCGCGCGACAGCGGCGCGGAATCCACCGTCGTGAAAGCGACGACCGACGTCAGCGCCCCGGCCACCAACAGATATTGCATTCGCGTACGCATACCAAACTCCCCACTTAACTTGCGTATTTCAATGGACGCAGCGTCCGCACATTGGCGCCGCTGCGCTGGTCGTCGACGATCCGGCCGTCTTCGATGCGCAAGATCCGGTCGGCAAAAGGCACGATGCGCGGGTCGTGGGTGACGATGAACATCGCCCGCGACGGATCCTTGGCGAGTTCGGCCAGCACCGTCATCACCGCTTGGCCGTTTTCGCTGTCGAGCGCCGCGGTCGGCTCGTCCGCCAAAAGGAGCGACGGATTGCCGACGATGGCGCGCGCCACTGCCACGCGCTGCTGCTCGCCGCCGGACAGCGCCCGTGGAAATGCACCGGCCTTGTGGCCAAGGCCGACTGTGGCGAGCGCCTCTTTCGCCTTCGCCCGCGCATCAAGGCAACGGTGGCCGCGCACATCGAGCGACAAGCGCACATTCTCCGCCGCCGTCAGCGTCGGAAACAAATGATAGGACTGAAAGACGAAGCCGATATTCTCGCGCCGGACCTGCGCCAATGCCTCGGCGTCCAGCCCGGTGACGGCACGACCGCGGATGTTCACGCTGCCGCGTGTTGGCGACAGCATGCAACCGAGCACCGAAAGCAGCGTGGTCTTGCCGCTGCCGGAGGGCCCCATCAGCAGCGTCAGTTCACCGCCGGCGAGCGAAAGATTGATGCCTTTGAGCGCTTCGACCCGGCCAGCTCCCTCGCCGAGCGCCATGCGGATTTCGTTCGCTTCGATCATCGTCTGCGTCATTGTGCAAATACCAGAACGGGGTCGATACGGGTGACGACCCGGATGGCGGCGACGGCCGCAATCGCGCACATGGCGATCGTCAGGGTGAACAAGCCGGCGCTCAGCTCCGGCGTCATGAGGATGGGCAGAGCCGCATCGCGGGTCATTTTCACCAGCGACAGATCGATCGACACGGCGATGGAAAAGCCGACCACCGCGCTGATCAACGCCTGTGTGAGAATGACCTTGAGGATGTATTTGCGCGCCGAGCCGATGGCGCGCAGCGTGGCAAATTCCTTCAGGTGATCCTTGGTGCTCGAATAGAGCGTCTGCGCCACGATGATGGTGCCGACGATGATGCCCAAAATGGCGCTGCCGAGCAGCGCCGCGCCGGCGCCGGTATCGAACAGCCAGAAGATGCGGGTGCGGTGGCGGAATTCGTCGGGCGTCAGCACCTCGGCGTCTGATAGAGCGCCCGCGAGCAGGTTGCGCACCACGGTGGCGTTGGCGTTTGGCGCGACGCGTACGACGTAATAATTGGCGCGGTTCGGCGGCACGCCGAGATAGCTGCGCGCATGATCGAGCGAAGCGAACACGTGCGGCGTGGTGGTGAACGAGCGAATGCCGCTGGTGACCGCCATCACCCGCGCCTTTTGATTGTTGATCTCGGCGCGCTGACGGATCTGGGCGATGCCGAGTTGCTCGAAATAGGAGCGATCGATCGCAACGCCGTCGGGCGTCGAGAGATCGTCGACCGCGCCTTCGACCACGTTCCAGGGCTGCAGACCGGCGGCATTGGCGGGAGCGCCGACCACCAGAACCGGCGTAGAGGCGCCGCCATTCGGCTTGCGCCAGGATGCATAGCCCACGACCAATGGCGTCACCGAGGAGACACCGTCGACCGACAACGCCTGCAGGCGTTGCCGCCCCGACAGCAGCGAGGATTCCTCAAAGCTGCGCGTCTCCGACGGCACGATCCAGAAATCCGCCGGCGCATGATCGATCATGGTCGTGACCATGCGCTCGAAGCTCAGAAACACGCCGAGCTGAACGGTGACCAGCACGATCGAGAACACGATGCCGATCACGGTCGCGATCAGCCGAACCCGATCATGAAAAAGATTGCGGAAAGCCAGCGTGAAAATCAGATTCATTGCACTAAACAGCACATGTAAAATACGCGGAGCGGCATGCGTCGAAAAATCCCCTCAGTCATGCGAGCGTCATGGTCGTCCAAAATGACCCGTTCCAATCAGCACGTTGCTGCGATGGATGTGGTCGGATGCGCCAAAACCCGCGGTCTAGGCCGGCAGGAGAGCGCTCGTATCGCTGACCCGGCCCATGACAAATCCGAGTCCAGCGGTGTGCATTTTACTCATGCGGGTAACCCTTCAACACCCGGGCACCCATCCCGACCTTCGTTCTCGCCTGTTTTCGCCTTGCGGCAGCCGCAGACGGTAAACGCCGCGCTTGCGGCCAGCTGCGGTGTGGGAAAACAATGCGGCGAGACAAGGGCGGCAACGCCCGGCCCGCTGTCGGAAAATAACCACGATCTCGAACCCATCAGACAAGGTCCTTCTGCCGGTTACTTTCTCCCCGTTCCCCATGCGCTGATTAGATGAGGATGGCCGCAGTGACCAGCATTTGAATCGAGTAAAGTGCAAAATGGTGAATTCGGCGGGTTCCATCGGAATAACACCGCCGCTTCCGCTTGCCCTCGCCGCATGAAGAGCGAATAAGCATCCGCGAATGTATGCTAGTAGTTGGACATGAGCGCATCATCGCATCAGAAAGACCCGATCGTCGAGGCAGCGCCGAGCGACGATCCGCCCGACGAGCTGACCACCCGCGCTCTTCGTCAACGTATTCGCCAACAGGAACTCCTTGCCGAATTGGGCGTGCTGGCGCTTCAACGCACGAGCCTTATCGGCATGCTCAATCACACCGTCCGTGTGACGGCCGAGGGACTCGGTGCCGAATATTGCAAAGTGTTGGAATACCTCCCGGCCGAGAGCCGCCTTCTCGTACGGGCTGGAGTTGGCTGGGGCGAGGGCGTCGTCGGCGTGGCAAGAGTGGGGGCCGATTTGGCCTCTCCGGCCGGCTACGCCTTGCGCACCGGCAAGCCGGTTATTTCGAACCACCTCGAAAACGAGCAGCGCTTCAGAACGCCCGAATTGCTCGTCGAGCACGGCATCCGCCGCGCCATGAACGTCATTCTCCAAGGCGACGGCGCCCCGTTCGGCGTTTTGGAAGTCGACAGCAAATCCGACGGCGAGTTCGGCGAGCACGACATCGCCTTCCTGCAGGGCGCCGCCAACATCCTCGGTATGGCGATCGAGCAGCAGCAATATCAACGCAAGCTGCAGGCTGCGCTTGACCGTCATCAAGTTCTGCTCAAGGAAGTGAACCACCGCGTCAAGAACAGCCTGCAAGTGGTTTCCGGCATGTTGCAGCTTCAGGCCAACGCGGTCGGCGACCAGGTCCTAAGCGAACGTCTCAATGAGGCGGCCAGCCGGGTCAATGCCGTCGGCCGCGCTTACGAGCGCCTCGCCTACAATGCCGATTACGAGAAAATCGATCTCGTCGCGTATCTGCGGGAAATCATCGGCGATCTGGAGCTGACGGTGGCTCCTTGCGACATCCAATTCGAGGCGCCCGAGGTAATTCAAATGGCCGGCGACCGTGCCATTCTGGTCGGGCTCATTGTCAATGAGCTCGTCTCGAACGCGGGGAAATATGCTTATCCCGACTGTGCCAACGGCTCGATCTGGGTGCGGGTCATTCTGCAACCGGAGCACCGATCGATCCTGATATCGGTGCACGACGAAGGCGTCGGCCTTCCGCCCGGTTTTGACCCCGCGACCAGCAAGCGGCTTGGCACCCGCATGGTCAATGCGCTGTCAAAGCAATTGGGCGGCGAACCGACGCGCCCGGCGGGTCGGCTTGGCACGCATTTCGCGTTGTCTATTCCGTTGGATCCGGCGACGGGCGAATAATGATGAAATTTTAGAACGGCGCCGATCGCGTCGCGGCTGGGGGCGGGCGACGCAATCCGCAGCAGCGCCGGGTTATCTTCACCCTCATGAAAATTGCCACGATTACAAACGACAAGCACGCAACCATTCCGGCCGCGCCCTGTTTAGGCTATTGCTCCGCAGCTCCTCCATTCGGATCACCCCTCAATGTTTCCTAAGCCCAAGCCGCAATTGACGCCCAATACGTATGCGTACGAATCCGAACCGATGGTGAAGCCGACCGGCTTCCGCGAATATGACGCGCGCTGGCTGTTCGGCAGCGAGATCAACCTGATGGGCGTTGAGGCTCTGGGTCTTGGGCTCGGCACGCTTATTCATGAGCTAGGCGCACGGCCGGAGATCATTACCGGACACGATTTTCGCTCCTATTCGGCCGCGATCAAGATGGCGTTGATCAACGGCCTGGTCGCATCCGGTTGCCAAGTGCACGACATCGGTCTTGCGGTGACGCCGATGGCCTATTTCGCGCAGTTCGCGCTCGACGTGCCATGTGTCGCCATGGTGACAGCCTCGCACAACGATAACGGCTGGACCGGCGTGAAGATGGGCGCCAACCGCCCGCTCACGTTCGGACCCGACGAGATGACGCGGCTCAAGCAGATCGTGCTCAATGGCGCGTACAAGGGCAGAGAAGGCGGCTCCTACAGGTTCGTGGAGAATTTTCCGGCGCGCTATGTAGCCGATCTGACCAACAGGCCGAAGCTCAAACGCCATCTAAAAGTCGTCTGCGCCTGCGGCAACGGCACTGCCGGCGCGTTTTCGCCAACTGTCCTGCAGGCGGTCGGCTGCGAGGTCGTGCCGCTCGATTGCGAACTCGACCACACGTTCCCGAACTACAATCCCAACACCGAAGACCTGAAAATGCTGCACGCCATGCGCGACGCAGTCCTCGCCAACAAGGCCGACTTGGCGCTCGGCTTCGACGGCGACGGCGACCGCTGCGGCGTAGTCGACAACGAGGGCGAGGAGATTTTCGCCGACAAGGTCGGGGTCATGCTGGCGCGCGATATTTCCGGCCAGCACAAGAACGCGCTGTTCGTTGCCGACGTGAAATCGACCGGCCTGTTCGCCACCGACCCGGTGCTGATCAAAAACGGCGCCAAGACCGATTACTGGAAGACCGGGCATTCCTACATGAAACGGCGTGTCAACGAGATTGGCGCCATGGCGGGCTTCGAAAAGTCCGGCCACTTCTTCTTCAACGAGCCGTTCGGCCGCGGCTATGACGACGGGCTGATTTTCGCGCTTGCGGTGTGCGACATGCTCGACCGCAATCCGGGAAAGAGCATGGCGGACTTGAAGAACGCGCTGCCCAAGACCTGGTCGTCGCCGACGATGTCGCCGCACTGTGCCGACGAAGAGAAATATGGCGTGGTCGACGCGGTGGTGAAGCATTTCGAGGCCGAGAAGCAGAAGGGCGGCAAGGTCGCCGGCCAGCCGATCCGCGATCTCGTCACCGTCAACGGCGTGCGCGTGACGGTCGAGGACGGCACCTGGGGGCTGGTGCGTGCCTCCTCCAACAAGCCCGAGCTTGTGGTCGTGGTCGAAAGCCCGGTGTCGGAAGCGCGCATGCGCGAGATGTTCAAATCGGTCGACGCCGTGTTGCGCACCCACAAGGAAGTCGGGGAATATAACCAGACGATTTAGGATATGATCCGATTGATCTGAGCTTCCGGCGCCGGCCGCGGCGGCGCTGCTGATTCTTCTGCGATGGCGGCAAACAGTTCAGCCGGTCAGACTGGACAAGCCATCATGCTTTTCGAACTTGATGCTTTTCGAACTTGTCGGTCGCTCGCTCACTCGGCGTCGCGGCGTCGGGATACGACGGGTTGCGACTCGGACTCCATCGCGTCGACATTGGTGAGGACGCGGCGCAACAAGCCGATGAGTGTTTCCACTTCCTGTGCCGATAGACCCCTCGTCATTTCAACGTTGCCCTGGCGGAGAATAGCGCGGCCGGCTGGCAGCCTAGAACGCGCTTGTTTCGTCAATGAAACGAGGCTGCCGCGGCGATCCTTGGGATCAGCTTCTCGGCGGACGATTCCATCGCGTTCCATGCGGGTAAGCATTTGCGCCATTGTGGGCTGCTCAACCTTCGCCCAGCGCGCCAAGTCAGTCTGAGACATGCGCGCGCCGTCCTTCAGTGCGGTCAAGACCGGGAGTTGGGCCGTGGCAAAGCCAAGTTCACGAAGCCGAATATCTCCAATCCGCGCCAATGCGCGTGCGATCCGGCTGAAATAGTGGCCGGGGTGCGCCGTGGGATCCCAGTCGCTATCTCCCATTGCATAGGTACCTATGTTTATAATATAGGTACCTATATAACAGGAGGTACACGGCATGACAAGCAAGCCGCACATCGCGATTGTCGGAGGCGGACCGGGCGGCCTGATGCTCGCCCGCTTGCTCCTATTGCGTGGGTTCGAGTCAACGGTGTTTGAGCGCGATCGTGACGGCGGCGACCGGCCACAGGGCGGCTCGCTCGATCTCCACGGCGATACCGGCCAACATGCGATGCGCGTTGCAGGGCTTGAGAATGAGTTCAACGCCGCTGCCAGACCTGAGGATCAAGGCGATCGGCTGTATGATCAGAACGGCACATTGCTGTTCGACCGAGACGGTGCCGGCGATAATCGACCCGAGATCGATCGAACCGCCCTGCGCCGGATACTACTGGATTCACTTTCGCCGGCAGCCGTGCGGTGGAACAGCAAGGTTGAAACGGTCGCGCCGCGCACGGACGGCGGCTACGACGTGGTTGTTGGCGGCGCGGCCGAACGTTTTGACGTGGTCGTGGGTGCAGACGGTGCCTGGTCCCGCCTGCGTTCGCTCCTCAGTGAGACCATACCTCGGTACGAGGATGTGACGCTGGTTGAGTTTGGCTTCGACGCAAAGCGCCATATGAACGTCGACGCGCTGGTCGGTGGCGGCAAGATGTTCGCGGTTGGCGACAATCGGATACTCATCGCCCAACGCAACGGCAACGCTCATATTCGGGGCTACGCGGGGTTACGCCTCCCCGAAGGGATCGCGCGGGAATGGGCGACGCTAGCACCGGATCGCGTGCGGGCGGCTCTCCTGGAGACCTTCGCCGGCTGGGCATCTGAGCTGAAATATCTGATCGAACGCGGCGATTTTATCGCAGTCCGGCCTCTCTATGCGCTGCCTATCGGATACACGTGGGAGAGCAAATCGGGCATCACCCTTTTGGGTGACGCAGCACATCTGATGTCGCCGTTCGGAGGAGAGGGCGTAAACCTTGCGCTTGCCGATGCCGTGGACGTCGCCGACGCGCTCACCTCCAGCGACGGCTGGCAAGCGGTCGTTGCCTGCGAGGCCGCGATCATGAAGCGCGCCCGACCAGCCGCCGAAGGAGCGTCCGAGGGGTTGAATGGATCAATCTCGCCAAATGGCGTCGCCCATGTTCTCCATCATTACCACGAGCGCGTCGGCGGTCAGATTTCCTGATAGACGTCGACTTCGAGCGCGCCCGGAAGCATCGCGCGCCACATCTGCAGATAGGCTTGAAAGCGCGCGTCACTCGCCAGCGATTGGCGGTTGAGCTCGAACGATTCCGGGGTCTCGTACTCGATCACCTGGATGAATTTGGTGGTGTCGTCGGCATTGCGGAGCAGGCGAAAATGCGCCTTACCAAACATTTGGAAGAACGGCGCGGCAGTGCGCATCATCGAGGACAGCTGTTCTGAATCCGCCCCGTGCAGCGTGAATTTCAGGTGCAACGTCCGCCAGAGCTTCGGATCTTCGCTGGTGCTCATCGCCTGCATTCCCTCGTCGGCCGGCTAGCCAGGCCGTAACCGGCCGAGACAGCCGCCACCACCGACACGGTTGCGATCGGCGAAGGCAATGCCGCCACAGTCACGGCGCCTTCAGCACCATCGTCCCCACGCCGGTCGGTCCCCTCCCCGCGCAATCATGCCCTATTTGTGGGAATCATGCGCTATCTAAATGTCTCACGGAATCGATGTCCCGGATAGACGCCCAAAATCTTGAGCGTTTTCGGCTGCGAGACGAAGGCGAGTTCCTCCAGCGCCAGCTCGAGCGCCCGGTCCTTCGGGTGGCCCTGCACGTCGGCATAGAACTGGGTGGCGGCGAAATTGCCGTCGACCATGTAGCTTTCCAGCTTGGTCATATTGATGCCGTTGGTGGCGAAGCCGCCGAGCGCCTTATAGAGCGCGGCCGGAATGTTGCGCACCTCGAAGACGAAGGTGGTCATCACCAGCGGCTCCTTGCGACTCGCCCATTTGGGCTTGCGCGCCATGATGACGAAGCGGGTGGTGTTGTGCTTGGCATCGGCCACATCCTTGCGGAGGATCTTGAGGCCGTAAATGCGCGCGGCAAGCTTGGTGGCCAAAGCGGCGCGCGTGACATCCCCCAATTCCGCCACTTCCCGGGCCGCCCCGGCCGTGTCGGCGGCGACCACCGCCTTGACCCGCAGCGCGCGGATGACGTTGCGGCATTGGCCGAGCGCGTGGATGTGGCTCTCGACCGTCTTGATGGTGTCGAGACTCGCGCGCTTGGGCGCCATCAACTGATGTTGCAGCGGCAGAAACCATTCGGAGACAATGTGCAGCCCCGACGTTGGCATCAGGTGGTGGATATCGGCCACCCGTCCGGCCACCGAATTGTCGATCGGGATCATCCCCAGCGCCGCACGCCCGGTGCGCACCGCCGCAAAGGCGTCCTCGAAAGTCGGACAGGGCAGCGGCTCGTAGGTGGGATAGGCCTGGATGCAGGCGATGTGGGAATTTGCCCCGGGCTCGCCCTGGAACGCGATCTTTTTGCTTCGTTTCATGATTGTGTCGATAGCATGCGCCGCGCGCGCGCCAAATCCTTCGGCCGGGATATCGGCAAGCCACGGGCCGGGCTTCACGCTCGCCGCCAATAGGCCGGAACGAGAACAAGCGTATCGGCCATTGGTGCGGCGCCGTCCCCAAACCACGTGTGCAGCTTGCGCTTATACGGGTTGCAAAACGCGCGGCAAACCGGCTATTTCTCCGCTGCCCCTCGTTCGCCGCCTGCGGAGCCATTTCCCGATGAATTCCTTCGAACTCAACAAGTTTCTTGGCGCCTTGCTGGGAACCTGCCTGGTCCTGATGGCCATCCACGTCGCCAGCGGCGCGCTTTTCTCCACCCCGGCCCCGGCCAAGCCCGGCTACGAGGTCGCCGTCAAGGAAGAAAAGCCGGGCGGTGGCGAAGCCGCCAAGGCCGCCGACGTGCCGATCGAAACCGAACTCGCCAGCGCCTCCGCCGAGCACGGCGCCCAGGTCGCCAAGCAATGCGGCATCTGCCACAATTTCCAGGAAGGCCAAGGCCCGAAAATCGGTCCCGATCTCTATGGCGTGGTTGGACGTGAGGTTGCCACCAAGGCTGGGTTCAACTACTCGGCGGCGTTGAAGGCGAAGGGCGGCACCTGGAGCTTCGAAGAGCTCAACAAGTGGCTCAAGGATCCGCGGGCCGACGTGCCCGGCACCGCCATGACCTTCGCGGGCTTGCCCAGCGAGAAGGCGCGAGCGGACGTCATCGCTTATCTGAATTCGCTGTCGAAGAATCCGCTGCCGATCCCGACCGCGCAGAAGGAAGGCGATTCGGAAAAGAAGTAGAGCTTGCCGCCCGAACATTACGGTTCGGCAACCTCCAAGCGCCAGTCGGCATTAACGGTGTCAGGCGGGCGCCGCCGCACGCGGATGTGAAGCGCATTTCGTCGCGGCGCGCCGCGGTCCCCTGGCGCCCCTCGCAAAAAGCACATAATCAGCGCCCTTGATCGCCTTAGATCGAGAGCGCGATGGCTTTAGTGGAATCGTTATCGCGCTCTCAATTTTTGCTGGAGCATGATTGCGCGGCCAAGTCGGAAGCCAAAGCCCGAGGGCATGCCTTCCAGAAAGCCGGTACCGGTCGGGATCTTTTGAACGCGCCGACCCAACATATGGCGCGCAATTTTATTGGAGCGAAATCTTGAATCGCCACTTGGATCGCAGAACTCTGCTCACGACCGCCCTGTTCGCTTCCGGAGCCGGGCTGCTTCCCTTTCCCGGCGTCGTTGAGACCGTGCTGGCGCAAGACGCGACCGCGGGCAAAACCTGGCGGCATGGCCTGTCACTGTTTGGCGACCTGAAATATCCGCCGAACTTTCCGCACTTCGACTATGTCGATCCGGCGGCGCCGAAGGGCGGCACGGTACGGGAAGCGGTAATCGGCACCTTCGACAGCTTCAACATCGTCACCGGCGGCGTCAAAGGCGTGGATGCGGCCGGCGTTGCCTTGATCTACGACACGCTGCTGGTCTCAGCGCTGGACGAAGTCTCGACCGGCTACGGCCTGCTGGCGGAAGCCGTCAGCTATCCGCAGGATTTTTCCTCGGCGACGTACCGACTGCGCGCTGAAGCGCGCTGGCATGACGGCAAACCGGTGACGGTGGAAGACGTGATTTATTCCTTTGATGTCTTCAAGAAAAACAATCCGCGTTACTCCGCGTATTATCGTCATGTGGTGAAGGTGGAACAAACCGGCGAACGCGATATCTCGTTCACCTTCGACGGACCCGGCAATCGCGAATTACCGCAGATCGTCGGCGAGATTCACGTCCTGCCCAAGCACTATTGGGAAGGCACCGACAAAAATGGGAAAAAGCGCGACGTCAGCGAGACCACGCTCGAGCCGCCGCTCGGTTCGGGACCCTATCACATCAAGGATTTTTCGCCCGGCCGCTCCATCACGTACGAACGTGTGAAGGATTATTGGGGGAAAGACCTCAACGTCGCCATCGGCACCAACAATTTCGAAGAGCTGCGTTTCGAATATTTCCGCGACACCACGGTGGCGCTTGAAGCGTTCAAGGCCGACGCCATCGATTGGCGCACCGAGAATAGCGCCAAAAACTGGGCGACCGCTTACGATTTTCCGGCCGTGAAAGAGAAGCGCGTCATCAAGGAAGAGTTTCCGGTCAACAGTTTCGGCATCATGCAGGCGTTCGCTTTCAACATCCGGCGGCCGAAGTTCCAGGATCCGCGCGTGCGGCTCGCGTTCAACTACGCGTTTGATTTCGATGAAATGAACAAACAGATTTTCTTCGGACAATATACGCGCATCGCCAGCTACTTTCAGGGCACCGAACTAGCGTCGAGCGGCGTGCCGAGCGGACGCGAGCTGGAGATTCTGGAAACGGTGCGCGACAAGGTCCCGCCGGAAGTTTTTACAAAGCCCTTTGCCAATCCCGCCGGCGGCAACCCACAAGCCGTGCGTGATAACCTGCGCGAGGCGGTGCGGCTGTTCAAGGAAGCCGGCTACGAGGTACGGGATGGCAGGCTTGTCAATGCCAAGAGCGGTGAACCGTATACCGTCGAATTCCTGGCCAACGATCCCAGCTTCGAACGCGTGTTCTTGTTCTACAAGCCCTCGCTCGATCGCATCGGCATCGGGGTGACGGTGCGTACGGTCGACGAGGCGCAGTATGAGAACCGGCTGCGCAACTGGGATTTCGACATCATCACGCAGTCCTGGGGCGAGTTGCTGTCGCCCGGCAACGAACAGCGCGGCTATTGGGGATCGCAGGCCGCGGACCAGCCCGGCTCCAACAACGTCGTCGGCATCAAAAATCCGGCAATCGACGCGATCATCGATGAGGTCGTCTTCGCCAAGAGCCGCGAGGACTTGGTCGCGGCCACCCGCGCGCTCGACCGCGTGCTGCTCTGGAACCACTACGTCGTCCCCCAATGGACTTACCCCAAGACCCGCACCGCGCGCTGGGACCGTTTCGGACATCCCGCGGAGCTGCCCAAATACGCCTCTCCGTCCTTTCTCACCATTTGGTGGTGGGATGCCGAGAAAGCGGCAAAGACCGGGAACCGGTAGTGATCGCAACCACAGCAACCTTCCCGCAGCTCCTTTTCCCCCCCCCAAAAGGGGGAGGGATCATTCTTTGACTAGCGCATATGACTGAACTCACTCGCCGCCATGTCCTCACTCTCACTGCCGGCGTCGCCGCCGCGGCGGCGCTCCCTTATGGACAACGCGCCCGCGCCGGCGACGAGATCGAAGCCCACGGCATGTCGGCATTCGGCGATCTCGCCTACCCGGCCGACTTTCCGCATTTCAAATACGTCGACCCGCACGCGCCGAAGGGCGGTAGCTTTTCGCAGATCGGTCCAGCGCGGCAATACAATCAGAATTTTCTCACCTTCAATTCGCTCAACAGCTACATCCTTAAGGGCGACGGCGCGCAGGGCATGGAGCTGACGTTCGCAACCCTGATGGTGCGCTCAGGCGACGAACCGGACGCGATGTATGGGCTCGCCGCAGCGAAGGTGCGGCGCTCGGCCGACGGCCTCACCTACCGCTTTTTCATCCGGCCGGAAGCTAAATTCCACGACGGCACCAGGCTTACCGCACAGGACGTCGCCTTCTCGCTGAATATTCTCAAAGAGAAGGGCCATCCGATCATCACCCAGATGCTACGTGATTTTATCGGCGCCAAGGCGGACGACGATGAGAGCGTGGTCGCCAGCTTCGCGCCCAACCGCGCGCGCGACGTGCCGCTGTTCGTCGCCGGCATGCCGATCTTCTCGCGCGCCTATTACGCGCAAAAGCCGTTTGATGAATCGACGCTCGATACGCCGCTTGGCTCAGGTCCTTACCGTGTCGGCCGCTTCGAGCCCGGGCGCTTCATCGAATACAATCGCGTGAAGGATTGGTGGGGCGCCGATCTGCCGGTGTCACGCGGGCAGAACAATTTCGACGCAGTGCGCTTCGAATATTACCGCGACCGCGACGTCGGATTCGAAGGCTTTACCGCTGCAAGCTATCTGTTCCGCGAGGAATTCACCTCGCGCACCTGGGCTACCCGTTACGATTTTCCCGCCTTCAAGGACGGCCGTGTCAAAAGGGATATCATTCCGGACAAGACGCCGTCCGGCGCACAGGGCTGGTTCATCAACACGCGCAGACAAAAATTCGCCGATCCGCGGCTGCGTGAGGCGCTATGCTGCGCGTTCGATTTCGAGTGGACCAACAAATCACTGATGTGGGGTTCCTACGAGCGGACTGTTTCTGTGTTTCAGAACTCCGACATGATGGCGCAGGGCAAGCCCGGGGGCGACGAGCTTGCCTTGCTTGAGCCGTTCCGCGGACGCGTGCCCGACGAGGTGTTCGGCGAACCCTATCTGCCGCCGGTATCCGACGGATCGGGCCAGGATCGCACCTTGCTCCGCAAGGCCTCGCAGCTACTCAAGGATGCGGGTTGCGAGGTCAAAGACGGCAAACGCGTACTGCCGAACGGGGAGCCGATCGTTATCGAATTTCTCCTCGATGAGCCGACTTTCCAGGCGCATCACATGCCCTACATCAAGAATCTGGGGCTGCTCGGCATCGAGGCGACGCTTCGGCTGGTCGATCCGGTGCAATATCGCGCGCGCCGCGACGGTTTCGATTTCGATCTCACGGTGGACCGCTTCAACCTGTCGGACACGCCGGGCGATTCGCTGCGCTCGTATTTTTCCTCGCAGGCAGCGGCGCTCAAGGGCTCCAACAATCTCGCCGGCATGGCCGATCCGGCGATCGATTTGCTGATCGACACGATCATCGCGGCGCCGTCGCGGCCGGCACTCATCACCGCCTGCCGTGCGCTCGACCGCGTGATTCGAGCCGGGCGCTACTGGGTGCCGCATTGGTATAAGCCGACCCATTGGATCGCCTATTGGGACGTGTTCGGGCGGCCGCCGGAACAGCCGCGTTACTTCCGCGGCATCCCCGATACCTGGTGGTACGACCCGGCAAAGGCGGCGAAAAACCAACGGGCGGGTTAACATTATTACGGCTCCCCTTATGTGTGAGGGCGGAAGGGAAATAATGAGGTGAGTCGCGGGCTACGACGCTTGCGATCGGCCTCGCGACCCCACTCCTACCCCTCCCCACAAGAGGAGGGGAAAAGATCGGAAGGACATGAGCGCGTACATCATCCGCCGGATCCTGTTCATGATCCCAACCATCTTCGGGATCATGCTGGTGTCGTTCGTCGTGGTGCAGTTCGCCCCTGGCGGTCCGGTGGAACGCGTGATCGCGCAACTTTCCGGTAACGATACCGGCGCAACCTCGCGGATTTCCGGCTCGGCCGGCGGCGATTTCGGTTCGCGCGGGGGCTTGCAAAACGGCGCGCAGATCGACGTGAATTCCAAATACCGCGGCGCCCAGGGTCTCGATCCCGCCTTCATCAAGAACCTGGAAAAGCAATTCGGCTTCGACAAGCCGGCCTATGAGCGCTTTTTCCTCATGCTGTGGAACTACGTGCGCTTCGACTTCGGCAAGAGCTATTTCCGCGACGTCAGCGTCCTGCAGCTCATCAGGGAGAAGCTGCCGGTCTCGATCTCGCTCGGAATCTGGATGACGCTGCTCAGTTATCTGATTTCGATACCGCTCGGCATCCGCAAGGCCGTGCGCGACGGCTCGCAGTTCGACGTGTGGACGTCCGGCGTGATCATCGTCGGCTACGCGATCCCCGGATTCCTGTTCGCGATCCTGCTCATCATCCTGTTTGCCGGCGGCTCGTTCCTCAATATCTTCCCGCTGCGCGGATTGACCTCCGACGGCTGGGCGCAGTTTCCGTGGTGGCAGAAGATCCTCGATTATTTCTGGCACCTGACCTTGCCGATCGTGTCGATGTCGCTTGCCGCCTTCGCCACGACGACGCTTTTGACCAAAAACTCGTTCCTGGAAGAGCTGCGCAAGCAATATGTGCTGACCGCGCGCGCCAAGGGCTGCTCTGAACGCCAAGTGCTGTACGGCCACATCTTCCGCAATGCCATGCTGATAGTGATCGCCGGCTTTCCGGGCGCCTTCGTCAGCGCCTTCTTCGCCGGCTCTCTGCTGATCGAGACGATCTTCTCGTTGGACGGGCTCGGTCTGCTCAGTTTCGAGAGCGTGCTCAACCGCGATTATCCGGTGGTCTTCGCCAATCTTTACATCTTTGCGCTTGTCGGATTGGTCGTGGGCTTGATCTCCGACCTCACCTACACGTGGATCGATCCACGCATCGACTTTGAAACCCGAGAGGTGTGAGGTGGACGTCAAGACCCATCCTCTCGACAAAGACGGCAGCCCGGCGCCTGCGGCGGACCGCCCGATGCCGGATGCCGAGCCGACCGGCCCGCTTGGGGTTGAGCCGCGGCCGAGCCGTTTCGCGCTGTCGCCGCTCAACAAAAGGCGCTGGCAGAATTTCGCGACCAACCGGCGCGGATATTGGTCGTTGTGGATTTTCCTCGTGTTGTTCGTGGTCACACTGTTCGTGGAATTCATCGCCAACGACAAGCCGCTTTATATCAGCTTTGCCGGCAAGTCTTATTTCCCAGTGGTCTTCACCTATCCGGAAACCACCTTCGGCGGCGACTTCGAAACCGCTGCCGATTACCGCGACCCCTATTTGCAGAAGCTGATCGCCGACAAGGGCGGCTGGATGATCTGGCCGCCGATCCGCTATTCCTATGCGACGCACAATCTTGATCTGCCGACGCCGGCGCCCTCGCCGCCGACCTGGATGCTGAGCGAGGCGCAATGCAAGTCGGTGGTCGAGCGCAAGGGACTGAAAGGCTGCAGCGACCTCGAGTACAATTGGCTCGGCACCGACGATCAGGGCCGCGATGTGCTGGCACGTCTGATTTACGGCTTCCGCGTCTCGGTGCTGTTCGGCCTGATCCTCACCATCGTGTCCTCAATCATCGGCGTCGCCGCCGGCGCCGTGCAGGGGTATTTCGGCGGCTGGACCGACCTTCTGTTCCAACGTTTCATCGAGATCTGGACCTCGGTGCCGGAGCTTTATCTGCTGCTGATCATCTCCTCGGTCCTGGTGCCGGGCTTTTTCGTGCTGCTCGGCATTTTGCTCTTGTTCTCCTGGGTGCGGCTGGTCGGTTTGGTGCGCGCCGAGTTCTTGCGCGGGCGCAATTTCGAATACATTCAGGCGGCGCGCGCGCTCGGCGTGTCGAACGCCGTCATCATGTTCCGGCACCTGCTGCCGAACGCGATGGTGGCGACGCTGACGTTTCTTCCCTTCATCATGTCGTCATCGGTGATGACGCTCACCGCGCTCGACTTTCTCGGCTTCGGACTGCCACCCGGATCGCCCTCGCTCGGCGAATTGCTGTCGCAAGGCAAGGCCAACGTGCAGGCGCCGTGGCTCGGCCTGACCGGCTTCTTCACCGTCGCGCTGATGCTGTCGCTGTTGATCTTCGTCGGCGAAGCCGTGCGCGACGCCTTCGATCCGCGAAAGACCTTTCGATGACCGCTCCTCTTCTCTCCGTCCGTGATCTTTCCGTCGCCTTCGGCACGGGGTCGAGGCAGACGCTGGCCGTCGATCGCGTGTCGTTCGATATCGCTCCGGGCGAGACGGTGGCCTTGGTCGGCGAGTCCGGTTCCGGAAAATCGGTGACCGCACTGTCGATCCTCAAGCTCCTGCCCTACCCGTCGGCGCACCATCCGTCCGGCAGCATCAGCTTCAAGGGCCGCGATCTGTTGCCGCTGTCGGAGCGCGAGATGCGGCGGGTGCGCGGCGACGACATCACCATCGTGTTCCAGGAACCGATGACCTCGCTCAATCCGCTACACACGATCGAGACGCAGATCGGCGAGATTTTGCTGCTTCACCGCGGTCTCACCGGCGCCGCGGCCCGACGGCGGACCTTGGAAGTGCTGACCCAGGTCGGCATTCCCGAGCCGGAGACGCGGCTCGGCAGCTATCCGCATCAATTGTCCGGCGGCCAGCGCCAACGCGTCATGATCGCCATGGCGCTCGCCAACGAGCCCGATCTGCTGATCGCCGACGAGCCGACCACCGCGCTCGACGTCACCGTGCAGGCGCAAATCATCAAGCTGCTGCAGGACATCCAGAAGCGGCTCGGCATGTCGCTTTTATTCATCACCCACGATCTCGGCATCGTGCGCAAGATCGCGCAGAAGGTCTGCGTGATGAAGGACGGAGTGATCGTCGAGCACGGCGACGTCGCGCACGTCTTCGCGGCACCCGCGCACCCTTACACCCGCGCCCTGCTCTCCGCCGAGCCGAAGCCCGATCCGGCGCCGCCGCAGCCGACCGCGCCGATGATGTTGCAGGCGACGGACCTGAAAGTCTGGTTTCCGATTAAGCGCGGCCTGATGCGCAAAGTCGTTGGGCACATCAAGGCGGTTGACGGGGTCAGTGTCGAGCTGCGCAAAGGCGAGACGCTGGGCGTGGTCGGCGAGTCCGGCTCGGGCAAGACCACGCTCGGGCTGGCTTTGTTACGCTTGATTTCCTCCGACGGCCCGATCGTCTTTATGGGCCATCCGCTGCAGGGACTACGCTTCAAGCAGATGCGGCCGTTCCGCCGCGACATGCAGATCGTCTTTCAAGATCCTTACGGCTCGCTGTCGCCGCGGCTGTCGGTCGCCGACATCATCAAGGAAGGATTGCAAATCCACCAACCGGCCATGAGCGAGCGCGAACGCGACGAACGCGTCATCCATGCCCTCGCCGATGTGGGCCTCGGCGCCGCCTCGCGCCTTCGCTTCCCGCACGAGTTCTCCGGCGGCCAACGCCAGCGCATCGCGGTGGCGCGCGCCATCGTGCTGGAGCCGACATTCGTTGTGCTTGACGAGCCGACCAGCGCGCTCGACATGCTGATCCAGTCGCAGATGGTCGATCTGCTGCGCGATCTGCAGAAGCGCCGCGACCTCACCTATCTGTTCATCTCCCACGACCTGCGCGTGGTCGCCGCGTTGGCGAGCCGGCTTCTGGTAATGCGGCACGGCAAAGTGGTCGAAGCTGGCGACGCCACCACATTGTTCAAAAATCCGCAGACCGACTACACGCGCGCGCTGTTCGCCGCCGCATTCAATCTGGACACCGCACCCGGCGGCGTGGTGGCGCAATGAAACGGCCGTGGGCGATGCTGCGTCTTCGAAGCGTGGCGATCTTTGCGGCACTCGCGGTCGCGCTCGCTTTCTTCGGCACCGCGTTGGCGCAATCGCGTCGCGCTGCGAGCGAGGCCGAATATGCGGTGATCGGGGACGACGGACAGAGGCTCCCCAATCACACGGTCAGGCTTCTGGGACCGATCGATCGGCTGCCCGGCGTAGTGGTCGTCGGCAATCCCAAAGGCAAAGAGACGTTGATCGAGTTCTACGACCTCAATTGCCCGTTCTGCCGCCTGGCGGCCGCCGATCTTGGTGAAATGCTCAAGCAAGACCCCGAGCTACGGCTCGTGCTCGTGCCCTATCCGATACTGGGCATCCCGTCGATCACCGCCGCACGCGTCGAGCTTGCGGTGGCGAAATTGGGCACGCCGGAGCAGTTTTATGCGTTTCACCGCAAAGTCTATGCGCAGCGTGGCAAGACCGACGGGCAACGGGCGCTGGAGATCGCCGTCGGCCTCGGCTTGAACCAGAAAGACCTGCTCGCGGTCGCGGACAGCGAGCAGGTCACCGAGACGATGAAGAACCTAGTCAATCTCGGAACAGCGCTCGGTCTCGAAGCAACGCCGTCCTTCATTGCCGGCAATCTTGCGATCCTCGGCTATCCCGGCCAGCACGCGCTGCAGGCGATCGCCGGCGCGATCGCCCAGTGCGGCAAGGCCTTCTGCTAAGACGGGACCTTCTGCTGAGATCGCGATCCTACCGGCAGCTATTTCGGCGCCGGCATTGCGGTTTCGCCCGGCGGCAAAACGCGGAAGGTAAAGATCGACACCTTCTCGCCCGGCTTGAACGGGCCCGGAACCTCGTTGTGCACCGGCGGAACGCTGCGCAGATAGGCGACCACCGCGGCAACATCCTCTTTGGTCATGTAGGTGAACGAGGCATAGTTCATGATCGGCGCCAGTTGCCGTCCATCCGGGCGCTTCCCGGTCGTGATCGCGGCGGCGATTTGCTCGTCGGTCCAGCTGCCGATGCCGGTTTCCTTGTCGGGCGTGATGTTGCGGCCGTTGAACACGCCGAGCCCGGGAATTTCAAAGCCCACGTCCGATCCGCCGAGATAGCGCGCCATGTCGGGCTTGCCGAGGAAAAAGCCTGGCGTGTGGCAGTCGTTGCAGCCGGCCAGCACGACCAGATATTTGCCGCGATCGATCTGCGAATCGGCCTGTGCGCGCGGCAACAGCGCAAACGCCGCGCCGGCGGCTGCCAGACCGACTACGGCAATGGTAGCGAAAGCTCGCATGGCGTATCTCCCCTCCGTTACGTTCATTGTTGTTCATGACGCAGGTCGCGTGACGGCCTTGCGACATCCGTGCATCGCTGAGGTTATACGCGCAGCGCGGGATGGCAAGACGATGCTGCGCCGCCTTTGCCCACCTTCATGCGCGGGCGTTGCCCACGCTCATGCCGTGGGATAGATCAACGATCCGTGGCGGTGGCTTACGTCGTCGCCGTGCGCGGCATCCGCCAATTCCACCACAACACGACCGCGAGGGCGACAATGGCGGCGATGATCAGGGTCGCCAGCAGGGCGGAGTTTTCGATCCAGGCGATCGCCGGAACGCCGATCGCCATGATCGCGCCGAGCAAACAAACCTGCCAGGACAAGACCTGCACGCCTGCGGTAAATGTGCCGAGCGCAAGCAAGGTGAAGATCGCCAGCGCCGTCGTTTGTGCGTTGAAGAGCTGCTGCACGCTAGACAGCAACAGGATGTTCATCACCAGCAGGAATGCGCCCCAATGCAGCGCCTGGGTCACGATCAGACGCAGGCGTCCGGTCCGGTCGCCGGCCTCCTGCCAGCCCGCGGCAACGCAAACGAGCCCGATGATCGGCGCCAGGATTTCCCAGTAACCGGCAATCGGCCGTCTGGCGAAAGTCGTGTAGGCCACGCCCGCAATCGTCAGGATCAACACAACGGTGAACGGCAACTCCCGCAGCCAGAAGCTGCGGGGTTTGGGCGGCGGGGCCTCCGACACCGCGACCTCCGGCACGCTCAGGGGCGCGGGCTCTTGCTCGGTCATCGCCTAGGCTCCGTGCTTTGCCGCGGGACGTGCAGCCCCGCATCGCTTCGCGATTGCTGCATCTTGGCGAGAGCGACGCGCAAAAGCCAGAGCAAGTAGCGGCGCACATTCGTCAACAGACGTTCGCGCGCCGCCCCCAGCCAAAACGCGGCATCTCCAGGTGGCCGGCTTCAGCTTCCGCGCACGCCGAGCGCCAGGCCGATCCACGCGCCGCCGTAGAAGATCAGATCGATACCGACAAAGAGGCCGATGACCCACAGTCCCGAGACCGGCCATTGCGCGAGCACCAGCAAGCCTAAAATCGCGGTGATGACGCCGTCCGCCAGGTGCCAGCCCCAGCCCGGCGTCGTAACCGCCAATGCCGAGAAGAATTGAAACAATCCGCCGATCAGGAAGAAGGTACCAATGAATACCGTCAGCACCTCGGCGCTGAGCAACGGCCGCGTGACGATAATCACGCCGACGACGCCGAACAGAATGGCCGCGACCAGATGTTGAAAGAAGCCGGCCCAATGTCCGACCAGCACCGCCTGCGCGATTTCGATACCGGACGCGAGCACCAGCAGCCAGCCGAAGAACAGCATCGAAATGATCGTCGCCGTTACCGCCCGCACGATGGCGGCAACGCCGAGCGCCACCAACGCAATACCGAACGCCAGAAACCAGCCCCAGTACTGCGCGACTTCGTGGGGAATTTGGATATCCAAGCCTTGAATATTGCCCATCAGCATGTGTCGCCTCCCGGCATGAAAGAAAATTGCTCGCATCGGCGGCAAGCCGGCTGGGCTACAACAGCTCAGCCGGCGCCCGCCCCGTAAGTCTACGCCGAGTCGGCGTCGGTCGTATTAAGCAAAATCGGCGTCGCGCCGCGCCAGCCAGGCTTCGAGCGAGGCTTGCTCGGCCTCGTCCACCGCCGCTATGGCGACGTCGAGCGCCGCGGCGGCATAATTTTCTGCGCCCTCCGCCCGCCGTTGCAGCTTGGTTTTCTCCAGCTTCGTCTTCCACTCGGCGACCTTTTCGGTGGTGGCAGCCTTGCGCTCCTCCACCCAATTCTTCATCTCGGCCTGCGCTGCGGCCACCTTGGCGCGTTGCTGCGCGATGTGCGCATCGACCGCGTCCAGATGATTTTGCACGTCGCGTTCGGCGCCTTGCGCCTTGCTGTCGATCTTGGCCTTGAGGGCGTTCATGTTGCTGTCGACGTTCGTAAGCTTGAGACGAAGATTTTCGCAAAATTGATCGATGCGCTGACCCATGACGATCTCTCCTGGTTACGGCTGCGCGAATGACGCCTTTGTTCTGCGGCTTACGTCGCTCCAGCTAAAGGTTCGATCCGGCCAGCGAGCGGTGAATTTCGGACAAAGTGCGCCGCGCGAGCGCGTCGGCTCGCGGGCGCCGCGTGACTCACGCCTTCAATCACCAGGAGCGAACGGCAGCGCACAGGCGCCTTTTGTGCTCACGCCCGCGAATGGTTCCTGAATTCTTGCGGCGGGCGTCCGGTCCAACGACGAAACGCGTGGCGGAAATTGGCGCCATCGCTGAAGCCCAATGCCGCCGCAATCGCTTCGATCGTCAAATTCGTGTCACGCAAATACTTGATGGCGACCTGCATCCGGAGATCGTCGAGCAAGGCCCGGAACGATGTGCTTTCCTCACTCAATTTCCGGCGCAAGGTGCGCGTGGACATCTTCAGGTGGCGCGCCACCGCTTCAAGGCTTGTCGGTCGAGCCAGATTGACCAACAAAGCCTCGCGTACTCTCCCGGCGATTCCGGTGCGAAGCTGCAGCTCATCCATGAGCTGATCGCACAAATGGACAACCATGGAATACGTGATCCCGTTTCCGAAATCGGGACGCGCGTCCAGCAGAGCCGGATCGAAGATGAACCTGTTCTCGGATTGGCCAAACAGCACCGGCCAATCGAACACCGGATGTTGGGTATCCGAGGCGAACTGCCGTGGCGCGAACGACGCGCCCATGACATCGCGATGCAGCGACACGTGAATGCCGAACTGCATCTCGGTGAGGAAGCGATACAGCGCAGCATCGATCGCCGGGTGCGCTATCGGTTCGACAATCCAGATCGCGCTGTTTGCATCCTGGCGAAAGGCAAGTTCGACCAGCGGCGTCGCGAGCTCGTGATATTTGAGCGCGAACTGCATGGTCTGGTGGAAGCTCGCACTGCTGAGAATGGCAAAGCCATACATGCCGTAGGTCGAGACGTGAAAGCCAAGACCGGCCCGATAGGCAAAGAACCGGTCGCGCGTGAGCTTGATCGCGTTGCGATAGCAGGTGATGACTTGATTGATCGAAACGCGCGCCCCCGGCGAAGCTATCGCATTGGACGGCAAGTGGACGCCTTTGAGCGCGTCATCGCGGGAAATCCCCTCGGCTTCGAGGGCGGCGACAACCGCCGCGACCTTGACGACCGGATAGACGCTCTCATCCGCTCCGGCTTCGATCGCCATCGACAAACAACCTCTTGCGACCTCGAACCGGGGCCGTCCAATCGGATCAATCGCACGAGCGGCGGACAGGTACAATCCTGCAGGCCTTGCCTCGGCCGACGTTTTCCTGCGCAAAGGGCGGTTTGCTTAGGTACCGCCGCGCAACCCGGCACCCACGCCATTGAGCCGTGCCGCCACCGCATGATCTAATAGAGAACCGAAACGCATCGTAGGCGCGCTGCCGCAGTGATCGAAACAGGCCCCGACGAAAAAATCTATCCAGTCGCAAAACTTGCGACGATCGCCGAAGCGTTGGCTGCTGAAGGTGTCACGTTGCAGAGCGCGCTCCGCGACGTCCGGCTTGACTCCGCTGCAATGGCGTCGCCACTGACGCGCGTATCGCTCAATCAGATCATCGCCGGTTGCCGTAACGCACTCTCGCTCTCGCAAGATCCGTTTTTTGCCTATCACGCGGGTTTGCGCTTTCACGCCTCGACCCAAGGCATGTACGGCTTCGCCATTCTCAGCAGCACAGATCACCGCAAGACGATGAAGCTCGCTGTCGCCTATCACCGCCTGGCGACGCCGCTTGCCGACATCGCCTTCCGCGAAGAAGCGGGGCGCGGCGTCTGGATCATCAACCCGGCGCCGTATCCTGAAATTGACGCGGCATTGTACCGGTTTCTGGTCGATATGCAGCTTGGCATTCATGTAGCGCTTCATCGCGACGTCATGGGGCCGTCATTCGCGCCGACGGAAATTCATCTAAGGTACCGGCCGCCAGCGGACACGCCGGACTACGGCAACGCCTTCGAATGTCCGGTTCTGTTTGGCCAGTCGGAAAACAGATTGTTGTTCGACGCGACATGGCTCGGCAACTCGGCTCATTTTGGCAACGCCATCACCAATTCCGTGGTGTTGCGGCTTTGCGACCAGTTGCTCGACGATTTTGCTCTTCGCACCGGCGTATCCGGCAAAGTCCGCGACGCGCTGGTCACGACGCTTGACCGGCCGAAGCGGCTGGACGCGGTCGCGCGCGACCTCAAGCTATCGGCGCGGACGCTGCGACGCCGGCTGCAAGAGGAAGGAAAAACCTTCCAGGGCGTGCTTGATGAATTGAGAATGTATGTGGCGATCAAATATCTGCGCGACACAACCCTGACCGTCGAAGACATTGCGGTCGCCGTGGGATTCAGCGACGGCGCGGGCTTCCGACACGCCTTTCATCGCTGGACACAAAGCTCGCCGCAGGAATTCAGAAACGCATGGAAAGGATAACGAGGCGCACGCCGCCGAAACGTTGACGCTCCGGTCGCACGTCTAGACCTCGTCATGTTTTCGGCCAAAAGCTCGCAGGACTTGGCCTATTCGAGCCTTTTACCGGTGCATGATCGGCGGCATTGTAGCCGGTAGAGCCGAGGCGATCCGCGATCGCGTCCGTCGGCTTCCGCCCCAATCGCACGTCCAGGAATGAAAGGCCAGCAGCAATGCCTAATGCCACCATCGTAGCCGATTACATCGTCCAGCGCCTCGCCCAAGAGGGCATCGATCACTGCTTCGGCGTTGCCGGCGATTATCTTTTTCCGATCTGCGATGCGGTCGAACGCAGCGCCAAGCTGAAATGGATCGGCTGTGCGAACGAGTTGAACGCGTCGTATGCCGCCGACGGCTATGCGCGCATTCGCGGCGCCGCCATGCTGGCGACCACCTACGGCGTCGGCGAATTGTCGGCGCTCAACGGCGTGATGGGCGCCAAGGCCGAGCGTTCGCTCGTTTTTCATGTCGTCGGCATGCCGTCCTATCAAAACCAGCGCCTGAACAAAATCGCCCATCACACGCTCGGCGACGGCGTGTTCGGCAATTTCATCGAGCTTTCCGCCAAGGCGGCCTGCTGTCACGCGGTGATAGATCCGGACAACTGCGTCATCGAGATGGAGCGCGTCATCGCCGAGGCGCGTCGAGAGAACCGGCCGGCCTATATCGTCGTGCCCTCCGATTATGCGCTCTCACCGGTCGCGCCCTACGAGGCCCGTCCGCTCAAGATCCGATCGGGCGAGGCCGCCCTGAAAAAGGCGGTCGCTGCCATCGGCGATCGCCTGAAGACCGCGAAGTCCGTCATCGCGTTCCCGGCATTCACGATTGCGCGCCTGGGACTGCAGAAAGAGGCACAAAAGGCGATCGAAGCGTTGGGCTGTGCGTTCGCCGTCACGCCGATGGAGAAGTGCATCATCGACGAAAGCCATCCGCAATTTGCCGGTCTTTATGCCGGCGCGACGTCGCGGCAAGCGACGCGCGAGGCGGTCGAGAGCGCCGATGTGGTGCTCGATCTCGGCGGGATCAGCCTCAACGACATCAATACGGCCTCGTATTCGACCCAACTCGACCTCGCCCGGTTCATCACGGTCGGCCTCAACGACGTCCGGATCGGCGATGAGGTCATCGCCAACGTGCGGCTGGCCGATGTGCTTACTGAGATCGCCAAGATGAAACCGCTGGCCGCGCAGTACCGTGCAGCACCCGCACCGGCCTCGCGTCCGACGGGCCAGTCATCCGACAAGATCACCATGGCGGCGCTTTATCCCCGTTACGCCGACTTCACGCGCGCCGGAGACACTGTCGTCCTCGAAACCGGCAGCTCGAGCCTCGGCATCGTCCCAATGACGCTCGCCGACAGGGTGCGCGTCGAGGCGCAAGTGTTGTGGGGATCAATCGGCTGGGCCACGCCGGCCGCCTTTGGAGCGGCGCTCGCGGACGACAGCCGCCGCACCATCCTGATCACCGGCGAAGGCTCGCATCAGCTCACTGCCAACGAGATCGGCAGCATGGCCCGCTTCGGCGCCAAAGTGATCGTCTTCGTTCTCAACAATAGCGGCTATCTGATCGAACGCGCGCTCGAAGAGAATCCCGACTGGACCTACAACAATCTCTCACCTTGGAAATATGCCGAATTGCCGCGCGCGCTCGGATGTGACGGCTGGTTCACGGCCCGCGTCGAGACGCTCGGTGCGCTTGACGCGGCCATGAAGGCAGCGCGCGAGAGCAAGTCAGGCGCCTATATCGAGATCATCGGCGAGAAAATGGATATGCCGCCGGCGCTGGCTTACGCGCATGGCCGCCTGCGCGAACTGTACGGCACCACGCCGTGATCATAGTTGATCATTTTTCCCCGTCATGGCCGGGCTTGTCCCGGCCATGACGCTTATGCGGGCACTGAGCGCAACCATCGGGATGCGCGGGTCAAGCCCGCGCATGACGCGGAGTGGAGTCGAAGGCCTACTTCGCTTTCAGATTCAATGCGAAGCGTGCACCACCAACATTGTTTGCTTCGTCGTGGCCGGGCTTGTTCCGGCCACCTCGTTCATGCAGGCACTGAGCACGGCATTCGGGATGCGCGGGTCAAGCCCGCGCATGACGCGGAAACAATAACGGCTACCGAATCCGCCGCACGCTTGTCACTTCGCTGCCGGCGGCGCGGATGCGCGCGACCGCTTCAGCAAACGGCTCGAGCGCCACCGCCATGTGGAAGGCGTTGGCGTGAATGAGCGTGCCGGGATCGCGCACGATCGCCACATGCCCTTTCCAGAAAACGAGATCGCCACGACGCAGGCGCAGCTCTCGCTCTGCGTCGGCGACCGGCGCGCCGAGAGCGCCCTCCTGCATGTCGCTGTCGCGCGGGCAGACATGGCCGGCGGCGGTGAGCGCGACCTGGACAAGACCCGAGCAATCGATGCCGAGCGCGGTCTTGCCGCCCCACAAATAAGGCACGCCAAGAAAGCGCTCGGCGACAGCGACAAAGTCAGGTTCGATAAAATCGAGCGGCGCCAGATGCGGCAGCGGCACATAGGCACCCGAGCGTGTCACCGCCAGACGATCTTCGACCCGCGCAATCGCAAGCCGCGCGCCGAGCGGCAGCGCCTCGAGCGGCGGCAGCTTGATCGAAGGGCCTGGAAATCCGAAGGTGCGGAGTGCCGACACCTTGTGGGTCGCGGGCGCACCGACGGGAGCAAGCGCGTTCGTCGAAAGCCAACCGACATAACTGTCGGCGGCAAGCTGCCCCCACGCCCAGCCTTCAGCATTGAGATCGTAGACCGTCACGCGCTCGCCCTCGAGGGCTTCGGTCAGAAGCGGCGCATCCGGCGCCGGCGCGGCGCGCACGGCGGTGTGCGGATCGATGACCTCGAACGCACGTCCCTCGACAAAGCGCGCCGCTTCGACCTTGCCTTCCAGATCCTTGGCGGCGAGATCGGCACGGGCCGGGATTAGGCGAGGATCGAAAGCGCGGGGCATTTTGGCTAACCGAAACGCGCGGCGAGCAGCGCGTAGAGTGCGCGCGCGGCCTGGCAGTCGCCGCCTTCGGGGCGTCCCGGGCGATTCCGCGGGCTCCAGGCAAAGACGTCGAAATGCGCCCACGATTTCGCCGTCACGAACCGCCGCATGAACAGTGCGGCCGTGATCGCACCCGCCTGGCCGCCGGACCCGACATTGTTGATGTCGGCGATCCGCGACTCCAGCATCTCCTCGTAAGGCTGCCACAGCGGCAGCCGCCACAGCGGATCGTTTTCGGCGACCGCATGCGCCATGAGCTTTTCCGCCAGGCCGTCATCGTCGGTAAAGAACGGCGGCACGTCGGGTCCAAGTGCGACGCGAGCAGCGCCTGTGAGCGTGGCAAAATCAAAGATGAGGTCCGGGTGCTCTTCGTCGGCGAGCGTAAGCGCATCGGCGAGAACGAGACGGCCTTCCGCATCGGTATTGCCGATCTCGACGGTAATGCCCTTGCGCGAGGTGTAGATGTCGCGCGGCCGAAACGCATTGCCGGAAATCGCGTTCTCCACCGCCGGGATCAAGACGCGCAGCCGGACCGGCAGCCGGCGCGCCATGATCATGTGCGCCAGCGCCAGCGCCGTTGCGGCGCCGCCCATGTCCTTCTTCATGTTGAGCATCGCGGATTCGGGCTTGATGTCGAGCCCGCCGGTGTCGAAACAAACGCCCTTGCCGACCAGCGACACACGCGGGTGGCTGGCCTCGCCCCAGCTCAGGTCGATCAGCCGCGGCGCTCGCGCGGCGGCACGGCCGACGGCATGAATGAGCGGAAAATTCTCCCGCAGCAGATCGTCGCCGATCGTCGCTTTGACGCTGGCGCCATGCTTGCCCGCAAGCGCGCGCGCCGCCGCTTCGAGGTCGTCGGGGCCCATGTCGTTGGCCGGCGTGTTGACGAGGTCGCGCGCCAGCGCGACCGCTTCGACCTGCCGCTCGATATCTTCGCGGTCGAGACTTTGCGGCAGGTCGAGCTTGATCTTGCGTGCTTCGGACTTTTGGTAACGCGTAAAGCGATAAGCGCCGAGGCCGAAGGCCAGTGCCGCAAGCCGGGCATCGTGCGGATCGTTGGCGAAACGATAAACGCCGGCGGGCAATTGCTGCGGCAAGCGCCCGGGCAAAAACAGGTCCTTCGCGCCATCCCCGTTCTCCAGACCGAACAGAATGCCGCTTAAGCCATCCTCCCCCGGGAGCGCGAGATAGTGGCCGGGCTTCGGCTCGAAACCGGCTGCATCGGCAAAGGCTCGTGCCGCGGCAGAGAGCCGTCCGCGCACGTCTTTGTAGGTTGCCGCGGTGACAAACCAGATCGGGATCGCGGCCGCGGTGGCGCCGCTATTGAAGATCGATTGCATTCGCTATCCTGACGGCATCATCGTCGATTGGATTAGATCAGATCGACGGCTGCAGCGCGCTGCGCGCATGCCGCGTTCCATAGAAAGCATAGAGAAAAAGTCCGATCACCAGCCAAATGGCAAAGCGCAGCCAGGTGTCGAGTGGCAGCCCTAGCATGAGAAAAGCCGACGAGAGGGCGCCGAGCGGCGCCACAATATGGACCGCAGGCGTTCGAAACGGCCGCTCCTGCGTGGGCTCGATAACGCGCAGAACCAGGACCCCGACGCACACAATCGCGAAGGCGAACAACGTGCCGATGCTTACCAGTTCGCCGACGAGCCCGATCGGCAACAGCGCGGCAAGCACCATGACGACCACGCCGGTCGTAATAGTAGTGACATAGGGGGTGCGAAACCGCGGATGCACCTTGGCGGCAGCGCTGGGCAACAGACGGTCGCGAGCCATCGCATAGAACACCCGCGTCTGGCCGAGCAGCATGACTAGAACGACTGAGGTCAGGCCGAGAATGATGCCGAATTTGAGGATCGGCGACAGCCATTTCAGGCCGGTGGCGTCGATGCCGACGGCGATTGGATCGGGGACGTTGAGTTTGTCGTAAGGCACGATGCCGGTGAGCACGAAACCAACGGCGACATAGAGCACCGTGCAAATCGCGAGCGATCCCAGGATGCCGATCGGCATGTCGCGTTTCGGATTCTTCGCTTCTTGCGCGGCGGTCGAAACCGCATCGAACCCGATATAGGCGAAGAATACCACGGCGGCGCCGCGGAGCACGCCGCTCCAACCGAATTCGCCGGGACCGGTGCTGGGCGGAATGAAAGCGCCGGCCGGATTGCCGGGCGTGACCCAATTCGCGGTGGTTACGAACGCGGCGGTCGCGGCGATGAAGATAATGACAATCAGCAGCTTGATGGCGACAATCACGTTGTTGACACGGGCAGATTCACGAATGCCAACGACCAGCAACGCGGATGTGGCGGCGATCACCACGACCGCCGGCAAATTGAAAATGGCTCCGGTCGCGTGCCACGCGCGTTCGACGGGGTCGTAGGAAAATGGCGCCGTGGCGAATTGCGGCGGCACGACGATGCCGATGTCTTTCAGGAAGCTCACGACATAGCCCGACCAGCCCACCGCAACGGTGACGGCACCGAGCGCGTATTCGAGAATCAAATCCCAGCCGATGATCCACGCGATGAACTCGCCGAGTGTCGCGTACGCGTAGGTGTAGGCGCTGCCGGCGATCGGAACGGTCGACGCCATTTCCGCATAACACAAGCCGGCGAACGCGCACGCAACGGCGCCGAGGACAAAGGACAATGTGATGGCCGGCCCCGCATGAGCGGCCGCGGCGTTGCCGGTGAGGACGAAAATACCGGCGCCGATGATGGCGCCGATGCCGAGCGCCACCAGGTTGGTCGCCGACAAGGTACGGGTCAGCGGCACGCCGTCATGGGTGGTCAGCTTCTGAACGTCGGGCTCGTCGGCTTCCGCCAGCAGGACCGAGAGGGGCTTGCGCACCCAGATATTCACCATCGCCTTCTCCCAAACTAAAGCGCGGCCGCGGACAGCCACGGATTGATAACCGGCACGTGGGCTTTTTCATAATCGGCGGTGTCTCTGGAAACGAGGGTGAGACCATGTTCCAGTGCAGTCGCGCCGATGATCAGGTCCGGTTGCGAAAAGGTATGCCCGGTCTTGCGGCCCTCTTCGACCAGCAGTCGCCATTTGAGCATCACGTCCTCGGTTACAGGCAGAACGCGTCCCCCGAACATCGGCCGCACCCTGTGGGTCAGCCAATTGTCGAGTTCGGCGCGCCGTACGGGCTCGGCGACCAGTTCAATACCGAACCGAATCTCCGCCAATGTGACCGAGCTGATATAAAGTATTTCGAGCGGCTGCGCTTTGATGAAGGCGACAACCCTGGAATTGGGCCGGACGCGACGCAGTTCCGAAAGAATAGTGGTGTCGAGGAGCCATCCGGTCACAGAGCGACGTCTCGCACGAGCAATCGCGGGCGCTCGGCTCCAAGTTCGATGTCGCGGAAAGGCGAAGCCTGCATCGCCTCGATAAGGGCGCCACCCGTGCGTTCACCCTGCAAACGGCGGAACTCATCGGCGGTGATGACGACAACTTCGTCCCGTCCGTGCACGGTCACGTGTTGCGGCCCCTCGCTGCGCACGCGTCGCACGAGTTCGCTGAAACGGGCTTTCGCATCCTGCAATCGCCAATGGGCGGGGCGCTTATCGCGCGGCCGCCGTCGTGCGGGGACAATCGCAGACGATTTTTTGATTCTAGTCATATTGACTAGATTACCATGATATGCCCTGGATTCAAGGATCTACGAGCCACCAACTCAGGGCGTCAGGCCTGCCGCCACGAGCGCCGCCTGCTGGCGCTCGGCTACGCGCTGCATCGAGAAATGCTCGATCGCCTCGTTGAACAGGCGGTAGAAATTCAGCTCAGCGCGCAAATGCAGAAACACCGCGCCGAGCCCGACGGCGGCGCGATCCATGAACACGAATTCGCGCGGCACCGTCACCGGGCCTTTCTGCTTGAGCGCCTGATGCACGCGGAACGCTTCGCGCCGGCCATATTCGCCGGGCGCCACGCCGTCCGCGATGGTGCGCACGCGATCGTCGAGGAGCGGCGCGTAGATGAAACGCGCCCAGATGTTGAGCGTGTCGATCAGTTCGCGCGAGAGCCGGCGGAAGCCCCAGGTCTCATAGGCGCTCACCACGAGGTCATGATCGTCGTGGAGGAGCCCGTGATAAAGATCGACCACACCGCGAACGAATTGCGGCGGGAAAATCCGGATGCATCCGTAATCGAGCAAGTTGATGCCGGCCGGCTCCGATACGTTCTTGCGCGGACGGCCTTCGGCGCGCGCATCGAACACGGTGTAATTGCCGAGATGCGGATCGCCATGGATGACACCGTAGCGGCTAAACGGATACCACCACGCGGTGAACATCGCAGTCGCCAGCACGTTGCGCACGGCAAGCGGATCGTTCCTGTGCGCGAGCATGCGGGTGCCTTCGAGCCAGTCGAGCGTGAGCAGCCGGCCGGTCGATAGCTCCGGCCAGGCGCGCGGCACCCGCACGATGTCGGTGCCGTCGAGCATGGCGCGGTAGAGCGCGACATGCTTGGCCTCGCGGCGATAGTCGAGCTCCTCGCGCACGCGGGCGCTGATCTCCTTGCCGATCTCGCTGGTGTCGATGGCGCCATCAAGGCGTCGGCGGATCGCCAGCAGCCACTGTAACTGCTGCAGATCGGCTTCGACCGCCGACTGCATGTCGGGATATTGCAGCTTGCAGGCCAGCGCCGCGCCGTCGTGGGAACGCGCACGATGCACCTGGCCGAGAGAGGCGGCAGCGGCCGGATGATGCTCGAAGCTTGCGAATTTCGTTTGCCAATCCGCGCCGAGCTCCGCCTGCATGCGGCGCTTGACGAAGGCCCAGCCCATGGGCGGCGCCTCGCTCTGCAGCTTGGCAAGCTCGGCGGCGTATTCGGGCGGCAACAGGTCGGGGATGGTCGCCATGAGCTGGGCGACCTTCATCAGCGGGCCCTTGAGATTACCGAGCGCATTGGCGAGCGCCGCGGCTTCCCCCGCCCGATTGGGTTCGCCGCCGATGATGCGGCGGCCGGCATAGCGCGCCGCCACGCCGCCCACATTGGCGCCGACGCGCGCGTAGCGCGCGGCGCGGGCGGAGAAGCGGTTCTTTTCACGGTCAGCCATGGGCAATCGATTTCCACGTTACCAGCGTCAGCTTGGCCAGACTGCGCGGATGAACCACACAATTATGGCCGCCTTCAGCGTAGCTTTGCGAGCCACGCCCATCCCTCGTAACCCGGGGACATTACGTTATCGAGCCTCATTTCCAAGTCTTGCTTCTCGATTCCAAGTCTTGCTTCTCAATTCGCATCAGAACGCAGCCCTCGGCGCCTCAAGCGGCTTGACGTGATCCGCGATCCAGCGGGCCAACGCCGCCTCGGAAATTTCGCCTGCGGCGAGGCCGAGAATGATGGCGGTTGCCTGTTCGGGCGGAGCATCGAGATCAAACCCGTTGAGCCCCAGAAACACGATCATCGATGCAAACGCGGTCCGCTTGTTGCCGTCGACAAACGCATGATTGCGCGCGATGCCGAAGCCATAGGCCGCAGCGAGATTGTTAACTTCGCGTTCGCCGTAGGCAAATTTGTTGATTGGCCTGCCCAAGGCCGATTCTAACAAACCCAGATCGCGAACCCCTTCGGCTCCGCCGAAAAGCGCGAGTTGCTCGGCATGAAAATCGAGGACAATGCCAACATCGAGCCAATCCGGCTCGTTCACTTGGCTAGCGCCTTGTATGTATCGGCGTACTTGCGGAACGACCGCCGCGCGATTTCCATCGCCTTGGCATGCTTCGGATCGTAGGGACTTAACTTGATGCCGCGTTCGGTGTGCTCGACGACGTGAAGCTTATCGCCTTCTTTCAGCTTGAGGCGCGCAAGCAATTCTTTCGGCAGAATAAGCCCGGTCGAGTTGCCGATCTTCTTGATCTGAAGAACGATCCCTTCCTCGTCCTTCGGGCGCGAACGTGAATCCATTGGGAAGGCTCCGCGTTATACAATCCGTATAACGCAACAGAGCCTATCGTTCAACATTTGTTTTACGGGACATAAGTCACTGTTAGCTCAACGTTTCCAGCTCGTCGATCATGCGCGCGATGACGCCTAGTCCGCCTTGCCAGAAGGATGGATCGCGGGCGTCGAGACCGAACGGCGCGAGCAGCTCCGAATGGTGCTTGGTGCCGCCGGCCGACAGCATGGTGAGATAGCGCTCGGCAAATCCGTCAGCGGCGTTCTCATAGACCGCGTAGAGCGAGTTCACCAGACAATCGCCGAAAGCGTAGGCATAGACATAGAACGGCGAATGGACGAAGTGCGGGATATAGGCCCAGAAGGTCTCGTAGCCGGGCTTGATCTCGATCGCCGGCCCGAGAACTCTCGTGTTGGACGTCGAGCCACAATTCGCCGATGCGGTCGGCCGTGAGCTCGCCGTTCTTGCGCTCGGTGTGGACGGCGCGCTCGAACGTGTAGAACGCGATCTGCCGTACCACCGTATTGATCATGTCCTCGACCTTGGCGGCGAGCATCGCCTTACGCTCCTTCTTGTCGCGGGTGGCGGCAAGGAGTTTGCGGAAGGTCAACATCTCGCCGAAGACGCTTGCGGTTTCCGCGAGCGTCAGCGGGGTCGGCGCCATCAGCGCGCCGTTGGGCGCGGCCAGCACCTGATGCACGCCGTGACCCAATTCGTGCGCAAGCGTCATCACGTCGCGCGGCTTGCCCTGATAGTTGAGCAGGACGTAGGGATGCGCGGACGGCGTGGTCGGATGCGCAAACGCGCCCGGCGCCTTGCCGGGACGCACCGGCGCATCGATCCAGCGCTCGTCGAAGAAGCGCTCGGCGATGGCGGCCATTTTCGGCGAAAAGGCGCCGTAAGCCGTGAGCACGGTATTGCGCGCCTCGACCCAGCCGACGGTGCGCGTCGGCACCTGCGGCAGCGGCGCATTGCGATCCCAGTGCGGCAGCTTCTTCTTGCCGAACCAGCGCGCCTTGAGCGCGTAATAGCGATGCGACAGCGTCGGATAAGCCGCCCGCACGGCGGCTACCAGCGCATCGACCACCTCGCGCTCGACCCGGTTGGACAGATGCCGGTCGTCGGCGACATCGGCGAAGCCGCGCCAGCGGTCGGAAATTTCCTTGTCCTTGGCGAGCGTATTGGTGGTCAACACGAAGGCCTGGATGTTGTCCTTGAAAGTGTGCGCCAAGGCCTCCGCGGCCGCCTTGCGTTTTGCTCCGGCGCGATCCTGCAACAGATTGAGCGTCGGCTCGATGGCGAGCGATTTGCCGCCGACCTTGAACCGAAGGTTGGCGATCATGGCGTCGAAATGCCGGTTCCAGGCCGCCGACGCCGTCATCGCCTTTTCATGGAAAAGCTGCTCGACGCGATCCTCGAGCTGATAGGGACGATAGCGGCGCACGTCCTCCAGCCAGGGCCGGTAGTGACCGAGCGGCGAAGCCTCCGTGGCGGCTTCCAGAAGCTTGTCGTCGATACGGTTGAGCTCGAGCGTAAAGAACAGCAGATGCGTCGATGCCGCGGTCAGCCGCTCCTGAACGTCGCCGTAAAATTTGGTGCGCGCCGGATCGACGGTGTTGCCGGCATGCAAGAGCCCCGCATAGGAGCCGATGCGGCCCATGAGATCATCAATCGCTTCGTAGCGCTGCACGGCTTCAACGAGCGCGCTACCGGCCTCCGCCGCTTGCGCCAATTCCGCAAGTCTGCCCTTGAAAGCTTCCTCGAAGGCGAGGCATTCGGCATCGATTCGGTCGAGATCGCGCCGGATCGCGGGATCATCGAGGCCGGCATAAAGATCGGCCAGGTTCCACTCCGGCAACCCTCCCGGAGCGGAGCCCGATTTGGCGGGCCCGGCTTTGCGCTTGGCGGGCGTGGCCTTCACCGTCCGCTTGGATGTTTTCGGCTTGGGCCGAACGCTGGCTTTTGCAGGCATGATGCTCGTGTGTGCGCGTGAATGGCGTCGTAGGGTGATATTTGGAGCCGCTAGAATCGTCGCGCCTCAGCGGCCTTGATGTGGCGCAGGACCAACGCGGGCGCAAGTCCACATTCGCTTGGGCCTCGTAACATGGCATCGATCATCGCGGCAGTACCGACCATGGCAAAAATCCTCATTCCGATCCCGAACACGGACTTCGATCCGAGCGAAGCCGCAGTGAGCTGGAGCGTCTTAAAACGCCTTAACCACAGCATCGCTTTCGCCACGCCTGATGGCCAGCCTGGCAAGGCCGACGACCTGATGCTCACCGGAGAAGGTCTCGACATCTGGGGCTTCATCCCCGGGGTGAGGCACCTCGTCGCCATCGGCCGCTTGATGCGGGCCAATGCGGATGCGCGCCGCGCCTATGCGGCCATGGAGCAAGATGCGGCCTTCAAGGCGCCGCTCAAATGGAACGAGATTCGGCGGCAAGATTTTGACGCTCTACTCCTTCCTGGCGGGCACAGGGCGCGCGGCATGCGCGATTATCTGGAAAGCGAAACTCTGCAACGGCTCATCGGTGAATTTTTCGCCGCGAACCTGCCGGTCGCGGCCATCTGTCACGGCGTGCTCCTGGTCGCACGCACGCGCGCCGCTGATGGCCGTTCCGTTCTTTATGGTCGGCGCACGACGGCGCTCACCTGGACCTTTGAACGCAAAGCTCAGATGGTCGGCCGCGTCGTGCGCTTCTGGGATCCCAACTACTACCGGACGTACGTCGAGGCGGCGGGCGAGACTGACGGATACTGGTCGGTTCAGCAGGAGGTCACGCGCGCACTGGCGCAGCCGCAGGATTTTCTCGACGTGCCAGAGAATGTGCCCGATTACCGGCGCAAGACCGACGGGCTGTCTCGCGACAGTTTCGACGACGACCGTCCGGCCTTCGTGGTGCGCGACGGCAACTATGTTTCGGCGCGCTGGCCCGGGGACGCGTATACGTTCGCCAAAACTTTTGCGTCGCTGCTGCCGGCGACCGAAGATTCCCGAATCAAGCCGGACTGACGCCCTCTAATCCTCATATTTCTCAGGCTTGGTCTCGGTAAGAAACCTCCACAGCATCGCTGTCGCAAGCGCAGCGACGACGGCTAGCGGCACATAGCCGAGGTGCGGTCCCAACACTTGAAACACATAGCCGCTGACGGTCGTGCTGATCGAGGCGGCGACACCGCCGAGTGCACCGAGCACGCCAATCGCGAGATTAAATCGCCCGGTGCCGGCGGTCAGGTCGGCGACGACGATGACTGTCAGCACACCGATGATCGCGCCGGTGACGCCGCTGAGGACTTGCGCGACCACCAAAGCCGAATACGCGGCGGTGGCGGCGAGCAACAATGCCCGCAGCGGCTCAAGCGCAAAGCCGGCGAGAAGCAGCGGACGTCGTCCTCTTTTTTCCGAATGAAATCCGACCCAGGGGGCGAGAATTGCGACGACGATTTGGGGCACCACGACCAGCCCCGACATCCAAAGCGCGGCATGATCGCCGCGGGTGCTGGCGAGATTTTCGCCCATCATCGGCAACACCGAGGCGTCGGCGAGCTGAAACAGAAGCGTCGCGCCGGTGAACAGGACGAGCGCCGGATTTTTGGCAAGCGCCAAGATGCTGGTCGCGCTCACCGCCGGTTTGGCGCCCACGGCTTTGCGGCTCGATTGTTTGACCTTTGTTTGCTTCTTGTCTCTGTGTTCGGCGCGCTCGTCTTCGACGCTCTTGTCTTCAAGATTCTTGGCGTTGCGAGCGCGCGCATAGTCGATCTCATCGCCGCGGATGAAGCCGAGCGCGATCAGCGCCGGAATGCACAGCGCTGCCGCCGCGACGAAGATCGCGCCCTTGCCGATATAGGCGCCCGCGACACCCATCAGCGCGCCGGTCAAAGCATGGCCGACAGCCGCATAGCGGAGATTACGGCCCGTGCGCACCGCCATGGCGCTGCGCCCGACAAGCCCGAGACTGATCGCACCGATCGCGGGCGTGATGATGCCGGCGGCGATGCCCTGCAAGATCTGCGCGCCAAATACCGCCGCCGCGTCGGCCGAGACCGCGAGCAGCAAGGCCGCGGCCGCGGTCCCCACAATACCGACCCCCGCCAAGCCGCGCTTCCAGATCACCGCGTCGGCGAGCGCGCCACCCGGAATCTGGCTGAGCATGCCGGCGATGCCGCCAACCGACAGTGCAAGCCCAATATGCGTCGGCGACCAGCCCACTTGCGCCAGGTAGAATGCAACGAACGAGCCGAATCCGGTCTGCACGTCCGCGATAAAGAAGTTCATCCAGTCGAGGCCGCGGCAGCTTCGCGCCGAGGCAGGCGCGTGCAAGCCCCGCCTCGCTTCGCCATAGCGGCCCGCGGCCGCGCGCACCTTGGAAGAATAGTGGACTAGGATCCCGTCCATGCCCGCTGCGCAATCATGCAAAGAACGCGGCCGCGCCGTCGGACGAAACGTCCGGCCCGGTTAGCGGTTCCGTGCGCGTTCCATTAGTGCGCGATCCGTCCGAATGTGCCGCCGGATGAAGGCCCCGGCACTCGCCAAAGCAAGACGCCCGGCTTCCAGATGCGCATTCCAAAGCGGCCAGGCGTGAATCATGTGCGGCCAGATCTCGAGCGTGACAGCGACGTCAGCAGCGCCGGCAGCGGCGGCGAAGCGCACCGCATCGTCGAGCAGCGTCTCGTCGGACCCGATCTGAACGAGCGTCGGTGGGAATCCGCGCAAGCCGGCATAGAGCGGCGAGACGCGCGGATCCTTCCGGTCGAAGTCCACGGGCAACAAAGCCCGTACCAGCTCTTCTAGATAACCCTTGTGGATGAGCGGATCGACATCCTCTTTGCTCGAGAGGCTTGCACCCGACATGGTCAGGTCGGTCCAGGGGGAGAGGAGCCACACGCACGCCGGCTGCTCGGCGCCGGCCGCCCGCAAGTGGTTGATCAGCGCCACCGTGAGCCCGCCGCCGGCGCTATCGCCGGCAACGGCGATCTGCGAAGACGGGATGCCTAGCTGTTGCAAGAAGCGCCAGGCGGTCAGCGCATCGTCGAGCGCGGCCGGAAACGGATGCTCCGGCGCCAGCCGGTACGCGACCGCAAGTGCGCGCATGGCGGCTGCCCGACCCGCCTCGCTCACCAGCCGGCGATGGCTGCGCAGCGAGCCCGAGCAATAGCCGCCGCCGTGAAAATAGAGAAGCACGCAACCCTGGTCGCTTCCGGGAACGCTCGACCACTCGCCGGAGATGCCGCCGAGATCGACGTCGGAAACCGCGACGTCGGCCGCGACCGGCCAGACCGAGCCAACCTCGTCCAAGCGCGCGCGCCGCTCCGCCCACCCTTGCGGCCGCGGCTTGGAACTCAGCAATGTCCGGATCACGCCGATCTCGCTCGCGGCCATCGCTCGCCCTTTTGCTACGGTCGTCGTTTGCTATGATGCTTGTCGACACCGGCCAAGCTCGGTCCACGCAACTGCTTACCCTACTTTCTCTTTGTAACGCTGCTTCGTTAGCAAACCGCCATTTTTGCGGCATAGGGCTTTATGGTTCAAAAGCATATCGATTGGACGCAATGAACGCTTTCGCTTGGTTTTTTCTATCTCTGCAGGGACGCGTCAGCCGCCAGGAATTCTGGCTCGGCTATATCGGCGTCGTCGTTGTCGCTCTCATCCTTGCACGCCTGCTGCCGCATGCGGGCGGCGAGTTCTATTTCATCCCCAGCGATACACCGGACAATGAGGCCTGGCAGGATGCTCCGCTCTCGTTTGACTGGCCGGAATTCATTTCGCTCGTGCTGACCTGGCCGATCATCGCGATTTATGCGAAGCGGCTGCACGATCTCAGTCTATCGGCCTGGTGGCTGTTACTTCTGCCGGCCTTCACCTTCGTTGTCGGCATGAGCATGTTAAGCCGCCTGCATGTGGCCGCTTACTGTCTGCTCATTCTCGTCCTCGGCTTCTTGCCCGGAAGCCATGGTCCGAACCGCTTTGGCGAAGACCCGCTTGCCCGGCCGAAGGACGGCACATCGGCCGGCGATCGCTGATCGTACGAACCCGGTGTGTGGCTATGCATTGCCCTTAACACCTCGTTAGGAACGCTCGCCCAGAGTGCCCCGAAACGGCACACGGGCCATCGCCTGCGCAGCGCGATCGCCTTAAATTGAATCGATCGGCTCGCGATTTTTGCCGAGCGCACTTTCCGAGAGTCGGTTTCCGGTTCCCCCTTGGATCAAATCCAGTCGGGCTTTCTCCGGGACATCACGAGCGTGACGGGGAAGTAATGGCGGTCCTGGTAGTCGACGACGATCCCGTGCAATGCCGCTTGCTCGAAGGCATGCTGCAAAAGCTCGGCTATGAGACGCTGGTCCGCGACAACGGCGATGCGGCGCTGGCGCTGCTCTGCGCTTCGGAGGGAGCGCGTATCGACTGCGTCATCCTCGACCTGGTGATGCCAAATCTCGACGGGCTCGGGGTGCTGGCACGGATGCGGCAGGCCATGATCGCCGTGCCGGTGATCGTACAGACCGCTCACGGCGGCATCGACAACGTCGTCTCCGCCATGCGCGCGGGCGCCGTCGACTTCGTGGTCAAGCCGGCTGGCGTCGAGCGCCTACAGGTAAGCCTGCACAACGCGCTCACGACCAGCGCGCTCGAAGGTGAGCTTAACCGCATCAAGCGCAGTCGCGCGGGCACGCTCGGCTTCAAGGACATCATCACCAAAAGCTCAAGCATGCTGGATGTGCTGCGCTTTGCCGAAAAGGCGGCGGCCTCGAACATTCCGGTGCTGATCGGCGGCGAGTCCGGAGTCGGCAAGGAATTGGTGGCGCGCGCCATCCACGGCTCGGGCGAGCGGCGAAGCAAGCCGTTCGTCGCCGTGAATTGCGGGGCGATGCCGGAAAATCTTGTCGAGTTGATTTTGTTCGGCCACGAGAAGGGCTCCTTCACCGGCGCCACCGAGCGGCATATCGGCAAGTTCGTCGAGGCCTCCGGCGGCACGCTTTTCCTCGACGAGGTCGGCGAATTGCCGCCGGCCGCCCAGGTCAAGCTTCTGCGCGCCATTCAGGAAGGCGAGGTCGAGCCGGTGGGCGCGCGCAAGCCGGTGAAAGTGGATGTGCGCCTGGTCTCCGCCACCAATCGGGACCTGATCGCCGACGTGAAGCAGGGCCGCTTTCGCGAGGATCTCTTCTACCGGCTGCACGTGTTTCCGATCACCGTGCCGCCGCTGCGGCATCGGCCCGCGGACATTCCCGCCCTCGCCCGCCATTTCCTGACGCTGTTCGGCGCCGAGGAGGGAAAGCGCATCGGCGCCATAACCTCCGATGCGCTACGCCTCCTCATGGCCTATCACTGGCCCGGCAACATCCGGCAGCTCGAAAACGCGGTGTTCCGAGCGGTCGTGCTGGCAGAGAGCGACAGTCTCGGGGTCGCGGAATTTCCGCAAATCTCGGCGCATCTTTCTGCGACACCCTCCGTGTCGGGCACCGAAACGGAAGGAGCCGCTACGGACGATCTTCCGGTGGAAATCCTCTCGGCACCGCCCGCCGCGCCCGTTACCGACTGGATGGCGGCCCCCTCCCCACCCGCGGCGATGGTCGACGCCCTACCGCTCCTCGATGCGGCCGGCGATGTGCGCCCTCTGGAGGAGATCGAAGCCGAATTGATTCGCTATGCAATTGCGCGCTACCGGGGGCAAATGTCGGAGGTTGCGCGACGGCTGCAGATCGGTCGCTCTACCCTTTATCGGAAGCTCGAAAACCTCGGATTGAGCGGCGGCGGCGATGAAACCGACTCTGGCGGCGTTGCAACAGAGCGACAGCCCCGGAAAATCGCCTAAACGGCGGCCCGGCCAGGGGGCTGCCTTCTGGCACAAAGCGGCCCTGGTCGCGTAGGGTAAGCGCAAATTAGGCTCTATCTTCCTAAAATTGACGAGGTTGGGAACCCATAGTGCACCCGACCCGCGTGAGAGGTTCGCGACCTTTCGCCGGACCCAAAGGAGAATTTGCAATGCCGGGCGTCCGAATTGACCGATTCCTCGCTTCGACCGCAGCCATCCTCCTCGTCGCCGGCACGGCCGGCATGGCCGCCGCGGAGCCGAAGTTCGGAACGATGAGCGAGACGGCCGCGCCGGCGGCGACTGGCGCACCGCCAAGCGCAACAACGCCCTCCGCGAAGCCCACCGAAACCCCAAATCAGTCACCCATAAAGCCTGAGGCAAAGGCGGCACAACCCGTCGTTGCGATCGTCAAGCCGGAGGATTTGGATAGCACTGCGTCGGAGCTCAGAGGCGAATCAATCGAGGAAAGACCGGAAAATCCGACCGCCGCTCCTGCCGAAGCACCCGTGGAACCACCCGCAGCGACTGTTGCGCCATCGCAACCGGCCACGCCGGCACCGGCCGCCGCGGCTCCCGCCGAGCCAGCCCCAGCGACCTCCACCGCGCCCGCGCAAACCAACGCACCGGCAACGGCCACGGACTCGGATGCGGCCCAACCGGCCAGCGCCAGCGGTAGCGACGAAGTTCCCGCTGTCGGCACCACAACGCCGACCGACACCGCCACGGCCCCCGCCGATAATCCCGCAGACAACGCCACCCCCGCGCCCGCAGAGAATGCGGCGACGCCTGCAGCGACACCGGCGCCCGCTGAGAACGCGGCCGCGCCTGCAGCGGCGCCGGCCTCTCCGGCGGAGAATGCCGAAACACCAGCGCCCGTGGTAGCGGATGCGAATGCGCCAATCGCTACCCAACTGCGCGAGCTTGCCAACGGCAAGTTCGACCGCATCGTCGGCAAGAAGGATAAGCCGGCGTTCGATGCCTATTACGCTGCCCACGGTTACGCGCCGGTTTGGATCACGGACGGCCAATTCAACGAGCGCGCCAAGGCGGCGGTCGCCTATCTGGGGCAAGTCGATGCTGACGGCCTCGATCCGGCCGACTATCCGGCGCCGAACATCTCCGCAGCCACGACCGACCCGGCCGCCTTGGCTGAAGCCGAAATTCGGCTTTCCGCTTCCGTCGCGACCTATGCTCACCATGCTGCGACCGGGCGTGTTCACTGGTCGCGCGTGAGCAACGACATTCTTTATGAAACGAAGGCACCGACGCCCGCCGAAGTTCTCTCCGCGGTGGTGGACTCCAAGGACGTAGCGGCAACGCTCGCGGGTTATGAGCCGCAGGCCCCGAATTATCTCGCGCTGAAAGCCAAGCTTGCCGATTTGCGCGGCGGCAAAACCGAACCCGGCAAGGCGCCGATTCCCGGCGGATCAGGACCCAAGGTCGGCGGGCAGGATAGTCGCGTGCCGCAACTGCGCGAACGGCTCGGCCTGAGCGGGGACGGTACGACTTACGACAAAGAACTCGCCGAGGCGGTCAAGAAGTTCCAGCAGGAACACGAGATCCGCCCAACCGGTCTGCTGACGCAGCAGACCATCGACGCGATCAATGGCCGCGCGGCCGACCGGCCGGCGACCGACGTGGTGCTCGCCAACATGGAGCGCTGGCGCTGGATGCCGCACGACCTCGGCACCGACTATGTGATGGTCAATCTGCCCGACTTCACACTGCGCGTCTTCCACGACGGACATCAGATCTGGACGACCCGGATCGTCACCGGCAAGCCGGGCATGCCGACGCCGATCATGACCGCCGAAATGAAATTCATCACGGTCAACCCGACCTGGAATGTGCCGCCTTCGATCGTCCACCGCGAATATCTGCCGGCGTTGGCGGCCGATCCAACCGTGCTCGCGCGCATGGGTCTGCGGATCTCATACAATTCGGACGGCAGCGTGCACATCTCGCAGCCGCCGGGAGACCACAACGCACTCGGCCGGCTGCGCTTCAACTTCCCGAACAAATTCCTGGTCTATCAGCACGATACACCAGACAAGAACCTGTTTGCGCTCGATCGGCGCGCTTTCAGCCACGGCTGCATGCGGGTGCAGGATCCGGTCAAATACGCAGAGGTGCTGCTCAGCATTACGCGCCCTGGAGAGGGTTACACGTCAGACCGCATTCGCAAGATGATCAGCAGCATGGGCGAGCAGGACATTACGTTCCCGCATAATCTGCCGGTGCACCTGACCTATCAGACGGCATTCATCGACGACGAGGGCAAACTGGAATTCCGCGAGGACATGTACGGCCGCGACCGCGCGCTGATCGCGATCCTCAAAGGCGACGAACGCAGGGTCGCGGAGAGTGCGGTTGATCGCCCGAGCGGTAGCGCCAATCCGGCGCGGCGCGAAGCGCTGGCCATGCCGGTGGATCGCTACACCTCGGGCTACTCGCGCGCCGGCGGCGACAACTTCTTCTCGCGGCTGTTCGGCGGTGGCGATACCCCGCAGCCGGGGCCGCAGCGTCGGCGCGCCGCACAGCAGAGCCGTCAATCGTGGGGCTTCTTCCAATAGGCCGGAGCTGGAAAAGGTCCGCCGCCGAGCGTAATGCGCGGTTAGGAAGACCGGGTTTCCGGCACGCCTTCTCTCATAAAGAATTGCAGCGCCAATCGTGTCGGACAGATGCGGTTGGCGCTTTTGTTTCGGGACAAAGCGGTCCGCATGCGACATTAAAGGCTTGACCTTCCCGCTGAGCAGCGTGGCGCGATAGCGGCGTCAGGTTACCGCTTGCGGCGCCCCGCCTTGCGGGAACGCGCGGCGCTTCCACGTGCGGCCGTCTTGGTGCTGCGGCGCTTCGCCGAACCCCGCGCGGATTTCTTTGCAGCCTTCTTTGTGGCCGAGGGCTTTACAGTCTTCTTTTTAGCCACTGACTTTTTTCCCGCCGCGGATTTTGCCGCCTTCCTCGCCGCAGGTTTTGCGGCTTTCTTGGCCGCCGGTTTCGCGGCTTTCTTGTTGGTCGCGGACTTTGCGGTCTTCTTGTTTGTCTCCGGCCTCTCGGCCTTTCGGGCGACCGAGGCTGTGGGCGCCGCAGCTTTGCGCTGATTCGCTGCCGCCCGTGGCGCAGCCTTTCGTGTGCTCAATCCGCCGGTACGGCGCTCGCGGCCGCTCGCCCTTCGCGCACGCGCGCCTGGAGCCTCTGTGGCTGCACGCGCTGGCGCGCTCCGCGGCGCCACTACCTCGGGCTCAGGCTCATTTTCATGCTTGTGCTTGTGCTCGGGCTCAGACTCAGGCTCGCCCTCGGCGCGAGGCCGAGTTGTATGCTCTCCGTGGTCGCGGCCCTCGTCGTCGTCTTCATCTTCATCTGCATCGTCCTCGTCCTCTTCATCGTCCTCCTCGTCGTCGTCGTCATCATCCTCATCGTCGTCGTCCTGATCCTCGTCTTCGTCCTCGGGCTCGTCCTTGGGCTTAGGTTCGTCCTTGGCCTCAGGCTCCGATTCGAGCAGCGACGCCGGTTGCGGTTGTTGTTCGGGCTCGACCAGGTCCTCCTCGAACTCGCTGAAATAGACGATCATCGGTTCGAAATAATTCGATTGCCAGCCGCCTTCTTCGTAACTCTTGTACTGATCCGGCACGTTGCTGTGTTCGAGCGTCAGGAGCGTACCGTCTTCAGTTACCTGCAACAGGATGGTGACGATCGAATCCTCCGTCTCGTCATCGAATTCGTCGGTGCGCCACGCCTGCACGATGCGCTCGGGCGCAACGAGTTCGAGGTTGCGGCCAGTAATGTGGCCTCCCAGGGCTGAAATCTCGGCGCCAACTTCATCGGACATGACCGCTTCGCCGCCGCCCGTCATTTCCGCGTGGGCAATACTGTCGAGCCAAGCTTCATAAACCTCCGCCGGGCTCGCGGGGATGACTGAGCTCAATGTGTAGGTGTAAGGCATGCAAATGCTCCCTCGAAAAGACGACAAGTCCACACAAGGGTGACGCCGCTACGCGCTTCGCGTTCCGCAAGCCGCGCGTCAACCGATGAATCGCCACCATAGGCCGGGCGGATCGCGCAGAAATGACATTTGTGGCGCGCTCGTGATCGCCGGCACCGTCATTTTGCATGCCGGCAATCATGTGGCCGGCAAAGCATATGCACAGAGAAAAGATCGGCATGCGACCGTGTGGGTCCCGTGCTGTTGAAATCCGCAAAAGCCTCGGGCATGGTCATGGTTAACGCGATCGCTCGGGGGTGGGGTCGTTGAGAAAAACGCGCTGGTAGCTGAGACGACGTTGCGCGCACACCGCAGCGGAGCTTGCTGCGGCGTTGTTCGAAATTTGAGCGTACACAGCGGCGGGTTGCAGGAAGTGGTTGCGTTGGCCCAGGCTGAGTGTGGTTGGAAGGAGTGGGCACGACGTGGAGCGCTGGGGCGCACGCTGGGGGCCCGGGCTGTACTTTTTCTTGTCGCCGCCGCGCTCACAGGCTGCGCCGTCGGCCCCGACTACGTGCCGGAGCCCGCCCCGGTGCCGCCGACCTTTAAGGAGCTCAAGGGCTGGAAAGTCGCTACTCCGCTCGACAATCTCGACCGTGGCGAATGGTGGGGCGTCTATCACGATCCCAGGCTCTCGACTCTGATCAAACAGGTTGAGATTTCCAACCAGAATGTCGCCGCAGCTGCGGCCGGGTATGAGCAGGCGCGTGCAATCATCCGCGAAGCGCAGTCCTCGCTCTTCCCGACTTTGTCAGCAAGCTACAACGCCATGCGGTCCTATAGCGGACCGAAAAGCGGCGGCGCCGGCGCCATCGCGTCGGCTGGCGCCGTCGGCACCTATACGACGGTGTTCAATCCGGCGCTCAGCACGACCTGGGACCTCGACGTCTGGGGCAAGGTGCGCCGGCAGATCGAAAGCAACGTCGCCGCAGCACAAGTGACCGCTGCCGATCTCGATAACGCCAAGCTTGCCGCCCAGGCAGCGCTCGCGACCGCCTATTTCAATTTGCTTGCCGCGGATTCCCTGCACGACTTGCTGGTCCGTTATACGGAGGAATACAAAAAGACGCTCAAGATCGTCCGCGATCAGTTCGTCGCCGGCTTCTCGGTTACCGAAGGCGACGTCGCCACGGCCGAAGCGCAGGTCTTCCAGACGCAAGCGCAGGCGCTCAACGCGCTCTTGCAACGCCAGCAATTCGAACACGCGATCGCCGTGTTGATCGGCCGGCCGCCGGCGGAACTGTCGATCGCGACGCATCTTCTCGGGGGCACTATTCCGAGCATTCCGGTGACGGTGCCCTCCGCGCTGCTCGAGCGACGTCCCGATGTCGCCGCGGCCGAACGTACCATGCAGGAGCAGAACGCGCTGATCGGCGTTGCGGTCGCCGGCTATTTCCCCGACATCAGCCTGTCCGCCGTGCTGCAATGGACCGGCAGCCAGCCGCTACCCTTCAACGTCGCCAACGTGGTGTGGTCACTCGGCGCCGCCGGTACGCAGGTCTTGTTCGACGGAGGCCTGCGTGGCGCGCAGGTCGATGCCGCGCGCGCCGTGTATTGGCAAAGCATCGCCAATTATCGGCAGACGGTGCTGACCGCTTTCCAGCAAGTGGAGGATAATCTCGTCGCTGTGCGCTTATTAAAGCAGCAGCTCGTTCTGCAACGAAAGGCGGTCCAAGACCAGCGCCGCGCGGTGGACGTATTTATTAATCAGTTCAGGGCCGGCACGGTGGCTTACACCACCGTCGTTCAGGGCGAGATCATTCTGCTGACCGACGAGGAAAACCTCCTGACCGCCCGCCAGGATCTGTTTCTGGCAAGCGTCGCCCTGATTCAGGCGCTCGGCGGCGGCTGGGACGCCAATTTGATCCCGACGCGCAGGGAAATGGAGAAGGACATCTCGTTGTTCCCGCAGCTGCCGTCGAACGGCTCAGGACTGCGGCTGGACCCGTCAGTCTTTTTACCAACGCGTTGATCTCGTTATTTTAATCCATTTTGCCGCGATTTTGGCGTAAATCGGTGCCCATTCAATCATTAGCGAATATTCATTAGCCGCCGCCGGTTCGCAGCCGTTATATACGCATCGGAATGGAACGACGATGGATGAACGAACGAGAACGGATGAGCAGACCGCGCCAGGCCTTCGGCGGACGCTCCCATCAGCGCCCGTCGTCAAGACCAAGCCGCGACGGACGAAGCTCGTTGTCGGCCTGATCGTTCTGATCGGGCTCGTGGCCGGCGGCTACTGGCTGTATCGCACGCAATATGCGACGACGACCCAGCCGGCCAGCAGCAGCAAGCGCAGTGCGCCGCAGGTCCCGGCCCAATCAGTCGGAGTGGCCACCATCGGCCAGGGCGACGTCCGCGTCATCGTTAATGCTCTCGGCACCGTGACGCCGATCGCCACGGTTACGGTGCAGACCCAGATCAACGGCCAGCTCCTTGAAGTCGGTTTCACCGAAGGCCAGTTGGTCAAGAAGGGCGACTTCCTGGCACAGATCGACCCACGGCCCTACCAGCTCCTGCAGGCCCAGTACGAAGGCCAGCTCGCCCACGATCAGGGCCTGCTCGCGCAATCGCAAATCGATCTGACGCGCTATCAAAAATTGGCCGAGCAAAATTCCATCGCGCGCCAACAATACGAAGACCAAGTCTATATCGTGCAGCAGAATCAGGGCACGGTGAAACTCGATCAAGCTCAGATCGATCAGCAAAAACTCAACATCATCTACTGCCGCATCGTTTCGCCCGTTACCGGCCGCATCGGGCTGCGCCTGGTCGATCCAGGAAATTACATCCAGACCACCAACACCACCGGCATGGCCGTGGTGACGCAGATGCAGCCGATTACGGTGATCTTCCCGGTTCCCGAAGACGACCTGCCCGAGATCCTGCCGCAGCTCAACGCCGGCAAGCCTCTCGAAGTCTACGCCTATGACCGCGCCAACGTGAAACAGCTCGCCACCGGCCGTGTCATGGCGCTCGACAGTCAGATCGACACCACCACCGGCACGGTGAAGGTGCGCGCGCAGTTCGACAATCCCGACATGGCGCTGTTTCCCAACCAATTCGTCAATGCACAGCTTCTAGTGAAGACGCTCCACGATGTCGCCACCGTACCGACGGCAGCAATTCAGCGCGGCGCGCCGGGCACCTATGTGTATGTCGTCAATGCCGACAACACCGTGTCGGTGCGACCGATCAGCGTCGGTCCGGCCGACGGGCCGCTAGCGGCGGTCAATTCGGGGCTCTCGGTCGGCGAGCGCGTCGTGGTCGACGGCACCGACCGTCTGCGCGATGGCACGCACGTGGTTATTCCGGGCGCACCGGCGGCCGCCAATCCCGCCCCCGGCGCGCAGCCGCCGTCACAGCAACAACCGCAGCAGCCCGGCCAACAGAACCGGTCCCGCAACGGCGGGAAATAGAGCCATGGTCCGGACAAGCGGCAGCCGGTTTTGCGCAAAGACCCTGCTCAAACAAAAAGCCGGAGCGGGATGGCAATTCGACCGTAACTCGTCCCGCGTCGGCGCCATGCCGGCGCACGGCGGACCGCGGTTTTCAGGGATCGCGCGCTCGCAGGCCGCGTGAAGGCGCCTGCAAGCTCGCGACACCGAGCGGCAGTGATGTGAAACGATGAACGTCTCAGAGATTTTCATTCTGCGCCCGGTCGCCACGACGATGCTGATGGTGGCGATCCTGCTGTCCGGCATTGTCGCTTATACGTTCCTGCCGCTCTCGACTTTGCCGCAGGTCGATTATCCGACCATTCAGGTGCAGACATTCTATCCGGGCGCCAGCCCGGAAGTGATGACCTCTTCAGTGACAGCTCCGCTGGAGCGGCAGCTCGGCCAGATGCCCGGTCTCAGTCAAATGACGTCGGCGAGCTCGGCCGGGGCCTCGATCATCACGCTGCAATTCGGTCTTGATCTCACGCTCGACGTCGCCGAGCAGGAAGTGCAGGCGGCCATCAATGCTGCAAACAATCTTCTGCCCAGCGATCTGCCGGTGCCGCCGGTTTACGCCAAGATCAATCCGGCCGACGCGCCGATCCTGACGCTCGCGGTCACCTCCAAAACGATGTCGCTGACCGACCTGGAAGACATCAGCGAAACCCGCCTGGCGCAGAAGATCTCGCAACTCAGCGGTGTCGGCTTGGTCAGCATCTCCGGCGGCCACCGGCCGGCGATCCGCATTCAGTTCAATCCGCAGGCGCTCGCCGCCTATGGCCTCAACATCGACGACGTGCGCACCAGCGTCGGCAATTTCAACGTCAACACGCCGAAAGGAAACTTCGACGGTCCGGCGCAAGCCACGACCATCAACGCCAACGACCAGATCGAAAGCGCCGCCCAATACGCCAACACCGTCATCGCCTACCGCAACGGCAATCCGGTGCGGCTGTCCGACGTGGCCAATGTCGAGAGCGGCCCGGAAAACATCAAGCTTGGCGCCTGGGCCAACACCACGCCGGCGATCATCCTCAACGTGATGCGTCAGCCGGGCGCCAATATCATCGAAGTGGTCAATCGCATCGAGGCGTTGTTGCCGCGGATCGCCTCGACGTTGCCCGCCGCAGTCGATGTAGGCGTCCTCTCCGACCGCACCGTCACAATCCGCGCCTCGGTCGCCGACGTCGAGTTTGAGCTCGGCCTCGCCATCGTCCTCGTGGTGATCGTGATCTTTGTCTTCTTGCGCACGATTCCCGGCACGATCATTCCGAGCTTGTCGGTGCCGCTGTCACTCGTCGGCACGCTCGGCGTGATGTATCTGCTCGGCTTCAGCCTCGATAACTTATCGCTGATGGCGTTGACCATCGCCACCGGCTTTGTGGTCGACGACGCGATCGTCATGATCGAGAACATCGCCCGCTATGTGGAAGAGGGCATGGAACCGCTCGAAGCGGCGCTGCGCGGCTCGGCGCAGATCGGCTTCACCATCATCTCGCTGACCATTTCGTTGATTGCCGTGCTCATTCCTCTCCTATTCATGGGTGAGGTGGTCGGCCGCCTGTTCCACGAATTCGCCATTACGCTCGCCGTAACGATCGTCATCTCCGCCGTGGTGTCGTTGACCTTAGTGCCGATGATGTGCGCGAAACTCATCCGCCATCATCCCGATGCCGAGCGCTCGCGCTTCGATCGCGGCGCCGAGTACGTGCTCGACAGCACCATCGACCTTTACGCCAGCGCACTGCGATGGGTGCTCGACCGCCAGGGACTGACGCTGCTGATCGCGATCCTGACGCTCGGCGTGACCGTCCTGCTCTATGTCATGATCCCGAAAGGGTTCTTTCCGGTGCAGGACACCGGCATGATCCAGGCCATCTCGGAAGCTTCGCAAAGCATCTCCTACGATGCCATGGCGAAGCTGCAGAACGAGCTGGCCGAGACCATCCTGCAGGATCCCGACGTCGAGAGCCTAAGCTCGTTCATCGGCGTCGACGGCACCAACCAGACGCAGAACACCGGCCGCTTTCTTATCAACCTGAAGCCGCACGACGACCGCAAGCTTACGGCGACGCAAATCATGCGCCGCATCCAGAAGTCCGTGTCCGGTGTGGTCGGCGCTACCCTTTATATGCAGCCGGTTCAGGATCTGACCATCGACGCCACCATCAGCCGCGCGCCGTATCACTTCGTGCTGGAAGACGCCAACCCGAAGGAATTCGACGTCTGGGTGCCGAAGGTGGTGGAAAAACTGCGCACGCTGCCCGAGCTCACCGACGTGGCCAGCGACCTGCAACAGCAGGGCTTGACGCTCAATATCGTCATCGATCGCGCCACCGCGGCGCGCTTCGGTATCACGCCGGCGACCGTCGACAATGCCCTTTATGATGCCTTCGGACAGCGGATCATCTCCACCATCTACACGCAGTCGAACCAGTATCGCGTGATCATGGAGATCGATCCGACGATGCAGAAATCGCTCGACACGCTTTCGAAGATCTATCTGCCGTCGTCGTCTTCCACCACCAACGGCCAAGTGCCGCTGTCGGCGCTGGTGCATGTCGAGCAGAAGACCGGGCCGCTTCTGATCACCCATTTCGGGCAATTGCCAGCGACCACCGTCTCCTTCAATACCGCGCCGGGCGTATCGCTCGGCGCCGCGGTCGAGGCGATCCAACAAGCCGAGAACGAAGTCGGCCTGCCGATCAGCTTCACCACCGCATTTCAGGGCACCGCCGCCGCGTTCCAGTCATCGCTGGCGAACGAGGTGTTCTTGATCATGGCCGCGATCGTGGCGATGTATATCGTGCTCGGCGTGCTTTACGAAAGCTTCGTCCATCCGATCACGATCCTCTCGACCTTGCCGTCGGCCGGCGTCGGTGCGCTGTTGTCGCTGATGCTACTGCATTACGACCTCGATATCATCGCCATCATCGGCATCGTTTTGTTGATCGGCATCGTCAAGAAAAACGCGATCATGATGATCGACTTCGCGCTTGACGCCGAACGCAACGAGGGACTGCCGCCGCGCGAAGCGATCTATCAGGCCTGCCTCTTGCGTTTCCGGCCGATCCTGATGACCACCATGGCGGCGATCCTCGGTGCTGTGCCGCTGATGGTCGGTACCGGCACCGGCTCGGAAATGCGTCAGCCGCTTGGCATCGCCATCATCGGTGGGCTCGCGTTCAGCCAGGTGCTGACGCTGTTCACCACGCCGGTCATCTATCTGTACTTCGACCGGCTGGCGACGCGCCTGACCGGACGGCGCCCGGCGAACCCGCTGGCCAGCGGTGAGCCGGCGGAATGAACATCTCCGCCCCATTCATCGCCCGCCCGGTAGCGACGACGCTGCTGACGCTTGCGATCGCATTGGCGGGGCTGCTCGGCTTCTCGCGGCTGCCGGTATCGCCGCTGCCGCAGGTGGATTTTCCGACTATTTCGGTTACGGCGACGCTGCCGGGCGCCAGTCCTGAGACCGTCTCCACCAGCGTCGCCGAGCCGCTCGAGCGTCACCTCGGCCAGATCGCCGCCGTCACCGAGATGACGTCGCAAAGCGGCATCGGCCAGGCGCGTATCACCCTGCAATTCGACGTCAGCCGCGACATCGACGGCGCCGCGCGCGACGTCGAAGCGGCGATCAACGCGGCCCGCGCCGACCTGCCGACCAACCTGCCGAGCAATCCGATCTACCGGAAGGTCAATCCGGCCGACGCGCCGATCATGGTCCTGGCGCTGACCTCGAAGACGATGACGCAGGGCCAGATGTACGACGCCGCCAGCAACGTTCTGGCGCAGCGGCTTTCGCAGTTGAGCGGCATCGGCAACGTCAATATCGGCGGCTCGAGCCTTCCGGCGGTGCGCGTCGAGCTCAACCCGCAGGCGCTCTACAATTACGGCGTCGGGCTGGAGGACGTGCGCGCCGCGCTCGCCTCCGCCAACGCCAACAGCCCGAAGGGCACGATCGACGACGGCGACCGCCGCTTGCAGATCTACACCAACGACCAGGCCAACGTTGCCGCCGATTACGCACCGCTGGTGATCGCCTATCGCAATGGGTCGGCGGTTCGCCTCAGCGACGTCGCCGAGGTGTCCGATTCGGTGCAGGATCTGCGCAATCTCGGCATGTCCGACGGCCAGCCTTCGGTTCTGGTCATCCTCTACCGCCAGCCGAACGCCAACATCATCGAGACCGTCGACGCCGTGAAGGCCGAGCTGCCGCATCTGGAAGCGGCCATGCCGGCCGACATGAATGTCGGTGTCGCTATCGATCGCAGCACGACAATCCGCGCCTCGCTGCACGATACCGAGATGACGCTGGTGCTGGCGGTGCTGCTGGTGACAGCCGTGGTGTTTCTGTTCCTCCGCAACTTCAGCGCCACCATGATCCCGAGCGTGGCGGTGCCGATCTCCATCTTTGGCACGTTCGGCGTGATGTATCTGCTCGGCTACAGCCTCGACATCCTTTCGCTGATGGCGCTGACCATCGCCACCGGATTCGTCGTCGACGACGCGATCGTGGTGCTGGAAAACATCTCGCGGCATATGGAAGAAGGTGTGCCGCGCATCCAGGCGGCGTTTCGCGGCGCGCGCGAAGTCGGCTTCACCGTGCTGTCGATCAGCCTGTCGCTGATCGCGGTATTCCTGCCGATCTTGATGATGGGCGGCATTCTCGGGCGGTTGTTCCGCGAATTCACCGTCACGCTCTCGATCGCGATCCTGGTGTCGCTCGTGATCTCGCTCACAACCACGCCGATGCTGTGCGGGTTGTTCCTCAAGACCTCGCCGCGGCGCCCGGACGGGCGGCCGGACGTGTTCGAGCGTGTTCGCATCGGTTATGGCCACACGTTGACCTGGGCGCTGCGCCACCACGCGCTGGTGCTTTTGATCTTCATCGCCACGATCGGCCTGAACATGTATTTGTTCGTGGTGGTGCCGAAGGGCTTTTTTCCGCAGCAGGACACCGGGCGCATCGTCGGGTCGCTGCAGGCCGACCAGAGCATCTCGTTTCAGGCGATGAGCGTGAAGCTCAAGCAGATGATCGACATCGTCCGTGCCGATCCGGCCGTCGAGACCGTCGTCGGCTTTACCGGCGTCGGCAGCGGCGGCGGTTTCTCTCAGATCAATACCGGTACTGTGTTCGTGTCGCTCAAGCCGCTGTCGGAACGCGTAACCGCCGACGAGGTGATCGCGCGCCTGCGCCCGAAGCTCGCGCAGGTGCCCGGCGGGCGGCTCTATCTCGCCGCCGTGCAGGATCTGCGCGCCGGCGGCCGGCAGAGCAACGCGCAGTATCAGTACACGCTGCAATCGGAGAACGTGCAGGATCTTTACACGTGGACACCGAAACTGGTCGATGCGCTCGAGCACAATTCGGTGTTGACCGATGTCAGCTCCGACCAGCAGCAGCGCGGGCTCGAGACCTATCTCACCATCGATCGCGATACCACGGCGCGGCTCGGCATCAACCCGCTGCAGATCGACAACACGCTTTACGACGCTTACGGCCAGCGCCAGGTCTCGACCATCTACAGCGCGATCAATCAGTATCACGTGGTGATGGAGATCGATCCGCGTTACACGCAGTTTCCCAGTTCACTACGTGACGTGTATGTCGCGACCTCCGGCGGCACGCCGCCGGGCACGGCGACGACAAATGCGCCCGGCGGCACCGTGACCGCGGCGACGTCGACCGGCACGCCCGTGACCCCGGCGCCGGCGATCACGTCGGCAGCGGCCGTCAATCTGGGCACGGCCTTGGGCACGCCGATCGTCAACGCCGCGACTGCGCAGGCGATCAGCAACAACGCTGCGCGCAACTCTTTCATCAACGCGCTCGCCAATACCGGCCACGGTCCAACCTCGGCCGGCGCCGCCGTGAGCACGAATAAAGAAACGATGATCCCGCTCGCCGCGGTCAGCAAGTACGCGCCCGGCCACACTCCCTTATCGGTCAACCACCAGGGCTTGTTCGTCGCCTCGACCATTTCGTTCAATCTCAAGCCGGGCAAATCGCTCGGCGAGGCTGCCGACGAGATCCATGCGGCAATCGCCCACATCAACATGCCGTCCAACATCACCGGCACCATGGCGGGAACGGCGCAGCTGTTTCAGGATTCGCTGTCGAAGGAGCCGATCCTCATCCTCACCGCCATCGCCGCCGTCTATATCCTGCTCGGCATTCTCTACGAGAGCTATATCCATCCAATCACCATTCTCTCGACACTGCCTTCGGCTGGCGTCGGGGCGCTGCTGGCGCTGATGCTCTTTAATGTCGAATTCGACATCATCGGTCTGATCGCCGTCATCCTGTTGATCGGCATCGTCAAGAAGAACGCCATCATGATGGTCGACTTCGCCATCGAGGCGAAGCGCTCGCGCAATCTCAATTCCTACGAGGCAATTTTCGAGGCGAGCCTGTTGCGCTTCCGCCCGATCCTGATGACCACCTCGGCCGCTATCCTGGGCGCGGTTCCGCTGGCGTTGAGCTTCGGCAATGGCGGCGAAATCCGCCGTCCGCTCGGCATCGCCATCGTCGGCGGGCTGATCATCAGCCAGCTTTTGACGCTGTACACGACGCCCGTGCTCTATCTTTATCTGGATCGGCTCAGCGGTTGGTCCGCGCGCATGCGACGACGGATGACGCGTCGGCCACCCCCGCAAGTGGGGCCGCAACCGGCCGAATAAGTTGGACAGGCGCCGCCGCTTAGATTGGGGCGCAGTTTCGGACGGGACGTTGCGGATCAGCGGATATAAATCGGCGGCCGCTCGTAGCAGCACGGCGTCGCCCATTCCCAATCCGCCGGATCGAGCGTGGCGCGCAGCCGTGCAATGTCGGCGCGCAACTGGCGGATGATCGGCGCCTTGTAGCCTTCGTCGATCTCAGGATCGGCTTCCAGGAATGCGATCCGCTTGTTGAGTTCGTAGATGGCACGATGCACGTCGCGCCACTCGTAGCTGTGCGGGCGGCGCAGCCAGTCGTAAGCCATCGACGGCGTCGCGCTACCGGCGAGCAGCAGCGCGCTCAAGACAAGGGCGATCCGGCCTTTGGTCATCTTCCCATCCCGCTCCGCGGAGGCTGATGATAGCCGCAGCGGAGCGAAAAAGAAAAGGCGGCACTTTGGCATTTTCCCGCGCGGCAGCGGACGCCGCCGATATACTCCCGCGACCTTGAAGCGGGAGCAGTCGAGACGATGATGGAGCTATATTTCGAGGACTTTACCGTCGGCCAGGTTTTCAAGCCGAGCGGGCGCGTCAGCGCCAGCAAGGAAGACATTATCGCCTTTGCGCAGAAGTTCGACCCGCAGCCGTTTCACCTCGACGAGGAGGCCGCACGCACCTCGATTTTCGGACGGCTGGTCGGCAGCGGCTGGCATACCGCGGCCCTCACCATGAGCCTGCTCGCCCGCAGCGAACACCGCCCGGTCAGCGGCGCGATCGGGCTCGGGTTTGAGAACCTGCGCTGGCCGCTGCCGCTGTTGCCCGGCGACGAATTGCGCATCGAAAGCGAAGTACTGGAGGTGCGGCCGTCGCGGTCGCGGCCCGATAGGGGGCTCTTGAAAATGCGCACGCAGACGTTCAACCAGAACGGGGAAATCGTGCAGGAGATCATGGCCAACGTCATGGTGCCGCGCCGGCCGGCCCGCTCCTAGCGCATCCCCGCAAACGCACGCCTGCCTGCGCACCGTCCATGCGCGTTTCAGCGTTGCTGAACGGCACGCAATGAGCAAAAAGGCGAGACGCGCCGCACGCCGGCGATCGTTGCAGCACCGGCTGCCCCTCGGGAACTAGCTGGGGAAACATGAGGAGACTTCTCAATGCCGATCGCGGCACTTTCGGGGTGGACCAGCGAACAAAAGCATGTGGTCGCGGCAAGCTTCCTCGGTTGGGCGCTCGACGCTTTCGATTTCTTTTTGATGGTGTTTGTGCTCACGGACATCGCCAAGGAATTCAACAGCGACGTCACCGACGTATCCGTCGCCATTCTGCTCACACTGGCGATGCGGCCGCTGGGCGCGTTGCTGTTTGGACGAGCGGCCGATCGTTTCGGGCGGCGGCCGACGCTGATGGTCAACGTGCTGCTTTATTCGGCACTCGAGTTCGCGTCCGGCTTTGCCCCAAGCCTCACGGCGCTGCTGATCCTGCGGGCCCTCTATGGCGTCGCCATGGGCGGCGAATGGGGCGTCGGCGCCTCGCTCACCATGGAATCGATCCCGCCGCAGGCGCGTGGCTTCGTGTCGGGACTTCTGCAATCCGGCTATCCGGCCGGCTATTTCCTCGCCTCGATCGTCTATGGTCTGTTGTTTCAATATATCGGCTGGCGCGGCATGTTCATGGTCGGCGTGCTGCCGGCATTGCTGGTGTTCTACATTCGGCGCAACGTTCCGGAATCTCCGGTCTGGAAGCCTACGCGCGCGCACAGCAACACGCTCGGCGTGCTCAAATCGCACTGGCGGCTCGGCATCTATGCGGTGGTGCTGATGACGGCCTTTAATTTCTTCAGTCACGGCACCCAGGACCTCTATCCGACCTTCCTGCAGAAGCAGCACGGCTTTGCGCCGCATGAAGTCAGCCTGATCGCTATCGTTTACAATATCGGCGCGATCATCGGCGGCCTGTCGTTCGGCTCCTTGTCCGAGAGGTTTGGGCGACGGCGCATCATCATCATCACGGCGTCGCTCTCACTCCTGGTGGTGCCGCTTTGGGCCTTCGCCTCGACCGGCGTGTGGCTCGCCGTCGGCGCCTTTTTCATGCAGGTCATGGTGCAAGGCGCCTGGGGCATCATCCCGGTGCATCTCAACGAGCTTTCGCCGGACGAGGCGCGTGGCACATTCCCGGGCGTCACCTATCAGCTTGGCAATCTGATCGCGTCGGTGAATGCGCCGCTGCAAGCATCGCTCGCCGCCCATTGGGGCGGCAATTACGGACTGGCACTGGCGCTCGTCGCCAGCACCGTCGCGATTGCCATCGTGATCCTCACGGCCTTTGGCACCGAGGCCAAAGGCGTCACCTTCGGCAAGTCATCGGCGACGCCGTCGGGGACAGTCGGGGCAAACTAAGACACCGGCACCACGCTCGCCGTCGGCAGTGGGGGAGAAAAGCGGCCGTCGGCCGCGGTCCAGCCGCCGTCGACCAGAAGGTAGGAGCCGGTGACATAGGAACTGGCGTCCGAGGCGAGAAAGACCACCGCGCCGACAAGCTCCGACGGCTGCGCCCAGCGGTGCATCACCGACTTGTCCGCGTAGGCGCGGTACCAAGCATCGTTCTGCTTAATCTGCTGCGTCAGCGGCGTCTCGACCACGCCGGGTGCGATGGCATTGGCGCGAACGCCGCAGCCGCCAAGCTCCGCGGCGAGCGTGCGGATCATCTGCAGCGTGCCGGCCTTGGTGGCGGCATAAACGCTTTGTCCCGGCTCGACGACCTGTGCGCGGATGCTGGAGAATACGATGATGCTGCCCTTGCGGCGCGCGACCATGCCGGGCACGAACGCTTTGAGCGCGAGAAAAACGCCTTTCAGATTGAGACCGACCACGCGATCGAATTCGTCTTCGCTGTAGTCGAGGAGCGGTTTGCGCACATTGATCGAGGGAGAAATCAGAAGCACGTCCGGAGCCGCAACTCTCGCAGCAGCGGCTGCAACGCTGTCGCGGTCGCCAAGATCGATCGGCAGCGCTTCCGCGCTTTTACCTGCGGCGGCGATCGCCTGCGCGATCGCCTTCGCCTGATCGATGGCAATGTCGGCGCAAAAAACCTGAGCACCGAAACTCGCAAGCCCAAAGCAACTGGCGCGGCCAATGCCGCTGGCGCCGCCGATCACCAGCGCGCGCCGCCCGGTTAAGTCGAACATGCCGGAATAGTCGTCCATGAGCGTTCCTCGTTGTGAATTTGTTGTTGCTATCGGCTAGAGCATGATCCGGAAAAGTGGAAGCCGGTTCTCCGAAAAGACCATGCTCAAACAAAAAAGCTAGAGCGAGATGTTGATCGAATCATAATCATCCCGCGCTAGCCGTGCGGCGGCTCCGGCCACGCACGCGCTGTGCCTGAGCGCATCGCCTCGAAGGCGGCGGCGACGCGCAGCACGCCGAGATCGTCGAAGCGGCGGCCGATGATCTGCATGCCGATCGGCAAGCCCTCGTCGTTGTAGCCGCAATTGATCGAGAGCGCCGGCTGCTCGGACATGTTGAAGGCGACGGTGAAGCCGATATGCGGAAACGGATCGAGCGGATCGTCACTCGGCGAGGCAAGCTCGGCGGCGAAGGCAGTGATCGGCGCCGTCGGCGCAATGACGACGTCAAAGGGGAGCGTCGCCGCGACCGCCACTTTGTGCATATTCAGCGTTTGGCTAAAGCCGTGGAAGACCGTTTCGCCGTCGAAGCCGGCGGCCGATTCACCCCAAGCACGGACGAAGGGGAGAATCTTTTGCCGCCGCTCCTGCGGCATCGCACGAAAGTCGGAGAACGCGCGCATGCGCCAGAAGCGATCGAGCCCGTCGAGCATGTCTTGGGTGAGAAACGGCTTGAGCGGCTCGACGATAGCGCCGGCAGCGGCAAAATCCGCGGCTGCGCGCTCGAGCGCCGCGCGCGTCGGCGCCGACGTCGAATAACCGCAGCCGGCCTCCGCCAAAAGCCCAATGCGCAAGCCGGCAAGCTGCGCCGGCTCGATCTGCCAGTCGAGGCTTTCCGGCGGCAAGCTCATGTAATCGCGCGCGTCGGGCTGCACGAGCGTCGCCATCATCACTGCCGTATCGGCAACGCTGCGCGTCAGGGGGCCAGCGATGCGCCCGATATAGGGCGGATCGATCGGCACGCGGCCGCCGCTCGGCTTGAAGCCGACCAATCCGCACCAGCCGGCCGGCAGGCGCACCGAGCCGCCGATGTCGGTACCGAGATGCAGCGGGCCATAGCCGGCCGCCGCGGCGGCTGCGGCGCCCGCCGACGAGCCACCGGGATTGCGCGTCAAATCCCACGGATTGCGGGTCAGCGGATGAAAGCTGGAAAGGCCCGACGACAGCATGCCGTAATCCGGCATGGTGGTCTTGGCGAACAGGACTGCGCCGGCCTCGCGCAGGCGCGCCACGGGCGGCGCGTCGGCATCCGCCGGCTTGAGCTCGGTCGCGGCGGTGCCGAGCGGAACCGGCTCGCCCGCGGTGGCGATATTGTCCTTGATGGTCACGGGGACGCCATCGAGCGGACCAACCGGCTCGCCGCGCAGCCAGCGCGCTTCTGAGGCCCGCGCTTGCCGCAGCGCACGCTCCGGCTCGAGCAAATAGGTGGCGTGAATATACGGTTCGAAGACGCCGATGCGGGACAACACATCCTGCATCGCCTCGACCGGCGACAGCGTGCGGCTGCGATAGGCTTTCAGCAGCGCGACAGCGCTCATTCGGCATGGCTGCATGGCGTATCAAGGTAGAGCATGATCCCGCAAAGGGGAAACCGCTTTTCACAATAACGCGTGCTCCAACGCGGCATCCTGACGATCAGCGGCTACGGTCAAGCTCAACGCGCGTGCGCCATTTTGCGCTGCAGCGCACAGCGTTCATCACAGCCGCCGTCGATACGCACGCATCGGCCGACGATTTGTGATATAAGATAACGATCACGGGCGGGGACCAAGAGCCAGCCGCGTCAAGACAGGCTGGAGAAAAGCCCGGACGCGGAGGGAGCACATGGAAAGCCTGGAGGCCAGGACGATCAGAAAGGTTTCGGCGCGGCTGATTCCATTTCTGATGATTTGCTACTTCATCGCCTATCTGGACCGCGTGAATGTCGGCTTCGCCGCGCTCACGATGAACAAGTCGCTCGGCTTGACGGCGACCATGTTCGGCTTGGGTTCCGGTATCTTCTTTCTCACGTATTTCGTGTTCGAGGTGCCGTCCAATCTGGCGCTCGACCGCTTCGGCGCGCGCACCTGGATCGCGCGCATCATGCTGAGCTGGGGCATCCTCTCCGGCCTGACGGCGTTCATCCCGCAGATTGCGCAAGCGACCGGTCTCGGCAACGCAACCACTTTCTACATCGTGCGCCTGTTGCTCGGCGCCGCCGAGGCCGGATTCTTTCCCGGCATCATCTTCTTCCTGACGCTCTGGTATCCTTCGGCGTATCGGGGCCGCATCATCAGCGCCTTTATGGCTGCTATCCCGCTGTCGTCGGCGATCGGATCGCCAATCTCCGGCATGATCCTCGGCATGGACGGCATTTGGGGCCTCGAAGGCTGGCAATGGCTGTTCATCATCGAGGCGGCGCCCGCCATCGTGCTGGCCGTTGCGACTTACCTTTATCTGACCGACCGACCGGCCGACGCCGGTTGGCTTGAGCCGGACGAACGCGCCTGGTTGATTGATCGGCTGGAAATCGAGCGGCGCCAGCGCGAGGCCGTGCACCAAATCTCGGTCTGGCAGGCGCTCTACAATCCGCGGGTATGGGCGCTGGCTTTTGTTTATTTCGGACTGGTCGCCTGCGTTTACGGCGTCGCCTTCTGGCTGCCGCAGATCATCAAGGCGTTCGGCTTGTCGAATCTCGCCACCGGCTGGGTGACCGCGATCCCGTATGCGATCGGCGCCGCGTTCATGGTCTGGTTCGGCTACAACTCCGACAGCACCGGCGAGCGCAAGGGGCATACCGCCATCGGGCTTCTGATCGCGGCGGCAGGCATAGCCGCCTCCACGCTCACCAGCGATCCGACCTTGACGATCGTTGCCTTCACCATCGGTGCCTGCGGCGTGTTCGGCTCGCTGCCGGTGTTCTGGACACTGCCGACCGCGGTGTTGTCAGGAAGCGCCGCCGCAGCCGGCATCGCGGTGATCAACTCGATCGGCAACCTCGCCGGCTTCGCCGGACCCTACGCCATGGGTTGGATGAAAGACGCGACCGGCAGCCTGACCGCCGGCCTCCTGTTGATCGCGGGGCTCGCGGTCATTGCCATGGCGATCGTCCTTGCGCTCGGTCACAACGCTTCATTGGAACGGGCACCGGCGCCGGCGCTGCGCGAGGGATGATCAGAGCGGCGCCTTGTGCGCCTTACCCCGGACTGCCGGCGGCCTCTGCCGCCGGTGGTTGGCCGGATGCGGCGGAGGGTCGCGGGTGATTTGAAGCGCGTCACTCGCCGGGAATGTTTGCTCCAGCTCCTAATCCAGCCGGCTCTCAATCCGCGGATCCGTACTCTGTTGCGCGGATATTCTGGGCTTGTGGCTTCCCATCGTGTGCCTCCCGGCCGATTCCCGGAGCGATGCCCCGGCGCCCGCCTTTCTGGGCAAAGCGGGCTTGACCTCTCAGTAGGCATTTATGAAGCCGGCGCTGCCGTCACAACGGGTCGAGCGGCGGTTTGGGGGCCCGGGCAGCGGCACCGACCGCATCCAGAACAAACCAGGATATCAATCCAGCATCGATAAATAATTGCGCCCGCGGGCGCGCATCACTCGCTGACACATCCTTCGCTGACAAAGGTCAATTTAGAAGCCGCTAGGCACGGTATGGAAATCTGGCCGGGTTTGCTCTAATGACTTTGGCCTTCCTTTCTGGAACCGCCGCTCATGCACGCACCTTTAGAGCGCCACCCCACCAGCCTGGGCCTTCTGATCGGTGTTGTTGGCGGGCTTGGGTTCCTTCTGTTGGCCGTGTTGGCCTCGATTGTTGCTTCTGTTGCCAGCGCCGACGCCGACCGCTGGGCGGTGCACTCGCTGATGGTGAGGCAAGCCACGGAACATCTGTTCAGCTTGATTCAAGATGCCGAAACCGGCCAGCGCGGATTTCTGCTGACGGGCGATGCCAGCTATCTGGCGCCATTCTACACGGCGAAAACGGAAATTCCTGCGGCCGAAAATACGCTTCGCAGCTTGACGACCGATAATCCGCTCCAACAATCCCGGCTGGCGAAGCTTTACCCGCTCGTCGAACGTAAAATCGGGGAGCTGTCGCGCACGATTGAGCTGGCCAAAGCGGGAAACACTGACGAGGCTCTCAAAGGTGTTGGAACGAACCAAGGCCGCGATTTGATGAGCGGCATTCGCAGCGCGTTGGATGAATTCGACGACGACGAAACCACCACAGCGACTACGCGGAACGCCAAAGCAGTACTGTTGCGTTCGGTCCTGCTGTGGGTCACTATCGTGGCGGCTTTCCTGGCGGCAGCGGTAGCGATCCTCGTCGGCTTCACGCTGCGCCGACAGGTTGACGAATTGCGCCTGCTGACGGCTTCGCTCAAGACCGAGATACTGGAACGCGAGCGCGCCGAGGCGACGATGCGCCAAACGCAGAAGATGGAAGCGCTCGGTCAATTGACTGGCGGCGTCGCCCACGACTTCAACAACATGCTCGCGATCATCGTCGGCAATCTCGACCTCGGGATGCGGCGTCTTTCCAAGGAAGATGTCCGGGCGCGAATTTATGTTGAGAACGCCTTGAGCGGCGCCCGACGCGCGGCCGAATTGACCAAGCGGCTTCTGGCTTTCTCGCGATTGCAGCCGCTGAAGCCCCAATCGGCCGATGCGAACAAATGTGTGGCCGATATGTCGGAGCTGTTGCGAAGAACGCTCGGCGAAGCGATTGAATTGGAGACCGTCCTGGGGGGCGGCCTTTGGCGCGCGATCGTCGATGTGCATCAGCTTGAAAGCGCCATTCTCAATCTTGTGATCAATGCCCGCGATGCCATGGGCCGCGGCGGTCGCTTGACAATTGAAACAGCAAACACCGAGCTCAATCGTGCCTACGCCGATGCACATGCAGAAGTCACACCCGGACAATATGTGATGATCGCCGTGACGGATACCGGGCGCGGCATGTCGGACGCCGTTATCGAGAAGGCCTTCGATCCTTTTTTCACGACAAAACCGACCGGGGCCGGTACGGGTCTGGGTCTCAGCCAGGTCCATGGCTTCATCAAACAATCGAAAGGGCACATCAAGATCTATAGCGAGGAAGGCAAGGGAACGACGATCAAAATATATCTCCCGCGCGACATGTCGAGGGTCTTTGCCGCAGAGACGCGATCGGCCGTGCCTCGCGCTCCCGAATTTTCCCCGAAAGACCATGTTGTGCTGGTGGTGGAGGACGATCCTGGCGTCAGGAGCTTTACTGTCAGCGCCGTGCGCGAACTCGGCTACGACGCGGTCGAGGCGGATACCGTCGGCATCGCGCGCGAGAAGCTTCTGGAAAATCCCCGCGTCACGATCATCCTCACCGATGTGGTATTACCCGGCGGCAACGGTCGCGAACTGGCCGACATGCTTCTCAGAGAACGGCCGGATTTGGTCGTCCTGTTTATGACGGGCTATACGCGCAATGCCATCGTGCACAACGGGACGCTCGATCCGGGCGTGCGCCTGCTCAGCAAGCCATTCACAATCGAAGAATTGGGCCGAGAGCTGCACGCGATTTTGCAGGATCGAGACGCCTCGCGGCAGTAGGCTCGCTTTGGACGTCAAAAGCCCATCGGATCGAGCCCGAGGCAGGCCCTTTCCGGATAATGTTTTAATGCCCCGCCATGTGGCGGCCGATCACGGTGAGATCGGCGTCGCTGGCGCGGGTCTCGTAGACGATCTGGCCGTGAAACATGACGACCAGCCGATCGGCCAGCTCGAGCAATTCGTCAAGGTCCTCGCTGACCAGCAGCACGGCGGCACCGCGATTGCGCGCGGCCATGATCTCGGCATGGATCTGCGCCACCGCCGCAAAATCGAGACCGAAGCAGGGATTGGCGGCGACCAGGATATCGACCTCGCCGGCGAGCTCGCGCGCCAACACGGTACGCTGCACGTTGCCGCCGGACAGTTCGCCGATCGGCGTATCGTCCGAGCGCGTTTTGATCTTGTAGCGATCGATCTTGCGCAGCGCATTTTCGTGGAATTGCGTGCTCCTGAGCCACCAGCCGCCTGAGGCAAACGGCGCGCGATCGAACTCGCGGAAGGCGAGATTGTCGGCAACGCTCATGCGCGCCACGCAGGCATTCTTCAGCGGCTCCTCTGGCAGCACGGAGAGATGATTGTGCCGCATCTGCGCCCGGGTAGCGTGATAGTCTTCGCCTTGCAGATAGACTTTGCCGCTTTCGGCGTCGCGTTGGCCGGCGAGCACCTCGATGAGCTGGCGCTGGCCGTTGCCGGAAACGCCCGCCACGCCGACGATCTCGCCGCCACGGACTGACAGCGACACGTCGCGAACCGCGGGCTGGCCGCCATCGTCGAGCGCATTGAGCTTCTCGATGTTGAGCCGCGGCGCACCGAACTCCCCAGAGCGCGGCGGCTGCACCGTCAGCTCCTCGGCACCGATCATCATCCGCGCCATTGCGTCGGGGCTGAGGTCTTTGACATGCCCCTGCCCGGCGAGCTTGCCGCGGCGCAGGATCGTGACCTCGTCGGCGAACGCCATCACCTCGCGGAATTTGTGGGTGATCATCAGGATGGTCAGATTGCCGGCGGCGACCATGGCGCGGAGCATGCCGAGCACCTCGTCGGCTTCGCCCGGGGTGAGCACCGACGTCGGCTCATCGAGAATGAGAAAACGGCGGCGCAGGTAAAGCTGCTTGAGAATTTCGCATTTCTGCCGCTCACCGGCGGAGATCGCCGAGACCTGAGCGTTGAGCGGAACGCGAAACGGCATGCGCGACAGAAACTCTTCCAGCGCCTTGCGCTCGCGCGTCCAATCGACCACCGACGGCACATGATCGCGCGCCAGCACGAAATTTTCCGCCACCGTCATCGCCGGCACCAGCGTGAAGTGCTGATAGACCATGCCGAGGCCGAGGGCATGCGCAGCGCGCGGATTGTTGATGATCTCCTGGCGATCATCGACCATCAGCTCGCCGCCATCTGCTTGGTAATAGCCCATGATGCACTTGACGAGCGTCGATTTGCCGGCGCCGTTCTCACCAAGCAGCGCGTGAAACGTGCCGGGCCTGACTTTCAGCGATACCTGATCCAGCGCGGCAAATTCGCCGAAACGTTTGACGATATTAAGCGCTTCAACGCCGAAGGTCTTTTTTGAGGCGGTGGGCGACGGCAACCCACCGGGCGGAACGAGCGTCGCCATCTCGCTCATGCGATGGCCTCGATGAATTTCGCCGAGTCGGACACGGTGCCGAACACGCCGCCTTGCATCTTGACCATCTTGATGGCGTGGTCGTGGTTGGCCTTGTCGGTGGCCCCGCAGCAGTCCTCCAGCACCAGGCATTCGAAGCCGCGATCGTTGGCCTCGCGCATGGTGGTGTGAACGCAGACGTCGGTGGTGATGCCGGTGAGCACGATATTGTCGATGCCGGCGAGCCGCAGCATCAACTCCAGGTCGGTGGCGCAGAACGACCCCTTGCCGGGCTTGTCGATGATGGATTCGCCCGCGATCGGCTTGAGCTCGTCGATGATCTCCCAGCCCGGCTCGCCGCGCACCAGGATGCGGCCGCAGGGACCGGGGTCGCCGATGCCGGCGCCGATCTGACGCGAGCGCCAGCGCTTGTTGGCCGGCAGATCGGCGAGATCGGGACGGTGCCCCTCGCGTGTGTGGATGACGTGGAAGCCGCGCGCGCGGGCGGCCGCGAGCGTACGCTTGATCGGCTCGATTGGCGCCCGTGTCAGCGAGAGATCGTAGCCCATCTTGTCGACATAGCCGCCGACGCCGCAGAAATCGGTCTGCATGTCGATGATGATCAGCGCGGTGTTTTGCGGACGCAGATCGCCGTTATAGGGCCACGGATAAGGATCGGCCGCCACGTAGCGCTCGACGGCGATGCTTTCTTTTGGAGCGTGCATAACCTCACCTCGTGAGCGGCCTTCATTTGTTTGGATGCCTTGTCGGAAAATCGGTTTCCCCTTTTCCGGATCATACTCTAGCGCGTGATCGACAATTCCGCCGGCGCCCCGATGAGGGTGCGCTTGGGCGAACAGGTCGCAATCATGATCAACAAGGTCAGAATATAGGGCGCGGCATTGAACAGATGATAGCCGTAGCTGAACCCGATCGACTGCAAGGCCGGTCCGAGCGCCGCCGCGCCACCGAACAGCAGCGAAGCCCACAGGCACAGCATCGGGTTCCAGCGCGCGAAGATCACCAGCGCCACCGCGGTGATGCCCTGCCCGCTGGAAAGACCCTCATTCCAGCTTCCGGGATAGAACAGCGACAAAAACGAGCCGCCGATGCCGGCCAGGAAACCGCCGAACATGGTGGCGCGCAGCCGGATCACGTTGGCCGAATAGCCCATCGCCAGCGCCGCGTCGGCGCTCTCGCCGGCGGTGCGGATGATCAGGCCCCAGCGCGTGGTGCGCAACGCCCAGACCAGAATCGGTGCCAGCGCCACGCCGATCAGGAACAAGACGTTGACGCGGAGCGCGGCGCGCAATTGCGGAATGTCGCTCCACCAGCCCAAATCGATCGAGGGAAGCCGTGGCGCGGTCGGCTCGATCAGCGGCTTGCCGAGGTAAAACGCGAGCCCGATGCCGAACAGCATCAGCGCGATGCCGACCGCGATGTCGTTAACCCGCGGCAGGCCGCAGATGACCGCGTGCAGGGCGCCCATGCCGGCGCCGGCGATGCCGGCGGCAAGCACGCCCAGCCACGGCGAGCCGGTGAGATAAGACACGCCGTAGCCGGCCATCGCTCCCATCACCAGCGTGCCTTCGAGACCGAGATTGATACGGCCGCTGCGCTCGGTGATGCATTCGCCGAGGCTGACGAACAAAAACGGCGTGGAGACCCGTATGGCGCCGCCGAGCACCGCCAGCGGCACGGTCCACAAGCCGATGTCGGCGGGCGCGGCCATCAGGATTTGCCTTTCAGAAAGCTCAAGCGGCCATAGAGCGTGTCGCTCGCCAGCACCATGACGAAGATCATGCCTTCGAGAACCAGCACCGAGGCATCCGGCAAGCCGAGCCGGCGCTGCAACAGGCCGCCGCTCGCACCGATACCGCCGAGCAGCACCGCGACCGGGATGACCGCCAGCGGGTTCTGTCGCGCCAGGAAGGCCACCAGGATGCCGGCGAAGCCGTAGCCGGCGGCGAGGTTGGCATTGGTGCGGCCCTGGACGGCGGCGACTTCCATCATGCCGGCAAGCCCCGCGGCGGCGCCGGCAAGGAAACAAACAATAAGGATGAGCTTGCCGACGCTCAGGCCGACGACCTTGGCGGCGCGGAGATTACCGCCGGCGACGCGGGCGGCGAAGCCGAACACCGTGTGATAGATCAGGATGTAGGAGGCGATCGCCGCGATAATGCCGAAGGCGAGCCCCCAATGCACATCGGTGCCCGGAATGTTGCCGATCATGTTGGCGGCGCCGATCTCGGGCGTCGACGGCTTATTCAGGCTGGTCGGGTCGCGCATCGGGCCTTCGACCAGAAAGTTCAGAATGGCAAGCGCGATATAGACCAGCAACAAACTCGAAATCGTTTCGTTGACACCGCGAAACTGGCGTAGCGCGCCGGAGAGCAAAATCCACAAGCCGCCGCCGATCATGCCGGCCACCGCCATGGCGATATCAACAATGAGCGGCGGCGCGCTCGGCATCGCCAGCGCGGCGCTGGTGGCGCACAGCGCCCCGATCAAAAGCGCACCCTCGCCGCCGATGATGACCATGCCGAGTTGCGCGGGCAGCGCCGTGCAGAGCGCGGTGAGAATGAGCGGCGCGGCACGCGTGAGCGTATTCTGCCAGGAGAACCAGGTGCCGAACGCGCCCTGGTACATGTAGAAGTAGAGGTCGAGCGGGTTCTTGCCGAACGCCGCGACAAAAATGCCGAACAACACCAGCGAGGCCAGCAGGGCGAGCACGGGGAAAACGATGTATTCCGCCGTGCCGCCGAGCTTCGAGGCGAGGCGAAGAAACTCGCCTGGCCCCGATTTCATAATAGGCGTGCCGACATCAGCCTTCACGAAGTGGCTCCGATGACGCCCTCGACCAGGTAGCTCATCTTTTCCAACTCGGGGTCGGTCTGGCCGCGCGATACGCCGGACGCGATCACGGTTGCGCCCTTGTTGTCGGCGATCGGTCCTTTGAAGATCACGTAGTTGCCAGCCGTCAGCCCGGCCTTCACTTCATCGGCTTTCTTCTTCGCCTCTTCGCTGACCATCGCGCCATACGGCGACACTTTCACCAGTTCTTCCTTGAGGCCGCCGCGATAGAAGTTCGGGATGGTCTCGCCCGAGGTGAACATCTTCACGAAGCGCGGATAGAGCACTTCCCAGTTCCACTCGGCGCCGGTCAGATAAGCTTGCGGCGCCAGCACCGACTGATTGACGTGATAGCCGGTGACAAAAGCACCGCGGCGGGCGGCATTTTCCACCACCGTCTTCGGACCGTCGACGTGACAGGTGAGAACGTCGACGCCCTGGTCGATCAGGCTGTTGGTGGCTTCCGCCTCCTTGACCGGCATCGACCAGTCGCCGGTGAAGATCACTTGCGTCGTCGCCTTCGGATTGGCGAGCTTGGCGCCGAGCGTATACGCGTTGATGTTGCGCAGCACCTGCGGAATGGGCTTGGCGGCAACAAAGCCGAGCTTGCCGCTCTTGGACATCGAGCCGGCGATGATGCCGGCGACGTGCTGCGCCTCGTCGATATAACCGAAATAGCTGCCGGCATTCTTCGGATCTTTTTCCGACCACAAGCCGCCGCAATGCTCGAAGCGGATCTTCGGATACTTGGCCGCCATCTTGAGCATGTGCGGATTGTAGTAGCCGAACGAGGTCGGGAAGAGCAGCGTCGCGCCGTCGAGATTGATCATCGACTCCATGGTCTTTTCCACGGCATCGGTCTCGGGGACCTTCTCCTCCTCGACGACCTTGACGCCGGACATCTTCTTGAGCGCCGCGGCGCCGGCCGCGTGGGCCTGATTGTAGCCGTAGTCGTCGCGCGAGCCGACATAGATGAAGCCGACGGTCGTTTCGGCGGCGAATGCCCCCCGCAGCGGCAAGGCGGTACCGAGGGTCAAGGCTGCCGTCCCCTTCAGGAGGTGACGACGCGATAGCTTGTCGAAATTCATTGCTTGCTCCCTGTACGCACGCGAACGCCGAGGGCGCCGCTGCTGGCTAGCCACCAGGACGATGGCTGTTGTCGGATTCACGCGGGTTCCGTCGCAAGGCCCATGCCACAGGGTCGCGGTTCGGAGGCGAGCGCTGACCGTTTGATTTAGCTTGGAAATCCTACATCGCTTGGTTGTGGGGCCGCCGGCCCCTGTGCCGGCAACATCCGCATTGATTAAAAATTGGGCAGCCCCTCAACACATTTCTATGCACTCAGAATGGGCAGTTGCCAGCTCCTCTCCTGCGCTCGCGGGGAGGCATGGGGCTGAGCACGGCCCCCTGGATTCCCGCTTTCGCGGGAACGAGCGGAATATGCGGCTAGCTGATCAAACCGCTGTTTGGCCTTGCCTCGCGCGATCCAAAAGCATGGTGCGGATGGCAGCAAACACTGCATCGAAGGCAGGCCGCCGATAATCCCATTTCGGGTCGTCGGACAGCGGCACCATCACCATGGTGGCGTTGGCTTCGAACAACAGAATGTCACCCGCCGCGTTCACGGCGAAGTCGATGCCGCAATAATCGAGGTCGAGCGCGGCGTTGACGCGTTCCAACGCCGCGATGCCGCGTGGCCCGATGAACCGGGGCATATCGTCCAGGAAAGCCTGGTCCACGCGCCGGTTTTCGGGCGAATGCGCCATGTCGGCTTTGAAATAATGGATCTTCCAATGGCGGGCGATCGCCAGATGCAGCGGATAGATCTTGCGGTCGATGATCATCACGCGGAGCTTGCGATGAAATCCGTCGGGGTCGCGCGCGTCGAGCTCGTCGATCAGGCACACGTCATCGCCGGGAATTTCGCTGGCCACCTTGGCCAGCTCGTGGAGGTTTTCGACGCGCGCGAAATGATGGCCGGTATGGAAGCCTGGCGCGCGCAGCAGAAACGGAAACGAAAATCCGCACGCCGCGATCACCCCAGCCGCCTCGTCGGCCGTCAGCCGCACCCGCGGCACAGTGACCATCCGGGGCACGACCAAATTGGGCAAGCCGCGCAGACGTTCGGCGTTCGCGGCGCGGCCGGTCTTGAGCACGGCACGGGGGTCGTTGATCACCGGGCGATCGGTCCGCGTCACCAGACGGCACGCCGCTTCAAGGCCTTCGCGGCACAGATCGGCGTCGCCGATGCTGTTGAAGAGGAGATCGTGGCGCGGTAGCGGCATATCCGGATCGGCATATTCGGCGACCAGGACCGTGGTCAGGAAGTGGCGGTCGTCGAGAAGCGTTGCCGTCGGGACGTTGCCGCCGGCTGCCGAGATCAACAGCAAAACCGAGATCGGCGGGCCCTCGCCCCGATACGGCAAGGTCGTCTGAAAATGATCCCGGAACCCCTTGTCGCGATGCTGCCGGGCGCCGCGCGCGTCGCCAGCGGCGGCCAGGAGGTTGCCCATGCCGCGATGGGCATGAATGTGATGCGGATCGATCCGGAGCGCGTTCTCGAAATGGGCGCGCGCCAGCTCCTGTTCACCCGTAAGAAACAACAAATTCGCCAGGTTGACGTGCCCGTTCGTATTGTGCGGGTGATAGCGCGCCGCCTCGTCGAACAACGAGCGCGCGGCATCCGTATAGCCGGCGGCGAGAGCAAGCGCACCGAAATCGTTCAGCACGCCGAAGTCGGTCGGCGCATGGCGAAGAAGCTGCAAGTAATCGCGTTTAGCCGCCTCGAACAGTCCCTGCTCGCGCAACAGCCCCGCGCGCTCGAAGCGCGCCCCCGGAGCGTCGGAGTTCTCGTTCCAGCAACCGGTCGAGCTCTTCGATGCGCCGGCCGCGGCCGGTGAGCGGCGAATGCTTGTTCACCTTTGCGCGTGGCCCTGTCGCTGCGAATCAGTTGCCGCCCGCAGACACGATAATCAAGCGGGCGCACATGAGAAGGGGATTTACCAAGCCATTACGGGTCGCGGGATCCGCGCTACCCGACGCGAGCCTTGATCCGCGCAACAACCGGTGCCGCTTGTCGCTGTCGCATTTCCAAGTAAGATGCGCCCACTTCCGGGATGGAGTCCCCCCGTAACCGCCGGTGAGGCTGATGACTCCTGCAGGGTGCTTGGCGCCGGCAGGATGTATTTAGGCTCCTGCTGTCCCCAAGATGATTGTGTAATGGCTCGAACGCGAACGCGCGGAGCGCCTTGCGAGCGGCTAGTGACTTGCAAGAGGACGGGATGACATCGTTAACGTCGTTCAAACGTCGATCCCGGTAGTGAGATAACAACGACAACCTGGATTGAACGCTTGCCAATGCGGCGATCTACGTAGTGCTGGTTCAAAAGGGAGGCGCGATCCTGAGAGCGGGTTCTGGCGCCTTTAATGAGGATTTAGGGCTCGATGCTTACATACCTATGGGTCGCACTCGGCGGAGCGCTCGGCACGACGGCGCGCTACTGGCTTTCGACTGTGGTGGCGCGTGCGTTCGGTGAAACGTTTCCATGGGGCACGCTGATCATCAACGTCACCGGCTCGTTGGTGATCGGCTTCTTCGCCGCGTTGACTGGTCCGGACGGCCGCGTGTTCGCCAGTTCGACCGTGCGTCAGTTCGTCATGATCGGCATATGCGGCGGCTACACGACGTTCTCATCGTTCAGCTTGCAGACACTGAACCTGGTGAACGACGGCGAGTGGTTTCGTGCCGGCGCTAATATCGTTCTTTCGGTGCTGTTGTGCCTGATTGCGGTATGGGGCGGCGTCATCCTCGCAAATGTCTTCAACGCGATGAGATAAGATAAGGCAAACTGGATATGACCATGCAGACGCCCCACGACGCTGTCCTGCTGCGAATTTTCTTCAGCGAGGACGACAAATTTGAAGGCTCGCCGCTGCACGAAGCAATCGTACTGAAAGCTCGCGAATTGAAGCTTGGTGGCGCCACCGTGCTTCGCGGCCATATCGGCTTCGGAGAATCATATCATATTCACACGACCAAGATTCTGCAGCTCTCGCAGGACCTGCCGGTGATTGTTGAGATCGTCGCCTCCAAGGAAAAGATCGATGCTTTCCTGCCGGCACTCGATGAAATGATGGGATCGGGCGGCGGGCTTGTGACCATGCAGAACGTGCAGGTATTGCAATATGGCAGGACCAAGCCGAGATAGCCGCCGCGCTCCCGGCAGGGCCTCCTTTTCGTAATCATTGTGTCGCGACCGGCGCAACAATTCCGCAGATTCCAACACAATCCGACACGCTTCCGCCCCGGTAGCCTCCTTTAACTCCGCCCGCCAGAGTGTGCGGAGCTGCGTTGATGCCTTGTCGGGTGGCCGGCGCTTTTCTTTGTCTGTTTTTGTTCGCATGTCTTATCCCTGCCCCGCAGGGTGCGCTGGCGGCGGCACCAGATTCTTCGATCATCGTCGCCGGCAACCGGCACATCGACGCGGACATGATCCGCGCGCATTTCCACGCGGCTTCTGACGGCGCGTTCGATGCCACAGCCATCGATGCGGCGCTGAAGAGCCTTTATGCCACCGACTTGTTCGCGGATGTGAAGATCGAGCGGCAAGGCGAGCGCATTCTCGTCAGCGTCGTGGAAAACTTGACCATCGAGCGGCTCGCCTTCGAGGGCAACAGAAAGATCAAAGACGAGGACTTGAAGAAGGCCGTACAATCGCGATCCGGCGGCCCGCTGAGCCGCGCCCAGGTGCACGATGACGTCATCCACATCATCGAGCTTTACCGCCAGCACGGCTATTTCGGCGTCCAAGTCGATCCAAAAACCATCGCCGGCAAGGACGGCCGCGCGTCCCTCGTGTTCGAAATCCGGGAAGGCGATAAGCTCGCGGTGCGGCGCGTCGCCTTTGCGGGCAACAATGCCTATCCGGCCAGCAAGCTCAAGGGCGTGATCAAGACCGGCGCGACGCATCTGTTGAGTTTTTTGCTCAACAACGACGTCTACGATGCCGAGCAGATCGACAACGACCGCGATCTCATCCGCCGTTTCTATCTGGCCCACGGCCATGCCGACGTCCGCGTGCGCTCTGCGGCGAGCTACGATGCAGAGGCCAAGGGCGTCGTGGTGACCTTCACGATCGAGGAAGGCACGCAATACCGCTTCGGACGCATCGATATTGTCTCCGACGTCAAGACGGTCGATCCGGCGGCCCTGCACACGGCTTTGCGGACCCGATCGGGCGAGATTTACGACGCCGGCGCGATCGACAAGACCGTCGAAGACGTCGCCCTCGCACTGGCCAAAAGCGGCGCACCGTTTGCAACCGTGCGCCCGCAAGCTAATCGCCCTGCCCCGGCGCAGACCGGAGAGAGCGCCGTCGGCGTCATCGATCTCGTTTACACAATCGTGGACGATAGGCGCCTTTACGTCGAACGCATCGACATTCACGGCAACATCAAAACCCGCGACGAGGTGATCCGGCGCGAATTCGATTTCGTCGAGGGCGATGCCTATAACCGCGCCCTGATCGAGCGCGCAGAGCGGCGGCTCAAACAGCTCGGCTATTTCAAGACGGTCAAGATCGGCACACAGCCCGGCTCTGCCCCCGATCGCGTCGTGGTCGACATCGCGCTCGAGGAGGACAAGACCGGCACCTTCTCGGTCATGGGCGGCTATTCCAACACTGACGGCCTATCGGGGACGGTCACCATCGGCGATACGAATTTTCTCGGCACCGGCGATATCGCCAAGGCCTCCGCTACCGTCGGTCAATATGCCAGAGGCTTCGAGGTTTCGCTGACCGACCCTTACGCGCTCGGTCCGCATGTTTCGCTCGGCGGCGATCTGTTCGCCAAGGAGACGCTGGCCAGCGATTATCAGTCCTACACGTCGACCTTCTACGGCGCCAAGATCATCACCACAGCGCCGCTGAATGAGCAGCTCGGCATGAGCTGGAACTATTCGATCTATAACCAGAATCTCACGCTGCCGGCCGGCACCACGGCTTCGCTGCCGATCCAGCAGGCAGCCGCCGCCGGGCCGATGTGGGTATCGTCGGTGGGCACCGGCATGACCTATTCGACGCTCGACAATGCGAAGAACCCGACCAGCGGCGTTCGCGTGCAAACAAACAACGACTTTGCCGGACTGGGCGGCGCGGCCAAGTTCGCCCGCACCACCGAAGATGCGCGTTACTATCATGAGATTTTCGGCGACGTCACCGGCATGGCGCGCGCACAAGGCGGCTATGTGGCGCCCTGGGGCGGCCAGTCATTGCCGTTGCTCAACGGCTTCTTCGGCGGGCCGCAACTCATCCGCGGCTTCGCGCCCAATGGCTTCGGGCCGCGTGTCGTCACGCCCGGCGTGAGCCAGGACAATGTCGGCGGCAACGTCTATTGGACGACGACGGCGGAGCTGCAGGCACCGGTGCCGTTCGTCCCCGGCGACGCGGGTCTGAAAATGGCGCTGTTCTCCGACGCCGGAAGCCTCTGGGCGACGAACGCTTCGAGCGCTGCGAGCCTCGCCTCGCTGTCGGGCACGCAGGTCGCCAACACACAAGCGATCCGTGCGTCGGTCGGAGCCAGCCTAATCTGGGATTCGCCGTTCGGCCCGCTGCGGGTCGACTACGCCTACCCGATCGCCAAACAGAGCTACGATGTGACCCAGCGGCTTAATTTCACCGCCGGCGCGTTTTGAAACCTCGTCATTGCGAGGAGCGGTAGCGACGAAGCAATCCAGTTCGGCAAGCTCCGCTTGGATTGCTTCGCTTCGCTCGCAATGACGAAAATTACGCCGCCTTGGCGACTTTGCCGGCGGCGCCTAGGCCGCGCTCGATGTCGGCGACGATGTCGTCGATATGCTCTATGCCCACGGACAGACGCACATAGCCGTCGGTGACGCCGGTGGCGTCCTGCTCCTGCGGCGACAATTGCGAATGCGTCGTGGTCGCCGGATGGATCGCGAGGCTGCGGGCGTCGCCGATATTGGCGACGTGATAGAACAACTCAAGCGCATCGATGAACCGGCGACCCGCTTCCTTGCCGCCGGCGAGTTCGAAGCCGACCAGACCGCCGAGGCCGCCCTTGAGATACTTCTCGGTGCGTTGGCGATGCACCCCGGTCTGCACCGACGGATGAATGACGCGGGTGACCTCCGGGCGCTTTTTGAGGTACGCGACGACGTGATCGGCATTCTCGGAATGCTTGGCGATGCGCAGCGCCAGCGTCTCCAGACCCTGCAGCGTCAGGAAAGCGTTGAACGGCGACATCGCCGAGCCGAGATCGCGCAACAGCGTCACGCGCGCTTTGATGATGTAGGCGATCGGCCCGAGCGGCTTCACCGCCTCGGTCCACACCGCACCGTGATAGCTCGGGTCCGGCGTATTGAGCGCCGGCTGGCGCAGCGGATGCGCGGCCCAATCGAAGGTGCCGCTGTCGACGATCAGGCCGCCGATCGAAGTGCCGTGACCGCCGAGATATTTGGTCGAGGAATAGACTACTATCGCGGCGCCGTGCTCGAACGGCTTGGTGAGGATAGGTGCTGCGGTGTTGTCGACGATCAACGGGATGCCGAGGTTGCGGCCGATCTCGGCGACTTCGGCGATCGGGAACACCGTGAGCTTCGGATTGGGCAAGGTTTCGGCGTAATAGGCGCGCGTACGCTCATCGGAGGCTTTGCGGAAATTCTGCGGATCAACTGGATCGACGAAGCGGACTTCGATGCCCTGATCCTTGAGCGTGTTGGCGAAGAGGTTCCAGGTGCCGCCATAGAGATCGGTCGAACTCACGACATTGTCGCCGGCGCGCGCGAGGTTCTGCAGGGCAAAAGCCGAAGCCGCCTGACCGGACGCGAGCGCCAGCGCACCGACGCCGCCTTCGAGCGCCGCGACGCGCTTTTCCAGCACGTCGTTCGTCGGATTCATGATGCGGGTATAGATGTTGCCGAGCTCCTTGAGCGCAAACAGATTGGCGGCGTGCTCGGTATCGCGGAATTGATAGGACGTGGTCTGATAAATCGGCACGGCGACCGAGCCGGTGGCCGGATCGGCACGCCAGCCGGCATGAAGCGCAATGGTTTCCGGATGTTTCGACGTTGCAGACATGAGCGCGATCTCCCGTTGTGAACGCGTGGCGGGATCATGATCGCCGCCCCTCTGCGTACGGAGTATAATATTTCACGCAAGTCAAGCAACGACGGATAGAAAGTAAAATAATTCCTGTTGGATACGGAAATTAGACAAAATGTTTTGAGTGCACTGGATCAGAAAGCGATCGCCGTGCTGAGCCAGCGGTTTCGCGCTGGTCCCCATCGCTCCTTACGCTATGCGGCGTGTGTGACCGGCCCAATACGGTTCGCGCAGCGTCCGCTTCAGGAGCTTGCCCGATGCGTTGCGCGGCAATGCATCGATAAAATCGACCGAGCTTGGCCGCTTGAAGCCGGCAAGCTTGCCGCGGCTCCATTCGATCAGGCCGGCTTCACCCACATCCGCACCTTGGCGTCTCACCACCACGGCCTTGACGGTTTCGCCCCATTTCGCATCGGGCACGCCGATCACGGCGCATTCCAGCACGTCCGGATGCGCCATCAGCGCAGCCTCGACTTCGGCCGGATAAACGTTCTCGCCGCCGCTGATGATCACGTCCTTGATGCGGTCTTTCAGGAAGATGAAGCCTTCCGCATCGACGTAGCCAGCATCGCCGGTGTGAAACCAGCCGTCGCGGATCGCCTGCGCGGTCGCATCCGGCCGCGCCCAATAGCCGGTCATGAGGTTTTCGCCCTGGTAAAGGATCTCGCCGACCTCGTAAGGCGGCAAATCCTTGCCTTCGGAATCGACGATACGCACGCGGCTGCCCAGCATCGGCCGCCCGCAGGAGAGTAACCGTTCGCCGGTGTGTTCTCCGTGCGGCAATGTCGCGAACGGCCCGGTCGTTTCCGTGAGCCCATACAATTGCATGAAGCGGCATTTGAAGGTTTCGATCGAGCGCCGCAGCAGGTCCGGCGAGATCGGCGCGGTGCCGTAGGTGATGAGCTTGAGCGCCGAGAAATCGGCTGCGCGCACGCCGGGTAATTCGGTGATCAAGAGCATCAGCGTCGGCACCAGGAGCGTGCTCTCGATGCGCTGTTCCACCATGGTTTTCAGCAGCACATCGGGCAGCGGCTCGCGCACGATCACCACGGTCGACCCGGTCTGCATCGCCCACATCGCCCACATGGTGCCGCCGATATGGAACAGCGGCAGGCAGATGAGCGAGCGGCCGTTCTCGCGCATCTCCGGCGCCTCGATGGCGCCGCAAGAGCCGATATTGAGCAAATTCCAACCGGTCAGCATGGCGCCCTTGGGCACGCCGGTCGTTCCCGAGGTGCAAAAGTGTGCGCAGACGGCGCCGTCGCGGTCGCGCCGCGGATCTTCTCCACCGCGCGGCAAATCGCCGAAGGTCATGACCGGCACGCCGGTGCCTTCGACGGCCGCCTTGAATTCCGCCCCGACGACGATGAGCTTCGGCTTGGCGTCGTCGACGATCTGTTTGATCTCGCGCGGCGTGAGCCGCCAGTTCAGCGGCGCCGCGACCAATCCGGCCTTGTCGAGCGCGAACAGCAACTCGAAATAGGCGGCGCTGTTCTTGTCGAGAATGCCGACCCGATCGCCGGGCGAAAGCCCGAGCTTTTCGACAAAGCCAGCAGCGAGTTGCGAGGTGGATTCATTGAATTGGGCGAACGTCTGCGCCCGGCCCTCGAACCAGACCGCCTCCAGCGAGGGGTGCCGCTGTGCGCGCCAGCGCAGCATTTCCGCCATCGTCCGCATCGACGCAAAACCTCCCGAAATGCCAATCGTTGAAGCGAAGGAATGTCGTCAATCCAACTTCGTCATTGCGAGCGGAGCGAAGCAATCCAGAAGCCGCGCCAGAGAGCTGGATTGCTTCGTCGCTGCGCTCCTCGCAATGACGATTGGTCGGAGCTGCAACGGCTAACCCAAGCTTTTCATGATTTTTTCAAGCGAAACCGCCGCCCGTTCGTGCTCGACTTTGGCGACGACGCGCGGGCCGTCCTCGATCTCAACCAAGAAGCGGAAGCGGTTCTTTTCTCTGTTCAACAATGCCGCCTTGACGACCAGTTCCGCCCCGACCTTGCTGGCGCCCAAGTGATCGATGACCACGCGCGTACCGACCGTGATTTGTCCAGGCTCGAGCTGCCCCTTCACCAAATTCGCGCAGGCGAATTCGGCGATCGTGACCAGATAGGGCGTCGCCGCAACCTGCGGCATCGAAGGATCGAGCGCGCCGACGGTGTCTTTCGGCTCGACTGTCACGCGGGTGACCGAGGTGAGGTGTTCTTGCGCGGCCGTCGCGTTAGCGGATGTCATCGTATCTCCCTGTTTCGGTATTTTTCGCTCATTCCCGCGAAAGCGGGAATCCAGCGCTGGGTCCCCGCTTTCGCGGGGACGAGCGGCCTCTGCAATCGCTACATCCGCCGCTTATCCGGTTTCCAGCTGTGTTCGAGATTGTCGATCAGCTTTTGATCGTAGAGGCAGCGGCTTTGCTGGCGCGCGTAGGTGGCCATGTAGCGGCGGAAGATCGTTAGCGGCTCTTCGGCGACGCGCAGCGCCTTGCGGTTACTGACCGCGCTCATCATGCCGGCGCGGACGAGTTGCGCAGCATTGGCCTCGATCGCCGCATCCATGCCGGCGGCGGGAACGACTTCGTCGCAGATGCGGCGGCCTTCCGGCGTATCGGCATGGAAGACGCGTTCGTAGAAGATGCCCTCGCGCGCAAGCTTGCCGCCCACGAGCCGCGGGAAGCGCAGGTTGGCGGCACCGGGGATGAAGCCTTCCTTGCTGGCGGGCAGACTGAAATAAGCCCCCTGCTCGGCGAGCACGCGGTCCATGATGCAAAGAAGCTGGCAACCGCCGCCGATGGCAAAGGCTTCGACAGCCGCGATCCATGGCTTCTCGGCATAATCCTCGTATTGCTCGTCGTAGGATTCCGATCGCCAATGGCCGCGATACATCTTGTGCAACAGGCCAAGCTCGCGCTCGATGAAGAAATGCACGAACGATATCTGGCCGTAATAGAGGTGCGTGAGATTGATCCCCGCATTGAAGATGCGGCGGCCCCGGTATTTCGGATGTTGGACGGTACCGCCGCGCAGCACGCCCACTTCGATGGCGTCGTCGAGCAGGACGAGATCAACGGCGGTTTCCAGGGCCGCGCTCGCGCGATCATCCTCGGCATTGAGGAATTTGGTGTTGAGCAAGGTGACATAGCCCACTTTGCCTTTGCGCTCGGCCCTCGCCTCGCCGAGATCGATCATGCCGGTCCGTCGAAACTCCTCGATCCTTTCCAGGGCTTCGCGCTTGGGCTTGAGCATGGCGTGGATGAGGTGCAGGCCGCAGCGCTCGTCGGCGAGCACTTGGGCGATGAACAGCCCTTGCTCCACCTCGCGGCCGCGCTTGGCGCTTTGCCGCATCAGCGCACGCTCGTCGTCGATCTGCTCGCGGTTGGGCAGCAGCGCCGGATAGCGGCCCGCCACCGCCATGAGCAACTCGCCGACGCGCAAAAAGCGAGCGCCGCGGTCGGTCGCCTCGTCGTAGAGCGCCACCGCGTGACGGCGGAAGAACTTTTCCTTGATGCTTAAGGCTTGGGCTCGGAGTGCCGCGGCATCCACGGTCTTGCTGGTCGCGAGCAGGTTTTCGATCTCGACGAAATATTTGGACGCGACCTCGGAATCCTGCGCGAGCGAGGCACCGAGAACCGGCTCGGCAAGCGCCGGCATTCCCGGCCGAACGGCAAGTGTCTGCACGAAGAACCTCCCTTTAGACCAGCGAGCGGCCGGAGGCCGTCAGCGGGCTTTTCAACAGCGCCGCAGGTCAGCCGCCGGGCACGCAACCCGATTTGCCGACACTATACCGCCGTTCACCGACCTGCGGCATCGGCAAAAATAGCGGGTGGAGCGCGACCTTGCGGGGGCGCGCGACCCTTGGGCCGCGCGTTTACCGGGCCGGAGGCGGTATCGCTGGAAGACCAATAGGCCTCAGACGGTGGCGGCGGCGGCTTCGGTCAGGGTGTTGAGCATACCAGTGCGTTCGTGGCAGCGCCGGTATTCGAAGAACTGGTCGTCCGCGCGCGCCACCGTTACCTCGTGATAGAGCCGCAGCTTCGCGGCTGGGCCGAGGCTCGATAGATACTTCATCGCGGCGCCGAAGATGCGCACATGCGTCGGATGCGACTCCGACCAGCGTTCCAAGGCCGCGAGGCTTTTCCACCAGCTCATGCCGTAACTCTTCTCGGTGGGCTGGCCATCGCGATCGAGCACCGTCATGTACCGATTGGCAAAGCAGCCGATCGAGCGGCCATCGTCGCGCAGAAACTCCATGCCCTCGCGAAGCACCGGCTCGACGTCGTCGAGATACATTTTGCGTTCGGCAGCGTCGGTGTCACTCCAATCCTGGCCGGAGCGGATCAAACAAATATTCTCGTGCGGCTTTACGCGCAGACGCTCACCCTCGCGAACGAGGCCCGGCGCGCCGGCCGGCGCCATCTCGTTGGTCTGCGACCGCGGAATGCGGTCGCGCATGCCGCCCCAGTACGCGTGCTCCATGATATCGCCGCTGAGGCTATCGGCGACCACGGCCACGCCTTCGGGGCGGCCGAGCGAGGAGAACAGCGTCTCGTAGTCATTCACCGAGGGGCTTAAAACCTCGATAAACGTTCCGAGAGCTGAGTGCTCCTGCTGCTCGCCAGTCCAACCCTCGCGGGCAGCCGGGAACCAGGCTGCGAATGTCTGTTGATCGTCCCAATAGGCGACGGAGACGATATTGTCGTAGCCAGCCTCGTCCCGATAGGCGGCGCGGTCCCAGTGCTTGGGACCATTCGGGCCGGCAAACTGACCCTCGAGCCAAGCGAGCGCGGTCGCGGACGCGGGGGGCGCGTCACCGCGATATTGGAGACCAAAATAGGCCATCACCACACGCTCGACGGCCGCGCCATGGCGCGCCACGAAGGCCGGGTATGGCGGCTGATAGTCGTCCGGTACCCGGCGGTGACGGGTGCGTGCGACTTGCAGATGCGGGGGGATCGCGGATTCCATCACACCCTCACTCGGCCGCCTGAACCGGCGCAAAGGATGCGACGTTCGCTGCCTTCACGTCCGGCTTCGTGGGCGCCTCGGTCTTGGGCTCAGCCTTGGGCTCGGCGTCGACCGGCAGCGCCAATGTCTCGACGCGATGGCCGGGCCGATTGTTGAACAAAAGCCGGGTCACGTCGGGGCGCGCATAATGTCCCGCCGGATCGGCCGCCGCTTTCGCCACCGAAATCATGCCGAGATCGATGTCGGCGTAGAAATCCCTTCCTGGTCGGGCGGCAGCGGCTGCGCCAGCGGGGAGCCGTCCGGACCATAGATCACCGCGAAGCCGCCGCCGGCGTGCAGAAACTGATGCTTCTCCGGCGTGTCGCAGAGCTCATCGATCATCGCCTGAGAGACCGTCGCGCACGGCGCGATGACGAAGCAGGAGCCCTCCACCGCATAGATCTTGCTCGCCGCATTGTTCACCTCGGCGCCGAGCGCGTGCGCGAACGGGTCGTAGAGCGAAAAGCTCGGCCAGGCCGCGACATGCACCTGTTCGTTCTGCGCATACATGGCGTATTTGGACAGCGGCTGCAGATGCTCCCAGCAGCACAGCGCGCCGAGCCGACCGACATCGAGCTCATGCACCGCAAGGTGGGAGCCGTCACCCTCGCCAAACACCGTGCGCTCGGCATGCGTCGGCTTGAGCTTGCGGCGCTTGGCGATGGTTTCGCCGTCCGGGCCGATGATCCATTGCGCGATATAGAGGCTGCCGCCGTCGCGCTCGGAAAGGCCGAGCACCACCACGATCTTGTTGCGCTTGGCGGCGGCCCGCAGCCGCTCCGCCTCCGGACTGTCGTAGTTGAGCGAATTGTCGAAATAGCGCGAAACGAAGCCGCGCATGATCGCCCAAGCCGGTGCGCCCAGCCATATCCACCAGGGGTATCCGGGTATCCAGGTTTCCGGGAAGGCGATCAGGCGGGCGCCGGCGGCGCCGGCTTCGTCGATGAAGCGGATGGCTTTTTCGATCGAAGCCTCCAGGTCGAGAAAAGCGGGTGCGGCCTGCACGGCGGCCACTTTGTATTTCGGATGCACGACGGCCATGGCGGTTCCTTTCCCCGGAACAGGTTGTTTGCTGGAGCCACAGTCTATGGACGGCCGTCCCCCATGCTTGGCCGTGCGCGCAATAAATATTGTCTGGGAGCGCAGGGGCTTTCGGCGGATTTGCAAGGACTGAGCCGAATGATAGGCTTCTCTCGCCGGTGTCTTCGCTAGGTATCAGAGCGGAGCATGATCTGTTCCGAAAACCGGTTTCGTTTTTCGCGATCATGCTCAAGCAGGTGCGGTGAAATGCAAACCGTACTGACGACGGCCGATATTGCCGAGCGCAAGCGTTTTCAGTTCTGGCAGGATGCGGTCTGCGATACGTTCGTCGAACTCGATTGCCAAACCGGCCGCGAGGAGCGGTTTTTCGGCGAGATCACCACCGCCGACTGCGACGGCTTGCATTTTTCGACCGTTCGCTCCGAAAGCCAAACCGTCAGGCGCACACGCAACCGCATCCACCGCGCGCGCGAAGAGGTGATGCTGATCAGCCTGCAAGTGCGCGGCGTCGGCATCGTCGCCCAAGACGGCCGCGAAGCGCGGCTCGAGCCCGGCGATTTCGCCTGCTATGACAGCACGCGGCCTTACACACTGAACTTCGACGCCGCGTTCGAGCAGCTCGTGCTGCACATGCCGCGCGACGCGATGGTCCGCCGCATCGGCCGCACCGAGCTATGGACCGCCCGGCGGATCGAGGGCGCAAGCCCAGTGGGCTCGCTGGTCTTGCCGTTCGTGCGCCGCACGGCCTCGATCGTCTCCGACATCGCGCCGGCAACCGCGAGCCGATTGTCAGAGACTTGCTTGTCGCTGGTGACAGCAGCACTCGGCGAGCGGCTCTCCGAAATCGGCCAGGGCACGAGCCCCGCGCGCACGGCGCTTCTTTTCCGCGCCAAAGCGATCATTGAAAGCCATCTGCACGACCACGCGCTCAACACCGAAAAGGTCGCCGAACTGATCGGCATTTCGCCGCGCTATGTGCAGGATTTGTTTCGCGCCGACGGCACCACCGTCAGCGACTTCATCTGGAAACGGCGGCTGGACAAGAGCCGCCGCGATCTGGCCGACACGCTGCGCTCGGCCAACTCGATTGCACAGATCGCGCTCGCCTGCGGCTTTACCGATTTCGGCCACTTCAGCCGCCGCTACAGGGATGCTTTCGGGGTGTCGCCGCGCGAGGATCGGGTGGCGCTGCGGGGTGGCGGCTTGCGGCGGATCGATTGAGGCGCCTTAGCTTTCCCGCCACACTGGACATGCCCGTGTTGACTGCCCGCCACGCGAGTGATGCAATCATTGATGGAGACGGAGGAGTGGGCCATGGCTCGCCGAATTCCCTATTTAGACAGGAAGGGCGCGATCATTGCCACATTGACACAATGCGCACGTCAACGAAGGACAATCTACTATGGCGAGCTAGGGCAGAGAGTCGACGTGCCGGCTCGGGGACCTTGGAAGGCAATACTCGACGATATAGCGCGCGACGAGACTTCAGAGGGAAGACCCGATATCACCTTCCTTGTAATCAACAGGAAAACTGGCTTCCCCGGACAAATTGGCTTCAAGACCGCAAACCCGCCTACTTTTGAGCAACGCAAAATCGCGGACGATGAGATTGCGAAGGTCTTTGCCTATTACGGCTAAGCTTTAAAAACGCTTGTTCAAACACTATTGCCCACCCTCCACACCCCACGGTAATGATCGGGCTAATAGTAACGTTCACACATGCAGATGCGCGAGGACGTCGCTGCGCTCGATTTCAGAGCGCGATCCGGACAGCCGGACGCGACCCTGATCCATGATCAGATAGCGGTCGGCGATGCGCTCGGCGAAGGCGAGATTTTGCTCGACCACGATGAAGGCGGCGCCCGCCGCCTTCTTCTCGGCGATCAGCGCTTCCATGTGTAGGATGTTTTCCCACTGCACGCCTTCGCTCGGTTCGTCGAGCAGGATGACCGGCTGATCCTCGGCGAGACCGCGCACAAACGACAGCATCTTCTTCTCGCCGCCCGAGAGCGTACCGGCATGCTGATTGAGCCTGCGCTCCAAGATCGGGAAGCGATCGAAATAGCCGCGGAACGGCGCCAGCCTGCGGTTCGTACGCATGAGCGTGAGATTGTCGCGCACCGACAAGTCGTCGAATACCGGGCGAACCTGCGGGCAGTAGCTGATACCAGCACGCCGGCGCGCGGCCGGATCGAATGTGGTGATGGGTGCGTCGCCGAGTAGAACGCGGCCCTGGGCGCACGGCAGATAGCCGGTCAGAAGCTTCATCAATGTGGTCTTGCCGACACCGTTGCGGCCGAGCACGCATAGAACTTCGCCGGCGGCGGCGCTACCGCTGAGATCGCGTACGATCGTGGTCGAGCCGTAGCCGCCGCTGAGATTGTCGAACACGAGACGCGGCGCGCTCACTTCCCGCTCCCGACGTAAACAGCGCGCACCGCGGGGTCGGCCTGAATGGCCGCAACGCTGCCTTTTGCTAAAAGGGCGCCGTTGTGCAGCACGTAGACGATCTGCGCCAATTCCTTCACCAGGCTCATGTCGTGCTCGATGATGACGATCGAGCGGCCAAGCCGCCCGGCAGCCCAGCGGATGAGTTCCATCACCGCGGTTGTCTCTTCGGGAGAAAGGCCGGCGCACGGCTCGTCGAGCAGCAGCACGCGCGGCTCGGTCAGAAGTGCCATCGCGAGCTCGAGGATCTGTTGCTCGCCGTGAGACAATTCGCCGGCGTTGCGGGCGCCGATGGCGAGAAACGGATAGCGCGATTGCAGCTCCTTGAGCATCGGGCTGGTCCAGCGGCGCAGCCGCGGATCAAATAAGGAAAGCTTGCGGGCGCGTCCGCTCCAGAGCGCGATGGCGAGATTGTCGGCGATCGACAGGTCCGGAAACACGCTCGGAATTTGCAGCTTCCGGGCAACGCCCAGGCCGCTCACGCGATTGGGCGCCAGACCCGAAATCTTCAAGCCGCCGAGATCGATCGCGCCTGACGCCGTCGCAAGCTCGCCGCTCACCGCGTTGAACATCGAGGTCTTGCCGGCCCCGTTCGGGCCGATGACGCAAAAGATGCCGGCCTCATTGAAATCAAGCGACAGCTCGTTGAGGATGGTGACCTCGCCGACATGCACGCTCACGCCGTCGAGCGCGAGCTTCGTTGGCGGCCGCGAAGCCACCTCGTCCGGGGCGGCAAGCTCCGTCTGCGCGCGCTTGCGCTGCGGAAACCGGCGAAGGATCGGATCGGCCAGGCCGGCGATGCCGCGCGGAAACACGAGCACGATGGCGATGAAGAAGAGCGCCATCAGCACTTCCCAGAACGGCAGGGTGTCGCGCAGTTGTGCGGTCAACGAGCCGACCAGAAGCGTGCCGATCACGGGCCCGACCAGGCTCGCGCGGCCACCGACAGCAGCCCAGATCACCAAATCTGCCGAAAGGCCGAAACCGATCACCTGCGGCGTCACGATGCCTTGCTGCGGTGCGTAGATTGCGCCGCCGATGCCGGCCATCAAGCCGCTGACACCGAAGGCCACGGCCTTGAGCTGGTCGGTATCGAAGCCGAAGAGCTTCAGCCGCCGCTCGTTCTGTGCGAGCGCCCGCCAGAGCACACCGATCGGCGCGTTGTAGAGCCAGGCCGCGAGAGCCAGCACCACAAGCAACGCGCTGGCAGCCACGTAATAGACGTCGGAAATTTCGTCCAGGCCGGGCAGCCCGGGGATGCCCTTCAGCCCGTTAAATCCCCCGGTGACCGAATTCCAGGAGGTGGCGATCTGAAAGGCGAGCAACGCCAGCGCCAACGTGATCATCGAGAAATAGGCGCCGCTCTCGCCCGAGCGCCTAAAGATCACGATGCCGATCAGATAAGCGAACACGCCGGCGACGATGGCGGACAACGGCAGCGCCAGAACCGCAACGATAGGGCTATCGGAAAAAGCCAGAAAGGCCAGGCCGGACAGATAGGCGGCGAGCCCGAAGAACAGCGCCTGACCGAGCGGCAGAAACCCGGCTTGCCCCCAGCACAAGCCGACCCCGACGGCCGCCACCGCATAAAGCGCGTAGAGGCCGAGCTGATAGGCCCAGAACTCCCCGAGCAGAAACGGCAGCGCGATGGCGATGATAACGACAATGACAGCGCGGAGTGCAATCATCATCCGCTCATTCCCGCCCCCGATCGCAGTCGGGGGTAAGCTCCAGCGGGAATCCGTGTGCCGGTGCACCGAGTTGGGTCCCCGCCTTCGCGGGGACGAGCGGAGAAAAATAATGCCATCTCGGATTTACGTTAGCTGCGCGCAACGATCCCTCGCGGGCGGAGCCAGAGAAACAAAATCGCGAGCACCAGAACGGCGAAATAGCCGTTGGCCGCGTTGGTCGCCGCCGAGATGACGCTATCGACGCCGCCGATCACCGTCGCACCTGACAACAATCCGGCGACGCTGCCGAGGCCGCCGACGATGAGCACAAAAAAAGCGCGCAGCACATAATCAAGACCCATGAAAGGCTGCACCGGAACGAGCGGCGCGATCATCACGCCGCCGAGACCTGCAAGGCACGTGCCGGTAATGAAGGTGCCGGCGGCAAGCCAGCGCACCGAGATGCCCTGCGCCTGGGCGAGCTCCGGGTTACTCACCATCGCGCGGATGCGGCTGCCGGTGCGGCTCCTGCCGTACCAGACCACGAGCGCAGCGACCACCGCGATCGAGATCGCGATCAGCAACAGCCGGTAGATCGGATATTCGGTGCCGAGGAAATGCACGGTGCCGGGCAGCGGAATGTTCACCGAACGATAGCCCAGGCCGAAGATCGCTTCCGCGATCTTGCGCAGCAGCAAACTCAAGCCCCAGGTGGCAACCAGCGTATCGAACGGCCGGCGGTAGAGCGGCCGGATCATGATCCATTCGACCACGAGGCCAAGGATCGCACAGGTCACGATCGTGAGCGGGACGGCCGCCAGGTACGGAAAGCCGCCGGCCTGCGTCACGTAGGCGCAATAAGCGCCGATCATGACGAATTCGCCGTGCGCGATATTGAGCACGCCAAGCAAGCCGAAAATCACCGCAAGCCCGAGCGCAAGCACGGCGAGTGTGGAGACGCCGTAAAGAACGTTGATCGCCTGGGTGACGATCAGCGGATCCATGACGGTGTCTCCTTATGCGCGAGAAGCTTGGGCAAGAATGTCGTCATTGCGAGCGAAGCGAAGCAATCCACTGCCTAGAAGAACTGGATTGCTTCGTCGCTGTCGCTCCTCGCAATGACGATTCGAGGGGCCCGATCCCCTATCAGGTCTTGCACACCTCGCCGCTTTTCACGTCGTCGAAGGTCTTGATGATATCGAAGTCGGCGCCCTTGCAGGTGGCCAGATACATGGTCTTGTCGACATGACGGCCGTGCATGGTGACCTGGCCGGCTGCGGTCGGGAAGGTCAGGCCCTCGGACGCCGCCATGCATTTTTTGGCGTCAGTGCCGCCGGCCTTGGTGGCAAGCGCGTGCGCGCAATAAATGCCGCCGTAGCAGTCGGCGCCGATCAGGCCGAGTTGCGGGGCCTTGTCGCCGAACTTGGCGAAGTAAGCCGCCTTGAACTTTTTGTTCGCCTCGCCAGGCGCATTCTCGAAGTAGGACAGGCAGGAGAAAAGGTTGCCGCTGGCGTCGGCGCCGATGCCGTGCAGCGTATTCTCTTCAAGGAGCAGCGACAGCCGGCCGATGTCCTTGTCGAGGCCAAAGCCCGCGAAGGTGCGATTGAAGTTCACGTTGTCGGCGCCGACGAGCGTGATCAGCACCATGTCGGGCTTCGCCGACTTGATGCGCGTCACGATCTCTTCGAACTTGTTGGGCGCGCCGAACGGCACATACTCCTCGGCAACCACTTTGCCGCCGTTCTCGTCGATGTATTTCCTGGCGTGCTCGTTGCATTTGCGCGGCCAGACATAATCGTCGCCGATCAGATAAACCGACTTGGCGCCGCGGTCCTTCATCATGTAGTTGACGGACGGGCGGATCTGCTGTTCCGGCGTATCGGCGAGCACGTAGGTATTGAAGGCGCACTCGCCGCCTTCGTAGGTCGGCGTATAGATGTAAGGAACCTTGCCCTTGATGGTCGCGACCAGCGCTTCGCGGGTGGCGCTGTCGTGCGAGCCGACGAACATGTCGACCTTCTCTTCCAGCATCAGACGGATGGCCGATTTGGTCAATTCCGCGGGGGGACCGCCGGCGTCGGTGGGAATGAGCCGAATCTGCTTCCCGAGAATGCCGCCGGCCTTGTTGATTTCCTCGGTCGCGAGCTCGGCCGCGGCTTTTTGCGTGGGGCCGAACAGCGAAGCTGGGCCGCTGAGCGCGGCGAACAGGCCGATCTTGAATTCATCGGCGGCCGCCGCCGGGCGGATAAGTCCCGGCGCCGCGCTGAACGCCGCGCCGGCCGCGACGCCGCCCAGCAGTGTACGCCGGGTCAATCCTTGCTTGCGAATGCTCATGTGAACGTCCTCCTCGTTCGCAGTCACCTAGATGGCTAAGCGTGCTCCGGCGGTGCCGGCAGCTTGGGCAACAAAGGCTCGATTGCCGCCGCAATGGCAAGCACCAGATGGTCGCTATCCGGCGGCCCGGACAACTCCATCCCAACGGGCAAGCCCGATTGGGTCAAGCCGACCGGCAAGCTGATGCCCGGAATGCCGCCGACGCTGCCTGGGCCGGTGTTGCGAATGAATGTGGTGAAGGTCGGCGCGGCCGCGCCGTTGAGCGTGAAAGTCTCGTCTTCACCGATCTTGATCGCCGGTGCGGGCGTGGTCGGAAAGATGATGGTCGCGACATCGTAGTCGCGGAAGTGACGCCGGTAGGTCTCTTGCAGGATGGCCCGCTGCTGCAGCGCTTTGCGGTAGACATCCGCGGGGACGGCGGCGGGGCCGGTCAGGCTTTGCAGGATACCCTTGACGTCCGGGCTTTCGCACTTGGCGACGAGGCCCGCATAATCAAAGCTCGCGCCATGCTCCTTCAGATATTGGTTCAGGTCGGCGACCGTCTCGTAGAGGGCGATGGGGAAGCCGGCTTCGCCGTCGAGCTTCGCCTCCTCGCTCATGTCGACATCGACCAGTATGACGCCCGCGTCGCTCAGTCGCTTCAGCGTATCGTCGCAGATCCGGCCGAGCTCGGGTTCGAGATTTTCCCAGAAATGCCGGCGCGGTACACCCATGCGCTGACCCTTCAGTGAAGCCGGCGCAATCTCCAGCGGCCCACCGGTAACGATGCCGTCGATGAGCGCGCAGTCGGCGACGCTCCGGGTCATTGGCCCCGCGGTGTCGCGGGTATGTGAAATCGGCACGATGCCGGCCTGCGACCAGCGCCCGGTCGTGGGGCGCAGACCAACGAGGCCACAGAGGGCCGCCGGGACGCGCACGGAGCCACCTGTGTCCGAGCCGATGCCGCCGGGCGCAAGCCGCGCCGCGACGGCGACGCCGGTGCCGCCGCTCGAGGCGCCCGGAATGCGGTCGGGAGCGTAGGGATTGCGCGCCGGGCCGAAGGCCGCGTTGTTGTTGGTGATGCCGTAGGCAAGCTCGTGCAGATTGCACTTGCCGAGCGCAATCGCGCCGGCATCGAACAGCGCCTGGACGATCACCGCGTTGCGCTTGGGTCGATTGCCGGCAAGACCCGGGGTTCCGCCGGTGGTGGGATAATCCGTTGTGTCCAGATTGTCTTTCAGCGCCAGCGGGACGCCATGCAGCGGGCCAAGCGTCGCGCCCGATGCCCGCTGCTGATCGGCCGCGCGCGCCGCGGCGCGTACTTTATCGGGCTCGACTGTGATGAATGCATTCAAGCTTTTGTGTGCTGCCACACGCGCAAGCAGCGCGTCCGCCAACGCCTCGGCCGTGGTGGCGCCGGTGCGGATCGCCGCCGCCGCGTCGGCTACGCCAAGTTCGTGAAGCTTTGTCATAACCGCGCCCTCAACCGCTCAATGACTGGGCTGCGTGGCGCCTCCGGCCGCCGCAGCCGAGGGACTTTATCGGCGCGCTTCAAGCGACGACATCGGCATAAATGTGGACCGGGCGGCACGACGTTGCGGGTCAAGGCGGTCCTACAAACGCCGGGCGATGGCGGCGGCAAGTTCTGCGCGATTTGAGCAACCGGTTTTGCCCATCGCGTTGGTGATGTGGGTGCGGACGGTGCCGAAGCCGATCCCGAGGATACGCGCGATATCGCGATCGGTGCAGCCGCGCGCGACCAGCCCGGCGACATCGGATTCCCGCGGCGTCAGCCCGGCGCATGTGCCGCCGCGCAGCAGCGCCCGGCGCAAATGCGGCTCGAGCGCATCGAGCAAATCGAGATCACGCGCGCAAAATTCCGGACGGCCCGCAGCGCGCCAGATACGAAAGTCGCCGAGATCGCGGTCGCCGTCGAAGATGAACATGTTGAGGCCGTGATGCAGGCCGTCGCGCGCCAGAAAGTCGTTGTAGAACTCGGTGCGGATCAGCGCCTGGTGTGGGATCACATCATCCACCAAGGTGGCGCGGCGGCGCGCGCGCAGCTCGAATGTCATCGGATCGCGGAACTGATACCACTCCTCGTAGCGGCGCAAATTGCTCCGCTCCATGTTGTAGCTCACCGCTTCGTCGAACCGGCTCTTTGGCGCATTCCACACATAGGAGGCGCCGAAGTCGCCGCGCAACAGACGGATCACATCCAAGAAAACAACCGACCGGGCGTCCGATTCGGGACCGAGTCGCTCGAGCCGCGCGACGATATCGCCGAACAGCCGCAGTTCGCTGCCAGTTACGTCGCGAATAGCCGTCGCCATCGAGCTTGTCCCGTCGCCCACCCGCGGCATGTCCGCCATGCGCAACTCTAGTTTGGGCAACCCGGCGTCTAATTGTTCCCGTGCGGAAGCGATGCTGTCAAGCGAGGGAATGGGCGGGATTATGGATGCGGAAGGCTCAGAGAGGGACGCACAAAATCCTCAGGCTCTGCCATGGGCGGACGCCCAAGCCTTCGCCCGTGACCGGCAAGCCCGGTTGGGAAGGCGGAGGTCGTGTCCCGCACCGCAAAACGGCTCTGCGATCGGAGTCAAATTGCCGCGACAGGCTTTTGTAATGACTATAAAATATATAGTTTAAGAGCGGTCCGCGGCACTGCGCGGATGGCGAAGGCGTTAGCCCCCAGTAGCATTACAAATGGCGATGAAAACGAGTTAGGTTCCCTGGAACAAAGAGATCGCGCTGGAGCGTATTCGGGCCTGCCTCGATCAGGAAGGCCCGTTGCTGCCGATCCTGCACGCCCTGCAAGAGGAATTTGGCTATATCGATGAAGCGGCCGAGCCGCTGATCGCCGAGGCCTTGAACATCTCGCGGGCCGAAGTGCACGGGGTTGTCACCTTCTACCACGACTTCCGCCGGGCGCCGGCCGGCCGCCATGTGCTCAAGCTCTGTCGCGCTGAAGCCTGCCAGGCGGCCGGCGGCGATCCGCTTGCCGCCCATGCGGAAGCCCGGCTCGGCGTTGAAATGGGCACCACCGCGCCAGACGGCAGCGTTACGCTGGAGCCGATTTACTGCCTCGGTCTCTGCGCGGTCGCGCCCTCCGCCATGCTGGACGGCCGCCTGGTCGGCCGGCTCGACCAGGCGCGGCTCGATGCGCTGCTGGCGGAGGCGCAACAATGACGTTGCGGCTTTACATTCCGCGCGACGCCGCGGCCTTGGCGGTCGGGGCCGACGAGGTCGCGACCGCCATCCGGGCGGCGGCCGCACGCCGCAACGTGGCGGTCGAGATTATCCGCATCGGTTCGCGGGGGCTGTTCTGGCTTGAACCCATGGTCGAGGTGGCGACGCCGGCCGGCCGGCTAGCGTACGGGCCGGTCGCGCCGACCGACGTGGACGGCCTCCTCGACGCCCTGCTCCGCGACGGCATGCACGCGCTGGGCCTTGGACCGACCGAAGACATCCCCTGGCTCAAACGGCAAACGCGGCTGACATTTGTGCGCTGCGGTATCGTCGATCCGCTTTCGCTTGCGGACTATCGCGCCCATGGCGGCGGCCGGGGCTTGGCGAAAGCGCTAGCGCTTGGCCCAGATGCGACGATCGAGGAAGTGTTGCAATCAGGTCTGCGCGGTCGCGGCGGCGCCGGCTTTCCGACCGGCATCAAGTGGCGCACGGTGGCGCAGGCACAGGGGCCGCAAAAGTACATCGTCTGCAACGCCGACGAGGGCGACAGCGGCACCTTCGCCGACCGCATGCTCATGGAAGGCGATCCCTTCGTGCTGATCGAAGGCATGGCGATCGCCGGCATCGCGACGGGCGCGACCAAGGGCTTCGTCTACATCCGCTCGGAGTATCCGCACGCGGTCGCCGCCATGCAGGCAGCGATTGTCGCTGCGCGCCAGGGCGGCCTGCTGGGCAAGACCATCGCCGGCTCGGCGTTCAGCTTCGACATGGAAGTCCGCGTCGGCGCCGGCGCCTATGTATGCGGCGAGGAAACCTCGCTGCTCGACAGTCTCGAGGGCAAGCGCGGCCAGGTGCGCGCCAAGCCACCGCTGCCGGCGCACAAAGGCTTGTTCGGACGCCCGACGGTGATCAACAACGTGCTGTCGCTCGCCTCGGTGCCGATCATTCTCGACAAGGGCGCCGCATTCTATCGCGACTTCGGCATGGGCCGTTCCCGCGGCACCATGCCGATCCAGCTCGCCGGCAACATCAAACAAGGCGGCCTGTTCGAGACCGCCTTCGGCATCACGCTCGGCGAACTGGTCGATGACATCGGCGGCGGCACATTCAGCGGCCGCCCGGTACGCGCCGTGCAGGTCGGAGGCCCGCTCGGCGCCTACTTCCCGCGCGCGCTGTTCGACACGCCGTTCGACTACGAGGCTTTCGCGGCGCGCGACGGACTGATCGGCCATGGCGGCATCGTGGTGTTCGACGACACCGTCGATATGGCCAAGCAAGCGCGCTTCGCGTTGGAATTCTGTTCGATTGAATCGTGCGGCAAGTGCACGCCGTGCCGGATCGGCTCCTCGCGCGGCGTTGAAGTCATCGATCGCATTATGCGCGACGAAAAACGCGCCGCCAATCTCGAGGTGCTCGAGGATCTCTGCAACACGATGAAGTTCGGTTCGCTATGCGCGCTCGGCGGCTTCACGCCGTATCCGGTGATGAGCGCGCTCACCCATTTCCCCGAAGACTTCGGCGCGCAGCCGCGCCTGCAAGCCGCCGAATAAGGAGACCGTCATGTCACTCATTTCCGAGATCGACTATGGCACACCGAGCGTAAGAACCGAGAAGACCGTCACACTGACCATCGACGGTGCTTCGGTGACGGTGCCGGAAGGTACCTCGATCATGCGCGCGGCGATGGAGCTCGGAACCAAGATCCCAAAGCTGTGCGCGACCGACATGCTCGACGCATTCGGCTCATGCCGGCTCTGCCTGGTCGAGATCGACGGCCGGCCCGGAACGCCGGCGTCTTGCACGACGCCGGTCGCCAACGGCATGGCGGTGCGCACCCAGACCGACAAGCTTAAAAGGCTGCGCAAGGGCGTGATGGAGCTTTACATCTCCGACCATCCGCTCGACTGCCTGACCTGCTCGGCGAATGGCGATTGCGAGCTGCAGGACATGGCGGGCGCGGTCGGCCTGCGCGACGTACGCTACGGCTATGATGGTGCCAAGCACCCCAATCCGGGGCTCGACGAGTCCAATCCGTATTTCACCTACGAGCCGGGCAAGTGCATCGTCTGCTCGCGCTGCGTGCGCGCCTGCGAAGAGGTGCAAGGTACCTTCGCGCTGACCATCGCGGGCCGTGGCTTCGGCTCGGTGGTTTCGCCCGGCATGGAGGAATCGTTTTTTAGTTCCGAGTGCGTGTCCTGCGGTGCTTGCGTACAGGCCTGCCCGACGGCGACCTTGAACGAAAAATCGGTGATCGAGATCGGCACGCCGGAGCATTCGATGGTGACCACCTGCGCCTATTGCGGCGTCGGCTGCACGTTCAAGGCGGAAATGCGCGGCGACGAATTGGTGCGCATGGTGCCCTACAAGGACGGCAAGGCCAATCGCGGACATTCCTGCGTCAAGGGCCGCTTCGCCTGGGGCTATGCCAATCACCGCGAGCGCATCCTCAAGCCGATGATCCGCGAGAAGATCACCGACCCGTGGCGCGAAGTCTCCTGGGACGAAGCGATCGGGCGCGTCGCTTCGGAATTCAAGCGCATCCAGGCGACCTATGGGCGCGGCTCCGTCGGCGGCATCACGTCGTCACGCTGCACCAACGAAGAAACGTTTTTGGTGCAGAAGCTGGTACGCGCCACCCTCGGCAACAACAATGTCGACACCTGCGCGCGCGTCTGCCACTCGCCCACCGGCTATGGCCTGAGCACAACCTTCGGCACTTCGGCCGGAACGCAGGATTTCGATTCGGTGGAACAGACCGACGTCGTCATTTTGATCGGCGCCAACCCGACTGACGCGCACCCGGTGTTCGGCTCGCGCATGAAAAAGCGGCTGCGGGCGGGCGCCAAGCTGATCGTCATCGACCCGCGCCAGATCGATCTCGTGCGCACGCCGCATGTGGAAGCAGCCTTCCACCTGCCGCTACGGCCGGGCACCAACGTCGCCATTCTCACCGCACTGGCGCACGTCGTCGTCACCGAGGGCCTGGTCGACGAAGCGTTCGTGCGTGAGCGCTGCGACTGGGAAGAGTTCAGCGATTGGGCGGCCTTTGTGGCCGAGCCACGCAACAGTCCGGAGGAAGTCGCAAAGATTTCCGGCGTGCCGGCGCAAACGATCCGCGGCGCGGCCCGGCTCTATGCCAGCGGCGGCAACGGCGCGATCTATTACGGCCTCGGCGTTACCGAGCACAGCCAGGGCTCGACCACCGTGATGGCCATCGCAAACCTCGCCATGGCCACCGGTAATATCGGCCGCCCGGGCGTCGGCGTGAATCCGCTGCGCGGCCAGAACAACGTGCAGGGCTCCTGCGATATGGGCTCGTTCCCGCACGAGCTTTCCGGGTATCGGCACGTCGCCAATGACGCGACACGCGCGCTGTTCGAGGCGCTGTGGCAGAAGCCGATCGACAAGGAGCCGGGGTTGCGCATCCCCAACATGCTGGATGCCGCGGTCGAGGGCTCGTTCAAGGGTCTCTACGTGCAGGGCGAGGACATTCTGCAGTCGGACCCCGACACCCACCATGTTTCCGCAGGTCTTGCCGCCATGGAATGCGTCGTCGTGCAGGACCTGTTCCTGAACGAAACGGCGAATTACGCGCACGTGTTTCTGCCCGGCTCAACCTTCCTGGAGAAGGACGGCACCTTCACCAATGCGGAACGACGCATCCAACTGGTGCGCAAGGTGATGGCGCCGAAGAATGGCTATGAGGACTGGCAGATCACCTGCATGATCAGCGAGGCCATCGGCTATCCGATGCGCTACGATCATCCGTCGCAGATCATGGACGAGATCGCGCGGCTCACGCCGACCTTTACGGGCGTGTCGTTCGAAAAACTCGACAAGCTTGGCTCGGTGCAATGGCCCTGCAACGAGAAGGCGCCGGAAGGCACGCCGGTGATGCATATCGGCGGGTTCGTGCGCGGCAAGGGCAAGTTCGTCATCACCGAATACATTCCGACCGACGAAAAGACCGGACCGCGCTTCCCGCTTTTGCTCACCACCGGCCGCATTCTCAGCCAGTATAACGTCGGCGCGCAGACCCGGCGCACCGCCAACGTGGCGTGGCACGAGGAGGACCGGCTGGAGATTCATCCGCACGACGCGGAGCAGCGCGGCATCCGCGATGGCGACTGGGTGAAGCTTGCGAGCCGCGCCGGCGAAACATCGCTGCGTGCGAAGATCAGCGAGCGCGTGGCACCGGGCGTCGTCTACACGACCTTCCATCACCCGAGCACGCAGGCGAACGTGGTCACGACGGACTATTCCGACTGGGCGACCAATTGCCCGGAATACAAGGTGACGGCGGTGCAAGTGTCGCCCTCCAACGGTCCGACGGCGTGGCAGGAAAAGTACGAAGATCTGGCGCGCACGAGCCGGCGTATCACCGTCGAGGCTGCCGAGTAGCACCATGCGGACGCCGGCGGCCTCGGTCGACAACGCGGTGTGGCGGCATACGGGCCAGACCGCCGGCAAGCGCTTCGTGCCCGAGGAGGCGGCGGTCGCTTTCAGCTACGATGGCGGCACGTACGCGGTGATGATGGCGACGCCGCAAGATCTCGACGACTTCGCGCTCGGCTTCAGCCTCACCGAAGGGATCGTCGCGACACCCGCTGATATCCGCCAGCTCGACGTCGTCACCTTCGAGGCCGGCATCGAGTTGCGCATGTGGCTCGCCGAACCCCGCGCCAGCGTGCTGATCCAGCGGCGGCGGCATCTCGCCGGCCCGACCGGTTGCGGCCTGTGCGGGATCGAAAGCCTCGAGGAGGCCGTGCGCACCTTGCCGGGCATCGCCGACGAGGCGAGCTTTGCGCCGGCGCAAATCCTGCAGGCGCTCGATGCATTAAGCCCGCGCCAGGAGCTTAATCGCCAGACCCGCGCCGTCCATGCGGCGGCGTTCTGGCGTCCGGATGCCGGCCTCGTTGCACTGCGGGAAGATGTCGGCCGCCACAATGCGCTCGACAAGCTTGCCGGCGCTCTGGCGCGCGGCGCGGCCAGCCCGCGCGGCGGCATGGTGCTCCTGACCAGCCGCGTGTCGGTGGAGATGGTGCAGAAGACGGCAGTGATCGGGGCACCTTTGATCGTCGCGGTATCGGCGCCGACCGCGCTCGCCGTCCGCACCGCGCAAGCCGCCGGCATTACCCTTGTCGCCGTCGCCCGCAGCGACGGCTTCGAGGTATTCACCCACCCGCAGCGCATCAAAGAAAGCCAGACAGAAACCGTGACCAATGTCGCTTGATAATAAGCTCGTCTACATGGCCAATCAGATCGGCAAATTTTTCGCCAGCCAGGGCGACGACCGGGCCGTCGCCGGCACCGCCGAGCACATCAAAAAATTCTGGGATCCGCGGATGCTCGCAGCGATCTTTGCGCACCTGGCGCAAGGCGGCGCAGGGTTGGATCCAAATGTGCGCGCCGCGCTGGAAAAACTGCGGGCCGCAATGCCGCCGCAGAGTCAGGCGTGAATCAAGAAACAGCCACCTTCGACCAAAGTCTGATGAATAAATTGGAGGCAACGGACCCACAAGACGGATAAGCTATCGCGACAAAACAATAACACTGCTGCGACATGCCAACATCGCTGCGACATAAAGAAATAAAAGCTGACGGGAGGGGACAATGGATTCGACGGTCCAAACGGATTCCGTGGGAGCTTTTGGCTTTCTTGCGCGAAGCCGCACAATCGCCAAACCAGGATTTAATCGGTGGATGGTGCCGCCGGCGGCGTTGTGCGTGCATTTGTGCATTGGCCAGGCCTATGCATTCAGCGTGTTTAATCTGCCGATGACCAAGCTGGTCGGCATCGGCCAATCGGCGCCGGACGATTGGAATTTGCCGGCGCTGGGCTGGATCTTTTCCATCGCCATTTTCGTGCTCGGTTTCTCTGCCGCCATCTTCGGCCGCTGGGTCGAAGAAGGCGGTCCGCGCCGCGCGATGTTTACGGCCGCCCTATGCTGGGCCGGCGGCTTTCTCATTTCCGCGATCGGCGTCTACGTCCACAACATCTGGGTCGTTTATGTCGGCTATGGCCTGGTTGGCGGCTGCGGACTTGGCATCGGCTACATCTCGCCGGTCTCGACGCTCATCAAATGGTTTCCGGACCGCCCCGGCATGGCGACCGGCATGGCCATCATGGGATTCGGCGGCGGCGCCTTCATCGCCTCTCCGCTCTCGGTCTGGCTGATGAGCAAGTTCTCGACGCCAACCCACATCGGCGTCGCCGAGACCTTCCTGGCGATGGGCGCGATCTATCTGGTGTTCATGATGGTCGGCGCCTTTTTGGTACGCGTGCCGGCGCCCGGATGGAAACCGGAAGGCTATACGGAGCCTGTGCAGGCTTCGAAGCTCATCACCAAAAGCGACGTCTATGTGTACGACTCGCCCAGGACGCCGCAGTTTTGGCTGATCTGGGCGGTGCTGTGCATCAACGTGACTGCCGGCATCGGCGTGCTCGGGCAGGCCTCAGCCATGAGTCAGGAAATGTTTCCGGGCCGAGTCTCCGCGGTCGCGGCCGCGGGCTTCGTCGGGCTGATGAGCCTGTTCAACATGGCCGGGCGCTTCTTCTGGGCATCCACGTCCGATTATATCGGGCGCAAGAACACCTACCTTATCTTCATGGTGCTTGGCTTCATCATGTATTGCGCCGTGCCGTATACGGGCTCGATAGGCAGTGTTCCTCTCTTCGTGCTGTGCTTCCTCGTAATCATCAGCATGTATGGCGGCGGTTTTGCAACCGTGCCGGCCTACCTCAAGGACATGTTCGGCACGCGCTATGTCGGTGCCATTCACGGCCTTCTGATCACCGCCTGGTCGATGGCCGGCATCTTCGGGCCGGTCCTCGTCAACTATATTCGCGAATACAACATCGCTCACGGAGTGCCGAAGGCGCAGGCCTATAATGTGACGATGTACATCATGGCGGGTCTCCTGTTTGTCGGCTTCTTCTGCAATCTGCTCATCAAGGCTGTAAATTCCCGCTTCCACATGCAGCCGCAGGACGAAGGCGGCGCTCTGTCGACGGCCGCGGCGGCCGGAGCCGAAAGGGCCGCGCAACTCACCGGCAAGACCGCTTAACGCACAAGACACGGACGACACATGACAACCGCTCACCAAAACGGCACGCGCGTCTGGCAGTTGATCCTGGCTTGGGGCTTCGTCGGCATCCCGCTGGCATGGGGCGTGGCGCAGACCATCGCCAACGCGATAAAGCTATTTCAATAGCGTCAAGCGAGCCGGATGGCCGTGCAGCAGGAGGGCGTCGCAAGCGTTTCCGCGGCGCGACCTACAAGACCCTTGACGAAGGCGGACGATCCGCGTGACCTCGTGGGCGATGTCGTTCGAGCGGACGGCTTTCTTCCGATTGTGATTCCGCTCTAACATCGTGTGCGAGCATGGCGCCGCGGCAAGAGCCGGGGCATGTTCTTTGGAAACTCACGCTGCCGCCCGGGTCTATGCCCATGAGGCGAGCATTCGCGGATCATGTTGTAGAGATCGGATCATGGCCGTTACTCATCTTTCCATCCGCATCGATTTACCGTCCGGCAACCGTATCGGCCCCGGCAAGATCGCGCTCTTGGAGGCCATCCGCTCGACCGGGTCGATCTCCGCCGCGGCGCGCTCGATCGGCATGTCGTATCGGCGGGCCTGGCTTCTGGTCGAAGAAATCAATCAGACGCTGCGCGAGCCGGCGGTGACCGCGGAAACCGGCGGCGCGCGCGGCGGCGGCGCCGTGGTGACGCCGGTCGGCGAGAAAGTCGTCGGGCTTTATCGCGCCATCGAGACGCAGGCGCGTGCCGCCGCCGGCAACGAGTTTCGGGCCATCGGCCGGCTCATCCGGCACGACGGCAAGAGCGCGGAATAGAGCGTTGCCAAGAGTAAGCGACAAGAGTGAGCGACAGAGGAAAACCAAGAGAGAACGCCGAGCGAGAACGGCAAGAGAGAACCAGCATGTCCGCCCCCGTTACAGTGACCGACGACGGCGCCATCCGCATCATCCGGCTCGATCGGCCGGAGAAGAAAAACGCGCTGACGCTCGCGATGTATGCCGAGATGACGCGGGCGCTGCGTCACGCCGAGCAAAACGAAGCTGTTCGCTGCAGCCTGATTGCCGGCGTGCCGGGCGCTTTTTGCGCCGGCAACGACATCACCGATTTCCTCAACGCCTCTTCGGGCGGCCTCGATCCGCGCGCGCACGAGTTTCTGCGGGCGTTGGCGGAGCGGCAAAAGCCGCTGGTCGCCGCGGTCGATGGCATTGCGATCGGCGTCGGCACCACGATGCTGTTTCATTGCGATCATGTGGTGGCGAGCGCCGGCGCGACGTTCTCCACGCCGTTCCTGAAACTCGGGCTCATTCCCGAAGCGGGTTCGACGCTGCTTGCCCCGATGCGCATGGGCCATGCGCGCGCCTTTTCGCTTTTGATCATGGGCCGCCCCTTAAGCGCCGGCGAGGCCAAGGACGCAGGTATCGTCAACACCGTCGTGGATAGCGGCGAGGTCGAGGCCACCGCGCTCAAGGCCGCGCAAGAGATCGCCGCGCTGCCCCCGAAAACGCTTGCCGTAGCGCGCACGCTCATGCGCGGCCATCTAGACGATGTGCTCAAGCAGATCGACGCCGAAGCCAAACACTTCCGCGAGCTCTTGCAATCAGACGAGGCGCGCGCCGCCTTTGCGGCCTTCCTGGCACGTAGAAAGTGAGGTCGCCATGTCGCCTTCCGAAGATCCATCGCTTCAGGAAAGCAAGCCGCTGCAGGGAAAAACTTTGTTTATCACCGGGGCCTCGCGCGGCATAGGGCTTGCGATCGGGCTGCGCGCCGCGCGCGACGGCGCCAACGTAGCAATCGCCGCCAAAACCGCGGAGCCGCATCCAAAATTGCCGGGCACGATCTACACCGCCGCGGAGGAAATCGAGCGCGCCGGCGGCAAGGCGCTGCCGCTTATGGTCGACGTGCGCGACGAGGCGATGGTGAAGGAGGCGATCGACGCGACCGCGGCGAAATTCGGCGGCCTCGACATCGTCATCAACAATGCCAGCGCCATCTCGCTGACCCCCGTGGTCGCGACCGACATGAAGCGCTACGACCTGATGCAGCAGATCAACACCCGCGGCACCTTCGTGACGTCAAAATGGGCGATCCCGCATTTGCAGAAGGCGGCCAACCCGCACATCCTGATGATCTCGCCGCCGCTCGACATGAAGGAAAAATGGTTCGCGCCGCACACCGCCTACACGATCGCCAAATTCGGCATGAGCCTGGTCGTGCTCGGGCTGGCGGGCGAACTGCGCAATAAAGGAATTGCGGTCAACGCGCTGTGGCCGCGCTCGGTGATCGCTACCGCGGCGGTCAATAATTTGCTCGGCGGCGAAGCCTTGATGCGGGCGGCACGCAAGCCGGAGATCATGGCAGACGCCGCCTATAAGGTGTTCACCAAGCCGTCCCGAGAATTGACCGGCCATTTTCTGATCGACGACACGTTCCTGGCCGAGAACGGCGTGACCGATTTCGAGCCCTATCGGGTCGACGCCACGCAGAAGCTCGCGCAGGACTTTTTTGTGCCGGCCGACAGCACGCCGCCGCGCGGCGTGACGATCGAGAAGCCGTTCGGCTGATTCGATCGTTTTCTCGTCATCGCGAGCGAAGCGATCCAGCACGTTGGCGAAGCTGGATTGCTTCGCCGCGTGCGCTCCTCGCACCGACGATAAGGTCTCACGCCAGCCAGCGCTTGCGCCGCTTGTAGTGCTTACCCTCGCGGAACGATTTGCGCTTGCCCTCGGCAACGCCGAGATAGAATTCCTTCACGTCCTCGTTCTCGGCGAGCGTCGCGGCGGCGCCGTCGAGCACCACGCGGCCGTTCTCCAGAATGTAGCCGTGGCCGGAATATTTGAGCGCCAGATTGGTGTTCTGCTCAGCCAACAGAAACGACACGCCTTCGCTCTCGTTGAGGCTCTTCATGATGGTGAAGATCTCTTCCACGATTTGCGGCGCGAGCCCCATCGACGGCTCATCGAGCAAAATCATCTTCGGGTTCGACATCAGGGCGCGGCCGATGGCGCACATCTGCTGCTCGCCGCCGGAGGTATAGCCGGCGAGCGATAGCCGCCGCTCGCGCAGCCGCGGAAAGTAGGTGTAGACCTTTTCAAGATCGGCGCGGATGGCGGCCGAGCCGTCGCGGCGGGTGAACGCGCCGGTAAGCAGATTTTCCTCGACCGTCAGGTGGCCGAAGCAATAGCGACCCTGCATCACCTGGATGCAGCCGCGTCGCACCAGTTCGTTCGGCGACAGTGCCTGCACCTCGGCGCCATCGAATACGATCGAGCCTTTGGTCACCTCGCCGCGCTCGGAGTGGAGCAGATTGGAGATCGCCTTGAGCGTCGTGGTCTTGCCGGACCCGTTGGCGCCGAGGAGCGCAACGATGCCGCCCTTCCGCACCGACAATGACACCCCTTTGAGCACCAGAATGACGCGGTCGTACACCACCTCGATGTTGTTGAGCGCCAGGATGGCGTCGGTCGCCGGTTCCGGTACGCCTCGTACTGGTAAAGAGGTGGGCATTAGTTGTTAGCTCCTGCTCGTCATTCCGGGGCTGAGCCAACGGGTCCGGCCCGAAGTGGCCGGCCCGATGACAGGCTTCGCGAAGAGCCCGGAATCCATATCCGCAAGAATCGGGGTTATGGATTTCGGAACTCGACGCTTTGCGTCGATCCGGAATGGCGATATCACGACGGCTTGTCGCACGGCTCCGTCCGCTTCGGCCAACCCGCATTCGCTTTCACGTAGTCGTCGGCCGTGCTCTGGATCAGCGGCATCACTTTGTCCTTGATCGGCTGAATCGACGGCACCGACGTATGCCATTTGGCGCCATCCCACTCGACCAGCGAGATACCGCTATGGCCGTTGTGGTCGGCGCAGGTCAGATGGATCGGCGCAGCAAAGCCGTCCATGCCCAGTTCCTTCCAGCGCTCCGCGGTGATGTTGAGATTCTCGAAACCGCGGCGCACGTCTTCGCCATTGACGATTTTCTTGCCGGTCAATTTCTGGGCCGTGCGGATCGCTTCTGCGATGATTGCCGAATTGAGAACACCGCGATTGTAGAGATTCTCGCCGGCCTTATCTTTCGACGCGACCTGGCTCTTACCCTTATCGATGACGTACTTGACGATATCCTGGACTACCGGATAGTCGGCACCGACACCGTTGACATCGAGCGAGCTGTAGCCCTTGGCATCGGCGCCGGACGGACGCGCATCGTCGTCGCCGCCGGCCCACCAGCCGCCGACCAGCTTGTTCATGGGAAAGCCGATCTTGACCGCTTCCTTGATCGCCGTCGGGTTCATGGCGCCGAAGCCCTGGACGAAAATCCAGTCGGGCCGGTCGCGGCGCACGTCGAGCCAGAGCGAGCTCTGATTTTGCATCTGCGCCGCCGGCACCGGATAGAGCTTAAGTTCAAAGCCGTAATCCTGCGCCAGCGCCTGCAGCAACGGGATCGGCTCCTTGCCGTAGGGTGCGTCGAGATGCACGAGGCCGATCTTCTTGCCCTTGAGCTTGTCGAAGCCGCCTTCGACATCGGCGACGTGGCGGATGAAGACCGACGCGCCGTCCCAGTAAGTTGCAGGCGCGTTGAAGATCCACGGGAACTGATTGCCGTCGGCCGACGGCGAAAGTCCGTAGGCGAACGAGAACACCGGGACCTTGTCGACCGCAGCCTTGGGGATCACCTGCAAGGTGATCCCGGTCGAGTACGGCGTGATGACGACGGGGTTCTTGCCTTTCACCGCGTCGTAGCACTCGACGCCTTTTTTGGTGTCGTAGCCGGTCTCACATTCCTCGACGATGATCTTGACACCGCCGATGCCGCCGTCACGCTCGTTGAGCATGGTCATGTAATCAACAAGCCCGTTGGCGATCGGGATTCCCGAGCCTGCGAACGGCCCAGTGCGATAGGTGAAGAACGGGACGTAAAGTCCGTCTTCGGCGTGCGCCGTGATGCCCGGGGTGGAAAATGCAGTCGCAACCGCCAAGCCGAGGGCGAGATGCTTCAAACGCATGGCCGTTTCTCCCTTTGTTTGCGCCGGCTTGCGCCGGCGCATCTTTGACAGCCCTCGATCTCGCGGAAAGAAGCGAGGGACCCGGCCGGACGGTGCGCGCCGGGAATGTGAAGCGGAGTGTGCACTATCAGTATGGAAAGGGCCACACCCTCAGTTTCTGTTTGGCAATTTGCCACAGCCGGGCGAGACCGTTCGGCTCCAGCACCAGAAAGATGATGATCAGGGCGCCGACGATGACGAAGGTTAATTGTTCGGCTGCCGCCGGACGGATCGGCAGGCCGAAGGCATTCGGTAGCGCGCGGAGTACAATCGGCAGGATGTAGATCAAGGCGGCACCGAAGAAGGAGCCGATCAGGGTCCCGAGGCCGCCGATAATGACCATGAACAGAATCAGAAAGCTCTGGTCGATGGCGAAGACGTCCGCCTCGGCGCCGCCGTACCAGAGAAAAACCATCATCGCGCCGGCAACGCCGCAATAAAACGACGACACCGCGAACGCCAGCAGCTTGACGCGCAACAACCTGATGCCGATCAGCTCGGCGGCGAGGTCCATGTCGCGCACCGCCATCCACATGCGGCCGATGCGGCCATGCACGAGATTGGAAGCGGCAACGGTCATGACCACGACAATACTCAACACCACTAGATAACGGGTCACCGGCGTTGCCGTCGGTCCGGTGATCGGAATGCCGAACAGCGTGCGCAGCGGCACGTCGATCGCGCCCGAAGCGCTGTTGTTATAGAGCCAAGGGATGCGGATGAAGCACCATTCCAGAAAGAACTGCGCCGCTAGCGTCGCCACCGCAAGATAAAAGCCCTTGATGCGCAACGACGGCAAGCCGAACAAGAAACCGACGGCGGCTGAGAAAAATCCCGAGGCCAGAATCCAAACGACGATGTTGACCTGTGGGAAGTAGGTGGTCAGCTTCAGGCACGCATAGGCGCCGACGCCCATGAAGCCGGCCGTGCCGAGCGAGAGGAGCCCGGTATAGCCGGTGAGCAGATTGAGCCCGATCGCCGCCAGCGCGAAGATCAAAAACGGGATCAGCACCGAATTGAGCAGGAAATTGTTGGCCACGAGCGGCAAGCCGATGAACGCCACCAGCAGAATGACCGCCACGCCGATGCGATCCTGCAGGATCGGAAAGATCGCCATGTCGGCGGCATAGCTCGACTTGTATTGGCCGGCCTCGCGGTACAGCATCGCTCAAATCCGCTCGATGATCTTTTCGCCGAACAAACCCTGCGGCCGGAACACCAGAAACCCGAGTGCGATCATATAGGCGAGCCAAGTCTCGATGCCGCCGCCAAGGAGCGGCCCCCAATAGAATTCGCCGAGCTTCTCGCCGATGCCGATGATCAGCCCGCCGACGATGGCGCCCGGTATCGAGGTGAGCCCGCCGAGAATGAGGACCGGCAGCGCTTTCAGCGCGATCACCTGCAGCGAGAACGACACCTCCGAACGCGCGCCCCACATGATGCCGGTGGCAAGCGCCACGACACCGGCCGCGAACCAAACGATCACCCAGATCTGCTCGAGCGAGATGCCAACAGAGAGCGCAGCCTGATGGCTATCGGCCACCGCCCGCAACGCCCGCCCGATGCGGGTGCGCTGAAAGAAGACCGCGAGCACCGCGACCATGATCGAGGCAATGATGACGGCAGCGATATCGAGCTTCTGCAACGAGACGAAGCCGCCGAGGGCTTTGAACTCGATCGCCCCTTTCGGCAGATAAAGCTCGGACGCGATCATCACCTTGGGATTGCCGCCGAACACGAGCTGGCCGAGACCGATGAGGAAATAGGTCAGGCCGAAGGTCGCCATGAAGAGAATAATGTCGGACTGATTGACCAAAGGCCGCAGCATCAGCCGCTCGACCCCAAAGGCGAGCACGAGCATCACCACGACGGTGAGCGCCAGCGCCACAAAAGCCGGCACGCCGCGTTCATGCAAGCCGACGAGCGTCAATGCGGCGAATACCACCATGATGCCTTGCGCGAAATTGAATACCCCCGACGCCTTAAAGATCAGCACGAAGCCAAGCGCGATCAGCGCGTAGAGCACGCCGGCGACGAGCCCGTCCCACAGCGTCTGCACCAGAAGGTCCGGCGACGTGCCCATCTGCACAAACGGATCGACGAAGATTTTGTAGAGAAGATCCATCCGGCCCTACTCCGCCGTGGTGGCCGCACGACCGCTCGTCCCCGCGAAGGCGGGGACCCAGCCTCCGTGCACGCCGCTTCTGGATTCCCGCAGGAGTTTACCCCCGACTGCGATCGGGGGCGGGAATGAGCGGAATTGGTCCGCGCACCTAGGCCTCATACGCTCACTCCGTGCGGTTCGCCGAGATAGGCGCGGATCACATTCTTGTCGCGCTTGACCTCGTCGGGCGTGGCGTCGGCGATCTTGCGGCCATATTCGAGCACGACGACGCGGTCGGAGAGATCCATCACCACGCCGATATCGTGTTCGATCAGCGCAACCGTGGTGCCGTATTGCTGGTTCACGTCGATGATGAAGCGCGACATGTCCTCCTTCTCTTCGAGATTCATGCCGGCCATCGGCTCGTCGAGCAGCAAAAGATCCGGCTCCATCGCGAGCGCGCGGCCGAGTTCGACGCGCTTCTGCAGGCCGTAAGGCAGGCGGCCGACCGGGATTTTGCGGATGGCGGCGATTTCGAGAAAATCGATGATCTCTTCGACACGGCGCCGATGCTCGACTTCCTCGCGCAGTGCCGGACCGTAGCGCAGCAGTTGCCAGAAAAAACCGCGATGCATCTTCAGCGCGCGGCCGGCCAGAATGTTGTCGAGCGTGGTCATGCCGCGAAACAGCGCCAGGTTCTGAAAGGTGCGGGCGATACCGCCCTGCGCGGCAGCGTAGGGGCGCATGCTTTTACGCTCTTGCCCCTTGAACGTGATCCTGCCCGACTGCGGCTGATAAAAGCCGTTGACCACATTGAGCATCGAGGTCTTGCCGGCGCCGTTCGGCCCGATGATGGCGCGGATTTCACCTTTCCGGATATCGAACGAAACGTTGGTCAGTGCACGGACACCGCCGAACGTCAGCGAAACGTCTTCGACGGCGAGCAACACCTCGCCCCGCTTCGCCTCTGCCGCCGTCGGCGCTCTCACGCCGCCCGCTCCATCTTGGTCTGCCGAACCGGATAAGGCTTCATGTCGCGGATCGTCACCCGCGCCGCGATCACGCCCTTATGGCCGTCCTCGAAGGTGACCTCGGTGGCGATCTGCGCTTCGGTCGCACCGTTATAGAGTGCATCTATCAGCGGCGCGTAGCGTTCGTTGATGTGCCCGCGGCGGAGCTTTAGCGTGCGCGTAAGCTCGCCGTCGTCGGCATCGAGCTCCTTGTGCAGAATCAGAAACCGGCGGATCTGCGCACCGGCCATGACCTCTTCTTCCGACAACGAACGGTTCACCTCGTCGATGTGGCGCGCGATCATGTCGTAGACGCGCGCATTGCCGGCGAGCTCCTGATACGAGGCATAGACCACGTTATTGCGCTCGGCCCAACTGCCGACCGCGGTCAGATCGATGTTGATCATGACGCAACCGAAATCGCGGCCGCCGCCGATCGCCACCGCCTCGCGGATGTTGGGATAGAACTTGAGCTTGTTCTCGATGTATTTCGGCGCAAAGACCGTGCCGTCCTTGAGATGCCCGACGTCCTTGGCACGGTCGATGATGCGCAACTGCCCGCTTTTGGGATCGATGAAACCGGCATCGCCGGTATGAACCCAGCCGTCGGGCGTGAGCACTTCGGCGGTGCGCTCGGGGTCTTTGTAGTAGCCGGAGAAAACGCCCGGCGAACGAAACATCACCTCGCCTTGTTCCGAGATCTTGATCTCGACATCGGGGGAAGCTTTGCCGACGGTGTCAGCGTGAATTTCGCCGTCGGGCTGCGCGGTGATGTAGACCGAGGCTTCGGTCTGGCCATAGAGTTGTTTCAGATTGAGCCCGATGCCGCGATAGAAGCGGAAGATCTCGGGTCCGATTGCCTCACCCGCCGTATAGCCGATGCGAATGCGGGTAAGCCCGAACTGGTTCTTCAGCGGTCCATAAACAAAGAAATCGCCGAGCGCATACATGACGCGTGCACCGAGCGGCACCTTTTGTCCGTCGAGAATTTTTTCTCCCCAACGGTCGGCGAGCTTGAGGAAATAATCGAACATCTTGCGCTTGAGCGCACCGGCGTCGGCCATGCGCACCATGGTGAGCGTGAGCAAATTCTCGTAGACCCGCGGCGGCGCGAACGCATAGGTGGTGCCGACCTCGCGGCGATCCTGCAGCACGGTTTCCGCCGTCTCCGGGCAGTTGACGCAGTAGCCAGCGGCGTAAGCCTGCACGTAAGAGAAAATGTAATCGCCAACCCAGGCGAGCGGCAGATAAGCGATGATCTCCTCGTTCTCGTCGAGACGGTCGAAGGCGTTGGCGTTGCGCGCCGAGACGATCGTGTTGGCAAATGTCAGCATCACGCCTTTAGATCGACCGGTGGTCCCGGAGGTGTAAAGAATGACGCTGAGATCGCTGCCTTTGCCGGCGGCGATGCTGGCTTCCCATTGCGCAAGGCAGGCAGGATCGCTCGCAAGCTTCTTGCGCCCGATCTCCTGGACGTCGGCAAACGCCATCAGCCGGCTGTGATCATAGTCCCGCAATCCGCGTGGCTCATCGTAAATGACCTGCTGGAGCAGCGGCACGCGATCCGACACGGCGATGACTTTGTCGACCTGCTCCTGATCCTCGACCACGCCGAGGGTGACTTCGGCATGCGCCAGCACGTAGGCCATCTCGTCGGCGACCGCGTCGGCATAGACCGGAACCGGCACGGCGCCGAGCGCCTGACCGGCGCACATCGCCCAATAAAGCCGCGGCCGATTTGAGCCGATGATGGTGAATTTGTCGCCACGCTTGAGGCCGAGCTCGGCAAGCCCGATCGAGAAGGCGCGGATTTCGTCCAGCATCTGCTGCCAGGTCCATGCCTGCCAGATGCCGAAATCCTTGTGGCGCATGCCGGTACGCGAGCCCCGCGCCGTGGCGTTATGCAAAAGGAGCTTGGGCAGCGTGTCTAAATGAGGATCAAGCGCCTGCACGCACTCTCTCCGCCCGCCGTTCGCGGGATCGCGTCGTTCGCGCCAACGCGCATTCCGCGATCGGAGCGCGCATACTGTGGTCGCCCGCGACACCGCCGCGCCCTGACCGGGGCCAGCCGTCCCGCCGGCGCGGCGCGAAAGCGCGCATTTTCCCCCACGTCAAAGCCATTAGCGCGTTGTTATTTCACCAGTTGCTGGCGCGAATTCTCGCATTGCTGGACGAAAACGACAATGCTATTTCACCCTCGAAACGTAGGCAATTAGTTGCGATCTTCAGGCCGAATGGGCCAAGTAATGCCGTTCAGGGTGGACGCCTATTCATGCTCAATTCATCGGTCACGAGCTCACCGCCATTATTCTCGCTTGGTGAAGAGCAGATCGCCGTGCGCGACATGGCGCGCTCATTCGCGGCCGAAGTTTTTGCACCGCACGCGGTCGCCTGGGACGAGGCCAAGCATTTTCCCGTCGCCGAGATGCGCCAGGCCGCCGAACTCGGCATGGGCGGCGTCTATATCTCTCCCGAGGTTGGCGGCTCCGGACTGTCACGGCTCGACGCGAGCCTGATCTTCGAGGCTCTAGCCACCGGCTGCCCCACTGTCTCGGCCTACATGTCGATCCACAACATGGCGGCCTGGATGATCGACGCTTACGGTTCCGCGGCACAGCGCCAGCAATGGCTGCCGAAGCTCTGCACCATGGAACTGCTGGCGAGCTACTGCCTGACCGAGCCCGGCGCCGGTTCGGACGCGGCGGCGCTCGCGACCCGGGCGGTGCGCGACGGCAACCATTATGTGCTCAACGGCCAGAAGCAATTCATCTCCGGCGCCGGCGCAGGCGATCTTTATGTCGTGATGGTGCGGACCGGCGGCCCGGGGCCAAGTGGGATTTCGACGCTGGTCGTGCCGGGCGATACACCCGGCCTTTCGCTCGGGGCCAACGAGCGCAAGATGGGCTGGAACGCGCAGCCGACGCGCGCCGTGATCTTTCAGGATGCGCGGGTGCCGGCGGCGAACCGGCTCGGCGAGGAAGGCATCGGCTTCAAGATCGCCATGGCCGGCCTCGACGGCGGCCGGCTCAACATCGCGGCCTGCTCGCTCGGCGGTGCACAGTTCGCGCTCGACAAGACGCTCGCCTACATGAAAGAGCGCAAGGCCTTCGGCAAGCGGCTCGACGAATTCCAGGCGCTGCAGTTCCGCCTCGCCGACATGGCGACCGCGCTGGAAGCTTCCCGCACCTTCCTGTGGCGCGCGGCCGCCGCGCTCGACCGCAAGGATGCAAATGCTACGCAGCTTTGCGCCATGGCTAAGCGCTTTGTTACCGACGCCTGTTTCGATGTCGCCAATCAGGCGCTGCAACTGCACGGCGGCTACGGTTATCTGTCCGAATTCGGCATCGAGAAAGTCGTGCGCGATCTGCGCGTACACCAGATCCTCGAAGGCACGAACGAGATCATGCGCCTCATCGTAGCGCGAAACCTCGTCGGACGATGAGCGGAGCGACCGTGCAAGGAAGTTTATCTGACAATCTCGATGGCGGCGTCCAACACGGCGATCTCGTCGTCCGCGCCTACGGCGCGCTGCGCCGGATCACACTGAACCGGCCGAAGGCGCTCAACGCGCTCACGCTGGACATGTCGGTTACGATGATGGCGCTGCTGCGCGGCTTCGCTGACGATCTGGCCGTCGGCGTCGTGCTGCTCGATGGCGCCGGCGAGCGCGGGCTCTGCGCCGGCGGCGATATTCGCGCGCTCTACGACGCGGCGAAATCCGGCGACCACACCCTGCCGGAGAAATTTTGGGCCACCGAATATTATCTTGATGCCTACATCGCCCGCTATCCGAAGCCGTTCGTCGCCGTGATGGATGGCTTGGTGATGGGAGGCGGCGTCGGGCTATCGGCGCACGCAGCGCACCGCGTCGTCACCGACCGCTCGGCCATCGCCTTGCCGGAAGTCGGCATCGGCTACACGCCCGATATCGGCGCCAGTTTTCGCTTGGCGCGCACGCCGGGTTTCGCCGGCACCTACCTGGCGCTGACCGCCGAGCGCGCCAATGCGGCCGATGCGATCTATTGCGGTCTCGCCGACGTGCATATCGCCTTGGCCAAGCTTGCCGAATTACCGGCGGCGCTTGCGGCGTGCCGCTCGGCCGACGACGTGCGCGGGCAGCTCAGCGCGCTCGCAAGCACCCCGGCGGCGGGCAAGATCGAGCGCGCACGAGCTTGGATCGACACCTGTTTTGGCGCCAACAATGTCGAGACCATTGTCGCACGCCTTGCGAAGGCAACCGACGAACCCGCGCAGGCCACCCTCGCCGTGATGCGAAAAATGTCGCCGACGTCGTTGAAAGTGACGCTGCGCAATGTCCGCGACGCTGCGGGCTTTGGGCGCCTGGAGGAAAGCCTCCAGCAGGACTATCGCATCTCGCTCGCCTGCCTCACCGGCCACGATTTCACCGAAGGCATCCGCGCGCAGATCGTCGACAAGGATCGCAATCCGCGTTGGCAGCCGGACACGCTCGAAGCCGTGACCGCGGAGATCGTCGAGCGACATTTCAAAAAGGTCGGCGATCTTGAACTGACTTTCGCCGAATAGGCGCGCCAAGAGCGCCAGGACACGCCGATGGACATCTATCACGTATGGTGCGATCTAAAACCAGGCGTGAGCGATCTGACTTTTAGTGAGCGCGTTGCGGACTATATGAGTTACCTTAAGAGCCGCGGGTTGATCGAGAACTGGCGCCTCATGCGCCGAAAACTCGGACTGGCGCCCGCCGAATTCCGCGAATTTCATTTGATGATTGAGACGAATGGACTACAGCAGCTTAAATCGGCGTTCGAGCATGTGGCCAGTCGCCGCGAGCCCGCCGAGGGGATCCATTTCGGTGTCAATTCGCTGGCGGCCAATGTGAGGTTTGCGCTGTATCGCGATTTCCCCGACGACTTCCGTCAGCGGGGCGAAGAAAAATTCTAGCGACCACCCGCGAAAGATTCGAACTGGCACATGCTGCCAATCAGACAGGAGACGCTCATGCCGCACATTGGATTCATCGGTCTCGGCAACATGGGCGGCCCCATGGCGGCCAACCTCAGCAAAGCCGGCGAGCATGTACGCGGCTTCGATGTGGTCGACGCCTCGCGCGAGGCATCCGCCCGTGACGGCGTGCAGATCGTCGGCAACGCCAAAGCCTGCGTCGAAAACGCCGACATCGTCATTTCCATGCTGCCGGCGGGCGAGCATGTTTTGTCGGTCTGGAAAGACGTGCTGCCGGCGGCAAACCAGGGCGCGTTGTTCATCGACTGCTCGACCATCGATGTGGAGAGTGCGCGCAAGGCGCATCGGCTCGCAGCCGAGCGCGGTATCGCCACCCTCGATGCGCCGGTCTCTGGCGGCGTCGGCGGCGCCAAGGCGGCGACGCTGACCTTCATGGTCGGCGGCTCGCAACATGCCTTCGAGCGCGGCAAGCCAATCCTCCAGCGCATGGGCAAGCGGGTCGTGCATTGCGGCGAAGCCGGCAACGGCCAAGCGGCGAAGATCTGCAACAACATGATCCTCGGCATCTCGATGATCGCCGTGAGCGAGGCGTTCGTGCTCGGCGAGAAGCTCGGGCTTTCACACCAGGCATTATTCGACGTGGCCTCGGCGTCCTCCGGCCAGTGCTGGTCCTTGACAAGCTACTGCCCGGTGCCGGGCCCGGTGCCGGCGAGCCCCGCCAATAACGATTACAAGCCGGGGTTTGCGGCGACGTTGATGCTCAAAGACCTGAAGCTCGCGCACGCGGCCGCGCAATCGGTGCATGCGCACACAGCGCTCGGCGCTCAGGCCACCGAGATCTACGAGACCTTCGCCCAGGAAGGCCACAGCGGCGCTGACTTTTCCGCCATTATCAAGCACGTGCGCGGGCGGTAAGAGGCCCGGGCAAAATCCGGAATGTTGACGACGCTCGCGGCCAGCGCCCGCTTTGCGGCCTTTATGGGCTCTGGTCGGCCTACAATCTGAAGCGTCAGGCGGAATACATAGCGGCGCCGACACCGGCATGACGTGATGCTGTCATCACGGTCGAGGAGAATTTGGTTGGATGCGGGCCTCGTCATTTTAAGGTGGGGCTTGGATTTTTCGTGTCTGTGTGCACAATGCCGTTTGTTGTCCCATCGACGCTTTAGGTACGACCATGCCGGTCGATCAACCTGCTGCCGACAACCCCTTCGAAGGGCCTGACGATATCGATGAGGCCGACTTGGCCGCGGCCTTACGCGTTGTGCCGCTTGGCACGGCCGTCCTTTCCGGCGGCATGGTGGCCCTGTTGGTACTCGGCTATCTGGCGATTTATCTCCTGATCTTTTTGCCACGCGGCGTCGTAGGCTGAAAAATGAGCGAGGCGCTTCGCGAAACACGTGAGCGCCGGGTTCTGGGCACCGAATTATTGTGGGCGTTCGGTGTCGGCGTTCTGGTCGCCGCGACGATCGGCATGATCTTGTTCACGGCGCTGACCGAAGGGATCAATCCGCCAAGCAATGTGGAGCGGATCGATCCGAAGACGCTTCACCTCTCGGGCGAATTCGCCGAACAAAATCTCGGAACTGTTGTCAGCAGCGACGGCGCCGTGACGGCACGGATCATCGCGACACAATTCATGTTCGCGCCGCATTGCATTGCGCTACCGCAGGGGCGGCCGGTGACGCTCCGCTTCGCCTCCCCCGACGTCATTCACGGCCTCCTGATCACCGGGACCAACGTGAATACCATGGTGGTGCCGGGCTACGTCGCGCAGGTGCATACCGAATTTACCCATGCGGGCGAACTGCTGATGCCGTGTCACGAGTATTGCGGGCTTGGCCACAGCGAGATGTGGGCCAACGTCCAAGTGCTCTCCAGTGCCGATTTCAAGCCAGGCCAAGATGGAAGAGTGAGCTGTGCACAGCATTAGCCGTTTATGCTTGGCGCATTTTTGGGTGGCCTTTGCCGCGTTCCTCGGCGCGGCCGGGCTCGGCGCCTTTCAGATGTGGGTGCGCAGTCCCCTTGGGGCGCACACCGGAACGCCGGGCACGTATTACATGTCGGTGACGGCGCACGGCGTCGCCATGGCCTACGTGCTCTCGACGTTCTTCATCATGGGTTTCGGCTATTTCGTCGCCGTGTCCGCATTGAACCGTCCGCTGCCGGGTAAAGGCTGGGCTTGGGGCGCCTTTGTTGTCGGCGTCATCGGCGTCGTCATGGCGCTGGTAACGATCGGGCTCGGCAAGGCCTCGGTTCTCTACACCTTCTATCCGCCGCTGACCGCAAGTCCCTGGTTCTATATCGGGCTCGTTCTCGTGGTCGCGGCTTCGTGGGTCTGGTGCGTCTTGATGTTGGTCGCCATGACCGCATGGAAGCGCGAAAATCCCGGACGCCCGGTGCCGCTCGCCATGTTCGCCACCACCGCCAACGCACTCCTGTGGCTGTGGACCACGGTGGGCATGGCGGTCGAGGTTCTTTATCAAGTCCTGCCGGCAGCGCTGGGCCTCGTCCAAACGGTCGACGTCGGGCTTTCGCGGACGTTGTTCTCCTGGACGCTGCACGCGATCGTCTATTTCTGGCTGATGCCCGCCTACATCGCCTTCTACACAATGCTGCCGCGCGCCGCCGGTGGTCGTCTCTACAGCGACACGATGGGCCGGCTCACGTTCATTTTCTTTCTGCTCTTCAGCCTGCCGGTGGGCATCCATCATCTGTTGATGGATCCCGAGCACGGCAACGGGTTCAAGTTCATTCAAGTGTTGCTGACCGCGTTCGTGACCGCGCCGACCGTGCTGACGATTTTCACGATCCCGGCGTCGCTGGAGATTGCCGGCCGGCTGCGCGGCGGCCGCGGCGTGTTCGGCTGGATCGCGGCACTGCCGTGGGATCGCCCGATGGTGCTGGCGTCAGGCTTCTCGTTTGTGATGCTCGGCTTCGGCGGCCTCGGCGGTCTGATCAACATGGCGTATGGCATGAACGCCATGATCCACAACACCGCCTGGGTGACCGCGCACTTTCATCTGATCTACGGCGGCACCTCCGTGATCATGTATTTTGCCATCGCCTACGAGCTTTGGCCGTACCTCACCGGGCGCCAACACCAGTCGCTGGCGCCCTTGCGGTGGCAGCTTTGGCTCTGGTTCGTCGGCATGATGATCATGACGCTGCCCTGGCATTGGCTCGGCCTGCAGGGGCAGTGGCGCCGTGTCGCCAACTTCAACTACGACAATCCGATCATCGCGAGCTGGGGCCCGCTAGTCACGCTGTCACTTGCCGGGGGGCTGCTGTTGCTTGCTTCGGCGCTGTTGTTCATACGCAATTTGGCGGTCCTGCATCGCAGCGTCGTCTTGCCCGCGCCGGTCCGCTCGCTCTATGCGCTTGCCGTCGATCCGCCGCGGCGCGTTCCCGTGGCGCTGAACGGATTCGGACTATGGAACGTGTTGGTCCTTGTTGCCATGCTGATGGCCTATGGCTATCCGATCGCGCAGTTTGTTATTGCTCCGTCGCCGACCGCGATCGTTCACAGGGCTGAATAGGAGCGAACGTGGCCGAGTCTTATGAGCCGCCCGTTATCGACCGAGCTTGGCGTCTGTGGCCGAGTGTCGCCATTATCGCGATTGTGTTGAGCGGCGCGCTCCTCGGTGTGGTGATCATTCCGCTCGTGCAAGGCAGGAGCGCCGGCATCGATCCTTACACGGCGATCTGCCGCGCGCTTGGCATCTTGCCGGGATCGCCGGCCGTTCAACAAATTGTCGACACGACGCCGCCCACGCCGGTTTCCCGGGTGGTGTGGACCCCCCAGGTGCTTCAGGTCCTCGCCGAGGCGAGGCCGGAACGCGGACGCGCGAAAGTGCAGGAAGTTTGCTCCGCTTGCCACGGCGAACAGGGCGTATCCGTCTCGGCGGACTATCCCAATCTCGCCGGCCAATCCGGCACCGCGATCTACAAGCAGCTCAACGACTACCACACCGGCAGCCGCACCAATCAATTCATGAGTGACGTCGCCAAGGCGCTTGACGAAACCGCCATTGCCGACGTCGCCGCCTATTATGCGGGTCAGCCGATGCGCAATCCCAAGCCATCGACGCTCGCGGATGCGCCGGAAGCGATCGTGCATTTGGTGGACATCGGCGATCCGGACCGCAACATTCCGCCCTGCGCGGCCTGTCACATCCGCGGCGCCGGCGGGCCGATCGACGCACCTGTCCTCACCGAGCAGCGGCAGGAATACCTGACCGCCCAGCTCAAGGCGTTTGCGTCCGGAGAGCGGCGCAACGACATCTACGGCCGCATGCGCGCGATTGCGGCAAAGCTCACGGACAGCGAGATCAACGGCCTGGCGGCATATTATCGGACCGGGTATCGATAATGGACGTGCCATCGCGCCTCGACTGCGATCGGCGTAATAGCGTATAGCCGAGAGAAGACTTGCAAGGGAGGAGACCTAGAGCGCGATCGCTTTAGGTTGAATCCCGCGATGGAATAGGCATCAGCGCTCTCACAGATGGCAAGTTCGACAAACGGTGGTGACGGAGCCCAATCCCGCAAATGTGCGGCGATGACTGTGGCGAGCTGATCAATTCCGCCGTTCATAGGTCATCTTGGTGCGCCGGCTCGTGCTGTGTGTGGGTCGCAGGGCGCTTCGCTGCCGCTGACGTCGACGAAATATTCCCCTTTCGAGTAACGGTCAGTGCGGCTTGGGGCGGATCGCGACCGGCAGAAAACTACCGTCGTTTTTGCCGACTTCCTTGGCCACGAGTTCGTTCAGCAGGGCGTTCATGCGCAATATGACATCTTTGTTCTTTTCTGTGTCGAGGGCCAGGTTATGTGCCTCGAGCGGATCATTCTTTAGGTCGAAAAGCTGAAGGTCGTTGTTGCGAACAATTTGTTCGAGCGTTTCCGGCGTATTGAAATTGGCCGGGGCATAGTAGCGCGCGAACTTGTACTGCCCGTCGAAGACAAAACTGAGAAATCCCCGCTTATTGAGTTTTGACTGTAGTTCAGTCAGGGGCGGCGCTGCTTGTCCCTGGAGAAGTTGCGTCATCGCCGACAGGCAATAGTCCGAATCAATGGTCAAGGGAGCGACATAGTTGAACAGGACGCCGGGCCGCACGGCTTGCGGGGCGGCGGTTTCGGCATGTGCCAGGACGCCGGAAAAGTCGCGGCCGGGCAAATCCCTAGTGGCTTCACGCCGCTGTGCCTCCGGCACCCCCGCGAGCCCCGGCAGGGTTGGCATCAGGTCCAAGTGACTGGTGAGAACTGCGGAGGATTGGCCGCCCGGATAGTTGGGGTGGACGATGATCAACGGCACATGGGCGTTTCCTTCATAGGCGAAGGGGCCCTTGCCCCGGAGACCACCGTGGTCGCCAGCCATCTCGCCGTGGTCCGCCGTGAATATCACGACCGTGTTGTCCCAGAGATTCAACTCGTCCAGTCCATCCAGCAATTGCCCCAGACCGGTATCGGTGTCGCGGATCATGTTCAGATAATAGTCATTGAATACGCGCCACATGTCGGGGCGATCGACCGGAATGAAGCCGAGGGCCCGCGACCACCCCACGTGATAGTCCGCCAGCGCCGCGGGCATTCCCGGAGCCGACAGAGATTCTTGGATCGTCGGCGAAGGAGCCGTGCTCCAACGCCTGCTGTACACCGAATTCCGCGGCGGTGCGGTGAGTACATCGTTGACGACGGCCCTCTGCGCCTGCGGCGTTTCCGGTACATTGGCATTCGCATACATGATGTCGTGAGGGTTGACGAAGCTCACGATCATGAAGAATGGCTGCCCCGCTTTGCGTAGTTCCGGCACATTGCCACGCAGCCAGCGGACGCTTTCAGCGGCGGTGTAAACGTCAGTCTTGTAGCCTTGGTCGGGCGTGCCGGTTTTGTCACCGTCGGGCTGGTAGACATCGAAGCCGTACGGCTTGAGCGCGTCGCTGTAGTTGACGTTCGACTTGGGAGACAGGATGTCGAAATCCATTTCCCATTTGCCGTAAAAAGCCGTCCGGTAGCCGAACGTCTTCATCATCGAACCCATGTTGGAGCGGTCTCTTCGCAGGCTCGGCACATAGCCCGCCTCCAACTGGTCGAAGACACCGTTGACCTGCGGTGGTTGGCCACTGAAGATCGCCGCACGGGAGGGCGTGCACATCGCTGAGGCGATGTAGTGATTTCGAAACGTGATGCCTTGTTGCGCCAGTCTGTCGAGAGCCGGCGTGTGGTAACCCGCGGCATTTGGCAACTCGGAACGCGTCTGATCTCGCAGCACAAGAATGATGTTCAGGGGGCGGCTCGGTGTCGAAGTCGCCGAAACTTGTGCCTGCGCGGCAGGCGCGATGGTCAGCGCAGCCAGGGATAATTTCAGTGCGCAAGCAAGTTTACTCAAATCACGCGTTAGTCGCGCCGGGGGATGGACGAGCTTTCGAACCGAAGCGTGAGCATTCATCAATCGTCTCCTGGTCGCAGGCCTTCACAGTGCGTGCCTACTATACTCACCTATGTGTGTTCTTCGAAAATCACGTCAGCCTCGCGCCAGCTGATGAAGGAATGGTGTCTGTATTGAAGACAAGCAATCTATGAGTACGCGCACTAAAAAGCCGCGAGTTCCATTCGGACCCGCGGCTCAAAAAGATCAGTCAGGCGGAGGTTCTGTTCACTTCGCCGGATCGGACGGCGACCACAGCTTGATCGGCGAGGTTTTCTCGTAGGCCATGCCCTTCGGATAGGAGATGATCTCCATCTGCAGGCCCCAAGGCGCGAGGAAGTAAGTAATGGTCTGGCCGGCGGCCGGGCCCTCCTCGACCGGGAACGGGCCGAAGAACGTCTTCACGCCTTTGGATTCGAGATAGTCCTTCGCGGCCTTCACGTCGTCGACATAGAAGGCGATGTGGTAGCCGCCGATGTCGCTATTCTTCGGCGTCATGTCTTTCTGGTCGGGCGAGGTGTATTGGAACAGCTCGATGTTCGAGCCGTAGCCGCAACGCACCAAGGTGATCTTGTTGATGACCGCGCGCGGATTGACGTTGACGAGCTGGGTCATGAAATTACCCTTCTCGTCGGCGAACGGACCGAACGACATCGCTTCCTTGCAGCCGAGCACGTTGACGAAAAAGTCGGTCGCCTGCTTGATGTCCGGCACGGTGATGCCGGTATGGTCGTGGCCGCGCATCCCCGGCATCGGGTCCGCTTGGGCTACGGTGGCGCCAGCCAAAACTGCGGCGCCGACGGCCGCCATGATCATGCTACGCTTTGCAAACACGTCTCTCTCCTCTGTCGGGTCTCAGGTTTCACTTTTTCGCCCCGTGGCCGCCCGTTACCGACGACGCGACACTTTCTCCGCGCGAACGAACCGAAGGACGATGTTCGGTGCTCGGCGTCATGCTCGGCTCAGGCGGTAGCCGCCGCCTCTGCCGCGGCGCCGCGGGTCAACCAACCGGGATCGACCGAGGGCAGCGGAATGGCATCGATCAACATACGGGTATAGGCGGCCTGTGGCGCGGCAAAGACACGCTCGCACGGGCCCTCCTCGACAACGCGGCCTTCACGCATCACCACCACGCGCTGGCAGATCGAACGGATGACCGACAGGTCGTGGCTGATAAAGGCGACCGCCAAATGCATCTCGCTGCTCAGCTCCTTGAGAAGCCGCAGAACCTGTGCTTGCGTTGAGACGTCGAGGCCGGAGACGATCTCATCGGCGAGCACGAAGTCCGGCCGCAGCGCCACGGCACGCGCGATGCCGACACGCTGGCGCTGGCCACCGGAGAGCTCGTAGGAATAGCGATCGACGGTGACGCGCGAGAGACCGACCCGATCGAGCACATGGTGGACCAGATCGAGCGCGGCGCTGCGCGTCCTCGCAAGCCCATGCAGAAGGATCGGCTCGATCAGGATGCGGCCAACGGTGTGCCGCGGATTGAGCGACGACATCGGATCCTGAAAGATCATCTGCATGCGCCGCCGATACGGCTGGCGGTGACGCTCATCGAGCGTATTGATAGTGGTGCCGTCGAACAGAACCGTGCCGCTCGACGACGCGACAAGGCCGAGCAAGGCGCGACCGAGCGTGGTCTTGCCGGAGCCGGATTCGCCGACAATGCCGACGGTCTCGCCGCGGCCGACGCTGATATCGACGCCATGCAGGATCGTGGTCGATTGCGGGCCACGCGCCAGCAAGCCGCGCGGGCGGCCGTACGACACCACGAGGCCGTTGGCCGCGAGGAGCGCGTCAGACATCGCGCGACTCCAACAAACTGACATCGAAGGCGGAGATTTCAGCACGCAGCGCCGAAATCACTTCCGGCGGCGTCGGCTCGAGCCCGGTGTCGGGCCGATCGTAACGCGGATTGGCGGCAAGGAGCGCCTTGGTATAGGCGTGATGCGGAGTGGTCAAAACTTCGGCCGTGGCGCCCTGCTCTACCACCTTGCCCATGTAGAGCACGGTTACGCGGTCGCAGATTTTCGCCACCACGCCGAGGTCGTGGGAAACGAACAGCACGCTGGTGCCGTGCCGTTCCTGCAGCGCGCGGATCAGGCGCAAGATTTGCTTTTGCACCGTCACGTCGAGCGCGGTGGTCGGCTCGTCGGCGATGACAAGCTTCGGCTCAAGCCCGAAGGCGGCGGCGATCAGCACGCGCTGGCGCATACCGCCGGAGAGCTGATGCGGATAGCTCGCGAGCACGCGCTTGGGATCGCGTATCTGCACCTCTTCGAGCAGCGCATGTGCACGCAGTCGCGCTTCCTTCGCCGAAAGACCGCGCTTTAGGCGCAAGCCGTCGGTCATCTGTGCGTCGATCCGGCGCGCCGGGTTAAGCGCCGTCAACGGGTCCTGCGGGATCAGCGCGATGTCACGGCCGAGCACGGCGCGCAGGCCGCGCGACGACAGCGAGAGCAGATCGGTGCCCTCGAAGTCGATGCGTCCACCGGTGATGCGCACCTGCGACGGAATGATGCCGAGAATGGCCTTGGCGATGGTCGACTTACCGGCGCCGCTTTCGCCGACCAGGCCGTGAACCTCGCCGGTGCCGACGGTGAGCGAGACGCGCCGCAGCACCGGCTTATTGCCGTCGCGCAGGGAGATCGCGCTTAAGGTCTCGACGGCGAGCCTGGGCGCGCTCATCGGCGCAACACCGGATCGAGGCTACGGGCAAGGCCGTCGCCGAGCTGGTTGAAGGCCACCACGGTCGCGAACAGGGCGGCGAGTGGTGCCCCCAGCACCCACCAGGCTTCGTGCACGATCTGGCGGCCTTCGGCGATCATGCCGCCCCAAGTCGGCGTATCCGACGACACCGAAAGCCCGACGAAAGAAAGAATGGCTTCAACCACGACGGCGATGCCCATTTCGAGCGTCAGCAACGCGATCAGCACCGGCATCACATTGGGCAGAATCTCGCGGAACAGGATGGCTCGGCGCGAAAAGCCGATGGTGCGCGCCGCCACCACATAATCCATTTGCGCCTGCCCCATGGTCTCGGTGCGCACCACCCGGCAAAAGCGCGTCCAGTCGATCACCACGATCGCGGCGATCACCGAATGCACGCCGGTGCCGAGGATGGCGACGAGCAGGATCGAGAGCAGCACCGGCGGAAACGCCATCCAGACATCGACCAGCCGCGAGATCAGCGCATCGACCCAGCCGCGCAGGAAGCCGGCCAAGAGACCGAGCAGCGAGCCGATCAGGCACGCAAGGCCGGCGGCGACGAAGGCGACGGTGAGCGAAATACGCGCACCGAAAATCACGCGCGAGAGCACGTCGCGGCCGAGACCGTCGGTGCCGAGCAAAAATCCCGCTTCGGCATCCGGAAAGCCGATCGGCGGTAACGCCGCCGCCAACAGATTTTGCGCCAGCGGGTCCTGCGGCGCGATCAGCGGGGCGAATACGGCAAGAACGATCAGCAACAGAATGAAGCCGCCGGCAACGACGACCTTGGGGTCGCCGAGCAGGCGGCGCGCGGTTGATGGCGGCTTCGGCTCCGCCGGCGCCGACGATGTCGTTGAGGTTGGGGACCAATGTTCCACGTCGCCGGCCTTACGCGTGCCGCAAGCGCGGATTGAGCGCTGCCACCGTGAGATCTGTCCCGATATTGACCAGGATGAAGATCAATCCGAACAACAAGACCAAACCCTGGATCAGCGGGAAATCGCGGTTGATGACCGCGTCGATAGCGAGATTGCCGATGCCCGGATAGGCGAAGATGCGCTCAACGATCACCGTGCCGCCGATCAGGAAGGTGAATTGCACGCCGGTGAGTGCCAGCGTCGGGCCGACCGCGTTGCGCAACGCCTCTTGCAACACCAAGCGCAATTCGCGAAAGCCCTTGATCCGCGCCAGCAACACGTAATCCTGCAGCATCGCCTCCTTCAAGGATTGCTTGAGAAGCCTCACGATTACGGCGGCGAGCGGCAGCGCCAACGCCAGCGTCGGCATGATCATATGGCTGAGGATGTCGCCGGCCACGGCGAAGCGGCCGGTGAGGATGCTTTCGATAAGGTAGAAGCGCGTGGTGAAGCCTTCGGCAAGATCGGGATCGATGCGGCCGGTCAGCGGCAGTATCGGAATGGCGACGGCAAAGAGCAGAACGAGCGCCAGGGCCCAGATGAAATCCGGCACCGCAAGCATGATCGAGTTCAAGCTGTCGATGATGGTTTCGCCGAACGTGCGCCGCATCAAAGTGCCGGCGACAGCAATGGCGCCGCCGAGGACGACTGCAACCAGGAGCGCCAGAAATGCAAGCTCAAGCGTCGCCGGCAGCCGCGATGCCAGCACTTCGGTCACCGGCAGGTGCAACGTAATCGAGGTCCCGAAATCGCCGGTGACCACGCCCTTGATCCATATCCAGAACTGTACCGGAATCGATGCATCAAGCCCGTAATGGGCTTTCAGGGCGGCAATGTCGGCTGGCCCTGCTCCGGGCGAGATCATCATCGCCACCGGGTCGCCGGGCACGACCCGCAGCAATATGAAGACGATGACGGCAACGCCCGCAAGCGTCAGCAACGCCATAGCCACCCGATTGGCGACGACAGACAGCAACATCAACGGTCCTTCGCTGACCGCGTCGATGGCCGCCGCGCCCCGGCGCGGCGGCGGACCGCTTCGACGATACGTTAGGCCTTCGAGATCAAGGTCGCCGGCTGCAAAGCCCCGGTCTTGTTGGGGATCACTTTCAGATCGGATTTGTAGAGGATCGGCTGCTCGTATTGCAGCAAGGGCAGAACATAGCCCTGCTCGGCGATGTAGCGATCGACCTTCTTCCAGCCTTCGATGCGCTTCTTCTCGTCCTTTTCGCCCCAAAGCGGGCCGATCATGGCGTCGAGATCATCCGAATGCCAACCCGAGTGCGGCGACTTCGAGAACATCGCGTGACCGGTCGAGGTGCTCGGATCGCCGATCGCGTTGCCCCAGTTGTAGAACGCCGCCGGCGCCAGCTTGTGCGACATGCGCAGCTCGAAGTGCTTGGCGATTTCGTAGATCTCGATGTTGGCGTCGATGCCGACATTGCGCCACATGCCGACGATGGCCTGGACCATTTCGTAGTCCTTCGGCTTGAAGCCGCGCGTCGTCTGGATGGTGAACTTGACCGGCTTGTCCTTCGAATAGCCGCTGGCGGCGAGAAGCTTGGTCGCCAACGCCGGGTCGTACGGCACCTTGATCGAGGGATCGTAGGCCTCGTAGTCCGGCGCTTGCAGCGTATCGATGGGAACGCCGTAGCCGCGCAGCAACTTTTTGATGATCGTTGCCTTGTCGACCGAATGGCACATCGCGAGCCGGACGTTCTTGTCGTCCATCGCGCCGCCGTTGGTGATGAAGATCATGCCGATATCAGAGATCGGCTTGCACTCGCCCTTCAGACCCGCCTTGTTCTTGAGACGATCATACTCCTCATACGGCACCTCGAGCGTCACGTCCGACTTGCCGCTCTCGATTTCGGCCACGCGGCTGGTCGCGTCTGGCACGAACTTGAAGACCACGGTCTCGAACGCGGGCTTGCCGCCCCAGTATTTCGGATTGGCCTTGAGGCGGAGATAGGCGTTGCCCTCGTAGGCGTCGACCATATAGGGACCGGTGCCGACCGGCTTCTTCTCAAAGCCCTCCGGGCCGACCTTCTCGAAATAGGCCTTGGGCAGAACGTAACCGGTAAGGAAGGCCATCCACTTGAACAGGTCAGGCATGAACTGCTTGACGTCGGCGGTGATGCGCTTGCCGTCGATGTTGAAATTGTCGATGCTGGCCCACACGAAAGAGACTGGATTGCCGCCATCGGGCTTGGCTTCGCGCTGGATCGACCAGACGACATCTTCCGGCGTAAACGGCGTGCCGTCGTGCCAGACCACGCCCTCGCGCACATCCATCCAGACTTTGGTCTTGTCGTCGTTCCAGCCCCAGCCGGTGAGCAGGCCGGGCTCGAAAGCCAGATTGGGCTTCTGGCCCACATATTGATCGAAGATCGAGCGGTAGATCCCCTGAATGGTCGGGTTGACCGACGACGGCCCGACCTGCGGATCGAACGACGGAAGGTTAACGTTGTAGGCGATGTTGAGCGTGGAGCCGACGGCTGCGCGCGCAAAGCGCTGAGGCACCAACAGCGAGCCAATGAGACCGCCGCCGGCGGCGAGGGCCTGACGACGCGAGAGATTGAACATGTTCTGAAACTCCCCAATCGACCGCTACGGCGCGGTGCTCAACGCGCCCAACTCTACGCCTTGGTGCATAGCTGATCGGCGCCTGGACAAGATACTTTAAACCTAAAGCAACCACCGGACAAGCTGACGCAATGGGCTTTTTTTGCGCAATTTCAGAGGCCATCTGCCGGAGAGTGCGGCAGTCCGCCCGCCCTCTTGCGCATCTGTCAAGCGGGCCGGAGAGGCCGTTGCAAGACACTCTAGAAGGGTTAATAAGTAACGCGAGCGGCCGGCGCGCGCGATGTTGCAGCGCAGCTAGGGCCCGGAGGTTCTCATGGCAGAGCGATCGTTTGCACGCGAAGTGCAGGATCTCAAACTCGGCGAAGGCGAAGAATTTCGCGGCGAGGGCATTCTCGCCATCACCAAGGCGTTGCTGCAATCCGGCGTCTCTTACGTCGGCGGTTATCAGGGCGCGCCGATCTCGCATCTGATGGACGTGCTCGCCGACGCCAAGGATGTGCTCGACGAGCTCGGCGTGCATTTTGAAAATTCGGCCTCGGAAGCCGCCGCCGCGGCGACGCTCGCCGCCTCCGTCATGTATCCGATCCGCGGCGCAGTGACGTTCAAGGCGCCGGTCGGCGTCAACGTCGCTTCCGACGCCATCGCCAATCTGGCCTCCGGCGGCGTGAAGGGCGGCGCACTGATTATCATCGGCGAGGATTACGGCGAAGGCTCCTCGATCATGCAGGAGCGCTCGCATCCCTTCGCCATGAAGTCGCAGGTGTGGCTGCTTGATCCGCGGCCGAACCTGCCGACCATCGTGCGCATGGTGGAAGAAGGCTTTCTGCTCTCCGAATTCTCTAACACGCCAGTGATGCTGGAGGTGCGCATCCGCGCCTGCCATGTCCATGGCCGCTTCATCTGCAAGGACAACAAAAAGCCCGACTTCACTCTGCGCGACGCCTTGGAAAATCCGCAGCGCGATACCGAACGTGTGGTGCTGCCGCCCGCCTCCTATCTGCACGAGCGCGAGAAGGTCGAGAAGCGCTGGCCCGCGGCAGTGAACTTCATCAAGGAGCACAAGCTCAACGAGTTCTTCGGGCCCGAGAGCGCCGATGTCGGCATCATCGTGCAAGGCGGCATGTACAATTCGCTGATGCGCGCTTTGCAGCAGCTCGGGCTCGCCGACGTCTATGGCGAGACATCGGTGCCGATCTACTGCCTCAATGCCGTCTATCCGCTGATCGACGACGAAGTTGCGGCCTTCGCGATGAACAAGAAAGCCATCCTTATGGTCGAGGAAGGCCAGCCGGAATTCATCGAGCAATCGCTCAACACCATTCTGCGCCGCCGCGACATCCAGACCAAGATCAGCGGCAAGGACGTGCTGCCGCTGGCCGGGGAGTACACGCCGCAGGTCGTGGTCAAAGGCCTCAAGGCATTTCTCGAGCTTTACGCCAAGAACCTGCTCGGCAACGCGCCACCGCCGCCGGACGCCTCGGAGGTTCTCGCCAATCCCAAGATCAAGGAGCTCGCCAAGACCGTGCCGCCGCGGCCGCCGAGCTTCTGCATCGGTTGTCCCGAGCGGCCGATCTTTGCCGCCATGAAGCTCGTGCAGCAGGAGCTTGGCCCGCATCAGATCGCCGGCGATATCGGCTGCCATCTGTTCGCGAGCCTACCGCCGTTCAACATGGGCGGCACCACCATGGGGTATGGGCTTGGCCCGGCGTCGTCCTCGGCCTTCAACGTCAAGGCCGACAAAAAGCCGATCTCGGTGATCGGCGACGGCGGCTTCTGGCACAATGGCCTGAACACCAGCATCGCCAACGCCGTCTACAACAAGCACGATGGCGTCATCATGGTGGTCGACAATTTCTATTCGGCAGCCACCGGCGGCCAGGACATCATGTCCTCGCGCGCGCTCAACCCGGCACGCTCGACCAACAACACCATCGTCGACGCGGTAAAAGGCGTCGGTGTCAAATGGGTGCGCCACATCGACCGCACCTACGATGTCGGCAAGGTGCAAGACACCTTGCGCGAGGCGCTGACCACCAAAGAAGGCGGCCCGAAAGTGATCGTCGCGTCGTCCGAATGCATGCTCAACAAGCAGCGCCGCGTAAAGCCGCTGTTCCAGAAATCGGTGCGCGAGGGCGTACGCATGGTGCGCGAGCGCTTCGGCGTCGATGAAGACGTGTGCACCGGCGATCACGCTTGCATCCGGCTCTCGGGGTGCCCGTCGCTGTCGCTCAAGCACACCGACGATCCGCTCAAGGACGATCCGGTTGCGGCGATCGACAACAACTGCGTCGGTTGCGGCAATTGCGGTGAGGTGTCGGAGGCGGCCGTGCTCTGCCCGTCCTTCTATCGCGCCGACATCATTCACAATCCGACCTGGTTCGACCGCCTCATGGCGGACGTGCGGCGTTCGGTCATTTCCTTCTTGCAGCGGCGGCGCGAAGCGACGCGCGTAGCGTTTGCGGATTGAAGTTAGCTTCCGATGAAATCCGGCAATCAGTCTGTCGTCATTGCGAGCGAAGCGAAGCAATCCAGCGAGCGGCTCGGTTCTGTATTGCTTCGTCGCGTCGCTCCTCGCAATGACGCGTTGGAGACACCATGAACGACCTCTCCGGCACGCCGACGACGACACCGACGCGCTACGCGACCGAGCGGCCGATCTGCGTTGCCGTGCTCGCCATGGGCGGGCAAGGCGGCGGCGTGCTCGCCGACTGGATCGTCGAACTTGCCGAGTTGCAGGGCTGGCACGCGCAATCGACCTCGGTGCCGGGCGTCGCCCAGCGCACCGGATCGACGCTCTATTATGTCGAAATGCTGCCACCGAAAGGCGAGCGCGCACCGATCCTGTCGCTGATGCCGGCGCCCGGCGAGGTCGACGTGGTGCTGGCCGCCGAGTTGATCGAAGCTGGCCGCTCCATCCTGCGCGGCCTGGTGACGCCGGACCGCTCGACGCTGATCGCCTCGACCCACCGGCTCTACTCAGTGGCCGAGAAGGAAAAGCCGGGCGACGCCACCGCCGATCCGAACGTGGTCGTCGAAGCCGCCGGTGTCGCCGCCAAACGCGTCATCGCTTTCGACATGGAAACGCTGGCGACCAAAAACAACAGCATGATCTCGTCGTGTCTCTACGGTGCACTGGCGGCATCCGGTACGCTGCCGTTCGCGGCCGAAGCCTTCGAAGGCGTGATCAGCGGCAGCGGCCGTGGCGTCGAATTGAGCCTGAAAGCATTCCGCGCCGCTTACGCACAAGCGAAAGAGCCGCCCGGCACCGCCCAGCCCTTGGCCAAGCGGCCCGCCAAGCGCCTTGACGCCCTGCCCGCCTCGGCCGGACGGCCGGACCTCGACAAATTGCTCGCGCGCATTCGCGAACTTCCGCCAGCCTTGCATCCGATCGTTTATGCCGGTGTGAAGCGCCTCACCGACTTTCAGGACCCAGCCTATGCGGGCGAGTATCTCGATCGCCTCGGCAGGCTTTATGCGCTCGATCAGGCCAACGGCGGCGCGGCGAAGGATTTTGCGTTCACTGCGGCGGCGGCGAAATATGTCGCGGTCGCGATGGCCTACGACGACGTGATCCGCGTGGCCGATCTGAAAACCCGACCGAGCCGCTACGACCGGGTGCGGCGCGAGAATGCTGTCGGCGAAGGCCAGCTCGTCTACACGACCGAATACATGCATCCGCGGCTCGAGGAAGTCGCCGGCACCATGCCGACGGCACTCGGACGCTTCCTCGAAAGCAACCCGACTTTATTCGGTTGGGCCTTCCGCAAGGGCCGGCGCGTGCGCTCCGGCACCATCCATTGGTTTCTGATGTTGTACGTGCTGTCGGCGTTCAGGCCGATCCGCCGTACGACACTCCGCCATCAGCGCGAGATGGCGCACATGGAGAAATGGCTTTCGATCGCCACCGGCCACATCGCGCAGAACTATGATGTTGCCGTCGAAGTGCTGAACGCGCGCCGCCTGGTGAAGGGCTATTCCGACACGCATACACGCGGCGAATCGAAATTCGACCGTGTGCTTGGCGCCGTGCCGCTGCTGGCCGGCCGCAATGACGGCGCCGAATGGATGCGCCGGCTTCGTGACGCCGCGCTCATGGACGAGAACGGCATCGCACTCGACGGCGCGCTGAAAACAATCGCGACGCTGTAACGCCGAACGCCCCCTCACCCGGACGAGTTGGCGGAGACGTCCGAGTTGCCCTCTCCCGCAAGGTTATCGGAGCGCTGTTTCCTGGAGATGGAAATTGATTGCCTGCGGTTCATAACCCACTGATTTCGCTTGTGACGAGTTGGATTGCATAGCACGTTGGCTCCCGGAGTTTCATTCCGGCCGCTACCTATGTGAACCAAAGGTAGCATCATATCAGGAGCGTCAATTCATGCCGCGTCTGAAGTTGACAAAGAGTGTGATCGACAGTTTAGCGACCCCGCCCTCCGATATGCTGTATTGGGATGCGTCATTTCCCGGGTTCGGCGTGAAGGTCACGCCGAAGGGGCGCAAGGTATTCATTGTACTGTATCGCACCGGCGGGGCTGGCTCAAAGCTGCGCAAATATACGATCGGTCCATATGGACGGGTCACTCTCCACCAGGCTCGCATAGCGGCACAGAAGGTCTTCGCCGCAAGACTGGAAGGGCGGGATCCAGCGGCGGAAAAACGGGAGAAAAAGCGCCCTGTCGTGGCGGATCGCGTTGAGGATCTGCTGCAGACGTATATTGGCCAACATTTGTCGCAAAACCGTTCGGGGGGCGAAATTGCAAGGCTCCTTCGCCGCGAGATAGGGCGAGCCTGGGCCGGTAGAAGCATTCACGAGATCAGTAAGCGGGATGTCGTGGAGGCGGTTACTGCCATTGAGCAGCGTGGAGTACCGGTTGCCGCAAATAAGGCCCTAAAATCGATCAAGACGTTTTTGCGGTGGTGCGTGGGTCGCGCCATTCTGGATCAGTCTCCGGCCGAGGGCGTGCCACTGCCCGTAAAGGAAATCGCTCGCGACCGCGTGCTAAGCGACGATGAGCTTGCCAGGGTCATTCTCGCCGCAAGAGGGATCGACGATCGGTACGGCGGTATTGTCGAGCTATTGGCGCTGACAGGTCAGCGCCGTGAGGAGGTAGCGAGACTGACTTGGGAGGAATTAGATCTCGAGCAGCGGATTTGGGTGATTCCCAAGTCACGAACAAAGAATGCCAAGCCCCACGTTGTTCAGCTTGCGGATCAATCTGTAGCCGTCCTAAGCCGAATGGAGAAGCGCGGACGGTACGTGTTTTCAATCGACGGGACCAAACCGCTTCAGATTTTCGCTCGGGCCAAACGCAAGCTTGACGAACTTTCTGAGGTCAGCGACTGGCGTCTTCACGATCTGCGGCGCACCTGCGTGTCGGGGATGGCCAGATTGGGAATAGCCCCGCATGTTGCTGATAAAATCCTGAACCACCAATCCGGCACCATCTCGGGCGTGGCGGCAGTCTACCAACGTCACGAATTTCTCTTCGAACGCAAGCAGGCGCTCGAATGCTGGGGCGCTCATGTGGCCAAAATTGTCACGCAAGCCTCAGGCGAGTACCCGAGCGCCAAAACGGCTGCATAGTTATGACGCGACTTCCAGCCTCGGGCGTTTCTCTGATGACTCCGTGTCGAGATAAATCGGAGCTGAAAGAGGTTCTTTCCGAACTTTGTCCCGAGACAACTTTCGATGATGCCACCTTAGACAAGTACTACATGACGTTGGCGTCACTAATTGGCGGCTGGCTGTCCGAACAGGGACGCCTTGAAACCGCGCCTGTCAAAAAGGCATTACTCAAACTCGCAATGGATCTGAACGCGGCATCCACCTTGCTCAGTGGGCTGGAGAGTGGCTTGCGCAACGACCTCGAGATAGAAATCACCCGTCGGGTCCGAGATCTCTTGGCGCTGAATCCGATGATCGGCTCTGCCGCGGAAGAGCGATTGAAGTCGTTTAGGCAGGACGCCGCCGCAATCTCGCATACTTGCTTGATCGCGGCAAACGACCTGCCGAGTACTCCTGAAAAGCGGGGCGCAAAGAAGAAAGATTGGTATAGTTCATTTACCAAACTCATACTTAGCATCGCCAAGCGGGCGGGCGTTAAGCCGACGCTTTACAAGGATCGTTCCGGGGCTTCCCAGGCCGAAAGAGGTTGGCTTTTGGATGCGGCCCGCGTGCTGGAGACATTCCTCCCCCCGGAGATGCGTTCTCCAAGCGACGTCGCACGCTACAAGCGTCTTGAACGCAGTCAGGTTGCGAGCAAAGCAGGACGACAAAATTCGCCTGCACGCTAACGAAATTTGTCGCCGTGCACGACGGTGAGCTTTCGTCCATTTGGCTAGTGAAGACCTGGGCATCCGGGTACGCGCGCTTCAGGCGCCTTAGTCAAAGGAACGAACCGTATGACTTCTGAACCTCTTGCCTCCGGCCGCACGCCGCAAAGACCGGCTGTGCCAGTGATCGTCCTTCTCACTCCAAAGGAAGCGGCCAAACTTCTCAAGGTCAGCCTATCCTGGCTCGCCAAAGCCCGGATGCGGGGTGACGGGCCGCTCTACATTCAGATCGGGCGCGCGATCCGCTACTCCGAGGCTGCCTTGATCCAGTGGACGAAATCGCGGCAGCGCCTGTCGACCAGTGAGCAGTAGTTGGGGCTGCGAATTTTTCCAGTGCAAGATGTGCCCATCTCAATTCAACAATCCTTCATGGCCTTCGACCTGAACTCGAATAATGGTCCATCGCAATACTTCAATGTACACCAATTAGAACGAAGTAAAACCAGGATTAGGAACGTTTATCAAAGTATATGCGCGCAATACTACGTTGACGTATTCCTAAACTATACCAACGTCTACTTATGGCAATCCCCATCCATCGCCGGCGAAGAGGAGTTGCTCCTAATGACCGAAAACCGGAGTTCTGATTGAACCGTCCTTCGCCGACGCCATCGCAATCATCGCCTGCGCAGCCGAACTATCTGAGGACAAGCGGCGCCATTGGGCGACCTCGCTGCGGCAGGTCGCCAAGCTTTTGGACAAACCCCTGGAGCTGATGCCGGCGCGCTACAGCGCGGTGCGGGCGGACCTTTTGCATCTTCACCGCCTCACCGCCAAAACCTTGCAGAACCACAAAAGCAACGTGAAATCCGCATTGCTCTGGTTGGCCCGCGAGAAAGGATTCCCCGAGCACGGCGCACCGTTGTCCCCGCCGTGGGCGGAACTGCGAGCCAAGATCAAGGACGGTTTCGTGCGCTCGCGGCTGGCGTCCTTTATGCGCTTTTGTTCGGCGAATAATGTCGTCCCGAATGACGTGGACGAGACCATCGTCGATAGCTTCGGTGAGTATCGGTCGCATTGCGGCAAACCCGTCGATGATTCCGTTCGCCGCCTGCTCGCTCGTGCCTGGAACGAAAACGTAGGAATTCTTCCCGATTGCCCGCTGCGGCCGCTTGCGGAGCCAGCCGTCAAAGCTGCTGCGGATATCGCCTGGGTGGCGTTTCCGGCGGGTCTTCGTCGCGATCTCGAGGGCTATCTGCGCGGGCTGACCAAGATCCGCAAGAGCCGCAGGGGCCAAAGGATCCGCCCCTTGAAAGAAGCCACGATCCGAACCCGGCAGGCGGAGATCCAAGCCGCGGCTCGCACGGCCGTCAAGGTTGGGGTTGCGATCGAATCGCTGAATTCGTTGGCAGCGCTTCTCGCGCCCGACGTGGCTGAAAAGGTCCTCAACGCCTATTGGGAAAGGAATGGCGACAATCCCAAGCTCTATACCATCGATCTGGCTGCCCGTTTCCTGTCCATCGCTCATGAAACGAAGTGCCTAAGCGATGAAGACTGTGAGCGTCTGAATGAAATACGGCAGAACCTTGAGGAAAAGCGCCCGGAAGGCCTGACTGACAAAAACATCGCGTTCTTACGCCAAGTCCTCAGCCCCGGTGTCTGGCGCAGAATTGTCGAATTGCCAGCCGTGCTGATGGCTGAAGCGCGACGCGACCATGACCACGCACCGTTACGTGCCGCCGTTACCGCTCAGCTTGCCGCTGCTGTCGCGATGCTCAGCGTGGCACCGGTTCGTATCGCCAATCTCACCGCGATCCAGCTTGGCAAAAACCTCAGCAAGCCCGACGGTCCGAACTCCAACTATTGGCTTCACTTCCCGGAACATGACGTCAAGAACCGCATGAGGCTGATGTTTAGATTGGAGACTTTTGTTACGCGCATTATCGATGAATACGTCCACGAATTCCGTCCAACGCTGCTCAGGGGTAGGGACGCAGACTGGCTATTTCCAGGGCTACGTGACGGTCCTAAGGGCAAAGTCGCCTTCAGCGGCCAAATCGCCGATCGGATTTGGAAGCATACCGGCGTGCGAACGACGGTGCATCAGTTCCGGCATGCCGCCGGAGCACTCATCCTCAAACGCCGCCCCGGTGACTACGAATTGGTTCGACAGCTTCTCGGTCATCGCAACGTCCAGACCACGATCGATTGCTACATTGGCCTCGACATGATCCAGGCCAGCCAGATCTACGCCGAAATCGTTATGCAGCACCTCGATCAGGATTTGGAGGCGGCAGAATGAAACCCATCGAGGTGAGAAAAAGATCTGCGGCCGCGTCCCGCGCGCTTCACAGATCTCTGTCGGTGGACGAATGGCCACACGCGGATCGCCGTGCGTGGCAGGAGGTTTGTCGGCCGAGCTGCCGGCTCAAACCGGGCGGTCGTGCCAGCAACCTTGCCGAGGTCAGCCGCAAAGATATTGCGAGGCGCTATGGCGCATTTCTCGGCTTCTTGCAGCGGACCGGAAAGCTCAATCTAGAGGTAGGACCGGCCGGCCAGGTCATTGCCGCCAACGTCGAAGTTTACATCGCCGAATTGCAACAGCGGGTACGCACCGCCACTGTTTGGAACTGCATTTACAAGCTGCGTCGTGCCGCTCAACTCCTCAATCCTCGGGCAAATTACGGCTGGCTGTTGGAAACCGAGCGGGAGCTTGCTTTCATGATCGAACCGCGCTCGAAATTTGACCGACTAGTCCTCGCCCATCACCTCGTCAAAGTGGGACTGACGTTAGTAACCGAGGCTCAAGCTTTTGCAGATAGCAATTATGCTCGCGCCAAGGGCATTCGTAATGGGTTGATGATTGTTATGCTTGCTCTGTGTGCTCCTCGCATCAAGAACTTTGCCTCCCTTGAGATTGGGCGTACGTTTAAGCATGTGAATGGTAGCTGGTGGATCGTGCTTCCAAAATCGGAGACAAAGACTAAATGTCCCGAGGAGCGACGTATTCCGCAGCGGTTCAGCGATATGATTGCGCTTTACTTGAACGAAGCGCGACCTGTCCTGATGAAGTCGGGCAAGTCAACCAACGCGCTGTGGATTTCCTCGAGAACCGGATTGCAGTTCACGACGAAAAACCTTGGAACGTTGATCTCAAAAATAACCCTTCAAACAGTAGGGGTAGATGTCTCTCCTCATCTTTTCCGGACTTCGGCGGCAACCACGGCGGCGATCTATGGCGCAGATACTCCTCATCTTGCGAGCGGAGTGCTCGGGCACAAAGATCCGCGTGTTACCGAGAAGCATTACATTCTCGCCACAAGCATCCAGGCGGCGGAGGTTTATGGCAAGATGATACGACAGATTCGAGCAGCTGACTCT
>CAWFRC010000003.1:0-278896 GCA_963818155.1 uncultured Alphaproteobacteria bacterium
CTCCATGATCGGCTGTAGCGCGGAAACAATATCGGCGGTCTCGGTGACGGGCGTCGCGCCTTGCTTGATCAGGCCGTTGGTGCCCTCGGCGCGCGGGTCTAGCGGCGAGCCCGGCACGGCGAAGACCTCGCGGCCCTGTTCGAGCGCACAGCGCGCCGTGATCAGCGAGCCCGAGCGTTTCGCCGCCTCGACGATGACGACGCCGAGCGACAAGCCGGAGATCAGTCGGTTGCGGCGCGGAAAGTCCGCGGCGCGCGGCTCCCAGCCGAGCGGCATTTCCGAGAGCGCGGCGCCGTTCGGCAGCATCGCCTCGAGCAGGCTTGCATGTTCGGCTGGATAGATGCGGTCCTGCCCGCCGGCCAGGACTGCCGCGGTGCCAGCCGCAAGGCTTGCTTTGTGTGCGGCCGCGTCGATTCCGCGCGCCAGTCCGGATACGACCAGAAAGCCTGCGTCGCCCAGCTCACGCGCGATCATTTGCGTGAATTTGAGCCCGGCGCCCGATGCGTTGCGGGAGCCGACGATCGCCACTGTCGGCCGCGTAAGTGCAGTTGCATTGCCACGCACCGTCAGAAGCGGCGGCGCATCGTCGATCGCTTGCAAGCGTGCCGGATAATCGGCCTCTCCCCAGGCCACCAGGGCGACGCCAAGCTTTCGCGCCAAAGCGAGCTCGCGCACTGCATCCTCGCGCGAACAAATTTGGACAGCGCCACGCGCGCCGCCGCGCTGCGCCAGCGCGGGGAGCGCCTCGAGCGCGGCTCGCGCGCCGCCAAAATGATTGATCAGCGAGCGAAAGGTGCGCGGCCCGATATTCTGGCTGCGAATAAGTCGCAGCCAGTCGATCCGCTGCTCATCGGCCAGTCGCACGCCTTGTCGGTCGGCTTTCAGATCTTTTTTGTCGCTCACCGCGTGCCTGCACCCAAGCCCGTTCACGCCCTTGTCGCTGCGAGCTTATCCGAAATCGAAACGATCCGGAGCTAGAGCATGATCCGGAAAAGTGGATGCCGGTTTTCCGAAATGATCATGCTCCACCAGAGATCTAGTCCGCCTTCGGGACGGCTTGCGCGCGGCCGCCGATCCGACCTTCGGTGCCGCTCAACAACCGCCCGATATTGCCGCGGTGCATAATCCATAAGAGCGCCGCCAACAGCGCAAACGCCTGCGCGTCCTCGACATCACCCCACCACCACAGAAAAAGCGGTGCGGCGACGCTCGCGGTCAGCGCGGCGAGCGACGAATAACGGGTCAGCGCCGCGACCGCGAGCCAGACCGCGCAAAACACCAGCGCCGCCGGCCAGGCCACACCCAACAGCACGCCGATATAAGTCGCCACGCCTTTGCCGCCGCGAAAGCGCAGCCACACCGGAAAAAGGTGGCCCAGAAAGGCGCCGACCGCGGCCGGGATTGCGAAATCCTCGCCGAGCACATAGCGCGCCAACAGGACGGCGAAGGTGCCTTTGAGCATGTCGCCGACAAGCGTCGCCGCCGCAAGTCCTTTGCGGCCCGTACGCAGGACGTTGGTGGCGCCGATATTGCCCGAGCCGATGCTGCGCAGGTCGGGGCCGCCGGCAAGGCGCGTGAGCAGCACGCCGAACGGAATCGAGCCGCACAGATATCCAAAAGCCAAGGCGAGGGCGCAGAAGGGCAATTCGGTGTGCATGGGCCAATGCTAGAGCATGACCCGGAAAAGTGGAAACCGGTTTTCCGAAACGACATGCTCCACCAAAGAGCTAGGGCGCGATGTCGATCCCATTTAAAGCCGTCGCGCGCTAGCGGCCGGCGTGATGCCGCGAAAAGGCGCGCCGCGCACGCCTGTCCCATTGATTTGCGGGAGCAGCAAGCGGAATCAGAACGCTCATGGATCAATCGCCTGCCGGATCGCCGCAGTCATCACGGTGTTACAATGTCGGCCCGTGCAAGACGGCAGCCGTTCCGCGTTGACGCGTAGATGACGAGATTAAAAGCGTTCAAAACTGCAAGGGTGCGATGCGACACCCTGAGCGCAAACTAAAAACATTCAAAACTAAAACGCTTGACGGCGCACATGCGTCGAAGGAATAGCTAGCGCATCGCCGTTTCGGCCTGCCGGGAAAAATTGAACAAGGGTGTACCCATGACTCGCTCGCACGCGCTGCTGGCAGCGCTCTTTGCTACGTCGTTTTTCGTCGCGCCGGCTACTGCGAAAGAGTTTTATGTCGGTGAGCCGGTCGTGAAGAACGAGATGCAGATCGTTCCGCACTATCTGCTTGGAATCGAAATGTCGGCGATGCCGAAAGGCACCGACCATGGCGGTGTGCATCTCGAGGTCGACGTTCACGCCACCAAGGACGAGAAGCACGGTCTCCCCGATGGCGAGTGGGTGCCATACCTGACCATCGGCTATACGATCGAAAAGGTCGGCAGCAAGTTCAAGAAGACCGGTACGCTCTTTCCGATGACGGCGGGCGATGGCTTGCACTATGCCAATAATGTCGCGCTCGACGGCGACGGCGACTACAAGCTCACCTATCGCTTCGAGCCGCCGTCGAAAAACGGTCTGTTGCGTCACGTCGACAAGGAAACCGGCGTGCCGGATTGGTGGGAGCCGTTCTCCGAAACCTGGACTTTCCACTTCCCCAGCAAGCCGGCGCAATGATCGCGCTCCGAAATAGTGGCATGTGGGTGCTGGCGGCCGTGTTCCTGGCCGCCGTCGTCGGTTTTGGCTCCGGCGTGCGCGCTGAAGAGACGTTCAGCGCCAGCATCACCATCCGCGGCCACAAGTTCGAGCCGGCGGAGCTGCACGTTCCGGCCGGTAAGCGGATCCTGCTCACGGTGGTCAATGCCGATCCGTTGTCGGAGGAGTTCGAATTCTTCGACGCTCAAGGTTGAAAAGGTGATCGCCGGCAATTCGGAAGGGATTGTCCGCATCGCCCCGCTCAAGCCCGGCACTTACGACTTTGTCGGCGAATACCACGAAGAAACCGCGAAGGGGCGGGTGATCGCCGAATAGGTCGCTTCGGGCACAGAGTTCGCAACGTGAACGAACTGTGAAGAAGCGGACGCGAGTCGGCATAAAAGTAGGCACGCTGTTGTGCGCAATTGACAACGTTTGATTCCGTTTCCTATGCTGTAATCATTCGCGGAGAAGGAAGCCGGTGCGAGACCGGCGCGGTCGCGCCACTGTATTCGACCTGTGTCAGGTCGAGAGCCAGACCCTCTTTGTGACAAGGGGCCGTTTTGTGGTCCAAGGAAAGCTCTAACAGGGACGCGCAATCCCAGGAGGACAACGTGAGATACGCCGCATACGCACCGGCCCGTCCAGTTACCGCAATACCAATGCGCGAGTGGCTGCCGTGGGCGATTTTCGCCGGACTTATTCTTCTCCTGGCGATCTATTTTGTCGGCGCGGAGCAGGGCGCCACCTCACTCCTCAGCGGGATGTACGTGCACGAGTTCGTTCACGACGGTCGCCACCTTCTCGGCTTTCCCTGCCACTAACTGACACAAGCTGCCCGCCATGGTCAGGACGTTTCTCGTCCGCGGAATGCTCGTCGGCATTGTCGCGGGTCTGCTGAGTTTTGCGTTCCTCGAGGTCTACGGCGAACCGCAGGTCGAGCGCGCCATCACGTTCGAGACCCAGCAGGACGAGGCCAAGGAGGCCGCCCGGAAGGCGGAGAGCCACCACGATCACGCGTCCGCCGCGCACGATCACGGCTTGGCCGCCCACGATCATGGGGCCGAAGCCCACGTCCATGCGGCCGATCACGACGAGCCGGAGCTTGTCAGCCGACCCGTACAGGCGGGTCTCGGCCTCTTTGTTGCCGTCCTCGTCTACAATGCCGCTTTCGGTGGCCTGTTCGGCCTCGCCTTCGCGTTCGCTTACGGACGCACCGCAAGCGCGCTGACCCCGCAAGCTCTGGCGGCGGTATTAGCGGTCACGGGCTTCGTCGCCATCTATCTGGTGCCGAATTTGAAATATCCGGCCAATCCACCGGCCGTTGGAGAGCCCAATACCATCGGCGTCCGCACCGCGCTTTACTTTGTCATGATCGCGATTTCGCTCGCCGCGATGATTGTGTCGCTTGCGGTCAAGCGGAGGTTGGTCCCGCGGTTCGGCGAGTGGAGCGCCAATCTTCTGGTCGCTGCCTGTTACGTCGTTTTGGTGGCGATTGCCGGCTTCTTCCTGCCCAGCGTCAATGAAGTGCCCGAGCAGTTTCCCGCTGTCGTACTGTGGAACTTCCGCATCGCCTCGATCGGGGCGCAACTTATCATGTGGGCGACGCTCGGCCTGTTGTTTGGCGCGTTGTCACAGCGCGCCGCAGCGTACGAGCCGCAATCGTAAGAAGCGCTTGTCGGCAAGCATTTGCTCCACAGGACCGCGCGATGACCACGCGTCTCACGCTGATCTGCCATGGATCGACGGACGCTCTGCGCGCGGCGGCGTTCCCCAAGGACGAACCGTTGGACCATCACGGCATGACTGCCGCAGCCAAGCTTGTGGGATCTCTGCCCAGCGTCGATCAATGTTGGACCGGCCCCGAGCTGCGGACCCGCCAAACCGCGGAAGCGCTGGGGCTGAGCGCGAATATCCAGCCGATGCTCCGCGAGTGCGATTACGGGCGTTGGGCCGGAAAGACATTCGATGAGATCGCCGCAAAAGAAGCAGATGCCGCCAATTGCTGGCTGCACGATCCTGCGGCCGCACCGCATGGTGGCGAGTCTATTCTCGAGCTGATGCGCCGCGTTGCGGATTGGCTCGCGGACGAGAGCACTCGCCATCACAGATCCATCGCTGTGACTCATCCAGCAATCGTACGCGCGGCGATCGTTGTGATCATGGCGGCGCCCGCTCAGTCGTTTTGGCGTGTCGATGTCAGGCCGTTGTCAGTTACGCGAATGACCGGTCGAGGCGGCCGCTGGAATCTGTCGGCCGTCGGCTGTACGGCCACGCAAGGTGGCTCAGTAGAAACGTTCTAATGGCCAGTTTTGATCTGCTCTAATTCAAAAACATAAGCATTGACGCTGCATTTTACGCGGTGCTTGCATTTTGTTGCTTGCGGGGACGACAACGAATCTGAGAACAGATTTTTCGAATTTGTCGAGAAGGCTGATATGGCCAGTTTTTCGAAGGCATTTTCGTTGGCCCAGGCCATGCGGCTTCGCTCGATCGGCGGCGTTCTCGAGCCGTTGCACGAGCGCAACAGCCTCCAACAAAATGAAAATGAGTTGCTTGACAGCCGTCGAGGCGGCTCGTCTTATCGGCGCAGTTCAGGTGTGCCGGTCGCGTTGATCGGCCAAGAGGGAATTCGGTGCGCTGCGCCGTTTCAACGGCAAAGCAAGTCCGGAGCTGCCCCCGCAACTGTCGGCGGCGAATCCTTCTCTCACGTGCCACTGGGCCTTGCCACGCAAGGTCTGGGAAGGCGGAGAAGGGTGACGACCCGCGAGCCAGGAGACCTGCCTGAACGGGGTCATCCAGCCGACGTGCGGTGGGCGCGTGCGGGGCGGATTTCCGCTGCGGTGACAAAAAGACTTGTCACGCGGATGGAGGCCGCCACGGCTATGCTTGCACACATGCTATCGACTAAAATCGCTCGGACGGCGATTCCCACGACTTTGGCAACTTCAGCTTTGGCCTTCGCCATGGCCTATGCGGAAAGCGCCGAAGCTGACGGCGCCTTTGTGACCAAGGCGCCACCGGTCCCCTTCGCCACTTCTTCGGACTACAATTGGACCGGTTTCTATGCTGGCGGCACTATGGGCCTTGCCTGGGGGCGGTCAAACTGGACGGCAGGTCCCGGACTCAGCGGTACAAATAATCTGTTTCAGACGATCGACACGTTCGACGAGGCCGGCAGCTTTATGATGGGCTTGCAGGGCGGCTACAATTACGTGCTGCCCAATCGTGTTCTTCTTGGCGCCGAAGTTGATACGTCGTTTCCGGCGTTCCAGACGCTTCCGGTGGGCGTAAATCCCTTCGGCCTTTCGACCGGCGGCACCTTCAATTTCAATTCGCCGACACTCGGTCCGGTCAGCTTCGCCGAGACAGTGCTGGCTTCCGGCACCGTGCGCGGCCGCGTCGGCTACGCGCCTGGGAATTGGCTCTTTTATGCGACCGGTGGTTTCGCCTGGACCTACAATCAACAGTCGCTGACCCAGATCGCGACCGGCAACAACGTAACCCCGTTCCTGTGGCGATTGGGCTGGACAGCCGGAGCCGGCGTCGAAGTGCCGATCGCGCAACACTGGACCGCGCGGCTCGAGTATCTTTTTACCGACTATGGCAAGATGAACGCGATCTATTTGGGCACGCAGCCGATGAGCACCGATTTTCAGCTCCAGGAACTGCGTCTCGGTCTGAATTATCAGTTCAACAACAACTCCGTTCCCTACGCAGCGCCGATCGTGACCAAAGGTGGCGCTGCGTCTGATCCGGACTACATCAGCCTGCATGGTCAAACGACATTCGTGTACCAGGGTTATCCGACCATCCGGTCGCCGTTCATGGGCCAGAACAGTCTGCCGGCCGCGGGGAACTGGAAGGAAACCTTCGACCTCACGTTGTACGCCGGGTTGCGCCTGTGGAAAGGCGCGGAATTGTGGTTCGACCCGGAGATCGATCAGGGCCACGGTCTTGGCGACACCCACGGCGTCGCCGGCTTCCCGAGCGGGGAATCTTACAAGCTTGGATTCGACTATCCCTATGCGCGCGCTCAACGCTACTTCGTTCGGCAGACGATTGACCTCGGCGGTGCAACGCAGAAGGTTGACGACGACGTCAACTTATTCGCGCAATCGTATTCGGAGAACCACCTGGTCCTCTGGGTCGGCAAGTTCGGTATTGTCGACGTCTTCGACACGAACAAATACGCCAACAATCCGAAGACCGACTTCATGAACTGGGCGCTGATCAACGCCGGAACCTTCGACTATGCGGGCGACGCGTGGGGATACACCTACGGCGCAGCGGCCGAATGGTATCAGGGCATCTTTGCGCTGCGCGCCGGCGTATTCGATCTCTCGGCGGTACCGGCCGGCGGCGCCAACAATGCCTCCGCTTATGGTCTCGACAACACGTTCAGCCAACAGCAATACGTTGCCGAAATAGAAGAGCGGCATAAAATCTGGGACCAGCCGGGCAAGCTCAAGGTGACCGCCTTCCTGAGCCACGGTAAAGCCGGCGACTTTGCGGACGCGGTCGCGCTCTCGCAGCCGGGCCAGCCGTTCGCCGGCGATCCCAGCACCGCCCTTGCCTCGTTGCGCAACACCTTCCGCAATCGCACCGGCGTCAGTCTGAATCTTGAGCAACAGATTACCGAGACTATCGGCATGTTTCTCCGTGCCGGCTGGGCCGACGGCGATATCGAGCCGTGGGACTTTACCGACATTGACCGTACCGTCTCGGGCGGCTTCGCGTTCAACGGCAAAACGTGGGGAAGGTCGGACGACACGGTCGGCGTTGCCGGCATCGTCAATGGCCTAGCGCCCAATCACCAGGCCTATTTCGCCGCTGGCGGCTTCGGCATCCTGGTCGGCGACGGTGCACTGCCGACCTACGCCCTCGAACAGATCGTCGAGACTTATTACAGCATCGGCATTACGGACACGACAAAGGTCACGTTCGATTATCAGTTCATTGCCAATCCCGGCTACAACGCCGACCGTGGACCAGTGAACGCCTTTGCCGGTCGTTTCCACACGCAGTTTTAAGATCGACTGCTGTCGGCAGGGTTCGCGACACAGCCGACCCAGCGCAAACCGCGATAGCCTCTCGTCACCGCCGGGCTTGAAAGCCCGGCGGCCCATACCGCGTTCGCGCTCATGAGGCGCTCGCTTTAGCCGACGATGTCTTCGGGTCCTAACCCGCGCGCGCGTTCTTGCGGGTTTCGCGCGGCGCAAAGCCCGCAGCTTCGGCCTGGGCTTCGTCGGCGTGGATGATGAAATGCCTGAGCTTGTCCGCCGGCGCCCGCGCCAGTGCCGCGAGGCCCGTTGAAAAGGTCTTGCGGGTCACGTCGCTGACCACGAACTGCGCCGCCGCTTCCGCTTCAATATCGGTCTCGCAATAGAGGCAGCGAAGCCGGCAGTGCTGTGCCGAGTGCTCCTCCACGACGTAGAACTTGTTGGCCGCGTACTGACGCTCGGCCGGGTCGCGGGTGATGCAGTTGGGGTTGACGCATGCGATGCCCGCTCCGATCGGCTGCACATGCACGGGGTGTTCGGCCTTGGCGAAGCCGCCGGCGAATTTGTGCAGCGACTTGTTGCGGTGCAGATGCAGCAACAGCGAGATCAGCGCCATGCGCACCGGCACGCCATAGGCTGCCTGCTTGAAATAAATGGCGCGTCGATCGTTATCGAGCGAAGCGTCGAGCTCGTTGACCCGCGGCAACGGGTGCATGACGCTCGCCTGCGAATACTTGTCCTGGCCAAGAAACGTCGCGTCGATCTTCGGATAAGGCCGCTCTTTTTCCGCCCAGCGTTCTTTCTGGAAGCGGGTCACGTACACTGCGTCGATCTTCTGTTTCAGGATGAGGCCGTAATCGACCTCTTCGGGCTCGGCATAGAGCGAGAGCTGGTGCGGCTGGTCGGCGGTCACGTAGAGCGCGTCGATCGGTCCTGCCGCTTGTCCGGGCGTCTTGGCAATCATGCGGCAGTGAAATTCCTCGCGCAGCCGGCGATCGACATGCGCCGGCAACTCCATGCCGGGCGCGGGCAGGGGATCGATGGTCGCCCCGAAACGCGCAAGCGCATAAACGAACGAGTGAATGGTGCGGCTGCCCTTGAGATCGCCCGAGATGGCGATCTTCATATTCTTGAGCCCCCGGTTCTTCGAGCGCAGCGTGAACAGATCGCACAACGTCTGGGTCGGATGCTCGTGGCTGCCGTCGCCGCCGTTGATCACCGGGATATGCGAATACTCAGCCGCGAGCCGCGCCGCGCCGTCGCGCGGATGGCGAATGACGATGATGTCGGCGTAGTTGCCGATCACCCGGATGGTGTCGGCGAGGCTCTCACCCTTGGCGGCCGAACTAACGGCCGGATCGGCGCTGGTGATGTTGGCGCCGCCGAGCCGCAACATCGCGCTCTCGAACGAGAGCCGCGTGCGTGTCGACGGCTCGTAGAACAGGCTCGCAAGGATGAATTTCGAGGCGATCGAGGTGCCGCGCCCGATCCGGTAGGGGACGTGGTCGTCGGAAAGTTCCTTCAAAAACCCCGCCGCGACCTGGAAGACCGTTTCGATCTCCTTGTTAGTCAAATCGTTGATCGAGACGATGTGGCGCGTGAGCGGCTGAGTTTTCGTCATCAAAGCGGTGCTATAGGCCCAACCGAACCGATCCGGCAAGCCCGCATTGGCCCGATAACGCGAATATCAACCGTGATGTTGCGCACCGCCCCTGCCGGCGCCAGATCGTGGTAGTTTGTCGCATCCCGAAAGAGGGCCCCGCCCCAATGAATACGCTGCCGCGCTTCGATACCGACGAGGTGCTCAACCAGTCGCCGCCCTACGAAGACGTCGATCTTTACGCGAGCGATTTGCCGCTGCGGGAGGCCGTAAAGGCCAACGGCGCTGGCGATGAGGCGGCAGCACTAGCCGCCTTCGGCCGGCAATGGGGCACGGCGGAGATGTTTGCGGCGGCTCGGCAGGCCAATGAAAACACGCCAAAGCTCCGTACCTTCGATCCGAAGGGCTTCCGCCGCGACGTGGTCGAGTTCCATCCGGCCTACCACGATCTGATGCGTGCCAGCATCGCGGCCGGGCTGCAGGGCTCGTCATGGACCACGGACGGCACCCGCGCCGCGCCTCCCGCCGAAGTGGCACGCGCGGCCCGCTATTACATGGCCTCGCAGGTCGAGAGCGGGCATCTGTGTCCGATCACGATGACGCGCGCGGCACTGGCGGCGCTGGCGGCCGATCCGGCGCTACTCGCGCAGGTCGCGCCGAAAGTGGTGGCGAGAAGCTACGATCCCGAATTCAGGCCGTGGTGGGAGAAGCCGGGCATGACGCTCGGCATGGGCATGACCGAGAAGCAGGGCGGCACGGATGTTCGCGCCAACACCACCAGCGCCACGCGGGCCGGAGATTTCTACACCATCGTCGGCCACAAATGGTTTCTCTCGGCGCCGATGTGCGATGCCTTTTTGGTTCTGGCGCAAGCCGCCGGAGGGCTCACCTGCTTCTTCGTGCCGCGTTTTCGCCCCGACGGGTCAGTGAATGCGCTGCGCCTGCAGCGCCTCAAGGACAAGCTCGGCAATCGCTCCAACGCTTCGAGCGAAGTCGAATTCGCCGGCGCTTACGCGTTGCGTGTCGGCGACGAGGGCGCGGGCATTCGCACCATCATCCAGATGGTGCAATTGACACGGCTTGATTGCGGGCTCGCCTCCGCGGGCTTCATGCGCATGGCCTTGGCGCAAGCCGTGCACCATTGCCGCTACCGCTCGGTGTTTCAGCGCCATCTCTACGATCAGCCGATGATGCGCGCGGTGCTCGCCGATCTGGCGTTGGAAGTCGAAGGCGCGGTGGCGCTGATCATGCGGCTTGCGCGCGCGTTCGACCAGGCTGCGAGCGACCCGCGCGAAGCGGCCTTCGCTCGTCTCGTTACGCCGGCGGCGAAATATTGGATATGCAAGACGGCGCCGAGCTTCATCTACGAAGCGATGGAGTGCCTCGGCGGCAATGGCTATGTCGAGGAAAGCGTTCTGCCGCGGCTCTATCGCGAGGCGCCGGTGAATGCGATCTGGGAAGGCTCGGGCAACGTCATGTGCCTCGACGTCCTCCGCGCCTTGCGCCGTGATCGGGAAGCGGCCGATCTCGTGGCGGAGCTGGCGCGCAACGCGGCGCCTCTTCTTGAAGCCGGAGCCGAACTCTTTCCCCCGATGAACGAGATCGAAAGCGAGGCGAATGCGCGCATCGCGGTCGGCAAGCTCGCGACGCTTGCGGCGGCCACGGCGCTCGAAGCGAGCGCGCCGCCTAGCGTCACGGAAGCTTTCGTACGCACCCGGCTCGCGCGGCAGCATGCGGCGCTCTACGGCGCTGACGATATCGCAGCCGCTACGGCCGAAACGCTGCTGCAGCGCGCGTTGCCGGAGGGCTGAGAACCCCTCGTGGAGCGGTTATCGCGCCAGCCGATCCAGCGCCCCTTGCAAGATATAGGCGGCGGCGTGCTGGTCGATCACGGCCTTGCGTCGGTCGCGGCTGACATCGGCTTCGATCAGGGCGCGCTCCACGGCGGCGGTCGACAGCCGCTCGTCCCACAACGCGATCGGAAGCTCGGTCAGCTTGGCGAGATTGCGTGCGAAGGCCCGGGTCGCCTGGGCGCGTGCACCTTCGCTGCCGTCCATGTTGATCGGCAGCCCGAGCACAAAGCCGGCGGCGCGCCGTTCGGCGGCAAGCTGGAACAAGCGGGCCGCATCGTCGCTGAAGCGCTTTCGCGCGACGGTCTCAACCGGGGTCGCAAGCCGGCGATCGGGATCGCTGGCGGCGACGCCGATGGTCTTGGTGCCGAGATCGAGGCCAAGGAGCGCGCCGCGCGCAGGGAGCAGGGCTGCGACTTCAGTCAATGAAACGACCGCCATGGCATTGTGGATAGCACAGGCGCCGAGCCGCGCCCGGCGTAAAAAAAGCGCCCGCACGTTGCGGGCGCTTAGTGTTCAAGCCGCGGACGTGCCGATTAGGCGCCGTGCGATTCCTGGGAGGCAATCCGGTCGATATCCGAGCGCGTAATGCCGATATCGGCCAGCTCACGATCGGTGAGGTGCGAAAGCTCGCGCTTCACGGATTCGTGCCGCTTCCAGGCCTGATAGAGGCGGGCAATCGATGCCAGCATGATCTTGTCCTTTTCCCCGGTCAGAATCTCCGGTGACGCCGGAACCATGTCGCCTATATAACTCATTGTGTGCGTCGCACCATATATTTTGCTGCAGTGCAGCTAATCGCGACTTGCATGCAATTTTGATGTTTTGGCAACGGTCTTTAAACCCCTTCGATCCCCAAATACCGCAGTGCGAAAAAATTTCTTTTGCAGGGCACCAACGAGGACGATTTGGCCCGCATTCGGCCACGGGATGATCGATTCTCTGCCGTACTTGCCGGTCCATACTGTCCGTTATCGCGGCAGTCGGGGATTTAGCGATGGGGACCAATCCGGATCATCGAAAGTTCGCCGAGGAGTGCATCGCCATGGCGCACGCCTCCGAAGACGCAAATGACAAGGCCCTGTGGGTCACGCTGGCGCAGTCGTGGGTGCGCTTGGCGGAGCATGCGGCGCAGACGCACGCGAGCCGGGAAGGCGTCGCCGCCGTCAGGGACGCGCTCGCCGTTCAGCCGACCGATTAGATTTCGGATTTAGAGGCCTGGACTTTTGCCCGTCGGCGGCCCGAAGTGCCGCCCGCCGATGCCTTTGCGTGCATGCTGCGGGCAAATCGCCCGCAAGTGCTTATTGTCCGTGGCTGGCCAGAACTTGACTGCAGGCTCTGCTGATTCGCGCCCGATTGCCTTGGAGGCAATTGAGGATGCTGAAAACGTCGTCGTTGTTGTCCTTGATCAGTTGCTTGCAGAAGCGCATGACGTCGGGACGGCAGGCGGCGCGCTCCCTTGCATCTCCCTGGCCTTGAGCCGACGCCGCTGTGACGGCGGCCAACGTGAGCGAAGCCGCAATAACCATCGTACGAAGCATCAAGTACTCCTTGTACTAAAGTCCACTGTGTGGGGGGCTTATGTCATAGTTGCGGGCGCCGTGACACGGCGCTGCAACCATCGTTTCGACGTTTGAGGCATGGTGTGGTAATTGCGCACCGAATGGCGCGCACTTGCGCCGCGATGCCGCCCAGAGATAAAGCTTGGGCGAGGGCGGTTAGCTCAGTTGGTAGAGCGTCTGCTTTACACGCAGAATGTCGGCGGTTCGAGTCCGTCACCGCCCACCATATCTTGGCGAAGGTCTGCGCGCCTGACGAGCGACCAAGACTGTCACTGACCAAGACTGTCACTGACGAAGACTGCAACCGCCCTGTGAAGACGAGGAAGGACAGACCGTATGTCTGTCCTCCAATCCCGATCTCCGATCAGCGGAGCGTCCTCAGATCGCTTCTTTCAGCTCTTTCGAAGCGCGGAAGGCGACCTTCTTGCTCGCCTTGATTTGGATGGCTTCGCCGGTAGCGGGGTTGCGGCCCATGCGTGCCGCGCGCTTGCGCACCTGCAGGATGCCAAGGCCGCCGATGCGGATGCGCTCACCCTTCTTCAGGTGCTTGACGATCTGGGCGACGAGACCGCCGAGAATGGCTTCGGCCTGCTTTTTCGACAGCTCATTATCTTCCGCGATGGTCGCGGCGAGATGTTTCAAAGTGACAGTTGTGGCTGGTTTACTTGCCATTAGACCCTCCTCGTGAAGCTGTGAGGGGCGAAAAATGCCCGTCACATCGATGCGTTAGACGATTCGGCTTCGGCTGACCACGCTTGTTTTGCCAATTCCACCGATGTTTTCGCTATTCAGAACATATCTGGATGCGCTTAAAGGCGCCCAAAAGGCAAGTAGAAAAGGCCGATTTTGGGCAGCGATGCTTGACTTGCGAAGCGCCGGGCTTTAATTGCCGTCGGCACCCGCGGGGGCGTAGCTCAGTTGGTTAGAGCGTCGGCCTGTCACGCCGAAGGTCGCCGGTTCGAGCCCGGTCGCTCCCGCCAGTCATATCAATGACTTTTGCATCAATGACTTAGCCGGCTTGTGCCGGGCGAATGCCATGTTCGCCCGGCCTGGAACGGAGCCCGAATCGCTTCGGTCCCGGCTATCTCGATGCCCGACATTATGGCCTTAAGATTTGGCTCAGGCAGAGGCATTGTTCCTGCGGACTTGGCGGTGAGCTTGGCGGTGCGCTTGGCGATGGCCATTTCGCCTTCGCTGCGGTGGTGTGGGCGCCGCATTGCGGCCGCACGTGCTCCCTGTCGCCTCTTTAGAGCGAAAACACATTGCAGCTTAACCCACAGCGCCGCTTGCGCCTTTTTGTGCGCTGCGCTAAGGGACCCAAGTTCGTTTGCAGTTCGTTTCCAGGGCGAATCCGCGCGATTTTTTGGCAAATCGGCGGTCGCGGCTTGCGCAAAACCGTCGCATGGGAGGCATGTTCCTCGGTTAGGGACAGAGTCCGACCGGCAACGGCCGATCGAAGGAGTTGCCTTATGGCTCAACCACTCCACGACCTGCTGCTCGCCTATTTGCCGCTTATCGTCTTTATCGCCGTGGCCGCCGGCATCGGTCTGGCGCTGCTGTTGTCGGCTTTTCTTCTCGCCTACAAGCAGCCGGATCCGGAAAAACTCTCGGCTTATGAATGCGGCTTCAACGCATTCGACGATGCCCGCATGAAGTTCGACGTGCGGTTCTACCTGGTCGCCATCCTGTTCATCATCTTCGACCTCGAGGTGAGCTTCCTGTTCCCGTGGGCCGTGGCCTTCGGCAAGCTCGGGCTGTTCGGTTTCTGGTCGATGATGCTCTTCCTTGCGGTGCTGACCATCGGGTTTATCTACGAGTGGAAAAAGGGAGCGCTCGAATGGAGCTGAGCGAACCCGTGCTGGCCGGCACACGCCAGAGCGAGATCGCCGCCAAACGCGGCGGCAAACCCGGTACGGTTGACGATCCATTTTTCGCCAATCTCAACAGCGAGCTGTCGGACAAGGGATTCCTGGTCGCGGCCGCCGACGATCTCATTGCCTGGGCGCGCACCGGCTCTCTCATGTGGATGACCTTCGGGCTCGCCTGCTGCGCCGTCGAGATGATGCAGATGTCGATGCCGCGCTTCGACGGCGAGCGCTTCGGTTTTGCGCCGCGCGGTTCGCCGCGACAATCTGACGTCATGATCGTCGCCGGTACGCTCACTAACAAAATGGCGCCGGCGCTGCGCAAGGTCTACGACCAGATGCCGGAGCCGCGCTACGTCATTTCCATGGGATCGTGCGCCAACGGTGGCGGCTACTACCACTATTCGTATGCAGTGGTACGCGGTTGCGACCGCGTGGTTCCGGTCGACATCTACGTGCCGGGCTGCCCGCCGACCGCCGAGGCGCTGCTTTACGGCGTGCTTCTCCTGCAAAAGAAAATCCGCCGCACTTCCACGATCGAACGCTGACGATGGATGAAGCCCTCGACACCCTCGGCCGGACAATCGCTGACGCGCTGAGCGCTTCGGTCAAAGGGTATACGGTTGCGCACCACGAACTGACGCTGGACGCGCACGCAGGCGACATCGTCGCCGTCATGCGCTTTCTGCGCGACGATCCGCGCTGTCAGTTCTGGAATATCGTCGATGTCACGGCGATCGACTGGCCCGGCCGGGAACAGCGCTTCGACGTCGTGTACCATCTGCTTTCGCCGAAGCATAACGTGCGCATCCGCCTGAAGATTGCCGTGGAAGAGGGCGCGTCGGTCAATTCGGTCATCGGCGTCTTTCCGGGCGTCGACTGGTTCGAGCGCGAGGTCTTCGACCTCTATGGCGTGCCCTTCACCGGCCATCCGGACATGCGGCGCCTGCTCACCGATTACGGCTTCGACGGCCATCCGCTGCGCAAGGACTTTCCGCTCAGCGGTTTTGTCGAAGTGCGCTACGACGACGAGCTCAAGCGCGTGGTCTACGCGCCGGTGCAACTCGCGCAGGAATTCCGCAACTTCGATTTTCTCTCCCCTTGGGAAGGCACCGAATACGTACTGCCTGGCGACGAGAAGGCAGGCAAATCGGGTGGGCAGGCATCCGGCAAAGAGCCCGGCAAGGGGTCCTGACCATGAGGCCAACGCTCAAGCCAGGTCTGACGCATCGCGTCACCTACCGCGTGGCCGAGCGTACCACAGTGCCCCAGACCTATCCCGAATTTCCCGTCATCACGGCGATGCCGAAGGTCTTCGCCACGGGCTTCATGATCATCCTGATGGAATGCGCCTGCACCGAGTTGCTCGCCGAACATCTCGATGGCGGCGAGGGCAGCGTCGGCGTCCATGTCGATGTCAGCCATATCGCGGCGACGCCCGTCGGCATGACCGTCACCGTCGACGCCGAATGCGTACAGATCGTCGACCGGCGGGTGGGCTTTCGGGTGCGGGCGCACGATGGGCTGGACCTGATCGGCGAAGGCCGTCATGACCGCTTCGTGGTCGACTGGGACAAATTCAATGCGCGGGTAGCGGCGAAAGCCGCCAAGCTTGAGCGAGTAGCCTGATGGCCGAGACCGAACGCAACTTCACCATCAACTTCGGTCCCCAGCACCCGGCCGCCCACGGCGTGCTGCGGTTGGTGCTCGAACTCGATGGCGAAGTCGTGGAGCGGGTCGATCCGCATATCGGGCTGTTGCATCGCGGCACCGAGAAGCTGATCGAACACAAGACCTATATGCAGGCGATCCCGTATTTCGATCGGCTCGACTACGTCGCGCCGATGAATCAGGAACATGCCTTCTGCCTGGCGACGGAAAAGTTGCTCGGTCTGGCTGTGCCTCGGCGGGGCCAGCTCATCCGCGTGCTCTATTGCGAAATCGGCCGGCTGCTTTCGCACCTGCTCAACGTCACCACGCAGGCGATGGATGTCGGCGCGCTCACCCCGCCGCTCTGGGGCTTTGAGGAGCGCGAGAAGCTCATGGGCTTCTACGAGCGCGCCTCGGGCTCGCGCATGCATGCGGCTTATTTCCGCATCGGCGGCGTGCATCAGGATCTGCCGCCGAAACTGGTCGACGATATCGACGCATTCTGCGATCCGTTCCTGAAAGTCTGCGACGACCTCGAGGAATTGCTCACCGAGAACCGCATCTTCAAACAGCGCAATGTCGACATCGGCGTGGTGAGCCTCCAGGACGCCTGGGCGTGGGGCTTTTCCGGGGTCATGGTGCGCGGCTCCGGCGCGGTCTGGGACTTGCGCAAGGCGCAGCCTTACGAATGCTATGACGAGTTCGATTTCGACATTCCGGTGGGCAAGAACGGCGATTGCTACGACCGCTATTGCATCCGCATGGAAGAGATGCGCCAGTCGGTCCGCATCATGAAACAGTGCGTGGAGAAGCTGCGGTCGGCGGATGGGCAGGGGCCGGTCGTGGTTGAGGACCACAAGATCTCACCGCCGCGGCGCGCGCAGATGAAGCGCTCGATGGAATCGCTGATCCATCACTTCAAGCTCTACACCGAGGGCTTCCACGTGCCGGCCGGCGAGGTCTATGCGGCGGTCGAGGCACCCAAGGGCGAGTTCGGCGTTTATCTGATCGCCGACGGCTCCAACATGCCTTACAAGTGCAAGATCCGCGCGCCGAGCTACGCCCATCTCCAGGCCATGGATTTCCTCACGCGCGGCCACATGCTCGCTGACGTCTCCGCGATCCTCGGCTCGCTCGATGTCGTGTTCGGCGAGGTCGACCGATGACCGTCCGCCGCCTTGCCGAAAAGCAGCCGTCGAGCTTCGCCTTCACGCCGGAGAATCTGGAGTGGGCCAAGGCGCGCATCGCCAAATATCCGCCCGGGCGTCAGCGATCCGCCGTGATCCCAATTCTGTGGCGCGCGCAGGAGCAGTGCGGCGGCTGGTTGCCGCAGAAGGCCATCGAAGCGACGGCCGAGCTTCTTGGCATGGCCAAGATCCGCGTACTCGAAGTCGCGACCTTCTACACCATGTTCAATCTGTCGCCGGTCGGGCGCTTCCACGTGCAGTTCTGCGGCACCACGCCGTGCATGCTGCGCGGTGCCGATGCACTGAAGAAAGTGCTGAACAAGACCATCGGCCATGAGAACGAAGTCACCGCGGACGGTACGTTCTCCTGGACCGAAGTCGAGTGTCTCGGCGCCTGCGTCAACGCCCCGATGGTGCAGATCAATGCCGACTATTACGAGGACCTGACGCCGGAATCGCTGACCCAAATCCTCAACGATCTCGCTACCGGCCGAAACCCGAAGCCGGGTCCGCAGATCGACCGGCAAAATTCGGCGCCGATCGGCGGCGCCAAAACGTTGACCGATCCGTCGATCTACCAACCACCAGCGCCCCATCACGCCGCCGGCGTTGCGCTACAAGACAGCGAAGCAAAGAAGCCGGGCGCGGCCGCCAATGTCCAGGAGGCGCCGGCGCCGAATCCGCCGCTGGCCCCGCCGGGCAATGCGAAACAAGGATAGAGCGGGACACCGACAGCATGCTCGCCGATAAGGACCGCATCTTCAAAAATCTCTACGGCCACCACGGCTGGGGCCTCGAGGGGGCGCGTGCGCGCGGCACCTGGGACGGCACCAAGGCGATTCTACAAAAAGGCCGCGAGGCCATCGTCAACGAGGTGAAAGCCTCCGGCCAGCGCGGCCGCGGCGGCGCCGGCTTCCCGACCGGGCTGAAATGGTCGTTCATGCCCAAGCAGTCGGACGGGCGGCCGGGCTATCTCGTGGTCAATGCCGACGAGTCGGAGCCCGGCACCTGCAAGGATCGCGAGGTCATGCGGCACGATCCGCATCTCCTGATCGAAGGCTGTTTGATCGCCGCCTGCGCCATGGGCGTGCACAATTGCTACATCTACATTCGCGGCGAATTCATCCGCGAGCGCGAGCGCCTGGAGGCCGCCGTCGAGCAGGCCTATGAGGCCAAGCTCATCGGTAAGGATAACATTCACGGCTACGACTTCGACATGGCCGTGCATCACGGCGCCGGCGCCTATATCTGCGGCGAAGAGACCGCGCTTCTAGAAAGTCTGGAAGGAAAGAAGGGCCAGCCGCGGCTCAAGCCGCCGTTCCCCGCCAATATGGGCCTCTACGGCTGCCCGACGACCGTCAACAATGTCGAGACGATCGCGCAGGTGCCCGACATCATGCGCCGCGGCGCCGCCTGGTTCGCCGGCATCGGCCGCCAGAACAACACCGGCACCAAGCTGTTCTGCATCTCCGGCCACGTGGAAAAGCCGTGCAATGTCGAAGAGCAGATGGGCATTCCGCTGCGCGAACTGATCGAGCGCCATGCCGGCGGCGTGCGCGGCGGCTGGGACAATCTGCTGGCGGTCATCCCGGGCGGCTCGTCGATGCCGCTCATTCCGGCCGGTCCCGACCAGGCCGACACACTGCTGATGGATTTCGACGGCTGCCGCGAGAAGAAATCCGCGCTCGGCACCGCCGCCGTGATCGTCATGGACAAGAGCGCCGACATCGTGCGGGCGATGGCGCGTATCTCCTACTTCTACAAGCATGAGAGCTGCGGCCAGTGCACGCCGTGCCGCGAGGGCATGGGCTGGATGTGGCGCGTGCTCAACCGCATGGCCGAAGGCCGCGCGCAAAAGCGCGAGATCGACATGCTCTGGGAAGTCACCACCCAGATCGAGGGTCACACCATCTGCGCCTTCGGCGACGGCGCCGCCTGGCCGGTGCAGGGCCTGCTGCGGCACTTCCGCCCCGAGATCGAACGGCGCATCGACCAATACACCGCCAACCCTGACACCGCGGGCGTGTTCGACCCGCCGGTGCCGCAGGCGGCGGAGTAGGGGGAGGGCGCGATGGGGCTTGTTTTAGGGATGAGACGCGCGGCATGACCAAGCTCATCGTCGACGGCAAAGAGATCGACGTTCCGCCCGAATACACGCTGCTGCAGGCGTGCGAAGCGGCGGGCGCCGAGATACCGCGCTTCTGTTACCAGGATCGGCTTTCGATCGCCGGCAATTGCCGCATGTGCCTGGTCGAGGTGGTCGGCATTCCGAAGCCCCAGGCCTCCTGCGCCATGGGCGTGAAGGATCTGCCGCCGAACAAAGATCATTCGCCGAAGCAGATTTCGACCCGCTCGCCGATGGTGCGCAAGGCGCGCGAAGGCGTGATGGAGTTCCTGCTGATCAATCATCCGCTCGATTGCCCGATCTGCGATCAGGGCGGCGAGTGCGATCTGCAAGACCAGGCCATGGCCTACGGCGTTGATCAGAGCCGGTTCCGCGAGAACAAGCGCGCGGTCGAGGACAAATATTTCGGCGCGCTGGTCAAGACCTCGATGAACCGTTGCATCCAGTGCACGCGCTGCGTCCGCTTCGTCACCGAAGTCGCCGGCGTGCCTGAGCTCGGCGCCATCGGCCGCGGCGAGGACATGGAAATCACCAGTTATCTCGAGGAAGCGCTGACCTCGGAATTGCAGGGCAACATCGTCGATCTCTGCCCGGTCGGCGCGCTCACCTCGAAGCCGTACGCGTTCGCGGCGCGGCCGTGGGAGCTCAACAAGACCGAGTCGATCGACGTGATGGACGCGCTCGGCTCGGCGATCCGCATCGATACGCGCGGCCGCGAAGTGATGCGCATCCTGCCGCGTACCAACGACGATGTGAACGAGGAATGGATCTCCGATAAGGCCCGCCACATCATCGACGGTCTGCGCACGCAGCGGCTCGATCAGCCTTATGTGCGCAGCGGCGGACGCCTGCAGCCGGCGACCTGGAGCGAGGCGTTCGCGGCGATCGCCGCCAAGATGGCGGGTGCCAATTCGCGCCGGGTCGGCGCCATCGTGGGCGATCTCGCTGCCGTTGAGGAAATTTTCGCGCTGAAGGATTTGATGACCCGGCTCGGCGTCGTCAATCTCGATTGCCGGCAGGATGGCTCGGTGTTCGACCCGTCCTGGGGCCGCGCCTCCTATCTGTTCAATGCGAGCATCGCCGGCATCGAAAGCGCGGACGCGCTGTTGCTCGTCGGCACCAATCCGCGCCGCGAGGCGGCGGTGCTCAATGCCCGCATCCGCAAGCACTGGCGCGGTTCGCGGAATTTCCCGATCGGGCTGATCGGCGCCAAGGCGCCGCTTACCTACACCTACGACTATCTGGGCGCCGGTCCGGAGACGCTCGCCGACATCGGCCGCCACAGCTTTGCCGAGGGTATGCGCAAGGCCGAGCGGCCGCTGGTCATTGTCGGCGCGGACGTGTTCGCGCGGCCGGATGGCGTCGCCGTGGCCTCGCTCGCCGCCAAAGCCGCGATCGATCTAGGCGCGATCAAGGACGGCTGGAACGGCTTCTCGGTGCTGCACACCGCCGCCTCGCGCGTCGGCGCGCTCGATCTCGGTTTTGTGCCGGCCGACGGTGGCCTCACTGCGTTGCAGATGGCGGCGGCCGGCACGCTGGACATTGTCTTCCTCCTGGGCGCCGACGAGATCGATGTCGCGCCCGGTGCTTTCGTCATCTATGTCGGCACCCACGGCGACCGTGGCGCCGCCCGCGCCGATATCGTTCTGCCCGGCGCCGCCTATCCGGAGAAATCTGCCACCTACGTCAACACCGAAGGGCGTGTGCAGATGGCGACACGGGCGTCGTTTCCGCCCGGCGATGCGCGCGAGGATTGGGCGATCCTGCGTGCGCTGTCCGATGTGCTCGGCAAAAAGCTTCCCTACGACTCGCTTTCGGCGCTGCGACAGGCGCTCTACAAAGCGCATCCGCACCTCCAGCGGCTTGGCCAGATCGCGCCCGGCGACGCGGCCGATATTCAAAAGCTCGCGGCGCTCGGCGGCACTGCGGACAAGTCGCCGTTCCATTCGAGCATCGAGGATTTCTATTTCACCAATCCGATCGCGCGCGCATCCGCGGTGATGGCCGAGTGCTCGGCCATTGCGCAAGGGCGCTCCGCCATGACGGCGGCGGAGTAGGGCACGACATGGCCGAATTCTTCTGGGACTATATCTGGCCGTTGATCATCATGGTGGCGGAGAGCGTGCTGCTCCTGGTCGTGCTGCTGATCGCTATTGCATACGTGCTCTTGGCCGACCGCAAAATCTGGGCGGCGGTGCAGATGCGGCGGGGCCCCAATGTGGTCGGTCCCTGGGGGACGCTGCAGTCCTTCGCCGACCTTCTGAAATTCGTCCTCAAGGAGCCGGTCATTCCGGCCAGTGCCAACAAGGGCGTGTTTCTTTTGGCGCCGCTCGTGACTTGCACGCTGGCGCTCGCTGCCTGGGCGGTGATCCCGGTCGGCGCGGGTCTTGTCATCTCCGACATCAATGTCGGCGTTCTCTACATCTTCGCCATCTCGTCGCTCGGCGTGTATGGCGTGATCATGGCCGGCTGGGCGTCGAACTCGAAATATCCCTTCCTGGCGGCTTTGCGCTCGGCCGCGCAGATGGTGTCCTACGAAGTCTCCATCGGCTTTGTCATCATTACCGTGCTGTTGTGTGTCGGCTCGCTCAATCTCTCGGCCATCGTTGAGGCGCAGCGCGATCACGGGCTGGCGAGCTTCATCGGCTTGCCGTGGCTGACCGTCCTGAACTGGTACTGGCTGCCGCTATTGCCGATGTTGGTGATCTTTTTCGTCTCGGCGCTGGCCGAGACCAACCGTCCGCCCTTTGATCTGACGGAAGCGGAATCGGAGCTCGTTGCCGGCTACATGGTGGAATATGGGTCGACGCCGTACATGATGTTCATGCTCGGCGAGTATGTGGCGATCGCCAGCATGTGCGCCATGACCACCATTCTGTTCTTCGGTGGCTGGCTGCCGCCGTTCCCGGTGCCGCCCTTCACCTGGATCCCGGGTCTCGTCTGGTTCGTGCTCAAAGCCACCCTGGTGTTCTTCATGTTCGCCATGGTGAAAGCCTTCGTGCCGCGTTATCGCTACGACCAATTGATGCGGCTCGGCTGGAAAGTGTTCCTGCCGATCTCGCTCGCCATGGTCGTCATCGTCGCCGGCGTCCTCACAGTTGTCCGAGGCTGATATGCGCCTAGATCAAGCGGCCCGTTCCGTCTTCCTGATCGAGTTCGTTCAGGCCTTTTTCCTGTCGATGCGATACTTCTTCGCGCCGAAGGCGACCATCAATTATCCCTTCGAAAAGAACCCGCTGTCGCCGCGCTTTCGCGGCGAGCATGCGCTGCGCCGTTATCCGAACGGCGAAGAGCGCTGCATCGCCTGCAAGCTGTGCGAGGCGGTTTGTCCCGCGCAAGCGATCACCATCGAGGCGGGGCCGCGCCGCAACGACGGCACCCGCCGCACCACGCGCTACGACATCGACATGGTCAAATGCATCTATTGCGGACTGTGCCAAGAAGCCTGCCCGGTCGATGCCATCGTCGAGGGGCCGAATTTCGAATTCGCCACCGAGACCCGCGAAGAGCTCTACTACGACAAGGAACGCCTGCTCGCGAACGGTGACCGCTGGGAGCGCGACATTGCCAAGAACCTCGCGCAAGACGCGCCGTATCGCTGAGGCGCCGGGCCCATGATCCTACAAGCGATCTTCTTTTACCTCTTTGCCTGCGTGTGCGTGGCCTCGGCGATCATGGTGATCGCCGCGAAGAATCCCGTTCACTCGGTGCTGTTTCTCATTCTCGCCTTCGTCAACGCCGCCGGTTTGTTCGTGCTGATGGGCGCCGAATTCCTGGCCATGATTTTGATCGTGGTCTATGTCGGCGCGGTCGCGGTGCTGTTCCTGTTCGTGGTGATGATGCTCGACGTCGACTTCGCCGAGCTGCGCCAGGGGTTTCTCAACTATCTGCCGATTGGCGGTGTGGTCGGCATTATTTTGTTGATTGAGCTCGTGTTCGGTGTCGTTGCCTGGGTGATTACGCCCGGCGTGCCCAAAGCGATCACTGCGCCGATCGCGAGCGATATGACCAACACCCAGGCGCTCGGGCTCGTGCTCTACACTCGCTACGTCTATTTCTTCGAGGCCGCGGGTCTCATTCTGCTTGTCGCCATGATCGGCGCCATCGTGATGACGCTGCAGCACAAGCCCGGGGTCAAGCGCCAGTCGGTCGCCGCGCAGGTCGCACGCCGGCGCTCGACCGCCATCGATATCGTCAAGGTGAAGTCGGGGCAGGGGCTTTCATGATCATCGGGCTGGGGCATTATCTGGCGGTCGCCGCGATCCTGTTTACGCTCGGGATCTTCGGCATCTTTCTCAACCGCAAGAACGTGATCGTCATCCTGATGTCGGTCGAGCTCATTCTGCTCGCGGTCAACATCAACCTGGTGGCGTTCTCGACGTTCCTCGGCGACATCGTCGGCCAGGTCTATGCGTTGATCGTGCTCACCGTGGCGGCCGCCGAAGCCGCCATCGGGCTTGCGATCCTGGTCGCCTATTACCGCAACCGCGGCTCGATCGCGGTCGAAGACGTGAATTTGATGAAGGGCTGAGCGCGCAATGTACGAGGCCATCGTCTTTCTGCCGCTCCTGGGCGCCATTATCGCCGGCGCGATTACGCTCGTCGGCGCCCGCAACCGGCTGCCCGGTGAAAATCCGCCGCCCCCGCATGACGATCATGCCGCGCCGCTCGTGCACGAAGCGCATGCCCACGCCGCGCCGAGGCCTGAGGACGCGCACGCCGAGCTCGCGCATTCATCGCACGAAGATCACGCCCATGATGATCACGCCAGCGCGCCGCCGAGCGCGGGTTCGCGGGCCGCCGAGCTGATCACCACGACCCTTCTTTTCATTTCGTGGATCTTGTCCTGCTACGCCTTCTACGAAGTCGGCTTCGCCGGGCACGATGCGCATGTCACGATCTTTAATTTCATCACCTCGGGCGATTTGAAAGTCGACTGGGCGCTGCGCGTCGATTCGCTCACTGCGGTCATGCTCGTGGTGGTCACGACCGTGTCGGCGCTCGTGCATCTCTACTCGATCGGCTACATGGCCGATGATCCCTACAAGCCGCGCTTCTTCGCTTATCTGTCGTTCTTCACCTTCGCGATGCTGATGCTGGTGACGGCCGACAATCTGGCGCAGATGTTCTTCGGCTGGGAGGGCGTCGGCCTCGCCAGCTATCTGCTGATCGGCTTCTGGTACGAAAAGCCGTCGGCCAATGCAGCGGCGATCAAGGCGTTCGTGGTCAATCGCATCGGCGACTTCGGCTTCTCGCTCGGCATGTTCGCCGTCTTCCTGCTGACCGGTGCGATCAACTTCGAGACTATTTTCGCCCAGGCCCCCGATCTGGTCGGCAAGAACTTCCACTATCTGTGGTTCGACGCCGACGCGCTGACCGTGATCTGCCTGCTGCTGTTCATGGGCGCGATGGGAAAATCGGCGCAGTTCCTGCTGCACACGTGGCTGCCCGATGCGATGGAAGGCCCGACGCCGGTCTCCGCGCTGATCCACGCCGCCACCATGGTGACCGCCGGCGTGTTCATGGTGGCGCGGCTCTCGCCGTTATTTGAGCTCGCGCCCAACGCCAAAGCCTTCGTGTTGGTGATCGGTGCCACCACCGCCATGTTCGCCGCCACTGTCGGCTTGGTGCAGAACGACATCAAACGGGTCATTGCCTATTCGACCTGCTCGCAGCTCGGCTACATGTTCGTCGCCATGGGCTCGGGCGCTTATTCGATCGGCATGTTCCACCTTTTCACGCACGCTTTCTTCAAGGCACTCCTGTTCCTCGGCTCCGGCTCGGTGATCGTCGCGATGCATCACGAGCAGGACATGCGGAAGATGGGTGGCCTCCGCAAAAAAATCCCGTTCACCTTCTGGATGATGGTCATCGGCACGCTGGCACTCACCGGCTTTCCCTTCACGGCCGGCTATTTCTCCAAGGATGCCATCATCGAAGCCGACGACACGGTCGCCGGCATCGCGGCGAGCTACGGCTTCATCATGACGGTCGTGGCCGCGGCGCTGACGTCTTTTTATTCCTGGCGGCTCATCTTCATGACCTTCTTCGGCGAGCCGCATGACCGCCATCACTATGACGAGGCGCGCGAAAGTCCGCTGGTGATGCTCATTCCGCTCGCCGTCCTTGCGGTTGGTGCAATCGGCGCGGGCTTCACCTTTGCACCCATTTTCGAAGGCCACGGTGCTGAGGAATTCTTTCGCAACTCGCTGATGATCGGACAGGGCAATCACGTGCTCGAAGACATGGAGCACGTTCCAGCCTGGGCCAAAGCTGCGCCGTCTATCATGATGGTTATCGGTGGACTGCTGGCCTTGCAGTTCTACATTTTCCGGCCCGATATCCCGGCGAGCCTGGCGCGTGATCAGGGCGTGCTTTACCGCTTCCTGCTCAATGCCTGGTACTTCGACCGCATCTACGACACCCTCATCGTGCGTCCGGCGATGTGGCTCGGCCGGCTTTTCTGGAAGGGCGGCGACGGCTTCGTCATCGACGGCTTCGGCCCAGACGGCGTCTCCGCGCGCGTGCTCGATGTGACGCGCGGCGTCGTGCGCCTGCAGACCGGTTACCTTTACCATTATGCCTTTGCCATGCTGATCGGCGTGGCCGCCTTCGTCACCTGGTTTATGTTCGCGGGGCCGCACTGATGACGAGCTGGCCGATTCTTTCCGTTGTCACTTTCCTGCCGATCGTCGGCGCAATCTTCATTGCTTTCCTGCATGACGATGAAGCGGGCGTACGCAACGCGCGCTGGATCGCGCTGTGGACGACGCTGATCACCTTCATCATTTCGTTGATCCTGGTCTGGCGCTTCGATCCCGGTTCGGCCGATTTCCAATTCCTGGAAAAACGGCCCTGGCTCGGCGGCACCATTACCTACACGATGGGTGTCGACGGCATCTCACTCCCGTTCGTAATCCTCACCACGGCGATCATGCCGATCACGATCCTGGCGAGCTGGACCTCGGTGCAGAACCGCGTCCGCTCCTACATGATCGCGTTCTTGGTGCTTGAGACCCTGATGGTCGGCACCTTCTGCGCGCTTGACCTGGTGCTGTTCTATCTGTTCTTTGAAGGCGGCCTGATCCCGATGTTCCTGATCATCGGCATCTGGGGCGGCCCGCGCCGGGTCTATGCGAGCTTCAAGTTCTTTCTCTACACCTTCGCCGGCTCGGTGCTGATGCTGCTCGCCATCATGGCGATGTACTGGCAGGCCGGGACGACCGAAATCCCGGTGCTGCTGCATCACGCCTTTCCGCGCACGTTGCAGACCTGGGCATGGTTTGCCTTCCTGGCCTCGTTCGCGGTGAAGATGCCGATGTGGCCGGTCCACACCTGGCTGCCCGATGCGCACGTCGAGGCACCGACCGCGGGCTCGGTCATCCTCGCCGCAATCCTGCTCAAGCTCGGCGGCTACGGGTTCCTGCGTTTCTCGCTGCCGATGTTCCCGCAAGCATCGGTCGACTTCGCGCCCCTGATCTACGTGCTCTCGGTGGTGGCGATCGTCTATACGTCGCTGGTTGCGCTGATGCAGGAGGACGTGAAGAAGCTCATCGCCTATTCGTCCGTTGCGCATATGGGCTTTGTCACCATGGGCCTGTTCGCGGTGACCACGCAGGGCGTTGCCGGCGGCATCTTCCAAATGATCTCCCATGGTATCGTCTCGGCCGCGCTGTTTCTCTGCGTCGGCGTGATCTACGACCGCATGCATACGCGCCAGATCGCCGCCTACGGAGGCCTGGTCAACCGCATGCCGATTTATGCCTTCGCCTTCATGATTTTCACCATGGCCAATGTGGGACTGCCCGGCACGTCAGGGTTCATCGGCGAATTCCTGACTCTGCTCGGCACCTTCCGGGTCAATAATTGGGTCGCGACGTTCGCCACGCTCGGCATCATCCTCTCTGCCGCCTATGCGCTGTGGCTCTACCGCAAGGTGGTTTTCGGCAAGCTTGAGAAGCCAAGCCTGTTCGACATCAAGGATGTCGGCTTGCGCGAGATCACGATCCTGGCGCCTCTGGTGATCCTCACCATCGTCTTCGGCATTTATCCGAAGCCGGTGCTCGACATGTCGGCGACCTCGGTGACGGCGCTCATCGATAATTTCCACCACGCCGTGTCGAGCGTGCAGTCCGCCGAGCTGGCGAGGTAAACGATGAGCGAGCCTCTTACCCTGACCAGCCTAGCGCCGCTGCTGCCGGAAATCATTCTCGCGCTCGGCGCCATGGCGCTCTTGATGCTCGGCGTCTATCGCACGCCGCGCTCCGAGACTTTGATCGACGTGCTGTCGATCATTCTTCTTCTGATCGCCGGCGCCGCGGTGGTGCTTCTGCCCGAAGGCAAGTCGGTGGCCTTCGGCGGCAGCTTCATCGTCGACGACTTCGCCCGCTTTCTGAAGATTCTCGCCGTCGCCGGCTCGGCCGCCGCCATTCTGATGTCGATCGACTACGACCGGCGCGAAGGCCAGCAGCGTTTTGAATATTCGGTGCTGATCGTTCTTTCCACGCTCGGCATGTTCATGCTGATCTCGGCGGCCGATCTGATCGCGCTCTATCTCGGCCTCGAATTGATGAGCCTGCCGCTTTATGTCGTCGCCGCGAGCCATCGCAACTCGCTACGCTCGAGTGAGGCGGGACTGAAATATTTCGTGCTCGGCGCTCTGTCCTCGGGGATGCTGCTGTACGGCGCTTCGCTGGTCTACGGCTTCACCGGTACGGTCAATTTCGCCGGCATCGCCCATTCCGCCGCTGAAGGCGGCACCGGGTTGATCTTCGGGCTCGTCTTTCTGTTCGCCGGTTTCTGCTTCAAGGTCTCTGCCGTACCGTTCCACATGTGGACGCCGGACGTCTACGAAGGCGCGCCGTCGCCGGTCACGGCTTTCTTCGCCTCAGCGCCGAAAGTAGCCGGCATCGCCATGTTCGTTCGCGCCGCCATCACGGCCTTTCCGGGTATCACGACCCAGTGGCAGGAGATCGTCGCCTTCGTCTCCATCGCCTCCATGCTGCTTGGCTCGTTCGCGGCGATCGGTCAACGCAGCATCAAGCGGCTGATGGCGTATTCGTCCATCGGCCATATGGGCTTTGCTTTGGTCGGACTGGCGGCCGGCACCGCGGAAGGCGTGCAGGGCGTGTTGGTCTACATGGCGATCTACATCACCATGACGCTGGGCGTGTTCGCCGTCATCCTATCGATGCGGCGCGACGGCGGCATGGTGGAGACGATCGATCAGCTTGCTGGGCTCGCCCGCAACAGTCCGGGCATGGCCTTCATGATGGCGATGCTGCTGTTTTCAATGGCCGGGGTGCCGCCGCTCGCCGGCTTTATCGCCAAGTTTTACGTTTTTCTCGCGGCCATTAAGGCCGGACTTTACGTGCTCGCCGTGATCGGGGTGCTGGCCAGCGTGGTAGGTGCCTACTACTATCTGTCAATCGTCAAGATCATGTATTTCGACGAGCCGGCCGAGGCCTTTTACCGGATGCCGGCCGCGCTCAAGGTGGTGCTCGGGGCTTGCGCGCTGTTCAACATTGTCTTCTGGATCTACCCGGCCCCCCTGGTCGGCGTCGCGAATGCGGCCGCCCAATCGCTGTTCTGATGCGGCTATCTTCCGCGGCGCAGGCGGCGGGTTATCGTCTGTCGGTCCATGACTCGCTGGCCTCGACCAATGCCGAGGCGCTCGCCCTTGCGCGCAGCGGCGAGCGTGGGCCGCTCTGGATCGTTGCGCGCCAGCAGAGCGCCGGCCGCGGTCGACGCGGCAATGCCTGGGTCTCGCCGCCCGGCAACCTGTACGCCACGCTACTGCTGACCGATCCGGCTCCGCCGGAATGCGCTCCGCAGCTCTCCTTCGTCGCCGTGCTGGCGCTGCATGACGCCATCGCCGCCTGCGCGCCGGCGCTCGCAAAGGCGCTGACGCTGAAATGGCCGAACGATCTCCTGTGCGGCGATGCCAAGCTCGCCGGCATCCTCATCGAGGGTGAGCGCGCCGGCGACGCGCTCGCCGTTGCCATTGGCATTGGTGTCAATTGCATCAGTCACCCTTCGCAAACGCCCTATCCGGCGACCGACCTGAAAGGCGAGGGTGTGCTCGCTGACGCCGCGACCGTGTTCGAAGCCCTGACGGCGAGCTTGGCGCAGCGACTGGCCGCGTGGGGCCGCGGCGCCGGCTTTGCCGCCATCCGCGCCGATTGGACGGCGCGCGCCGCCGGCATGGGTGGCGACATGCGCGCGCGCCTGCCGGATCGCGAGATTATTGGGCGCGGTGAGGGGCTCGATGCGCACGGCCGGCTGTTGCTGCGGCTTCGCGACGGCTCGGTGCAAGCCATTGCGGCCGGGGACGTTTTTCCGATGACTGGCGCTGTGTGATGGCGGGTCCAGAATTTCTTTTCGCACCGTTGGGCGGTATCGGCGAGATCGGGATGAATCTCTCGATCTACGGTTTCGGCGAAGGCCCGCGGCGAAAATGGCTGATGGTCGATTGCGGTGTTGCCTTCGGCAGCGAAGACCATCTGCCCGGCATCGATCTCATCCTGCCGGACATTCGCTTCCTGCTCGAGGAGCGCCGCAACATTGTCGGGTTGGTGCTGACGCACGCCCACGAAGACCATATGGGTGCGTTGATCGATCTGTGGCCGCGGCTCAAGGTGCCGCTCTACGCTTCGCCGTTCGCCGCCGCCTTGTTCGAGGCGCGCCGGTTGTCGGAGCCGGGCGCGCCCGAAATCCCGGTCAAAGTCGTGCCGCTCAACGGTCGGATCGAGCTTGCGCCATTCACCATCGACTTCATCAATGTCGCGCATTCGATCCCGGAATCGAACGCACTGGCGATCCGCACGGCGCTCGGCACCGTGGTGCATACCGGTGACTGGAAAATCGACGAGACGCCTTTGATCGGCCCGCCGACCGATAGGGCCAAATTGACAGCACTCGGGGACGAAGGCGTGCTGGCGCTCGTCGGCGATTCCACCAATGCGGTGCGCGAGGGCCGCTCGCCTTCGGAAGCCGAAGTCGCCAAAACGCTTGCCGAACTGATCCGCACTGCGCCGGCACGCGTTGCCGTCACCACGTTCGCCTCCCACGTCGGACGCATCCGCGCCGTCGCCGAGGCCGCGCGTCTTGCCGAGCGCGAAGTCGTGGTGGTGGGCCGCGCCATGGAGCGGGTCGTCCAGGTGGCGCGCGAGACCGGCTATCTCGATGACGTCCAGGATTTCCGGGAAATGCAGGCCTACGGCTATCTGCCGCCCGATAAGGTCCTGGCGCTCTGCACCGGCAGTCAGGGCGAGCCGCGCGCCGCACTAGCCCGCATTGCCCAAGACGAGCACCCGGAAATCACCCTTACCCGCGGCGACCGCGTCATCTTCTCCGCGCGTACCATTCCGGGCAACGAGAAGGCCGTCGCCCGCGTCATCAACGGGCTGGTCAATCAAGGCGTCGAAATTATCACCGATCGCGATCATCTGGTGCATGTGTCCGGCCATCCGCGCCGCGCCGAACTGCGCGACATGATCGAATGGGTGCGGCCGAAGCTCCTCATTCCGGCGCACGGCGAGCCGCTGCATCTTGCCGAGCACGCCAAGCTCGCGCGTGCGGCCGGCGTGCCGCAGGTGCTGGTCTGCCGTAACGGGGATCTCGTCCGGCTCGCGCCGGGGCCGGCGCAAATCGTCGACGAGCTTCCTTCCGGGCGCTTTTACAAGGACGGTTCGCTATTGATCGATGCGCAAGCGCCGACCGTGGCGATGCGGCGCCGGCTGAGCTTCGCCGGCGTGGTGACAGTGGCGCTGGCGTTGAGCGAGCAGGGGATGCTGGTCGCCGACCCGGAGGTCGAGCTCATCGGCATTCCCGAGACCGACGCGGCCGGACGGCCGATGGCCGATATCGCCCGCGAAGCGATCGAAGACGCATTCGAGTCCTTGCCGAAGCCGCGGCGACGCGATCCCGATGAGGTCGCGGAATCCATGCGCCGCGCCGTGCGTTCAGCCATTGCGGAGCGCTGGAACAAAAAGCCCGTGTGCTTCGTCCACGTGCTCGTCATCTAAGTATTCTCAGGCCTTGCCGGCACGTTGTCTGGCGCACAAACTCTTCATATTTAACGGGAAACCGTGGATCGGCGTCCTGATGTTCCGATGGTTTGCACCGCTATTGCTGTTTGCCGCCAAGCCGGAGGTGATGCTCCGTCTCTTGGTTGCGGCGCTGGCGGCGGCTGTCCTGTTCTTCGGCGTATGGTTGATCTCCAGCATTGCGGTCACGTTCGATACGCTGAAAAACCCGACCATTGCCGTCATCTACGGCGCGGTGATGTTGATCTTTTTCTCGATCGTCACGGTCGTGGCCTGGCTGCGTCTGCGCCGGCTGACGGCCCCGAGAAAGGCGGCGCTGCCATCCACGGCACCGCCCATCCCGCCACTGACCGACGAACTCATCAACAAACGCGCGAAAGAGCTTGTCGGCAAGTGGGATACGGAAAGCCGCACCGCTCGAAAATCTGTTGCACGCCCCATCGTCACCCCCACTGTGACCGCCCCGCCGGCGCCGCAGCCGCAGGCGCCCGCGCGGGCCAGTCTTATCGTCACCGGCCCCACCTATGCGGGCAAGACGACCTTGATTAAGAGGCTGATCGAGGAAAATCACGGCACGTCGGCGGCGGCTAACGAGACCGTACGCCTGAAAGAGGCGGACTCGACAGACGGTGACAGCCGCCGCCTCGATGCGCTGGTGGCGAGCGTCAAGCAATCCGACGGCGTCGTCTTCGTGGTCGATCAGGATTTGCGTGCGCCGGAAGTAACCGCCATCAAGCGCTTCGTCGCCACCGGCAAGCCGCTCTATCTGGTGTTGAACAAGACGGATCAATTCAGCAGCGGCGATCGCGATGCGATCTTGCTTTCGATCCGCAGCAAAATGCCGGCTCGTTTTCCGTCCGCGAATGTCGTGTACGCGGCCGCCGCCCCGATGCCGGTCGAGCGCGAGATTGAGGATGCCCGCGGCGCCCTCCGTGTGGAAATGCGCCGCCCCTCGAGCGACGTCGGAGCGCTGCTGAATTTGCTTGGTCGCGCGCTCGCGCCGGGTGACGCAAAGTCGCTACGTTTTGAGAGCGCGCAATAGCTGAGAAATCTGCTCGCATGGAAGACCAATCGATATTGCCGGACACGATCGAAGCGCTGCGCAAGCTCTCGGGCGATGCGCGGCTGCGTCCGCAGGAACGCGCCAGCATCGAGCGGGAGATGCAGGACATCGAGGAGTTTACCGCCAAGCTCGAGAACGGCCGGGTCGAGATCGCGGCCTTCGGTGAAGTCGGCTCCGGGAAGAGCGCGCTGCTGAATGCGCTCGCCGGCGAGAAGGTGTTCACGGTATCGGCCGAGCACGGCTCGACCGATAAGATATCCAAGGCCGGTTTCAAGAACACCAAGCTCGTTCTGGTCGACACGCCCGGCATTAACGAGGCCGCCGGCGAACTGCGCGGCAAGCTCGCCGAGGAGACCGTACGCTACACCGACCTGGTGCTATTCGTCGCCGACGGCGACCTCAATCGCGTCGAGCTCGAAGCGTTCACACAGCTTTGCGATCTGAACAAGCCGATGCTGCTGGTGATCAACAAAGCCGATCTGTTGGGATCGACGCAGGTCAAGGAGATCTCCGAATCGATCCTGCGCAAGGTCGGTCACCGCATCGGCGCGACCGACATCGTGTTTGCCGCCGGTGCGCCGCGCGAGACCGAGCGTGAGATCCACAAGGCCGACGGCTCCGTCGAGATCGTGCGCTACCAGCCGAAGCCCAAGATCGACATGCTGGAAAAGCGCATGCTGGAAGTGCTCGATCGCGAAGGCAAGGCCATCATCGCCCTCAACGCCAGTCTGTTTGCGACCGATGTCAGCGAACAGATCAAGACGCTCAAGGAGCATGTGCGCGGCAAGGAAGTCACGCGGCTGATCTATTATTTCATGCTCGGCAAGGCGTTGGTGGTCGGTGCCAATCCGGTGCCGGTGTTCGACGTCCTTGCCGGGATGGCAAGCGACGCGCTGATGGTGCAAAAATCGGCGCCATCTATGGCACCGATTTTTCCATCGCCAACGCGCAGGGCATGGTGCTGGAAATTCTCCGCGCCTGGGGATTGATGGCGGCCGCCGAATATGGCCTGCATCTCGCCGCCGATCTGCTGCGCACCGTCACGTTCGGCACCAGCACGGTGCTTACCGCCGTGCCGCAGGGACTCGCCGCCGCCTGGAGCACCTATGTGGTCGGCAATGCCGCAAATGTTTACTTCCGCGATGCCGGTTGGGGCGGCCGTTCGCCGAAGGAGATCGTGCAGGAAATTCTCACCGGCGCCGAAACGCAGAAAACCAGCATCCTCGCTCCGATCCGCGATCAACTGAAAGCAAAGTTCGGGCGCTGATGTGGAGGAGAGGAGATCCGGCCACAGGTATCTTGTAGGATGGGTTGAGCTCTGCGAAACCCATCGCCTAATGGCCGGTAGATGGATCGGTGGGTTTCGCTTCCGCTCAACTCACCCTACGAAGCGTGAACCAAGGACAGGGGACATGATCGGCAGGCTCAACCACGTGGCGATCGCCGTACGCGACATCGACAAGGCAGCGGCGGTCTACCGCGATATGCTCGGGGCCGACGTTTCGGCCGCCGTGGCGCAGCCCGATCATGGCGTCACCACCGTTTTCATCACCTTGCCGAACACCAAGATCGAGCTGCTGGAGCCGCTCGGGGAAGGTTCGCCGATCGCGAAATTCCTCGAGCGTAACCCGGATGGCGGCATGCACCATGTCTGCTATGAGGTCGACGACATCCTTGCCGCCAGCGAAGCGCTGAAAAAGGCTGGCGCGCGCGTGCTCGGCAGCGGCGAGCCGAAAGTCGGTGCGCACGGCAAGCCGGTGCTGTTTCTGCATCCCAAGGATTTTTCCGGGACGCTGGTTGAATTGGAACAGCGCTGACCGCGACACCCAGATGCCCGTCACCACAGCTCTTGCCATCTACTTTTTGATCTGGTGGATCGTTCTGTTCGCCGTGCTGCCCTTTGGGATCCGCAGCCAACACGAAGAGGGCGACATGCCCGCCGGAACCGATCCGGGCGCGCCGGTCATTCCGCGACTTGGTCTGAAGCTATTGTGGACGACAATCGTTTCGGCCGTGATCTTTGCCGGCTGTTATGTGGTTTACGTCAATCACCTGGTGACGTTGAAACAGTTGGTGGCCCCGCTGGGCATGCGCTGAGTTCCGCGCTTTCACAACCCCACGATCACCGGAAGGAGCCGTAGTGGGCCATTGCCCAAAAAAATAGCAGGGCAAATGCCCTGCCAGGAGATCCTTACTCTGATCCTCAAATCTACGCTTCGCTACCGCGATTTTTTGGCTTGTGAGCGCACACGGCAGCGTTAAACCCGCGCCGTTGGACCATCCTCCCGAGACTTGGACCGCCTTCCCGTACGCCTAAAACCCCGCGCCGGGATCGCGCACCTGCTAAGTACTCGATCTTTTGAACAATGTCATCACTGTACCGGGCTCTGACGACAAAAAATTTTGCGTCCGGAGCATTTCGCGGTTCGATTGTCCGTCCGAACCCTTGTAATTCCGGCTCCCATTGCGCATTGACTGCGCCTGCGATTCCAATCCCTGACGGCGAGATTTCATGCGCCTTTCCCGCTACTTCCTGCCCATTCTGCGCGAGACGCCCAAAGAGGCGGAAATCGTCTCACACCGGCTGATGCTGCGCGCTGGTATGATCCGCCAGGAGGCGGCCGGCATCTATGCCTTTCTGCCGCTCGGCTTGCGCGTGCTTGATAAAGTCTGCCGGATCGTTCGCGAGGAGCAGAACCGCGCCGGTGCCATTGAGCTTTTGATGCCGACCATCCAGTCGGCGGAACTCTGGCGCGAGAGCGGCCGCTATGAGGCCTATGGCAAGGAGATGCTGCGCATCAAAGACCGCCACGAGCGCGAGATGCTCTACGGGCCCACGAACGAGGAAATGATCACCGAGATTTTCCGCAGTTATGTGCGGTCCTACAAGGACTTGCCGCTGAATCTTTATCACATCCAGTGGAAATTCCGGGACGAGGTCCGCCCGCGCTTTGGCGTGATGCGCGGGCGCGAATTCCTGATGAAGGACGCTTATTCCTTCGACGTCGATTTCGAAGGCGCCAAGCATTCTTACAATCGGATGTTCGTCGCCTACCTGCGCACGTTCGCCCGTATGGGTCTGCGCTCGATCCCAATGGTCGCCGAAAGCGGCCCGATCGGCGGCAACCTCTCCCACGAGTTCATTATCTTGGCCGATACCGGCGAGAGCGAAGTGTTCTGCGACAGCGAATACCTGAACTTCGAAGTTCCAGGGCCGGATGTCGATTTCGATCATGTCGGCCGGCTGCAATCCGTCGTGGACAAATGGACCTCGCTCTACGCGGCGACCTCGGAAAAACACGATCCAGCCGCCTTCGCCAAGCTCGGCTCAACCGGCCTCTCGGCGCGCGGCATCGAGGTCGGCCATATCTTCTATTTCGGCACCAAATACTCCGAGGCCATGAAGGCGGTCGTCACCGGTCCGGACGGCGTGGAACGACCGATCCACGGAGGCTCCTATGGCATCGGGCCGAGCCGCCTCGTCGCCGCCATCATCGAAGCCTCTCATGATGAGGCCGGCATTCGTTGGCCCGATGCTGTGGCGCCGTTCAACGTTGCCATTCTAAATCTCAAACAAGGCGGCACCGACACCGACCCGGCCTGCGAGCAGCTCTACGCCGCGCTGACCGCGAAAGGCATCGACGTGCTCTATCACGATCTGGACGAACGCCCGGGTTCCAAATTCGCCACCGCCGACCTCATCGGCATTCCCTGGCAGATCATGGTCGGGCCGCGCGGCCTTGCCGAGGGCAAGGTCGAGGTCAAGCGCCGCTCCGACGGCTCGCGGGAACTTCTGACACCCGCCGATGCGATCGCTCGCGTTGGCGGGTGAAGATAGCGTGGCGGTATGCCGAGGCTTCCGCTTACCGTTTCCATGCTAAAGCTGTGCGCTGCTTGAGGGCGGCCGGTTTTGGTGGCTTGAAACCGCCAGAATCATGTGAAACTCGGTGATCTCGCGGGGACCATAATCAGAATGCGAGAGCCGACTGGCACTCATCCCTTTGCGCCGTTTGAATGGATGCTGTCGCTGCGCTACCTGCGGGCGCGGCGCAAGGAAGGATTCATTTCGGTCATCGCCACCTTTTCTTTTCTCGGCATCATGCTGGGGGTGGCGACGCTGATCATCGTGATGGCGGTGATGAATGGGTTCCGCCAGGAACTCCTCGACAAGATCTTGGGGCTCAACGGCCACCTGCTGATTCAACCGCTCGAATCTCCGCTCACCGATTGGCAGGTCGTGGCCGAGCGGGTGTCGCAGGTGCGCGGCGTCCGGCTCGCCGCACCGATTGTCGAAGGCCAGGCGCTGGCCTCCTCGCCTTTCAATGCGTCGGGCGTCTTGGTGCGCGGCATTCGCGGCGTGGATCTGAATAAGCTCTCCTCGATCGCCTCCAACATCAAATCCGGAACGCTCGAAGGCTTCGACGAAGGGCAGGGGATTGCCATCGGCAAGCGGCTCGCGGATCAGCTTTCGCTCCGCGTCGGCGACAGCGTGACGTTGGTGGCACCGCGCGGTGCAGTGACGCCGATGGGCACCACGCCGCGCATCAAGCCCTACAAAATTGGCGCCATCTTTGAGATCGGCATGTCCGAATACGACGCTGCTTTTGTGTTCATGCCGCTGCCGGAGGCGCAAGCTTATTTCAATCGCGCCGGCGACGTGACCGCGATCGAGATCTATACCGACAATGCCGATCGCGTCGACGAGAGCTTCCGCAAGCTCATTCACGAAGCGGCCGGCCGTCCCATCTACATGATCGATTGGCGGCACCGGAACGCCACCTTCTTCAACGCGCTTCAGGTCGAGCGCAACGTCATGTTCCTGATTCTCACGCTGATCGTGCTGGTGGCGGCGCTCAACATCGTCTCCGGCCTGATCATGCTGGTGAAAGACAAAGGCAGCGACATCGCCATCTTGCGCACCATGGGGGCCACCCAGGGGGCGATCATGCGCATCTTTCTCATCACCGGGGCGTCGATCGGCGTCGTCGGCACCTTGGTGGGGTTTTTGCTCGGCACCGTCGTGTGTCTGAACGCCGACGCCATCCGGCGCTTCTTCTCCTGGCTCACCAACACCGACATCTTTTCGCCCGAGCTTTACTTTCTGTCGCGGTTGCCGGCCGAGATGAATGTCGGGGAGACGACCGCAGTTTTGGTCATGGCGCTCGGACTTTCGTTCCTGGCGACGCTCTATCCTTCCTGGCGCGCGGCGCGGCTCGATCCGGTCGAAGCGCTTCGGTACGAATGATGACGCGCGATGGATGAGAAGACCGCCATCATGGAATCCGCGCCATCGACCGACGCCGCTCCCGCAGCCGGCGGCGAACGGCGGCCGCTCCTCTTCCTACACGCCATCTCACGGCGCTTCCGCCAGGGCGACAGCACGCTCGATATTCTCAAAAGCGCGGAGCTCGCGGTCTGGCCCGGTCAGTCGGTGGCGCTGATCGCGCCGTCCGGCGCCGGCAAATCGACGCTGCTGCACATCGCCGGGCTGCTCGAGCATCCCGACACCGGCGAGGTGTATATCGATTCAGCCGCCACCTCGAACCTCTCCGACCTGCAGCGCACGCTCATTCGCCGCAGCGACGTCGGTTTCGTCTATCAGTTCCACCATCTGCTGCCGGAGTTTTCTGCGGTGGAGAACGTGATGCTGCCGCAGATGATCCGCGGTCTCGGCCGGTCGGAAGCGCGTGCCCGTGCGGCTGATCTTCTCTCCTATCTCGGTTTGAAGGATCGCCTGACGCATCGCCCGACAGAGCTGTCCGGCGGCGAGCAACAACGCGTTGCCATCGCGCGTGCAGTTGCCAATGCGCCGCGCATCCTGCTGGCCGACGAGCCGACCGGCAATCTCGATCAGAAGACGGCCGAGCGCGTGTTCGCCACTATGAGCCAGCTGGTGCGCGCCTCGGGGCTCGCCGCCATCATCGCCACCCACAATCTCGATATCGCCGCCCAGATGGACCGCCGAGTCACCATTCGGGACGGCGCCGTGGTGGAGCTGGAATAATCGCTCTCGTCATTGCGAGCGCAGCGAAGCAATCAGGCCATCAGTCGAAAAACAAGTGGATTGCTTCGTCGCGCTCCTCGCAATGACGGCAAAAAAAAAGCTCGCCCACAGGCGCGTTGGCGGCGATAGGTCGTTCGTACGCCGTCAGCGTGAGTATAATAAGCCGGCTATGAGGGGAGATGAGACATGGCGAAAAAGCTGAAGGCCAAGCGTGTGAAGGCAAAGCGCTTAAAGGCAAAGCGCCTAAAGGCCAAGCCGATGAGAGCCACGAAGGCTACCAGATTGGCCAAAACGCGGTCGCGGAAGGCCCGGGTGGCCAGGAAGGCCGTTGGGCGGGCGAAGGCTAAGAAGTTGAAGCCAGTGAAGGCTAGAAAGGCCAAACGGGCCAAGGTGCAACGTCGAGCAACGAAGAAGAGCCTCAAAAGTATGGTGGTTCGCGACGCATTTTCCGGAGCTGAAGAAACGTCCACCCCTTCGGTCAAAGTTATCTGACGCGCCCTTCCTTTTCAGCCCCCAGCCTGGATGAAGGGGGGCTCTTTCTATGCCCTTTGGAGCCACTCAAGAGAGCGCGTGGGGGCGACACCACGACGCCACACGGCCGGCTTATGCTGACGCCTGACTGAATGACGACCCTTCCTAAGGCTTTAGAGAGAGGGGAACATGTTCATCATTTTCTTCCTGCTCTGTATCGTATTGGTTGCCGTGATTGTGAAGAGGACAGTCGATGCTGTCTTCCGCATGGAGTGCAAAGTCGATCAGATCCAAGCGGACATCGACTTTATCGTGCGGGAGATTGAGCGCCTGCGTCAGCAAAGCACTCATAACGCGGGTCGATATCCCAAAGCAGCATCGCGTCTGCGGTTGCATCCCGCCCCGGTAACCCGAGCGGGGCCATTAAAACGGTTGGCCGCAAGAAGGGCTCTAATCGAGACTCTGCGCGCCGTTTATCTTCATCGCGCGATCTTGAGCAACCGCTCAATCAACTGGTCAAATCGGCCGATCAGATTAGAAGCAAACATTGGAGCCCCATGGTCCATCCAGCCTGGAGCTTTCTCTTTGGTCTTACGGCCCCAAAAGCGTAGGGGCCCCAGCTCAAACTGAGGCCCCTTTTTGATTGCCCTCTGACAGCCCAAGGCCATCAAATACGTTAAGCTATTGATCCTGTTGAGGACCAAGACTCACCAGCAGGGAGCGCACCAGCAGCGATAGGGGCCACAGCGGCGCACGCGGCCCGGCGGGCACCAGCGGCCCCATCCGACGCAAGCGGCCTGGTGGATCGGGGTCGCATTGTGCATTTGCCCATTGAGGTTGGAAGCGCCTTGGGTCTGCGCATTGGCGATGGCCATCGAGCCGACAACAAAGAACGCGGCGGCCAGAGTCATGGTGATTTTACGCATCAGTTCCTCCTTTTGCATGGTGAGTTAGGCGAATGAGAAGACGGAAATCCCGGTTGGGATGGAGAGCATGTGCGGGGTGAATGCAGCGTAAACGAACACCACGACGGTATGGCTACCAGTCCTACACGCGGCTCTATGAGCAGCCGATGAATGACATTTTCAGATTTATACGGCCAATGCGCCGATTCGGTTCACCGGCGGCACGCGGCTTGGAAGATTATTGTTTCCCGGAATGCGAACACCGGGTGCCGTGAAGGGGCGGGTTGTCGCCGTGGGACCGCCCGGCGCGCCTGACAACCGCCCAAGCCATTTGCACAGGGGCTTGCGGCGCCACACGATCCGGCAATACTCATCCCATGCCTAAGGCTTGGAAGGCCCTCCGGTACTGCATCGACGCACTGCTCATCCTCGTCCCGCTTCTGGGTTCGCTGTACTTCTTGTTCGAGCCAGATGCCTTCAACGCCGCGCTGGCTTGGCTGCTACCGTTTCATTGAGCCCCGCTGGTCAACAGGGGCGTCAAAACTATGTCCGCACTGTTCGAGAGGCGACTGCGGCGCTCGCTCAGGAGCGGGCCCGTTTCGTTGGGTAGCCCTTCGTGCCTCGACTAAGAATTGGCCCAGTTCCCGGTCATGTTGAGGCATGACCACTCCGGCGGCCATCCTCATTAGCGCTCTGATATTCGCCGTGTCCGGCCTGTCTCTTTTCCGGTGGGACATGCAGACGGCCAACAATTCGGCCGCGCAAAAGCCCATCGACAGTTACGCCGTCTACCGGTTGGATCGGTGGACCGGCTCGGTTTCCAGATGTGCTACGATCGTGAGCATCCCCGGACGGCTGAAATGCGAATGATCCCGTAGATGCGGCGGGGGGACTTTCTCAGAAGCTGCGCATTCCTGCCCAAAGCCTTTGTTCACCATTTGATCTTAATTCGCCGCTGCGCCCTAACTAACCCGATCCGCTCCCTTGACTATAGGACATTATGAGAACTATGTTCGCTATATGTTCATGCGCACGGAGAGGGATGTCATGGTTCGCGCACTTGCGGAAGAGGCATTGGCGCTCGCTTCTGTCGCGTTGTTTTTGGCGATGGTCGCAATTTGGGTGCAGGTTCTCGGGGTGGTCTAGGCTTTGAGCCGGCGGCGCTGGCAGGCGCCGGACTTGGGGCAGTATGCAGCCCCCGCGGCGCTACGGCGACGAGCTTGTTGCAGACAACGCGCGCCCCGACACCGACCCTGCGGCAAAACAACCTGTGTGCAGCGGTGACGGCGCCGCCCGAGGCGATGGACGAAAGCGCGCCGGGTCTCCCATCCTCCCGGTTCGCAGAATTGGTTAGCGCGAGTATCTAGAGCCCATGTCCGCCCCAACAGTGTCCGCCGCAACACTCGGCTTCGTGCACCTGCACGTCCATTCGTCGTTCTCGTTGCTCGAGGGGGCGCTGACCATTCCGCGCCTGGCCGAGCTCGCCAAGAAAGACCGCCAACCGGCGCTGGCGCTGACCGACACCGACAACATGTTCGGTGCGCTGGAATTCTCCGAGAAGATGGCCGCCGCCGGCATTCAGCCGATCGTCGGTTGCACCCTGGCGATCGATTTCGGCGATCAGGATCAGCGCGGGCCGGCGGCCATGGCGGGCTTTCCGCGCATCGTGCTTTTGGCTGCGCGCGAGCACGGCTACCGCAGCCTGATGCGGCTCTGCTCGCGCGCCTATCTGGATACCGAGCAATCGGAGCAGCCTCACATCAAGCGCACGTGGCTCGACGGCGGCGAGGCCGATGGGCTGATCGCACTCAGCGGCGGCCCCAATGGGGTGCTCGATCGCGCGATCGGTGCCGGGCAGGGCGCGCTCGTGCAATCGCGCTGCGAGGAATTGCAGCGTCTGTTCGGCAACCGTCTCTACATCGAGCTGCAGCGTCACGGCATGGCCGCCGAGCGTGTCGCCGAACCCGCGCTGATCGAGCTCGCTTATGCGCGCGGCCTGCCGCTGGTGGCAACGAACGAGCCGTTTTTTGCGGTCCGCGACGATTACGAGGCGCACGACGCGCTCCTGTGCATTGCCGAGGGCCGGCTTCTTGCCGAACAGGAGCGCCGCCAGCTCACGCCCGAGCATCGCTTCAAAACCCGCGCCGAAATGGCGGCGTTGTTTGCCGATCTGCCCGAAGCCTTGTCGGCGACCGTCGAGGTTGCGCAACGCTGTGCCTTCCGGCCGCGGACCAAGGGGCCGATCCTGCCGCGCTTCTCGACCGTGCAGGCGGTGGAAGCGCAAGCTGCCGCATCTGCGCAGGACGTTACCGACGGCAAGCCCGCCGCGCCGAACGAAGCCGAGCAGTTGCGACAGGCGGCGCGCGCGGGTCTTGAGCGGCGCCTCGCGCGGCATCCGCTCGCGCCCGGCCAAACGGCCGAAAGCTATCACGAACGGCTGGCCTTCGAGCTCGGGGTCATCGAGAAGATGAAATACCCCGGCTACTTTTTGATCGTGGCCGATTTCATTCAATGGGCCAAGGCGCAAGGCATTCCAGTCGGGCCGGGGCGCGGCTCCGGCGCCGGCTCTCTCGTCGCCTACGCGCTCACCATCACCGATCTCGACCCGATCCGCTTCGGGCTCCTGTTCGAGCGCTTTCTCAATCCGGAACGCGTCTCGATGCCGGACTTCGACGTCGATTTCTGCCAGGACCGCCGCGACGAGGTGATCCGCTACGTGCAGGAGAAATACGGCCGCGATCAGGTCGCGCAGATCATCACCTTCGGCACCCTGCAGGCCCGCGGCGTACTGCGCGATGTCGGGCGCGTGTTGCAGATGCCCTACGGGCAGGTCGACAAGCTCTGCAAGCTCGTGCCGCAAAATCCGACCAACCCGATCACGCTCAAGCGCGCCATCGACGACGAGCCCCGCCTGCAGGCCGAGCGCGACCGCGATCCGGTCACGCGCCGCGCCTTCGACATTGCGCAGAAGCTGGAAGGGCTCACGCGCCACGCCTCGACGCACGCCGCCGGCATCGTCATCGGCGACCGGCCGCTGAGCGAGCTCGTGCCGCTCTACCGCGATCCGAAATCGCTGATGCCGGTCACTCAGTTCAACATGAAATGGGTGGAGCCGGCCGGGCTCGTGAAGTTCGACTTCCTCGGCCTAACTACGCTCACCGTGCTCGAACTTGCGGTCAAGCTGGTCAAGCGGCGCGGCATCGACATCGATCTGTCCGGCCTGCCGCTCGACGATGCCAAATCCTACGAGATGCTGGCCCGCGGCGACACGGTCGGCGTGTTCCAGGTGGAAAGCGCGGGCATGCGCCGTGCACTCATCGACATGCGGCCCGACCGCTTCGAGGATATCATCGCGCTGGTGGCGCTCTACCGGCCGGGGCCGATGGCCAATATCCCGACCTATTGCGCGCGCAAGCACGGCAACGAGCTGCCGGACTACATCCATCCAAAGCTCGAGCCGATCCTGCGCGAGACCTACGGCGTCATCGTTTATCAGGAACAGGTGATGCAGGCGGCGCAGGTACTGTCGGGCTACACGCTCGGCGAAGCCGACCTCCTGCGCCGCGCCATGGGCAAAAAGATCCGCAGCGAAATGCTGGCGCAGCGCGACCGCTTCGTCTCCGGCGCGGTGGCGCAGGCGGTCGACCGCGGGCAGGCGGAGGCGATCTTCGAATTGCTTGAGCGCTTCGCCGATTACGGCTTCAACAAGAGCCACGCCGCCGCTTACGCGCTGGTCGCGTATCAGACCGCGTACATGAAGGCGAACCATCCGGTCGAGTTCTTGGCCGCGTCGATGACGCTCGCGATGGGCAACACCGACAAGCTCGCGGAATTTCGCGCCGAGGCTGAGCGGCTTTCCATCAAGGTCGAGCCGCCGTCGATCAACCGCTCGGGCGTCGAATTCGATGTCGAAGGCAGCACCATTCACTACGCGCTCGCCGCGTTGCGCGGCGTCGGTCGCCAGGCGGTGGAGAGCATCGTTGCCGCACGCGACGGCCGTCCCTTCCGGGATCTTGCCGACTTCGCCCACCGCATCAATCCGCGTGCGGTCAACAAGCGCGTGCTGGAAAGTCTGATCGCGGCCGGCGCGTTCGATGTCATCGAGAAAAACCGGGCGCGGACGCTTGCCGCCGCCGATACGATCCTCGCCACCGCGCAGCGCACGCACGAGGACGCGGCGATCGGCCAATCGGAACTCTTCGGCGGCGCTGCCGCGCCGACGCCGATCGTGTTGCCTGCGATCGACAATTGGCTTCCCGCCGAACGGCTGCAACGTGAATACGACGCTGTCGGCTTCTTCCTGAGCGGCCATCCGCTCGACGATTATGCCGCCGCGCTCAAGCGCTTGCGCGTGCAGTCGTGGGTGGAATTCAGCCGCGCGGTGAAGGCCGGCGCCGGCGCCGGGCGTGCCGCCGGCACGGTCGTGGCGCGCACCGAGCGCCGCACCAAGAACGGCACTAAGATGGGCATCATCGGGCTGTCCGATCCGAGCGGCCAATATGAGGCGGTGCTGTTCGCAGAAGGGCTTGCGCAATATCGCGATCTGCTTGAGCCCGGCACCGCGGTGCTGCTCTTCCTAACTGCCGAAGTGCAGGGCGACGAAGTGCGTGCGCGCATCCAATCGGTCGAGCCGCTCGATCAGGCGGCGGCGAAAATGCAGAAGGGGTTGCGTGTCTTCCTGCGCGACGAGGCGCCGCTCGAAAGCGTGGCGAAGCGGCTCGAGCCGATCGTCGTCGGCAACGGCCGCGGCGCCGCCGAGCACGGCGACGGCGAAGTCTCGATGGTGCTGATGCTGCGCAACGGCAACGAGGTCGAAGTCAAGTTGCCGGGGCGCTTCAAAGTCTCGCCGCAGATCGCCGGCGCCATCAAGGCGGTGACGGGCGTGGTGACGGTCGAGGCGTTGTAGTCTTAGGCCGCTCGTCATTGCGAGCAAAGCGAAGCAATCCAGTTCCGGCGCCGCCGCGCTGGATTGCTTCGTCGCTTCGCTCCTCGCAATGACGAAGTGTGGCGTGTCCGGTTGAAATCGGTCGCGCCTCCCGTTATGTGAGGCGCGGCGCCCCGCGAGCGCACCCGCAAAAATCTTCCCAACACATCGTTACTTCAGGCGGCCGCACCATGCTTCGGATCGAGAATCTCATTTTTGACGCCTGGGGCCGGCGCTTTTTCAATTCGGCGAGCGTTGCGATCCCGACCGGAACGAAAGTCGGTCTTGTCGGCCGCAACGGGGTCGGCAAATCGACCTTGTTCAAGCTCATCCTCGGCGAGTATGTGCCGCTCGGCGGCGAGATTTTGTTCCCGAAAGCCGCGCGCATCGGCTCGGTCGATCAGGAACATCCGGCGACGCCGGTCACCTTGATCGACACGATCCTTGCCGCCGACACGCGGCGCGAGGCGCTCAATGCGGCGCTTGAAACCGCGGCGCCCGAGGACATGGCCGAGCTCTATGCCGAGCTCAATGCCATCGACGCTGACCGCGCACCCTCGCGGGCGGCCGAAATTCTCGCCGGTCTCGGCTTTGCCAATGCCGATCTCGAACGTCCGATGGCCGAGTTTTCCGGCGGCTGGCGCATGCGGGTCGCGCTCGCCGCGGCCTTGTTCGCCGAGCCGGATTTTCTGCTGCTCGACGAGCCGACCAACTATCTCGATCTTGAAGGCGCGCTCTGGCTCGAAGCGCGCCTGAAGAAATATCCGCACACCGCGCTGATCGTCAGCCATGACCGCGAGCTTCTCAACAACTCGGTGGATGCTATTTTGCATCTGAGCCAGGGTAAGCTCGAGCTCTACACCGGCGGCTACAACGACTTCGAAACGCGGCGCGCGGAGAAGAACCGGCTGCAGGCCGCCACCAAGGTCAAACAGGACGCCGAGCGCGCGCATCTGCAGCGCTTCATCGATCGCTTCCGCGCCAAGGCCAGCAAGGCGACGCAGGCGCAGTCGCGCATCAAGCGGCTCGCCAAACTCGAACCGATCGCCGAAATCGTCGAGGAGCGCGTCGCGCCGTTCACGCTGCCGTCGCCGACGCGGCCGCTGGCGCCGCCGCTTCTCCAGCTCGAGAGCGCGGCGGTTGGCTACGACGGCAAGGCTATTTTGCGCAATCTCAATCTGCGGCTCGATGTCGACGACCGCATTGGCCTGCTCGGCGTCAACGGTGCTGGCAAATCCACCTTCGCCAAAATGGTCGCCGGCGCATTGCCCCTGCAGTCGGGCGAGATGAAGCGCGAGCAGCGTCTCAAGGTCGGCTGGTTTCATCAGCATCAGATCGAGGCGCTCGATCCCGACGACACGCCGCTCGACATTCTGCGGCGCGAGCGGCCGGACGACAGCGAGCCTTCACGCCGCTCGCGGCTCGCGCAATTCGGGCTCTCATTCGACAAGCAGGAAACCACGGTCGCGAACTTGTCCGGCGGCGAGCGCGCGCGGCTTCTGCTCAATCTCGTGGCCATGAGCGCGCCACATCTTCTGATCCTCGACGAGCCGACCAACCATCTGGATATCGACAGCCGCCGCGCCTTGCTCGACGCGCTCAACGACTATGAAGGCGCCGTCATTCTCATCACCCACGACCGCTCCCTGATCGAGCTTGTCGCCGACCGGCTCTGGCTCACGGCCGACGGTAGAGTCAAACCGTTTGCCGGAGACTTGGACGATTATGCACGGTTCGTCATCGAGCGGGCGCGGCTTGGCGCGGCGCCGTCGCAGACCGAGGGTGGACGAGGCGAAGCCGGCGAAGGCGAGCAAGCGGAGGGGAGTGCTGAGTTCTTCGACGCGGCCGCCGCCGCGCGGCTTGCGGCGAAGAAGGCCGCCAAAAAGCGCCGGCGCCGCGGGCTTTGACGGCTCGTTCGAGGCCGCAATCGTTTCAGATTGAATTGATTGGGCGACATTGGCGTTATGCTCGCGCGCAGCGCGACGCCTCTTTTGCGGCGTGCTCGGGTTGCTTAGATTCCAAGCTCGCAGCTTCCCACGGCACTCGGGGTGTTTGGCTTGACCAGCAATCGATCGTCTCAGCTCGCACAAGAGACCGACGCAATTTTGCGACGACTCGGCGTTGACGCAAAGCTTTACGCAGGCGGAATGCGCGCTGTGCGCTCTCCGCTCAATGGCGAGAAGATTGCCCGCGTGGATGACGCTGGCCCGGGCCTGATTGACAAAACGATCGAGAAGGCGGCGGCCGCCTTTCGTGCCTGGCGTCTGGTGCCGGCTCCGCGTCGCGGCGAACTTGTTCGCCTGCTCGGCGCCGAATTGCGCGCCGCCAAGGACGACCTCGGCCGCCTGGTCACCATCGAGGCCGGCAAGATCGCCGCCGAAGGCCGCGGCGAAGTGCAGGAGATGATCGATATCTGCGATTTTGCGGTCGGCCTCTCGCGCCAGCTCTACGGCCTTACCATCGCCAGCGAACGCTCGGCGCACCGCATGATGGAGCAATGGCATCCGCTCGGCCCGATCGGGGTCGTCACCGCCTTCAACTTTCCGGTCGCCGTCTGGTCATGGAACGCGGCGCTGGCACTGGTGTGCGGCGATCCGGTCATCTGGAAACCCTCGGAGAAGACGCCGCTGACTGCGCTGGCGGTACAAGGGTTATTCGCGCGCGCGGCGCAAAAATTCGGCGACGCGCCCGAAGGGCTGTCGGCGGTCCTGATCGGCGAGCGCGCCACCGCCGCCGCGCTGGTCGACGATCCGCGTCTGCCGCTTGTTTCGGCCACCGGATCGACCGCGATGGGACGCGGCGTGGCGCCCAAGCTGGCTCAGCGTTTCGCCCGCGCGATCCTGGAGCTCGGCGGCAACAATGCCGCCATCGTCTGCCCCTCGGCCGATATCGAGCTGGCGCTGCGCGCGATCGCGTTTTCAGCCATCGGTACTGCTGGGCAGCGCTGCACCACGTTGCGGCGGTTGTTCGTTCACCGCGATATCTACGGAGTGCTGATCAAGCGGCTGCAACGCGTTTACGCGTCCGCGCCGATTGGCAATCCGCTGGAGGATGATTTCGTTCTGGTGGGCCCGCTGATCGATGAGGCGGCCTTCGCCTCCCTACAGAAGACCTTGGCGGAGTTGCGTGCCGCCGGCGCGCGGATTACCGGCGGCGAGCGTTGGGGCGCCGATATTTATCCGGGCGCCTTTTACGTCCGTCCCGCCCTGGCCGAGCTGCCGAGCCAGATTGCGCCGATGCTGCGCGAGACCTTTGCGCCGCTTCTTTACGTGGTCCCGTACGACCGCTTCGACGACGCCCTGGCGATGCACAATGGCGTGCCGCAAGGTCTCGCATCCTCAATCTTTTCCACCGACATGCGCGAGATCGAACGGTTCCTTTCGGCAGACGGCTCGGATTGCGGCATCGCCAATGTGAATATCGGGCCGTCCGGTGCCGAGATCGGTGGCGCCTTCGGTGGCGAAAAGGAAACCGGAGGCGGGCGCGAGGCTGGTTCCGACGTGTGGAAGAGCTACATGCGCCGCGTCACCAGCACCATCAATTACGGCCGCGAGCTTCCGCTCGCCCAGGGCATCCGCTTCGACATCGACTGAACGCGATCCGATCGTCAGGGTCGGGGAGGCGGCGACAGGTTTGGAGCCGCGTTAATCTTTTCGGACGGGTGTCCGGCTTAACCTCGGGGTCAACCGGCCCAAACGTTCATGTTGCGTTTGGGGGCGATATCCCTATATAACCCGCCAACTTCACACGCGGACCCTGGCTTTAAGCCGTCCGGTGCTTGGCCTCGACGAAGTTCCAAGGGACTTCCAGGAGGTTCGGGCTCATCGGTCCGCGGCGGATCAACCGGAGAATGATTATGGCGCTGCCCGACTACAGCATGCGTCAGCTTTTGGAAGCTGGCGTTCACTTCGGCCATCAGGCCCACCGTTGGAATCCGAAGATGGCTTCGTACATCTTCGGCACCCGCAACAACATTCACATCGTCGATCTGACGCAAACCGTGCCGATGCTGCACCGCGCTCTGCAGGCGGTCAGCGATACGGTCGCCAATGGCGGCCGCGTCCTGTTCGTCGGCACCAAGCGGCAGGCGCAGGACGCCATCGCCGATGCGGCGAAGAAGTCGGCGCAGTATTACGTCAATTCGCGCTGGCTCGGCGGCACGCTGACCAATTGGAAAACCGTGTCGAACTCGATCAAGCGCTTGCGCGCGCTCGACGAGATGCTGTCCTCGAATGAGGCCCAAGGCTACACCAAGAAGGAACGGCTGACGCTGCAGCGCGAGCGTGACAAGCTCGACCGCGCGCTTGGCGGAATCAAGGACATGGGCGGGCTTCCCGACCTGGTGTTTGTGATCGACACCAACAAGGAAGACATCGCGATCAAGGAAGCGCGGCGGCTCAATGTGCCGGTCGCCGCCGTGGTCGACACCAACTGCGATCCGGACGGCATCACCTACGTCATTCCGGGCAACGACGATGCCAGCCGCGCCATTACGCTCTACTGCGATCTGTTGGCGAAAGCGGTGATCGACGGTATTTCCCGCGGCCAGGGCGAGCGCATCGACGTTGGCGCATTGGCCGAGCCTTTGGCGGAAGAAGTGCCGCCGCCGGAAAGCGAGAAGCTCGGCTATCAGCCGCTGTCGGGTCCGCGCGGCGTCGCCGACGATCTCAAGAAGTTTCCCGGTGTGTCGCCGGCGATCGAAAAGCAGCTCAACGATCTCGGCATTTTCCACGCCTGGCAGATCGCCGAACTGTCACCGGTCGCGGCGCACAATATCGGCGAAGAAGTCGGGCTCCCGGGCCGCGTCGAAGCTTGGATCGCGCGCGCCAAGGAGCAGGTGGCGACCGAGGCCGAGTAACGTTCGTTGTTCCGGGCCGCGCGTCTTACGGCCCGGAATCCATCGTCACAAATCCATAGTCACACGCGTGAATTCTTCTTGGCGCGTGACTATTTACGTCAGTGCGATGGTTATGATTCGGGGCTGCGGTTTGGCGCAAGCCCAGCAAGACCTGTGCAATAAGGGCCTGTGCGATCAGGCCCTGTGCGATTAAGGACCGATGACAATGGCGAACATCACCGCAGGCATGGTGAAAGATCTCCGCGAGAAGACCGGCGCGGGCATGATGGATTGCAAGGCGGCGCTTAATGAGACCGGCGGCGATCTCGAAGGTGCGGTCGATTGGCTGCGCAAGAAGGGTCTCGCCAAGGCGGCCAAGAAAGCGGGCCGCGTCGCGGCCGAGGGTCTGATCGGCGTCGCCATCAAGGGCACCAAGGGCGCGGTGGTCGAAGTCAATTCCGAAACCGACTTCGTCGCCCGCAACGACCTGTTCCAGGGCCTGGTCAAGATGATCGCCGACGTGGCGCTCGATGCCGGTGCGAACGTGGACAAAATCCTCGCCGCCCCCATCGGCGGCATCACCACTGCGGACGCCATCAACGATACCATCGCCAAGATCGGCGAGAACATGACGCTGCGCCGGGCCGCCGGGCTGACGGTCAGCAAGGGCGTGATCGCGAGCTACATGCATAGTTCGGTCACCGACGGCCTTGGCCGCATCGGCGTCCTGGTTGCGCTCGAATCGCCCGGCAAAGCCGACGAGCTCAAGGCGTTCGGCCGGCTGCTGGCCATGCATGTGGCTGCCGCCCATCCGCTGGCGGTCGATCCGTCCGGGATCGATCCTGTTGCCATCGAGCGCGAAAAAGGCGTGATCGCGGCCAAGGCCGAGGGCAAGCCGGCGAACGTGGTGGAAAAGATCATCGAGTCCGGCCTCAAGACCTTCTACAAAGAGGTCTGCCTGCTTGAGCAGGGCTACGCGATCGAAGAGGGCAAGAAGCCCGTCGCGCAAGCGATCAAGGAGGCTGAAGGCAAGGTCGGCGGCCCGATCAAGGTCACCGGCTTCGTGCGCTTCGCGCTCGGCGAAGGCATCGAGAAAGCCGACGGCGACTTCGGCAGCGAAGTTGCGGCGCTCGCCGGCGCCCATTAAGCGTAGCGGACGTGGGGCGGGTCGAGCCTTAGCGACACCCGCCCGGCAACATGACGGGTTACGCGGGCTGGCCGCTGACTGAACCCTACGGGGCCGGACGATCCTCGATGGCAAAGTTGAATTATCGGCGGGTGATCGTCAAACTCTCCGGCGAAGCACTGAGCGGGCCGGAGAAGTTCGGCATTCACCAGCCGACCATCGATGGCTTTGCCGCCGACCTGGTGGCCGCCCACAGCATGGGCATTGGGCTCGGCGTGGTCGTCGGCGGCGGCAACATTCTTCGCGGCGCCACCATTTCACAAGATGGCTTGTCGCGGCCGACAGCCGACGCCATGGGCATGTTGGCGACCGTCATGAACGCGCTTGTGCTTGAGACGGCCATCGAACGCGCCGGCGTTAGCGCCCGCACCATGTCGGCGCTGGCGATGCCGCAAGTCTGCGAAACCTACGAGCGCCGCCGCGCGCTCCGACATCTAGAGGATGACAATCGCATCATCGTCTTCGCCGGCGGTACCGGTAATCCTTATTTTACCACGGACACCACGGCGGTCTTGCGTGCGGCCGAGATGGAATGCGACGCCGTTCTCAAGGCGACGGACGTCGACGGCGTCTATACCGCGGACCCCAAGCGCGACCCGAGCGCCAAGCGCTACGAGCATCTCGACCACCAGGAGGCGCTCGACCGCAACCTTAAAATCATGGATGCGACAGCGTTCGCGCTTGCCCGGGAGAACCGTATGCCTATCATCGTTTTTTCGATCCGGGAGCGCGGTGCGATCGAAACCGTCCTGCGCGGCCAAGGTCACTTCACCACGGTCGGCTGAAGGCGCGAAGCACCACAAAAGCAGCGACCGCCCGGATCGCGGAGGACACCATGGCACTAGCGACATTCGATATGAACGATCTCAAGCGCCGTATGCAGGGCGCGATCGGTTCGCTCAAAACTGAGCTTGGTGGTTTGCGCACCGGGCGCGCCTCTTCGGCCTTGCTCGACCATGTGCAGGTCGAGGCCTATGGCAGCCACATGCCGCTGAATCAATTGGCCACCGTCAGCGTGCCGGAGGCACGGCTCCTGACCGTGCAGGTGTGGGACCGCTCGATGGTTCATCCGGTGGAGAAGGCGATCTCGAGCGCCAATCTGGGATTGACCCCGGCGACGGAAGGGCAGGTGATCAAGCTGCGTGTTCCGGAGCTGAACGAAGAACGCCGGCGCGAACTGGCGAAGGTGGCGCACAAATATGCGGAAGCGGCCCGCGTCGCCATCCGTCATGTGCGCCGCGACGGCCTCGATCTGCTCAAGAAAATGGAAAAGGATCACCAGATCAGCGAAGACGATCACGAGCGGCAATCGGGCGATATCCAGAAGGCGACCGACGCAACCATAGCCGAGGTCGACAAGCTGCTTGCCGCCAAGGAAAAGGAGATCATGACGGTTTGAGCGACGTGGCGCGATCGAGAAGCGGTGCCGAGGCGCTCCCGCAAGGGGGTGGCTCTTACGACGTGCCGCGACACGTGGCCATCATCATGGATGGTAACGGGCGCTGGGCCGCGGCGCGCGGCCTGCCGCGCGTTGAAGGGCATCGGCGCGGCGTCGAGGCTTTGCGCCGTACCGTGCGCGCCGCCGGCGATCTCGGCATTTCGTATCTGACCATCTTTTCCTTCAGCTCGGAAAACTGGGCGCGGCCGCCTTCGGAAATCACCGATCTGATGGGGCTGTTGCGCCGCTTCATCCGCAAGGACCTCGCCGAACTGCACAACAGCAACGTGCGCGTGCGTATCATCGGCGAACGTGCCGATCTCGATCGCGACATTTGCCTGTTGCTGCAGGAGGCCGAAGACCTCACCCGCAACAATGACGGCCTGACCCTGGTCGTGGCGTTCAATTACGGAGCGCGGCAGGAGATCGCGCGCGCTGCGCGCCAACTGGCCATCGACGTCGCTGAAGGCCGGCTCTCGGCGGACGACATCACGCCCGAACGTCTCGGCGGCCATTTGCACGCTCCCGACATTCCCGATCCGGACGTGATCATCCGCACCAGCGGCGAGCAGCGGCTGTCGAACTTTCTGCTTTGGCAGGCCGCGTATAGCGAGCTTGTTTTCGTGCCGATCAATTGGCCTGATTTCGATCGCGCGACGCTCGAGGGCGCCATTGAGGAATATCGCCGCCGCGAGCGTCGCTTCGGCGGATTAGCCGGCTCCGGATCGTGACGTTGTCCCAGCCGCCCGGCAGCGCGCCGGCAAGCGATACGCGCGCCAGTAACCTGACGCTGCGTGTGGCGTCTGCGGCGGTCCTTGCACCCATCACACTGGCGATCACCTATCTGGGCGGTTCGCCGTTCTACGTCCTGTGTGCCATCGCAGCCGCCGGTATTCTCTGGGAATGGGTGTCGCTGGCCTCACATCGTGCCGATGCGCGCGTTTTGACGCCTGGGTGGCTCGGCATTCTTGGTGCGCTCGTATTGATCGCGCTCCGTTTGCCCGAGGGCTCATGGGTTGCGGTGGCGGCAGCCGCGCTCGCCGCGGGTTTCGCGGTCGCGGCCGTTCCGCGTTTGGCGGACGATCGGTTTGCGCCGTTATGGGCCGCCGGCGGAGTCATTTATGCGGGGGCCTTGCTGATCGCGCCGGCGCTGCTGCGCGGCGACCCGCAATGGGGCCTGACGGCGATCTTCTTCTTGCTCGCAAATGTCTGGGCCACCGATATACTGGCGTTCTTCTGTGGCCGCGCGGTCGGCGGTCCGCTGCTGTGGCCGCGGGTCAGCCCGAAAAAGACTTGGTCGGGGGCAATCGGCGGTCTTGTCGGGGGGATTGCCGTAAGCGTCGCGGTCGCTTATGCGAGTGGGATCGGCAAGCTGGGGATCGTTGGCGTAATGGCGTGTGTTTTGTCGGTCCTGGCGCAAGCCGGTGACTTGCTGGAGTCCTCGGTCAAGCGTCATTTCGGCGCCAAGGACGCAAGCCGTCTGATTCCCGGCCACGGCGGACTGATGGACCGCCTCGACGGCTTTCTGGTTGCCGCCCTTGCCGCGGTTCTCATCGGCATAATTCATGACGGTGTGGCTGCGCCGGCACGCGGGTTACTGGTATGGTAGCGTTGATGCAGAATTCGAAGCCGCTGGCACGGGTAGATTTGGCGCAGGCGGATCCGGCGCCGGCTGTAAAGCCGGCACCGCGCGCGGTGACGCTCTTGGGCGCCACCGGTTCGATCGGATCAAGCACCGTCGATCTGTTGCGCCAGGATCCCGAGCTTTACCGGGTTGAAGCCGTCACCGCCCATCGCAACGCCGCAGCGCTTGCCAAATTGGCGCGCGATCTCGGTGCGCGCTTTGCCGCCATCGCCGATCCAGACCTCTACGACGACCTCAAGAGCGAATTGTCTGGGTCGGGCATCGAAGCCGGCGCCGGCGCCGAAGCCGTCGTCGAAGCAGCGCTTCGACCGGCCGATTGGGTGATGGCGGCGATTACGGGCGCCACGAGCCTGCGGCCGACGCTGGCCGCGGCCGAGCGCGGCGCCCATGTGGCGCTGGCCAACAAGGAGTGTCTCGTGTGTGCCGGCGCGCTGTTCATGCGGCGCGCGGCGGCTGCCGGAGCCACCGTGCTGCCGGTCGATTCCGAGCACAACGCCATTTTCCAGGCCCTGGGCGCTGGCCGGCGCGAGGACGTACGGCGAATCGTGCTGACCGCCTCAGGCGGGCCGTTCCGCACTTGGTCGATCGAAGACATCCGCAAGGTGACCGTCGAGCAGGCGCTCAAGCATCCGACTTGGACGATGGGCCCGAAGATCACCATCGATTCGGCAACCCTGATGAACAAGGGACTTGAGTTGATCGAGGCCCATCACCTCTTCGCCCTTGGGCCGGAGGCGCTCGACGTCGTGGTCCATCCCCAATCGGTCATCCACGGTTTGGTCGAGTTCCGTGACGGCTCCGTCGTCGCTCAGCTTGGCTCGCCGGATATGCGCATTCCGATCGCCCATTGTCTGGCCTGGCCGGTGCGCATGGGCACGCCCGCGGCGCGGCTCGATCTCGCGCGCGTTGCCACGCTCACGTTTGAAGAGCCTGATATGAAACGTTTTCCCGCCTTGGCGCTGGCCCGCGGTGCGCTGGCCGCCGGCGAGGGGGCGCCGACGGTATTGAATGCGGCAAACGAAATCGCCGTTCGCGAGTTTATCGATCGGCGCCTTGGCTTTGCCGGAATTCCAGCGCTCGTCCAGGCCACGATAGAGGCTGCAGAGCGGGAAGGTTCCATGGCGGAACCGCAATCTGTCGACGACGCAATCGCCGTTGACCATAATGCAAGAAGGCTTGCGACCGACCTCTTGCCCGAAATTGCCGCAATGGCATCCTAGGGTTAGCGTGGGTCGGGGTCGTAGGGTTGGGGTAACGGGCGCATGGGAACGTATGTTTTGGCGCATTTGAACGCGCTCGGTGGCGGAGTTTTGGCCTACCTGATTCCCTTTCTGTTCGTGCTCAGCCTGGTCGTGTTCTTTCACGAACTGGGCCATTTCCTCGTGGCACGGTGGTGCGGCGTCCGGGTCCTGGTGTTTTCGATCGGCTTCGGACCGGAGCTTCTCGGCTTCAATGATCGCCACGGAACGCGCTGGAAGATTTCGGCGGTACCGCTGGGCGGCTTTGTGAAATTCTTTGGCGACGAAAACGCCGCCAGCGTTCCCGACAGCGAGCAACTCGCGGCTATGAACGCCGAGGAGCGCGCCGACAGCTTCATGTTCCAGCCGCTGGCTAAGCGCGCCGCCATTGTGGTCGCCGGACCGCTGGCCAATTTCGTGTTGGCGATTTTGATATTTGCCGGCGTGTTTGTGCTTTACGGCAAGCAGACCATGAGCGCACGGGTCGATCAGGTGGTCCCCGGAAGCGCCGCGGCAAAAGCGGGTTTCCAAGCAGGCGATCTTGTCGTTTCCATAGACGGCCGGGCTATCAAGGACTTCACCCAAATGCAGCGGGTGGTCAGCGAAAGCCCCGGCGAAAACCTGCGGATCACTGTTGAGCGTAATGGATCCCCGGTCGATCTGGCGGCGACGCCGGCGCTGGAAGAAAGAAAAGACGTCTTCGGTAACGTCCAGCGGCTGGGAATCTTGGGCATTCAGCGCGCCCCCGGCCCCGAAGACATCAAATACCAGCCCGTGTCACCGCCGCGTGCGTTGTGGATGGGGGTTGAAGAGTTGCTCAATATCGTCGACCAGACGTTCAAGTACATCGGGGGTGTGATTACGGGCCGTCGCTCGGCGGATCAATTGAGTGGGCCAATCGGTATCGCGCGCGCCGTCGGCCAAGCCGCAAACATCAGCTTCCTGCTGGTGGTCAACATGACCGCCGCGATTTCGGTCTCGATCGGCTTGCTCAATCTGTTTCCCATTCCGCTCCTCGATGGCGGACACCTTTTGTTCTATCTGATCGAGGGTATTCGCGGGCGCCCGCTGTCGGAACGGGCGCAGGAAATGGGCTTTCGCATCGGCCTCGCGATGGTGCTGATGTTGATGATATACGCAACGTTCAATGACATTGTTCATCTAGCCACGTCCTAGCGCGTCCGTTGGGGAGCGGATGCGATGCTGCAAGATCGGGTGGAATTCAGCGCCAATCAGGGGCCAGGAGGTTGTGTCACCGAACTGAGACGGAAACTGAGGGAGACTGCGATTAACCCGCCCTGGGGGGCGGCTGCGTGGGGAATAAGGGCGCGTAGCGCATGACAATGTGTGTGCGGGTGACACGAGGGCTGGTCGGGGCCGGCTTGCTCCTCGGTATGATTTTGTTCGGCGTCGCGTCATCCGTTGTCGCGCCCGTTCCGGCATGGGCGCAGGCCGAAGCCCAAGTCGTGGTCGAAGGCAATCGTCGTGTCGAAGCCGACACGATCCGTTCGTATTTCAAAGTGGGGCCCGGCGAGCGTCTCGATGCCGCCAAGGTCGATTCCGCGCTGAAGGCGCTCTACGCCTCCGGTCTGTTCCAGGACATCCGCATCTCACAATCCGGCGGCCGCTTGATTGTCACCGTCGTCGAAGCGCCGGTGATCGACCGGCTTGCCTTCGAAGGCAACAGCAAGCTCAAGGACGAGCAGCTGCAGGGGGAAATCCAGTCGAAACCGCGCGGCACCCTGTCGAAGGCGATGGTGCAGGCAGACGTCACGCGCATCATCGAGGTCTATCACCGCAACGGCCGCTTCGACGTTCAGGTCGTGCCCAAAATCGTCGAACGGCCGAACAATCGGGTCGACCTCGTTTTCGAGATCAGGGAAGGCGAGAAGACCGGCGTAAGATCCATCGTTTTCGTCGGCAATCGCGCCTATTCGGATTATCGGCTCAAGGAGGTGATCAAGACCTCCACCTCCAATTTCCTGAGCTTCTTACAAACCACCGACGTTTATGACACGGATCGCATCGAGGCCGACCGCGATCTGATCCGGCGGTTTTATTTGACCCACGGCTATGCCGACGTGCAGGTCGTCTCGGCGACCGGCGAGTACGATCCTGCGATCAAGGGCTTCATCATTACCTTCACGATCGAGGAGGGTGCCCTTTATCACTTCGGCAATGTCGATATTCAGTCCAATGTCCGTGCCGTCAATTCGGCTTCGCTGCGCCCGGTTTTGCGCATGCATCGCGGCGACGTTTATAACGGCGACGCGGTCGAGCGCAGTGTCGAAGACGTCACTGTCGAGATCACCAAACACGGCTATCCGTTCGCCACGGTTCGTCCGCGCGGCGACCGCGATCCCGAGGCGCATCTGATCAATGTCGCTTTCGTCGTCGACGAGGGCGTGCGCGCCTATATCGAGCGCATCAACATTCGCGGCAACACGCGCACGCGCGATTACGTGGTCCGCCGCGAGTTCGATATTTCCGAAGGCGACCCCTACAATCGCGCGCTGGTCGATCGCGCCGAGCGGCGCATCAAGAACCTGGGCTTCTTCAAGACCGTGAAGATCACCAATGAGCCCGGCTCGGCGCCTGACCGGGTGGTGATCAATGTCGACGTCGAGGAGCAGTCGACCGGCGACTTTTCGGTCATGGGCGGCTATTCGACCGCCGACGGCTTCATGGGACAGGTCTCGGTCTCGGAACGCAACCTCATGGGTACCGGCCGCTACGCCAAGGCCTCGGGCACCCTTGGGCAATATATTCGCGGTATCGAACTTGGCTTCGTCGAGCCTTACTTCCTCGACCAGCGCCTTTCCGGCGGCATCGATCTGTTCGCCCGGCAGACTTTGTCCAGCCCGTATCTGTCCTACGGCAGCTCGAACTACGGAACGAATTTGAAGACCGGGGTACCGCTGCGCGAAGATCTCGCGCTGCAAGTGCGCTATTCGATCTACTGGAGCGAGATCAACCTGGTCTCGAGCTTGAACGACTGCAACAACATCAGTCCGAATTTTGCAAACGGCGGCACGTTCCCGACGCTCAATGCCGCCACCGCCGCAGCGGCCGCCGGCGTCTCGGCGGCGGCCTATCCGATCTATCCCATCGCCGTGAACGGCGGCGGCCAGTCGAACTGCTACATGCAGGCGCCTTCGCTTGGTCTGCCGGGGGCTCTTCTCGGCACCCCCTCGCTCGCGGTGCGCGAAGAGGCGTCGTTCGGAGGGTATCTCACCTCGCTCGCCGGCTACGGCCTGACCTACAATACGTTGGATAACAACAAGCGTCCGACCAGCGGTATGCTTCTGAGCTTCGGCCAGGACATCGCCGGCCTCGGCGGCGACGCCAAATATCTGCGCACCATCGTCGATTTCCGCAGCTACTACGAAGTCGTTTCGGATCTCGTCGGCATCCTACATCTGCAAGGCGGCGATATGTTCGGCCTGACCAGCGGGCCGAACGGCGAGGGCAACTATGTGCGCATGCTTGACGATTTCAAGATGGGTCCCAACCTGGTACGCGGCTTTCAACCCGCCGGCCTAGGACCGCGCGACATCACGCCCGGCACTTCCAACGACGCGCTCGGCGGCACCTACTACTGGGGCGCGAGCATGGAAGTGCAATATCCATTCTACTTCCTGCCCAAGGACTCAGGCTTCCGCGGCGCCGTGTTCGTCGATACCGGTGCGGAGTGGGGGTACAAGGGCGAAACCGTTTGGCCGTCGAACGGCGAAATCAACGGCACCTTTGTGACCAACACCGGAGTTCCCATTACCTGCCAGTGCGGCATGCAAGTTGCCGACACACCGACGCCGCGCGTTTCGGTCGGCGCCAGCTTGATTTGGGACTCGCCCTTCGGTCCGCTGCGCTTCGATTTCGCTTATCCGATCTTGAAGCAGTCCTATGACCGTCTGCAGTGGTTCCAGTTTGGTGGTGGTACGCGATTCTGATCAAGCCTCGCGCTCTTTGCCGGGGCCAAAGCCATGCCGGATTTCTTCCCGACCAACCACGCGCTGACGATCGAAGAGATCGCCAAGCTCACCGGCGCCGCGCCGCGGCCGGACACGCCGCTCGATCGGCGCATTCGTGACATTGCGCCGCTCGATCGAGCTCGGCCGAGCGACATCACCTTTCTCGACAATCAGAAATATCTCGATGCGCTGGCGACGACGCGCGCCGGCGTCTGCCTCGCTGCGCCGCGCTTTGCGGCGCAGGCTCCGCAAACGCTCGCCGTGCTGATCACGCCGGAGCCGTATCGCGCTTTTGTCGCAGTCGCGCGCGCCCTCTTTCCGGCGGCGCTGCGGCCGTCCTCGCTGTTCGAAACGACCGGCCGCTCCGCGGATGCGCGCATCCATTCCTCCGCCCGACTCGAAGCGGGTGTCACCGTCGATCCGCTGGCCGTGATTGGACCCAAGGCCGAAATCGGCGCCGGTACGTTGATCGGCCCCGCTGCGGTAATCGGCCCCGGCGTTGCGATCGGCCGCGACTGCGCCATCGGCGCTGGTGCCACGATCGTTCATGCCCTCATCGGCGATCGCGTGATCATCCATCCGGGAGCGCGCATCGGACAGGATGGCTTCGGTTATCTGCCGTCGCCGCGCGGGCATCAGAAAATTCCGCAGACCCGTCGGGTCATCATCCAGGACGATGTCGAAATCGGCGCCAACACCACCATCGATCGTGGCTCGACTCGCGACACCGTTATCGGGGAGGGGACCAAGATCGACAATCTGGTGCAAATCGCGCACAACGTGAGCGTCGGGCGTCACTGCCTCATCGCCGGGCAGACCGGCATTTCCGGCAGCTCGCAGGTGGGAGATTTTGTCATGATGGGCGGGCAGGTGGGCTTGGCCGATCACGTCAATGTCGGGTCCGGCGCGATGCTCGGCGCCCAGAGCGGCTATATGGCCGACGTACCGGCCGGCACCCGGTGGCTCGGCACGCCTGCCATGCCGGTTCGCGAGTTCATGAAAAGCTACACCGTCTTGCGCAAGCTCGCCCGCCGTGGCGGCAGGTCCGAAGGGGAAGAATGATGAACGGTGATACCCTCGGCGCCGCCGATATTCAGGAGATCCTGCGGCTTTTGCCGCATCGTTATCCATTTCTTCTGATCGACCGCGTGATTGACATTCGCGGCGACGAGCATGGCATCGGCATCAAGAACGTGACGATCAACGAACCGCAATTCGTTGGCCATTTCCCGCACGATCCGGTCATGCCCGGCGTGCTGATGATCGAAGGCATGGCGCAGACCGCCGGCGTCCTCGTGCAACGCATCATGCCGCCGCCCGCGCCGGACAAACGGCGCGTGATATTTTTCTTGACCATCGACAAGGCAAAATTCCGCAAGCCAGCGCGTCCCGGCGACATCCTCGAGTATCACGTCGATAAGATCTCTCGCCGGCGCAGTATGTGGTGGTATCGCGCAGAGGCGAAAGTCGGTGATCTTCTTATCGCCGAGGCGGAACTCGGCGCCTATATGTCCGAGGAATAAGATGGCTGCAATCGATGCGACCGCGCGCGTGGCCGATGGCGCACGCATCGGCGACGACGTTGAGATCGGGCCGTATTGTTTGGTCGGCCCCGACGTCGAACTGAAAGACGGCGTGCGCCTCATCGCGCATGTCAACGTCGCCGGCGTCACCACGATCGGCGAGGCGACCGTGGTCTATTCGTTCGCCTCGCTCGGCACGCCACCGCAGTCGGTGCACTATCGCGGCGAGCCGACCAAGCTCGTCGTCGGCCCGCGCTGCCAGATACGCGAAGGCGTGACCATGAATACAGGCACCGTCGGCGGCGGCGGAATAACGCGCGTCGGTGCGCGCTGCTTCTTCATGGTGTCCTCTCATGTCGCGCACGATTGCGACGTCGGCGACGATGTGACGTTCGCCAATAACGCCGTCATCGGCGGTCATGCCAGCATCGGCAACAATACCTTTCTCGGCGGCAATTGCGCGGTTCATCAATTCTGCCGCATCGGCGAAGGCGTCATGCTCAGTGGGTTGAGCGGCGCGTCGACGGACATCGTTCCGTTCGGTTTTGCCCTTGGTACGCCGCTTGCGGTGCTCGCGGGTCTCAACGTCGTCGGCCTGCGCCGGCGTGGCGCTTCGCGATCCGACTTGCACCGGCTGCGGCTTGCCTATAGCGGGCTGTTCCGGGGGCAGGGTGTGTTCGCCGACAGAATCGAGAAAGTTGCGATTGAATTTGCCGACGATCCGCTGGTGCAAAAGGTGATCGCCTTCATCCGTGCCGGTGGCAAGCGGCCATTGATGCATTTCGCGGCCGCGAGCGCGGCCGAGAACGGCGATGCTGATGGATCTTGATGCGCCGAACGCGGACGCCGCCTCCGCGAGTGGCAGCGAGCCGCTCGCGATCCTCTGCGGTGGCGGCAGCTTTCCTGGTGCCGTCGCGGAAGCGGTGAAGCGGCGCGGCCGGCGGCCAGTGATGTTTCCGCTTCGTGGCTGGGCCGATCCGGCCGTGGTCGAGCGATACACCCATCACTGGTGTGCGATCGGGCAAGCCGGCCGCTTCTTTCGCCTCGCCCGCGCCGAAGGCTGCCGCGAGGGGGTGTTCATCGGGACGCTGCTGCGTCCGGCGCTGACGCAGCTTCGGCCCGATTGGTACATGCTGCGGCTGATGCCACGGATCGCGGCGGTCTTTCGCGGCGGCGATGATCGCATGCTCTCCGGCATCGCTGCGCTGTTCGAAGAAGGCGGCGTGCGCATCGTCGGTGTCGGCGAGGTGGCGCCGGACATCCTCGTGCCGCAAGGTCTCCTCGGACGTCACGGGCCGTCGGAGCGCGACCGTGCCGACATCGCTCTCGGTCTCAAGCTCATCGCTACGCTCGGCTCGTTCGACATCGGCCAGGCGGTCGTGGTGGCCGACGGCCACGTGGTTGCCGTCGAGGCATCCGAAGGCACCGACAATATGCTCTTGCGGGTTGCGCAACTGCGCAGCGAAGGACGGTTGACCAAGCCCGTTGGCGTCGGCGTCCTGGTCAAGGCGCCCAAACCAGGACAGGACCGCCGCTTTGATCTGCCGGCGATTGGCCCGCGAACGATTGAAAATGTGGCGCGCGCGGGATTGGGTGGGCTTGCGGTCGCCGCCGGCAGCGCGATCGTCGCCGAGCCTGACAAAATGAGCGCCGCCGCCGACCGCGCCAAGATCTTCTTTGTGGGCGTGTCCGAGGACGCACGTGCATGAACCGTGCACCGGCGCGACCGCTATCGATCTATCTGGTCGCCGCCGAGGAATCCGGCGACGCGCTCGGTGCCGCGCTCGTGCGCGCATTGCGCAGGGATACAGGTGGTGCGCTGGTGCTCGCCGGGGTCGGTGGGCGTGCCATGGCTGCCGAGGGCGTCGTCAGCCCGTTTCCCACAGACGACCTCGCCATTGTCGGGGTCAGTGCGATACCGGCGCGCTTGCGGCTGATCCTGCGGCGCATTCGCGAAACCGCCGACGCGGTCATCGCCGCGCGGCCCGATGCGCTCGTCATTATCGATAGCCCCGATTTCACCCACCGCGTTGCGCGCCGTGTGCGTGCGCGCGCCCCTTCGATTCCGATCGTCGATTACGTCTCGCCGACCGTCTGGGCCTGGCGATCCGGCCGCGCGCGCGCCATGCGCGCCTATGTCGACTGCGTGCTCGCGATCCTGCCGTTCGAGCCCGCAGCGCACCAACGCCTGGGCGGGCCGCCGTGCGTCTATGTCGGCCATCCGCTGATTGAGCGCCTATCCGATCTGCGGCCCAACCCGCGCGAAGCCGAGCGCCGGCGTAGTAGCCCGCCGCTGGTCCTGGTCTTGCCCGGCAGCCGCTCGAGTGAAATCCGGCTGCTGCTCGCGGTCTTTGGCGAAGCCATCGCGAACCTGCACGCGCGCGTCGGCGATATCGAGCTTGTGTTGCCGACGATGCCGCATCTTGCAGCGCGCGTCGCAGCCGGCGTCGCGAATTGGGCAGTTAAGCCGCGCATCGTCACCGAGCCGGCGGAGAAATGGGCGGCATTTCGCAATGCACGCGCGGCGCTTGCCGCGTCGGGCACTGTAACGCTCGAACTCGCGCTTGCTAGCGTGCCGACGGTGGCAGCCTATCGACTGACCTTGGTCGAGGAAATTATCGCGCGTGTCGCGCGAATCAAGCAAAGGCTGGCGAGCATCATCCTCGCCAATCTTGTACTTGGCGAAAACATCGTACCGGAGCTGTTGCAGCATGATTGCACCCCGGAGCGCCTTGCCGCGGCGCTCGCCCCGCTATTGTCCGATACCCCGGAGTGGCGTCGCCAAATCGGTGCCTTCGCTCGACTCGACAGCATCATGGCGCTCGATACACTGCCGAGCGCTCGTGCCGCGGCACTTGTGCTCGAGGCTGCGCGCAGCGGGCGCCCCCCGCACCGGACCACAACCGCTGTAAGTTAACCCCTTTTTCGCTGCACAAGGTATCATTGTCTTGCTTTTACCTTGCCAGCGAATGCCACGCGTGATCGGATTGTCGTTGCGGTCCACGGGCGAATGACGAAAAAATCAAAAAAGCCGAGCTCTGCGCTCCAGGCCGCGATTACCGGCGTGTTCGGCTATGTCCCGCCGGATGTGCTCACCAACGCCGAATTGTCGCGCACGGTAGACACAAACAACGAATGGATCGTCGACCGTACCGGCATCGAGGAACGCCATATTCTCAAGGGCAGGGGGCTCGGCACCTCGCACATGGGCGCCGAGGCCGTCCGCGGCCTTCTGGAAAAGACCGGCACAGCGCCCGATGACGTCGATCTTCTGATCTGCGCCACCACCACTCCCGACATGGTCTTTCCCTCGACCGCCAACCTGATTTGCGACCTTGTCGATATCCGCAACATCGGCAGCTTCGATGTGCAGGCGGCCTGCTCCGGGTTTGTTTATGCGCTGACCATTGCGGCGCAATTCGTCGAGAGCGGCAAGTATCGGAAAGTCGTCGTTGTCGGCGCCGATAAAATGTCGGCGATCATCGATTACGCGGATCGCGCCACTTGCGTTCTCTTCGGCGACGGCGCCGGCGCCGTATTGGTCGAGCCGAGCCGCAAGTACGGCATCATCGACACGCTGATCTCATCCGACGGCTCCGGCTGGAAGCATCTGCATCAGAAAGCCGGCGGCAGCCGCCTGCCGCCGACGGCGGAAACCGTCGCCAAGCGGCTCCACTATGTGCACCAGGAGGGGGCGGCGGTGTACAAATTTGCCATCGCCCGCATGGCCGATGTCGCGACCGAGCTGATGCACCGCAACCGCCTGACCAAGGACGCGATCGACTGGTTGGTGCCGCACCAGGCCAACAAGCGCATCATCGAAGCAACGGCCGAACGCATCGGGTTGCCGCCCGAACGGGTGATGGTGACGATTCAGAAATACGGCAACACCACCGCAGCCACGATCCCGCTCTGTCTGTGGGACTATGAGACGAGAACTCAAGGCCGGCGATCGGCTCTTGATGGCGGCCTTCGGCGGCGGTTTTACCTGGGGGGGCGTCTACATGACCTGGGCCTATGATGGGTGCGCACGGAGCGAAGGCGCTGTAGAGCAGGGGCGTGAACGCAAGGGGATCCGCAAAGCGCTTGTCGCCCGATTGGCAACCATGATGCGCGCGCCGGCGGCCCTTTTCGCACCGTGGCCGGCGTCCTACCGGGCGGATTCCTGACGTCCGGCGCCACGAGGCATCGCCCATAAGGCATCGCCAACAGGCATCGCCAAGTTCGCGTCCCTGCGCCGGCTGAAGGCGCTATAGTGTTGCGGTCGCCGGGAGGACACGCCGATGCACGACACCACCGCGATCGCCACGCCACAGGCGAAGCCGGTCGTCGCTTACAGCCGCGATTCACGCTACGCGCAATTCCACCGGCACCATCCGACGACCGACTATCTGCGGCGGCGCGCTCGTCGCCACATCCCGCATTTTGCCTTCGAATATGCCGATGGCGGTTCGGGCAAGGACGACGCCGGCATCAGGCGCAATTGGGCGGCGCTCGACGCAATCGAGCTGGTGCCGCGCTACGGTGTCATGCCGTCCTTGCCGGCGTGTGACGTTGAACTGTTCGGCCGCCGCTACAGCGCGCCGGTTGGCGTCGCGCCAATGGGCGGTCCGTCCATCATCTGGCCGGGCGGCGATCTACATCTGGCCCGCGCGGCCCAGCGTGCCGGCGTCCCCTATGCATTGTCGACTGCCGGCGGCGCCACCATCGAAGATGTGGCGCGCGTCGCGCCCGATGTGTTCTGGTTTCAGCTCTACCGGTTGCCCACCGACGATCACGCCGTCAGCCGCGATCTGGTCAAGCGTGCGGAGGCCGTCGGATGCCGCACGCTGATTCTGACACTAGATGTGCCGGTGCGCACCACGCGTCCGCGCGAAGTGGCGACCGGCATCGCCGGCGCGTTTCATCTGAACCCCGCTACTCTGGCGCAAATCATGCGCGCCCCCACCTGGGCGGCCGCCATTCTCAAATACGGCACGCCGCGTTTCGCCAGCCTGCGAAGCTATGTCGGACCCGATCCGTCGCTCAACGAGGTGATTGCGTTCGCGCGCCGAGAGATCCAGGGCGCATTCACCTGGGACGAAGTGCGCATGTATCGAGACCGCTGGAAAGGCACGCTGATCGTTAAAGGGATTCTGCATCCGCAGGACGCCGAAACTGCGGTCACTCTCGGCGTCGACGGAATCATCGTCTCCAATCACGGCGGACGCCAAGTCGAAGCGCTGCCGGCACCGATCGACGTCCTTCCCGCGATCGTTCGGCAGGTCGGCGGGCGCGCGACGGTGCTGATGGATTCCGGCGTGCGCAGCGGCAGCGATATCGTGCGCGCTTGCGCGCTCGGCGCTGCCGCGACGTTCGCCGGCAAGGCGTTCCTGTGGGGATTGGGCGCCCTTGGCGAGGATGGTGCCGGTTACGTCATCGATTTGTTGATCGAGGAGACGCAGGCTGCGCTCGGCCAGTTGGGCATACACGGCGTTCGGACCGCGCACACGTTGACCATTCGCCATCCGGGCGCACTGCAATTTTGATCGAACGCGGGCACTCCAGCAAAGCGAAACAGCTCGCGTACAACAAAGCGATGGCCGGACCCAGTCCGGCCACCGAACGCTTCTTCAGCTTCCTGACGGTGTCAGTAGCGCGATCGCATCGGCAACCGCACCTGCGCCACAGGCGCCGGGATGACGCGTTGCCAAACGCTGCCATTGTCGAATTGCACGATCAGCCCATCCGGCGAGAACACCGCGCCCTCGCCCCAGTTTTCGGCCCACAGGTGGCCAGGATAATCCACCCAGGCCCGCGACGGCATACCACCCTCGTTGACCAGGTTCATCTCCCAGCCCGTTTGCGCGATGAAAGCATAGCTCGGACCTAAGCAGTTCTCCACGCAACGATATTGCCCATTCAAATCTGCCCACTGGGCGTGCGCAGGGCTCGCGGCGAATGCGCCAAGCACTGCAGCAACGGCGACGACGCTGTATTTCATTGTTATCTCCCTCTAAAACCGTCGCCGTTCGGTTTAGTCAAATCCGCTGGGTCGGTAGTTGATGGGGATCACATTCCGGCGGCTTGCGGCACGGTCGATCCGCGTCGCATCGCCGATCATCGAGCGCGCGGTTCGACCTCGGCCGCCAAGCTGGCCGCCGCAACTTCGCCGTCGGTGATGTAGTGATTGACGGGCGCGGCGGTGAGCCGCTGACGCGGGCGACAGATGTTGATCTCGTCGATAGCGCCGATGGTGTTGAGCTCGCGCATGATGAAATCGCGCTCCGCATTGGTGTCGGAGTCGGTGGCATGCGTAATCTGGAAGGTCAGCCGCGTCAGCGAGAAGCCGGTATCCTTGGTGCCGGCCCCGACCCAAAACATTTCGCCTTGATCGGCAGGGCGTCCGTCATTGAGCCAGAAACTGAGCTTGCCGAGCATCGCCTCGGTGCGCCCGAGGCTTAGCGCCCAGAAGCGCACGTGGTGGCGCCGCCGTGGACTGTTGTCGATCGCCTTTTGAAAGCCGACATCCTGACCGCGGCCGTAAAGGTAGAGCGTGCTGAAGGGGGCGGTAGGGTAGGGCCTGTTGAGCAGGAAGGCGCGAACCATGTGCCATGAGCTCGCAACCGTCAGCGGATCGGCGACGGTCCATCCGGCCCCAGCGAAGGCCGCGTGAAGCTGCGCGTGCGTTCCTTTCAGCAGCAAGTTGACCGGATCGCCGGGCAAGCCGTCTGTGGTGATCGTGTAACGAGGCACGCGTCTGCGCTGCAGCACCTTCAGGCTCATGCGCACGGTGCGCGGCAGAACCACATAGGCTGCGACGACGTAGGTGAGCGCGACCGCGACGATCCAAGGGAGCCTGTTGTCGGCCGTGCGAAAGATGACAAAAACGATCAACCACACGCTGAACGCGCCCAGCGCCAGCACGAGGGCGCGCCGTATCCAGCGATTGAGCAGTCTGATCAAGGCGCTACTCTAGGCCATGCCGCTTTAAGTTACCCGTCGCGTCTGCCAATAAGTGCTTTCGTGCGCTGCATCCGGCGGATCACTGCGATCGCCTTGCGGCAATGCGTCGTTATTGATCGATCTGTTGACCCATCAGCGCCAGTGCGCGTTCATACACCGGCGCAGCATTCCAGGCCTGGATGGCCGCGAAATTCGGTTCGCCGGGTTGATATCCGGCGCCCGCACGCCACCCATGGGCTTTCAGGAAGTTCGCCGTCGAGGCCAACGCGTTGGCGGCGACTTCCAGATTGCCGACCCCGTATTCGAGAATGTTCTTGGGCATGAACTGCGTCTGGCCGATCTCGCCATGCATCGAGCCGCGTGCCGACGGCGACAAGGCTCCGCGGTCGATCAGGGTCAAGGCGGCGTAAAGTTGGTCGGTGAAGTAAGCCGTGCGTCGGCAATCGTAAGCAAGGGTGGCCACAGACGACAAAGCGTGCTGGTTGCCGTGCACGGCACCGAAGCCCGTTTCCATGCCCCAAATGGCCAGCAGCGGTCCCGGCGGCACGCCGTAGCGCTGCTGGATCGACGCGAACATCGCCGCTTCGGATACCTTGAGCTTGCGGCCCCGCGCAACGATCGTCGGCGCGCCACGTTTGGCGAGGAATTGCTCGAGCGTCAAACCGAAGCTTCGTTGCCCACGGTCGGCTCCGATTGTTGCGGTCGAATAATTCGTCCCCATCAGGGCGCTAATGCCGGCGGCGGTAATTCCCCTGGCGCGCGCTTCGTTGGCGAATTCGGCTTTCCAGGTTTCGAATCCGGCCGCCGTGTTACCGCACTGCGCGGCGCTTGCTTCGCTGCCGGTCCACGCTACGGCCAGCAGCACAGCCAACATCGCTGCTTTCGAACCCCAATATTTCGAACCTAAATATCTCGAGCCCCGGAATTTGGTCACTGAAGAACACTCCCTCGGCGCCCCACAGCGTCTGCGAGCGCGTGTTTCGTCGTTCACAAATCGCGTTAGCGGCTTAAGTGGAAACGCTGTCCCTCTCCATCCGCAAGATCAGATGGAGGCGTTCGAAAGTCAAATGACCCGAACAATGCGCGGGTCGGCTTCGCCGGCGCGCCGCCCCGCAGTCAGTTGTAAGGTGTTCATCGTAAATGAATTTCCATGAAGCGAAACGGGGCGTCTCGGATCGACGTTTTTTCGGAAAGTGGTATTATCGCCAGTGTACGCAGCGCGGGTTGCGATATGTTTTGGCGCTTTTCAAAATGTCCAAAACCAGTTTGCCGCTAAAGAATTTGCGGGGCGTTCTGCTCGTCCTCATTTTGGCTTTTCATTCGTTCTCCGCCTACATCGTTACCCAGCCAGCGACGCCGCCGCCCTTCGGGCTGCCGTCCTACGAGTGGCGGGCTTTTCCGATTATCGATAACCAACGTTGGCTCGGTTTCGATCTTTTTTGCGCGTTTCAATTTCTCTATTTGATGCAATTCATGTTCTTTCTATCCGGCTTGTTTGTCTGGCCGAGTTTGCGGCGCAAGGGCTGGAAGGGATTTCTCGCGCATCGCCTGGTGCGGCTTGGCATTCCTTTTATCATCGGCGTTTATCTGGTGATGCCGATCGCCTTCTATCCGGTCTATCGCGCCACCGCGATCGACGCGTCCTGGTCGTCATTCTGGGCGCATTGGACCGCGTTGCCGATCACGCCCACCGGACCGATGTGGTTTCTCTGGTTCTTGATAGTGTTGGATTTTTGCGCGGTTAGCATTTTCAAACTGTCGGCTGGTGCTGGCAGTCTTGCCGCCGAACTGATCGCCAAAGTAACCGAGCAGCCGCGAACGCTGATTGTGGTGGTCATCTGCGTGACGGCGCTCGCCTACCTACCATTGTCAGCGCTCTATTCGCCTTGGGACTGGGCGGCATTCGGACCGTTCGAGGTGCAGGCCACCTTCGCCCCGCAATACGCGATCTACTTTTTTGTCGGTCTTGCCGTCGGCGCACACGGCTTGGACCGCGGCATTCTCGACGGCGAGAACACGCTGGTGCGGCGTTGGCCGCTGTGGACGGCCGGCGCGCTCGCCGCATTCGTTCTTTGGATCGTTCCGACGGCGCTGGTCGTCAAGGTGCCGGAGGCCCCGGCCAAGACGCTGGGCATCGTGGGCGATCTCGGTTTGGTGATTTTCGCCGCCGCCGCCTGTTTCAGTATGACCGGATTGTTTCAGCGCTTCGCGCGCGGTCGCCTGCCGATCATCGACGATATTTCTGAGCACGGCTATGGCGTTTACTTTTTCCACTACCCGATCCTGCTCTGGCTGCAATTCACGCTGCTCGATCTGTCCATGCCGGCCATAGCCAAGGGATTGGTGGTCTTGACGGGAACGGTTTTTGCGAGCTGGGGCGCAAGCGTGCTGACCGACCGCGTGCTGGAGGCCTGCCGCCCGGTGTATGCGCGCGGCGTGTCGTTGCTGCAGCACGATCTGGAAAAGCTTCGCCCCGATGCATGGCTATCGATCTTCCGTAAAGATCTTGCGCCGCCAGGCATCTAGAGCATGTCCCGGAAAAGCATGCCCGCCGGCTTGACCCGACGGGTGGAAACCGCTTTTCCGAAAGAAGACATGCGACAACAAATGAATCTACACCACATCCCGATTTCACTTAATCGGGATGTGGTGTAGAGCGTGCGATGTGGGTAAGCGCTGACGGCAACGTCAGCGTAGGCAAAGCGGCTCGGTTAGTTCAGCTGTGCCCGCACAAAGGCGCCGATGCTTTCGATCGCATGCCGCCCCTCCGGAATGATCCGCGCATAGTGGTGCCAGACATGCGGCATGCGCGGCCACTCCTCGAGTTTCACGTCGCCGCCGGCGTCGCGCAGCCTCTCGGCCATCCGTACCGCGTCGTCGCGTAAAATTTCATCGCTGCCGACCTGGATCAGCACCGGCGGCAGCCCGGAGGGATTGCCGTAAAGCGGCGAGGCGTAGGGATGGCGCGGATCGGCGCCGCCGAGATAGTGGGCCGCGTACGCTGGCAAGTTGCGCACGTCCATCATCGGGTCGGCTTTGGCGTTGGTGTGCAGCGAACGCCCGGTCAGCGCCAAATCGGTCCACGGCGAAATGGCCACCGCGGCACGCGGCATCTCATGGCCTTCATCGCGCATCTTATGCAGCGTCGCCAGGACAAGGCCGCCGCCCGCGGAATTGCCGACGAAAACAATCCGCGACGGATCCATCCGTTTTGCCAGCCAGCGATACACGGTCGCGGCATCCTCGACGGCGGCCGGGAAGGGGTGCTCCGGCGCCAGCCGATAATCGAAATAAAGAACGCCGAGGCCGCAGGCGGCGCCCAGCCGCCAGGTGAAATCGCGCACCAAAGGTTCGCTGCCGAAGGCGTAGCCGCCGCCGTGGAAGTAAAGGATGCAGTAATCCGTGCTGGCATGCCGCACCACCGTCTCGACGGCGTTGATGCCGTCGACGTCGATCTTCGTCGTCTTGGTGCCCGCGGGCACGCGCGGCACGACCGGCTCCAATAGCTTCAGCCGCCGTCGTAGCGTCGCCGGCGGCGTGTTGCTGGGCTTGCGTGATGACTTGGCGGCTTTGAGGGTCTTCAGCGACAGGCGCAGCAGTTCGGCACGCACGCTCATAAGAGACCTCGCCGCGGAACGCCAAAGTTCCGCTCCGGAATGGCTGCGTCGGCTGGCAGCGGGCTTGTGGTCGGATCGTCGCGGAACCTTCCGCATTATTGAGGCGGCAATTCGTCCTCGGCCTCGAATCCTAGTAGATTTCGACGATCAGCGCGAGGTCTGGCCGCGGGCGCAGCCTCTTGTTAGACCAAAAGGCGTTCTTCGCAGCTTTTCCCACGGTTTTCCATGGTGGCATTGGCCGTTCCTTCGACGGAAGCAGCCGACGACCGGCTCGCGAAGCACAATGCGCGCGTGCTCGCCATGGCGCAGGCTCTGGCCGGCGGCAATAACACGGTGATCGTGGCGACCGGCGGCATTGCCGGTTCCATCCTCGCGCCCGACCCGGCGCTGGCAACGTTACCCATCAGCGTCATGGTGATCGGAATCTGGGCCGGCACGCTCCCGGTCGGGTTCCTTGCCGGCACCTTCGGCCGCCGCTTCGCGCTGCAGACCGGCTCGGTGTTCGGTGTCCTTTCGGGCATCGTTTCATCATTGGCGATGCTGCAGGGTTCGTTTCTGCTCCTGCTCCTCGGCACGCTGTGCGGAGGCCTTTACGCGGCGGCACATCAGTCCTATCGCTTCGCCGCCACCGATACGGCTAGCTCACATTTTCGCGCCAAGGCCGTGTCCTGGGTTCTCGCCGGCGGCGTTCTTGCCGGCGTGATTGGGCCGCAGCTTGTCATTTTCACCAAGGACGCGTGGCCCGCTTATCTGTTTGCTGGGACTTACCTTGCGCAATCGGCATGTGCGTTGCTTGCCGGCATCCTGCTGGCCTTTCTGAAAATCCCCAAGCTCGCGGCGATGCGGAGCTTTGCCGGCGGCCGCCCACTTACCGAGATCGTGCGCCAACCGCACTTTATCGTTGCGGTCACTTGTGGGCTCGCCGGCTATTCAATGATGAATTTGATGATGACGTCGGCGCCGCTTGCCATGGTGACCTGCCATTACTCCGTCGGCCAGGCCGCACTTGGGATCCAATGGCATGTGATCGCGATGTATGGGCCAAGCTTCTTCACCGGCACCCTGATCTTGCGCTTCGGGCTGCGCACCGTGATGGCGACGGGCCTATTGCTGATCGCCGCCGCCGCTGCTGTCGGCTATGCCGGCATCGGCCTGTGGAATTTCTGGCTCTCGCTTGTTCTCCTCGGCATCGGCTGGAATTTCGCCTTCATCGGCGCCACCACTTTGGTCACCGAATGCCACGGCCCGCAGGAGCGCAACAAGGTGCAGGCGGTCAACGATTTTCTCATTTTCGGCTCGATGGCGATCGCCTCGCTGTCTTCGGGCGCGCTGCTCGCGCGCTACGGCTGGGCGACGGTAACCGAACTTGTGTTTCCCGTGGTGCTCGTGGCTGTCATGCTGTTGGCTTGGGGCACGTTCACCCGGCGTGCCGAACCGGTGTGATAGGATCGCTGCCTATAGCCGTAGCGCAAACAAACAAAGGAGGACCGCCGATGATCAAACCGAAACTTCATCACGTTACCATCAAGACCAGCCGGCTCGATGAAATGATCACCTGGTACGGGGTGGTGATCGGCGCGAAGGTGCAATTCCGCGATCAGACCGCCGCCTGGACCACCAACGACGAGGCCAACCACCGCATTGCCTTTCTGGCGCCGCCCGGGCTTTCCGACGACGGCGAGAAGCCGAAGCACAACGGCATGCACCATTGCGCGTTCGAGTACGCAACGTTCGAAGACCTGATGACGTCGTTCGATCGCCTGCGCAATGAGGGGATCGAGCCCGCATTCTGTCTCGATCACGGCATGACGATTTCGCTCTACTACCGTGATCCGGAAGGCAATTTCGTCGAGCTGCAGAGCGATATTTTCGGCGATTGGGCGGAGTTCGAGCGCATTCATGCGCACGTCGGCGGATTTCGCCGCCAATCCGATCGGCACGTTCTTTGATCCGGCGCGCGTCTACAATGAAATGAAAGCGGGCGCCGATTTTCGCACGTTACAAAAAGCCATTCGCGCCGGCGACTATCAGCCAGGGCAGCTTCCCGATATCGGCCTGCCGGCACCGTAATCGCGGACCGCGAACACCGCTGAATCGCGCTATAGTGTGAATGGGGGCGGAATCGACATGGCTGACACCATTTCTGCGGCGGACCTGCGCATTCTCGGCGAGCTTGAGCGCAAGGTACTGTGGCTCGCGAGCTGGACCATTCATCACGCCAACCACCTGCGCGACAATGTCGACGGCCTGAAAGTCGGCGGCCATCAAGCTTCGTCCGCGTCGCTCGCCGCGATCATGACCGCGCTTTATTTTCATACCTTGCGGCCGGCGGACCGCGTAGCCGTGAAGCCGCACGCCGCGCCGATCTATCACGCCATCCAATACCTGTTGGGACGCCAGACGCGCGAGAAGCTTGAGGACTTCCGCGGTTATAAGGGCGCCCAAGCCTATCCCTCGCGCACCAAGGACACCGACGACGTCGATTTCTCCACCGGCTCGGTGGGGCTCGGGGTCGCGCAGACGCTGTTCTCGTCGCTGGTGCAGGATTATGTGCGCGCCCATGGCTGGGGTCTCGAACGTCCGGAAGGCCGAATGATCGCGCTGCTCGGCGACGCCGAGCTCGACGAAGGCAATATCTTCGAGGCGCTGCTCGAGGGTTGGAAGCAGGGCGTGCGCAATTGCTGGTGGATTGTCGATTACAACCGGCAAAGCCTCGACGCGGTGGTCCGCGAAGGACTGTGGGAGCGCTACGAAAATCTGTTCCGCAATTTCGGTTGGGACGTCGTGGTGCTCAAATACGGCGCGCTGCAACAGGCCGCCTTCGCCGAGCCGGGCGGCGAGGTGCTGCGGCGCTGGATCGACCGCTGTCCGAATCCGCTTTACTCGGCGCTGGTCTTTCAGGGCGGAGCCGCCTGGCGCAAACGCCTCACCGACGAGATCGGCGATCAAGGCGCGGCCTCCAGGCTGATCGATTCCCGCAGCGACGACGAACTCGCGCGGCTGATGGGCAATCTCGGCGGACATGATTTGCGCGCGATCATCGATGCCTTCGACGCCATCGATCACGATCGGCCGGTCTGCTTCATCGCCTACACGATCAAGGGCGCGGGCCTGCCGTTCGCTGGGCATAAGGACAATCATTCGGGCCTGATGACGCCGGCGCAGATGGAAACCTTCCGCGCGGCCATAAACATTCGGCCGGGCCACGAATGGGATGCGCTCGAGGGCCTGCGCGAGCCCGAAAAGGTGCGCGACTTCTTGGGTCATGTGCCGTTTGCCGCCGGCGGCGAGCGCCGCTTGCAGGCGCCCCAAATTCCCGTGCCGGACCAATTGCCGGTGACGATTCAGCCGAAAATGTCCACGCAGGTCGGCTTTGGCGCGCTGCTCAACGAGATCGGCCGCGAGCCGACCGAGCTTGCCGCGCGCATCGTCACCGCTTCGCCTGACGTCACCGTGTCGACCAATCTCGGCCCCTGGGTCAATCGCCGCCGCCTGTTCGCGCGCGAAGCGATGGCGGATACCTTCAAGGGCGAGCGCATTCCTTCGACTTTCACGTGGGAGTTTTCGCCCAGCGGGCAGCATATCGAGCTCGGCATCGCCGAAATGAATTTGTTCATTCTGTTGTCCGCGCTCGGCCTTTCGCACAGCATCAACGGCGAGCGGCTATTGCCGATCGGCACGCTCTACGATCCCTTCATCGCCCGCGGCCTTGATGCGCTCAACTACGCTTGTTATCAGGACGCGCGCTTCATCCTGGTGGCGACGCCGTCGGGCATTACGCTGTCCCCGGAAGGCGGCGCCCACCAGTCGATTGCGCAGCCGCTGATCGGACTGGCGCAGGATGGGCTCGCGGCCTTCGAGCCGGCTTTCGTCGACGAGCTCGCCACCATTCTGAGCTTCGCGCTCGATTACATTCAGCGCGACGGGGAGGGCGAGCCGAGCGAGCGCAATTGGCTGCGCGACGAGACCGGCGGCTCCGTCTATCTGCGCCTCTCTACCCGCCCGATCGAGCAGATATCGCGCGCAATGACGCCTGCGCTCGGCCAGGCCATCGTCGACGGCGCTTACTGGCTGCGCGAGCCGGGGCCCAACTGCCAGGTGGTGGTTGCCTATACGGGCGCGGTTGCACCGGAGGCCATTCAAGCCACGGGCCTGATGGCGGAAGACCGGCGCGACGTGGGCCTTCTTGCCGTGACGTCGGCCGACCGGCTCAATGCCGGCTGGACCGCGGCCTGCCGGGCGCGCGAGCGCGGCCGCGTTCACGCTCGCTCCCATATCGAACGGCTCTTGGGCGGCCTGCCGCCGCATTGCGGCATCGTCAGCGTGCTCGATGGCCACCCGGCAACGCTGGCCTGGCTCGGCTCGGTCTTCGGCCATAAGGTCCGGCCGCTCGGTGTCGAGCATTTCGGCCAGACCGGCTCGATCCCGGACCTCTACCGGCACTACGGCATCGACGCCAACGCCATCATCGCCGCCGCGCAGGCGATCGCGCCGGGTGGGCCGATCCGTTATCTCGGTGTGGCGTCCTGACCCACCTTCGTCTGAAGCATTTGCCGATTAAGTGGAATCGGGAAATGCTCCAGATCTCTTTCTTGTCGCATGTCCTTTTCGGAAAACCGGTTTCCACTTTTCCGGGACATGCTCTAAAATCCACGCACAAACGCGCAAACGGAGAGTCATATGGACGACCGCACCGCGGATTTACATGCAATCGGCAACGAGAACGCACTGCGTGGGCTTTATGGCACGCCCATGGAGTTGGCACTGCTCAAGCAGCTCGGTCGGCTTGATCCGCACTGCCGCAATTTCCTGGCCCACGCGCCGTTTTGCGTCATCGCCTCCACCCGGCCCGGGAAGGGGACCGACGTGAGCCCGCGCGGCGATGCACCGGGCTTTGCCCGTGTGCTCGACGACTACACCATCGCCATTCCGGACCGGCCCGGCAACAACCGGCTCGATACGATGTCCAATATCGTCGCCGATGCCGAGGTCGGACTGTTGTTTTTCATTCCCGGCATCGACGAGACGCTGCGCATCAACGGTACGGCGCGGTTGTCGCAGGATCCGGAGCTTTTGGCGGCGGCGGCGGTCAATGGGCGCGAGCCGCGGCTTGTCATCCTGGTCACGGTGAAGGAGGCCTTCCTGCATTGCGGGAAAGCGCTCAAACGATCCAAGCTCTGGCACGACGACTACCGGATCGAGAAAAAGAGCTTCCCGTCGCTGGGCCGTATGATCGTCGAGCAGACCAAGCCGGCCAATGTCAGTGTCGAACAGGCCGATGAGGTGGTCGAAGACGGCTACCGCAACAATCTTTATTAGATCGAGCTTTCGATCGAGCGCGGAAAGATAAACAGAATGCACCGGTGGCCGCTGCTCGGTTCGGCCTTCGCGATCTCGACGTTTGTTTGTTTGGTATCCGGCGCGCAGGCGCGTGAGCGGCCGATCTCCTGCGATCCGCCGAGCCTCACGATCGTCGCGCGCGGGACGATCGTCGGCGGAAAGCTCTGCAACGGCGTGTGGGGTTGCCGATGCGCCCACTGGTTCTGTCCGCAATGCTCGACATTGCCGACAGGTCCGTTGTCGTGTGAATGGACGACCTGCGAGCCGCTGTCCCGTCCGCCGATGCGAGCGCGCTGATTGCGCTGACTTAGGCAGAAAAGTCACACTGCCAAAGATTTCCAGCGCCAAGATTGCAGAGCAAATCCGACTCCACTGAATCGCGCAACAAATTGGATCGCACGCTGGGGGCATAAAGGGAGCGCACGCGCCGCCACGTACTGCGCGCCACGACCACAAATCCAACGCAAATATCTTATTGTGTGCGGCAGCGCCTTGATTGCTCGGCGCTGTCCTCGGCTAATTTAGAATTATAATCAGAATAATTGAATTCAAACATTTTATTGGGATTTTATCGGCGTCCACGCTCTCTCTCTTTCCGCGTGTTCTGTTCGAACAAAGGGGGCTTGTTCGAATAGTTCTAAATAGCGGGGGGAGTTTATGTCACGCGTTGTGTCGCGTTTTGTCGCGTTTTCTTCATCCACAAGTCTGACCTTTGCCGGTGCCGTCGTCGGCCTTGCACTCGCCGGCGGTGCGCTCGCTCAGGATACCAACGCACCGGCCGTCAAGTCTGCGCCGGTGCCAGCAGTCGATTCGGGGGCGGCGCCCGCCACAAGCCCGGCGCCGGCCGCCAATCCCGAGCCGGCCGCCGGATCGGCACCACAACCCTTGCCGCCCGTTGTCGTGCCGGCACCGTCCGAGCCGAAGCAACGAAAGGCGATACAACAGGAGCAACAACGCGGCGCGGGCAGAGCGGCGCGCACGGCATCGGCCGTACGCCGGCGAAATCAAGCGGCCGCGACTGCGGCGAATGCAAATGCTCCGGCAGCCAGAGTAGACGCCGGTTTCGGCGGCAGCGATCGGGCCAACGCGCCCCAACAGGTGGTCACGGCCGACAAGACGGGCACCAGGCTCGAAGACATCCCGGCCAACGTGCAAATCATTCCGCGCGAGCTTTTGACCCAGCAAGGCGCCTACACGCTGAGCCAGGCCATGACGAACGCGAGCGGCGTCAATGTCGGCGGCCAGGATTCGCTCGGCTATTTCGATCACTTCCTGATCCGCGGCCTCAACGCCCAGGTCTATCAGGACAATTTTTCGGACGGCGATCAGCTCGGCGGATTAAATCACTCGCTCAACGGCGTGAAGCGCATCGAGGTCATCGAAGGCCCGGGTTCGGCGCTGTTCGGAAGCGGGCCGCCGGGCGGCACCATCAACATCGTTCATTATCAGCCGCTGCCCGACTTTCACTGGGGCACGAGCTTGCAGGCGGGCTCCTTCGGCACGGTGACCAGTCAGGATTACGTCACCGGCCCGACCACGATCAAGGGCTTGAACTATCGCGTCGATGCCACCGGCATCAGCTCCGACGGCTACCGCGGCCTCGGCAACAAAGACTTCGAAATCAGGCCGGACCTGATGTGGAACATCAACGATCACGTATTCGAGACGAGCCTCGACGCGCGCCAAATCCACCAGACACCGGACTCCTACGGGCTCATCTATTTTAACGGCTCACCGATATCGAATGTATCGGCGGCGGACGCGAAATATTCGACACCGTGGGCGTTCGCGGATCAAACGTACATCCGGCCGACCATGACCGATAAATGGACAGTCACCGACTTCCTGACGATCAACAATCGTTTCGCCTACACGTATCGCGACATCGACGCCATGCGGAACGGCGACAGCACCAGAACCACCGTTTGTACGAATCCCGCCACGCAAAAGGATCCGGTCACCAATCGTCCGTGCATCCTCGACCAGGTGATTGGCCGACAGCTCCGTGAGCAGACCGATCGTGACAACACCTTCGATTATCAGTTCGAGCCGCTCTGGCAATTCAACACCGGCCCTGTGGGTCACTCATTGCTGACCGGCTTCGAGGCGGTACGGCAGACGATGCAGACGCAGCGGCAAACCGCGGACCTGCCCAATATCGCCAATGTCTTCGACCCGATACCGCCGGAACTCTCCGCCTCCGGCCTCAAGTTTCAGTGCGACGCGTCGCATTCCTGCGACAACGACAACCTGTCGGCGACGTACCTGAGCGTCTACGCGACCGATCAGATGGATATCGGCGAGAGGCTAAAACTGCGTGCCGGCGTACGTCAGGATTGGTGGAATACGGTCCTTGATCCGCTGGTCACCGTGCCGGGTGCCTTCACCAATTCCGGCCAGCCGATCATCGCCGGTGTCACGCAGAGCCGCAACGACGCGCCGGTGAGCTGGAACGTCGGAGCGCTTTACAAGCTGTTCCCGGGCGTGTCGCCCTATGCCGGCGTCTCCAAAAGCTTTCTGACAAACTTCAACTCCGAAAACGTGCAGAACGGAATCGGAGCGCCTGAATCCGCTTTGCAATATGAGGCCGGCATCAAGTTCAATCTGTTCGGCGATCGGCTGGTGATCAACACGGCGTTCTTTGACGTGTCACGCAACAACGTGGCGACGCCGGCAACGCTAAACGGCAACGAGGTGGTCGTGTTCGATGCACAGCGCACCATCGGCACGGAGGCGTCCATCGATGCCGCTCCCCTCGAGCCGTGGCATATTCTCGCTAACGCGACCTTTCAAAACGCGGTCATCACCGACAATCCGCAAGGCATTGCCGCAGTCGGCAATCACCCGCAGGGCGTTCCGGCTTACCTCGCCAACCTGTGGACGACCTACAAATTCTCCATTGCCGGCGTGCCCGGCTTCATGGCCGGCGGTGGCATAAACTATCAAGCCGTGAGCTACAGCGACACCACGAACATCAATGCGATACCCGCCTATGCGATCGGCAGCCTGTTGTTCGCTTATACAGCGCCCAACTGGAGCCTCTCGCTGAACGTGAAGAACATCACCAACGAGCGTTATTTTGTTGCCGCCAATGTCGCGGGCGCCTACGTCGGCAATCCATTGAGCGCCCATGTCACGCTGCGGATCTTTCAATAGGGAGCACTCAATCAACAACGAGGCGTCGGCGTGCGGCCGGGCCCCCACATTCGCGCCAGCGTCCCGTCACGCCAGAGAAATTGGTGGACCATTGCGGCCCCCGTGTGCACGACCACCATCAAGGCCAGCGCAATGCTCAAGAAGAGATGCGTCGTGCGGGCGGCGTTATAAGTCGCGAGATCAGGCGCTAGGAGAAAGGGTAGATCAACGAATCCAAACAGCGTGACGGGTATCCGGATGGGAGTGCTCGTCACCATCAGCCAGCCCGAAAGAGGCATCAGAAACAACAGCAGATATAAAGCAAGATGAGCCGCTTTGGCGGCGAGCACCGCCGGTCGGGAGGTGAGGGCGACTTTGGGTGCGCTTGAGCAAAGCCGACAGCAGGCTCGCGCGCCGGTCAAGATCAATGCCAGGATGCCGAGCGGCTTGTGAATTTGCGTCAGTTCGAAGCGTCGGGCCGGATCGGCGACGGCAAACACCATCACAGCGCCGAGCACCAGCAGGGAGATGACAAGCGCCGCGCTGAGCCAATGCGCGATCCGTATCGGAAGCGGCCAAATGGCCGCCGGCTCATTCATCGTTCAGCGCTCGCGTTTTGACGGTGATTTCGATGGCATCATCGATGAGCGGAATGCCAAACGTCATTCCGAACTCCGATCTCACGATAGTTCCTTTGGCGGTGAACGACACGGCGTTTGCTTGATTGGCCGCGTTCGTTTCGACGTCCACGGTCAACGTAAGCGGCCGGCTCACGCCGAGCATCGTCAGATTGCCGATCACCCGCGCGGTATGGGCGTCGAGCTTTTCGACCTGCGTCGAAGCAAACGCCATTGTCGGAAAACGCTCGACGTTCAGGAGTGCTCTGCTCTTGACGAAGTCGTTAAATGACCCCGCGCCCACGTCGACCGAGGTGGCGTCGACCGTGAAATTCGTGAAGCTCTTTGCAGGCCGATCGAAATCGATCAGGATTTTTCCGGTGTAGTGCCCGAAGTGGCCGTGGGTGGTTGGGAATCCCACGGCGTCAATTTTGAACGCGATCGACGTCTGTGCTTCGTCGATGCGCCAACTTTGAGATCGGTTCGCCGCATGCCCGTTATGGGGCAACCACAGCATGGCAACGCTAACGGTCAGAACTGCGAACGATGTTCTTAGGGTGCTGCGTGAACTCGGGGCCGATGAAGTATTGTGAACAGCCGCGCGGAATTTCACCATCGCCGATCAATATTCCAACAACCGGACATTTTTAGGATCGGCGCGCCGATCGAATGCGGCGCGCCGCCGCGGCTGATCCGCTTCTCACATCGGCGGTGTTGTACCGTCTCGACCCACCAGGATGACGCCGGCTGTCAAAACGCCGTCGGCGCCTTTTGTTGCTTGCGGGACGAACACCTTTTCACCCGGCTTGAGATCGGCGCGGCTGCCGGGCACCAGATTGACCACCGGAATGTCGGCGGGCACGACGATGGTTTTTTCACCGTCCTTGTATTTCAGCGTCAGGGTGTTCCCTTCCTGCTTCACGACCTGCTGCGCCACCGTCGCATTGGTCATCGAGCTGTTGGGCATCAAATCCCACGGATAATGACCCTCGGCCGTGCCGCGGAGGGGCTCCGCAAAGACGCTGACCTCAACGGCTTTGATCGTGCCGTCCGGTTGTGGCATGGCGGCGATGCCGACAAAGCTGTTTTCTTTGATATCGGACATCGCGCCCTTGGCAACGGCGACGACGGCAGCGCCTTCCTTAAGCTGGACAGTGGCGGTGCCGCCGCTCCGCGGCTTCACCGTCAGCGTGTCGCCGCTCACCTGATCCAGCGTGCCACGAACGCGCGTCGGTTGAGCGTCCTGCGAAAAGGCAGCGTTGCTGAGAATAAGGAATGCGGTGGTAACAGAAATCCCAATCCACGTGCGCTTCGCCATGTTGGTCCCCTTTGAAGCTGAGGCTCAATAGAGCCTTTCTCAGGAGTCCCTGTCCAACGCCAGATCGCGCGGCGCCATCAATTAGAAGTGAGCAATGATTGATCGGTTGAGTGGCGTTTATGCGCTCGACTTCATCCGATCGTTTTATTGCGGGCACATCGGCGTGCGCGCGGAGCAGGACACCCGCGATCGCGCTAGCGGACTTTGCGCTTGCCGAATGTCGGCTGCACTTCCGGGATCGGCGGCATTTGCCAGGTGCCGGTGACCGGTATGCCGGTGTCGCGGTTGATGACCACTTCGATCACTGTCGGGATGTTGGAGCGGATCGCTTCGCGGTAGGCGTCGCCGAATTGATCCGGATGCTCGATGCGGATGCCGCGGCCACCCATGGCTTCGGTCATCTTCACGAAATCCGGATTCCACAATTGTCCGGTGCGCTCGTTGATGAAGCTCGTGCCGAGCTCGCGGCCGTCGTGATAGAAGCGCTGCAGGTCGCGAATGGTACCGATGGCGTAGTTGTTCTGCAGCACCCACACGGCGGGCAGATTGTATTCGACGGCGGTGGCGACCGCGTGCGGCATCATCATGAAGCTGCCGTCGCCGCACAGCGTCACGCAGGGCGAATTCGGCCGCGCCAGCCGCGCCCCGAGCACGCCGCAGACGCCGAAGCCCATGGCCGCAAAGCCGCCGGCGGTGAGGTGGTTGCCGGGCGTGCGCGGCTTCCAGTATTGCTCGTTCCAGACTTGGCAATTGCCGACATCGTCGACCATCACGGTGTCGGGCGGCGAGATCTTGTTCATGTCGGCCATCATCCGGCGCGGCTCGATCGGCACTTCGCTCGAGCGCTCGAACGGCTCGCAGTAATTGCGCCAATCCGTACGCCAGCCCTCGATCTCCTTTTGCCACGCCCCGTTGTAGCCGCCGCGCAAGCCCTTGGCGCGGGCGATGCGTGCCGCCTGGCCGAGAAACGCCTTGGCGTCGCCAACCATGCCGATTTCCACCGGGTAGTTGCGCCCGATCTCCTGCGGATCGATGTCGACCTGGATCAGGCGGGTCGGCGGAATGTTGTAGACATAGCCGGGAAGCCACGAGCCGGTGTGAAGATCGTTGAAGCGCGCACCGATGGCGAGGATCACGTCGGCGTTGCGCACCGCTTCGGTCGCCGGATATTCGCCCCACACGCCGGCGACGCCGAGATGCAGCCGATGGTCGGCGGGCAGCACGCTCTTGCCCATAAACGACGTATAGACCGGAATGTCGAGCTGTTCGGCGAGCGCTTTCAGCTCGTCGTACGCGTGCGCCACCCGTACGCCACCGCCGGCGAGGATCAGCGGCCGTTGCGCGCTGGTGAGCAGGGTCAGCGCCTTCTCCACCGTCTCGTCGGCGACGGTGGTGCGCCAATTAAGCGGCGAGCCGTGCACGTTGGGCTCGGGCGTCGAGACTGCGGCCGTGCGCATGTAAAGGTCGTAGGGCATGTCGAAATGCACCGGACCCGGCCGTCCGGTGCGCATCAGCGAAAAGGCGTCGGGCAGAGCCTTGACCAGATCCTCGACCTTGCGGATGCGCCAGGACTTCTTCGTCACCGGCGCGAAAATCGAAGACATGTCGCCGTTGTAGCGATAGTCGTCCTGGAGCGCGCCGGTATCGAACTGATTGGTGGGAACGTTGCCGGTGATGACGAAGAATGCCGACTGATCGTAATAGGCATTGGCGACCGAGATCATCAGGTTCATCGGGCCGGGGCCAGTGGAAGCATAGACCGCGAGCGGCTGGCCGGTGAGGCGGTAATACACGTCGGCCATGAAGCCCGCCGATTGCTCGATGCGCGGCGAGATGTGGCGAATGCGGTCGGTCTGCTTGTAGAGGCCATCGAGCAGGCCGATGGCGCCGTGGCCCGCGTAGCCGAGGATGTAGGGGACTTTCTCCTTGACCAGATACTCGGCGATGATGTCGGTGCCGCGGATCTCGTTGGCGCCGGCCCGATAGGTCGAGCTTGGCGTGCCGGATCCGTAGGACGAAGAGGGTGGAGGCGGCGCACTAGGCGTTTGCGAAGAACGGCTAAGATAGGTGGAAGCGCGCGCCGATCCAAACGACGTGTGACTGGACGATGTCTGCCGCGCCGATCCGTAGCTGTCGTACGACCCGTTCCGATCCGCCATAGCGCGTCCTCCCGCTGTTTCCTGCAATCGCTGCCCGGCGTTGTTGTGCGGGCGTTGCGATCACTATAGCGCAAAAAAGTTTCCTCGGCGGAATAGTGTTTCGTTGGGTATGGGGCAGCGGGGTGAGGAAGAGCACTGGGGCGTTTCGTTGTTATCTCAGCCTCTATTATCTTCTACTTGAAGTTGCTATTGCCATGTAGTTCGCCTACGATCCACCCAATCTCAAACCGGGCATCTCACAAAGGTCACTCGGGACGAATTCAAGCAATGTCGTAAATGCCTCATCGTCGAGGTCTTAATTGTCTTCAATAATTCGCGGTTCGAGAACCGCACTTCATTGCGCTGAGGAATGATCGACGGTCGTTGCTCAGGGGCGGGGATATGGCTCAATCCAATTTTCGAGACCGCAGGCATATTGCCTCTGCCATGGAGCCCGGCCTGCAAACCGCCCGCGTAGGTGCAGATTGGCATGCCCAGTCGCTGCCCGTGGAAGCCATCGCAGATTTCATTCTTGATACTCCCTCAGGCGTTGTGGTGTCACTTGGCGGGATCAATGGTGAGAGTCTCCGCAGTTTCCTGGATCAGGCTGAGCCCCGGCAAGATGGCCGCGTGATGCTCTTTGTGCCGATCATGCCGAAGCCAACCGCTGAGGCAATCGTCGAGCAAATCGTTGATCTTCTTGCGGGCACTGCTCGTCGCCTGTGGCCGGTCTGGTTCACCGACGTAAGTTTCAGTGGATGCCGCAACGACACCCTTGGGCGGTTTGCAATTGGCGCGATAGCGCGAGGCGCTGCACAGAATATCGCTGGCCTTTCGCCTTCTTGGATAGAGGCGGCTGCTCGGCTCGTACTCAACGATTGTTCTCCTCGCGTGAGCGGCACGCCGCTTGAAGTCGAGTTCAGCAACCTCTCGCACGTTATCAGCCGCACGGGCCTTGTCGTGGTCGCAGATGTCGATGCTTCAACGAAGAAAGCATCTTATCCTGCGGCGGTTGTACGTGCGCTTGAGTGGATAGCGCACGCCGGTCGCGGATCTGTTATCGCGCTGTTCACAGACCTGCCGACGAGCAAGCCTCCGTTCGATCGTATTTTATTTGGCTCACGCCAAGTCGCTGCTGAAACGGTGCTATTTCCACCCGATATTCTCGATTCCAACGAAGACAAATCCGAACCTTGGATCGCGCCGTGGCGCGGTTCGCCACATCCGCTCAGTGAGGTCGAGAAGCGCCTTGCACAGGCCGTCGGCGCGGACGCCGAACTCGCATCGCTGTTTGTATTCAATCAGTCTATTGAAACCGTACGAGGGACGCGGCCAAGAGTTGACCTGCTATGGCAGAAAGGCCGTCTGGTGGTTGAACTCGACGGCTATGGCACTCACGGTAATCGCGCAGCCTTCATGTACGACCGTCATCGCGACTATGAACTAATCTTGAGCGGCTACACGGTTTTGCGACTCTCCAATGATGAAGTCGCGCAGGACTACGGCAAGGCGGTCGAAAAAATCCGCGACCTCGTCCGCCTGCGTCGCATGGGTAGCAAGGAGGGCTAAGTGGCAAAGCGCGGCAAAAGGAAGTCGACCCTTGAAAAACGCACGCTAATTTTGTGGGCTCTCCTTGCGAGAGAAAATGCAGCGGGGTTCCAAAACGAGATCAAGCCAAAACCAGACAAGGACGACCGCATCGCGCTCGAGAGCGATGGTCTCATCAAATCTGACAGGCGCAAAAACCAGCGGATTTGGATTGAGGTCACCGAGCGGGGATGGGACTGGGCCGGACGTAACCTTAGCGCGGCGTTGCCCACCCAATCGCCGGCCGGCAGCCAGATACTTCAAGCTTGGCTGATCAAATTAAAAAAATACATGGAGATTGAGAACTACGCGTTGGTAGACATTCTCAATCCTCGAGAAACTTTAAAGCCGGTTGGCGAAACGGTCCCTGCAGGTCTCGATCAAGTTCCAGTGCGAAAGCGCATTCGCGATGCGTACCTGACAATTAGTGGGGGGCGTCTCAATACACGCGTTCTTCTTCGCGAGCTTCGCGAAAAGCTGCGTGACATTGAGCGTAGCGCACTAGATGGCGCGCTTGTCCAAATGCAGAACAACCAAGAAGCTTCGCTGTATCAGCTCGACAATCGATTAGAGGTCACGGACGCCGATCGGTCAGCCGCCCTCTATTTCGGAAACGAGCCTCGCCACATTCTTTGGATCGAACGATAATGACCGAACTCGACGCTTTTCGTTCCGCTAATTTTGACTGGACGCGCCATCTGAAGAGTGTCTGGCGCGACCCGCCCTATCACTTGTCCTCACTCCATCAGGAGCGAGTAGACGACGTCATTGACTATTTCACAAGGAAAACGCGCGACCCCGAGAATACGGACGAGCCGCTCGGCCACGTGATCGTTGCTCCCGCTGGATACGGAAAGACACATCTCATCGGAGAGGTGAGGCGGCGGGTATGGGAAATCGGTGGATGGTTTGTGCTTCTCGACTTGGTGGGTATCAAAGATTTCTGGTCATCCGCCGCGCTTGGCTTTCTCAATTCGCTACAAGTGCGGATGCCCAATGGAAAGACACAGTATGATCAACTTATTATCAGGCTGGCGTCATTCCTCGCAATTGATCAGGACATGGTCAATATCGCTAAACGTTGGCGCGGGCGGCCGCGGGAATTGGTGGCCGAGCTGGCAAACCTTTTTGTGAGGTCGTTGTCTCGAATCCATTTTCAAGAGACCTCTTCACATCGGAATGTGATAACGGCGCTTATACTCCTAATTTCAGAAGACCTGGATTGCCACAGTATTGCGCATGCGTGGCTGCAAGGTATGAGCTTAGACAATGAGATTGTGACTCCGCTTGGGTTTCTTGGTCCAAACGATCCCGTCAAAGTCATTCAAGGTTTGTCGTGGGTTATGAGTTCTCGTCGGCCCGACGCTGATTGCAGTCGATCAAATCGATGCAATCGTAAGTGCAAGCAATGCCAGGGCTGCAGCGGTCGCGGCGCGTGATGAAGAGATCGAGGCGCAGTCAATAGTCGAGTCGCTCGCGCTCGGATTAATGGACTTACATGAAAAGAAGCAGCGGGCTATCACGGTCATTTCCTGCCTTGAAGCAACTTGGAAGGTCTTGCAGGATCAAGCAACGGTGGCGGTCACCGATCGGTACAGCAATCCAATAAATCTCCGTGCGCTGCCGAGCGGCGAAATTGCCGCAGAATTAGTCGCGAGCAGACTCGCTCAGACTTACTCATCTTGCGACTTCAAGCCGCCGTATCCGACCTGGCCGTTTGCTCGCGAGGCCTTCGATACTGCCACCGGCTTCTCGCCACGGCAGCTTTTAAAGGCCTGCGAGGCACATCGACAACGATGTGTCGCTCAAAGAACGGTTATCGAGCTGAAAACTTTCTTGGGAGGTAACCAAACGCCTACGGAAGACCCGCCAGAGACTAGTGTGTTCGACCAAGAGTACCAGAGGCAAAAAGCTGCGACGTCGATTGGCCATCTGCTAGATGCGGAAGGCGAAGATGTCCTTCGTGAACTTTTCGACGTGGTGTTGAAGCTTTTCGAGAAACACCTGGACCTCCCTGATCACATCGACTCCGAAGTGCAACGTGATCCGGACCAAAGGCGGCCATCGTTGCACGGGCGCCTGTCATTTACTTTTCATAATGAAGGAGATCGCGAGCAGCACTATTGTTTTAGAATTCTGGGCCATACCAACGCGATCGCTTTCCAATCGCGCCTAAAGGCCGCGATGACCGGATCGGGAATAGACACGGCACTCAAATTTCGGCATCTGTTCATCCTGCGCCGCGGTGAGATGCCCGGCGGGCAAAAGACGAAAGCGCTCGTGCAGCAATTTCTGAGGGCGGGTGGCAAGTTCATCGCGCCGGAAGATGATGATTTGCGCAGCTTTATTGCGCTGCGAAAAATGGCAGAAGATACGACTCCGAATTTTGAAGGATGGCTACGCGTTCGTAAGCCCCTCTACACGACTCGATTGTTCACGCAAGCCGGTCTGTCTCCGCCATCGTTCCTATTGAATGCTTTGGCTGAGACCGGATCGTCGGCGTCGAGCGGAAACGGCGCGGCGGCAAACGGATCGGAGAAGGACAAGAAGGGTTCGCGGGGGACTCGCGATAAAGCCGAATCGACAAATGGCGACGGGGCTGCCGCTAAGAAAAGGGACCCGCAGTCGGCGGAAAGGGCTATTCCCGTAGGGCAAAGATACGAGCGTGGTAATCAAAATGGCGCAGTCGCGCTTGCTGCCGATTTACTTCCCAGGCACGTTGCAATCCTTGCAGGTTCCGGTTCGGGCAAGACTGTACTTTTGCGACGCATTGTCGAGGAGGCTGCCCTTTTAAAAATTCCCTCGATTGTGCTGGACATCAACAATGACCTCGCGCGGCTCGACGAGCCATGGCCTGCTCGTCCTGACGGCTTCAGCGATGAGGATGTAGGCAAGTCGGCCGAATATCTGACGCAAGCCGACGTCATAATATGGACCCCTGGCGTGAACAGCGGAAATCCCTTGTCGCTAAAGCTGCTCCCGGATTTCGGGGCTATCGGCGACAGGAGCGACAAGCAGACTGAGGACGAGCGCTCCCAAGCTATTGAGATGGCGCGGGAAACCCTTAACCCTTACGTTGGTGGAACTGGCCAGAAGGCGCTTCTTCGGCAAGGCGTTTTGGCCGATGCGCTTCGGGCCTTCGCTAAGAACGGAGGGGGCGCGCTTGACGACCTTATCGCCTTACTCTCGGATTTCCCCGATGAGATCAGCAAGATTGGCAACGCTCCGAGGTTGGCAGGTGAAATAGCAAATCAATTGCTTGCTGTGATCGCGACGAATCCTCTGCTTCAATCATCTGGTCCTAGTCTCGATCCGCAGTTGCTCTTTTACGGTCCGAACAACAAGACTCGCATTTCGGTCATTAGTCTCGCTGGGCTCGGCGGTGACGAAGCCCGTCAATCTTTTGTCAATCAGCTGCAGATGACGCTGTTTACGTGGATCAAGCAGAACCCCAGTCCAACCGGCCGTCTCTATGTTCTGGACGAAGCGCAGAATTTCGCACCATCACAAAGCGGAACCGCTTGCAAGGCAAGCACCCGTTCGCTTGCAGCCCAGGCACGCAAGTATGGGCTTGGCATGATTTTCGCGACACAGCTGCCGAGGGGTATCGATAGTGCGATCGTGTCGAACTGCACGACACACGTTTACGGCCGCATGAGTTCTCCCGCGACAATCCAAGCGACTCAGGAATTGATGGCTGCCAAGGGTGGGGTCGCGGACGACGTCGCGAGGCTGACGAAGGGCGAGTTCTATTTTTCAACCGAGGGCTTTAATCGACCCGTAAAAATCCGCACGCCGCTTTGCCTGAGCCGGCATCCCGCAAATCCGCCGACCGCAGATGAAGTGATCCAAAAAGCTCGTGCTCTGACGAAGCCAATTGTTCCAGTTCAACGGGGCCTCCCTCCAAGCTAAGCAAAAAAAATCGCAAGACCCCTCGACCGCGCGTTTTAGTCGGCTTTTTACTGGTCCATTCGGTTCAACAAATCCTCGAGATGGTCGAAGCGTTTCTCCCAGAAGCCGACCATCTGATTTGTCCAGTCGAGGAGAGGGGCGAGCGCACCGAGCTGGGCGTTGTAATGCGTCTGCCGGCCTTCGTGGCGGTCGCGCACTAACCCGGCTTGCTTGAGAACCGCGAGATGCTTTGACACGGCCGGTTGCGAAACGCCGGCTCGGGCCGTCAGGGCACCGACCGTCTGCTCTCCGTCCTGGCACAAGCGCTCGAAGATGGCCCGCCGGGTCGGATCGGCGAGCGTTCGAAACAGCAAATCGTGCGCCTCAGGCATCCGGATTCCGACCAAGTGTGCGCTCTAACCGCGCGCCAGTTCCGTGATCTGAATGAGGTTGCCGCAAGTGTCCTCGAGCTTGGCGATGGTAGAGCCGGGCACCTGCGTCGGCGGCATGCTGAAGGCGGCGCCGCGCGCTTTGATGCGCTCGTGATCCCCTTTGATGTCGGCGGAGAAGAACATGACCGCCGGCTGGCCCTGCTGGAATAAGGATTGCTGATAGGCTTTGGCCGCGGGGTTGTTGTTCAGAGCGAGTTGCAGCTCGGTTCCATCCGGCTCGTCGGGTGAGACCACGGTCAGCCAGCGAAACGGGCCGTTGCTGAAATCGCCCTTCTTCGTGAAGCCCAGCACTTCGGTGTAGAAGCGCAGCGCCTTGTCCTGATCATCGACGTAGACACTGGTCAACTTGATCTTCACTCGCCGTACCTCCGTTTGCCCGTCCAGATCGATAGCTGAATGGTTATGGGTCAATGTATAACCATCCAGCTATGGATGCGTCAAGCGCTTGCCGTGGATCAACGGTTCTTGGCGTTCGGCCAACCTCGTCGGGATTAACACCGATCCCAAAATCTAGCGGGTTCGTGGCCGTCGTGGTCCCAACACCTTGCGACTTTTCGCTGGTATGCTATCGGCTTGCGGCGCGCTATTTCGGCCTGAGCCAATCGAGCGGCTGCAGAACCGGGGAAGCGACGATAAAGACTGAGTTTTCGCGAGGCGCCCACAATCGCTATCCACAAGCGGCGATTGTGGATTTCAGTTCGCCGGTTTCGCGGCACCCGCAATGGCAGAACCTATTTGGCGAGGAGCAACAGGCATGTCGGTCCCTCATGGTGCAAAGATTTTGGAGGAGGGATTCTTTTCCGCAACTCTTGATGAGAGCGATCCGGAGATCGCCGCCGCAATCGGCAAAGAGCTCGGCCGCCAGCGCGATGAGATCGAGCTGATCGCTTCGGAGAATATCGTCAGCCGCGCGGTGCTCGAAGCGCAAGGCTCGGTGCTGACCAACAAATACGCGGAAGGATTGCCGGGCAAGCGCTACTATGGCGGCTGCCAATATGTCGATGTGGTCGAGCGCCTGGCGATCGAGCGGCTGACCAAGCTGTTCGGCTGCGGCTTTGCCAATGTGCAACCGCATTCCGGCGCGTCGGCCAATGCCGAGGTGTTCATGGCGCTGATGCAGCCGGGCGACACCTTCATGGGGCTCAATCTCGCCGCTGGCGGCCACCTGACCCACGGCTCGCCGGTCAATCTGTCCGGGCGCTGGTTCAAGCCGGTGCCCTATGGCGTGCGCCCCGACGATCATCTGATCGACCTCGAGGAAGTCGAGCGCCTGGCCAAGGAGCATCGGCCGAAGATCATCATCGCCGGCGGCTCCGCGTATGCGCGCATCATCGATTTCCGCCGCTTCCGTGAAATCTGTGATCAGGTCGGCGCCTACCTGATGGTCGACATGGCGCATTTCGCCGGCCTCGTCGCCGGCGGCGTGCATCCGAGCCCGTTTCCGCATGCCCACGTGGTGACGACGACCACGCACAAGACGCTGCGCGGGCCGCGCGGCGGCGCGATCCTCACCAATGACGAGGAGATCGCCAAGAAGCTCAATTCCGCGGTCTTTCCCGGCATGCAGGGCGGACCGCTGATGCACGTGATTGCCGCCAAGGCCGTCGCTTTTGGCGAAGCGCTGCACCCGTCCTTCAAGCTCTACACAAAGAGCATTGTCGAGAATGCCAAGGCGCTGGCGGAAACGCTCAACGCGGCCGGTTTCGACCTCGTCACCGGCGGCACCGACACGCATTTGATGCTGGTCGATCTGCGCAAGAAAAACCTCACCGGGAAGGTCGCCGAGCTGGCGCTCGGCCGCGCCCACATCACCTGCAACAAGAACGGCGTGCCGTTCGACCCGCAGAAGCCGTTTGTCACGTCCGGCATCCGGCTTGGTACGCCGGCGGCGACGACGCGCGGCTTCGGTATTGCCGAATTCCGCCAGGTCGGCGCGATGATTGCCGAGGTCCTCGACGCGCTTTCGCAAAAGGGTGCCGAAGAAGATGCTGCGGTCGAGGCCAATGTGCGCGATAAGGTCAAACGGCTGGTCGGCCGATTCCCGATCTATGAGGGGTAGGGGCGCCCGATGCGCTGCCCGAGCTGCGGAAGCCTTGATACGCAAGTGAAAGATTCGCGGCCCACCGAGGATTCCTCGGTCATCCGCCGGCGCCGCGTCTGTCTCGCCTGCAATTTCCGCTTCACCACCTTCGAACGCGTGCAGCTGCGCGAACTGATCGTGATCAAGCGCAACGGGCGTCGGGTGCCGTTCGATCGCGACAAGCTGCTGCGCTCGGTGCAGATCGCATTGCGCAAACGCCCGGTCGAGCCGGAGCGCATCGATCAGATGGTCTCCAAGATCGTGCGCGAGCTCGAGAGCCAGGGCGAGAGCGAGGTGTCGTCGGAGACCATCGGCGAGACCGTGATGGCCTATCTGCGTGAGCTCGACGACGTCGCCTATGTGCGTTTCGCCTCGGTCTATCGCAATTTCCGCGAAGCCAAGGATTTCGAGACCGCGCTCGCCGAATTGTCGTCCGACGAAACGGCGGAATGGGCCACGCCGGCACGCAAGTGAATAGGCAAGCGGCCCACATCCGCGACATGGGTGTCACACCTGCATCGAACGCCGACGAGCGCGCTTCCCGCGACGCGCGCTTCATGGCGCTTGCGCTGACGCTCGGCCGTCGCGGCTTGGGGCGGACGTGGCCCAATCCGGCCGTCGGAGCGGTGATCGTCAAGGACGACGTGATTGTCGGCCGCGGCTGGACGCAACCCGGCGGTCGTCCGCACGCCGAAGTCGAGGCGCTGCGCCCCGCCGGCCCGCTCGCCCGCGGCGCGACGCTCTACGTCACGCTCGAGCCTTGCTCGCATTTTGGCCGCTCGCCGCCTTGTGCCGACGCCGTCATTGCCGCCGGCATTGCGCGCGTCGTATCGGCGCTGGAAGATCCCAATCCGGAGGTCGCCGGTGCCGGCCACGCCCGCCTGCGCGCCGCGGGCATTGCGGTCGACATCGGGCTTGGCGCCGAAGAGGCCCGTCATGCGCATGCCGGCCATATCCGCCGCATGCGCGATGGCCGCCCCCATGTGGTGCTCAAGCTCGCAGTCTCCGCGGACGGCAAAGTCGGGGCCGCTGGAAGAAAACCTATAGTCATCACCGGCGAACCCGCGCGCGAGCGCGTGCAGCTTTTGCGCGCGCAAAGCGACGCCATCATGATCGGCAGCGGCACGGCGCTGGCCGACGATCCGATCCTGACCTGCCGGCTGCCCGGCATGGCCGGCTATTCGCCGGTGCGGCTTGTTCTCGACGCAAGCTTGCGTCTGCCGCTCGGCTCGCGTCTCGTGCACAGCGCGCGCGAAGTCCCGCTTTGGGTCGTGGCCGCGGCGGAAGCCCCCGCCGCCGCCAAGGACATGCTCGAAGCCGCTGGCGCGACGGTGCTTGCGGTTCCGCGTGCAGACGCCGGGCTCGATCTGACGGCCGTCCTTCGCCTGTTGGCCCAACGCGGCATCAGCCGCCTGATGGTCGAGGCCGGGCCGATTTTGGCCGCGGCCTTGTTGCACGCGGATCTTGTTGACGAAGCCGCGCTTTTCCACTCGGACAAGCGCGTCGGCGCCGATGGCATCGATGCGCTCGAAGGTTTGCCGCTGACGGCGTTGACCCAGTCGCTGCGTCTGACCAGGGTTACCAGCGAAGCGGTGGGCGCCGACCGGGTCGAGATTTTGCAACGAAGGTAGAGAGCGTGTTTACAGGTATTGTCAGCGACTTAGGCGAGATTCTTGAGATTGACGAGCGGGCCGAGGGGCTGCGCCGGCTGCTCATTGCCTGCAACTATGATCCGGGGACCATCGATATCGGCGCCTCCATCGCTTGCTCCGGTCCCTGCCTGACCGTGGTGGAGCGCGGTCACAAGGGCAATCGCAGCTTTTTCGCCGTCGACGTGGCGGCGGAAACCTTGCGGGTGACCACCGCCGGAAACTGGCAGCGCCGCAGCCAACTCAACCTCGAACGTTCGCTGCGGATCGGCGACGAACTTGGCGGACATTTGGTGAGCGGTCATGTCGACGGCATTGCCGAGCTTCTGACACGCGAGGATTTACCCGACATGGCCCGGCTTGCCTTGCGGGTGCCGTCGCCGCTGTCACGGTTCATTGCCCCGAAGGGATCCGTGGCGCTCGACGGCGTGTCGCTGACCGTCAACGAGGTCGAGGGCGACACATTTTCGGTGCTGCTCATCCCGCACACGCTGCAGGTCACGACCTTCGGCAGCCTGCGCGCCGGCGCCCGCCTAAACCTGGAAGTGGATCAGATGGCGCGCTATGCGGCGCGTCTTCTGCAAACCGCCTGACTGCCCCAGCCGGGTCCACAGTTTCGCATACCGGGCCGGCGCTTGTTCGCCTTCCCTCGGCTTGCTACCACCGCGCCGCAAACGGATGAACCGGGGCAGGCGATGCGTCGCAGATACGTCTCGCTCCACCAGCACTGAGGAAAGCGATGGCCGGCCCGCGCCAAGCCAAAAGTGAAGAAGACAGCGCCAACGGCGCCCGCATCCTCATTGTCGAGGCGCGCTATTACGACGATCTGGCCGATCTGTTGCTGGCGGGTGCGATGGCGGTGCTTGAAGAAGCCGGTGCCGAGGTCGAACGCATCGGCGTTCCCGGCTCGCTGGAAATTCCGCCGGCGGTGGCGATGGCGGTCGAGGCGGCGCAGCGCAAGCGCCGCCCTTATGACGGCGTGGTCGCGCTCGGCTGTGTCATCCGCGGCGACACCATCCACTTTGAGATCGTCTCCAACGAGTTGGCGCGCGGCTTGATGGATATCAGCGTCGCGCAGGCGTTGCCGATCGGCAACGGCATCATCACGGTCAATACCGAAGCGCAGGCGTTCGAGCGCGCGCGGCCGGAAGAGATGAATAAGGGTGGCGACGCGGCTCGCGCCGCATTGGCGCTGGTGCGCTTGAAACGACAATTGGCGGGGAAGTGAGCATGGCGCGCCCTGCCGGCGATGGGGTTCGGAAGGCCAACAAGCGCGGCGCGGCGCGGCTCGCCGCCGTGCAGGCGCTCTATCAGATGGATCTGGCCGGGACCGGCATCAACGACATCCTTGCCGAGTTCGAAAGCCATTGGCTCGGCGGCGAGGTCGAGGGCGCGCAATATCTGCCGGCGGAAGCCGCCTTCTTTCGCGACATCGTTTCCGGTGTCGTGCGCGAGCAGCGCACGCTCGATCCGCAGATCGACGCGGCGCTGGCGCGCGGCTGGCCGCTCAAGCGGATCGAGGCGGTGCTGCGCGCCGTCTTGCGCGCCGGCGCGTACGAGCTTGCCCGCCGTCGCGACGTGCCGGCGCGGGTCGTGACCTCGGAATATGTCGATGTGGCATCGGCGTTCGTCGACCGGGACGAAACCGGGATGGTTAACGCTGTGCTCGATCAGCTTGCGCGCGAGCTGCGCAGCGACGAACCGAGCGGGAAGTAACGTCGGCCTGTGCCTCGCGGCGAACAGCCGCCGTGAAATCGCCGCGCGTGTGCACCATTTATTCAATGGCGACTTATTCAATGCCGGCGTTTGTCGACGTTAGCTTATTGGCAAGCCGAAGGACTGGTGGTGACGAAATGGGCGGTCGGATATTGCGTCGCTGGACGATAACGAGCTGCGGGCTTCTCGGGCTGGCCGCGATTGCGGCACCCGCAAGCGTCTCCGCCCAGGAGATCGATTTCAGCCGCATCGGCTCCTTCGAGTCGATGGGCGCCGGCACGGTGCACAGCGGCGCGCCGCCGAAAACGATGATCAGTGACGACGAGCCGCACGCGGTCTTTCTCACGATCTGGAATTCCGACACCGACGCCAAGGTGTATTGGAAAGCGCTCGACAGCGACAAAGAACAGACGACTGTGATTCACGGCACCGGCGTGCGCGCCTTCCAGACCAACGGCGAATTCAAGATTCAGGCGCTCGGCGACGGCGATCACGAGGTGAAATACGATTACGTCCTCGTGCACCTGAGAAAGTGAAACCCTGTTCACGGGCGCTGCGCTAATCCCACCAGAAGAACCAATATCGCGCCCTGAGCAAGCTTGCGGCCAAGCGCTCGATCGTTTCTGTCCCCTGCAACACAATATCGGGGCAATAGTAGAATTGCTCGAGCGCGACGGTTATGGCTTGTTCGCGATCCGTTATGGGATGCGCGACCCGATATTCCACAATATCTCCCGCGAACGCCACTGGAATTGCTCCGTACAGCGCGTTCCAGCGCCGTGCGAAAGCCGCGTGGACGGCCGGTGCCGGACAATCGTTCCAATTACCATAGCCAAGTCGGAGAGGAACCAGTGCTGGCTCGCTCGTTGGCACCAAACCGATAACGACTTCCGGTTCGAAGTCGCGCGGCGCCAGGATACGGCGAACAGAGTATAGACCATTCTCCGGCTGACTCTCTGTCGGCCATGCGCCGCGCGGCGGTGGGATCTCAGTCTGCGTGAATTCGGAGGAGCGATCTCCGAGCCACCGATGCAGATCAAGGTTATCCAGGCTGGTCAAAAGACTTTCGTACAACTCCTCCAGGCGGAGCTCGTGCGTCCTTGCCGCGGTTTCCGGTTTTCCGAAGATGATCGGCGTGCACTCGGACCGCAGTCCGGCAAGTTCATTCAGAGCGTCCTCCGCTTCTGCCCCGGGAAGTACCGAAAACGCAAAAGGAAACTGGACCTCTTCGACGGCTGCGAGCTGCTGCCTTGACCTAGGCGCAACACCCAACATTCGTCTGAGAGTTTGGAACAGCCCTCGTCGCGGCCGCTCCCACACGTAGCGGGGAAACTGAAGGATTGATCCTGCTGACCGAATATCAATTGTCATGTGTTGTCCGTTTAAAAAAATGATTTTTGTACTGATTCCTTATGTCTATCAGTCTTTCTGAGGGGAACAGGTGGCCGTCGATCTTCGGCGAATGAAGGTCGAGAGGCTTCATTTCCCAAGCATTCGCGGCACTGATAGAAAACTATCATAATCCCGGACCTGGATCGTGCGATGGCGAAGTCACCCAAATCGGCCGAAGACCGTCTGATCGCGCGCCATTTCCGGCCGCTGGCGACAACGCCCGGCGCCTTCGGGCTCATCGACGACGCGGCTGCGCTCTCGCCGCCGCCCGGCTGCGATATCGTGCTCACCACCGACGGTGTCATCGCCGGCGTGCATTTCTTCCCCGACGATCCGCCCGATACGATCAGCCGCAAGGCTTTGCGCATGAATCTTTCCGACCTTGCCGCCAAGGGCGCGCGGCCGCTCGGGTTCCTGATGTCGGTGGCGTTGCCGGAAGCTTTTGGCGAAGCGTGGCTCAGCGGTTTTACCGCGGGCCTCGCCGAGGATGCGGCGCACTTCGGCTGTCCGCTTTACGGCGGCGACACCGACCGCACGCCCGGCCCGACATCGGTTTCCATTTTCGCGTTCGGCGCCGTGCCGCAGGGAAAGATGGTGCACCGCTCGACGGCGCGTCCGGGCGATCGCATCATGGTCACCGGCACGATCGGCGACGCCGCGATCGGGCTCAAGCTGCGGCGCGAGCGCGCATTGGCCCAGCACTGGCGGCTGTCCGATGCCGCTGCCGATGCTCTAGTAGAGCGCTATCTGCTGCCGCAGCCGCGCAATGCGCTCGCCGACGCGGTCCTGCGATACGCATCGGCCGCGATCGATATTTCGGACGGGCTCGCCGGCGATATCGCCAAGCTGGCGCGTGCATCGTCCGTTGCGGCCGAGATCGGCGTCGCGCGGGTGCCGTTCTCCGACGCGGCGCGCGCCGCAATGACGGCAGAGCCGGCGCTCCTGGAAACGGCGCTGACCGGCGGCGACGATTACGAGATTGTGCTGACGTTGCCGCCGGAGCGGCTAGCGGATTTTCAGAAAGCCGCCCGCGCCGCCGGCGTTGCCGTTGCCGAGATCGGGAGCGTGGGGGCAGGCGAGGGCACACGTTTCATGCATGACGGCAAACCGCTCACGTTCGCTCGCGTCTCACACAGTCATTTTTAGTTTTAATATCGCGCAACCGGCCGAACGCCGGCAGCCATAGGCGCAGAGGTTCCGGCAAGTCGCTTATCAAGCGGGGGCACCTCCTCGGTTCGAAAGGTCCCCCTTGGAAGCGCAGCGCTATTTTCGACCTTAACGATCAGACTTCGGTGACCGCCATCACGTTGTGCGTGTAATCCCGCCATTTACATAAAGTGTTTGGCCGGTGATGAAAGCCGCGTCTCGGCTGGCGAGAAACGACACTGCACCGACGAGATCGGATGGCTGTTCGCCCCGTTTGATTGATTGCATGTTGAGAGTGAGCTGGAACAGCGTCTCATTTGTTTCCGATATCGCGCGGGTTCCTTGCGTCCGCGTCAGCCCCGGGGCGACTGAATTCACCGTGACACCGTATTCTCCAAACTCGGTCGCTAGTGCGCGCGTAAACCCGATCACGCCGGCCTTGCTGGCGATGTAGTGGGAGAGCGCAGGGACCAGCAGGCTGACGGTGTCGGACGCCATGTTGATGATTCGTCCCCAACCCGCTTTGCGCATTGGGCTCGAGAACGCTTTGGTCATCAAAAACATGGAGTTGAGATTGGTGGAAAAAACGCGGCGCCAATCGTCGAAACTGATGTCGTCAAAGCGCTGCATCGGATAGATGCCGACATTGTTGATTAGGATGTCGCAGCTACCAATTTTGTCGACGTCCGCCTTCAAGGCGGCGACGCTGGAGGCATCGGTGACATCGCATCGGATGGCGACGGCCTTACCGCCGAAGCTCTGAATAGAGTTTAGCGTTGCGGTGGCTTGATCGCGGTCGACGACGACAATCTGCGCACCCTCTTGCGCTAAACGGACAGCGATGGCTTGGCCAATGCCGGCGGCCGCGCCGGATATGACGACGATCTTGCCTTCATGCACGTTCATTGTTCGTAAGACCTTTCGCGAGGGAGCCGATGGGTCGTCTGACGCGCAGTGCGTTGCGACCTTGAGCTAACGCGAAACCTCCCGCGGCCGGTCCAAGTCGGCGTCGGACGACCCGAGAAAATCCCGTACAAGCCGCATTGTAGTGTCGCTTTGCTCGGCTTGAGGAATGTGTCCGCAGTTGGGAATAATCTCGATGCGGCTTGTCGTGATCGCCTGCCCAAATTCCTTCGCGTAGCCAGCCGGAACAAGGCCGTCGTCCGCGCCCCACACAATCAGGGTAGGCGTCGAGATGCGATGGAGTCTTTTATGCAGACCGCGCTCGGGTATGGGCCACACGAACTTGCCCGTGCATCCGAACGTCCAAATCATATGCGCGGTTCTGGACAGCGCCTCCTCTGGGTCCTTCGGGGGCGTGAACATAGCCTTGGCTGCTGGATGCTGTGCGTCCTTAAACAGCAGAGCCGGCAAAGCCGCTGGCGGCGTGGTCATCCAATTCGTTATCGGAAGGTCCTCTCGCCACAGACCCAATGGGTTGAGGAGAATGAGGCCTTTGAAAAGGGACGGAAAGTGCGCCGCGAGTTCAGCAGCCATCATCCCCCCGAATGATTGCCCAATGGCGACCGGCGCCGTCGGTAGGTCAAGGCGCCGGATCGCTTCCTCATAGAGAAGAACGAGATCCCAAATCGAATCTACCTTGTGAATAGCATCCAAGTCGCCGGTGCTGGTACCGGGATGTTCCGGCGCGTGGACCGTATGGTCAACCGCCAGCGCCGACAGAAACGGATCGAAGAACAGTCCGGCAGCCGGATGGAAATATATCAAGGGAGCGCCGGCCGACCCGGCGATCTTGAATCTCAGCTTGACGGTCCCGTTCCAAACGTCCACGGAACGCTCGCGGATTTCTGCGCTCACTGTCGTCATTGCACGCCACCCGTTGCAGCCAATTCGGTCGCCGTTGCCGCCGGACGACCCCCCAGACGCGAGGGCCACCAGTGATGCTCCCACGGTTCGTTTGCCCAAACGTTCCGCAATTTAGGCAAGACCTTCTGGGCAAACAGCGTGACGTTCTCTTCCGTCAAATCTCGTGTCATCGAGCCAACCTTAAGCATCACCATTAGGTTGCCAATGCGGTTGGTCCGCGCGATCTCGATGAGTTGTTGGGTGACGGTTTCGGGGCTCCCGCAGACGACGGCTCCGGCGTCGATGATCTCCGCGAACTTTGCTGTTCGCATTTTTGCATAGAAGCCGAAATCGCCGGCGTGATCGCGCAGGATGAACTGGATTCCGGGCAGCGAGATGCCGCCGGGAATGGCTAATTTCTCCAAGGGGACGGCACCGATGCCTTTATTGAAAAAATATTCGATGTGTCGCGCGAATTTTCTCTCAGCTTGTGCATCTGTTTCGGCGACGCAAACCGTCTGCATAAAGCCCATTCGATATGGATTTTGAGGAACACTGAGCTTGAAGGCTGTCTCCCAAAAGCGTTCGAAGATGCGCGGCCCCGTGAGCTTGGCGCCGAACCAGCCGAAGTAGTTGAAGCCGAAATTGTTCTTAAGCGCGAGCTGAAAGGTCGTCGGGTTTCCAATTCCAGTAATCCACACCGGCGGTGACGGTTGCTGAAGCGGTCGCGGCCAGATATTGACGCAAGGGTGCTGAGCGAATTTTCCATTCCAGGCAAAGGGCGTCTGGTCACGCCAGGCCTTGAGGACGAGCGGCAGATTTTCGTCGAAACGCGCTCTGACCTCGATGGGAGGCACACCGTTGTTGATGCTGGCGTCGTAGAGGAGTCCAACCGGAAAGCCGGCGATCAGGCGACCGCCGCTGATGCAGTCGATCATTGCGTATTCCTCGGCAACACGGACCGGCTCTCGCGCCTTGCCGAGTGATCGTCCGACCGGATTGATCGCGACTTTGAGATTTTCGGCTTCGGTCGCATAGGCGAGTGCGGCGCCTACCAGACTTGGGTTCGCCACCATGTCGTAAGAACTTTGACCGTGCTCGGTAAATCCGACGCCGTCGAAACCCAGTCGAGCCGCGAGCATTAGACAATCAAGATAATCGCGAAATGCTGCGTGGACCTCGCCAGGTTCGGTGAGATGCCACGGAGTTGTCACGCCGGCGTCGAAGTGCCTCTCGAAATCATCCGGTAGGTTCCGATAGCCCGCCTGCGCGAGCGCGGACACTTTCATTGGGCTCCCCCCTGTCTTCGACCCGTCAAGTCCGTGGCCGATCGCTTTTGACGGCGATAATTACAATTTAACCTCTGTTGACAAGCAGTACCCGCGCATTTGGCGTCGTGACCGAAATGCCATGGCACCGTGACGAAAGATTTCATCTGCGGACGCCGCGGTTCTTTCTTTGGCGTCCCGCCTTTGTTTACTTCGGCGCCATAACTGCCTACGCTTGCGATACGAGACTTCAGACAAAATGAGCGAGCCGGGGGAGGAGGGCTGTGACAAGCGTTTATTCAAGCGACTCACTGCTGGGTAATCGCCAGAAGAGCTGGCAGGCGATCATCAGCGAGCTTTATACGGCGCTCGACATCAACATACCTGATCGGCCGGATTTCTTTGGTCGAATATCCCGCACGAATCTCGGTTCCGTCGAAATTACCGAGGTCATGACCGATCAGGAGCTGGCGAGACGAACGCGCCGCCATATTTCGCGCGACACACAGGAGTCCTTTCTTTTTCTGCTCCAGACAAAGGGGGCAGTTCACATTTCCCAGTTTGATCAGGACAGCATGCTGACTCCAGGAAGTTGCGTTCTGATCGATCTGACGTCCCCCTATCTGTTCGCGCACTCACAGCGGATAGAGCTCGTTGGCATCAAAATGCCGGCGCCGCCCTTATACGCGCGCGTGGCCGATCCGCACCGCCGCTGCGGCGTCGCGCAGCCCGCGCGCAACGGACTGGGGAGGCTGGCAGCAGATTTCCTCCGATCGGTTAGAAAGGAAATCGACACTGTGGGCGTTCCCTTCGGGGAAAACCTCGGCCGCACGATCGTTGATCTGACGGGGCTTCTTTTAGATGCGACCGACGACGACTCGGTCACGTGTGAAGCGGCGCCGTATTCGGTCATGCATCGACGCTGCTTGGCGTACATCGAGGCAAACCTGTGCGATCCAAAACTCAGTCCCGAGATCATCGCCCGGGCAATGGGCATTTCGGTGCGGCATTTGCATCGCGTGTTCAGCGGCGCCGGCGATAGCGTTTGCGAATCCTTACGTAGGCGCAGGCTCGAGCGGTGCAGGGGTGACCTGCTGGATTACAGGAAACGGCACCTCAGCATCGCCGAAATTGCCTTCCGTAACGGATTTATCGGTGCGGGCCACTTTGCCGAGTCATTCAAGGCTGAGTTTGGGGTCACCGCCCGTAGTATGCGAAAGGCGATGTAGAGGATCGACCCCGCGCCCGAACTCTGCGGGAGGCAGACATCCTCCTCAAGCCGAAGGTGGCCTGTTGCGATATGCTCGAAGAAATGAGGTGCTCCGCAACCTCTTTTATCCTCCCCCACACGAAGTGCGGGGAGGGGGACTACCCGAAGGATGGTTGAGGCGGCATGCGGCGGCCGAGCTAGCGGTGAGTCCGTCGCCCCTTCCACCACCCTGCTGCGCGCAGCTTTCGTCATTGCGAGCAAAGCGAAGCAATCCAGTGGCGGCGCCGCCTGGATTGCTTCGTCGCTTTCGCTCCTCGCAATGACGAGAAATTACTTTCGGCGCGAGATCGGCTGATAGTCCCGTCGGGGCGCGCCGGTATAGAGCTGGCGCGGACGGCCGAGCTTCTGGTGTGGGTCTTCGATCATTTCCTTCCACTGCGCGATCCAGCCGACGGTGCGCGCAAGCGCAAACAGCACGGTGAACATCGCGGTCGGGAAGCCCATCGCCCGCAGCGTGATGCCCGAATAGAAGTCGACGTTCGGGTAGAGCCGCTTCTCGATGAAATACTCGTCGTGCAGCGCGATGCGTTCGAGCTCCATGGCGACGTCGAGGAGCGGGTCGTTGACGCCGAGCTCCTTGAGCACCTCGTGGCAGGTGCGCTGCATGATTTTCGCGCGCGGGTCATAGTTCTTGTAGACGCGGTGGCCGAAGCCCATGAGGCGGAACGAATCCTGCGGGTCCTTGGCGCGCTTGACGAATTCCGGGATGCGGTCGACCGAGCCGATCTCGCCCAGCATCTTCAAGGCCGCCTCATTTGCGCCGCCGTGCGCCGGGCCCCAGAGGCAAGCGATGCCGGCGGCGATGCAGGCGAACGGATTGGCGCCGGTCGAGCCGGCCAGCCGCACCGTCGAGGTCGAAGCGTTCTGCTCGTGGTCGGCGTGCAGGATGAAGATGCGATCCATGGCGCGAGCGACCACCGGATTGGCCTTGTATTCCTCGCACGGCACCGCAAAGCACATGCGCAGGAAGTTCGAGGCGTAATCGAGATCGTTCTTCGGATAGATGAACGGCTGACCGATCGAATATTTGTAGGCCATCGCCGCCAACGTCGGCATTTTCGCGATCATGCGGATCGAAGCGATCATCCGCTGGGTCGGGTCGGTGATGTCGGTGGAGTCATGATAGAATGCCGAGAGCGCGCCGACGCAGCCGACCATCACCGCCATCGGATGGGCGTCGCGGCGGAAGCCCTGGAAGAAGCGGGTCATCTGCTCGTGGACCATGGTGTGATGGACCACCCGGTCGTCGAAATTCTCCTTCTGCGCGGCGGTCGGCAGTTCGCCGTACAGCAGCAGGTAGCAGGTCTCGAGGAAGTCGCCGTGCTCGGCCAGATCCTCGATCGGATAGCCGCGGTAGAGCAGCACGCCCTTGTCGCCGTCGATATAGGTGATCTTGGACTCGCAGCTTGCGGTCGAGGTGAAGCCCGGGTCGTAAGTGAAAATGCCGGTCTGGCTGTAGAGCTTGCTGACGTCGACCACCTCGGGCCCGATCGTGCCCTCATAGACGGGGAACGTGTAGCTCTTTTCGCCAAGCGTAAGCTGGCCGGTTTTGGTGGCGCCCGTCTTCGCGTCCATGATCGCACCTCGATGTGGGAACGTCTCAACAGTCCGGCGCATGCGGCCTGAAAGTTAAAAACTTTTGCTGCACCAATCCGGCCGGATTTGGCCTAGCGCAACGGAGTGTGCGCTGCAAGAAAATAGGCTGCAAGGCAGGGCGGCGCCAGCCGGCGGCGGGAACCGCTGCCGAAAAAGAAGGTTACGCAACTGATGCAGAAGCTCGGAAAGACGAGCGCGGCAAGCGATATCCTTCGGGTCTAGCGGCCTGCCGCGGCGTGCGATGGCGCGCTTCCCGAAGGTGTCTGGTCGGCGATGCGGGCGAGACTCTCTGCTTTGCCGAGTACGACCAGCACTTCGAAAATGCCGGGCGAGGTGGTGCGGCCAGTGAGCGCGGCGCGCAAAGGCTGCGCTACGGTGCCGAGCTTTTGGCCCTTGCGCTCGGCGAGCGCGCGGATCGCTTGCTCGGTGGTTTCGACGTTCCAAGGCTCCACGGGCGTGAGTGCGCTCAGCACCTCTTGCAGCAGGTTTCGCGCCTCGCCGCCGAGCATGGTGCTTGCCTTCTCATCCAAGGGGATCGGCCGATCGGCGAGCAAAAAATGGGCGCCTTCAATGAGATCGAGCAGTGTCTTGGCCCGCTCTTTAAGGCTTGGCATGGCCGCCAGCCATTGCTCGCGCAGGTGCGGCGTCAACTTCGCCGCCAGCGCGGTGCCGAGAGCAATGTGCGGTAACAGCTCCTCGATCGCTTGCAGCAGCACGGTGTCGGCGCTGCCGCGGATGTAGTGGCCGTTGAGGCTTTCGAGCTTGGCGAAGTCGAAGCGTGCCGGCGAGCGGCCGATCTGCGGCAGGTCGAAGGCGGCGATCATCTCCTGCGTCGAAAAGATCTCCTGGTCGCCGTGGCTCCAGCCGAGCCGCACCAGGTAATTGCGCAGCGCCGCCGGCAAATAGCCCATGGCGCGGTAGGCATCGACGCCAAGCGCGCCATGGCGCTTGGACAGCTTCGAGCCGTCCGGCCCATGGATAAGGGGGATGTGCGCCATCACCGGCACTGCCCAGCCGAGCGCGTCGTAGATCTGCTTCTGCCGTGCCGCGTTGGTCAGATGATCGTCGCCGCGGATGATGTGAGTAACGCCCATATCATGGTCGTCGACCACGACCGCGAGCATGTAGGTCGGCGTGCCGTCGGAGCGCAGCAGGACGAGGTCGTCGAGATTCTCATTCTGCCAGACGACGCGGCCCTGAACCTGATCCTCGATCGCCGTTTCACCGGTGAGCGGCGCTTTGAGCCTGATCGTCGGTTTGACGCCGGGCGGCGCTTCACGCGAATCGCGGTCGCGCCAGCGGCCGTCATAGAGCTTGGCGCGTCCTTCGCGGCGCGCCGCTTCGCGCATCTGTGTCAGTTCCTCGGGGCTCGCGTAGCACCGATAGGCGTGCCCGTGCGCCAGCAACTGCTCGGCGATCTCCCGATGCCGGGCTGCGCGGGCGAACTGGTAAGTCGCTTCGCCGTCCCAGCCGATCCCGAGCCAGGAGAGACCGTCGAGGATGGCGTCGATCGCCGCCTGCGTGGAGCGCTCGCGGTCGGTGTCCTCGATGCGCAACAGCATTTTGCCGCCGCGGCCGTGGGCGTAAAGCCAGTTAAAGAGCGCCGTGCGCGCCCCGCCGATATGGAGAAAACCGGTGGGCGAGGGGGCGAAGCGGGTGACAACGTCGGACATGAGGACTTTGGTTGCCGAAGCTTGGGTTGGCGAAGCTTGGGTTAGGAAGCTTGGCTTGGGAAACTTGGTTTAGGAAACTCGAGTTAAAAGGGGCCCATAAAGTTGCAATAAGGTCCGAGCGATGTATCAACGCCGAAACCTTGTCGCAACAAGACTGCGACGCTATTTCGGCGGAGCGAGAGCATGGCCTCCGCCATACTGACACAATTCGCGGGGATGCGGCCCCTGCTGGCGGCGAGGCGATCATGGCATGGGCGATACTGGTCGTTGCCGGGGTGTTCGAGACCGGCTGGGCCATCGGGTTGAAGTTCACCGAAGGATTTACCAAGCCCGTTCCCTCGATATTAACGATCGTGGCAATGGCAGTCAGCATGGGGCTTTTGGGACTGGCGGTGAGGAGCCTTTCTGTCGGCACGGCTTATGCGGTTTGGACCGGCATCGGATCCACCGGGACGGTGCTGCTCGGCATCTATCTTTTCGGCGAGCCGGCGACGGCCGCCAGACTTGCGTGCATCGGCCTGATCGTCGCCGGAATTGTCGGCTTGAAGTTTGTTGGCTAGAGCATGTTCCGGAAAAGCATGCCCTCGGGCTTTGATCCGATGGGTGGAAGCCGGTTTTCCGAAAGAGACATGCGACAATATATAAATCTGGAGCACACCCCGATTCTCGTTAATCGGCGTGTGCTCCAGTTCCCCACCATTTCCGAAAGCACACGCTTTTTTTGGGGCAACGGAACAACGAACCGCGGCAGCGCGCCGCGCTCGGAAAGCAGAGCCGAATGTCTTCGACTGATGTGATCGCCGGTCAGGATTTCATCCGCGACATCGTGCGCACCGATCTGGACGCAGCGCGGGTTAAGTCCGTCGTCACCCGTTTCCCGCCGGAGCCGAACGGCTACCTGCACATCGGTCACGCCAAGTCGATCTGTCTCAACTTCGGCATTGCCGAGGAGTTCGGCGGTCACTGCAATCTGCGCTTCGACGACACCAATCCGACCAAGGAAGAGCAGGAATATATCGACGCCATCCAACGCGACGTGCGCTGGCTCGGCTTCGATTGGGGTGAGCATCTCTACCACGCGTCGGACTATTTCGAGCAGCTCTACGCCTGGGGCGAGGATCTGATCCGCGCCGGCAAGGCTTACGTCGACGATCAGACCCAGGAAGAGATGCGGCTTACCCGCGGCACCTTGACCGAGGCCGGCACCGAAAGCCCCTATCGCAACCGCGGCGTGGAGGAAAATCTCGATCTCTTCCGCCGCATGCGCGCGGGCGAATTTCCCAACGGTGCCCGAGTGCTACGCGCCAAGATCGACATGGGCTCCGGCAATATCAATCTGCGCGATCCGGTGCTCTATCGCATTCTGCACGCGGATCATCCGCGCACCGGCCGCTCCTGGTTCATCTATCCGAGCTACGATTTCGCCCACGGCCAGTCGGACTCCATCGAAGGAGTCACCCATTCGATCTGCACGCTCGAGTTCGAGGACCATCGGCCGCTGTATGATTGGTGCCTGGAAAATCTGCCGGTGCCGTCGCGCCCGCATCAGTATGAGTTCGCGCGGCTCAATCTCACCTACACGGTGCTGTCGAAGCGCGTGCTCACGGAGCTCGTACGCGGCGGCCATGTGGGCGGCTGGGACGATCCGCGCATGCCGACATTGGCCGGACTGCGCCGCCGCGGCGTGCCGCCGGCCGCCATTCGCGACTTCATCAAACGCATCGGGGTCGCCAAGGCCAACAGCGTGGTCGATGTCGGTATGCTCGAATTTTCCATCCGCGAGCATCTGAACAAGACCGCGCAGCGCCGGATGGCGGTGTTGCGGCCGCTCAAGGTGGTGATCGAAAACTACCCGGAAGGGCAGGGCGAAGAGGTCGAGGCCGCCAATCACCCGGAGGATCCAACCGCCGGCAGCCGCCGCATCCGCTTCGGCCGCGAGCTCTTCATCGAGCGCGACGACTTCATGGAAAACCCGCCGAAGAAGTTCTTCCGGTTGTCGCCCGGCGCCGAGGTGCGGTTGCGCTATGCGTATTTCATCACTTGCCGCGAGGTCGTGAAAGACGCCGCCGGCGAGATCGTGGAATTGCGCTGCACCTACGATCCCGCCACCAAGGGCGGCAACGCCCCGGACGGCCGCAAGGTGAAAGCCACCATGCACTGGGTGTCGGCGGCGGATTCCGTCCCCGCCGAGGTGCGCATCTACAATCAGCTCTTCGCCAAGCCCAATCCGGATGCGGCGAATTTCGCTGCCGATCTCAATCCGCAATCGCTGGAGGTTCTGGCCGATGCCCGTGTCGAGCCGGCGCTGGCCGGCGACAATTCGGACGACGCCGTGCAGTTCGAGCGGCAGGGCTATTTTTGCCGCGACCGGGATTTCGAAGCCGGGCCGGCTGGTCTTCAACCGCACCGTCGGCCTGCGCGACACCTGGGCCAAGGTGTCGGGCAACTAGCCGCTTTTCGCTCTATTTCGCCCCGGTCAAGCCCCATGCCGAACGCGTGTTTCCGTTCGCGCGTCGCGTAGCAGGATAATCGCGGTCCTCGTCGAAGGAAGCCGGCGTTAATGCCGAAAGGATGGCACTTATCGCCGCCAGTAAAGCAGACAAGCGCATTGACGTTCTCCTGACACTCTCTGTTCGCGCCCGCCGCGGTCTTCTGATTTGTTGCCGTCGGGAGGGCGCCTCCCGTTGTGGTTTGTAGTACGGTTAACGCCAAGTAAAAGTGATGGCCATCACGTGATTGCGGCTCGGCTCCTTATTTGTTTGGGCCGCTTTGTTTGGCCAGGCCGCGCGTCGGTCGCGATGGACTGCAGCCTGGCGGGGCGGCCGGCGAGCCTGGATCGTCTTCAAGGCTGGATCGGCTTCAATTTTGGGCGGACACAACCGGGGCTTTTGCCGGGCGCCGGGCCTCGCTAGCATGGGCGCGGGCGTTTGGAGCGTGTCCCGGAAAGGCGTGCCTCTGTGGGCTTTGACCCGATGGACGGAAGCCGGTTTTCCGAAAAGGACATGCGATAACAAATAGATCTGGAGCACATACCGGCTCAATTCGGTCGGGATGTGCGCCAGGCGCGCGAGGGGCAGACCGCGCGGTGGCGGACGAGGGCAGTTCATTAGGGCCGGCACAAACCGGTGCACGCGCTCCCGCGCGTGCCCGTGTCGGAACGTGGCCGGCGGGCGGTGTGCAGTGGGGCTGGAACGGCATCTGGCCGCAGCTCGGCTTTGCCGTGCCGGCGCGCGTGCGCATCTGGGCCGCCGCCGAGATCGGCGCCGGCCGGCTTTTTCCCTGGTTCGCGGTCGCCTTCGGCACCGGCATCGTTCTCTACTTCGCAGCCGATCACGAACCGGCCTCGTGGGCGGCGCTGCCGGCAGCCGGACTGGCCGCGGCCGCCGCGATCTGGGTGCGCCGGCGCCCGGTCGCCTTCGTGCTGACGCTCGGCCTCTTTGCCATCACGCTCGGGTTTGCGGTCGCAACGCTGAAGACCGCCCTGATCGAACATCCGGTTCTGCGCTTTCCGGCTTACGGTGTTACCGTTGCGGGCTTCGTCGAATTGCGTGACGAGAGTCAAAAAACCGATCGCTTCGTGCTCCGGCTCGAGCGCATCGAAGGCAACCGCATCGTCGACAAGCCGCAGCGCGTGCGCCTCTCCGTGCGCCGCGGCACGGCGCCACCGGCCGGCGCTTTTGTCGAGGCGAAGGCGCAGCTCAATCCGCCGCTGCCGCCGCTGCGGCCGGGAAGCTACGATTTCGCTCGCGACCTTTATTTCCAGCGCATCGGCGCCTCCGGGTTCGTCAACGGCACGGTGAGGGTCGTCGCGCCGCCCGCCCAAGCCGGCTGGCGGCTGCGCGCCGCGACCTTCGTCGAAAGCGTGCGCGATACGATCGACGGCCGCATCCGCGCGGTGCTCTCCGGCGATGTCGGCTCGATCGCGTCGGCGCTGATCACCGGCAAGCGCGACGCGATTTCGCCTTACCTCTTCGACGCCATGTTTGTTTCCGGCATCGGCCATGTGCTGTCGATCTCCGGCTATCACATGGCGGTCGTCGCCGGCGTCGTGTTCTTCATTCTACGCGCGCTGCTCGCTCTGATCCCGGGGCTTACCGACCGCATGCCGGTTAAAAAATGGGCGGCGTCCGGCGCGCTCCTGGTGACCGCGCTTTATCTGATCCTGTCCGGCGCCGAGGTGGCGACGCAACGCTCGTTCATCATGATTGCCATTGTGCTCATGGGCGTCGTGCTCGACCGGCCGGTGCTGACCCTGCGCACGGTGACCATCGCCGCTCTTGTGGTTTTGTTGCTGTCGCCGGAAGCGGTGGTGCATCCAAGCTTTCAGATGTCGTTTGCGGCGACGCTGGCGCTGATCGCCGCTTACGCCTACGGGCAACCCTTGGCGCGCGCCGGAGCGGATTCGCCGCTGGCGACGCGCGCGGCATTGTGGGGCGTCAACGAGATCGTCAGCCTGTTGCTCGCCTCGCTGATCGCCGGCCTCGCCACTACTCCTTTCGCCGCCTACCATTTTCATCGCCTGGCGCCCTACGGGGTGATCGCGAACCTTCTCGCCATGCCGGTCGTGTCCGCCTGGGTCATGCCCATGGGCATTCTCGGCGTGATCGCCATGCCGTTCGGCTTCGATGCTCTGTTCTGGCGGCAGATGGGGTACGGCATCGCCTGGATGGACACGGTTGCCCTGTGGGTCGCAAGCCTGCCGGGCGCGGTCGGGCACGTGACCTCGTTCGGCACTGCTCCGCTCTTGCTCGCAACCGCCGGCCTTCTCCTCATCGCGCTTCTGAAAACACCGCTACGCTGGAGCGGCGCAATCTTTGTCTTGGCCGCAATCGTTTTCGCGGCGCGTTCACCGGTGCCGGATGTCCTTGTCGCCGCGGATGGCCGCACGCTCGCGGTTCGTGGCGCCGACGGCAGGCTCGCGCTGCATCGTACCGGCAGCGATACGTTCGCAACCCGCGAGTGGCTCGCTTCCGACGCCGACGGCCGCGACGTCAACGACAAGCACCTCGGCGACGGCATCGCCTGTGATCCCGCAGGCTGTATCGCCAAGCTCGCCGATGGCCGCCTCGTCTCTTACGTTTTCGCTCCGGACGCATTCGAGGAGGATTGCCGGCGCGCCGCCATCGTGGTGGCGACCCGCGATGCGCCGGCCGATTGCGATGCGACTGTCCTAGGGCGCAAGCAATGGCGCGACCAGGGCGCGCTCGCCCTCTATCGCGACGGCACGGGCTTTATCGTCGAGCCGGCACGGCCGCTCAGCTATGACCGGCCCTGGGCGCCCCGCACAGTGCATGCGGCAGAAAGCGCCGGCGGCTCGGAAACATCACCTAACATCGTCGGTTCGCCGCCCGCTCGTTCGCCACCACCGCGCGAGGCTACGCCTGCGTCAGAAGACTTGCAGGCGGACGATTGAGGACACCGCCGTCAATAGCGCCGGAACAATCCGACCAGCTTGCCCTGAATGCGCACGCGGTTGGGCGGCAGGATGCGCACCTCGTAAGCGGTGTTGGCGGGCTCGAGCGCAATCGAGGCGCCACGGCGGCGGAAGCGCTTGAGGGTCGCTTCCTCGTCGTCGATCAGCGCGACCACGATGTCGCCGGTGTCGGCGGCGTCGCTGCGCTTGATGAGTGCGATGTCGCCATCGAGAATTCCGGCCTCGATCATCGAATCGCCGCGCACCTCCAGGGCGAAATGCTCGCCGGTGCTGAGCAGGTCGGATGGCATGTTGATCGTATGGCTGCGTGTCTGGATGGCTTCGATCGGCGTACCGGCCGCAATCCGCCCCATCACCGGTACGGCGACCGGGCGGCCACCGCCGCCTTCGTCTTCCGAAGAAATGGCGCGAACGCGGCCGAGATTGCCTTCGATCACGCTCGGGGTGAAGCCGCGTGTGCGCGCCGCCGCCATGCCGTGCGCGACCAATTCGGGCAACTTGATCACCTCGATAGCGCGCGCGCGATTTGGCAATCGGCGAATGAAGCCGCGTTCTTCGAGCGCCGTAATCAGGCGATGGATGCCCGATTTGGAGCGCAGGTCGAGTGCATCCTTCATCTCGTCGAATGACGGAGGCACGCCCGCCTCTTTCAAGCGCTCATGGATAAAGCGAAGGAGTTCTGCTTGCTTGCGTGTCAGCATCGGCGCTTCCTCATCTGGCCGCTCAGCAGCCGAAACAAATCATGAACGGACACTATCCGTTCGATATGTGTTCTGCAACCATTTAATTTGAAGTGAAGAAGCCGGTGGTATCTTAAAACCGTCGCTTAACGCTCGAATTTAACGATGCGACACGGCTTGCCCGCTTTCGCCGGCGGTTCGAAGGGCTCGCGGATAATCAGGCCATCGGCTTTCGCCAGCGGCAGCATCATCGAACTGTCCTGCACCGGGAAGGGCGTGGCGATGAGGCCGTGCGGCCCCGGCGCGAGCGTCGCGCGCAGATAATCGGCGCGCTCGTCGTTCTCGGGCAGATCGACGCCGAGCTTTGCCGATTCGATCGGGTGGGTCAGGTCGCTCCGCCCGGCGAGCCGCCGAATCAGCGGCACCAAAAACAAAAATCCGCAGACAAAAGCCGACACCGGATTGCCAGGCACGCCGAGCACATGCATCCCGCCGAGCCGGCCGTTCATCAGCGGCCGTCCCGGTCGCAGCGCCAGCCGCCAGAATGCGAGCGTCATGCCTTCGGCGGTGAATGCCTTCTGCACCAGATCGTAGTCGCCGACCGAGGCGCCGCCGGAGGTGACGAGAATATCGGCGCCGATCTCTCGCGCGCGCCGCACCGCCGCGACCGTGTCGTCGAGGTTGTCGCCGACGATGCCGAAGTCTTCCACGGTCGCGCCTTCGCCGCGCGCCAGCGCGCCGATGGCGTAATTGTTCGACGAGACGATCTGCCCGGGCGCCGGCTCAGTGCCGGCGGAGACCAATTCGTCGCCGGTGGCAAACAGTGCAATCTTCGGCTGCCGGTGCACCGGCACCAGCGGATGATTCATGCCGGCCGCGAGCGCGAGATCGCGGGCCGTCAGCCGGTGCCCGGCCGCGAATAGTTCTTGGCCAAGGGTGAAATCGAGGCCGCGCGTGCGCACATGTCGTCCCTTCGGCGCGGCCTTTTCCACCGCGACGTGATCGCCATCGCGTTTGGTCTGTTCTTGAATCACGATGGTGTCGGCGCCGTCCGGTACGACACCGCCGGTGAAAATCCGTGCCGCCTCGCCGGCGGCAAGCGTCCGCGCGAACGGACGCCCGGCCGCGACTTCGCCGATCACTTTCAGCCGTACCGGTGCGTTGGCTACGTCGACGGTACGAACCGCATAGCCGTCCATCGCCGACACATCGGCCGGCGGTTGCGTGCGTCGCGCCGCGAGCGAATAGGCAAGCACCAGTCCAGCCGCGTCGGCAAGCGGCACTTCTTCGGCAGGCAGCGGGGTGGCGTGTTCGAGGACGCGTTGCAGCGCATCGGCGACAGAGAGGAGCGTACGCATCCTAATCCTCAGAGCGTGTCCCGGAAAAGTGGAAGCCGGTTTTTCGAAAGGACATGCGACAACAAATGAATCTTGAGCACATCGATTCCACCTAATCGAAATGTGCTTAAGCGCGATAGTGGCCGCTGCGGCCGCCGCTCTTCTCAAGGAGCCGAATGTTCTCGATGCGCATGCCGCGGTCGATCGCCTTGACCATGTCGTAGATGGTGAGGCAGGCGACCGAGACGGCGGTCAGCGCCTCCATCTCCACACCGGTCTTGCCAAAGACTTTGACCCGCGCCTGCACGTCGATGCCCGGCAGCTTGGCGTTCGGCGTCAGCTCGACTTCGACCTTGGACAGGGCCAGGGGATGGCAGAGCGGAATGAGTTCATGCGTGCGCTTGGCCGCCATGATACCGGCGATGCGGGCGGTGCCGAGCACGTCGCCTTTTTTCGCGTCACCCTGACGGACAATGGCGAGCGTTGCCGGTTGCATGATCACGCTGCCTGCGGCGATCGCTTCGCGTTCCGTCTCGGATTTGGCCGAGACGTCGACCATGCGGGCTTCGCCTTTGGCGCCGAGATGCGTGAGCTTCTGTCTCGCCCGCGCCACGGATCACCGGGCGGCCGCGGCGCGCACGGTGCTGCGTGAGAGCAGTGCGCGCGTGGCGGCGGCGACGTCATCCTGGCGCATCAGGCTTTCGCCGACCAGGAAGGTTGAGATTCCGACCGCGGCGAGTTGGGCGAGATCCGCTGGCGTGAAGATGCCGCTCTCGCCGACGATGACGCGGTCGGTGGGAACGAGCTTCGCCAGCCGCTCAGACGTTGCAAGCGTTGTCTCGAAGGTTCGTAAGTTGCGGTTGTTGATGCCGATGAGCCGCGATTTCAGGCGCAGCGCGCGCTCGAGCTCGGGCTTGTCGTGCACTTCCACCAGCACGTCCAGCCCAAGCGCAAAAGCCGCGGCTTCCAGGTCGGCGGCAGTGGCATCATCGAGCGCGGCCATGATGATAAGGATGCAATCCGCGCCCGCCGCGCGCGCCTGCACCACCTGATAGGTGTCGTACATGAAATCCTTGCGCAGCACCGGCAACGCGCAGGCCGCGCGCGCCGCGCGCAGATGATCGAGCGAGCCCTGAAACGAGGGCGCGTCGGTGAGCACTGAAAGACAGGTGGCGCCGCCTTGCGCATAGGCCGCCGCCAGTGCCGGCGGATCGAAATCGGCGCGGATCAGTCCTTTCGAGGGGCTCGCCTTTTTAACCTCGGCAATCAACGCGTAGTCGCCGGCACCGAGACGGCGCTCAATCGCCGCCAGGAAACCGCGCGGCGCTCCGGCGCTCCTGGCCTCGCTTTCGAGCACGGCCAGCGACGTCTGGCGTTTCGCCGCGGCGATCTCCTCGCGCTTGTAGGCGCCGATCTTGTCGAGAATGTCAGACATCGGAATTGGCCACCGTGTTCGACACCTTTATCAAGCGATCGAGCCGTCCTTCGGCCTCGCCGGAATCCACCGAATGGGCTGCGGCATGCAGTCCATCAGCCAGGTCCTTGGCCTTGCCGGCGACCACCAGCGCTGCAGCCGCATTGAGAAGCGCCACATCGCGAAATGCCGACGGCTGGCCTTTGAGAACGCTGAGCACCGCGTGGGCGTTCGTCTCTGCGTCACCACCGCGCAAGGCCTCGGGTTTGACCTTGCGCAGGCCGAGTTCCTCCGGGGCGATCTCGAACGACTTTATCTCGCCGTCCTCCAAGGCCGTCACCGTGGTCGGCCCCGAGGTCGTGATTTCATCAAGCCCGTCGGAGCCGTGCACCACCCAGATCTTCTCGGCACCGAGATTCTTCAAGACTAGCGCCAGCGGCTTGGTCCAGTGTTTGGAGAATACGCCGATCATCTGCCGGCGCACGCCTGCCGGGTTGGACAAAGGTCCGAGCAGATTGAAGATCGTGCGGGTTCCAAGCTCCACGCGGGTCGCCGCGACATTCTTCATCGCCGGATGGTGCGCCGGCGCAAACATGAAGCCGATCCCGGCCTCGGCGATGCAGCGGCCGATGGCTTCCGGCGAGAGGCTGATATTGACTCCGAGCGCGGTAAGCACGTCGGCGGCGCCCGAGCGCGAGGAGAGGGCGCGATTGCCATGCTTGGCGACCGGCACGCCGGCGCCGGCGACGATCAGCGCCGCGCAGGTGGAGATGTTGAACGAGCCCGAGGCGTCGCCGCCGGTGCCGACCACATCTACGGCATCGGCCGGCGCGGCGACGCGCAGCATCTTAGCGCGCATCACCGAAACCGCGCCGGTGATCTCGTCGACCGTTTCGCCGCGCACCCGCAACGCCATCAGCAGCGCGCCCATTTGGGAGGGCGTCGCTTCTCCGGACATCATTTGCTCGAATGCGCCGGCCGCTTCCTCGCGGGCGAGCGTAGCGCCGGTCGCGACCTTGGCGATCAGTCCTTTGAATGCATCGGTCACGGTCAGGCTCTCAATTCGTGGCGTTGCGACATGGACGATTCAGCGGAGCCGGCGCTTCGCCGTCCGCTCGATGCATTCCAGGACGCGGCGATGTCGAGAAAATTCTTCAGCATCAGGTGGCCATGTTCGGAGGCAATGCTCTCGGGGTGGAACTGCACGCCATGGACCGGGAGCCGGCGGTGCGAAAGGCCCATGATCAAGCCGTCCTCGGTCTCGGCCGTGACGGCGAGATCGTCGGGCAGCGTCGTGCGCTCGACAATCAGGGAATGATACCGCGTGGCCTGGAAAGGGGCATTGATGCCGCGGAAGATGCTGCCGCCGCCATGCCGGATAGTCGAAAGCTTGCCATGAACCGGGCTCGGCGCCCGTGTCACGGTGCCGCCGAAAGCGTGCCCGATTGCCTGGTGACCCAGGCAGACCCCGAGGATGGGGATATCGGCCGCCGCCGCCGCGATGAGATCGAGGCAAATCCCGGCTTCCTTGGGCGTGCAGGGGCCAGGCGAGAGCACGATGGCGTCCGGATCGGCGGCGAGGACGCTCTTAACGGTCGTCTTGTCATTGCGGTGCACACGCACGGCCGCGCCCAGGTCCCCCAGATAGTGGACCAGGTTGAAGGTGAAGCTGTCGTAATTGTCGATCAGGACGATCATGGGCCCGGCAGTTACAGCATGTCCCGGAAAGATGGAAACCGGCCTTCCGAAAAGGACATGCGACACGCTGCCGGGCTCTTAGCGCAAATCCGCCAGCGGTTAAACCGCCGTCCACGCCGCCATGGACCCGTCTTAGTGGACCGGCCTTGCTTTCGCTCGCGCATCCGTCCGCCGGTCGGCGGCTACCCGAGTAGCCTCGCCGGCCTTCCTGGGCGCCGATCGCTCCGACGCAACGCCGTGCGTATAGCGGCGTATATCTTTGCCCTTGGCACTCTCCAGGCTGTCCAGCGACACGAGCCTGACGCTCTGCGCACGCCCAAACGGATTGCGCGGATCGCGTAGGCAGTTGGTTTCAAAATACGGCCAGGCGTGCGGGGAGCACGCCACCGCCAGGGGTCGCGCATCCATCCGGTCGCCCTTGTCGCCTGGTCTCGATCCGCGTGCTTCAACCTCTGCCGAAATGCTCAGCGCAGCAACGAATGAGCCTGCGACAAAGGCAGATGCCAAGACCGCGTAGATGGCCTTCAGCATGACACCTAATCCCTGCTCGGCGCCCCATCTGACGCGGGGTCGCACGTTTGCTGGGTGGCACTTTCATGCTTAACGACGCATCAATCTTTGATGCCGATCACATTTGTGCGGCTTTCGGCGAAAAACGCCGAACTTCGAAGCCGCGCCGTGCGCAAAAGGCCGACTTCCATCCCGATGCGGGTGGATCGGCGGCAGGCGGGGATTGCCTTGTTGGAAGATCCGCCGACGCCTTGCGCATAACCAGGCCGCGGGCTAGACCCGCGCTATGCCGCATATTGCGCTTTTCGCGGGCTCGTTCGACCCGATCACCAACGGCCATCTCGATGTGGTGCGCAGCGCCGTCAGGCTCGCCGACCGGCTTGTTCTGGCTGTCGGCGTCCATCCCGGCAAGGCGCCGCTATTCTCGGCCGAGGAGCGGCTCGCCATGCTCGAGGAGATTTGCCGGCCGCTCGGCCAAGGCTCCGGTTGCGAAATCGCCTGCACCACCTTCGCCGATCTCGTCGTGTCGGCGGCACAACGTGCCGGCGCCACCATTTTGATCCGCGGGCTGCGCGACGCCGGCGACTTCGATTACGAGATGCAGATGGCCGGCATGAATGCGATCATGGCACCCGCGGTGCAGACCGTGTTTCTGCCGGCATCGCCGGACGTCCGCCCGATCACAGCCACTTTGGTGCGTCAAATCGCCGGCATGGGCGGCGACGTTTCCGCCTTCGTGCCGCCACAGGTGGCCGTACGCCTGAAGAAGAAATTCGCCAATACCGATTGAGCCTGATGCCGTCCCGGGAGGTCACATGATTCGTATTGCCAGCTTGCTGTTCGCCCTGACCGTCGCCGTACCCGCTTACAGCCAGGGCCTCGGCAACCCCGCAGCCCTGAAGGAACAGGCGCCGCCGGTCTACAAGGTCGAGTTCGACACCAGCAAAGGCCCGTTCGTGGTGGAAGTCCATCGCGACTGGGCGCCCAACGGCGCCGACCGTTTCTACAATCTGGTGAAAAACGGCTTTTACGACAACACGCGCTTCTTTCGCGTCCTTGAAGGCTTCATGGCGCAATTCGGCGTCAACGGCGATCCCAAGGTGTCCTCGGTCTGGCGCACTGCGCGCATCAAGGACGATCCGGTGAAGATCAGCAACAAGCGGACCTTCGTGACCTTCGCAACCGCCGGCAAGGACACCCGCACGACACAGGTTTTCATCAGCTACGGCGACAACAGCAATCTCGACGGCCAGGGCTTCGCGCCGTTCGGACAGGTCGTGTCCGGCATGAAAACGGTGGACTCGTTGTATAGCGGCTACGGCGAAGGCGCCCCGGGCGGGCGCGGCCCCGATCAAGGCAAGGTCCAGGCCGAAGGCAACGCCTATCTGGCGAGCGCTTTTCCCAATCTGGACTATATCAAGAAGGCGACCATTGCGCCCTAGCCATCAGGCATGATCCGGAAAAGTGGACGCCGGTTTTCCGAACAGATCATGCCCAAGCAAACAGCTAGAGTGACATGCGAATTCTGACCATAACCCACTCTAGGCGCGCACTGCGCGTCCAAAACGACTGCAGCCATCACTAACGAACCGGAAGGATTCCACCGTGTCAGCATCGAATCCGAGTTCCACGCTTCCGCCGGATGCCGATCCGGAGAACGCGCTGATCATCGAGACCACGCGCGGCAATGTCGTTATCGCGCTGCGCACCGATGTGGCGCCGGCGCATGCCGAGCGGCTGAAGACGCTGGCGCGCGAAGGGTTTTACGATGACGTGCCGTTCCATCGGGTGATCGACGGCTTCATGGCGCAGACCGGCGACGGCGAACATGGCAACGGCACCGGCGGTTCGGAGCATCCGGATCTCAAATCCGAATTCTCCGATGTACCGTACACCCGCGGCACCGTTGGGATGGCGCGCACCAGTAATCCGCATTCGGCCAACAGCCAGTTTTTCATCATGTTCGATGAAGGATCGTTTTTGAACGGCCAGTACACGGTGGTCGGCGCGGTCGTTTCCGGCATGGACGTCGTTGACAAGCTCAAGCGCGGCGAGCCGCCGTCCGATCCCGACCGCATGGTGCGCGTTTCGGTCGCCGCCGACGCGGACGAGTGAACCTGTCCCGCACGGTGAGGTCGGTGGTCCGGCTCCAGCTCTCGGTTGGTGGTGTGTTCCTGATGGCGCTGCTCGCTGCGGGGGAGGCACGTGCCCAACTCGCCTATCCGCCGGATTACGGAGCGGCCAGCGACCAGACTCTGCGGAGGACGGTTGCGGGTTCCGGCGAAAGCGCTGCCGACAAGCCAGCCGACGACCATGCCATCGATGGGGCGCAAACGGTCAATACGCTGCGCGAAATATTCGCCGCGATACGGGAGTGTTGGGAGCCGCCGCCACCGGAGAAATCGCGGCCCGGCATGGAGTATACTGTCAGGTTCGCCTTCAGGCGCGACGGCGAACTGATGGCGCCGCCGCACGTGACCTATGTGACGCACGACGTGCCCGACGACGTGCGCGACGTTTATCGCGAGGCCGTCGAGGCCACGTTCAAGCGCTGCACGCCCATGCACTTCACCGCCAGCATGGCGAGCGCCATTGCGGGGCGTCCGATGGGGTATCGTTTTTTCGATAACCGGATCATGATCGAGCAGTTCAAGGGCGGCGACAACTCCGGCAAATGAAGCGGGGCGCCCGGTTATTTCGGCGGCCGACGAGTATCCGCAAACAAGAGCGAATGGTGGCTGTTTTTCTAATTGGCGCTAGCTGTTTGTCCTGCGATACCCCGTTGTAAGCCGGCGGCGAGAAGCAAAACGACAGCGCCTTGCAGCGATATGCGCACCGATCTTTTTGACTTCGTCTTGCCGGAGGATCGCATCGCGTTGCGGCCGGCCGCGCCGCGCGAGAGCGCGCGGCTCCTGGTGGTGCGTCCTGGCGCGGCGTCGCAATTTGATGATCGTACGATCCGCGATCTGCCGCAGCTTCTGCGACCGGGCGACGCGGTCGTGGTCAATGACACCAAAGTCATTCCGGCTTTCCTGCGCGGCCGCCGCATCGGCCGCGGCGATCGTGAACCGGCGATCTCGGCAAATCTGATCAAGCGGCTTGATGGGGCGCGCTGGCGCGCTCTGGTCAGGCCGGCAAAGCGGCTCGAGGCGGGCGACGTCGTTCGTTTCGGCGGTGAGGGCCGGGTGTGCTTTCTCGATCAGCTCGATGCCACTGTCGAGGACAAGGGGGAGGGCGGTGAAATCACCTTGGCGTTCGCCTTCCACGGCGCAATCCTCGACCAGGCGTTGGCCGAACGCGGCGAGGTGCCGTTACCGCCCTACATCGCCGGCCGCCGTGCCGCCGACGAGCGCGATCGGGACGATTATCAGACCATATTCGCGCGCCAGGAGGGCTCGGTTGCCGCGCCGACGGCGGGCCTCCACTTCACCGAGACGATCGCGCAGGCGCTGGCCGCGCGGGACGTTGCCGTGCACAAGCTGACGCTGCATGTGGGCGCGGGCACCTTTTTGCCGGTGAAAGCCGACGATACATCCGGCCACCGCATGCAGGCGGAATGGGGCAGCGTCAGTGCCGAAACCGCTGCCGCGCTCAACGCAGTGCGCGCTGCCGGCGGGCGGATCGTTGCAGTTGGCTCGACCGCGTTACGGCTTCTGGAAACCGCGGCGGCCGCAGACGGCGCGATCGCGGCGTTTTCTGGCGAAACCGCGCTGTTCATCACGCCGGGCTATCGCTTTCGCGCGGCCGACATGATGCTGACGAACTTTCACCTGCCGCGTTCGACCTTGTTCATGCTGGTGTCCGCTTTTTGTGGACTTGAAACGATGCAGCATGCTTATGCGCATGCGATCGCCGGCGGCTATCGGTTCTACTCGTACGGCGACGCCTGTCTTTTGTTTCGCGCGAGCTAGCCGGCGAGACCCGAAGCCGACAGCAACCGGGATAGCGCTCGCGCCGGACGGCCTCGCCAAGCCGACGGTAGCCGGGCGAGCGGGTCATCCGGCCACTGATCGGCGGCAAGCCGAACTTCGACGCTCGTTCGATCGGCGCAGTCGCTGTCTGGAAAATAGGTGCGATGCAACGTCCATGACGTAAAAACCATGACGTCGCCTGCATCGATATTGGTCCGCACTGGCGGCCCAAATACTTGAGGCACCGCCTCGATCAAATCGTCGCGCATATCTTTGGGCGACACGCCATTATGCTGCAGATATTTCCGTACAGCGGCATAACCGATTGGCCATATCTCCAGACCCGACGTGCCGAACTTTTCTCCAGCCGGATCAAGCGGTGTCCAGAAATTCAACGCAAAGGGCCCGTCACGGTGATAGCGAATGTCGCAATGCAGCTTGATGCCCCCAATTTTGGGGCTCATCTTTCGGCAGTGGGCTACCGGAGTTGAGCGGAAATCCAATCCCGGAAAGCCCCTGGCCAGCAGTCTGTGGAACGGCGGGGCAGAGATCAGATCGTAGAATGACAAGGAATTGTCGGTCGCGTCGCGGACCATGGCATCATTGATCTCGCCGCCGCGCGCTTTGCCGATCGAAAACGACATCGAATTGCCGGGCCACCACTGCTGCCAGTTCCATTCGTTGATGGATTCCTCTGTGACAGTTGAAAGCTTTTGGATCGCCGCTTCAACTTTTGCTTTCGTCGCCGCAATCCTGCGCTTGCTGATGGCGCCACGCAGTATTATGACGCCCCGCTTTTTCAGCTCGGCACGAAACAGATCCGGTGTGCATGAGACGAAGTCTACCTCGCGAATGGTGTTCGCGGACGGCCCGGAGCGCATTACGATGACCTTCAATTTCCAGGAAAGATCGGAGGCGGGAAGAGGTGTATCATTATACCACAATAGACCATAATGGTTGTGTGCGCCAGAAATACGTCAGCTCCGATTCCGACACTGACGAAATCGGCCGACGGTCAGTCCGCGGTGCCGTTATCGATGTGGTTTCTAGAAGGAATTGTATGGCTTGCGCGAGCTACGACTATGCAGGGCGGCGGGACACGCGATTGCCTGCCGTAGAGGCGGGAGCCAATTCTGGATCGGGCCGGCAGTATTAGTTGACTCGGGACCTTACGATCCGGGTTTCAAATCCAGTCGAAACAGCCTCGAAGTTCAGTCGCAAATTTGCAAGCTGAATCCCTTCCGCCAATGAATTCCCGAACCGTTTAAAACTCCGGTTCATGCTCCAAACTGACGGAATTGTGCCCTGGTAAACATGTCTGAGCCATTTTCCTTCCGCCTCGCCGCCAACGATGGCGCCGCGCGCACCGGCGCGATCTCGACCGCGCATGGCGTGGTGCATACGCCCGCCTTCATGCCGGTCGGCACGCAAGCCTCGGTCAAGGGCGTGCATCACGACGACGTGCGCGCCTCCGGCGCCGAGATTGTGCTCGGCAACACCTACCATTTGATGTTGCGGCCGTCGGCCGAGCGCATTGCCGTGCTCGGCGGGTTGCATGCTTTCATGCGCTGGCCCGATCCGATCCTGACCGATTCCGGCGGCTTTCAGGTGATGTCGCTGTCTCCGTTGCGGAAGATTTCCGAAAAAGGCGTCACCTTCCGCTCCCACATCGACGGCGCGACCATCGAATTGTCGCCCGAGCGCGCGGTCGAAGTGCAGAATCTGCTCGGCTCCGACATCGTCATGCAACTGGATGAATGCGTGCGGCTCCCGGCCGAGCGCGACGACATCGAACGCGCGATGCAGTTGTCGCTGCGCTGGGCCGAGCGCTGCAAACGGGCCTTCGAAGGCGCGGCGCCAGGCCGCGCTTTGTTCGGCATCGTGCAGGGCGGTGACGATCGGGAGCTGCGGCTGCAAAGCGCGCGCGCCTTGGTCGATATCGGCTTCCAGGGCTACGCCATCGGCGGCCTCGCCGTCGGCGAGCCGCAGGAGGTGATGCTCAAGATCGTATCCGAAACCGCGCCGGTGCTGCCGGCGGAGCGGCCGCGTTACCTCATGGGCGTCGGCACCCCGGACGATCTTCTGCAGTCGGTCGCCCGCGGCGTCGACATGTTCGACTGCGTGATGCCGACGCGCAATGGCCGGCACGGATTGGCATTTACCCGCTTCGGGCCGATCAACATCAAGAATGCTCATCATGCCGACGACCCGCGACCGCTCGATCCGCACAGTCGTTGTCCCGCGGCGCGCGATTTCTCCCGCGCTTATCTGCATCACCTTTTCCGCAGCGGCGAGGCGCTCGGCGGCACGCTGCTTTCGATCGTCAATCTCTACTACTATCAGGATCTGATGGCGGGGGCGCGCGCCGCCATCGCGGCTGGCCGCTACGCCGATTTTGTTGCGGCGACCAAAGAACAGTGGATCGACAAAGCCGATCGCTGAGCGGATTGACGGCGTGGCTCATCGATCACGGAGCCGTGCGCATTTTCGTCTCAGTAAATTGCCGGAAGGCGAGGGGAAACGTGCATCCGTTCAGCACGGGCCGCGCGCATTCAAAAAAGAACCCGCCGACCGCTTATGTGCGGGGCCGGCGGGTCACTTCATCTTCGCGCTTTCGACCAACGCTACGAGCGAGCGCGCGTACGCGAACTAACAAATACGCACGGGCTTTCCGTTGCCCTCTCTTTGTTCCACGCAGCCTCGATGCCGCGCGGGTGGACGCGACGATACGCGCACAGGACGCTACGCTACTGACACGGCGCGCTGGGCACGGTGAGGGACAGACGCGGAACCGACTGACACCATTCGACCCATAGCCCGAGAGGGCTAACGCGACCACAAGGGGATCGAGGTCACAAATTCGTGCGAGCACTCGTCGCACGCCCAGGCGTGCCGGATGCGACCTCTGAGATTGAAAGCGGATTCTTCGGCGATCAGCACGACGCTGCCGCAGCGGGGGCAGTTGGGGCGGCCGTAATTGGAGGCAACGGCTTCCGGGGTGGTGCAGGTCAAACGAGCGCTCATCGTCGATCCTCCGCGACGTTCCCACATTCCCCCAACTTTTCCCGATAGCACCGGATCATGCGGGGTCTCTGTGGCGTTGCCACGACGCGATTATGAAACTCTCATGGTTTTATCGGTCGATTTTCGTCCCAAGTAACAATGCGCGTGCCCGCATTTGCATAAAAGATCGCGGCTGCTTTTGCATAAAACTGCAGGTGCAGAGCGGTGTTGCGCGATCACCTAGGGGGAGGGCGACCAGTAACGCCGGGCGTTGCTGCGTGTCGGGCAGTTCAACTCCGCACGCCCTTCGTATCGCTGCAATGCAGCATGGCCCACAACATTGCATCGCAACAATGCGGCGCCGCTCGCGGTGAACCGTTGCGCTATCGTTTACTCCGCGGCTTGGGCCAGCACATGCTGGCGAAAACGCGGCATCACCTGCTCGGCCATGAGTTGCATCGATTGTCGCTCCCAATTCCCGTTGGGACCGAGCCAATCGACGCCGGTCATCAAGAGCGTACCGAAGGGCCCGACCTCCTCGCGGAACGCGACCAGCTTGTCGAGCATGGTCTTGGGCGAGCCGTAGAGCATGCAGCCGTCGATGATCGCCTCGACGGTTGCCTCCGCATCGGACATTTCGGGCCGCGGCTTCATGATCGCCAGTTGGCCGACGCCCTGGAGAACGGTGCGCACGTAATCAAACAAATAACGGTTCGCCGCCTGCTCACCGAACACGCGGTCGCGGGCTTCAGCTTCGCTGGGCGCCACCATGAGATTGCGCGCCACACGCCAATTTTCGCCCGAGGCCCGCTTGCCGGCTTCCGCGCACGCCTTGCTGTAAATCGCCCAATGCGAAGCCACCGCGTAGGTCGGGGTGATGTTCGCTGAGATGATGCCGCAGTCGCTGAGCGCCGCGGTTCGTGCACTCGATGAATGCGGGCTCGCGAGCGAGATGACGATCGGCGGGCCGCCTTTCTGGTAGGGTTTTGGCATATAGCCGATGCCGAGTTCCGGGATGAAGGTCTTCAGCCGCACGTTCCAGAATTCGCCGGCGATGTCGTAGGGTGGATCCTGCGACCAGATCTGCCGCATGATACGAATGCCTTCGATCACTTTGCAATTGCGCAACCCGTGATCGGTTTGTCCAAACAGCTCAAAATCCGAAAACAGCCCGCCCGGCCCCACGCCGAGGATGAGGCGGCCGCGGCTCATGTGATCGAACTGCGCGGCTTCGGCGGCGACCACGACCGGATCGTGATTAGGAATGCAAACCACGCCGGTGCCGAAGCTCAGGTTGGTGGTGCGCGGCAACAGCGCGGCCATGAACATCATCGGCGAGGGGATCGGTTCGCTGGTCGCGGAAAAATGCTCGCCCAGCCACAATTCGGTGAAGCCCAGCTTGTCGGCGAGCAGTGATTTCTCTGTATCTTCGGCGAGCGTCTCGGTGAACGATCGCGCCGGCGGATGCACCGGCATCATGAAAAATCCTAGCCGCATGAGCCCACCCTGTGCCGCATCTTCATATGCCGCATCCCCCCTTGTGCCGCTGCTTGCAGCTAACCCTGAACGGCGTCCGGGCCGCTGCTTCTTGATTCCATTGTGGGCCTGGCGCAATCTGCCGTCAAAGGGAGGAATTCGACATGAGCGTAGCCGAATTGCGGGCGGCCGCCCCCGGTATTGTTCCGACGGCGGAGGAATTGGTTGGCCGGGCCCGGCAGCTTGCACCGAAGCTGCGTGAACGGGCGCTCAAAGCCGAGCGCGACCGCCAAATTCCACTTGTGTCGGTCGAGGAATTTATCGACGCCGGTCTGATCCACACGCTGCAGCCCAAGCGCTGGGGCGGCTACGAGCACGACCACGAGGTGGCCTTCGACATCGCCATCGAACTTGGCAAATCGACCTGCGGATCCTCCGCCTGGTGCCTGAACTATCTGGCCGATCACGCCTGCATGCTGGCGCTGTTCCCGGAAGAAGCGCAGCACGACGTTTGGAGCGAGAACAAAGCCGCCTGCATCGCCACCTCGGCGGCGCCGACCGGCGCCGTCACCATCGTGCCTGGCGGCTACCGGCTCGACGGCCGCTGGTCCTGGTGCTCGGGGCTGGCGCACTCGCAATGGATCATGATCGGCGGCCTGGCGTTTCGCCCTGGCGAAGATCATCCCGATATGCGGCTCTATTTGGTGCCGGTGTCGGAACTGAAAACCGACGACACCTGGTATTGCGCGGGGCTGCGCGCCTCGGGCTCGATCACCTGCATCGCCGACAATGTATTCGTACCGGAGCACCGTAGCGTTTCGTTTCAGACGCTGCGCGAGGCCACATCACCCGGCTCCAAGGTCAATCCCAATCCGATCTACCGCACCCCCTTCATCGCGGTGCATTCTTATGCGCTGCTCGGCCCCGCGCTCGGGCTTGCCCGCGGCGGCTATACCGACTTCGTCCACTGGACGCGCGAGCGTTACCTGACCTACACGCAGCTCAACATCGCCCAGCACGTTCCGGTGCAGCTCAAGGTCGCCGAGGTCGCGGCGCAGATCGATGCCGCCGAGCTTCTGGCGCGCCGGGCGCTCGCCACCGCGCGCAGCAACTATTCCGGCATGAGCATGGAGACACGCGTGCTGCTGCGCCGCGACTTCACCTACGCCATGCGCATGCTGCGCGATGCCATGGACTCGCTGATCAAGATCAGCGGCTCGAGCGGCCTCATGGACAACAATACGGCGCAACGCTGCTGGCGCGACGTGCAGGCCATATCTTCGCACGTGGTGATGAACTGGGACGTGCCGGCGGAGAATTTCGGCCGCACCGAATTCGGCCTCGGGCTCAATCCGTCTTATCCGGTGTTCTAAATTCTGGCTTTTGCATTTAGAACGGCGCGCCGCCGGGCAGGAGCGCTGTCCGGCGACGTGAGCTGTACGCGCCGCGTCCGATCCTAACTCCAGATCAGAGCTTCGAGCCGCCGTCGACGTGAATGGTGTCGCCGGTGATCCAGCGCGCCTCGTCGGAGGCCAGGAAGGCGACCACGCCGCCGAGGTCATCCGGCTGCGCAATGCGCTGGAGCGATTGCAGGCCGAGCGTGAAGGTGCGGCCCGCCTCGGTCTTGGTGAAGCTCGACATGTCGGTCTCGCGTCGCGCCGGCAGCTGTCCGCCTTGCGGCCAACGAACAAATGAAAGCGGCGCTTTAGCCGCCGTCGGCAATTCGTTTGACGATATCGATGGCGCGGCGCAGCAGTGTCATCGAGGCTTCGGGCGTACGAAAGCCCGCATGGGCCGTGAGTGTCACGTTGTCCATCGCGGCCAGCGGATGATCGGGCCGCAACGGCTCGTTATGGAAAACGTCGAGGCCGGCATGGCGGATGCGGCCGCTGCGCAGGGCTTCGATGAGCGCCGTTTCATCGACGAGCGCGCCGCGCGCGGTGTTGATGAGGATTGCGCCCGGCTTGATGCGCGCGATCTGCGCCGGCCCGAGCAAGCCGCGGGTGTCGTCGTTGAGCGTCAGATGCAGCGAGATGACGTCGGCGCGCGCGAGCAATTCGTCGAGCGGCACCAGCGCATCGCCGGGATGCGCCGTGCGACTGAAGGCGATCACATCCATGCCGAGCCCGCGCCCCAGCCGCGCAACTTCGCGGCCGATGCCGCCGAGCCCGATGATGCCGAGCGTCTTGCCGGAGAGCTGCATGCCTTCGCGCGTAATCCAAGTGCCGGAGCGGACTTCGCGGTCCATGCGCGCCACGTCGCGGCAGGCCGCCACCATCAGCGCGATCGCGTGTTCGGCGACGGCGGTGTCGCCATAGCCCTTGATGGTGTGCACGCGGATGCCGCGTTCGGCGAGCTCGTCGACGTTCATATAGCTCGCCGCGCCGGTGCCGAGAAACACCACATGCTTGAGCGTGGCGCAGCGCGCGGTGATCGCGGTCGGCAGATAGCTGTGATCGTCGATGCAGATCGGGTAACCCTCGAGCAGGCGCGGCAGGTCGTCGGCCGCGAACGCCGTGCGATGGACGTCGATCGCCGGATCGTCGGCACGCAAGACTTGCTGCCACAGCGGCGCCAATTGATCGTTGCAGTCGATGAACAGCGATTTCACGATTGTCGAGCCCCAGCGCGCGCCGTTGCGCATGATTGTTTTTCAGGAATTGCTCTCGTCCAGCGGGACGAGGTTCGCACACTCGCCACCGAGAGGTCGAGCGCCCCCTTCACCCGCGAGCCCGTTCCGTGCAAACAATTGCACGATAGAACATGGAGAGTTCGAGGGATGGATAAGAGACACCAAGGAAAGACGGTCGTGATTTCGGGCGCGGCATCGGGCATCGGCCAGGCGTCGGCCGTGCGGCTGGCGGCGGAGGGCGCGAAGGTCATCATTGCCGATCGCGCCAAGGCCGACGACACGCTGCAGCGGATCAAGGCGGCCGGCGGCAGCGCCAGCGCCGTTGCATGCGACATCAGCGACCCGGCGAGCGTCGCCAAGCTGAAGGCAGAGGTCGAGAAGGATGGCGGCAGTTGCGACATCCTCGTCAACAATGCCGGCATCTACCCGATGCAGAGTTTCGACCAGATCACGTTCGAAGACTGGCGGCGCGTTCTCTCGGTCAATCTCAATTCGATGTTCCTCATGGCCAAAGCGCTCACCGGCGGCATGCGCCGGCGCGGCTGGGGCCGTGTCATCAATCTGGCGTCCGATACCGTGAACCTGCTGGTGCCCGACTTCGTGCATTACATTACCAGCAAGGCCGGCGTGATCGGTTTCACCCGCTCGCTCGCCACCGAGCTCGGTCCGCAAGGCGTCACCGTCAACGCCATCGCGCCGGGCCTGACGCGCACGCCTGGCACGCTCGGGCGCAACGCCGCCGGCGACATGTCGCACGAGGCGCTGTTCGAGATGATCCTGAATATGCAATCGATCAAGCGTTCGGAGGAGGCCACCGATCTGGTCGGCGCCGTCTCGTTCCTGGCCAGTGAAGACGCGGGCTTCATCACCGGCCAGACGCTCTACGTCAACGGCGGCCTCACGCGCACGACCTGACACGCACATTGGCTGATGCGTTCGCAGCCTGGTGGGCAAGGCACAGCCGTTGTTTGCACGGCTGTGCCAAGCCATCACGATCCAAATAAGCTGGCGACGCGGCCGCGACAGAACAAAAAAGCTGCGTCTCCATCCCCACATACCGTTTTTGCTGTGTTTGTGACAGATCAATGACCCTGACATAGACGCGATGTTCACGACTGGACCGACACATTAGCTCGCCCGGATGCGTGAACGCAGGACGATGGGGTGGATCGCAACATCCGTGGCATCCGCGGTTGGTGGCGTATGCATGTGATTGCTTTTGTGTCCCGAAAGGGTGGGTCGGGAAAGAGCACGTTAGCCGCGCACCTTGCGCTCCATGCGCACAGGGCAGCACGGCGCTGTCTGTTGGTCGACGAAGATCCGCAAGGATCGCTCACGCTGTGGAACGCGCTGCGCCACGAAGACGCTCTCCCGATCAAGACCATCAAGCGCGAGCTCGCCGACGTCTTGAAAAAGGCAAAGCGCAGGGACGTGGATTGGGTATTCATCGACACGCCGGCCAATGTCTCGCCGAGTGTCGTCGATGCGATCCGCGCCGCGCGGCTTGCGATCATACCGTGCCGTCCGGGACTTCTCGACATCGACGCCGTCCAGGAGACGATCGATTTTTGCCGTCAGCTCGACACGCCTTATGCGGTCGTTCTCAACGGCGCGCCGCCGCGGCGCAGCGGCGTCGAATCGCCGGTCGTGACCGCCGCGCGCGAATGTTTGGTGGAACTGAAAGTCCCGGTCTGGGGTGGTCAGATCACCCACCGGGTGAGTTTTTCGCTCGCCGTTTCGCGCGGCGAAGGCGTTCAAGAGCAGGATCTTGATCAAAGCTCCAGCATGGAAATCGCCCGCCTGTGGCAGGCGATGGAAAAATCCGTCGACGTCATCAAAGGCGCACGCGAGCGTCCGGCGATGCACCGGGTGGCTGCTTAGCTGTTCGGATTTTGTTGCGCCGCCAGCGGGTGAAATTCCCAATTGCGTCGGGCCTGTGCGGCGCCGTCATTGCGAGCGAAGCGAAGCAATCCACGGCTTGGCAGAGACTGGATTGCTTCGTCGCTCCGCTCCTCGCAATGACGAGCAATCCGCGAACTACTTCTGGATCGCTTTCTCGTACGGATAGATCACGTCGCCGCTCTTGAATTGCGGCGGATAGACGATCACTTCCGTCTTGATGTCGCGGAAGTCGTCGATGCTGTTGCCCTTGATGTTCTGGAACTGGGCGGCGAGCGTCCGCTCCTCGGTCCACTCCCCGAGCGGCCCGAACTTGATTTCGCCGACGACGGTCTGGAACGTGGCCTTGTGCATGTAGGCGGCGAGCACGTCGTCGTTGAGGCTCTTGGTTGCGGCGATCGCTTGGCCCAACACCTGCAGGTCGGCATAAGCCCACACCGGCATGTAATAGCCGAGCGGGTCGGTACCGGCGGCGGCGGCGCGCTCCTGATATTTCTTCAAGAGGTCCAGCGAGCCGGGAAATTCCATCGACTTGACCGGCAGCCAGGTTTCGAAATTGACCACGCCATTGAGCAGCGGACCAAGCTGAGTCTTGAATGCGGTCGCCTGCAGGCCGACCATGGCGCCGCCCCACATCTTCGGCTTGAAGCCGATCTCGTTGATCGTCTTGATCATGCCCACCGTGTCGAGCGGATACGAGCAGATCACCACGAGGTCCGGATTGCGCGCCTGGATCGCGCGCACGATCGGGGTGAAGTCGATCGTCACCGGCGGATAGCTCTTGTCGTAGACGATCTTGAAGCCCGCGTCCTTGGCGTTGTCGCGGGCGCCTTCGCAGGCATTCTGTCCGAATTCGGCGTCCGCATAGGCAAGCGCGATCGTCTCCGGCTTCGGATTTTGCACCTCGGCCACTTTGAAGAAGCCGCGCGTAAAGGCGCGCTTCGGGGTCGGGCCGTTGGGGATCATGGCAAAGTATTTGTCGTATTTGAACTCGTCGTTGGTACCGGTGCCGAACAGGGCAACGAATAACTTCTTGCGCGCCACCGCGACCGGCATGGCGGCGGCGACCTGGGTCGAGGCGTAGCCGGAGACGATCAGGTCGACCTTGTCGACATCGAGGAGCTTCGAATAGATCGCCGGCACTTCCGCGGGCTTGCTCTGGTCGTCGTAGTAGACGAGCTTCACCGGCCGCCCGAGCAGGCCGCCCTGTGCGTTGATGTCGGATTCCCACACCTGCATGGCGACGAGCGACATCTTGCCGTTGGCGGCGAGCGGGCCGGTCAGCGACATGCCGAGACCGATCTTGATCGGCTCTTCGGCAGCGGCGGCGCCGGCCATCATCAACAACAGCGCCGCGGCGGCAGCGGCGGACTTCAAGCGATTTCGTTTCGGTGACTGGAATTCCGTACGCATCAAGATTTGCTCCCTATGAACGTGCGGCCTGCCGCCCGCGGCGCGCCTCGCATTATCGCTTTGCACAAATGCGCGATTTTGGCCACAGCTTCCCGGCGTCGGCGGGACCGGAAAAAAGTCTAATCCGGCGTCAGGTCTAACGCTGTGTGTGACCGGGCGGATGGAGGATGCGTCCCACAGCGGGCGACCGTAAGTTTCTCTTTCCCCGTCACCACCGGGCTTGACCCGGTGGTCCATGCAATCCAACGGCTCACCATGGATTGCCGGGTCAAGCCCGGCAATGACGAGTGTTGGCTTCAGAGGCGCGGTCTCTACCGCGCCGGCACACGGTGGCTGCGCCCACTAATGCCCAGCGGGCGAGGGAGCCTTCGGCGGTGCGACTTTCTGCATGAACGGCACCATCAGAAAGGCGACCGCGAAGCAGATGGCGATCGCCAGATACGCATCCGCAAAAGTCTGTACTTGGGCCTCGCGGAAGGCCAGGAGCCAAAGCTGCTTCAGCGCCGCCCCATGGGCGTGAACGTGATCGCCCCAGGTCTGGGCATAGCGCGCCGCGACCCCGTTCAGGAGATTCATCGCTTGGGTGTTGGTGGCGTTCAGATGCTCGGCGATGCGCTGGAAGTGCAGGTTGGTGCGGTCGTTGAGAATGGTGCCGCAGGCGGCGATCCCGATGGCGCCGCCAAGATTGCGCATGAGATTGAACAGCCCGCTGGCCGATTTGAGCCGGTCGGGTGGCAGCATGCCGAGTGTCAGCGTGACGATCGGGGCGACGCAAAATTGCTGGGCGAAACCGCGGAAGGCGTGCGGCAGCAACAATTCCTCCCAGCCCCAATCGTGGGTCAGCGGCGTGAACGACCACATGCCGATGCCGAAACAGGCAAGCCCGAACATCATCAGCCAGCGCAGGTCGACGCGGTTGGCAAGAAGGCCGTAGAACGGGACAGCGATCAACTGGAAGACGCCGGCCGACAACAGCGCCGTGCCGATCTGCCACGCATCGAGACCGCGCACGCGACCGAGAAACAGCGGCGTGAGATAAACCGTGCCGAAGATGCCGACACCGGTGACGAAAGAGAACCAGCAGCCAAGCGAGAAATTGCGGATCGCAAGCGCGCGCAAGTCGACCACCGGGCGGCTGAAGGTCAGGCTGCGAAGAATGAAACCAAATCCGGCGATGCCGGAGATCCAGGCGCAGATCAGGATCGTGCGGTCGCCGAACCAATCCCAGCGCGGGCCTTCCTCGAGCACATATTCGAGGCAGCCGAGAAACAAGGCGAGCAGCACGATGCCGAGATAATCGCCGCCGCGCAGCAACGACAAATCCGGCTTGTCGATGCGCACCAGCATCGGCACGAGGATCGCCACGGCAAATCCCGGCACCACGTTGATGTAGAACAGCCATTGCCAGGACCACGTATCGGTGATGAAGCCGCCGACCACCGGTCCCAACGTCGGCGCCAGCGACGCCAGTCCGCCGACGATCGCGGCGGCGATCACGCGCTGCTGGCCCTGGAAGAAGACGAAGGCGCTGGTGAATACCATCGGGATCATCGAGCCGCCGAGAAAACCTTGCAGCGCGCGGAACGCGATCATCGACTCGATATCGGTGGCGGTGGCGCACAACAGGCTCGCCAGCGTGAAGCCCGCCGCCGACGCGGCAAACAGCCAATGGGTCGAGAACACGCGGCTGAGCCAGCCCGACAGCGGGATCACCACGATCTCGGCGATCAAATAGGAGGTCTGCACCCAGGCAATCTCGTCCTGGCTAGCCGAGAGCCCGCCGCCGATTTCCTTCAGCGAAGCCGCGACGATCTGGATGTCCAGATAAGCGATGAAAAACCCGACGCACATCACACCGAGTGCCAGCACCTTGGCGCTGGTCGAGAGCTGCGTCGGTTGCGCTGCCGGCGGAGAAACGCGCGGCGCGGATGCACCGCCGTCCGACGCGACGAGCGCCGGCGCCGGGAGCGCGATCGTGCTCATTGCCGTGCCTCGTGCACGGCGGCGCGTTGCCGTTCGTCGACCCGTGCCACCACCGACAAACCGGGCCGCAACGTGCCGAGCTCGCCGGCGCCCTCATCGAGGATGATGCGCACCGGCACCCGCTGCACGATTTTGGTGAAATTGCCGGTCGCGTTCTCCGGCGGGATGACGCTGAACTGCGCGCCGGTCGCGGGCGCCAGGCTTTCGATGCGCCCGTGGAAGGCGCGGCCCGGCAGCACGTCCGCGGTGATCTCCACCGGCTGGCCGACCGACATCTGGGCGAGCTGGCTTTCCTTGAAATTGGCATCGACCCAAAGGCCGTGCGCCGGCACGATCGACAAGAGTTGGGCGCCGACCGTGGCGTAAGCGCCGACGCGGGCGCTGCGGTTGCCGATCACGCCGTCGATCGGCGAGCGGATTTCGGTATAGCCGAGATTGAGCGCGGCCAGATCGCGCTCGGCCTTTGCCTGCGCCAGCGCGGCCTCGATTTGCCTCCGCTCGGTATCGATGACGTCGAGTTGATGCCGCGCCGCGCGCAGCACCGCTTGGGTCTTGTGTTCGGCGGCCGCGGCTTTTTTGTAATCCGCATCGGCCTGCTCGAAGCGCTGCAGCGAAGCGAAGCGTTCGGCGCTGAGCGTGCGATAGCGGTCGAGGTCATACTGGCTGCGGGTCGCCTCGGCCGTCGCCGCGGCGATTTCGGCGCTCGCCTGATCGACCACGGCGGTCTGCAGCCGGTGCGCGGCGTCGCGATTGGTCAGCGCCGCTTCTTGGGCCGCAACATTGGCCTCCGCGCGCGCCAACTGGGCGCGGTAGTCGCGATCGTCGAGCTTGATCAGGAGGTCGCCGGCCTTGACCCGTTGATTGTCGGTGACCGCGATGGTGTCGATGAACCCCGCGACCTTTGACGCGATGGTGGTCACGTCGCCGCCCACATACGCGTCGTCGGTCGTTTCCATGAAGCGGCCGACCGTCCACCATGTATAGCCGTACCATCCGGCTGCGATCGCCGCGCCGAGAACAGCGACCACCAATCCCAGCCGCTTGGCAATCTGCCGCGGCGAGCGCCGGCGGGTGCCTGCTGTCTGCTCGAGAGTTCCGACAACACCGTGCATGGTTGCCTCCCAAAAAAAGAGTATATGCACCTAATTGCCGCTAATCGGTTCGATGCGTTCGAATGTCTTTAGAGACTGACGGCGTGACCTTTCGGGGTGAATTCGCTCCCGACCACGGCGCGCAACATGGTGCGAAGCTCGGCGGCACGTTTTGTACCGAACGTGGCTTCGAACTGTGTCTGCGCTTGTGCCCAGGCTTTGCTGCCGGCCTGCACGCGCTTTTCTCCCGCGTGGGTGAGACGTAGCTCCTTGGCGCGGCGGTCGGTTGCGACCGGCTTGACCTCGATCAGCCCGTCGCGCTCCAACGGTAGGATATTGCGGCCGAGCGTGGTGCGATCCATCACCATTTCCTCGGCCAGCGCGTTGATGGTCAGCGGTCCCAGCCGTTTGAGTTTCGCCAAGATCGAGAACTGCGTCGTGCGTAGACCGATCGGCATCAGGAACTGATCGTAGAACTGGCTGACATGCCGCGCCGCCGAGCGCACGGCAAAGCAGTTGCAGTCCTCGGCTTTGGGCAAATAATCGGCGGACGTTTTGTCGGTAGACATTCCCGTACCCCTAAGGGTAAGCGTGCATATGCGCCTATGTACGAGGATATGCGCCTATTGTCAATGAGCCTGCTGCGGCGCCTGGGGGAGGGAGGGGATCGTTCGCACGGACTTTACGCGGATACGCAGCGGCGCCGGCGGCGGGGGAGCGCGCACGATCCGTTTCCGGCAGCCCATCGCCGCCGACGCAAACCCAATGCGCCGGCCGGGCATCGCGTGCGTGGTGGCCACGCCTTCGGCAAGCATCGGACTTAAACGCGGCGTAATTTGGCTTGAGGATGAGAGCCGGAGCTTCGCTTCCATCGGTCGCCGGCGAGAAAGTGTTTATTGACCATCGGGGCATATAATGGGAACTATCCGGGCCTTCCCAGTCGTCTAGTTGCCTCTCGCGATTCCCTCTCTAGCGAAGCCCCGACACACATTTGAACCGGAGCAGATATGAGAAATCGATTCACGATGGCGCAATCCACCGTGGCGATTCGCCGATGGGGCACTTTCCCCGTCCTGGCCCTTGCGACCACGCTTGCGGCGCTGACCGCCACACCGCCGGCCGACGCTGCCTCTAGTCAGGCGCGCCCCGCGGCCCCGACCGTGGAAACGGCCCAGCGTGACGCGGGTGAGCCGATCATGGCCGTCGTGTCGATCAAGAGCCAGCAGGTCACCCTCTACGATGCCGACGGCTGGATCCTGCGCGCGCCGGTGTCGAGCGGCACGACGGGCCGTGAGACCCCGGCCGGTGTCTTTACCGTGGTGGAGAAGGACAAAGACCACCACTCGAACCTTTATGACGATGCCTCGATGCCGAACATGCAGCGCCTGACCTGGTCGGGCATCGCGCTCCATGGTGGGCCGCTACCCGGACATGCGGCCTCGCACGGCTGCGTGCGGCTGCCCTACGATTTCGCCGAGGGCATCTTCGACAAGACGCCGATGGGCATGCGGGTGATCATCTCCCCCAATGACGCGGAGCCGGTCGCGTTCACCGCTCCGGCGCTGTTGGTGCCGAATGCCGAGGCGATCGCGGCGGCACCTGGCCATGCCGACGAGCTTGCCGGCGAGGCGGCGAAGGCCACCAAGGAGGCCGAGGAAGCCAAACGCGCCGCCGCGGCGGCAACGCATGCCGCCGCGTCAGTGGCGGCGACCTTGCGCAAGATGGAGCTGCTCAAGACCCGCGCGGACGCCGAACGCACCTACGCCGAAAAAGTAGTCGCCGCCGCCGAGGCGAACTTGGCCAAGGCCGAGGATGCAAAGCAGAAGGCTGCCGCCAAAGTTGCGGACGTGACCGCGCAGGTCGAAGCTGCGAAAGCCGAAGGGACCGCGAAGGCGGATTCGGCGTCGCCGGATGACGCCTCGCCTGCCGCCTCGCCCCCCGCCACCTCGCGCCGGGCGGCGCTGCTCGCTACCCCGGCCCGCAAGCTGCAAATGCTCAAGGTCCGTACCGACGGCGAGCTCGCAACGGCCGAGCGGTCGCTCGAAGCCGCCAAGACGATCCTGGCCAGGGCCCAGGACACCAAGGAAAAGGCCAACGCCAAGGCCGCCGAGCTTAGCGCGCAATTTGAGGCCGCTAAAGCCGACCCGAAGTCGAAGCTCGATGCGGCCGCGGCGGCGCAGAACGCCGCCAAGGCGGCGGATGCCAAGAAGGTTGCCGCCATCGCTGCGGCGCGCGACGCCAAGCTCGCGCTTGAGCCGGTGTCGCTCTTCGTCAGCCGGTCCACGCAACGGCTCTATGTGCGGCATGGGGCCGAGCCGGGCTACGAAATGCCGGTGACCATCCGGGATCCCGACAAGCCGCTCGGTACCCACATTTTCACGGCGATGGCACCTGCCAGCGGCGGTTTCCGCTGGACGGCGGTCACCATCGACAATGGCGACGACGCCAAGGATGCGTTCGACCGCATCACCTTCCCGAAGGACATGCTCGACCGCATCGGACCGACCGCTTTGCCGCGATCCTCGATCATCATTTCCGATGAGCCGGCGAACCGCGAGCAAAACTACCGCACCGAGTTCGTTGTCGTTTTGAACAACCAGCCGCAGGGCGGCCTGGCCATGCGCAAGCGCTCGGATCCGGTTCGCGTCGCCCGCGGCGGCTGGGGCGACTTCTTCGGCTTTCAGTGGGGCAATGACGGCGGCTATGGGCGCCAACGTTCCGGCCAATACTATCAGCGCCAATGGCAGTGGTGAGACGTTAGCTGCACGCGCGGCTGGCGTTGAGTCTCTGGCCGGCGCTCGCGCCGGCCGTTTTGCGTTTGCAGGGTGAGACCGGCGCTAATTCCAGCGCCACACGCCGTAGGCGTGGCCGTTTTGCATCTGCGGCGCGACGTAGTTGGGCTTATGCTGGCCGATGGCGCCGAGCATGGCGATCCAGTTGAGCAACTCGCCGCCGACATTGCCGGCCTTGAGCATCTGATGCTCGGTCGCTTCCGCGATCAGCTTATCGATCTGCTGCTCTTCCAGAAGTTTGATGATGCGCCACGCCCAGTCCGGATCGGGCACGCCGTCGGTACGGCCCGGGGCCATGCGCGGACCGGCGACCTCGAGCGAAAAGCTGCCGCTGCCCATGATGACGACGCGCAATGGTTCCGGCCAAGCCGCGACGGCGCGGCCGACCGCTTGGCCGAGCGCGTAGCAGCGCTGCGCCGAGGGCAGCGGCGGCACGTGCCCGCTGATGAAGAAGGGGACCACCGGCACGTTCATATCGGGCGTGAGAAAATGCAGCGGCACCGCAATCGAGTGGTCGACCGAGAAATGCTGCGTCAAGGCGGTGTCGAAGCCGGCGGCGATGCTGGCCTTTCGGATATGCGCGGCGAGACCGGCGGACGAGGGGATCTTGTAGACCGGCATCTCGCGCGGCTCGTCGTTGGGACCAGCGAAGGCCTTGTCGACGCCGACGGCGAAAATCGGAAGATTGTCGAGGAAGAACGTGTTGAGATGGTCGGTGTCGAACATCACGATCACGTCGGGGCGGGCTGCCGCAAGCTCGTCTTTTTGCGCCGCAAACAGCTTGGCGATTTCACAATCGGGACCGTCGCGCTTGACGAAGAATGGAAACACCGGAGTGTGCGGGACGCCGAATCCGGCGACGATCGTGGCCATGCGTATTCCTCTCCCATTGTCTCGTCGCGAGCGCATCGGTGCGGCGTTCGTAACCCTAGCGCATGTGCCGGAAAAGTGGGAACCGGTTTTTCCGCAACCGACTTACGCCACACCCGTTGGACCTGGCGCCACCGCCTCCTATGCGCAATGGCCAAAGCGCCTGATCAAACAGAAGCACGATGACCGACGCGAACACGCTCCATGACGCGCGCACGGGCTCCCCGCTTGAAGTGTTTCGCGTGTTTCTCAAGCTCGGCGTCAGCTCGTTTGGCGGTCCCATCGCGCATATCGGATATTTCCGCGAAGAGTTCGTCGTTCGCCGCCGCTGGCTGAGCGAACAGACTTTCGTCGATCTGGTCGCGCTCTGCCAATTCCTGCCCGGACCGGCATCGAGCCAGACTGGATTTGCCATCGGGCTGATCCGCGCCGGCTATGCCGGGGCGTTGGCGGCTTGGACCGGCTTCACCTTGCCGTCGGCCGTTCTTCTCGTCCTGTTCGCCTATGGCGCCGGCGCGCTGTCGGGTCCTTTCGGCGCCGGGCTGCTGCATGGCCTCAAGCTGGTTGCGGTCGCCATCGTCGCGCAAGCGGTGTGGGGCATGGCGCGCAGCCTCTGCCCCGACCGCGAGCGCGCCTCGATCGCGACCTTGAGCGCGCTCATCGTCTTATTCAGCGTCTCGTCGATTGCGCAGATTGGAGCCATCGCGCTTGGCGGCGTGCTTGGGTTGTGGCTGTGCCGCGAAGCGCCGCCAATCACAGAAGGCCACATCGCCATCCCGGTGTCGCGCCGCGTCGGCCTTGCGGCGCTGGCGGCGTTTTTCATTTTGCTTGTCGGCTTGCCGATCGCACAAAAGCTTTCCGGCTCTACGGCAGTTGCTCTATTCGACGCCTTCTACCGGTCCGGTGCGCTGGTTTTCGGCGGCGGCCATGTGGTGCTGCCGCTCTTGCGCGAAGCGTTTGTTGCGCCGGGCTGGGTCGGCGACGACGCCTTTCTGGCCGGCTATGGCGCAGCGCAGGCAGTGCCTGGCCCGCTCTTTACGTTCGCCGCCTATCTCGGCGCCGTCGTCCATCCCGCGCCGCACGGAATTGCCGGCGCGGTATTAGGATTGTTCGGCATCTTTCTTCCCGGCGCTCTGATCCTTCTGGGCGCTTTGCCGTTTTGGGATGGCATTCGCAAGCGCATCGCGGCACAAGCCGCCATGCGCGGCATCAATGCGGCCGTGGTCGGGATGCTGGCTGCCGCGCTCTACAATCCGCTGTGGGTGACCGCCGTGAACGGGCCGGGAGATTTCGGGCTCGCGCTGGTCGGCTTTGTGCTGCTCACGGTCTGGCGCCTGCCCCCGCTTGTCGTCGTCATTGTGAGTGCGCTCGGCGGCGTTGCGCTCGCATTCGGCGGAGGATGAGGAGCGCGAACGCGTTCCGACCTGGAAAGCGGGTTTCGGATACGATCATGAAATGCGAATAGAGGCGGGCGATCCGATTCGATGGTGATCCAGCCGTGCTGAACATGGGACGCTGAACACGGGACGCTGAACGTGGGGACACCGAACATGGGGATGATGTGATGAGGGTGGTTTCGGGTGGTGCCGCGCTCTGTTTCGCGGCCGTGGCGCTCGCCTGCTTGAGCGCCGGCGCAAAGGCCGAGACGTGGTCGTGTGAGCAAAAGGCCGCCAACAAGACCATCGTGCAAGTGTGGATCGTGTCGGGCGATCGGCTCACGACGCCGGATGACGAACGACATTATCGGATTGTGAAAAACGATCAGCGCGTGTTGGTCGCCTTCCACAAGGATTGGGAATACAAAATTGCCGGAGGCACGCCGTTTGTCTCCTACGTCATCATCGACAAGACAACCGGCAGCCTGATTGACCTCAACGATTCCGTTTTGACGTCCCTGGGAGAGGACTACAAGGACACTGCGACACCCGATGTCGGCGCCGGGCATTGCACGCTGACCGAACCTTGAACCGACAAGGCGGCCCGATGATCGAGGGGTTCCGACGTCAGCCGACCGGTTGGCCGATCTCGTCGACTTTCACTGCGCGCATGCGTTCATTGTAGTTCCCGATCGTCAGCCCGCAGACTTCGTAGCGCGCCAAGTATCCCATCAGGAAGCCGTTGACACCCATGCGATACAGCGCGCCGACGTCACCGGCGATCAGCGCGCTGCGCTCGGCGTCGGTGAGGTCGAGCGGCGCCAGCGCTTGCGCCGGATCGCCCTTCATCGCGGCGCGGAAAGCGTGGTCGCGTAACACCTCTCGGCACAAATAATTGACTGCGAAGATCGACATGATGTCCCCCCAACCGTCGCGGCGCGCTCTCGCTTGAGTTCCGCCCGCGCCGGCTGCCCGCGGCCGCACCGGGCGGCGCCGGTCGCTTGCGGCGAAACTGCCTAAACAGCCCCCGCACTGTCAAAGGACAAATTCGCGGTCGCGGTTGGCGAGCGTTTATGGCCGCGTTCGGCCAGCTACGCGGCGCCATGACGGCTTCACTGTGGAAAAACGGGCCGCCCGTGGGTATCAGCCCGCGGCTGTCTCAACCGGGGAGAGCGCTGTGATGCATGTCACATGATCCGGGCCGCAGCCGAACCTAGAAAGGGACACACGTCGTCGACCGGCGCCTGCCGGACGGGATGACAACAGGGGCGGAAGCGCCGCGCTTCGGCCGGCGGGCAACAGTGACTGTGAAGCAATTTTTCGTCGAAGGTGAGATCGAGGGGACGCCGGGCATCGTGCGCTGGTTCGTGCTGCAGCCGGCCGACGGTACGCTGCGGTGGTTCGACGAAGACTGCGTCCAGGAGATGCTGCTCTCGAACATGGCGACGGAGATGTTTTCCCGGCTTGCCGTCAAGGAAGCCGCAGCGCCGCTGCCGAGCATGCCCGCCGAGCCGCCGGCTTACCGAGCCACCCTGGAAGGCGGAACCGTCGTCGCCGGCTATCTGGTCAGGCGTTCGGCCCCGCGATAGCTCCGCGACGCGGCGGTGCGACCCGAAGAGCGCTGCCCGATGCTTCGCTGAACGATCGACTGCGGAAACCAAAGGATACCGGCGGCGTTCGGCCTACTTGCCCGCCTTACCGTTCGTCCCTCCCTGCGGGGGTTGGTTTGCGGGGACGCATTCCCAATGCTGATGCGGATATAATGACCGCCCGGCCGCTGCACAGGCCTGATAGTCATCGAAGTTGGCGATACGCTCGGTGTGCTCGTCGCCGGCAACCCCCGCCGTCGCGAAAGTCACAATCAATACAAACGCCTTCATGCTTGACACTCCGGCTGTGCAGTTGGTGATGACAATAGGTTCATTTGCCGTTGAGCAATAAGAAACGAGGCTGCAATTGCGGCGTGCCTTCGTGCCGGCAATCGGCCTTCCGGCGACGCTGCTTATTTTTCCCCAATTCCGCGCCCGATGCTTGAGCCGAATTCCGAGCGCTGTGCAGCACGATAGCAGCTCGGTTAAACGATCTGAACGGCGAGTTGCTGCAACTTTACCTAAGAGCAGATTGACCATTTCAATCAAAAATAGTTTTTTGCTCCTGCGTCAGAAGGTCAACTCTACCGAAACACACGAAGGGAGGCGTTGCGCAGGGAAAACAATGCGCTTCGTTCGTTTCGATCGGTGTCGGGACAAATTGCGTTGCGGCTTGCGGGCCGTGTGTCTTGAGCCGGTTTTTTGAAATGCGTGAGTCCGAACAAGCTTCATCAACTTAACCGACGTGAATAGCTGCCGCAGATCGTTCGTAGGTCGCAGACGCAGAAGATCAGCGATCCCACGCAATGACGGGTAGGTCTTCACGTCTCAAGGAGACACGTCATGGTTTCTTGGTGGGATCCGAACAATCAGAATCAAGATCAAGGTCAGGGCCAAGGCGAAGGCCAGGGCCAGTTGAGCCTCCAGGGCCAAGGGCAGGCCCAGGCGCAAATTGCCGCCGACCTGAACGGCAATCTGAACGGCAACGGCAATGGCAATCTGAACGGCAACGGCAACTTCAATGCCGACGGCAACCTCAACGGCAACCTCAACGACAACGTCAATCAGAGCTGCGATACGGTCAGTGTCAACGTTAGTGTCGACGCGAACGTGACGCCGTTGATCGGCGATCTGAGCGACGCCACGGCCCTCTACATGCCGCAGAATATTTCGCAAGAGTTCACGGCCGGCGGCACCGATACGGCCATCGCGCTCGACCAGATCAACAGCCTGGTAGCGAACAACTCGGCGTGCGGCGTCTGGAATTCGGATGGCTCGCATGTCAGCAATAGCGGCGCGTCGGAGGGTGGCAACGTCGAAGTCGGCGACATCACCCAGGGCGCGCTCGCGACGGGCCAACTGCAAGGCGCCACCTCGGCGGCCGCGACCGCCGACGCCTTCACCCAGAGCATCGTTCTCGGAGCCAACATCCAGAACAACTCGTTCACGCTTGCCATCACGGGTCACAATTCGACCGTGACGGCTGGAGACGCTGGCCATCACTCGTAAATTCTCGATTGAAAGGTCCGTGCGGTATACCGCGCGGGCCTTTCATTCGTTGTGCAGCGGGGCGGGGTCATCAATGGCTCCGCCCCCTGCGTGTTAGGCGAGAGGCGTGCTTCAGCCAACAGGCCTGTCTAGCTCTTCTTGCACGGCCAAGCCGCTCTGAGCGCCTCGGCGGCCAGAACGGCGAACGAATCGTTTAATCGGCCCGGGTGCGCGTCGATATATTGAACGACGGTATGGATCGCTTGGCTCAACGGCGCACCACGCGGGGTGCAGACGCCCGGAGCCAATTCCCAAACCGCCTGAATGCTGCCGGCACACATACCCTGCAACAGCGGAACGCCATCGTCCTGGCCGAGGTGCCGACAGCCGACGATCACGTAGCCTGCTGCCGAGATATTCTGCGCCCTTCCATCCGAGGCCGAAAGCAGCACCGATAGAAGGGCACCCAGGGCCACGGCCGCCTTCATTACTGTTCTCCCGCCGGCTGTCGGCACTATATCGTTCCGCCGTGCACTTGGGCAGAGTGCCGGTGTGCCGTCGGCTCAGACTGCCGCAGCAGCGGTGACGCCAAGCGCTTCGATACAACGCATTCGCCGAGGGGGAGATTTCTTCACGCCGGCCTCGCGTGGGTGCGCCCACGGTCGACGGCACGGCAATCGGCCCAGGCATGACAGGCCCCCCGTGGCGCCGTGTGGTGCGGTGCTATGGGCGCCGCACGCTGAGCGAACGACGCCGACGAGGTAAGAGGCCCGGCGTGAATTTTAAGCGCGTCAGCGCCGGGTCATCGCCTAGCGTTATAGGCTCGCTCGGATCGCGCGAGGATCGCGGCGGTGCCGCCGATGACAAGCAGAGTGCACAAGGCAGCAATGTGCAGCGCGAGATGTTCGGGCATTGGGAGCTCACCTGATTCCTGGGCGCTTTAGTATAGCGCCGTCGACGCCGCTGTCAGTTGCGGCAAAGCGCAGCATGCACAGGCATCACCGAGTATGCAGACACGCTCGGAAAACGCGGACTGTGCCCGCACCGTGGAGGCCGCGCCGCGCGGTTCTCTCTATTTTTTGCCGGTCAGCAAAGAAGCGCAGGCTGTGGCAGCGAAAATCAAACCGGCGGCACTGAGCGCATCGCTGCGGATCGTATCCAGTGGGATGCCAAATTCGTCGTGCGCTACGCTGCCGGTCATCATCGCGGCCATTCCGGCGGCCGCCAACGCTATGATGAGAAAAGCCACCCTGCCCATATGTGGGACAATAGTGCAATTGTGCGGAAATTCCAAACAGCAAATCAACGATCTTCCGTGGTAGATCCGGCATTCATGCGGCGCGGTCGAGATCACTCTCTTTGACAACGCGATCGTGCGGCTCACTGGAGTTTCTGATGCGGTACTGAAAATCTCCGCCCTCGGGCGGCATCAGCTGCGTAATCTTATAAGTACCTAAAGCTCTTTCACGTCCGAGATAAACGACGGCTTGTCCTACCTTAAATCTGTGCTCGCTCATGATATTTCTTCCCCTGGAGCATGTCTCGGAAAAGTGGAAGCCGGCTTCCGAAAAGGACACGCGATAACAAACGAACTCTGAGCACATCCCAATTCAATCAAATCGAGATAATGCTCTGGAATAGCTTTGCCCCGATCGCGCGCCTTTCTTCTGACCTAAGCGGCGTGCGGCTGTCCGTCCTTATCGGCGCTGCGCTCGATTGCGTGGATACAATTCGAGCACGTAAAAATTTGCCGCTCCCACGCGCTGCCATAGGTCGGATGAGGCGTGCGTCGGATGAGGTGCATCAACGCGCGGCACTCGGGACAGACTGGAGTTTCGTGCGATCCGAATGAGCCGGTGCCCGGGTGCATTTTGCGCTCCGCATTGCAGGCGGGAGCACCAACCGGTCTCTCAGCCACCGGCGCCTGGGGCAGAGCCGCTGCCGGTGATGGCCATAAGTATGCGCCCTCATCGACCGAATAGCAAATCTTTAGTGGGACGCAGTCCGCGGCAAAAGGACAGAAAACCTACTGTTCCGGCTCCGGATGCAGGCCAAGCTTTTCCGCGTCTAGGCTCTTGATCAACCGATCGATACTTTCAAGCGCGGCCTTGTCGATGATGGCGCTCGCCAGTTCCTGGTATCGCTTTGTTCGGTCGTCGATTTCAACACAGCGGGCACACACGATGGAACTCCCAAGTTCAAGGGCGTGAGCGCCTGAGGTGCCCTCATCACCGATAGATGCCGGAAGCCGCGCGGTGATGAAGATCAACTTACTGGTCGGCAATCCGTTCTGGAATAGCGGAACGAGCTGGTTATCTCTTTTCCAACCTCTGTTGAAACTGTGGACGACGACCAGAGCGTCGAACGCGGCGAGCCGAAACTGTCCACCTTAAGGCCCCGGTCGAAGGTCAAATGCTTGACCAGGCGTTTACGAAATTACGGGCGCAAGCTCGCCAGGCAGGCGACGATCGAGAGCATTTTGGCGTCTTGCGCCTCGGCTTCTTCTTTTGGTCGTTTGTTCACGGTACCCTACGAATCGACGCGTTGCGAACGACGATACCAGTATCGAGCTACAGCGCGGCGCGGTCGAGTTCGGCCGGTGTCTCGAATCGTGCAGGATGCTCTCGCCGCGCAGGGGGACTAATTCGATGACAGCCTACGTTCTCGTGATCGCACTTGCCGCCAGTGGTCATCATCAGCCATACGCCGTCGGCTATCCCGACCAGGGGGCATGCCTTGTCGCGGCCGAACGGCTACGGCGCAACAAGAAGTTTCATGTCGAATGCCTGAAGTTCGTTCAGGGCAGGTGATGCCTGCTAGAGCATGATCCGGAAAAGCATGCCCTCGGGCTTGACCCGATGGGCGGATGCCGGTTTTCCGAAAAGATCATGCTCCACTAAAGAGGAGCTAGAGCGCGAGCGATCGCGCTCTAGCTGGCGGCGACCTCGTTCGTCACGCCTTCCTGATTGGCGGCTTCGGCGGCTTTGCGATATGAGCCGCGAGCCGGGTTCGTCGTAGCGTGTCAACCCGACCGATCCGCCTTTCCAAGAAGGGTGACGATGAAACTAACGGCCGCGTGCGCACTAACACTGCTCATGTTGTGCAATCCCGTGCTGGCGTGCGGGACTCAGCTCAATCCGGAACCGTGTCAAGCGGCTGCCGAGGTGAGGCAGCCGGCGGGCCAGTTCATCGCCGTGCCTCGTTTCCGGCCGCTGCCGGCGCCACGCGCGCGCGTGCGCGGCATCCCGCGGCGTGGCGGCTCATAGCCTTAAGTGTGTGAAGAGACGGTTCATGGAGGGTGCGGCGGCGCGTGCGCCGCCTTCAAACGCGTCCATTAAGCTTGTGTCCTCCGCGCAACATCCATCGCATTAGACGTTCGCCGCACGGCACGCGTGGAACTGAAAGGGGGCGTCGTTCGTTGCCGACACTTCTGGGGAGATCTTCATGCGCAACATGCTCTTCTTTCTCACCATAGCGGCCGGGCTCGCGATTGCTTTTACTTCGAGTGCCAGCGCCGTTCCGATGAACGTCGCGGCCTTGAAAGAGGCGGCGACCTCCTCATCGTCCCTCGAACCGGCGAGATGGAGGAGATGGCCGCGTGGGCACACAAAATGCTACCGGGAATTCGTCATCGGTCCTTACAGCTGTCACTGGTTTCCACTGTGACGGACTATCGGCTCAGGGTCAGCGGATCGAATTAAGCTTCGTGGGCCCTCCAAGCGCGCTGGCGCTTAGTTTTCTTAGCTAAGGATTCAGGGCTGCAGGCGACAGAGAAGAGCTCGGTGTACGTTCACTCACTTTCGACTGCGCCCCGACCAAGCGTTATCCAATTTGCTCAGACGGCTTCTTGCCGCTTGCGAGCGAAGTTTGTTCCGTGCTCGACATGATACGAGTGCCGTGATCATAGAATCCTGCGATCGTATTGAGCAGCCGACCGGCTTTATCAAGCTGATCATCGAAATCGAGGATGTTCGCACTGGGGTCGGTGAACAACTGGCGGCGCAGAGCAGTGAATTCCTTGGTCCATTCACGCGCTAGCGCTGTCACCGCGTAACTCGTCTCACGAGCCGATGTCTTGCTGTTTTTTTCAATCAAGCCGGCGCGCACGAGCTTTTTCAAGCTGTATTGAATGTTGGCAATGTCGTCGCGGTTCGCGAAACGTGCGATGTCAGCCACCGCCAACGGGCGGCTTGCGGCCATGATCTGTTGCAGGATCACGTTATCTTGGCCCGAGAGATTGCGGATGTGGCCTTCGCGCCCGAGTAGAGCGCCGTAAAAGCGATAAAAGGCCGCCGCTGCACAAAGAAGGCCCTGTTCGAATTGCGTGACCGCAAACTCGTGCGGCGTCCGCGAAAGATGTTCGGCGACCTTGGTTGATCGCTTGTTGGGTTTGGGTTGAGGACGTGCCAGTGCGGTCATCGACGGGGCCAATCTGAGTTCATTGACTCACAAAATATAGCTTGTAAATTACTGAGTAAAATACATTTCGACAAGGTCGCGTTATGCCCTCTGTGTCTCCGCATCCGATCGGGAACGTCGCGAAGCGACGCCGCCCACGCTGGTCCGGCATCCTGCGAGGCGCGCCATCCCCTTTTCGCAAGGGCGAACCCATTACGGCCGATGTGGTGAAACGCCGCGCAAAGGCCCTTGGCGCAGATCTCGTGGGGATCGCGAGCGCCAACACGCTTAATGCATTTCCACCTGACCCGCTGTGGCCGCAGACGCCGGAACGCATCTCGCCGCACGTGAAAAGCGTGATCACAATCGCACAGCACATCCCGGTCGGGGCTTTCCGCTGCGTCAGCAATACGCCTGTTCAGTACATGGACATGCTGGTGCTGCGGAAAATGGACAAGATCGCGTATCGACTTGCGGAAGAACTCGAAGCCGCCGGCCATCCAACCTTCGCGGTGCCGGCGCAGGAGACGGAATGGAGTTATAAGCGCGCCAGCTACGGCCGGCTATCGACGCGACATCTGGGAGTCGAATCCGGTCTTGGCACGCTCGGACTCGAAGTCAACATCCTGACGGCGGAATACGGGCCTCGCATCTACCTCACCGGCATTCTCAGCGAGCTTGCCCTTGAAGCGGATGTGCCGATGACCGAGCAGGTCTGTATCGGTGAATCTTGCAGCCGTTGCCTGCATTCATGCCCGGGCGACGCGGTGCTGCATTTCGGTATCGACAAGCGTGCCTGCGCCCAGCATGCGCAGGAGTTCGGCTTTTCGACAATCATGAAATTCCTTGATCGCGTCTTCGATGAGCAAGAGCGCGGAGCGCCCACCGATCAGCTTGTCGCGATGGCTAAATCCCGCGATCACTTCGGATTTTGGCAGGGACTTCTTCGAGTCGTTGGTTCGTTCGGGGATTGCCCTCGCTGCCTCGCTGTCTGTCCCGTCGGAAACGACTACCACGCGCACCTCGCCGAGTCGCAGAAGGTGATTCCAGAAAAAACTCTCGAGAAAGTCGCGCTGGCAAAGTCTCGGCAGGAAGCGAGGCGCCGTGGCGACGCCATCGCTGGCCTGAACCCATGGAACGTCCGCTGGGTGGGACCCGAGGGCTACAAGGGGATTGTCGCACGGCAGATGCAGGAATTTAAGAAAGTGCAGAAGGAGCGCGCGGCCGCCGCAGAGGCCGGCGAACATGAGGCATGACCAATATCTTTCGCCAACCCGTCACGGCGGCTGAGATCAAGGACAAGGCGTACGAGCTCGGCGCCGATCTCATTGGCATCGCCGACGGCGAGGTGATGAACCAGAACCCGCCCGATCCGTCGGACCCGCGGCGGCCGATCGATATGACGACGCTAGACTACAAGCGCGTGATTGTGCTCGCGAAGCATCTCAACAACGGCGTGGCGCGCATCATACCGTGGGGCGATCGAACAAAATTTTATAATGACGAGCTCGCGCTCTCTGCCCTCGAAGAAACCTCACTCGAGCTGGTTTATTGGCTGGAAGAATTGGGCTACCCGGCAATTATCATTCCGCCGACGCACGTTGACCCCTGGCGATACAACGACAATCCGAAACAGCATATGACTACCATGATCTCGCTGCCGCATGCGGCGGTCGAGGCTGGATTGGGGACGCTCGGCCTGAACCAGCAACTGCTGACGCCGGAATTCGGGCCGCGCGTCGTGCTAACTGCTGTCATGGCTTCACTCGATGTTGAATCCGATCAGCGATCTACGGATAGCCTGTGTCTCGGCCCGTCCTGCGGAAAGTGTCTTTCGGTATGCCCGGCCGACGCCGTACAGCATTGGGGCCGGGACTGGGAAGCTTGTGACACGCACCGTTCGCCTTACGGCTTTGCGAAGCTGACGGAACACGTCGAGGCCATCATTCGGGCGCCGGATGCGCAGTCCAAGAAGGAGCTTTTGCGCACCGAAACAACGTTCAACTTGTGGCAGAGCATACTACGCGGCTCAGGTGCCATCACTGGCTGCCGGCGTTGCGCCGACGTCTGTCCGGTCGGCGACGACTATCAGACGATGCTGGCTGGCGCACTCGATACGATGCCGGAGGATAACGAAGCCAAGAAGCTACGCCTCATCGATATGATCAAAGCCGAAAGCGATGGGCGATTGCCGAACGACTATGAGAGTCAAAAGCGTTGGATCGGTCGGCTAAGGGCTCCGGCGTCATGAGACGCGGCGAGACGCTGCCTCGCGATCGAGGTGAGATCGACGCCATCCATAGGGTTCGTAAGCCGCACGCCGTGAGACAGGCTAAACGAGCGCCGTTCTTCCGCGGCAAGCTTGATCACGTCGAACTCGATCGCCTTGACGATCCAACCGAGTGGCAGAAAATCCCGCTTCTCGACAAGGAAATGTTGCGCGGTATTTCGGATGTCGAGTTCTACCGCGACTTCTGCCTGGCGCCGGATGGAGGTGATCACGTCGTCCAGTATTGGCGCTCGGGCGGCACGACCGGTCGGCCCTTGTTCTACCCGCGCAGTTCCGCGGATATCGAAGTCGCGTTGCGTGGGTTCGCGCGCGTATACGCGTGCGCCGGTGCGGCCGCATCACAGAAGGTTCATTGTGCGTTTCCACTCGGGATTCATCCGGTCGGGCAAATGATGGCGCGCGCCGCCGAGGCTTCGGGTCTCGGCGCGATCATGCCGGGTGCCGGCAACACGACCTCATCGGCGCTGCAAATTGAGCTGATTGAAAAGCTCAAGCCCGATGTCTTTGTCGGCATGTCGAGCTATGCGCTTCACCTTGGCAATCTGGCGGATCAGCGGGGGATTGATCTTGCACGTGGCTCCGTGAAGCTCGTGATTTGCTCTGCAGAACCTTTGTCGGTTGCCAAGCGCGAGAGACTTGCTCGCATCTGGGGCGCAGACGTCCGCGACTCTTTTGGCATGACCGAGGCCGGAATGATGGCCGCCGAAGACGGCGAAGCCGACGGCTTTCGCGTCTGGACAGATCTATTCTTCGTCGAAGTCGTCGATCCGCAAACCGGGCAACCCGTCCGTGAAGGTGAGGTTGGCGCCCTCGTGGTGACACCGCTCTTTACCAACAACATCACGCCGTTCCTGCGCTGGATGTCCGGCGACATGGTGACGCTGCGTCGAGAAGTAAGCGGAGACGGCCCTTTCTCGGTGTTCCCGGTGCTGCGCCACGCCCATCGTACCAGCGGATTTTTTAAAGTGCGCGGCATCAACATAAATCATGTGGAATTTGAAGATTTCATGTTGGCGCTCGCGCCAATCAATGACTTCAAATGTGAGGCAATACGGGACGATGACGACCTTGACGCCTTACGCATCTCGGTGGAAGTCAAACACGGCGCGTCGGTTGCGGATGCCGTGAAACTGGTCGAGCAAGAGACGAAACGCGTATTCGAACTGACGCCTGCGGTGGTTGTCCTTCAGCCGGGAGCGCTCGCGCGCGAGTTTGAGGCTGCCATCAAGGCGCCCCGCATACGCGATCTGCGATCCTGATTATTCTGCTTCACGGTCGCGTCCTTCAGATCGCGCGTGTCAACACTCGTGGTGCCGCCGCCGACTCAGGCCCGACGGCGCCCCACGCAGGAGCGGCGTCAAAGCGCATATTCGGACATTTCGCATTCCTGCCAAAATGTGATTATTCGAATAAGAGAGGCCGCCGCCTCGGGGCGGCCTCCCGCGCAGGTCTAGATTTTACGTTGGTGCACGATCTTTTCCGAAAACCGGTTTCCACTTTTCGGGATCATGCACTAGCCGACGTGCTTTTTCAGGAAGCCTAAGGTCTTCTCGTTGAACTCGGCCGTGCTTTGGTAAATGGGAGCATGGGCGCATGTCTCGAACACGGTAAGCTCGCTGCCACTGATTCCAGTCGTTAGCGCGTCGGCGAATTGTAGCGAGGTGACTTGGTCATGACGGCCGAAGGTGATTTGGGTCGGTGCCTCGATATGGGCTAATTGCGCGAACGCATCGTGGGCAATCACCGCGTTCGACTGGCGCACAAAGGCATCGAGCGGCTGTTTCGGGCGACTGCGCACGAAAGCGACGACCTGGTCCATGAACTCCGGCTGGCTCGAATAAAAGTCCGGAGTAAAACACCAAGGTAAGATCCCCTGAATGATCATTTCGGTGACGCTGTTCAATCCCTTGGCGGTGCTTTGCCAACTTCCCACCACGGTCTTGAGGAACGCATCGCTTTTCGGCCAGCAACTATGCAACGATAGTGATTTGACTCGTTGCGGATGTTTCCCGGCAAGCCACAATGCAGTCGCTGCACCTAGGGAGAGGCCGCTCACATGCGCGCGCTCAACGCCGATCGCGTGCATGAAGGCAGCGACGTCGTCGCCGAACAATTCCATCGAATAGGTGCCCTCCGGCTTGTCAGTCTCTCCCGCGCCCCGCGGATCAACAGAGATGCAGGTGAAGTGCTTAGCATAGTCGGCGACCTGAAAAGCATAACAGGCGTGATCGGCGGCCAGATAGGGAATGAAAATAAGCGGCTCCCCCGTGCCCTGCTGCTCGTAGTTGATGGTGATGCCGTTGGCCTGGACTTTCGACATGCGTACCCCTGATCGTTTTGTCATCGGCCTTCGCTGTGGCGCCGATTGATCCGGCTACCGGCGTTGAGGCGGTATATTCTAGAAATACACGTCGTTGCGTGGGGACCTCCCCGAAAGCCTTGCTTTGTGCGCGTGGTCGTACCGTTTGTTAACGCGGAGCATCATAGCGAGATCGCCCTCGGTAGCACAGCACTCTGTGCCAACTCAGATGCTTCTCGCAGGCGATGGGCGCAAAACGAGGGCCCGTTCGTCCGGGCCGCAGCCAGTCCAACTGCCCCCTCTCAATGACCGATATGGGTCAGCGCGCGAAGAGGAGAAATCCGGGCTCGTCGCCGACGACGGTAATATGTCCCTTGCAGGGTGTGATGTCTTCCAGCAAGACCACGTCGCCGGCGTGGAGCTGCCGCGTCTCGCCATCCGTTGCGGTGATGGAGAATACGCCCCGGAGCACGGTGAAGAGCTGAACGGCCGGGGTGGGATGGTTGAGGTGGTTCTGCAGGTCAGCGGCGCCCCAATGCGCCCCGAATCCTGCGATGAACGCCCGTGACGTCGACTTGTTGCCGCCAACGGCGATCGGAGCGGCAGGAGGCGCGAAGTTTTCCTTGACGAGATCGATTGTCACATCTGTGAAGTGCGACTGTTCGTCCGCAGTGCAATGCAGCCGCACATACGTGAACCGCGAAGCATCATCTTCCGCCTTTGCACTTGAGCCTATGACGCTGACACCAAGAGCCACGGCCGACCATAACATCAGCGCAGCGACCTGGCGCCTCGCACTTCTTACTGCTGCCATGAGTATTTATCCTTTTGCGGATGATAGTAATCTAATCGCCGTCGGCTTTGCGCTCTGCTGCGTCGTAAACGGCGACGCGCCGCCAAGCCCAGGATACAAGCTTGGTTGATGACCTAGTCGGCAATATCAGTATATCGTTTCCGGAACATGGACATACCGATACAATCGTTAGGACAACCGCCGAAGCCGCATCGCGGGGTAATTTCGGTCACTTTTCAACCGCGTATGGGCGCTGCTGCCGGATGGCCAAAAAGATGCGTGACCGGTGTTTGATTGCCGATCTCTGGATCTCACGCCGCTTGTCGGGAATCGGCCCTGCGCAGATAGCGCGTTGCACGCTGATGCCGTCTCGGATTCACTTCCGGACTTTATAGAATTTAGCTTGCCCGCGTAACCTCCTGGGCTGGCCCATTTTGGAGTAAGATGGTTCGCAAAGTCATCGCCTCAGTGGAAATCGATGTACCGACCGACTGCTTTCCGTGAAGATCGCCTCGAAACGCTTCATGCGCTTATTGAGGCTCATCCGCTTGGCACATTAATCACCAGCGGCAGCGATGGGCTGAATGCGAACCTTATTCCGTTCACACTCGCCGCCGAACGCGGAGACAAAGGTGTGCTGCGCGCTCACTTGGCCAGGGGAAATGATCAAATCGTTGCGCTGCGCGAGGTGCGGGAAGCGCTCGTTCTTTTTCAGGGAGCCGAGGCCTACATCACACCCGCGTGGTATGTGTCCAAGGCCGAGCACGGAAAGGTCGTTCCGACTTGGAATTATGTTGTGGTGCAAGCGTGGGGAACGCCACGCGTCATCGATGACCCCGCTTGGCTGCGGGTGCAAATCGACGAGCTGACGCGAAAGAACGAGCGTGACCGCCGTGAGCCCTGGAACGTCAGCGACGCTCCAGAGCCGTTCATTGATGCACAAATCAGGGGCATCGTTGGTCTGGAGATTGACGTGGCTCGCATCGAGGGCAAATGGAAGGTTAGTCAGAACCGACCCGAAAAGGACCAGGATTCGGTTGTGCAAGGTCTGCGGACAGAGCGCAACGACGAAGTCATGGCGTCTATTGTTTCAGAGCGCGGCCGACAGAGATAGCTCCTCAGTCGCGTTGCCCGGTTCGCATGGGCTCTCCGATCGTCGCAGTCACGTTTAAAACTATTCTCCAGGCAAACGAACATGGATGCCACGGGTGTCACGCGGCTGGCAGCTCGCCGCTGCGTGCGTTGGTCTGCATCTGCGGATTCTCGATCGCCTCGACGCTCGCTAATGCCGAAGATATACGCAATTATTTGCATAACCTGCCAGCGCTTGGTGGCGAGAGAATCCGTGAAGCTGTGGAATGACCTTTGCAAATCGGTGGCGAGCAACGCGGCGGCGCTCCGGCTGTGCGTTCGCATGACTGCCGCTGGGGTTTTCGCCTACGTGCTGGCCGAGCTGTTCGCGTTGCCACAAGGCTATTGGGCCGTATTTTCGGCTATCATCGTTATCCAGGCCAGCGTGGGTGGCTCCGTCAAGGCCACGATCGACCGCGTGATCGGAACCATCGGCGGCGCGGTCATAGGCGGCGCGGTCGGATTTGTCGTGCCCCACCAAAATGTTTTTTCTCTTGGCGTGGCCCTGGTCGTAGCGATCGTCCCGATGACTTTGGTGGCGGCGCTTTGGCCAAACTTCCGGATCGCACCGTTGACGGCCGTGATCGTACTGCTGACACCAGGTGCGCAGCAGCTCGGGCCTCTCGACTCGGCGTTCTATCGTATCGTTGAAATCATCGTTGGAAGCTTCGTGGGCCTCGGTGTTTCGCTTGTGGTGTTGCCGGCGCGGGCCCACGCATTGGTCGTCGGCACAGCCGCGCGCGCACTGAGCCTGCTCGCCGATCTACTTGGAGATTGGCTCGCGGTGCTCGCCGGCAGCCGGGACGATGGGCGCATCACGCAATTGCAAAACGATATCCGCGGCGCGATGGCGCGCCTCGAAATCGCTGCGAGCGAGGCTCATCAAGAACGGCGAACCTATCTAACCCAAGAATTTGATCCGGACCCATTGGTGCGCACCATCTTTCGGTTGCGCAACGATGTTGTGATGATCGGGCGCGCGGCAGCAGAACCGTTGCCCGATCCGCTGGTCGCGCGGCTGGGCGTGCCATTCGAAAAAATCTCACAGGCCACGCAAGACTTTCTGCGCGCCTGCGCAGACTCCCTGCGCGATCGCGAAAGCCCTCCTTCGCTTGATGCAGCCGAACAGGCGCTCGCCGCGTATGCTGCGATCATCGAGGAATTACGGCGTGAGGACGATACGCGGGCATTCCCTGCAGCGAACATCGGCCGCCTGCACGCCCTGGGATTCATCCTTGAGCAGCTGCGCCGTAATCTAGAAGATTTCCGCAACCGCGTGGTCGAATGCGCCCGAGCCGCCGGATAAATGCGCCTGCTCGCCGATGAGGAGCTCGGCCGAATGTCGATGTCCAATTATTGGGGGAAATGCGGATAACTGCTTGGCTGCAGCTTGAGCCTATTTTAGCGCGGGTGCCGGTTGCAGACCCGGACAGGCGTGTCATTGCCGCCATTTACCAACAGGCCACGGAGGATTGATGAGGCCGCCCTTCGACCCGCGCCAAGAGCTACTCACCCTGTAACCAAGCGCCGATGCGTGCCAAAAAGCTTCGCGACTTTTCGTACTCCAAGGTGATAGGGCATGAGAAGCCCGGCCTTCTTAGACCGGGGCTGCGAACCCAAGAGCGCTGGGCCTGCGTCGGAGTATGACGCGCGGCACAGACAGTTCCTGCCTTGGCGGACTATCAGGGAGCCAATAAGAACCAGACAGGAGACCTTGCATGTTAGTCTCCCCGAAGCCGATATCGCGCGACCTCGAAAGAACCCAGTCCAAAGCATCTACGCCGACTGTCGTAATTCCGTTGGTTCTCGTTTGCTTGGCGGTCGCTCTGATCTTGATCTCCGCGTTCCTTATCCCTGCCTCACTGCAAACTCCAGGCATCGAAAGCTTCATGGTTGGTCCGTGAGGCTCCGCCGTTAAGTGGATGGCGGGGGAGCGGCCTTAAACTTCCTCATTATCTGGTGCAAATGATCTCTGATCGCCGCATCGAATACGGTCTTTCCGTCGTCAACACAGACGCTCTACTGACCGCGATGCCGCGATGACAAGCAAACGCGACGGCGGAGCCGGCATGATCGACCATACCGTGGCCCGCTCGTTGGCGTCGCGCATGGCCGAGGCGCATTTGGGAAGGGCTGCCGAGAACATAGCGGCCGGTGGCAAAACCTCCATGGAAGCCTCTCGGCTTTGGCAATGCACCGCTCGGCCGTCGGGTTTGGCCTACGACCAAGTCAGTCGGCTACCTCCGGCGTCGTTCGTCCATACTACCTCCGCCGGAGCGCGCTCAGTCAGGCGGCAGCGCGTACAAATAACTCCTGACAGCTTGCGGGCATGTTCTTCGCATGTCGCGGCGGGTACGCCTGATCGCATAGCAGGCGCGGTCGTGAACGACGCAAAGCCGGTCGGGGGTCTGATGATTGCTCCCGGCCGGTTTGCTTTTCGTAGCAGGGGTAGCCGAATGTTCGCCGCGAGTCATTTGGCCGCGCGTATGTCGGATGACATGCCGACTAGTGGTTTGTTGGAAACACACAACGCTGATTTTTCGTTTGTCGCGCCATGAGAACGGAACTGATCCAGCTTTTCATGGTTAAGCAAAGACCTACCGCCCCCAGCGTCATGCGCATCTGGGCGGACTAGGCGGAGTGCGAAGCAAGCGCCGAGGGATGGCGGGAATGCTTCGCACTCCGTTTGCTTTACGCAAGACAAAACGACTCGTCAGGATATCGGCATGAAACCAGAGATGGGGCCTGAGACGACACTCGACGAAGATTTTCCGGGTCTGGACATAGAACCGTTGGAACTGTCGAACGGAGAGTGGGTCATCGGCAAGTATGAAAAGCCGCTCACCGAGGCAGAAGCCCGTAGTGTTGTCATTGGCTATAAGGTGCTGCGCGAACTGGTCGCAAGGCAGCGCCGCTAAAGGTCAACCAATCTCCAAGCTGTATCGCATAGCGGACGCTGATGGAGACCGTCGGTTGTCTTTCCCTGCTCCGACTGAGGGGCATCTGCCATTTTTTTGACAGATGGATGCCGTTGCCTACGCAAGGGGCACGGAGCCAATCATGTCGCCGATCGAACGATTTTTTCCAGGCACAGTTTCTTTCGACCCCGACGCCACACGAACTCTTGGATCGGCGTTCGACAAAGCCTGTGCGTTGCTCGGTAAGCATCCACAGCCGACCGCCGTGCGCGTAGCCATCGCCAAAAGTATCGTCGAGGCGGCCAAACGAGGGGAACGCGATACCGACCGTCTATGCGACGCCGGTCTCGCTGCGGCGCAAGGTTACGTGGTCGGCGCCAAGGTAGCTTAACATCTCCCAGACTTGGATCAGACCGTGCTTTGTTGCATTGTCGACGCGTAGGGACTGATTCGGTCTCGCCCGCCCCCAGCGTCATGCGCATCTGGGCGGACTAGCATGACATAGAGACCTCGGCCGCTCTCAAAGCGGTCGAGGTTTTTCTTTGCGCGTGATTGTTCTCTGTTCGTTCTCATGGTACGCTCTGCCAATGAACGACCGTCGCGTATTCTCCCCACCATGGAACGTCGATGAGTCCCGTGAAAGTTTCTGCATTCGTGACGCGAAGGGTCAGGCGTTGGCCTACGTCTATTTCGAGGACGAGACGGGACGGCGCATGGCAATGAGCAGGTTGACCCGCGATGAAGCCCGACGCATCGCAATCAACATCGCGAAACTTCCCGACCTTTTGAGGCGGCCGCAGTATTGAAGCCGGAGCATTCGCCAGTCGGCGGAAGTCTCGTAGTCAGCCACGCCCCTTTGTGCGTTTAGCCTTTGTGGTCTTCTTCCGCGTGGACTTCGCTGGTGTGGGCTTAAAGTCGCCAGCCCGCAGCCAGTGATTGCCATCGCGATTTAGTTTGCAGCCGAGGTCTTCGAGCCGATTAGCAAGGTCATGCCTCGACTTTGCATCGCCCGTGAAATGAGGAATGTGCATTCCGCCAACGTCGGTGAAGGGTTTAACATCGCCAACTTGCACCATGACAGTCTTCTTGTGATGGGTGCCGATAGCGATGCCGGTTTCAAAGATCACGTTTGGTCGCGCTTGTCCGCGCAGCTTTCCCTCTGATTGACGCTCATGGTTGGAGACGAACTGCTCCTTGAGCTTTGCTTCATCGTCAGGCAATAGAATGATCACGATGGCTTGCGCCTGTTCCAGGATCTTTGGGACGGCGTCGTTGACGTACGGAAGTTATTTGTCCTTATTAGGTACAGAGACGGGGCGCGCGGACGGCAGGCTATGTTCAAAAAGATCGCAGCGACAATCTCTGTAACGGCATTTGTGATGCTTTGCATTGCGTTGGCACCCCACGTGCCAACGGCTCTCGCGACTGCAGGCCATAGCATTGATGAGGCCAAAGTGAACGAACCGGTCGCGGAGCAGTCCTGCGCGTCGTTCGAAGTGTGGTTTCTCGATCCCACCTGCAGCCAAGTGCAGCGTGCCAAGAAAGTTGGGCGCTTGACCCACAAGACGAGCTGGTAAGAAGCCGGGCTGGCATCAGTGACGTGAAAAGACGTATTGAGTGATGCGGCCGATAGCCCAGATTAAAGCAGCGCCGGTAGCTGCAACGGGCGTGGCGACGGTCCAATCCGGGACGGGTAGAGTGGCAGCGAAGACAAGAATGAAAACGGCCCACGCCCATGCGGCTAGGCAGGCCGTACGATAAAGCATGTCAATGACACGAGCCGCCATTCTTTGCTGAGTGCCGCGCCAGCGTGTTAATGCAAAGGCAGGCGCGCGCGTGAACGACCTCAGCACGTTGAAGGCTAGCTTTACAGTCGCCTTCTCAATTAAGGTTAAGTCAGCCACCTGCGGAAGTTATAGCGGCGTGAGGCGAGTTGGTGTGTGGCCTCTTCATCAAGACTTTGGCTTTGGCCGCTCTAACGCCGCGATATGATCCTCCAGCAGCTTTTCAACGTAGGCGCTGAGAGTGCGCCTATCTTGCTTCGCGAGCTTTTCAAGTTTGACCTTTAGGGCAGGCCTGACCCTTAGATTTAGTTGTGCATTACGGATCATTATCGCTGGCCTAATTTGGTCACGTGGCGATACGATGTATTACAAAAAATGGCCGGCGAGGGAGGGGATCGTGGCTATAGTTATTATAGGCAGTGCAATCTGCTTAGTATTGGGGGGAAGTCTTGGCTTTCTGCTAGGTGCCATCTGCACAATGGCATCTGATAAGAACCAGCAGGCGGAGGGAGAAGTGAAATCGTCCGTTGGAAAAAACTCGATCGCGGCCGAGGCCCGGCGTAAAGTTGACGAATGGCAGCGCCCTAAGTTCTCGGGTGCCGCCTAATTACCAGTATTCCCATTCCTCAGCGTCAACTGCTGATCCGGTTAGTTGGAGAGATTTTCGCGAACGGTTTCCCACCGCCCCATTCGGGGGGAGAATGACCCTTTCTGTGATGGAGGTCACTTTGACCCGACGCACCAGCGGCTAGCTTCAGCGGCGTGCGGGGCAAGTGGCTCCGGAACTCAGCAACAGCAACATAGTTAACAGAGCGGCGCTTACGGAGCAGGGACGCGTTGTTCAGTGCGCTGTTCATGTCATAGCGTTGAGTAATCCCAACCCAAAGCGGCTTATAAGCCCTCAACAGGATGAGGCTTCAATGACTTTGGATATTGGCTGGCTCGTGGTCCTGATAGGCGTCGCTGCGATGCAATGGGCCGACGGTCGTTTCCCGTTTGCGCGGGCGGAGGCGCAGCACCCGTCGCGAGTACGTTCATGAAGGCAGACGACGCCGCGCCAGCATCTGATTGTGCGAATTGTGGGATCGGTTCCTACGCAAGAAGAAACCCCGGCCTTGTTAGACCGGGGCGGCAAACGGAAGAGCCGGGGGCTGGTCGGGGGTGCGGGGTGACCCTTCCGCTCGCAAACTAGGTCGACGGTGCCTTCGCCGTTGGCTGATCCTCATTCAACCGCCAAGGATCGCCGCGTTCTTTCAGCTGGTCGACAACGTGATCCGCGACCGCGAACCTTTCGTCCTCGCTCAGTCCCTCCTTCAGTCCGCGAACAATCTTGCGGGATCGCCGCAAGGCGAAGGCGTATCGAAGGACTTAACCTCCTGTCATTTGTCGATTAGAACATATAGAGAACGAATGTACAAGTCGCTACATCTTGTGTCAGTAATTTCGTGGCCAGCTAGGCGAGAAGGGCAGCGCAATGTGCGGACGTTTCACCGTCAAGGCGACCTGGGCTGAACTGATTGCGCTCTACCGGCTGACGATGGCCGCGCCGCCGCACAATCTCCGCCCACGCTACAACGTCTGTCCGACCGATCCCGTTGACGTGGTGACGGCAGAGGAGGGGAAGCGCGAGCTAGCGCCGATGCGCGCTGGGGACTTGTGCCGCGGTGGTGGAGCAAGCCGCTCAAGGAGTTGCGCGTGGCGACATTCAACGCCCGCGCGGATACAGTCGAGACCAAGCCCTTCTTTCGCGATGCGTTTAAGCGCAGCCGGTGCGTTATCCCGCTCTCGGGACACTACCAATGGCGAACGACGCGAGCTGTGGCGCTCGTGCGGTGTTTGAGTCCGCCGTCCGCGGATTTCCTTATTTCGTGTACATTTCTTGTCTTGCGCGAGCCATGAACGCGCAGACCTCCTGCACGATACCCGAGCGCGGCCCGGCGGCTTAGGGAACTCAACGAGCGCGGTCATGAGTGCTTCTCATGCTGCAGCCATTACTGAGGTAGTCATGCTTGAGATTTGCTTCGGTTCGTTGATTCAGAAGCATCGTACTCGTCCAATTGGCCGGGATGTTCGTGGTCGGCTGTCTGCTGTCTTCGCCATCACAAGCAGGATTCGTATTCAAGCAAAATCCTGCTGAGGCAAGCCTGAGAGTGTGTTTCGCGAGCCACGAGGATGCCGTCTGGCGCGATTGTAAATTCCCGGCGACACCCGCGCGATGATCGCTGACGTGATTGCACTGCAAGATTGTCAGCCGCTATCGTCGGAGGGGCTTGGCTTTTGGGTCGAATAGCTTGGCGCGCTTCAATAGGATTCGAGATTGAGACGCCGTAGGGTTCGTATCTATTTCGTACCTAGCGCCAAGGAAATCCAGCACGCCTGGCTAAGAAGTGCTTGATTTTATTGGTGAGCCCGCTGGGACTCGAACCCAGGACCCCATGATTAAAAGTCAATCCCACCAGTCCATGCCAAGTGCTTGATGCAGAGTTGTTTTTCTGTGTCTGCACAGAAAACGCACTGATTTATCGATCGTTTCTGTTGACACCCGCTGATCATTCGACGACTCTCACAGACATCGGCACCCTATTCGGGGTGCCGACATATTGCAGACACGGAGGGGCTGGTGTCGAGCAGCGAGTCAAAGATCAGTGAAAAGATCGTCGCCGCATTGCCGGCGCCGCTGAGCGGAAACAAGCTCCATTATTTCAGCGGGGCGACTCTGCAGGGGAAAAAGGCGCCTTCCGGTTTTGCAGTCCGGGTCACGGCGGCAGGCAGCAAGAGCTTCGTCCGCTTTTATCGTGTCGCCGGTAAGCCGTATCTGGAAACGTTGGGACGCTGGGACGAGAACGCCAAAGGCGGGGATCTCACGGTTCTGCGAGCGATTATGGCCGCGCAGGATCACGCCAAGGCCGTCCGAGACGGAGAGGATCCGCGGCCGGAGCGAACCCGGCGGCGCGAGGACGGAACCCGGCCGGAGGGCGAGACGGTCGCCGATTTGCTGGATGAGTTCGTCGCCCGCTATGTCGAAAAGGAAGCCAAACTTCGAAGTGGCAAGGACATCAAGGCTGCCTTCGAACGACTCGTGAAGCCCGCCATCGGAAAGATCGGGGTCTACGAGATTCGCCGGTCCGACGTAGTCAAGATGCTCGACAGCATCGCGGACACGAATGGCCTGGTGATGGCCGATCGCGTGCTTGCTTACACACGCAAGGCGTTTAACTGGCGGGCAACGCGTGACGATGATTTCAGTCCGCCGGTTGCAAAGGGAATGGCTCGGACGAAAACAAAGGAGCGAGCGCGCACGCGGATTCTAACCGACGACGAAATTCGCGCCCTCTGGAAAGCGGCCGACGAGGGAAGGGGGCCGTTCTCGGCGATGATCAAACTTCTCTTGCTCACCGCCGCCCGCCGAAACGAGGTCGCGCAAATGAAGTGGGACGAGATACACGGCGCCAACTGGACATTGCCGGCCGCGCGAAACAAAACCAAGCTCGATCTTGAACGACCCTTGAGCAAGACAGCCGAGGACATTCTCACCAAGCTGCCAGCTATTAAAGGTTCCGACTATGTATTCACTACAGACGGTGAGACACCCATAAGCGGATTTTCCAAATTCAAGCGAGCATTTGATAAGGCCTGCGGAGTTACCGAGTGGACGACACATGATTTGCGCCGCACTGCTCGCTCGCTCATGTCCCGCGCCGGCGTCAATTCAGATCACGCGGAACGATGCTTGGGTCACGTGATCGCAGGCGTCCGTGGTGTTTACGATCGGCATGAGTATCACGAAGAGAAACGGCAAGCGTACGAAGCGTTAGCCTCACTCATCGCGCAGATCCTACACCCGCGGGAAAACGTCAAACAGCTTGCTTCGCATCGCTCGGCGCGGCGGTCGTGATGCCAAAAGTAAAGCCGGGCGATGAATATGAAAGCCGAGCAGCGGCCGCGGCAGACCGCGTCTGCGCAGAATTCTGAAGCGAGAAGGAGCACAAACCCAAGCCCTATTTGATCAGGATCAGCAAGCGGCATGGATTGCCAACTGCAAAGATACTCTTCGAACGATGTATCAAATCTGCGAAAGAGCCGTCGATCGAAGAAGAACAAAAACGGCGGGCGGCTGGGGTCGCCCGGGCGAGGGCAGCGCATAGCGCGCGGTCGATGCCTAAGTTGCCGACGGCCGAGCAAATCAGTCAAGCGGATCGCCGGCAAATTTGTATCTGGTGGTACAGGCTTCCGGCCAGAAAATTTAAAGCCGTGGAACAGGAGATCGTCGCTCTCTTGTGGCAACGCTATGTTGACGTCGGCGGCTATCCGGCGAACTTCAGCCCGGAGAAGGAGATTCCGCCGATTAAGAAACGCGGATCGACCATGCGCAACTCGCCAAACGCCAAGTTGCCCAAACTGTTTGAAGAAGAAAAGACGAAGCGCGGCGGACATTTAACGAAGGCGGCTTTCGCCTCTCTCCATGCCGAGCGCACTCGCGGCGACGCAGAAAATATCCGCAAGAAGCTTGATTACCATCTAAAGCGGAAAACTTAGGCTCCGCAACAGCCGCCAAGCCTAACCCTTCCTTTCCTCTGGCGACCTTGCATGACCATAACGGGTCACCAACCAACAATTGGTGACCGCAAATGTCAGCGATTCTCCCCGGATACGTCAAAGACGATGAGTACGCGCGTCTTCTGAAAGAAAAGACTGGCTTCGGCACCCGCAGGACCCTCTATCGATGGCGTCAAGAGGGGAAGGGCCCGAAGTGGATCAAAGTCGGCAGAGCGATCCTCTATCGCGTTGATCAAGAACTTTCCGAAATGAAAACGGCGTCGTCGGGATAACCCGGCGGCGCCGTAATCGTTTTTGGGAGCTGTGGAAAGGCCAGCCGGCTTAACGCCCTTGGAAGCAACCGCCGGACGGGTTCGAGCCCCGATCTCCCCACCAATTCCAATCGCGGCCATCACGCCGCAGAAGGTCGAACGATGCCCGGCACAAATATTCTGCCCCGCGACTCCGGTCAAGCCATCCCGGAGAAAAGGATCGACGAGGCGGCCAGCGGCGAGCGGGAGCTCGGCTCGTGGATACAGATCGGCGTGCCCGCGCTGAAAATATTGGCTGCGCTGCAGAAGCAACGTGCCGCGCCGCGGCCATGAGCGAGAAGCGCCCAATTTACGTTGTTCGCTTGCGTGGCACCGGTCGCGACGACATCCGCGAACTGCGCAGGATTTTGAAAATACTCTTGCGAAGATTTGGCCTGCGTTGCGTCGACATCACCGAGGAGCAGGTGTTGTCATGAGCTTCCCATCTCCTCGCGCTGCATGGCAATCCGCTGGCGATATCGCCGAGCTATTGCTTCACCTGTGGCGGCGATCCCTGCATCCTGCCATCGTTCTGCATAGTCTGCCGTGAAGTTGACTTTCGCAACTACCGCGCGGCGTCGCAGGCTGATCATCTCAAATGGTTTGCCGAACGAGCCAATGAATTGGCGGCCCATTGGCGTGCCGGGCGTATGCTCAAGGTCGATGCTGTCGACCGGGCATACAGCTTCGCCACGGCCCTGGGATTACTGCTTTTTGACGGGCCCACCCTTGAAGAAGCCGAAGCATCATACGCCGCCGCCGTCGAGATGGTGCAGCTCGTTCTCGCGGCTGCTTTTGAGGGGCCGCAATGAATTTTACCAAGGAACAAATTGCAGAAGCTACTCGGATTGCGCGAGGCGATAGAGCGCAAAAAACCAATGGGCAGCACAACGTCAATGGTCATGGCGTGGGCAGCGATTTGGCCGAGGGCCGCGCGACCTTCTTAGCCGCGGCGCGGCCGCTCAATTATTATGCTGATTTTGCCACGACCATTAAACTCGATTGGGTAATTAAAGGCGTGCTCGCCAAAGGCCACAATTCTTATCTGTTCGGACCGCCCGGGGGCGGCAAATCGGCGATGTACGGAAGTGCCGCCATGTACGTCGGGGCGGCTGCGTGAAAACTGGCACGGTTTTAAGATTAAGAAGCAATATGCGGGCGTTTATTTTGCCATGGAACGCGCCGATCTGGTGAAAAAGCGAATTTGGGCCGAATGCCAACGCGAGCAGATCGACACGGTGCCGATCGCGGTGTGTGCCGGTTTGATCAATCTGATGGACCCTAAATGTGTCGATGAGATTGCCGGCACTCTGCTCGCCGCGGAGGATCAATTTGGAATCGAAGTTGGCTTTGCAATTCTCGATACCTTCAACAAGGCGGTAGCTGCCGGTGGTGGCGACGAAAATACAGCCCGCGATCAGAACCGCGCCTGGGGGCATCTGCGGCTAGTCCATGAGGCCATGGCGCGCTGGCACACGATCCACATCGGCGCGATTGGCCACACCGGTAAGGACGAGAGCCGCGGTGCTCGTGGTTCTAATGCCGCCGACGGCGATAACGATGTGTCCCTCCAAATCAGAGACGAGGGCGCTATCAAGGATGTGACGATCTATAAGGCCAACGAGCTCCCCGAAGGGCCGCTTATGCGGTTCAAGATGGAGCCGTATAGTACCGGCCTTAGCGACGAAGACGGTGACCCGGTCGAGGTGTGGATCGCCGGTCCTGATAAGCTCGCGGGTGCCCCTCGCCAGCGGCAGAACAAGCTAACCAAAAATCAGCAAACCCTTTTCGCAATTCTGCATGATGCGGGCGGGGTTGGTCTCACATCCGAGGAATGGAACGACAAGGCACGTGATGTCGGCATTGGCACCGGCCGGCGGGCTGACCTGTACGACAACCGCTGCGCCCTGCAAACTCGCAAGCTAGTCTACCAGTCTGGCGGGAAATGGTTTGTGGACCACAAAAGTGATGCCCAATGAACGCTAGACTTGAACGACATGTGTGTAACGTACGGAGTACGGCTCTTTAGAGAGCCGTTCCGTTACGTTCACCCGTTACATGCGTAAATCCGTTACCGTGCCGTTACCGTGTCCGTTACGTCGTTACATAGAAATCATTGGATAATTCATCTGAAGAAAAACAAATTGGTCGATGTCATACATTTTGCTGAAGCACTTCGCATCGCCAGCAGCCGATAGCTTAAACGTGCCCGCTTCCAAGCAATATTTACCGGTACAGTCGGTCTCGAAAGCAGCTCAATCGCATCGCATGTGGGTTAGCACCGTCTTGAATGTGCATATTAATCCGACTCTCTGATCTTCAGTCGCGTGGTCTACTGCTATAAATCATTGTTATTATTGCATTATCGATCAAAGTTGCAGTTTGTGTTTGCGCTGTGTCTGCAGCTTCACGTGCGGTGTTACAGCCTAACGCAGCCAAGCTCACGTTGGCGAGCATGGTCGTTGCAGCCCGAGCTCGTGCGGCGACGGATATAGCAATTCATAGCTAAGTATTTGATTTTGAATCCAAATATACCCCCGCCCCCATGCCGGGGGAGGAAAATCCGTCGCGGCGCGTGATATCGAGGTGTCTCATCTGACGCGCGCCGCTGTTCTGAAAATACTTGGGCGGCTCTGATCGGTGGGTATTGCTGGCATGCCCCGCGCTAACTCAGCCGTGGCGCTGGATTCGTGTTTGGGAGTAGGCCGCTACACGGGTAGCCGGCCGCCCTTGACGAGCCTCCGCGCCTCCTGCGACCCTTTGATCAGCTAGGGGGATACCAGTGATCAAAGCGAAGCTTATCGATCGTATTGCTATCGCTAATCCACATCTGCGCCGGAGCGATGCTGAGCGGACCGTCAACGCCATTCTTGAAGAGATTTCCGCGGCGCTGGCACGAGGCGACCGTGTTGAGCTGCGGGGCGTTGGGGCTTTTACGGTGCGGGTGAGACGAGGTCGGCCCGGCCGAAATCCAAGGAGCGGGGCCGAGGTTGCCGTGCCGGAGAAACGTATTCCCTTTTTCAAGCCGGGCAAACCAATGCACGATCGCCTGAATGGGGCCTCAGTCGAGTAATTGGGCGGTGTTATCTGATTTCTTTACTGGGCTGCAGCGGCGGGGCCGGGAGGGAGTGGAGCGGGCAATCTGACGCTATGGCGATTGTTGGCCATTCGGGTTGGGTCGGGCAGGTGCAGCCGCGTGCTATTGCCTTTTGTGTGCCTGGCAGCGGCCCCCGAAAATCCGAAGGGCGCATGTTGTGGTGCAGCCGGATTTTCGTGACGGTGCTGGCCTTAGCCATGTGATCTGAAAAATGGATAATTTCGTGAGGCATTTTGCCAATACCTGACGCTGCTGCGCTCAGTCGACGAGGGCCGGGACGATTTGGCTCGTGAAGACGAGGACCATGGCTGCGAAAACGGCCAGTGCGGCAATTTCATAGAACTGCGTACGGCCTATCATGGCGATCATGAGCGTTCCCCAAACGGCAAGTGTTTCCCCGGCTGTCAGGGTGGGACAATTCGGTGAATGAGGAATTAAGGGGCTGGTGCTGGGAAAAGAAGCGCCGATGCTGGGGGTGGGGGACAAACCAGCATCGGCGCGTTTGGTTGCGGCGAGACCTCCGCTGGCCTCCAGCCGTTTCCCGCTTAATCCATAGCGGGCGGCCTTTGCTGTCGCCTTAATAGGGTCGGTGCAAATTGCGCCAGTTTGGCCATTTCGATGCGGTGCGTTTTGCTGCAGGGCTGCTGCTAGCTGATCCCGGACATCATCACGGCGAACGCCAGTGCAAAGCCGCACGCGATCAGACTGATCTCAATGACCCGGCGCGTCTCTTTTGCTGAGAACACTCGTTTGATCATGGCGTCGATTTAGAACCGGGGTCTGAATCGACCGTTAAACGGTTGCCCGAAATCGAACTGTATTCCTGCTTCGGCAGAGAAGTGCCCCGACGCAGGGGAGACGCAACGCGCGTGCGTCGGGGCGACGGAAGGCGGCCAACTGAGGGACCAGAACCACCTTCCTAATTCGTGATGGTGCGCGCGGCCGGTTAGCGGCGACTTAATGCGGATGCACGACGTCTGCTTATTGCGCTGGTGATCGTAGGGATCGGATTTTTAACCGCGGTCGCCGGGCTGTTCGGCTACTGACCGGTGGGCGCTTCCACTTTTGGGTGCGGGCGGCTTCACGCAACATGAAATATTTCAGAGCGAACTCGCCGTCGTGGGCGGGGAGCTCGCCGCTGCAGGCGCCGCAGGTGGTCTGTGGATTGTCCCTCGGGCCGACCTGGCTTTTGATCAGCTGATATAGAGCCTCGCAGGTTGGGCATTTATAGAAACTGAACTTTGAGTTTTTCCCGTCCGTCATGATGCGCAACCCCCAACGACCATTATTGAGGATCGTTGTAAGGCTATCTGGATGTGACCGGGCCGGAAGGCTTTGCTGCGATGGCTTAACGTCGCTGTTCAGAAGGCGTGACGGCGGAGGGAAGCCCCAGCGCGGCGCATTGAGAAGCACGCTACTGTCGCGCGCCGGGGCCCCAGGTCGGTGCATCCCCTTGAAACACCCACCGTCCCGATTACGGACAGTAGGGGGCGCCAGTTAGCGACCGCTTAATTCTAGCCTACGAGCGCTGGCACCACTTTCACCACGAATAGAAGCATAAGCACGACAAAGGCGGCCATTGCGGCGGCTTCGTAGATCTGTGCTCGGGTGGCTGGCTTCCTGGAGACGGTTGAGGCGGCGCCCTTTGGCGCAGCTGGGATTAAGAACACCATTTGCGGGTCCTCCACTGTTTTGTCTTTCAACGCCGGCCGAGGTGATGCCGTTCCTTGGGTGCGTTGCCGCCGCACCTGCCATGCGCAACGGTGGCACATGGACCCCACAGCCCGTCTTCATGTCCTACTGCCGCGCTCCCAACACGACGCTTTGCTTGTGGCGAGCAAGCGTGCGGGGGTCAGCATGGCCAAGCTGATCGACATTGGCGTCACTGATTTGCTGGCCAAGCTTGAGCGTACGGGTGCGGTGGTGTTGCCGCTGCGGCCTGTATCCGACCAGGGCGGCGAATTTCGCATCGTGCCGCAGCCACACAAGCTTGAGCCACCCGGCACCGCCGCTGCCGTGGGGACTCCTGGCGCGGCGCCGGCGGCGTCATCTCCTTCGCCGCCGGCCGCTGCTGCCGTTTCCGAGGTGCAATCGTGATTGCGAGGAAAGCTGCCTCTGAGAAAATCGTCGAAGTGGCGCTCGATCGATGATGCGCCTCGCGATGGCACGCAGTTTCTTGCAGCGTTCCGCGAGCCGTCCTCGTATCTCGTTTCGCTCGTTCGGTGGGATCCCTGCTGGACCATGGGGCCGACGTTCCCTCAGCCACCACAGTTTTGGATGCCTTTGCCAGATCCGCCCGCACTAGAGGGAGTTACAACATGACCGAAGCAGTACCTGCACAGACAACAGCCGCAAGCGATTTGACCGCCGGCGCGATGTCGGTGAGCGAAGCGCGTGCGACGATCGAGACGCTCAAATCAGACACTGCGTTCGGCAAGCTCCTGCTGACGAAGGTCGGTTATGGCGAGGTTGCGCCGCCGGAAGTTCTGGCCGCCAAGACGCGGTGGAATGATTTGCATTCCATCGCCTTCCCAAAACCCCGGGAATATTCCGCTGCGGAGATCAAAAACTTGCCGGTCCACCACGACATCCGGCGCCAAGCAGAGATGAATTCGCTGCATGGCGTGCAGATGTTGGCCGAAGGTTACACACCGATGCAGGTTCACCAAATTCTTGGCGTGCGACCGGTGCCGGCAGCGGAGCATGAGATGGCCGAGCAGCGGTATCAAGCGCTGAAACGAGATGAGGCGTTTATGGATCGTTGGTCGAAAGGTGATCGATCCGCGGTTTTGCAAATGAGGCTTGCCGTTTCCGCACGGGCGCTGCCGGTGGCGAAATCGCTCGCCGATATCGAGCGATGGGACCGTGAGCATCCGTTTCCGGGGTAATTCATAGGTGTAGAGATGGACGACGTTTTCACAATTTCCCGATCGAGGAAGGTGCCGCGCTACGTGGGCACAGTCGTCGAATTTGATGAACGGCTGCAGTGCGGCGTCATCGTGCCAGACGACCGGCCGATTGAGCTATTCGTCCATGTGTCTCAGTTCGTTGGTGGCGGCACTCTCTCCGAAGGCGATCGTGTCAGTTTTGTTCAGGGTCACTGTCCTCGCGGCTTTCTTGCGCGTGTCGTGCGGCGAGTCAGCGAAACGACGGCCAACAAAACGAAAGGTGAATGAAAATGTCGATGCAAAAGTTTCCGCACGCAACCATCGATTCGCCCAAATCTGTGAAAGAGGCGGAGGCACGTGCCGATCGCGAAGATCGTGAGGCAGCACGGCGCGCCAATGGGTTGCCGGCAATGCCAATACCGACAGGGCAGTTCGGCGACGGACGGCCCGCGACTGGCAAACCAACCAATGAGCGCAGGGATATCGATAAGGTTTTTGGTGTCGATGCGCCGATCATTTGTGGACTGCCGATCGAAGTTGGATCTGGCGCGCTAGAGGTTGAGCAGCAACTTGTTGAGCATGTGCGACGCATACAGCAAGAGGATGGCGCCGACGCGGCCAGAGCTATTCGCGATCGCCTGCTCGTTGCCGCCGGCTTCAATATGGCCAAACTCAAACGCGCGTTGGTCCGGCGCAATTTGTTGCCACCAGAGGAAGAGCCGTCCACTGCCGCTGTCGAAAAGTTGGTCGAATTTCAGCCCAGCGGAACGCCCAACTAACATGGCCGTGCGTTTTTTCTGGGATTTAGCGCTGAGCTGGCTGGCGGCTATCGTTATCGCCGGCCTGATCGCGCTGGCAATGTTCGCATTGTCACCATCGGCACGGGCGCAGCAACCGCCTACGTCCAATCTCGTTAGCGGCAACGGCAGCGCGACCGGCACCGGTGCGACCACCATCATTGCGGCACCGACTGCGACACGGCGCATCTATGTGACCGGTGCGCATTGCGCGCGTAGTGACGCCGGCACGACCGCAATCTTCGTCACCTTCAACGATACATCATCGACTGTGATGGTGCTGCCAAACAGCGGCGGTGGCGGTGCAAATAATATGGCTTTTGCCAGCCCTCTGACGGTACCGGCCGCAACGGCCTTCACGTTTGCCGCCTCAGCCAACACGACAACCGTGTACTGCAATGCTCAGGGTTTTACAGGCAACTGATGAGTACTGATAAAGATGCGGCCCCGGAATGGGGACCAAAGATGCAGGCGCTCAGCAATGACCGGCGGCGTGCCTTCGTCTGCGCGCTCTATGACGAGCAAGCGCCGATGAAGGGTGATGGCCTGCTGATCTATGCGGCCAGGAAAGCCGGCTACGGCAACAAGGAAGGCACCACCACCAACGAGACATTTAGCGTTATCGGTGCTCGTTTGGTTCAGGACGAGAGCGTGCACGATGCTATTGCGGAATATTCACGCAGTTTGGTGCGCGTGATATCGCCGGAGGCTGTCCGTGCCGTGCGCAATCTGATCAGGAATCCGAAGGCAAAGGATCATGCTCGTGCTGTGGGCATGATCCTCGATCGCATCGCGCCGCTCGAGACGACGCACACGGTGAAGGTGGAGGATAATCGGCCACCGTCGCGTGAAGCGATGGAGCGCGTATTGGCGCGGATCGACGAACTGGCAGTCCGTGCCGGCGTCATGTTGCCGGCGATCGAGGCAGATTACCGGGTGGTCAATGATGATGATGCTTGAGTGCCCTGAGGGTGGCTCGCCCGAGCATAGAGCCTGGCTTGAGGCATTGTCCGATGACGAGCAGGCGGTTGTTGACACGCCGGTCGGCCGCCTCTTCGAATTGCTTGTTATCGCTTACACAAAGCATGCGATCGAGCGCACGAAGATGGACCGGGCCGAACGCGCGTTTCTCCTGGAGAAGCTAAACGCATTGCCGGACGGTTCGCTTACGGTGGAAATGCTCGCCACAATTCAACCGATGTCGGACACCGAAGTCGCAATTTATCAGGAGGCGCGATCTTTGGATCCGAAGGACGACAAGTGCGGCCAGGCAAGTTTTAAGATGCTGACCAATCTGCGGGTGTTCAGTCATTTCATGAACCTCAATCCGTCGCTGCTGACGGCGATCAAGATCTGCCCGCACTGGGGTCTGCCGCGGGGAAATCCGACATGACGGTCTTGCGAGCATTTCTTGACCAAGTTCGCATCAATCCGCGGTTCGCTGCCAACTGCGCCGTGCAGCCAAATCTCGAGCGAGCGCTCGCCAACACGGAATATTTCTTTGGCTTGCTGGAGCGCGAAACAAAACCGATATCTGTTCGACTGCGGGGGCAGATTGAAAAGATCATCGATGGCGATGGCTCGCTGAAAGAGAAGTGCGACTGTATCCAGGAGGCAATTCGGGATGCCTTGCCGGAAATCATGCTGACATTTCGGAATTAGGAGGGGCCGTTGGCAGGCATCAACGCAGGTTTATTCAGCTCTGGCGTCTCGTCACTCAGCACGGCGGCCAGCGATTTATTTGCTGGCATGTACACGGCACCAGCGGAACAGGCCGGCGCTGAGGCGCAAGTGGCGATGGCGAATGCGTCTGCGCAGGCGGACCTCTTGCAGGGCCAGGGCGATATCCTGGAAGGCCAGACTTATGGTCTGGCCTCGACGCTGGCACAGACCAACGCCGCCTACACGGCGCAAAGCACGGCCATCCAGGAAAGCCAGGCGCAGCGTCAACTCTATATGACATTGGGCACCGCGGCAGCAGCAGCCGGCGGCAGCGGGAGCTCGGGCGGCGGCTCAGCGGCCGACATCATACGCAACAGCGCGCAGCAAGGCGCCCTCAATCAGTCTGTCATTGCGCAGCAAGGCTTAATTACCGAGGCCGGCTATACCGAACAGGCGAACGCCTACACCTTGCAGCAACAGGCCGCGGGCGTCGCCGCGCAGGCGCAACAGGCATCCGCGGCCGGCGAAACGCAGGCAGCAGCCGATTACCAACAGGAAGCAAATCTGTTCGGGGAGTCGGCAACCGGCGACTTTTTCAGCGCTGCATTAAGCGGCGTTGCCGGCGTGGCCCAACTGTTTATGGGCACAACGGGCATCGGCACGGCGGCGACTGCGGTAGCTGCGGTGGCTTAGCACGATGTCGAACGATGCCTTATCACGACACCGTCAGTTGCAGGGCGAATCAGATCAATTTGCTCATTCCAAGCAGTGCCAACTAGCCCCGGTGTCCCTGCCGCCAAGACGGAGTTGCCGGGGATTTTTGTTGGTCCCAGCGCGGTCGGTAAGGTTATTTTGCCTTTCCGAAAGCCACTTCCTTACGTTCTCTGATAGGCACTCATTGAAACGGAAGGGTGTCGGGTTTCCGCCTAGGAGTTGTATGGCGTGATGCCGAGGAAGAAGACCAAGCAATACGTTTCGCGAACTCGAGTAGTACAATGCCCAAAGTGCAAAGCAGAGTTCATATTCCGCCGGAAAGCGGCCGCGCATTTCGATCAACATGGATTTGAGAGCCACAGGCTTTGCTGCCAACACTGCCACGCCTTCATGACAGGGATCATCGATCCCTTCGGCGGCGCACTGTTGGTCTCGACCGAATAAGTGATTGATCCTGAGTCACTTTTAAATTCGAGCCACAGCGTTTTTTGACAAACGCCGCGAACAAACTCATAATTCGTGCGCAGCGGCCGAGCCCTTGCCGGGGCCCGACCGCCACTTGTCACCAGCACCGCACGCACGGCGCCAATGACCAAATCAAATATTAGCAAAAATCCTGAGCGGCATTCCGCCTTTTGCTCGCGGTGCATTTCACATCATCAACATGAGGAAATGCATCACATGTCTGCACTCTCTCGACGTTCACTCGTAACCAGCGCGGCCACATTGCCGGCGTTGGCCCTGCCGGCGGTTGCTGTCGCTGCAGTCAACCTGCCAGCTTGGCAGGCACCAGCGCTAGTCGAGCAATCGACGAAGCCTGACCGGATCTTTGCTGCGATCGAGGCTCATCGTAATTCAATCATCGAAATGTTTAGAGCTGACCGCGCTTATTTTGATCTGAACTGCAATACGCCTGAGTACGCCGCAGCGGTCGCAGCTGCTAGGCCCTTCAGCGATGCCCACACCGACCGGGAAAGTGAGCTCGTCGCAACGATACCGACCTCGATGGCTGGGGTCTTGGCGCTAGTCGCCTATGTTGATGACTTGTACGCGTGCAAGGTAGCGCTGCCCGAAGAACCCACTCAGTGGTACACCAATCCCGGAATGTTCAGCGAAGGATGGGAATTGGATGAGGTGGCTTGGCCTCACAATGGCAAGCCGCTAAACATGCCGATGATCTTCTGGATCATGCGCAATGTTCGTGAGGCGCTGGAAAATCAGGCGGTGCGGTCATGAGCGCGGAAGTTGAGAACGTCGTCCCGCTGAAGCCGAAGGCGAAACGAAAGCGAGCCACGCCATCATCAGATGCGCCGACCAGGGACCGGGAGGCGATCTATTTGGCAATGGAAGATCACGTCTGCCAACTCGCGACGGCAGCCGAACTTGCAGTCGACTTATACACGGACAGCCCCAGTTCAGCTAAAGCCTCGTGGGTTCTCGATCAGGTCGAGCGGCTCACGAAAGAGCTGTACGCCATCTATCACGATGAAGACGCCGACGAAGAGGACTGAACATCAGGCGAGGCGGGCCGGCGCTCGCCTCGCTGCTGTATTGGGGGCGGCTTCGGTTGATAGCTTATGGTCGTTTGGCCGATCTTGCCCATCAACTAATTTTGGGGTTATCAGGCCAAACCAGTGCGATGATTTCAACATCAAGCATGAGAAGTGCGATCGGCACGACACAGAGAATTGCGAGCGTCGTCACAACCGCGTTCCTGAACTTCCTCATAACAGCGCCGGTCCACTCGTTCTTGTGAAGCCTCAACGCATCTTGCCGCACCGTAGTTCCGTCTCCGGGAGCCCAATCCCGTAACCACGGTGCGCCCGATTGACACCCGCTGAGCAGCAGCAACCACATGGCCGACTGGCGACCAGCACAACCACCAGAAGACAGTGACTATGTGATCTATGAGAAGCTCCTATACGCCTGATGGTCAGGTCGTTGCGCTTCTGGAAGTGTTTTACGAGGACGGTCCGTTTTACTGCAACGCAGTGACCCCGCAGGGTGAATGGAAGCGGATCGGCGCGGGCTCGACCTGGGAAGGAACGCGAGACTGGGCTGAGCGAGTGGCCGGATTAAAGCCGGACATCGACCTACATGGCCGCCACGATCAGCTTAAGAAACGGTCCGATTGACACCCGCTGAACGTTTTGGCTGAATATGCGGGTCATAAGCCAACTTCGCCCCGGTCCCCGTCTGGCCGGGGCTTTCTAGTTGCTGGGAATTGCCGAAGATGGTGTTTGAGGGGGGCTGAATACGATGCAGGGTGCAATAGGCATAATGACCCCCTTGTCATGGAATACCGAAGCCATAATCGGTCCGGGTTTCAGGATTGGGCCCTGAAACAGTAGCGGAAATTTGAGGGACCACCGGATGCTGTCTGCAAGACTATTGCGAAGGCCTGCCAGATTAACCGGCGCGTCTCTGAAATCTCCACCAGGCATTTCTACTCGTAAATGTAAATGCTCGAATAGATCGTCGGGATCGGTTTCGACGACAAACAAGAAAACAAGCTGCGCACCGACGGTGGGATCCTGTGGGATGTAGATGTCGGTTGTGTAAATCCCAGTGACATTCAATTTGCCAGCTAACGTATAGGTGGCATCGTCCGCGGTTATGACACTTGCTAGTCGGCTCATGCGGCAATCGGCAGAGGGGTGTTTGCGGTGAGTGCTTGTTTTCGCAGTTCATCAAGAAATGCATTATTCACGTGAGAACTTATCGCGGAATTTCCAACCGGTTGGATTGGCGTCGGCGTTGTCTTTATCTGATCATCTAAGATTGTTCGTTCATGCCGTGACAGTGGGCGCTCTGTTCGAAAAATGGCGACCGCCCCCGATATTGCAAAAAGCAAATCGCTAAACGTGTCGGCTTCCCAATTCGCCGGCCTCGCCAGTAATCGTGAGATAATTTCCGGAGATTTTCCGAGCCTGCGAGCAAGATCTGCCTGGCTCAATCCGCTCTGTTTGAACTCGCGTATGACCACGTCATACATACGCTGCCGATGACGCGCGCGGATATAACCGAGTGTCCAGAGAGATTTTTTCAACCCCGTGAGGCTCAGACAGGCCGGTAATTGGAGAGGTATTCATCTAAGCTACTCCCCTTGAGTGGTTTATAGGGTTGGAACAATTCATCCCACGCGGTAATGACATCATCAACGGCGGCGTCAAAGTCGATGATTGTCTCACGATATTCCCATGTCAGTGCGACGAATTTGTCTTTTTCCGCGAAGCCCCCAAACCCTCTCACGCCCGGTGTTTGCTCTGGTTCAGTGATCCGAACACTCCAGAGCTCGGAAGCTACAGGATCAATTCTCGCGAGCATCGCATCCGGGGGCTTTCGAAACGGATCCTGGGCGACCGAGATTTCCCCGCCCTCCATGAAGTTGTCGAGCCAAGCGCGAAATTCACCGAGACGAAGGCCTTCCGGGGTGTCGGGGAACGGCGGCGTTACCGCTGCAAGGATGTCAGACGAAACGATCATCGTACGGGCCGTTTCATCCCCGGTGAATAGCGACGCTAACTCGAAGAGCTTGTCACCCAGAAGCACCTCTAAGATTGGCCTTATTGACATATAAGTCAATACCCTCAATGGTAGAGAAATTATGCGGCATACAATTGTTGGTTAAAAGCTTCTTTTGCGCAACAAGGTTTCTTTTTGTGTTAGCGCGGCAGGCCTACAGCCAGCCTCGATTTACGCCCTCGATCCAGGAGCTGTTTCGTTGAGCCTAAAGTTGCAGCCAACTCAGCAAGCTCAGGCAGCTCGGCTGCATCCCACTATACTCACGTGCGAGCTCTTCCTTGTCGTCGACTGACATCGGATATGAGGATGACCGGGGCGGGCGAGGCGGCATGGGTGCCAGCCTACACCAACAGCACGCACCATATCCGTCCCGCTGCGGGCTCTTATGAGCTCGAGCATCACTCGCCCCCAGGGCGAGCGTCTCGCAATGAGCATTGCGGTGCAGCGTTCATCGCCACGCTTGTACGCATTCGCGGCGTAACTCTCGTTACGTGGCTGCCACTGCGGGCCAAACTTGGCGATGGCGGCGGGGTCTTCTTCGATGCGGATGCGCAAGCCCAATGCCGACAGGACCAGGAACATCGAGACCGGCCCAAACCGCTTGATGCCGCAGGTCAGCTTGGCGAAGTGGCCATCGGCCAGGCCGGCGACTTGATCGATCGTGACGCAGGCGACGCCCAACTCATCCTGCCGTCGACGCACAAGAGCGACCAGTTCATCGTGATCGCGGATCGGCGTGGCGTCCATGCGGTGCGGGCTCCGTTGCGAAGCAGACCGCTTGCGGGAATAACGGCGGTTCGCCCGGCCCGTCAATGAATTTGCAGACATATTGCAGACAGAGCCGGTACCGCGCCGAAGTAGGATTGAAGCTAACTCTTTGATTTTATTGGTGAGCCCGCTGGGACTCGAACCCAGGACCCCATGATTAAAAGTCATGTGCTCTACCGACTGAGCTACGGGCTCGGCGCGCACTCCTTACTGAAAAGCGTGGCGCATTACCAGCCTTGCGGGCGCCCTTGGAACACGGGGGCTCCGCCGCATGGTTTCCGCCTTGCTAGAGCATGATCCGCAAAAGCGGAAGCCGTTTTTGCGAAAAGATCATGCGCAGACGCTAAGAGCATGTCCCGGAAAAGTGGGAACCGGTTTTCCGAAAAGGACATGCAACTCTAGAGCAGGGCCAGAATCGGGCCATATCATCCCGCTCCAAGTCTCTGAATCCGGCCGCCGGACTGTCGTTCCGGGGTGGCGCTTGCTACACTTTGCCTATCCGCCGGGCATTGCCAACAAGGGTTTCTTTCATGCCGATCGTCAACCGCGTTGCCGACCTGCACGCCGAAATTACCGGCTGGCGGCGGGATTTTCATGCCCATCCGGAGCTGCAATACGACGTGCACCGCACCGCCGCCACGGTCGCCGAGAAGCTTAAGAGCTTCGGCTGCGATGAGGTGGTCACCGGCATCGGGCGGACCGGCGTGGTCGGCGTCATCCGCGGCCGCGCGCCGGGCGGCAAGGTGGTGGGCCTGCGCGCCGACATGGACGCGCTGCCGATCGAAGAGGCGACGGCGCTGCCGTACAAATCGACGGTTCCGGGCAAGATGCACGCCTGCGGGCACGATGGCCACACCGCCATGCTGCTCGGTGCCGCCAAGTATCTGGCCGACACCCGCAACTTCGCCGGCACGGCGGTGATGATTTTCCAGCCGGCCGAGGAGGGCGGCGCCGGCGCCCGGGCGATGCTGCGCGACGGCCTGTTCGAGCGCTTCGGCATCCAGGAAGTGTTCGGCATGCACAATTATCCGGGCATACCGGTCGGCGAGTTCGCCATCCGCTCCGGGCCGATGATGGCGTCGACCAATTCGGTCGTGATCAGGATCGAAGGCAAGGGCTCGCACGCGGCCTGGCCGCATCGCGGCGTGGATACGGTGCTGGTCGGCGCGCAGATCGTCACCGCGTTGCAGTCGATCGTGTCGCGCAATGTCGATCCGCTGGAAGCGGCCGTGATCTCGATCAGCGTTTTTCAGGCGGGGCAGGCGGATAACGTGCTGCCGCAAACCGCCACGCTCCGCGGCACAGTGCGCACGCTGTCGCCGGGTGTGCGCGAACTGGTGAAGACTCGCGTGCGCGAGGTGGTCGAAGGCACGGCGAAGCTTTATGGCGCCAGGGCCGACCTCACGTACACCACCGGCTATCCGGTGCTGGTCAACGACGAATCCCGCACCGCCTTTGCGGCGGAGGTCGCCGACGAGATCGCCGGCAAGGACAAGGTCGCCCGCGATACGCCGCCGCTGATGGGCGCGGAGGATTTCGCCTACATGCTGGAAGAGCGGCCCGGCGCGTTCATCTATGTGGGCAACGGCGATAGCGCCATGCTGCACCATCCGGCCTATGATTTTAACGACGAAGCCATTCCGCTCGGCACGTCCTACTGGGTGCGGCTCGCCGAGCGGGCTCTGGCGGGCTAACCCTTCGCCCGGTCGGCGACCAGCATCGACTGCATGATCTGGTCCGAAATGTCGCCCACCGCTGCCGGGGAGTGCGACAGAAACAGCGTGTTGGTCTTGTCTGATTCGCCGATCGATTTGATCGTGTCGAAATACTGGGTGATCAGGACAAGCTGCATCACGTCGGAGGTCGAAGCGCCGGCGACCGACTTCTGGAATTGCTCGATCGATCCTTGCAGGCCCTCGATGATGGCGCGGCGCTGGTTGGCGATGCCCTGGCCCTGCAGCGCTTTGCTTTGCGCTTCCGCCTCGGCCTTCTTCACCACCAGGATCTTCTCGGCTTCGCCGCGGGCGGCGGCGGCGACCTGCTCGCGCTGCGCGGCGTTGATGTCGTTCATCGCCGACTTCACCTTCGCGTCCGGCACGATGTCGGTGACGAGCACGTTGACGATCTCGTAGCCGAAGCCGGCCATGTCGGCGTCGAGCTCCTGCTTCACGGCGGCGGCGATGCCGGATTGGCTGGCGAAGACCTCGTCCAGCATCATGCCCGGCACGTGGCCGAGGATCACTTGCTCCACATAGGCCTGGATCTGCTGCATCGGGTCGGAGAGCTTGTAGAAGGCGTCATACACCTTCTCGGGCCGGACCCGGTTCTGCACCGAAATCGGAATGGTGACGAAGACGTTGTCCTTGGTCTTGGTCTCCATGGTCAGCGAGATCTGATTGACGCGCAGGCTCATGCGGCCGGCGACGCGATCGATGAGCGGCCATTTCCAGTTCAGGCCGGCTTCCGCCACGCGCAGGAATTTTCCGAAGCGGGTGATGACCGCGACCTGCGCGGTTTGCACCGTGAAGAAGCTGAGCAGGGCGGCGATGATGATAATAGCGAGCAACAGCCAGGACAGTATCATGCTGGACTCCAAAGGCGCCGCGGCGCTTGCTGACGGATTGTACGCTAAATCACGGCGGGCAGATCAGCGGTGTCCGGCCGGCGCCCCGGGTGGAGACCGGCCGGTCTCGACCGAGGCGACACCCGCCGATGCTGCAGGGCAAGACAATCCTTGGCTTCCGCGGACCCGCGATTGCCGCAAGTCCGCTGTGGAACTACTGCACGGTCTCGACGCTGTTCTCGCTCGGGAGCTTCTGCGGCTCCGCGATCACATCGGAAATGACCTTGGAGCGGGGCAGGAACTCGACGTAGCGTGCAAGGCGCCCTTCAAGAGCACCCCAGTAAGCGAACGAGTTCAGCCGGCTGCCTTCAAGAAGGCTCATGGCGACGGCCGCCAGGAAGGGCAGGCTCTGCACCACCAGCACGAAGGCGAAGATGTTGATCTCGCGGACCTGCTTGTCGTTGGTGATGACGAGCGCGGAGGCGCCGATCAGCAGCAGCACGCCGATGATTGCCTCCGCGAAGGCAGGGAAATCCGCTCCCTTACGGCTGTTGCCGCCCTTCGAGGTGCGCAAGAAGGGCAGATGTTCCACGAACACACCGATGCCGACCGCGCGCGCCACTGTCCACTGCACCGACATGGCGGCGCAGACCGCACCGGTCATCTGCCCTGCCGTTGCCTTGACCCTCAGGCGGTACAGCGAGGCAAAATGAGCGACCGATACCAAGAACGCGGCCAGGATCGGCATGGTCAGAATCCGATCGGGCACTGCGCCGAAATTGTGGAGCGTTTTCAGGAAGCCGATGTCGGCCATGCTGTCCGAGAGCTGGTAGGTGCCGAATACGACGAACGGCACCCAGACGATATTGAGTAGAGCCACGACGACGCCCACGCTTTCGGCGCCGAGCCAGTTGAGCCAGCCGAGCCCGTACTCGCGCTTCTGTTCCTTGGTCAGGCGCTCCGACCAGGGCAGCAGCGACCGCCAATGCTTGCGCAGGATCTGCAGGCCGCCGAACGCCCAGCGATGGCGTTGGCGTTTGAAGGCGTCGTAGGTGTCGGGCAACAGGCCATAACCGTAGCGGCGATTGGTATAGTGCGCGCTCCAGCCGTGCTCGAGCATGGTCAGGCCGAGGTCGGAATCCTCGACGATGGTGTCGCTCGACCAGTTGCCGGCATCCAAGAGCGCTTCGCGGCGAATGAGGCACATGGTGCCGTGCACGATGATGGCGTTGGCCTCGTTCCGCTGCACCATGCCGATGTCGAAGAAGCCGGCATATTCGGCATTCATCGCATAATGCATCGGCGAGCGGTCGCCGTCGCGATGGTCCTGCGGCGATTGCACCAGGCCGACGCGCCCATCGACGAACAGCGGCACCAGCTCCTTGAGCCAGTTGGGCTCGACGACATAGTCGGCGTCGATCAGACCGATAATCTCGGCGTCTGCGGCCGTGTGTTCGAGCGCGATCCGCAGCGCACCGGCCTTATAGCCCTCGTGCTTTTCCAGCCGCAGGAACTTGAAACCGTCGCCCAGCGTCTTGCAGTGCGCCTCGACCGGCTCCCAGAACTTAGGGTCGGGCGTGTTGTTGATGATGACCACGCATTCGAGATTGGGATAGTCGAGCTTGGCCACGGCATCGAGCGTGGCGCACAGCATAGCCGGGGGCTCGCAACAGGCCGGCACGTGGATCGACACTTTCGGCGCGTAGCCCTCGGGCGCCAGCGGTGGTGAATCGGCGAGCCGCCGCGGCGCCCGGCCGAAGGCGATGGCCGCGATCTCCTCGATCCGGGCCAGTGCGATCGCCACGAGCGGAATGACGAGAAGCACGCCGAGACCGAGCGCGAAGGCGGCGCCCCAGACGAAATAATGCCCGTTCCAGAACACGACGATGGACGCAAACCAGGCGCCGGCGATATTCGCCGCGGTCGCAAGCGTCACCGCCTGCGCCAGCGTTGCGCCGCTGATCGCCAGGATCGGTAGTGACAACAAAAGGCCCAACAGCACGGCGAGGCCGGAGGACTTGAAGTAGTCGGAATCGCTGATGGCTCCGGTCCAGGAGAATTTGGGATGGCCTGATGCATCGAGCAGGCCCCAATAGGGTCCGACGCCGCCTTCCATCGTCTTCCAGGGCCGATCCATGCCCTCGATGATGTTGTAGTCGATGCCGTAGGCCTCGGCGCGGGCAACAAAGTCGCGCAGGATGACGGCTTGGTCGATCCGGCCGGGATCGGCGCCGCGGAAATTCGGTCCGGCGCTCGGCCAGCCGAATTCGGCGATGACAACGTGCTTGCCCGGGTTCAGGCGGCGCACGTAGTCGTAGTGTTCGATGGTCCGGTCGACGACGTGGGCTGCTTCTTCGCCGCCCCAGTAGGGCAGGATGTGGGCGGCGATGAAATCCACGGCGGAAACCAGCTTGGGATATTTGACCCAAATGTCCCAGCTTTCACCCGTCGTGACCGGCACCGGGCTCGATCGCTTCACCTTGCGGATCAATTCGATCAGAGCGTCGGCGCTGATCTGATTTGTCAGCACGGCTTCGTTGCCGACATAGATGGCGTTGACGTTGCCGTAACGGCGCGCGAGCTCCAACGCGTTACGGACTTCCAGCTCGTTACGGTCCTTGTCCTTACCGATCCAAGCACCAACCGCGACCTTCAGTCCGAACTCCGCGGCAATCGGCGGCACGAGTTCGGCGCCGTGGGTCGCCGAATAGGTACGGATCGCCTTGGTATAGGCGGCGAGAGCCTTGAGCTCGGCCCGGATTTGTTCGGGCGACGGGGCCTCGTTCGACTCCGGATCGGTCGGCGGAGAGTAGGAGACGCTGGCTAACTGTCCCGTGAAATTGGGAGCAGTTTCTTTGGTCCGTAGCGAAGCCCACAAGCCGGCATGCACGCACGCTACAAGCGCGAGCACGGCTGCGACGGTGCGCATTGAAAGTCAACCACGGGGGGCAGGGTTACAGCAGCCGAACCCGTCCCCAAGGCTCGGCGATGAGTTGGAAGAGGTGTCCCGTGAGCGGTGATAAAAAACTAGGCTGCAGAGGTGGCAAATTCAAGACAAGGCAATGAGTCCCTGAAATTTTTTGGTCGCACCGGCGCGACCTTGCGGCGTCGGTTGGCCAGCTTCTCGTCGGCGGGTCGAAGCTTGCAGCGTCAGTTCTTGCAGCGTCAGTCCTTGCAGCATCAGTTCTTGCAGCATCAGTTCTTGGCGGGCGCATTTGCCGCAGGAGCCGCGGCGGCGGCCGGTGCTGCAGACGCGGCCGCCGGCGGCGCCGGATTGGCCGGGCTGATCCAGCAGGCGCGGATGCGATCCTCGATTGTCTCGACCTTCGGATCGATGTTGTTGCCGTGCAGGATGATGCAGCGAAATGCGGCCTGGATGTGCGCGCTGGGACATCCGAACCGGTCGTAAAGGTCGAGATGGCGGAACGCCGTGTCGAGATCGTCCTTATTCAGCAGCCCGACCGCGCGCCGGCCGAGCCAAACGCATTCGGGATTGCCGGCCGGTCCGTTGATCTCCTTCTGCGCCTCGGCATATTCGTCGGCCTTTTGCGGTTCCTTGGCCGGCTCCTGGCCGGCGGGCTTATCCGCAGGTTTGGCATCTTCGGCAGAAGCGGACGGCACAAATCCGAGCGTGGCCGAGGCGACGATGACAAGCGCGGCGAGGGAGCCGCGAGCGGCGGCAAGAAAACGTGGGAGCATGGTTCAACTTGACCTGCTAAAGACGTGTGAGCCAAAGAAAAAGGACGTTTCCTGGGCCACCCGATTGGGTCGGGATTATGGCTTCTTCCGGGTCTCGGCAGCATGCCAAGCGGGGGGCGGTTTTGTCCAGTAGAGAGCGTGTCCATCAGTGTGGCGCTTGGCATTGCGCGGCTCCAAGGTTAATGGCAAGGCCGTGTTCCGCGCTCCGCACCTTATAAGCATTCCGGCCCTGTTATCGTTCGGGCTCACCGCGATTGTCATCGTGGTGGCGTGGTGGTGGCTGGGCTCGCCCATGCCGCTGCCGCCGTCGGTGCTGGCGCCGGGCGAGAAGCTGACGTGCGTATCCTATGCGCCGTTCCGCGGGGCGCAGGATCCGCTGGTCGAGGGCACCCGGGTCAGCGCCGAACAGATCGACGAAGACCTGGCGCTGCTTGCCAAGTACACCAATTGCATCCGCACCTATTCGGTCGACGACGGCCGCGACGATGTGCTCAAGAGCGCGCGGCGCTACGGCCTCAAAGTGATGCACGGGGTCTGGGTCTCGGGCGATCCGGAACGGACGCGGCGGCAGGTCGAAGCCTCTATCGCCTATGCCAAGGACTATCCGGACGCCATCATCGCCATCGTGGTCGGTAATGAAGTTCTGCTGCGCGGCGAGATGACGGCGGCGAACCTGATCGCGGTCATTCGCGAGATCAAGGCGCATGTGGCGATGCCCGTCACCTATGCGGACGTGTGGGAGTTCTGGCTGCGCTATCCGGACGTGCAGAGCGCGGTCGATTTCGTCACCATCCATGTGCTGCCCTATTGGGAGGACTTTCCGATTCCGGCGTCGCGGGCGGCGGCGCATCTCGTTGCCATCCGCAACAAGGTCGCGGCGGCCTTTCCGGGCAAGGAGATCGTGATCGGCGAGTATGGCTGGCCGAGCGCCGGCCGCATGCGCGAGGATGCGCGGCCTTCGCCTTACGATCAGGCGCGCGCGATCCTCGACGCCCTGGCGGTGGCGAAGACTGAAAATATCCGCGTCAACGTCATCGAGGCTTTCGATCAGCCGTGGAAGCGCGCACTTGAGGGCGCGGTCGGCGGCTATTGGGGGATCATCGACCGGGCGACCGGCGAGCCGAAATTCAGTTTCACGGGCGGCTTCATTTCCAATCATCCCGATTGGCCGCTGCAGGCGCTGGCCGGCATTATTCTGGCGGTGCTCACTTTCGGTGCGGCCATCGCGGGTGGCCGGGGGAAGGAATTTCCGGCGTATCGGTGGGCGCAGATCGGCACGCTTGCGGTGGTCCCGGCGGTGCTGGCCGGCTGGACCATCGAGACCGTGCTGGTGGAAAGCTTCAGTCCGGGAAGCTGGATGCGCTCGCTCGCCTTCGCGGCGGTTTCCGTTGTCGCGCCGCTTGTTTGCGCCGCCGGCCTGGCCGCCGGCCGTCGCATCCCGGCTTTCGCCTCGCTCATGGCTGGTGAGCGCGGCCGGGCCGACATTCTCGATTGGCTGCTGGGCGGGGCCCTGATGGCCTTGATGCTGGTCGCGGTCGAAGCGGCGCTGGGGCTCGTTTTCGATCCGCGTTACCGTGACATTCCGTTTGCGCCGCTGACCGCAGCGATGGTGCCGTTTCTCATTCTTCTTATCGCCACACGGCGCCTCGATGGCACGCGCGCCGCGGCCGAGAGCGTCGCCGGCGGCGCGGTCGCGTTGTCGGCCGGCTACATCTTATTCAACGAGACGCTCGCCAATTGGCAATCGGTGTGGTTTTGCGCCGGCCTACTCGGTCTCGCCGCTATTCTTTTATCGGCGCGGGACGCGCCAAGCTCAGAATAAGGACGCCGGCAGCAAGCGCCGACAGATCGGCATTGTGCAGAACGATTCCGAAGGCCGCGGCGGCGAGCGCCAGCGCGGCCAAGATCATCGACGGGCGCAGAAGGTTCAGGAGCGCCGCCGCGAGCGCCACCCAGCCGAAGACCTGATGCGGGTAGAAAGCATTGACCAACCGGAAGCTGTCGCACAGCCAAGTCGCCAGCCCGGCCTGGCAGGCGAGCGATGCGGTTGCGTTCTCCATCACCGTGTAGCGCAGGTACATCGCCTCTCCGAGACAGAGAAAAGCGATGATCAGGAGAATGTTGATCTGTCGCGCCGTCGGCGCAAAGAGTGGGCGGGGCATTGTGGCATCGGTCATAGTGGCGACTATAGACCATGATCGCGAATAGCGGGACCCGATTGTCCCACGCGGGATTTCGTGCTGTCCTGATCGTCGGAAAGTCGGGAGGTTCTATGCTCGCGCTCCGCCCTGGCTGCGAATGCTGCAATGTCGATCTGCCGCCGGATTCGCGCGATGCAGTGATCTGCTCGTTCGAGTGCACGTTCTGCCGCGGCTGCGCCGAGAACGTGCTGCAAGGCCGCTGTCCCAATTGCGGCGGAGAGCTGGTGCGGCGGCCGATCCGACCTGTGGCAAAGCTTGCGAAATTTCCTCCCTCGGCCGAACGCGTGTTCAAGCCGGAAGGCTGTGCCTCGGCACAAAGGTAAGTTCGTTTACTGCGCGGCGAGACGGCTGCCGTCGAACATGGTCGGCTGGCAGTTCAGCCGGAAGGGCAGGACAAAGTCGCAAAACTGCGCCGCCGTCTCGGCGTTTGCGTAAGGCCCGATCACCAGGTGCAACTCGGTGCGGCCGGTGCGCGGATTTTCCTTGATGCTGACCATCGGCTGGACACCGTCGAACAATTGCGGATGGCTGGCGCGCAGCGATGCCCAGCGCTGATGCAGGGTTTTCATCGTCGCGGCGGTGCCGAGATCGACACCGTAGGACTGTCCGACCGAGGCCGTCGTCTCCGGGGGGCCGGGTTCGAGCGTGCTGGCGACCGCGGGAGTGGCGGCCGGCGCATCGGCGGCTTCGGACGGTGCCGGGGAAACCGTCTTCACCATCACGGCGACATCGGCGAGCGTCATCGGCACCGGCGGGGCGCTTTCCGGCCACGGCGGGGCCTGCTTGGCGATTTTGATCGCCTCGGCCTTGGCGGCTTCGATCTGTTGTTTGGTCGCGCCGTTGCTATCGCGCATTTCGCGCTCGATCGCGCTCAGGCGGGTCGCCAGCCGATCGCGATCGTCGGCGAGGGTGTGCACCCCTTGCGCGAGTTGTCGCGCAGCGGCTTCGGGATCGAATTTCGGCGCCGGGGGCACCGGTGGCGCGGTGAAGGACGCGAACAGGGCGGCCGCCTTTTGCGCGGCGCCGTCGTCGCTGCTGCTGAGGGCGGCTACTCCGAGCGCGGCCACGGCCGCAAGTCCCCAGGTCGTGTGACGCCAAAAACTCGGCGCGGCCGACAGTCGTTTTGCCGCGACGCTCGTTGTCGCGGGCTTCTTGGCCGCGCCGGCTGGCGTCGACGGGCCTTTTGCCGTCAAGCCTTTTGCTGCAACGCTCTTTGGTGGCGCGCTCTGCGCACGGGCCAGCATCCGCCGCTCCGGTTGTTTGCCTGCGAATCAACATAAAAATAGCAGATTCGGCGTTCCGTACCCTTTTCGCGGTGCAGAAAGCCTTGGCTCGACATGTTTTACCGCGGGCTGTACGCCGGCCGTTGGGTGCACGATCCGGGGTAATCAAATTTCGGTTAACTTCATCGGTTTAGCCTTAAGTTTGCAGGGTTTGCCCGGCATCGATTGGGTCGGCAGGGCGGCGCGGAAGCGGACGAAGGATCGGCGAGTGTTACGCAATTGGCTTTGCTTTTCGGCGGTCGCGTGCACGACCTCCCGCTTGAGCTTTGTCGCTTCCAAACAAGGCCGCGTGGCGCGGCCGCTTCGCGCCGCGAGGATCGGCGCAACATGCCGGCGGTCCTAAACGGGACGGCTGCAAAATTCCAAGACCAATTCCAAGACCGATTCCAGACCGATCCGACAAGGTAAGAGCGACGATGGCTGCCGCATCCGAGCGGGCCGACACCGGGGTCAACCCGCAGGTGCCCTGCCGAAAGAAGGTGAACCTGGCGCTGCAAGGCGTCGGCAGCCACGGCGCGTTCACCTGGGGCGTGCTGGATCGGCTGCTCGAAGATGAACGGCTCCGCTTCGACGGAATCAGCGCCACCAGTGCCGGCGCCGTCAATGCGGTCGTGCTCGCGTCCGGCCTGGCCGCGGGCGGCCGCGAAGGCGCCAAGAGCGCGCTGCGGAACTATTGGCGCCGGTTGTCGGAAATGACTTCAACCGGCATTTTCCAACCCTCGCTGCTCGACCAGATGTCGGGGAATTTCGGGCTCGATTTGTCGCCCGGATTCATGTTTGTCGACGCGCTCAGTCATTTCTTTTCGCCCTACGAGCTCAACCCGATCAAATACAATCCATTCAAGGAGCTGCTTGACGAGGTCGTGGATTTCGAGCTGTTGCGCCAACAAAAGCTGACCAGGCTGTTCCTGTGTGCGACCAATGTGCGCAGCGGTAAGGTGAAGATCTTCACGTCCGATGAGCTGCGTTCCGAGCATGTCGTGGCGTCGTCGTGCCAGCCGATCATGATGCACGCGGTCGAAATCGACGGGGAGTATTATTGGGACGGCGGCTTCATGGGGAATCCGGCGATATTCCCGGTGATCTATGCCTGCGAGGCGCGCGACATCCTGTTGGTCCATCTCACTCCGACGGAGCGGCCGGGAATCCCGATGACCGGTTCCGCCATCTACAGCCGCATGCAGGAGGTCGCCTTCAACTCATCGCTGATGCGGGAGATGCGCGCCATCGCGTTCGTGACCGACCTGATCGACAGCGGCCGAATGGCCGACGGTAAACGCATGCTCATTCATGCGATCGACGGCGAGGACGTGATCGGCACGCTGTCGAATTCGAGCAAATTGAACGGCAATTGGGGCTTTCTGACTTATCTGCATAAGATCGGCCGCGAACGTGCCGACGAATGGCTGAAGGCGAATTTCGACCGGGTCGGCGTCGAAACGACCGTTGACATGCGTGAGCGCTATCTGTGATCGCATGGTCGGGCGGAAGCCGGTTGTCCGAAAAGAGCGTTGCGACAAGAAAGAAATGTTGAGAGTGCGGAGATCAAGGGAATGAGCGTTCGGAGTTGCCTCGCGATCGTGCTTGCGGCCGGTGAGGGCACGCGCATGCGCTCGTCGATGCCCAAGGTTCTGCACGCCATCGCCGGCCGTTCGCTGCTGGCGCACGTGCTGCGGACCGTCGCCGAGATAAAAGCGACGGCGGCGGCGGTCGTGGTCGGACCAAATCACGATGCGGTCGCGGCCGAAGCGGAAAAGTCGCTGCCTGGTGCGCAATGTTTCGTGCAGCATGAACGCCGCGGCACCGCACATGCGGTGCTCGCGGCGCGCCCTGCGCTCGAGCGCAAGGTCGATGACATTCTCATCCTCTACGGCGACACGCCGCTCATCCGCGCCGAGATTTTGAACAAGCTTCGCGCGCCGCTTGCGGCCGGTGCGGCCGTTGTCGTGCTGGGCTTTCGCCCGGCCGATCCGTCCGGTTACGGGCGCCTCGTTGTTGAAGGCGATAAGCTCGTCGCCATCCGCGAAGAGGCCGACGCCAGCGAATCTGAAAAAGCCATCCGCCTGTGCAACGGCGGCATCATGGCGCTTGCGGGCGCGCATGCGCTCACGATCCTCGATCGCATCGGCGACAACAACCGCAAGCGTGAATTTTATCTGACCGACGCGGTCGAGATCGCGCGCTCCATGAAGCTCGATGCGGCCGTGGTCGAAGCTGAGGAGGACGATGTGCGCGGCATCAACACCAAAGCGCAGCTTGCCGAAGCCGAGGCCGTTCTGCAGCAGCGCTTGCGCAAGGCAGCGCTCGATGCCGGCGTCACCATGGTGGCGCCGGAGACGGTCTTTTTGTCAGTCGACACCACGTTCGGCAGGGATGTGGTGATCGAGCCTTATGTTGTGTTCGGCGAACAGGTGACGGTCGAGGACGGCGCGGTCATTCATGCCTTCTCGCATCTTGCCAAGGCGCATGTCGGCAAGAAATGTTCGGTCGGCCCGTTCGCCCGGCTGCGGCCAGGCACCCAATTGGGCGAGGGCGCGCGCATCGGCAATTTTGTCGAGACGAAAGAGGCGTCGATCGCGGCCGGCGCCAAGGTCAATCATCTGAGCTATATCGGCGACGCCTTGGTCGGCGCCGACGCCAATATCGGGGCCGGCACCATCACCTGTAACTACGATGGCACCGCCAAGCACCGCACGACCATCGGCGAAGGGGCCTTCATCGGCTCCAACAGCGCACTGGTGGCGCCGGTGGAGATCGGCGACGGCGCCTACGTGGGCTCCGGCTCGGTCATTACCGGCAATGTGCCGGCCGACGCCTTGGCGCTGGGGCGGGCGCGCCAGGTGGTGAAGGAAAACTGGGCGGCGCGGCTGCGGTCGCTGAAGGGGCTGGTGAAGAAAAAGGCGTAAGCAGACGCGTCATTCCGGATTGCCATCGATCTCGGGTGTTCCCGAGATCGACACTTTAAGTCGTCCAAGTCGGCAATGGCCGACTTGGTTGGCGGCAAGTCCGGAATCCATAACCACAGGGCGAGCAAAATTGGCACCAACAGGGGTTATGCTTTCCCGGCTCGCCGCTTACGCGCCCCGCAATGACGAAAAACCCTGCGAGAACATTGCTGTAACGTGCTGCAACGTTTTTTTATTTTGTATTCGCTACCATAGCCCCTTAACGGTTAAGCAAGAGCCGGTGAAACATCGGTCGGGGAGTAGTCGGCAGGCATGTGTGGCATCATCGGAATTATCGGTCGCGAGCCGGTCGCGCCGCTTTTGGTCGATGCGCTCAAGCGTCTCGAATACCGCGGCTATGATTCTGCCGGCGTGGCCACGCTTGAGCACGGCGTGCTGACGCGCCGGCGCGCCGAAGGCAAGCTGCGCAATCTGGAACAAAAACTCGCGCGCTATCCGCTCGATGGCACCATCGGCATCGGCCACACCCGCTGGGCGACGCACGGCCGGCCGAACGAGAACAACGCGCATCCGCATGCGACCGACCGGCTGGCGGTGGTGCACAACGGCATCATCGAGAATTTCAGCGAGCTGCGCCGCGAGCTCGAAGCCAAAGGCGCCAAATTCACCACCGAGACCGACAGTGAGGTGATCGCGCATCTGGTCACCGACGAGATCAAACAAGGCCGCTCGCCGGCGGAGGCGGTCGACGTGTCGCTGCCGCGGTTGCGCGGCGCGTTCGCGCTCGCCTTCCTGTTCAGCGGCGAAGACGATTTGTTGATCGGCGCCCGCAAGGGCTCGCCGCTGGCGATCGGCTTCGGCGACGACGCGATGTATATCGGTTCGGATGCGATCGCGCTGGCGCCATTCACCGACACGGTGAGCTATCTGGAAGACGGCGACTGCGCCGTGATCCATCGCGGCAGTGCCGAGATCCACGATGCCGCCGGCCATGTTGTCCGCCGCGAGGTGATCAAGTCGCAAGCATCGGTGATGCTGATCGACAAGGGCAACCATCGCCATTTCATGGCTAAGGAAATTCACGAACAGCCGGAAGTCGTCGGCCACACGCTGGCGCATTATCTCGACATGGTCGCCGAGCGCGTCGCGCTGCCGATGGATCTGCCGTTCGATTTCCGCGCACTCAGGCGCATCTCGATCGCCGCCTGCGGCACCGCCTACTACGCCGGCATGGTTGCGCGCTATTGGTTCGAGCAGTTCGCGCATTTGCCGGTCGACGTCGATATCGCTTCCGAGTTTCGCTACCGGGAGGTGCCGCTCGACCCCGGCGCCTTGTCGATCTTCATCTCGCAATCGGGCGAAACCGCCGACACCCTGGCGTCGCTGCGTTATGCGCGCGAGCACGGCCAGCACGTTCTCTCCGTCGTCAATGTGCCGAGCTCGACGATCGCGCGCGAGAGCGACATCGTCATGCCGACCTTGGCGGGGCCGGAAATCGGTGTCGCTTCGACCAAGGCGTTCACCTGCCAGCTGGCGGCGCTGGCGGCGCTTGCGGTCGCGGCCGGCCGCGCACGCGGCGTTCTCTCCGAGAGCGACGAGCGGCGGCTCGTCCACGCGCTCATCGAAGTGCCGCGGCATTTGACGGGAGCTCTGGCCCTCGAGCCGCTGATCGAGCAGCTTGCGCGCGATCAGCTCGCCAAGGCGCGCGACGTTCTTTATCTAGGCCGCGGCACTTCCTACCCGATCGCGCTCGAGGGGGCGCTCAAGCTCAAGGAAATTTCCTACATCCACGCCGAAGGTTACGCCGCCGGCGAGCTCAAGCACGGGCCGATCGCCCTGATCGATGAGGCCATGCCGGTCGTGGTCATCGCGCCTTACGACCGCGTGTTCGAGAAGACCGTATCCAACATGCAGGAGGTTGCCGCGCGCGGCGGCCGGCTCATTCTTGTCACCGACGCCAAGGGTGCGACTGCGGCCGAGAGGCAGGCGCTGGCGACTCTGACCTTGCCGACCGTGCCGTCCGTGGTGGGTCCGCTGATCTATGCAGTGCCCGTGCAGCTCATCGCCTATCACACCGCCGTTGCGTTGGGCACCGATGTCGATCAGCCGCGCAATCTGGCGAAATCGGTGACGGTGGAATAGCGACGCCGCCGGGTCTCGTGCCGTAGCCCGCCAGCCTACTGTGCGTGTGGCGTGAACGGCGCTATACATTTGCATATTGCGTCATATATGCGCGCTATGCATGTCGCGCGGGACCACCAGCCGCCAGTTTTGGCAGACGGCCGAATTCGATGATGGATAGCAACCAGGGCGGGAGCGTTCCCGCCGGCGCGGCCAGTTCCGCGACCACTAAGCACGCCGCCGGTAAGTCCGGGTTTGCCAGCCGCCTGCGCAACTATTTCCTCACCGGACTGGTGGTGGCCGGGCCGGTCGCGGTCACCGCGTGGCTGATCTGGTGGTTCGTCACCTGGGTGGACAATCTGGTGCGGCCGCTCATTCCGATAGCCTATCGGCCTGAGACCTATCTGCCGATCGCGCTTCCGGGCTTCGGCTTGATCATCGCTTTCGTCGCACTGACGCTGCTCGGCTTTCTCACCGCCAACTTGGTCGGCAGCAGCGTGGTCAGTTTCGGCGAGGGCTTGCTCAGCCGCATGCCGATCGTGCGGCCGATCTATCGCACCACCAAGCAGATCTTTCAGACGCTGTTCTCGGCCGGCGAGTCGAGCTTTCGCCGGGTCGGACTGGTGGAGTTTCCGGCGCCCGGCATGTGGTCGCTCGTTTTCCTCACCCAGCCGCCGAGCCCGCCGATCGCGGCGCATCTGCCGCAGACGGAGCACATTTCCGCGTTCCTGCCGTGTACGCCCAACCCCACCACCGGCTTCTTCTTCTATGTGCCGCGCGCCGACGTGATCGATCTCGACATTTCGGTCGAGCAGGCGATGTCGCTATTGATCTCCGCCGGCATCATCCAGCCCGGCATCGAGGATCCGCAACATCGGCTTGCGGCGCTCGCGGAGACCGCCCGCATCGCGCAGGCGGCGCGCAAGGAAACGAGCCCGGCGGAGTAAGTCTACACGGGGGGCGACTGCGCTGGCCGCTCGATGTGCTATCATCGTCTCGCGCACGTGTTGCGCACTTGGCCTTGAACCGGGGGATGACATGGGCTTCGGGGAAGCGATTTCAGCCGGATTTTCCAACTACGTGAATTTCCGCGAACGGGCATCGCGATCGGAATATTGGTACTGGATTCTCTTCGTTATTATTGCCGATGCCGTGGCAGGCATCATCGATGCAGCGCTGGACATTCATGTCGTCACGAGCGTTTTCGGGCTGGTTACCCTCATTCCAAACATCGCGGTTGCAATTCGGCGGCTGCATGATCTCGACCGTACCGGCTGGTGGATTCTGATTGGCTTCATTCCGCTGGTCGGCTGGATCGTTCTGTTGATCTGGTACTGCACCAGGGGGACTGCCGGATCGAATCGGTTCGGACCTGACCCGCTCGCGGGTGTCGGGATTCCGGCCGCGCCGCGCGCCACCTGATTTGTTCGGATGCCTGGCGGTTGGCTTCATCCGGCGCCGAGCAGCCGGATCGCTTCGTCGCGTGCGAATAGATACAGAAGCTGGCGCAGCGCCTGGCCGCGCGGCGAGGATAGTTTAGGGTCGCGATTGAGGACGAGGCTGGCGTCTTCGCGCGCGGCCTTCAACAACCCGCCGTGTGCTTCGAGCCGGGCGATACGGAAGCCGGGCAGGCCGCTTTGCCGCGTGCCGAGCACATCGCCTTCGCCGCGCAGCCGCAGATCCTCTTCGGCGATGCGGAAACCGTCGTTGGTCTCGCGCAAGATCGCAAGCCGCGCCTTCGCGGTGTCGCCCAGCGGCCCCTTGTAGAGCAGCAGACAGGTCGAGCGCGCACTGCCGCGGCCGACGCGGCCGCGCAACTGATGGAGCTGCGCCAGGCCGAAACGTTCGGCATGCTCGATCACGATCACGCTCGCTTCGGGCACGTCGACGCCGACTTCGATCACCGTGGTGGCGACGAGAATCTGCGCCGCGCCGTCGGCGAAGCGCGCCATGGCGCGATCCTTGTCGGCTGCGCGCATCTGGCCGTGCACCAGCTCGGCCGCGTCGCCGAAGCGCTTCTGCAACGTCTTGAAACGCTCCTGCGCGGCGGCGAGATCGCTGGTCTCGGATTCTTCCACCAGCGGGCAGACCCAATAGACGCGGCGGCTGTCGTCGAGCGCGCGGGCGACCGCTTCGACCACCTCCTCAAGCCGCTCTAGCGGCAGTGCGCGGGTGTCGATCGGCTGCCGTCCGGCCGGCTTCTCGCGCAATTCGGATACGTCCATATCGCCGAAGTAAGTGAGCACCAGCGTGCGCGGAATCGGCGTGGCCGTAAGCACCAGCAGATCGACCGCCTCGCCTTTGCGGGCCAGCGCAAGCCGCTGGTGCACGCCGAAGCGATGCTGCTCATCCACCACCGCCAGCGCCAGGTCGCGGAACGTGACGTCGTCTTGGAAGAGCGCATGCGTGCCGACGATGAGGTCAATCTCGCCGTCGGCGAGCCGTGTGAGAATCTCTGGCCGTTCGCGTCCGCGTTCGCGCCCGGTCAGCAGCGCGACGCGCATGCCGGCGGTGGCGGCGAGCGGCGCGATTGTGGCGAAATGTTGCCGCGCCAGGATTTCCGTCGGCGCCATGAACGCCGCCTGCCGGCCGGCTTCGATCACGGTCGCGGCGGAAAGAAGCGCGACCAGCGTCTTGCCGGAACCGACATCGCCGTGCAGGAGCCGCAACATGCGGTTCGGCTGCGCCAGGTCGGCGATGATGTCGCTCACCGCGCGTTCCTGTGACGGCGTGAGCCGGTAGGGCAGGGCGGCAACGATCTTCGCGCGCAAAACCCCCTCGGACGAGCTCCCCCGCCCGGCGCGCCGGCGCATGTGGCCGCGCAGCAGGGCGAGCGCGAGCTGGCCGGCGAGCAACTCGTCATAAGCGAGCCGCGACCACGCTTTGCTTTGCGGCTCGAGGTCCACCGGCTCCGCCGGACGATGCACGCTACGCAGCGCTTGCGCGAAGCCCGGAAAATCCTGCTGCTTGAGCCATGCCGCGTCCTGCCATTCGGGCAGGTCCGGAATGCGAGAGAGTGCCACATCCAGCGCCTTGCGGAGCTGGTTTGCGTGCAGCCCTTCGGTCATCGGGTAGACCGGATCGATCAGCGGCAGCGAAGCAAAGCCCTTGGCGTCGACCACGCGCTCGGGATGCAGCATCTGCAGGTGACCGTCGTAGAACGTCGCGGTGCCGGAGACATAACGCAGCTCGCCCTCCGGCAAGAGCTTTTCCAGATAATCCTTGCGGGCGTTGAAATAGGTAATCGTGAGCGTGTTGGTGTCGTCGCTCGCCTCGATATTGTACGGGGCACGCGGCCTGTTGGGCGGCGGCGGCCGATGACGGTCGACGGTGACCGCGACCGTCACCACCGTGTCGGGCGTGACCTCCGAGAGCTTCGGCTGGTGGCGCCGATCGACAAAGCCGCTCGGCAAATGGAACAACAGATCGATGACGCGCGGCGGCTCGCCTTCGCCACGGCCGAGAAGCCGCGCGAACACCTTTTCGAGCTTCGGCCCAATGCCGGGCAGGGCCGACAGGGCCGCGAACAATGGATTGAGCGAAGGCGGACGCATACTATTGCTTATACTCGATCGTCATTGCCGGGCTTGACCCGGCAATCCATGCGGCCTGCGAGTTTCCCCGCCGCCTCAATCGCCGACAGTCTAAATGGACCACCGGGTCATAGGCAGAGCGAAGCGACGCCGTTCTTCGAACGGCTATGCCCGGTGGTGACGAATGAGAGGCGGCCCTCTATATAACGCCTCGCCCGGCCGCGTCCGGGCTTTTGGCGTTGGACTGCGGCCACTTTTGCGGTGTCCGGAGGCTCCAGGGTGAACCCGGAATGGCAATATGACCGAGCGATCGAGCGGCGGATTGGATGAACGGCGGCGCAAGCTCCTGTTTCGCGCCTGGCGGCGCGGGGTGCGCGAAATGGATTTGATCGTCGGCCGTTTTGCCGACGCCCACATCGACACCTTCGACGCCGGCGGCCTCGACGACTTCGAGCGGCTGATCGAGGCCCCGAACAGCGACCTCTACGCCTGGGTCACCGGCAGCGAACGCGCACCGGCGCCATACGATACCGCCGTGCTGGCATCGCTGATTGCCTTTCACAACCACAGCCCGAAACGTGCCGCCGGGGACAATTAAGTGACAACACACGTACGCAATCCGGCGCGGTCGCCGGCGGAACGGCTCACGCCCGGGCGGCCGCTCCAACTCGCCGGCGTCGTCGACGGCGCCGAAGGGCTGGTCCTCGCCGATCTGGCGCGGGCGGTCGCGGCGGGCGCTTCGCCGCCGGCGATCAGCCTGGCCGTGGTCTGTCGCGACGGCTCGCGCATGGCGGCGCTGGCGCGCTCGCTCGCCTTCTTCGCGCCCGACGTCGAGATTCTGGAATTTCCCGCCTGGGATTGCCTGCCTTACGACCGCGTTTCGCCGCATCCCGCCGTCGTCGCGGCGCGCATGACCACGTTGGCGCGACTCGCGCGCATAAAAGGGCGCGAACGGCCGGCGATCCTGCTCGCCACGGTCAACGCCATGCTGCAGCGGGTGCCGCCGCGCGAGATCCTGTCGCGGCAATCGCTCGCGGCCGCCCCCGGCAATGTCATCGCCATGGCGGGCATCACCGAATGGTTGGAGCTCAACGGCTTCAACCGCGCCTCGACCGTGCGCGAGGCCGGCGAATATGCGATCCGCGGCGGCATCGTCGATCTGTTCGCGCCCGGCATGGCCGAGCCCGTGCGCCTCGACTTTTTCGGCGACACGCTCGAATCGATCCGCGCCTTCGATCCGGAGACGCAGCGCACCACCGAGGAATTGCGCGCGCTCAACCTTGTGCCGATGGCCGAGTTTCAGCTCACTACCGACACTATCCGGGCGTTCCGCACCGGCTATGTGGCGGCCTTCGGCGTCGCTTCGCCCGACGACACGCTTTACGCAGCAGTGAGCGAAGGCCGCCGTCCCGGCGGCGTCGAGCATTGGCTGCCGCTATTCCACAAGCAGATGGAGACGCTGTTCGATTATCTCGACCGCACGCCGGTCGCGATCGAGCCGCTCGCCGAAGAAGCTGCGCACGAGCGCATCGCGCAGATCGCCGACTACTACCAGGCGCGCAAGGACGCGATGGACCAGGCTGGCGGCGGTGCGCCCTATAAGCCGTTGCCGCCGGACCGGCTTTATCTCACCGAAACCGAATGGCGCGCGCGGCTTGAGCGGGTCGCGCTTGCTCGACTATCGGCCTTCGCCGTGCCGGAGCAGACAGCGGACACCATCGATATCGGTGCGCATGCCGGGTATAATTTCTCGGCCGAACGCAGCAGGCCGAACACCAACGTCTTCGACGCGGTCAAAACCCACGTCGAGGGCCTGCAGGCGTCCGGCAAGCGCGTCGTCATCGCCATGTGGAGCGGCGGCTCGCGCGAGCGCATGGAGCATGTGCTCGCCGAGCACGGCCTGCTCAATCTCGCCCATGTCGGCACCTGGCTGCAGGCGCAGGCGTTGCCGCGCCCGCAAGTGGCGCTCGCCGTGCTTGGTGTCGATTCCGGTTTCGTCACCGCCGATCTGGCGCTGATCACCGAGGAGGACATTCTCGGCGAGCGGCTTATTCGCCCGCGCCGCGCCTCGAAGCGGGCGGAGAATTTCATCGCCGAGGTCACGAGCCTCTCGGCCGGCGATGTCGTCGTGCACGTCGATCACGGCATCGGCCGCTTCGTCGGACTGCGCGCCATCGAAGCCGCCGGCGCGCCGCACGACTGCCTCGAGATCCACTATGCGGGCGGCGACAAGCTGTTCCTGCCGGTGGAGAATATCGAGCTTTTGTCGCGCTACGGCTCGGAGGAGGCGGGCGTCGAGCTCGACCGGCTAGGCTCCGGCGCCTGGCAGGCGCGCAAGTCGCGGATGAAGAATCGCATCCGCGAGATCGCGGGTGAACTCATCAAGGTCGCCGCCGAGCGGCAATTGCGCGAGGCGCCGCGGCTCGTCGTCGAGCCCGGCATCTACGACGAATTCGCCGCGCGCTTTCCCTACGACGAGACCGACGATCAGCAGAATGCGATCTCGGCCGTGCTGGAAGATATGGGTTCCGGGCGCCCGATGGACCGCCTGGTCTGCGGCGATGTCGGCTTCGGCAAGACCGAGGTGGCGTTGCGCGCTGCGTTTGTCGCCGCCATGAACGGCAAGCAGGTCGCCGTGGTGGTGCCGACCACCTTGCTGGCCCGCCAGCATTTCAAGACCTTCTCGACGCGGATGCGCGACTACCCGCTCAACGTCGCGCAGGCCTCGCGGCTGGTCTCCACCACCGAGCTTGCGAAGACCAAAAAAGGTCTCGCCGAGGGCAATATCGACATCGTCGTCGGCACCCATGCGCTGCTCGGAAAGGCCATCAAGTTCAAGGACATCGGCCTTATCGTCGTCGACGAGGAGCAGCATTTCGGCGTCTCCCACAAGGAGAAGCTGAAACAGCTTCGCTCCGAGGTGCACGTGCTCACGCTTACCGCCACCCCGATCCCGCGCACCTTGCAGCTTGCGCTTTCCGGCGTGCGCGAAATGTCGATCATCGCCACTCCGCCGGTCGATCGCCTCGCCGTGCGCACTTTCGTGTCGCCGTTCGATCCGATCGTGGTGCGCGAAGCGCTGCTGCGCGAGCGCTATCGCGGCGGCCAGTGTTTCTTTGTTTGCCCGCGCATCGAGGATCTCGCCGAGTCCAAAGCCTTCCTCGATAAGACCGTGCCGGAAGTGCGCGTCGCCGTCGCCCACGGCCAGATGCCGGCGGCGGTCTTGGAAGACGTGATGACGGCTTTCTACGACGGCAAGTTCGACGTGCTGCTCTCCACCTCGATCGTCGAATCCGGTCTCGATATCCCGACCGCCAACACGCTGATCGTGCATCGCGCCGACATGTTCGGCCTGGCGCAGATCTATCAGCTCCGTGGCCGCGTCGGCCGCTCCAAGCTGCGCGCTTATGCGCTGCTGACGCTGCCGGCGAACCGCAAGATCACGCCGCAGGCCGAGCGCCGCCTCAAGGTGCTGCAATCGCTCGACACGCTCGGCGCCGGCTTCCAGCTGGCCTCGCACGATCTCGACATCCGCGGCGCCGGCAATCTGTTGGGCGACGAGCAGTCCGGCCATATCAAAGAAGTGGGCTTCGAGCTTTACCAACAAATGCTCGAAGAGGCGATCGAGCAGCTCAAGGCCGGCATCTCGGCGCCGGTCGCCGACATGTGGTCGCCGCAGATCACCATCGGCACCCCGGTGCTCATCCCCGAGGATTATGTCGCCGACCTGCCGGTGCGGCTCGCGCTCTATCGCCGCCTGTCGGAACTCGCGGACGACCGCGAGATTGAAGCCTTCGGCGCCGAAATGGTCGACCGCTTCGGTCCGCTGCCCGACGAGGTGAAATACCTCCTGCAGATCGTCGCCCTCAAGGCGCTCTGCCGCCGCGCCAACGTCGAGCGCATCGAGGTCGGCCCCAAAGGCGCGGTGCTCGCCTTCCGCGACAACACCTTCGCCAATCCCGAGGGCTTGATCGGCTACATCAACAAACACGAAGCCGGCGCCCGCGTGCGCCCGGACATGAAAGTCGTGTTCTTCGACGAATGGGAGACCCCGCCCGAACGCCTCAAAGGCTCAACCGGGATCCTGCGCAAGCTCGTCGCCATCGCCGAGAAGGGCGCCGCGAAGGCGGCGTGAGGTTGTCGGTTCGGTTAGGCGGCCGAACGCCAAAGCCGGGCGAAAGCAAATCGTCATTGCCGGGCTTGACCCACGGCTGTCCGGTCTAACTTTGGCATAGGTTTAGGCTCAACTGTCGTCGATTGATGAGGATGGGCGGTGGTGTCTCGAGCAGCCGATCAATTGGCCGCCGGTGCATAAGGTTGTTGGCGGCAAGGCGGGTAAAGGTCAGCAGATTTTGCACGTTGTTTTGCAGGCCGTGGGCCATGCGCAGCAGCAGGAAGGCGATTAGGGCGACCGCGAGTTGAATGCGGACGGCGTTCTCTGACGTTCCGAAGAAGTGGCGAACTTTGAGGGTATGCTTGACCCAGCGGAAGAATAGCTCGATCTGCCAACGACGTTTGTAGAGTTCGGCAATTTCCTCGGCTGGCGCATCGAGATCATTGGTGACGATACGCAGGATTTTGCCGGTCTCGGTGCGCACGCGCAGCTCGCGGATCGCGTCCCGGAATGGGTTCTTGCGCGAGCGCGCCTGCCGCGCCGGCAGATGACCGATCCGGTCGGAGAGCACGACAGAGTGTTCCGGCGGCGCATTCTCAGCCACCACTGCGAGCGGCGTATTGACCTTCAGGCGGGTGACGATGCGGCAGCCGGCGGCATCGAGCTTCGCCCAATAGCTATAGTCGTAATAGCCCAGATCGAAGACGTAGGTGGCGCCCGGCCTGATCGGCAGCTCCTTGGCGACAGTGATGTCGTTGACGTTGGCCGGGGTGACCGCGGCGAAGCTCGGGCAGGCATTGTCTGGATTGTAGACGATATGCAGCTTGGCCGCGGATACGCCGGCACAGAACTGCGCCCATCCGGCACTCAAGGAACTCAGCCGAAAACCGGTGGAATCAATCAGGTACACGGCATCTGCCATTTGCCGGCCGAGCCGGCGTTCGCAGCGGCTCATCAGTTCGGACAACAGACCGCTGAACACCGCACAAGGACGTCGGGCATTGGCGTCGGCCAGCGTCGAGCGCGACACTTCGCAAGCGCCAAGATGATAGAGCTTGCTGGCGTGGCTGGCGAAACCAGCCTCGATCGCCCGCAAGCTCTCGCTGCCCGCCAACTGCGCGTACAGCAAGGCGATGAATTGATCCCGCGTCGTCAACCGACGCACCTTCTTGTCGGCCTTCGATGAATCCACAAGGCGATCGAAGACGTGCCACGGCACGAGCTTCAGAAGCGCGTGGAATACTGTATTGTGGTGGCGCATGGCGTGGCTTTCCCCTCGAGTCTTGATCGTCGGCAAAACGTCAAAACCCAGAAGAATCCACGCCATGCGCCTCGTCCACAAATTTAGACCGGACAGCCGTGGGCTTGACCCGGCAATCCATGCTGACTGCCGGTAGGCCGACGCGTCCGCCCGCAAACTTTCCGCTCAGCCCGTAGGATGGGTTGAGCGGCAGCGAAACCCATCACCTCCGCGTTCATCGGTCGCTCCGAAAGCGATGGGTTTTCACTTCGTTCAACCCATCCTACGATTTCGTTGTGTCCCGTATACGGTGACGAATATTGACATATGTCTCTATTTACAATACATAGTGCGACGAATCTCGCTCACCGAAGGGCGCATTCCGGATGCGATCTTGACTGCGGAGCGAGTGCGGATGCCCGCGCGCGGTCTCGCAAACCGTTCCCGGGCGGCCCTGGGGCACCGGTCGGCCGGCAAAAGGACCGGTCTGCACGGAGCGTGCTTAACGCAAGACAGCTTTGCGGCGTGCCGGCAAAACACCGTGCCGCCGCGGTCTTTGCGGAAACCCGGTTCTGGGGCTGAGCCATCGGGGTGACAGCCGGTGGCGAGTGCCGTGGCGGAGCGCCGGAAGGCGGGCGCGCCTCTCATCGAGAGCCGCGCTGCCGCGCAAGCGGCAATTGGCGAACAATGCGTCTTTCGGCGCTTCGCCTCCCTTCTTTTTGTTTCTTTGCTTTCTTACGCTTGGTTGATGGTGAGCAAAGCTCGGGCGTTCGAACGCGCCGCGAGGACGGCTTTGCTTTATCCGCCCCCGCGAAGCGGGGGAGGGGGACCGCCCAAAGGGCGGTGGAGGGGGCATGCGGCGGTGGAGCTAGCGTCCCGGCAGACGCCCCTCCTACCGCCCTTCGGGCGGTCCCCCCTCCCCGCTACGCGGGGCGGGATAAGTGGCTCGTCATTGCGAGCGTCAGCGAAGCAATCCAGGGCCGCTTGCGCGGGAAGCTGGATTGCTTCGTCGCTGACGCTCCTCGCAATGACGAGAGCCGAAATGCGCGCGCATAGATTTGTCATCGGTGCGCTACCCGTTTTTTTGATTTGTTGGGCGAACTGGCCCAAGGCATGATCGTCAAGGCCGATGGTTTCGAGGCGGAGCCGACATAAAATGAGTCGGTTTGCCGGATCGGCAGAAAAAGTTTTGTAAGCAACGTAACAAGCGCAATGGCTTTTTGACGCGCAGCTTTGCTGGCGCGTCTGGGGAGAAGGCTCATGAAGGCGCATATCGTTGGTGGAGGATTCGGCGGACTGGCAGCGGCCGCACTGCTCATCCGGAATGCGGATCTGCCCGGAGCTAACATTACGATCTACGAGGCGGACGAGCGCATCGGCGGCGGGTTCTTTCTCGATGGCACCGCAGCGACCGGCTATAACCTGCCTGGATCTGTGTTCGACAAGGAATTTCGCTGCACGTTCGATCTGCTCAGGTCGGTCCCCTCGGCAAGCGATCCCTCTATTTCCGTCACGGACGAATTTCTCACCTTCAATACGAACGAACCCTATGACGATAGGGGGCACATCTTCGATCGTGACGGCAACATCGTGCACGGGCCGCGTTTCGGCCTGAGTTTAAGCGACGGTCTCTGCCTCGCCCGGGTTTTGCTAACGCCCGAGGCGATGCTGGACGGGCGGGCCATCAAGGAGTTCTTTGCTCCACGATTTTTCGCGACCGAATTTTGGTTGCTCTGGTCGACGATCATGGGCTCGCTGCCCGAGCATAGCGCGATCGAGTTTCGCCGCTACATGAACCGCTTCCTCTACCTGTTCGGGCATTTGTCGGACATGACGGGCGTGATGCGCACGCGCATTAATCAACACGAGACGTTTATTGAACCGCTGGTCGCGTGGCTGCGACCGCGCGGCGTGAACTTCCTCACCGGCGCCTTCGTGCAGAACATCGGTTTCGCGCCGTCGCCGGACCGCATGACCGTCGACCGCCTCGACTATATGCGGGGCGGCAGCGTGAGTTCTGTCGCGGTCGCGCCGGAGGATATCGTGCTCGTTACCACCGGATCGCAGGCGGCCGATCGATCAGCGGGAACGATGTGGGAAGCGCCGCCGCCCCCGCGGTCGCGCGGCCAATCCTGGGCGCTGTGGAGCCGTCTAGCCCAAGGGCGTCCGGAATTCGGCAAACCGGAAGCCTTCTTCGGCGAAGCCCGGATCCCATTGTCGCGCTGGGTGACCTTCACAGTCACCGACACCGGGAATGAATTCGTGTCGCGAATATCGTCCCTGACGCACAGCACGCCGGGGATCGGAGGACTGGTGACCCTTAAGGACTCGGCCTGGGTGCTGTCGTTCTCCATTTTCCACCAGCCGGAAATCCTCAACCAGCCAAAAGGCACAACGGTCTGGTGGGGCTATGGTCTCTATCCCGAACGCACCGGCGATTTCGTGCGCAAGCCTATGGATCAATGCACCGGTGCCGAGATCCTGGAGGAGACGCTGCGGCACCTGCGGTTCGATGATCAATTGGCGTCGATCATGGCATCGTCGATTTCGGTGCCCTGCAACCTGCCTTACGTCAACAACATCTGGCTTCCGCGCCGTCAGGGTGACAGGCCTCCGCCGGTCCCGATGAACGCGACAAATCTCGGACTCCTCGGCCAGTATGTCGAGGTGCCGAGAGAAATAGCCTTCACGATCGAATGCTCCGTCCGCTCGGCGTGGGAGGCGATCCACACGCTGCTCAAACGCGGCCCGCCGCCGCCGCCGGTCTATCAGAGTCAGTTCGATCCCAAGGTGCTGTTCGGCGCGCTCAAGGTGTTCTTCAGCTGATCGACGTGCGCGAATTGCCCTCAGTCGGTAAGCAATTCAGAGAGCGCGCCGTCGATCGTTGGCGCATCGGCCGGGTTCATCGGCGCCATGTGGCCCCAGTCCGATGGCACGACGCGGCATTCCCCGTTCGGGATGTGCTGGGCTTCGTATTTGGCGTCTACCGGGGGGAAATAGCGATCCAGTTCCGCCTGTACGATGATCGTTCGTGCCTTGATGGCCTTGAGCGCCGCCTCGAAGTTGCCGCGGAATGTCGGGTTATCGCTGATGTCACCCGCTGCCCATGTCCAGAGCTGGGAGAGAAGATTGTTGGCATCGCAACGCAAGAAGAACGGCTCCCAGAACTCGGCGACGTGCCCATCCCAGGTGCGGGACCCGAGATCCCGCCAGGTTTGGTTGCGAAAGAACGATTCCGACGTGCCCCAGCCTGCATAGATGGCTGCGAACGCTTTGAGGCCGCGCACCGGAGGGTGATCATAGAAGCCCTCCGCGAATGTCGGGTCCAATTCCAAGGCACGCTTGAGCGAGAGCAGGAACACCTGGTTGTATCCCGCTGTTCGCGCCGAGCCGGAGATCGGACACGCGGCGCGGACCATGTCGGGGTATTGTGCCGCCCATTGATAGGTTTGGCACGCACCCATCGACCAGCCGGTCACCAGCCGCAGCCGTTCTATTCCCAAGTGCCGGGTCAGCAGCAGGTGCTGCAGCCGGACGTTGTCGGAGATCGTCACGTTGGGGAAGCGGCCGCGCTCGAACGGCGCCGGCGTGTTGCTGGGCGACGAGGAAACACCATTGGCGAGAAGGTTCGGCAGGATGATGAAGTAGCGGCGAGGATCGAGAGCCCGCGTCTCGCCAAGCATAAAGGCTTCGGTGTCATTGTGCGTGCCGGTATACCAAGACGGCACCAGCACGGCATTGTCGCGTGCCGCGTTCAAGGTTCCCACCGTCTTATAGGCAAGACGCGCGACCGGCAGGAAGGCGCCCTTCTGCAAAACGAAGTTCGGTTCTTCGAATACCTCGTGATCAGCCATTCCATCCTCGCTTCAGCGGTGAGATTTGCCGAATTCTCTGTCCTTAAAATTTCAGTCGTGCGCGTCCCGCCATGCCGCAGCGTCTGCTCGGCTTGGGCTGACGAGAGGCATGCCCCTCCACTCGAGATGTGTATCGTGCCCGAAGGCAAGCCGGGAATGCAATCAGGTTCGCGTCGGCGAGCGTCGCGTGAGTAAGGCGCCCGCCCGATTTTGTTTATCCGCCCCCGCACGCAGTGCGGGGGAGGGGCATAGGCGGCCTTTGGCCGCCGTTTTTGGAAACAAACGGACGCCGGCGCGCAGCACCGGCTACGCCGAAGGGCGGTGAAGGGGGCATGCGGGGCTGCGGCTGGCGGAGATCGGTGCAAAACATTGTCAACCAAGCGGTAGCATAGTCTGGTGAGGAACGAACGGCCGCTCACCGCTTCAGGAAGCGATGAACGCAGTGGCGCCCCAACAGGCAAGAAACGACGACGTAACAGATCATGGCCGGCTTGAAACAAACCATCATCCGCGGCGGGTTGGAGTCGCTCTATTTCACTGGCGCACATTGGGCGCTCAGGCCGCTCGTCGGTGGGGTCGGCGCCATACTGACGCTGCATCATGTGCGGCCGCCGCGGCCCGATCGGTTCCAGCCCAACAGGATTCTGGAAGTCACGCCGCGTTTTCTCACCCGCGTGGTCAAATTGCTGGCGCGGTCCGGCATCGACGTCGTCAGCCTCGACGAGATGCAACGCCGCCTGACCGAGCGCGATTTCGGCCGCCGCTTCGTCTGCCTGACCTTCGACGACGGCTATCGCGACAATCTGGAATTCGCCTATCCGATCCTGCGCGATGCGGGCTTTCCTTTCGCGATTTATGTGCCGACGAGCTTTCCGGACCGGCTCGGCGAACTGTGGTGGCTCGTGCTCGAAGCCGTGATCGCCAAGCGCGAGCGCATCGGGCTAGTGATCGACGGTGAGAATCGCAGCTTCGATTGCGGCAGCGTTACCGAAAAGCGCGCGCTCTACGACGAGCTTTACTGGTGGCTGCGCGCGCGGGAGAGCGAAGCCGAGCTGCGCTTCATCGTCCGCGATCTGGCGCTGCGCTATCAGGTCGATGTCGCCGCCTTCTGCAAGGATCTGTGCATGAGCTGGCAGGAGATCGCGCTGCTCGCCCGCGATCCGCTGGTCACTATCGGAGCCCATACCGTCAATCATCTGGCACTGGCGAAGCTACCGGAGAAGACCGTGCGTTCGGAAATGGATTTAAGCCGCACGGTGATCGAGTCGGCGCTCGGCGTGCGGCCGGCGCATCTGTCCTATCCGTACGGCGACCCCGGCTCCGCCGGCGCGCGCGAATTCGCCATTGCGGCCGAGCTCGGCTTCAAGACCGCGGTCACGACCCGGCCGGGCGTCCTGTTTCGCTCGCACGCGGCGCATCTCACCGCGCTGCCGCGCATTTCGCTCAACGGTGAATATCAGCAGCTCCGCTATGTGCGGGTGCTTTTGTCTGGTTCGGCCACCGCGATGTGGAACGGCTTTCGAGCCGGCAAGGCGGCCTAATTGATCGTCATTGCGAGCGTCAGCGAAGCAATCCAGGGCGGCTCGCGAAGAGCTGGATTGCTTCGTCGCGCTGCTCCGCGCAATGACGACGTCTATAGATCGCCCCGTGGCTTTCTGCTCATCCATGTGACGATCGGAATGGCCGGCAGACACCAGCCAAGTCCGGCGATCACGTAGTAGGCTACCGAGAGGATCGCGTTATCGCGTATGGCGGGCATTTGTGCGAACGCCATGGCGACCAGCGCCCAGACGACGACGAGGATCAAAAGTGCGATCGTGCCGATGAATTTACGCAGACGAAGAGGCATGTGAAACGAGCGACATCAAGTCCGTTGCGAGGGTAGGGGGCAGCACTATATGGTCCGCGCGCCTGCGACAAGTGATCTGCCGATGATCGGAACAATCGACGCAAACGCCCACTCGGGCCCGGTCCGGCTGTGGCTCTACGCGGTCGCCGCCCTGGTGCTGGCAATGGTGCTGGTGGGCGGCGCCACGCGGCTGACCGAGTCCGGGCTTTCGATTACCGAATGGAAGCCGGTGATGGGGGTTGTGCCGCCTCTTTCGGAGCAGGCGTGGCAGGCCGCATTCGAGAAATATCAGGCGATTCCGCAATACCGCGAGATCAACAGCGGGATGAGCCTCGAAGCCTTCAAGGCGATTTACTGGTGGGAGTGGGCGCACCGCCTGCTCGGCCGCGTGATCGGCGTGGCGTTCCTGTTGCCGTTTCTGTTCTTTCTCTGGCGCGGCTGGATCGCGCCCTCCCTGCGCCCGTGGCTATGGTTCATTTTCGGACTCGGCGCGCTGCAAGGCGCGGTCGGCTGGTGGATGGTGGCGTCGGGTCTCGCCGAGCGCGTTGAAGTCTCGCAGTATCGTCTGGCGACGCATCTGCTGCTCGCCTGCTTGATTTACGTCGAGCTCATCTTCACGGCCCGGCGGATGGATACGCCTGCCGGTGCGGTTTTGCCACTCGCGGACGGCAGGGGCGGGGCACGCATCCGCGCCGGCGCCATCGCGCTTGTTGTGCTTGTATTGGCGCAGATCTATCTGGGCGCGCTGGTCGCAGGCTTGCGGGCTGGCTACGCCTTCAACACGTGGCCGCTGATCGACGGCGCACTGGTGCCGGATGCCGCGCGGCTCTTTTTCGATACGCCGCTGTGGCGCAATTTCTTCGAGAACGTTCTCACCGTGCAGTTCGATCATCGCATGCTGGCTTATGCGATTTTTGTCATTGCGCTCCTGCACGCCCTCGACATCGCGGGCGCAATCAAAGATCGCCGTGCGCGGATCGGCGCGTTTGTCTTGTTCGCCGCCGTGGTCTTGCAAATGGCGCTTGGCATCGCCACGCTTGTCTGGGTCGTGCCGTTGTGGCTTGGGCTTTTGCACCAAGCGGGCGCCATGCTGGTGCTCACGATCGCGAGCGTGCATGCGGCGTTCGTTCGGCGTCAGCAGATGAATCTTGCGCTCATTCCCGCGCAAGCGGGAATTCAGCCTGGGTCCCCGCTTTCGCGGGGACGAGCGGGTTAAAACATCAATCCGCCAGCGCCTGTTCCAGGTCGGCGATGATGTCTTCCTTGTCCTCGAGGCCGATCGAGAGCCGCACCACATCGGGGCCGGCGCCGGCGGCAATCTTCTGCGCGTCGGTGAGCTGGCGGTGCGTCGTCGAGGCCGGATGAATGATCAGGGAGCGCGTATCGCCGATATTGGCGAGATGCGAGAACAATTGCACCTTGGACACGAGCTTGACGCCGGCTTCGTAGCCGCCGCGCAATCCGAAGGTGAAGACGGCGCCGGCGCCGGCCGGGCAATATGTCTTGGCCAGGTTGTGATAGCGGTCGCCGGGCAGACCCGGATAGCTCACCCACGCTACCTGCGGATGCGCCGAAAGCCGTTCGGCGACCGCGAGTGCATTGTCGCAATGGGTACGCATACGCAGCGGCAAGGTCTCGATGCCGGTGAGAATGAGAAACGAATTGAACGGCGAGAGCGTGGCGCCGATGTCACGCAGGGCAAGCACGCGGCAGGCGATGGCGAAGGCGAAATTGCCGAAGGTCTCGTGCAGCACGATGCCCTGATATTCCGGCCGCGGCTCGGACAGCATCGGATAGCGGCGATCGCGCGACCAGTTGAAGGTGCCGGCGTCGACAATCATGCCGCCAAGCGAGTTGCCGTGGCCGCCGAGAAATTTGGTCAGCGAATGAATGACGATGTCGGCGCCGTGATCGATCGGCTTGCACAAATACGGCGTGGCGAGCGTGTTATCGACGATGTAGGGCACGCCCGCGCGCCGTGCGATCTGCGCGACCGATCCCATGTCGGTGATGACGCCGCCCGGATTGGCGATCAACTCGGTGAAGATCGCCTTGGTCTTCGGCGAAACGGCACGCTCGAACGAAGAAATGTCGTCCGGATCGGCCCAGACGACGTTCCAGCCGAAATTCTTGAAGGCGTGGGTAAACTGATTGATCGAGCCGCCATAGAGCTTGCGCGAGGCGACGAATTCGTCGCCCGGCTGCAGCAGGCAGTGAAACGTCGTCATCTGCGCGGCGTGACCGGAGGCTGTGGCCAGCCCTGCCGTGCCGCCTTCAAGCGCGGCGACGCGTTCTTCCAGCACCGCCGTCGTCGGATTGCCGATGCGCGTGTAGATGTTGCCGAAAGTCGAAAGACCGAACAGCGACGCGGCGTGGTCGACATCTTCGAAGACGTAGGATGTGGTCTGGTAGATCGGCGTGGCGCGAGCGCCCGTCGTGGGGTCGGGCTGCGCGCCGGCGTGGATTGCAAGCGTGGCAAAACCCGGGATGCGTTCGGACATGCGCCGTTTTCCTTTGGCCGGTTCATCAACATAATTGCGGCGGGCAATCGCTTCCCGTCTCGAGGAGGGGGCGCGTTGCCGCAGACGCGCTGATTTGGCTTAGATTTTTCCGGCTGTCGAGGCGATTTGCTTCCATTTCGCTATCGTTTCGTAGGCCAGTTATTCTTCTTTTTAGCCACTTCAGTGTCCGAATGATCTTCGCCCGGAGAAGTCTCACATAGACGCGCGCGGATCGGTTGACTTGTAAGGTTCGAGTCCATAGATGCGACGTCGCTTCGGCGGCCGCTGATGTTCGACGCGCCGGGAATGGACCGTCGCCTCCCGCGACCGTTCACGCCTCGCTCATCGGCCTCGCCGCCGAAGCCCTCAGCTTCTCCCCCTGTTCGGATGTCGGCTGTTATGGCTGGCGGGCTTTGTGTCGTGTGCACGAGGTTCGCGCTAGCGCGCTCAACTTCTCTTAACCTGACTCGCAGGTAAGTCCGTACGCGCGCTGAACCCAAACCGTGGCTTGGCGTTGAACGGCCGCAAACGTTCCCACCGCGGAGGAAGTTCAAATGATAATGAAGCGCTCTTATCTCGCCGCTGCAGTGATCGTGCTCGGCGGTATCGTCGGCGGCTCCGCCATCAGCATGGCGGCCGAAACAGGCACGAAAACGATGCCGGATAGCTCGGTTCACCCACCGCGCTATCGGCCCATCTACAATTATTTTCATCCGCGTCGTCACGAGTGTGCTCTGCCCAGCGGCCGATGCGATAACAACCACAGAATACAAAACTGATCGAAGTCGCGAGCTGACCGCCGCGTTCGCTCGCACTGTCTTTACGGCTACAAAGCGTGCTGTTTAAGAAGACTAAAGCGAGGCGCGCGAGCGCTCGCCTCGCATTTTATCAAGCTCATTTTTTTCCGAGGCCACGCAACTAAGGCGGAGAATACTATCTGCTGACGAGCTCAAACAATTCAAGGCTGAACGTAGTCCCAGAAAAACGTCAGCTTGTCGCGTAGTTCGCGGGCGTCGATCGCATGCTGGCGGAATTGCTTTGCCAGCGCTTCCGCCGGTTCAAAAACCGTCATTCCGTGCAAGGCCAATTCCGAAGCGCGTTCCGCGTCCAGCTCGTATTGGCGCGTAGCGACTGTGAGCGCGTTCACGAGCGTGGTGCGCTCTGCGTCTGTGAACTTCATGGCCGTTTTGCTCATATGCGTATTTCCCTTTCGCGAAGGAAATAATCTTGCTGAAAACGAAGGTAATATGTGTGCCGGTTAGTAGCGGGGATATGTGGCCTTGCTAGCGCTTCGCCCAATAAACCTCGCGTTCACGGCTGGCCGCCGGTGCAAGCGGGTTCTTCATCTTAAGCCACTGGTCCGTGCGCCCGGAAAAATAGCGCGAACCGCGGCGCTTGCTCACAATACCCTCGCAGCCGAGCGCGCAGGCATAGTCGTAGATCTCCGGGCCGTCGGTGTCATAGCACGCATTCAGCGCCATGCCATGATGCTGCATATGGAGCGTCTGGGCGAGAAGACGCTTGCGCTCCTCGATCGGCGTCCGCCGCACGTCTGCGCCGTTGAGCTCCAGCATATCGAAGGCGCACAGCGTTGCCGCGTGGTCGTGGGTGCGATAGCGCAGCCGGTCGAACACGGACAGCCCGCTCTGGTCGACGACGATCGCCTCGCCATCGATGATGCAAGTTTGGACGGGCAGCCTCGCCATGGCGTCCACGATCAGGGGATAACGATCTGCGAAGTTGTAGCCGTTGCGGGTGATCAATCGCACGTCGGCGCCGTCTTTCTGCGCCAGGATGCGGAAGCCGTCGTGCTTGATCTCGTGCAGCCAGTCCGCGCCGCTGGGCGGCTCCAACGCCTTGCGCGGCAGGCACGCCTCGACGGTCGCGGCACCCCGAACGCGCCGAAGGCTCGCCTGGTTCTGCAGGCTAGACATCACCGGACCAAACCATGTTGCCGGAGCGATGGCCCCAGGTCAGTGGGCGTTCGCCAACAGCAGGCGGCAAGGCTCGGAGATTCGCTCGCTGTTGGACTTGAGGCAGCTGGCGATGCGCTCGCGATCGGGAATGAATTTAGCGCATACGGTCAAGGCATCCATCATGCACGCTTTGCGGCCCGCCTGTTCATCGTCTGCTGCCATGCTCGCGAGCGGCGCGAGCGCGACGACGAAAAGCACGGGAGCAAACACAGCACCCATCTTCATGGGCTACTCCTGACAAGGTTCGCTCACAAGCGAAATGGAATCTGCGGAGCAGATGCTGAGCGTGACTATGCCGGGAGAGAAATGAAAAAAGACTCTACAAACTTGCATCGCATTTTAGAAACGAAGCTTTTTGTCGTGGCAATTGGTCGTTTTTGGTCAGGCGTTGTCGTCGCCACGCTGCGAACGTTCGCTGGCCGACGTAAGTCCGCCCGGCGCGGACGATCGCTCGAGCGAAAGGCGCTGGAAGCCGCCGCTCCTTACCGCTTTCTTTGCGCTGATGGTGCGCGTGTTGACGCCCATCCAGGCGATCTCGGAAGAGAGACGCCCATATTCAATTTTCGGGCAGCGGTTCATCACCACCTTGATACCGTTAGCCTCCGCCAGTGCCGCCGCCGCATCGTTGCGAATCCCAAGTTGCATCCAGATCACTTGCGGCCGCGGATTGAGGGTCAGCGCTTCTTGCACGATGCCAAGCGCGTATTCGGAGGCGCGGAAAATATCGACCATGTCGATGGGGTCAGGGATCTCGGATAGCTGTGCATAGATGCGTTGTCCGAGCAGCTCTTTGCCGGCATGTCCAGGATTTACCGGGATCATGCGAAAGCCATGTTCAAGCAGGTATTTGAACGCGAAATAGCTTGGTCTGACGACATTGATCGAGGCACCGACCATGGCGATGGTCTTCACGGTGTTGAGAATGCCGCGGATGTAGGTGTCGGGGTAGGAGTCGTCGTGGTTCATTTGCGCAAAGCGTTGGGTTTGGGAGAGCCGAGGATTGAAGTATCAGCGATCTTCCCACTGAGCGGGCCGCTTGTCGATGAACGCGGTGATGCCTTCTTCGGCGTCGCGCGCAAGCATGTTCTGCACCATGACCTCGGTGGCGTAGCCGTAAGCCTCGTGCAGCGGCAATTCGATCTGGCGATAGAAGGTCTCCTTGCCGAGCCTGACGGTCAACGCGGATTTCGCCGCGATCGTTTTCGCCAGCGTCAAGGCTTCTTCACGTTCGCGGCCGGCTTCGGTCACGAAGTTTATCAAGCCGATGCGAGCGGCGTGCTCGGCTGTCATCAGTTCGCCGGTCAGCAGCATCTCCATCGCGTGTTTGCGTGAAACATTTCGCGACAGCGCGACCATCGGGGTCGAACAGAAGAGGCCGATATTGACACCCGGTGTCGCGAATTTCGCGGTGCGTGAGGCGACGGCGAGATCGCAGCTGGCGACAAGCTGGCAGCCGGCGGCCGTGGCCGTGGCCTGTACGGCGGCGACGACCGGCTGCGGCAGCGCGACGATCTGTTGCATCATGTTGCTGCAGAGCGACATTGTGTGTTTGAAGTAAGCGCGTCCGCCATCCTCGTCGCTGCGTCGGCTATTGAGCTCCTTGAGATTGTGGCCGGCGGAAAATGCCGGCCCGTTGGCCGCAAGGACGACCGCACGAACGCTGTCATCATGGGCGATGGCGGTCAGCGCGTTGCTGAGCGCCTCCAGCATTGCCTCGGACAGGCTGTTGCGTGTTTCTGGATCGTTCAGGGTGAGGATCGCGACGCCCTCGATATCATCGCGCAAAAGGATCAACGAAGAAGGGTCGGCTTTGGCTGCGGCGTTTGTGTGCGCGCTCATCGTTTCGCGTCCTCAAGCCAGAATTTCAGCGCGGATTGGCAAACCGGCATCGTGCATTGTATCCAAATCTTAGGTGGGGAGCAGCGACGTGAAGGAAAAGGCGAAACTGACGGAGGCCGAAATCGAGCGTCTGCTCAAGGCAGAATTTCCGCAAATGTTCAATCCGCAGGGCGGCTTTGCAATTGACGAAGTCTGGTTCCGCGGCTGCCGTGTCCGCAAGCGCTTTGATCCGCAATCGTTGCGTCCCGGTGGGACTATTGCGGGAACGACCATGATGGCACTGGCCGATCTGGGGCCCTACGTGGCGATCCACGCCAGCATCGGCTGGGCGCCGATGGCGGTGACCACCAACCTCTCCATTAATTTTCTCAAGCGCCCGCTGCAAAGGGATCTTTTGGCCGAGACCCGCTTGATCAAGCTCGGCAAACGGCTCGCGGTCGCCGATATCGCCATCCATTCGGAAGGCGAGGAGGAGCTCGTCGCCCATGCCACTTCGACCTATTCGATCCCACCCAATCACGCGGGGTAAGGTGAAATAATACCTCCGATGCACCTCATTGAAATAGTTTCGGAATATGGCTCGGTTGGTGTTGACCTCAGCGGCGACTGCGGATAGATAAGCGCGCAACGCGCCGGCTTAGTCGGCGCCATTCCATCCATGGATGCCAAGATGAAAACGTTTTCGGCCAAGCCCGCCGAAGTCGATAAGAAGTGGGTCATGATCGACGCCGAGGGCCTCGTCGTCGGCCGGCTCGCCTCGCTCGTGGCGATGCGGCTGCGCGGCAAACACAAGCCAAGCTACACGCCCCACGTGGATTGCGGCGACAATGTCATCGTCGTCAATGCCGCCAAGGTCGTGCTCACCGGCCGCAAGGTCGAGCAAAAAGTCTATTACAAGCACACCGGCTATATCGGGGGCATCAAGGAGCGTTCCGCCAAGGCGATCCTGGCCGGCCGCTTTCCCGAGCGCATTGTCGAGAAGGCGGTTGAGCGGATGCTGCCGCGCGGTCCGCTGGGCCGGCGCCAGCTCGCCAATCTGCGGGTCTATCCGCACGCCGATCACCCGCATGCCGCGCAACAGCCTGAACAGGTCGACATTGCTGCGATGAACCGCAAGAACAAAAGGGTTGCCTGATGGCCGAGACGATTCAAACCCTGGGCGAGCTTTCCGCGCTCAAGCCTGCGGCGGCGCCGGAGCCGCCGAAATACGTGCAGAAGCTGGACAAGCAAGGCCGCGCTTACGCCACTGGCAAGCGCAAGGACGCCGTTGCGCGCGTCTGGGTGAAGCTTGGCGCCGGTCAGATCCTGATTAACGATCGGCCGGTGGAAACTTATTTCGCGCGCCCGGTGCTGCGCATGCTGATCCAGCAGCCGCTCGTCGCCGCCAACCGTCAGGGACAGTATGACGTCGTCTGTACCGTATCCGGGGGTGGGCTTTCGGGCCAGGCCGGCGCGGTTCGTCACGGCCTGTCAAAGGCACTGATGCGGCACGAACCCGACCTACGCGGCGTGCTCAAACGCGGCGGCTTCCTCACCCGCAACTCGCGCGTGGTGGAGCGAAAGAAATACGGCCGCGCCAAAGCGCGTCGCAGCTTCCAGTTCTCCAAGCGCTGACGGCGACTTTATTTGTCTCGGGGCGGCGGCTGCTTGCCGCCGCGTGTTGTTGCAAACCGCTCCGGATCCGATCCGGGGCGGTTTGTGCTTTATTGCGGGACGTTGATCGCGACGGAACATGCGCCGCATCGATTTTGTCGCGGTTTTTGTTCTTTTCCGCAATTCATTTTCGACGCTTACGCGGGTTATTTTTTGCGCTTTTCAGCAAAGCTTTGGCAAAACCGGCAGCGCTTATCATACCGATCGCAAACCGATGGCTGTTACGCGTTAATACGGATGCACGTCGGGAGTTTGGCCTATGGGGGGCAGTTTCGCCAATGCTCTGGCATCGCTTGATGTCGGAACCTTGTACTTCATTGCCATCTGCGTCACGCTGCTGATCGGGCTTTTTTTGCTTCACGCTTGGCTGCAGGATCGCAACAGTGCGCTCGCGTGGTGGAGCCTGGCTTATCTGATCGGTGGCCTTTCCGGCGCGCTGTGGAGATTGGGCAGCGCGATAGCGCTGCCTGCGGCGACGCCGACGGTGTTGATGTTCGTCGCCGTCGGCATGATCTGGAGCGGGGCGCGGTCGTTTCACGGGCGGCCGGTGCATTGGTCCGGCATGATTTTCGGCTCCGTGTTTTGGGCGGCTGCGTCGTTCTTTCCGGCCTTCGCCGGATCGGCGGCATCCCGGATGGTGGTGGGTGCGCTCATCATCGCCGGCTACAGCACCTTGACGGCGGCCGAGTTGCGCCGAGAGCGCCGCAAATCGCTGATCCACCGCTGGCCGGCGGCATTCGGCCCCATACTGCACGGCGCGATGTTCCTCGTTCCCGCCGCGTTGGCCACACTGTGTTGCACGGGCGAGGGGGGACAGAGCGCGGCGCGCAGCTGGATCGCAGTCTTTGCCGTCGAAATCCTACTCTACGTTGTTGGAACGGCTCTGATCGTGCTGGTGCTGACCAAAGATCATGCGGTGAACCGCTACAAAATGGCGGCAGCGAGCGATCCACTGACCGGGCTGTTGAACCGGCGCGGATTCTATGAAGCTGCGGCCAGCCTGATGGCAGCCTCCTGCTGCCGCCGCATGGCGCCGGTCAGCGTTCTGGCCTTTGATCTCGATAAGTTCAAATCGGTCAACGACACTTACGGGCATGCGGGCGGCGACGCGGTCCTGAAACTCTTCGCCAATGTTGCGCGGGAAACGCTTCGCGCAACCGATATTGTCGGCCGCCTGGGCGGCGAGGAATTTGTGGCGCTCTTGCCGAGCACGGCAACCGAAGCTGCCGTCGCCGCGGAGCGCGTGCGCGCAGCATTGGCTACGGCCAGCGTTGTGCATGAAGAGCGGCGGATCGCGGTCACCGTCAGTATCGGCGTAGCATCAGGCGCCCCGACAACCGAGATCGAAACGCTGATCGCGCGCGCCGACGGGGTGCTCTATCGGGCGAAAGAGAATGGGCGCAATCGCGTCGAGATCGCCAGCGATCCGGCTGTGGCGCCGCCAGCGAACCGCGACCGCGAGAGCGTTGTGCCGTCGTGGAAGCTAGGGCGAAAAGAAAAGGGCGCCGCGACCGGCGGCGCCCCTAAAGGCTGCGTCGCCTGACGGCGCGCTAAGCCGAATAGTACATGTCGAATTCGACCGGGTGCGGCGTATGCTCGAAACGGATTACTTCGCTCATCTTCAGGTCGATGTAGGAATCGATGAAGTCGTCGTCGAACACGCCGCCGGCCTTGAGGAAGGTGCGGTCCTTGTCGAGCTCCTCGAGCGCCTGCCGCAGAGAGCCGCACACGGTCGGAATCTTCTTCAGCTCCTTCGGCGGCAGATCGTAGAGATCCTTGTCGATCGCCTCGCCCGGATCGAGATTGTTCTTGATGCCGTCGAGCCCGGCCATCAGCATTGCGGCGAACGCCAGATAGGGATTGGCGAGCGGATCGGGGAACCGAACCTCGACGCGCTTGGCCTTCGGATTGGTCGTGTAAGGGATGCGGCACGAGGCCGAACGGTTGCGCGCCGAATACGCCAGCAGCACCGGCGCTTCGAAGCCGGGCACCAGCCGCTTGTACGAATTGGTCGTCGGATTGCTGAAGGCATTGATCGCCTTGGCATGCTTGATGATGCCGGCGATGTATTGCAGGCAGGTCTCCGAAAGATCGGCGTATTTGTTGCCGGCGAAGACCGGCTTGCCGCCTTTCCAGATCGACTGGTGGCAATGCATGCCCGAGCCGTTGTCGCCGTAGATCGGCTTCGGCATGAAGGTCGCCGTTTTGCCGTAGACCTGAGCGACCTGCTGGATGCAGTACTTATAGATGATCAGGCGGTCGGCCATGACCGTCAGCGGAGCGAATTTGAGGCCGAGCTCGTGCTGCGCCGAGGCCACTTCGTGGTGGTGCTTTTCGACGACGCAGCCCATGCGCGCCATCGCGGCCAACATTTCCGAGCGCATATCCTGCGCGGTGTCCTGCGGCGGCACCGGGAAGTAGCCCTTCTTGGTGCCGATATGGTGGCCGAGGTTGCCGCCCTCGTAATCGGTGTCCGAATTGGTCGGCAATTCCACCGAGTCGAGCTTGAAGCCGGTGTTGTACGGATCGGCGCGATACTTCACATCGTCGAACACGAAGAACTCGGCCTCGGGGCCAAAAAACACCGTGTCGCCGACGCCCACGGACTTCACCATGGCTTCGGCGCGCTTGGCGATGCCGCGCGGATCGCGATTGTAGGGTTCCCCGGTCGTCGGCTCGAGAACGTCGCAAATGAGCGACAACGTCGTCTCGGCAAAGAAAGGATCAAGCACGGCAGAGGTCGGATCCGGCATCAGGCACATGTCCAACTCGTTGATCGCCTTCCAGCCGGCGATCGAGGAGCCGTCGAACATCTGGCCTTCGGCGAAGGTGTCTTCCTCGATCATCGAGACGTCGAAGGTTACGTGCTGCCATTTGCCGCGCGGATCAGTGAAGCGGAAATCGACGTATTTGACGTCGTTGTCCTTGATCATTTTCATGACATTCTTCGGCGTCGTCATGGCAGGCGTACCCTTTCGTGCTGCTCTTGGTTGAATGCCTTCGGCGCTGGCGGTGTTGCGCCCCCGCTAACAGGAGATCGCAATCCGACCAGCCAATTCAGATGGCGTCAATTCCGGACTCCCCCGTCCGGATCCGGATGGCTTCTTCGACGGTTGAGACAAATATCTTGCCGTCGCCGATCCGCCCGGTTTGGGCTGCCCGGCGGATCGCGTCAATTGCCTTTTCGACCATATCATCGCCGAGGACAATCTCGATTTTCACCTTAGGAAGAAAATCGACGACATATTCTGCACCACGGTAAAGCTCGGTGTGCCCTTTCTGGCGCCCGAATCCCTTGGCTTCGGTAACGGTGATGCCTTGCAGTCCAACTTCCTGCAGCGCCTCCTTTACCTCATCGAGCTTGAACGGCTTGATGATCGCCTCGATTTTCTTCATCGCGTTTCCGTCTCCCGGCTCCGATGGAGGCCCGGCCCCCGCTGGAACCGTGATTTCGTTAGCAGGTCCCGTGCCAAGGTCCGACAAGGATATGAAAGGGCGCTAGATCGGGTCGAAGTAGTGCAATCCGCAACCCTAAACAGAGTCCCTCTGGAAGCTTTAGCTGTCAAACTAGGCAACTTGCATATTATCGCGCCAAGTACGCCACAAGTACCCCATGCGACAAGCGTGCTGATTTTTTCCGCGGGCGGGTCGCTAACGATCTCTGGCCATTATGATTGAACTTCTCACCAATAGCGAAATGGCGGATGCCGACCGGCGGACAATAGCCGCCGGCGTCCCTGGTATTCGGCTGATGGAGCGCGCCGGCGCGGCTGTCGCCGATGCCGTCCGCGTTCGTTTTCGCCCCGACAGTCAAATCGTGGTCGTTGCCGGACCCGGTAACAATGGCGGCGATGGTTTCGTCGCGGCTCGGCTGCTCTCCGAACGGGGATACGGCGTTGAGGTTGCGTTGGTCGGCGAGATCGCGCGGCTGAAAGGCGATGCCGCACTTGCCGCCAAGGCGTGGCCTGGTTCGGTGATGAAGGCCGAGCCCGGCGTGCTCGAAGGCGCGCACTTGATCATCGATGCTTTGTTCGGCGCCGGCCTCGACCGTCCGGTCGAGGGTCTACCGCTGGCAATGATCGAAGCCATCAACGCACGATCTGTCCCCGTTGTCGCGGTGGACCTGCCGAGCGGCGTCAACGGCAATTCTGGCGCGGTCATGGGATCGGCGGTCAAAGCCGGGCAGACCGTTACATTCTTTCGCAAGAAACCGGGCCATATGCTTCTCCCCGGAAGGCTTTATTGCGGTGCGGTTACCATCGCCGATATTGGAATTTCCGCAGACGTGCTGGCGGATATCCGTCCTCGGACTTTTGACAACGTCCCGCCGCTGTGGGCCGTGAATTTCCCGCGTCCGCAGCATGGCGGCCACAAATATGACCGCGGACATGCTGTCGTCGCCTCCGGACCTTCATGGTCGACCGGAGCTGCGCGCTTGGCCGCTCGCGGCGCCTTGCGGGCAGGAGCCGGGCTTGTGACCATCGCCAGCCCGCGCGAGGCGCTTGCGATCAACGCGGCAAGCAATCTCGCCATCATGGTTCGACCGGTCGACGGCGCTGACGAGCTTACGAGGTTTCTTTCCGATCGGCGGCTGAATGCATTCGCGATCGGTCCGGGAATGGGTGTTGGAGAAGAAACCTGCGCGTGCGTACTAGCCGCTTTGGCTGGCGAGCGCGCCGTCGTCCTCGACGCCGACGCGATCACGAGCTTTGCCGCAGATCCGCAGCGATTGGGCCGGGCTCTTGCCGAACGGGCCCGCGCCGGACAAAGCGCCGTTCTAACGCCGCACGAGGGCGAATTCTCTCGTTTCTTCGGAGCGTTGGATGCCAGAACGAAAGTGGGGACTAAGCTCGAGCGGGCGCGTCTCGCCGCCAAGCTTGTCGACGCTATCGTCCTCCTCAAGGGGGCCGACACCGTGGTTGCGGCGCCGGATGGTCGGGCAGCCATCGCCTCGAATGCTCCGGCGTATCTGGCGACAGCAGGCGCCGGCGACGTCCTGACCGGCATTACGCTCGGGCTGCTGGCACAAGGCATGCCGCCCTTCGAAGCGGCCGCTGCCGCCACTTGGTTGCACGGCCAAGCCGCCTGCAGCTTCGGGCCGGGGCTCATATCGGAAGATCTGCCGGAATGCCTGCCGAAGGTCTATCAAGCGCTTTTGGCGTAATTCGCACTTGCGCTGAAGCCACCGAATGCCCACACATCGCAAGGGTTGTTATTTTTCTTGTGGCCCTGCGGATTGCGCGTGATATAAGCCGCGCCGCCGGGCCGCCCTCCTGTCGCGGGCGTGGCGGAATTGGTAGACGCGCGGGATTTAGGTTCCCGTGACGAAAGTCGTGGGGGTTCGAGCCCCTCCGCCCGCACCAGCAATAAAATCAAGAGCTTAAGCCGGGAAAGGCCCCTCCGCGAAGGCGTTTCGTTGTGTTGCGTGTGTTGCAAATATTCCGACGCATTTTCAACGAGTCGAAATCGGTGTCGGCGATTACATGCAACACACGCGCGACACAGATCGACCTATCCGAATTCGGCTTGTGGAATGGATACGGAGCGGATTGAACCGAAGGGCAAAAAATCGTAAACTGTGAACACGGAGCCCTGTCGACACAGGGCATGACCGGAGGCTGAAATTCCCTAACGGGGGCCCGCCGGTCTTTTTGCTTTTTGGCGAGCCTCACAAGGAGGCTCTGAATGCCGGAAAAGCAAAGCTTCCACCTCGACGAACCGATCTGGGGCTGCGAGGCGATCGCCCGAACCGCGGGCCTCTTTAAGCCTGACGGCAGCGTCGACACTCGCAAGGGCTATTATCTAATCGAACGCGGCATGATCGACGCCACTAAAGTCCGTGGCGGCGATGGGAAAGGCGAGCTTCTAGTTAGTACTCGTCGCCGCGTGTTGCGTTCGCTCGGCATCTCGGTTGGAGAGGGCACCGCGCGCAACTCGGCGAAAAGCCGCCCGAGCCCCAGCGTTGGCAGAACGTCCGAGGCGGAGGCCGAATGAAACGCCGCCGCCCGGAGGCGAAAAACGCGGCGACGCCCGGTGCAATCAAAGGGGATTCGGCGGCGCTTTCACCTGGGAGCTACCGGCCCTCAAACGCAGGACCGCAATCGGGGAGCGGCCGGCGATGACCGATCCCGCCGACATCCGCCGCGCATTGTTGGCGGCGGGCTTTTCACCCATTCCAACGAGAGGGAAGAAGCCAGCCTTCGACGAATGGCAAAAAAATCTTGAGACTAATGACGCAGAAATTCAACTTTGGAGCTCGATGTGGCCGGACGCCACGAACACGGGCATCCTTACAAAGTTCACGCCGGCAATTGACATCGACATCATGGTCGCGGATGCGGCGGCAGCAATAGAGGAGCTTGCCCGCGAGCAGTTCGCCGAACACGGCGACATCCTTGTGCAATTCGGCAACGCGCCAAAGCGCGCCATGCTTCTCCGAACGGATGAGCCTTTCAAAAAGATTGTCGGTCTTTTCACCGCCCCGGATGGCAGCGAGCACAAAATCGAAATTCTCGGGGACGGACAACAGATCGTCGTGCACGGTATTCATCCTGACATCCTCAAGGCCTATTCGTGGCACGGTGGCGAGCCGTGGAAGACTCCACGCGAGCAGTTACCCTACGCCCGCGAGGGCGATTTGCAGACGTTCCTTGATAAATCGACCCGTGTGCTGGTCGAGAACTTCGGCTTTCAAGTCAAGCGCAGGACTAAACAAAAAGCGAATGCTGACGGCGCCAGCATACTTAATGGACCGCGCGAACGATCCGATTGGGGTGCCCTGTTTGCACAGATCCTAGGCGGCCAGAGCTTGCACGATAGCATCGTCGAACTCGCAGCTAGCTTCACCGCCATCGGCCTATCAGAAGCCACAGCGATCGAGCGCGTGCGAAGCCTAATGGACGCTAGCAACGCTCCGAAAGATGAGCGCTGGCGTGAGCGCTACGATGACATTCCTCGCGCAGTCCGTACCGCCCGAGAGAAGTTCCGAAAGTCCACGCCATCGCTCGTTCCGGAACTAGGCCTAGGTGGCTGCCTTATTCAATCAAGCGCCCAGTTCGTGGCCGACTTCGAGCCTCCGGAATACGTGATCGATAACATTGCTCAACGCCGATACGTCTATTCCGTAACCGGATCGACTGGGGCCGGAAAGACGGCGATCCTGCTTTTTATATCGGCTCATGCCGCACTTGGGCGCGCCATCGGGGATCGTGGCGTCCAGCGTGTGACGGTAATTTATTTCGCCGGTGAGAACCCCGTTGACGTGCGCATGCGCTGGATCGCGATGGCGCAGCAAATGGATTTCGACGTCGATACCATAGATGTGCACTTCATCCCTGGCGTGTTCAAGATTTCGGAGATGATGGACCGCATACGCGCCGAGATTGACCTGATCGGCGACATAGGGCTCATCGTCGTTGACACTAGCGCCGCCTATTTCGAAGGCGACAATGAGAATGACAACGTACAGCAAGGTGAACACGCGCGCCGTTTTCGGTCCCTGACTACAATGTCGGGCGGCCCCTGTGTACTAGTTGCTAGTCACCCGCCGAAGAATGCCGGTGACGATAACCTCCAGCCGCGCGGCGGTGGCGCCTTCATCGCTGAAATGGATGGTAATCTCACCGCGAGAAAATTGAACGGAGCGGTTCAGCTATATTGGCAGGGCAAATTCCGCGGTCCTGACTTCGCTCCCTTGACGTTCAGTTTGCGGACAGTGACCCATGAGCAGCTTAAGGACAGCGAGGGACGGCTGATGCCAACCGTGGTTGCTTCACATCTCTCAGCAGCGGCGCAGCAGGAGATTGAGAAGGCCGCCCGGTCCCGTGAAGATCAATTACTTGAATTGCTCGGGCGGCCTGAAAGCCGCGGCGCCACACAGCGGGACCTTGCCAGCCAGCTAGGATGGTTTACACGCGACGGCTCGCCCTACCAAATGCTGGTATCGCGTACTATCGGTGCGCTTAAGAAAGAAAAGCTAATCGTCGTTGTTCGCGACTCCATCGAGTTGACATCGGCAGGTAAGAAATGCGTCGAGGGGAATAAGTCCGTGGTCAAGAAACCTCCCACGAGAAAGAGACGCTCTCGGGCAGGGAAACGGAAACCGGTTTTGGGGCGGAGAACTCAAAAGGTCGCTGTTTCAAGTTCTGACAACGTATCCAGTGAAACAGCGGGTTGAAACGTGCTGAAACAATCCTTTGGAACGGTGAGGAAGACCCAGTACGACGGGCAGAACGTGTGTTTCAAAATCTGTTTCAGCAACCTTTAAAGGGAACGATTGGGGGCTGAAACGAAACACACCACCCCCCTTAAGGGGGTGTGTGTTTCAAGCCCCCGTTCCTCGCGTGCGCCTCCGGGGGGGTAGCAAAAATTTGTGGACAACCTCATGGACCAGGAAGTCGAAGTACGCTTCAACAATCTCAAACGAGCCCCACGGTGTGGGGCGCTGACGCGCGCCGGGGCGGAGTGCCAACGCCCAGCTATCCGGGGCCGCAAACGGTGCCGCTTGCACGGCGGACTCAGCCCCGGCGCGCCGCGCGGTACAAAAAATGGCAATTTCCGCAATGGAAACTGGACGGCGGAAACTATCGAGGAGCAAAGGTGGCTACGAGCGTTGGTGAGAGCATTTGGAGCAGGGATGTAAGCCGAGCATGAGCAAGCCCAACAACCCATTGTCAGCCGTCGCTAACGTGCGCAAGAGCCCGCCAGTCCGCGTGAAAGTGTTTGGCGCGGATGGGAAAATAGTAAAAGTGCACCCTCCTGATGGGGAGCATAAAGATTGGTGGCTGCGACTGAACAAGGCTCTTGGCACCACGTCGAGTGATTTCGTGAATGCTTCGTTATTTCAAATACAATCTGCTTCTCGTTCTCCTTGGGGTGGAATTTCGGAACTCTACCTGAACGCTGCGCTCGCGATGATCGAAGCTGCTGCACCTAAGGACGAGATTGAGGCGGCGCTCGCCGTCCAGATGGCCTGCACCCACACGGCGGCCATGGCCGTCCTTGCTAAGTTGGATGTCGCCTTCGCAACGGAGCAGCGAATTGCGGCTTTTGGGTCTGCGGCGGCGCGTTTAATGAGGGCTTATGCGACTCAAGTCGAGGTTCTTCGACGCTTGCGTAACGGCGGTCAGCAGGTTGTCCGCGTTGAGCATGTGCATGTGAACGAGGGTGGACAGGCCGTCATCGGCAATGTGAAAAAGGAAGATGCAAACGTTTGAGCCAACGTAATCCTTTTGGTGGCAAACAGCGTATCAGTGGACAATTTCAGCAGTTCGCGACCCGGACCACATCGCAGCTTGGCACTATTGACACTGGCATTTTTTGACACTGTCATTGTTGTTTGACACTGTCGATGCCGTGGGTGCTGAGACGGTGCTAACGCTCCTGCTTGCCGACTTTGGGCCAACACCTACGAGCAAAAGGTGATAGCGCGCCAATGCCGCCAATGGTCAATCCCGGCTAGACGCCTGACCAACGGTCGCTGCCGGTGATCAGTCGCATTTAAGCACTCTATTGGGTGGTGGCCACGGAATAATCAAAAGGGACCACCCTTGGGCGATCGCCTTCAACCAAGCAAAGTTCCAAACCGCTTGTTGAAAATGTTTTTCACTTAGGGACGTTGGCACTACCCTAGGTCCTCGATCCCTTTTGAAGGAGAGCCGCAGCGCGTCCTGTGGTGCCAAATAGTGCCGCGACAGCCCAAGATGGCAAGTCGGTATCGGTCGCAGTCGGCCATCGCCTTGCCGCCGGGCCGGTTTATGAGTTCTCTGATTTGGCTGTGGCGGCACCTAAAGCCCAAGGGATCGTCGAGTATCTCGCTAGGATTCCAAGGAAGTGAGGCGTAGGCTGACGCTTAGCGGACCCCTAGCGCTATTGCGGCGTCGGAGGTCAGTGCGGTGGTGACAACTGTGGCGGCCCCGACCGACACCAGGGCGAATACCACGGCGACAAGAATGAAAAGATTCCGCATGATTGAACCCCCGTTCCCTGTAGTCCTTATGGGGGGAGGCTCGCTTTTAAACTGTGACAGGAATCACGCGATCTCGGGTTTAGGCGGCTCGAATTGTCGATGCGGTTTGAAGCGGCGTTCTTGATAGCCTCGACTTCGGCGATGCCGTCATGGCGATCGTGGCGCCGGTGCGAAACCACACAAGCACCGCTGCCACCGTCCACAAGTGTCAATTAGTGCCAACGCATGGCAATTTGCCATAGGTGGTTTGGCTAGTGGTACGCCCGGGTCGCTCCATGCAGACAGAGGCTTTCAAAATCGAGTTGAAGCTCTCGGCGGGTACTCGCTAATGCAGCGATGTGAAGACCGAGACAACGTGAAGACGACCGCACGCAGGCGACGCAATTACTTCTGCAATTGTCGGCGCAAGAACGGCAAAACTGCCTGGGAGACGGAATCGGGATCGTCGGCAAACGGCCAGTGGCCGCTTCCAGGCAGAATTTTCAGTTCGGCGTGCGGGAAGACTTGACGCTGGCGCTCGGCGAACACGACTGGGATGTAGGGATCGTGAGCGCCCCAGACGATAAGCGTAGGCAAATCTAGCGGCCGCAAGGCGGTCGTGAGGTGGCGCGCGCCTTCCTCCGTGTCGCGTGTGCTACGGTAAAGCCTAAGCACGGCACGCTTCGTACCGCGATCGAAGGTTTGATAGACATGGTCGAAATACTGCGACGGCAGTCCGCGCGGGTTCCCATGCCGCAACAGTAGACGCATCCCCGTCTTGGTCGTTGAAGCCATAAACAATTCGCCAAGGACCGGCGTTTGCCAAATCCGGGCCAAATAGTGCCAGCGGTAGCCGGATAGAACGCCGGTATTGATGCAGGTGATGCTAGCGACGCCCTGGGGATTGCTGGCCGCCCAGGCGAGCCCCCACGGGCCCCCGAAGTCGTGCATCACTAAGTGGGCTCGCCTCACGCCCTGAGCGGCCAGCAGCTTGTCCAGGTGGCGGGCGTAGCCTGGCACGCTGTAGTCGAAATGCGCCGGCTTGTCGGCAGCCCCAAAGCCGGGCATGTCCATGGCGACCGCGCGACCAAACTGGCCCACGCCGCGTGCCAAACTCTCCCAGTCCCGGTTCGAGCCCGGATTGCCGTGCACGAAGACCACTGCCTCACTGGTGTTCGGCGGGCCGAATTCCAGAAGTGGTGAGCGCACGCCGTCAATGGTGACCGAGGTTTCGCTCATCTTCGCCTCGATAGCCTGTAAGCAGGGGCCACACGCCGATGCCCGCAAGGGACATCGATGGTCGCCCACATTATCATATTTGACCCTGGCCAGGGATCGTTGCCGTCAGCGTGGCAACATGCGACTTCGCAGCGCGCTCGGTTGATACGGGACCGCGCGAAATGTCAGCCTGTGCCAAATAGTGCCAAGGGGATTCCGCGCCAGAGGACCCGTGGTCAATAACGCCCAGAGGTGCCAGTTCCGTAGCTTCCCGCATGAACGCTCGACAAGGGGCGTCGCCAATTCCATATGTCGTGACAGCCATCGCTTCGCGTTCGGCGCGTGTGGAGACTTGGAATGCGGGACAAGTATTTCTTGGTTTGGGGACGAGATGCCGACGAGAACGGCCCAGAGCGTGACGACACCATCGGCAAGATCGTGAGCATCGAAAGCTGTTTCGTCGAACTCGAAATCCTCAGCGTCAACGGTCACAACATCGAGCAAGAGTATACCGTCCTGTCATCACTCGATGAGTTGGAGCTTCGCGACACCGTGTTTTTCAAAACGCTCGAAGCGGCCAAGGATCACTACGAGCAGATACGTACCGACATTGCTAGCCAGGAAGCTGGGAAGCACGGGCGTGGAAATAAGGTGGTCGATTTCGGGGGGCCTCGACCTAGGCGGCGCTAGACGGCTGATCCCGAGACGCGGTGCTTAAGCATACGCATGTCTTGGCATCTTAAGCTTCTAGAACCTGTGGAGCCGACCCTTCGCCGGAGACCGCGCCCGGTCCGCCAGCGACGATGCTGCCTTGTCCATTCGTGACCACGACACTGCCGTTCAGTTCCCATACGGTGGGAAACACTGGAATACGTGAGACGACGGGCGCGAGCCTGCCTACAAGAGTGTTCGTACCCCCCATTCCATTTGCCCACGACGCGGTAAGGGAAACCGTCCCATCGGTGATCGATCCCGTGATTTGCTTCGCGTTGGGCCCGTCGCCCTGCCAAGTACCTTGGATAAAGGCGAAGTTGGTGTTCACGGAAGTCTGCGATGTAATCGTCAGGATGTGGTTTGGTGCGTTGCTGCTCGATTTGAGGCGAAATACGAAATTTTGGAACGATGGACCGTCGAACAGGAACGGATCAATCGGATGCACCACCGCTTTTTTGGTTGCCATTTTGATCTCCTCCAGCGCTGACCGTCTGTGATGCTGGCCCCTCAATCCTAATCAAGCGCAATTGTCGGGGCCGAAATGAATTAGAAATTTAGCGCCAATCCGGTATATCTTTGGGGAAAGCTGGAGGATTGGTAAGTATGGGTCAGTGGAAGATCAGTCGACAAATCGAGTCCGGGGTTTTGTCATGGTCGAGCAACTATCCGAAACGATGCCCGTGGATGTTCGTCAAGCCTTCGACGACGCTGTCCGGCTTTATAGCCATTGGAGGTCTGGGACATCCAACGTGCCGGCGCCGACGCTGCGCTTTCGCGCTCTGACGGTGTCGCTGAGCGGAATATGCGACCTTATCGCTGCTTACAAAAATGGGCCTCTGCCATTAGCCATTCACGACGATCTTTGGATGCTAATTGAAGACATGAAGCTAAAGGCGGAGCTTGCTATCGATCCATCCTATGCCACCGGGGCCCGGGTTCTAAATGCGCTCATTCAAGAGCGCCGAGCGGCTTCTGATCGCGGAGGGGCCGATACGTCGCAGGCGACGCTTGCGCTTTTTGATAGGCCCGAGCTTTGAAGGTGGCACGCGGATCACTGAATTAGGGTGAGGTACGACTTCGCAAGACCACTGGCCTCGGCTTCCGAGGCTTCTGGGCGTAACTTTTTCGCACCGACCACGATTGTCGGCGACAGCATGTAAGCTAGTGCGTAGTGACGCGGAGTAATGGATGCTGGCCGCAGTCGGAATACCGGAAGCCGTATCCGCGCCGGTCGTGCAGCGAATTGGAACCTGAGCTTGCCGTCATAGAGCTTCGAGAAAACCGCCTCTTTAAAGACGTTTCGCGGCCAAAGCCGACCTTCCGGTGGCGTCCCACCCTCGGAGAAGGAAGGCCAGCACCGGCTCCTGAGATGGGCTAGTAACCCCTCCGCCGTTGCTTCTTGGCTGCCTTCCGCGCCGCGTAACGCGCGTCGCGAGCCGCTTTCTGGTCCGCTTCGACAAGCGCCTTTTGCGCCGCTTTTTCGGCTGCGTCTCTGGCTGAGAGCTCGGCCGCCGCGCGCTCGGCATCGGCCAGTGCCTTTGCTTCGAGTTCGGCTCGTTTCACTTGCTCGCGCTCTTTGCGTAACCGCTCTTCCTCACGCTCCACGTCGCGCGCCGCCCTCGCAGCGATGATGGCTTGGCGCTGCTGACGTTTCTCAATCACCGCTGGCGTCTCAACGAACGACATTTTGAATTTTTCCAGCATTGATTTTCTTGCTTCGGATGCGTGTTTAAGACGCTTTTCCAGGCTTGGAACATTTGAATTGCTCATCGGAAAAACCGGTATCCTTTTTTAGGCGGGTTAGAATTGCGCCGATCCTCCTACGCGGCCCGACGATGATTCGGGTGCCTTGGCATCTTCGGCGCGCCTTGCTATCGCCAACACACCTGTCTTTCAAGAGTGTTCACGCAAGCAAAGCTGCGTTGCGTGTTAGCTCTTGTCTACGGGTGTTCACCGCGGGGTTTGACACCCGCGATCTTAAGGATGCAAGGCGTTGCAGGAGGAGTTGCAATGACCGAGTGCCACGGCGTGTACTTTAACAAATGATTTCTGGTCATTCCTTTCGGTTCAATCGAGCAAGCGCGGCCCGAATTGGTTCAAACGGTCCATATTTGTGTTGCTCGGCGCTGTAGCTGTCTAGATAGGGCCCATAAGGTGTATCGACCGGCTTGAGTCCAAGATCGGGAAAGTCCTTTTCCAGTCCTTCTTTGTGCGGCCGCGGTTGCGATACAACGAAAGCCGCAACGTCCCATGCGGCAACCGTTGAAAGCACGGGGTTTAAGTAATCAGCACCGAGGGGCATGTTGGAGTGGACAAAGTTCGCCGCCGTAATTAGCCGATCCATCCCAGCGCCGTCGTTGTAGGAATCGGGCCCCCATAGCGGGGGAACGATGTAGCCAAGATCGGTGGTCGGAAGATTGCGGCGAATGCCCGATCCATCGGTGTTATGGCAGCCGGCACATTGCGCGAAGTAAATTGGATGGCCGCGCATAGGATCGGCGGCGCGATCAAGTTCAGGAATATTGCCGGCGCCGAGGCCCGGTATCCTCTGACCACGCGGCACGCCAGACGACAGGAACTTGATATAGGCCACAAAGGCGGCCATTTCCGGCGCGTCATTCGGTATCGAACGGCCGTTCATGCTGCGCGTCATGCAGGAGTTCACGCGCTCCTCAATCGTGATGACGGCTCCAGCCCGCGCGCTATAGCGCGGAAAGGCGTCATAGAGGCCGAAAACCGGCAGACCAAAACGCTTCGTCCCAGCCTCGAGGTGGCAATTGCCACAGGCAAGGTTATTACCTGCATAGCGCTTCGATGGATCATTTACTGCGGGTCCGATATACGCATACGTCGCGGTGATAAGATCGCGGCCATGCCGCACTAGGCGACCGTAAGCATCATCCGGCAAGGCGCCCACTTCGGGCACCGTCCAGATCGTCTCTATCATCTCCTGTGATAGAGCGACGCTTTGGCTGTTCGTCCCTAGGGGTAGGAGAGCCAAGACGGCCATGGCCAGGAGTAAAGATTGACGCCGGCAGTGCGGTTGCGATCGGCAATCAGTGCGACAGCTAAGTCCTTCGACGCTCATCTCAAACTCTCCAATGAAAAAGCCGTCACGGGCCAACGGAATGAAATCGCTTTAAGCATTTCAATAAGCTGCGAGGCAAATTTTTCATTTCTCCTTTTGGATCATATTCTAGGCTGCCGTCGGAATGGAAGCTGAGGAGCACTAGCATGCTGCGCATCACGCACCGCGTTTGCGGCCCGGCATTGGCCGCCGCACTTCTACTGATTGGAATGAGCGCAATGGGGATCACAGACGCTGCCGCTCAAGGCAGCCCGGAAGCGCGCCAAGCTTGCACGCCGGATGCGATGCGGCTTTGTTCGGAGTTCACTTCGGACGTGTCGCAGACCACGAAATGCATGATGGCAAAGCGGGGACAGTTGAGCGCGGCGTGCCGAATGGCGATGGCACACGGGACCGCCCACCACGCGCATCCGCATTACTATCTGCAATACAGGCATTGCACGCACGGTTACTGCCGCTGATTTCCTGACCTCCTGCCGGAGCGAGTGGGCTTGATCGTGTTCACCTACGAACCGTTTCCCATCATCTCCGCTGTATATGTTGAGCGTTTCGGCATCACGACCGACGGGTTTAGTTGTGCCAAATAGTGCCAGCGCGTGTAACTCGTGTGATGCACGTCGTGGCGGCGTCGCAGGGAGCCGAATCCTCTCATTCGTTGGGTGGCCCCTCGGCGCAAGGAAACGCCGCCGTAAGTGCGCGCCCGACGAGGCTATAGCCGTCGTTGGAACGAAGTTCTGGGTGCTCCTGTAGGAATTTTACGGCGACGTCACGTACCTGCTTCGAAGTGGTTGTGTCAGGAAGGCAAATAGCGTGCTCTGCGGTCGGGAAGTGGGCAACCCCTCGGCAGCTGCAACAGCCCCACTTTTCCCCAAAGCTGCTTCAGCGTGATGCGTAACAGTCCAGCGAGGGGTGTTGCTCCGAACACTCCGCGCCGAGCCAATCTATCCGTAAAATATCGCGGGAATATAATAGATTACTGCGCCAGCTAAAAACGCAGAACACAAGCAAGTACCGTGGGTTCTGCCTGTGAGAGCCACTTTGCAGCGTCTAGATTTGCCATTTGATTTCGATAATTCCACAGAGGTCACTTGATGCCTCGCCCGTTCCTCGGTGCCCGGACATGCAAATCCTGCCCTTCAATTGACGTGCGCCAGTGGCATCGCGAAGGTCGGTTAAACTCTGGGCAACGGTTCTCATGGTCGTGGAGGCGCGGTGGTGAGCCGGCGGGCAGCATCACAGTGCGCGTCGAACCCGCGGCAGTGGTTCTAAGCTATCGATGCAGTTCGGGTTCTGGCGGGTGGAAATCCGTCCAGCAACGTGTGTCGATAAGCTTGACGGCTTGCCACCTCGGTGGTCAGCGCCCCTGGTTCGTCTGTTCGGCCTATAGCGATGCCCGCGACTGCGGGCGCCGGGCCGTCATCCTTTACTGCGCTGGCGAACTATTTGCCTGCCGCCGGGCCATAGCTTGTCCTATGCAAGCCAACAACAGACGACATTGCATCGCCGCTTGGAACAGGCTCGTAAGATCAGGATGAGGCTCGGCGGGAGTGCAGACTTGCTTGAGCCATTCCCAGCTAAGCCCAAGGGAATGCACCGACGCGCGTTTCGGCGGTTGCGAGCCCGCGCGGAGGCGGCAGTATTCGGGAGATGAGATTCCCCTCCCTAACGGATCCTCGATGGCCGCCGAAAGGTAGAGAGAAAAATACGGACTGACAATGTGCCGACTGCTGAGGAGGCCGCCATGGCCGTAACCTATTACGTTGCTCTCCCATTCATCCGAACCGACGACGGTACCGCGCCGGGCGAAGCACAGGAGTGCCAAAGCGAAGCTGCCGCGATCAGGCGGGCCGAAGGAATGTCACGCGATCCTGCCAATGCGGGGGCGGTCGCATTCAAGCGTGCAGGCGATCCGAACGTTGGCGAGTTTTCGGACGCGGTCGTATTGAAGAAGTTCGGCGATGTGCCGGAAGATTTGAGCGGGCTGTGACCATGGTCTTATTGCCTTCGATGTAGGTGCCCGTGGCACTGTTTCGTGTCTAACTGAGGTCTCGCACTTACCATCCGGTTGATCGATCTTGGCACGGTCGATCTCCCTGGCACTGATTGGCGCTTGATGCGTAAGCCACGAGCGTGGCACTGTTTTGACACCTCCTTTAAAGTCGGCGTTCACCATCGATCCGGCCAGCGAACATTTTCGTAGGTGATCCGAAGTCACTTTCTACACCGGCGCAGTGCGCTCCAGCACTATCGCTCGATCGCACTATATGATCGATCAAACTGGCCGCCATTTGATCGTTCGTTGGCGAGGGGGCGCTTCCCACAGCATGGCGCCTTTTTCGCCCGGTATCGGCAACCAATCGTCTGCTTAGTGAACAGTGGCAACACAGGAGATCGTGTTATAATAAGTCGTTGTTGCGCGGGAGCACTCCAGAAATGCAGCCCCCACCGCGACCTTAATCGATCCTTTGCAGATGACGATCGCGAGAGCAGGGCAAAGCCCCGTGGCGAACTCCATAGGTGTCAATCGGCTTGATAAGCGAATAGTTCGATGGGATCGCTGAAGCCGCGTACCGAATGCTTACCCACGGCCTCGAGATTGAATTCACCTTTGACCTGATCAGCGAAGTCTCGCGACATGACTACCGATCTGCCAAGTTGCTTGGTAAGAGCCTCGAGGCGCGACGCCAAATTTACGGCTGGACCGATAACAGTGAAGTCGAGACGTGAATGCGAGCCGATGTTGCCGTACATGACGTCTCCAACATGAATACCGACCCCATAATTTAGCGGAACGCGGCCAAGCTCACGATTACTTTCGTTGAGAGCTGTCATTGCCTGGTGGGCCTCGGCCACGGCATGCAAGAGATTGGCACAGGCTTTTGGCTCGCTCAGCGGAAAGATGGCTAGAAGACCATCGCCCATGAATTTCAGAATTTCGCCGCCCCTCCGCGAAAGCGGTTCTGACACCGCATCGAAGTAGCCATTCAGGAGATCAATCACGTCGTCGCGCGGCCAAATGTCCGAGATGCGAGTGAAATCACGAAGGTCGCAAATCATGATGGCCGCTCGTACGGTCACTCCACTGCCGCGCCGTGTAGCCCCGGCCAGAATGAGTTCGCCGGCGTGCGAGCCGACGTAGGTATCAAGCAAAGTTCGCGTCAAACGATTTTTAACACGGATTTCGCTGACTAGCGCCAAAACTGGCAGCAAACTGGACAAGTCCGCAAGATGAGCGTCAGTGAAACCACCGGATCGATCGGTCGCAAATGTTGCAAAATGCCGCTTGCCAAGCGTGTGGTAAATAGGCCAGGCGACATAGTCGGTCAGACCCATGCTCCGTAGTTCGTCAAAGATGGCGTGCCTGCGGCCCCGTGCCGGATCGCATTCGAGATTTTCGCGCACCACGCTAGCGCCATCATGGATCTCTTGGGCAGGGCTGCCGATATACTCCGCTCGTTCCCTGACTTCGTGGTCTACGCGCACGATCTCTGCGACTTGCATGCCGTCTGACCATGTAATTCGCCCGCCAAGCCATTGTGGGTGCTGGATTTGAAGATGCAGAGACGCTCGTTTTAGCGGTAATCCCGCCGTTTGAAGCCGGTTACACAGGGCGGCAAAGATATTCTCCATGAAGCGTTCTTCGCGCGTCTCATTGATGAGCCAACGAATTATTTCGCCGTTCGATTGCGCTTCGATCTTATTTTCATCATCCATCATGCTCATACCTTTTGTCCGTGGAATGATCTCAGATGTGTCCTTGCCAATAGCGTGTTTTACTGCCGTAAGTCACTTCGTCGGATTTATTCGGCCCATAGACGCGATCTGCTCTGACATGACCCGCAAAGTCGCAGACTGGCTCGCGCAGAAAATATCGGAGCGGCACAAGAAGCGGCACAAGAGATGTGTAGGCGACTAGCGTGTCTCTGAAAACCGCGACTCCCTATTTGCGCGCAGCGACCGCTGCTGACAGCGCCGCGCTGCGCCACAGGCATGTGGGCTAGTGAAACGGGCCACGAAAGAGGCGCTGGACGCCAAAGAGAGACGCAGCGTCTATCGGAAAAAGGAAAAACCCGACCAGCGCCGATGGGGCCGGGTTGGCGCGGCGCGCTGGAGGCGAGTTGCGGGCGCTACAAATGGATTTGCATCAACGCCGATGCGACTGCTCCCATTCAAGCACATTCCCAATTGCGCGAGCGCTGTCGCGCTTCCGTCCAGCGGCACAGTCAGCGTGGCTCCGGCGCCCATCACTCTAAGGACATCAGCGGTGCTCACCACTTCGATTAGCCAATTGTCGATGGGGATCGTGACAGAGTTTATTTGAGCCAAAGCCTTTGCTTCGACCGATCGTGATCCTGCCACGAGACGAACCTCATACGCTTTGCCATTTTCCAGCTTCCATTTTTGTGACTGAAGGAGCAGTCGCCAACCTTCTCGGGCCTTCGCAAACTCAATGTCCACGCCATCAACCACGCGAGTTATGGCGCAACGTTCGTTACTTGATTTGACCGAAGTTCGGATTGTCCACGGCCCGACCATTGCGGTCTGGTCATCGAGATGCCCTTCCGGCCGCACCGGGGGCTGCGGCAATCGCTCGGTGCTTTGCCGCACAGAACCATGCCCTTCGGCGTTTGTTGGGGGGCGCGGCTGCGGCAACGGAACGTCATTCGCCCCCGTGGCGCTCGACGGCGCAGACGCCTCTGGCACAATCGAGTTCTTTTGCGCAATTGGAGCAACCTCAGTGGGATCAAGGATATTCCATTGGCAAATTTTGTAGTCATTCGTCCGCTGCATAAGATCGATATGGACGTGATTTTCGTGAAACCCATCCGCGCCGTTGCCGAGTACAGTCGAGAACCGAGAACACGCGGTCTGCCGCAGCTGTTCGCGTAGGGCTTTGCTGACTCTCGCATTCGTCAATTCTAAAATCGTCCCGTCCGACAGTTTCAGAGATTGCACGTCCAATGCGTTGGCATGGCCGTGCTCGCTAAGTTTGGCACCTTTGACTCCGTTAAAAGTGCGGCACCCGTACAACTCGAGGGTTTCAACGCCGCGCAGCGCCAAGCCAAATTTATCAAGCGTCGGCACTACGTCACCACGGATCCAGCGCGCCACAGCCTGTGCCATCGAACATTGCAGCGTTACCATCGGAGTGAACGCAACGCGCTGGTTGGCAGGTAGAAGGACTGCCTCGACATTGACGGGATCAATCGCTGTGCATTCGCCCGGGCCGTTAATCGGAGGAGCGGGTTTGAACTCCGCAATGTCTGCAAGCTGCGACTGGCACAGCGAACGCTCGGATTCAGTCTTCGATGCCGAATCGTGCTGATTCTGAGGGAGTGGGCGTTCCGTCGGCATCGACGTAGGCTCGGAATGAACCAGCAGGATGCTCCCGGCTTGAAGAATGACTGCCCAGAGCAATTGCTTGATGCGAGGCACGAAGGAACATCCAGTTGGGGGCGCGCCGAACAAACTCCTTTAAACAGTGCTATGTTCCCTCGGTATAACATCTTAGCAAGCGGCGGGCTGGAAATAGTGACTTTCACGAAGTCACCGACAGAAACACGTCCTATGCATCGCTGCCAGTCAAGAACGCTTAGATCAGAAGAAAGCATCGCCACCGCTGGCGCCTACGCCGATCTAACGCGTCGAGTGCGAAGAGCATTTGAGCGACTTAGCGCCAAAGCGCTCCCTCATACCGGTTAAGTCGGTCGAGCGTTCCGACCTCGTGGCACAAGCCGCCGGCTTCGCCACTAGCGGGCTCGACGGATCCAGCGTTCGCCCCAAGGCGGCGACCTCGTCGTGCTGGCGATCGTCTCCCCGATCACATTCTCGAGCTTGAGGGCGATCGCGCGTTGCAGAGCCATAGTCCTGACAAACTAAGGGCGGCGATGGTGAGCTAGCCTAAGCGAAATAAGTTAATATCACCGGGGTTTGCTGGTCATGCACAGAATTTCTCTCATTTTCATGGGAGCGATCGCGGGTGTCGGCTTGACGCTCACTGCGACGCATCCTCGTATATTTCTGGGCGCAACGAGCGCAACGGCTGCCTCTGCTGCCTACCAACAGCTGAACCTCTTTGGCGACGTGTACGAGCGGGTGCGTGCCGATTACGTCGAAAAGCCCGACGACAATAAGCTCGTGGCGTCAGCAATCAACGGCATGCTCGCCGGGCTCGATCCGCATTCGAGCTACATGGATCCCGGCAGTTTGCATGATCTCCAAGTGCAAACCCGAGGCGAATTCGGCGGGCTCGGCATTGAGGTCACGATGGAAGGCGGCCTGGTGAAGGTGGTCGCCCCGATCGACGATACGCCTGCCGCCAAAGCGGGCGTGATGGCCAACGACGTCATCATCAAGCTCGACAACGAACAGGTGCAGGGGCTGACGCTCAACCAGGCGGTCGAGAAGATGAGGGGCCCGGTGAACAGCAAGATCAAGCTCACCATCATGCGCAAGGGTCTGGACAAGCCGATCGACGTCGCGATCGTGCGCGACGTGATCCGGGTGAAATCGGTGCGCTCGCACGCCGAAGGCGACGACGTCGGCTATATCCGCGTCACCCAGTTCAACGAGCAGACCACCGAAGGGCTGAAAAAGGCGATCAGCGATCTGATCAGCCAGCTCGGTTCCGACAAGGTCAAAGGCTTCGTGGTCGATCTGCGCAACAACCCGGGCGGCCTCCTCGATCAGGCGATTTCGGTGTCGGACGCATTCCTAGATAAAGGCGAGATCGTTTCCACCCGCGGCCGCAATGCCGAAGAGACACAGCGCTTCAACGCGCGGGCGGGCGACCTGACTAAGGGCAAGCCGGTTATCGTTCTGATCAATGGCGGTTCGGCATCGGCCTCGGAGATCGTCGCTGGCGCCCTGCAGGACCACAAGCGCGCAACGCTCATCGGTACACGCTCGTTCGGGAAGGGTTCCGTCCAGACAATCATACCCATGGGTGCAGACAAAGGCGCCTTGCGATTGACCACCGCACGGTATTTCACGCCATCTGGACGCTCAATCCAAGCGAAGGGCATCGAGCCCGACATAAAGGTACTGCAAGAGGTGCCCACCGATCTGAAGGCGCACAACGATGTCGAAGGCGAGGCTTCGCTCCGTGGCCATCTCAAGGGCGAAGGCAACGAGGAGTCGGGCTCGCAATCCTACGTGCCGCAGGACGAGAAAGATGATCGCGCGCTCAAGGAGGCGCTTGATCTTTTGCGCGGCACCATTACCGACGCGGCGTTCCCGCCAAATCCGAAAGCTGACGTGCGCTGAAGAGGCGCGCTAAAGGCATGGTCGATCCGTCGTCGGCTTTCTTATCCATGACGGCGGCGCTTCCAACCAAATCGAGGATGCCTATCGCTACGCACGACACTAGCCTGGCGTCGACGGAGTATTATTCGCACCGCCAATGCCGACCACCCGCGCAGCAACGTGGCTTCCCTGCTCAAAGCCACCGCTGCCTGACGCCGATCGGGCCAAGCTGCCCGTCTTTCGGGCACCTCACCGGAGTCGGCCTAGACGACCCACAAGGACCCCAGCCGGCGCGAGCGTAGAACCGTACGACAGCCGAGGGAAGGCTTGATCGCTGTTGAGGACCACCGATGTACTGTAAGACCTTGATCGGCGTGGCCATCCTTGCCGCTACAACTCTCGGCGCAGGTGCGGAGGGTGAGCCTGCCGATCAGCCGCCGAAACCGACACTAACGGATGTGCGGCACCTGGCGGACGAGATCGCTGGCGATAAATCCAAGCTGGAGTCGTACTGCTCGCTAGGAAAGCTTCACGACGAAATGCAGCAAGCCGTTGAGAATAACGACCTCCATGCGATCGACGCGCTGACCGAAAGGATCAATACCTTCGAACAGACGCTCGGCCCTGAGTACGATAGGGTGATCGACGGGCTCGATCAGATCGACCTGAATACTGCCGAAGGGCAACACTTGGCAGACGTGTTCAAAAGCCTGCAAGACAAGTGCGAATAGCAAAATTTGAGACTGGCTTATGACAATTTAGTGCCCGACGGTGAGACTATCGCCGGAACCGAAGTGGCGGTTCGAGCGATCTTCAGCTAGCTTTTGCTGATACCTGCAGCAATTGAGGTGGGTATGACGCGAACTATCGCGTTCCTCATTGGATGGGCCGCACTCGCGTCTGGAGACATCTCCGGACGTCCATCAGCTTGACGTTATCGTAAGCGACGATGACAATATTGCGAGGGATTTGTCGGACTGTCTTGGCAGTTTTTGAGGACATGCCTCATTTTATGCGAGCCTTTCATGTGTCCAGCAACATCCGATCTAGCTGTGAGCGACGGCGGAATCCGCGATTTGGTGATTTTGAATGGAGAATAGAACCGTCGGGCATCAGTTCTGGAAGCACCATCCTTGTTTCGGAACCCGTGGCACTATCAATTAATCGTTGGGGGTGGTCTGCTATTGGTTCGAGACAAACGCTCAGCTTGTGATCCGCGGCCTCGTAAATTCTGTCAAGCCTGGACGCAAGATCAAGGGCCTCCAATTCCAGCATCAACACGGTGCGAATTATGTGCGCAAGAATGGCGTGATTCGGGTATTCGGCTCTATCAAAGCTGTCTTTGATTGATATTCCATCGGAAATTTTGCAGGCGGCCATCCAAATAGCGTTATTGTGGTCATCAACTTCGTTGCTCAAAAGATTCGATGATTGCGCATACTCAAGGTCACGCGCCATTATTAGGCGGCGGAAGCCTTCTTCGTTAAGAGAGTTGCTTTCTTTGCCCAGTGCCAGAAACGAGATCTGCATCAACCACTGTATCATTGCCAAAACAGACAAATCGTAGATTTCATTTCTAAAATTGCGAGAGGCGGCCGGTCCTAATCGCCTGTTCAACGCATGCAGGAAAAAACATGACGCTTCCGTTGCTAACAGAAGTTGATTGAAGTACGACCGTGTCGAATATTCTCGTTCGTTCTGAAATAATTGCTCATATTTCGGTTCCAGCGGTGCTCCGACAAACGTACTTCCCCATCTCGTGACATGCACGGCAAATTTTACTGCACTCTCAATAGTCGCGCCATGGAGTTCTTCCGTCGCGCTTGGCTTCGATGCTGAGCTCCTAAAGATTTTAAGTATTGTTTTTGCGGGTATTCCTTTCGAGTAAGAAGTGATGCGTCGGAGGCATTCGTCGGACACCCGCCGTATGCGTGCAGCTGTAAATTCCATTGGGGTTCCTCTTCGACGAGCGGGTCCACACGCGAACCGCTCCTATAAAGCAGTCGACGAAGCGACCGTCGTGACTCTTCGATGAAACAAAAACTGCTCCCCAGGCGGTAAGAGATTTTGAACGGACTGTTAGGATGCTCGAACATTTTCGACGTTCCCGCACCCTCATTGCCTTAGGAAGCGGCTGGAGGCCGAGTGCACAGACTTGCAAGCCCACGGGCTCAGTGCTTCGGCAATGTGTTATGGAGCCGATCCGCTTTGAATGCGCGCTACCTAAAGTCGCCAAGAGTTTGGGACCCGGAAGGCGACGCCGAGCAATGCCGAAAAAGGAGAGCGCCATTCTTCTCGGAATGGCGCTCCCGCGAGTTTTTCGCGTCGACTTCGAAAAGGACTCGGCCAGAGATTACTTGAGCTGGGTGGAAATGCTGGTGAACGTTGTAGTCAGATTGGTGCCAAGGGTGTTGACGGCAGCGATGATAGCGACCGAGATGCCGGCCGCGATAAGACCATATTCGATGGCGGTCGCACCGCTGTCGTCATTCAGGAAACGTCGAATAAGCGTTTTCATCCGATAAACTCCCTCAAAAGGTCTTGCGCGGGATAGTCTCTTCACCGCGTCTTGCCGGTGAATAAATCGCACTAACGAAAATCAACCGCCCTCATCCCTAAAATTTTTCTCTTTGGACGGGGTTGCGTGAATTAGCTTCGGCTCTTTTAGGGGACGGGGCTTTTGAACCGCGGAACGTCGCGTTCGCCTCGCTATCGCCACAGAATTTTCTCTCAAAACAGACGTCACCTTGAGCGTCTGGCTTAGCCAATTCGCAAATTAGAAAATCCCACACTCGTCGCGGTGACATTGAGCCAAGGGGATGCACTCATGGAACGCTATTTCTTCGATGTTGTCGGGAACGAAGGACCTGCGCTTGATTATACAGGCCGCACTTTGCCAACGGCTGACGAAGCATACAACGCCGCCGAATTGATGGCGCTCGATCTGGCAGTAAAGCAGGGAGATGAGGTGATTGGATCGAAGGTCACCGTATCTGACATGTACGGACGTAAGCTCTTCTCGATACCGGTCAAGGAATCATACCTCTCAGCGAGCTCAGCTACCTGACCTTACAGTCGACTCTCGTTGTGCATTCGGGTGACATCGTAGTTGTTGCTGGTAACGCGTCTGTTCCGACGGCCGCGTCAAAATTCACGCCGCGCGGTCTGTGTCTGTTTGAACACCGGCAACCGAATTGATCTGGATCTCGCAAAACTTCAGCGATCGCCGCGCCCGTCCGGCCAACTCTGAGACGGCATCGCTGGCCAGATATTGGCGCCAGCGATCTTTAGCCTCGGCATCTCCCGCCAGATGCCTGTCAAATTGGCTGGAACTCTCCACCGCTTCGTGGTCGAATGGTAAAGCGGTGCGGGAGGCGAAAAATGGAGATTGGCGACGTAGTGCACCTAAAGTCGGGCGGTCCCAAGATGACCGTGGAAATCATAACCGAAGCAACAACAGGCGTGGTCATCAGGTGTGTGTGGTTCGATGGCCAGGAGCTCAAGCGCGGCATTTTTCCCGCTGCGACTTTGGAAGTAGCCGAAGACGAAAACGATGACGATGAAGTGGGAAATCGTTCGCTCGGCTATGTCGGTTTCAGAGCAAAAAAGCCCGTTTTGCGTTGACGTTCAGCCTCGCCTTTTTTGTCCGAAGACGCGCGAGCTTGGCGTGAAAAGCCGCCGTCTCCATTCGTTCGTGCTTCCCGCGTGAGACGCGCAGCGCTGGGCACATTTCTTGCCTCGCATAAAGCTTTCCGGGGCAAGATGATGACGCATGCTTGGGTGTTTGTCCTACCCGCTGCTTGTGCTTCTCAGCGCCACGCTGGCAGCGCTTTTCCTGGCGGCGATTGCTCGATACGACCTGGGCATGAGCCGTGAGGCAATCCGCGCCGCCGCGCTCGGCACAGCCGGCTTCCTATTCGCAGCGGTGGTGTTAGTTAGGTTTTTCAAACGGCGTGATCGGTTTTGACAACAGAACGGCGGCGGCGCCGATGCTAAATAATAAGCCGAGGAGAATCACGTCATGGTCGCAAAGGCGATGAAGGCCATCGAAACGGCTTGGCCGCCGGCCGCCATCGGGCTCGGCGTCGCCCTAAACGGCGTTTGGATCGCGGCGATCGGATACGGGATCTACCGATTTTTCTGATTGCGCAGCGGGCCTACGCTTCGGCTTCCAGTGACGACAGGACCGCGCATTACCCATTACTGTCAGCCAGACCACGTAAGCTCTTCTCCAAGGCCTGAATTCGTTCATCGCGCTCCCGATCCCATCGGGCCAGATTGTCGAGCCGTTTCTTATTTTCGGTGGCAATCAGCTTCGCGTGTTGCTCCCTCGCTAGTTCGTTCAGGGCGACAGCGACGCACTCGCATTCTTCTTGCGTCCCCCTAAACCGTAGGATGGGCGGGTTCTTCGAATGGTCTGAAACAAGCCAACCGTCGGCGTCAACTTTTGCAAGAAAAACACTCATTCTTCGATTGGGTCACGGTAATCTGCTGACGGAAACGGCAATCTCTAGATTATCGACTTAACCGGGCCACCGGCGAGTCAATTTGTCGCGGCGTCTATCACCATCAAACACGCTGTAAGCGATTGCCTCCTGATTGGCGCGGGATTCTGATTGCGCAGCGGTTGACTCCCGCGGAGTGATCGGCCTGAATAGGCTGGTCACAATGCACAAACTCAAGACTTTGCCCTGGTCATGAGTGACACGCCTATACAACGCAAGCCCCCGCCCAAGATCGACCGCGCTCTAGCGGCACACGAACGTCGCGCGCGGCTAATTGCTCAATTACACGAGCAGGCCGTTGCTATGGCTAGTGATCTTGCACCTCAGCGAAAGGCGATCACGGCAGTCACCATCAAAGACGGCTTGCGTCGAAAGGCTGAACCCTGGCTTTGCGCGAGCATCTTCCTATTGACGCTCGGCGGTATCGTCGCTGTGGGCTACCTCCTCTGCGCCACCGTTCCATGGCAGTGATTACCGTCGTTGAGTCCCAGGGCCTGCGCACAATTTACTCCCGCCCTGCGATCAGTCTGAATGGGCGGGTTACAAGCGCACAGATTTTTTCATTCCCCACGGATCTCCGCGCTGGGTGAGCTGATCGACGACATGATCGGCGATCGTATATCGTAAAACTTCGGATTGGGGTGGCCGAGCGTCATTATCGGTTGTTACAACCGGATGACAAAAACCGATGCTACACTCGATCGCGCGCCCGCAGTGGCTTGCGGGTAGGGGCGCCGACAAGGAAATATTTGAGAATGTAGCGCCCTTCACGCGCATGTAGCGGGCCGCCGCACTTTATCCAGGTCAGGCGTCCTTCGGGCATCACCGCCGGCGCTTCGACGCGAACGACTTCATAGTCGGCACCGCAGTTCGGGCAGGCGAACGGTGCTGCTTCACTCATCGGCATGGGCGCGCTCTAAAAGGAGGCATTTAACGTAGCACAAGTCGGTTAGGGGAAAGAGGATGCCAGCCGACCTTGGCTACACGACGGGCCCAAATCCAAGATTTCAATGCCGAAAGTAAGAGCTAACGCCTCGTACACGGATGAGGCCGAACAGATGCCGCGTGGCTCGCGGAACGGACGCATATGGCACGGATTAGATATTCGATGCCGCTGACGGAGGTGGCGTTTATGTGTTCTTCGCCCGATTTAGCCCCGGTCGGTTCTGGCCGGGTTCTTCGTTGCTGTGATTATGAGCGCCGTGATTTCTGAACACGACCCGCTTTTCGCAACATGAAATACTTGAGCACGAACTTTCCTTCGCGGCCGGCGAATGGCGCGTCGCAGGCCCGGCAGAAGACGTCTTGCGCCGACAACTTGGGTGATGTTATCTGGCGCGCCTCATCGCGGGTAAACCGGCTCATGGCCGTCCTGCCAGTCCATTTGCCTGGCGCTCTTGGATTTGCGTGTTCCCGACACCAGCGCCGACCTCACTAGCAGTCCGTTCAAATGTGACCGCAGCGCCCCGCGTTGCGTGGAAGGGCCATGACCTTCCCACCGCTGAGCGACCTCTAGCCACGCAGCCGCCATCTGCAAGAAAATCGCTCGTTCGCGCTCGGTCCTGGCGGTCTCCGCCCAGCCGAAATGCTCGGCTGCATAGTCGTGGAATTCTTCGGATAGTGACATCCGGTGGCTCCAACACGCCGCCATCCGTCAATTGCGGCATCCTGTCTTTGGAATTTGGGAGGCGAAGCACCAATGATCCGCCGCACGGGGTAGTAGCAGGGAATCTTAACACTCGCGCGACAGGCGATGTCTTCGTCCAGATCCCGGCTAAGTTCGACCTTGGGGTATGCGGTGACGCTTGGTGAAAGCCGCGGCGGCATCCCTACTTTTTAGAGATGTCGGAACAAGCGTTGCGTCCTGGACCGGCCGTGATTGTCGAATGTTTAAGTTGCCGCCACGTCGGGGAACTAACCGGTGGGGCGCTCACGCGGAGAGGTATCGCGCCGAACACCCCGATCGCGGCTTTCGTGAAACGGCTGCGATGCAGCAAGTGCGGCACCCGGAGTGTGCTTGCGACCCGCCGACCGACGGCTAGGTCCAAGAGGGCATCCTGAATGTGCGGCCGCTTCACCGTCAAAGCGACCTGGGCCGAGCTCGTCGCCCTGTATCGGCTGACGATGGATACACCGCCGCACAATCTGCGGCCGCGCTACAACGTCTGTGCGGACTGCGTAAAGTGGGAATGCCCGGCGACGCCGGGCATTCTAGTTCTGCAGTTAAATATCGCCGTCACAACATCACGGAACGCAACGGCCCCAACGATTGCGGTGCCAGCCAGGGCCACAGCCACCCGCTACTTTTGCGATGCTGCTTGCCTGCTCCGCGTTCTGTGAGATTGCGTGGCCAATAGCTGGAGCGGCTGAAGCGCCGCCGATGCCGAATACGCCCATGCCCACGGCTATGATTGCAGTAATTGCAAGATAACGCATGTCGTCCCTCCAGTTCGTCGCCCCGAAGATCGTGGCATTGAAACGCAACTACTGTAAAGCCGCGTGATTGCCGACTATGTCGGAACTGAAGTTACACCGGAGGCGATCAGCGTAGACGTGTGACTGGTCTGACACACTCGCCCGCAAAATTGCTGATCCGCATTTGGACTGTCTTGACCGCCATAAAAATAAACCCCGGGCAGTCCAAGCTCCCGGGGTCCATCAGTTGATGCCTCAGCTTGTAAGCTTCTGCGATCCGGGCGGCGTGGGGTGTCGGGGGATGGGGACCGCCGTCCGGGTCGGGCCTACTGCGCTAGCGCATAATCACTTCTCCCGCCGAATAGATGTGACGCCAATCACCCCCTGAAGGGAATCAAGAAACCGGCGTTGGAGAATGGGAAGCGCCCATCTGCCCACTGCGTCGCAAGCACACCGAGAATGACGGCTAGCCAACCAATCGTGAGCATCGTCGCACTCCATTGCGTGAGGCGGCTTTTCACACTGTGACGCTGAATGGCGCCTGAACGATCTATTTATTAAAAGCGATGCCCGCGGATTGGTTCACGCTTTTTGCCCCCGCCGCGACACTGCTACCTTAATTGCGGCGCGGATCATCTCCGGCGCTGTTTGCTTCTGGCGAGACGCCCTGACCGGCAGATAAAGCAGAAGCCGAACGTGGTTAGTGGCAGAGGCATTGCGCGTCAGCGCCGAATTGAGGGCTTTCTCACAGGTCAGTTACTCGACATACGCAGGGCTCGGGCGGAACGACGCGCCGTTCGGCGATTTGACTGAGATGAGATGTGAAAACTCGGTATGAAGCCATGGTCAGCGTACTTATTGCCTTTAGCGCCGCAATCGGGTCCATCATAGCCTTGCTTCGCGGGCGTGTTTATTTGGTGATGGGTGCGAGCATCATTTTCGCGCTAGTTATTGCTGCGTGCGGTGCAGCACTCGGGCACTCCCTCTGGATCAGCATTCTGACCGGATTTGGAGCTGTTGTAGCGGTGCAGGCGTGTTACGTCGCGTTAGGCCTCGCCCTCGAACTGTTTGCCGCAGAGAATTTTATCCCGGAAGTTCAACATGCGATTGGGCGCCAGCTACGGACCGAATTTAAGCCTCCCCGTGATCTGCCTGCGCCCTTAGTCAATCTCGTTCAACAATTGCGGGCGGCATAGGCGGTCGACGCCCGCGCGAAAGTGAATTGTTCGACTAGCGCGAATCACGTCCTGCTGCCGGCGACGTCAACACCAACCAGATCCGGCCGTGGCCGGTCCATTCGGTGCTTGACTGCACGCCGTCCAAACAACTAGGGCCGCCGACTGTTCGACCGCGGCGCCCTGTTTTTTCTAGTCGCGATCGGGCGGCCAGCGCTTCAGGACTCTGATGCCTTGGCGGAGAAGGTAGCGACCGCGTGGCCGGCGCTTCGTCTCGCTCGCAAAAATGGCTTGGGCGTGGCCGTGGTCGTTGCTCGCGTGCAGCAGCGGGAACACGTGCTGCTCCGTCGAGTCCCAACGCTCGACCTTGTAGTAGCTACGCCGATCAGCCTCGTCGGGGTCGTTGGTCTCGCGATAGCCGAACTCGTTGAACTCGCGCGCGAGCTCCTCGCGCTCCTCAACGGCCATTGGGTAGCTGGACTGGTGTGGCCGCTTCATCTTCAGCGAGTTGCTCGTTGGGTTCGTTCAATGAATGGAAGGAGGATCGGTGTCTTGGATCACCATCAACTCGTCGCCGTTCCCCACAACTTCGAAGCCCGGCTCGAGTGATACCCACGTTCCGGCATAGGCGGTGCCAACCCTCTTGGCGATGCGCTTGCCGTCGAACACGATATAGACCTCGTCGTGCCCGGTCTCGCTCTCACTGGCCGGCACGGACACAATCCTGGCGACGACTTGTTTCGCCATCTTAGTCATCTCCTCCTGGTCGTGGCGCGGCACCCACCCTGACTGTGGCGGTCGGCTCGAGCGCGCCTTGGTAGCGCTGAATCACGCTGCGCTCATTAGTGGTCTTGGCCGGCGATCTCCCGCTGCGCAGTATCGCGCTGACCTTGAGCAGTTCGCGGCGTTAGTTCTTTCCTTTCCCGAACGGTGGAAAAAATGTCTCCGGCCCGACTTGGCTTGGCTGCTCGGGCGTTGTTTTGACCACTAAAGGTGTTTCTGCCGGGCTTTCATTCACAGGTGCGGCCGGCGTTATCGACGCGCGCGACGCATGTACGATGTGGCGGCGTGGGCGGCCTCGCGTGGTCTTTTTCCTGTGAGCCGTTTCGAATGGGCGCGCGCCACTGGGGGCACGCTCAACCCCTGCCAAAACCCCGGATGGCGGCACCGCGACAGGCGCCGGCTGTGGTGTAACCAATACGCCGGCTGGGGGGGTGGAACCCGTTATCTGTGCGACAAGTGTTCTACTCGGCGGTTGCCCGAAGGCAGGCGCGGTCAACAGACCAATGCCAACCACAAGGTTGGACACTCTCAAGTTTCTAAAACACGCAATTCGCACATCGACGCCGAAGCGTTTCCCGTCGTTGGCAAGCTTAGACTATTTCACCCTGCCGGCATGACTAACAGCAGCCAATCCCGCGTCCCGTAAACGATACAGATCGCGCTCGCCCTGTGTCGCGGCCTCGACAATGGCCTTCGCGATAGCTTCGCGAGTGGCGGCCGGCTGGGGGATGTGACCCACCAGAGCACACGCCCTGTCGAAGGCCGCTCCGAGTGTCCGCGTGACTTCGTGATCGAACGAACTTGAATTGGAGTAAAATCGCTCGATTGACACCATGAGAACGTGCTCCGCTTAACAGGTGGGAGCGCTCTTGGTCTCTCAGCCACCGACGCCTGACCAATGGCCGCTGTCGGTGATGTTTTCATTGTACGCTTTCTGGGCTCCGAAAGCCTCGCCCGGCAGGTCCGTCCGGGGCTTTTATTTTAAGCCGCGTCGTTCTATCTTTGTTCTATGCCAGTCGAGACGCTTAAGGAAGCCTACGCCGCGCAGTGGCGCGTATTGCTCAGGTGCAACGGTCACGAGCGGGTCGACGGTCCGTCATCACGCTCGAGCCGCGAATGCACCTACCGAGCCGAACTAGACATAGAGTCGTTGGTGTGGACCCGTGGTCGCGATTTCCCGATTAACCGGCTCGCCGAACAACTCAAGTGCCCGCGTTGTGGGTCGCGCCATGTCAGGGTGCTATTTGATCCGCCACCAGCTAGTCGCCAGGCTTCGTGAATTGATTGCGTGTCGATTTCCTCTCGCGCCATTCGACTATGGCTTATCCCGGCGCAGACGTTCGATCTCTTCGATTGCTCGTTCGAGCTTACCGATCTCGATCTCCGGCGTTCGTCCCATTCGCCGCCGTATGTCCTTCTCATCCCTAACGCGGGCTAGCCAGCTCTTCAGGTCCTCAAGAATATCCTTGCTCATGACTGCCCCCCTTCGTCGACAATCCACGGCGGCAGGAAGCGGCGCGGTGCGGTGCGGTGCGTCCATCAAGACAGGCAGTGCCATCAGTCGGTCGGATAGACGAGGAACCGAGCTTCGTCCCGTAGCCAATCGCCAATGACACGAGCGCGTTGCTCGGGATTGTCGGGCCAGTGTCTCGGGAACGAGTAATTTACAATTTCATCGAACTCGATGCCGAGGGCATCGCGGATGATCTTGGCGGCACGGGCGCCGTCGTCAGAACTCAATCGCCTGTTCGAGAAGGTTACGCATGGGCAGTTCTCAGGCACGCGGACTTGACCCGAGTAGAAAGATATGAAGTGGCGCGCGGTGAGTCGAGTCGGAAAACGGTACTATCGTGGCTGTCGCCAGCCGCGCCAGCCAAGTTCAGACAGATCGTGGCCGAGGGCGTCGCAGACGCCAAGGAGAAGGCAGCGAGCATGACCGTCTATGTGATCATTCACACCACCGTCGACGACGCGGAGACCCACCACCGGGAGATCGTACCCAAGATCATGAGGGCGGTGGAGCGCCACGGCGGCAAGCGCATCGCCCTGGGCCACGGCGAGCAGCTCAGGGTCCACCTCGGCGAGGCGCCCAACGCCAATCGCGTGGTCGTTCACGAGTTTCCCAGCCTCGAGGCCGTTGAGGCCTGGGTCGAGGATGTCAAGGCCAATCGCGAGCAGTTCCAGACCCTCGGCAACCTGACCATCAGCAGCGTGCCGGCGATCTGATCAATCTAGGGCTGGTGAACGGGTCAGCCCGGCCCATCGCCATGCGCCGGCGTGACAATCTAGAAGGGGCGCGGCGCAAAGTCCCGTTAGTGGGATTCGCCCTGCTGCCGCGCAACGACCGAATTCGCCTCGCGGATGGCGCGGCCTTCATTACCGGTTTTTTCCAGGCGCTCGTTGGCAACCTTCGCCCAGAGTTCTTGCAACTCGGACGTTGTCGCCTTGTGGGTGTGTTTCTCGGCATCGCTTGCTGTCCAAGGCATTGACCAGGGCTCCTCCGACTGGCGCGGTTTCTGAACTGCGCGGATTGATGGTTGGTCAACCTCCGCTCAAATCATACAGTTCCAGGCGGAATGGGACCCTAGTGGTTCCGTTTGGCAGCGGCCGACAATCACCCACGTGACAGGTGGACGAGGAGAAGAAAAACATGAGCGTCGTTTATATCGAAGCGCACGTCGCTCGCGGCCGACACCTGAACAAGAAAAGCCAACCTGACCATTGGCGAGCCGTTTGAGGTGTGCGGCCGTTTCACGGTCAAGGCGACCTGGGCTGAGCTCATCGCACTGTACCGACTGACCATGGAGGCGCCGCCGCACAATCTGCGGCCGCGCTACAACGTCTGCCCGACCGATCCCGTCGACGTGGTGACTGTGGAGGACGGCAAGCGTGAGCTGGCGCCCATGCGCTGGGGCCTGGTGCCTCGGTGGTGGAATAAACCACTCAAAGAGCTGCGCATGACAACCTTCAACGCCCGCGCGGAGACGGTCGACACCAAGCCGGTCTTCCGCGATGCGTTCAAGCGCACGCGCTGCTTGATCCCGGTCTCCGGATATTACGAGTGGCAGAATACGGAAAAGGGAAAGCAGCCGTGGTATTTTACCGCCCGAGATGGCTCGCCGTTACTGACTGCTGCCGGTCTTTGGGATGAATGGAAAGACCGGGCAACCGGCGAACAGCTGAAGTCCTGCACGATGATAATCACCGAGCCAAACGACTTCGTTGCTGAAATCCACGACCGGATGCCAGCGCTGCTGTCGGAAAAGCAGTTCGCGCCGTGGCTGAGCGGGAAGGCGGGGGCTGAATTACTGAAACCTGCCCCAAACGATTATCTGCAACGCTGGCCCGTATCGAAGCGGGTCAATAGCTCGAAGGCAGATGCGGATGATGCGACGTTGATTGAAAGGCTTGAATTGGCCTAGCCAAAAAGAGGCCCCGTGCGGGGGCCACGGGGCCTCATTTTACTGACAGAGCTAGGGCAGGGGGGCGGGGGGCCGAGGCTCCGTCTCCATCAACATTCCATCAATGCTCGCGTCCAGGAAATGTTCCGCGCGGAGCGCCAGTCAACGCGGCGCCCTTTCGACGGGGAGTCGTCTGACCAAGCGATCGAAGTGGTTGTCCCAGACCTCAACGTTTAGGTCGTGGATGCTTAGAGACTTCGCTTGTCGGATCGCGTCAGCGTCATCGGCTGCGGAAAAGTGAGCTGTCCGCCCGACCCACTGCCCCCAAATATCGGAAAGTGCGATGCCGTATTCTCGCGGTTTGCCTTCCCTTTCACTCGAATGTTGTATGTTTTCAACAACAAGAGCCGCCGAGCTTTTACCCTTCAATTGCTCCACTCCTAGCTGTCAGGAAACAGTCGTCTGATTAGAAGACTGAGGAGCGAGAGCATTGTTCCGCGCTCGTGAACACGTACCGCGCGTCAAAATGCGCGCCACGGCCTTTCACGTTTCGTCGGCGCTTCGCGCTAACGCTGTTGTCGGCGATGCTTCTCGATATCCTCGATATCGCTGGCGTCAAGAGCGGTAAGCTCCGTTCGGGCTTCGCCGTGGGTGCGAAGGAATTCGTCAAGCTTTGCATGTAGCGCCTGGATGTCCCAGTAACCTGTACGGTTGATGAACAAGGGCATCATCCATGTCGCCAAGGTCGCAACGGCGGCCCAGCCGAACGTTTCAGGTGAGAAGATGGGCGTTAGGATGGCTGCTAGACCCTAGTCCGGCTGAAGAAGTCAATAACAACACCGCCTTCGTTAGACGGCTCGCCTGCTTCACGCATATTGGCCATTTCACGCCAGAGCTTGGCGAGTTGCAGGTACACGCGCCGGGCTCTCGGGTCCTCGGCGGTCAAGGCCACGCGCCGGCAATCGCTTGCTTTTTTCCGGCACAGTCGGCCGGCGTTGGTCTCGCCGGGCAATCTGGCAAAGTAGCTGATCGAGGTCATGGGACTCACGACAAGGCTGCAACGCAAACTTCTTACCGCGCGGCACGTCTAAGGCCAGTGAACCGATAATCTCAGATTTGACCGAACTGCGTTGCCCGGTAGTGGGCCGCACTCCGGCCGGTCACAACCGGCCACCCCAATTAGTCCGCGGCGCCCTGTGAAAAGCCACCATAGAGTGCCTATGTTTTGGGGATGTCGGAACGGGCGTTGCGTGTTGAACAGGTCGTGATTGTCGAATGTTTGAGTTGCCGGCACGTCGGGGAACTGACCGGTGCGGTACTAACGCGGAGAGGAATCGCGCCGAACACGCCGATCGCTGCTTTCGTGAAGCGGCTGCGATGCAGCAATTGCAGTAGTCGGAGCGTGCTTGCAACCCGCCGACCGGCGGCGGAGTCCAAGAAGGCATCCTGAATGTGTGATCGACCTGGGCCGATCTCATCGCCCTCCATTGGCTGACGATGGCGGTAAAGGACGCTTGCGGGGAACTTCCGTGCCTTGCAACGCTTGCCATTGTACATTCGCCTGGAAATTATGATGCAAGCGCTTGCTACGTCCGCTTTCGCCGCGCTAATGCTGATGGCGACAATCTCCTTGGCGCCCGCCCAGAACCAGGAGAAAGGCTCCACCGGCTGGAGTGGCGCACCAAAAGACCAACCCACCCAGAGCACCGGTATTCCAGGACATCCACTGGATTCCGGGACCGGTAAAGAGGTCAAGACGCACGACGAAGAGCGGGCTCGCGACCAGCCACCTCTCGCGAGTGGGAAAGATCTCAACGGGCCGGCATTACAACTGCCTCCGAGCAAGACGCCTGATTGATACAATAGAAACATTACCCCATAGAAAACGCCGACATTGGTCCATTGGGCAACACGTCCAGTTTGCGCCGTCGCTGAGCGGCCAGGCGAGGACGGAAATGCAGCGGCCGTCACTGGACGATTATCTGCGACGCTGGCCCGTATCGAAGCGGGTCAATACCTCGAAGGCCGATGCCGACGATGTTACGCTGATCGATCCCATCAAGATGGTGGATAGGGCGGTAGTGCCTACTCCTGACCTAACGTAGTGATCGCTTTCTCGGCGTGCGTCACTGCGCCAACTTGTGAGATGTTGCTAGGTTTCCCACGTGTCTAAAAGGGAAACACATGCCAACTTCGCCCAACTCACACTTGCACTTCGTACATTGCTCGGCGGAAGCGAAAGAGAGGCAAAATGACAAATACACTCGCCACCAAAATGTTGAGCGGTATCGCCGGTTGCTCCGGACTGCCATCGATCTGCGTAGGCGAGATCATCTTGTTCGCTTAATTCTTGAAGCGCAGCAAAAGAAAACAGATTCTGGAGATTCTGACTATCAGTACTGAGAACGATAGAAACCCCCTCCGCCGTCGGCATAGAGCCCCAACTTATTGCCCATCTAAACCGTGGCCCAAAAGGGGCCCCGCCGACTAATGCGACGCGACCCGCTTTGGGGCAACGAGCTGATTACCATCCCCACGCGGGGCCGACGCCGATGCCAACCGGCCCGATGCCAATGCTCACACCGGGCGCGTAATCGTAATACGGGTCGGCGTAAGTAACGTTATATCCCGGCGCGTAATAGGGGCTTGCAGGCGCAGTCGCCGCGTAGCCGGGACCATAGCTGTCGGCATATCCAGGCTCATAAGCATAACCGTAGGACGGTGCCTGATATGTGTAACCATAAGACGGTGACTGATAGCTGTAGTTCGGCGCGTACGCGTACAGTGGCTGGCCGCGGTAAGCATAGCCCTCGGCAGCCCTTGCTCCTCGATAGTTGGGAACTCTTTGGGCTCCCACAACTGTTTGACGCGGCGCGTGTGCAGAGACACTGCCCTGGGTGCTTCTCTGCAGGTGCCTTTCCATCCGAGCGTTCGTGCCTTCCTGCGCAGACGCTCCCGTGATCGCGGCGAGACAACCGATGCACGTGGCTCCGATTAGCAGTTTCGGCGTTGTCATAATACACTCCAACTTTGTTGTTCCGCGTTCAGCGATTTGATCCGCACACCGAGAACAAACCTAAAGTCTTCCGATAGTTCAAATTGAACAACTCTGTTTTAGAGATGTGAATAGAGTTCCGTGTTCAGGCTTTCGGACAAGACATTCATCACCAATACGGTCTTTTGGCTGCCCGCTGAGGTTCTCTCCGTTGAGGTCCGCACCCATGAGGTTGGGACGGATGTCGGCGTTCTCGCGGCGCCATGCATTCATTTGGAGACGTCTTTTCGAAGTTCCTCGGCCTTCTCTGCCGCCGGTCGGATTACGCAAAGGTCCAAATCGGCGATGAGCTGCTCCTGGCTTTCGTAGCGATGCGTGGGAAGGACCCAGTGGTATCTGCGTTGGAGGTCGGCGAACATTGCGTATTCGCGCTCGCTGGCCAAAAGGATCGGGTTCACCGGGACGATAGTGGTTGGAGTTACGGTGGCCAGCTCGTGAGGAATGCTCTTGGGATCCGTTCCATCGGCAACGATGAAGCGAACCATATTGGCCAGAGTCGTCACTGTCCCCGTCAGATCCTTGCTGCCCGGCTTATCGAAGTCGAACAGAATTGGCAGGTAGTCACGCTTGCGCAACTCCTCACGTAGCGCGTCGAGGACTGCCTTACGCTCATCGGTGAAGCGACCGAGGATCAGCACTGTTTTGGAAGTGACGGTGTCGATGATGTCGCGGATTTTCTCGTTGTGAAGCATCGGATAGACGAACTGCGCTAGCTCGATATTGTCGACGGTGATCGCGGGCTCGTACGCAGGTGTGACGACCAAGTTCTGCTGCTTCGTCCTTTCCAGTTCCACTCCCCACGCGGATACGCCGTAAACGTGAGCGCCGGTGAGATCAAAATCCCTAAGGTTAGCGTTCACCAGCGGAGAAGATTGAAGGTTCGCTCCCTTAGGTTTGCCCGTTCGAGGTTCGCTCGATTGAGGTTTGCCTCTTCGAGGTGCGCCTCGCTGAGGTTTGCGTCGCGGAGGTAGGCGTTGCTGAGGTTTGCACCTTTGAGGTCCGCCTTGCTGAGGTTTGCTCTATTGAGTGTTGCCTTGCTGAGGTTTGCGTCGGAGAGGCTTGCACCGCTGAGATTCGCATCGCTGAGCTCCGCCTCATAGAGATTCGCGTGGGTGAGGCTTGCACCGCTGAGATTCGCGTTATCAAGGTGCGCAAAAGGGAGGTCCGCCCAGCCGAGCCTCGCCCCTCTGAGGTTTGCTCTGACCAGGGTGGCCGGTAGGAGTTCAAGGTCGTGTCGACTTCGGGCGCCCGGAGCTAGGTTCACAACCCCGATCTTCGCCTCCAAAAGGTTTGCCCCCCTCGAGGTCCGCCTCGCTGAGTCGAGCCGCAATGAGCTTTACGCCGCTGAGGTTAGCCTTGCGAAGATTCGCACCTTCGAGATTCGCTTTGCTCAGGTCCGCCCCTTCGAGGTCCGCATCGCTGAGGTCCGGACGCATGTCGGGGTTCTCGCGACGCCATGCGTTCCACGCGTCCACCCCCTGCTTGAGTAACGCAACGTGCTCATCGTTGGCCATCGATAGTCTCCCGTGAGCTGATCAAGGGCAGCGTTACGTGGCTCATCGTCCTGATAGGGACTGCGGGGAGGATACTAGGGCGTGTACTCATAAAAATCGCGAGTGGTGACGGCAACCTGGATCAAGTCCGCTTTGATGTACTGCGGATTTGAGTCGATCATTTCGCGAAAACGGTAAAGTGCCACCATTTGCGGACCTGCGGTAAGACTTGCATCGGAGCATCTTATTGCCCGCGCTGCAGAGCGCAGGCCTGTTCGCAGCCGCTTCGCGCGACATTTTTTCGCCTTGATGTTCCAGAAGTTTTTGCTCACCTGCGTCGTCCACCTGTAATTCTGCGAGGTATGTGGCGGGGTCCAAAACAACCATGGAGAGGACCAATGATTCGCGGTCTCATGATGAGTGTGGCATCGGCCGCAGCGCTCGCGCTCTCGGCCACCGCGTTCGCACAGCAAAGCCACGCCACGGCCCAAGAGGCAAGGGCCATGCTCGACAAGGTGGTCGCCGCCGTGAAAGCGGATAAGACTAAAGCGCTGGATATGTTCAACAAAGGAGAAGGTGGATTCAGAGACCGTGAGCTCTATCCATTTTGCTTCAATCTTAGTGACGGAAAGGTTGTTGCCATTGGCAACCCTAACACAAAGGGCTTGCTTGGGCTGGACCGCGACACCCTTAAGGGCGGCCCCAAAGGATTGGGCCTGGACGTCTACGCCGCGGCGCAGAAGCCGGAGGGTGAAATTACTGAGGTCAGCTACTTGTCTCTAAAGCCGGGCGACGACCCGAAAGGCTGGGCTCCGAAAGTGAGTTTTGTTACCAGGGTGGGTGACCTTGGATGCGGTGTTGGCTACTACAAGTAGACCGTTCACACGCCAATTCGCCTAGCCCACGGCACGGATCCCTTGGAGCAAGGGTTTCGAAGACAGCCGCGTTTGCCCGGCACAATGTCCTGTCGCGCAATACCCTGTCTCCCCCGAAAAGGGGAACTCAGTCCGACGATTTATGAGTACACGCCCTAGGCGATACAAAGCGACCAGTGCAAAGCTTAACCCACCCTTAGGGCTTTGCGGCGCTGGTAAGCGGCCAACAAGGGGTGGGATCATGATGGACGAGCTTCAACTCGAAGAGCTTTCAATACGCCGTACGCAGGAAAAACTGGACGAGGCGTTCTGCGCCGCGATGCAAGGAGCAATCAATGCCGGCACCGAGCATACGCCGACCGTCGTCTCAAAGCAGCCGGGCACCAGAAATCCGAAGAGTGTGATAGCCGCCTAGGAAGGGGCCGGCACTACAGCGCGACTGCCGCTCGGCAGGCGTGAAGACCCCATCGCTGCTCGGACGCGCCTGGCGCGGGAGCCCACTCGCACCTTTGGGAACACTGCCGCCATGTTAGGAGTTTGGTTAACATTGAGAGGCTGGGTCGAGGGACACGATCATAAATCGCCGCGACCGCGAACTTTTGGATAGACAGTTGACGCACCTTCAACCCAAGTCTCGACGAGAAGGTCTTCTGTTGCTGATACTAGCTGCCGTATTTTTTGCAGGGCTAGCTGCCGGCGGCTTGCTGTTTGCCAACTCGCCGACCCGAACGGCCGCCGATGAGGGCAGAACGGCGCTCGCTTTTCTCATGAACGGCACGGCTAGCGCTGATCGGCAATAGTCGCTTCAGGACGGTATAGAGCGGTCTTTGCGGCGGACGCTCTTGTCGTGCGCAGAGGAGGAAGCAATGTCCAAGGAAAGCAAAAAGTTTAAAAAGGAAAAGAAGGCAATAAAGAAAGCTGCGAAGAAGGCCGGCAAATCCGGCAAGGATGTAAAGGTCGACCGAACTGATCCCGCAGTTAAAACGACGCCGTTTTCAACGTAACGGTCCGTCCCGAATTGTCGGCAGCGTTCATTTGGCGCGCGGACCCTTATCCAACCACCAGATGGACCGAACTCGGGCTTAACCCTTTTGTTACTTATGCATTGAAGGAGCGGTCGTGCTGAAGCAGCGTTGGCGCCGGGGTTTCCTCGACGAGATAGCAAGCGATGCTCGAGTGCGGATACTGCAGTCAAGAATTTCCGTCTGACCAAGCTTACTGCCGGAAGCTATCAACAGCGATGGCTTGCTCCAGGATTGATCTCGTTCAGCGCGCCGTGCTCTCCGCTGTCGCCGAAAGCATCGAAAAGGGTGCAACCATCGATCTTGGTGACGGCAATTTTCAGCAGGTGCCCGGTTCTGAAGACGCGATTAACGCACAACGGCGAGCGGATCTTTATCATAGCCAGACGGACCTATTGAACCAGCTCCTGGAAGCCCATCAGACCGGCGATACGCCGCGAGTGGACATGATCCTGGACAGGCTAACCGTCACGCATATGGCTCTCACTTTTGAAGAGCTGCTCGATTATCGCGCTAGCTTGGCGATCGAGAACAGCGAGAGCGTGCAACGTTCTGCGGGTTAAATTCAAAATGCCGCAGCGAGCCTCATGTTAAGGCAGCCAAACACGTTGCCGGTTCATCCGATCGTCTCTTTCAGCTACGCTGCCGGCCGAAATCGCACCGGAATGACCATGCGACTGATTGGAAGCCTCATCGACCGTCTGCAACGTTGGATCGCGCGGTACAAAGTGACGTTGGACTACGCCCACGCCCGAGCGCGCCGCGAACCTCCACATGAAATCGAATGGAATGGCGCAATGATCGGCGACTTGAGGCGTCGATCGTCTGACGCTTAGGAGACAACATGCTGACTCGGTCGTGCCACTGATTGTGGCGGCTTTTGTTGCCATCTGTTTGTCAGACCGAGCGTTCGCCGTCGATACGGGTCGGCTGCACCCTACGCCAACCTAGTCTCCGACCTGTTGGACGAATTCGTCGAAATAAGCCCGATACACCGACCCGTGCTTCTGCATTGCGGCGTTTGGCAATTATCAGGCTGAAAAACAAGAAAGCGCTAGCGTAGAGCCAGGGGGTTGCCAGTGATAAAGAAAGAATTGATCCAACGCATTGCTGCGGCGAATCTGCATCTTCGCGGGCGCGACGCCGAGAAGACCGTCAACGCCGTACTTGAAGAGATCACGGCAGCGATGGCACGGGGTGACCGTGTGGAGCTTCGCGGTATTGGGGCGTTTACCGTGCGGCTGCGACAAGGGCGATTGGGCCGAAATCCAAAGAGCGGCGCCGAGGTCGCCGTGCCGGGTAGGCGTTTCCCTCATTTCCGGCCTGGAAAGCCGATGCGCGATCGACTGAATGGAGCTTTGGTTGAGCAATGATCGACCTGGCTCGCAGCACGCCGTGCCTTACAATGTGAAAATCACTTCGTTCTTCGGGTTCAAGACACGCGCGCTATTGGCGCCGCGCCCAGCATAAAGATCCAAAAGGGCTGCGGCTTTCGTTTTTGCGCGCGCCGGGCTTATCTCATCGACGGTGGCGCGGCAAATCACCTTGCTACTTGTGTCAGTCTCGCTTGTGATTTCGATACGGTATTGCATGACTGGCTTTTGCTGGAGGTGAAGGGAAGCCCCAGCGCTGCGCAGATACGCTACACGCGCGCGCCAGGACCCCAGGTCGGTGCATCCCCTTGCAACACCCACCGTCCCGATTCGCGAGCGTAGGTTGGACTGGTTACTGACGACCTAAGGCAAATTTGCTCGGCAATCGCCTTAACTATCTCGCCGAGCGAGCCGACGCAGATCGCCAAACCGTAGTTCCGGTGAAGGAAGCGGCGGGGGCCGCGTCTCAACGCTTCAGCGAGGCCGCAGATACCTTAACCGAGACCGAGCCGACGACGCTCGCCGGGCGGGCGGCACTCTTCGCCACCCTCAACGAGAACATGAGTTTACGGCACTATCTGTTCGCAGATTACGATATCTCAGACACCATCGTGCGAACCATGGCGACTGCAACCGCCAACTTCGTCGCCGCGGCATAGCCGCGCGACTGGAAATGCCACAAGCACCAAGGAACGCCAGCAGGCTCCGTCTCTGCCGGCGTTTTTGCGCGCCGATCTACGCGACCGCCGTCGTGTATTTCTTCTATGCGCCGTGGAATTATTTCCTTTTAGGAATTTTGCTTCTAGGACGAAAATCAACAACAAACTGGCGTTAATGTTGCAGAGGCGCCACACCTTCAAACAAAAAACTTCGAACACGCGGGTTGTCATCCGCCAGCCCCGCTTTCGGCGGTAAGGTTTGTCGTTTGGGCATGGAGGATTGAGCGATGCACGGTCAATTCGCTGAGGATCCGGAAGTCATTCCGTTCGCGCGAGCTCGCAACGGCGCCGCCCCTGGCGCTGACGATCAACTCGACAAAGCGGGCCAAACCATTCTGCAACTGGTCGCACAGGCCGCCGGCATAGCCGACGACAACAGCCGTCATGCGCTCGGCATGGCGCAGAAACTTTCAGATCAACTCCGGGCCGCCGAAGATCGGGTCGCGGAGTTGGAATCGGAACTCGCCGCTTATCAGGAGAGGGCTGAGCGAGCCGAGCAGTGGCTCCATCGTGTCTATACGGAGATTGAAGACCGATTTCTCCAACAGAGCGACTCTCGGCGTCCGGTGAACGGCTCGCCGCAACGATCCCAAAATCAGAGACGTTCGCGCTGAGAAAGGCTGGCTAGACGCGTTCGCGCTGATGTGCAGTCGTGACGCTCGGCCCAGCGCGTCGAATGTGACGCGCTGCAAAAGCGTCAACATCGCATGTCCAACATGGACCGTTAATCCAAGGACTGTTGATCGGCTTTTTCGGGATAGCGCTGTACGTCGCGATCGACACGTATGAACCCAACCGAACGGTCGCCTTCGTGCTCAAGTGCCTGGTGGTGATGTGGGGCGGTGCCGCGGTCATTCATTGTACGGGTTTGTTTGGCGCTGGAGTTTTCTAATTTAGAATGTGGGGCCGGCCAAATGCTCGACATACAACATCGGCACTCTCCTGTTGCAACGTGGAAGCAGCGCCGCCGTCGACGGCACATCTTGAGTGCAATCGTTATCGTCGTGTTGTTTGCAGCGTTTCTTTATGGCTGGCTTTATGTTTTTGGCGTTTTGTGACCAGCACGGGTCGGGCGTTAGGCTGCATCGTTTGGCCGGCTTGGGCTGGCAGCGTCTTGTGCAGCTCATCACCACACCCCAAGCAAAGCGAAGCCACAGACCAACGCTGCTATGAAACCAGCAAAAAGCCAGGCCGTGACCTTACGCCGCCGGGCATCTTCAGCGAGACGCGCCCTAAGCGCCGCCTGCCAAGGTGGCGTGTCATCTGCAGCGGCCGCTAGCTTTTTCAATTGAGCGATAACTCCCGCGCGCCGTTCATGGGCCGCCAATTCTTCCGCGGCGGCTAGCTCTGTAGGTCGTATCTGGCTCTTTGGAAATGATCGACGCAGCAGTTCGGCTCTAGCCAACTCCTGTTGCGGTGTCCGCTCATATCGACTGGCGATGTGGCTGTGCATATATTGCACCATCTTTGGCGCGAGTTCAGCGTCGTGGGGCGAGCCCGGCCCGGGGTCGGGGGGTGTGGGACAAAGCCGGGCTCGCTGATCCGTCCGGGGGGGGCCGGACGATAGAATTGAAGCCCTCCGCCGCGACACCGCCGTGACGTGATCCCCGCAACTCACACCGCATTTACAGATCCGGCTACGCCGACGGTGCGTCAGCAAAGACAACGTCATCACTCTAACTGCGCCGGTTGACACCCGCTGAGCATTCAGTCCGAATACTACTTGGAGAGGGTTTATCGGCCTTCTTCATCGAGAGTATTTTGCCCCGGCTGACAGTCCCCCTGTTGGCCGGGCTTTTTATTGAAGCCGGTTTCTGTAGGCATGGGTTCCCGCCGAAGTCGTTCGATACCAAAGTACCGATTTGACCGACTAAATCGCGAGCGGTTAAGCGATCCGAACGCCGCGTCGCCGCTACTTTACCTAACGATCGATTGACCTCGTCCGTCAATAATAGTTGTTTTCTGCTGTGTCGGAGGGTCGACTCCGACGGACAGAGGGGGAGGCGTCCGCACCGGGACACGGATGTGCTTTTTTAGTTACGATCGGCGTCGGGACTGATCGCCTTGCGGCTTTGCGGGTCGTTTGTTTCGAACCGGTTTCCTGAACACTCGAAGTCCAAATCATTCTTATTCGAAGTGAATGGCTGCCGCAGATCGTTCGTGGATCGCAGACGCAGAAGATCAGCGATTCTACGCAATGACGGGTGGGTCTTCACGTCTCGAGGAGAGACGTTATGTCATACAATCCGTGGGATCCGAACAATCAGAATCAAGATCAAGGTCAGGGCCAAGGCGAAGGCCAGGGCCAGTTGAGCCTCCAGGGCCAAGGGCAGGCCCAGGCGCAGGTTGCCGCCGATCTGAACGGCAATCTGAACGGTAACGGCAACGGCAATCTGAACGGCAACGGCAACTTCAACGCGGACGGCAACCTCAACGGCAATCTCAACGACAACGTCAACCACAACACCGACAGCGTTAGCGTTGACGTCAGCGTCGATGCGAGTGTCACGCCGATTATCGGCGATCTGACCGACGCCACGGCCCTCTACCTGCCGCAAAATATTTCGCAGGAATTCCACGCCGGCGGCACCGACACGGGCATCGCGCTCGACCAGATCAACAGCCTGGTTGCGGACAACTCGGCTTCTCACGTCTGGAATTCGGATGGTTCGTCGGTCAGCCACAGTGGCGCCTCGGAAACCGGCGGCGTCACCGTCGGCGACATCAGCCAGGGTGATTTGGCCACTGGCCAACTGCAGGGTGCGACTTCGGCGACCGCCACGGTCGACGCGTTCACCCAGAGCATCGTTCTCGGAGCCAACATCCAGAACAACTCTTTCACCCTCGCCATCACGGGCCATGATTCGACCGTCACGGCTGGCGACGCCGGCCATCACTCGTAAATTCTAAAGCGTGAGGCCCGTGCGCTACGGCGTGCGGGCCTTCCATCCACTCGGGGCGGGGTCCGCAATGGCCCCGTCCTTGTGATTTTCCGCGCCCAGCTAGCCCGGCTTCTTCAGCCGGGCAGTGAAAATCCGTTTGGATCTTGGGCTCACCGGCGATTAAGATCCGCATGACACCGGCAGGAGCGGGGAGCATTTGTGAAACTTAAATTCGCCCTCGCGATTTTCGCTCTTGTTTCGATTCCGTCGCTTGCTTTCGGGCAACAGAGCGGTCCACCGAAGGCGCCGAAGCCGACGAAGGCCGACGTGCAAAAAGTCGTCCAGATTGTCTCTGCCGATAAAGCGAAATTGCAGTACTATTGCGATTCAAAGAAACTCTACCAACAGATGGCGGCGGCTTATCAAAAGAACGATACCAAGACGGCCGACGCGCTCAACAAGAAGGCGGATGCGCTAACCAGTAAAATCGGTCCCGAATATTCGAAAATGATGGACGGATCGGAGCAACTCGATCCGAATTCCAGCGAGGGTAAGGAATTCATGTCCATACTTTCGGGGCTCGATAAACAGTGCACGGGCCCTGCGCTGGCCCAATCCAATCAGCCTTCGCCCGATCAACCTGCGCCTGCCCAATCTGCGCCGGGACCCGCCCAATCAGCGCCGGCTCAAACGCCGAAGCCCTGCGCTCAAATCAGAGCGTCATGCACGCAGGCTGGTTTCGTGCCCAATGGCGCCAATATGGGCGTTGGTATCATTGTCGATTGTATCCGACCGATTATGGCAGGTGCCCCCCAACGGAAGCGGGCCACGAAGCCTCTGCCACAGATCGATCCCCAGGTCGTGGTCGCTTGCAAAAATCAGAATCCAAACTTTGGGATGGGCGGCGCGGCGAAAGCTCAACCAAGCGGGCAGCCGAACCCCTCGGGCGAAACGCCAAACGAGTAGAAAGCCGATTGTAAGCGATGACGTTGCTTCGGCTCCCGCGTTCTATCTGGTCTAGCCACCGATGAATCGTTCGATGTCGGGGCCACCCGCGCAGCCGTCGGACCCGTCCCTCGCAGTCAGGATGTTGCGCTTGGTCACCTGCGTGGGCGTGTGCGCACAAAATGAAGCGGACAGTCCGACGCGAAGGCAACCGTTGGCCATTTCGGCTGCTGGGGACATGTGCAGCCCTTCCTTATCGCCTCACTTGTTGCTGGAAGAGGCACCCGGAAATCTGATGGGAGAGTGTCGTGACGCAAGCGGACTTCCGTAATGGCCCGCGCCATTTTCTGAGGATAGGTCAAAGGCGGCAATTCCTCCTATTCGCCCGACATTTACAAGTTCACAGAGCACACCAAGCGCAACAGCGGACTGACGAGGGAACAAGAACGCTGCGACCTTGGCCGTCGCCCGGAGCGCGGTGCCGTCGCTCCGGGTCGGCCTTACGGCGTGCAGGGTTGCACCACCACCGCATAAGATACGCGTACTACAAAAGGGACCCATCCCTTGAATCCAAAAAGGACTACCCCTCTTTCTCAAAGGGGACTGGTGGCCTCAAATTCCGGAGTATGGCCTTCGTTAGCGCTGACGAGCGAAAGACGCCAGCGTCACCAGCAGCTAATCGGCAACTGTCTACCGCCCCCATGACTCAACGGAGTTCCGCAGGCGCGTTTTGATGGCCTTCGCTAACCAACAGCGGCCGGCGGCTAAAACGAATCCACGGCCTTCTCTGAGTCACTGGATGTGGTCGTAAGGACGCTACGCTCGAGATGATAGCACTCGTCGTCGGTCAGTGTGACGGTGACCGGATCTTCGTCCTCACTGACAAATTCATTGTCTTCACTGGCAGTTTTGCGGGTGAAGGTCCTTCCCGCGCAGTGCACCGTGATCGCTTCACTGGTCCACGCGACATGAACCGCCTCGGCTAGAACGCTGTAAAGCTCCACAAACGTGCGCTGGATGGCTTTGCGGTAGATGTCGGTTTGATTCATTTGCCGCAGTCAGTGCATTCCGTCATGGATCATGATCGTGCGATACTGACATCCCGATCAGGATCGCGCAGACGCGGCGAAGGCGGTCGTCGGTGGTGGTGCGAATCATGGGGGCGATTTGGCGGGGAAGGATCCGGTCGGTCAACGTCTCAAACGCGTCCGAACGCAAGCTAGGCATCATAATACCCAGCGGTTTAAGCAGGCGCTAACCGCTGGGTACTATTTTTGGAGCCGGGACAGTGGGGACGGATCCTCCACTGCGTCCGGGGCCTCGGCGCGTGAGGAATGGACGTGGTACCCGTGCCGCGCCGGGGCTTCCTAACTCGTTAGCATGAACCCTTTGGTTCGGCGACAGATGCTCAAGCGACGGGTAAATATTCCCTTGCACCGTGGCGCGATCACCACAGTTGCTCTTATTCTCAGCATGATCGCTGCCACCGCGACAGCGTTGCTGCTGGCACTAATCGCACGCGACGCCATCGGAATGCCGCCCGACATGATCCGAGAAGATGCCCTGATAGGTGCAAGCATCGTGGTCACGGCGATCGCCGGCGCGTATTCGCGCGGGCGGAGACAACAATAGATCTTGCTGGGAATGCGCGGCTGAAGGAGTGTGTCGTGCGTCAGCGCCAATTCAAAACGCCTATAAAGGGCGCGGCGAAAAGCAAAAATACGGAAGACGGGCGCCCCAAACAAGGGCAACCAGAGACTGAACGTTATTCGCTTCAGATAGACAGACAGTCCAAACGCTCATTCGCGACGCCTGAAGCGGCGCTGGCAGCCGCAAAGGAAACGAAATCCCGTTTCCCGGCTTTGCAGGTCTCCGTTTACGACACTAAGAGTGGGTCCCACACAGAGGTGGGCCGATCGAAATGACGCGAAATCTACCCTAAGCGCTCGCCAGTCGGGGCCGAGATCGCTTGGTGATCATTTTCCTCAAGGCCCGCCGCCCATCCCTATGCCGTCGAATGATCAGGCTCATCACCCGTTCAGCACGCATAGGATCGAGGCGCATCATGCGATCGTGGGTCGCCTTGATCACCTCGTCGAGGAGTCCCTCGTCATCCTTCAGCGCTGCCTTCCAAAGTCGAAAAATCGCATCCCGCGCGAGCCCGAATCGTCTCCCCACCACCAAGTTTAATTGAACAACGTTGTCCATGCCGATTCTCCGTTCAACCTAGTCCGATTGTCTATATCGCCTCGCGCCTGGGGCCGAAGTGATGCCGGCCACAATTTTTCGCTTTGACCGATCAGGCAGCGCTGCCACGCTCTATTTGGTCAAGCCACCGGTGAATGCGGTCGATGTCGCCGCCGCCCACGCACCCGTTGGACCCGTCCAACGCGGTGAGCGAATATTCACGGTCCGTACGCCGGACGCTGTAGCCAAGGCGTTCGGCCCGTTGGCGGAGGGCACTCTCGTCGTCCATCGTCAACACGATCCCGTTCGAGTTGAGTCGACATACGGTTGAAATCATGATGGCTCGGCAGTCCAAGTGTTGCGCGTCACAGAAATACGCCTCTTGGATGCCAGCGACGATCCGGAGCTTCTACCTCTGACGGTTAGCAACAGAGTGTTGTCGAAAGGATCAACGATATCGTCAAGCGGGGTTTGGCAGAACCCGCAATCCATTTGATGGTATTCGCAGCCTTGGGAATCGAAATCCGCCTCTGCCTCACCGCAAACGACGGGCTGACTGCAAATTGGACAGGGGCCTTAACGTGCTCTGGCGGGTCGATTTGATCGTAGGCCCGCAGAGCTGACGAAGTTCGGCATACAGCGACCCTTAGCGATCTGATCGCCCAAGAGGCTACGCAAGTGGTAGCCGCATGGAATACCCCGCAGCTCCTATTCTGGCTTTGTTTTCTGAACTTGTTTGTCAGCTGGCCAAACATGCGGCACCCACGCTCGCCTAGGCAGCCCCGTTATCAGTTCTTGGCTCATCGCCCGCTCTCTGCTGAGATGACAAATCTGTCGCGCGGTGCCAGCGCTGCGCACTCAGCCGCGCTTTCTCTGAGGCGAACGCTGATCCCTTAGCGGGCTCAGTGCACTATCCGGCAGATGTTCCGACCATCGGTAGCCCACCTCGGCCAATACTTTCTGTGCTCGCTCTTGGGCTTCGATGCCAGACAACGGCTGGCCATTCGCGCCGGCTGCTATTTCACGAAGCACAAAGCAGAAGCGTTTCCAGTCATGAAAGTAAGGTGTCATGCCAGTTATGATGATTGATAAGGAACTATTTGAGGGGTAGCCAGAACGTTTGAGGAAATCGACGAACGCGACAGGAGGGCGACCGAAGCTTCAGCCGAAAATCTCTGCGCGCGCGTCAAGCTCAACCGAAGCTGAAATCTGCGCAGGCACGTCAAGCGCCGGCTGCGGCCGCCCATCACCATCGATGGTTCCCGAAATATAGGTTCGTTCGGCAGGATTTCCAGGTGCGCCAGAACGCCGGCGTTCCCCAGATGGGCGGTCACCACGCGGCTGGCCAGTCGCCGGCGCGATCGGCCGGGATTGATATTTGGTGTTCAGTTTCCGCACCAACTCGACCATTTTTGTCCGCGTGCTCAATTGAATAACGGCAGCCGGATCGGCCTGCTCCTCCATCGGGATGTTGCAGTGAGGGCAGACAACCTTCGACGATGGGATGCGCTTTACAACCATGGCTTTGTCACAAAGAACGGCCCCCGGCTGGAAACGGAGGCCGTCTGAGATCCGCCTTCCGAGAGCCGGCTACGGTAGCCCGGAGCGTCTCACGACATTTCAACGCAGGACGAGCGCGCCGGTTTTGGGCACCGGCCGATAACCGGAGATCACCTTTCAGCCGGCCAGTCGCCGGCGACATCGGCGGTCCGGACTTAAGTGCCGCGCGGGCAGCGGAGCAGGACGCGCTTAACCGCCACAAAATCGGGCAGTTTCGTCTCGGCGCCGGACGCCTTGAGCGCTTCGATCTGGGCGGTCAGATCCTGGCCTTGGGTGCTGGACCCGCGCCCAACTCGCGACAACACCCGCGCAGACCATTATCTTCTTATTTGTTTGATCTGGTGGCACATCGGCAACATTGTACGCCGTGGGAGTATTGTTGTATGGAGTTTTTGCTCCCACAAGCCGCATCGCGGTATTTGGTTGCCATTGGTGACGCCTTGTCATGGTATCGGACCGGTGCTTCGGTTCGAGATCAGCGTCCGAACTCACAATACATTAACCAAATAAATCACATGGTTCCGCTGTGGTTTTTTGGAGGACGGACCAATGAAGCGGGCAATATTTGCAAGTGGTTTTTTGTTACCTTTTTTAGGTGCGTTATCGGCCGAAGCCGCTGATCTACAAATAAATGCAGCGAGAAAGTTCATAGCTCCGCCGCCGTTCACGTGGACTGGACTCTATCTGGGTGGGAACGTCGGTTCGGGAATCGGTACGACTGAAACATCGGTCGGTGTCGGTCCTGCACTTTCGGCACTTTCAGGAATGCCGATCACCGCGACGGCACCGCTGGTATCGGAAACGTTCAATGGCTTCGTCGGCGGCATGCAGGCTGGTTACAATTGGCAGGTCGGGGTTTTCGTCCTCGGTGTAGAAGGCGACTTGGATGCCGCGGGGTTGCAGGGGAACGCGCCGTGCGCAGTGGTGCTCAACTGCACCATGAAACACAACTGGTTTGCTGACATTACCGGCAGAGTGGGCGTGGTCGCGGTCGAGCGCACCCTGATCTACCTCAAGGGCGGTGTCGCGTGGGAAGGATCTGATTTCACAGTGGGCAACAGCATCAATATCGCTGGAACGACAGTCGCAGCTAATGCGGGTGGCAGTGGCACCCAGGTCGGCGGTCTCTTGGGTATGGGTGCGGAATATGCATTCCTGCCGAACTGGTCGGCGAAGCTCGAATATAACTACATCGACTTTGGCACACGCTCGTTCAACGCATCAATCGCGGCTAACGCGGCGTTCGCTGGAACGGGACTGGCGCCTCTTGCTGGCGCACAAGTTCCAACGTCGATCACGGAGAACGAACACCTCATCAAGGCAGGGGTGAATTATCGATTTTGGTGAATGGACTCCGATTTGGGCTTAACGGCAACCGCTCATTGGTGCCAGGCCGCAAGCATTGTCTCGCAATCAGCGGGATCGTTCTTGCTCCGATAAACGGTCTGCCATACCCGTAAGGTCATTTGCGAGCGGTGGCGGACCTGCTGAAGCAGTCGCAGTATTGAGGCGCAAAGGTTGGTGGTGCAGCGCCCGTACCGGGCGTTACCGAGGCTGCACCGACATTCGACCCGTTGGGTTGAAGGGATCGGATGCTGGCAAGGACTCATGCAAGCTGTGGGCCAAATCATGCCGCGCTGATAATGAAAAGCCCCGGCCAGGGGGCCGGGTAAGGATCATAGTGGCGTCGGGCCAACGTTCCCTCGCCAACATTCGTTCTTGGTCATCGTGCGAACTAGTCGAACGGCGCGACCGGAAATCGACAGCGGCTAATGAAAAACCCCGGCCAGTTGCAGCCCGGCCGGGGCGAGTCACACAGGCGATGTCGTTAGGTATGGACGCTTCAGCAACGCCGTATTACCGGCAGCGTTCCCGGCCGGCGGCGGTGATCGCTTGCCTTGGATCGGTGTGTCGTCTTTCCAAAAACAAAAGCCCCGCAGATACGCGCGAGGCTTGGCGAACGCCGGAGGGGGTTGGGGGGCTGGGGACTGCGGCGTCCGTTAGTAGGCTAATCCGGCCGCGCCTACTGTGTTCCGAAAAAAACAGCGGAGCGCAGAGCATTCCCGCCATCCCTCGGCGCTCGCTCCGCACTCCGCTTTCCCCCGGTCCCCACCGGATGAACAAACACTCATCAGAGAAGATGGCTAAATCCCGCCGAATAGGGGTGAATTAGAAGGCGGCGGCAATATGCTTGGTGCCGTTACATAAATACAACATAGACGAGCCCCAACAGATTGTATGCCGGATGTCGCAAGCACCGACGCGCTCGAGGCTGGCGAAATCGTTGCCCGTTCAGACCGCGGAAGTCGCCGCACTCTTTTAAGACGTCGCGGGTTTCCAAAACGGCGATCAGCTATCCGGGAATGGCGGACGCGGCGGCCTAAATGATTTGTTCAAAAACATAGTTCCCGAATCGATTTCCATAGACAAAAGGTCGATCTAACCGACATAAACTTTGTGTTGGAGCGTCGTCATTTTCCGACGACTGCCATTCAACCCTTACATAGATTTGCAGATCCGGCGGCAAAAGCCGGAAAGCTATTCGTATGCAAAGAAAAACAAGATGTCCGCACTAACGCGGGGGTGGAATTTGGATTTTTACAACATGAACAACGTTATTTCATTCGACCTATTTGACCGGAGAGCGGATCTGGAGAATCGACACGTCAGGACAACAGATGGTGACCTATGTCTACGACTACCCGAATGGCGGCACAGCGCGTTTTTACATCGAGGGCGATTACGTAATTCCGGTGTTTGGGACGCAGCCTGCTTTTTGGATCAACGGGAAATACTGGTACCCCACTCCTCCAACTGGCAATCCCGCATTTCGGGTGAGCGGCACACTCGTTTATGAGGACCGGGTCTCCAGGACGCCGAAGTATTATTACGGTTGAACTGCCTCAGTCGGCGAGCGATTGCGAACTATGCCGATCAGCGCTTCACGCTGAGGAGTGAGATATTGGTGATTAGGCGGCCTCCGCGCCTGCTGGTTCTCATCAGATGCCATTGCGCAGACGGCTCCTAACAGAACGCCGACACTTCCACCCAATACGAAGCAGATTGCACAGCTCATAATAACTATAGCCATGATCCCCTCCCTTGCCGTCCATTTTTTGTAATACATCGTATCGCGGCGTGACCAAATTAGGCCAGCCATAATGGCTCGTAACGCACAACTAAATCTAAGGGTCAGTAGTGCCCTAAAGGCCAAACTTGAGAAGCTCGCGAAGGAAGATAGGCGCACGCTCAGCGCCTACGTTGAAAAGCTGCTGGAGGAGCATGTAGGCGGGCGAGCGCGTCGAGTGCCGAAGCAGGTCTAACTGCTCGGCTCCTTCCGGGTATGGCTCCAGATAATTTGCGAAGCACCTCTGCGCGGCGAAGCGGCGGGCGATTTCGGGGACCGGGGGGTCGTCGAGTGGGCTCTCCGTATGAATGCTACAAAAATGAGCAAACAAAACAACAGACAGCGACGCGCGCGACGTATGTGTTAGGCCGCGCTTCCTGGACGTGATAGGCTAATCGAGCCCCAGGAAATCACCATTGATCGCCACTGCTGTGCTAAGTGGCAGGGCGCAATTCAAGAGCCGCCCGGCTGTAGCGAGAGCGCTCAAGGCAGACGAGAGTCTCCGGGACACCGTTATGAGATGGAGTATCTCCGTCTTCTCTCAAACTTGAGTGAATATTGTCACCGAATTTGTAAGCCATCCATGGTTAGAAGAGCTGGATTTCGCATGTAGTTGTAGTAACCCAACCCTACGCGGCGTTCGGTAACATGTCTCTCTCCAGCAGTGTTGACAGCCTTATTCGGAGTCGAACTCGTACGAATATTGCTGGCTTTAGCGCTGATCATTGTTGGCGGATGGGCATTCTTTCCGCATCTCGCTTATCGGATCGCACCGACTGCTTTCGTGAACTCGGAGCTCGTCCGCGTCACCGCGCCGATAGCCGGTCGTCTGTCGCCCGACCTCCCGCGCCGGGGTGAAATCATTGACCGCCCGATGACGGTAAATCTCGTCGAAGCGCTTTCCTCGGACCGCCGACATCTTCTGGACCTCGAGCAACAAAGCGCTGTCGCAAAAGATCGCGCGGAGCTGGCGAAGCGACAGCTCGCAGATATTGAAGCGGCCGACGGCGATTTACGGTCCCGCATCGAGTTCGTATCGAGCCGGCACAATCCAGCGCCTCGATCAGGAGGTCGTTGAAGCCCAAGCGGAAAAGGCCGCTTGTGTAGCGGAAAATGAACAGCGCCGGAACGTTCGCACGCGCCTCGAGGAACTGGCGAAATCCGGTTACACGCCGCAACTCCGCTCGTCCGAGGCGTTTGCAACGCAAGAAGCAAACGCCGGGCGCTGCGAGATGGCCGACGCCCGGATTCAGCGTTTCAAGGTCGAGCGGGATTCGGCGCAAAAAGGCATCTTCATTGCCAATGGCGCGAGCGACGCGCCCTATTCCCAGCAGCAACGCGATCGGCTCGCACTCCGCCGTCAAGAACTCGAAACCGAGATGCTGCAACAAACCTCGATCGCCAAACAACTTTCCGCGGAAGTCACTGAAGAGCGGAGCCGTCTTGAGCGGATCGGGCACTCCGACGTGTTGCTGCCCGCTGATCACGTGGTCTGGTCGGTTCTGGCCAGCCCAGGCTCTACCGTCACAGAAGGGCAGACCATTCTCGATCTTGCAGACTGTACCCGCCGATTTGTGGTGGTCGATCTTCCAGAGCGGGAATTCGAGCAAATCAAGCCCAACGCGCCGGCGGAAGTGCGGCTCATCGGGGGTGACGAGTGGCGGCAAGGCAACGTTTTGCGGGTCATCGGCTCCGCTGCCCGGACGGACGATCGCTTGCTCGCCGCTCAAGTTCCTCATCCGACGTCGAGCAGCATTACGGTCGAGGTCGAACTCCTCCAGGACCGCTCCGAGGCGGAACACAGCGGCTTCTGCAATATCGGACGCCTGGCGGAGGTCCGATTCCAACGCTCGGGACTGGGATTTGTGGATCGGATGTTTAGGGCACTGGCTTGGGTGACAGGCCGAAGTGGCCGCCAAACAGCCGTTGTTAGCACGGCCGGCAAATAGCAATGAACGTCGAAGGCCTTCCGTATCTTGAACTTCTGTCGCCGCTGATATTTGTGCTCGCTGGAATCTATTTATTGAGCCCCATGCTGCCGCTCTCGCGTTCGTGGGCCCGCACGTTAGTCTTTGTCGTCGTGTGGCTTGTCGTCGCGCGATATCTCTCTTGGCGGTTCCTCTCGACCGTCCTGCCCGCCGATGGCGACTGGTACGAGGTTGGATGGGTTTATTTCTGTTTTGCCGTCGAGGCGCTGGCGCTTTTCGACGCCTTCATCCTCTACCTCGCTTTCCTGCGTACCAGCGATCGCCGCAACGAAGCGGACGCTCACGAGGCGCGACTGCGCACGTTGCCTGCCGGCGAGTTGCCTTCAGTGGACGTCTATATCCCGACCTTCAATGAGCCGATGGAGGTCCTGGAAAAGACCATCACGGGCGTGCTCTGTCTCGACTACCCGAACTTCAACGCCTGGGTGCTCGATGATGGCCGGCGCCCTTGGGTTAGGGCATTCTGTGAAGCGAAGGGCGTCGGATATTTGACAAGGCCGAATAGCGCGCACGCCAAGGCTGGCAACATCAATCACGCTTTGACCAAGACGAGCGCCGATTTCGTCGCGATCTTCGATGCCGATTTCATTCCGCAACGCAATTTCCTCATGCGCACGATGGGCTTCTTTGTCGATCCCGGCATCGGCGTCGTTCAGGTTCCGCACGCATTTTACAACTACGATCCGACTCAATCCAGCCTGGCGCTGCAAACATCGCTGCCAGACGACCAGCGGTTTTTCTTCGACGCTGTCATGCCGAGCCGCGACGGCTGGAACGCAGCGTTCTGCTGCGGATCGAACTCGGTGACGCGTCGGGCGGCGCTGCGCAGCGTCGGTGATGCGCTGCCGACGGAATCGATCACCGAGGACATGCTGTTCACCATCACGCTCCTTCGCAACGGATACATCACGCGCTACCTCTGCGAGCGCCTCGCTGTCGGACTGGCGCCCGAAGGTCTCAAGGCGTTCTTCGTGCAGCGGCGGCGCTGGGCGCGCGGCGCAATGCAAATCCTCTATCTCGCTGCAGGGCCATTGGGTCGAGACCTGACATTGATGCAGCGGCTTCTGTTCCTGCCGACCCATTGGTTATCGCAGAGCCTCATGCTCGTATTGGTCATTATCGTCCCGTTGGTGTTCCTTTGGACGGGAGTGCTACCGCTGGTCAACGTCACAACGGAAGCCATCTTGTACTATCAATTGCCGATGGTGCTGGCTGTCGCGGGGGGTATCTGGGCATTCGCCCCGCGCCAGTATTTTCCATTTGCCGCCCAGGTGCACGGGACCTTCCAAAGTTTTAAAATCCTACCTACGGTCCTCATGACCATGGCCAAGCCCTTCGGGCACGTGTTCAAGGTGACACCGAAGGGTGCCGGCGCCAAGACGTTGCACTACGATGGGACCATATTCTGGACGTCGGCCAGCTTGATGGTGCTGACCATTGTCGGTCTGATCATCAACGCCTTGCCTGAGTGGCGCATTATCGGACAGTCGGGGTTGCTTCCAATCGTGGCGTTTTGGGGCGCAATCAACGTCATCGTGCTCTTCCTCGTTTGCATGATGTCGCTCCAGGCGCCGGTTCGTCGCGGCGAAGAACGCTTTAGTCTTGATGAGCCGATCTCGATCTTCGCAGCGAGCGGCGCGCTGTCCACGGGCCGTATCAAGAATATTTCGCTGTCGGGAGCCGCCGTTATTGCTGACCTAGACCGGGCGCTGGTGAGCAAGGTGGGTGAAAACGTTCGCGTGTTCATTGCCGAGGTTGGATTTGTCGCGGCAACCGTGGTGCGACACGCGGGCCAGCTTCTGGCTGTCCGTTTCAATCTGCCACCCTGCCTCGAGCGCGACCTGCTCATCCGTAAGCTGTTTACCGCGGGACTGGATGCGACGACCGTGAACGCCTCAGCGTTTTCGTCGTTCGGCGCGATGCTCTTAAGCATCTGGTCGGCGGGCGGCAGATCCCCGAAGGTCGAACTCCTCGCCGAGCCAGCATCGCTCACCTCTGCGAAACTGCCTGCGCAAAGTCTTGTAGTTCCACCCCACCGGCAATTGCAGGCTTTGGAGAAATTGGCTGCCGAGCGATCAATTGCCGCGTGAGTTCACTACGAGCTACGCGCTCCCCCTAGCGGCTGAGTCCGACCTCTGCCGGAATAGGCGGGCAACAAGTAGCCGCTGACTAGGGCCCAGTCCGGTCACCTAAGAGTGCCGGGACTAGTTCCTTCGCTCCGATGAGAAAACCCGCCACCGCATCGCGCACGATATCGTCAAGACGCTTGGGAATTGGCGTGTCGTAGACGAAACGGCGAATTGCCAAATAAAAAACGCGGCCGTGCAGACCCCAGAATAACTCGATCTCACGCTCGGTTATCGGCGCCGCCTGAACGGTCGGAAGCCTCAGATCGTGACGTAATTCGCGGCAGGCAGGCTCGATGATATCTCGCTTGACGATCGCCAAGTATCGCTTTGTGATATCGAATGATTTCAGGCCAGACCAAACAAAGATGCGCACCCACTCGTACTCGAACACTCGCTCGACATATTCGAGGTAAAATTGCGCGAGTTTGGTCTCGAGGGACAAGTTGCGGTCCTGAATGAGTTGCTTCCATTCCGGTCGCCACCGGCTCAGATAGATTTGTTCATATACCCGCTCAATAAGTTCTTCCTTGCTGCGAAAGTGGCGATAAATCGTCGCGTGCGCGATGTTAATCCGCTTGGCAAGTTCGCGTGTCTGACCTTCAAAACCGCGCTCGGCAAAAAATCGGATTGCTTCGTCCAGGATAAATTGTTCGCGCTCCGCCGCGGGCATGTTTCGCCGCCGGGGCTTCTTTTCCGGCTTATTCGCGATCCGACCTCGGCTTTTCCTGGCCATTCTGGCCCGTTTCCATCCCCAATCTCGGTCATAGTAAGGCTAAATAACAAACTGACCAAATGGTTACTTTGTTTGACAGTGGCATTCACAAGTGATTGAATGTGATTGAATAAATGACCATTTGGTTACAAATCCATCCGGTCACAAACAGCCCGAATGATAGGGAAGACGCCTGAAAGCACGCGCATTCCGTTATCAACGCCCGTCGACGGTGCAAGACGCACTGGCGGCTTTCGCAGCCGCCGAGGATGCGGCCTACATAGCCGGCGGCCAAAGCCTTGTTCCTGCTCTGGCGATGCGCCTGCAGGCGCCGTCGCTGCTGATCGACATTTCGCGTCTTGATGAGCTGAAGGGCGTTTCATTCGACGACGGCTGGCTACGCATCGGCGCGCTGACCCGGCACTTCGAAACCTTGAGCGAGCCGTTGGTGCGCCGGCACGCGCCGCTCTTGAGCGCGGCGGCGCCATATGTTGCGCATCCCGCTATTCGCAATAAAGGAACACTGGGCGGCAGCGTAGCATTGGCCGATCCCGCGGCGGAGTTTCCGGCGATGATATTGGCGCATGGCGCCGAGATGGAAATTATCGGCAGCGCAGGGATACGGCGCGTTCCGGCCGACGAGTTCTTCATCGACCTTTATCAGACCGCGCTCGAACCGGGTGAGTTGCTCGTGGCGCTGCATGTGCCTTCGGTCCGAACGACCCAGCGCTGGGTGTTTGACGAATTGGCGCGTCGTCGCGGCGACTACGCGATGGTAGGCGCGGGTCTGCTCATCGACTTTGACGATCAAAAGGTCGGCGAGGCGCGCATCGCATTTCTTTCGGTTGGGGTAACGCCGGTTCGTGCTAAGGCCGCTGAGCGGGCGCTCGTCGGATCTGTTCTGGACGGGGAGGCTATTCGCCGTGCGCAAGCCGTTCTGGAAGGCGACTTGGATCCGCCGAAGGAAAAATCGTTGACCCCGTCGATGCGGGTCCATCTGGCACGCGTCCTCCTGGGACGATTGTTGCAACGCCTAACGGCACCCGCATGAGCGAAAAATTACCCATTAGTATGAGGATTAATGGCGAGCCAACGGACTCTTACGCGGCTCCGCGAGAAACACTTGCCGATTTTCTGCGGGGGGATGTGCAATTGACGGGCACGCATCTCGGTTGCGAAATGGGGGCCTGCGGTGCCTGTCTTGTTTTGCTGGACGGTCTGCCAGTTCACGCTTGCTTGATGTTCGCCGTTCAAGCAGATGGCGCGAACATCGAAACGATCGAAGGTCTGAGCGACCGCGGCGTTATCGCCGATATTCAAAAGGCGTTTCATGAACGAAATGCCCTTCAATGCGGTTTTTGCACGCCCGGAATTTTGATCGCCGCGCATCATTTGCTGCGGACGATGCAGAATCCGTCGCGCGAGGCAATCCGCGACGCGCTGTCGGGAAACTACTGCCGGTGCACTGGTTACATGGCGATCGTTGACGCCATCGAAGAGGTATCCGTGAGCCGGCGCGAGCCGGTCGCTGCCCGCCTGGTTGAGAAGGCCGAGCCATGAACAATGCGCCGCACGCTTTCGACCGGCCAAATTCCTACATTGGCCGCTCTGTTGCTCGGCCCAATGCCAAGCGCCTGCTGGCGGGCCGTGGCCGATACATCACTGATCTCGTTCTGCCGCGCATGTTGCACGCTGCCTTCGTTCGCAGCCCGCACGCGCATGCACGCATCGTGTCCATCGATGCGACCAGGGCCAAGGCGTTGCCTGGCGTCCGACTTGTGGCGATGGGCGACGACTTGGCGAAGATTTGCAAGCCTTGGGTTGGCACGCTGGCGCATTTCAAGGGAATGAAATCTCCGGAACAATGGCCCCTGGCGCTGGATAAGGCGATATGGGCGGGACAAGCAGTGGTCGCGGTCGTAGCCGACACGCGCGCCCAGGCTGAGGATGCCATTGAGGAGATCGCCGTCGCGTTCGAAGAGCTGACCCCGGTCATCGATATTGATGAAGCGCGGGCCCCCGAGAGTCCGGTCATCGCTTCAACAATGGGCGGAAATGTTTGCTTTGCAACGAAGCTAGATACCGGCGGCATCGACGAAATCTTTGCGTCCGCCAAACACGTCGTGGAAGGCGAGTTTTTGTTTGGCCGCCACACGGCAGTGACGATGGAGCCGCGAGCGATAATTGCTGACTACAATCCCAGCGAGGGCCAGCTGACGGTCCATCATGCAACGCAAACGCCTTACCAGTTTCAGGATCTTTATTCCCGGCATTACAGCGTGCCGGAGGCGAATGTCCGCGTGATCGCGCCCGACATCGGCGGCTCCTTTGGCATGAAGCTGCATGTCTACCATGAAGACATGGCTGTCGTCGGTCTCAGCGTGATACTTGGCCGTCCGGTCAAATTTGTCGCCGATCGGCTTGAATCATTCTTGTCCGACATTCATGCCCGCGACCATCGCGTTCGCGCGAGGCTCGCTATGGACGAGGAGGGGACGATCCTGGCCATGGACGTCGATGACGTTACTGCGATTGGTCCATTCTCGAGCTTTCCACGCACCAGCGTGGTCGAAGGCAACCAGGTCGTGCGGTTGATCGGCGCACCCTACAAATTTCAGAATTATCGCGCAGATCTGTCGGTGGTTTTCCAGAACAAAGTGCAGACCAGCCAATATCGCGCCGTTGGCCATCCGGTGGCTTGCGCTGTCACCGAGCGATTGGTCGATATGGCGGCATCGCGCGTCGGATTGGATCCCTTCGAGATTCGCGAGAGAAATTTCATTCCGGATAGCGCGTATCCTTGCGCATCGCCGACGGGATACAAATTCGAAGCACTGTCGCACGAAGCGTGCCTTGCGCAACTCAAATCGCTGATGAACTACGATTCGTTGCGCGCCGAGCAGGCGGAGCTTGAGAAGAAGGGCATCCACCGCGGCATCGGAATTGCGACATTCGTCGAGATTACGAACCCCAGCCCGGCGTTTTACGGCGTTGGCGGCGCGCGCATTTCGGCGCAAGATGGAGCGATCATCAAGGTGATGCCCTCGGGCGAGGTTCAATGTCTGATATCGGTTACCGAGGTCGGGCAGGGCACGGAAACGATTATCGGTCAAATCGTCGCGGCGACGCTGGGCGTCAAATACGAAAGCGTGAAGGTCGTCACCGGCGACACCGAAATGACGCCGCACGGCGGAGCGACCTGGGGATGTCGTGGCGCGGGCATTGGTGGCGAAACAGCGCTGCAGGCCGCGAAAAGGCTGAAGGAGAACGTCCTGCGGGTTGCGGCCGCGCTCCTACAGGAAAAATCCGAACGCCTCGATATGCGCGACGGAATAGTGGTGGATACTGAGGGCGGCCAGGAACGCCTAGCCCTCGCCGAGATTGCCCGCATCGCCTATTTCCGCTCCGACACTTTGCCGCCGGGTGCCGACGCTCAATTGACTGTCGCCCATCATTATGCGCCGCAGGGTTATCCATTCGCGTTTACCAACGGCGTCCAGGCTTGTCACATCGAGCTCGATGCGGAGACCGGGTTCGTCAAAATTCTCAAGCACTGGGCCATCGAGGATTGTGGCCGCGTCATCAATCCGCTGCTAGTTGACGAGCAGGTTCGCGGCGGTGTTGTCCAGGGCCTGGGAGCTGCGTTTTTTGAAGAGTGTGTTTACGACGATACGGGGCAGCTGATGAATGGGTCGCTGGCCGATTATCTCGTCCCAATGGCTTTTGAAATGCCCGACATCGATGTCGGCCACGTTGACACGCCGACGCGCGACACGGAACTCGGAGCCAAGGGGGCTGGGGAGGCTGGAACGGCCGCAGCTTCAGCCGCGGCGCTCAATGCGGTCAACGACGCGCTCCGGTTCTTCAATACTAGCGTGTCGCAAATACCAATGACACCCGAGCGTCTCTTGCGCGCACTCGGGCACTCATAGAAAAGCGCTAGGAGGAGTGTGGCATCAGCGCTCGCGCTCTCGGCCACCGCGTTCGCACAGCAAAGCTGTCATTCGGCCTGCAATATTGACCCCCTGAGCCGGGGGATCGGCGTCCAAAATTGACCCCCTATCGGTAGGTCTGTTGCGCTGCCTGCTTTGGACTGAAGCAGGTGGTCGGGGATGCTGGTCGTGGAGACGATTGCGCGGATACGGCGCGAGCACTTCATCAAGGGCAAGACGATCAAAGAGATCGCTCGCGATCTGAAGGTGTCGCGGAACACGGTCCGCAAGGTGCTGAGATCGGGGGAGACCTCCTTCGAGTACGAACGATTGGTGCAGCCACGACCAAAGCTGGGGCGATGGGCATCGGAGCTCGATGAACTGCTGGCGGCGAACGCGGTCAAATCGTCTCGCGAACAGCTGACGTTGATCCGGGTCTTCGAAGAGCTGCGCGGCCGCGGCTATGACGGCGGTTACGATGCCGTGCGGCGTTACGCCAGGCGATGGAGCAAGGAGCGCGGGCAATCGACCGCGACGGCTTATGTCCCGCTGAGTTTTGCGCCGGGAGAAGCCTACCAGTTCGACTGGAGCCACGAGGTGGTCCTGTTGAGCGGGACCACGGTGGTCGTGAAGGCCGCTCATGTCCGGCTTTGCCACAGCCGCATGCTGTTCGTGCGGGCTTATCCGCGAGAGACGCAGGAGATGGTGTTCGACGCCCACGACCGGGCGTTCTCCCTGTTCAAGGGCACCTGCAGCCGCGGCATCTACGACAACATGAAGACTGCAGTCGAGACGATCTTTGTCGGCAAGGATCGCCGTTATAATCGCCGCTTCCTGCAGATGTGCAGCCACTACCTGGTCGACCCAGTTGCCTGTACGCCGGCCTCGGGCTGGGAGAAGGGGCAGGTCGAGAACCAGGTTGGGCTGGTCCGAGAACGCTTCTTCACGCCGCGGCTGCGGTTCAAAAACCTGGACGAGTTGAACGCCTGGCTGCTCGATAAATGTATCGCCTATGCCAAGGCGCATCGCCATCCGGAACTCGTTGAGCAGACGATCTGGGAGGTGTTCGAAGCCGAACGACCGAAGCTCGTTCCCTATGCGGGTCAATTCGATGGCTTCCATGCCGTGCCGGCGTCGGTCTCGAAGACCTGTCTGGTGCGCTTCGACAACAACAAATACTCGGTCATAGCCAGCGCGGTTGGACGCCCGGTCGAGGTTCAGGCTTACGCCGACCGCATCGTGATCCGTCAGGATGGGCGCGTCGTTGCTGAGCATCCGCGATCCTTTGGACGCGGCGAGACGACCTATGATCCCTGGCATTATGTGCCAGTGCTCGCTCGCAAACCCGGCGCCTTGCGCAACGGTGCGCCCTTCAAGGACTGGGTGCTGCCGGCCGCGATCGAACGGATCCGACGCAAGCTCGCCAGCACCGACGATGGCAATCGGCAGATGGTCGACATCCTCAACGCGGTGCTGACCGATGGTCTTCCCGCTGTCGAAGCAGCTTGCGCCGAGGCGGTCGCTCACGGCGTCCATTCTGCTGATGTCGTGCTCAACATCCTGGCCCGCCAGCGTGATCCTGCGCGACCAGCAAATATCCTCACCCCCGCGGCGTTGATCTTGCGCCATGCGCCGATCGCCGACTGTGCCCGTTACGACAACCTCAGGAGAACCAGCTAATGGAGCGCACCCAACTGTTCGACCTCATGGGCGAACTCAAGCTCTACGGCATGAAGGCTGCCTTCGACGAGATCATGGCGACCGCCGTCAAGCGCCAGCATGAACCCCAGCGCATCGTCGGCGACCTGCTCAATGCCGAGATCAACGAGAAGCAGGCTCGTTCGATCAAGTATCAGCTCACCATCGCAAAACTGCCGCTTGCCAAAGACATCGCCGACTTCCAGTTCGACGGCACACCGATCAACCAGACGCTCGTCAACGATATCGCCGCCGGCGGCTTCATCGCTCAGCAACGCAACGTCGTGCTGGTCGGCGGAACAGGCACCGGCAAGACGCATCTTGCCATCGCAATCGCCAGAAGCTGCATCCGATCCGGTGCCCGCGGCCGCTTCTATAACGTGGTCGACCTCGTCAACCGCCTCGAGATCGAGACCCGCAACGGACGTCAGGGCCGGCTCGCCGAGCACCTAACACGGATGGACTTCATCGTCCTCGACGAACTCGGATATTTGCCTTTTGCCCAGTCAGGCGGCCAGCTTCTGTTCCATCTTGTCAGCAGGCTCTACGAGCGCGCTTCCGTCATCGTCACCACCAATCTCGCATTCGGCGAATGGCCCAGCGTGTTTGGCGATGCCAAGATGACCACTGCGCTGCTCGACCGGCTGACCCACCACTGCGACATCGTCGAGACCGGCAATGACAGTTGGCAATTCAAAAGCCGCGACGACGATCACGCAACCCGCGCTCGTCTCGTCTCCGCAACCCCGACCAGCTCCGACGGACGAGCGCTACCGTCAAGCCACGCCGCTCAAAGGGGTCAAAATTGGAAGCCGATACGGGGTCAAGTTTGCGCGCCGATTGACATATATCCACTATTTTTGTGGCAACACCGAAATTGCCACTGACCTTGAGGAACGCGAACCCCAACGCGCCGCCCTTTACAAGGCTGCCGCGGGGCTAGTTAGGCCTATGCCGGCATAGCCGATGAGCTGGAACAGGCCGGCTACGACGCCACCGAAGCTGCAAAGCTCAAGAAGCAGACGGAGCACTTTGTGAATGTCCGAGAGGTCATCCGCAAGGCGAGCGGTAAATCCATGACCTCAAGGCTTACGAAGCCGACATGCGGCACCTCATCGACACCTATATTCAGGCTGATGAGCCGCGAAAAATCTCACCGTTCGACGGTATAAGTCTCGTCGAACTAATCGTGAAAATGGGATCGCCGACGCCGTCGCTACCCGGCTCGGCGGGTTAAGGGAAACAAGGACGCTATCGCTGAACCCTTACTTCGCGAAGATCAAGGTCCTCAAAACGATCTCGATGCAGAACTACTCTTATCTTGGGCGTCACTTGTGTGGCTTTCGTTTCTGTTATGGCCGAAAGGATGATCAGGTTGAGGAGGTCTCTTGTAGGAAGACCTAGGCCCGATAATCCACTTCCGGTCAGTGGTAGGTTTATCGGATGGCCACCGGACTCGATTCGCGCGCGCTGCCATAGTTTGTTGAGCG
>CAWFRC010000004.1:0-53247 GCA_963818155.1 uncultured Alphaproteobacteria bacterium
GTGGGCGCTGTAGGGATTGAACCTACGACCTCTCCCGTGTGAAGGGAACGCTCTCCCGCTGAGCTAAGCGCCCGGTCCGAAACGTTTGGGCCAGATCGAACGTCTGGCCAGATCGTCCGGTCCAGTTTGGCTGGATCCAATGGTCCAGTGCGAGTCGCGCGGATTTAAGGAACGGCCAGCAGGGTGTCAAGCGAATGGTCGGTCAGGCCGAGCGCCGTGGCGGCGGCAGGATCGGCCGCGGCCTCAATGGGCCGCTGGGAATGTTGACGATTTTGAACAATACCGGCTTTTGATTACGAGGCGACCCGGGAGGCGGTCGTCTGCAAAGCGCGGATGCGATCGGCCAGCGTGCCCTTGTTGTCGTCCGCGGTTTCGGCGCCGTTGGGACCGCCTTCGCCCATGGTGCCGTTGAAGCTCTGCACCCGCGCGCTTCGGGCTTGACCGCGCTCGGGCGCGGCTTGCGCCAGGATCGTCTCGATCGGCGAGCCCGGACCTTCGAGCACGGCCGTGAGCCGCGCCACCTCGGCGGCGACGTCGTTGATGCGCTCGCGCAGAAGCGCATTCTCCACCCGCTCGGTCGCCCAGGTGGTTTCCGCATCGCGCTTCATCGCTCCGACTTCGCGCTGCATCCTGTTGCGGTCCTCGATGGCGGCCGCGAGCTGCGCCTCCAATTGCTCGATATCGGTGCGGAATTTGTCGACCGCGCTGCTGCTGCGGCCGCCGGCGTCCTCGATCTGGGCGCGCAGATCGTTCTCGAGCTTGGCGGCTTCCTCGAGATCGCTGCGCAGCCGGGCGATGAGAAAGTCGCGCTCGGCCAGCAGGCGGCCATGTTCGCGCAGTCGTTCTTCCAGATCCTGGACGCGGCGGCTCGTGACCTCGGCCTCGCTCCTGTGGACCAGCAATTGCTGTTCGAGCGCGCTAGCCCGCGTCGTCAGGTCGCCGAGCCTGCCCCGCTCTTCGTGCGCGTGCTTTGCGGCCGCGTCGGCCTCGGCGCGCTCGCGCGCCATCCGTTCCTCGGTGGAGCGCACGGAGCGGTCATAGTCGGAGACGCTGACCTTCATGGCCTCGATCTGGGTGCGCAAAGCCGCGAGCTCGACCCGCTGGCTGTCGGCTTGGATCGAGCGCTCGCCGAGTTCGGCGACGATTTTGGCGAGATCGGCTTGCTTGTCGGCCAGCGTGCGCTCGGCCTCGCGCAAGGCGGTGGTTTTGATCTCGTATTCCTGCTCGGTGGCGTGGAGCTGGTCGCGCAGGTTCTTTTCGCGCAATTCAAAGGCAAAAATGGCTGCGGTTTTTTCGCCGAGCTCCCGCTTGAGCTGATTGATGGCGTCGGTCTTCTTGCCGAGCTCGGCAAGCTGGCCCGTGGTTCGCGCCTTCATCTGCTCGACGCTCATTTCCAGGCGCCGCGTCGACATGGCGAATTCGGCGCGCAATTGGTCCTTATCGGCGCGAATTTCGGCGATCGACAGCGGGGTCGCCGCTTCCAGCCGCCGCATGGTCAGCCGGACGGCGCGATTGTGGACCAGGGGGACGAACAGCAATCCGAGCAGCGCCGCGACAAGGAACCCGATCCCGAAAAACATGACCGGTTCGATCATGACACCACTCTTGGAGCCGCATATCGGGCTCGACTTAGGCCGTTATTCCGCCACGCGCGGACGAGGCTTCATATCATGCGCAGCGATTAAACTAAACCGGGATCACCCACCGCGCCATAAAGACAACAGGGCGATGGCGACAAAGCTGTGACGGTCTCAATTTTTTTCTGAACGTCAGCGAAAGCGGAGTTCAGAAAGGGTTCCAGGTCGCGCGCGGGGTGAATTTTAGATAGCCAAGGTTGGCGCCGAGCCGCAACCCCACGCCGGAGCGGATCGGTACGACGACGATGTCGCTTGCCGTCAGCGCGGTCATGCCCAAGCCGCCGACAAAATAAGCCGAGCCGGCGATGCCGCCGAACCGTTCATAAATGGCGTCGGTGCGCGGCAAATTGTAGACCAGCATCATGGTTCGGGCGCCGTCGGCGCCGGCGTCGAAGCCGAGCGAAGGCCCCTGCCAGTACACCCGTACATCGCCGGCATTTTTGGTATAGAGGGTGCCGTCTCCATAACGCAGACCGCCGATGAAGGCACCGCCGGCTTCTTCGCCGAGGATATAGCCGTTCGGCTGGCCCCATTGATTCCCGGCTTTCTCGACCAGTTGCGCCAGGCCGCGCGAGATGCCGCCGAAAAAGTGGTGCCCGGCGTCGATGACCTCGCTGGAGGAGAATTGATTGTTGGACGGCGGCGGTTGTGGCGGTGGCGGCGCAACCGGACCGGTGGCCGCCGGCGGTTCTGGATTTTGCGCCATCGCCGGCAAGCTTCCCGGCAAAACCGAGAGCATCCAGAGCCCCGCCAGTGGCGACAGAACCAGCGCGAAGCGTGCAGCAAGATTCATCGAGCGTCCCCAGTTAACCCCTTGCTCACGCGCGCCCGGCTAATTTCAAGCTTATAGCGTTTTTTTCAGGCGCCGCGAATCAGCCGATCCTTGGCCAAAACTATGACCGCAGCACGGCGGCAACAAAAGGAAAGGCGGGCACCCATCGCGCTTTTTGCGCTGGCCCTCGCCATCCTTGGCAGTCCGATGCCGCCTTTGGCCGCGGGCGCCCTCACCGAGAAGGTCGTTATCGATCGCCACACCGGGCTGGCCATTGGCGGCTATGATCCGGTCGCTTTCCATACCGATGGCAGGGCGGTGCCCGGTCATCCGGATTTTGAATTGCAATATGGCGGCGCGGTCTGGCGCTTCTGCAATTCCGGCAATCGCGCGGCCTTCGCCGAGCGGCCGGACGTCTATATGCCGCGATTTGGCGGCTACGACCCGGTGGGGATCGCCCATGGGGTTGCCGTGGCCGGCAAGCCGGAGGTCTGGCTGATCAGCGACAGCCATCTCTTTCTGTTCCACAACAGTCGGCGGCTCGAGGCCTTCATCGCCGATGCAAGGCATTTGACCAGTGCGGCAGAGCAGAAATGGCCCGCGGTGCTGCAGACGCTCAGCCCATAAAAGCGCACTCAGTATCCGGCCTTGAGCGCGCCTTCGGTTGGGACCGGACCGCCCCAGGCGAAAAACGCCGGAATGAGCAGATCCGGTGTCCCGTAGGCGACGGCCTCGTCATCCCATCCCACCACGCTGCCGCCGGCCGCGACCAATATCGCGTGGCCCGCGGCTACATCCCAGTCGTGGGTTGGCCCAAGCCGGGGATAATGATCGGCGGCTCCCTCGGCGATCCGGCAGAACTTAATCGAGGAGCCGCAAGCGATGCTCGCCGTGTGCGGCAGCTCGCCGAGATAGCGCTGCGTGGCGTTATCAAGATGGGAGCGGCTCACGACGACGATCAATTCGCCCTCGGGGGGCGCGCGGGTCTCGATTGGCTGCGGTTGAGAGATGCGCCCGCTAGAGCACACGAGGCGCTCGGCGCCGTGGCCGACCACGCCGCGCCAGATAAGGCCGAGCGCCGGCGCGACGATGACGCCCAGCGCCGGCACTCCGCCGGAGACCATAGCGATGTTGACCGTATATTCGGGACGGCCGGCGATGAATTCACGCGTTCCGTCGAGCGGGTCGACCAGGAAATAATCGGCGCCGGCAGCGGGCTGCTCCCGCACGGATTGTTCTTCCGAGACCACCGCCAGGCTTGGGGCAAGCCGCATCAGCCCCTCGCGGATGATCGCTTCTGCCGTCTCGTCCGCGGCCGTCACCGGCGAGCCGTCGGCTTTGATGCGGACTTCGTGATCCGCCTGGCAAGCCAGGATGGCTTGTGCGGCCGCAACTCCGAGGGCGGTAAGGCCGTCCATGAGCTCAGCACTGGTGTCGGAACCTGCCACGGTGCTCCCTTGTGATGTCCAGTCGCGGCCAATCGGGGGCGCGTCTTGTAGCACAGGGTTATAACCGACAATCGCTGCCCGATTGCCGAATCGGCCGTGCTATGACACGGAGCAGGCTCAAGCGTCGCTGAGCGGAGTTTGCCGATGTCCGCCCCTTCCGTGCCTCCCACGTCTTCTTCCACCCCGACGTCCTCGACCTCCACATCGTCTGCCGACACGTCCGCGCCCGTTTCCGGTTCTCTCGCGATCAGCGCTCTCGACCTTGCGGCGTTGGTGTGTTCGCGCGTGTGCCATGACTTGATCAGTCCGGTTGGTGCGATCGTCAACGGCATCGAGGTTATGGAAGAGGACAAGAATGAGGAGACCAAGACCTTCGCGCTCGAGCTGATCAAGAAGAGCGCACACCAGGCTTCGGCTAAGCTGCAATTCTGCCGGCTCGCGTTCGGCGCGGCGGGCTCGGCCGGCGCGCAGATCGATCTCGGCGACGCCGAAAAAGCGGCGCGTGGCCTGATCGAGGACGGCAAGACGACGCTGACCTGGAATCTGCCGCGCCAATTATTGGCCAAGAACCGGGTAAAGCTCCTGCTCAACATGGTGTTGATCGGCAGTGGCAGCATTCCGCGCGGCGGCACGCTCACCGTCGATCCCGTGCCGGGCGAGGATGCGATCGCGGGCTTTGTGGTGACGGCATCCGGCCTCAACGCCAAACTCAATGCGATGACCGCGGAATTGCTGGCGGGAACTTCGACCCATGCGGTCGACGCCCATGCCATTCAGCCGCTTTATGCCGGCATGCTGGCCAGCGATTGCGGGCTCGCGCTGTCGGCCGGCAGCGACGGGGGAGTCATTACCTTAACGGCCCGCTAACGGATTTATTGCCAGAAACCTACATGTTTCCGCTACGATGTGCGGTTTCCTGCAACCGAAATTAAACCCTTAGGCAACACACTCACCGCGTTTCCCGAGCGCCCCGGTCCCTGCGGCCGCAAGGGCGCATGTCGGCATCCAGCGATCGTCATCGACTAGGGCCGACGCGCGTGTGAGAGGCGCCTTGATGGACGACCTGTTGCGTGAGTTCCTGACCGAGACCAATGAAAGTCTCGAGCGCGTGGATGCGGAACTTGTGCGTTTCGAGCAGGAGCCCAACAATGGCGAAATTCTCGGGAACATCTTTCGCCTGGTTCACACCATCAAGGGAACCTGCGGCTTCCTCAGCCTGCCGCGGCTCGAGGCGCTGGCCCACGCCGCCGAGGGCTTGATCGGCAAGTTTCGCGACGGACTTCCGGTGACGACGGAAGCCGTTACGCTCGTTCTTTTCACCATCGACCGCATCAAATCCATCCTCGACGGGATCGAGACGCGCGAAAACGAACCGGCCGGCGACGATGTCGATCTCATTGGCGCCCTGAATCGGTTCGCTGCGTCACATCCGAAAACGCCGCGAACGCCGCTCGATGCCGCAATGTTGCGGTCGGCGGCAATCGCTGACGGCGGCGCAGCGAGCGAGCCGCCGCTGCGCGAGACGCAGACCGCGGAAAAGTGGCCGCCGGAGAAGTTTGCGGCAGCAAGGGCCGCTCCCGAACGGATCGATGACGAGCGCGGGGAGCGTCTGGCGAACCATTCCATTCGCGTCCACGTGGAGACGCTCGACCATCTTATGAATACGGTTTCGGAGCTCGTGTTGACCCGCAACCAGCTTCTCGAAATCGTTCGCCGCCATGAAGATTCCGACTTCAAGGTGCCGCTGCAGCGGTTGTCGAACGTCACCGCCGAGCTGCAGGAAGGCGTGATGAAGACGCGCATGCAGCCTATCGGAAATGCCTGGCAAAAGCTGCCGCGGATCGTGCGCGATCTTGCAGCCGAGCTTGGCAAGGAGATCGATCTGGAAATGCATGGCGCCGAGACCGAGCTCGATCGGCAGGTGCTCGAACTGGTCAAGGACCCGTTCACCCATATGGTACGCAACTGCGCCGATCACGGCATCGAGACTCCGGCGCAGCGGCTCGCCGCCGGCAAGGCGCGCAAAGGCACCATTCGGTTATCGGCTTGCCATCGCGGCGGCCACATCATTATTGAGATCGCCGACGACGGCCGCGGTCTCGATCTTGCGCGCATCCGCACCAAAGCCGTCGAGCATGGCTTTGCTGACGAAGCCGACATTGCCGCAAGGTCGGACGCCGAGATCGGCAATCTGATCTTCACCCCGGGCTTCTCAACCGCTTCGACGGTCACCAGCATTTCCGGCCGCGGTGTCGGCATGGACGTAGTACGCGCCAACATCGAGCAGATCGGCGGCACGGTCGACCTGAAATCCGTGGCCGGCGCGGGAACGACCTTTACGATCAAAATACCACTGACCCTGGCGATCGTCTCCGCGCTCATCGTCGAGGCCGGTGCAGAGCGCTTTGCCATACCGCAGCTTTCGGTCCTGGAACTGGTACGCGCCGCCAACGGCGGCGAGCATCATATCGAACGCATCAAGGACACACCGGTGCTGCGGCTGCGCAACAAGCTGTTACCGCTCATTGGACTCAAGGAACTGCTGGAGCTTGGGTCAAGCGCGGACGACAAAGGCTTTGTGGTCGTCACCCAGGTCGGCAGCCAGACCTTCGGCATCGTGGTCGATGGCGTATTCCATACCGAAGAGATCGTGATCAAGCCGTTGTCGTCGAAGCTGCGGCACATCACGGTGTTTTCCGGCACCACAATCCTCGGCGACGGCACGGTGATCATGATCGTTGACCCGAATGGTATGGCGCAAGCGCTTGGGCGCGTCGCGCCGCAGCACGAAGATATCGTGACCGACCAGACAGAAGCCGTGGCTGAAGACGATCTGACGCCGCTTCTTGTTTTCCGAGCCGGCTCGCAGCAACAAAAAGCGGTGCTGCTTTCGCTCGTCGCGCAACTCGAGGAGATCGATTGCCGGCGCATCGAGGTCTCGGACGGCCAGTATCTGGTTCAGTACCGCGACCAGTTGATGCCGCTTGTCCGTATCGACGGAGCCAGGCTCAAGCAGGAGGGCGCCGTGCCGGTCCTGGTATTTTCCGACCGCGGCCGTCGCATGGGTCTCATCGTCGACGAGATCATCGACATCGTCGAGCAGCGGCTCGACATCGAGGTTGCGAGCGAACGCCCGGGTCTCGTCGGCTATGCGGTGATCAAGGGCAACGCTACCGAAATCGTCGACATCGCCCATTTCCTTCCGCAGGCTTACGCCGACTGGTTTCGCCGCCGCAATTCCCGGCCGTTGCCGGCACCGCGCCGGATCATGCTGGTCGACGATTCGGCTTTCTTCCGCGACATGCTGGTGCCGCTGATCAAAGCGGCCGGTTATCAGGTGACGTCGATGGCGTCGGCGCTCGAAGCATTGGCGGCCATCCGTGCGCAGGCGCCGGTCGATGTGGTGGTGACCGACATCGAGATGCCCGACATGGACGGTTTTGCGTTCGCCGCGGCGCTTCGCAGCGATCCAGCGACCGTGGCCGTTCCGGTGATCGCGCTTTCCGCCATGGTCTCGGCGGACGTGATCGAGCGCGGGCGCCGCGCTGGATTCCAGGATTTCGTCGCCAAGTTCGACCGCACCGGCCTGATCGCGGCGATCAAAGGGCAGACCGAAGATCTGAATGAGGCCGCGTGAGCGGCGTTTGCGAGCGATCGATGCACGACGACATAGCTTTTACCGGGTTCGTCACTTTCACCGTGGGCGGGCAAATGTTCGGGCTGCCGATCTCGCGCGTGCAGGACGTGTTCAAGCCGTCGCGGATTACGCGCGTGCCCTTGGCTAGTGCGGAGATCGCAGGCGTGCTCAACCTGCGCGGCCGCATCGTCACCGCAATCGACATGCGTCAGCGGATCGAGGCGGACCGATGCGAAGGCGGCACCCCCGTTATGGCGATCGGCATCGAAGCCCGAGGCAAGTCGTTCGGCCTCTTGGTCGATGCAGTGGGCGAAGTGCTCAATCTCTCCGACGTCGAACGTGAGCCGAATCCGATCAATCTCGGCGGCAGCCTCGCCGCATTGTCGGACGGCGTTTTTCGAACTCGAAGGCCAGTTGCTGGTTGTGCTGGACGTTGACCGCGTTCTCGACCTATGCGGCGAGCAGATCGCGGCGTTTGAAAGTGCACAAAGCGGGGCATCGCGGCGGGCGCTCCCGCCAAGCGTGGAGTGGAGACAATGAAGACGTGCTTGGTCGTCGACAACTCCAGTGTCATCCGCAAGGTGGCACGGCGGATTCTCGAAGGGCTCGATTTCCATATTGCGGAAGCCGAGAACGGCGAGGAAGCTATCGAGGCGTGCCGGCTGCAGATTCCGGATGCAATTCTGCTCGACTGGAACATGCCGAAAATGGACGGCTATGAGTTTTTGCGGGCGCTGCGGCGGTTGCCCGGCGGCGACAAACCGAAAGTCGTGTTTTGCACCACCGAAAACGATGTCGCGCATATCGCCCGCGCCCTGCATGCCGGCGCCAACGAATACATCATGAAGCCGTTCGACAAGGACATCGTCGAAGCAAAGTTTCAGGAAGTCGGCCTGCTCTGAACGGCGAACGCGCGGCGGGCGGGACGCCGCGCGCAACGATCTGCGCGTGCCGAATTCCTGCTGTGTCCCGTGTCTGCGCTGCCAGTCGAAAATCCGCGTATCGAAAGTCAGTTTCGCATGAACACCGCCGTTGCCGCCGCGCGTCCTGCTTTCGTCGTCCGCAAGCCGATCCAAGTGATGGTCGTCGATGACGCCATCGTGGTGCGCCGGCAATTGACGCGCTGGATCGGCGACGAAAAGGACATGATGGTGTCCGCCTGTCTGCGCACCGGCCGCGAGGCGGTCGAGCAGCTCGAAGCCTGCAATCCGGACGTTGTCGTTCTCGACGTGGATATGCCCGAGCTCGACGGCATCTCGGCGCTGCCGCAGCTTCTGAAGAAGAAGCGCGATCTCGTGGTCATCATGGCCTCGACGCTCACGCGGCGGAGCGCGGAGATCAGCTTACGCGCGCTGTCGCTCGGCGCCGCCGACTACATTTCCAAGCCCGAGGCCGCGCTCGACGCCGACAGTTCGGCCGAATTCCGCCGTGAACTGCTCGAGAAGATCCGTAATCTCGGCCGCCGCGGCGGCCTCTTGTTTCGCCAGCGTCGGGGCGGGACTACGCCGCGCGCGATCAAGCCGCTGGCGGAGCGGTCCAAGCTTGCGACGACGCCGGGCGCCCCCTTCGCGCTGCGGCCATTCGCGTTGCCGCGGCCGCGCGCGCTTCTCGTCGGCTCCTCGACCGGCGGCCCGCAAGCGCTCGGTACCCTGATCGCCGGGATCGGCGACGCCCTCGATCGCGCGCCGATCCTGATTGCGCAGCACATGCCGCCGACTTTCACGACGGCGCTGGCCGAGCACCTAACCCGTGTCAGCGGCCGGCAGGTGCGTGAAGCCGAACACGAAGACCTGATCGCTCCCGGCGCCGTCTATGTTGCACCTGGCGGGCGTCACATGCGGGTGGTGCGCAGCGCCGCAGGCCCCAAAATCGCGCTCGGCGACGATGCGCCGATCAATTTCTGCCGGCCCTCGATCGATGCTTTGCTGTCGTCGGCGGCATCGATCTGGGGCGCCGGAAGCCTTGCGCTGATTCTGACCGGGATGGGCTCCGATGGCGCCCGCGGCGCCGGCGAGATCGCTGCCGCCGGCGGCAGCGTGATCGCCCAGGATGAAGAAACCAGCGTGGTGTGGGGTATGCCGCGCGCGGTTGCGATGGCCGGATCATGCTCGGCGGTGCTGCCGCTGTGGCAGATCCCGGCCGAGGTCAATCGTCTTTTTGGGGGAGGCCGCGCGTGACGCCGCTCGAATACGATTTTCTCCGCAAGTCGCTCAAGGAGCGATCCGGCCTGGTGCTAACGGCCGACAAGCAGTATCTGGTCGAAAGCCGCCTGCTGCCGATCGCACGCAAAGCCGGTTTGGTGAGCCTGGGCGGCCTTGTCGCGGCGCTGCGTCGCGGCGACGAATCCCTGATGATGACAGTGGTCGAGGCAATGACCACCAATGAGACGTTTTTCTTCCGCGACAAGACGCCATTCGAGAATTTCCGCACCGCGATCCTGCCGGCGCTGCTCGCCGCACGGCGGGCAGCGCGCCACATTCGCATCTGGTCGGCAGCCGCATCGTCGGGGCAGGAGCCTTATTCGCTCGCCATGACGATCAAGGAACTTGAAGACACGCTGGCCGGCTGGCGTATCGAGATCATTGCCACCGATCTTTCCAGCAGCGTTCTGCGCAAGGCGCAAGCCGGGATCTACAGCCAGTTCGAGGTACAGCGCGGACTGCCGATCGCGCTGCTGATCAAATATTTCAGCAAGACGGGAGACATGTGGCAAATCGCGCCGGAACTGCGCGCGATGGTCAAGTTCAGGCAGTTCAACCTGCTGTCGGATTTCTCCACGCTCGGCGTGTTCGATCTGATCTTTTGCCGCAACGTGCTGATCTATTTCGACCAGCCGACCAAGACCAATGTGCTCAATCGGCTCGGCCGGGTTGCGGCCGCCGACAGCTATCTCATTCTCGGAGCCGCCGAGACCGTGGTCGGACTGACCGAGAGCTTTGCCACCTTGCCCGAGTTGCGCGGCGTTTATGCGCCGAACGGACGTCCGTTGCGGCCGCAGCTCGCCGCCGGCAGGGCGGCTCCGCCGCGGCTGGTCGCAATCGGCGGCGGACGTTAAGCGGCAAACATCGATCCTAGAGACTACCGCCAGGACTGCCGGATTTGCTCCGGCCATCCACGGCGCAATTCGCCGATCGGATCGGCGCAAACAAAAACCCCGGCCGTTGGCCGGGGTTTGCTTTCTTCGATGCCGTGAGCTCAGGCGGAGATTTTCGCTTCGTCTGCGCTCGGTTCCCGCAACACGTAGCCGCGGCCCCATACCGTCTCGATATAGTTCTTGCCGCTCGACGCGTTGGCGAGCTTCTTGCGCAATTTGCAGATGAAGACGTCGATAATCTTCAGCTCGGGCTCGTCCATGCCGCCGTAGAGATGATTGAGGAACATCTCCTTGGTCAGCGTGGTGCCCTTGCGTAGTGAAAGCAGCTCGAGCATCTGGTATTCTTTGCCGGTCAGATGCACGCGGGCACTGTTGACCTCGACGGTCTTGGTGTCGAGATTGACAATCAGATCCCCGGTCTGGATCACCGATTGGGCGTGCCCCTTCGAGCGCCGTACGATCGCATGGATGCGCGCGACCAGCTCGTCCTTGTGGAACGGCTTGGTCATGTAGTCGTCGGCGCCGAAGCCGAGCCCACGCACCTTGTCTTCGATGCCGGCAAGTCCGGTCAAAATCAGGATCGGCGTCTTGACCTTCGATACGCGCAAGCTGCGCAGAACCTCGAAGCCCGACATGTCGGGTAGATTGAGGTCGAGCAGAATGATGTCGTAGTCGTAGATCTTGCCGAGATCGATCCCTTCCTCGCCGAGATCGGTCGTATAAACGTTGAAGCTCTCCGACTTGAGCATCAACTCGATCGATTGCGCCGTGGCGCTATCGTCTTCGATCAGCAATACGCGCATGCCAGTCCCCTTCCTCGCCGCGCGGCAAAGGTTGGCGCGCCGGTGGTGGCGGGCCGCGAAAAACGCCTTGGGATGTACTGATTCGAGACTGTAAACGCGATATGGTTAACAAAACCTGATTCCCACTTGCAAGCATCGACTGGGCAAATTCCAGCGAATCGCCTTAAGATCTTGCTAGAAGTTAGTTTTTGAGCCACGCGGGCGCTCATATATCAGGTTAAGTTTCGGCGCTAACCAACTCTGAAAACTCGCCCTCCTTACGGTTTGGCGAACCTTTCCTTTCCCAAGGACGAGGGCAATGATTAACGGCGCGGGTAAACACAAGGTTAAGACTGGCGCATTACAGGTAACTGATCGAACACAGAAGCCTGTCGCGCCATGAAGGCGCTCGCCGAACAAATTAACGAACTCGACGGCGTCGAGATTTATGGCCGCGTCGTCGGCGTGCGCGGTTTGATGGTTGAAGTTGCCGGACCGCTGCATGCGATGTCGGTCGGTGCGCGCGTGGTGATCGAAGCGCCGGGCAAGAATATTCCGAGCGAAGTCATCGGGTTCTCCGGGCCGTATGCGCTGCTTATGCCATTCGCGCCGCTCGAAGGCGTGCGTCGCGGCTGCCGGGCGCTGGTAACATCCGTCGCCGGCGCGGTGCGGCCGTCGGCGGCGTGGCTCGGTCGCGTAGTGAACGCGCTCGGCGAACCCATCGATGGCAAAGGGCCTTTGCTTTATGGCGCTTCGCCCTATCCGTTCCGCAATGCGCCGCCGCTGGCGCACGCGCGCCGTCGCGTCGGCGGCCCGCTCGATCTCGGCGTGCGCGCGCTCAATACGTTCATCACCTGTTGCCGCGGCCAGCGCATGGGCATTTTTTCCGGCTCCGGCGTCGGTAAGTCGGTGCTGTTGTCGATGCTGGCCCGCAACGTCGCCGCCGATGTTACCGTGATCGGGCTGATCGGCGAACGCGGCCGCGAGGTGCAGGAATTTCTGCAAGACGATTTAGGTGACGCCGGCCTGGCCCGCTCCGTGGTCGTGGTCTCGACTTCCGACGAACCGGCGCTGATGCGACGCCAGGCCGCCCACGTGACGCTCGCCATCGCCGAATATTTTCGCGACGAAGGCCAGGATGTGCTTGTGCTCATGGATTCGGTCACCCGCTTTGCCATGGCGCAGCGCGAGATCGGTCTCTCGGCCGGCGAGCCACCGACGGCCAAGGGCTATACGCCGACCGTCTTTACCGAATTACCGCGACTTCTTGAGCGGGCAGGACCCGGACCGGACCAGGGCACCATCACCGGCATTTTCACGGTTCTGGTCGACGGCGACGACCATAATGAGCCGATCGCCGATGCGGTGCGCGGCATTTTGGATGGACATATCGTGATGGAGCGCACCATTGCCGAGCGCGGGCGCTACCCGGCGATCAATATCCTCAAATCGATCTCGCGCACGATGCCGCGGGCCGCGGATCCGCAATATTTGCCGGTCTTGACCCGCGCGCGCCAGGTGATGGCGACCTATGCGGACATGGAGGAACTGATCCGGCTCGGCGCCTACCGCGCCGGAACCAGTGCCGAAGTCGACGAAGCAATCCGCCTGCATAAGCCGATCGAGGCTTTCCTGAGCCAAGGCAAGGATGAAGCAACGGGCCTCGCCGAAGGTTATCAGCGTTTGGCCCAAATAATGGTGAACGCGGAAACCGATCGCTAACGTTATCGGCGCACAGTCCCGGTCTGTGGCGCCGTGAAGGAACCCTCTGCGGCGCCTTTGGTCACGCGCCTTCGGGGAGTAAAAGTCGATGAAGTCCCGTGAGACGCTCATCCGCCTGAAGAAATTTCAGGTCGACGAGAAACGGCGCAAGGTTGCGCAAATTGAGATGATGATTGCGGAATTCGACCGCATGGCGGGCGATCTGGAACGCGAGATTCGCGTCGAGCAGGATCGCGCCGGTATCCATGATCCGGGACATTTCGCCTATCCGACTTACGCCAAGGCCGCGATCGGCCGCCGCGAGAATCTCAAACGCTCAGCGGATGAGCTGCGCACGCAGCTCGAGGAGGCGAAGATGGCGCTCGGCGAGGCCTTCGATGAGCTGAAAAAGGTCGAGCTTCTGGACGAACGCGACCAGGCACGCGAACGCGAAGCGGAGAACGCGGCCGAGCAGGCGGAACTCGATTCGATCGCACTGATGCGGGTGCGCAGCGCATAGGCGATCGCTTGAACGCGGTCATTTCGCCGCCGAGTGTCAGCGAGGAGCCCTGAATCCCGATCCGGGTCGGTCGGCGCGCGCCGCTAGAGGGTTGTGGGGATTTCGAGTTTTACGGCTTTTGCGGCGTTGCGGGCGGCACGGCAGAGCGCTATTCGCTCTCGACGAACGCCCGCCTCCCTGATGATAATGTTTTTTCGCATTGAGTTGGCAAGGGGATGCCCGGCTCCGGACATGTTTTAGGTCTGGAGTGGCAAGTCTAGGGGCGATTCCGGGGGCAGCGATGTTGACGCAGACCGAGCTGGTTGAACTGCTCGCGGAGGTCGCCGCGGGCGACGCCGCCGCATTCGAGCGGCTCTACGACGCCACCCGTGCGAAACTTTATGGCGTCCTGCTTCGTATCTTGGGCAGACCCGAACTCGCCGAAGAGGTGATGCAGGAGACCTATCTCAAGGTGTGGAACACGGCTGCAACCTTCGATGCGACCATCGCCAGCCCGATCACCTGGATGGTTGCGATCGCGCGCAATCGCGCCATCGATATCGTTCGCAAAAGGGGCGAACTGTCGATCGAGGACGAGCCTGAAGCGCTCAGCGTCGCCGCCGATACGCCGCCGCCGTTGGCGCGGCGGGAGATGACGGAGGAGCTTAAGCGCCTGTTGGCGTGTCTCGGCAAGCTCGATCCGGAAAAGCAACGGATCGTGCTCTTGGCCTATTACAGCGGGTGGAGCCGGGAGCAGCTGGCAAGGAAGCTCGACATTCCGGCAAACACGATCAAGACCTGGTTGCGACGCAGCCTGCTCGAGATCCGCGGCTGCATGGGAAGCTGACGAAGGAGCTTGGCGAGGATGTTTGAAGAGGACCAGGAGACGCTCGCCGCGGAATACGTGCTCGGCACGTTGTCTGCCGAAGAGCGCGAGCACGCCGAGGCCTTGCGGTCATTCGATCCGGAATTCGACGCCGCCGTGAAGCAGTGGGAGCGCCGTCTTGGCGAGCTCAACGTCATGGTCGAGGCCGTCGAGCCGCCGCCGCAGGTTTGGGACAAGATCAAAAGCGAGATCGGCATCGAAACGCCAGCCGAGCCGGAGGCGGAGACGGCCGTCGCCGCCGAGGGCGAACATGATCACGATGCGGCGGAAAACGCCGAGGTCACGCCGGATTTCTCGTTTGTTAAATCGGCCGCAACGCAGCCGGAAGCGGCGGCCGAAGAGGACGCCGAAATGCCGGCCGGCAATTCAGATCACGAATCGGAACATGAGTCAGAACAGCATTTGGCGGATCATTTGGATCCACCGCCTTTTGCTGGCGCGGGCATGGGCGGGGAGCACGACGCCGACATCATTCGGCTGAGAAAGCGCGTCGGACGCTGGCGTGGTTTTACCTTCGCCTTCGGCGCAATCGCCGCCCTGCTTGCGGCCTACATTGCAGTGTCCAGAGTGGCGCCAGGCCTGCTGCCGGCGCAACTGCGCGGGGCCGGCGCCAGCCTGATCGCGCGCACCGAGCCGCCGGAACGTGGACCGGTCGATCGCCTGGTCGCAGTGCTGCAGCAACAACCGATTGCGCCGGCTTTTCTGCTGACGGTCGACACCCAGCAACGCACCGTCGTGGTGCGACGCGTTTCCGCCGCCCAGGAAAGTGGCCGCAGCTACGAACTCTGGCTGATGAACGGCCGCTCGTTACCGCCCCGGTCGCTCGGCGTCGTCGGCGCCGACGAGTTCACGCAACGCCCGCTTCCGGCCAGTATCGATCTCGATACGCTGCGCTCCGCCACCTTTGCGGTCTCGCTTGAGCCCGCTGGCGGTTCGCCCAGCGGCGCGCCAACCGGCCCGGTGCTGTTCACCGGCAAGGCAGTGGATTCGCTCCCGGCGCCGCCGCCGCCAACAACGCCGAAGACCTGAGCCATGAGAAATGGCGCAAAAAACATGGCCGAGAATTGTCCCGGCCATCGCGCCTTATCACTATCGTTTTGCCGCCCGAAACGCTTTCGGGACAATGCCGTTACCGGATCGCCGGAAGCTTACCGGTCACCGCGGTCGGCTGGCCCGCTTTCACCAGCGGAGCGGTGCCAAGATCGAGGTCGCGCACGTTGGCGAAAATTCCCACGGCGGCAACGACGGTCGCGCACAAAAGGCCGACCACGATAATCTTCAAATGGGTGCGGCGGTCCGCGCCGTACATCGAGTGGTTCATTGCAACCTCCCGTTTTCACGGGTGTAGCCCGGCGCCCGGGCAGAAACTGTGATTAAGCTCACATTAACGCTGATTTACGCAGAGCTTCGGACTGAACAAAGACCGCATCACCGAAGCTTGAACGCTCGTGATAACCGGTGATCGGCGCTGTTGTTCCGCCTGGGACGAGGCGGCATGCGGCGGCCGCCGCGATCTAACAAGCTGAGAGCAAATAACAAATCGCTGCCGTTCTTTGGCGCGGGCACTGGTCCCGCACGGCTTTCAGATGCTGCCGACGGTTTTTAGCCGGGCACGCGGGTGGATCTCGGACTGTGCCAGCACGCTCGTTTGCGCCCGAAAACGCTCGACGATCCCGCGCACGAATGGGCGGATCGCGGCCGAGGTGACCAGCACCGGGGCCTCGCCCTCTCGCGCCGCCTGCTCGAATTTCTCACGAACCAGATTGATGAATTCGGTGAGCCGCGATGGCTGCATGGCGAGATTGCGATCGTCGCCTTGGCCGACGATGGATTCGGCAAATGCCTGTTCCCATCTGGCGGTCAGCGCGATGATCGGCAGATAGCCTGCGTGGCTTGTATGCTGGGCGCAAAGCTGGCGGGACAGGCGCGTGCGTACATGCTCTGCGAGCAGCGTCGGATTGCGCGTCGAGGCCAGGCCGTCGGCGACGCCTTCGAGGATGGTGGAGAGATCGCGGATCGAGACGCGTTCCGCCAGCAGGATTTGCAGCACCCGCTGGATGCCCGAAATGGTGATCAGCGACGGCACGATGTCCTTGATCAGTTCGCTCTGTTCCTTCGGCAATTCCTTGAGCAATTTCTGCACCTCTCCGTATGAGAGGAGCTCGGACATGTTGGCCTTGATCAGTTCGGTCAGGTGGGTGGCGAGCACGGTGGCCGAGTCGACGACGGTGTAGCCCTTTACCGACGCTTCCTCCTTGAGCGAGGCTTCGATCCAGGTGGCGGGCAGGCCGAAGGTCGGCTCGGTCGTGTGCACACCCGGCAGCGTCACCTGCCTGCCGGTTGGATCCATCACCATAAACTGGCCGTACCAGACCTTGCCGCTGCCGGATTCCACCTCCTTGATCTTGATCACATAGCTGTTGGCGTCGAGCTGGACATTGTCGAGGATGCGCACCGAAGGCATGACGAAGCCCATTTCGGCAGCGAGCGATCGGCGTAGCGCCTTGATTTGCTCGGTGAGGCGGTCGCCGCTGCCCGTGGCATTGACCAACGGCAACAGCGCATAGCCGAGCTCGATTTTCAGGTCGTCCATTTTCAGTGTCGCCGACATCGGCTCTTCCGGTGGCGCTGGTTTCTCGGTGTCGGCTTTTTTGGCATCGGCAGCGGCCGCCCGCTTGCGGCGGCGGTCGATCACATAAGCGAGAGCCGCCGTGCCGCCGCCGAGCGCGAAAAACGGAATCATCGGAATTCCCGGCAACAGCGCCATCACCAGCATCACCGCCGCCGACATGCCGAGTGCTTTTGGATAGCCGGAGAACTGGCTCAGCAGCGCCTTATCGGCAGCGCCGGAAACCCCGGCCTTGGAGACCAAAAGGCCCGCGGCGATCGAGACAATCAACGCCGGCACCTGGGTGACCAGGCCGTCGCCGACCGACAGCAAGGTGTAGGCGTGGCCGGCCTCGGAAAAGCTCAAGCCCTGCTGCATGATGCCGATCACCATGCCGCCGATGACGTTGATCATCAGAACCAGCAGGCCGGCGATGGCGTCACCGCGGACGAATTTCGAGGCGCCATCCATGGCGCCGAAGAAGCCGGATTCGTCCTCCAGAGTCTTGCGTCGGCGCCGCGCGTCTTTCTCATCGATCAGGCCGGCGGAAAGGTCCGCGTCGATGGCCATTTGCTTGCCCGGCATCGAATCGAGGTGGAAGCGGGCGGCGACTTCGGCGATGCGGCCGGAGCCCTTGGTGATGACGACGAAATTGACGATCACCAGGATGGTGAAAACGATGATGCCGATGACGAAACTGCCGCCCATGACGAAATTGCCGAAGGCCTGGATCACATGGCCGGCGGCGTCGGTGCCTTCGTGGCCGCGCGACAGAATGAGGCGGGTCGAGGCCAGATTGAGCGCAAGCCGCAGCATGGTCGCGATCAGGAGCACGGTGGGGAAAGCGGAGAATTCCAGCGGCGTCTGGATGAACAGCGCCGTCATCAGGATGAGCACGGAAAACGTGATCGAGATCGCGAGCGCGAAATCGAGCAGCAGCGATGGCAGCGGCAGAATAAGGATGACCAGAATGGCCATCACGCCGACCGCAAGGCCGATGTCGCTGCGCTTGAGCAGCGTGCCGAGATCGGCAAGGCGCGTAAAGGCCAACGGTCGGTCGCTACGGTCGGCCGAGGTTACAACGTCGGTCATGCCGTCTGCTTGCGCCCGTCGAGCGCGGTCACGTGTTGCGAAGCTATGGGCAGCGGCCGTCGGGCCGCCGGCCGAAACGAAAGGAAAAGGCGCCGCACTCGCGTCCAAAGCTGCCCCCGAAGGTGCTGTTGAAACGGACTACGGACTCACCTCCCCCGGCAAAATCTGCCGGGTGTATGGTTACCAGCAGGTTAACATCCTGAATTTTGTGCTGTCCGGGGGACGCGCAGCGAACGTCGCACGTTCAATAGCCGCTTGATTTTCGGGCGGAGCCTGGAGTTTACCTATGCCCGATCCGGCGAGGGACGAAGGATCGGCGAATTCCGCAGTTGGTGAGGCGAGGGAGCCCGTATGCATTCACATTCCTTGAGCCACTGGGCTCACGAGCACGCCTTTCTCGGTGATCGCCACGGCGAGCGGGAGCGGCGCACCTGGAGCGTGGTGGCGCTGACCGCCGCGATGATGGTCGTGGAAATTGCCGGCGGCACATTGTTCGGCTCGATCGCGCTGATTGCCGATGGTTGGCATATGGGGACCCATGTGCTGGCGCTGGCCATTGCCGGGCTCGCGTATCTGTTCGCCCGCCGCCATATCGGCGATCAACGCTTTTCGCTCGGCACCGGCAAGTTCGGCGAGTTGGCAGCCTTCAGCAGTGCCATCATCCTCGCCATGATCGCAGTGGGGATCGGCTACGAATCCGTGCTGCGGCTCTTGCATCCGGTCGCCATTCAGTTCCGCGAGGCAGTTCCGATCGCGGCGCTCGGCTTGTGCGTGAACCTCGCGAGTGCGTGGCTGCTGCGCGAAAGCCATGATCACGCGCACGGACATCTGGGCCACACTCATCACGCCTACCAAGATCAGGCGCACGACGATCATCATGGCGACCATGCGCACGGCCACGGTGCGCACGACGATCACGCGCACGGCGAACATGCGCATGGTCACGCTGCCCAACACGATACCAACTACCGTGCGGCTTATGTCCACGTGCTGGCCGATGCGCTCACTTCCGTGTTGACGATTGCCGGCCTGTCCGTGGCCTGGGCGTTCGGCCTGAACTTCATTGACCCAGTGGTCGGTCTGGCCGGTATGCTCGTCATCTTGTCCTGGGCGGTCGCCTTGATCCGGTCGGCCGGCAGCGTTCTGCTCGATACGGTGCCCGATCCGGAGCTTGCCCAGCGTATCCGTGAGTGTGTTGAGACCGGCGGCGACCGGCTGGCCGATCTGCATCTCTGGCAGGTCGGCCCCGGCCACGCTGCGGTGATCATGTCGGTGGTTTCCGACACGCCGCAGGAGCCATCCGCGTACAAGCAGCGACTGAAGGATCTGGGCGGACTGTCGCATGTGACCGTCGAGGTCAATCGCTGTGCGCATGCGGCTGAATAGCGATCGAGCATGGACAAGAACGGTCGGCGGAAGCGACGCCCCCATGATGCACGCCTTGCTGTTCGCTATTCACTTATCTTCATGCTGATCGGTTCGCTCGCCGGCGCGGCGCTGGCGCAAAATCGTGCCGGCGATCCGGTCGAAGACCGCCCGGCCAGCTTCGTCGACACTGCGGCGGTGGTGCCGGGATTGATCGTGGAGGCGCGCTACGCCGGCGCGCACAATTTCGTCGGCCGGCCGATCGACGGGTATGAAGCGCCGCGTTGCCTTTTGACCCGACCGGCCGCGAACGCTTTGGCCCAGGTCGCTGGCGATCTCGCGGTCCACGACCTCAAGATCAAGGTCTTCGATTGCTATCGGCCGACGCGCGCGGTATCGGATTTCGCGCACTGGGCGCGCGACCTCGACGATACGCTCGGCAAGCGCGAATTCTATCCCGACGTCGACAAGCGGACGCTGTTTCGTGACGGCTACATTGCCTCGCAATCGGGCCATTCCCGCGGATCGACCCTCGATCTGACGCTGGTGCACGCCGACGGCCAAGAGCTCGACATGGGCACGCCGTTCGATTTCTTCAGCCCGCGCTCGTGGCCCGGCGCACCGAATATCGGTCGCTCAGCCGAGGAAAACCGGGCGCTCCTCGCCGCCGCTATGCGGCGCCGCGGCTTTCGGCCCTACGACAAGGAGTGGTGGCATTTTACGCTCGCGGACGAGCCGTATCCGTCCACCTATTTCAATTTTCCGGTGAAATGAGAACGGGCAATCAAGCCGTGGAGCGTGAATCTCGCACGTCCCAGCGGCTGGCTTTTTAGTTCGGACAAAGCCGCATCAATCGTCCGAGGGCGGCGCTTCGCGTTGAAGTGTCGCGAGCGTCACGGTCGCGAGTGCGCAAAGCGCTTCTTCGCCTGCGGCGTCGACGCCAAAGAGGTGCACCTGCGACACCGTCAGGGTGCGGCCGGCGCGGGCGACTTCGCCAACGGCCTTGAGCTGGGGCGGTTTGGCAGGGGCGAGGAAATTGATCTTGTATTCGGCGGTGAGCACGTACTGCCGGCTTTCGATCAACGTGGCGGCCGCGCAGGCGCCCGCCGCATCCGCGATGGTGCCGATCAACCCGCCGTGAAAATAGCCGTTTTGCTGCGCCAGTTCAGCGCGAAAATCGGCGACGATCACGCAGCGGCCGGGTGCGATGTCTTCGATCCGGGCATCGACATGGCGTAGAAAGCCCTGCGTTCCGAAACTGGTCCGAATACGCTCGACATAATTAGGATCGCGTATCGTGAGCGGCTTTGCCGGTGCATTGGCGGAAAATTTCGTCGACATGAGGCAGGATCGGGCTCGAGAGACAGGACTTGGCTCGCCACACGCCTCAATCGGCATATCCGGGCGGCGCCACAAAGCCGCCGAACTCGCGCTCGATCAAAGCGGCGAAAGCAAGCGGCGTGCGGTCCTCCAGATAAGGGCCGACGATCTGCACGCCGACCGGAAGACCATTGTCTGTCAATCCGATCGGTGCGGCTGTGGCCGGTAGCCCAGCCGTCGTCGCTACCTCGGGCCAAATCAATTGGTCGAAGAACGAGCACTTCTTGCCGTCGATCTCGATATGGCGTTCCAGCACCGGCGTGTGGTCGTGGGGAAAAGCCGGTGTCGATATCGACGGACACACCACCACGTCGAATTGGCGAAACAGCTCCGCCCATTGCCGTTGCAGCCCTATCCGCGCCATGTCGGCCGTCGCCCACTCGCGATGGGTCAGCGTCGCTCCGCGCCAACGCTCAGCCGAGAGGCTATCGTCGTCGGGGCGCAGGGCGGCAGTCTTGCCTCTGGCGTGCTCGTAAAGCTCGGTCGGCCAGCGCTCCGACAGTGCCGCCATCAACAGCCGCATATAGAGACGCGCCGAGGCGGCGAGGTCGGGCATGAGCGGGCTTTCGCGCGCCACGCTGACGCCGATCTTGGCCAGCCGTTGGGCGAGGCGATCGATCGCGGAGCGTACGCTGGCGTCGGTCGGAAGCAGCGGGTGCTCGTCGATCACGAGTACGCGAAAATCCTTCAGTGCGGCGTGGCGTGGGCTCGGCAGTGCAAGCCGATAGGCGATCCCGGCGTGGGCCTCGTCCGGGTCGGACGTGAGATCGAGCAGAAATTCGAGATCGGCGGTGGTGCGCGACATCGGCCCGACCACGGCAAGGTCGCTGATGCGCTGAACCGTGCCCGGCAGACGGTGCCCGCGCGGCGGGATGACGTTCAACGTCGGCTTGTGCGCGTAGACCCCGCAATAGTGGGCCGGGACGCGCAACGAGCCGCCGATATCGGAGCCGAGCGACAGCGGTGCGAAGCCGGCGGCAAGCGCTGCTGCCGACCCGCCCGACGAACCGCCTGGCGTGCGGCCCACGTCCCAAGGATTGTTGGTCGTGCCGTAAATTTCGTTGAAGCTCTGCCAGTCGCCGAGCACGAACGGTACGTTGGTCTTGCCGAGGATAATCGCGCCGGCCGCCCTGACCCGGGCGACCATGAGGGCATCCTCCGTGGGCACGAACTCCTTATTGGCCGGCACGCCCCAGGTGGTCGGCAGGCCGGCGATATCGAAGGATTCCTTGATCACGATCGGAACGCCGAGCAACGGCCGATTTTCGCCGCGCGCCAGCGCCGCGTCGGCGGCTTTGGCGGCCGCGCGGGCCTGTTCGAAGCAACGCACCACCACGGCATTGAGCTTACCGTCGAGCGCCTCGATGCGGGTGATGAAGTGGTCGGTCAGCTCAAGCGCGGAAATCTTTTTGGCGGCCAGTGCCGCGGTCAATTCCTTCGTGGTTGCAAAGCTCAATGCGTCGTTGCCGCGGTTTTGACCGGTCACTATTTCATCCTCCAACCCCGTGCCTATAGGCGCCGTTGGCTCGCCACCATAAGTGCCAGGCGTCCGCGGCGCCAGCCGCCGATCCGGTGACCCTTCGCCGTATCGCGCGCGTCCGCGGTTCGCGTCTCAGGGCATCAGCAAAGCCGATGCGATCGCCAGGACGAGAGCCGGCGGCATCACCACAATGCCGATTTTCAAGAACGCGCCGAAACCGACCACAAGTCCCTCGCGACGCAGGGCGGCGAGCCACAGAATTGTGGCAAGCGACCCGGTCACCGACAGATTGGGGCCGAGATCGACCCCGATCAGCATGGCGCGCGTGACATGTCCGCCCGATTGTGCCGTCTGCACGGCGCTGGCGGCGATCAGCCCTGCGGGAAGATTATTGATCAGGTTGCTCGCGAGCGCGATCGCCAGGCCCGACAGGGCGGCGGTTAAGGCGGCCGCATGATCGGCTCCGTCGCGGAGCAAGGCTGCGATCGTGTCGATCAGCCCGGTCTTGCCCAGCGCTTCGACCAGCACGAACAGGCCGGCGACCAGCGGCAGCACGCCCCAGGAGATATCCATGACGATCCGCCATGGGGATTTCCGTTCGCGCAGCAAAACCATGACGGCCGTGAGCGTGCCGGCGATGGCCGTCGGCAGCCCGAGCCGGATGTCAAGCGCCGAGGACGTGAGCAGGACCACCGCGGTGGCAACGATCCCGGCCGCCGCCATCTTGCCGGCGGCCGTCAGTGCCGGCAGCGGCACGTCCTTGGCGATGCGTTGTTCGAGCGCGCGACGCTGAAGGAAACGCAACAGCAGATACGTGGCCACGATCGCGACCGCGGACGGCACGAGATAAGCCTCGAGCCACTGCTGCAGCGGGGGCATTCGGCTGCCATAAATGACGAGATTGGCCGGGTTCGAAATCGGCAGCACGAAGGATGCCGCATTGGCGATGAACGCGCAGATCAACAGATAGGGCAGGGGCTCGGCCACCTTGGCGGTTCGCGCCGCCGCCGCGACCGCAGGCGTCAGCACCACCGCGGTGGCGTCGTTCGACAAAAAAGTTGTCACCACTGCGCCAACACCGTAGATCAACAAAAACAGCCGGCGCGACGAGCCGGCGGCGTGGCGCGCCGCCAGTGCGGCCAGCCAATCAAACAGACCTTCCTCGCGCGCGATCTCCGCAAGCAGCATCATGCCGAACAGGAACAGATAGACGTCGCCGCCTTTGGCGACGCCGGCGAGGGCATCCGGAATGGAAAGGAGCCCGAGCGCCACGAGCACGGCGGCTCCGGCAACGGCCCAGATCGCTTCGGTAACACGGAACGGACGCAGAATGACGCCCGCCGTGGCAAGCGCTGCGATGACGTAGATCGCCTCTGTGGCGTGCGATTGCATCAAGGTTGTGCCGCTCGATTCAAACGACCGGCCGCGGCGCTGCCGCAGACCGCGGCCTCGGTTGGCCCTCGGACCGTTCCGCGGGCCTCTGCTTCGTCTCCGGCATTCCGAAGAAGAAAACCAGTGCGCCGGCGCCCGCGACGACGGCAAGGGTCAGGAACGCGGCGCTATAGCCGGCGTGCACCACCACGACCCCGGCGAGCGTTGTCGACAGTGCGGCGCCGATGCCCTGCGCGGTCAGGATCGCGCCTTGTGCGATATTAAGGCGCCCGGTGCCGCGCATCAGATCGGCAACGATGATCGGAACGAGGGCGCCGACCAGTCCGGCGCCGATGCCATCGAGTGTTTGCACGGCCAACAACCAGAATTGATTATCCGACAAGGTATAGAGGCAGCCGCGCAGTGGCAAAATAAGAAACGCGACAAGAAACAGCGGCTTTCGACCCCAGCGGTCGGCACGGGCGCCGACCAGCATGGCCATCGGCACCATCACGGCTTGGGCCGTGACAATGCAAGCGGCCATCAACGTTGTGCCAAGATGGTTGTCGCGCAAGGCAAGCTTCTGCCCGACCAGCGGCAGCATCGCTGCGTTGGCGAGATGAAAGAACACGACCGCGATCGCCAATATCATCAACGGCCGGCAAGCGAAGAGGACACGCAAGCCGCTCGGCGTGTCGCTATGGGCACGCGTGTCTTCGGTTTCGCCGAGCCGGTCATTGAGGCCGCGCGCCAGCGCGTCGTCGATGGCGCCTGCGGGTATCATGAGAATGCCGAGCACGCTCGCGGCCGACATGATCGCGAGTAGGTAAAACACGACATCGGGTCCCCACAGATAGGCCGTCGCACCCGCGGCGATAGCGGCGAAGGCGTTGCCGGCATGGTTGAACAATTCGTTGCGGCCGATCCGTCGCGTGAAGGCGGCGTGGCCGACGATCCCGAGGGAGATCGCGGCCAAGCCCGGCCCGAACACCGCAGCGCTGACGTGTGCCGCAGCCTGTGAGGCGGCGACGGAGATGAAGCCTGAGCATAGCGGCAGCAAAAGCGATGCGGCCGCGACCGCGATCGCGGCAGTTGCCATTACTGCGCGCTTTGCGCGCGTCGCATCGATGAGCCCGCCGGCCGGTGTCTGGGCGATGATGCCGGAGGCGGTCGCGATCGACATCACCATCCCGATGCTGGCCTCGTCCCATTTCTGAACGGTGAGCAGATAGATCGCCAGATATGGCCCGAGGCCGTCGCGCACGTCGGCTAGGGAAAAGTTGATGGCGTCGAGGGCGATATTGGCGCGCCTCGATCCAGCGGTCGGATCGGTCATGCCGGCGGCGACGGTTCGGGGCCCCAGGCGCTAACGGCATGGCGTAGCTTTGGTTCCGGCAAAGTCCGGCGCGCAGCCGAGCCGTCCCACCTCAACTGTCGAGGGCCCTGCGCACCGCGCGGGCGAGTTGCTCGCTGGTGACCGGTTTCTGTACGAGGTCGACGCCCATATCGAGCCGGCCTTGGTGCATGATGGCGTTGCGCGAATAACCCGTCATGTAGATAATTTTTAGTTTGGGCCGCCGCAGCTTGGCTTCTTCCGCGAGTTTGCGCCCGTTCATTCCAGGCATGACCACGTCGGTCAACAGCAGATGGATAGTGGGGTACTCGTCGATAAGCCGCAGCGCTCCTTCGGCCCCACCGGCTTCAAGAACGTCATAGCCCAACGACGTTAGCGTTTCGACCACATAGGTGCGCACGTCGGCGTCGTCCTCCACCACCAGGACGCATTCGCCCGAGCGACCGCGTCCCGGTGTGGCGGCGACTTCCGCGGTCGGCGTTGCTTGACCAAAGAACCGCGGCAAATAGATCCTGACCGTCGTGCCTTCGCCGGCCTCACTGTAGATTTTGACGTGGCCGCCGGATTGTTTGACGAAGCCGTACACTTGGCTCAGCCCGAGCCCGGTGCCCTGGCCCGATTGCTTGGTCGTGAAAAACGGCTCGAAGGCGCGCTCGATCACCTCTTTGGCCATGCCGGCGCCGGTATCGGTCACCGCGATCTGCACATATTGGCCGGGGCGCACGTCGGCATTCTGACGGCAATAGCTTTCGTCGAGATAGGAGTTGCTGGCTTCGATGGTCAATTTGCCGCCCTCCGGCATGGCATCGCGCGCGTTGACGGCAAGGTTGAGCATGGCGGCTTCGAGCTCGGCGGCGTCCGCTTCCACCGGCCATACGCCGGCGCCGCCGACGATTTCGAGGGAAATGTCCTCACCGAGTGCGCGCCGCAGAAAATCGGATAGCCCGTTGAGCACGCGATTGACATCGAGCACTGCCGGGTTGAGCGGTTGCTGGCGGGAGAAAGCCAGAAGCCGCTTGGTCAGGGTCGCCGCGCGCTGGGCGCCGTGCATGGCGTTGTCCAGGCGACGCGACAGCTTGAGCTGCCCACCATCGGCCCAGCTTTCCAACTGATGCTGTGCGGCTTCCAGATTGCCGATGATGATCGTCAATAAATTGTTGAAGTCGTGGGCGACGCCGCCGGTCAAATGGCCGATAGCATCGAGCTTCTGGGATTGACGCAGCGCTTCCTCGGCGGCGGAGCGACGGGTGATCTCGGCGTAAAGCCGCTGGGTGCGCAGCAGCACCGCAAACAACGTAAAAAACAGGATCAGCGTAACCGGTACGCCGTAAATGAGATGCGCGGACATTCCCGACAGCCACTCGCTGCGTGTTGCGGCCGTGGCAAAGCCGGTCGTGACGTAAAGTGGCGTGCCATCAAGATGGCGCGCCGCAAAGCGGCGCTCGATCTGGTCGATCGGTGAGACCGTCGTGAAGAAACCGCCGGCCGCCGCATGCGCGATGGTGCGGCGAAATCCCGAATGTTCGTCCAGCCGGATCGTCGTCCCGGCCGGGGCAGCCGGATAGCGCGCCAGGAACAGACCGTCGTCGCGGATTAGCGAAAATTGCTGACCTTCTGCGTAAGCCAGGGTGGCGAAGAAATGGAAAAAATTGCTCGGCAAGACCGAGATTTCCAGAACGCCCATGAAGGCGCCGTCATGGACGAGCCGCTGGCTCACCGTGAAGAACGGTTGCCCGCCGAAACGCGATTGGTACACTTGGCCGTAATAGGTTCCGATATCGCCATGCAGATGGGCACGAAAAAAGTCGCGGTCGGCGGAGCTGGTATCGGACGCGATATCGTCCCACGAGGAGACGAGCGGCCGTCCGTCTCTGTCGTAGATCCAGATCGATTAAATCAGCGGGACCTGGGCGTCGAGCTTTTTCAATAGCGCGTGCAGACGCTTTTCATCGTGACGGATGTCGTCCGGCGACATGCCGGCGACGAGATCTTTGACGCTGTTCAACGCCACGCCGACCAGCTGAAAGGTCCGCTGCGCTTCCTCCTCCTCGACATCGAGCGAGCGCGCCAGGCGCTCGTCGGTCAGCGCCTGCGTATTGCGGTAGCTGGCCCACGAAGCGAAGGCAAAGATCAGAAGCGGAGCGAGCACGGATGCGGCCATGGCAAGCCGCACCAGCCAAATCGTCCGCGTCCGGGCTTGCATTCCGCGCTGTTCCCTTGGGCAAGGAACTACATTAGTCGGCGCGGCACCAAAGCACCAGATACCGCGACAAAAAGGTCAGGACATGCTGAACCATTTGGCCGCAGCCATCGCTTGCGGCAGGACGAAGGGTGGACCGCAGGCAGCGCATTTGCTGATGGGCTCGGCCGAGAGCGCCGTCGGATCACGTCGGCCGGCAGTTGATCGCCGGATGTGTCACCTGCCGTTTTGGGTCGAGAACTTGCTCAATGTGGGCTACAGGAAATACATGTGCTGCAGCACCGCGACTGGCTTTGGCGTGCCGCGCCCGGGCATCATGTTTAAATCGGCATCATGTTTGAAGGATCGCTCGCCGTCCGCTACGGCGTGAAAACTGACAGCCGATGGTTGTCTTGCCGCACCAGGAGAGAAGACAATGTTCATTGCGATAAATCGCTTTCGCGTGAAGAGAGGCTCCGAAGAGGCGTTTGAGAAGGTCTGGCTCTCGCGCGACACCTATCTCGACCGCGTTCCCGGCTTTGTCGAGTTTCATCTGCTCAAAGGCCCCGAGGCCGAGGATCACACGCTCTACGCCTCGCATTCGATCTGGCAAAGCAAGTCGGCTTTCGAAGCCTGGACGAAGTCGGAGGAATTTCGCGCCGCGCATGCGCGCGCCGGCAACGCGGCAACCGGTCCGCTTTATCTGGAGCATCCGAAATTCGAAGGCTTCGAAGTGCGGCAGACGGTGACGAGCGATACCGAGGTTGCCTAAACCGAAGCTGCCTGTCTCACCGGCACTCCGCCACCCAAAAACCCAATCCGGTTCGATCGAATCGGGCCGCGTTCGAGATTCGTTTTGTCGCGTGTTTCATGTGCGAAGTCGGCTTCGACCGCTGGATCCGTTTTTGCGTGCCGATTTTTCGATACAGACTGTGGAGCACCGAGTCGGTTCAGATCGAATCGACTGGTGCTCGCACCTTTTTGGAGGCGCTTGAATTGCAGCGCCGCTGTCCCACGAGCAAAAAGAGTAGGAGGGTTGTGTGGAAGAACTCAACGGACGAATGATCGCCTGCCAGATCCTGATAACCGGCCTGATCGCGCGCGTTGCAAATGACTCCAAGGACCCGCTGCGGTTTTTGACGGACTTCCGCGACGAGATTCACGCCGTCGTTCACCAGGTCCGCATTGCCGGCGCGCTCGACACCGATCGTGTGCGCGCGGTCGCCATACAGACGGTCGACGAACTGTTTTCACTGATGAAACCGCCCAGCGTTGACGAATAGCTGGATTGCGGCACTTGCATGGCAAAGACCGTATATGAGGCGCAAGGGCGCGCTTTGCCGGGCAAATTTGCGGCAGCAATTCGACCGACATTGTGGTCGTTTATTCGATGATTTCGAGACTCTCTAAGCTGTAGTTTAGAGTCCTTATTAGTTTTAATTCGAATATAGAATACTGTTGTTTCCAGTATTTCTAAACAAATCAATCACTGAATATTGAACGTTGGTTTGATTCTAAAAGTAAATTCACATTAACGTTTTCCCGCCATCGCGCCGACGAAGTGGGGTTCGGCGCGCAGTAAGCGGGGGCATCAGTTATGAGTGGTTGCGTTTTGCGGCCGAGCACGTTGCGTGCTCTGCCAACGTCGGCACGCGTGCGTCTTGGTTTTGACGGAATCTTCGAAAGCAGTTCGACACAAAAGGTCACTGTCGGCTGTCTGATTGCTGTGGCGGCCATCGGCGTCGCCGACGCACAGGAACAACCGCTACCGCCGGTGACGGTCGACGCGCCGGTGGCGCGGCCGAAACCGCCGGCACCGAAGCCATCGGCGGAGCAGATCCGCGCCCGCAATGCGATCCGTCGCGTCGCTCGCGAGAGGGCGGCCGCCGCCGCCCGCGCCAAGGCCGAGGCGGAAGCTGAAGCAAAGAAACAGCAGGCGCAGGCAGATCCCTACGCCGATCCGGCGGCTCCCTATAAGGCCGACCGTCTCGCCTCGCCGAAATTCCCCGAGTTCGATTGCCAACACGCCGCGTAGCGTCACCGTGCTGACGCAGGAAGTGCTGCGCGACAAGGATGCAACGACGCTCAGGGATGCACTGCGTACCACGCCCGGCATCACCATCGGTACCGGTGAAGGCGGCAACGCCTTCGGCGACCGTTTCTTCATCCGCGGTTTCGACGCCCGCAACGACGTATTCGTCGACGGCATCCGCGACCCGGGCGTCAGCGTCCGCGAAAATTTCTTCACCGAGCAGATCGAGATTCTCAAGGGGCCGTCGGCAACGATCGATGGCCGCGGCACGGCCGGTGGTGCCATCAACTTCGTCACCAAGCAGGCGAGCGATCTGGCGAGCTTCTACAACGCCGATACGAAATTCGCGAGCGACGCCACCAAGCGCGTTACCTTCGATGTCAACCAGGTGGTCACGCCCACGCTCGCGATCCGCATGGACGGCATGTGGCAGATCGCGAATGTCGCCGACCGCAACTACACCACCGACGATCGCTGGGGCGGCCTGGCGGCGTTGAAGTGGACGCCCACGAACGATTTCACGACATGGGTCAATTACATCCACACCGATCTGCATGGGCTGCCGGACTTCGGCGTCCCCTACAACAATGTTGCCGGCGCGCCGGTGACTTCGGTCGGGGTCCCGCGCGATACCTATTACGGCTTCGTCAATCGCGATTTCCAGTTGGCGACGCAGGACATCGGCACCATCACCAACGAATATCGGGTCAGCGACGCTTTGGTCTTCACCAACAAGTTCCGCGACGAGCACTCGATCCTGAGCTACATTGGCACGATTCCGGAGCAAGGCACCTCTACGACTGGCGGCTGTAATTCCACCGTCGGTGGCGCCAGCAGCTTCAACAATCCCAATCCGGCCACCTGGTTGACGTGCCTCAATCCGCAGAGCCGATATCAGACCACCGACGTTCTGGCCGATCAGTTTCTCAGCACTCTCAAGTTCAACACCGGGCCAGTGCAAAGCACTCTTATTACCGGCAGCGAAATCTCCGGCGAAAGGGTGAGCATCGACACCTACAACGGATTGACGTCGGAGGCCCTCGGTCCTGGCGCGTTCGCTAACGGTTCGGTCTTGGCGTCAGTGCTGAACCCACCAAACAACCTGCCGTTCTCGACAAACCCGACGGTGACCGGAAATCCGACCGTCATCCCGATCGACACCAAGAGCTTGTGGGCGCTCGAGACCGCGAACTGGCGCGATGTGGTCTACGTTACGGCGGGGTTGCGGTTCGACAACTACAACATCAGCGCCAGCAAGAACGGTTCTCCGACGGTGTCGGCCGAATCCAACATGGTGAACTACAATCTCGGCTTGCTGGTAAAGCCGTTGCCGTACGCGAGTGTTTACGCGGCCTACGGAACCGCATCCAATCCGGTCGGCTCGGAGCTCGACGGCACGTCGGCGAACTACGGAGGTCTTTCGGTCAGTTCGACCGTCAACCAGATCTTCGCGCCGGTCCAGGCGAAGTCGGTCGAAGTCGGAACCAAATGGGAGTTCTTCAATCGCCACCTGCTCGCGACGGGAGCGCTGTTCCGCACCGACGTGACCAACGCCCGCGAAGTCGTTCCGGCAGGTCTTCCGAATACCGGCATCATCGAGGCCAGCGGGGCCTACCATGTGCAGGGCATCGATGTCGCCGCCGAAGGCAAGATTCTCGACAAGCTCAGCATCTTCGGCGGCTTCGTGCTCATGAACAACCGGGTGGACGCATCGGCGATGCCGACCAATGTCGGCTTGCCGCTCGCCTTCATCGCCAATCAGTCGTTCAACCTGCTCGCCAAATACGAGGTGACCAAAGATCTCGAAATCGGCGGCCAGGCGACCTATCGCTCGAAGATGCTTGGCGGCACGCTGCTGGCCGCCAATCAGGGCACGGTCCTGCCCGACTATTGGCGCTTCGATGCGTTCGTCGAGGGCTATTTCCTCAAGCACTACGAGTGGAAGATCTTCGTGAACAACATCTTCAACAAGCTTTACTACGACGCTTTCTATCAAAGCGCGGCGCCGTTCGTCATGGTCGCGCCGGGGCGCGTGGTCGGCGGAATGTTGACGGCAAGATTTTAGATGCGGCTCGGAGTCCGGCCGTCGCTGTCGCGTACCTTTGCAAGTCGCAGCAACGGTCGAACCCACTGAACGGAAAATGGGCTAAGGTCAAAGGGGCGGACCATGTTTGTGAAGCGCGTAGCACTGCTGACTGTGTCGAACGTTTTTGTTGCGTTAAATCTTCTTGGCGGATCGGGTGTTGTTGGAGGAGCGGCGCGAGCGGCCGACTTGCCGCTCATGCCGATCAAGGCGCCCATAGCGCTCGGCTATAACTGGACCGGCATCTATGTCGGCGGCAACTTCGGTGGCGTCGATACCACAAGCTCGTTTTCGGACTCCAGAGTGCCGCCGCCTGCGAACAACCTGACAGCATTCGGCTCAAGCAACCCCGCCACGGTTCTTGGTGGCGGCCAGGTCGGCGCGAACTATGAGTTCCAAACCGGTCTCGTGCTCGGTGCGGAAGCGATGTTCGATTGGCTCGCGAGCGCCAAGACGAATTTCTCGGCGCAAAACCTGAATATCGGAGCGGGGGCGGCCGGGACGGCGAACGGAACGATCAGCAATCGCTGGATCACCACCGCTACCGGCAAGGTCGGTTTCGCCTGGGACCGCCTGATGGGCTACGGCAAATTCGGCGGCGCCTGGGTCGGCGGGATCAATGGCTCCTTGACCAATGGCGGGACGACCGTCGGCCTTCCGATCGGGTCCACGAACACAGGTTGGACCGCCGGTGCCGGTCTCGAATGGGCATTCACGGGCAATTGGTCGGTGCGCGTCGAGTATGACTTCATTGGCCTGTCAAATCAGAGCTTCACGGTGCCGGGCACGCCGCGGACCCGGTATGCCGGCGACACCATCAACTTCAACGACCGCACGATCCAAATGATCACCGGCGGCATCAACTACAAATTCAACGTGTGGTAATTGCCGCACGCGACGGCCGACGATCTCGTGTCGCGCGGTATCGGAATGCAGGGCTGATCCGCGCGGCCGACGGTTCCGAAACAGGATGCTTCAGACGGACCGAAGACGAGATCCTAACTGTGCCCATCATCCTCCGTGCGTAACGAATGCGTGAATGCGTTGCCTGGGCTCACAAATCTTCGCTCGTCTTCCTACCAGGACTAGCCTCGACGCGGAGCGGTTCCTCGCTCCGCTCCAAAGTGCGCAAAGCGCTCGAAGTTGACGCGCAGGCGACCGGACTTAAGAGCAATTCTAATTAAAATGTGCGAAAAAACGTTGCTAGTCGGCGCGCTCGATGTGTAAGCAGACGCGATGCTGATCTGTGTGCCGGATGTGCTGAGCAAGGCGGAAGTTGCGGACTTTCGCGCGGTTATGGATGCCGCCGATTGGGAAGACGGGCGTTCGACTGCCGGCGCGCAGTCCGCTATGGTTAAGAAGAACGAGCAACTGCCGCCAAACGGCGACGTGGCGAGGCGGCTCGGCCAAACCGTCATCAAGGCGCTGGTCGCCAATCCGCTCTTTGTTTCCGCCGCCATTCCCAAGCAGATTTTTCCGCCATTGTTCAATCGCTATGGCGAAGGACATCATTTCGGCGTCCACGTCGATAATGCGGTGCGCGGCGACCCTCACAGCGGTGCGCGCATCCGGACCGATCTTTCGGTGACGCTCTTTCTCTCCGAGCCGGAGGAATACGACGGCGGCGAACTGATCGTCGAAGACTATTACGGCTCGCATCAAGTCAAACTGCCGGCCGGGCACCTCGTGCTCTATCCGGCGACCAGCTTGCATGCCGTCACTGCGGTGACGCGGGGCACGCGGGTGGCTTCATTCTTCTGGCTGCAAAGCATGATCCGTGACGGCCATGCGCGCAGCCTGATCTTCGATCTGGACACTGCAATTCAGGGACTTGTGGGACGGGTGGGGCGTGACGACCCCGAACTGGTCAAGCTCACGGGCATCTATCACAACCTCATCCGTTGCTGGGCTGAAGTATGAAATCCTGGCACCGGTGCGTGGCGGGGACCATTCTCTGCGCATTGCTTCTTTTACCGGCGGCGCAATCGCCGGCGCAAACGTCGCCGGCAACGCCGACGCCGCCAATCGTGAGTGCGCCCGAAACCGTGCCGAGCCGATCGGCTCCGACGGAACCGGCGCCGCCCGCGCCGGAGGCGCCCGCCGTGCGTCCGCTCGGCGAAAGCACTCTGGCGGCGCCAAGCGTCCGGCAACCGCACGACCTGTCGCCGTGGTCGATGTTTCTCGCCGCCGATATCGTGGTCAAGGTCGTGATGGTGAGCCTGGCGTTCGCCTCGCTCGTGACCTGGACCATCTTTTTCGCCAAGACCTTGCAGCTTTCACATGCGCAGACGCGGCTTCGCCGCGCGCTCGCGCGCATCGCCGAGGCGCGAACGCTGGCGGAGGCGCAAAAGGCGCTCCAGGGCAGGCCCACCGCGCTGACGGCGTTGGTGCGCGCGGCGCTGCACGAAATCCGCCTTTCCGGCGAGGGCGCAAGTAACGCCGGCATCAAGGAGCGGGGCGCTTCGCGCTTTACGGAGATCTCCCGCGCCGAGGCGCGTTCCATGCGCTCCGGCATGGCGATCCTCGCCACCATCGGGGCGACCTCGCCCTTCGTCGGGCTGTTCGGCACCGTTTGGGGCATCATGAACAGCTTCATCGGCATTTCCAAAGCGCAGACCACCAATCTCGCGGTGGTGGCGCCGGGCATTGCCGAGGCGCTGCTGGCGACGGCGATCGGACTCGTCGCCGCCATTCCGGCGGTGATCATCTACAACCACTTTTCGCGCGCGACAAAAGCCTACCTGGAATATGTCGGCCGCGGCTCCGGCGCGGTGGGCCGGCTGTTGTCGCGCGATCTTGACCGGTCACGCGAGCGGCCGGTGTCGCGCGCGGCGGCGGAGTAAGGACGATGGCGGCAGCTGTACTCGGCGATCTCGAAAGCGACGACGACGATGAATTCGGCGAGGCGCACGACATCAACGTCACGCCCTTCATCGATGTCATGCTGGTGCTGCTGATCATCTTCATGATCGCCGCGCCGCTGTCGACGGTCGATCTGCCGGTCGATCTGCCGACGTCCACGGCGGTGCCGCAGAAGAAGCCCGACAAGCCCACCTACGTCACCATCAAGCCCGACTTGGCCGTCGCCATTGGCGAAACCCCGGTCAAGCGCGTCGATCTGGTGGGGGCACTTGATCGGATACCGGGCGAGGGCAAGGAGCGGCGCATCTTTCTGCGCGCCGACCGCGGCGTGCCCTATGGCGAACTGATGGACGTGCTCGAGCGCCTGCGCGCCGGCGGCTATGGCCGCATCGCCTTGGTAGCGCTCGAAGGCGTGCCCGACGCAGCTGCGCCGGCCGGCGGCGCTTCTCCCTGAGCAGGTGCACCATGTCGGAGCTTTATCATCCTCGGCATTTATCTCCGGCGCTGTGGACCGTCGCCGGGATCATCGCCGTCGCGCTGCATGCCGGCGGCGTCAGCCTCGCTTTCGTCTCGCGCCAGGCGGACCCGGAACCGGACCTCGGAGCGCCCGCCATTGAGATCGGCGTCGAACTTGCGGCACCGCGGGTCGAGCAGACCGACCTGCCGGTCGGCCCGGATACCGACGCCGCAGCGCCGTCCCCGGCACAGGTCGAGCAAAAGGCGGTGGTCGAGCAGACTGACCTGCCGAAGGCTCCGGCGACCGAGACCGACGACCCGGATCGCGTAGTTTCGCCAAACGACAGCCAAAAACCGAAGGAAGACGAACCGAAAGTGCCGACGGTGCAGACGCAAGCGTCAAGCCCGTCGGTCGCCGCCGAGGCGACCGCCCCGCCGACACTGCAAGAGGCGCCGGAAGCGACCCAATCGATCGCGCCGTCGCCCGGAAACGCCGAGAGTGCGCGGCGCGAACGGGCGACCTGGCAAAAGGAACTGGCCGCGCATTTCAACAAATTCAAGCGCTATCCCGGCGACCGCAAGACGCCGCATGCGGAAGTCGTGGTCAGCTTCGAGCTCGACCGATTGGGTCACGTCGTGTCGAAGCACATCGTCAAGGGATCCGGCGATGCAGCCTTCGATGCGGCGGCACTCGATATGCTCAAGCGCGCCGATCCGGTGCCGGCGCCGCCGCCACTCGTTGCCGACGAAGGGTTGCTGTTCAGCCAGCCGATCGTTTTTCAGGCCGGCGCACACGCCTCGCGATAGCGTTTCTCGTTATTGGCCGTTTGACAACGCCTTGTCGCCGCCGGGCTTGACCCGGCGGTCCATGCTGAGCCGCCGCTCATTAGGCGCTGAAGCCGGCAAAAAGGACGTTATCCCGCCGATCACCCAATCAGGGTTGCGCAGCTCTCGTTTGGAAACCCAAAAAGTCTTCTCGCGCGGGCGGTCAACATGGATCGCCGGGTCAAGCCAGCCAATGACGATATTTCTTTTTGCACGAGGTAACCGCGAACCTCGCTTTCGCAGTCGCGCGATCAGCCCTTCCGCTCGGCCTTGATCTCTTCGAACCGTGCGAGGGCGTGTTCGAATTTGTCGTTGAAGAGCCACATCGCGTCGAGGATTTCGCGGAACGTTGCGGACGTCCTGGCTCTGTCGGCACGTCCGAACGTAAAAATGCTGTTGTTGCGCAAATATCCCATGATGGTCGGATCGGAGACCACGTAGGCGGCGAGATCGCCTGAGCGCAAGGCTGCTTTGGTCGGGGCGGGGATGATCTGGATCAGCTCGAAAAACTTCATCTGGTCGATCGGATCGGGCAATGTTTGCACGATCGCTGGTATTTGCGGAAACAGGCTGGCGTGCGCATTCATCAGCCCATCGCGCACGGCGGTCCAGTGATTGAAGCGGTGGTCGATCTTGCGGGCGCGCGCTTCCTCAACCTCATCGCGGGCAATCAATGCCGGATCGAACGCGGCGACCGCGCTTTTGATCGCCGCCCATTTCTTTTGCCCGTTTTGGTCCTCGGCCACGCCGGTTTGGAAACTACCCTTGTATTTGTTCGAGCGGGCGTTGCCGATGTTCTGATTGCCGTTGGTTTCGGCGAAGAAGATGCCGAGCCCAATGCGGCCGGCGATCTCGGCGTTGGCGGCGTCGAGGCCCTTGGCGCGGGCGATGGCGGTGGAAATGTCGGCGACGTCGTGAAACGGGGTGGCGGAGTTTTGCGCCCCTGAAGGCGGCGCCTGCATGATGGCGAAGAGGTTCACATATTCGTCGATCAAGGGCTCGTTGTCGGCATCGAAATATTGCGGGGGAATGCCAAATTTGTTGGCCCGGCCGATTTTCGCAGGCAACACGTCGGTGAGGTCTTTGTACGCGCTCATCATGGCAATGCGCGCCAGATAGAGCGCCTGCCCGGGCAGATTCGGCAGCGGCTGGTTGGCTTCGATCTGCGCGCGGCGCTCTTCCAAAACGGATTTAAATTGGGCGATCGCGTTGTTGTAGGCGTCGAGCGCATCGGCCTGCGGCTTGGTGAGCGTGGCCGATGCGGCCTTGGCTGACGACATGAGGCACGAACCGATCATGCGCGCGGCGAGAAGCGCAGAGAGGGCGCCGCCGGGTAACGCAAGTACAAGCCCGAGAGCAGCGTGCGCCACAAAGCGCCGCCCTGGAGTCCTCCATGGCTTTGCCGATCTTGCGCTGCTCACAATCCCAGATAAAATTTCTTGATCAGGTCGTTGTTGTTCAGGGCATCAGCCGAGTTGCCCTCGAAGGCGATTTTGCCGTGCACGATCACGTAGCCGCGGTCGGCGATGCGGATGGCCTGGGTGAAGTTCTGCTCGGCCATCAGCACCGTGAGGCTGTAGCGCGCTTTCATCTCGGCGATGGCGTCGATCATGCGGCTGACGAGGATCGGCGCGAGCCCCACAGAGGGCTCGTCCACCAACATGATCTTCGGAGACAGCATCATGGCGCGGCCGAGCGCGAGCATTTGTTGCTCGCCACCGCTCATCGAGCCGGCGAGCTGGCCGCGGCGCTCGGCGAGCCGGGGAAAGGTCTCGAAGCAAACCGCGAGATTGCGCGTCAGCTCGCGGCGCGCGGTGGGGCGGAAGGCGCCGAGCAGCAGATTTTCCTCGACCGTGAGCTTGGGAAACAATCGCCGGCCTTCCGGCACCAGCGCGATGCCGAGGTCGACAATTTCCTCGGTGGTACGGCCGACCAGATCGTGATGCACGCCGTCGATTTCGGCAACGATCGAGCCTTCGCTCGGGCGCACCATGCCCATGATGCATTTCATCAACGTCGACTTGCCGTTGCCGTTGGTGCCGAGCAGCACGACGGTTTCGCCGCCGCCGATGGTGAGCGATACGTCTTCGATCACCCGCACGGCGCCATAGGCGGCGTGGATATTTCCGATGGTCAAGCTACTGGCCAATATACGCTCTCTCTACTTCCGGATCGCGCATCACCGCGTTCGGCTCGCCATCGGCCATCTTGCGCCCGGAGACCAGCACGACGAGCCTCTGCGAGAAGCTCATCACCGCGCTCATGATGTGCTCGATGAGAATGATGGTGACACCCTGGGCGTTGAGCCGCATCAACAGCGCCAAAATCTCTTCGACTTCCGAATGAGTGAGGCCGGCCATGGACTCGTCGGCGATCAAAAGCTTCGGCTCGGACGCCATGGTGCGCGCAAGCTCGAGCTTGCGCATCTCTACTTGCGTGAGTTCCCGCGGCAGCCGGTGGGCTTTGTCCTCAAGCCCGACTTCGCGCAGAAGCTCGAGGCAGCGCGCCTCGATGGCGCCGGCGCCGTGAACCGTGCCGCGTGACGCCACCGTATAGAGCAGCGGCACCCGCATATTGTCGGCGAGCGTCAAGCTGGCGAACGGGCGCGGCAATTGGAACGTGCGTGACAGGCCGCGACGCGTGCGCTGGTGCCCGGTCATGCCGTTGAGCCGCTCACCCGCGAAGGTAACCGAACCGACTTCGTTCTGCAGCGCGCCGCAGATGCAATTGACCAGCGTGCTCTTGCCGGAGCCGTTGGGGCCGATCAGCCCGAGGCGCTCGCCTGATTTCACCGACAACGAAATGCCATCGAGCGCGACGAAGCCGCCGAAGCGCTTGCCGAGATTGTCGATTTTCAAGAGCACGTTCCCGGCGGCATCGGGGGCAACAGGATTGGCGGCGGTGGTCATCGAGCTCATGGAGCGTGTCCGCTGGCGTCGGCTTCGATCTTGTGGCGGCCGACTTGGCCGACCGGGCGATGCCGGATGAATTTCTGCACGAGCCCGATGATGCCATTCGGCGCGACGATCACAAAGCCCACCAGCAGCAAGCCAACGATCAACAGATTGACCGCCGACGAAATCGTCACCGTGGCCACTTGCTGCAGGGTGCCGAGCAGGATGGCGCCGACCAGCGGCCCGACCCAGCTTGTGGTGCCGCCGATCAGCGGCATGGCGATGGAATTGACAGCATAGTCGAGCCCGAACGCCGACGAAGGTTGCAGGTAGCCGATATAATAGGGAAACGGCGCGCCGGCCATACCCATGAGGGCACCCGAAATCGTGGTGGCGATCAGTTTCAGCCGCAGCGTCGGTACGCCGGAGGCTTCGGCGGCGACCTCGTCGTCGCGAATGGTGGCGAAGCCATAGCCAAGCCGCGAGCGCTCGATGAGCCGCGCCACCACGATGGCGCCGATGGCGAGCAGCATCATGATCAGGAACAGATATTTGATGTAGCTGCCGAATGGCGCGATCGCCTCGGGCCGCACGATATAGGCGCCGCGCGATCCGCCGACGAAGTCCCAGTTCACGATCAGCGTCTGCAGCACGACCGCGAGCGCCAGCGTGGCGATGGCGAAGAAGGCGCCGCGCAGGCGCAGCGTTAGATAGCCCATGCCCAGCCCGACGACGCCTGACACGATCCCCCCGGCGACGACCAAAAGCGGCAACGGCAGCGGGTAGAGCTTGTGGATGGCCACGGTCGAATAGGCGCCGAGAGCGAAAAACGCCGCCGAGCCGAAATTCACATAGCCGCAGTAGCCGCCGAGAATGTTCCAGGCTGTGGCGAGGACCACATATTGCAGCACCACGTAGCCGGCGAAAAAGTAATAGTCGTTGTTGAGCGCGAGCGCGGCGGCAAAAATCGCCGCGCCGACGACCAAACAGATGACCAGGAAAAGACTGGAGCGCACGGTCAACGTCCTAGCAGGCCGGCCGGCCGCACCGCCAGCGTCAGCAGCAGAAATCCGAACGAAACCGCGGGCGCCCAGGAGGGGCCGTAAAAGGTCGAGGTCAGGCTTTCGACGATGCCGACCAGCATGGCGGCGATGACGGTGCCGGGCAGGCTGCCCATGCCGCCCAGCACGCAGATGGCGAACACGCGGCCGATATATTCGCGCCCGACCGAGGGCTCGACCGGCTGAATGACGATGAGGAACGCGCCGGCCAACGAAGCGGTGGCGATCGAAATGCCAAACGCGATGCGCTTGATGCGGATCGGATCGACCGCCATCAGCTTGAGCGCGAACTGATCCTGCGCCACAGCCATGATGGCGCGGCCGATGAAGGTGCGGGTGAGCGCGATCTGCAGGACCGCGATCATGATCAGCGAGACGATACTCGGCACCAGGATGCGCAGCGGAATGTCGACAAAGCCGAGATGCCAGCTCGGGCCGATATAGCGCGCCTCGACGTAGCGGTAGTCGACGCCGAAATAGAGAACGAGCACCACTTCGGTGATGAACAGGAGGCCGAAAAAGAAGGCGAGCCCGCGCAGCAATTCCTGGCCGCGCTTCTCAAACGACAAGTAGTAGACCTGATAAATGCCGGCTCCGAGCAAATAGAAGAGAGGCGTCGCCAGCACACTGACCAGGATCGGATCCAAGCCGAGGCTCGCATTGACGATATAGGCGATGTAGGAGCCGAGAATGATGAAGGACGGATGAGCGATGTTGACGATGTCGAGAATACCGAACGACAGCGATACGCCAGCCGTCACCGCCGCGTAGAACGCACCGATCAGTATTCCGGATATGATGGCATTAACCAGAAGATCGAATGAGAAGATCATCCCCAGCCCTGCGCGCCCCCGGAGCCAGTTCTTGTTTCGGGAGAGCCTCGCGAGCCCGCCCGCAAGATGTATGCAGGAGAAAAAGCAGATTTGCTAGGCCGCAGGTCTGACCTGCGCGGGAAGCATCATGGGCTTGTTGGCGCTGTCGAGAAACTCGACGGTCATGAAGATCATCTCTTTATCGCCGACGTTTTCCAAATCGTGCACCTTGAACTCGCCGGCCGCATAGCGCTCATGGCGGGTTTCACCCGGCGCATAGCTGTATTCGACCGTTTTGCCGTCGCCGACATGCTGCCGGCCGCGGCCGCCGGTCACGCAGGTCCAGAAATAGTCGAGCACGTGGCGATGAAAGCCGACCCGTCCGCCCGGCTGGAGGCGAATGATCCACACCCGTGCGCGTTCGCTCTCGGACAAGAGCTCCGTACCGACACACGGATTAGGTTGCGCGCGTTCGCGCTCAAACTCCGCCGCTATGGCGGGCGGCCAGGCGAACATATCGGCACAATCGCTCGTCTTGTCCAACATCGTCAAGGCCATAGCTTTCCCCCCGCGACTTTCGGCAGAATACAGAAGGCTTCTGGCCATTGGCAAATCGTACGGTCAAATTAACAAGGTGTCGGCATGGCGCAAAGGCGCGCGCTCGTCATCGGCGGTTCGATGAGCGGACTTTTGGCCGCACTGATGCTGCGGCGCGGCGGTTGGGAGACGGACATTTATGAGCGGGTCGCCGGCGAGCTTGCCGGCCGCGGCGCCGGCATCGTGGTGCAGCCGTCCCTGATCGGGCACTTGCACGCGCTTGGACTGCCTACCGGGGATCTCGGCGTGCCCGTTGTGCGCCGGCAAATGCTCGATCGCGAAGGCCGCGTGGCGCTGACAGGCCATTGCCCGCAAATCATGGCGGCCTGGGAGCGCGTCTACCGGTTGCTGCGCGACGCGTTTCCGTTCGCGCATTATCACCGCGGCCGCGAGCTTGCCGCGTTCGAGCAGACCGCTGACGGTGTCATTGCCCGCTTCACCGACGGCACGACCGCGCACGGTGAGGTGTTGGTCGCAGCGGACGGGCTGCGTTCCTCGGTCCGGCAGCCATGCCTGCCGGCGGTGGTGCCGCTCTACGCCGGCTATATCGCCTGGCGCGCCATATTGACCGAGGAACTCGCTGCCACTGCCGATCCATCGGGATCTTGGCGACGCGATGACATTCTGTTTGCCACCCGGAGAGCAATTTCTCGGCTATCCGGTGACCGGTCCCGACAACGATCTGCGGCCCGGGCGGCGCCGGTATAATGTTATCTGGTACCGGCCCGCCGACGCGGCGACGGAACTGCCCCGGCTTCTCACCGATACGAACGGCGTATTGCACGCGATCTCAATTCCGCCGCCGCTGATCCGCCGCGAAGCGATCGCCGCCATGCGTGCCGCCGCCGAGGAGCTTCTGGCGCCGCAATGCCGTGCGCTGCTGGGGCTCATTGAAGAGCCGCTGCTGCAGCCGATCTATGATCTGGCAAGCCCGCGGCTCAGCTTTGGCCGCGTGGCGCTGATCGGCGACGCCGCCTTTGTCGCCCGTCCGCACGTTGCGGCCGGCGTGTCGAAGGCTGCCGATGACGCGGCGGCACTGGCGCGGGCCCTTGGCGATGCGGGCGACGATATTGAAGCTGCACTGCACCGCTACGAAAATGAACGCCTGCCGGAGAATAACCGCATCATTGAGCGCGCGCGTCACCTCGGCGCTTATCTGCAAGCGAGCCAGAGCGGCGAGGAACGCAAGCGTTCGGCCCAACATGGCATTCCGCAAGCGGTACTCGAGGAGACCGCGACGGTGGATTTTTTGAGCGCATGAACCGCGCCGGAAATTTCAACGCGATTATCGCGTGGGCCAGGTCCAGGACGGACGCTCGTCCGGTTGGACGAGCGTTTCGCCCAAGTGCTTCTCGAGCCCGATGCGCCGCGCTTGCGGAGTTTTCTCCAGGTCGGATACCAGCGGTGCGGCATGTGAGACGACGACGATCTGCGTGCGTTGCGCCGCTTGCGCGATCAGCCGCGCGAGCGGCGGCAACAGGTCCGGATGCCGGCTCGTCTCCGGTTCGTTGAGAATCATCAAGTCCGGCGGCCGCGGCGACAAGAGTGCCGCAACCAGTAGCAGATAGCGCAGCGTGCCGTCGGAAAGCTCGGCGGCTTTCAAAGGCCGCAACAGTCCGTGCTGCCGCATATGCAATTCAAAATAATCGTCGCTGCCGCCGACTTCGATCGCGCCACCGGGAAAAGCGTCGCTGATCGCCGCCGTCAGCTCCCGCGGATTACCGATGCCGCGAATGGTTTCCAGAGCGGCCGGAAGGTCGGCTCCGTCGGCGCCGAGCACGGGCGTGTAGGTTCCGATCTGCGGCCGCCGAGCCGGCGCGTCGCGATCGGTGCGGAAATGATCGTAGAAGCGCCAGTCGCGCATGCGTTCGCGCAGCAGCAGCAACTCAGGCGCCTCACGAGGGTCGCTGCAATGGGTCATCATGCTGTCGAACGGAGCAAGCTGCGTCAGCACCTGCCGCCAGGCGCCGGCGTCGTTACGTATGCGGACGCTCGGGCCGTTGCGCACGGCAAATACATTGGAACGCGTAAGCGTTTCGCCGGTCCATTGGTTCTCGGTTTTAATCACCGGATCGAGCGCGAAGAGCGATGTGGTGCTAACGCCGAGATCGATCGCGTAGCCATAGTCCGTACCAGCGAAGCCGAGCTTTAAGCTCACCGGCTCCTTGCGGACAGTGCCCTGTACTGGCTGCTCGCCTTTCTTCATAGCGCGTGAGAACGCTTCCGGGCCGGCCCAGAGCGTCGAATGCAGGCCACCTTCTGTCGCCAGCGATTGGATGATGCGGCCCTGCGCGATGTCCGCCAACAGCCGCACAGCGCGATAAAGGCTCGACTTGCCGCTGCCATTGGCGCCGGTCACGACGTTGAGCGGGCCGAGGCTGAGCCTGACGTCACGCAGCGACCGATAGCCGGCGATGGCGAGTTTGGTGATCATGACGGTCGGCGTGCGTGCCGCGCCGGGCGGTGGGTCTCAGGTGGTGACTTCGTCGCGGAAGCTTGCGGCCGACGCGCTCGCGGCCACGAGCTTCGGATAGAAGGTTTTGAAATCCGCGACGATCGTGGCGAAAGGCACGTCGGCGAAGGCGCCGCGGTCTTTAAGGTATTCCATGTGCCGGCGGCCGACCTGATCGAACGGATGAAACAGGCTGTCGTTGACGCCGTCGAAATCGAGCGGTGCGATCCTGGCGCGCTCGCACAGAATCTTGTCGAAGGCCGGCGTGCACTTGACCCATTGTCCGTCGATCTTCAGCTCGGCGTAGGAGTGCCAGATGAAAATATCGCCGACCTGCTCCTTGAGCCGCTTCGAGGTGAGATGATTGCGCACGTCGGCGTACCCGGGGCGCGCCGGGATGCCCGCGACCCGCGCCGCGGCGGCGAGGAGCGCCGATTTGCCGACGCAAAAGCCCTTGCCGGCGCGCAACACCTCACTGGCACGGAATTCGGCCGGATCAAAAAAATCGATGTAGGGATCGTACTGGATTTGGTCGCGCACGGCGCCGTAGAGCGCCAGCGCCTTTTCCTTGATCGTTGCGGCATCGCCCAGCGCATCGTGGGCGAATGCGACGATGGCCGGATTGTCGCTGTCGATGAAGGGTGTGGCGGAGAGATAGTCGCGCTCTTGCGTACTCATGAGTTGTTGATGCCTCACACGTGCTGGCCGCCGTTGATGTGGATTTCGGCGCCGTTCACATAGGACGATGTCTCCGTGCACAGAACGTAGATGATCTTTGCCACTTCGTCGGGCGTGCCAAGCCGGTGCATCGGGATCATTTCCACGATCTTTTCGGTGCCGGGCGACAGCATCGCGGTGTCGATCTCGCCCGGCGCGATAGCATTGACCCGTACGCCGACCGCGCCGAAGTCGTGCGCCATCTCGCGGGTGAGCGCGGCAAGCGCCGCCTTCGAAGTCGAGTAGGCCGCGCCGGCAAACGGATGCACGCGCGATCCCGCGATCGAGGTGACGTTGACCACTGAGCCTTTGGTGGCTTTGAGCTCCTGCAGCAGACCGCGCGCCAGCATGATCGGCGCAAAGAAATTCACCTGAAAAACGCGATGCCAATCGTCCTGCGAGGTCGCAATCGAGTCGAGCCGCTTGCCGCCGGAAGCTTTCGGTGAAATGGCCGCGTTGTTGACCAGCGCATGCAGTTCGCCGTTCAGCCGCCGCTTGATCTCGTCAATCGCCGCACCCGTATTGGCGGTGTCGGCGAGATCGACTTGAATATGATCCTCGGGTCCGGCTTCCCACGGGCAATTTTCCGGGAAAGCGTGCCGCGAGCAGGTGAGCACCCGCCAGCCGGCGGCGGAGAAACGCTTGACGGTGGCATGACCAATGCCGCGGCTGGCGCCGGTGAGAAGAAGCGTGCGGCCCGTACGGTTGCTCGATGGCATTTCAATTTTTCCATTCCAGCGCGCGTGTCGCCCTATAGCTTCACTACGCGGATTGCTTGCCAGCTTCGGCGCATCCTTTAGCAACGAAAGCGGCCATCGCGCCGCTCACGGATAGAGCCGTGTCTTGCTCCAGGGCGCTTGTGTACGCTCGCGCCGGAACCGGATACGGTCATGCAGGCGAAACGGCCGCTCCTGCCAGAACTCGATCTCGAAGGGGACCACGCGATAGCCGGACCAGTGCGGCGGCCGCGGCACGGCGCCGACGCCGAACTTGGCGGTCTCGACCGCAACGGCCTTTTCGAAGGCAAAGCGGCTTTCGAGGGCGGCGGATTGTTTACTTGCCCAGGCACCGATCCGCGATAAACGCGAACGTGTGGCGAAATACGCATCGGCCTCGGCGGCGGAAACCGGCTCGATGTCTCCGCGCACGCGCACCTGCCGCTGCAGCGATTTCCAGTAAAGCGTGAGCGCCGCACGCGGCTGTTCCGCAAGCTCACGGCCCTTGATGCTGCCGACGTTCGTGTAGAACACGAAGCCGCGCTCGTCGAAGCCTTTCAGCAGAACCATGCGTGCATTGGGAAAACCGTCGGCGCCGACGGTGGCGAGCGTCATCGCGTCGGGATTATTGGGCTCGCTCTTCTTGGCTTCGGCGAACCAGGCTGCGAACAGCCGAAACGGTTCGTCGGCTTCGGTGAAGTCACCCCCTGTTAACGAAGCCGGGTGTTCTATGGGCGCTGTATCAGTCATTTGGTCGGAGTGCTCACGGTGCTCGCGTGCGGCGTTCGGGAGGTTGCCTGTCGGCCTGCGTCCCGGCTGCCTCTATATAGGGGAACCGGGCCTTCGCGCCTATGCTGGCGTCCGCATCGCTTCGCCACCTGTGCGGCATTGCTGGCAGCTCTATCGACGGCCGGCTGTGCCTACCAGCTCGACGCCGGCTTCACCAAACCCGACGCCGACACGGAACCGACCGGCTCGATCGGCAGTGTCGGCCGGCAAGCTGTCGCTGTGAAGGGCGCCGCGCTCTCCGAAGCTGACCTTGCCTATGCCCGGGCGGTCGCCGCCGACGTCGTCGGCCATGGTGCCAAGGATGCCAGCATCCCGTGGGAGAATCCCAACACCGGGGCCGGCGGCAACATCACGCCGCTTGCCGCCTCCTATATCGACGGTGCCTACACCTGCCGCGATTTTCTGGCGAGTTACGTGCACGGGCCGGCGCAGGCCTGGATGCAGGGCGAAGCCTGCCGCATGGCGCACGGCAAATGGGAAGTCAGGAGTCTGCGGCCGTTCAAACAGAGCTGAAACGGTCTTCATTCCTTGCATCATTCCTTGCGTCGCCGTCGTCGGAGCGCATTGCGCCGCAGTTCCTTAAGTCCCACATTAACGAATCGAATAGCATCGGGCGGCGGGGCCGGCCCTAAAAACCGAACGGAGTCCATGGGGGATGCGTGATCCCTATGAGGTGTTGGGTGTTGATCGCAAGGCGAGCGCCGGCGACATCAAAAGCGCTTTTCGCAAACTGGCGAAAAAGCTGCACCCCGACGCCAACAAGAACGATCCAAAAGCTGCGGGACGCTTTGCCGAGCTCAACGCCGCCTATGAGATTTTAGGTGAAGACGACAAGCGTAAGGCCTTCGACCGCGGCGAAATCGACGCCGAGGGCAAACCGCGCTTCCGTGGCTTTGAGGGCTTTGGCGGCAATGCCGGCGGGCGCCCGGGTGGCGGCTTCGGTGCCGGCGGCGTTGGCCCCGACGCCGAATTCGAAACATTCACCTTCGGTCCCGAAGGCTTCACCCGCGGGGCGCGGCGCGGGCGTGCCGGCGCTGGTGCCGGTGGCGGTGGCGGTGGTTTCGGCGGCTTCGAGGATATTCTCCGCGACGCTTTCGCCGGCGCGGGTGCGCGCCGAGGGGGCGGTCCGGGTTTCGAAGCCGAGGATTTTGGCGGCGGCACCGGAGCCAATGTCACGGCGGCGTTGACCGTGTCGTTGCTTGACGCGGCGCAGGGCGCCACGCAGCGCGTGCGGTTGCCGAACGGCAAGGACGTCGAGGTCAAGATCCCCGCCGGGATCGCCAATGGCCAGCAGATTCGATTGCGTGGCCAAGGGGCTGCCGGCGCCAGCGCGCCAGGCGATCTCTTGATCACGGTATCGATTGCGCCGCACCCGACTTTCACGCTCGATGGCGCCGATATCCGGCTCGATTTGCCGGTGACGCTCTACGAAGCCGCACTCGGCGCCAAGGTGCGGGTGCCGACGCTCGACCGCCCAGTCGAGCTCACGATTCCGGCCGGCACCAATGGCGGCCGGACCTTCAGGCTCAAGGGCAAGGGCTATCCGGCCAAGGAAGGCCGCGGCGACCTGTTCGCCACGGTCCGCCTCATGCTGCCGGAGCAGACCGACGCCGAATTCGAGGCGCTGATGAAGAAGTGGCGCAGCGATAAGCCTTACGATCCGCGCAAGGATATGTAGGACGCGCCTAACACGGTCGGTGGCAACGTCCCTTTGCGGAAAAGGAAGGCGAGATCAAAACTGCCGGGCTGCGCGCCCGGCCCGATTTGGATTAGTTCTACGGTTCACCCTTGGGGTTGCGCGTAAACGGCTACCGTCGTACCCCCTCCTCGGTTGAGGGGAAAAGGTGGTGGCTCTCCAAGCGATTCTGCGGCCAAGGCGACGGGAGTGGTATGCCGCCGCCACAATCGCGGTCCTCATTCTGGCGTTTCTTCCGATCGTCGTGCGCAAGTCGGTCTGGCTTGGGCAAGGCGACGTACAGGTCTTCTTCCGCGCCGGTTGGGCGGTCTGGACCGGTTTCCCGTTGTATCAGGTCGCCGATCACCACGGCTGGACCTATCATTATCCGCCGACCTTCGCCCTCTTTATGGGCTTTTTTGCCAACCCGCTGCCGTCTTACCCGCAGCCCTGGTGGGCGCTGCCCTATCCGGTCGCAGTCGCGGTCTGGTACCTGATCAACGTGGCATGCCTGTTTGCGGCCCTGCATATTTGGGCGAAGGCGGTCGAACGGGCGCAGCCGATTGAAGTCAAGGCCGGGTATTTGCAGCGCTCGTGGGCGCTGGTGATTGGGCCGTTGCTGGCGCTGTTGCCGTTTATCGGCGATGGGCTCGCGCGCGGACAGCCGGCGCCGGTACTGTTGCTGCTGATCGTCTTGTTTCTCTCCGACTATGTCGAGAAACGCGTGGCCGCCGCAGCCTTTGCGTTTTCGCTCGCCGTCACCATCAAGATCTTTCCCCTCGTGCTCGCCATCATCCCGTTGGTCCGGCGCGATTGGACATTCATGCTCTGGGCCGTGGTCTGGAGCGCTATGCTGCTGATCGCGCTGCCGGTCGTCTGCGTCGGATGGACGGAAACGGTCGAGCTCTATCGCGCCATGTTCACGGAGCATCTTCTCGGCATTGTCAGCGGCGCCATGTCGCATGACATCGCGAGCCAGGTGTCGCCCGGGGCGTTCTCGAATATCGGCATCGGGGCGCTCGTCGCCCGCATCGCGGCCGGCGACGCCTTCTACTCGATGCCGCTGCCGCAATGGGCTTCGGTCGTTCAGTTTGCCTTCAATGCCACGGCCGTTGCTGCGATTGTGTTTGTCGGCCGCGGCGGATTTTGGAATGTGCGCTCCCCGCAGCCGACGGACCGCTACCCTGTCCTTGTCGCCGGTGCCGTCTTGTCGGCGGCGCTGCCGTTGATGATCCCATCCGCAGGTCCGCAATACGTAACGGTTGCCGTACCGCTGATGACCGTGTTGCTCGCCGAGACGTGGCGCCGCAAAGGTGCCGAGATCGTCACCCCGATCATGATCGTCTGGTCAGTCGCCGCGTGGCTGTCGATGATCGCGCAGGAAGTTCCCTGGACATGGCTGAAACTCGTCGGACCGATGAGTTGGGTGTTGCTGGCGCTTGCTCCACCGAGCTTTGCCGTGCTGCGGGACGTTTCTCGGCGGTCGCGCGCAGCGCAGGTCGCCGTCGGGCCAGAATCCCGCTGAAAACGCGGCATTTGCGGTTCCCCAGCAGGCGTGCTTGAGGCTCCCACGGCCCTATGCCATAGGAAGCCCGGCAGTGGGAAAGGTCGAGCGGGGTCGGAGAAAATGTCGGAAATCTCGGGCCTCATGCGCGGCAAGCGCGGCCTGATCATCGGGGTTGCCAACCAGCGCTCGCTGGCATGGGGTATTGCCAAAGCCTGTCATGGCTACGGCGCCGAACTCGCATTCACGTATCAGGGCGACTCGCTCAAGAAACGCGTCGAGCCGCTGGCCCAGGAACTCGGCGGTATCGTGGTCGGGCATTGCGACGTTACCGACCCTGCCACGATCGATGCCGTCTTCGCGAAGCTGCAAGCCGTCTGGGGCACCATCGACTTCCTGGTCCACGCGGTCGCCTTTTCGGACAAGGATCAGCTCGACGGACGCTACGTCGACACCACGGCCGACAATTTCACCAATACAATGTTGATCAGTTGCTATTCGCTGACTGCGATTGCGCAACGCGCCGAGAAGCTGATGCCCAATGGCGGTTCGCTCCTCACGCTCACCTATTACGGAGCGGAGAAGTGGATGCCGCATTACAACGTCATGGGCGTCGCCAAGGCGGCCCTCGAAGCCTCGGTCTGGTATCTGGCCGCCGATCTTGGGGTCAAAAATATTCGGGTCAACGCCATCTCGTCCGGCCCGATCAAGACGCTGGCGGCCGCTGGCATCCGTGACCTGCGCTACATCTTCCGCTGGAACGAATACAACGCGCCGCTGCGGCGCAACGTGACCATCGAGGATGTCGGCGCGGCGGCTGTTTATCTGCTGTCCGACATGTCGCGCAGCGTGACCGGCGAGATCCATCATGTCGATGCCGGTTACCACATCGTCGGCATGAAGCATCCCGACGCTCCCGACATCGCGGTGGGCAAGGACTAGATTTATTTGTTATCACATGTCCTTTTCGGAGAGTCGGCTTCCACCCATCGGGTCAGGCTCGAGGGCATGCTTTTCCGGGACATCCTCTAGAGCGCGATCATTTGAAGTTAAATTGACATCGCGCTCTAGATCTTTGGTGGAGCAAGATCTTTTCGGAAAACCGGTATCCACTTTTCCGGATCATGCTCTAGCCGCAGCGCTCAGCTTTCGTCCGAGGCGGCGTAGGGCCGCGGCAGCGGCTCGATCGGCAAATCCGGATGCGGTCGGCCGAAATCCGGGGCAGGCGAGTCCTGCCCGATTTGCACGATGCCGCGCCGGATCGCGCGCGTGCGGGTGAAATGCTCGAACAGCGCGTCGCCGTCGCCGCGGCGAATGGCGCGCGTGAGCTGGGAAAGATCCTCGCTGAAGGTGCCGAGCATCTCCAAAACCGCGTCCTTGTTGGCGAGGAACACGTCGCGCCACATGGTGGGATCGGACGCGGCGATGCGGGTGAAATCGCGAAAGCCGCCGGCGGAGAATTTCAGCACTTCCGAGCGCGTCACCTCGGCAAGCTCGTCGGCGGTGCCGACGATCGTATAGGCGATGAGGTGCGGCAGGTGGCTGGTGATCGCCAGAACGAGATCATGATGTGCCGCCGGCATGCTTTCGACATTGGCACCCAACGCGCGCCAGAACGCCGCAAGCTTTTCGGCGGCGGCCGCATCGGCACCTTCGGGCGGGGTGAGAATGCACCAGCGTCCGACGAATAATGTCGCGAAGCCCGCATCGGGGCCGGAATTCTCGGTGCCGGCCACCGGGTGCGCCGGAACGAAGTGAATGCCTTTCGGCAAATGCGGCGCCATGTCCCGCACGACCGAACCCTTGACCGAGCCGACATCTGAAACTGTCGCGCCTGGCATGAGATGAGGACCGATCTCGGCAGCGACCTCACCGCAGACGCCAACCGGCACGCAGACGATGACAAGATCGGCGCCGGCGACGGCGGCGGCGCTGGTCTCCACCACCTGATCGGCAATTCCAAGCTCGGCGACGCGCCGGCGTGTGCCGACGGAGCGAGCGGTCGCCACGATCTCGCGGACTGTACCCTGCGCGCGGGCTGCGCGTGCGATCGACGAGCCAATCAGGCCGACGCCGATCAACGCGAGCCGATTGTACAGCGGCGCTTGCGGGCTCACGTTGAAATCTCTTCCGATACGGTGCCGCGGACCATCAAGGCTTTCCCAAAAACTCTTTGAGCGCGGCGACGACGAGCCGGTTGGCTTCTTCGCTGCCGACGGTCATGCGCAGTGCGTTCGGCAACTTGTAAGAGCCGACTTGACGCAGAATGAGCCCGCGCGCGGTGAGGAACGCATCCGCGTCCTTGGCGGTGTGCCCCTTGGTTTCGGGAAAGTGGATGAGCAGGAAATTGGCGACGCTCGACGTGACCGTGAGCCCCAGCTTTTCCATCTCCTGCGTCAGCCAGGTGAGCCAGCGATCGTTGTGCTCGCGCGCGCGCTCCTGGTGGGCATGATCTTCGATCGCCGCAATGCCGGCCAGGATCGCTGGTCCATTGACGTTGAACGGGCCGCGAATGCGGTTGACCGCATCGACGATAGGTGCCGGGCCGAACATCCAGCCAAGCCGCAAGGCGGCGAGGCCGTGAATTTTGGAAAAGGTGCGGGTCATCACGACGTTATCGTTCGTGGCGACGAGCTCGATGCCGGATTCGTAGTCGTTGCGCCGCACATACTCGGCGTAAGCCGCGTCCAGCACGAGCACCACTTGCGGCGGCAGGTCACGATGCAGCCGCTTGATCTCATCGAAGGAGACGTAGGTGCCGGTCGGATTGTTTGGATTTGCGAGAAAGACCATCTTGGTCTTCTTCGTCACCACAGCCAAAATCGCATCGACGCTCGCCGTGTAGTTCGTCTCCGGCGCGACGACCGGCTTCGCGCCGGTGCCGCGCGTCGCGATCGGATAGACCAGGAAGCCGTGTGTGGTGTGGATCGCCTCGTCGCCGTCGGCCAGATAGGCCCGCGCCAGGAGATTCAACAAATCGTCGGAACCGGCGCCGCAAACAATACGAGCCGGATCGAGTCCGAACGTGCGGCCGATGGCTTCGCGCAATGCCGATGCCGCGCCGTCCGGATAATCCTCAAGATGCGCCAGGGCCTTTTTGTAAGCCTCGATGGCATGGACGCTCGGTCCAAGCGGCGTCTCGTTGGACGACAACTTGAAGACCTTCGCTACGCCGGGGGCGCTGCTCTTGCCCGGAACATAAGGGTCGATATCAAGCACACCGGCACGCGGTCGAGGACATACGCTCATCAGTCGTCTCTCATCGCTCCCGAAGTCCGGAGCTCTTATTATTTGGGAGGCACCGTATAGCGGCTCGCATGGCTGCCGACGAGGGCCTTCGAGCGAATTGAGGCGCCGGTGCCGCGCAAGGCCTCGGCGACCGCGTCGATGCCCCCACGGGGGACCGAAATCAACAATGCCGCCCCGTCGAAGGCACGGTCGGGGACCGCAATGGCGTCGGCAAGCCCTGCCAAGCTATCGACCGAGGTCGCCCGCCAGCCGGAGACGCGCATGCTCCAGACCTCGGTTTCGGTAACCATGGCGTCGGCGGCAACCCGCGAGATCACAAAGACCGGCAGTCCCGCCGGATGGTCGGCGCGTTCGACAAAGGGCAGCCGGGCAATGATCTTTGGCGCGGCGTCGAACTCCAACGCGGTCCACCAGGGGCCGGCGCCGGCGATGGCGAAGGCCGGCACCAAGCCGAGATCGCCGGTCAATTCCGTCACTGCGCCGACCACGCTCGCGGCGCCTACGTGCGGGACCAACGGCACCGTGAAGCCGAAGTGAAAGCGCGCGGTATCGCGCATCAACGCGTCGCCGGCGGAAAGGTCGGCATGCGCGGAGAACGGCGCCTGCACATAGGTGAAGGTCGCGATGATCACGCGCCAAATGCTCTCGACCGTATCGAGCGGCAGATTGCCATGATGGCGCTGCACGATGCGGCGCATCATGTCGGCTTCGCGCGCCGGTCGGAAAGCCGACCCGGATTCTTGCGTCTTCTTGACTGCGATTAACCGATCGATAATTTCACCGCGCTCGATCAGAAGCGCATGCATAGCCGCGTCGATACGATCGATATCGCGGCGCAGGTCGGCGAGAGAAAAATCTTGCTGGCGCGGCTCTTTTGGCATTGGCTCAGTCCCGGCGGACGCCCGATTGATAGGTGCCGCCGGGCGGGAAATCAAAGAAAACATTGACTCCGACGGGCCGGGGCCTATTTACGACGTTTTGACTGGCCTTTGAGCAACTGCCAGAGTCCGGGAAAGAGTATGGCAGAGCTGGGTGCGACTCTCGATTTGGCCGACCGCAGGCGCGAAGCTGACCATCCGCATTCGTTGATCGTGCGGTTTTCAGCTGGCAGCCCATTGCGGCTCGATGCCGGTATCGACTTCGGCCCATTTCAGATCGCCTATCAGACCTACGGTAGGCTGAACGCGGAGCGCAGCAATGCCGTGCTGGTCTGCCATGCACTGACCGGCGATCAGCAC
>CAWFRC010000005.1:0-282500 GCA_963818155.1 uncultured Alphaproteobacteria bacterium
GGCAACACTCGATCTGACCCGCGACCAACTCAACTATAGTCGACCCTCCCGCCTGTGGCCGCGTCGGCAAGGCGCACCTTTTGACCTTCGCGCAGGGTGTTGATGCCGGCGGTGACGACCATGTCGCCCTTGGCAAGACCGCTGGCGATGATGACGGTGTCGGCTTCGTAGCGGGCGACGGTGACAGACCTCAGCGTGGCGCTGCCTGATTGCTGGTCGAAGACCCACACCGCCGGCGCGCCGGCGCGTGGGCATCGTTATCATTATTGAAATAGATCCAGGCGCGTTTGGCGCCGCTCGCCTTGATTTTGTTGGCCCATGCGTGGAGTTCATCCGAGTAATCGTGACGATACCAGCGTTCGGGGCCGTGCAGGCGGACATACACCTCGCCCGCGGTCCGGATGAGGTCATCGGGAAGGCTTGGGCCGCTGCATGAGCAGAAGATAATGCCCGCTTTGCGGAAGGCCTTGTAGACATCTTCATTCCACCAGCTCGCGTGCCTGAATTCCACAACGTTTCGCCGCGCCGGGGCAAGCTGGCCGACGATGCCGTCAAGGCGCGCCGGGCTGTAGCGGTAGCTCGGAGGAAGCTGAAACAGGAAGCAACCCATCTGCTCCCCAAGAATATCGGCGATCAAGCCAAAATCCTTGATGAGCGTCTTCGTACCCTTGAACCGCTTCACGTGGGTGATGAGCTCACAGACCTTGACCGTACAGACAAACTTCTTGTCGCCGGGCTGGCGACGCCAGGCCCGGACCCCCGCGACCGTCGGCCAAGAGTAAAATGACGCGTTGATTTCGACGGTATCGAAGTCTTTCAGATAATGCTGGAACCAGTCCGGCTGGGGCACCCCGGCATAAAAGGAATCTCGCCATCTCCAATAGCGCCAGCCGGAACAACCGACATGCAGAACTGCCTCTAGTTCAGGCGGGCGATCCAGACCTTCTTTGTTCATCTTAAGGCGAGCCACGTGCATTTTCTTCGCGCGACCGAGATTGTCCTCGCGCTGCTTTTCACGGCGAAGGCGCCTGCGTTCTCGCCGCTCCTCGACGGTGAGGTCTTTCCATTGCCGAGATGATTTAGGTGCTAGCAGTTTGGGTTTCATCGCTACGTCTAACGTTGGAAGTGCCGACAAAAGTTCCAAAATGAGAGGCGGTGGTTCGTTACGTCCCTTCATGCGTTTCATTTTCGCGGACCACATCAACGGCACGCTTGTCTTCTCGCAGCCCGAGATAGACGGGATGCCGCATCTCGCCGGAGCTCGTCCATTCGGTAAACTTCACTTCGGCGACCAGGGCGAGTTTGACCCAGGTCGTTACAGCCTCATCGTTCACCTTCCGGGTGAAAGGCGATTTGGCCGTCTTCAGCCTGATAAGCTTGCCGTGAAGCTCCTCAAGCGCGGCGTGGCTGAAGCCCGTGCCGACATGCCCGATATAGCGCCAGGCGTCGCCATCGCGGACCGCAAGGACGAGGGCTCCAAAGAAGGAGCGCGTTTTCTTAGGAGCCGTAAAGCCCGCGATCACGACTTCCTGGCGCTTCGAGGTTTTGATCTTGAGCCAGTCGTCCGTGCGGGCGCCCAACAGGTATTTGCTGCTTGCGCGTTTTGCCATAATGCCTTCAAGGCCCTTGCGCCCGGCTTCCTCGAAGAACATCGTTCCGAAAGTCTTGCGGTGGCGGCTAAAGGCAACAAGCCTGTGTTTGGGAAGAATGGCTTTCGGGCGCTTCTTGCGCTCGATCAGCGGCATCGCGCGCAAATCCTCGCCGTTCTGGAACATGAAATGGACACGGGCAGGCGACGCATGGATATTGCTCTATCGCCGCCGGCGAATGGGCCGCGTGGTTCCGGACAGGACTAATGCGGCCCACCAAACCTGCTGCCGTCGCCTGATTCTGAATTCATACCCGGTTACGTCAGGGCTACCCTAGCTCTTGCGATGGTGTGCGCATGGTCGCCCTGACGCCATTCTCAGGATAACTTCAGCAAACTCGGACGCCTGCTACCCAGAAGCAGCATCCGCCGCACCCTCCACATCCTCCACATCCTCCGACGCGGCATCCTCGGCACCCGCCGCCTCCACAGCCGTGGCCGCATCCGTGCGCGGCGCACCCATGACCGCAACCACCACCATGTCCACCGCAGCCGCCGCCGTGTCCACCACAGCCGCCACCACCATGTCCGGCAGCGAGTTTGACGCCGGGAATACGCGCGCTCTCTTTATCGAACACGTAGAAAGTCGAAAGACTGACGTCGGAGATTTCTTCCTCCGCGAGCAAAACTCGCGTGTTGGTCTGTGGATTACCCGTCGGAGTAGGCGATGCAGATGCCTTACACGCGCCGCAGATGCACGTTGCCAATGACAACGCCCCAGCCACACCGACGGCCGCAACCCCTCTCTTTCGGCCTCGGCCTCCGCCTTTTTCCTTTGAAGCTTTTCGTTTGTCGCCCGCCATTTTCCTCTCCTGCTGATACTTTTCGCAGCAGCAATCTAACTCGCTGCCGGTTGATTCCAACAGGAATATCCTCTTCTTTCGTTACTTATTTCCGTGCAAAACACGTGTTTTGTTTGTTTTGGCAGTTTAACCGCGCCCGGTTAGGCGAAACCGAAAGCACGCGATTTTAATGTGGATTGAGAAGAACACTGTGTGCCGGCGCGGCGCGATTAGTCTTGCGGCTTTGCAGGAACTGCACGTCCACTTTCTTGTCCCGCTGCCAAATAACTTTGCAATTCAGCACGGCGGGCAATTCTCTGATCAAGCGCAACCGAAATTGATTTGGCAGGTCGTAAACATCGTCTATTGAAAGCAATGCGCCGTCATCGGAAACATTTATAAGCTTGCATCGTTCGAGCATTTCACTGGAATGTCTCTCGATCCAAGCCGCAACGCCCCGAGTCCTGCGCGGTCGTCACCGCCGTCGATGAAATATGGATGAGCTCATGGCGACGAGATCACAACAAACGCAATGCCAACGCCTTATAAAATTCAGAATAAAATTAATGGCTAGCGATGGCGCAGCTTTTCAGCCACTCTATTCTACGTCACGGTTCTGTATTTTGGTGTTGGCATCAAGTCAGATAGCGCGCTGACCACGTCGCCATCGTTACAACGTCCAATGGGCTCCTGCCGCTTCTCTGCAAAGCGCCGGGGCTTTTTAGTGCGTATCTGAAAGACGTGGATCGGTTCATAAAGTTAAGTCATTTGAACTGCCGTCAGCAGCAGCTTTACTTGTTGTTTGCTTGACCCGTTTGACGGGAAGGCGTCCACTGCCCGTGTTCCGCAGTTGTGCCGAATGGATGGGAGACGCAGATGAAACACTGCATTCTTATGCTGGCGGTCGTTTGCGCTGTCGTTAGCTTTCTATCGTTTGGTGCGCCGAGAGTGCCTTATTCCGATGCCAACTGGGCTTTTCAAGTATGCGAGATCGCTGGCGATCTGTGTCATCGGCCTCTGTTGTTCGCAGCGGCCGCGGCCGGCTTAGCGACGATTTGGCTGATGGCAACGCTTGCGGCAGTGTTGTCGCATAGCTGATGTAAACAGCCCGTAGGCGGTGCCAGATTTAAGCCATGTCGGTTGGCCGGTAGCGGGCGGTTTCGGTTTTCACGAAACGCTGTGCCGCTTCGTAGCTGACGAAGAAACCGCCACGCGAGGCATCTTGATTCCGCACGGAGCAGGATCCGTTGGCGTCACGATATATGGTCACAGTCGAAGGTTGCTCATTGGCCGGCATGTTTGTGTCAGACATTTCCTCAGCTTGCTTTTGGCTTACGGCAGCGGCAGATGCGCAATATCCTGCGCCGACACAAGCCGCACCTGCAATAAACCTTAAGAAGCGAGATTTGGAGGTGTCATTGGGAGCGGGGAGACGGCATCCGCGACAAGTTGCAATCCGGCCCGGCCTCATCTGTTCCGTAGTATCGCAGGTTGAAGCCCGGCGTCCCCGACGACCACCGGAAGCTTCGCCCTAGCGCCCCGCACGACCCTGTGTTGCTTATTAGACACACTCTAGGCAAAACAAACAGCGATTGTTTAGTTGCCATAATGATGCGTGCACGGTGCTGTTTGATGCATCTGTCTAACGACAGGGAGAATTTGTATGCGTACCCAACACACAAAATCCGTGATCTCATCAATCTCATTCAATTCCGGCCATCAAACGACCGTCAATGAAGATCAGGTCGAGCAGGCCGGTCAGTCGATCCTGAGTGTGCTCGACAAGGCGGCGGCCATTACGGAAGCCAACAGGCAGCGTGCGACCGACGTAGAGCAGAAACTCACCTATCAGCTGCGCACCGCCAGTCAGCGCATTGCCAACTTGGAGGTCGCGGTCGCTGCTCAACAACAGCGGGCAGATCGCGCTGAGCAGTGGCTCCATACTATCTATACCGAGATTGAGGAGCGCTTCTTGCGGAAGAATGGTCACCGCACCGGAACGCACGGTTGATAGCTGCGAGTAGCCGTGCCGTGGGCTTTAACCCGGCCAAAACTGTTCTTTTGGTCGGGTTTACGGCACGTCTGCCACTCATCCCTTGAGCGGCCGTGAGATGCGTGAGCTCCGTCGGCATCAGCGGGAAAGTCCGTCACCGCCTTTGTGTTTGTCTCAGAGCGTGGTGCACCACTATCCGCTTCCGGACGCTCATATGCTGCGCCACGCCCGCGGCTATAAGCTTGCCAACGACGGTCACGACGCCCGGGCGATACAGGCCTATCTCGGGCATCGCAACATTCAAAACGCCACGCGCTATACAGCCTTGGCGCCGGAGCGGTTCAGAGAATTTTTCCGAAATTGATCTGGCGCCGGCAGGCATCAGGCGCGCAAAAGGAAAAGCCCCGCCGGGGAGGACGGGGCTTTTACCGCAACGGCCGACTACAGAGGCTGGGAGGGCGCCGGAGTCTGTAGCGGTCTGTTCGGCGCCGAGACCGTCGGCCGCCATCGGCCGGGCTTTTCATTATCGGGGGGCGTTCGGAGTTGGTAGGTAGCATCGATACTGAAGGCAAATTCGGCGATCTATCGTCGGCGGTGCGCTTGTTCGTGCTTAGTCACTATCAGGAGCGCGTGTCGAGCTAACGCGCGGCACACTCGTCAGAAGATAGCTCGGTCCGTGTATTTCCATTGTTAAGTTGACGCCCCTCAAGCGGTCGGCCTGAATAGCAACCGTGAACATGTCCCACGCTCACATACTCGGAACGCGCCCAGGTCAGACACCTGGCCGGGGTTTTTCGTTAGCAACGACGAATTTCTATTTTTGCACGCTCTGCGAACGCTGGACACCAAACTGCTTTCCGATTGCATTCCCTAAGACTACGGAACTTTCGCGAACGCCTGGAGTTGGATAAAGAATATTTCGAATAAGTCGCCGCTTACGCCTACTTGCATCATGACAGACGCTGGCTTGCAACAGAATGCGCCGACGAAGATCGCGGCGATTCGCTATGGTACAAGGATGCAGTAATCTATCAGCTGCACGTGAAGTCATTTTGCGATGGCAACGGCGACGGTATCGGCGATTTCGACGGGCTCATATCGAAACTCGATTATATTTCGGCACTCGGTGCAAATACCGTTTGGCTACTACCCTTTTATCCCTCGCCTCGCAAGGATGATGGGTACGATGTAAGTGCCTATCGTGATATTCATCCTGACTACGGGACGCTGTCGGATTTTCGTAATTGCGTGCGACAAGCTCATGCTCGCGGTCTTCGCATTATCGCAGACCTAGTCATCAATCACACCTCCGATCAGCATCCATGGTTCAAGCGGGCCGTGCGATCAAAAGCTGGTTCGCGGTGGCGTAATTTCTACGTATGGAGTGACACTGATCAAAAATATGGCGCCACCCCAATCATTTTCCGGGACGTCGAGAAATCCAACTGGGAATGGAACACGGAGGCCGGCGCGTACTATTGGCACCGGTTCTTCTCACATCAGCCAGACTTGAATTTCGACGAACCGTTAGTCGTCGAAGAGATGCTAGGTGTGATTAGGTTCTGGTTGCGACTTGGAGTCGATGGTCTGCGGCTCGGGGCCGCGTCTTATCTTATCGAGCGCGAAGGGACTGCAAACGAGAGCTTAGCGGAGACGCATCAGTTACTGAAGCGTATTCGGTCTGAACTGGACCGCGATTTTCCCGATCGTATGCTGCTTGCTGAAGTCAACCAGTGGCCTGAGGATGTGAGGGACTATTTCGGGGACGGGGACGAATGCCAAATGGCTTTTCACTTCCCCCTTATGGCGCGAATGCTTCTGTCAATTGCGCGGGAGCATAGCTATCCGCTGACCGACATAATTCGTCAAACGCCGCCAATACCAGATACTTGTCAGTGGGCGACTTTTCTGCGCAACCATGACGAAGTGACGCTCGAAACAGTAAGCGCCAACGAGCGCGATTTTCTATGGGATGCATACGCTGCCGATCGGCGGGCCCGCATCAACTTAGGCATTCGTCGGAGATTGGCGCCCTTGCTGCAAGGAGATCGCCGCCGGGTCGAGTTGCTGAACAGCCTTTTGCTGTCGTTGCCGGGAAGTCCGATCATCTATTACGGTGACGAGATCGGCATGGGCGACAATATACATTTGGGTGACCGTGATAGCGTCCGCACCCCTATGCAGTGGTCCCCGGACCGCAATGGCGGCTTCTCCCGAGTCGACCCTCCCGACTTGGTGTTGCCGGTCAACATGGACGCCGCCTACGGCTATGAGAGCGTGAATGTAGAATCTAAGGCTCGGGACCAATATTCACTCCTCAATTGGACGCGTCGAATGTTGGCAATTCGTAAGCGACACTCTGCATTCGCCCGCGGTACCCTTACGCTGCTATGTCCTAAAAATCGCAAGGTGATTGCCTATCTTCGACAAGACGATGGGGATACTTTATTATGCGTCGCTAATCTAGCTGCCAGCGCGCAGGCCGTCGAACTTGATCTATCGCAATTTGTAGGACGCGTTCCGGTCGAGTTGCATGCGGGAGCGTTGTTTCCACCGATCGGCGAATTGACCTATCTGCTCACGCTATCTCCATATGGCTTTTATTGGTTTGTACTTACGACAACTGCTGATCCGCCAGCGTGGCACGCGCCCGCTCCAGAACCTTTGCCAGATTTCGTGACGCTCGTTATTCGCCGGAGACTGGCAGAGGAGGTGTCCGGATTAGCAAGCAAACTTATGGACCACGATGTATTGCCGCAGTACGTGGAAATGCGTCGTTGGTTTGATCTTAAAAATCAAGACGTAAAAGAGGTCAGGCTTACGAATGCAGTCGATATCGGGGACTCGACGGGCGAAAGTGTTCTAACCGCCGTCGAAATCAAGACCCCCGCCGAGACATCGCATTGGTTGCTCCCATTGGGAATTACGTGGGAGGACGAACAGCCCTCGCTCCCGCTCGCCAATAGATTGGCCATCGCTCGAATACGCCGGCATCGACACGTGGGTCTCCTTACGGACGCCTTCGCGCTGCCAAGTTTTGTTTCGCAGGTCATCACAGGCATAGCGAACTCAAAGGAAATTCCGTTTGACAGGGGGAGTATTCGTTTCCGTCCGACTGAAGTCGGAAGAGCGAAGCTCAAAGGGGTTGCCAGCCGCGATGACATTCAATGGATTGCGGCGGAGCATGCCAACAGTTGCTTGACGATAGCGGACAACGCCGCACTCAAGCTGTACCGCAGGGTTTTGCCGGGAACACATCCCGAAGCAGAAATGTTGAGGTACCTTACGGCACGCGGATTCACAAAGGCGCCGGCGTTCCTTGGCGACGTAGTTCATATTGCCGCAGACGGGACGCCAACCACTGTCGCCGTCGTCGTGGAATACATACGCAATCAAGGGGACGCGTGGAATTGGATTGCGGACCACCTTGCCCGTCTGCTCGACGCTCACGTGTCGCCCACTACCCTTGTGTTCTCAAGAGAAGATCTCTTGGCTGATTGCGATGCCGTGTGCCGCTCGATTGGACGGAGCCTCGGAGAAATGCACGCATTATTGGCGGGAGATACTGAAGACCTGGCCTTCGCGCCGTCATTAGCGTCGGCAGCGGACGGAGTGCATTGGGCAACGGCCGTCAAGCGGCGTATTGAACGGGCGTTTGATAGCTTGGCCCAATTTAAATCGTGGTTGCGCGAACAGGATCGCGAGCGGGCACAATTTTTGAGTGGTAAAAGGAAAGCAATCGCCTCCGCCGTGAACACTCTCGCGGCATGGGCAGAAGGGACGGTTACGACTAAAATCCACGGCGACTTCCATTTAGGACAGGTTCTGGTAGGTGGCGGCAATGCCTTTATTATTGATTTTGAAGGAGAACCAGCTACCACAATTGCTGAGCGGCGCGCCAAAGGAAGTCCCCTTCGGGATGTAGCAGGCTTACTCCGCTCTATTGACTATGCTGCGGCCTCATTAATCGATCGCGAGACAGCCGGAACGGCGCCAATCGAGGTCGAATTCCGGGATGACCTTATATCGCATTTCCGCACTCGGGCGTCGGAAGCATTTGCCACATCGTATTGGGAGAGCCTCGGAGTTCAACCAGATGCCCGTGCGTGGTCGCTATTAATGCTGTTCCTGATTGAAAAAGTAGCCTACGAAATAGCTTACGAAGCAGCCAACCGGCCTGCATGGATAGGTGTGCCGGTTGCAGGATTAGTTCGCCTGTTTGAACGGCTTCGAACGGCACAGCTGAGCTAGCAGGCTGTTGAAGAAGTCTCTGGCGGGATGGAGTTACCCATGATTCTCTGGATAATTAAATCGGGAGAGCGGGATGCGGGGATCGGACGAGCGGACTGGATCGTTGTTCAGTTATGTGAACTTGGAGGCTCGCGTTCGCGGCGATCATCCACTGCGGGTGATCCGGGAGATCGCGAATGCTGCGCCTCGCCGCCAAGTTTCGTTCCGCGGATGTGCGGATTGCGGACGGCTTCTAGCCGATGTCGCGGCTCACGGAAAAGTGGTCACGGCAGAGATCGCGGCCAGGGTTCAGCGTCCGAGGTTATGGCTTGGCTGTCGTCGCCGGTGCCGCGTTTGGGGGCTGGCAAGCCTCGTCCTACATGATAACCAAGGGACGGTGACGGTGGCCGATCACGACGTCTCCGAGCCTTTGCCGGCTCGTCTCCGAGCCTTTGCCGGCCGTGACGGATTTGAAGATGACGAGAACCTTTCTCTATCAGTGCCCCTATAAAGGCAATTCCCTCAGAACTGACTTGGTCGCTGAGATCGTCGGCACATAGATGCAGGCGATGACACATCACCCCCGCCGCTTCCCCCAGTCCATCAACGAAACCACCCGGTCACAGTAAATGAAAGATGCCGCCGAGTTACACAAACGTTCGGAAGAAGATAAGCTGATAGAACGTGCTGATCTAGAAACCGTCGCCAACGATTATCTAACAATGTCTCCAAGCACCCAGCGTGATTACTACATCAAATTTCGCGGCAAGACATACGGCAATGCAGAAGCCGTGAAAAAGCTGCGTGACACGATTGAACCTGAAGTGACAAATGACTGAACGAAGATCTCCGCGGCCCTATGCGTCGCTAACCGGCCTATACATTGAGGGACCTAGAACCCTAGCCGAAAGTCAATTCTGAGGACGACAAAGAGAAATCTCGTGGCAAAGTGAGCCGCGATTCACACGTTGCGACTGAACACAGCGGAGCGGCGGCCAGCGGGCGTCTGACGAACCAGAGCGGCCGAAGCGGCCCAGACCGATTAATAAAATCCACTAATGGTCCTGCAAGGCATTGCAATTCTTCACTCAATGAGATACGGCGACCGAGCTATCGTCTGACGCCTTTGTGGACCGTTCGCTTGTCGTGTGCTCCTGATAGTGATTCAGCACGAACAAGCGCACCGCTGACGATAGATTGCCGAATTTGCGTCAGGTATCGATGCGCCCACCAACGCGGACAGCGTCTGACGTCTCCTGGAGGCAATATCCTTCAATGCCTTCCAAAAGGGTTCTTCCGGGCTAATGCTCGTCTTGCGCCCTGCCAGCACGATTGAGCGCTTCAGACAGTTGATTTCATGTGTCCACCGTCCCTTCCACGGCTGATGCTTTGTCAACCATCCCGCTTGTCGGAAGCATTGAGACAAAGCCCCGCCATCAATAAGCCAGCGCATGCTCCTAATGAGAAACAAATGATAACCCCAGAATAACCATGGCAGGGATAACATCCCCAGAGGGTCACCCGTTGTAATACTTGGCAGCACGATGCCAGCTTGTCGGGCTACCGCCTATGTATCGAACCGCCCAACTCAATCTGAGGGTAAAGCCTGGACTGAAGGCCAGTCTCGTAAACCTCGCCAAGCATGATCGACGATCATATAACGACGCTAAAGAGGCGAAAGCCGAACCCCTTGCGCCTCGATAGGGCGACGTGACAACTCGCCTGACGCCGGCCGGGACCATTTTGGGAGTTTCAATCTCGAAAAAATTTCTTGAAAAAAGGACCACTCCCGAAACTGGCAGCGGCGTCTGATTGGTTCTATCGTCGAAGGGCGTTAGCTGGCGGATCAAACAACACCCGCACGCATCGCGAGCCGGCCTCCCCACTATGACCGCTTACGTGGGCGAGGCGAGGCACTCCGCCGTCTTATGCCATTACTTTGCTCTAGGGCATAAAGTCTCCTTTACGAGAAGGAAGCAAATCAAAGAGTTCCCTGTCCGATTTCGCCAAGGAAACGCTTCCGACCTTGAAGCATCACCTGCAAACCGCGGAGACGCTGGCAAAAGAGAAGTAAGACCACCGCCTCCGGCTTGCTGAAGGAAATTTCACGGGGGGTGTCTGGACGTTTGTCCCTCACGCGCAGATCCGCGGCTCGCCAGTGGTCGGCTGTCCTTCTTCTCAGGTGCCGGACCCGGGCGACGTGGGGCGTGAGGCCTTCCTGCCCCGTGCTGAATTTGAATGTCGAGAGGACGCTGTCCGCGTGATCCTTGACCACGTATCGTCGGTCGGGCTGCTGCCTACCTGCCGGCCTTTGGGCCGTAAGCTCGAAATAGGGGGCGTTTTTGAGGAGCGGACGGCGCATAGCAGCGAACATCCCAAAGTCGTCGATCTGTTGAGGCGACCGCAGGATTGACAAAGAGCCCCTGCCGGCTTCGCTTTAAATTCCATGGATAAGCGGGTCTACGCATACTTAAGGCTCGGTAACGCGCTCAGCAGCACCTTGAACGAAGCTACCGAAATTTAGCGCCTCGACAACAAAGTCAGCACTTACAAAAGGCACATTCGGGGGCGTGTCGCCGAGCACAGGGTGGTGCCTCCACCCAGGAGCTTCCCCGAGTGCATCAGCCCTGGGAATTTGAGGAACTGGAAGAAGGGATCGCGTTTGTCAATCAAAGGCAAACAAGCATGAATATCACTCCATTCCGTCTGGCTCTGAAAAAGGTTCAGGACAATGCCGGTCGATCTGGTTTAACGGCAAAAGGTGTTCCCATCGTCCTCCTTCCTGAAAGCGACATGGATGGACTGATAGAAATCCGGAGAGGATCCTCCAAGCTGCTCGTTGATGTTAAAACGATCCTGGCAGTCGAAGCATCGACGCGCTCTGAATAAAGCGAAAAAAATGCGGTCCCACGTTGCAAACGCCGCTCATCTGATTGCGGGGCACAAGGTCCAGTCTACACACCGCGGGGGAGCGAGGCTCCCGCCGGGGGCGCGACGCTGCCGCGCAAAATTCCTGCGCCATTTTATCAAGGGGTTTCGCGACGAAACATATATTGACTGGGAGCGCAACTATAAATGGAGCGCCCACGAAAGATGGACCGAAGCGCTTGATGAGGAGGCATTTCGAAAGCTCTTGAGAGGCGGTGACTACGCCGCAATCGCGTCAAAAGCGGTAGCCATTGAATCCCGCACGAACCTCCTGTTTTCCTTTGAGAAGATGGCCTTACGCGACGCCCTCAAGCCCATCGCTGGCGCCCGAGCCTTCGCCGAAGGCCTCTTTGATTTCCTTCACGGGAGCGGCGATGCCGCGGCACGGTTTGGCGCATGGTGTGAAGTGGTGGGCGCATTGCCGAGGCGGCAGACGCGGGTCTTGACTTGGCCCGTCGTTACCGTGTTCGGCTTCGTTGCCCAGCCGAAGCAGCATTTCTACCTCAAACCAAACGTCACCCGCCGTGCCTTTGAGGCCTACGGGCTTCCGTTTGACTACCGATCGCGACCCAATGCGGACACCTATGGGAAGCTGCTTTCGCTCGCGCGTAAGGTCAAGCGTGACCTCGCATCGTTGCGGCCCCGCGACATGATCGACATTCAGTCTTTTCTCTGGATCCAGGGCTCCGACGAATATCCCGACTAGCTGTTTACCTCGGCGTGCCTGACGATCAGTTACGTGTGGTGTGGCAGCGGCCGCCGCATTGCTCTTTGCCACGGCGATCTGGGGAGACGCTTACGACATCTCCGATCGCATCAACTCATCGACGCTCCGGCACATCAGTCCCATTGCGTGCGTTGTGAGGATCAGGGCGCGCGGCGTGTTGCGCTGGTTTCGTCTCGCGCGGCATTCTTCTTATCGCAGTGACGCCTTGTCCAAATCGAGACTGATTAGCCGCAGGAACCCCTAGAAACTCTCCGACTTTATTTAGGTGGCGCGGCGACACGCTGCCGCCTTAATTATGCATATTGAGCAAAGCATGAAGCGACAAGCAAAGTTCGTCGACTATGGCAGGCCCGCCGGAGGCTGGGGGTCCGTCCAGTCCCTCGGTCGAAGCCTTACGCGGGAGCGCGTCCCCATTAGCGGCTCTCGGGTCCTTCTTCACCAAAACAAGCCAGATGGCTTTGCGTGCGTGAGTTGCTCGTGGGCCAAGCCCGCGAATCCTCTTCCGTTCGAATTCTGCGAAGAAGGTGCCAAGGCAACGACTTGGGAAATTACCGGCCGTCGATGCGGCCTTGACTTTTTCGAAGCCCATACGGTCAGCGAATTGGAGGCATGGACCGACCATGCGCTGGAAGAACAAGGTCGGCTCACCCATCCGCTCCGCTACGATACCACCAGCGACAAATATGTTCCTGTCGAATGGGAACAGGCTATTTCCGAGATCGCAGCCGAACTCAAGGATGCTGAACCCAAGGGTGTGGTTTTCTACAGCTCCGGTAGAGCGTCCCTTGAATCATCGTACATGTATGCCCTTATGGCGCGCATGTACGGTAACAATAACCTGCCGGATAGTTCAAACATGTGCCACGAAAGCACGTCTGTCGGATTACCTCTCAGCATTGGCGTGCCGGTCGGAACGGTGACGCTGGATGATTTTGAACAAACTGACTGTTTGATCATTATCGGACACAATACCGGCGTTAATGCTCCGCGCATGCTGCATCCGCTACAGGAATGCGCAAAGCGCGGCGTGCCGATCGTTATCTTCAATCCGCTGCCGAGCGCGGGTTTGAACGATTTACAAACCCTCAGAGCCCAATTGAAATGCTGTCCGGCTCATCCACCCAAATCAGCTCACAGTATCATCAGCTGAATGTTGGTGGTGACAAGGCCGCTTTGATGGGCGTGTGCAAAGCCCTATTTGAGCTTGACGACGAGGCCCGCAAGGCGGGTCGTCAGGGGATACTCGACCGCCTTTTTATCGCAGATCACACGGATGGGTTTAAGGATTTCGAGGCTGGCGTTCGCGGCCACGATTGGTCGGAGCTTGAGGTGGGATCGGGTCTCACGCGTTCTGCGATGCAAGCCGCGGCCGCCGTCTACGCACGAGCTGAAAGGGCCATTATCGCTTACGGCATGGGTATGACCCAGCATGTCAACGGCGTCGAGAACGTCCAGATGGTCGTTAATTTACTCCTAATGCGCGGGAATATCGGCAAGCCGGGCGCGGGCGTCCTGCCGATACGCGGCCATTCCAATGTGCAGGGGCAACGGACCGTCGGCATCACCGAAAAACCCGAGCTCGTGCCGATGGATAAATTGAAAACGCTGTATGGCTTTGAACCGCCAACCGACAAAGGCCTGAACTGCACGGAGGCCGCGCAGGGCGTCATGCAAGGACGTGTAAAGACCGTGTTTCAGCTCGGCGGTAATCTCGTGCGGGCGCTGCCCGACCTGCATCTATTGGTTCCGGCCTGGCGGAAACTTCGGCTCACCGTGCAGATCGAGACAAAACTCAACAAATCCTGCCTCGTGCACGGAGAGAAGGCATATATCCTGCCCTGCCTCGGTCGCATTGAGGTCGACAAGCAGAACGAAAAGCCGCAAGCCGTCAGTGTGGAAGAGAGCACGGCGTGCATCCATGGTTCACGGGGATATGCAACACCTGCTAGCGCAGAGCTTCGGTCCGAACCCTGGATCATAGCAGCGCTCGCAAAGGCAATACTGCCCGGCACCCCGAGAGTCGATTGGGATTCCTGGGTTGCCGATTACAGCCGCATCCGAGACGCGATCGAGCGCACCTATCCCGATATGTTTAAGGATTTCAACAAACGCATGTGGCAACCTGGAGGCTTCCATCGTCCACTTGCAGTTTGTCAACGGGTGTGGAAGACCAAAAGCGGAAAGGCAAATTTCATCTCGCCAAAATCACTCACAGCCGACGTCAAAATCGATCCGGCACGAACGGACATCCTGCAGCTGACGACATTCCGCAGCCAAGGTCAGTTCAATACCACGGTTTATTCGGATCGCGACCGCTTTCGGGGAATTCACGGTACACGCATGGCCCTGTTCATGAACGAAAATGACGTAACACGTCTCAACTTGCGCGAAGGCGAGATTGTCAACCTCAAGACTGCTATTGGGGACGATGCCGAGCGCCGAGTCGATGGCTTCATCGTCCACGCTTACAATATCCCAGCAGGATGCGTCGGCGGCTATTATCCGGAATGTAATCCGCTGATCCCCGTTTGGCACCACGCCATTGGTAGCGATGTGCCGGCATCTAAGGGCATCCCGGTGCTAATCGAGAAAGCAAACACCAGCCCCTGAGAGGGAAGCCTCCTCGACGCCGTCGACAAAACTACCGTTAGGGCTAGTTGGAGCGGAACGGTGAGATACGGCGCAGGATGTGCGGCACCTGGCCCACCTGAACGATACTGCGCGGCGTTCCTGGGCGTTACCAGCGGACGCCTAACACAGCCGGTTTTGCAGCTTCAGCGGCTCGGGCGCATGACAACCTTGATGACGCCGTCCTTTTTGTCGCGAAACTTCTTATACATCTCAGGCGCATCTTCCAGAGTTGCGGGGTGTGTCACGACAAAGCTGGGGTCGATGTCGCCCTCAACAATCCGTTTTAGCAGCGGTTTCGTATAGGCCTGGACATGGGTCTGGCCCATCTTGAGCGTAAGTCCTTTGTTCATTGCTGCGCCTAGAGGAATTTTATCGCCCATACCGACATACACGCCCGGAATGGACACCGTACCGGCTTTGCGACAACACATAATTGCTTGACGAAGCACATGCACACGGTCGGTGGCAAGAAAAGCTGCGGCTTTCACTTTGTCGATGGTGGCGTCCGATGCCCCATGGCCGGCCGCCTCGCAGCCCACCGCATCGATGCAGCTATCGGGACCGCGGTTGTTGGTCAGGGCCATCAGCTCATCGTAGACATCTGTCTTTGAGAAATCGATCGTCTCGGCGCCACCCGCTTCTGCCATGGCTAAGCGCTCCGACACTTCGTCAATAGCCACAACCCGCGCCGCGCCCATTAGTAGAGCTGACCGGATTGCAAATTGCCCCACTGGTCCACAGCCCCAGATGGCGACCGTGTCACCGTCTTTGATTTGCGCATTCTCAGCGGCCATATAGCCCGTGGGGAAAATGTCGGACAGAAATAGCGCCTGCTCATCGGTGACGTTTTCGGGAATCTTGATGGGCCCAATGTCCGCCATAGGCACGCGGAGGTATTCGGCTTGACCGCCTGAGTAGCCCCCCAGCATATGGCTGAAGCCGAACAAGCCGGCCGGCGACTGTCCCATAGCCTTGCGTGCCATCTCGGCGTTGGGATTGGTTCGATCACAGCAAGAATAAAGTCCCTGCCGGCAAAACCAACATTCCCCGCAGCTGATCGTGAAAGGAACTACGACCCGATCGCCGATTGCAAGGCTAGTGACTCCGGATCCGAGTTCGATCACCTCGCCCATATTTTCATGACCGAGAATGTCGCCGCTCTCCATGGTCGGCTGATAGCCGTCCAGAAGATGGAGATCGGAACCGCAGATCGCGCAGGCCGTGATTTTAATAATCGCGTCGCGCGGATGCTGAATTTTAGGGTCGGGTACAGTGTCGACCCGCACATCCCCTTTACCGTGCCAGCAAAGTGCTCGCATTGAACCTGTCTTTCTCACTTGGCTTGTAGTGGGGGAAGCTGCGGAACGAGAATAGGTTCCGCTCGGTCGGAAAGTGCAAGCACGCACTCCACGCGATAGTTTGGTGACAGAGAACGCTTGCAGGCGACCGACGATAGAAGCTGGAAAAGCCGACGGAGCCAGGGAAGGGACGCGACCAAGCGCGCCCCTGTTTTCTTCATTGAAGCCTTATTCGACCGTCGCTGGCATCCGCGCAACCGACATAAGAGGCTGGGCTACTTGATCAAGCAGTTGTCCCGCATTTTGTTCTTCGCCCAACGACGTGGTGAGAAGTTGGACGATCTCCGGCTGACGCATTTGCACGGCCAAGTTCCGGGCAGTCGTGTAAGCCGCCATCTCATAATGCTCCACCCGCTGAGCCGCCCCAATCAGGGCGAGATCGGCAGGGGCGTCCTCTTTTTCCTTGCCGTCCTGCATGACCTCCTCGCCTTCTTCGACAAGGCCTACCATGCCCTTGCAAGGTTTAGCCCGAGCCGCAGAGCCCAACAGGCGCAGACATTCGTTCAGCCTCTCTGCCTGTGCCTCGGTTTCCGCCAGATGGGTTTCGAACAATCGTTGGAGCTGCACCGAACGAGCGGCTTTGGCCATCTTTGGTAGCGCCTTGGTCAGTTGCTTTTCCGCGTGCAGGATGTCACGGAGCTGCTCGACCAGTAGCTCCTTGATGGTTTCGTCACCTGGGCCGGAACTTTCGGCATGCATTACGGGAAATCCTTCACCTTGGCCCGCAGGGCCGTTCAGGTCCGCGATCGCCGGGGACTCAACGAATTCCCATTCACCGCCCTCATTCCATGGACCACGCGTATCAACTTCGCCGTATTCGCCTTCGCCAGTCGAATCGTTGAAGAATTGATCGACCAATTTTGGTGTCGGGGCGATGCGCCCGACGCTGAAAGCCGGTTTTCCCATGCTTTCCAAGGCAAGCGTGAAAGCCCGCTTGTGCGTGATTTCCCGTGTCATGAGGAACTGAAGCGCGTCCTTAGTGCCGGCGTCACGGCAGAAGTTGATCAGCCGCTCGTAGACGATCTTGGCGCGGGCTTCGGCGGCAATATTGCTGCGAAGGTCGACGTCGAGTTCGCCGGTGATCTTGAGATAGTCAGCAGTCCACGCATTACCTTGGGAATTGAAAAGATTTACGCCCCCGCCGCCTGCGATCGCAATCAAGGGATCGGCTTCGGCAGTTTCACGCACCGATTTCAAAGGCTTCAAGTGCATGCGCGCTAAAGTACCTACAATCTCAAGGTGGCTGAGTTCTTCCGTTCCAATATCCATCAATAAGTCTTTGCGGCCGGCGTCTTCGCAGTTGAGACCCTGGACCGAGTACTGCATTGCCGCGGCAAGCTCGCCGTTGGCGCCGCCAAATTGTTCCAGAAGCATATTGCCGAAGCGCGGATCCGGCTCATCAACGCGCACGGTGTACATTAGCTTTTTGACATGATGATACATGTGAGTTCCTTCTTAAATGCGAGACGCCTCGCGGTGAATTGGTCCTTTTGCCCATCCGACCGGAATCGCGCTGGCGCTACAAGGCTGAGCGAGAGAGGATCAAAAAGGCAACACAACCGCGGTGTCTATGTTCGAGCCGGTATCGACTTTCGCCGACTTTTTTCTTGCTCGACACCCTCAGTATTGCCCGCGCCGCAATGTGGAACCTTAGCGGCAAGGAAAGCTATCGCGGCAGTGGCAAGCTCACCGGAAAGAGGGCTGTCATTACGGGCGTCGATAGCGGCATTGAACGGGCCGTCGCAGCAGAGTTGGCGACGGCCTACGTTATGCTGGCCGACCCGCTCTCAAGTTATGTGTCGGAGCAACAATCGCGGTTACCGGCGGGAAGCCAATTTGTAGAGGTGCCGACGCGGCCCATTTTCGGGACGGGAGGCACTCGAATTTCCGCGGGCGCCTCGGTCGCGGCCTCGTTATTGGATGGCTTTGCCGGCGGAATCCGCCAAACGGCTCCCGTGTTCCTACAAACCTTTTGATGCCTTTGAAGCAAGAAGCTGCCCTAACCGCTCGGCATCTCCCGGAGCTGCCGCCTTCTGATCGTTGTCGAAATACACAAGAACATCTCGCCCTTGGCTTTGCCATTCGCGCATGTGGCTTGCCCACCGGCTCAGGGTGGGACTGGGATAGCTGCCACTATAATCCCCCCGAGGTCCGTGGCCGCGTACATAGACGTGGCCCGCGGTCGCAAGCCACGGTGAGGGTGCGTCAGCATGATCGGAAAGGCATAGAGATACGTCGCGCCGCTGTAGGAGACCGAAGACCGCGTCATCATACCAGCTGTCGTGGCGGAATTCGAAGGCGTATCGCCGGCGTCGCGGCAGCATCGCAAGAAATGCGTCTAAGCGCGCGGTGTCTCTGGCGAACTGCGGCGGCAACTGAAAGAGCACCACAGAAACTTTGGGCGCCAGAGCTCGGAGACGCGTTTGCATGAGCGCGATTGAGTTCTCGCAATTTTCGCTGAGGCGCTTCCAGTGGGTGACGAACTTCGATGCTTTCCAGGCGACGCAAAAATGTTGCGGCGTGCCATCGCGCCAGGAACGGACCGCTTCCAGCGAAGGCGTACGGTAAAAGGCGCTGTTGATCTCGACCGTAGCAAACCTTTCTGCATAGAAGGCAAGCCATGCGCGCTTCGCGAGCGCTTGCGGATAAAACGGCCCACGCCAGCCGTCGTACATCCAGCCCGATGTCCCAATGCGAATCGTGCTATTAGAAACTTTGTCGGAGGGCTCGATTTCCGGATGCCGCATGGAGAATTGCCCTTTGTCGTTGCTGTCGCCGAGTCAGCGGCGCATGGCTTTATCAAACAGTTGAAACCATCCATACGCCTGATCGCGAGACTGGGGGCCGCAGGCGATGCGCATCGCGGCGCGAGTGTGCAGCATCTCTATGATAAGAGAAAAGACCCACTCCGTCCTAACCTTCGGCAAATCCACCTTATCGAAGCCGAACTAATGGATGCCCTGAACGAGCTCGGCTTTCCGATCACGCCCGGCGCGCTAGGCGAGAATATTGTTACGCGCAATCTTGCGCTTTTGCGCCTCAGTGAAGGCACAGAATTGCAGCTTGGACGGAAGGCCCGGCTCACTATCACTGGGCTACGCACGCCTTGCGCCAAAATCGATGGAATCGACCCCGAGCAAGATCAACGATGGCTAGGCTAAATTCAGGCCATTCAGCCCGCTATCCGGTTATCTCGCGCCTGTGAGGTCTCTGCAGCGATCACGACGGGGCATAACAATTTTTCCGGATACTGTATGCCGGCGCATTGGTAGGCGAGTCTTTATTAATTTCTACTGCAGCTGCTCCATCGTACATTGTTTGGGCTTTTTATCAGGTCGCCAGCGAAGAATGGTTGTGCCGTGACGAAACCGACCCTCACTGAGGTGATCGTAAGACACTTCAACGACGAATCTCGGTTTCAGAGCCACCCATTCAGTCGACCGTTTAGTTGACCAACGACTCGGCCCACCCGGCGCGTTTCCGGTGAAACTCCGTTCTGTAACGATGGCTTCAAGTTTCGCCGTAAGAGCAGCTTTTTCGGCGGCTCTTAAACCCGACGTGAAACCGACATGATGCAAAAGATGCTTGCTGTCATAGAGGCCGAGCAAAAGAGAGCCAACAACCTTTCGCCCGGCAGCAGGCCGTTCCGCGTATCGGAAGCCGCCAACCACGCAGTCGGCCGTTCGCCAATGCTTGATTTTCTGCATGCCATCGCGGTTTCCAGCTTGATAAGGTAAGTCCCGCCGCTTGGCGATGACACCGTCGCGGCCGTCACCGGATGACCGCAGCCAGCGTTTAGCCTCTTGTAATTCAAGTGTCGCCGGCGAGAGGGCGAATACGGCCTTTTCAAAGCAGCTCTTCGCAAAATCCTCAAGTCTGGCCCGTCGTTCGGAAAGATGCCTGCGTGTCAAATCGTGTCGACCGCGCTGTAAAAGGTCGAACGCCATAAAGCAAGCCGGGGTTTGGCCCGAAAGCGACTTTATGCGCGACTTTGCCGGATGGATGCGTTGCAGTAAGGCGTCGAAGGAAAAGGATTTGCCCCGTGGGATCAAAAGTTCTCCGTCGAGAACAAAATGACCCTCCGCAATGTTGCAGGCCGCCTCTGCCACTTCGGGGAAGTATCGCTTTAGGTCTTGCCCGGACTTCGAGGTCATCGCTAGATCTTTTCCGGCGCGCGAGAGAATGCAGCGGAACCCGTCCCATTTCGGCTCATATTGCCATTGTGAACCAGCGGGAATTTCGCTCACCGAGCGGGCTTCCATAGGCGCAGGCGCTCTGCTTCTCATCGCTCATCAAACCCCATCGGTCTCGTCGCCAGAATGCTCGACGTCAAAAGACTTACCCTATCCGCCTAAGTCTAATGGTCGCCAGCGAAGAATGGTTGTGCCGTGACGAAACCGACCCTCACTGATGTGATCGTAAGACACTTCAACGACGAATTTCGGTTTCAGGGCCACCCATTCAGTCGAGCGTTTTGAGTATCGGGAACCTTGGGCCGAGGAAGCAGAGCGCGGTAATCGGGCTATCGTTCTGTTTCGCTGGAAAGTCGTTCGGAAGAACACGTCTCGCCAAATTGACCGAACGCCTGTTCAGGGAGTTCGACACGCCTCTGTCCCGTTTAAAGCGGCCCGCGCGCCGAAAACGGCTACCGCTAATCAAAACTCAGCTCGCCTGCTTACGCGGCGGGTCTCTGGCCGCCCTGGCGGCCTTCAGATCGGCGACGAAGCTCAGGTAAGCCACGTGCCGCTCTGCGTCGTCTTCGATCCGCAACAACGCCGACGGGTGCGTGGTTACAATAAGCCGCGTGCCATCCGCCATGGCGATCGGCTCGCGCCGTACCTTGCGGATGGTCAGCGTGCGGCCGGTCAGGCTGCGCGCCGCCGTGACCCCAAGGGCCACGATGGTGTCCGGCTTCACCAGGCGGCGTTCGAAATCGAGCCAAACCTTGCAGCGCTCCACCTCGTAATGGTCAGGCCGTTTGTGCAGCCGGCGTTTGCCGCGCATTTCATGCTTAAAGTGTTTTACGGCGTTGGTGACGAACGTCTCCGTTCGCTTGATGCCGGCCTCAGCTAACGCCTGATCGAGGAGGCGGCCGGCGGGCCCGACAAACGGCTTGCCGGCAACGTCTTCCTTGTCGCCGGGCTGTTCGCCGACGAGCATGAAAGGGGCGTGACGTGGCCCCTCACCGGGTACCGCCTGCGTCGCATTGCGATAGAGAGGGCAGCGCGTGCAGCTCTCTTCGGCTTTGGCCAATTGGCGGAGCGATTTGACCGGTGCTGGCAGATCCTCTGGCGGTTCGGCTTTCACGGGACGCTTCCGCTTAGATTGCTTTATCTCAGAACACCCGTCGGACGATTTGAGTTCCGAGCCGCGCCATCGTCCTTCTCTTCGCTGTAGCATGGCTTATTTTTTCGCCGGAGACGTTCGTTGGGCCGCCGTGGCGTCCTTGGCCACGCGGAAGATGACGTTATTCATCAACCTCACCGGCCATCGCAACTCGCAGGCGGTGCACGCGAAGTTTGATGAATTGCTTCGTGCCCATGGCGAGGCCAGAACGGAGCTCACGGCACTGACGAGAGCGACGTGGAGGATATCCCGCCATCAAGGACGCAGCGCAGCATCACGCCTTGGCGAAATTCGAATTTCCGGTTGGCGCTCGCTCGAAAATTTCAAATCGCCGGGAAATTCAGGAATTAATTAGCGCCGCCTGTCCTGACAGACCAATCCGACTGGCGTTGACGTGCCGGCAATTGCTTTACCTAGAACAACGGAGAACAGGCAATGCGGCGGGACGCCCTCAAAGCATTGCAGTGTATCTTTCGCCGTACAGTCGCGTCGCCTGAGCGGTCTTCAAATTGATCAATTTGAACAATAGCTTAATGCTTGAAAAACAATGCCGCGATTTAATTCAAATGGTTGGGCTGACCCGATGTCTTCAATTGAGCGTCTACTAATCCCTGGGTCTACCGAATTGCCCGGATGTCATTGTGGGGGCGAAATGCGGATCGCAACTCATGATCCGCTCCCGGAAAAGGGCGATGCGCAAATCCGGATCTACAAATGTCCGTCATGTAGCCGCGAGATGAGGCTACGACAGAGCGCAGCACTGCGACAAAGCGAGCTATAAGCACGACCACCACACCCTGCCGCCGGAAGAGGTACCGGGCGATCTTAATTCGGTTAGTCCGACGTAGGAGCCATAGCGAAGCAGCAAAGGATATCCGTACCGGTCGCCGATCCAAAAGCCGATAATGCTGCCAAGTATCGCCCCAACCGCAGCCAACAGAAGAACGACTGCAATGCTTAAATTATGGGTCGTCCGGCGAAGATTGCAGCACTTACGAGGATGGCTTCTCCAGGCAGCGGCAAGCCGATCGATTCCAGGAAAACAAGCAGGAATACGATCCAAGCGCCATAATCGTGGATCAACTCCTTCATGCCGAAGTCGCAATCTGGTACACGCCGAACATCCTCTGCCAATGATCTGCCGATCCTTCCTACCAGACGGTGGCAATGAAGTCCGCTGGGCGACATTGAGAGATCGCCATATCGAGATGAAGCCGGGGGAGCGACCCCCGGCTTCCCTGCCTAACGATGGGTGGGCCCTCTGATGACACATTGGGGAGCGACCCCGAGCATCAAAATCAGCCGAACCGTTGGCTAGGCTTGTCGATATTACAAGCTGGGGACCCGTTTACCATCGTGCGTTTGCAGGTGCCTCTGAATGCCGAAATGTTCTCGTGGAATGCCATAAACCTTAAATCCAGAACAAAACGCGTGCCTACGAGCGAGGTGTGGCCGACCAGTGCAGCATTTCCTCATCGGCATCAACTTTGCTTTCGGCACGGCGAGAGAGTGGTGCTCTGAGCGGAGTGTTTTAAAATGACACTTTCGATAGGCGACTACACGACTAGCGTCTCGTTCGGGGTCACACCTCTTACCCGCACGAGGAGGAGATCGAACGGTCCGCCGGCGCGGCAAGTGGAGGGGCGGATAGCCAGTCTAAAAAAACGCATCCCTCTCCTGAGACGTCTGATTGCCGACTGCGACCACATGGCTTGCGATCTCGATCAAGAGGTTCGAAACGAGGAGAACCGGGTGAGGGTGCACAATCCGGCGGATATCGCTTATTCGATTTACGCCAAGGCGACCGGTTCGAGACGGGACAACCTCAGGCGCTCAGCCGATGAGTTGAGGGCCCACCTGGCCAAGGCCGAACAGCAGCTCCGCGATCTGGGTGAGGGTTCCCTGCTGTGAATGCTCGCTCTCAAGTCGAGAAATTAAGACGCGCAGCGGACCGGGCGGCCCGCGTCGCTAGGGAAAACAAGCGTCTCGATTATGCTCTGGAAGACGTCGAGATCGATCTGCGATACGCGGTAGAGAAGGCGCGCAGCAAGTTGCGCGCGCTCGACTTCGCCGGGCTTCAAGTCGAAGAAGAGCTTGCCACAATGCTCGCCGGACTGTTGGACGAGTTGGAACGCCGCTACCAGAGGATAGAGCGGCACGAGGATCCTTGCTGAATGCGGCCAAGTAGATGCGTGACTGTTCATAGAACGCCTGATTTATGAACAGTCGGCGTCGCGAACCCCACGGGAACGCCCGTAAAGCGAAGGGGCCACTGACCGCGCCAACCACTGAAAATTGAACAGTGACCGCTAGCGATATGTTCCAAAATGCTATTGTTATATCAACGATTTGTATTACGTGGCTTCCCCGCTATCCTCTCTGGGCACCTTCTGGGAAGCCGGGCACCGGCTTTTGACGTGCATCAGATTTTGTAGGCTAAGTATGCGGGCCTGACACTCGTTAGGCGCCGCGACCGAGTGCTGTCACACCCGGTCGCGACTTGACCAGGGCAAGCAGCACGGCGCCCGCCATGGCCCACGCCAGAGATAGAGCCGAGCCCCTGCGCTTGCCAAGCAGGAGGCTTTAATGTCCCCGGAAAGAGCGTTCGATCTCGTCGTCAACGCAGCGGTGGTCCATTGGTCGATGGACACTCGCCAAGCTGAGCTCAGAGAGGCCCTGGATAAGGTCCTCGAACACCGCGGCGACACTACGTTAAGTCGCGCATTAGAACTGCGCTGGCACAAGCGGCCGCGCCCCCTCGTGCGGGCGTTTGAGTAATGACCAACCAGCGGCGTTTCGCTTTAGGGGCACCACCAATGATCGCGGCCCTTTGCCCTTTCTTTCGGGCAGGCCGCTCGCTAACGACCACGAGCTCTATGACTGTTCGCGGAAAACGCTGGAAGACCCCAGCGGGGGCTTATCACTGCGTGTAATGCCCTGAAGACAAATCTTGAACAGGCGTTTGATTTCGCCCGTATGAAATATTCCCCCGGTCGGGGGGCCTCACAGGAGGAGGCCATGTCAGCAACCTTATATGCACTTGTCATGCTGCAGGGGACCACGCTTAGCTTCTCCCCCGGCTACGCTTCCCCAACGGAGTGTTATTCTGTTTACAAGGGGCCGTTTGTTTCTTGTTTTACTTACAACCCCGACGGCCTTAGCTGGACGGCGTTCTTTAAATTACCTGACGGTGGTTTTAGAACAGTCGGCGGAATCAATAGCGAAGACGAGTGTAAACGCTACATTGGTGCCTTTAGAGACGGCGTTCCTACAGCGTGTAGGCAGCTATCCACGGTCGTTTGCTGCACTGTGACGCCCGCGCCGCCGCCTGCACCAGTGGCGCCATGTCAGCCCTGCGGGCCATCAGTGACGCCGCCACCGACGCCACCAGCTCCGCAGCCGCAGTCGGCACCGGAGAAGAAGCCTGACCCCGTGCTGATAATGGATAGGAATAGCCATGAGCCATCCTTTTCTAACCGGCCCATATTGACGGCGAGTGCAAGCACGGGGCCGGCGGCCGCTCCGCTGCCTCAGAACCCTAAGCGTGTTGTACGTCGTCGACAACAGCGGTTTGATCCGATCGGGGCGCTCGTCGCCTTCTTTACACCGAGGGATTATTAGCGCAGCAAGAACTGGCGCTTGCCAGGGAAAAGGTCGCGCAGCGGAAACCACAGCGATACTCCCAGCAGTTCGACCCAATCGGGGCGTTCGTGGCACGCCGAAATCGGCAAGAAGACACTTGAGACCAAGACCGAGATTCTCAAGGAAGCGCTCGAACATGCCACGAGTTAAAAAACAGCTACGGCTGGCGCCGTCGCGGCCGAAGGACGGTTCCCGACGAAGACCGTCGCAGAGCTAACACCCCGTCGCGGTTCCTCCGGCGAAATCAATGGGACCGCTTCACGCGACATGGTGGGTTGTTAAAGGCGCGCACGCCTTCTTCGTGACTGCGGTCAGCGGCGCGATCTATATGTCGGGAGGCGACTGTCATCGACTGTCCGCAGACAGGGGACGTTTGCCCCCGAGCTCGGAGCCCAACCAGACGATCAAAAATATTTGGCGTCGAGATCCACCGTCGATTCGATACCGAGCCGATCGAAATTGGCCTCGAGCCACTGGTCGGCCCGTGCGCGACCCATGCTGTGAAGATGCTGCAGGAAATCCCAATCGGCGTTCAGTCTGCTTGTCCACGAAAATGCTCTGATAAATTCTTCAGCCTCTATCACGTGCACGAGCATGAGCTTGCCGCCACTCATCCTGCCCTGCTCGATGAGCTTGTTATAGGATGCAATCATCCGCATCTCACGAATGAGCGAGGTATTGAAGCTGATCTCCTGCATGCGGTTCATGATTGCCGGCGAGGTGGTCGGAACCCCAGGCCGCTCAGACGGGGTGATGTGGACGATCAGGATATCTCGCGAATCGCAATCATAAACCAACGGATAGATTGCGGGATTGCCCGCATAACTACCGTCCCAATAGTATTCGCCGTCAACCTCGATGGACTGCATCAAAAGTGGCAGGCAGGTTGAAGCGAGTAGGTGCTCTAGGCGCAGCTCCTTGCCCGGGAATATCTTCACTTTAGCGGTCTGAACATCGGTAGCGCACAGAAATAATTTAAGGTCCGTTTGCCCGCGTACGCGCTCGAAGTTAATAGCCTCCGCTAGGAGATCCTTGAACGGATTGCGGTTGAGCGGATTCATCTGATAGGGAGACGTAAGGTAGGTCATCTTGAGAAACCAAAAGCCGAGCGAATGTTCGATGCCAAAATCAGAATTCCCTTTGTCGACCAATGAAGGCTTGAAAATTCCACGGGCCGACAAGGCGGACACCTTTTGCCAATAGACCCGCAATGCGTCCCGCGCTCCGTCTCGGCCGCCGGCGGCTAGGCCGTCGGCGAGCACGACCGCATTGACAGCGCCGGCGCTCGTTGCGCTGATGCCTTCGAAGCTAAGCCGCTCGTCCTCGAGCAGACGATCAAGTACGCCCCAGGTGAATGCGCCGTGACTGCCGCCGCCCTGCAGCGCCAAGTTCACAACTTTAGACATTTTGGAAAGCCTTTCTCTTCTTGCGGGTCGACAGGGATTGAGTTGAGGACTTTCGAGCCATTCGTGTCACCGGATCGGGCGTACCGAAAGAGGGGTACAGGTCGGCGAAAGGAAAATGAGACCGACGGTGGGAGCTGCCCAGCAAGGCGATACGCTTTTTAATCCTTCGTCTTCAAGTGCGCTTCGTGGCGACAATGAACGCGCTAATGTCGCCCGACATATCCAATAGCTTCAGCCGTTGTTCTTTATACAGGTCACGCTCGCCGGCTTCCCGGTGGTCGTTTCATTGTCCCACACCCCTTCCCAAATGCAGGACCATAATATTGGCGGAGTCTACGAATGAGGATGTTGCCATACTTGCAGCTTATGTCACCGTTCTTGTCGCGATAACGTTCGAAGGTCATGACATTTTTCAGAGTCCAGGGACGCCGCGGGGAGCGCTGAAGGATTGCAAGCAACGTCGGCGACCCGTCAAGGCCTGCTCAATCGGCAGGGGCTTCATCGGTCAGCACTTTAAAACCGGTCAATTGGCAAGGACCGAAAGACGTGGAAATCGCAACGTCAGTCGCATCCCGTCCATGGGCCATCAGAATGCGTCCGATGCGGGGAACATTGTGTCGGGCGTCAAAAGTGTACCAGCGGTCCCCAAGGAAGACCTCAAACCAAGCGCTAAAATCCATCGGCGCCGGGTCGGGCGGAACCCCGATATCACCTAAATAGCCTGTGCAGTATCGCGCCGGGACGTTCATGCAGCGGCACAAAGTGATTGCAAGATGTGCAAAGTCCCGGCAAACACCCCGCCGGGATTCGTGGGCTTGCCATGCGGTTTTCGTGGGATCAGCGTGCTGGTAACCGAATTGAAGATGTTGGTGCACGTAGTCGCAAATCGATTGGACCAACGGCCATCCTTTGGGGTGATTTCCAAATCGCGACCAAGCAAATTGGACAAAGCGATCCGTCTCGCAATAACGACTGCCTAGCAGAAAAACGAGCGTATCAACGGGCAAATTTTCCATCGAATGTTGCTGCGCGTCCGGCGCAACCGTATCGGGGAAGCCGCTGTCGTGGATAAGAAAGTCAGACGATAAGGTAATATTTCCCGCAGGCGCGTGGATCACGTGGCAGATGTTACCGAAACCATCGAGATATTCTTTGGCGGGAATGGACGGTTCAGTCCGCATCAAATCGGGACTTATAAGCGCCGTTTTTCGTGAGGGATGAACGCTTAGCATCGCGATCATGGGCGTCGACTGCGCGCAAGCATAAGAAATCTCGTAACCAGCGTGTATTTTCATTTCGCGTCAGTCGAAATTTCGGTTGTGCCGAATGAACAAAAACTGCACCGACCAAAAGTTCCATCTTTCCGGTACAACTAGCAGCGAAACTATTGGCTCAATCGATAGCGTTCACTTTTTCAAAAACGGAGATCACCTGCCTTCGTAGGCTTTCATCAAAGGTTTCGAAAGCTTTGTTGACCCGTGTCCTCCGGAGACGGCCAAAGCCGTCCACTGCAATCTCTGGGTCCAAGTCGGTGTAGGCCAAAAGGCCATGTTCCTCGAACGCCTCAAGCATTGCACGTAGCGTTCCCGGATCTGCTACAATTCCAAGCAGCAACGCCTCAATTTGGGATCGCCAGGGGCGAAGGTCTATTTTTTCAATTGGTGGAATGCTCATGCCAACTAGGATGCTGGTTTTATGGCATGCCGTACATAGCCTTTTCAAATAGGAACCGTTGGCGCCCATTGCGCCGTTGCGTCCGGGCTGAATAGCAGCGTGAGAGGCCACCCGGGCACTCAACACCCAGAAGGCTCCGGAGAGCGCCTAGCCTGTGGCTCGGTCGATTTTGATGGATCGGGGTCGCTCCCAATCTGCTGTCAAAGGGAGCCGTCCATCTCAGCCGCGTTAATTGCCAAGGCGTCGTTAGGCGGATAACGGGTTCAGCCGAGGGATGGCCGCGCATTGCGTAAGAAAGACCCCGGGCGGATTAGCGACCACCGGGTAAGTGCGCTCGGCTCGAATCGCGCTAGCCAACCTTGTGGCCTTCGCGGTCGATTCTCGCGCCGTTTTCGTTGTTGATTGCGCCAGCGGCCACAGGGCCGCCGAAAAGGAATGCAAATAATGGCGGGGACGTCGCCGCACTTTGAACCCGAATGCGCCGGCCCGCATCACACTAGCGCACAGCAGGCTTATAATACTAGGTCCGGCGGATATCGGCCTACTGAAGGAGTTGAAGGCTGGAGCGAGCGCGGCCAGCCAGACGTTCCTCGGCGACTGTGCGAACGTTCGGAAGACTGCCGGGTTGCCAAACCTTCAAATTAGTATGTGTTTCCATTGTTACTCCCTGTTGTTTGGCGAAGTCGTGCGGGTTGGGGCATGATCAGTAGTTTGCGCTATTGAACAGTTGCGCTTGAGGACGCCAATTTGCCCGCAGGCTACGGAACCGTAGTCGTGCCCTTCCGAATGTTGCTGGAATAACACAGATAAGAACAAAGGTCCTTCTCGCGGCACTGACCCTAACAAATCAAAGCTAGGCACAGTTACTCTCAGTGCGCCAGTAATCAGGCGGCGCTTGGAGGAGATTATGATTGCGGCCGATTTAATGTTCAATCGCTACGATCCGTGGTACGTGAAAGTGGCCTATGGTTTGTTTGTCACTCTACTCGTGGGGGTGCTTGCGATACTGCACATTGCTCCAAATTATATCGTCCCATAGAGACGTTCGGTGGGCCGGGAACGTCAGTCTCTGCGCGATTGAAATCTGACCACCGCTCCGTTGAAAGGTAGCTGTCCGTGCGACGGCGAGGACTCATCGCCCGTAATCGATACGGTAGCCGAAACGAGCGATCCCGCCTCTGAGTAGAAGGCATTCCTGGTCGACTTTTGGTTTTCCGACGGAAGGCAAAGAACCGTGTGATATCGGAACCACCGGCAATAGCCCTGGTGTTGAGGTGAAAGATGCCACTTTCGATCACTGAATATGACAGGCGGGAACGTCGTGCCAAATGCGCGCTCTCCTTCCAGGAAGTTCTAGCGTTCGCCTCGACGGCAATGGAAGTCACGGGTTTCCCGGCACGACTGAAATCAGAGTTGCAAATAGCGTCATACATGGACTGGAACGACGGCGACAACACCGGCGCTATCTTTGAGCCAGATTCGTTTATTCCGGTGCGCGCGCTGAGGACGCCTTTTACAAGCGAAGAAGTGGGACTAGCGCGAACAGTAGCTGATGCTGTAGCCCGTTTGACCAAAGAACGTACCGGCCGGGAGATGCGACCCATTGGCACATTGTTGGCGGTGTTTGGTCTTTTCCGCATCATACAAGTCCCACAACTGATGCGCAGGGGCTGCTGAGGGCAATCGGCGTCGATCGCTTCTCGTTGCCCTTCGACATTGACTTCCTTTCCTTCCTCGGCTTCGAAAATCACTTTGTTGACCACCCGGCCTTCAAGAGTTTAATCGGTACTAAATGAGGCAGCAAAGTCGGCTCCGCCGTGGCCGGAAGCGGATAGGTCTGTGCACCGGCCGGATAAGCGACGCGCCTCTGGTTTCGCCTCAGCCGAGCTTTGCCAGAATTGCCAGGGCGCTAGTCAGATAGATCAGGGCGATCAAAGTGCGGGCTAAAACCCGGTTCGGTTCAAGTCTGTAAACCAGGGTAATCATGCTGGCCGCCACAAAGCCGATGACGATCGCGTAAAGAATTCTCATCACTACAAAGCTTCATGACGCTCAACCCCAGAACACCCCGAACACTCGGCGACTACCCAGTCTGAGCCGGCCGCCGCGGTTTATCATACTTCGAAAACCGCTGACGAACCGACAACGTCCGCGCCGGCAACATTAGCTGCTGACACTCGATAATTGCAGCCCCCTAGTGATCGATGGGGTCAAATGCTAGACCCTTTTACGTCTGCGGACGAGACGCTCATCACGTAAGCGCACATCATTACCTGGATTTGCCGTCTCCTAATCCGAAATGCGACCATTGTCTGGTGAGCCTTTCTTGTGAGCCTGCGTCGCACGTGTCGCCACGGCGGCGAGCGCAGACCTGCAAAAGAGTTCGACTTGGGTGACCGAGACCGACTTAAAGCACCTCAACACGGACCTGGGCTACGCCCCGATCCGTAATGCCTAGGCGCCGCGCAGCGTCGAGCGACACGTCTAGAACGCGGCCACGTACCCACGGTCCACGATCGGTGATCACGACTACCACAGACCGGCTGGTGGCGAGATCCGTAACGCGAACTTTCGTGCCGAACGGCAGGCTGGGGTGGGCTGCGGTTGGCAAATTCCGATCGAACTTTGCCCCGCTCGCCGTCTTTCCCATTTTATACGAGTAGAATGAGACTTTCCCAGTAAAGACTCGATTAGATGATCGAGTGGCTAAGTGCTCCTCCGGACTATGTGAAGGCTTTCCTTCGATCGGAGCTTGCGTCTGCGCGTCCAGGCTTTTTTGTTCGAGCGTTGCGGGAGCTGGTTCTGTAGGAGCTGTAGGAGCGGGCTCTGCGTGTGCATTTGGAATAATGGACCATCGCTCGTCAAAAGTTTGCGCTGCAACAGGGCCGGCTTGTAAACCCATGAAAGCCATGACTGTCGCGGCTGCGACAACTCCCAAAGGAGAACGCATAAGACGCCTCACAAAAAACTAACATCAAACAAACTAATTCGACGTGATGAAACCGCGTTCCCGTTTTCGGCGCGGAAAAATATTGAACAGCGCCGGAACCATACTCGGGTCAACATTTGGACACAGTCGTAACGCGCCGATTGTGGGGGGGTCGGCGCACACTTCCAAAATTAGGAAAGTCACCTACGGTGCGTGACCGATAGCAATATCGTAAATCACGGCCTCCAGTCGTCGTCGTGCGCTTTGTCGTATGGCACTCCTAGGTTTTAGACTTCGGCAACTCCTCGCGGATGTCGCGAATCTCCTTTTGGACCCTTGATCAGTGCGCGCTTGCGACGCTGCTGTTCTTGCGGCGGCATCGACTTGTCGTCGTTGGGCGGCCTCGCGCCCGCGGCAAGATCGCTCTACGCCCATTGCTGACCACATTGTGCCGATCTAGGTTAGTGCGCGGCCCAACGTGAGTACAGCATCACAGAACGAAATATGACTGCCTGGTGTGACCAAGTAGCACTTGTGACAGGGGGAGCTCGCGGTATTGGGCGAGCTACAGCGCGGCTCCTTGCCCAACGCGGCGCGGCCGTATGCGTGAACTATGCTGTCCATGCCGATGCGGCTAAAGGGTTGGCAGAAGAAATCAACGCCGGCGGTGGACGGGCTATTTCGGTGGAAGCCGATGTCGCGGACTCCTCTGCGGTCATGGCGATGGTCGGCCGTACTGAAAGAGAATTTGGACCTGTGACGATCCTGGTAAACAATGCCGGCTTGTCGTGGCGCAGCACGTTGGACAATTACGACCCTGAACAGTTCGCCCGTATGCGGCGGGTGAACGTCGAAGGACTGATCAATGCCACTCGAGCGGCCATCGGCGGTATGCGCGCGCAGCGGTACGGTCGAATAGTCAATTTGAGCTCGATCGCCGCAATTGGCACGGCATTGTCCGGAAACGCGTTCTATGCAGCCACCAAAGCGGAGGTTGCGATTTTGACCAAACGCTTCGCATTAGAGCTTGGCGGTGACAACATAACTGTCAATGCAGTTGCGCCCGGATTTATTCGAACTGACATGACCAAAGGCGGCCGCGGTGCGGGTGATTGGCAAAGTACTGAAGAAAGCTTCATCGCCAAAGCAATGATGGGGCGCATCGGCGAGCCGGAAGACATTGCGAATGCAGTCGCCTTCTTGGCGGCGCCGGAGTCCGGCTGGATCACCGCACAGATTTTGACGGTTGACGGCGGGCGAATGGACTACATTGGGCATACTTAGCGTCGAAAAACATCCATGAGCGATTGGTCGCCTTCGGGCAAGCCCTTTCTTATGGCACCGATCACTTCGCGCATGAGCGAATAGTCTTCCAAGCTCATTCCACCAGGGATGGCCTGTTCAAGTGTAAGCCGGACATCGTTGGGGCAAATGCGAGCGGCGATCGCCACGAAGGCCTCAGGACTCTTCTTCGCTACCTTGCGAACGGCGTCTAAGCCCTCTTCAGCCCAGGCCCGCGCGAAATCACGAATAAAGCCTTGAGAAAAGGCTGTCCGAGTGCCTGGCAGTTTTCCCGCCGGATTGCCGCTTGGGCCCGGCGGCCACCGAGTAGGCTTGCCGACTTCAGCGAGATTGGGATTTATACGTGTTTATGCCTGAAAGTTGTTAGATGAAGGAGTGCGCTCGAAGTTTCTCTTTTAAATTCAGCGTGACCCTGCCAGACGATCTACCGGGCAAAAAGTCGCTCACAAGGTAAGTCGAGCGAAGTGAGCAGCCGCGACATGCGAGAGAACTAAAGCACTCCGATGTTCCAGACTAAAGGCAAGAACGACCTCCAAAGTCGAAAAATTTGGAATTAACACTCAAATCGTTCTGAACGACAATTGCCTGCAACGGCTCGTTCAACGGCAGGACGGAAAGCACATGTCCCAGATTGTCGACGAAGTTCTCGCTGCCAACAAGAAATATGCGTCGAGCTTCGGCGCCAAGAAGGACTTGGCGTTGCCGCCGGCGCGCGGATTTGCAATCCTCACTTGTATGGATGCCCGGCTCGATCCAGCAAAATACGCCGGCCTTTCCGAAGGCGATGCCCACGTTATTCGGAATGCCGGCGGGCGCGCTAGTGACGATGCCATCCGATCGCTTGTCATTTCTCACAAGCTATTGGGAACGCGCGAGTGGTTTGTCATCCACCATACCAATTGCGGTATGGAGCTTTTTACCGATGACGTGATCGGCGATCTGCTTGCTGATAGTCTCGAGACTGCAAAATTTGACGGTAAAGCTTGGTCAAATCCAAAGCACGGTCATGGCGCAAGTGCTGGCCAATTCGTAAAATGGCACACCATTAAAGACCAAGCGCGCAGCGTGGTTGATGACGTGCGCCGAATCCGCGAACATCCTCTCGTCGCCAAGCACATTCCAATTTACGGCTACGTCTATGACGTCCTCACCGGTAGCCTCGTTGAAGTCGCCGAGGCGACCGAAGCTGGCCGACCACGTTAGATCGGCATGAGAGTTTTGCATTTGTATTAGGCGGTGAATGGTCATGATGCACGTAAGGCCCTGCGCCATTGCGAACAAAGTCAATTAGCGCTCGGCCCTACCCAGGTTCCAGCCGGCAAAGCAGGGAGTTTGGCCGCTAGTCCGTCGAGGATGCCCTGCACGAGGCTCTCACCCAGTTCTGCAGACTTTTTTGTTGGGCCAACCAGCCCATCAGCCAGCAACAGAGTGAGACCGTGCACGAGTGACCAGCACGCCAGAACAGCACCATCGATCTTACGCTCGTTTCTTGGGGTATTCGGAATGGCGCGTCCGAGGCCGCCGTCCACGATGAGGCGTGCAAGCAGGGCTTTTGTCTTTTCAGCCGCGGCCCGTTCGATGGCGGGACGGGCGTGATCCGGGTCGGTCAGGTAACCTCCAAACATTAATCTGTATAACGCTGGATTTTCGACGCCGTGCTGAATGTAGGCGCGCAACATGGCGAACATCTGCGCGCGAGCGTTATTCAACCCCGCGATCTTATCGCTCATCCGCTTTGTTAACTGTTCGAATCCGACCGCCGAGACAGCAGCCAGCAACTCACGCTTGTCGGCGAAATGCTTGTAAGGCGCGTTGTGACTGACGCCAGCACGCCGGGCTAGCTCACGCAGCGAAAACTCGAGACTCTGCGTTTCGCTCAGAATTTCCAGAGCGGCCACGACAACGGCATGGCGCAAATCGCCGTGATGGTAAGGACGCTCCTGGACATGGTCGGGCTTAGGCATGGCAACCCAAATCTGTGTCGATACGCTACCATTTAGCCCATGGAGTGGGCAATGTCAACATTTCGATCACATGGAGTTTACATTGCCAACTTTGAAGTTGACACTGCCAACTCCGCAGCACTAGGCTCCAATGTCGAACGCCGAAAAATTCGTTGCTGGAGCATCACCATGCGGTTTTGGACCCTTCTTCTCACCCTTGCCTTGGCTCTTGCCGGCTGCAGCAAGCCGGAGCACGTGCGCGTGGAAATCCGGCCTGTCCGCACGGTTTTAGTGGATCCCAAGCCTGTCCTCGATGGCCGCCAAGCAGTGGGCGAAGTAAGGCCGCGCTACGAAAGCGACCTCTCGTTCCGCGTCACGGGTAAGCTGGTCGCCCGCCGGGTTGATGTCGGCGCAATGGTGAAGCAAGGCGACACCCTGGCGAGCCTTGACGTGGTGGACTACCAGAACCGCCTGCGCTCAGCGGAAGCGGACGTGTCCGCCTCAGAGGCCGCGCTCGTCGAGTTGCAGTCGGCCGAAGCTCGGCTCGGTAAGCTCTTGAAGAGCGGCTGGACGCCGCAGGCGAACTACGACGTCGCGCTGCGCAACCTGCGCTCCAGCGAGGCCAAGCTTGCCGCAGCCAGGGCTACTCTCGATCTGACTCGCGACCAGCTCAACTATACCAAGCTCAAAGCCGATTTCGATGGCGTCATCACCTCCGTCGGCGCCGAAGCGGGCCAGAATGTCAGCCCCGGGCAGATGGTGGCAAAGCTCGCGCGACTGACTGACAAGGACGCCGTGTTCAACCTCGCCGAGACGGCGCTTGTAGATCACCACACCGAAGGCGAGGAGGTCATCGTCTGGCCGCTCTCGAATCCGCAGCTGACATTTGAAGGAGTGGTACGGGAAGTTGCTCCGGTCGCCGATTCGACGACCCGTACCTACACAGTAAAAGTTACGCTGAAAGAGCCGCCATCGTCGATCCTCTTCGGCATGAGTATTGGCGGTCGCTGGAGGGGGAGCTCCGCCCTGGTGGTTGCGCTGCCGCTGTCTGTTCTCTTTGAAAAAGATGGCGCGCCGGCGGTGTGGGTCTTCGACCAGCAATCAGGCAGCGCCACGCTGAGGTCTGTCACCGTCGCTCGCTACGAAGCCGACACCGTCATCATCGCCAGCGGTCTTGCCAAGGGCGACATGGTCGTCACCGCCGGCATCAATACCCTGCGCGAAGGTCAAAAGGTGCGCCTTGCCGACGCGGCCACAGGCGGGAGGATCGACCAATGAAAAATTTCAACGCCTCCCGATGGGCACTCGATCACAAGAGCCTCGTCGTCTACTTCATGCTCATCATCGCACTGGTCGGCATGCTGCAATATCACAAGCTCGGCCGCGAAGAGGACCCGCCCTTCACCATCAAGACCATGGTGGTCAAGACGTTGTGGCCCGGCGCCACAACCCCGGAGGTCGTAAAGCAGGTCACTGACCGTATTGAGAAGAAGCTCGAGGAGCTGCCGAATCTTGATTATCTGAAAAGCTACAGCAAGCCCGGCGAGTCCGTGGTGTTCGTGAATTTGAAGGATTCGACCCGTGCGTCCGATGTACCGGATCTCTGGTATCAGGTGCGCAAGAAGGTCGGTGACATCAAACAGACTTTGCCGCAGGGAGCTCAGGGGCCGTTCTTTAATGACGAGTTCGGGGACACCTACTCGCTCATTTTCGCGCTCACCTCGGATGGTTTTGGACAGCGCGAGCTGCGCGATTATGCCGAGCGCGTGCGCGCCGAACTCCTCGGCGTGCCTGACGTGTCGAAAATCGACCTCCTCGGTACTCAGGACGAAAAGATCTACCTGGAGTTCTCCACGCAACAGCTCGCCGCCATGGGGCTCGACGTTTCCCAGCTGATCCAGACTTTGCAGCAGCAGAACGCCATCCAGCCGAGCGGGACAGTGAACGCGGACGTCGAGAAGATCGCGATCCGCGTCTCTGGCCAGTTCACCTCGGAAGAGAGCCTCAAGGCCATCAACTTCCGAGTTAATGGCCGGTTCTTTCGACTGAGCGACATCGCCATGGTGCGCCGCGACTATGTCGACCCGCAGCAGCCGATGTTTCGGTACAACGGCATTCCAGCCATCGGGCTCGCCATCTCAATGACCAAAAACGCCGACGCCCTGGCATTCGGCGAGCACATCAAGGAACGTCTCGGCCGGGTCACCGCGGACTTGCCTGTCGGCATCGAGGCCCACTTGGTGGCCGACCAGCCGCAGGTCGTCGAGGAAGCCGTCGGCGAGTTCATCAAGACACTGATCGAAGCTATCGCCATCGTCCTTGGGGTGAGCTTCCTGTCGCTCGGCTGGCGCCCCGGCATCGTGGTCGCGATTGCAATTCCAATGGTGCTTGCCGTCACCTTTTTGGTCATGAAATTGACCGGCGTCAGCCTGCAGCGCATCTCGCTCGGTGCACTCATCATCGGGCTCGGACTTCTGGTCGACGACGCCATGATCGCTGTGGAAACCATGGTCTCCAAGCTTGAGCAGGGCGCCGACAAAGTCACCGCTGCGACCTTCGCATACACATCGACTGCCTTTCCGATGTTGACTGGCACTCTCGTCACCATCGCGGGATTCGTTCCGGTTGGTTTCGCTTCGAGCAGCGCTGGCGAGTATTGCTACACGCTGTTCGCCGTGGTCGCGATCGCGCTGACAGCCTCCTGGTTCGTTGCTGTGCTGTTTACGCCACTGATGGGCGTCTTCATCCTACCCAAGGAGCTGAAGGGCCATAGCCACGAGCCATCGCGCTTCGCTCGCGCCTTCCAGAGCGTGATTGATCGCGCGCTGCACATGAAATATGCAGTGATTGGCACCACGGTTGCGCTGTTCGTCGTGGCTCTGGTCGGCATGCAATTCGTGCAACAGCAGTTCTTCCCGAGCTCGGACAGGCCCGAGCTGGTCGTCGATCTCACGCTGCCGCAGGGCTCCCCGATCAATGCGACGCGCAAGGTGGTCGACAACTTCGAAAGCATCCTCAAGAGCGATCCCGATGTTGAGCATTGGTCGTTCTATGTCGGTAGCGGCGCCATTCGCTTTTACCTGCCGCTGGACCAGCAGCTCGCCAACGACTTCTTCGCGCAAGCCGTTGTTGTAACCAAGGGCTTCAAAGTTCGCCCCGCCGTGCAGAAGCGGATCCTCGCTGCGTTGCGGCGGTCGGAATTCGAGCAAGTGGTGTCGCGGGTAAGCCCGCTCGAGCTTGGCCCTCCGGTCGGCTGGCCGCTCAAGTTCCGTGTCAGCGGTCCGGACCCGGCCCGGGTGCGCGGTTTCGCGCAGAGCTTCGCGTCGTTGCTCGGCAACACGCCCAGCGCACAGAATATCAACTTCGACTGGAACGAGCCGTCGAAGGTGGTTCGTGTCGAGGTCGATCAGGACCGAGCCCGCGCGCTCGGCATCAGCTCGCAATCCTTGAGCCAGACCATCAATGCTGTGCTGTCGGGGACAACCGTGACCCAGGTGCGCGACGACATTTACCTTGTCGATGTTGTTGCACGCGCCGTCCCCCATGAGCGTGCCACGCTCGAGACTTTGCGCAGCCTCATGATCGAGACCCCTGGCGGACAGTCCGTGCCGCTCGAGCAGATGGCGAAGCTCTGGTATGGCCTCGAACCGCCGCTGATCTGGCGCCGGCAGCGGCTGCCGACCATCACTGTCCAAGCCGATACCGTTCCAGGCGTAGAGGCGGCAACCGTCGTGAAATCGCTCGCCTCCGAGATTGCCGCGTTCAAGTCGAAACTTCCCGCGGGCTACGACGTCGCGCCTGGCGGGACCGTGGAGGAGAGCGCCAAGGCGCAGGCGAGTGTCTTCGCGGTCTTTCCGCTCATGCTGTTCCTGATGATTACGATCCTGATGTTGCAGTTGCAGAGTTTCCAGCGGCTCTTCCTGGTAGTCGCCACTGGACCACTCGCTGTCATCGGCGTCGCCGCCGCCTTGCTTCTATCAGGCGCCCCAATGGGCTTTGTCGCTATCCTCGGGGTCATCTCGCTGATTGGCATGGTCATCCGCAACTCGGTGATCCTGATCGACCAGATCGAGACCGAAATTGCCGGTGGCCGGCATCCATGGGATGCGGTAATCGTCGCCACGCAACATCGGCTGCGTCCGATCCTCCTGACCGCCGCCGCTGCCATTCTCGGCATGATCCCGATCGCGCCCACCGTATTCTGGGGGCCAATGGCCTATGCGGTGATTGGCGGCCTTGTTGTTGCGACGTTGCTTACCCTGGTGTTCCTGCCCGCGCTCTACGTCGCATGGTTTCGCATCCAGCCCTCACACAGCGTGAGCGCCAGCTCCAGTTCTGAGCTGAATCTCCGCCCAAAGGCCGAAGAGATCGTTAGCGGACTTAAAGGACTAGCTGCGCCGTCCGAGCCAGCTTTGCATGAACCATGAGTGCTTTAACCCTGTCGGGCATCATATTCGTGTTGACGCTGGGCGACGTCTTTCTCGGTACGCTGCTTCGGCGCGCTTTGCCTAAACATCATCTAAACAGCAACGCCAAAGACGCGGTACGGCTTGGAGCGGGCTTGACCGCGACAATCGCCGCGTTGGTTCTCGGACTGCTCATCGCAGCGGCGAAGGGGTCGTTCGATGACCCTCACCACCTCTCGCCCAACCCATTAGCAGCATAAAGCAGCATGAGTGAATTAGGACATATTGTTGGAAGACCGTTCAAGCCCGGCCAAAGTGGCAACCCTTCTGGCTTGCCCGGCAGACCATTAGGCAGCCGGACAGCATTCAGTCGAGGCTTTCTCGATGATTTGGCGAAAACCTGGAGGGACAAGGGCAGGCAGACGATGGAATGACGGCTGACAATCAGCCGGCAACGTTCTTTGCTGTCTGCGCCAGGCTGATCGGCCCCGAGGTCAACGAGCAGAACCTACCTGGCAACTTGAGCGGCCAGGATTGGGCGATCATGCGCGAGATTGTCGATGCCGTGAAAACCGCCGTTCCGGATGCAGCCAATAGGCCAGCCGGCCAAGTCCTTGAATACGTTCGCGCAAAGCTCACTGACTAACCGTATAAGCACGGCGAGTGCTGGCCGAAGCTGGCTACCGATGGTCGGGGTATATGTTTTGGCTCAGTGTGTCGAAGCGCAACGATGAATTGGGATAGAATGAGACGACAAACTCAGCGCCGTCACGCTGGAGCGTTACGAGCCTTCTCGGGTTCTCCATGTCGGAGGCCATCCGCGCCTAGGATTTGCGGCGGAGCGAAGACATCCCGGCAACGCTGGCGATCATAACGCTGGCCGCGATCAGCGCGTCTTCATGAACTATGCCGGGCGGCATTCCGATGGCATCGCGCGCGATCAGTGCGAGCAGCAATGCCGTCGCTGTGGCCGCCATCACGCTCAGGATCAGGTCAACCGTGGTCATCGTTCACCGACGCAAGGAAATATTTACCGATGGCTTGCGCATTTGTCGCCGAATCAACGAGGGCATGCTAACGAGCTAGGAAGCCCCGACGCGGCACGGGTACCACGTCCATTCCTCACGCGCCGGGGCCCCGGACGCAGTGGAGGATCCGTCCCCACTGTCCCCGCACCAAAATAGTACCCAGCGGTTAGCGCCTGCTTAAACCGCTGGGTATTATGATGCCTGGCTTGCGTTCGGACCGTCCGAGACTTTGACGGACCGGCTTCTTCCCCGCCAAATCGCCCACATGATTCGCACCACACGACGACCGGCTTCGCCGCGTCTGCGCCATCCTGATCGGGATTTCAGTGTTGGCCGTCAGCGTCGGCACGGTCACGATCGTGTTCATGACGGCATGCACTGACTGCGACAAATGAATCAAACCGACATCTACCGCAAAGCCATCCAGCGCATGTTCGCCGAGCTTTACAGTGTTCCAGCCGGGGCGGGCCATGTCGCGTAGACGGTGAAGCGATCACGGTGCAGTGCGCGGGAAGGACCTTCTCCCGCCAAACTGCCAGTGAAGCCACTGAGTTTGTCAGGGAGGACGAAGATCCGGTCACCGTGATACCGACCGACGAGGAGTGCTACGATCTCGAGCGTAGGGTCCGAAAGGTTACAACCACATCCAGTGACTCAGAGAAGGACCTGGATTCGTTTTAGCCACCGGCCGCCCGGGGTTAGGGGATGCCATCAAAAACGCACCGGTGGACTCCGCTGAGTCATTGGGGGGCACGGCGCGGACCGGGAAAATGAAAAACTGTGGCACTGTCACAGCGGGCTAGGCCGCGGCCTGGCATGTTGTGGACAGAGATCAATCCCAAGGGGAATTCGCCATGAAGAGCATCAGCGGATCCAGCCACGTCGTAGGAAAACGGTTTGGCCTCGGGCGCGACGCGATCTTCCGGCTCTGGAAGGCCGCGATCAAGGATGACGAAGGGCTCCTCGATGAGGCGATCGCTGCCATCTTCGATCGTATGGAGCGTGTTGATCCCGCCCGTGCTGAGGAGGTGATGAGTTTGATCATCCGACGGCACAGGGGCGCCAAACGGGCATTCAGAGACATCTTGCCCGAGCCAAGGCGCGAGTGTTGCCGGTCGCCGCCACGGCTTAAGCAGGCGTTCGATCACTCTCATCGTTCGTTTCGAGAAAACAGCGAAAAACCAAAGCTGAGTTAGAGGCGATGGTTTTAGATCGGGTTCGCAGTAACGCCAACTGGAATATGATCAGAAACATTGTAGTTACGCCGACGTACCGGTCCGCGCGCGTTACACATCACAAATTCGAAACTTGGACACCTGACTGGTCGGCTGCGACGCCAAAGCGCCCGAGACCGGGAAGCTTTAGCGCGGGACGCCGAACGTCGAATCCGATGACGGCGCCAAAAAAGTTGAGCTCGAAGCCTTCTACCCAACCAACCGTTATGCCGACGTAACCGGCGAGGGAAACGTAAACGCCCATGCCGGACAAGGTCACGCCGATCCACCGGCCATCGTAGGGAAAGTCTTTGCCGATCGCGGTCGGCGGCAGCACTGCTCGGAGTTCTGGAACCGAATCCAGGGCTGCGCGAACGAACGTGTTCGAGTTGGGGCCGGGCCAGGGGCTATAGTCTCCGTACGATCGAAATCTATAGTTTTCGATGACGTATCGGATCCTTGGAATGAGTGCTTCCGCAGGCTCACCGTCGACGGCTACGACCGTCTCGGGCATCGCTCCAAACCACCGACCATCCGGAGCGAAACCATTGGTGCGAATGGGTTCGCCCCAGGCCGTGTAGTCATACCGACTATAGCTGCTCGCGTCCCTCTCCTTCACCACGACTAGGTATGGACCGCGAAAATGCCGCGCCATCTCACGGTGCGAGCGGCGAAGACCCGAATTAGGGCCTCGGGGTGTGACGACGCTAGCGGTAACAGGCCAGCGCTTGACCTGTCGGCGGTCTGCCAATTTCCTCGGCCATCTCCGAAACAGAGATAGCGGCCGGCCGAAGCGGCAAGCGGCAGAAAGAGGAGTAGCAGAAAGACGATCAAGGGCTTTTTCAAGGGGAGGGCGGGAGCTGTTCATCCGAAATATAGTTCGGCTACACGCCCAGAGGAAGGCGTCTACGGGATCCGTGTCAAAATTGCCGTCATCTGGCGTCGCACGCGAGCCGCATCCGTGAGGTGTTCGACGAATAAGAAGTCCATCTGCATGCCCAGAGCGTGAAGCCGGGAGCGCGCCGGGTTTTACCGCCCGCGGTGCCGCGCTTCTGGAGCCTTGCCCAGTGACGCAAAGGGTTTCCAGCCTCAGAGCGCGGAACCTTAGTCGGCTGCGACAGGTTTACTACCAAATGGAGCAACCACCATGGATGAGAACCGCGTAGAAGGCACCGCCCGCAACGTAGGAGGAAAGGTGCAAGAGGGCTTCGGCAAGGTCACGGGCAACGCGCATACACAGGGTGAAGGTTTGGCCAATCAAGCGGCTGGAGCCGCTCAGGACCTTTACGGGCAGGCAGCAGACGCAGCAACTGGGTTCGAGAAAATACTGCGCCGCACGATCGAAACACAACCCTACACCAGCGCGATAGTCGCCCTTGGGATAGGATGGCTGCTCGGTCGCATGCATCGGCCAATTTGAGCAGCACCGTTAGAAGGCACGGCTATGCCACTTTTGTCACGCAACACGAGAGTGATCTCCTCGGATATTGGAGATATCGAGCGCCGGCTTCGGATCCTGCAAAACGGAATCGACAAACTGGGAGCACGCACTTCGTCAAATGCCCGCGATACAGCCGACGGTTTGGGTGAAACCGTTGCGTTGGCTTTGACTAGCTGGGCAGACCGGTTTCGCCAGGGGTCGCTCGGCGAAAAGTCTGCCGCTTTTGGAAAGGACGCCGCTCGGTACGGGACCGCGGCCCTTAGTCAAATATCTAAGGAAACAGAACAGCGGCCGCTCGTGGCCGTCGCGGTAGCATTGGGCATCGGCATTTTAATCGGAATGGCAGCGAGCGGCCGGTCTCGATAGAGAGCGCATCGACTTAGCCCGGTGCAACACACCTCCCACATGATCGCGGATTAATGGGCGCGGCGCTCGGCTCCCTAAGTCATTACCTTTGCCGGATCGAGATCGCACGGATCTTGTGGCGGAAACAAGTCCCGTTGTGATCGCGCTACTCACCGAGAGACCGAATCTCACTTGCGCAACCGACGTGCAACGCCCGCCTCAGCAGTTTAACGTAAAGTCCCTTTGTCGATGTGCGCCCAGACGGGAACTTTTGAGCAAATTGCGCCTTAAAGTGTTGTAAAGCCCCGTACAATGACGGAAACATATGATGCTGAGCGATCAAAACAACAGTCCCGAGGTGAGCAATTCTGCAGCGGTTCAGAATTTGCTCTGCTTGATGTGCGATCTGGAAACGTTGCAGGTGGAGTTACTCGCTTATGAGGATGCTACGGGGCAACCAATTGTTTCGCACCACGCTCCTCTCGCGGACCGCCTGGGCCGCGCCGGCGTAAGTCGCCCAAAAATCGATGATTTCGTGGCCTGGAGACAGAGCCTTTCAAACTTGATCAGCTCAAGTCCTCTGGGCGGCATGCGGAGAATTGCTGCCGTTGAGCAGGTCGGGTTGATATTGCTCGGCGAGTTGATCGCTTCGTTAAGAGCACAAAATAAACGGATGGCGGCCCGGTCAGTTACTGGGCTGGCTCTCGTGGCATAATGAACTACTCTAAGACGAACGAACTAGCCGACGACGGTCTTCGCCTGATACACCGACGCCCGGTGGGGTTTGCGATCTCAGACGCCCCAAGCTTTCGACTTCAGCTTGCGCATCCCGTCGGCACGAGCTAACGCCTTCGTACGCGGATGAGTCCGGACAGACGCCGGGTGGCTCGCGGAACGGACGCAGGTCGCACGGACTAGATATTCGAGGCCGCTGACGAAGCGGCGTTATATGTTCCTCGGCCGACTTGCCGGACTGCCCATCGAAACTGACTTAGTCAGGCGATTTTATCAAACACCAAACGCGTTGACATCGCGAACGTGGGTTAGTCCGCGGCTTTTCGCCATCGCGCTAAAGTCTTCGCTCAGATAGCTGCGATAAAGGCTCGTACGTGTTTATATGATGAGCGATGGCCATCGTGTTGTGGTGTGCCGGTAATTATGAATTGATACGCCACAAAAGACGGACATCGAGCTATCTGGATGAGTGCCCCGCGTCGACGTCTGCGTTTAGCGCAGGGTTCACGCGGGACCCGACGTTTGAGCAGCGAAGGTTAAGGCCGCAATGCTCTACACGGCAAAGCTTAGCGGACCTCTTCCGGCAGGGGCAGTTACCGCTGCCCCCCCAACCTTCATTGAGCCCGTGCGCGTCCCCGTGCTGATTTCTCAGAAGAAATTGCCCATAGTGGGCGTCCTTTTTCGGGTGACCGGGCGTTTATGTAGGCAACTCGTACCAAAGCGGTCGCTGGGGTACGATCTCAGCCTTTCAAATAGGTGCTCGCATGAATCCGGCATCACGGGCGAGACGACCACTCAAAAGTGACGGCCTCCGATGAATGGCAAGCGTCACCCGGGCGGGATCGCTCGCGAGCGTGAAGCAAAACGCCAATCAAACAGGTAGGGGACGGGTTCACGTCCATCGCGATGGCGACCCGCAGTGATAGCCGCGGCCCAAGCGGCGACAGCTCCCAACAGGGTAGCCGCTCCGATCATAAAGGCTAAAATCACGGCGCTACTGCGTGCGCGGTTGATATCTTGCTTAACGTGGCTGGCCGCCTCGTCTACGCGACGCTCGGCATCCGGGGCGGGCGCTCCGGTGTCTGCGGCGATGAGCTTTGCGAGATATGCGCGATCCGACGGATCCATCCCGCTGTGGCTTGACGTGGTGAGCAAGATACGCGCTGCCTCGCTCCGATCATAGATTAGATCCCCGCCTGCTCGCCGCTCGCTCCCACGGAACAGGCGGTCAAGCTCGAAGCCGATCAATCGTTCCCCTGGCACCGTGCTGGTTGCTTGCGACGATGCCGCGACGCCGCCAGGGGCTCGTTGAAGGAAAGACACTGTGGTTACTGCGACCAGACCGGAAAGAAGCGTCGCAAGGCCCCAAACCAACAACCCATGCATCCCATCTTCATATTCGGGGTTCTCGGCTGGTCCATACGGGCGGCGCATCCTGCCGGCGAAGTAGCCGCCAAGAGCATACGCAGCTAGGGCTGTCAGCAAAAGATAGAGACCTGACAAAAGCACTAAAGCAAATGAGGTATCGCGCCATGTTGGCGAGGCGGAGCTTAACCCCAACCCAATCGCGACGCCAAAACTATCGAGAACAAAGGCTAGTGCAGCTGCTACGACTGCTCCCGCGATCGCAGCACTCCACGTCACGCCAAAGCTACGGCCGGTAGGCCCTTCGGGCGCCTCTGAAAGCGACATTAAACCCTCGTGCCTAATGCAGTCCGAGAAATGAGAGGATTACCATGACAACAACGATCAGACCGACGAGGTAGATCAAACCGTTCATAAGTGCCTCGCGACGCTTGTGATAACAAATTTCCAACCTTTGGGATCTGCCAAAGTTCCTTCAGTTCCAGGCGGAAGGAATCTTTGGTCGAATTTGCTCAAAACAGCCTATAAATTCCGTAGACAAGAGCTCCGATCCAGGTGAGATTGATCGCGAGGGCGAGCCCGATCAAGACAGCGGGCCAGACAGTATCCGACGCCGCGCCTCCTGCGATCTTGTTGTCCTCGCCATTATTTTTCGCCACAGGTCGAATTATCGCCGCTAAACGGCTTGCTCCAAAAGGCTAATCTTTGCAGTCCAATTCACATCGACGGGCAAACAGGCCATTTGCCTTTTAAACGGGTTGCTGCGGGAAAAGGGGCCGCAGGACGCGCCGCGACCCCTAAAGACGAAAGCTTACCATTCGGTCCAGCGATCACCTTTCCAATAACCGCGGCCTTCGTGCTCACGCCAGCTGTAATGTTCGTCTTTGCCCCAACGCCAGTCATCGGGGTGAACAGTGACGTTTGCATCCGGTGGATATTCGTATCTCTCGTGGCTATGCCAGCAGACCGGGCCGACGCAAGCGACGGCTGCCGAGGCATTCGGGGCGGAGGCCAGGAAAATGCCGGCCATTGCTGCTCCCACCAATAAACTCTTTCGCATCATATATGCTCCATGAGTTCGAGTTTTCTCAGGCGATCCTAATCGCGCTCCTTCTTGATGATGGTCTTTTCCTCCGTGTGAGGCACCGGAAGCACATCCATTCTTTCACGCTTTTCGATTACCTTTTTGTCACCGTCACCATCTCGCTTGATGATCGTCGTGTCTTCTGCCTTGACAACCGTCGCCAATGGCGCGGCAACTAGCGTCGCCGCGATACTGTAGAAGAGGATTTTGCGCATATCGCATCCTTTCTCTGACTTACCGCCTGAAAAAAGCAGACGATGCGCTTTCGTTCCATAGGCAGACCGAGAAATGGAGTCGGAAAGACTTACGGGGAAGTTGAAGGCAAATGTGGAACTTGCGTTGCATTTCGCGGGGACTAGCGCCCGGAAGGCGGCCGCCCCGATTACAAGATTTTTGAACGCGAGGAACCGGCCTCGATCCGAAGCTCGCTCTTCTGATCGCCGGCGATGAGCCGAGTCGGTATAGGTCGCCGCAAACGCTCGTGCGCGACGTGTGCTTCGGTCCCTCCGCGGTCGGCAAACTCGCCACTGCTACCTTTTCCAAATAGCGGCTTTCGGGCTTCGGTCGAGGGGTTAGGGCGGCGGAATCTTAAACTGAAGTTATCGCTCCCCAATGAACGCTGTTTGGTTGCTGCCTTGGATTCGGCACCGCCGGGGAACGGACGCCCGCGCGTTTAGGATGCCTCTTGGACTGGGGATCCGGTCGACGTGCCGCGAACTACTCAGCTCCGCACTTACTGCATCGCGAAGGTCGTCGAGCCGATCTAGTACTCGACCGTATCGCCAGGGCCTTAACCATCGAACATGTGATGGGGCGGAACTTGCTAGCAAATTGGGCATTGTCGCCCCGGGAGGAAAACCGAAGGAAGTGACAATGCGCACGATGTCTGTTGCGGCAATCGCCCTCGTCCTTGCGACGAGCGGTGTGCTGGCACAAAATCCGCCCGCCAATGACGGGCCAAATAACAAAGCCATCAACAGCAAAAGCGGAAATAATCCCGGGGCTCCGGTTGCCGGCGCGAACAGCTTCACCGAAGGTCAAGCCAAGTCGCGCATCGAGTCAAAGGGCTTCAGCAATGTTAGCGGCCTGAAAAAGGACGACAAGGGCGTCTGGCGCGGCACCGCTATGAGGGACGGAAAATCTGTAGACGTCAGCCTGGATTTTGAGGGCAACGTCGTCGCCCGATAACACAAAAGATTCAATCTCGGAGCACGTCCATGACCGTTACTATTTCGCGCATCTATGACAGCTATGCGCAAGCTACCGAAGCCGTCAGCAACCTCGAAAAGGCGGGAGTTCCGAATAGCGACATCAGCATTGTCTCAAACAATTCTGATAATTGGTATTCTGAAAATACCGCCAGAAGGACGACGGGCGGTCCCGCTACCATCGATCGTGATCGCGACGGAGTAGACGACCGGGCCGAAGGGGCCGGCACGGGAGCTGGAATCGGCGCTACCGCGGGCGGCGTCGTCGGGTTACTCACTGGACTTGGGTTGCTCGCCATACCAGGTGTCGGCCCGGTGGTTGCCGCTGGATGGCTTGTAGCTACAGCGGCAGGTGCTGCGGTTGGCGGCACGGCCGGTGGTATTATTGGTGCACTGACGCAAGCGGGTACAAGCCAGGAAGACGCTTATCTTTATGCTGAAGGAGTGCGCCGCGGCGGCACATTAGTGAGCGCCCGAGTGGCCGACGCAGACCGCGTCCGATACGAGGCCGTACTCGACCGGTCATCCGTGAACATTCGAGATCGAGGCGCGGCATGGCGAAAGGCCGGTTGGCAGAATTTCGATCCTAACGCCGCGCCTTATACGGCCGACGAGATTCGCAGGGAGCGGGAACTGTACCCCCCGTCTAGTGGCCCTCGTTAAGCGTCGAGTGCCGCAGGCGTCGAATGGGGCCACGGTAGTCCGGGCCGGGTTTGAAGCCATATATGCCGTCGCTTTGCTGCGACCGGGTTATCTCGTTCTCACTGAAAGCGGCCCGCGTCCCCGTGAAGTAAGGTTGCTGCCTCGTGAATGAATCGCGTTGCAGCCGTCGAACGCAGCCGTTGCTGCTGCGATCTTAAACGATGATGGCAACAGGGGAACGCGCCTCTTCGTTGTTCACCAACGTGGCTTCCGCCCTAAGATTGATCTGAGGAAAACTTGGCAGTTAGACTTCACACAGCAGCTGCGTGCAGCCGAGGACCGTATTGCACAGCTCGAGGCAGACCAAGACACGTACCGCCAAAAAGCCGAACGCGCCGAGCAGTGGCTGCACGCGGTCTACACAGAGATCGAGGATCGTTTCCTTAAGCAGGACGCCCCACGACGCGCTAGGCGCTAATACTGCCTCGCTCGCCGTCGACACGGCGCACTGTCATAGTGGCCGAGGGAGGGCTGTCGGCTCCCATTGCTGAGCGACTTCCAGCCACGCCGCGGCCATTTGCAAAAAGATCGCACGTTCGTGCTCGGTCCTGGCGCTTTCCGCCCAGCCGAAATGCTCGTCTGCATAATCGTAAAATTCCTCGGACAGTGACATCCGCTAGCTCCAACATGCCGCGCCATCCGTCGAATCGCGGCATTCTGTCTATGGATTTTGGGAGGCGAGCACCAATGATCCGCCGCGCAGGTAGTAGCAGCGCACCGTAACAATCTCGCGACAGCATTCTGCTTATCCAGCATACATCTTGCTCAGTTTCCGTGCCTTTCGACGCGCTTTCGCCATCTTCGTAAATGACTGTTCATTCAGGCCCAGGGGGTGGGCGGACGGAGTGCGGAGCGAGCGCCGACGGGGATGGCGGGAACGCTTCGCACTCCGCTTATCTGCTGGAACTGATCCGGCGCGGCGGCATTGTTTAGGCAACGGAGCCGCTTCCCCAGCCCCCCAGCACCCCTCGCGGCTCCGCCAAGCCCCGCATCTCGCGGGGCTTGTTTTTTGAGAGCGCTAAGCCTGCCGAACACCTCACGATTTCCTTGCTTCGGGCATTTCCGAAGATGCTGGCCGCCGACGTTCTCGTGACAGTTCGACCTTGACCGCGCGACCGGGTGTTCTACTTTCGTTTTATGTCACACCGCTGCTTTGAGGAAGCGCCGCAAGATTAAAAAGGAAAATTTTCTTCTGGGACAAGACTCGGTGCTGCCACCGGCGAGCTAATGATGAGCCGCAGCCATCTGAGTTGTTCTTCGATCTCCTGAGCACACGCTGCCAATTCGTAAAGTCTTGCAGCTTGGCTGCTTGGGAACTCCGCACGCACTCGAGCGGCATGTCGGCGAAGCTGTTCCGGCGTCATCAGATCGAATCGCCCCAACCGATGCGTAACGATAACAGAAACACGCTCTCGCTTCTTAGTTATTTGGACTCATTCTTCGTCCGGCGACGTCCAGCATTTGGAAGCTGCGCCGCCTAATCTTGGCGTTTCGATACCGGGTCTAGCGACTTCTCACAACGGAAGCGCCGGCGCTTAGTTTCGGGGACCAGAACGCCGGGGCGCGTCTCAGATGAGAGCGGTTGTTCAGCGCCGCCATCTGCGAGATTAGCTGATTCGGTTATTTCGTATCCAACAAACAAATGGGCGCCCGGAAGCTAAAAGCGGTCAGTACTTACAAAGGTAGCAACTGTGGCAGGAAATACTCCACGACGCGATTGTGAAACAGCGCCGACCTTAGTGGGCATCAAAGACGAGTCGGCGTGGAGTCGCTGGGCGGTTAAATAACCTAAACCGCGCTTTCAGGCATTCGAACTCGATTGGGACTACCATCGAGTAGGAGATCGGTTGATTCTTTAATCCGACAGACCCGACCGATGTGTGCCAATGACACCTCATCAACATCTCGTCGGTATTCCTTGCCCTCAATGCAAGCTCAGCCTTTTGCGCAGCCCAACCACAGTCAACCCAACAATCGTATTCTGCGACGTGTGTCTCGCTGGCGGTCCTTATGACGCGGTCATAGAAGGAAAATCGCCGGTCGATTCGAATTACGTTACTCGTGAGGTAGCCAAGGGAATGCTGCTTGAGATTTTGGAACTTCGGTTTTGATGATCCAGCATTGTGGCGCGCGTTACGGCGCCGTCCGGTGAATAGAGCCCGCGCGATCGACCTGGAAAGCTTCGTTGTTCCCGCTAGGCGATCGGGCATTGCGCGGGAACCTGAAGAATAAGCGTGAAACTCATACCGAGCTCGCAGCTGAACTATTGCAAAAAAGTCGGCTTGCCTGCACAATCGACAGTGGAAGGCAGATCGGCCTGGGGATGGGTTTGCCGTGGGGCCACGCGCTTTCAGGATCGCGTTAATCAAGCCGTCGCATTATGACGAGGACGGCTACGTCATTCAGTGGCGGCGCTCCTACATTCCCTCGAACAGTCTCGCCAGCGTCTATGCGTTGATCAAGGATTGCGCCCAGACGAACGCGCTGGGTCCCGACGTCGCCATCGAGATCGAAGCCTGCGACGAGTGCAACAGCTTCGCAAATGTTCGCGCCATTGCCAGGCGCATTCGCGCCGCCGGCGGCGGCATGGTCGGTCTGGTCGGCGTTCAATCCAACCAGTTTCCGCGCGCGCTCGATCTCGGCCGCCAATTCCGGGCGCTCGGCATACCGGTCGTCATGGGCGGTTTCCACGTCAGCGGCTGCCTCGCCATGCTGCCGGGCATCCCGCCGGAAATGCAGGAGGCATTGGATCTCGGCATTCACCTCTTCGCCGGCGAAGCGGAAGGCCGCATGGCCGACGTGCTGCGCGATGTGGCAGCCGGAACCGCCAAGCCGATCTACAATTACCTCGACGACATGCCCGACTTGTCGAGCGCGGTCCCGCCGATCTTGCCGAGCAACTTAGTGAAGCTCGTGCTCACGGAATATTCCAGCTTCGACGCCGGCCGCGGCTGCCCGTTTCAGTGCAGCTTCTGCACCATCATCAACGTCCAGGGCCGCAAATCGCGCTACCGTAGCGCCGACGATGTCGAAGCCATCGTCCGCGCCAATGCGGCGCAGGGCGTCACCCGGTTTTTCGTCACCGACGACAATTTCGCCCGCAACCGCAATTGGGAAGCCATCCTCGACCGGCTGATCGAATTGCGCGAACGGGAAAAATTCAGCATCAAGCTGATCCTGCAGGTCGACACGCTCTGCCACCGGATTCCGAATTTCATCGAGAAGGCGGCGCGAGCCGGCGCTACCTTCGTCTTCCTCGGCTTGGAGAACATCAATCCGGAATCACTCCTTGGCACCAAGAAGCGTCAGAACAAGATCTGGGAATACCGCGAGATGCTATTGGCGTGGCGGCGCCACCGCGTCATCACTTATGCCGGCTACATTCTTGGCTTCCCGACCGACACGCCGGAATCGATCGCGCGCGACATCGACATCATTAAGAAGGAACTGCCGATCGATATCCTGGAATTCTTCTGCCTGACGCCGCTGCCGGGCTCCGAGGACCATAAGAAGCTGCACGCCGCGGGCGTCGATCTCGACCCAGACTTGAACAAATACGATCTCGAGCACGCCTGCACCGATCATCCGCGGATGTCGCGGCAGAAGTGGACCGAAGTCTACAAGGATGCCTTTGCGCGTTACTATACCGACGAGCACGTCGAAAAGATCATGCGGCGGGCGGTGTCTGGCCAGCTGCAGAGCAGGAAGCTCGTCGCCCTGTTGGCGATTTTCTCCAGCTGCGTGCGCATTGAGGGCGTGCACCCGCTGCAATTCGGGGTCGTGCGGCGCAAGTCGCGTACCCAACGGCGCTACGGGATGCCGCTCGTTCATCCGCTGATCTTCTATCCTCAGCGCGCGTACGATTTCTCCAAGGCGCACGTGCAATGGGGTCTGGTGTTCTGGCGCTATTACCGGATGATGACGCGGATCAAGAAAAACCCGGACGCGAGAAACTATTCCGACGAGGCGATGCGGCTCCCCGCTGGCTCCGACCAAGCCGATAAGATCGTCGAATTGTTCGCCGACAAGATTCCGCAGACCCACGGCGCACCTGTGCGTGCGGCGGTTGGGCGCCAAGTGATGTGATCTGCGATACGATCAGCGAGGCCGGGTAGGCGCGGTGCGGCATTCCAGAAACCGGTGCATGTTGAGATTTACGAGCTGACCGGGCGTGGATTTGTAGTCTGGCATTTAGTTGTTTTTCCGACCCGCGGCATGCGCGCGAAACGACTTCCTCAGCACGGCCAGCCCTGCAGCGGCCTTCGGGCCTGGGACAGGAATAGGCGGTAACAGGAGTATATTTTAACAGAGACTGCGGAATTTTTGAGATCCCGAAGCAGAGGGCCCCAATTTTAATGGGACTGCGGAACAGGGTCCTCCTTTTCTTGGGATGTCGAGAGATCGATAGTTTTGACGCATCGTTCCTCGGATGGGACGCTAATGGAGCCTAGGGGGGTCTTGTTTGGTCAGCACAGTTTGCAGCGCGAAAGGTTCTTCAAGTTCTATTTCAATAGAATGGATGGTGAGACTGCTTAAGGGTGACTTGATCCCATTCCACTGGTAGCACAAACGCTGCATGGAATCGGTGGGGACCTAATAATCGATGCCGCGTCGCCGCCTCGAAATCGTCGGCGTCACTCCGCCAAACGGGGGCAGTTCAGGCGATTGAGTTTACTGTTTCCACTATGTGCTTCGCCGATATGCCAAATGCATGGATAAGTTCGTCCGGTTTGCCGGAATGCGGCATGTTTCTGACGGCGATGAGACGCGATTTCGAAGGCGCGGCACCCGCTTGTGCTAATGCAGCCAACACGGCTTCGCCAATTCCGCCCTCAGCCCAATGGTCCTCGACGGTGACGAGTCGTCCACCCGTTGCCGTAATCTCTGCCGCCAGCGCCGTGCCATCGAGCGGCTTCACGCAATAAAGGTCGATCACGCGAACTGCAGTCCCAGCGGACTTCAGCTGATCGGCAGCTTTGAGCGCCTCATGCAAGGTAATGCCGGCTCCGATGACCGTAGCTTTGTCCTGATCGCTCTTCCTTAACACTTTAAATCCGGGCACCGGAAATCTCTCATCTTTGCCGTACAATATCGGCATTTTTGGCCGCGATGTGCGCAGGTAGTTGATTCCAGGCCGCCGCGCCATCGTCTCCACAAGACGCTCCGCCGATACCGCGTCACTCGGGTAGAACACCGCCGAAGAATGAACCGCGCGGAATATCGCAATATCCTCCAATGCCATCTGTGAAGGTCCGTCCTCGCCGATCGAGATTCCGCAATGGGACCCACAGAGGTTGATGTTGCTTCGGCTGATCGCGGCCATTCTCACTTGGTCGTAGGCGCGGGCAAGGAAGCACGCAAACGTGTCCAAAAACGGAACTTTGCCTCTGGCCGCGAGTCCCACCCCGGCGCTGACGAGATTCTGTTCCGCGATATATCCCTGATAGAAGTGCTCGGGATACGCGTCCTGAAAGACCTCAGAGAACGTTGAGTTCTTTACGTCCCCGGAAATTGCCACAAGGTGTGGATTGACCGCTCCCAGCCGTTTCAGTGCGAACCCATACGCCTCGCGGGTCGCCACGGGCTTTGCCGGATCGTACTCAGGTGCCGCCGGGGCAGGGAAGTTGGGTGGTTCCGGCAATGTCGTTCTTGCGTAAGACTTCCCGGGATCAGCCGGCACATCAATTGGGCCGCCGACTTCTTTAATTGCAGCGGCAAGCTGATCTTTCGGAATTGGCTTGCCGTGCCAGTGTTCTTTGCCTGCGAGGAAACTTACTCCGTGTCCCTTGATCGTCCGCGCCAAGATCGCTTGCGGGTGGCCTTTCGCCGCTTTGGCACGGTCGAGCGCAGCGAGCACAGCGGGTACGTCGTGCCCGTCAATAATCTGGACTGCCCAATCCTCCAACTCGAATTTTTGCCGGTAAATCTCCATGTTGTGCTGGTACATGGTCGGCTCGCTCTGTCCTAGCCCGTTCACATCCGCCAATACGGTCAAATTTTCCAACTTATAATGGCCGGCAAAGGCAGCGGCTTCCCAAACTTGTCCCTCGGCCATTTCTCCGTCGCCCAACATGACGTACACCCGGGTCGGGCTCTCATCCATTTTTGCGCCAATCGCCAAGCCGGCTCCTACCGACAATCCTTGCCCGAGCGACCCCGTCGCGGCGTCCACACCTGGAATGCGTGGAGTGGGATGGCCCTCCAACTCGCTCGAAAATTCGCGCAGTGTCATAACTCGCGATTCCGGAATAACTCCGGCCACTGCGAATGCAGCGTAGAGCACCGGTGCGGCGTGCCCCTTCGAAAGCACGAAACGATCACCGTCTGGAGAATTTGGATTTTTGGGGTCGAACTTCATCGCGTAAAAAAAGGTGCCGGCTACAAGCTCCGCGGCGGACATGCAAGAGGTCGGGTGGCCCGAACCTGCCGCCGTCGTCGACATCATGGAAAGGATGCTGAGTCGCTTGGCCTTTTCCCTAATCGCGTCGATAGTCAATTCCGATGGCCCGCTTGCGGTTGTATTCAAAAGACCCTCCCTCAAAATACCGGACGCACGTTCTCGTCATAGTCGCGCGGAATTGCGTCCCTTCAGAGCACATGTGTACATTCCGGGTTATGAAGTCTGTCGCAGTTGCTGCCTTAACGCCCGGGTAACTTCGGTGCAATCTACTTGGAATAGGTTCAATCCGGCCGGCACGGTGCTAAGCCGGCGATCACAATCAACTGTCGGAGGTGCACGGGTTACGCAAACGGATGAGGGCTTATGCATAGGACGGAGCGTGACGCCAGATGCTAAACTGCCAACTAACTTTTATCGTTGCACGGCAATCGTTAGTCATACCGGTGCCCTGTGCTCTGAAAATGAGCCAGCCGCTTAGTCAATCGCCGCCATAACTTCTTCGGTGGCGGATTGATGCACCATATGGCCAACACGAGGGACGCGGTGCAGCCTGCTTTGGATAACATCGCGATTAAGTCTCGCTGATTGCTCGTCAATATTGATAAGCCTATCTCCTTCGCCTGCGATGATTACTACTGGCATTTTTAGGTCAGCGTAGTTCTTGCACGAGGCGACCGCGTCGGGAATCATTAGCGCAAATTCCGATGCGCTGGCGCGAATTTGGGATGGCCGAAGAGCCATCTCCTCTGGAAACTCGGCGAACTTCTGAGGCGTAGGTGCTGGGCCAAACAGTTTACGTACAAATAGCGGCCGCATTACTCGCGCTAAAATGGGGGATATGGTGTGGCTCATAATGTCACCGATCACGGGAATTGACGGCCCCGAGAGGATAACCACATCACCCCGAACGGTGGGGTAGTAATACCCCGACGCGAGAATTAGGGCGGCGACCATTTCGGGATACTTGTGTGCCATTGCAACGGCAACTGATGCTCCCCAGGAGTGGCCGAGCACCATGGCACGCGGAACGCCCATTTTTGAGAGCGCGTCATGAATAAGGTTCGCTTGAGCTTTGTGTGTCCATATGGTGCCGCGCGGGCGCTCGCTGTGGCCAAAGCCGGGCCGATCAAAAACGATGACCCTGTATTTACGAGCCGCCCTTTCAATGAGACCGCTTGAAGCAAAATCCTCGATCATCCCAGCGTTGCCGTGCAACAAGACCAACGGCTCGCCTCGGCCGTGCTCGACGTAGTGCAGGCGGACACCTCCCACTTCCACAAATTTACCAATTGGCGGGTGGTCACGCTCTGCCTTTTTCGCAGCAAGGCGATTGACGAGCGCAAACATCGCCAAGGCTGCGACAATGATAGCCGCGCTCGCGGCTAGCGACTGTCCGGTATTGGGAAATGCGGGAGACTTGTAAGGAACTAGACGATCTAATTTACGATACGACATGAGGTGCATCCTGTTGGCGTGCTCGCCAATTCCCTCGCACCCTCCGAGTGGGGATGCTGCAGCGCAACATTAAGCTAACAAGCCGCCACACATTTCGTTCCTTATCGTCTGACGATAGAGACTTGTGCTTGGGATCGGGGAATCCCATTGCAAATGGTGGTAGGTTGGCTAAAACCGAAATGGCGAAGCGCCGAAGTCGTCATTCTCGGGATGGCGCCATCGGCAAACAAAAATCCGTCCCATCCCTCGTTCGTCGTCCGCCCAGTGCGTTAGGGCGGAAGGAACGGCTGTCACGAATGATTCGCGCAGAAAGGCCCGTGGTCACCTCGAAGTGCATAGATCGCTTCTAAGCGTTGTATTGAACGCACTGTGGCGGCGTGCGGCGGCGGCGTGAGATTCGCCGGACAGCTAATATTGCCGACTAGCTAAACCACCCGAAAGCGACTTAGGTCTTAAATGAGCGATAAACTGCCTGCTCCCTGCGAGCATTGTGACGTCCTCCTGGCCGCCTACAGGGCCGTATCTTTCAAATGCGGGCATCGGACGCTTTTCTGAAATCAGTAGATGCTTGGCGCCGCAAGCAACCAGATTTGCCGACACGTTCCGAGGCTATTCGAAAACTAGTGGAACAGGCTCTTCGGTCGGCGAGCAGCAAACCAACCAGCACGCGAAAAGCTCAAAAGGCGTCCGACCTCGCCGATCGGACGGCCGAGCGCATCGTCGACAAGTCGATCCCGCCAGAAGAACAGCAGCGCCGCAAGCGAGCGCTGATCAAGGGGCCCAAGGAGTTTCGCGATATTCGCGAGGATCTGCCTAAGGGAAAGGCTAAAAGTTAGGCCACCTCACGAGGGAAGCACCGCAGATCCGTCAGCTACCTGACAGACAAGGGCGGCCTACTGGCGCAACATCATTTCATTGACCAGTGAGCAGCGTTGTGTCCAAAAACCGCAACAAGTTACTTGCTTCGTTGAGAACAGACGATTTTGCTCTGCTCAACCGTTATTTGAGGGAAGTGCCAATCGAGCAGGGGGTGCTTCTAGAGGAGCGTGGCGAACGCGTCGACGCGGTTCATTTCCCGGAGACTGGAATGATCTCTCTTATCGTTGAAATGCCGGAAGATGGCTCTGTCGAAGTCGGCACCGTTGGTCGAGAGGGAGGGGTAGGGTTGACGGTGGGCTTGGGATCGAGAATAGCGTCCGTCAGCGCACTTGTTCAGGTTTCCGGTAAATCGCTTTCCATTTCCGCCTCCCGATTTCGGTCCCTCGCTGCGCAGAACCAGCAGATTCGGGACATGAGCATCCGATACGCCGAATTACAAGCAGGCCAAATCCAACAGACCGCTGCATGCAACGCGCTGCATGACATCCCTAGTCGTTTGAGCCGCTGGCTCCTACAGACGGCCGATAAAATTGAGGATGATGTAATCCCGTTCACCCGAGAGTTCTTAGCCAAGATGCTGGGGGCCCAAAGGGGAACGATTTCATCCGTTGCCGCGAAATTCGAGGCTGACGGACTAATCCGCACTCATAGGGGTCGTATCGAATTACTAGACAAGAAGAGCCTCAAGAAACGGTCTTGCTCTTGTTACGCGTTTATGAGCCAGCATATCGATCGCTTGGTTCCTAAGAGCGACCGGCACTAAGCCGATTGGCGTCTGTCATGGACCTGACAGACCAGCCTGCACCGGCATGGTACGCATCACAGCGTACGCCTACAGGCAAGGATCGATCGGTTGCCTCTGCACTTCGACAATCTTGAGAAGTTTCTCCGAATGCCACGGAGCTCGGCCGAGGCATATCTTGGCGCTACAATTCTCGTCGTTTTGGCTAGTCTCGCTCGTTGGGGCCTAGGCTTCATCGGTCATCCGTTTTTGCCCTTTACGACGTACTATCCAGCAATACTTTTTGCCACTTATGTTGGCGGCTTCGGTGTCGGTTGTTACGCAATAGCTCTTGGAAGCCTTATCGGCTGGTGGGCTTTTCTTCCGCCGCATTTTTTATTCTTTGTATTCAAGCCGAACGGAGCGTTCGAACTCATAACCTACTTGGCGGCCTGCGCATTTATCGTTTGGGGCGCCGACAGCTATCGCAGGCTCGTGCGCCAACACCGTGACCTTACTGTCCGGCTAAGGGATGAGCAGAAGTTTGGCAAAGTTGTCGTTGAAGAATTGGCGCACCGTTTGAAGAACAAGATTGCGACCATCCAGTCGATAGTAAGCTATCAGCTCCGCCGGCAACCCGAGCTCAGGGACGCTATCGTTGGTCGGCTTGTCGCCTTGTCGGGAACCGACGACCTGATCATGGCGGCCCAAGGACACGGGGCCGATTTGCGCGACCTGCTAACGACTGAGCTCGGCGCTTATGAAGCGTCGCGGGTACTGATGGCGGGGCCGCCCGTCTTTCTTCCCGCGAAGCTTGCGTTGTCGATGGCGCTGCTGGTTCACGAGCTCGCCACCAACGCGGCAAAATATGGTGCCCTGTCGGTCGCGAGCGGCGTCGTTTCCGTGCACTGGTCCGTATCAAACCGCGTGCTTGAACTGGTTTGGCGCGAGACTGGCGGCCCAGTGGTCGCGCAGCCGACCCACCGCGGGTTTGGAGTACGGCTGATAGCCGGCGCGCTCGAGCAGTTTAGCGGTACGACGCAGATGAGTTTCGAACAAGGCGGATTGATTTGCAGAGCTACAGCCACACTTTTGGGAAGCGCTATCCCGCTGTCTCATGGTTCGGAAGACAATGGCAATGGTGCACTAGTGGCCGAATAGCTTCCGCACGCTCGCCGTCAATGGCCACTACCGTTCGCTCCAAACCACCGGGCATCCGGCCGCTGCCGGCCGCTGGTCAAACGGCGGCGCTTAATGACAACGCACCGCAGCATCCCTATGTCTTAGGCATGTCGGAACAGGCGTTGCGTATTGCGCCGGCGGTAGTCGTCGAGTGTTTGAGTTGCCGGCACGTCGGGGTCCTGACGGGTGAGCGTTGACGCGGAGAGCGGTCGGGCCGAACGCCCCGATCGCGGCGTTCGTGAAGCGGCTGCGATGCAGCAAGTGCGGCAGCCAAAGCGTGCTTGCGAACTCGCCGACCGTCGCAGGGCTCTAAGAGGGTATTCTGAATGTGCGGACGTTTCACCGTTAAGGCGACCTGGGCTGAACTCATCGCACTCTATCGGCTGACGATGGACGCGCCTCCGCACAATCTGCGGCCGCGCTATAACGTTTGCCCGACCGATCCTGTGGATGTGGTGACCGCGGAGGAAGGGCGGCGTCAACTCATCCCGATGCGTTGGGGTCTCGTGCCGCGGTGGTGGAATAAGCCGCTCAAGGAATTGCGGGCGGCGACGTTTAATGCCCGCGCAGAGACTGTCGAGACGAAGCCCTTCTTCCGCGATGCGTTCAAGCGCACTCGCTGCCTGATCCCGCTATCGGGCTATTACGAATGGCAGGCGACGTCTGGCGGAAAGCAACCCTGGTATTTCACGGCGGCCGATGGCTCGCCGTTGCTGACCGCTGCTGGATTGTGGGACGAATGGAAAGATCGGACGACCGGTGAACCGCTAAAGTCGTGCACGATGATCATCACCGAGCCCAATGCTTTTGTTGCCGAAGTTCATGACCGCATGCCAGTTCTGCTGACGGAAGGTCAGTTCGCGCCATGGCTCAGTGGAGAGGCGGGGGCGGAGCTTCTGAAGCCGGCGCTGAACGACTATCTGCAGCGCTGGCCTGTATCGAAGCGGGTCAATAGTTCGAAGGCTGATGCTGATGATGCGATTTTGATTGAAAGACTTGAGCTGGCCTAGCAAAAGAAGAGACCCCGCGCGGGGGCTACTAACGGGACCCGGATCACGGAGTTGGGGTGGGGATCCCGTCTCCCACCAACAACTAATCAACGCCCGCATCAGAAAATCGTTTCGCTTCGCAGGCCTTTCTGCAGCATTAGAATCCCTCTCGGTACTAGGCGGCAATCCGTGCCGACGCCCGAATTTCCAACTCTTTCTTTACGGCCATCCTCTTCCAATCCTTCGCTTTGCGAAGAAGGAATTTTCGGTCTTCTTCGTTTCCAGTATGAGACGCATACCACTCGCATTCGCGAGCGTGTTCCAAGCATTCGGTTATAGACATGATGAGCCTCGATTTCGCACGCCTTTTCATGAATAACCGCTACGCCCCGGCACGGGTTGCAGCCAAAAAGATGCTCCATTGCGCACGCTACGTCATCGATCGCTAGATCGGGCGAACGGCGAGTTTGGAGTTTGAAGGGCAGTCACTGCCCGGCTAGCAACTGACTTGCGATGGCCATTCCACCAGTCGCGACAAGCGCGCACTTGAGCACTGTGGCGAGCCATCGATCAGGTTCAAAACAAACGATCGCGCGAAATAAGAGGGAGCCCATAATGATAATCGCAAAAAACGTGAAAGCCCGCGAGAATGGGAGAGACATCCACGGACGCTAAATCACCGGATTAAATCTCGCTGGTGACTTCTTGTGGCCGGTGTCAAAACGCTTTCGACGGCGTCGCATTGGGGACATGACCAAACAATAAGTCCCGCGCCGTTCATCGGGGATGGGGCGGATGTGGACCGAACGGGATTTCGCTTCGGCGCTCGAAGGCGAAGAGTGCGCAGTCGGACTCAATCCGAGCGCGCCACTGGCGAGGCATTTTCTTGCTTGCGTTCTGGAATTTTCCGGCCGGCCGGCCGATGCGCTGCCTCACCTCGAAGTGATACTCCGTCTCGATCCGCGATACCGCTTCCGCTCGCTTGCTCTTGCCGATCAAAGTCTTTGCCATTTGCTAATCGACAATTTCGACAAGGCGATTGCCACCGCGGAAAACGCGGTGAGGGTGCAACCGGGAAATGTTAGGGCACGCCAGCGGCTGGTTGCGGGATTGTCCCTGCGAGGATTGGACGACGCAGCGCGGACAGCTGCTCAGGAACTGTCGCGACTGCAACCGGGGCTCGATGTCGCCTATATCGACGAGACATATCCTTTCATGCTTCCTCACGAACGTGACAAGTTCGTCGGCGCGTTGCGCAGGTTTGGACTTTTAGAGAAATGAGCCGCGGTGCTTTGGATTCTCGCGGCTTTAGTATTCCGGCTGCACGACATAAAACGAAAGACGAAATCAGATGCGACCCAAGTATCAAAACATTCTCGAGACCGTGGGGGACACGCCTGTTGTCAAGATCGGGAAGTTGGCGCCTCCGGGCGTCAATCTCTACGTCAAAATCGAAGCTTTCAATCCCCTCGGCTCAGTAAAGGACCGGTTGGCGCTAGGCGTAATCGAGGACGCTGAGCGATCGGGCAAACTTCAGCCGGGACAAACCGTTGTCGAGGCGACCAGCGGCAACACCGGTATCGGGCTCGCCATGGTGTGCGCGCAAAAGGGCTATCCCCTCGTAGTGACGATGGCGGAGACGTTCAGCGTCGAACGACGAAAGCTGATGCGCTTCCTGGGGGCCAAGGTGATTCTCACTCCAGCGGCTGGGCGGGGAATCGGAATGGTCAACAAAGCGATCGAATTGGCTCAAACCCACGGTTGGTTTCTTACGCGTCAGTTCGAGAACGAGGCGAACGCGGATATGCACTCGCGCACGACCGCACGAGAAATTGTCGAAGCTTTCGCCGGAGAGCGGCTTGACTATTGGGTGACCGGATACGGCACGGGCGGCACCCTCAAAGGCGTCGCACGCGTCCTCAACAAGGAGCGGCCTGATACGAAAATCATCGTGTGCGAATCGGCAGACGCACCGATGCTAACGAGCGGCACCCCACAGGAGCGGAAGCCTGACGGCTCTCCGACTGTTAGCAACCCCGCCTGGAAGCCGCATCCGTTGCAGGGTTGGGGTCCGGATTTCATCCCCAAATTAACGGGAGATGTTGTTGAGATGGGCGTGATCGACCGCGTCCTCGCGATTTCCGGGGCGGATGCGATGCATTGGAGCAAGCAGTTGGCGCGCAGGGAAGGTATCTTCGTTGGCATTACCGCGGGCGCGACATTTGCCGGAGCACTTGACGTGTGCGGCGATGCACCGAAAGGTGCAAGTGTTCTTGCTATGCTGCCGGACACCGGCGAGCGCTATTTCAGCACACCGCTGTTTGCCGACGTTCCGGTCGAAATGACGTCCGAAGAGTTGGAGATTTCCGCGTCGACGCCAAATTTCCGCCTCCTGCAGAAGGCTTGAGGTTCGAGGTCAGCCGAGCCCAGCTCGGTGTCTTGTTCGTCCGAGCGTGGCGCGAGCCAGGCCCTCCGTTCAGTTAGTAGTCCATGCCAGCGCCTGCCGGCGCCGCGCTGGCTTCCTTCTTCGGCTTCTCGGCGACCAAAGCCTCAGTCGTGATAAGCAGCGAGGCAACCGAGGCCGCAACCTGTAGCGCCGTACGCACGACTTTCGCGGGGTCGATCACGCCGACGCCGATCTGGTCCTGATACTCGCCCGTGGCGGCATTGAAGCCCCAACTGTATTTATCTTTTTCGAAGAGCTTGTCGACAATCAGAGAGCCGTCATTACCGGCGTTCTCGACGATCTGATTTCACAAGGCTTCGGAGACGACAGCCCATGACAGATCACACGAGTGGTTTGGCAAAAGCGATTGTTGCTCAATCGCGCGGCGACGGGCCTGAACTCGGTCAGGTAGCAAATCTCAAAATAGGCCGCGGTTCTGACACACGATCACAAAAAACTTCAAAGTCTGTTGGCTACCCAGTCCACGCCCGAGTTTTTGTTTGCTGCCGCAACTTCTTATCGTAGCTTTCTTCTTCACGAACTTCTTAAGTGCCGGCCGCCAGACATCTTTGATTTTCGCCATTTAAGCCGATCACTAGGGTGTTGCCGTCGGTCAATAGGCGAATGATCTCGATTATGTTTTTGCATCAGAATCGCGCTTTCGGAATGCCGCTTCTCCAGCATCGGATACCTCGACCCACTGCGGGTCGGGCGATGCCTCGCCGTCGTAGTTGTCGTGCCAGTTCCACCATTTATACGGTGGAGACTGGGGGTAGCCCTCTGGCGAATCCTCCCAGGTCTCCTGACGGCCGAGCGGCGTGATGTCGAGATAGCTCCACGTGGTGCCCATCGCTTCGTCGCCGCGGCTATTAACAAAGTAGGTACGGAACACCTTGTCGCCGTCGCGAAAGAAGACGTTGTGGCCATGCCACTCATCTACTCCGAAATCCGCATCGAAGCTGTCGAGGATAGTGTACCAGGGCATCTCCCAGCCCATCCGTGTTTTCAGGCGCGCGATATCCGCCTGCGGCGCGCGTGAACCGTACGCGAGCGTCGTGTTGCGAGCGTTTAAATGGGTAAGGTGGGCGACCTGATCGGCGCCCAAGGAGCAGCCACGGCAGGCGTGCTCCGGCCAACCGAATACTCCGGGCTCAAAGAAAGCCCGATAAACAATCAGCTGTCGGCGGCCCTCGAACAGGTCGAGCAGACCAACCTTGCCCTTCGGCCCCTCGAATTCGTACGCCTTCTCGACGACCATCCATGGCATCCGCCGGCGCTCGGCGGCTAGGGCGTCGCGCGCGCGGGTCAGAGTTTTTTCCTTCTCGAGCATCTGCTGGCGCGCGGTCTCCCAAGCCTCCGGGGAGACGATCGGGGGAGTGGTCTTTACGGGGCGTGCGTTTTCAACTGTCTCGCTCATAGGAATCTCCGAATTGGGCGATCTGGTTCTCTCGTCAGACATAGTGATCCGCGGTCGTGAGATAGTGCGGCGTCGGAGATGATGAGAGTAAAAAGTGTGGCGCGATTCCGGTAGCCCGGAAATTTCGCGTCGGGGCGCTTTGATACGAAAGTACAACTTTTGAGACGCGCGAATTTCAATTTCAAAATGGCGTGCGGTTCTGACGCGCGATCACAAAATTCTTACAACTCTGTCGGCTCCCCGAGCCATGCCCGAGTTTGGTTTGTCGCCGAGGGGGGCACAACACTCTTTGGCGGGCCCGAGTGCTCAGGGGTCAGCAATTACCATTCCAGTACACGCAGACGGCCGGCGCCGCGCTTACGACCCCCGTCGCTTGGCACGAGCTTCATCTCGCCGCCTCATGCACCTTTCGCCCGTCACAAAATTCTTCAATTTGCGGCTATGTGGCAGTGATCCCAGGAAGGGTGGCCAGGAGCACACCGTTTTGAGCTTTAGGATTCGATGGAGCCCTATTGCCTCACATGCAGTGTCGGGTCGGTATTGCAATTGAACGAATGCAAGCGGTAGTGATCTACCCGTACACGCTCGACGTCTGTCGCGGCGAAGCGGTGACAGCCGAAGCGCCCGCATATGATCATTGTCCCCGATTTCCCAGACACGCCCGCCAACGTTCGCGACATGACGATGAAGGTTAGCCTCGATCGTACCCTAACTGACGGCTACCAGGGTCAGGTGATCTAGAACGCTGAGCGGCGCGTCCATTTCCAGAGCTTAGCGGGCATTCATGGCGTTCGCGCGGGTCCGCATTGGGTCCGCTGCGCGCAGCCTATTTGATGCCGAAAGCGTCAAGACGACTAACACAATGATATTATATAATTTTTTGGTACAGCTGGGTGGACTCGAACCACCGACCTCCTGATCCACAGTCAGGCAGCAGGAAAAATGCCAAGCGGGTGATCGAGATCGGATTTTCCGCACCTGATACGACGTGGGCCGGTGTTGAGCTTCGATGACTTCGCGTGCATCATCATGGGTACCGGCTTGTCACCGAGCCGGGCTTACCACAGCAAAGATCAGCCCAAGCTTGCATAACCTTTCGTCGCCGATCGAAGCTGTCGGTCCGTCGATAGGCTCGCTCGACCGCAGTGCCGATCTGATGGCCAAGCGCTTCTTCCAGCAAATCACGGGGAAATCCTGCATCTTCTCCCCACGTCCTAAATGTGGCTCGTAGTCCGTGTGGAGTTATTGGGCGGCCACTCTTCGGATCAGTCCAGCAAGGCTTGCCGGATTCATCCTTGTTCATGTCCTTGAGCATGCTCAGCATTGCCATATTGCTCAGCGGTTTGCCCGGCTTGAGGCCCGGGAACACAAACTCTCCTAATCTCGGGAGTGCCTTCAGAATGGCTACCACTTGGGGCGACAACGGCACCCGGTGAGGCTCAGTCCGGGTGTTTCGGTCTTTGAGGCGCTCGGGTGGAATGATCCAGGTTTTGCGCTCCAGGTCGATTTCCGTCCACTTGGCGCCGATTACCTCGCCGGTGCGCAGTCCCGTCAGTAGTGTGACTTCAAGGGCTCTAGCGACCATGCCTTGTCGCTGGCTTATTGCGGCAAAGAACTCGGCCGCCTGCTGATAATCAAGGGCGGCTTGTCGGCCGCGAGTTGGCTTAATGATGCGTTCAAATCCACGGTCCCGCAGATCCTGCCAAGCAGCCGGGTTGCTGGGCATAACGATGCCATGCCGGTCTCTTAGTTGCACACGGGCATAGTCGAAAACTCGCCGCAAACGCACCAGTAGCTTACGAGCGGTTTCAGGCTTATTCCGCCAAATCGGGCGGAGAACCTGTTCGATGTCGAGAGTGGTGATCTGGTTTATCGGTTTCTGGAGTAGGGAATTGCAGTAACGGGGTCCGAGCAAGAGCTCCCACTGGTAGCGCACCTTGTCATTCGTTGACCTAACCTGTGCATCAGCGATCACCTCAGCGGCGATATTCTCAAATGTCGGAATAGCCGCCGTATTTGACCTGTTCAGCTGTCGAGCCGTGATCGGATCGATTCCCTTCCGTATCCGATGTCGGACTTCATCTGCGGTCTCTCTCGCCTCTTTGAGGCCCATGCGGCCGAGACCCATCTCACGCCGCTTTCCGTGGGTGTGGTAAATGAACGCCCAGCGGCGAGCACCAGATTGGTCGACGACCAAGTACAGACCTTCACCGTCGGCGTGGTAACCCGGCTTCCGGATCGTCTCGACTTTTCGGGCAGACAGGCGCTTCGTTGCTCGGGTCATTTTACCCTAAGATATACCCTAAGGAACGACCTGGATTATAGCGGACTGCCTCGGACCAGGGTAGACTTCGGCTCGCGAAAATGCGTGCGATTTAGCTATAAACTGGACATTCCTGGACGATCTAGGACATTGATACGGTGCCCTCCACGGGCACCACCGGCGATCTTTCCCTCTGATTTCTTTGGGTTTTTTCTCTAAAGTGTCCCACCCAAGGCATGAGTGGGACTCATTTTCGTTCTGCTTTGTTCTCAAGTGTGATCATTTGCATGGCCGTTTTCGCAAGCCTCTCTTGATCGGCGGTGCGAGTGTACCTCTGTGCCATTTCGAGCGTAGACCAACCGAAGATCGCCATGAGCTGATGCGCGGAGGCACCATTGTTCGCTGCCATGGTAGCTCCTGCTTTCCTCAAACCATGAGCTGTGCAGTGGCGCAGACCGGCCTGATCGCACCACTGCCGAAACTTGTTTCCGAATCCGGCATCGGTGAAGGGGCGTCCTAAATCGTTTACGAGAAAGGTCAGTTCGCCGCAGGACGATGCGTCAATCAAAGCCTTTAGGTCGGGCAGAAGCGGCAGCACCAGCCTTTTGGGTTTGGTATTGCGGCCTTTGTACTGCGTAAAAACAAGGCTACCGTTGTGGACATTCTGACGTCCAAGTTTTGTAATGTCTGACCGACGTTGTCCGGTGAAGAGAAGCAGACCAAGTGCGAGGCGGGCTTTTGTGCCAACCGGGTGATGAGCTTCGTATCGGCGAACCTCGTCAGGAGACCAAGTGTGATATCCACTTGGATTTTGGGATCTTAGGTATGGTATTTCCCGAGCAATATTGGTTGAGATAAGTGGGCGACCGTCAGCCCCGACTTGTCTTACGGCCCATCTGAAAACAGATCTTATTGCTTTAACGCGAGCGTTGGCAGCTTCGGGAAATTTAAGCTTTCTGTCCCTCAAGACCTCGATTGCCTGCGGTGTCATGCGTTCAAGTGGAAAGTCCCGAAAAAATCTCGCCGAACTCTGGCCCGATTGGCTCATCAAAGGTCAATTCAAGAATTCGTCGGCGGACATGACGAGTTCGCGGATCGAGTTGAAGGAAATCTGCGCATTCCGCGAAGTAACGAACGCACAGCCATCGCCAAGTTCCGGGTGCGATGTCCTTTCCTCTGATGGGAACGGTGAAAGTCTTGGCCGTTTCGTACTCTGCCATGAACGCTTCCGTCCATGGCGTACCCCTGAGGCGGACCTTTGGGCGGCCTTTCGCCCGATAGTAAATCCGCACATTGCCGTGTCGATCACGGTCTTCAACGCATCCGGGCGGCAGGCGGCGGGGCATCGCACCAACGTTAGCGTCCTTACAGGACTGCATTCCAGTCTTCTATTTCGGCCTCATTCTCCATAGGAAAAGCTTCAAACGCTGCATCCAGGTCATGCACGTCCCAGACCTTGCGCCCGTCAATCACCCGCGCCGGGCCAATCCGTCCGTCCTTTCGCAATTCGTCGAATTTCGAGGGTGAAATGCCGAGGTAGCGGGCCGCTTCTACCCTCGATAAGCCACGAGGTTCTATAGCCGCCTTGCTCGCGTTACTCATGATCAACGCTCGCGTCGACAATCTTTTTGCAGGCCATATAGACGGTGATGAACACGGCCGACATCGGCACATAAACATGGGGAACATCCCAACCAAATCGGGGGGCTTCACCGGCCTTGCCTAAATGCAAATCGAACACCCACTCGCCTCCCGAGCGGGTGGCGTAGGCGTAAACCACCATCGGCTTGCCTTTCTCAATGCTCCTGGCGACGGACCACATCCACTCGCCTGTATCCGCGACGGTCTCCGCCGCTAACGCTGCCTCGGCGACTTCCATGTAATCCGTCAATCCCAAAAGCAAATCGGTGGCTAGAACACGAAGAAGTCTGGCTTTGAAAACCTCACGTGCTGAAAAATATGGGCGTCCTTTGCCTTTCTTCCGAGGGAGCCTTTTATCCCCGCGTCCCGTTGTTTGGATAAAGCCTCGTTGGAGCCACATATCAAATACCGCCCGCGTCAAGCCTGATATCTCGACAGCCTGTCCAGCCGTGAAGATGGGTGCATCAAGATGAAAGGCTATGCCCGAATCCACGGAATTGACCTCGCTCTAACATGATGTTAGAAATAATTCTAACGCATGGTTAGAAAGGGTCAAGTATGTATTTTGAAGGTTTTGCCGATTCCCGGAAACGAATCATCCTGCCGCCGTCCGTGAGCGCCGGACGCAGTCCGTCAGATGAAACGAGTTGTTGGGCTTCTCGAATTGCGACGTCTATGCGCCAATCCTTTGCGGCAACAATCGAAACGGGCCGCTTGCTCATCGAGGCCAAATCCGCGTTGCGACACGGCGAATGGTTGCCCATGCTGCAAAAAGTGCCCCTAAATCCCCGCGTGGCGCAGGGATGGATGAAGCTTGCACGCACCCCCCGTTTCGCAAATGCGAGTCCTGATTCGCTTTTGCCCGCATCGCCAAAGATACTTGCCGCAATCGCTCGGCTTCCCGAGGATGATTATCAAAGGCTATTGGCTGATGGCAGCATCAACCCAGCCGTTACAAGTAGAATAATTTCGGGCGCTCTGCGGAAAGTCGCTCAAAGCGCCGATGAGAAACGTGTCCGAATGCTTGCGCCGGTGGAAGGTAAGTTTTCAACATTATTGATAGACCCCCCCTGGGAAAGTGGGGGCGGGTGGGGATGTTCGTATGCGACAATGAGCCAGGAAGAACTGCTTGAACTTCCGGTTCCGAGTTGGCTCCACGATGATGCCCACGTCTATCTGTGCGCTCTGGACAGCGAAATTCAGAATGGATTCGCGTTATTGCGCCGCTGGAACGTCGACTTCAAACAAATGCTGGCCTGGAATAAGACTAACGTGAACGGGACGCCCCGAAGCGGTAATGGATATTACTTTCGGAATAACGCCGAGTGGATACTGTTTGGCGTCTGTGGAGTGCTACGCACTCGCAGTCGTTCTATCGGCAAAAGCTTTGACGCGCCGGTTCCCCCAGGCCATTCGGTCAAGCCGGATGCTCTCTACGACATCGTGAAACAGATGTCGTATCCGAATTTCGGCGAGGTCTTCCAGAGGAAGGCACGCGAGGGCTTCGTCAATCTGTATCAACCCATTGTGCGCGACAGCAAAGCGGCGGCATAGCGCACACGTTCAATAGGGCGTCGTCTCCCTGCGAACGGTTGTTTGACGGCGTGAAGAGGGTCAAATGGCTGTTGTTAAACAGGGAGACGACACGAAATGACGAAAAAGTTAGGCAGGTCTGTGAAAGAGATAGTGGAGCGAGGGCTGCGGCGGAAGCGAGAGGAAATCATAAAAACGGACTTACCGTTCCGACGTTAGAGCATGAACTTGGCCCTTCGGTTGTTCGGTCTCGGTTAGTCCAGAAGAAAGACGCAATAGAAGTAATTCAGGCGGATTTCCGACAAATGAAGAAGGAAGTCCAAGCGGACATGAAATTAAAATGCAAAACCTCGACATCAAAGAAATTCGCGTAGGGAACAGAATCAGAAATAATCTCGAGGACATCCAGGGGCACCCTTATCCGGGCCTCGTGGCTTTGGCTAAATGAAGTCGTCATTTCGCAGGGAATGGCAGGCTGATTGGTGAGAGGAAGGTGAGCCTTTCCTCTCCTGCTGTTTGACATCGTGAAGAATAGCCGGGTGCGAGTCGTGGTGCCGCAGTGTCTTCGGCGGAATCAGCCGCTCGCGGACGCTGCGGCCCACGGCCAACCAAGGCGGCTAGGGGTCTCTTCCCCGTTTCCGAAGGGCTAATTCGATACCCTCTAGCATGATATCGTGGATTTTTAGGCGCTCCTTATACGCGGCCTCCCGCAGGCGCTCATACATAGCCTCCGGCAAGTAAATGCTGGTGTGAATAATTCCCGGCCGAGCCTGCCGCTTAGTCACGGTGGCTCGCTCGCTGGGGGAAGCACCTGCCGGTCGGGTGCGCTTGGCCACGTTCAACGCTCCTAGAGGCTTCTACAGAGGGTTCGCCAGTAGCACTGTAATGCTATGACATTGACATGCTATGACGCTGACCTATGTCTGTCAAACGAAGAAATGCGACCCGCAAGGGTATGATTTAGGGGAGATGGAAACGCGCCCTACCCGGGGCCTCCACAAACGCGGTTTGCCCCCTGCGGAGGTAGAATCCAGCGGACTTCAGGACAGAGGACAATGAAAACGATTCTGTATGCCAGAGTCTCCACGGCCGACCAGACGATGGCGCATCAACGAGCCCAGGCCGAACAAGCAGGCTTCAAACTAGACGAGGTTTTGGCCGACCACGGCGTCTCGGGTGTCAGCACCCGACTTGCCGAACGCCCCGAGGGGAAGCGGTTGTTCGATATCTTACGGAGCGGCGACACGCTAGTGGTGCGCTGGCTCGACCGGCTCGGGCGAAATTACGCGGACGTGACGGATTGCGTGCGTGAGTTCGTTCGGCGCGGGGTCATCATTCGGACGATTATCAACAATCTCACATTCGATGGCTCGACCAAAGAACCAATGGCACAGGCCGTGCGAGACGCGTTGATAGGCTTCATGGCCGCTATGGCTCAGGCTCAAGCCGAAGCTATCAAAGAGGCCCAGCGAGCCGGAATCGCCCATGCAAAGGCCACGGATGATGGCACGAAATTTCGTGGCCGCAAGCCCACGTTCAATTGGGAAAGCTATAGCCTCGCCATCGACCTGATAAATCAAGGTGTGGGCATCGCAGAGATTGCCCGGCAAACCGGCCTTCGACCACAAACAATCTATCGAATAAGGGCTAACCCGGCGAAACAAGTTGCTGTCCTATCCGCATGGTATCCTCGCAAAAAGGAGCCATCGCGATGTGGAATTTGAGCCGTCTGGCGGATTACTTCAAGAAGCCGCCTCAAGCGGCGAATGCTCCGGGCAATGAGACGAGAGCCGCCGAACTTGAATTTCATCCCCTCGGGCTGAACGAGTTCTTGGCGCTCGACGTGCCGCCCCGCGAAATGTTGCTCGCCCCGATACTTCAGGAGGCCAGCCTTTCAATGCTGTATGCCCCGAGGGGCATCGGAAAAAGTTGGGCGGCTCTTTCTATTGGTATCGCCGTGGCAGCAGGTGCTTCATTTTTACGGTGGCAGGCCCCCCGGCCTCGACGTGTTGTCGTCATTGACGGCGAAATGCCACTTTCGGATTTGCAAAAACGATTAGCAATGCTCTCGGTAGACCGGGACCTTGTGGTGGCAAATGAAAATTTGCGCATTCTGGCCGCTGACGCGACCGAGACTGGTATCGATATCGGGAGCCTTGAAGGGCAGCGTGCCCTTGAGGAGCATCTCAGAGGCGTGGACCTTTTGATTTTAGACAACTTGGCCACGCTTATGGCAACCGGGAGCGAGAGCGCGGGCGAGGCGTGGTTGCCACTTCAGAATTGGCTCCTAAAGCTAAGACGAAAGGGCATCGCCGTTTTGGTGGTTCACCACGCTGGCATTAATGGGAAGCAACGCGGCACCAGTAGGCGCGAAGACGCGTTGGACGTCGTTGTTGCGTTGCGCCGACCGGCTGATTACTCGCCGCTTCAAGGCGCAAGGTTCGAGGTTCATTTCGAGAAACTACGAACCTTGGCTGGCGAGGCCGCCGTGCCGTTTGAGGCCCTTATCGACTCCTTTGCGAAAGAAGACGGAAGCACGGGAATCCGCTGGGAGACCCGTGATTTGGAGCCGCCGCTCGCGCAACAAGCGGCAGACGCATTCAGGAGCGGACTTAGCGTCAGGGAAGTTGCCGCAGTTCTTGGAATCAGCCGTTCTGAGGCCGGGCGACAACGCCAAAAGGCGATAGCCGAGGGGCTTTTTACGCCATCGGAAGAAGAGCCCGAGGATGAGCCCGCGCCAAACCACGAAGGCTCCCAGAGCGTCAATTAGGCCGGACTGGCCAAAAAGGTGGCTTGGCGTAGCCGTTGACGCGTCGCTGCGCTTCCTGAGCGCCTCAGAAGGCCCTTGGTAGCGTAACCGAGGCTTCAGCGTGCGCGGCTCTACGGAAGTGGCACGAGCGCCGTGCCGCCGCTAAAGGGCAACCAGCCCAGTGGAATGACGCGTCTCCGGCGTCCCAGGCCCTAACGCTGAAATTCTGGGACGCTTTCGACCACACCCAGGCCCGCTCAACGGCATTTAGCCCTATCACGGCAAATCGCGGTCGGGCGTGCCAACTCTCCGCGCCGTTGCCTCCTCGGGAGCCGGGTCTCGGTATTCCAATGCGGAACGGTTGCCGGGGGTGAAGGACACGAACGGGGAAGAACTTGACGGCAGCGTTTCTCGCACCGCCCGCGTAGCTGCTTCCAGCCGCATCATAAAGATTTCCGCCAGCATCGCGACGCTCCTTTTAATGAAGCAGTCCAACACCCGATGCCAACACCATACGCGCCGATTCTTCCGGCAGACTGTGACTAGAAGCACAACTTGCGCAGCATGGTTACGGCGACCTTTACCGGGAGGCCGCATGAGATTTCGCCGCTCTGCCCCCGCATCCGCTCGGCGGACCCAGGACGAGTCCGAGGCCGCGATTACTCCACGATGACCTGCGTTCCGATGCCGACGCGCCGATACAAGTCCGCAGCGTCCTCATTGAACATGCGAATGCAGCCATAAGGACCGAAACGCCCGATTGAACTCGGGCCGCTGGTTCCATGGATTGAGTATTCTCCACCGGACAGGGTCATGGCCGCCACCCCGAGCGGATTTTCAGGAGCCCCTCCCGGGATGAATGGCGGCAGGCGAGGATTTTCACGGCGCGCATTCGACGAGGGTATCCAAGAAGGGTTCGTATACATTGCCGTTATGACGGCCGCTCCGGCCCATCGTTTTGCGCCGCGCCCAAATCTCACTTGATAGCGAAGGGCCTGTCCCGAACCCGCAAGAAAGTAGAGGGCACTCTCTTGCTTCCGAATCAAAACGGTGCCCGCCGTGAAGCCTTCACCGACCGCAACCAGTTGGGGGACGGCGTAGGCAACGCTTGACGTGAGGACTGCGCTCGCGACCAGCAGCGCCAGCATCCTTTGTTTCATAGCCTTCTCCTTCAGCTACGAAAATTTCATGGGATTGCGAGATTATAACCGCTGCGCTCTAACCCATCGCGAATGTTTTGCTTAAAATGCGAACTATCGGTTTGTTTTAGGTAGGAGGCAAACGTCCAAGCGGACATGAAACTAAAATGCAAAAACTCGACATCAAAGGAATTCGTGTAAGGAACAGGTTCAGAAAAAATCTAGGCGACATCGATTCTCTTGCCGAGAGTATCAAAGCGGTTGGACTCCTTCATCCGATTGTGGTTCGCCCGGACGGCCGCCTAATCGCGGGAGAGAGGCGGCTTGAGGCATGCAAGCAACTCGGCTGGACGAAAGTCCCGGTTACATGGGTGGTGCTCGGGGAGTTTGCCGAGAACGCTTATCGGCAGAATTTCCTTCCATCTGAAATAGATGCCATTCGCCGAGCAATCGAACCTCTCGAACAAGCTGCTGCGAAACAGCGGCAGCGACTACACGGCGAAACGGCTCCGGGGCGAAAGAAACACTCCGGGCAAATTTCCCAGAGTGTTGGCCGTGTCCGGGACAAGATTGGGGGCCTCGCCGGAATCTCGGGACGCAGTGTTGAAAAGATACGAACCATCGTGACGGCCGCAGAACTGAAGCCAAGGCGCTTCGGATTTTTAGTCGAGGAAATGGACCGGCATCGCCGTATCGACACCGTTTATCGCAAGCTTCGGAGGATGCAAGACGAAGACCGTCGCTTGGCCATCGAGCCTCCGAAAGGAAAGTTCAGAACAATCACCCTTGACCCACCGTGGACCTACAGAGGAGCCCCTGAAAGGGCGCAGCCTCTTTACGCTACCATGTCACAGGAAGAGTTGTTGAAGTTGCGGGTGGGTTCCTGGGCAGATGACGAGGCGCATTTGTATTTGTGGTCAACAAACGCCGATTTGCCCAACGCTTTTGCACTAATGGATAGATGGGGCTTCAAATACCTAACGATGCTGACGTGGTGCAAGCCAACGCTGGGCTTGGGCTCTTATCTTCGAACCACCACTGAGCATGTGTTGTTCGGCGTTATAGGAAGGCTTGGAACACGAGTGCGAGACATTGGCACACATTTCACCGCCCCGAAGACCATCCACTCGGAGAAGCCTGACAGATTTTTTGAATTGGTCGAACGAGCATCTTATCCGCCCTATTTGGACGTATTCGCCAGAAAGCAAAGGGCCGGTTGGACTGTTTGGGGCAACGGCGTGGACCGAGCGGCCTAAGCCGCGCCGATGCATCTGTGATGTCGGGCGAATAGGCTTAACCGAATAATAACCATGGCTGGGCTATCAATCACGTGACCCGACAGTGGGTCTCCCGCGTAAGAGTAGTAGAGCCCCGGTCGCTCCCCCGACACAACTGGAGTCCGGGGCTTTTTCTTTGGGGCACGCGCACCCCAATCACGAATCAACGACCTGCGCACGGCTTCCGCGCCGCAAGGTAGGAATAACCCGGGGGGTGCTGAAGGATGGCCAAATCTTCGAAGTTGATAGCCTCAAAACGTGGGCGTGTGCTTCTTGTAAGGCGGCGGCGAGACAAGCTCTGGACGTTTCCTGGTGGCCGCAAGCGAAGAAAAGAAACTGATAAACAATGCCTGCGTCGGGAAATTAAAGAAGAGCTACCAAACCTTAAGCTCGGGCGTCTCTCACTCTGGAAGGAAGTGAAATCTACTAATCGGCGGTCAGGCCGGAGAATGAGCGATGCCATCTTTCTCGCGAAAAAGACGGCGGGCCTTCTAAAGATCGGCGATAAACGGGAAATTGATCGTGCTATTTGGGGCAAGCCGTATGGCGTGAAGTCTCACGCCTACCTCGCGTTACATACGAGACAAGCTGTTTCAGAAGCGAAAACGAAAGCCGAAAACCAAAGCCTAGTTCGATATCGCCCATCTCCTTGCGATGCCGCTTGCCGACCCTGATGAGGCCGATCGGAAGTGTTTTGTTTATCACGACGCCTCTGTGCTCCCGAGCGTGAGTCGTTTGAAAAACATGTCCTGGCCGGAAGATTGGACAAGGAATCTTTGGGGCGGGATAACTGAGAAGATTATATAGAGATAACAAACAACTCTGTCTGTTATCCCCGTTCTTTCGCATTGCCTAGACCGAATTCGAACCCGCAAGCCGCACAAGTCCTTTATAAAAGCTGAAAACCTCTCCTGGCCCCTAAGCCTCGCGTAACCAACGCCGAGATTGACGATTTCTTTGCTTCATTTCTTTGCCACCCGTTTATCGGTAAGCCTTTTAATCCCGGGCTGGGAGCTAAAAAAGGGGCTGAAAAATGGGGCGTCAAACAGAGAATTACCTCGACACACGGGCCGTCTATTCCGAGGCCGAATATTTGCGGTCGGTTTTGCTTTGGTTGCAGGGAGTTTCGCCTCCCCTTGGGGGCTTTCCGAAACCAGCCGAAGCGGCGGCGCGAAGCTCATGGGGCGAGATATCGACGTGCCCGGCGTTCCTGCCCGCACGCTTTTCGCACGATTAGGGCCTTTCGGAATTTAACGGGTGCCGAGCGGCCGTCGCGGCATTTCACATTCGGCCGCGATAAAGCCACGCACGCGAATTCAGCGGTTTAAAACTCAAGCCCGCATAAGCGTCGCCATTGACAGCATCCAGTCCGACTGAAAGCCTTCTTTTGGCTCTCGGGCGGGAAGATGAAAAAGCAAATCGCGTTCTTGGTCTTTTCGGCGGCGTTATTTTTGGCCGCGTGCGGTAAGAGACAACAAGGCCCAAAGAGCAAAACTTAGATTTCGGTGCCGCTGGCTTTTAGAGTTGCCACGCTCTTTTGAGCAATCACGTGATGCAGTCACCGCACCTTCGGACACGGGTTTCCCAAAATCGTCTTGCGCAGAAATCCATCACTCCTGAAGTTCCGCGAGCAACCTCCCCGAAACCATCAGACCGCTGAACGTTTTGTTAGCCTCAGTTCTTCGCTTCCCGTTTATCCGCCGCGCCTCAAATCGCGAACGTAACAACAAAAGAGGTTTGCGAAATGGGACGGCATCAAGCGGTGTATCTACCCGAAACGTCGTATGCGAAATCAGTTATGCTTTGGCTGAAGGAGTATTGGACAGGGCCTGCCGTTCAGCTTCGGCCGCTTATAGCCACTCCTCAACCTTCTCAGCATCATTCTCCGAGAAGGACTGCCGCTGAGCCAAATCGGCGAGGCGATATAATCGAGTTGCCAGCATTTTTGCCGTCTCGAAATTCGACTGAATATCATCGGCGAAAGGTTGCTTGAGCATGTGGGATGGCACTTCCCGTGGCGAGCGGCGGCGGCTCTGCCAACGCGCGAGTTAAGGCCCGACATGTCATTCATTCACAACATCAGGCGCGAGCGAGAGCCTTTGCCTAAAATCGGCGCTCTGTTAGCCTGCGAGCGAAGACAGCAAGTCTCTACAAGCCAGAAAGGCAACTTCATGCCAACTGCCGTCGCCATTCTCTCAGCAACGCTGTGCTTTCTGTGCACGACGGCCGCGTTCGCCGGGGAAAACCTGCTTTTGGGCACATGGAAATTGAAATCCTTCGTGCGAGAAGTTGCCGCGACGGGGGAACGCTACAACGAGCGCGGCGAACATCCGAACGGCTATCTTTCTTATGCCGCAGACGGCCTCATGTATGCGATTATCACTTGGGAAAATCGCGTAAGTCCACGCGACGTGGTGCCGACCACAGAAGAGCGAGTAAAGCTCTTTGGCACAATGATATCGTATGCGGGGACCTATACGCTGGACGCCGACAAGGTGATTCACCACGTCGATATCTCGTGGAATCAAGCTTGGACGGGAACCGACCAAGTTCGGTTCTACAAGTTGGACGGCAGTATCCTCACCATCACTTCGGCACCAAACCACAATCCTGTGGACGGAAGGGAGGGCCGAAGCATTTTGGTTTGGGAGAAGGTCCCTTAAGTCTTCAAGGCGGCCGATAGCCCGATACAGCCGTAGGGACCGAATTGCCCGATTGAACTTGGCTTATGCGGGCATCGTATCAATTGCCATGGACGGGGCAGCGAAAAGGGCACTTGGCGAAACAGCCAACGGCCAGCTTCGACGTTGTGCGTCAAACCCTGAATAGACGGTTGAAAGACTTCCGCGCCGTGGAATGATTCGTCGCCGAACTCTGGCGCGGACTCGCAGCCGCCCTGTCGGCTATGACGCGATTTGCTCCTAAAAAATTGCGTCAATCTGGTTCCGCTCTTGAACGTCATAATCGGAGAGATAAGTGAGCCGGAGTTTAGAAGTATGGATTACGGATGAGCCCACGATAAATACTCAGTGCGTATCGATTATTGCTCCGCGCCATGCGGTTCAGGAAAATCTCATGAGCTTGTTGAAGAAGCTTGCATCCGCGTCAAAGCTGGGCAGAGGGTTTTGTTTCTTCAACCGACATGCGAGTTAATCGACAAGACCATTCGGAATGAGTTGGAGGCCCGCCCAGTAGTTCCCCGGTTCGAGGTCTTTCACAAAGGCGTCCTTCCGAATCAGAGCGTCGCAAAGGCCCTATCGGACTTCGCGAAGGACGGGGCACTTCGTCCGTGTATCGTTTTCGCCACCCATCAGGTGCTGCCTTACATCAGGCATTTCCATAACAAGGAAGATTGGTGCGTTCTCGTTGACGAGGCCCTTCAAGTCATCAGATACATCAAACACCGCATTCCCCAAACGCACGCATTGATAACCGACCACATTGAGGTCACCCAGTCGGGTCCGATTTACGGACGTGCTGTGGCCCTTAATGCGTCGTTGGACGACATGGCTTTGAACAGGGACAAGGACGAAATTCGGGAAGTGCTGTCCGGGACCAGCCGAATTCTCGCCAATCGCAATTGGGAAACGTCCGTCAATCTGGAACAGTATAACCGCCTTCTACAGGGAGAGGGTGTCGAACTGGCTTTCCATTCTATTCTCAAGCCTGAAATCTTCCGTGGCTTCGGAAGCATCTTCATGGCGGCCGCCAACTTTGAAGACACGGCGATTTACAGGCTTTGGAGTGAACAAGGTGTTCGCTTCGTGCCGAATAAAGAGTTTGCCAGCCGATTAAGATATTCGAACCACCCGAACGGAGACACGCTCACCATTCACTATGCCACCGACCGCCAATGGTCGAAGAAGCTACGGAAATCGCAAATCGAAAGCGGTGACTTGACGATTTAGGACAGGCTCGTTGAGGCTGCCAAGGCCCTCTACGCAGACCGGGCATTCCTGTGGCATGCGAATGCGGAATTCGATGGCAACCCGTTCGGCGAACCCGGACATCGGCTCCCCAGCAAGCCTCATGGCCTCAACGCCTTTACCGAATTCCACGACGTCTTGTTTCTCTCATCCCTGAACCCTGCCCCAGACCATTTCCATTTTCTTCGAACCCGGGGGCTCGAAGGAGCCGATGTTCGGGCCTTTACCTATTGCGAGGAAGTCTATCAGACCGTGATGCGGTGCTCCCTTCGCAATCCAGACGACCGTTCTCCAAAAACTGTCATTGTCCCAGACCAAGCGGCTGCGGAATATCTGCACAATGCCTTTCCGGGCTCGACGGTCGAGAAGCTGGATATAGGGCTGAACGAGCAGTTATCGCCACGTCGCGGTCGTCCGAGGAAGCATAATTCCAACAAGGAGAGGGTTGCTGCACAACGTCAAAAGGCTAGAGAAGACAAGATGAAGCTATTGACGGAGCAGTTGGGCCTGAATGCGCCGGACGCATTCGAGAAGGATGGTTGCTGGGGGGCAGAAACGGAGAAGGGGTCCCGTGCCAAAAAGGGTATAAGAATCCTCTATACCAATTTCGGCACGGCACCCCCACCTACGCTCGTTGCTACCCTATTTTCCTCCAAGTCTTCCGCAACCCCTCTCGGCTATGCGTCCGGCGAGTTTGACGATTTCGTTGACTTCCTACGCCGATGCCAGGAACGGGAAATAGGTAGCAAGGAAGAAATCTCGCTGTTCAGCCCCGCGATTTTTGACCCAACAAAAGCCGAGAGAACGAAGCGGGGGACCCAAAATATCGTCTATCTCCGAAACATCGTAATGGACTTCGAGGATGGCCTTCTCACGCCTCTCGAACTTCCGGCCCTCTTTCCAGGCTTGCTTATGGTGGTCATGAACAGCTACCGCCATCAGACGAAAAAGCCGAGGTTCCGGGTTGTCATACCGACCACAGAAAGAATGACGCCCGAAATATACAAGTTGGTTTATCGGTGCCTCGCGGATAAACTTGAAGAGGCCGGATATCGCGTAGAGCGCGGTAGGAAGAAGCCTACGCGGTCGAACGCCCGGCCATCGGGGCTCGATTGGTCCAAGAGCCTACCAACGAGCCTTTTCTATCTGCCAAGCCAAGCCCAACGCGCGAGCGAAAGCTTCTTTCTGGATTTCTCCGAAAGCCCCCGGGCTCCTTTAAACCCTTCCGAATGGGTGAGGAGTTCGACGTTTCCGCTCCAGCCTGAATTGCCCATACCCGTGGAGCCCGCTCCCGCAGCCACGGTCGACATCGTTTTGGTGGAATCGGCCAAGGAAACTTGGCGTAGCTCATCGGGCTTTCCGGGGCGAGGCAATGAAATGTTCTTTGACTTCGCCCTGTCCCTCCGCCGAGCCGGTATGACGCCCTGGGAAATCGAAAGCACCCTGAGGACGGAGGCGGCTTACGGACGTAGCCCTGAGGAGCGGCTACGGCAAATCACAAGCATCATGGCGAGCCTCAGACGTAGACCTTTCGTCTCATCACCGTAGTGCGCGGTTATGGCTTTCCCCCGGTGATGGGCCTTCGCCATCCAGGCCAATGACGTGTAGGCCCCAGGCGAGCAGGTCATCGTAGGTGCGGGCACAAGGAAGTTAAGAAAGCGCATTCGCTAAATACTCCTGACATAAACATACAGGAGACCCCTATGCGGGACATTTTAGAACGTGCCAAACGCTATGGAATAGAACTCGAAAACGAAGAAGCGTTGAAGGAAATTGCTGGCCTTTCAGAGTTGCTGGAAGACGCCAAAAAGTGGCGGGATTATCGAGAAAGCGAAGGCGAAGACACGAATCTTGAAGACGAGGTAATCGGCAAGATTGAAGCCAAAATACAGTCTTTGAGGGAGAAACTCATATGATTGGCAAACTGGTTTATCGGCGCTGTTGTTTGACATTTGACATCACCACCGCACATAAGGTTAAAGAGCTTGCGGCTGCGCAGGGCCAGAGCGTTTCCTCTTACATTCGTTATCTCATCGCCGATGCTTGGCATCGAGCGGCAGCATCGAACGAGGCTAGTTTGGCGGCAAACAGTGCGGCCAACAGGGGCACTCCGTCCTGAGCCGATGTTAAGGACATGACCGAACAGACAATCATGGTCTGGGACTTAGAGTCAATTCCAGACCTCAAGGCGGCTTCCCGGATGCTCAGTATGCCGGACGCCTCAGAGAACGACGTTAGAGAATCTCTTGGGGAGGGCTTTCCGAAGCACCCCCTCCACCAAATCGTTTGCATCGGAGCCCTAGTTGCCAGCCGAGCCCCCGAGGGGTGGCAAGTGGAGGCGCTTGGCGCACCGAGCATAGCCCAACGAACTGAGCCGGAATTAATAGCGGCCTTCGTCGAAAAGATTGCTCAGCTTTGCCCAGTTCTAGTCGGCTTCAATTGTCATTCTTTCGATTTGCCGGTTCTTCGGTATCGAGCCATGGTCAACCGCATTCCGGCCCCTGGACTGCATGTCCGGCCATATTTTCATCGTTTCACTTCCGACGCGGTGGACCTTTGTGATGTCCTCGGCAGCTTCACGCCCGGTTCAAAGGCCAAGCTTGATGAGGTTGCCAAAATTCTTGGTCTTGGCGGCAAGCCAGAGGGAATTGATGGGAGCCAAGTCGAGGACATGGTGAAGGCAGGTCGGATTGATGAGGTCGCCCTTTATTGTGAGAGCGACGTTCTGAATACCTTCAGGATTTGGCTCATCCACGAACTATTTCGGGGTGCAATCAGCCGGGCGGAATTAGAGTGGAGCGAGGAGCAACTTCGAATTTTCGTCAGGGGCCGGAGGTTTTCGAACCCACACCTTATAATCGGCCTGGGACTTGATAACGAGCCGCATGGCGGTGAAGGCGATGGCGTCGTCGCATTTTAACTTAATCCGCTCGTGATACCGCCCTTGGGGGCACCACTCGCTATCACAAGCGCATGCTCCCCTTTTTTGAACCCCTCATTTCGCCGCAGGAACGCTAAAGGCATCGCGCCGTTTTTCTTACACGTTCCACGAATGCAAAGGAGAAATCGCATGGACCGCGAGCACGTCAAAGGAACAGCCGATAAGGCAAAAGGCGCAATCAAGGATGCGGCCGGGAAAGTCACCGGCGACAAGGAACTTCAACAGGAAGGAAAGCTCGACAAGGCGAAGGGTTCCGCCCACAACGCCGCAGGCGACGTGAAGGATGCCGTTCGCAAGGGCACCGAATAGCCGCCAGTTCAACGGCGGCCTACGAGCTTCTGAAAATAATGCAAAGGCCCCGGGTTCCCCGGGGCCTTCAGGTGTTTCCCCCTTCGTGGTGTCAACTGGCCTTTTCAAGCCCGCATCTAGCCGCAGGAACGCCGCTTGTTGCTTTCTGGTTGTTCCAGGGCTGGGGAAAAGGAGAAAGCCCAATGATGGGCGACCATTACAAAGCCACCGTCGATAAAACGAAAGGCCCGATAAAAAGCAAGGCCCTGAAAATGAATGATGGCAAGAAACTCGAACGCGAAGGAAAGCGGGATGAAGCAAGGAATGCGACCCACCGCTCAGACGCTACCGTTCGCAAAGACGCCAAGTAAGAAAGCGCCGGTTACCGACGCGTCCTTTCTTCTTCTGTGGTGGCACACTTCCCGACAGTTCCAATATCGCCACAACGTCAAAATGCGGCCCGAGAGACGCGGTTTTCGTCAGGGACCATGGCGGACGAATGGGAGGCGAGCGCCATGGAAGACACAATTGATGTGAAGGAGAGCTTCATCGAGACAGCCGTGGATGGGCTTCGACGTGTCGCCGAGCATATTGCAATTGCACCCTCCGAGACACCAATCGGGGTCATCGAGGCGACAGTCGAGAGATACCGAAACTTAGCCTGCGAGTTTCTTGATGAAGCAGAGGCGGACGAATGGGTTACGGAAGTCGTTGCTCGCTTTGAGGCGGAACTCAAGGACCTGCAACTGATGGAATGAACCGGAGACCCGAGGGCTTCATAGTGCCTATTGCTGAGGACGCTGGGACGGAAGGGCACTGCCGCCAGTCGTTCACCCCAAGAACCTTGAAGTTTGGTGCCATTCAAGTGCGGCAATGTTTGGCCGCTGTCGAGGCGAACTTGGCAGATAGAGTTGTTTGCCGTGCATTTCATAATAATGTTGACCATTCTCAAAATCTTCCTTCAAACGACGGCCAACTTCAAAACGTCCATCACCGCTGACGGTAACGTAACCTAAGTCGAAAAGACGATGGATATCTGTTCGTAATAAGAGACCATTCTGCACATCGTGCTCGCCGCCTTGCCCATAAGGGCGAATGTGAGCAGCATCCAAAATCGGGAGCGTCTTTTCGCCAGAGACAGCACAGCGTTTCCCGTAAACGTCTGTAACTGTAATTCGGAATGCCCCCTGCCCGAGGCGGGGTAGAATAGAAACGGGCTCGCCATACCGCGCCCCGGAAACCATCGGCAATCCCAGCGGCGGCACACGCTCCATGATTGCTCGCCAGAGAACCAGTCCATCGCCCTCGGACGTGTCGTAGGTCCTCCCCTGTTGGATATGCGGGGACCACGAGGCCGGGATTGGTATCCACTGGTCTTCAGGCAAAAAGAACGGTTGTGTTAGGATACGACAGCCAATCCGGTAGTCGACATGAGGGTCGTCGCGTTCCTTACGATAGAAGGCGATTCGGCCGCGCATCTCTGCGAGGGTCGACGCCCCATTCTTAGTTCCGAAAGCGTCCCAAGCGAGCGAGACTGGCAGAATATCAGCGTGAGCGAAAACACCACCACCAACGATAAAGTTTCGGGGGGAATGAAGCTTAAACAGAAATAATTCGCCCGGGTCGAGAGCCTTGAATACGGTCCGCCCTCCGGGTTGCCAAAAATTTACTTCGTCGGGGGACTGGCTCGATAGGAGTTCGAACCACTGGTAATCAGTTATCCCAACATAGAGGTTGACCAAGCCGCAGCCCCTTTTGCGTCAGCGCCCGATGCTGTGTCGTAGCGTCATATTCTCCAAGCGGCCCTGAACCCAAGTATCGCCAAACCCGCGAAACACCCCGATACGAAACAAGCGCCGGAGAAGACGGCCAGCCTCAGTCTCCAATCGCCGTGTCCCAAGCCGACGCGCTCTAATGGGGACTGAATGTCTCCCGTGGTTAGGTCAAGCAAGGATTTCGCATTTTGATTTCGCCCAACGACGCCGCGCTCGCGCATTAGGGCGACAAGGGTCCCCAAACCCATGGAGATGACTCCGAGCACGAACAATATCAGCGGCGCAAGCAAAGCGCCTGGGAACGCTCCTTCCTTCCAAGCCGCCCCGATAAAGCTTAATGTCGCCAGCGCCGCGCCCGAGTTGCCGAGCCATAGGCTATTGATGGCTTGAGAGTAGATTTTCTCAGCTAGTTCTGCACGCCGTTGCACAAAGGCAGCGGCCCGCGCCTCGTCGTGCTCCTCAAAGTCGCGTATCCGCGTTTCGATATCGCTAGTCATCGGCCCAAATCGCCTATGCCACGTCCGCAGCCTCTAGATTGAACTAGGTCGCTTCGTAACCAAGCCTTCGCTCACTCCTGGAATGATTTCATCTGTGGCGTCACGTATCCGTAGGACGCGTGAAACTTTCTGATTGCCCGCCAAACGATGACTACGCTTTCTTCGGCGGGAATTTTCGCGGTCTCGACCCCGCCATGCGTGAGCCAATTGATGATATCATTAGGCCCGGTCGCCCCGCCTGCCGCTGTTACTTCATCTGACTCTGACAGGTTTTTCAGTTTTTCTCGAAATAGCGGATGTTCAGCATTGGGCAACATGCCTCCACTGGCGGCTCCTAGCGTAATCGCGCATTCGAAATCGCCACGGAAAAGGTGCTCAATTGCACAGTGAAGCTGGCGCATTGAGGCCAGTTGGATATCGGTGTCGATGGCCACGGGGGCTTTCATGGCAGCAGAAATTGTGACCCTTGAGAAATGGCAGCCTAAACGACTAAGTCATTGACTGCAACCGGCGCGAGTGATGGAGTGTGCAGTTTCGATTGGGCCGGGTATTGCGCCATGAAGGACAAACCGGATTTCAATAAACTGAAAAGCGACGACGAGTGCATTTTGCCGCCAGACCATCCTTTGCCGCCCGACGAGTTGGGTCGGTATAGTCCCGCTCGGGATTACTACGCCGAAAAGGATATCGCCGATTATGTGATGACTCAGGCGCATGGCGAAACGGTGCAGAACGTCGAGCGCGTGAAAACAGAATACGTCATGGCTGCGCCCTATGAGATTTGGGACGTGGTCACTGACAAAGAGCGTTGGTGGGTAATTACCGAATCCGACCAACCTATATTCACAACGCCATTTTCCTAGCTTGGATTACACTCTTTCGTTCCACGTCGGCCTTATGATGCGTGTGCGGAGCCAGTCCGAACGTGGGGCCGAGCCGGAGGCCACGCCATTTGACGAAGTGCTACGTCGCCTCCATCAGGCATCAGACTTGCTAGACCGCGCGGTCGAAGCTATCGATTTTCAAGCAGTAGGAATGCAGCTTCGTGAATGTCTCATTTCTCTCATCGCTACCGTTCGACGGCGGATTGAAATCAGCGTCGAGGAAGAACGGCCGAAGGATGCAGACGTTATTAACTGGAACAAACTTCTAATCGGGCAGCTTTGTCCCGGCTCATCAAATGATGACTTGCGCTCTTACTTGAGGGCGACCACGGAAAAGGCGTGGCAATTAGCCAATTGGCTCACGCATCATCGAAACGCGAACAAAACGGCGGCATTGATTGCCTTGGACGCGGTCGATGCGATTGTGAAGCACTACGTCCGTCTTCTAAGCCGCGAACGGGTTGACCGAATCGACCAATGCCCTCGCTGCGGGTCGCGGAAGGTCCGCACGTTCTTCGACATCGCCATTGAACCGGACGGCGCTTATTTCGAGCAGTGCGGTGCGTGCGAATGGGACAATCATCCCGGTTACCCCGATGAGGACGAGGAAGTTGGGGTGCCTGGACGGCGTGCAGACTGACCCAACTTAACCAACGCAGGTAACAATCACAGCCCGCCGCCCTGAGGCGGATTAACTAACGTCACGCCAGCGCTTCGAACTGAAAGCGCACTCATCCGTTGTTCCAGGGGAGAGGAACGGCGGGACGAGTCGATGAAAAAATTCATTGGAACAGCCACGGTTGCGGCGCTTGCGGCGGCCCATCCTTACGTGGCCTTGGGACAATCCTCAAAAGTCCCAAATCCGCCCGAGCAATCGGTTCAAGCCGAGGTCAAGAAGGCCCTCGAAGCGGCAGGCTTCAAAGACGTGAAGGTCGAGCCCGGCACGTTCGCCGTCCACGCGACAGACCCTTCCGGGAGTCCCGTGATGATGGTGATTAACCCAGACACATTCGGGTCAGATACCGAACACGAAGGCCCCGACGCCAAGTCTGGCGCAACGCACATACCACAGCCCTCAGTGGACGACGAACGAGCAACTGGCTCCCTGCCTGACGTGAATGGGGACTACAAGCCGAGTCTTACCCCAGGCCAGAAACAGGAGATTTGGCAGAGCCTCAGTAGCGTGAAGACCATGCAGGCTAATAAGCGGAATAGGTTCGTGCCGAAAGTCGGCGTTGCCATCCCCAATAGTGTCTTTGTTCAGGCATTGCCAAGCGATATCTCCGATACCGCACCGTCACTGGCGGGATACCACTACGCCATGCTGCAAAAAGAAATTGTGATTGTTCACCCGAAGTCAAAAAAGGTCGTAGAGGTAATCAAAGAGCAATAGACAAAGCGGCGGCTACGAGGCGTCAATGCTTTCGGACAAATCTCCGGCTCGCTCCATTTCCAGGGACGAACGCCCAGTGCAGCGAGGACGTGAAACCGGATGAGCATCATAATAGTCGCGGAAGACGACTTCATCATGAGTGAGTATTTGAGCGGAATCCTGACAGAGAAAGGGTATTCGGTCATTGCTGTCGCAAATGCAGACGACGCTATCGCGATGTTTGAGCATCGGGATGATGTCCAACTCCTCATAACAGACATCAACATGCCAGGGCCGCTTAACGGCCTGAACTTGGCCGCCACCGTCAGGGAGCGTTGGCCCAAAATCAAAATCATTATAACCACGGGACAACAGCGCCCGAAGATTGAGGAAGTGCCTGCTGGCAGCCTTTACTTGAGAAAACCCTACACTCCTGGTTCGGTCATGGCGGCAGTGTTATCCTTGTTCTGATGTCATCGCCAACGATGCACCGGACGGCATCAGCGCCCTATCCCAAAAAACCCCCAATCATTTGTAGGACGAAACCTACGAATAAAAACAAGACGCCCCGCTTCTTGTAATAGAAAAGACTTACAGGCGAGGATTCGCTCGTGTAGGGGCCAGATGCTTCGGGCATTATCAGTTCGCGCATAACCACCGATGGTATTTGCTCGCGCTTAACAAAAGGCTCTAGAGCATCCGTCAGCTCCTCAAGAAGAAAAACACGCAGAACTCCTGCAATATCGAACAATAAACCTGATGCCACCAAAAGATGCCCGGGATGGAAGATTATCGAAACGGGAAGTAGTGCTATGGCAACGACCAGAATTATCTGAATAACGCCACGCATACGCAAAAAGAACTCAAGTTCGTCGTTCGCGATAAGTCGTAACAATGGGTCTATAATGTCCTGCCATATCTTGTTTCCCATTCGTGCGAGCGGCGAGTATTCCCAACGGTAAGAGTGAATGTTCGGCATTATAATATCTCCAGCGACAGTTTCTGTCGGGACGCAGGACGCTCAATATTGCATGCAGTTCTGAAAGCGGCCGCCTCAATATCGAATTGCCAATAGGCTATGGACATCCGATGTTAGAACTGTGCGGCCGCATTTCTTCGGGCCTTTGCCTCTGCCGCATCATGGAAACCAAAGCCGCATATAACGAGTTGCCGCGAGTCTCAGAGTTGCGAGACTATTCGATAAGCTCGAACTTGCCGAATGCCTATTTCTGGGCCAATGACGATAAGCTGACGAACCCTTATAAGCGGAAGGCTTTTGCCGCGTTGGAGTCCGAGCTTCAAGGATTAGATTACGAGGCATGGGAGTTTTTAAAAGGCGAAGTTCTACCTCGTTTGAGGTCCCGCCACCCGACGCGCGGATGGCACCAGCTATTCGACACGCTCAATGAGGCGAAAGGCTACAATCATCTCGTCCGCATCGGCTGCACGAGTGTCAGGTTCATTCCGCGTTCAAAAACCGACAAGATACAGACGCCAGACCTTTGGGGCCTCCTCGGCGCGAATCCCATCCTGTGCGAAGTGAAAACCATCAACGTTTCTGATAACGAGGCAATGAGATTTGCCACTGGCGGTGTTGGCGAAACCCGATTACATCTGGAAACGCAATTCTTCGACAAACTATCTTCCGTCATTCATGCAGCGGCAACACAGCTTTTGGCGTTCGACAAAGATTTGATGACCCGGCAACTCGTATACATTGTTTTCAATTTCGATGACCGCCTGCACGAATATGCAGATGAGTATCAAAAACAAATTGAAGCCTTTCTTGCATCCGCTTCGGCGCCAGACGTCGAAGTTGTTCTGGACATAAGCTCGCCCTTCCAAGCGTAGGCTTCGAAAGGACAGCGCTCGGCCCGTCGAGCAAGAACATTGGGTGAACATTATCCAAGGTAAAGACATGGACGTTTGACCCATCCCCAGCGTGGTATGGGGTTTCTGCCGGGGGTAAGTGTCTGAGTATCCCGATGAGCAAACCGCTTCGTGCTGGAATTAACAAACTCGTCGTAGAGCACCTAAAGGACAGGCTCGCCACCGGCGAGCGAATAGACGTTGCCGAAATGACCTACGAAATCGCCCAGAGCCTTGTCGACGTGATAATGGAGCAAGAGGAGGACGGGCAGGGCGTCCTCTTTGCGTATGCCCTTACAAGCTTGGGTGAAGAATACCTGCAGCGGCGCGGCGTCTTCGAGACGGACCCCAAAGGGCATTAACCGGGTTTACTGCAACGCCGCACGACCTTCGCCGAATGCGACGTCCGTCTTTTGACGCCGCTCTCTAATCGAGTGACCGACATCACATACACGGCCCCCTCGCGCCCACTAAAAGCTAATGGCGGGAGAGAGATGACGTTAGAAGGGGCAATTGGTGCACATTCAGAAGCTGCGCTAATGCGCAAGAGACCGCATCAAAAACGGCCAACGGTGGTCATGCGTGGGCGGGTTGAACAACTAATTCGTTACGTCCTCTCCACCCCCACGGCACATCATAAAGAATATAGGCTTGTGTGCGGCGACCAGGAATATGGATTGGGCCACGTGGAAACCCTGGCGCGAGAGCTAAAAATTACCGATGTCAGCCACGACGAAGGTTCTGGACCCCCACGCTAAGAGCCTGTAAACGGGAATCGACGCTGTGAGTGAAAATGAAAACGCCAGCTTGCCTGACGGCCTTGGGCTGGCTTATGCGCCAGATGGCCGCCTTGTAGTTCTAGTCTTGCGGACGCCCCAGGAATTTCGGGAGTGGGCTTATTGGACATGGTTGGCCGAAGAACTTCCGAATTCGAAGGACGCGGCGCAAGCGAGGCGGAATGCCGACGAGGTCGCCTGGAGGGCGACGCAGGCGGCACAAAAAGACGCGGCCGAAGAGGAGGACGACCTCAGCGACTTGGCCGATATCGACGAACTCGTCCCGATTTTTGCTGGCGGCGTGTCAGGCTGAAACGAAATGCCCTTAGGGGCTTCCATGTGACGCCACGCTCGTCACCGGCTACACCGTCAGTGCCTCGAACCGCTTCCATAAATCGGTCCTAAGTCTTGTCTGATAACGAAGGCCCTCCTGCCAGCTTGGCGTCCAGGCTTCACCCCGCTGCAGACGCGCGGCGGCGAGCGTGTCCTTCCACATTTCTGGTTGTCGAGCGTCAACAAACTCCTCGAACCGAGCATGGGCCTCGGCTGTTCTCAAACGCCGCAATTCCTGGCGAACGTTCAGCACAGGCAACCCGGCCTCCTGTCTCAGTTGATTGCGCCGGGCGATTTCCAACAGGTAACAGAGCGTCGAAGGGGCCTTCTCATTCTCGGGCGGGAGTGGTGGGTGCGTTTCCGAAATGCGGGGCAGCGGCGGGCACCCGGCGATGACAACCACTCCCGCTCCCGTGAGCCTCAAGAACTCCCGCCGAGTCTGGCTGCTTCCCCCGCCACATCGTGCATCATGGTGCCCCTCTAGTCTTGGCGCTTGACTGGCGCTTTCGTAAAGCCATGTCGATGCCCTCCAACATGATTTGATGGATTTTGCACCTTTCACGAAAGGCCACCTGCCGCAGGCCCTCATACATCGCCCGAGGCAAGTAAGCCGAGGTATGCACTACGTCCGGCCCGGCCGAGGCGCTCAACTTTCTTTTGGGGGGCCGTATCGCCACTTCGGCCGGGTCCTGGGCTCGCTTGGCCATAAATGCCTCCTGAGGGCCTTCCCATGCTGCCCTATCGCGTTTCTACGGGCTACGGGCCGGGAATACCGCTGAAACGCGTCAGCGGGCTCCTAAGGCCCCCCAGCGCTTTCCTATTCGCTTAGCCGCATAGCACCATGACATTGTGACGCTGTAATGCTGTTCCCATATTTACAGAGGAAAAAGGGACCCTTTTGTCCCCGCCAATCGGCCCGAAGCTACGGCCCCAATTTTCAAGCGTTTTGAACGCCGCCTAGGGCACCCCCTTTTTCCCCTAATGCGGAGCCCACTATGCGTGTTGCCATCTACGCCCGTGTCTCGACCGAGGACAAAGGCCAAAACCCCGAAAACCAGTTGGCCAGGCTACGGGACTGGTGCGCCGCCTCTGGCCACCAGATTATTCGTGAGTATGTGGATTACGAGAGCGGCAAGAAGGGCGAGGACAAGAGAAAGCAATTCGCCGCCCTGTTCACAGACGCGGCAAAGAAGAAATTTGATTGCTTGCTATTCTGGGCTTTGGACAGGTTCAGTAGGCAGGGGATGGCCGAAACCATCGGGCACTTGAGAAGGCTTTCGTCTTACGGCGTGTCCTTCCACAGCTATACTGAGCCACATCTGACGACTGAGAATGAACTGGTTCGAAATATCCTGCTTGCATTGCTGGCCTCGCTCGCCAAAGTGGAGGCTCAAAAAATCGGGGAGCGAACGAAGGCGGGCATGGCCCGTGCCAAGGCGAAGGGAGTTCGCATGGGCCGCCCCCAGGCTCGGCTTCGAACTTCGCAAACAGATCGCTGATATGGCCGGGCAAGGCCACACGCCCTACGTCATCGCCAAGACTTTAAAAATTGATAGGCGTAGCGCAGCAAAATACGCCGAACGTTTATCTAAACGGTGATTGAGCGACGTGCAGGACAGTGATTGATTTGTGCAGGCGCGTTTTTCAAAATCGCATCCCGTCCCTTGAAGTACGGCACCGTCGAATTTGACGGAACAGATTATAACCGGGCAACGCTCCGTAAACGTCGCGCCAAAAAAGGTTCGCTTTTCGGATCATAGTGCCTAGCCAATCTTACCTTTAAATCGTCAACGTTGCCTTGGAATTTGACCGCCGATTTTAGGTGAGTTCGGAGAAGCGGGCAAAGATAGTCCTTGCCAGAAATTACTTTGTCAGCTTGTTTGTAATCTTTTGCGAAAGCTGTCACTATTTTTCTCGTCTTGACTATCTCGGCTAGCGGTAAATGGCCACGCATTTCGCGGCAAAGACTGCGCATTTTGGCGCGGATTTTTGCCTGCGATAAGACGGGTCCTGTCGGCGTGTCGATACACAAGCTGAATACGCTGATACTGACGGTGCGGACTGACGGGCAAAGTTTACGTGCAACCGCATACAGGATAAACAACGAGAGTAATGTCTGTGACGTAGTGGCAATCCATTTCGGATAGTCAACTTTACCGACTAACAAATGGGGCGGCGTGTTCGCGTCGCTTTCAGTCGCCAACTCAAGTACTGCGCTGTCTGAAATTACGATATTTTCTATACAGTATGCTCTCAGTCGATACAGATTTTTGAGTCTGGGCTTTGGCCTTCCAATCAGTAAGTCCAAATCACCGTCGATGACATACAGTTTCCGCCGTCCATCATTTGCTTGGTCCAGCCTGCAAGCTTTTAGGACTTCGGTTTTTCCTCCCAACTGGTTTACGCTAGTCAATTTTATCGTTGAGCCCAGTATATTCCGAAACAAGAATAGCGCCATGTTGTGACAAGAGACGTCCTCAATGAATATGTCGATGTCATTATAAAAACGCTTTAGATACGCAAGAGCGCGAGCGGACGTTGACGAGTATTTAACCCCGGAAGCCATTTTCGTTCGCCTTGCTTAAGTCGCGACAATCGGAAACGCGATCCAAAATTATCGAGGGCGAATGAGTAGCCATAATGTATTGGATATTAGGATTGGCGGTCATAACGCTTTGTACGAAAAGTTCCTGCCATTGCACATGCAGCGATAACTCCGGCTCGTCGATGATGAATACATTTGCTTCCCGAGCCAATGGATTGAAATACAGGTGGCTGATGATAACGAAAAGCTGCCCCTCGCCTGAAGACAACGAGCTTGTCGGTCGATTTTCCGATTGACCGTCGACGCGAAACCAAAGGTATCCATTTTCGTCAAAAAATAGCTCTTTGCCGCTATCTCCCAAAAAGCTATTTGTGATTTTCAAAAATCCTAATGCCTGTTCTATTTGTCGTGTCCGTCTGGCATTGAAATCTTTAACATGGTCCACCATTCGCACCAGTTTCTGTAGTTGCGAACGATTGGCGTTCCAATTGAGAAGTGCTTGGAATCCAGGATCTGTTGGACCTTTATCTCGCAAAAATTCAGTGATGTCTTCGCTTTTTGGGATTGCGCGGGCAAGTTGTTCTAAAGTCTCTAAGGTCGGAACTAATCGCCGGTCGATCTCTTCTTTGGGAAGCTGTAGGATATGAGGGAGGGTTTCAACGCTTTTTCGCATCGAGTTGACAGTATCCAACTCTGCACTGGTTGGAATTGAAATGGACTCGCCGTAGGCTGACGCAGTTTCCAACTCCAATAGATCTAAAATCATTTTTTTTCTGAGTTCTTCGCCAAATCGTCCAATCGCAATAAGGCTGTCGCGGTATTGGGCCTCCGCCAATCCAGTCGCCATGTCCATGCTTTGGGCGAGCGATGCCGCGAATATGTTTCTGGTGAACCGGCGAGTTAGGCGAACGGGGCGACCTTCTCTGCGTTCGAGAAGTGCCCGTGCACGACGATCCAAATCTAGAAACATCGGCGTGGGCAGTTTGTTGATGATCTTCACTACGTCATGAGTGGCGAGGGAGACCAGGAGTTCACGATAGTAATCTTGCTCTTTTTCATTTCCCCTAAAGGGTGGATCGTCAGGGTCGGGTGAAAAGTGTTTGATGACAAGCGCCTTGTTCGTGGCTGAGGTTGTAATTTCCACCGCTTCGTTTTTAAGATGGTGCGCTTCGATGGTGAGGGGCCTATCATCATGAATGAGTTCTACTCGGATGGTTTTGAAATTGAGATTGGCAAGCACAAAAAAAGATGGACTGATCAGAGCGATAATTGATTGGATTACAGATGTCTTGCCGCTCCCGTTTATGCCGGTAAGAAACGTCAAACCGGCGTTGAATTGGACGTCGAAATTTAGATAGCCGTGGATATCCGTTCCGAAAAATCTAGTTATCTGCATTCGCAACGCATCCCAGAAAAAGGTCCGACGTGGTCGTGCGGTCTGTTGGTAGGAAGCTTTGTGATGCCTGTGAGTGTCCGAACGTGGAATAAAAATGTTTGCGATCCTTGGAAAGTGATATCCAAAAATCACGAGATGTAACGATGGTTCACCTCGAAAAATCGTCGATTGAATTCGTGTTACGACACTAATGGTCAGGTCCGTGAGTTACGACGCTCATGCCCTTGAGCAAAATAATTTTTGCGTCAGATGCTTTGCGCCCTTGAGCGTCAACACGGCCTTCGGTAAGTGCTGTCCGGCAATCGATTGGAGAGCCGTTGTGTCGATCAAACAAAAAGTCGTCGTCAGTCACCGAGATGCGGCTGTCCGAGCCACTGATAAGGCGGGGGCAGGGCAAGGCGATACTCGTTCGATAGAACGGGGCCTCAAGAACTGCCCGGATCGCCTCCTTCGTGCTCTTAGAGCGCCTGGCGACGAACAGGTACTAAACGTCATCGCTGAAATGTTCGATCCGCAGGGTACGACAGATTTGAGATTGAAGTGTGGGCGCAGGCGGCGAGGAAGGCCGTTATCGTCGGCTGACCGCGACGCCGAGATTGCACAAGATATCGAAGCCTCGCGTATTAGCTGCGGTGGAAAACTTGAGGCAGCTTTGGCGGAGGTTGGCAAACGACGAGGAATCTCTCGCTCAACTCTGTTGGCTGCCTGGAAACGATACAAAGCGTCGAAATCAATAGGCTCGAGTTGATTGTATCGACTTTCAGCAAACGCGGATGTCGTCTGACGAAATGAGCAAGCCCGACTTATTGATGGCCGAGCCTCTCAGACTTTCAAATCTTGCTGCGGCCTTACGATACGCAAGTGGTGGTCTCAGAGTTTTGCCGGTCCACGTCTATCAAGATGAAGGAAAACGATGGAAGAAAAGGCCTTGCATAAAGGGGTGGCAGGAGAGAGCTTCGTCCGATGTCGCGGTCATCGAGCGTTGGTGGAACGAGTTTCCCGGGGCGCTGCCGGGTATTGAGTTGGCTTCGGCCGGCTTAATCGTAATCGACGCCGACCGTCACGAAGCGGAAAAGGATGGGGTCGCCGCTTTCGCCGAGTTGAGCGAGGGTTATCCAGATCATCCTCCGCAACCAAGAACACTGACGGCCGGACTCGGCGAGCATTTCTTCTTTCGCCAACCCTCGGGCGTGTGCCTCGGCAACGCGGAAGGCGACCTGCCGCCCGGAATAAACGTCAGGGGCGCCGGCGGCTTTGTCGTGGCTCCTGGTGCGATCAGGCCCGATGGGGCGATATGGGAGCCCGCTCCTGGATTTCCTGATCTCGTCGATGCCTTCCAAGCTGGCTTGATACCTCTGGTGCCGAATTGGTTCGTCGATATCCTAAAGCCCCGCCGGTGTTTGCCCGAGGAAGTCGCAGCATCGCTCGATGTCACGACACGAGAGAGAGCCTACGCCTCGGCTGCTCTCGAAGCTGCTTGCGACGAACTTGTGACGAGTCCGGTCGGCGGACGAAACAATAAGCTCAATGCGACCGCCTATCGAATGGGCCGAATGGTCGCTCGAGGCTGGGTAGAAGAAGGCGCTGTTGCCACTCGTTTGGCCGCTGTGTCCCGAACGAATGGTCTCGCTTCCGACGATGGCGAAGGAGCCGTGCAGGACACGATTGCGTCGGGCATAAAAGCCGGCATTTCGCGCCCGCATGGGGATTTGACAGACCCGCACGATGGCGAAAGCGGTGTCCCGCTGAAATCTGTCCCAAAGTCCCCGCCCTTGATCCCGGTATATTGGGACGGGGACGTCCCCGTCAGAGGGGCCAATTGGCTCGTGCGGGACCTTATTCCCATGAAAGCCAGCGGCCTGTTGGTCGGGGAAAGCCGGGCGGGGAAGACCTTTCTGGCTCTCGACTTGGCCAGAGCGCTCTCGAGAGGTGGGTCTTTTCTATCAAAACCCGCCAGGCAAGGTGGCACACTTTATCTGGCCGCCGAGGCCCCGGGCACCATTCCGGGCAGGCTCAAAGCCGCGCGCCTTGGACCACTCGGACCATTCTCGAACGAAGGCAGTGACGAAAAAACTAGGGGGCAAGAGCCCGGTCCTCTTTCAATCGTCGTTGTACCAAATCCTCCCGACCTGTTGTCCGAACCGGGACGTGCTCAACTGGTCAGGACCGCTAACGACGTGTCGAAGCAAATGCAGGCCAGATTCGGCGTTCCCCTGCGGCTCATCGTGGTCGACACCATGCTTGCGGGCTTCGATATCCAGGACTGGAACAATCCAGCCGAAACCAGGCGGTTGATGAAAGCCCTGGCGCAGATTGCGGAAGAGACCGATACGGTCGTTCTTGGCGTGCACCACCACGGCAAGGACGTCACCAGGGGTGCCGCAGGCTCTTATGCCCTAACCGCCGCGGCCGATTTCGTGCTGTCGGCGTTTGCCGAGACCAGCACCGACGGAATGGTCACCAATCGTCGGCTTTCGGTGACGAAACTCCGGGACGCTCCCACCGGTTGGTCCTGCGAATTTGGCTTGCAACCTTTCAAGATTGGTATCGACGACGAAGGAGAGGACATTATGTCCGCCTTCGTCGAGCCGAAAGCTGTCACGGCAGGATTTACAAAGAAGGCCCACGACACCAAGAGCACGTCCCTCCCGCAATCGGTCTCGCTTCTCGTGGAGGCTATGGAAGAAGCCCTGGAAGCCAAGGGGGTGGAGCGGACAATCGCCGATAGGGGACAGGCCGTGCGGATGGCGCGAAGAAGCGACGTCATGGCGTCCTTTGGCCTTCGGTATAATTCGGCCACCCAGAAGGTCAAAAGCCCTGACGCTCAACGCCAGGCCTTCAAGAGGGCATTGCAAGGGGCAGTCGAACGAGGAGCCGTCAAGGAAGATGGCCGAGATTGGCTTTGGCGTGACCCCGATAATTCTGAAACTTCCAGGTGAGCAATTGACCTGGCACCCCCTTCGCTTCGCTCGGGGGTGGCTCGCTCACTGCGTTCGCTCGCGTTGATCGGATAATTCGGAAGACTCTTCCCTTTATCCAACTGAAGTTCGGACAACGCGCCGGGATAAAACAAAAAAGAGCTGACCAGGGGATTATTAGGACAATGGACGGGACTTCGGACGCGGACACCCCTTCTATAGGGGGTGTGTCCGTCCGTCCGGTTTGTCCTTCCCCTGGTTAGCCAAAACTTAGTTCTGTCCGCGGCGTCCGTCCGTTCAAATTCTACGTCATTGACGGGTTGCAGGGACACGACATCAACAACAAAGCAAACCGAGCGAACGAAGTGAGCGAGGGCTCCCGAGCGAAGCGAGGGAGCTGAATTCCACTGCATCACCGAGGCATAACCTCGATTTCTTGTCCGCTGAGTTCAGGTATCATTATTGAGCAGTTCGCAGCACGTTGTAGTCCAGATAATTAAGCAAATTACTTGGACCTAGAATACCAACGGCGAGACTTGATCGTCATAATAACAAGGATATTTGAGACGTGTTGATTGAAGATACTACGACAAAACAAGGCGAATCGTTTTCATTCAACTTCGTTAGTCAATCTCATAGGCCATTCGAAAAGGAAAACATGGCAAACAATCTTACAAAACAACGTGCTGCCGATGCTTGTTTCGGTAGTTGCCCGGTTTGCGGTGGCAGCGACGGCCATATCAATGTCGGCCGATCGCATTGGTTTCGCTGCGACGAGCACAAGGTAGCATGGTGCATCGGCTCGAACCTCTTTTCCGCATGGAGAGACGAGAGCCAAGAGGAACAAAGGAATCTGTACGAAAAAATCGGCATGTCTGAATATCGTATCGTAGAACCATTGTCGGAAGAGGAAAATCTGCCGGCAAATCGCTTTGATGTTGAAGATATTCAATCTCTGCCGAGGCTTGGTCCGTTCGCCGACGGCGAGGAGGAGAAAATAGACCTCCAATTTGAGATGGTCGAAGACGGCGACTGGTCGGAGAAAATGCCGGGCGTCGTTCCGAACGACGCAGACTAACCTGCGAATGGAAAAACTCCGAACCGAACTTCGAACAACAGATATTGTAGTAGACAAATAAGGAAACGAAATTGAGCGATCACGACAAGATATTACGGGCCGCTATTCTTATAAACGAAATGAATGAATTGGAGCGAGGGGGCGCGTCGGCGAGTGAGGTAGACGCGGCCGGGAGAGTTCTTCTGCATGCCTTGGATGCCTTCGACAACGAAGCTGATCTGCGTGACGTGTGCTTGGCAGAGAAGTTGATGTCGGGAAGAGGCGTCGATTTTTCGACGGACAATCCTGCATCCTTAAAACGCGTCCTAGAGCTTGCGCGGAGGCTTGGGGCCGAAGTCCATTCTTTCGAAGGCGTCGACGGAATGACAAGAGTGTTCGAAAACGTCGAAGGGCTAACAAGGGTGATCATCGTCCCGAGGAAAATTAATAATGCGGATAGCGGTTCGGACGCCTAGGAGAAATGCCAGCCCCGACGTGGACACGAGTTCGGCATCATCATCGCAAGGATGCCGACCCATGGCCCGCGGACGCCAAAATACGAGTAGAGAAACGCCGTTCTCGTCGAGCGCGACAAGCTCGCCGTCGATGACGGCATCGCCCTTGACGCCTTCCAGTGCCTGCGCGACCTCGATGTAGTTGCGACTGATGACCTGGCCATTGCGGCTATAAAGCGTGACCTTGCCGCTTTCGATCTTTGCGACCATGCGGAAGCCATCGTATTTATCCTCGAAAATCCAGCCGGGATCATCGAACGGACCATCGGTCAAGGTGGCAAGCATCGGCTGGAGCCGCTTCGGCAAATTCGAGACACGGCCCATTCTCAGGCGGTCCTTTCGAGAACATTGCGGAAGGTGATGGAATAGCGCAGGCTGTCAACGCCGGGAATAGAATGCTCCCACTCGCTTCGGGAGGGCCCGCGCAGGAGATAGATAGAGCGCCGCTCCGCTACGAGGCTGCGCCGCTCCCACTTCGCACCGCCTTTTTTGCGGAAGCGAAAGGTGCAGGGGGAAAGGAGCGATATCCCGACGACATCGCCGAAGACGGAGCGGTCCTTATGCCAGCCGATGGCGGCGCCTTCCGAGTATTCGGTGATGAGGACCTGTTGCAGCTTGCCGGGAGCAAGCGCAGCAAAGCGTTCCGCCTTGACGCGCGTATAAGCGAGGAAGCCAGGCATGTCCTCGATCTTCGTGAGCCCGCCGCCATTGAAATCGTAGCGCCAGCCGAACGACACGACGCGCCGCTTGCCCTTGAAGCCCTGAAACTCGAATTCCTTGAACGGCAACCCTTTGAGATTTCGCAGGAGGAAGGATTCTTCCTCCTGGCTCAGGAAATCCGGCTGATAGCGGAAACCATCGGGCAGCGTCTCGTCTCCGAAGAGATCAAGAGAAGGGCTACGCTGCGCACGCGTCTTCTTTCGAGCGCTAGCCGTCCTCTTTGCCTCCCTGCCGGCCACGCCCTACCTCCTTGTGCTCGGAATTTTTGCTAACCCTAGCTGCATATGGCTAGTTCCATTGCGCGCCGCCGCTAAGCGCGCTGGCCGGCCCGAGTCTTCCGTCTCGGCCATACGCAACGATCCCTCGCGCGGAGAGCGGCCTGCGCCCGAGGCCGTCAAGGGAAAGCTCGCTTCGCTCGGCGAAAGGGCGCCCCTTGACCGCCTTTCCCGCTCATTGCCGCAGGGCTAGCCGGGTTGCGTCCGCAACGGAAGGGTTCGGCAGGAACGAAGACTGGGGCCGGCCCCGGTTGGAGGTCGGATTGTCATGTCAAAGAGCGATTTACTCAGATACGGGCCCGCATGACTCCTCGACCACGAAGTCTGTGAGCCTGGTACCACGTCCTCGCCGCCTTGAAGACGCAGCGCGAAGCGATCGAGTGGGCGCGGAAGAACAACCACTCGCCTCTCGTTGCTCTCGTGCGGCACCTCAACGAAAAGAAGTCCCCGACCACTGGGGCGCCGCCTAGCCGTCAAGGAACTGGTTTCCTTTCGGTCCGTTTCCTTTGTTGCGGAGTTGAAAGGATCTTTCCTTGGTGCTTGAGTCACCCAATCCCGTCGCGACGATCGTTGACCCGAGGGACGCCGCCGAGTCCGCGGGACTTCGCTATGTTTCGGACGGGCGCCCTGGCATACGCCGCAAGAAAGCCGGGACCGGTTTTAGCTATGCGCGCGCGGACGGCTCGAAACTGACCGAAAAAGATGTCCTGAAACGCATCAAGGCGCTCGCGATCCCGCCGGCGTGGACGGAAGTCTGGATATGCCCCTTCGCGGATGGCCACATTCAGGCGACAGGGCGCGACGCGAAGGGCCGCAAGCAGTACCGCTACCACCCACGCTTCCGTGAGGTCCGAGAAAGCACCAAGTACGAGCATGTCGTTGCTTTCGCCGACGCGCTGCCCGCGATCCGCGAGAAGGTCCTGGAGCATATGGCCTTTCGCGGATTGCCGCGCGAAAAAGTGCTGGCGACCATCGTGCATCTGCTGGAGACGACGCTGATCCGCGTCGGAAACGACGACTACGCGAAGCAAAATAGCAGCTACGGTCTAACGACCCTCAAGAACCGCCATGTCTCGGTGGATGGAAACGAGGTGCGTTTTCGCTTTACCGGCAAAAGCGGCAAGCAATGGTCGCTACGCGTCGGGGACCGCCGGATCGCCAAGATCATAAAGGCCTGCCAGGACCTGCCGGGGCAGGAACTGCTGCAGTATGTCGATGAAGCCGGCAGCTGCCAGGATGTCACGTCAAGCGACGTGAACGATTATCTCAAGGAAATCACCGGCAAGGATATCACGGCGAAAGATTTCCGTACCTGGGCTGGCACCGTCCTCGCGGCGATGGCGCTCAATGAGCTTGAGAGCTTTGATAGCGCCGCACAGGCAAAACGAAACCTCCGCGGCGCCATCGAAAAAGTGGCGGGAAAGCTCGGCAACACGCCGACCATCTGCCGCGAATGCTATGTGCATCCCGAGGTTTTGAACTCCTACCTGGACGGCAGGCTCGTGCTTGAGCTGAAAGAAAAGGCCGAAAGCGAGTTGCGCGGCGACGTGCAACGCTTCAAACCGGAAGAAGCGGCCGTCCTTGCCCTCCTGCGCGGACGGCTCGCGAAAGAACCCGAGAGCCCGGCGGCAAAAAAGCAATGCGCGAAGGCCGCCTAGCTGTTACTCGCCGTTCTTCTTGAAGGATTTAGCCGCATCCTTGATGGCCTGCAGGCGCCTTCGCCGTGAAAAGCAGCTCCAGGACCTCGCAATTTTTTATTCGCTGCTGACGCGCCACACGGTATTGCCAATGTCGTCAGCAATTAGCAGGGCGCCGGATTTATCGAACGCAACGCCGACGGGCCGGCCGCGCGCATGACCGTCGTCCTGATTTTCGGCTTGATTAGTGTGATAGTCGCTTTCGCGATATTGTATCTCGCTTATTTTCATTAAACGGCATGCACCGGCTTTAGCGCAACAATTCACGCTTCATTCAGTCCGGCACCACGCTTGCTTAAGATTTCTTGAGCACGGTTAGTAAGTTTGGCACGGGAAAGCGGATCGTCGACCAGAGCGATAAAGCCACGCGCAATTAAGCTCTTTATGATCGGCTCTCTGTTTGGCTTGATCGCGCTGCCCCTTTCGATATCGCACAAAATTGACACTTCTTTATCGCTCAATTCAGGTGTGACGAGTGTTGAGCCGATTGGTCGATCCGTTTGAGCGTCCCCCTCTTGATGAAGTTCTCTCAGCGGCTCATCCTGAGAGATGGCACTCTGACCGTTTCGTTGGGCTTCCTGCGGATTGGGCTCGCGGTCATCCTTTTTTCTCAAAACTGATCCTCCGCTGCGGTTTCTGGTCCCGATTGCTCACGCTTTCAACTGTTCGGGCTTTGTCGGCCTTTCATTAGGATCGACGATTGCCTCAACCAGCGCTGTCATCGGCAAATCCAGGGCTGCTTTAATCGTTGGGACAACTTCGTCCGGCTGCTCACAGCGGTAGGCGTCAGCACCGCAGGCTTTAGCGAATGCCACAAAATCGATCGGAGCGAGTGCGCAGCCGAATTCGGGATTCCCGATATCTTTCTGTTCGAATTTCACTTCGGCGAGACTGTTATTTTTAAGAAGGATGATCTTTACCGGCAACTTGTTGGATACCGCCGTAACCAGCTCTGCCATAAGCATCGAAAAGCCGCCGTCGCCTGCGATGACAATAGAAGGACGATCGGGAAACGCATACTTCGCAGCTATGCCATACGAAAGTCCGGGCGCCATACTCGCGAGCAAACCGGTGCCGGTCAGTCGCTGATCGGCACGGAGCTTTAGACCGCGAGCGGCGAAATGAGTGTTGGCGCCGCAGTCAAGCGAGATGACCGCATTGTCCGGCGCCAAATCGCTGACGGCGCGAATAACCATCTGTGGGCGCAGCGGAGACCGCCTGGTGTCTGCTACCTGATCGAGCAGCGCGTTCCAATCCGCCATGCGTCGTTGCGCTGCCAACAGGAAATTGCGATCGGTCTTAAGTCTCAGGAGAGGCAGAATTGCCCTCAATGTTGCCTTTACGTCACCGGTCAGACCCAATTCCACGGGATATCGCAGTCCGAGCCGGTCCGGCTTGAGATCAACCTGAATGCCGCGCGCCTGTCCGGGATCGGGATAATATTCTTCCCACGGCATGGTCGACCCCAGGATCAGCACGGTGTCGCAATTTTTCATGATCCAAGTTGATGGTGCGGTGCCGAGGTCGCCAATGCCGCCTGTTGTGAAAGGGCTGTCATCCGGCAACACCGCTTTGCCCAAGAGTGCCTTGGCCACGGGCGCGCCGAGCTTGTCAGCGAGCACACTCACCTCGTCCCGCGCAGACAGCGCTCCCTGTCCGGCTAGCACGGCGATTCGGTTACCAGTGTTCAAAATCTCGGCCGCAGCTCGCAATTGGTCCTCAGGCGGAGTCGGCAACGGTGGGCTCCAGGAGGACGAAGTGCGCACTCCCGGATTTCGCATTGACCGCTTATCGGCGGCAAGCTTCATCATTTGCACATCTTTTGAAATCGTTAGATGCGCGACGCCGCGCTCCGCCAGCGCCATTCGGCAGGCACGGTTTCCGACGATAATAGCGTGCTCCGGTCCCGTGACCTCTTCATTGTAGAGCGCGACACTCTGCATCAACCTGACGGTGTCGATGCCTTGCTGAAAACGCACACCCCGCAGGTCGTGGAAGGTGAGCCCGGTAAGAGCGACGACGGGCGCGCCATCGAGAGCCGCTTCGTAAAGGCCATTCATCAAATGGATCGCCCCGGGACCTGTCGTCCCAACGCAAACCCCGAGGCGGCCGCTGTGCTTGGCGAAGCCCGTTGCCATGAAGGCGGCCGCCTCCTCGTGGCGTACGCCGATGTATTCAATCCGATCTTGGCGCTTGCGCAGGGCTTCGATGATCGAATTTATGCCGTCACCAACAATGCCGAAGACGTGCGTCGCGCCCCAACCGATTAAGGTTTCGATCAAAATATCCGATGTGTTCAGATCACTGCTCGGACTCGGCGTCGGTTGGGGACTGATCGCTTCGTTTTTTTCCGAGGGGCCATCGGCGAAAGATTTCGCAGACGTAAACGCCACAAGGCTGGCGCTCGCCGTTCCTTGAAGAATGTCGCGTCGTAAAAATCCTGTCTTTCTTGCGTCGCCCATATGGTCCCTCTGGTCGGCAAATCAACGCTTGCCATAAGGATTGGGTTCAACCGCTGTGCCACCGGACGATGCAGCTGGCCCTGCCCTCTTGCTAAGACGATGCTGCGTGGGACGCATGCACCGGGATATTGCTTTCGCAAATTAACGGGCGCACCTCACCGCACCCTACGACCCCATAGGGCCGCTTAGTCGCGGCGGGGCCAGGAACCTGACCGCAGCTTCGGCGTTTTATCCCCGAACAATTCAGGAACGGCCGCCGGCCGTAAGTTGCGTGATGAAAAACCTGAGCGAAGCCAACCCCAAGATCGACCCCGCGCCGAATTCAAATACCGCGAAAGACCCCGACGATTGGGTGTCGGGCGACGAGCCTATGACCGGCGCCCAAGCCTCCTACCTCGAGATGCTATCGGAGGAATGCGACGAGCCTAACGCGTTTACGCCGGAGTTATCAAAGGCCGAAGCGTCGAAACGCATCGATGCGCTCAAGGCAAAGCGCCGGCCGGTGCATCAACGGTCGTCGCCATGAGCCGGGCGTTTGTTAAGGAAATCGAATCCACAGCAGAGGTTCTGCCAGACCGGCCGATATCGCGAAACCGTAACCTTGTAACTCCGCAAGGTCATGCGGCCATTGAAGAAGCGCTCGCGCGTTTCGAGCTAGCTAACCGCGAAGCAATCGCAGGCGATGATGCACACGCCGCTGCCATTGCAATGCGGGAAGTCCGGTATTGGAGAGCACGGTGCGCGACTGCGGAGGTCGTGCACCCACCAACCGGGGCGGACGCGGCTTCTTTCGGAACGACGGTCACGCTTCGCCGCGACGACGGCCGCGAACAAACGTTTCGGATTGTGGGCGAGGACGAAGCTGATCCGGCGCGCGGAACAGTGTCGTATGTCTCGCCGCTTGCCCGAGCGGTTTTGACCTGTCGGCCGGGAGACACGGTTGAGATAGCCGGCGGCAAGGCGGAGATTTTAGACGTGCGATAACAGCGAGGAGCCATCGCCGACGGCCTCTTTGATTTCCTTCACGGGAGCGGCGATACCGCGGCGCGGTTTGGCGCATGGTGTGAAGTGGTGGGCCCATTGCCGAGGCGGCAGATGCGGGGGCTTTGACTACCGGTCGCGGCCCAATGCGGAGACCTTTGCTCGGATGGCCGCTATCAGCGGCTGGATGCCGATGACGTTCATCACGCGGGTCAGATTGTAGGCCAGAACGTGCAGGGCCATCTCTGAGGCGACCCGCGGCAGCGTCTTCATCAGGAAGTGTGTGGCTCCCATCCTGGCCTTGATGGTGCCGAAGGGATGTTCGACCGTTTCCCGCCGCTGACGCATCTTCTCCGGATGCTCGTCGAGCCGTCGTTGCACGGCTTCAAGGACGTGTTCGTGCTCCCATCGTGTGATGCGTCGCTCCTTTCCAGTGGTGCAACGATGTTTGATCGCGCAGCTTTGACACTGGTTGGTTAAGTACCGGCGTAGGATCATCCCGTGTTCTTGAGTTGTGAACGAGTATGCGAGACGCTCGCCTGCAGGGCAGATATAAACGTCCTCTCCAATTGCGTATCGGAAGTCCTGCTTGCCGAAGCGTCCCTCAGCCTTCGCGTTCGAGGTCATCGGTTTTAGGCAGCGTGACGGTAATGCCGGCTTTGTCACACTCCAAAATCTCCTCGCCGCTGAAGTAGCCGCGGTCGGCGACGACGTCGAGATTGGTTGATTCCAAAGTTGCCTTTGTTGATTTGGCCATATGGGCAAGCTGCGCCCGGTCGCTGCCAACGTTGGTCACCTCATGGGTGATGATCAGATGATGTTTGATATCGACCGCGACTTGGACATTGTATCCGACAACACCTGACCCTCGGCCGCTTGTTGCCATCGAGCGCAAAGTCAGGGTCGGTCAGCGATATCTGCTGGTCCGGCGCTGCTAGCATACCCGCCTTGAGCCCATGCAGGCGCTGCACCTCCTCCTTCAGTTTCGCGATCTTCTCTTTGAGCCGGGTCGTCTTGCTCTCGCGCGCCTCGGACGGCTCCTGCCGATCCGCGCTGTCAAGCTGCTGCAGATAACGCGCGACGCTCTCCTCGATCTGCGCCAGGCGCCGCTCCATCTTCGCCCGCGTGAAGTTTCGGTCGCGATTGTTCACCGCTTTGAACTTGCTGCCATCAATCGCGATACTGGCTTCAGCGAGTAGGTCCAAACGCCGGCACAGCATGATGAACCTCGCACACACCTTACGAATGGCCCCGCCATTCTCCTTGCGGAAGTCGGCAATCGTCTTGTGATCGGGCATCAGCCGACCCGTCAGCCACATCACCTCCACGTTCCGCCCGGCCTCGCGCTCAAGCCGTCGGCTCGATTGAACACGATTGAGATAGCCGTAAATGTAGAGCTTCAGCAGCACCGAAGGATGATAAGAAGGCCGGCCGGTCGCCTCCGGCGAGACCCCATCGAACTCCAGATCGCCCAGATCGAGTTCATCGACAAAAACATCAATCACCCGGACAGGGTTGTTCTCGTCGATCCAGTCTTCGAGGCATTCCGGAAACAGCGTGCTCTGACCACGATCCGTGCCTTCAACGAAGCGCTTCATCCGACCCTCGCAATGGAATCACTTCGCGGAGAATCACATTAACCAGTGCGTTTTCACACAGCCAGGGTCATTTTCGACCGATTTAGCCGGTGTTGCCTGCCGGTCCATGTCCGCTTCGGTTCGAAAGCGACCGATTGGCCAGTCTTTGGCCACCTGACCTTGTTGCGCTTAGTACAACCTAAAAACAGGCTCTCTGATACCGTCAGAATTCGTCCCCATCCCGACTCCAGAGCAACGCTTGGAAGCTCTTAAGGAATATCTGCACTGCGAATTGATACCTATCACAGTCACGGGGAATGGTTTCGTATTCGACGCGACCCGCTGATTGCTATCGTTGACAGATGTGCGCGGGAATGAGCATCAGAGACGAAGGACTTCGCATTTTAAAAACACCACTGCCATTAGACGCAATGTAAGACAACCGGATGAAATTAGTTTTTTCCGATGCTGTTGTGGATTGTGGATCAGGAAGCCCGTGAGTTTTTATTTCGACACAGTACGTTCATGCATCTGTAATTGAAGAGAGCCGAGGCGCGGCAGATCGTCCGTAAGCGGCTCTGTTGTCCGCAACTCACTATAAAGACACCATCCACACTTGGTGCGGCCACTATTGAAGCTTAGCTGCGGAACAGCCGGCATTTTAGCCGACCACAGCCGATTTTCGGCAAACCACGGGAAAAGATCATGAAAGAAGATCACAACAAGGCGGCGGAGCAACACGAAAACGCGGCGAAGTCGCATCGCGCCGCAGCCGACGCGCATGGTAAGAATGATCATGCCAAGGGCAAGGAACATTCCACGCAAGCCCAACAGCATTCGCAAAACGCGCGCAATCAATCGCAGGCTGCGCACGAGAAGAGCCAGCAGCAGAAGTAACGTGTGTTTCGGGGAGCCGGCGCGTCAGGTCGGCTTCCCGTTATAAAAAAGTTCGAGCGTTTTTTCAGTCTCATGGTTTGAAGAACGTCGGATCGTCGCTTCCACCCCATTTCCTTGTTTTGGCGCATTTGGACCGGCGTCGTTTTTTTATCCGTTTCCAGTAGCCCTGCGGCAGCTCCGCCTTCTTCGTTTCGAGGCGGCGATCCGTACACCCTCCAGCTTAGGTTCGGGCGGCGCGTTTCCGAAAGCGCGTCTTACCGTTTGCTCCCCACGATAACAACCAGGATGTTGTTTTCGGGTTTGATGAGTGTTGTCGTCTTTTCCATCCCAATGACACCGTGGTCTGTGAGAGCAGAGGCCAATGCTTCGGCCATATCGTTTTGAGCGGGTGAAGCACCAATCACAATTCGGTTTGTAATGGTTTGTCCGACCGCTGGAGTTTCGCCGTTCAAAGGGCCAATTCCACCAGGAAAAGGCTTCCAATCCCAGCCGTTCTCCTTAAGTGTATTCCCGATTTCTATGAGAAATTCCCACGGTTCTTCCTCGGGCTCGATCATTCCAACGAACATAATCGACGGAAATCGTTTGGTGACTTCAACAATTCTTTCCTTATGGACCTTGGTCAATGTTCTTACCCTACCGCCGGCTTTTCACGAGGGAGCGATGTGGGTGGTGCGTGACGAAGTGTTGCCCATAGCGGCCTGCGATCTAGGATGATTGTTCGCAAGAGAGCGGCATGATTTATGTGGTGCCCTGCGTGACTTTGTCACGTTGCTCGCTATGTCCAGCAATGCCTTTGAGAAACTCCGCTACGTGCATGAGGACGCCAGCGGCAGTTTCTTCGTTGGTGACCTGACGGTGGATGGCGGACTGACGGGCGCTCCCTTCGGAGCCCCCATTCTTCGCGGCTGACCGTAGAGAAGGAGATCCTGTATGTCACATCATTTCGATACCAAACTTGCGAGGGAAGAACCGAGCCTCAACCTCTGCGACTTTTATTTATTTGACGCCCCCTCGGGCAAGACAGTGATGGCGATGACCGTGAATCCGGATGTAGGATTATCGGCTCCGGATACGCTTCATCCAGAGGGGCTCTACGCGTTCCGGTTCGACCTGAACGGAGATGCGAGGGAAGAGGTTACGTTCAAGTTCAGGTTTGGTGAACCACGACACGAAGATGGCAGTGAGCATACTCACATTCAGCCGTTTGTGGTGCGGAAGGCGACGGGTAACGATGCTCTGCGTGGTGACGCCGGAGAGAGTCTGGTTGAGGGTGAAACCGGATCGGTAGCGACTGATGCGAATCTTCGTGCGTATGTCGGGATCGCTCCAGACCTATTTGCGGCAAATACTGGATTCCGCATATTTATGACTGCTTTCTATAAGGACCAGCGCTTCGATAGGGACGCCTTTCTGCATCAGCAGAATCCCTTTGCGAGGCGGAATGTTACGGCGATTGTGCTGGAAGTGCCGAGCGAACTGATTGGGAAGGGAAAAATCAACGCATGGGCGACGATATCCCTTTTGGGCCATGCGCCGGAGGTTCAAGTTTCGCGTTGGGGCCTGCCTATGGTGACGCATCTCTTCCTGGACGACCCGAGCGATCAAGAGGTGAAAGAACAATTCAATGCGTCGGTTCCGTCTGAAGATCTGAAGTGCTTCGCGAAGCCGATCGCGGATTTTGTGGAGAAGATGACGACCTATGCTGGTTCGGCGGCGGACCCTGCCGAATACGGGAAGCTGATCGCTGCACGGCTTTGTCCCAATACATTGCCTTACGAGCTTGGAACATCCGCCGCATTTGAGGTGGCCAGCTTCAATGGACGCGCGCTCGGCGACGATGCGCTGGATGCGATGTTGACGCTGGCGGCCAACACGCCAATTGTCGATGGACTTGCTCCCGACCGCGGGCGCATTCGCAAGGATTTCCCGTATTATGGCGCGCCGTATACGGCGGAGCAGCAGGTCGGGGTGAGGCCGATGCCGCGCCCAGTTGAGAAATAGACGGGAGCGACGCTTGAGAATGAAGTTTGGAATGACCTGGAGCCCGTCTTTCATCCAGGGATGAGTAGAGTCGGTTGTTGAAACGGAAGGCTGCTCATCGTACTGGCGAACTGACGGTTTCTATCGGAGGAGTCATGAGCGCCACAGCCTCAACGATCCCCACCCGGCCCGGGCCGGAACTGCTCCGCCAGACCGTCGTCATCATTGGCGGCAGCGCGGGCATAGGCCTTGAAACCGCTCGGCGTGCCCGCGCCGAGGGCGCCAGCATCATCCTCACCGGACGCAATCGCGAACGCCTCGAACAAGCAGCGCGCGAACTCGGCGCCGAGCGCACCGCGGCCTTCGATGCCAACGATCCTGCTTCCTTGCAGTCGTTCTTTCAGGATCTGCCGAGCCCGATTGACCATGTTATGGTCACTGCCGGCGCTCCCCACTATCGTCCTCCTCTCGAAATGTCCCCGGAGGAGGCACGACAGGGACTCACCGAGCACCTGCTGCTCGCGCTCAACGTTGCGCGCAGCGCCGCCCGCCAGGTCCGGCCGGCCGGCTCCCTAATATTCGTTGGGGGCACAGGCGCGCGTCGCCCGCGGCTTGGCCTCGCGATCGTGTCGACAGCCACCGTCGCGTTTCCTGCCCTTGTCGCCAATCTTGCGCTTGAGCTGGCGCCAATCCGCGTCAACCTGATCGCCGCAGGTTTCGTCGATACACCGCTGTCGGCATCACTGCTCGGCGACGAACTCGAGAAGCGGCGGGACGAGCTGCGCGCGACACTGCCCATCGGGCGCGTCGTCGGACCGGCTGATGTCGCCGCGCTAGCCGTTCACATTATGAGCAACACGGCGCTCACCGGCGCAACGTATGATATTGACGGCGGTCAGCAGCTCGTGTCGTGACGAACATATGATTGAAGTAAACCGCCGTGATGGCCGAAGATACTCTGTGCGGTCGATCCCCGATCTGCAAGCTACCGTGTCCGCCGAGGTCCGCTTGAACGCAAAACTGATCTACCAATCGACGCAGGAGATGCACCATGTCTGGCCCTTCGCAGTTCAGCACCGACCGCACCAATCCGGGCTTGTGGACGATCACCTTCAGCAATCCGCCGATCAACATGTTTGTTCCCACAACGATCGTCGAATTGGGAGCGCTAATGACCGACCTTGAGGCGGACCAGTCCGTGAAGGTCGTAGTGTTCCAGTCGGCAAATCCCGATTTTTATATCGCCCATCTCGACGTAGTCGAGGCGGCTGAACGGCCAGAGGTGCTGGGCCTTTGGCGCGACTTTGTGCTGCGCCTCTCGTCCACGCCGGTCGTGAGCATTGCCAAGATTCGCGGCCGCACGCGCGGCATCGGTAACGAGTTCGTGCTGGCCTGCGACATGCGGTTTGCCAGCCGGCAGAACGCCTTATTCGGCCAGCCTGAGGTCGGCACCGGACTGATCCCGGGCGGCGGAGCGCTGGAATGGCTCCCGCGCTTGGTGGGCCGCTCGCGCGCACTTGAGATCGTCCTCAGCGCCGACGATTTCGATGCGGATATCGCCGAGCGCTACGGCTGGGTGAACCGCGCGCTGGACGATGACGGCCTCGATTCGTTTGTCGATACGCTCGTCCGGCGTTTGGCGTCATTCGACCGTGAAGTGCTAGCCGCGGCCAAGGCGCGGATCAATCGGTTCGGAACGCCGACAGCTACCGAGCTTCAGTCGAGCAACGACATGATCTTCCCAATGCTGACCTGGTCCAGTACGCAGGCGCGCTTTGCCAAGATTCGCAATATCGGTTACGGCGTTCGGAGCGACTTCGAATTGAACTTTGGCCGGTACCTCCCTGCCTTCGGGCCGTCGGAGGAGGATTCCACGGACACGCAGCCCGATTGATCGTCGTCCTGAATCAGCGGCCGCGCGTCGCTTTGGGCACCCCGATCCGGGCGTGACAAATACTTCGACAAAATGGGGAATCCGCTATGGACTCTATGAAAAACTCTAATATCGACTTCAAGCTTGAGGTCGTGGTCATCCCTGTTTCGGACGTCGACCGCGCCAAGAGCTTCTACTGCGGCTTGGGGTGGAGGCTCGACGCCGACTACGCCTCCGACGATGGCTCCTTCCGCGTGATCCAGTTCACGCCGCCCGGTTCCGGGTGCTCGGTCATCTTCGGCAAGGACGTTACCGGGGCCGCACCCGGCTCCGCCCAGGGACTGTACCTGATTGTCTCCGACATCAAGGCCGCCCGCGACGAACTGATCAGTCGCGGCGTAGAGACCAGCGAAGTGTTCCACGACGCCAACGGTGTTTACGCTGGTACGGATGAGCCTTACCTCTTTGGGCGGCGCCGGGTTGGCGGTCTGGACCCGGAGCATCGCAGCTACCGCTCGTTCGCCTCTTTCCGCGATCCGGACGGCAACGGCTGGCTGCTCCAGGAGATCATCGTGCGATTGCCCGGACGCGTGGACGCGGACCGCACGGCCTTCACCTCGTCGACCGAGCTTGCGGCCGCGCTCCGACGCGCGGCGGGCGCGCACGGCGAGCACGAGAAGCGGATCGGCCAACCCGATCCGAACTGGCCGGATTGGTACGCCGACTACATCGTCCGGGAGCAGGTCGGCACGGAGCTGCCCACATGAGCGCCGAATACGACAGTCACCATCGTCACCGGCGGCGGCTCGCCGTGAAACATCGCGCACCCGCCAACGCAAACCGAGGCAGGTCGAGCGCATTCTGAGAGCTGAGTGATCACATATGCAATCCGCCGAATTCGACTACAGCGCCCCCGCTGAACTGTTCCTGGCTAAGCCCGCGAAGCTCTGTCGCACCAAGTACCGCCAGTTCGCGACGGCGGCAGAGGCGCTACGTTTCGCAGTGGAGGAGTTGCGCATACCGAACGCCTTTGGTGCATCGCTTGAGGTTGGTGATCAGCGTTTCAACAGCATGGAAATCCGGCGCTTGTACCAGGCCAGACCGTTGCACAACGCCGATTGACTGCTGTCCCCCGTTCTATTCCGGAATATACAGGGCATGTCTTTGGGCGTGCTCGACGCTATCGCTGGCCGCCTTTTTTGCATGGGATTGCCGACCCACACTGTTCGAGGCATGCTGACGCCATGGGACGCGACCCTGCCGAGCGAACAGCGCCTAACCTTTTGCCGACTGCAACCGCTTCGGCGTCGCCCTATACCACAGCGCAACGGTATGCCCTGCCCAAAGACCTCCGTAACGCCATTAAGCATTTGAGTAACGACCAGTTGGACTTGATGCATGCCGCAACAGTGGAGGAGCTGACGCGTCGAGGTCGGACGCCAAAGAGCGCAGAGACAGACTTACCCGCCCGTCCTGATTTGATGAAGATACGGTCGCCGCCAGCCAAAACGGCGAAATCGAACGCGGCGGAATTCTCATTAACTCGTGGTCAGGTGAATGCGGTGCGGTCAGCATTTAAAGCAGGCATTACGCCATCGCGAATCGCTCGGGAGTTCGGTATTCCCCTATCGGATGTGCGGCGGGCTCTGGCGCGTGATGAAACGAAGCGGTGAACGATATGACTATCAAAGCACATCTTGCAGAACTGGAGCGACAACATAAGGCACTCGAACATGAGATTGCCGAAGCGCTCGCGCACAGCTCGACCGACGATTTGAAGATCGCTGAGTTAAAGCGTCGAAAATTGATCTTAAAGGATGAGATTGAGCGTGTGCAGCACGATCACGCCCTATGAGAACGCGGGCAACGGTGAATGAACAGTCCGGCGCACGAACGCCGCTCGCGGCGGACGCGAACGGGCGCTAGTTCCGCCGAAATGCTTCTCATGCTCATTCGCGGACCACGTCGGTGGCCTTTTTGTCGGTGCGGAGCCCGATGAAAACGGGATGCCTCATCTCGGACTTACTTGTCCACTCAGTGAATTTTACCTCACCCACAAGCTTCGGGATAAGCCACGTCGCGGCGTTCTCGTACTTCACTTTTCGATCGAACGGCTTCTTGTCGGTGCGCAGGGGCTGCATCGTCCCATAGAGCGACTTCAACGCCGCCTGGTCGAATCCGGTTCCGACGTGCCCAGCATAGACCCAGCGTTTCCTGGGTTTGTCTCGTACCGCAAGTACCAGCGAGCCAAAGTATTTGCGCGACCTGCGCGGCTCAGTGTAACCGACGATCACCACCTCTTGCTCATGCACCGCCTTGAACTTGAGCCATTCGCGCGTGCGCTTGCCCGAGTAGTAGAGGCCCGTGGCGCGCTTGGCGATCACGCCCTCCTCGTTCGCTCGCCGCGCCTTGGCGAACTCGCGCTTACCAAACTTGGTGACGTGCTCGCTGTAGCGCAGCAGTGGTTCGCGCGGCAAGAGAGCTTTTAAAAGTGTCTTTCGTTCAAGCAGCGGTTTTTGGCGGATGTCCTTGCCGTCCACGAACAGGGCGTCGAAGACCACATAGAGTAGCGTGGCTTTCTCGTTGAGGGCGTTCTGCAGGAGCTGGAAGCGGGAGCGCCCGTGAGCGTCGAGTGCACATAGTTCGCCGTCTATGACGCATGAGCCATCTATCTTTTTAAGCGCTGATAGGAGCGTCGCGTACCTTGAGGTGACATCAATACCATTGCGTGACCAGAGCCTCACAGTATCGCCGCGCTTTTCGGTGATAAGGCGAAAGCCATCCCACTTGGTCTCGTATACCCAGTCTTTGTCGTCGAAGGGTTCGCTGACAAGCGTTGCGAGCATCGGTCGATAAGCCAGATTCATGTCTTTCCTTATGCCTCAGCGAGTTGCCTGGACTATGGAATGCAGGGGAAAGCTAAAAGCGTGCCATTGACACGGGTTTGCAGGTCAATGCCGGAAAATCCTCAATGTGATCGTACCGAACCGGGGTTTGTTGGGGTAAAATGATATTTGGTGCAAATCCGCTCGGTACGATCATGGACAGGCCAAATACAATCCTAGTCTACAGCGACTACAAGAGTCCCTATGCATTCCTTGCGAAGGATTTGATCTATGAGATTGAGGACCAATTCGACGTCCAACTTGAGTGGTTGCCCTACACGCTCGACATTCCAAGCTACCTTGGCAGCGCTCGCCTAGGTGAGCATGGGGAGGTCATCGAGTTCGAACCGGAACGCCCATCAGTGGCGTCGAGTGCGCTACTCGTACATGGACTGCCGGCGACAGGCGCGCAAACGCGGCCTCGTAATTCTTGGAACGCGCAAAATATGGGATTCCTCTTTCGCTGCGATTGGTGGTTTGTGGGCGAAACGTCAAGGCAAACGCCAGTTTCGCGCTTATCACGATCGTGTCTTTGAACGTTTCTGGCGACGCGAGTTAGACATTGAAGACGCTGAAGCAATTGCAGCAGTTTTATCTGAGGTCCATGCCGACCAGACTGGTTTCCGCGGATTCCTGGCTGGTGCGGGACGGATAGAACTCGATACAATCCGAGAGTCCGCGGAAGCTGCCGGCGTATTCGGCGTGCCCAGTTTCATTGTCGAGGGCGAACTTTTTTGGGGACGTGAACACTTAGCCGACATCCGAGAGAAATTAGCCCCGCTGGCTCGGCACAACCCTGTTCGAGCAACGCCGTCGTGCTAGTAAGAGCGCCGTGTGACGGACGCTATTCGCGTTCGCAAGCTCACTGCAGCATCTCGATCGTTTCGAAAGGATGTTCAGTCGCGCCTCCTTGGGATCCATCGATAGACAAACCCGGAAACGCCATGTCCGACGAAGAACGGTCGTCCACAGGCAGCCGCATGAAGGTCAGCGAAAAGGGAGCAGTCGCGATCTACGGCATGGGGCGCTTTCCCGTGACCATAACAATGGCTGAAGCTGTTGGATATGTCGGGCGACATTCGCGCGTTTATTGTCGCCAACGAAGCGCAGTTGAAGACGAAGGATTAAAAAGCGCGTCGCCTTGCTGGGCACCTCCCACCGTCGGTCTCATTTTCCTTTCGCCGACCTGTACGCCTTTTTCGGTACGCCCGATCCGGTGACACGAATGGCTCGAAAGTCCTCAACTCAATCCCTGTCGACCCGCAAGAAGAGAAAGGCTTTCCAAATGTCCAAAGTTGTGAACTTGGCGCTGCAGGGCGGCGGCAGTCACGGCGCATTCACCTGGGGCGTACTTGATCGTCTGCTCGAGGACGAACGGCTCAGCTTCGAAGGCATCAGCGCAACGAGCGCCGGCGCTGTCAATGCGGTCGTGCTCGCCGACGGCCTAGCCGCCGGCGGCCGAGACGGAGCGCGGGACGCATTGCGGGTCTATTGGCAAAAGGTGTCCGCCTTGTCGGCCCGCGGAATTTTCAAGCCTTCATTGGTCGACAAAGGGAATTCTGATTTTGGCATCGAACATTCGCTCGGCTTTTGGTTTCTCAAGATGACCTACCTTACGTCTCCCTATCAGATGAATCCGCTCAACCGCAATCCGTTCAAGGAACTCCTAGCGGAGGCTATTAACTTCGAGCGCGTACGCGGACAAACGGACCTTAAATTATTTCTATGCGCTACCGATGTTCAGACCGCTAAAGTGAAAATATTCCCGGGCAAGGAGCTGCGCCTAGAGCACCTACTCGCTTCAACCTGCCTGCCACTTTTGATGCAGTCCATCGAGGTTGACGGCGAATACTATTGGGACGGTAGTTATGCGGGCAATCCCGCGATCTATCCGTTGGTTTATGATTGCGATTCGCGAGATATCCTGATCGTCCACATCACCCCGTCTGAGCGGCCTGGGGTTCCGACCACCTCGCCGGCAATCATGAACCGCATGCAGGAGATCAGCTTCAATACCTCGCTCATTCGTGAGATGCGGATGATTGCATCTTATAACAAGCTCATCGAGCAGGGCAGGATGAGCGGCGGCAAGCTCATGCTCGTGCACGTGATCGAGGCTGAAGAATTTATCAGAGCATTTTCGTGGACAAGCAGACTTAACGCCAATTGGGATTTCCTGCAGCATCTTCACAGCATGGGTCGCGCACGGGCCGACCAGTGGCTCGAGGCCAATTTCGATCGGCTCGGTATCGAATCGACGGTGGATCTCGACGCCAAATATTTTTGATCGTCTGGTTGCGCTCCGGGCTCGGGGGCAAACGTCCCGTGTGTGCGGACAGTCGATGACAGTCGCCTCCCGACAGCGCCGCTGACCGCAGTCACGAAGAAGGCGTGCGCGCCCGTGAAGCGGTCCCATTTCGCCGGAGGAACCGCGCGTTCCAACGGGGTGTTGTAGCTCCCTAACGACCGGCCACGGTCAGGGGTTCCGCGAGCTGCGATGAACTCGCGGGGTGAACGAAATCCGAGAGATATTTGCCTTGATCTCGGCCACGAGCTTATCGTCCGGCAGCGGTGGCCGACCGATCACGTCTTCGGTCGTTCTGTGGCCCCCAATCAGATTGGACCGGGAGACCCCGATTAGCTCTGCGACGGTCTTCGTCGGGAACCGTCCTTCGGCCGCGACGGCGGCGGCGGCAGCTGTTTTTGAACTCGTGGCATCTTCGAGCGCTTCCTTTAGAATCTCGGTCTCAAGTGTCTTCTTGCCGAGCAGCCGGTGAAGCTCGCGAATGGTTCTGCAAGGCTCGGTCATCCGACGCCGGCACGACCTCTTCGCCGCTGCCGGCCGCGTCAAACCGCCTTGCGCCACCAACCGACGCCACGTGAACACTGGTTCGGGGCAACGCCATGCCGGCGCGCCGTCATAACCGGCTCGAAAGCCATCCGAACCTGTGCTGTGATCCGCAGCACTTCCTGTGTCGGGGAGGGATCTAAAGTAAATTAGAAGCGGACGGTCGGGAGCTCATATGGAGCGTCAAATGACTGAAGCCGTCACCATTACCAACGAAGAACTATCGATCCTTTGTGACATCGTCGCCGGGTGGAGCGTGAAAAAGGCCGAAAGTCTCGACGGAAATAGACAACGGGTTCTCGATCGCCTGATAGCCAATGGATTCGTCGAGCAGGCTAATGGACGCTCCGTTGCAAAATACCAGGTACACCGCCAAAACCGATCTGCTTTTCACCCAACTCTGCGTCGGAATAAGTGGTGGGTGAATGCGTCGGTGCCGACGCGTGGGGTTACTGCAGCGGCTCGCATCTTATCGCGTTTCCGTCTTGGGCCTTGTCCTTGAGCCTAGGCTGCGTTTAAACGCATGGGCGACGATTTTGGCCTGAAAGACCCTCTGTTTTGCTGGGGTTTTGAGGGGTGTTTGCACGCTCGTAGGCGACCTCCCTTATAGCCTGGGCCATCACGTTATCTTTGGACCAGGACAGGTTGGCCACGCCGCTTAGGATGGCGTTGCCTTTCACTGATCGCCACATGCCCGGGTGGTCCTTGTCCGGGACCACGCGGCCCATTCGCCGCCGGCGACAGAGTAACATCCATCCGTCGCCGTCCCGCGTCCATTTGAGCTGGGAGCAGGCAGCAAACTCTTGTTCGTCGATCATGATATCCCTAAGCGCAAAATTGGCTTTGGCGAGCGACTTCGCCGCTCAGTTGTAAAATGACCCATTCGAATCATTCGCGAATTTGGCTGGAGCAAATAGAGCTGTTCGTATTGCGGTTATTGTTCGGACAGTCGCGCAACGCTTCCGACACATGCTGAAATACTGCACCAGGCTGTAATTGGTCGGCTTCGGGCAAGCCTTCCCTTATCGCAGCAATCACTTCGCGCATGAGCGTGCGATGGCCATGAGCGGCCGCTGCGCCGTTTCCTGAGAAACATGACTGAGCGCGCTACGCTCCCGTAACGCGCCGCGTCTTTCGAGTAATCGCCGAACGAATTTGAACCTTGGCGCCGCGATCGACCAAGGTTCCGTGATTCCCTACCGCTGAGACAGTCGCCGCTGAACGCGACGAGGTGGTCATAGGGTTGTCCTTTGTGTCTGCTTATAGTGGCCGATGCATGCGACCAAGCAGCCATCCAATTCCAAGGGCGACCAGCGCGCTGGTATAGGGTTGTGTTTCAATCGTGCGGCGCAGCGCTTTCTCGAAGCCCCTCGCTGTGTCTACGGCCTGCCCATACAGATCCTGGGCAGCCCCGGCCGCTTGATTGGCTAAACCGTCAGCTTGTGTTTGCGCGTTCCCGGTGACCTTGCCGAAGCCCTCTTGCACCTTTCCCCCAACATTCCGGGCGGTTGCTGCGGCATGCCTGCGGCTACAAGCTCGCTAATGACGGTCACGCTCGACGTTCCGACACGAACACAAAAGGCGACGATGGGCTTTCTCGCTGGTGCCGGCGGAGCTCGCGCATTTCACGCCCGCTCAAGGGACGGCCGACGTGCCGTTCTTGGCCCTACGGACGTGGAGGGTCGCGGCTTCGAAGCCGACCTGCTCCCCATGCGGGATCACCACTTGGGCCGCTCTGAGCTCATGCGGTGAGCGCAGCGTCGACGAAATCGCACCCCACCTCCCCGCCACCGAGCTTGAGCAGACGATCGTGCTCGTGGGGCGCTCGCCGCGCCTGTACGCGCGCGGGACGCTCTCGAAAACAAGAGGTCCACGCCCCAGCCGCCGCCGGCCCAGGCTGCGCCAACTAACCACGCCCGTTTGCAAGGCCGAGAGGCGTTCGCCTACGCCGGCGCCGGCAAACCATGGGGACACCATGCGCAGCCCCCTTTCAGAACAAGCCCAAGCGCCCAACCGAGGCCGCCAGAGCAGATAAAACGCGGCGAGGTATCTGGGGCGCCCGCAGAGCTGAAAACCGCTCCTTGGCCCCTGCAGGACAAGTGCGAATAGACGACTTAATGCCCGACGGTGAGCGTATTGCCGGAGCCGATGTGCCGAACGGCCGGTTCTCTACCGTCAGGCGACGTCCAGGTGATGGCATTATTCGACCCGGCGAACTCGATGTTGGCACCGTTACCAAATGCGACGACCACGGTATTGTTCGAGCCGACCATATCGAGCCATCGGCAGCCGCCCGTCAAAGTGAGCGTATTATTGCTGCCCAAAATGTGCGCGCCGCCACCGGCGCAATCCAAAGACGTCGTCTGGCCGGAACCTATGAAGGATGCTCCAGCTCCTTCAAATGATAAACCGTCGCCAAGTCTTTTCGTTTGAGCCGAACTTGGAATGATGGTGAGACCAAGGCACCACCCAAAGACGGCCGCCAAGACAACGCTTTTCCCGAGAAAACTCATGATCATTGAGAGGCTCCGAGCGGCAAAGTGTAGTTGTCGGGTTGAGACTAAGCTGGAACGAAACCAGAATTAGTGCAACCGGTTGGGACTGGAAAGATCTAAAGAACTGCGAGGATGCCGGAGAACACTCGTAGCCGAAATCGAAGCCAGCGGCGGAAGCTGGCGGCAACGCCTGATCTCTACGTGGTGAAAAAACTGGTCTTCGGCATCATGAGTGCAATCAAAAATGCGCCGACGGCCAGCGGGGCCGTCAGGCGAAGCCACGGATACCGGTGCCGAAATCGCGGGTCGATCGAGATGGAGCCGATCTCCAACGATTCGGCTGGGCGGAATTCGAGATTATGCTGCGTTACTGGCAGCGGCTGATCGCAGCGACGCCGATCGTGAGGCCGACAAACGCCGCAATCCGATACCGTTTCTGGCCTTCGCAGATTTGCGCCCCGGCATGAAAGTGCTCGATATGGGTGCCGGCGGCGGCTACAGTACTGAATTGATCGCACGTGCGGTCGCACCGGGTGGCGTCGTTTACGGGCAGAATCCTGTGGATCTACCGGAGAAACCAAAGGCTATCTTCGAAGTACGACTAAAGACTCCCGCAATGAAAGATGTTGTGGCCGATATTCGACCCTTTGATGACCCCGTTCCGCCGGACCTACATGATCTCGACCTCATTACATTTCAGTTCCTTTATCATGACACGACTTACATGAACGTCGATCGCGTCGAAATGAATCGCAAGCTGTTTGCGGTGCTGAAGCCGGGCGGCTTTTTATTGATCGCCGATCATTCTGCATTACCGGGACAAGGAACTTCAGTCGGCAAACCTTGCACCGCATCGAGGAAAGCACGTTGCGACAAGAAGTCGAAACGGCCGGCTTCCATCTTGTCGTGCCTTGAGCACGAAATTGTCGACCTGCTTGGTCGGCTGGTAACTGGGATAGTCATGTGCGTGTCGGCTGGGTTGCGCCAGAAATTCCCTTCGGCGGGCGCATTGCCGAGGCGGCAGACGCGGGTCTTGACTTGGCCCATCGTTACCGTGTTCGGCTTCGTTGCCCAGCCGAAGCAGCATTTCTACCTCAAACCAAACGTCACCCGCCGTGCCTTTGAGGCCTACGGCCCTCCGTTTGACTATCGACCGCGACCCAATGCGGACACCTATGCGAAGCTGCTTTCGCTCGCGCGTAAGGTCAAGCGTGACCTCGCATCGTTGCGGCCCAGCGACATGATCGACATTCAGTCTTTTCTCTGGATCCAGGGCTCCGACGAATATCCCGACTAGCTGTTTACCTCGGCGTGCCTGACACCAGTTGCGTGTGGTGGGGCAGCGGCCGCCGCATTGCTCTTTGCCACGGCGATCTGAGGAGAAGCTTACATCAACTCATCGACGCTCCGGCACATCAGTCCCATTGCGTGCGTTGTGAGGATCAGGGCGCGCGGCGTGTTGCGCTGGTTTCGTCTCGCGCGACATTCTTCTTATCGCGGTGACGCCTTGTCCCAATCGAGACTGATTAGCCGCAGGAACTCCTAGAATGCTCCGACTTTATTTAGGTGGCGCGGCGACACGCTGCCGCCTTAATTATGCAATTGAGCAAAGCATGAAGCGACAAGCAAAGTTCGTCGACTATGGCCGGCCCGCCGGAGGCTGGGGGTCAGTCCAGTCCCTCGGTCGAAGCCTTACGCGGGAGCGCGTCCCCATTAGCGGCTCTCGGGTCCTTCTTCACCAAAACAAGCCAGATGGCTTTGCGTGCGTGAGTTGCTCGTGGGCCAAGCCCGCAAATCCTCTTCCGTTCGAATTCTGCGAAGAAGGTGCCAAGGCAACGACTTGGGAAATTACCGGCCGTCGGTGCGGCCTTGACTTTTTCGAAGCCCATACGGTCAGCGAATTGGAGGCATGGACCGACCATGCGCTGGAAGAACAAGGTCGGCTCACCCTCACGCCCGGTTATTGTAGTGGATATCCGGTGGACAAGAAGTTGTTCAGCTTTATGGTCACGTCCAGTCGCGCCGATTGTGTCCGAAAGGATATTCGTCATGCTTGTCACCCTAGTTGCGGCGTCAGTTCTGGCTACGCTGGGCGGTCAAATATTTGGATACCTTAGCCGCGCGAGACCCGCACTTAACAAGCCGATGTTTGTCTGTTGGGCAGCGCGGTGGTTTGTGCGGGGGCGGTCTTCTGGTTGAATTATCAGGGTGCAATCAAACTCAAGCAAGAAATCGCAATTCGCGATATCACTCCTGATGAAATGAAAGAGGCGTCGTCAAGATTGGCGAAATTCTCGGGGCAGCCCGCAAGAATATTGGTTTTTCCCGTCAATTTTGAAGGCGTGTGGATCGCCGACAAAGTGTACGGAATATTGCTTGACGCCCATTGGGATGTCCCTTTCCCTCAAAGGCTCACTTCGCCACCCGGCAAAGGGATCATGGTGCAAGGCATCTTCATTGATTGTTCAAAGGATGACGCCAGCAAGGAAGCGGCAACTGCATTGCGAGCAGCTCTTTCTTCGGCCGTTGGGGTATCGCAAGCACCCTGCACCGCGGGCAATTTTGACTCAGGTGCATTTGATTTGAACAAGCCCCTTGTCTGGATTTTGGTGGGCGATAAACCAACTCCCTTACGAAGTTGGATAGCACAATAGGTCCGCCTTCTCTCAAGCCACCAACCCTCGAGGACGTTTTACGCGCTCCGCGAGTGGGTATCCCCGATCGTGCGTATCGGTTGGATCTACCCCCTAGGGCCTTTAGCGCTTCTGCATTGAATGCGTGCAGGCCGGTTTTGTCGTCGCGGACAGGTGCTGAAGAACTCGACGCCCCTATGCGCAGCGCAGGGCGGCGTCGGGTCGCTAGACTGGTGCTATCGCTTCGCACTATACGCTTAGCGTCTTTTCCGCTCTGCGCTTGCACAAGGTGCAGGCGATGTAGCGGCCCGGAGGCTACTTGAATGAAAGCAGCGGCCTTCCTGATCGGTAGCGCCTTACTCCTGGCGAACTGCGGTCAGGTCATAGCCGAACAAACACAACGGCGCGTCACATTTTTCGGTTTTCAGTTGATCAACACATCGCTTCAATTGACGACACCCGAAGAGCGGCTGCGGATTCGCCTGTTGGACAACTTGTTCCGCCAAAAGTTGACCGCTTCAGGCCGTTTTCAACTAATTCCCATTCCTCCCGATCTAAACGATGTTATTGAGGCCGCGCCGATTGCCAATTGCAATGGCTGTGAACGCGACTTCGCGCTGAGAGTGGGTGCCGACTTAGCCGCATGGGGAACGGTCCAGAAGGTCAGCAATCTCATACTGAATATAAATGTGTATATGGAGGACGTCCACGCAAAAGAGATGGTATTCGTCAAGACCGTCGATATCCGCGGCAATACGGATGAATCGTGGCAGCGCGGCCTAGACTACTTGCTGCGACACTACTTGTTTAATGTGCCCTGAGGGAGAGTGGGTGCCCGCCGCGTTCACACCACAACCAGTTCTATCCGCTCAGCCTTCATTGCAGAGTTTCGTCTGCTTCCCCATCCGCGGGCGCTATCGAGTTTATTCTCCAGCGCTTTTCAATGAATCGGAGCCGCGTGGCCTGAAACGATCGAGTAAATGCTGTGTGACCCAGCGATTCACTGGTATGGGCACGCCGCCATCTGCGCCTCGACCGCTGTCAACGGCGGCGCCGCGGTGCTCGTTTGATAAATCGATCTGTTGTGCAGGGGAATATTTTTGAACGCCTCCGCCGGCACTCCAAAATTCCGATGTAACGTGGACATCGCTAAACGGGCGCGATTGACCGATGCTGTCGAAAAAGGCCATTTTTGCGAACGAAGAAAATTTTACACACGCGCTGGCGCGCTTGAACGGCTGCGGGCCGAATTTGCGGCCGAGTGGAGCGTGGCCGAAGGCGCCGAGCGCCGGGCCGACACCAAAGGGGAAGGGACGCATGATGACAAGGACGCTGATCGTGGCTGTCGCGCTGATTGCGACGTCAACGGGGGCAGGAATGGCGCAAGATGTGGCCAAGGGCGAAACCTCATTCAAGAAGTGTCTGATCTGCCACAGCATCGGCCCTGGCGCGCAGAACAAGGTCGGTCCCGAACAGAATGGCCTGGACGGCCGCAAGGCCGGTAGCGTCCCGAATTACCAATATTCCGATGCCAACAAGAATTCGGGCATCGTCTGGAATGAGGCGGCCTTCAAGGAATACATCAAAGATCCCAAGGCCAAAATCCCAGGCACCAAAATGATCTTCGCCGGGATCAAAGACGAACAGGAGATCAACGACCTGTGGGCTTACCTCAAACAATTCGATGCCAACGGCAATATCAAAAAGTAATCCACGAAGACCGTAACGACGACTGTTTCATCATCAGAGATCGCGCAATCGCAATGATTAGTACGACAGCGATTGCAATCGCGGTTAGGGAGGCCCGGAGGGACATCTACGACACACTCCGGCTGGAACCGGAGGCGCGCGAATCCCGCTGCGAACAATCTTTCGGGGAGAAGTGACGTTTTCCATCCATACGATGAAGCCGCGCGGCAGGCCCGTCCGTCGTCCTGGATCTTTTCATCACCCTCAGACGAGATCAAAGAGTAAAATCGATTAGCAGGCTATTTCTGTTCAACAGGTCGCTCTGCCCCGGCGTCGGCTGTTGGCATAGCCAAATAGCTTACAGTTTTGCCATCAGAATGAATTACAAGCGTAATTGCCTGACCTTCCTTGTCGGCCTGAACCACAAAGCTACTCGGCATGACCCGTACATTTTTGAAGCCAGCCTGTTCAAGTGTATTTTTGACCTGAGCCTCGATCACAGCCCAGGTTCCTCCCGGCGTCTGCGATTGCAACGTGGCGCGCGCAGCGGATTCTTCAGCGTTGGAAGACTGAGCAAACGAGGGCTGCATGCTTGCGATAATCGCAGCTACGCATGATGATACCAGTAGGAAATTTCGCACTATATTTCCCTCCAATAATGCCGCGGGTTTGCAGCTCCGAAAAGGGTACCTTCGGATGACGTCAGGCTCGATAGGAGCCGAACTTTCGCTGCGTGATTTCAATTTCGCGGTGAGCTACTTGGTTCCAAATTCCGCCAATGGAGAATGAGAATTCTTGCCCTCGCGCTTTCTGCTGACGGCGGCGGCACCACAGTATCAACCGTCACCGTACTTCGCGTGGCATGGACCAGTAATGGTCTTCGCGGTCGGCTGGCTGGCCTTCATGCTCTACCGATACCCAGTTACGCAAACCATTCGGCGTGATTTGCCTCCTGCTGGGAGTAGCATTCGCCGTTTCCACTTTGAGCATTATCGCGCATCCCAGCTACGGCGACGACGGTTTAGCGCCAACACTCGGCGCAGTTGCCACGGCATTCATGCTGTGTAGTTTTCGCCCTGTTGCGGCAGAGGCAAAGGACACCCCCTTATAACCACCTCACCGCGGCATTACACGGTAAAATTCCGCGCACGCATATCTGCAGCATTAGTATTTTGTCTAGCGCGGTGTTCGCCACGTCGGCGCTTGGGATATCGATATTGAGGCCGGACCGCTCCGAGTTTTATTTGCTGTCGTCGGATATGATCGCGGCGTTAGACTTCGGCCAAAGCGGGGAAACGACACCCTATTGAGACCGACCGCCCGGTGCTATCCCGATTAAAATGCCGACGCCCAACGCTACCGCGACAGCGATGAGCGGACGTTGTTCTGTCTCCTTAGAAATTTGACCAAGGGCTGCGGTCCCGTATCGAGCTGCGTCCTTCCCAACAGCCGCAGAGTGCTCGCCTAGCGAGCTTGAGCCTTGGCGGAAGCGATCCGCCCAACTCGACAAAGCCGACGCAACGATCTCACCCAATCCGTCCACTGTATCGCGAGCGTTCGAGGAGGCGCGCGGCCCCATTTTCTCAATTCCATTCTGCAGGATCCGAAGCCGGCGCTCTATGTCGCCGACTTCAGAAGAGATCGCCCGCGTATGGCGTGAGGAGGCGGTTATACCTAGTTACCCCTTCTATCGCTGTCTGCTCAAAATGGCCTGTGCGCCCGACCTAGCAGCCATCCTATTCCGAGGGCGACGAAGGCGCTGGTATAGGGCTGTGTTTCGATGGTGCGGCGCAGCACTTTCTCGAAACCACTCGCTGTGTCTGCCGCCTGCCCATAAAGGTCTTGAGCGGCCCCGGCCGCTTGATTGGCCAAGCCTTCAGCCTGTGTATTTGCGTTGCCCGTGACCTTGCCGAAGCCCTCTTGAACCTTTCCTCCTACGTTGCGGGCGGTGCCTTCTATGCGGTTCTCATCCATGATCGTTTGCTCCATTCGGCAGTCAACCTGGCGCAGTCGAACAAGGTTCCGGGATTTCCTATCGCCGGGACAGCCGCCGTTTGTTGGCGCGCACGCGCTTGCGATAAACCGCGAGCGCCTTACCAGCGACGATATGCTCTTTGTGCCCTTTCATGACCGCTGTCGTCGCCGCCACCTGTGCTTCGCCGGCTGCCAGCGTTTTCTCAGTCAGCATACGGCTGGCCTCCGCCTCGGCACGGGCTCCGCCAGGGGCAATGCGAAGCATGCGAAGGGCGATGACGCTCTGCGCTTCAAACCCGATTTGCCAAGCTTTCATGCTGAATGATATCCATGGGTTTAGCATTGTCTGTCTTTCTCTCCTTGGCAGCGATGGGTTTAAGCTTCTGAGAAAATGTGGCCGTTTACTTGCGCAGGTGGCGCGGCCCAGACGGTAAGTCGCATCTCCCGCTCACACCGATCGCAGCGGTAAACTCGGATCGCCGCGTCGCTTCCGTCGGGAAGTGTCTCAATGGCTTCGACGTTCATTTCCCCGCCACACTGACAGCCAGGGCTTTCCGTACAACCGGGCTCTAACAGCCGCTCAAACATGTTGATCGTCCTTTCTATGCTGCATTGCACAAGTCGTCGGAGGGCACGGTTGTTCCGGCCTTAACCCACGGGATTTAGGTCAGATGGAGGATGCGCCACGTATCCAGGAGAGGCACGTCGACGTGCAGGTTACGCTATTGCGGCAGCGATATCGGCCGGAAGAAGATTACCCAACATACTACGGCGACAGAGCGCGAATGGGCAGGATCTTAGACTTGGCAGGCTCGCAGTTGCGGCCCATCAGCTTCGCGCATCCTGAAGTGCCTGAAGAGCGCGCTGTTGAGCGCAGCCTTTTCGTCACTCACAAAAACGGCGCCAAGCTTCCGCGGCGGCAGAGGTCGTAGAAGAGTGATTCAGATTTTGTCCGCGCAGTCTTTTTTGGTCATGCGATAATCTGTTTCACGCCGCCATGCAGACATATCGTCGCGGCGCGGGAACGGAATAGACCATCCGTTACTTGGTCCCTTGAAATCACTCCCGAAGATATCGGCAGGCACGGGGCACGACCGATGTAGCGTGCATCGAATGGACCGCCGCGTCGCTAACCACAGAAAGACAAACCGATGAAATCCGTACTCTTAGCGACTGCATTAGCGTTGTTGGCAAGTACCGCCTCATTCGCGGCAGAGCCGGCGACTACGTCAACGATGACGCGATCCGATGCTCTCATGGCGACGATGCCTGGAGACTCAGTCACCGTAACCAATTGGTACAAGCAGAACGTCTACGACCCATCCAATAACAAGATCGGCGAGGTTGAGGATGTGTTGGTAGATAAGAGCGGCAAGATTACAGCCGTCATCCTCTCTGTCGGCGGCTTTCTCGGGATGGATACAAAGGACGTAGCCGCGCCGTTTCAGGCCATTCACACCACGATGAAGGACAACAAGTGGTGGCTGACCATGAACACGAGCAAGGAATCCCTCAAGAGCGCGCCCGGTTATCGGTACGACAAAAACACCGCCACGTGGGTGGCCGACAAGTCTTAAGGCCCGCTGCCGTACTTACGGTCTTTCACTCCGTCACCCACTTGGGTGGCGGAGTCCTCATTGCAGACGCGCCAAATAGGAGATTTCGATGCCTAAAAAGGAAAAGCTGCTTGATAATCTTTTTCACGACACACTCAAAGATATCTACTTTGCCGAAAAGAAAATTCTAGCCACCCTGCCAAAAATGCAAAAGGCGGCTCAATCCGAGGTGTTAGCCGCGGCATTCGAAAAGCATCACGGCGAAACAGAGGGCCACGTTCAGCGGCTGGAGAAGGTGTTCGAGATTATCGGCGAGAGGCCACAAGGCAGGACGTGCGACGCCATCGTAGGAATTACCGCTGAAGGGTCCGAGATTATGGCGGAGTATAAGGGCTCACCCGCTTTGGACGCCGGGCTGCTAGCCGCGGCACAGGCGGTTGAACACTATGAAATGTCCCGCTACGGCACCCTGATCGCTTGGGCCGGAAAACTCGGGCACGAGGACGCGGTCGAATTGCTCTCGGAAACGCTCGAAGAGGAAGAGGCAACCGACAAAGCACTGACGGCACTGGCGGAAACGGTCATCAACGCTGAGGCCGAACGCGAGGAGGTCGAGGTCGATTAGCTTAGACCGCCAGGCGAACGCACGGCCCCGCACGTCTTTTACTCTTCGATCATTTTTCATCGCGCAAGGCCCGCAGAGCCCATTCGAATGACAAAACACTCGAAACGCCAAACGATACTGACCCGCGCGCGGAATCTCAAAATGGCGCGGTCGGCGCAGGCATATGTGCGTGGAAGCACCGTGAAGTTTTACGAATGGCTAGACAGCAGTCACCGCTGCCAGTTCCCGGAAGGTCCCCCTGTCTGGATTTGCGGCGACTGTCACGTCGGCAATCTCGGCCCTGTCGCCGACGCGAAGGGCCGGGTTTTGATCCAAATCAGAGACCTTGATCAAACAGTGATCGGCAATCCAGCTCACGATTTGATCCGATTAGGGCTGTCACTTGCATCGGCATCGCGAGGATCGGACCTGCCTGGCGTGACGACGGCCAAAATTCTCGAAGAGCTTGTCGCCGGCTACCAAGAGGCATTATCAGGTAGTTTCGATGCCGATGGGGATAAGTCCCACAGGCCGAGGTCCATTCAGACGTTACTGGCGCAATCAACCCGTCGAAGATGGCGACATTTGGCGGAAGAGCGACTCAACTCCGTCAAGCCTACGATCCCGTTGGGGAAGCGGTTCTGGGCGCTGACATCGGAGGAACGCAAAGCTCTCAGCCAGATGTTGGAAGACGATTCTGTCCGAGCCACACTTACCTCGCTACGAGGTCGGTCGAAAGACGAGCGCATTGAGCTACTTGATGCTGCCTATTGGATGAAGGGCTGCAGCTCGCTTGGGCGACTTCGTTACGCCGCGATACTTCGTATCGGAGACGGAAAAAGTTCGAACGCCTGCTTGGTCGACATCAAGGAAGGAGCTACTGCGGCGGCCCCTGGGAAGACTAAACTGGAGATGCCACGGGATAATGCGGTTCGGGTGGTGACTGGCGCGAAGGCGCTCTCCCCCAACCTGGGTGAGCGCATGGTGGCATCGAGATTGCTTGGCAAGGCAGTCGTTGTGCGGGAACTTATGCCGCAAGACCTAAAAATTGAAATCGGCCGATTGTCGCCAGAAGATGCAATAAGTCTTGCGCATTATCTAGCCGGGGTCGTCGGTCGGGCGCACGGCCGCCAGATGACCTCGGGCCAGCGCGGCCTGTGGCACTCCGACTTGGCGAAAGGTCATAAGGCTTCTCTTGAAGCTCCATCCTGGTTGTGGTCCAGCGTCGTTGAATTGCTTGGTTTGCACGAAGCCGCGTACCTGGACCATTGCCGACGATTTGCCCTGGCGGCTGCTGCTTGAGAGATTTGAGGAATCGCGCTTTTAGAGGCAGCGAATAAGGCGGTTTCACCGTTTGCTTGTGGGCGCGGCGGGTTCTTATGGAACTCCCCATCGGGCCCGTTGTTGAGTTCGTGGTTTCCCTTTGCAGAAATCAGGATTTCTTTGGCGCGGTTCCACCGAACCGCTTGACATATGTCGAGCTTCCTCGGATCGCGTAACTTGCACAAAAAGCCGTCGACATGGTGCAGTTCTTGAGTAGGCCACCACGCTCTAGTTCGACCATACCTGGGTCGACAGTGACTGCCATTCTTGTAGTTGGTGGTATCGTTGCCGCCCTTTATTTTGCACGTGATGTTCTTGTTCCCATCGCGTTGGCGGTTTTATTGAGCTTCGTGCTCGCGCCGCTCGTAAGACGCCTTCAGTACTGGCGCTTTCCGCGCATTGTCGCCGTCTTCATTGTAGCGATCTTCGCTTTCTCAATAATATTTGGTCTCGGCGCGTTCATGGTGTCGCAAGTTTCACAGCTGGCGAATGATCTGCCCCGCTACCAGTCCACTTTGCGGGACAAGATACAAAGCCTTCAGGGCGTGGCGACGGGGGCAGGTCCTCTTGAACGTGCTTCGGACGTTTTAAAAGATCTCAAGAAGCAGTTGGACAAGCCCGCAGGTGCGCCGACCGCAGACCCTTCGCTGAGTAGTCAAGCACAATCGAACCGACCGATACCGGTCGAGGTCAGACAGCCAGATCCCGGAGCGCTCCAGGTGCTCGGGGCTCTCATAGAGCCTCTCATCCACCCTCTTACAACCACCGGCATCGTCGTCATTTTTGTGATCTTTATTTTGCTTCAGCAGAGCGACCTGAGAAATAGGCTTGTACGTCTCGCTGGTGCAAAAGACCTTCACCGGACAACAGCAGCCCTTGATGACGCGGGCCAACGTTTAAGTCGCCTCTTTCTGACGCAGCTTGTGCTAAATGCTTCCTTCGGGGTCGTTATTGGGCTTGCTCTGTGGCTTATCGGCGTCCCAAGCGCCCCGCTGTGGGGCATGTTAGCGATGATTATGCGGTTTGTGCCCTACATCGGAGCACTGATTTCAGCTGTTTTTCCTGTCGTCCTGGCGGCGGCCGTCGGCCCTGGTTGGACGATGGTTTTGATGACTGGAGCGCTTTTCTTGATCGCCGAATCGGTCGTCGGGCAAGCTATTGAGCCGCTCATTTATGGTCATAGCACAGGTCTATCGCCGGTAGCTGTGATCACAGCTGCTACTTTCTGGACATGGCTGTGGGGACCGATCGGCCTGATCCTGGCGACTCCGCTCACGATGTGCCTGGTGGTCCTCGGCCGCCACGTCGATCAGCTCAAGTTTCTTGATGTGATGTTTGGCGATGAGCCCCCATTAACGCCAGCTGAGTTGATTTACCAACGCATGCTCGCGCGCGATCCCGTTGAGGCGGCCGATCAGGCCCGTGTCTTTTTGAGGGAAAAGCCACTCACGGCGTATTACGATGAGATCCTCCTGGAGGGTTTGAGGCTGGCACAAGCGGACGCGCAGCGCGGTTCGCTCGACGAAGATCAGATGCGCCGCGTTCGCGATGCTGTCGCCGACATCATCGACGACCTTGCGACGCACACTGACGTAGACAATGCGTCAACAGGCTCGGCGGAGGGAGAATCCCCGCTTGCTCAGCTCGAAAGGGCCGAAGAGAAGGTAGAAGAAAAAGCGCTTCCGGAACGCTGGCGCACCGGAAAATCTGTGCTGTGCATACCCGGGCCGAGTCTGCTCGATGAGGCGTTGGCGGCCATCGTTACCCACCTGCTCGAACATCGGGGAATTGGCGCCCGCGCCGAACAGGTGGATGCTTTGTCAATTTCTCGCATCTTGAGTTGGGATACTGCCGGTGTCGAACTAGTCTGCCTTTGCTTTCTTGAAGCGGTCACAGCAGCTCAGATCCGATACGCAATCCGCCGCATTCATCGCCGTATGCCGTACGTTTCGATCATCGTCGTTTCTCTTGGACGGCCCAGGAGCGTTGAGGGCGATGGGGCATCGGCCGCTGGTGCGGAAGCCGTGTATGAACTCATTGAGCGCTGCAATCGACAAAGTCATAGCAGTTGCTTTGGCGCAGACGACCGCAGAAAACGCAACTAAGGGCACGCCCGTGGCGTTGGTCAGCTAATTTCCAATTTACGTGCCCTATGCATGTCCTCGACACGGGCGCATCCCGGGTCATCAATGAGCCTTGGGCCGCCATTGATGCCTATTCGCGTGAATGACAGAGGAGCGATCCAGGCATTCGGGCGTTGACTCCAATGACCAGAGCGGTGGTCTCACGAAATTGGAAACGACGGGTGAATTCGTTTAAACGCTTGGCTTACTCGGGCGTTGACGTGTGGCTCGATGATCTTAGCCGATCCTTGCTGGCCAGGACTTTTCGTCGGCGCCTTAGAACTTATAGAGTTCCTCGTTCTTGTCGTTCAGAACTCTCGCACTGTTCGCGCCCCGGCCGGCATAAAGGCTCAAGAGGTTCGCAGCTTTTACCCTCGCTCGAAACGGGCTCATCTCGTCCACGGACGTACCGTGGATGACCACCTGACCCGCAGCGTCGGCACGAGATATTTCGATATGGAATCTCATTGCGCCTACTTAATACATTTTTGTGTCAATGTCGCCTTGCGGTGACGGGACGGAGTGGTACATTCCTAGCCACCCCCAACACTCCTCGCCCCCTTGGGCAGGACTCTTCAAGGCCGCCACAGCAGGTTCCAGCAGCTTGGCAATGAATGTTTAACCGCGATGCGCCGCGGCTCAGCCGGCCCATTGCCGTACGCCGACCGGTTCATCTGGATCACCCCCAGTTTCCAAAAGGGGCGGCCTGCATCATCCCATTTTGCGAAGTTCGGACCTGCTGGGTCCCTGAATTGCCTCCGCCAGTCTTAGCCATTCGGTGGCCATTTCGCGGAGGATGCGTCGTGATTCTTGATCAGGTAACCCGGGCGCCGCTTTCAAGCAGCACGCCGCATACCGCTCCTACTCTTCGCTTGGCTTCTCTGGCGCGCTGGTGGCATTCGTCGGGTGTCATAAGCCCATCGCACACCCACAAATGAAAAAAGTCTCAACGGGGGGTGGCCGCCTGACCATACACGACCCGAAATTGCTCGCAGCCCAAGGTGACTTCGATCCCCTGTACCTTCACGGCCATCTTCAGACCGCCCGTTAGTGTGCGACGCAAAAATCCGCCTCCCGTTTTTATCAAATGATGCAATGCCATCGGTTGATTTGGCTCATGTTGCGTGCATTTCCGACGGCTCACGTTTCGCTGCCAGCATCGCTGTGCGCTCGATGATGACACGCGGAACGAGGAGCGGCCGGCAGATTTATGATGTTTGCATGGCGACGCCGTGCGGACATGGCGAATTGAATTTCAACCAACCATAGGAGCGTCAAATGGCTAAGCAAAAGGACCTGCGTGAACTTTTCCACGACACACTGAAGGACATCTACTTCGCGGAAAAGAAAATCCTCTCAGCGCTGCCGAAGATGGCAAAAGCCGCCCAGTCCGAGGATCTGAAGGAGGCGTTCGAAAAGCACGAGGAAGAGACGCAAGGCCAAGTCGAGCGGCTGGAAAAGGTCTTCGAGGAGATCGACGAGGCGCCGCGGGGCAAGACCTGCGATGCAATCATGGGCATCATCGAAGAAGGGCAGGAGATCATGAAAGAATATAAGGGTATGCCCGCCCTCGACGCCGGGCTTTTGGCGGCCGCACAGGCCGTCGAGCACTATGAAATCTCACGGTACGGCAGCCTCAAGACCTGGGCCACAGAGCTCGGTCTCACCGGCGCTGCCCGGCTGCTTGAACAAACCCTCGCCGAAGAGAAAAAAACGGATGCGACCCTGAGCAAGCTTGCCGAATCGCACGTCAACAAACACGCCGAGGCGGCTTGATACTTGCGCGGCGGGGCTGCCACACGGCCGGCAGCCCCGTTTGCGCCCCCCGCTCCAAGGGTGCCAGATTACAGCTAACGGGCGGGGCCGACGGTATCCGCCATGACGGCTCCGCGGGCGCCGAGAGGCTTGTCCCCCTCGATCGTGGAATCCCGCACCGTCTGGTGCTCGATCTCGGAGTTTAGCTCAGCCCCGAACAGGATCACGATTGAGGAGACCCACATCCACATCATCAAACCGATGCCGGCGCCAAGGGAGCCGTAGGTGGCATCGTAGCCGGCGAAATTCGTCAGGTACCAGGACAGCAGCGCGGATGCGAGAAGCCAGGCAAATGCCGCGACAACGCTGCCCACGCTGATCCATTGCCAGCGCGGCTCCCGCCGGCTCGGGCCGAAACGATACAGCACGGCCAGCCCCGTAACGATGAGCGCGAGGAGCACGGGCCAAACTAGGGCCCGTAAAAGGAAATCGGTCGTCGCATGCAGGCCGATGTAGTTAAGCGCAACAGGCAGGACAACGACGGCTCCCAGCGCAATCAATACGGCGGCGATTGCTGCCAGGGTGAAGCACAGCGAGATCAACGTCAGCTTGATGAAACCGCGTTTTTCCTTCTCCTCGTAGACGACGTTGAGGGCGTCGAGGATCGCCTTCATCCCGGAATTTGCGCTCCAGAGCGCGATGGCAAGGCCCACTATGAAGCCGAAGCCGAGCTTCGCGTCTCCTTTCGCAGCCAATCGATTGACCTGATCCTGGACGATGCTCACTCCGCCTTCTGGGGAGAACGCCGGCCGCGGCCGACAAATGCTCGTTGATGGTCGAGGCTTTGGCAAACAGGCCATAGAGCGAGACCATGGCCGTGACAGCCGGAAAGAGAGCGAGAAGGCCATAAAAAACAACGCCGGCCGCGACGGCGAGAAGGCGATCTTCGCCGATGCGCTCGTAGGTCCGCCACAAGATGTCTTTCCATCCTCTCGCCGGTATCTGCCAAGGCGCGGCGGCGTGGCGGCCACGGGCCCCTTCAAGCGCCCGCTCTTGTTGCGCGGCGCAAGGCTGGCTTGCACTCCCCGGACGAGGCTTGCCCCCAGGCGATTGCCGCGATTGCGCGCGGTAAACCCGGACGACCTCGGCGCCAAACATCGTGGCAATCAGCACGGCCGAGCAGAGCAGAGGCAGGACGACCGCAACTCCGGTGTTGCGCGCGCGGAACGGGTCGCCGGCCATGGTAGACGATCACAGGGGCTCGTGAAGACGACCGAGCAGCCAGCCGATACCGAGGGCTATCGCGGCGGCTGTATAAGGCTGCGTCTCAATGGTCTTCCGCAGCCATTGGTCGAGGCCGGCTGCGCTCTCGCGCGCGGCATCGGCGGCCTGACCGTAAAGATCCTGAGCCGCGCCCGACGCCTGATCGAGCTTCCCCTGGAGCTGCGTTCGCGCATCGCCTCCGATGACGCCAGCGCCTTCTTCGATCTGGCCGCCAATATTCCTGGCAGTGCCCGAGATGCGGTTTTCATCCATGACTCACTCCTTTCGCGATAATGTCCCGGATCAGCGGTGCAACGTGGCCCCTTAGGCAATGTTCCCGTTCGCATCCAGCGCAGGCCTCCTTGGATCATTTCTTTTGTTGAAACGAAGCAGGCCGCGCCGCACTTTCGGCGAATCTGCCTCTCCGCGAAGCCCGCTGCCACGACAGGAGTTCAAAAATATGCGCGCCGCCCAGCCGATCGCCGCTTTCTCCGGTTCCGTTTCGGCTCAATCCGACTGGTTCAGCCGGCTAGCGGTTCATACCGCCATCCTCACCGGCAAGCCGATCACCTTTTTAGGGGCCGTCGCCGTCGTCGCCATACGGGCGGTGACGGGTCCTTTATTCCACTTCAGCGACACTTGGCAGCTCGTGATCAATACAGGCACGACCATCATCACGTTCCTGATGGTCTTCCTGATACAGGCGACGCAGAATCGCGACACCCTCGCGTTGCAGATCAAGCTCTCGGAACTGATCCTCGCCCTTGAAGGCGCTCGCAACGAGTTGGCCGCCGTGGAACAGCAGCCGGAAAAAGCGCTGGAAAACACGAATGCAGACCCCTCTGACCGGGCAATCAAATAGGATCGCCGTCCCCGCGGGCCCGCTGCTCGCGCACAGACTGGGTCGCGAGAAAGCCCAGCAGCACGATCGGAATAAGCCGCTGCCAGCCGATGCGGCGCCCCGCCTCGAGACCGATCCGCACCACCCTGGGGTCGAGCAGCGCCGAGCCGCCGCTCCGGGCCGCACGCTCGAGCGCGGCACGCTGCCGTGCGCGGCTTCGGCTCAGCGACGCGGCAGCCAGGGAGCAGGCGGCAATGATCAGAAAAACTCCGGCTGTCACCAGCGCCCCAAATACGGGCCCCAACTTGACCGCCGCCCAGGCATAGAGGCTGACACACAAGAAGATAAACGAAGCAAGCGCGGCGAAGGCGGCCGCGCATCCAAGAAGAAGGAAACTTGCCGTCAGACCCGTCTTTGCCGTCAACCAAAGACGAAGGAAATGCTGGACCCTCGCAAGCATTCAAAGAAGCCTCTTAGAGCGCGCGTCTCGTCATTGAACCGGCCTTTCAAAACACCGTTCCGTCCGCAAGCTTTCTTCCCGCACGCAGACAGAAGGAAAGGGCCGGACATCGCTGAATGGCGCCGTCAGAGGAACCCGACGCGCCGGCCGGCGTTGGAACTTCGGAGTTCCGTGCAGGTGCGACTGCACCGTCGCAGTTCGCGCTTTTAAGGGAAAGACCTTCTTGCTGCTTGAGTCATCCGATTGCGTGGAGACGATTGTTGACCCCAAGGACGCTGCCGAGTTCCGCGGGCCTTCGGTACGTTTCGGATGCGCGGCCCGGTATCCGCCGCCGGAAAATCGGGACGGGCTTTAGCTACACGCGGGCAGATGGGTCGAGGCTGACCGAAAAGGATGTCCTCGGCAGGATCAAGTCGCTCGCGATTCCGCCGGCCTGGACCGACGTCTGGATATGTCCCTTCAAAAACGGCCATGTCCAGGCAACGGGACGGGACGCCAAGGGCCGAAAGCAGTACCGTTACCATCCGCTTTTCCGCGAAGTGCGCGAGAGCACCAAATACGGGCACGTGGTGGCCTTCGCCGACGCGCTTCCCATGATCCGCGACACAGTGAAAAAGCACATGGCACTCCGCGGGCTGCCGCGTGAAAAGGTTCTCGCGACAGTGGTGCATCTTCTTGAAACCACGCTGATCCGGGTCGGGAACGATGAGTACGCCGAGCAGAACAACAGCTACGGCCTGACTACCCTTAAGAACCGCCACGTCGCCGTCGACGGCAATGAAGTGCGCTTCCGCTTCACTGGCAAAAGCGGCAAGCAGTGGTCGCTTCGCGTGAAGGACCGCCGCATCGCCAAGATCATAAAAGCGTGCCAGGAATTGCCGGGTCAGGAATTGCTCCAGTACGTGGATGAAGCGGGCACCTGTCAGGATGTCGCATCCGGCAACGTCAACGATTATCTTCGGGAGATCACCGGCAAGGATATCACGGCGAAGGATTTCCGGACCTGGGCGGGAACGGTGCTTGCCGCAATGGCACTCAGCGAACTTGAAAGCTTCGACGGCGCCGCGCAGGCAAAGCGCAATCTTCGCGCCGCTATCGAGAAAGTGGCCGGCAGGCTCGGCAATACGCCGACGATATGCCGCAAATGCTATGTGCATCCGGAAGTGATGGATTCGTATTTGGACGGCCAGCTCGTGCTTGGGCTGAAAGAGAAGGCAGAGAGCGAGCTGCGCGGGGAAGTGGCGAACCTGAAGCCGGAAGAGGCGGCGGTCCTCGCGCTGCTCCGCAGCCGGCTCGCCCGCGAAGCGGAGCGCCCTGCATCCGGGCGGTCTCGTGCAGTGGCCGCATGAGCATGCGGTAAACTTTCCGGAAGCCGGCGGTCGCTCCGAAGTCAATATCCGGGTTCGCTTCGAAGCACTGAACAGACTGCGCGTTCGTTGGGTATACGCACCAAACCGAAGCCCCGCCGAATTGGGCGGGGCTCCCCCCGACCTCCGCACGCATACAAAGCCGAGAGACGGGGGCCGGTTGCAGATTCAAATCCCAAAGCCCCCCAGCGTTCCGGGCCCTGCAAGCCGAGGCTCGAAAGCTGCGGCGGAACGGGCATTGCCTGCCCGGCATTATCCTCTTGCGAACAGCGAGCGCCCAGCATGTCAGACAAGTCAGTCCGTTGCGTCGAGGTCAAGTTTCCAGCGCCGATCTGCAACGACTGCGCAAAATACCGATGGCGACCGTCACGACAATCTTTGACCCTCTCACGCCTCACCCCGTCAAAACCGTCTGCTACGAATGCCAAAAATGCGGAGACACTTTGGGCTCACCGCGTCTCAGGCGCCACCGCGTTGTGCTGCCGCTGAGCCGCTCCACTTCGCCAGCCTGAACTCCGCCCAAGCGCTCGAATATTCTGCTTCCAGGGCCGATGGAGAGCCTAGCTCCCCACAAACCCAGCGGTACGGCTCTGGCGGGAAGTGCCCGGCGGGCGCACATGCGCCCGCCGGGGCTTTATGAGCGGCACCATGCCAGTGAATTCAATTCCGGAAGAGATATCGAACCTCGCTTCGTATCGGGCCAAGGCAACAGCCGGAAGGTCGGGCATTTCGGAACGCGCTTTCGGCACCCGACTTGTTCTTACGTCAGAGAATTGACGGAGTTCACATGACCGCGCATTTTCCGAAGCCGCCTTTTCCCACACAGAAACAGTCCATGCCTGGCTCGACGGCAACGATGAATCCGCGACCAGATCACGGAGAGTCCAGCTACAAAGGTTCGGGAAAGCTTCTTGGCAAAAGAGCCATCATCACCGGCGGCGACAGCGGCATAGGCCGGGCTGTCGCCATTGCTTTCGCCCGCGAAGGCGCCGATCTTCTCATCGCCTACCTGAACGAAGATGAGGATGCCAGGGAGGTCCAGGCCCTGACCGAAAGGGAAGGACGCAAAGCGGTCCTCGTCCCCGGCGACCTATCCGATCCCGATCATTGCCGCTCAGTCGTCCGGCGCGCGGCCGACGAGCTCGGCGGCATCGACATTCTTGTCAACAACGCGGCGCACCAGGCGACCTTCAAGGACATCGGCGACATCACCGACGACGAGTGGCAGATGACCTTCGCAGTCAATCTCCATGCGATGTTCTATCTCGCCAAGGCAGCCGTTCCGCACATGAAGCCCGGCGCCGCGATCATCAATACAGCGTCCGTCAATTCGGACATGCCCAACCCGATCCTTCTCGCCTATGCGACGACCAAAGGCGCCATCCAGAATTTCACCGGCGGCCTCGCGCAAATGCTGGCAGAGAAGGGGATTCGCGTTAACGCGGTGGCGCCCGGCCCAATCTGGACGCCCCTTATTCCTTCCACGATGCCGGAGGACGCGGTCACCAATTTCGGCAAACAGGTGCCGATGAAAAGGGCTGGACAGCCCGCTGAGCTCGCGACCGCCTACGTCATGCTAGCCGACCCCGCTTCAAGCTATACGTCAGGGACGACGGTTGCCGTGACGGGCGGCAAACCCTTTATCTGATGTGACGATTAGTCGGTCGGCGCGATGGGAGCGATCTCCTTGCGATTCCAGCGCTTGATCTCATCACGGCTTTGCGGCTCGGCTTCGCTCCTGTTTGATGACTTCCTCAAGTGAATTAATCGCGTTCTGCACCCCAACGGGGGGCCTTCAGGAGTGCAGTCGCCATGACCCGGCGCACCAAAGCCTCGCGGACCTGAACAAGCGCACCTTCGTGTGCTCGTTGTCTTCAGACAATCAACTTCTCCTGCCGTCAACGCTTAATCCGGCGCCGTGTTCGGCGTGGGGCGCGATTGCCACGGCGCGGGCGTTTGACCGAAATCGCCCTCGGTTAAACGACGTGAACGGCGCGTTGCCGCCACTTTACCTAATGATCGATTGATCGGTTCAATCAAAGATAGTTATTTGCTGCTGTGTCGGAGGGTGGATTCCGACGGGCAGAGAGGGAGGCGGCCGAAACGGGACACGGATGTGCTTTTTTAGTTTCGATCAGCGTCGGGACTGATCGCCTTGCGATTTTGGCGGGTCGTTTGCTTCGAACCGATCTCCTGAACACTCAAAGTCCAAATCAATCTTAATCGACGTGAATGACTACCGCAGATCGTTCGTAGATCGCAGGCGCAGAAGATCAGCGATTATACGGAAGTGATGGGTAGGTCTTCGCGTCAGGAGGAGACTTACTATGGGTATCCCGATTTTCTTTGATCCGAACAATCAGAACCAAGATCAAGGTCAGGGCCAAGGCGAAGGCCAGGGCCAGCTGAGCCTCCAGGGCCAAGGTCAGGCCCAGGCGCAAATTGCCGCCGACCTGAACGGCAATCTGAACGGCAACGGCAATCTGAATGGCAACGGCAACCTCAACGCCGACGGCAATCTCAACGGCAACATCAACGCCAACATCAATCACAGCAGTGACACGGTTTCTGTCGATGTCAGCGTCGATGGGAACATCACGCCGCTAATCGGCGATCTGAGCGACGCCACTGCTCTGTACATGCCGCAGAACATTGATCAAACCTTCACAGCCGGCGGCACCGATACCGCTATCTCCCTCGACCAGATCAACAGCCTGGTTGCGAACAACTCGGCACAAGATCTGCACAACTCGGATCATTCGAGCATGTGGGCCAGCGGCGCGACGGAAACTGGCGGCATCACCGTCGGCGACATCAGCCAAGGCGCCTTGGCCACTGGCCAGTTGCAGGGTGCGACTTCCGCGGCCGCGACCGTCGACGCGTTCACCCAGAGCATCGTTCTCGGGGCCAACATCCAGAACAACTCGTTCACCCTTGCCCTCACGGGCGGCGATTCTCACGTGAGTGCCGCTGACATGGGCGGTCATGGCCACACCGGGTAAATTCTGAAACGCGGCCCCGTGCGCTACGGCGCGTGGCGGCTTTATCTCTTCTCAACGGGGCGGGGTCAGCAATGGCTCCGCTCTCTTGATTTTTTGGCCGGTCAAATGTTTGACATACACTGAGCGTTTTGGCTGAATAGGCGCTTCTTCCACGATTGTGACTTCGCCCCGGTCCCCGTCTGGCCGGGGCTTTTCGTTGAGCTGGCCGATGTTCGCCTCGTTTTTCTGCGCGCCACAGAGATTTTTTTTCGTCAGCCACCGAGCGCCGGCGCCACGCCGGTAGCGAATAGGACCGTCAGCACAATAAAGACAGCCATCGCGGCAGCTTCATAGATCTGCGTTCGGTCGGTTGGGTTGCCGGTGGGGGGCGCGGTCTTTTGTGAATCGGAAGTTAAGGTCATTTGACGCTCCTCAGTGTTTGACCGCACAACGCAAACAAAGGGAGCGTCGTTCCTCTCAATGCGTTCCAGCCGTTAGGCTAATTGCTCCCCGCCAGGCGAGCGATCTGAATAGACGGGTCACAATAATTGTCTTCGGCTCGTGCAGCTGCGCCAAGCGCAACACGACCGGGGACGTCCCTAAAGCCAAATCCCGCTCGATCCTATAGTTTGACGTCTTCAGCCTCAGTCATCGCAACGATCGCCCAAACGTAGAATGGGGCGAAAGCTCCAGTGCAAAGCCACCACAGCAAGCCACTCACTGGCAACGTCACCAATAAAGCCGTCGCAACAAGGAATAAAGCGAATGCAATCCATTCTTTCATCGCTCCCCGGTATTTGCCTATTTGTGTTTGCTTCAAGACCTATCGCCGAGGAAATCCAAACGCGCGTCAACTCATCCGCTGATAATCTCGCATCAACGTAGAAAGCGACCGTGGATACAGAAATCGTCATTCAGGAAGATGCTGCGCGTGTCTCGATGGCTTTAGAAAGGCCTCCCGATACCAACATCATCCTAAAGCCGAGCTTAAGGCGTCGGTAAGGACCGACGGCTACCTTTGGCGAGGAACGTTGCGGGACGGGGATGGACCGCATTCGAACCGGGGTTCTGGCGCGTGTCTGGCGCGCCAGGCTTCCCCCCGGGCCATATCAGCAGAAGCCATCGCGGAACTGAACCAAGTATGAGTGCAGAAACCGACGATAAGAGATGGGAAAGTTTAGCCGCCAAGTACCTTCGCCGACTTGCGGCTGAGGACATGCGGCAATGGTTGCGCCATTATCGTTCTGAAGACCGCTCGACCGCGCCTGTGGAACACCAAGCAGCTGATGGCGTCGTGAGTATGAAAGAGCGTAACCGCCGGAAACTTATGCGAGTCACATCCCGGGCAGCGTACATCGGCTAGCACGCGGCGTACAACTCGCTGACTCATCGGGCAGTCACCAGCACGACGAAGGCTACCGCCGCGCTCCTAGATACGGGCAAAAGAAGGCCCCACGGTGGGCGAGACGGAGTTTGAGGGCGTCACGGCGAGCAATTCGTCACGTCTGTAACCCCGCATACTTAAATAAGCGATCGGCCGCCGGCACCATTGAAATAGCCAGATGATTCTGCGGTCACGTATGCGCGAGAGGGCGTGATCACCATCACACAATTCAGGAATCCGCCTTCAAGGACTTGATCTACGAGCATACCTACCTGTGAAACTTCTCGCAGGTAATCGTCATGCTACGCGAAGCTCTGATCAATCTCTGTCTCATCGCCTACCTCGTCCTTAGCGTAGGCGGACTTCTGTATCTCGGTACGACTGCACTTGTGGCCGCCCCGCTTTGATCAGCGGCAGGTTCAGGACGTCGCCAAACATCTCATCAAGAAACTTAGGCTGATCGACGTGGCGGCCGAGGACCACCAGGCACATCGTGAGCGCAACTGCCAGTCAGGGACTATATCCACTCGCCTTACTGCGCGCATAAAGGCCATGTTCTCCTCAGATAATAAAAAAGCGAATGATTCAAAAAAAGGGGCGGCCGAAGCCGCCCAATCGGATTAAGCTGCCTATTTGTAATACCCCACGCCGCAGCCGAGATCGCCGATTCTGGTTACTAAGCTAACCTTGGCAACCGGTGTTATGTCAGTTCCTGGCTTTGGGAACATGTAGCTGACCTCGGTGATTTGACCATCCTTGGTGGCGGCGTAGAGATCTTGGCCAAACACTTTGCCTGTGGCGTCTTTTAGCGTCCTCACATCGACACCAACGGTTTTCTTTGCCGCTGGATTAGAGCTGCCATTAGCGACGGCTTTTCCATCTCCGACGTTGAAACAAAACACATAGAGATCGCGGTCCAGGAAACCGCGTTCTCCCTTGTTAATCGTGTCGATCGCCTTGGCCTTGTCTAGGCGATGGTGGCGCGCGGCCTTCTACGCCACGAGCAGGACTTTCTCGACAGCCTCGGAGTGATGGAAGAAGGCATGCGGCACTTCTACGTGCGCGCGATGGCGGCGAAGCAGACGAAGCAACCCGACGAGGTGATCGATGCTGCGATGATCCAGGCGGTGCAGATCGCAGAGAAGATCGCTCCGTATCGGCATGCGCGGCTGTCGGCCTTGAATCTCGCTGGTAATCCGAACACTGTAAGTCCTTGGGATGGCGCCACGGCGGAGGAATAGCGGGCGGAGCTCGAGCATCGGCTGAACAAATTATTAGATGCCGGAATCATCGAGCTAAAGCCCTTGGCAGCGCCCGAGGTGCAGTAGCGAGTGGCACCGCTCCACGATTGACCTTCGACCGTCCATCAGGACTAACCGAAATGGCTAGTTCGAAATCCTGACACTCATGCTGCCGAAATAGCGCCACGGGGCCCGAGTTAACACCCATGAACTCACAAGGCTGACTGATTCCGCGCGGCCTGCCACGCCGCAAATTAAGCGCCCCTTTCGCCGATCGGCGACTACGGTTGTCGATTTGGAAGCGCTGTGGCACCTGTAAAAGTGTCAATTAGTGCCAACGGAGCCGCGACCGCCGGTGTCAAACGGTGTCAGCGACGGAGATCATCGTGAGAGCCATTGTCGTCAAAGCACCGGCGGCCTCGACCCCAATGCAGAGCGGTGCGCACCTGCACCTCAACGCCGAAGTCGCGTCGGGTTTTTTCGGAAATCTCACGTAGCGTGTTCTGCATGGCCAGCGCCGCATAACAGGCCCTGACCGCGTGGTCCTCATGGGCTGTCGGCGCGCCGAACAGTGCCATGATGCCGTCGCCCAAAACTTTGTTGACGGTGCCTTCGTAGCGGTGCACGGCCCGCATCATGGCCTCGATCGTCGAGCTTCCCTTCTCCAAAAGCCTGATCAGTCTCAAATCATCTGACGACGGACAGCTAACGACGGAAAACCGTCAGCTCTACGCGATCAAGTCAGTAAATACGTAGCACGCCAACGAGCTGGATCAACGGCCCTCAAAGATTACCTAAGCCGATTGCAAGCCGTCCGTAATCTGTCAAGATTACGCCCAGTCCGCTTCGGGCAGGGGCCAAAATCATGGCGAAGTCAAACCTCCGGCTGGTGCCGCCAGACTCAGAATTACGGACAATCGCGCTACGCCGACGCAGCAACCAGGAGATGGGGCGCGATCGCGAGCATCTGACCGAGCTCGAGGTGGACCGGCTGATGAAGGCGGCCAAGGGTAACCGCCATGGCCAACGCGACGCGAGCAAAAACAAAAGGCCCCGCACGCGAGGCCTGAGTCAGCGATAGTTGTCGGCCGAGCCCTATTTATTGCCCGACAATTTCACTATTTTAGCTGCTTTGGCCTGCTTTTCGCTGACGCGATCGCGCCTTCAGCTTTGCCTGAACCGGAGCGACTTTAGGGGCAGTAACCTGCAAAATCTCCGTCTCAGCCTGAAACCAATTCTTCTCCGCATCTCCGCCTTGGGCCGCCCAGATGTGGTACGCGCGCTCACGAACACGAAACATTATGGCCTGATCCATGGGACCACCTCTTTCGTTTCGGAAGTCCGACTGATCGCCGATTGACGGTTAATAAAGGGTTAAGGGGGCGGCCGGATTACTCACCGACGGTGTTGCCCGGATTTCAATCCACCGGCTCGCCGCCCGCCTGTCGTGGTTCACGCTGGATCGCCGTGGTCCTGCTTTAAGGCCCCGCTGTGCGGATGACGGGGAGGGGGTAGCTCAGCGCGTTTCGAGGACGGTCCTACAATGCGAAAGCCCCGCCGGGTGAGAGCGGGGCGGGGGATTTGCGAGGCCCTTCATTAAACGAACCGACCGCTCGTGGCATTGTTTCCTGTGAGTGTGCGCCCCGCGCGTTTTTAACCGGTCAACCCACACCGTATTGTCCCAGGGATGGCCATTGCCAAGGGTCCGAACTTATGTTCCCCGCGCGACGTACTGCTCGTGAAGTCGAATTTTCTGCAGCACCGCAGAAGCTTGGCCTGGTTTGGGCGTGGATCGCAATCCACCCGAGCGGACAGCAGGAAGAGATTTGGGGTTTTCACTCACCAGAGGAAGCCCGGGAATGGCGCGCCGGCAATGGTCTTCGCGCGTGGTATCGCACAAGGGGCTATCTGACCGAAGAAAGAAATTGAATGTCTTCACAGCTACCGCAGACGCCGGACGTGGATCTCAGGCCCTGGCGATCGCAAGTTAGGGCGCTGTTGGGAGACGTGACGAAGGATGACGACACGATCGCCGCGCTTGTCAATGCCTTCGAAACACATGGCCTGACATTGGGAAGTACGACACGACGGGCGCCGACGGATCACTTGGGCCGCTTCCGCAAACCTGAACTAATCGCAGCCTTGACCACCTTCGATCAATCACTTCGGGACAAAGTCATTGCCGTACTGCAGAAAGTCGGGGGCATCGCGCCCGCAGACTAATCAAGCTCCGCTACATCGAACGAAAAGACCCGGCCAGAGGGGACCGGGGCGAAGTCAGATCATGAGTTCACAAACCCTATTCGGGCCGAATGCTCGGCGGGTGTCAAACGAAAAAACCGGTCAGCTTGGGACTGACCGGGCGAGGTATGGTCTAGCGGACTCAAATAGTGCCGCCAGGATGATGTCTGCCAGCGCCATCCGGTGATCGCCATCACACCTTTCAAGAGCAGCGCGTGCCATTAACAACGTTAGCAGGCCCTGTCCTGGTGGCGGTCCCCATCCCCCGACACCCGGCGCTGCTGGGACTGAGAAGCCTAGCTGAGGTAACAGGACTAGCAACCCCGGGCGCGCAGATGACTGCCCGGGGTTTTGTTTTTCGTAGTCGCCAAACGATCAGAAGCTCCTATGCAATCCGCCGATCGTCTATCCCGCAGGCGCCGCATCCTGGGCGGCTTAGACCGGACGACGTTGCTGGGCCGCTCAAGCGCGCTTTAATGTTGCAGAGTTGAAAATCCGCGTGTCCCGCTCGTGGCATTTTGGACATTCGAAGACCCGATCTTCGAGACCTTCGTCGGCTTGGATCACGCTAACCAGTTTCATTTGAATCGCGCACTGTCGGCACTGGGTCATGGTGCGTGTTACATAATAATTTGCGATGAGAATTGCGCGTATGGCTGCTCTGCATGAACCTCCGCATCCGCTCGTCATTGCCACGCCGAGGACGAGACTTTCTTCCCCTCAGGACAATACTTCTCGTCCGGCCCCGCTGCTCCTTCCTAGCGGGGCATTTTTTTGACATCAGTCGAGTGGGGCCTGTCGTCTGTCTAGGCGTGCGCTTGAGTGTCATGGTTAGTTATGGCTCGGCTGCCAGGCAGTGCGACACGCACCCAATTGACTCTCGTTCCCTGTTCGTTCTCTAATGCGCGAAGCCAAAGGCCAAGCGCTCGCCTATGTCTATTACGAGGATGAGACCGGGCGGCGCATGGCGATGGGTCGGCTGACCAAGGACGAGGCGCGGCGGATCGCGGTCAACATCGCCAAGCTGCCGGATCTGCTGAGGCGGCCGCAGTATTGAGGACGTTTAAAATCGAATCGGCCATATAGGGTGCACCCCTTTCTTAAGAAAGACAGCATACTTATACTCTCTGTGGAAAGAAAAATGCCTTTCCTGAGAAAGGAACGAGTGATATTCGTGCGCCGTTATCGGGGGAGGACTAGGCATGCGATCCGATCCCAGCCGCGGGCAGGTACATCCAAACGAAGCTGGAATTGTCACCAAAGCTGCAATTCGGGCGGCAGACCGCCTTGACGTTAAGAATACCGCTTTGGCCAGAATCCTGGGCGTGTCAGAGGCGACAGTATCTCGAATGCGGAAGGGCACATACAAACTCGCTCGAACGCAAAAGGCATTCGAATTGGCGGTGCTATTTGTTCGTTTATATCGTTCCTTAGATGGTATCGTCGCCGGCGACGATTCGGTCGCATCTGATTGGCTGAAAAATGAAAACACGGCCTTGGGTGCTCGTCCTCTTGAATTGATCCAATCGATCTCCGGCCTTTCAAATGTCATCGCCTATCTCGACTCCCGAAGAGCTGTCGTCTAGCGCGCGTCATTTATCGGGAAGGTGCTGGCGAGTAGTCGAGGCTCAAAACAAGATCTCCACTCTGAAGCTAACGGACACTATCGCGGAACAAAGCACGCTTGAGCTATTAATCGAAGAAACCAAGCCGGCCATTCCGCCTGAAGCGCAGCACCTGAATTATTTGCTTTCAACGCCCTTCAGATACGACGCTCCCTATCCTCGCGGATCGCGCTTTAGACGCTCCGGAATGACGCCCGGCGTATTCTACGGAGCGGAGCATCCACACACCGCAATAGCTGAACTTTGTTTCTATCGCCTTCTGTTTTTCAGCGACTCCCCGAGCACAAAGTGGCCAGCTGACGCAGGCGAAGATACGGCTTTCGCTGTGGACTATGCGGCGAGATCAATTGATCTAACAGTTGATCCACTATCCAACCGATCAGCCCTTTGGACCCACGTAACGGACTATGATGATTGCCAAAGCCTCGCGGAGCTCGCACGCACGGTAAATATTGACTTGATCAGGTACGTTTCCGTCCGTGATCCAGCCAACCGAAAAAATATTGCTATCTTGCATCCCCGAGCTTTCGCAATCACGGAGCCCAACGCTCGACAGACTTGGCGCCTTTTTCTAGGGAGCCAGGGAGCCAGAGCACTCTGCGAGATGCCGGTTGACGCAATAGATTTCGATCGACAAGCATTCCAAGCTGATCCGCGAATTGCAGCCATGCAATGGGAACGGTGAATAGTCGCCCTTCCTAACAAAAAGCCCCGGCCAGACGGGGACCGGGGCTAAGAACGCAGAGGTCAAGTTTAGACTTTCTTCATGCACGGGCGGTGGGATGAGTTATGACCGCTGACGAATACCGCGCACGGGCCGAAGAGGCCACCCAATTCGCCGCCGACACCCACGACCTTTGGGAGCGCGAGATCCTGTTCAAGATTGCTAACCAATGGCAGTTGCTCGCAGTCCATAGAGCAGTGGAGAGGCGGCCGACTATCCTAAAGGTCGTACCCGGAAAGCCGCACAGCGAATAAGGCAACGAAAAGCCCCGGCCAGCATTGGGTCTGACCGGGGTGAAGTTGATGATGCATTCGCGGCCCTATTCAGGCTGAAGGCTCAGCGGGTGTCAACGGCCGAAACCCCGAGGCGTTCGAAACGGGCCCCAATGTACGCAATCTGCGAGCGCACGCTACGCATGTTCCTTTGCCATTAGCGTAACGCTCATAATGGCCATAGCGGCATGGTCGATCAGAGATGAAACGCTTGTGGCCGACAGCTCTAGCCTCCGCTGCTTTTTCTTTGACCGATTTCGTCGGCGAGCACGACCGCATTGACAGCGCCGGCGCTCGTTGCGCTGATGCCTTCGAAGCTAAGCCGCTCGTCCTCGAGCAGACGATCAAGTACGCCCCAGGTGAATGCGCCGTGACTGCCGCCGCCCTGCAGCGCCAAGTTCACAACTTTAGACATTTTGGAAAGCCTTTCTCTTCTTGCGGGTCGACAGGGATTGAGTTGAGGACTTTCGAGCCATTCGTGTCACCGGATCGGGCGTACCGAAAGAGGGGTACAGGTCGGCGAAAGGAAAATGAGACCGACGGTGGGAGTTACCCAGCAAGGCGATACGCTTTTTAATCCTTCGTCTTCAAGTGCGCTTCGTGGCGACAATGAACGCGCGAATGTCGCCCGACATATCCAATAGCTTCAGCCGTTGTTCTTTATACAGGTCACGGGAAAGCGCCCCATGCCGTAGATCGAGACTGCTCCCTTTTCGCTGACCTTCATGCGGCTGCCTGTGGACGACCCCTTTTTGAGCGAAGGCGCTCGAGTTCAGATTTCGTTCTTCGTCAGACCTGGCGTTTCCGGGGTTGTCTATCGATGGATCCCAAGCCGCGACTGACCTTCAAAACGATCGAGATGCTGCAGTGAGCTTGCGAACGCGAATAGCGTCCATCACACGGCGCTCTTACTAGCACGACGGCGTTGCTCGAACAGGGTTGTCCCGAGCCAGCGGAGCTAATTTCTCTCGGATGTCGGCTAAGTGTTCACGTCCCCAAAAAAGCTCGCCCTCGACAATGAAACTGGGCACGCCGAATACGCCGGCAGCTTCTGCGGACTCTCGGATTGTATCGAGTTCTATCCGTCCCGCACCAGCTAGGAATCCGCGGAAACCAGTCCGGTCGGCATGGACTTCAGATAAAACTGCCGCAATTGCTTCAGCATCTTCAATGTCTAGTTCGCGTCGCCAGAATCGTTCAAAGACACGATCGTGATAAGCGCGAAACTGGCGTTTGCCTTGACGTTTTGCCCACAACATACCGATTGCGGCGAGAGAAGAATCCCATATTTTTCGCGTCCCGAGAATGACTAAACCCCGCTTGCCGGCTTGTCGCCGGCAGTCCATGTATGAATAGCGCACTCTGCGCCACTGGTGGCCGTTCCGGTTGGACTCAATGATCTCGCCACGCTCATCTAACCGAGCGCTCCCAAGATAGCTCGGAATGTCGAGCGTGTACGGCAGCCATTCGATATTGATTTCAAAGTCGCGCTCAAGCTCATAAATCAAATCCTTCGCAAGGAACGCATAAGGGCTTTTATAGTCGCTGTAGACCAATATTGTGTTTGGCCTGCCCATGGTCGTGCTGATCGGATTTGCACCAACTATCATTATACCCTAGCGAACCTCCTTTCGGTACGATCTCTCTGAAAAGGTTTCTGGCACTAACCTGCCCACCCGTTTCAACGGCACGCTTTTAGCTTTCCCCTGCATTACTTTGGTCCACGCAACTCGCCGAGGCATAAGAAAAGGCATCGGCGATAGAGCAATATCCAGGCGGCGCCTTCCCGTGTCGATTGAGCTGGGAGCGGGCAGCAAAACTCTCTTAATCGGTCATGGCACTCCCTGGGCATGGCCAAGATCCACTTATTTCAATACCTGCGCCTACGAGTGAGCGGGCTGACTTGCTCGAGCCTTCCGGCCTCATCGTCCTTGGCTAGCTCGCTCAGCGAACCTTCATCGAGCTTATGCAGGACATCGCTTAGCCTTGAAGCTCACCGGCTTGGGAGCGAGAAACTCCGGCGCTTCGGCGGCGCGCTTTGCGCGCGATGGATTCAATCGCATCGCCGATCTGGTCCGGCCTGCTCGCCGGCTTCCCGGTGGTCGTTTCATTGTCCCACACCCCTTCCCAAATGCAGGACCATAATATTGGCGGAGTCTACGAATGAGGATTGCCGTACTTGCAGCTTATGTCACCGTTCTTGTCGCGATAACGTTCGAAGGTCATGACATTTTTCAGAGTCCAGGGACGCCGCGGGGAGCGCTGAAGGATTGCAAGCAACGTCGGCGACCCGTCAAGGCCTGCTCAATCGGCAGGGGCTTCATCGGTCAGCACTTTAAAACCGGTCAATTGGCAAGGACCGAAAGACGTGGAAATCGCAACGTCAGTCGCATCCCGTCCATGGGCCATCAGAATGCGTCCGATGCGGGGAAAATTATGTCGGGCGTCAAAAGTGTACCAGCGGTCCCCAAGGAAGACCTCAAACCAGGCGCTAAAATCCATCGGCGCCGGGTCGGGCGGAACCCCGATATCCCCTAAATAGCCTGTGCAGTATCGCGCCGGGACGTTCATGCAGCGGCACAAAGTGATTGCAAGATGTGCAAAGTCCCGGCAAACACCCCGCCGGGATTCGTGGGCTTGCCATGCGGTTTTCGTGGGATCAGCGTGCTGGTAACCGAATTGAAGATGTTGGTGCACGTAGTCGCAAATCGATTGGACCAACGGCCATCCTTTGGGGTGATTTCCAAATCGCGACCAAGCAAATTGGACAAAGCGATCCGTCTCGCAATAACGACTGCCTAGCAGAAAAACGAGCGTATCAACGGGCAAATTTTCCATCGAATGTTGCTGCGCGTCCGGCGCAACCGTATCGGGGAAGCCGCTGTCGTGGATAAGAAAGTCAGACGATAAGGTAATATTTCCCGCAGGCGCGTGGATCACGTGGCAGATGTTACCGAATCCATCGAGATATTCTTTGGCGGGAATGGACGGTTCAGTCCGCATCAAATCGGGACTTATAAGCGCCGTTTTTCGTGAGGGATGAACGCTTAGCATTGCGATCATGGGCGTCGACTGCGCGCAAGCATAAGAAATCTCGTAGCCAGCGTGTATTTTCATTTCGCGTCAGTCGGACTTTCGGTTGTGCCGAATGAACAAAAACTGCACCGACCAAAAGTTCCATCTTTCCGGTACAACTAAAGCAGCGAAACTATTGGCTCAATCGATAGCGTTCACTTTTTCAAAAACGGAGATCACCTGCCTTCGTAGGCTTTCATCAAAGGTTTCGAAAGCTTCGTTGACCCGTGTCCTCCGGAGACGGCCAAAGCCGTCCACTGCAATCTCTGGGTCCAAGTCGGTGTAGGCCAAAAGGCCATGTTCCTCGAACGCCTCAAGCATTGCACGTAGCATTCCCGGATCTGCTACAATTCCAAGCAGCAACGCCTCAATTTGGGATCGCCAGGGGCGAAGGTCTATTTTTTCAATTGGTGGAATGCTCATGCCAACTAGGATGCTGGTTTTATGGCATGCCGTACATAGCGCTTTCAAATAGGAACCGTTGGCGCGCATTGCGCCGTAGCGTCCGGTCTGAATAGCAGCGTGAGAGGCCACCCGGCAACTTAACACTCAAAAGGCTCGGGAGAGGGCCTAGCCTGTGGCTCGGTCGATTTTGATGGATCGGCGCGGAGAACGGCTTCAGCCGAGGGATGGCCGCGCATCGCGTAAGAAAGACCCCGGGCGGATTAGCGACCGACCGGGGTAAGTGCGCTCGGCTGCCGCAAGGGACGGAGGGTCCTAAGCGGCGCCCGATAATACGCAAATGACATGCCAGAATGATCATCGAACCGACACGCCGCACTAGCGTTGCTCCTTGCGCGCGTTGTGCTGCCGCAAAAAAACGCGCCGCCATCGGACAAATAAAATGAACGACCGCAGCGGGTCGATGCCGACGCGGCCGTTTTTTTGATCAAGATGCTCAACATTTTTGCCTTCGCCACGATGTTTTAAGTTGAGATTACGGGGTATCATTTAAAGTGAAGCGGCAACGAGGATGGCTCGTCGCCGGTCCGGGCTTCATCAACATTAGGAGAAATTGGCTTCTGCAAGCACAGGAGACGTGCATGTTGTACGCAAGCCCGGAACATCTCAAAAGCGTATGGTCACGAAGATCGCTGCTGAAGGCGTCTGCGGCGGGTGTAGCAGTCGGGGTGGCAAGCAGTTTCTCGAAGATTGCGGCTGCAGAGGATGGTCTGCGCACGATCGGTCTTGGCGTCAGTATCGTTAACGAGGTGCAGGATAAGGCGACGAAGGATCTCGGTTTCACGGTGGCCGGGCAGGCGATGGGTTACGGCGATATGTTCAGCAAAATGCTGAACCAGAACGACCAATATGAGATAGCTGAGGGCTATTTCAACGATATGCGGGTAATGGGACCCGCCAAGGTGTGGCAGGCCATCCCGATAAAAAAGCTCAAGGACTGGGACAAGGTCACCAACGTTACCAAGACCGGAAAGTTGACTCCGGAGTCGAACGAAGGGCAGGGCGACGCCCCCTTCAAGTTTATGTGGTGTGACGCCGAAGCCAACAAGGTGAAGGGTCCATCGGACTACATCATCTTGGCCCCGGCTTGGCACAATGCCAATTCAATGGGCTACAACCCCAAGGCAACCGGTCGCGCCATTGAAAGCTGGGCCGAGTTGTTCAGCAAGGATTTCAAAGGAAAGGTGGCGCTGGTTAATATTCCGCAGGTCGGTACGATGGACGTGGCGCTGGGGATCGAGGCACTTGGTCTCAAGAAATTCGGCGACAAAGGCAACATGACCAAAGCCGAGATAGATTTCCTTATCGACTACGTCATTCCGCTCAAGAAGGCTGGGCACTTCCGCGCCTTCTGGGAGAACTTCGGCCAGTCGGTCAACTTGATGGTCAACGGCGAAGTAGCACTGGAAAGCATGTGGTCGCCGGCCGTCGCCGCGATACAGGCCGAGGGGGTGCCCTGCGTCTACGCGTTCCCCAAGGAGGGCATGCGCGGTTGGCACGGAGGTCTGGCCATCTCCGCCAAGGTCAAGGGCAAGCAGCTCGATCAAGCTTATGAGTACGTTAATTGGTGGCTCTCCGGTTGGGGAGGTGCGTTCGTCGCGCGTCAGGGCTACTATCACTCGGCTCCCGACAACGCGAAGAAGTACCTCGCCCCCGAAGAGTGGGACTATTGGTACATGGGCAAGCCGGCGGCGAAGGATCTCTCTGATCCGTTCGGCACCGTCATTATCAAGAAGGGCGACGTTCGCTCGGGCGGCTCGTACTGGAACCGCTATTCAAAGATCAACGTCTGGAACTCCATCATGGACGAGAACGACTACTTGGTGAAGCGGTGGACGGAGTTCCTCACCGCTTAAGCTTTCGAGCCGTATGACAATGGTTGCGAACCACGCCGCCGGCTGGCGAGGCGGCGGCGTGAACGGGTGCGTGCGGAGCTTTATGCTGGCACGCCAAGTCGGCAGAATCGGTGTAACCGCGTAATATCGCGCATTGCAAGGAGCGCCTTGTGGAGCCGCTCGCGCGTCCTTTGATGATCACTCATGGCGTGCTACGAACACCAAAAACTATGTACGAAGGACACGCGACCGAACAAACCTGTTGAACATATCCTGCCGCATACAGCTCATATAGAATTCGTCGGAGTTCACAAGATGGATACCATTCCCGTAATCGATATCGCTCCCTTCCTGGACGGCGACGCGAAGGGCCAAGAAGCTGTGGCACGTGAAGTCGACAACGCCTGTTCCGCGCTGGGCTTCCTGATCATCTCTGGGCACGGCGTCCCTGACGGCTTGATCGACGACATGCGCACGGTATCGCGCGCTTATTTTGACCTGCCGTTGGAGGAAAAATTGCAACTACGTATGCCGCCGGATCGCTATCGCGGCTACATCTCGGCGGGAAGCGAGGCGCTGTCCTATTCACTGGACCAGGAATCGCCGCCCGATCTCAAGGAATCCTTTTCTATCGGGCCGATCGACACGCCAGATGACCCCTATCACCGTGCCGCTAAGCCCGGCAAATTCTTCGCGCCTAACTTTTGGCCGGAATCTCCCGTGAACTTTCGACCGATCTGGGAAGCTTATTATCACCAGATGGAGCGGGTGGCGACGGAGCTGATGCGGATCTTCGCCGTCGGTCTCGGCATTGACAAGCATTTCTTCGACGACAAGGTCAATCACCACATCACGAATTTTAGTGTCATCCATTACCCTGAACAGTTAAAGGCCCCACTGCCGGGTCAGTTGCGCGCTGGGGCGCACACGGACTATGGCAGCCTCACCATCCTGAAACCCGATAGTGCGGCGGGCGGCCTGCAGGTCCTAAGCAAGGAGGGCAATTGGATCGACGTGCCGACGCTGCCTGGAACATTCGTCGTCAATCTCGGTGATCTCATGGCCGAGTGGACCAATGATCGCTGGGTCTCGACGCTGCACCGCGTCGTAAACCCCCCGCGTGACAAGGCGCTGGGCAGCCGCCGACTGTCGATGGCGTTCTTCCATCAGCCAAATTACGACGCCGTGATCGAATGTCTACCGACATGCACTAGCGCCGAACGGCCGCCCCGCTATGGGCGCCCTACTTCGGGTGAACATGTTTGGATGAAGATAACCAAACATCGGACGCCGGAACTGGCGCAAGCAAAGGCGTGACGTTGCTAATCGAGCAAATCACCTATGTACTGCATCCCGGCAAGGCGCCGGCGCTCGTCGCCGCCTACCAGCAGGAGGGAGCAGCCGTCATTCAGGCTAATCTGGGGCGTATGATCGCGTTCCTCCAAGCCGAGGTGGGTGGTTTAGATGAGGTCAGCCATCTTTGGTTGTTCGAGGATGCCGCAGACCGCGAGGTCCGTCACGCGAATCTGCTGGCCGATCCCGCATGGCAACGTTTCGCGCAGACTTACGGTCATCTCCTAGTAAGCCGACGCAATCAGCTGTGGCGGCCCGCACCTTTTTCTCCCGACCTCGGTAAGACCTGAATCACGAAGCGCGCTAACCAACCTTGTGGCCTTCGCGGTCGATTCTCGCCGTTTTCGTTGTTGATTGCGCCAGCCGCCACAGGGGCCGCCGAAAAGGAATGCAAATAATGGCGGGGACGTCGCCGCGTTGAAACCGAATGCTCCGGCCCGCATCATCATTAGCGCACAGCAGGCTTATAATACTAGGTCCAGCGGATATCGGGCTATTGAAGGAGTTGAAGGCTGCGAGCGAGCGCGGCCGCACCATACGGACATTCAGCACACAACTCGTTCTCGATCGCTTGGCGAAGAACGGTTAGATGAAGGCTCGCTCAACGGGCCTAGAGTTAATTCACTACGGATCCCCGGCCGCGGCCAAGACGTTATCCGGGATCACTTTTGACCGCCGCTGAAACCGACATCATCATAGGCCAGCCATACGTTCCTCGGCGACTGGGCGAACGTTCGGATTTCCAGACTGCCCGGGTTGCCAAGGCTTCAAATTAGTATGTGTTTCCATTGTTACTCACTGTTGTTCGGCGATAGCTGCTTGTCAGCTCGGCGCCGCCGCACAATCTGCGGCCGCGCTACAACGTGTGCCCGACCGATCCCGTGGACGTCGTGACCGCGGAGGAAGGCAAGCGCGAACTCATCCCGATGCGCTGGGGTCTCGTGCCGCGGTGGTGGAGCAACCGCTCAAGGAATTGCGGGTCGCGACGTTTAACGCCCGCGCGGAGACAGTCGAGACGAAGCCGGTCTTCCGCGACGCCTTCAAGCGTACACGCTGCCTTATCCCGATGTCCGGTTATTACGAATGGCAGGCGACGGCCGGCGGGAAGCAGCCTTGGTACTTCACGGCGCGCGACGGATCACCGCTCCTGACCGCCGCTGGGCTGTGGGACGAATGGAAAGATCGCGCGAACGGCGAGCAGCTGAAGTCCTGCACGATGATCATCACCGAACCAAACGACTTCGGCGCCGACGTCCACGACCGCATGCCGGCGCTGTTGACCGAAGACCACTTCGCACCATGGCTCAGCGGAGAGGCTGGGACGAAAGTGCTTAAACCGGCACCGAACGATTACCTGCAACGCTGGCCGGTATCGAAGCGGGTCAATAGCTCAAAGGCGGACGCGGACGATGCGACGCTGATCGATCCGATACAGGTGGCAGCGGTCTAGTGCGGGTGCGCGCCAAGTTCCGACCGTCCGTTAGATGGTACAGAGCACGAGGGCGTACCAAGCCAGTCATGTGGTTGAATGCCTCGCCACCCCTAACGGCAGGGGCAATTCGAAGGCCCTGGAACGAGTGTCCAGGGCCCCTACATCCCGTGAGTTCAGTCCTGCGAAGCCGCACCTGGCCATAGCTTTGGAGCGGACCGCTGGTATTGCACCGGGCGGGCGACATCGGCAGACAGGGCTTGCGCCGCGCGCCAGCCCCAATGCGGGTTGTCAAGGAAGGCCCGCGCCAACGCTACCATGTCGGCCTTGCCTTCGATGACTATGGCTTCGGCTTGCTTGGCGGTCGTGATCATGCCGACGGTGCGTACCACAAGGCCGGTCTCGCGGCGTAGCCGCTCGGCAATCGGCACGTTGTAACCCGGGCTGGTCGGCGTCCGAATCTCTGCCGTCGCACCGCCCGAAGAGACGTCGATGTAATCGAGCCCGATGTCTTTGAGCGCTTTACCGAGCGCCACCGCATCGTCTGGCGTGAGACCGCCGTCCGCCCAGTCGCTGCCGGTAACGCGGGCGCCAAGTGGGACACCGGGTGGCACCACCGCGCGAACCGCGCGCGCGACATCGAGCGGAAAACGCATACGGCCGGCGAGCGATCCGCCCCATCCGTCGTTGCGCTTATTGGCCAGCGGTGAGAGCCAACTGTGCAGGAGATACCCGTGAGCGAAGTGAAGCTCGACGGCGTCGAAACCGATGCGCAAAGCGCGCTTCGCCGCGTCAGCGAAGGCCGTGCGCACGCGCGCCATGTCGGCTTCGGTCGCCGCGCGAGGCGTGTGCCAGCCGGCGCCGAACGGGAGTGCCGAAGGCCCGATCGTCGGCCAAGGATCCTGTCCTTCCGACAGTGCCTTGCCACCCTGCCAGGGACGTTGCGCTGAGGCCTTGCGTCCGGCGTGGGCAAGCTGAATCGCGAGCTTCGCCTCGCCGATGCGGCGGCAATGGTTGACTACGCGTTCCAGGGCCGCTTCGCAGGCGTCGGAATAAAGCCCGAGGCAACCGTGGGTGATCCGACCATGGCGCTCGACGTGGGTGGCCTCGAACACCAGGAGCGAGGCCCCGGAGTTCGCCAGCATGCCCAAATGGGTCATGTGCCAGTCGTCAGCGACGCCGTCATTGGCGCTGTATTGGCACATAGGCGAAACGGCGATGCGGTTGGCAAGCTCAAGATCGGCAAGCTTTATCGGTGAGAACAGCGCACTCGTCATGATTGCTCACGTGCTGGCAGGATCATCTTAGAAATACTATCGCAACTGGACGAAGACACCGCGGTGGCTTGCTCCGGATACAGCGGGAAGGAGCGCTAAGCGCACCCGGGAAGAAATGGGATTGAAAATACAATCGGGCGCGTCTCGTCGCTAACCCTCACGAGCGAGCCTGCGAGTGCATCGGCTCGGTATGCCCGCACGAGATCCAAAGCATACTCGAGAGCCGCCGCGTCGTCTCTAAGGTCCGCAGCGCGTTCATGCGCGTCGGCGCAATCTGCTCGGACAGTGAAGAAGTATTGCGGCATCTGGACCCCCCCAACAAGTGCAGACCCGGTAACGGGTTGTGGCATCCGCTCGCCAGCAAAGCCAGTGAAAAGTTAAGGCGGCCAGATCATGGCAGGCGGAATTTGAGCAGCGTTGTCAAGAAATTGTCCCCGTGGCAGGGGCGGCCTTAAAACCGGATTGGATCAGGCGACGTCGGTCGATTAGCCCCCTTCCAACGTCCATAAAAACAACGCTGAGCATCACGAGCACGGTCAGCGCTACCGAGCCGACCACAGCAACCGTTGTCACTCATCATCCTCCCGGTTGAGACGCCGCGCGGAGGCGGCTGCCTTTCCGTATTCGCTCACGCTTTGATCCTACCACGCACCCCAACACCGCCTTGCCGTCATCCGGCAGAAAGGTAATGCCCGCCTTGGTCATTGCCTTGCGGACGCGCTCGAGGCTTTCGGCCCGGCCTGCCAATGTCTGCGCAATGCCGCTCGCCGCGATCGGCTCCCCGTCGGTCTTCTCAGGAGCCTCGACGGTCGCTTCGCCGATGCCGGCGCGCTTGGAACATTAGAAGGCTCGGGTCGTTTGAAGAACGCTGGGGAAACAGGAGAAATTCCGTGTCGAAACCTCGGCTGAACCCTGACCACTTTCGTGAGCTCGCGGCCGAATATCGTGGTCTAGCCAAGACTTCCTCGAGCCAACAGGACAAGGCAGAGCTGCTCAATTTGGCCGAGCGCCTGTCGGCTCTTGCGCAGTCCGATCACTGGAAGCCGCAGGCTAGGAAAGCTTTGCAAGCGCGCCGAGCGCCCCGTCGTGTTTTCAGATTTGCTTCTAACCCGGTCTCCTAAGCGATTACGCCGTTAGCAGATAGCGCATGGTCGATCGCGACGGCGTAGGCTGATCACCGCAGTGTCTTCCTATTCACCGGTACCGGGCTGCGGGCAGCGGCGCGCCTCATTGGCCAGTTTCTCCGTCCTTCCGGTGCAATTGAAGTAGGAGCGTCTTTGCGAGCGTTTCCGCGGTCAGCATGCTGTCTTCAATCACACCCGTTGTTGTACGCCCATCAGATGCGGTGACGGTGACCATTCCGTCTCTTTCGACGTACTCGCCCGATATGGTTGCGCCCTGGATATCCTGAATGCTGATTTTTACGGTCATGACGACATCAAACCCGTCGGTTCCAGATTATAGATGCGCCGCTGGTTTGCGCAGAACGATGTCACTCGTTACGGTGACAAGCCCGGTACCAACCCCGAAGAACTACTCGGCGCGGCGCACGCCGCGTGCTTCACCATGTCATTTGTCAGAATGCTTGAAATGGCGGCCTTCGTGCCCGAGCAGGTGGACAGCAAATCGGACGTCATCATCGAAAAGGATGGAGACGGCTTTTCAATCTCCTCGGTCCATCTCACCGTCACCGCGAAGATACCGGGCATCGACCAGGCTGCGTTCCAGTCAATCGCAGCAAAGGCAGAGGCCGGCTGCCCTGTTTCCAAGTTGATCAAGGTAGAGATCGGCTTCGAGGCCACGATCGGTCCGTAACAGGTGAAATTCATCATTTCTCGCGCAGCTGCGGGCTTCGAACTCCTGTCTGAGACTCAGCCGCAGTACCGCGGAAGGGCGATAGCATGAATGTCCTGAACATAGTGACCTCACCGCGGAAGGATCAATCAGCTTCGCGCATTCTCGTGGACGCTTTTCTTCACGAATATATGAAGCACGCAGACGGCATCGTCGTCGACACACTGGATGTCTGGCAGGAATGGCTTCCGGAGTTCGACGCGCAGACGATAAACGCAAAGTACAAAGGTGTTTCGGGCGAGCCGATGACACCGGCCGAGGTCGCCGCCTGGGAGAAGATCGGCGAGCTCGCGTCACGCTTCCAGAGCGCGGATCGCATCGTCATGGGAGTGCCGATGTGGAATTTCTCTTTCCCTTACAAACTAAAGCAACTGATCGATGTGACTTGTCAGCGCAATATGTTGTTTACCTTCGACGGTAAGGGCTACGGCCCCTCGCTCGACATCGAGAAGGCGTTTGTCGCATTCGTTCGAGGGCAAAGCGACGAGGCTGGATTTGAGACTGTTCCGCAGCCTGGATTCCAGTATCTGAGCGGTTACGTCGAGTTTTGGCTGCGATTCATCGGTGTCAGGGAAGTTGTGACGCTTGCGCTCGAACATACGTGGGATGGCCGCGCTATCGATATGATTGAAGCCGGCAAAAAGAAGGCCACCGAACTGGCAAGGCAATTCTGACAAAAAGGGTCTGGGCCGATGCCCGCCTGCGCCCTGAACTCGTTTGCTGCGAGACAGCGATGCGTCTGAAATCCGGGACAAAGCAGAAGTGGCTAGCGCGCTCTCAAAACGTCGCTGATGACTCTGAACGAACATCTACCTGATTGAGTAATCCCGGGCCGCTCACAATGGTCGATTTATGATTGCACGTCTCCGTGGCAAGGTGACATTAGGGTTACACGCTCGCGCACCGTTTCCGTGGGAGGCGCTGGTATGGCCATCGGCTTGAGGACGAAGCTATGACGCGACGCGAATCTCCAGCCTCATCCGGTGACGGACAAGTGACATTGTGCATTGCTGATGCCGTTGCGCATGTTCTGTTCGATCGGCCGTGGGCGCGCAACGCGATGACCTGGGCGATGTACGACGGGCTCGCGGCAGCCTGTGCCGCGATTAACGAAAATAGCTGCGTCCGCGTCGCTGTGCTCCGCGGCGCTGGGGGCAAAGCTTTTGTCGCCGGCACTGATATTGTGCAGTTCCGCCAGTTCGCCAATGGGGATGATGGGGTTGCCTACGAAGCAAGGCTCGACGGCTTTGTCGACACGCTAGAGCGTCTGCGCGTACCCAGCATCGCAGTGGTCGAAGGCTTCGCGGTCGGGGCCGGCCTCGCCATTGCGAATGCCTGCGATATCCGTATTGCAGCCTCAGGCGCGCGGTTCGGCATTCCGATCGCACGCACCTTGGGCAACTGTCTTTCGGCCGCCAATCTCCATCGGCTTTGCGTTACGCTGGGCGTGAGTTGGGTGAAAAGAATGTTGCTACTCGCCGAGATGCCATCGGCTGACTCGCTGCTTGCGATCGGATATCTGGAAGCGGTCGTAGCTCAAGAAGCACTCGATGCCGAAGTGGCGCGGCTCTGCGACCGGTTGCGTGGGCACGCGCCGCTCACCATCGCGGCAACACGGGAAACATTACGACGGCTCGCACCTGCGCCGGATGTCGATATTAGCGACCTCATTAGGGCCTGTTACGGCAGTACCGATTTCCGTCGCGGCGCGACGGCGTTCAGCACTGGGACGCGGATCGATTGGGAGGGGCGGTAACTCATCACTGTGATTGAGGCCGCACAGTTGGCAGCCTCTACGCGCATGTCTGGTTTTGGCCCTTCGCGTCATTCACGGCGCTGCAAAAGTTTGGTCGCTATCGAATCAACAGAGGACAAAACTGCGCCGCCCGACTTGACTGGCTCCGATGCGATTGACCCAAAGCTGACATCACCCCCTCAAATGGCGCAGTGGGTAGTCGCCAGCCGGTCAGCCGCCCAGGAAAAGTCTGATCTCTTCGAAGAACCGATCGGAAGCCGGCTCATGCTGCAGGAACAGATGGTTCTGGCCCTCAAAGGCGACGAAGCGGGCGCGGGGAATGCCAGCCGCCAGCTGCCGGCCGGCCTCAATTGGAACAATGAGATCGCCCCGCACATGCATTACAAGTGTAGGCGCCTTCACTTCGGCGAGAAGATCGGTGATATCGAAATCGCTGGCGACATCGAAATATCGGGCAGCGCAGTCGGGAGAAGTAGTTCTGCGTTGCAGTTCGTTGAAAATATCTGCCTGCTCGTGCGTCGCCCCTGGAATGAATAGCCCGGTGAACATTTGCCGGAAGCTCGGATTATCCGCGCCCCATCCGAGGCGCATCAATGTCGTCATCGCAATGCGCTTTTCTTTTTCGGCAGGAGAGCGCTTCTTGCCACCGAGTGCGAACCCGCCATAAAGAACCAGGTGCGACACGCGTTCGGGATGCCGCACGGCATAGGCGACCGATACGGCCGCACCTTGAGAGATTCCAAGAAGCGGGAAACGTTCGACGCCAGCCGCATCGACAACCGTTTCAAGGTCGCTCACCCAGGCATCAATCGAGAGCTCATCCACGTCCCAGTCGGACATGCCGTTCCCTCTCGCGTCATAGCGGATCAGCGTGTGTTCACGCGATAGTCCGCGAAAGACATGTCGCCAGATCGGGCTTTCCCAATCATATTCAAGGTGATTCATCCAGTTCGCCGACTTCACCAGAATTGGCCCGCTGCCTGAGATCGCATAGGCGAGACGTACCCCGTCAAATGCCCGACAATATTTGATCTCCTGAATCGGCGCTGGACCTTCGACGATTGACCGCTCGCTCGATCCACCGATTCCATCGATCGCAAACACCTCGACCGGCTTGGCTATGTTTTTCAGATCCCGAGGACCCAGTTTCCGGAATCGGAAGGCGACCTTGCCTTCTATCTGGTCGTAAACCTGGCGGGAAATGAAGATTCCGCCAGGCTCTGCGATCGCTTCGAGGCGTGCCGCCACGTTCACGCCATCGCCGAAGATATCATTCCCATCGATCATGATGTCGCCGAGGTTTATGCCGACGCGAAACTCGATCCGCTTCTCTTGCGGCAATTCGGCATTGCGTTTGACCATCCCGTTCTGAATGTCGACGGCACAGCACACGGCCTCGACAACACTCGTGAATTCCACCAGCATGCCGTCGCCGGTAGTCTTCACGATCCGTCCGCGATGCCGCTTGATTTTTGGATCGACAAGGGCGCGCCGGTGGGCTTTCAGTTGAGCTAAAGTGCCCTCCTCGTCAGAGCCCATAAGCCGACTGTATCCAGCGACATCGGCCGCAAGGATCGCTGTGAGCCGTCGTTCCGCACGCTCTCTGGCCAGGGGCGGTCTCCGGAACCTACGGTACTGTTGGAAGGGGCCTCTGTCCACTTCCAGTTTTGGCCCATCGTGACCAATCGCGGCGCTGCTATTTTGGGGTTGCTATTGGGAGCGTAGCGGACATCGGGAGGCGCAGGCTCGGTAGCGATTGACCTTGACTGGGTAAAAACTCTACGCGGTATAACCGCACCCGGAATTTTGGGCTCTACGGTCATGCGGAGAGCAAAAAAGGCGCAGAAATTTGTCTTCCGCTCAGCATTGCGACCAAATCAGATTTCGTTTTCACACGACCAAGATCCAAGCCGGACATCGGTCATGAGGGCCAAGAGTTAGCCAGCAGAATCCGGGCAAGCAGTCCGTTACACCCTTTGAATTGAATGGTGGCCTGTGCATCATCCGCGCGAACGCTCCTCAGTGTCGCTGGCTCTCGAACCGCGGACGATGTCATGCACCGATCGATCAAGGCGGCATTGACCTCTAAGGTCTACGACGTCGACGATTTCACCGCCGCGCAGGAACTGTATCATAGCAACGGCTGGACGGACGGCTTACCGGTGGTCCCGCCGACAGAGAGCACGGTGGAGCCTGCTTGGAATGGGCAAGCAATGTTTTCCCTCGCGCAACCCATTAGCAGCAAAAAGCAGCATGAGTGAATTAGGACATATTGTTGGAAGACCGTTCAAGCCCGGCCAAAGTGGCAACCCCGCAGGCTTGCCCGGCAGACCATTAGGCAGCCGGACAGCATTCAGCCACGGGCTTCTCGATGATCTGTCGAAACCTGGAGAGACAACGCCAGGCAGACGATGGAATGGACGGCTGACAATCAGCCGGCAACGTTCTTTGCTGTCTGCGCCAGGCTGATCGGCCCCGAGGTCAAGCTCACAATCGAGCAGAACCTACCTGGCAACTTGAGCGGCCAGGATTGGGCGATCATGCGCGAGATTGTCGACGCCGTGCTCGAATACGTGCGCGCTAAGCTCGCTGACTGACCGTATAAGCACGGCGAGTGCTGGCCGAAGCTGGCTACCGATGGTCGGGGTATATGTTTTGGCTCAATGTGTCGAAACGCAACGATGACTCGGGATAGAATGAGACGACAAACTCAGCGCCGTCACGCTGGAGCGTTACGAGCCTTCTCGGATTCTCCATGTCGGAGGCCATCGCACCGCGCCTAGTATTTGCGGCGGAGCGAAGACATCCCGGCAACGCTGGCGATCATAACGCTGGCCGCGATCAGCGCGTCTTCACGAACTATGCCGGGCGGCATTCCGATGGCATCGCGCGCGATCAGTGCGAGCAGCAATGCCGTCGCTGTGGCCGCCATCACGCTCAGGATCAGGTCAACCGTGGTCATCGTTCACCGACGCAAGGAAATATTTACCGATGGCTTGCGCATTTGTCGCCGAATCAACGAGGGCATGCTAACGAGTTAGGAGGCCCTGGCACGGCACGGGTACCACGCGATTCCTCACGCGCCAGGGCCCCGGACGCAGTGGAGGATCCGTCCCCACTGTCCCAGCACCAAAATAGTACCCAGCGGTTAGCGCCTGCTTAAACCGCTGGGTATTACGACGCCTGGCTTGCGTTCGGACCGTCCGAGACTTTGACGGACCGGCTTCTTCCCCGCCAAATCGCCCACATGATTCGCACCACACGACGACCAGCTTCGCCGCGTCTGCGCCATCCTGATCGGGATTTCAGTGTTGGCCGTCAGCGTCGGCACGGTCATGTTCGTGACGGCATGCACTGACTGCGACAAATGAATCAAACCGACATCTACCGCAAAGCCATCCAGCGCATGTTCGCCGAGCTTTACAGTGTTCCAGCCGGGGCGGTTCATGTCGCGTGGACCGGTGAAGCGATCACGGTGCAGTGCGCGGGAAGGACCTTCTCCCGCCAAACTGCCAGTGAAGCCACTGAGTTTGTCAGGGAGGACGAAGATCCGGTCACCGTGATACCGACCGACGAGGAGTGCTACGATCTCGAGCGTAGGGTCCGAAAGGTTACAACCACATCCAATGAATCAGAGAAGGACCTGGATTCGTTTTAGCCACCGGCCGCCCGCGGGTTAGCGGATGCCATCAAAACGCACCGGTGGACTCCGCTGAGTCATTGGGGGGCACGGCGCGGACCGGGAAAATGAAAAACTGTGGCCGCTGTCACACCGGGCTAGGCCACGGGCTGGCATGTTGTGGAGAGAGATCAATCCCAAGGGGAATTCGCCATAAAGAGCATCAGCGGATCCAGCCACGTCGTAGGAAAACGGTTTGGTCTCGGGCGCGACGCGATCTTCCGGCTCTGGAAGGCCGCGATCAAGGATGACGATGGGCTCCTCGATGAGGCGATCGCTGCCATCTTCGATCGTATGGAGCGTGTTGATCCCGCCCGTGCTGAGGAGGTGATGAGTTTGATCATCCGACGGCATAGGGGCGCCAAACGGGCATTCAGAGACATTCTTGCCCGATCCAAGGCGCGAGTTTTGACGGTCCCCGCCACGGCTTAAGCAGGCGGTCGATCACTCTCATCGTTCGTTTCGGGAAAACAGCGAAAAACCAAAGCTGAGTTAGAGGCGATGGTTTTAGATTGGGTTCGCAGTAACGCCAACTGGAATATGATCAGAAACATTGTAGTTACGCCGGACGTACCGGTCCGCGCGCGTTACACATCACAAATCCGGAATTGGACGTCTTACAGACCGGCGGCAACCCCCAAGCGCCCGAGACCGGGAAGCTTTAACGCGGGACGCCGCACGTCGAATCCGATGACGGCGCCAAAAAAGTTGAGCTCGAAGCCTTCTACCCAACCAACGGTCATGCCGACGTAACCGGCGAGGGAAACGTATACGCCCGTGCCGGACGAGGTTACGCCGATCCACCGGCCATCGTAGGGAAAGTCCTTGCCGATCGCGGTCGGCGGCAGCACTGCTCGGAGTTCCGGAACCGAATCCAGGGCAGCGCGAACGAACGTGTTCGAGTTGGGTCCCGGCCAAGCGCTGTAGTCTCCGTACGCTCGAAATCTGTAGTTTTCGATGACGTAGCGGATCCTGAGCGCTTCCGCACGCTCGCCGTCGACGGCCACTACCGTCTCGGGCATCGCTCCAAACCACCGACCGTCCGGAGCGAACCCATTGGTCCGTATGGGCTCGCCCCAGGCCGTGTAGTCGTATCGACTGTAGCTGGTCGCACCCTTTTCCTTCACTACGATCCAAGTGTGGACTGCCAAAATGCTCCGCCATTTCACGGTGCGGGCGGCGAAGACCCGGATCATGGCGTCGGAGCGTGAAGACGCGGGCGGTAACAGGCCAGCGCTCGACCTGTCGGCGGTCTGCCAGTTTCCACGGCCATCTCCGAGACAGAGATAGCGTACGGCCGATGCGGCGATCGGCACAAAGACGAGCAGCAGAAAAACGATCAAGGGCTTCTTCAAGGGGAGAGGGAGGGCTGTTCACCGAACATATAGTTCGCCTGAACGGTCGCGCCATGGCAACCTGCCAAATAAACCGACGGGATCATCGCCTGACCATGTTCGATCGATCTGTCAATTCGCTTCTCACTGGAATGCCCTATCTTGGCCCCAAGAAAAGGGGGATGAAGATGTACAAGCGAATCCTGCTCGCATATGACGGCTCCGTAGAAAGCCGCACGGCTCTTCGCGAGGGTGCTTTGATGGCCAAACAAATACTAATTTGAAGCTTTGGCAAATCTGGCAGTTTAGAAGCCCGGTCAGATTCCGAAAAATGCACTCGGCTTGTTGGTCGGTGGTGGGCCGTTAACGTACTATCGGCGCACGGTGGTCAAAACACGGAACAGTTCTATTTGCTCCGGAACTAAATGGCAAAATCCATTCGCATTCCAAATTGCACATCTTGGGTTCTTCGGAACTCAGCAAGTTTGCTGAAGTCCTGAGGCTGAAAGTGACACGCCAGGGTTTCTGCACGTCGCTGAAGGACTTCCTTCTGGACGCTGAAGCGCCGCCGGCCCGCACGTCAACTCATCCCGCGAGCTTCTGGAGACGCCGAGATTTCGGGGGGTCGTCGCTCGGTTTCTGGTCGCTCATTCTCACTGGTGGTAATAGCACCGCGTTTGTGGGCGGCGGCGTCTTGAGCGGCCTTCAGGCAGGCGTTCACGGTGTCCCGCAACGACGTCACATACTCGTCGGCGCCCAGGGCAGCTCTGTCTTTCTGATCTGACATGACAGGATGATCCGATGGCCACAAAGCGACAAGGAGCCGCGCGTCGCCAACGCGCTGCCGTAATCGCTTAAGCAGGAAACGTAGGGGTGACGTGTGGCCGCTCATGTCGAGATAGCAGACGCAGACCATTGGGACGCCCTCCCTATTAAATTCACCGATCGCGTTACGTGACACTGCCTCATGCGCAACGATTTCTGCGCCCAAGCCATGCTTCTCCAAGAGTTGCGCCAGGATGGCAGCCGTTGCGTCGTCCAGTGGGCCTCGGCCGGCGACGCATTGGATCGGCTTTTCGTCGCGCCAGCTGGCGGGAAGTTTCAAGCTCTCGGGCATCGCTGCAGAGGGAGCCGGATGCTTGGGCAAATTCTGAGCGGCGCTTCTGTCCGGGGACGCTTTGGCCAATGGTGCGGTCCCCGGGTCCACGTCGTCGTAATCCGCCAATTCCGTGACCAGGGTCGTCACTGCCTTCTCGATGCGCTCCACTTGGGGGCGGGTGAGCACTCCGCGCGCTAGATCTTGGGCCGCTAATTCCAATCCCTTCAACGCGACCTCATCGTAGTACGACGAAAGTGACATCTCCTTGAGCAACTCTTCCGCATGCTCCTGCACCTCGTCTGGGTCGCCGGCCAGCACTCGCTGGTAGAAGTTCTCGACTCTGGTGAGTGCGGGCTGGTCGCCGAAAAGCACATTCAGAAATTCGAGTTGCTTCACGTGCCGGCCCAGCACAACGAGGCAGAGCGTCAGCGGAGTCGAGAGGATCAGGCCAACCGGTCCCCAGAGCCAACCCCAAAAGATCGCCGAGATGACAACCGAGATGGGTGACAAGCCGGTGCTGCGCCCGTACAGCATCGGCTCAACCAACTGTCCAATGATGGGTTCAGTCAGGAGAAATAGTGCAGCTACCCAAAGCGCTAAGGACCAGCTGGGATCGACGGCAGCCGCAAGTAGGATCGGGACGCCCGCAGCCACGTAGCTACCAATGTAGGGAACGAAGCGCATCAACGCGGCGATAACGCCCCACAGCAACGGACTCGGAAGCCCGATGAAATAGAGCCCCGCTGCGATGATCACACCAAAGGCAGTGTTGATACCTAACTGGATGAGAAAGAACCGGCTTAGCCGCCGGGCGGCGTCATCCATGGCAAGGGTGGTGCGGTGTAAATCGCGAGAGCCAAATAGCCTGATGACCCGGTCTCGGAGGTCATCCTGCTGCATGAGGATGAAGATGGCCACGATGAAGATGATCGCTGCAGCGGCTAGGGGATGCAGCACCGGCGTCAAGATTCTCGTGGCCAAGGCCACCGGATCAAGCGGCTGTTGACGAACTTCCACGGGAATGGGCGTTTGTTCTGGTGGCGCGGCTTGCTCACCCGCGGGCGACTGAGGTGGAGGAACCATCTGGTCTGCTCGACCAAGCGTCCCGCGAAAACGGCTCGCGACCTCGGCAATACGTCCGAGCGTAGCCTTGCGGAGAACATCGACCTTCTTTTCGATCGTGGTCTGATATAACGGCAGATCGCTGGCAACTTCGACAATCTGGCTACCAAGCAGGGCCCCCACGCCACCAATAATCGCGAGCGCTAGTCCCACTGAGAACACAACAGCGACGACACGCGGAATCCGAAGCCGCCGCAGCGTCCCTACCAGCGGTGACAGTACGAAGCTCAGTAACACCGCCACGGTGATGGGCAGTAGGATATCCTTGCCGAAATAGAGCGCGGCGATAACCGTCACTCCTACCGCCAGTGCGGTCAGGGTTTGATAACTCGGAGTCGCCGGGGGATCGACGTGGGGGGGCGAGGGCGAATTAGGAGTTATTTCGGCCACGGCTGGATCCGTTCGCGCACAGCCCCTCGGCAGTAACGCCCGAGAAGCTTAAACGGTCCGATCCGAGATTTCATTCAGACTGACAATAAAGCTCGGCCTCATCATACCAGCTCGGTGTGAATTCTCAGTCCTCAGCGTTGGGCGCTCAACGAGACCCGCCTCGCTCAGAAACAGTGACGCCCGAATTCATGCACTCACGTGACGCTTTGAGTCGTTCGCGCTTAGCCATTCCGCCAGTTTCGACCAACGCCGTCGGCCTGAGATGTTGCGAACCGCGATGGCGACGGCCTTCTTCTGCCCAACCAGAACCACGAGCCGCTTGCCGCGCGTGACGCCGGTATAGAGCAAATTACGCTGCAACATGGCATAGTGCTGCGTCATGACCGGAATTACCACGGCGGGGTATTCCGAGCCTTGGCTCTTGTGGATGCTTGCGGCGTACCCCGGCACCAGGGTGTCGAGCTCGCCAAAGCCATAGGTGACTGAGCGCCCGTCGAAGCTGACACTTAGTTCGCCTTCGTCAGGCTCAACGTCCGCCACAAACCCGATGTCGCCATTGTAGACCTCCTTGTCATAGTCGTTCTCGATCTGCATGACCTTGTCGCCGGGCGCAAAGGTCCAGCCGAATCTCTCGACCTTGCGATCGCCCGCCGGATTCAATGCGGCCTGCAGTTCGATGTTGACGGAGCGTGCTCCAACGCCACCGCGGTTCATCGGGCAGAGAACCTGGACATCGCGGATTGGATCGAGACCAAAGCGGCGCGGGATGCGGGTTTTGACCAACTCGATGATGCGCGCAACCGCGGTCTCGGGATCGTCAGCCTCGACGAAATAGAAGTCGCTCTCGGCTTCAGGTCTTCGAAGATCGGGAATAACACCTTGATTGATGCCGTGGGCCTTCACGACGATCTGACTTTGGGCCGCCTGCCGGAATACTTCGGTGAGGCGCACAACCGGCACGGCGCCGGATGAGATGACATCGACCAGCACTTGACCGGGACCGACCGAAGGAAGCTGATCGATGTCGCCAACGATCAAGAGGGCGGCCGTGTCCGGCACAGCCTTCATGAGCGCCTGCATCAGCATGACATCGACCATGGAGGTCTCGTCGACAACCAACAAGTCGCAGTCGAGCGGGCTGTCATCGGCACGCTTGAAGCCACCGCCCTTGGGGTCGACCTCAAGCAGCCGGTGGATGGTCTTGGCCTCGAAGCCAGTTGTCTCGGTCATACGCTTAGCGGCACGACCGGTCGGAGCACAAAGCAGAAGGTTGATGCCCTTCGCCGAGAGGATGCGCAGAATGGCATTAACGATGGTTGTCTTGCCAACGCCGGGGCCACCGGTCATGACCAACACCTTGGACATCAGTGCGAGCCGGATCGCGGCGACCTGGCTTTCGGCAAGGGCAAGACCGATACGCCCCTCGACCCACGGCAAGGCCTTGTCCGGATCGATCGAGGCCCAGGGCAGCTTTCCATTTGCCAGCCGCATCAGCCGCTCGGCGATGGTACGCTCCGCGCGATGCAAGCCGGCCAGAAATACACACGGTGTTTCGCCAACCCGCTCGGCGACCACCGTGCCCTCATGCAGCTCCAGATCGAGCGCAGTGCGGATGAGTTCCTGCGGAACCTCGAGCAGCTTTTCGGCAAGCGGTATCAGCTCTTCTGTCGGCAACCCGCAATGTCCCTCATCCATCGCCTCGGTCAGCGCATAGGAAATTCCCGCGCGGACCCGCACCATGGCGGCCTTCTCGATTCCAAGCTTCATGGCGATCGCATCGGCCGTCTTGAAACCGATGCCCCGGATGTCGCGCGCCAGTCGGTACGGGTTTTCGGTCATGACTTGGATGGCGTCAGGACCGTAGGTCTTGTAGATGCGGACCGCCCGTGCCGTACCGACGCCGTGGCTGTGCAGGAACACCATGATTTCCCGCACTGCCTTCTGCTCGGCCCAGGCAGCGGTGATGCGGCTGGCTCGTATCGGTCCGATGCCATCGACCTCACGCAGTCGGTCTGGCGTCGCCTCAATAATGTCGAACACCTTCTCGCCAAAAGCGCGCAGGAGCTTCTTGGCGTAGGCCGGGCCGATGCCCCGGATCATGCCGGAGCAGAGGTACTTCTCGATGCCGTCGGCCGAAGCTGGGGGCGATGTCCGCAGGAACCGCGCCTTGAACTGCTGGCCGTGCGTCCGATCGTTGACCCATTCGCCTGCCGCAGTGATCCACTCCCCGGCTGCGACGGCTGCAGCGTGACCAACAACGGTCACGACGTCACGATGCCCGCGCGCCTTGGCCCGCAGCACGCAAAAGCCATTCTCAACATTATGGTAGGTGACGCGTTCGACGAGACCGGCAAGAACTTCCTGCGATCAATTCTCGGAGGGGTGTTTCATAATTTGAACAGCCGCGATGTGGGCCTGAATGTCGCAACGTAGGTTAGCGCAAAATTGTGCCAGATACATTTGCGCCATGCATGTTGGGCACTCTGGTCGTACGGTAATCGGACTGTTTTCAAGCGTGTATTCGGAAAACGTCATTTGAGACGACCGTCTCGACGTGCTGACACCTCGGACATTCGAAGGTGCGCAGATCGAAGCCCGGCTTCTCCGGCTCAATGCCGGCAAGACTCGAACTTGCGACCTTCGGTTTAAAAAACAGAGGATGTCGAAGAATACTCTCGGTGGTCGGCGACTCGTGTCCGGCAGTTCGCGCTGTGGCAGCAGAAATCAGCCCAGGCTTCCATGAGCTTTTTGCGCCGATCGAAGCTATCCGTTCGCCGATAAGCTCGTTCGACCGCGTTTCCGATCTGATGACCCAGCGACTCTTCAAGGAGGTCCCGGGAGAAGCCGGCGTCTTCGCCCCACGTCCTGAAGGTCGCCCGAAGTCCGTGAGGTGTGATCGCGCGGCCGCTCTTCGAATCGACCCACCGTGGTTTGCCGTCAGCGTTCACGTTCATTTTCTTGAGCAGCGTGAGCATTGCCATGTTACTGAGCGCCTTGCCCACTTTTATGCTCGGAAAAACGTGTTCGCCAAGCCGCGGAAGATTTTCCAATAGGCGGATCAACTCTTGGGACAACGGCACCCGGAATGGCTCGGTTCGCGTTCGCCGGTCTTTCATGCGTCCCGGTGGAAGGGTCCAAGCTCCATTCTTGAGGTCGATTTCGTCCCATCGGGCGCCGATGACCTCTCCAGTCCGAAGGCCCGACAATAACGTCACCTCGAGCGCTCGTGCTGCAATCCCCTGACGTCCCCGCAGAACCGTCAGGAATTCTGGCGCTAAAGCGTAATCGAGGGCAGCTTGTCGACCACGGGAGAGCTTGTTGATTCGCTCAAAACCACGGTCACGAAGGTCTGGCCACGCCGCGGGATTGTGGGGCATCACCACGCCGTGGCGGTCCCTAAGCTGCACGCGGGCATAGTCGAATACCCGGCGTAATCGAACCAACAGCTTTCGACCCGTCTCGGGCTTGTCCCACCACACCGGTCGAAGGACAGCCTCAATGTCCAGGGTCGTTATCTCGTTGATCGGTTTGTCGAGAATTGAGCCGCAATAGCGGGGCCCGAGAAGAAGCTCCCATTGATATCGGACCTTGTCGTTCGTTGACTTGGTTCTTGCGTCCGCAATGACTTCCCTGGCGACGACCTCGAATGTCGGTATGGTTCTCGTCGTTGCCCGCTGAGTCCGTCGAGCCGCGATCGGATCCACGTCCTTCCGAATCTGCCTACGGATATCGTCGGCCGATTCGCGCGCCTCCTTTAGGCCCATGCGGCCGAGACCCATTTCCCGCCTCTTACCTCGCGAGTGGTAGATGAACGCCCACCGTCGGGCGCCAGACTTGTCCACCACCAAGTAAAGGCCGTCGCCGTCGGAATGGTATCCGGGCTTGACCACCGTCTCTGCCTTTCGCGCTGAAAGCTTTCGGATCGCGCGCGTCATCGTCCAGTTCACCCTAAGATTTACCCTAAGCGAGGGTTGGGATTTTACTGGACCGCCTCGAATGGCGCTAGACTTGTTTTGTCGAAAAATGCAACATATTCAACAGCATATCGGACTTGGTTGGATGGCCCTGGACGCATGAGTGGTGCCCTCCACGGGCACCAAGCCGGACTATATCTTTGATTTGATGTGGATTTTCGCCGTGAAGGCGAGATGAGGTGATTCACCTGCGTGGTCCAGCTAATTTGCCGCGGTCCGCGCGCGCGCCGCGCCAAGCCCTGCGTGGCGAAAGGAAAATCCCTCAGTGCTGAACAGACGGCGGAGACCGTCATGCGTGCAGTGGAGTGTCGGGCCACAACTCGGGAAGCGGGGGGAGATCGATGACCAAGCCGGCGGTGGCTCTGAGAACGACCAAATTCACCCGAACGATCGCGACCATCGCCGATATCGTGGCGCTGGAGCAATCGCCCTACGACGAACTCATCCCGGCGCGGAATCTCCACCACGTGTTCGCGGCGACCGCGCAGCTTCATGGCGAGCGGCCGGCGCTCACGGTTTTGGCGGCGGGCGATCCGGACGAAAACGCGGTCACGCTCTCGCACCAGGGCTTGTTTGACGCGATCACCCGTTCGGCCAATCTGTTTCGCTCGCTCGGGATCACGCCGTCCAGCGGCGCTGTCGCCTTCCTTTGTCCGGCGCTGCCGCCGGTGCCGGCGGTGCTGATTGGGGCTCAGGTGGCCGGTGTCGCCAGCTCGATCAACTTTTTGCTCAACGCCGACGCCATCGCCGATCTGTTGATCGCGGAGAACGCCACCGTGCTGGTTATTCCCTCGGCGGCACACGATCCGGCTCTGTGGGAAAAGGCCAATGCGGTCATCGGCCGTGTGCCGTCGCTGCAACGGATTTTGGTGATCGGTGGCCGAAGCGATTCCGATCGCAAGATCGCCAGCTTCGAGGAAAGCCTCGCGGCGCAGCGCGCCACCCTCGATTTCGAGCTCACGGCGGACCGCGACACCGTCTGCGCCCTGTTTCACACCGGCGGCACGACCGGCCGCCCAAAGCTTGTTCGCCTTACCCACGGCAATCAGATCCATGCCGCCTGGAGCTTTGCCCAGGTTCACGGGCTCGATGAGTTCGATGCGGCCATCAATGGTTTTCCGCTGTTCCATGTCGGCGGCACGGTGACGGCGGGCTTATCGATCCTGGCGGCGGGCGGCCACATGATCATCCCGTCGGCCCACGGCTTGCGGCTGCCGCGTGTCATCGAGAATTACTGGAGCATCGTCGAGCGCTTCCGGGCAACGATCGTGAGTGGGGTGCCGACGTCGATCGCCGCGCTTGCCGAAGTACCTATTGGCGCTCGCAATGTGGCCTCGGTGCGCATGGCGCTCACCGGCGGCGCCGTATGCCCGAAGGCCGTCAGCGAGCGCTTCGAGACCCGCACCGGCCTGCGGCTTTTTGAAACCTACGGCATGACCGAGACGGCGGCGGCCATTGCGTTTAATCCCGGCCGCGGCGTGCCGCTCGCCGGGAGCGTCGGATTTCGCGCGCCCTATGCGCAGACCTTGATTGCCGCCTTCGGCAGCGAAAACAACGATCCCAAGGCATGCGCGCCGCTCACCAGCGGCCTCGTTCTGGTGCGCGGCCCGCAAGTGTTTCCCGGCTACGTCGATCCGCAACACAATGCCGGCGTGCTCACCGATGCGGGTTGGCTGATCACCGGCGACATCGGCTATCTGACCGAGGACGAGCGGCTCGTTCTCACCGGCCGCGCCAAAGATTTGATCGTGCGCAGCGGCCACAACATCGATCCGGCGGCGATCGAAGACGTCGCCAACGATTTCCCTGGCGTGCAAATCAGTTCGGCGGTCGGCATGCCCGATCAATATGCCGGAGAGGTGCCGATTCTCTTCGTGGTAGCCGCGCCCGGACAGACCGTCGATTTGCCCGGCCTGCACACGCACCTCCAACACAACATCATGGAGCCGCCGGCGAAGCCCAAGCGCGTCGTCGTCCTCGACGCGTTGCCGGTTACCGCGGTCGGCAAAATCTTCAAGCCGACGTTGCGCGATCTCGCCATCAAGGAGAAAGCGAAGCTCGAAATCGAGCGCATATTCGGCGAAGGCGTGGACTCCGACATCGCCGTCGACAAGGACGACAAGCTGAGCACGCGCGTGCGGATCGCCGTCGACAGCGACGATGGTGCCCGCCTTCGCGTGCTTTCTGAAAGCCTCCTGTCGCTGCCGCAAGCCTATCTGGTAGAAGGCCGACCCGCGCAACCGCGCCGCAGCGATGACGTCATTCTCGATCGCACGGACGGCATTGCCGTTATCACGTTGAATCGGCCGAATGCACTCAATGCGCTTTCGCAAGGCGTGATGCAGGCATTGGACGGCGTATTGGACGAGCTTGCCGCTGACAGAACGTTGCGTGCCGTCATCGTAACCGGGCAGGGCAGGGCGTTCTCCGCCGGCGGCGATCTGCTGGAATTCCAGGAGAAGCTGCAAGCTGGTGCGCAGCCGCTGATCGAAACGCTCGCCTTCAACCAGCGCGTTTTCGCCAAGCTGGAAGCACTGCCGGTTCCGGTCATCGGCGCGGTGAACGGCACCGCCGTTGCCGGCGGGCTCGAGCTTCTCTTGTGTTGCGACGTACTGATCGCCGCTGAAGACGCCAAGATGGGAGACGGCCACGCGAAATACGGCGTGGTTCCCGCCGGTGGTGCCACGGTTCGTCTGTTTCGCAAAATCCCGGCAAATCGCGCCATGCAGCTTTTTTTCAGCGCCAGTCTGGTGTCGGCACGCGAGCTGTGCGACTGGGGTCTGATCAACGAAGTCGTGCCGGCGCCGCAGCTTCTCGTGCGCGCCCGCGAGATCGCGTCGCAGTTTTCGCGGCAAAGCCCGGAGGTGCTGGCGCACATCAAGAGCCTCGCCAGTGCTTATTTCAACGCCTCGCGCTATGACGGATTTCAAGCCGAGCTTGCGGCGTTCGAAAAGCACATCGACGGCAAGGATCTTGCCGAGGGCTTGGCCGCATTTCGCGACAAACGCCAGCCGCGATACTAGAGCGCGATCATCGCGCCCTAGATCTTTGGTGGAGCATGATCTTTTCGGAAAACCGGTATCCACTCATCGGGTCGAGCCCGAGGGCATGCTTTTCCGGATCATGCTCCAAAAGTTACTGGCCGGGGGTTGCCAGGGCTGCCGCGACTAGGTGTTCGGGCCACGAAATCGGCTCCGACGTTCGTGCGAACATCGTCAACAGGGTGCGAATGTTTTCAGCCACCGCGTCCGCCCGTTTGCTCCGCGGCCACGAGTTCGATATGCACGGCCGCCCAATGCTCCAGCATCGCCTGCTCGACCCGTTCGGCATCGAGCTCAAGTTCTTTGACCCGCGTGCGTAACGCCGCGATTGGCGTGTCGAGCGGCCCGGTTTCCGCCGCGAACCGCTTTAGGGTGCACCGCGCGACGCGCAGTGCACCGACAACGTCCTTCTGCCACGCGCGACTGACGTTAGCCGCTTCATTGACGGCTTGTTCGGAGAGCACGGCACCATGCGCCGCGCCGACGAAGGCACAAAACAAAAGCAGATTAACATCGACGCCGTGGTCGTCCTGCAGCTCCAGGCATTCCTGTTGAACAGCCGGATCGGCGTACACCGCAAGCGAAAAGGTCCAAAAGCGGGATTTCCCAATCGTCATGGCCGCGCTACGTGTTCGGGTTGGATCGCCGGCGCTTGACCCGTTCGGCATCGACGTCGAACAGATCCAGGCATCGGCGCACGGTGTGATTGATGATGTCCATGAAGCCGTGCACTCAAATTCAGACAAGCGCCGCACGCCGACGCCGGCGATCTCCAAAAAGCCGTCGTCGCGTGGCGGCCGGCCTCATTTCATCGGGCAGTCCTTCGCGTAGCTGTCGCCGAAATCGGTAAACACCTTCTTGTCGATCTCGGTCTGGTATTTTCCATCGGAACGCTTGCCGACCTTCACCAGATAGAAATCCTGGATCGGATAATGATTGTTGTTGAATTTGAAGTTGCCGCGCAGCGACTTGAAATCGGCCTTCTTCAACGCGGCGCGTAGCGCGTCCTTATCGGCGGTCGCGCCGTTGGTCGCCTTGAGCGCACTGTCGATCAGGAGCGCCGCGTCGTAGGCTTCGAAGGCATAGCTCGCCGGCAAGATCCCGTAGGCTTTCTCGTAGGCCTCGATGAAGGCCTTGTTCTGCGGCGTGTCGAGGTCCGGCGCCCAGTTGCTGCCGCCATAGAGTCCCATGGCCGCATCCTTCTGCGCCGGCAACGTCACTTCATCGACTGTAAAGGCGGAGAGAAATTTTACTTTGTCGCTAAGCCCCGCCTGATGGAATTGTTTGACGAAATTCACGCCCATGCCACCCGGGAGGAAGACATAGACGGCGTCCGGCCCGGTCGCGGCGATGCGCGCAAGCTCCGCTGAGAAGTCGAGTGTGCCGAGCGGCACATAGATCTCGTCGAGCACCTGGCCCTTGAAATAACGCTCGAAGCCGGCAATTCCGTCTCTGCCGGCCTGGTAGTTCGGCGCCAGCAGCAATGCCGTCTTGACACCCGAATCCTGCGCGTATTTTCCGACCACCTCATGCACCTGATCGTTCTGGTAGGCGGTGGAGAAGAAGTTCGGATTGCAACCCGCGCCGGCCAGGTTCGATGGCCCGGCATTGGGGCTGATCAGAAAGACGCCGGCGTCGGTGACCGGCTTTGCGATCGCGAGCAGCATGTTCGACAGCACGGTGCCGACGACGAAATCGACCTTGTCGCGATCGATGAGAGCTTTGGCTTTGCTGACGGCCACGTCAGGCTTGGTCTCGTCGTCCTGGACGACGACCTCGGCATCGCGGCCGCCGAGCTTGCCGCCGAGCTGCTTGACGGCAAGCGAAAATCCGTCGCGGATCATGCCGCCGGTAATCGACGCGTGACTCGACATGCTGGCAATGATGCCGATCTTGAGCTTGTCGTCGGCCCGGGCCGGCGGGGCTGTCAGTCCGATTGCCGCGGTCAGGAACACCAACAGCGGCAACGAGTATTTCTTATTCACTTTTCGCGCTCTCCTGCGCTCGAGCACATCGTCGGCCCGAGATTAAGTTTTTTGTTGATCATCGATCATCCGTGCGCCCAGACTTGCTTTCGGGCGGCCTCTCTTCAGCCCGGCATGGTTCCATCATGGAAGGCGTAGCGCGCGGTACCGATCTCGCGGCTGACATCCCTGGCGGCGGCGCGTACAGCATCGGCAACGACGGTGCCGTGTGCGCTTTCGCGCGCGCGTTCGAGCGGCAGGAGAACGCTGATTGCGCCGACCACCTTGTCGTCGCAGTCGTGAATCGGTGCCGCCACCGCGGCAACGCCGTAAGTGCTTTCGCCGAACGTGCAGGCGATGCCGACGCGCCTGATCTCGGACAGTTGCTGCATCAGCGTGCCGACCTCGCAAATAGTCGAGGGCGTGAAGCTGCGAAGCTTTGCATCCGCGATCATCGGCTTGGCGACATGCGGCGCGGCGAAGGCTGCGGCGATCTTCCCGGCCGCCGTGGCGTGGACAGGAATGTAGCTGCCCACCGGCCAACTGAAAGCCGGCCGCCTGCCGCCGTTTCTGGCCTTAACAAACAACACGCGGGAATCGCACACGACGTTGAGCGTCGCCGTGCCGTCCGTGCGCTTGGCGAGCTTTTGCATGACCGCGTCGGCGCAGCGAACGAGGTCGGAGCCGGCGAAGTAGCCGGCGCCGACGGCGAGCGCTTGCGGGCCGACCCGGTAGCGCCGCGACACCGGATCCTGGACCAGAAACCCCTGAGCGCGGAATTCCCGCAAAATCTTGGAAATGCTGCTCTTGCTCAGGCCGGTCGCCTGACTGAGATCGGTGACGCTGCGTTCCGGATGCTGGGTGCCGAACTGGCTGAACAGCAGCAGCGCTTTGGCGAGGGCAAAATTACTCATGGTCGCGATCCGATCCGTTCTACTGACTATTTCAGTTGGTGGCGTCTTGCCCACCGGCTGTTGCCGATTAGGCAACAACTTCTTGCCGTCGACAAGCGATCCGCCGCCATATGCAGGCCGCAATCGCCGGAGGTGAAAGCCCATGGAAGACAAGGCCGTCGAGACCACGCGCGCCGGAACGCAGAACGATGCCGCCGGCGACAAAAATCAAGGATCCGAGCCAGTCAGCTGGCGTGATCTGCGCGACTGGCTGCAGCTTGTCGAAGGCGAGGGTGCCCTCAAGCGGCTGACCGCGACGGTCGATGCCGATGAGGAACTCGGCGCCATCACCTACCTGGCGACGCGACAAGAAGACGCGCCGGCTTTGCTGTTTCAGAACCTCAAGGGTGACCAGACCGGCACCCGCATCCTGACCAACATGTTGGGCGCGAGCAAAGAGCGCTTTGCACTGGCGGTCGGCATCGATCCGCGACTCTCAACCGCGGCGATGATCGCGGAGGCGCGGCGGATCATGAAGCGGCGGATTGCACCCACGTGGGTGGCGAAGGATGCCGCGCCGGTCAACGAAGTCGTGCTCACCGGCGAGGCGATCGATCTCACGGCGTTTCCAGTTCCGCGCTTCTGGCCGGGCGATGGCGGCCGCTACATCGGCACCGGCGATATCACGTTCACGGCCTCGCCGGACGGCGGCCGGACCAATGTCGGCTGCTACCGGCAGATGCTGCATGGACCGCGCCGTGTCGGCCTTTATTGTTCGCCCGGCAAGCATGGCCTGCTCGACCGCGAGGGCTGGTGGGCGCGCGGAGAGCCCTGCGAAGTCGTCTGCGCCTATGGGGTCGATCCGGTGCTGTTCATGGTCGCAGCCCAAAGCTTCGGCCTGAACCAATCAGAGCTCGATGTTGCCGGCGGCATGATGGGGTGCGGCGTGCGGCTGACCGAGGCCGCATGCGTGCGTCTGCCAATTCCGGCGGACGCGGAAATCGTCATCGAGGGCACGCTGCGTCAAGGTGACGTGCTGCCGGAAGGGCCGCTCGGCGAATTCACCGGTTATTACGGCCGCGAACGCTCGCCGCAGCCGGTGATCGATGTGAAAGCCCTGCACTACCGGCGTCAGCCGATTTTCACCCACGCTCTGATGGCGAAGTATCCGTCATGCGAGATTGGCGCCTATTACGCGATCATGCGCTCGGCCCGCATCCTCGACGATCTGGAGGCCATCGGGGTTCCGGGCGTGGCCTCTGCTTATTCGCATCCGGCGGCGGCGTCGGGCTGGGGCATGGTCGTGGTCGCCGTCGAGCAGAAATATGCCGGTCATTCGGCGCAAGTACTCTCGCTCGCGGCGCAATGCCCGGCGGCCGCCTACTATACGAAATGGGTCATCGTGGTCGACGAGGACGTCGATCCGACGGATCTCAACGACGTGCTCTGGGCGTTGAGCACGCGTTGCCACCCGAGCGACGACCTGGACATTCTCCGCAATACCTGGTCGACCGGCCTCGATCCGAGCCAATACACGCCGGAGGCGCGGCCGTACGGCTCGAAAGTCCTGATCAATGCCTGCAAGCCGCATCGTCACATCAGGCAATTCCCCAAAGCCACCGCGTTGCGGCGTTCCACTTACGAGCGGGTCGCAAGCCGCTGGAGCGAACTCGGATTCTCCGGGGAGCCGCCGCAGCTTCGCGGCTTCCACGTCGAGGAGTTCTTGAAGATAGCGCGGCGCCGGAAGGGGCTTTACAACTTATAAACTGCGCTCCGATACGCTTCGTTTACCGGTGGTGCCTGGAGTAGCCGATATGAAGCGTAAGCTATTTGGCCGCGCAGCGTTGGGCGCTGCGGCTATCGTGACGCTGGCAACGATGATCGGCGGCGGACGGGCATCCGCGGATATGCGGGTCGTCAGCAGCGACAGCACCTCGCGCTTCCTGGCGCTCGGCGTCAGCAAATCGGTGGTGGTCGAGCTGTCTAGCGACATCAAGAGTGTCGTCGTTGCCGATCGAACCATAGCCACCGCCGTCGCCTTGTCGAAAAGACGGGTCGAGATCATCGGCGCCGGGCTTGGTCAGACCAACATCTATTTCTTTGATGAGCACGATCGGCCGCTCGAAGGGCTCGACGTCGCGGTCAAGGATTCCACACAACCGCACGAGCTGGAGGAATATCCGTATCCCGCCAATGTCGTGATGGTCGTGTATGGCGGCGGTGACCGCAACTTCGCCACCGTGCCGCTGAATTGCACCCCGGTCCGGTGCCTCGATTCCCGCAAGCCGGGAGCCGACCAGCCGCCGGGCACCGAGAACATCAGCATCAACAGCAACACACCCACCGGCGTGACCGTGCAGGGCGGCGCCCGGTAAATCGAGTTTGCTGTGGACGCCTGGCGGCGCTTCTCAAGCTGGCTCGGATGTCGGTCTAGGAGGGCTATTGCGCCTTCGCCAATTCCGGATGCGCGCGCAGCCGCGCCGTGTTGAAGACATGGATGGCGAAGGCGACGACAGCACCGCCAGCAAACGGCAGCGCCGACCACATGTAAAGCTCCTGCACCGGCATGCCGACGAACAGCGCGCCGGCAAGCGGCCCGACGATCGAGCCGAGACGGCCGAGGCCCAATTGCCAGCCGGAGCCATTGGCGCGCAGCGAGGTCGGATAGAGCATGGCGCCGACCACGTTGATTCCGATCTGAATGCCGAGGACGATGAATCCGGCGAAAAAGGTCGCGGTCAGCAAGGCGGCTTGCGACGTCAGGCCGGCAAAGCCGATCGAGCCGACGACCGGCACCGCCAGCAACGACAGCAGCGAAATGCCGAGAAAGCGATGCCGCTGCATCCACCAGCACAGCGACAGCGCGCCGGCGGTGCCGCCCAGTTGCAGCAGCGCGGCCGCGATGGCGGCGGTCGTTGGAGGTAGCTTCGCCGCCGTCAGCAGCGTCGGCGTCCAGCCGGAGAGAAAGAAATAGCCCATCAGGTTGAGCGCGAACAGCAGCCACGACAATGGCGTGATCAGCCACAGCCCGTGCTGAAACAGATAAATCGGATTTGACGACGGCGTCTGCCGTTCGTCTTCGATGACAAAGCGTGCGTCGGCCGGCACCGCGAAGCCCGGCCGCAGCTCGGCGATCACTTTCGTCATTTTCGTGCGCTGGCTTTCGTGCAGCGCCATGTATTTGATCAATTCCGGCAGATACACGATGGCGGCGAGCGCGATGACGATCGGCACAATGCCGCCGATCAGAAACAGGATCGGCCAGCCGTAGAGCGGCACCAGCCACGCGCTGACGGCGCCGCCGAGCGCGCCGCCGAGCGGCACGCAGCCGACGGCCACGATCGGCAGCGTGGCGCGCATATTCCGCGGCGCCGATTCGGTGCAGATCGCCACGAGGTTCGGAATGACGCCGCCGATGCCGATGCCGGCAATCAGCCGCAGCCAGAACAGCTGCGTCAGGTCGGTCGAATAGGCAGCGATGACGGTAAAGATGCCGAACAGGATGTTGGCGCCGATCAGCGCCGGCTTGCGGCCGTAGCGGTCGCCGATCCAGCCGAAAATCGCCGAGCCGAACAGCACGCCGATATTGCTGGCGCTCAGCACCGGACCGAGCGCGCTGCGCGGAATGCCCCAGGAACTGACCAAGTGCGGCGCGGCAAATGCGATCGCGGCGATGTCATACCCGTCGATCAGCGACAACAGGATCGCCCAGAGCACCAATCTGACCTGATAGGCGCCGATTCCGCGCTCGTCGAGCAGCCGCGAAACTTAAATCTCCGGCGCACCCGCCATCGGCTCTCCCCCCGTTGTGTTCTTAGGGCATGACCCGCAAGGTTGGTTGCGGATTTTCCGAAATGATCACGCGCCAGCAAAAAACTCTAGTGGCGTTCCTTGCTGCTTGCCAGGGGGCGCGGTCAACGGCGTCGCTGACGCGCTCCTTGCGCTCAGCCCACGACCGTAATGACGCCCATCATGCCTTTGTCCTCGTGATTGACCGAGTGGCAATGATAGACGAATCGTCCGACGATCACCGGATCGGTGAAGGGAATGACCACTTTCAACGTTCCGTGATGGACCCCGGTCGACGGCGGAACCGACGCCGTGTCGCGCAAGCTGTCGTCGTTCGCCGGCGCGCCGTTGATCTCGGTGACCAGGAACGGCGTCTGATGGATGTGAAAGCTGTGATATTGCTGGTCGGTGTTGATCACCGTCCATTCCTCGGTGTCGCCGAGCCTGACGGTTTGATCGATGCGATTTTCGTCGGTGGTCCGGCCGTCGATCATGAACACCTGCCGGTCGGACGTCCGCGAATAGACGAGCGTGCGCCGGTGCGCGATGGGGGCGGTCCGCACCTCGTCGATCCATCGGGCGCCTTCGACACGCTGGCGCAATATCTCGGATTCCGCATCGCCTGCGCTCGCTGCGCCGCTCGATACGATCAGCGCCAGATCGCGCACCGCTTCCGGCGGCCGCCAGGCTTCGTTCTGAAATGCGATCGTGCGCATAACGTATTCGCCGGCGGGTGGCCCCACCGCGATCGCCTCGATCCGCTCGCCGGGTCCGATCAGAAACTCGGACATCTTACGCGGCTGCGACAGCGGATGACCGTCGGTCGCGAGCACATAAAGCGCCATGCCTTCGATATGGAACTTGACGAACAGCGACGCGCCGATATGGGCGATGCGCCAGAACTGCATTTCGCCGGGGCGTATGGCGATCACGGGCTTGATCTGCCCGTTGATCGAGACCACTTCGCCGTCGCCGACCGGGGCGTGTTTGATGAGGAGGAAACGCTCCGGCAGGTCGCGCACCAGGGAATAGAGCCGCTCGAATCCGTCGACCACCAGCGCGCCCGACATGCCGCCGAGGATCTGCTCGTCGACATAGCCGTGGGCATGCGGGTGGTACCAATACAGGCCGGGACCCTGCCGCCCCGCTGCCGGTATGCGCACCTCGTATTGGAAGCTATCGCCGGAATGGACATGCACGAAGACGTTGTCGCTGTTTCTCCGTGGCGAGACGCTCATTCCGTGAAAGTGCATATTCGACGGCTTGCCCGCGCCGCCGATACAAATAGGACCTGCGGTGCCGGACTGATCCAGCCCCGAGCGAGCGCCCAGATCGTTGTGGAACGTGAGTCGCAGCGTATCGCCCAGGCGTAGCCGCAAAGTCGGCGGCACATAGGCGCCGTTGTAGAGCATTCCGGCAAATTGCTGGTCGCCGAGCCGCACCGGCCCGGCCGCTGCGGTGATGGTCGTTTCCAGTACGCCATCGCGACTGCGGATTTCCGGCGGCGCCAGCAGCGGTTCACTTGCCTCGCCGGCCGCGCGCGATAGCGCGGTCAGCCCAAGCAACGGTGCGCTCTGCAGCACCTTACGCGCCGCGACGACCTTGGCGCCTCGCGCCGCGCCTAAAAGGATGCTGCGCCGGTCGAATGTCGACGTGCGAACGTGCGGCATGGGTTTCCCGCTCAAAACGTTCGTGGCCTAGCGCAAATAAGCGCGACGGCCGCGTGGACAAGACGGCCCGCGTTCCGGCCGGCCTGCACAGGTCATTGCGACGACGTTGTCGCCCTGCGGGCGCACGCCCCGGGGCTTACTCCGCCGCCAAAGGCGTGCGCCGGCGGCCTCTTTGCGGAGTGTCGGTGGCGGCGCTCGCCGCCTGCCGCGCTTTCATATTGGCATACATGCGCCGCAGCGCGTTTTTGACGGCGGCGAGATCTTCCGGCTGTACGCCGGCGCTGGCGGCCGCCTCGTACTCGCGTGCCGCTGGGACCAGCCGGGCCACCTGCGCCTTGCCCTTGGCGGTAAGCTTGACCACGACTTCGCGTGTGCTGCTGGCGGAGCGGGTGCGTGAGACGATGCCCATGCGCACCAGCCGCGTCACCAGCCGCGACAGGGTGGAGACTTCGATGCTGGTCAGATCGGCAAGGTCGATCTGGCGCTGCCCGCCCTTGCTGGCCAAAACCGCCATCACCCGCCACATCGCGATGCTGAGCCGGTACGGCGCAAGCTGCTCGCCGCCCCATTGATCGGCAATGATGGTGCCGACCCAATTCACCAGATACGGCAGATAATTATCGAGATCGAGCTTAGTGGAATCGGTCACGAGTCTGGCGCGCCCTGCGGGAAACCTCTCGTCTAATTCAATTCGCCGTAACGGTCAAAAACCGCGGACGCCGTGCCCCGCACATCGGTCGTTTTTATTGCATTTACAACAGATGCATTTTCAACTATCGTATGCATGTGGTTCCCCGCGCCGGCCTTGGCTAAGGTGGCGGGCGCAAAAGGTCCATTCGAGACCAGAACCAAGGGGAGGACTCCACATGGCGACTTATGTGCTCGTCCATGGCGCCTGGCATACCGGCGCCGAGCTTGAGCCGACCGCGGCCCCGATCCGCGCCGCCGGTCACGAAGTGCACACGCCAACGATCGCCGGCAATCGGCCGGGCGATGCCAAGACCGTCGGCTTGCCCGAAGCGATCAAGTCAATTGTCGATTATCTCGTCAGCAAAGATCTGAAAGACGTGATCCTGCTCGGCCACAGCTACGGGGGCATGATCATCACCGGCGTCGCCGACCAGGTTCCCGAGCGCATTCGCCGTCTGATTTATTGGAATGCCTTCGTTCCCAACAATGGCGAATGTCTCAACGACATGGTGCCGCCGCACTATGCCGCCTTGTTCGATCAGATCGCGGCGGAGCGCGGCGACAGCTCGGTAGTGCTGCCGTTCCCGATCTGGCGCGAGGTTTTCATCAACGACGCCGACGGCGAACTGGCGCAGCAGAGCTACGACATTCTCAATCCGCATCCGCTGCGAACATTCACCGACAAGATCGCGCTCAAGTCCGATCCGGCGGCCATGCCGATCGCCAAGTCCTACATCAACTGCACCGAAGACACCTCGCTGCCGCATCATTATCCGTGGCATCCGCGGCTGTCGCAGAAGCTCGGTTTGTTCCGGCTTGTCCAGGTGCCGGGCAGCCATGAGCTCTGCTTCTCGAATCCGAAATCGCTGGCGCAGGCGATCATGCAGGCCGGGCGCGATTGATCCGATAACCACACTACCTGGCGTGCGACCGCGACGGCCGCACGCCGGCGTTCAACACGAGCCTGAGGAGAGGATGATGGATTTCGGTTACTTCACGTTGAGCGACAATCATTATGCCGACAATACGCGGTCCTCGAATCAGTTCGTTGCCGATATCACCTCGGAAGCGATTTATGCCGACCAGCTCGGCATGCATTCGGCTTGGATCGGCGAGCATCATTTCAACTCGCTCGGCGTCCTGTCGTGTCCGGATTTGGTGCTGGCCTATGTGGCCGCCAACACCAAACGTATCCGGCTGGCGCCGGCGGTGACGGTGCTGCCGCTGCATCATCCCATTCGGGTCGCCGAGCAATGGGCGTCGCTCGATCTCTTGTCCGGCGGCCGCGTCGATTTCGCCTGTGGCCGCGGCTACGATCAGCGCGAGTATCTGCCATTCCATGTATCGTTCGCCGACAATCAAGGGATCTTCGAGGAAGGGCTCGAACTGGTGCGCCGGCTGTGGGCGACCGACGACCGCATTTCGCACCACGGCAAGCATTATTCGTTCGACGACGTGCGCGTCACGCCCAAGCCGGTGCAGCGCCCCCTGCCGACCTATGTCGGATCGTTCTCCAAGCCGTCGATCGAGCTTGCGGCGCGGCTCGAGTGCGGGCTGATCGTGGCGCCGTTTGCTGCCGCCATCAGCTATGGCGGCCTCAAGCAGGTCGCCGACCTTTATCACGAGACCTGCGCCAAGCACGGCACCAAGCCGGGCCGGCTCATGTGCAGCTACTTCACCCACTTTGCCGACAACAAGGCGCAGGAAGATGCGCAACGCGCCCGTCAGATTCGCTACTACAAAGAATGCGTGATCCCGGCCTTCCCGGGCGATCCGGAGACGGCGCCGCCGAGCTACCGCTATTTCATCGGCATGGTGGAGCGGTTGCAGAAGGTGAAGCCGGAGGACCTCACGGAGAATTCGGTGCTGCTCGGCTCGCCTGCGCGCATCACCGAGGTGCTGAAGAAGGTCGAGGCCGCGGGCTTCGACGAGGTGATCCTCTACTTCAATGTGGGCCTGAAGCCGCACAACCAGGTCAAGGACGAAATGGCGCGCTTCATGTCCGAAGTGGCACCCGCCTTTGCCGGCGCGGATAAGGAACAGGCGGCGTAAGGTCCCCGGGCCTATTGGTGATATTCCGGGTGCTCGTCATGGCCGGACTTGTTCCGGCCATCCCCCGTCTCGACTCTCAGGCCTGAATGCCTGTGGCAGGCAGGCATGACCGTGCCATCGAATCACCCAGCCTTCGATCGCCGTTGGCTCTGAGCCGCAGCGCGACTTTCGCGTGCCGGCACCCGCTGTTGGATCGTTGCGAAGCCGTATCGGACCGCGGCGCTTCGCCAGTCTCCCATCGCCGCGCCGGAAGTTGACCGGCTGCCTCCAGAACCGGATAGGCGACCGAGCAGACGTGCGAATCGATGCGCTTGAGGTCGCGCAGAATGTTCAGGTGCAGCGAGCTGGTCTCGATGCTTTCCGGACGGCCCTCGCGAAGCCGCTCGAAATGGTGTTCGCCGGCGGCAAGCTCGACGCTGCGCAGCTCGGCCTTTTCGCGGATCAGGCGTCGGGCGGCTTCAACGTCGCCGTTCATGAACACGCCGAAGGCGATTTGCATGCTTTCGCAGACGCGCTTGTGGAAGGCCATCAGCTCGGCTGCGCCCTCCGCCGAAAAACTGTAGCGGTTCTTGATCTTCTTGATCGCCAGGTCGCACAAATTCTTGTCGATGATGTCGCCCACATGTTCGAGATTGATGGCGAACGCAACGATTTCCATAGCGCGGCGGCCTTCGCGCTCGTCGAGACTGTCGCGGGTGAGCCGCGCGATGTAGAGCTTGATCGCCTCGGTGAGGTGATCGACGATATCGTCCATGCTTGATAGTTCGTCGACGAGCTTGCGATCGTCGGTCATGATCGCAGTCATGACCTGATGCAGCATGGCTTCGACGGTGTCGCCGACCCGCAGTGTCTCGCGGGCGGCGTTGGCAATGGCGAGCGACGGGCTGTCGAGCACGCTTTCGTCGAGGTGATGCGGTAGCGTGGGATCGGCTGGCTGGTGGCGATCGGGCAAGATGCGCACCAAGAGCTTCGCCAGAAAGTCGAGCGGGACAATAAAGATAGCGGCGAGCGCAAGGTTGAACAACAGATGGAATTCGGCCGCCATTTTTCCGGCGTCGGGTTGCAGTTCGGTCAGCTCGCGGGCGATCAGCGGCAATAGAGGTAATGCGATCAGGACCCCGACCAGGCGGTTGATCATGTTGCCGACCGGCAAGCGGCGACTGGCCGGATCGCCGCGCGTGCTGCCTTCGAGCAGCGGATTGATGGCGCTGCCGAGATTGGCGCCGAGCACCAGCGCCAGCGCCGCCTCGGCGCTCACGAAGTGCGAATAGGCGAGCGACATGATCAGCAGCACGACGGCGACGCTCGAATGCACTGCCCATGTCAGCAAGGCGGCGATCACTACGCACAGCACGCGGTCCTGGGTGATGGCACCAAGGAGCACGCGCACCGCCGGCGCTTGCTCGGCCGGCGCCAGCGTTCCGACGAGGGTGTGCAGCGCCAATAGCGTGAGGCCGAGCCCGATGGCGATGCGCCCTAGTGCTCGGGCGAGGCTCTGTCTGCTGCTGCGAAAGGTGATCAGCCCGACGATGAAAAGCGCCGGCGCTACTGCCGCGATGTCGAAGGAGAGGACCTGCACGATCAAGGTCGTGCCGACATTCGCTCCAAGCATAATCGCCAGCGCGGGCACGAGGCTGACCGCGCCCTCCGCCACCAGCGACGTCGTCATCAGCCCGGTCGCCGTGCTGCTCTGTAACACCGCCGTCATCGCGAGACCGGCACCGAAAGCGGCGAAACGATTGCTGAGTGCATGGCTGAGGATGCGGCGCAGGTCGGGGCCGAACGCGCGCAGTACACCGGAGAGCACCATGTGCAGGCCCCAGAGCAGCAGCGCGACGCCGCCTAGCAGATCGAGAAGGACGCGGCTTCCCATCAGGCTCCCGGTTTTCGGTTAAGGCGGCGGTGGGCTTGCAGGCCCAAATCTGCGCCAATGGGGTGTCATGGCGATGAAAAGCAAACGCCGCGAAGCGCCTGAAGTTCGCGTCGTCGCGGGGCAAATTAACGCACGATTGTTAACTAGCGCTTGCGCCGCAGTCGTCCGATGATGCCCTGCGGCAGAAAGGTTACGATCAAAATAAAAATAATGCCGAGCCACAGGAGCCAGCGGTCCGGCGAAAGCAATGCCGATACCAACGGTATGCCGGACGTCGCATCGCTCACCGCGCCCATCGCGCTCTTGAGATAGTATTGCGCCAGCACGACCAGGATGGCGCCGACGACGGCGCCATAGAGCGTGCCCATGCCGCCGATCACCACCATCAACAAAATGTTGAGCATCTGCGCAAACGACAGCGTTGCGTCGGGGCCGTTGTAACGCAGCACCAGCGCCATCAGCGAGCCGGCCAGCGACGCCATGACGGCGGATATCATGCAAACCAGCGTACGATAGGCGACGACCCGGTAACCCATCGCCTCGACCCTGAATTCGTTCTCGCGCACGGCGCGCAGCACCAGACCGAAGGGCGAATTGACGATCCGCAGCATGAGTAGAAACAGCACCAGCGCGGTAGCGAAGGTGATGTAGTAGGTGATGACCGGGCCGTTGATGGCGACACCCATCACCTTGTCGTGCACCAGCCGGAAGCCCGGCGTGAGCATTTCGGGCACCGTGAAGGTCAGTCCGTCCTCGCCGCCGGTCAGGTCGCGCCATTGCTCGGCGAGGATCTGCGCGAAGGCAGCGACCGCCAGCGTAATCATGGAAAAAAAGATCGCGCGCAGTCGCAGGCTGAGGAGTCCGATCACCGCTGCGATCGCGAGCGAGACCAGCGCGCCGGCGAGCGTGCCGAACAATACGCCGCCCCAGCCGCTGACGCCCTTGGCCAGCGTAATCGCCACGCCGTAGGCGCCGATGCCGAAGAACATGGTGTGTGCGAACGACACGATGCCGGTGAAACCGAGCATCAGGTCGTAGCTGGCGACCAGGATGATGAAGATGCAGATCAGCGAAGCGACGTTGACGGCCTTGCTGCTCGGAAACAGGAACGGAGCGAACAGCAGTGCCGCCAAGATCGCCAGCATCAAGCCATTGAGCCGCGCGCCGCCGGGCGGATTGTCGGAGACGAGCCAGCCCAGCCACGACGGGCGTTTTTCGTTGTCCGGTTCCGAGCCGGTCGTCGCGGCAGCTGCTTCGGCCGCAGTCTGCGACGACGCGCCGTGCACGGCTTCTTGGGGCGATGCGGTCATCGCGGCCTCAATGATGTTCGGCCAGCGGGAACAAGCCGCGCGGTCGCCACAGCAGAATCAGCGCCATCAACAGAATGTTGGTTCCGAGCGCCAGTTTCGGCGCGAGGAAACCCACATAGTTGGTGGCCAAGCCGACCAGGATCGCGCCGATGAAACAGCCGCCGACCGAGCCGAGGCCGCCGATGATCAAAATGATGAACACCAGGATGGTCATGCTGTCGCCGATCTGGCTCGAGACGACGGCCTGATATTGTGCCCACATCATGCCGCCGATGCCGGCAAGCGCGGTCCCGGCCATGAACACGCCAATGAACACGCGGCGGATGTGATAACCGAGCGCCTGGATCATCTCGCGATCTTCGACGCCGGCGCGCACCACAAGGCCCAGCCGGGTGCGAGTGAGGAACAGATGCATGGCGAGCGCGATCGCGAGCCCGACGCACAGCGCAAACAGCCGGTAGGTCTCGATCGATGCTGAGCCGATAAACAGGCTGCCGCGCAGCATCGCGGGCTTCGGCAGCGGTATCGCCTGCGGCCCCCAGATGACGATGATCAGTTGCTCGATCACGGTCAGCGCGCCAATGGTGATCAGGATCTGGCGCAGCGGCGCGCCATAGACCTGGCGGATGATCACGCGTTCGAACACAAAGCCGAGCGCGCCGCTTGCGATCGCAGCCGCGACCAGCGCCAGGAGCAGTGCAGCGATGTTGAGCGCCAGCGACGTCTCGCTGGTCCAGCCGGCGAGCGGTTGCAGCACCGACACCGCAATATAGGCACCGACCGCCACGAACGCCGCGTGGGCGAAATTAAGCACGTCCATCAGACCGAAGATCAGCGTCAGCCCGGCCGCGACCATGAACAGCATGATGCCCATGGTGAGGCCGGCGACGGTCAGCGTCACCCAGGGGCCGGGGCCGATGGCGGGCAGCGCGGCGATCACCACGAGCGGTGTCAACGCGTGCGGCGCCCATCGTTGCAGGCGCTGGTGCCAGCCGTTGTTCATACACCCTCCGCCACGCCCAAGCCCAACAGGCGGTGCTGCAGTCCGTGATTGCGCGCAAGACCCGCCATGTCGCCGGTATGGATGATACGGCCCTCGTCCATCACCGCGACATCGTCGCCGACCGCCTCCGCCACGCGAAAATTCTGCTCGACCAACAGGATCGTGGTGTGCTCGCGCTTGAGCCGCGACAGCGCGGCGACGAGTTGATCCACCATGGCGGGCGACAGTCCTTTGGTCGGCTCGTCGATCAGCAGGAGCCGGCGCGGCTCGATGATGGCGCGGCCGATCGCCAGCATTTGTTTCTGGCCGCCGGACAGCGATCCGGCGGGCGCGTCCCATTTCAGCTTCAAAGCCGGAAAGCTTTCGAGCACCCGGTCGAGCTCCTTGGGCACGAAGCCTGCGCGGCCGGTCGCCAGCAGCATATTCTCGCGCACCGTGAGCTTGCCGAAGATCCCCATTGTCTCCGGCACGTAGGCGATGCCGCGACGCGCGATATGCGGCGTTTCCAGCGCCGCGATCGGCTCGCCGTCGAACACGATCTTGCCGAGCCGCGCCTTCCATAGGCCCATGATGGTGCGCAGCGTCGTCGTCTTGCCGGCGCCGTTTCGCCCCAGCAGCGCGGTGACGCGCCCGCGGCGTACGGAGAAATCGACGCCGTGGAGGATGCGATAGCGCCCGATATTGGTGAAGACGCCTTCGAGGCGCAGCAATGTGTCGGCAGTCTCGCTCATGGCGCCGGCCTGCCTCGCAGCTCGTCGGCTCCATGCACGCCCAGATAAGCCTGCTGCACTTGCGGCAGCGCCACCACCTCGGCCGGCGGCCCGTCGGCGATCAGCGCGCCATCCTGCAGCACGATGATGCGATCGGCGAGGCGGGTGACCACATCCATGCGGTGCTCGACCAACAGTACGGTCTTGTGCGTCTCGCGTTTGATTTCTTCGATCAGATCCAGAATGGTCGGAATCTCGTCGACGCTCATGCCGGCGGTCGGCTCGTCGAACATGAGCACGCGCGGCTGCAGCGCCAGCAGGATCGCCACCTCGAGCTTGCGCTGGTCGCCATGCGACAGCGCAGCCACCGGAAGGTCGGTGCGCCTTGCGAGCTTGACGCGCTCGAGCCAATGACGCGCCTCGTCGCGCACCGCGGCGTTGCGCGCCGCGATGCTTAGGCAATCGAAGCGGATATTCGCCACCGACTGCACCGCGAGCCGCACATTCTCGAACACCGTCAAGCTCGGATAAAGGTTGATCAACTGGAAGGCGCGGCCGAGGCCGAGCCGGGTGCGGCCGGGCGCGCCCAGCCGGGTGATGTCCTGACCGAACAGGCTCACGCTGCCGGCGCTGGGGCGCAATTGTCCCGAGATCAGATTGAAATAGGTGGTCTTGCCCGCGCCGTTAGGCCCGACGATGGCGGTCAGCGTGCCTTGATGGAACGCGCACGTGACAGCATTGACCGCGATCTGCCCGCCGAAATTGATGGTCAGATCGCGGGTCGATAGAGCAGGGACGCCGCCGTTCATTCCCCGTCCTTACTCAGCTTTCGGTCCCCAGCCTACCGTTCTTATTGCTTCTTATTGCCGCTTGTTGGTGATCGGGATCTTCATCTCGTCCATGGTGATCACGTGGGTGAGCTCCGGGATCGCCCAGGGCACATTCGGATCGACCTTGATCTTGAAAGCATACATCGGCTGCAGGAGCTGATGGTCTTCCTTGCGAAACAGCACCGTGTCCTTCGGCGAGTCGAAGGTCATGCCTTCCATGGCGGCAATCAGCTTCTCGGGATCGGTCGAGCCGCCGGTTTTTTTCAGCGCCAGTACGACGGCCTGCGCGGCGATGAAGCCGCCGCAGGTGAAGAAATCGGGCGGCGCCCCGTTGAACTTTTTCTTGTTCTCGGCGACGAGCGCGTCGTTCACCGGATTCTTGGGAATGTCGTAGTAGTAATAGGCGGCGCCTTCCATGCCGGGAAAGTCCTTATAGGCGACAAGCGCCGGCAGGATGTTGCCGCCGGTCGAAATCTCGATGCCCTGGCGCTCGAAGCCCATGGCCTTGAGCGCGGCCAGCGGATTGCCGCCGCCGGCCCAGTTGACGAAAATGATCTTGCGGCCTTGCTCCTTGGCGAGCGCATCGAAGATGCGTTGGATCGGCGCCGTGAAGTCGGTCGTCATCGGCGGCGCGTATTCCTCGAACACGAGCTTAGCGCCAGTCGGCGCCAGCGCCGTCTTGAAGGCGGTGACGAAGTCGCGGCCGAAGGCGTAATCCTGTGCCAGCGTTGCCACCACGGTGCCGGGCTTGCCGATGGCAAGTGCGTTGGAGACTGCGTCCTGGGTGGAATTGCGGCCGGTGCGGAAGATGTAGCGGTTCCACGCCGCGCCGGTGATCGAGTCGGCGACCGCCGGCTCGACGATGAAGATCTTCTTGTTGTCGAGCGCGACCGGCAGCATGGCCAGCGCCACCGCTGAGCTGGTGCCGCCCACCGCGATGTCGGCGCCGTCATCGTTGAACGCTTCGTTCAACAAATTGCGTCCGACATCCGGCTTGGTCTGGCTGTCTTTCTCGATCACGATCAGCTTGTGGCCTTCGACCATCATGGTGCCGCCGGTGGCGTACTCGAGCCCCATGGCGAAGCCGGCGGCTGTTTGTTTGGCGTAAGCTTCGAGCGGGCCGGTCTTGTCGGTGATCAGCGCGATCTTGATCGGCGTTTCCGCGGCGTGGACGTGCGCCGACGCTACCAGCACCAGCGCGGCGCCGGCCGCCAGCCATACGCCGCCACGCAGGCCCGCGGCTCGAGCCCATATTTGTTTTGCCTTGTTCTCGGCTTGCCGAGTCCTGGTGTTCATTACCAATCACTCCTCCGGAAGACGCTTACTTTTAATGACGATCCTTCGCTCATGTGCGATGCCAGGAGCGTGTTCGGACCGTCACCCCGCGCCGAGCTTGGTCTGAAAAAGGCCTAGGCACAAGCCTTAAAGGCAAATCTAACGGACGAGCCTTAACGCTCGGCTGATGCGGGAAGGGGCGCTCGGTGAGCTGAAATCGGGCGATCCGGTTTATGGATCGAGCTCGGTGTCCCAGTAGAGATAGTCGAGCCAGCTATCGTGCAGATAGTTGGGCGGGAACAGCCGGCCGTTGCGATGCAGGTGCTGCACCGTCGGCTGAAACGGCCGCTGCGACGGCCACATCTTCGCCTCGTCCGGCGTCAGATTGGCTTTTCTCAGATTGCAGGGTGAGCACGCGGCGACGACGTTATCCCACGTGGTGTGGCCGCCGCGCGAGCGCGGCAACAGATGATCGAAGGTCAGATCGTCGCGTTCGCCGCAATATTGGCAGCAAAAGCGGTCGCGCAGGAAGACGTTGAAGCGAGTGAAGGCCGGGTGCGTCGATGGCTTTACGAAAGTCTTAAGCGACACCACGCTCGGCAGCTTCATTTCGAAGCTCGGGCTGCGCACCGCCTTCTCGTAATTGGCGACGATATTCACGCGATCGAGAAACACCGCCTTGATGGCGTCCTGCCAGGACCACAGCGAGAGCGGGTAGTAGCTCAGCGGACGAAAGTCCGCATTCAATACCAGCGCGGGGAACCCCGATGGCGGTACGTGAGCGTTCAAGATCGAATTCCTGTCGCAACTCACTTGGCCGCAAGCGCGGCGTCGGGTCCTAGTTTATAGGGAGGCGTGACAGGATTGTGAAGCCTGTACCGGGGGTTATGCGTCATCGTCCCGCGGACCGGCAATCTTGGGGGCCAACGGTGGGGCGCCGATGAGGCCACCTCCGCCTTATTTTGGAGGCGCGCCGCGGACATGCCGCTGGGCCGCCCGGTGCCCGCCCTCAGTCGCCGGAACTTCGGGACAGCCAGATGTGTCAGGATCGCGCGAAGCAGCCAGCCAAGAATTCGCCGCCGTGGCGCAACCCCTCGGGGTCGATGCTGTGGCCGACGCCAGCGGACATGTGCCACTGAGTAGGCACGCCCAGCGCCGCCAATACGTCCGTCGCCTGAAACAGGGCTTGGGCCGGAATGACATCGTCCTCCTGGCCATGGACCAGCAGCACCGGCGGCCGGACGCTGATTTCGGCTGCGACAGCATCCAGATCGCCGTCAGGTGGCAGGACCAAGAGGCCCGAATAGCCGACGATCGCCGCCGGCGGCACCGCGCGGCGCAAGCCGACATGCAGCGCCATCATCGTACCCTGGGAAAAGCCAACCAGCGCCAGCGCCGAGGCCGGCAGGTCGAGACGGGCAAGCTCGGCATCGATAAAACGCTCCAGCACCGGCCGCGCTTTGTTGACGCCGACCCAGCGCTCGTCCGGATCGCGAAACGTCAGTGCGAACCATTGCCGCATCGTCGGCGCCTGCCCGCACGGCTCCGGCGCATGCGGGGCGACAAAAGCCGCGTCCGGCAGCAATGGCTGCCAGACCTTGGCGATCTCGATCAAGTCGTTGCCGTCGGCGCCATAGCCGTGAAGAATGATGACAAGCTGCCGCGCGCGGGCGGAGCGCGGGGCTAAGCGGGGACCATCGAGTTCTGCGGTCATGCGCCTTCCGCTGGGCTGCCACCTAGTGAGCGCCTCGCCGCTTTTGCTGGATTGTGCTCAGCGCTGACGCCGCGCCTGCTTAGCCGGTACGCTGTCGGTTTGTCCACGCCGGAATGCCCGTGCTGCTGTAGCAAGAGCTACACGTTGACCAGATTGCTACTGCGTGCCGGCCCGGCAGACAAGACGTTGTCCGCCGGGCCGTTGCGATGATCTCAGGCCGCGCTTCGCAGGACCGATTGTCGGGGTGGTGCGCCGGCGAGAGCACGCCGGTGTGTTCGTCCACCGCGAGCCTTTTGCCCTGACGCATCGGCACCGCGTACTGCGACCGATGTCCAGACGCATTCGAGCCCGCGTGCGGCCTTCGCTTTTCGCCAACGACATACCAGCGTCGGTCGTCGTGCGCGTCGCGTACCAGCGATCACCGGAGCGCCGATGCGACTGTCGACGCCATGTCCGGGTTCTTTTTGTGGGGCCGGGTGATGGCCGCCAAGCAGCCAGAATTGTGCGATTTTTGCAAACATCGCTCACCTCCTGTTCCGCTGATCGCGGCCGGCGAGCGTCGGCAAGCGTTTGTTCAGAAGGTGCCGCTTGTCGCCGCGCAGCCGCCATAGCCGCGTTCAGCTTTGATATGTGGCGGCGCCGGTAGCCAAATAGACGGTCGGCCAAAGGCACCGCAGCTTCCACTTCCGAAGCTGTCTCTACTCATGTGCTTTCCGGCATTTTGCCTTCTGCGGTTATCTCCTGGCGTCGGGTATGCGCCCGAGAGCGAACGAGGCCCTTACGCCGGCCAGCGATTTATGCATGTTCGCGCGCCAATCAAGGGTTGTTGGTCACTATGTCCTATCGCTTACGCGCCGGCGCCTTGCGCTTTCGGATCGCCGGACGACGTCGACCGGGAGACACGCGCCGCGCCGGCGGTTCGCCGATGGAGGGCGCGGCTTTGCGGCGCGTCGGCCGTTTGATGCCGGCCGCTTTGGCCTCCTCGGCCGCTACGCGGTAATACGACCAGAGGATGCGCGCGGCGATCGCGCGCCACGGCCGCCACGGTTCGGCCAGGGCCTGCATCTCCTTCGCGGTCGGTCGCGCCGGCAGCGCGAAGGCGACGCGCGTCGCCTCCTGCAAGGCAAGATCGCCGGCCGGCCACGCATCGGCGTGCCCGAGATTGGATAAGAGGTAGATGTCCGCGGTCCACGGTCCGATGCCGTGCACAGCGGTGAGCGCCGCATGCGCGGCGTCGGCCTCGAGCGTGGCGAGCGCCTCGAGCGCAAGCTCCTTGCTGGCGACGGCCTTGGCAATCGCCTTGAGCGCGCGGATTTTCGGCCCCGAGAGCCCAAGCCGCGCCAGCTTCGCCGGCCGCGCGCGCAAGATCGCCGCCGCGTCGAGCGGTTCGAATGCCGCCGCAAGTCGTCCCCAGATCGCGTTGGCGCTCGCGGTCGAAAGCTGCTGCGCCACGACGATGGCGGCCAGTCCCGCGAAGCCGCCCTCGCGCCGGCGCAGCGGCGGCCGGCCGGCTTTGGCAAGCAAGGCGGTAAAGCGCGGCTGCGCCTTGCCGAGCGCTTCGAGCGCCGCGTCGAGATCGGCTTCGGTATGAATAAACGATGGCATCGCGGCGTCCGGTTTGCACGGGCGCGGCGTGCGAACTTCGCCGCCCGCGCTTACTTGATTGATCGAGCCTATCAGTTTGGTCAATCCTGCGGGTCGGGGAAATTGTGGCGATGCATACGCGGGTGTTTCGGTTCGCGCCGAGTCCGAATGGCTATCTGCATCTCGGCCATGCCTATTCGGCGCTGATCAACGACGAGATGGCGCGGCAACATAATGGCCGGCTGTTGTTGCGCATCGAGGATATCGATGCGGTGCGCTGCCGGCCGGAATACGAAGCCGCCATTTACGAGGATCTTGGCTGGCTCGGAATTGCCTGGAAGCCGCAGGTGCGCCGGCAAAGCGAGCATTTCGACGACTATCGATCGGCGGTCGACAAGCTCGAAGCCATGGGCTTGCTCTATCCGAGTTTCGAGAGCCGCACCGAGCTCGCGGCGCTGGTCGCCGAGCGCGATCGGGAGCGGCATTGGCCGCGCGACCCTGACGGTGTGCCGCTCTATCCGGGGCGCGCCCGCAAAATGCCGAAAGACGAACGCGAGCGCCGCCGCCGCGAGGGCGAGCCCTTTGCGCTGCGGCTTGCTATGGACGCGGCGGTTGCGCGCGCCGGCGTCTTGACTTGGACCGACACCGGCTCCGGTCCTCAGGGCCAGTCCGGCGTGCTGGCCGCGGCGCCGCAGATGTGGGGCGATGTAGTGCTGGCGCGCAAGGAGACCCCGACCAGCTATCATCTCGCCGTCGTGCTCGACGACGCGTTGCAAGGCGTCACCGACGTGGTGCGCGGGCAGGACTTGTTTTGGTCGACGGCCATTCATCGGCTGTTGCAGGCGCTACTCGGCCTGCCGGAGCCGGCCTATCATCACCACAAGCTGATCGTGGACGCCGCCGGCCGTAAACTGTCGAAGTCGACCCTGGCCACGAGCTTGCGGGATTTGCGGGCGTCCGGCGCGACGCCGGCGGATATCAGGCGCATGGTGGGCCTTAGGCATTGATCCCTCCTTGATCACGAGGGCGAAACCTCGGCCCGGCACCATTTGCGGGAGAACCTCATTTAAGGACATATTTTGTTTGATGTTCCGCAAGGGGGAACGCTCGGGAAAGATGACGGCACGAGCAAAAGTCATCCGGGCAGGTAGTATGGGTGTGGGGCTTTATGGCGCGTTCACGATCACGCAAGAAATCGGCAGTGAAGCAGGCACGGCGCTTGCGCAAACAGCGCCTGGCCGAGGTGCCGATATTCATAAAGCCGCGCCCACCCAAATCGCCGGTTGAGCCTTCGGGTGGGAAGTCTGCAGCCAAATCGCCGGCGACCGAGATGCCGCCGAACAAGCCGTCTCCCAGCAAGTCGGCGCGTGGCAAATCTTCAAGAGCCAAGTTCTCAGGAGCGAAACCGGCACCGGCAAAACCGTCCACCGGCACGCCCGCTGCCGACGCTGTGTCCGCGGGCGCGACCGAAGCCTCGCTGGTCGCCTATGCGCACGACATCCGCACCGCATTGACCGGCATTCTGGCACTCAGCGAATTGCTCGCCGCCTCGACCGTCGGCGAGCGCGAGCGGCGATGGGCCTTGGGCATCAAAGGCAGCGCCGAGCACCTGTCGGCGCTGACAACCTTGATGATCGATGCCGCGCAAGCCGAGGGCGGCACGCTCAAGCTGCAGGAGGAGGCGTTCGATCTGCGCCCGCTGATCGCGGCAATTGCCAATTCATTATCCGCGCGCGCCGAGACCAAAGACCTCGTCACCGAGGTGGCGGTCGCCGCCGACTTGCCGCAGCGTATCCGCGCCGACGCGGTGCGGCTGCGCGCCGCACTCGAGAATCTGATCGACAATGCGGTGAAATTCACCGAGCGCGGCAAGGTGCGGCTGGAAATCAGCTCCGAGCCCGCCAAGCGCGGGCGCATGACGCTTGTTTTCTCGCTGAGTGACACCGGCATTGGGCTCAAGCCGGCCGAGATCCATCGGCTGTTTCGGCCGTTCACACAAGCCAATGCCGACATCGCCCGGCGCTATGGCGGCACCGGGCTCGGGCTCGTCGTCGTCAAGGCGCTGGCGCAACGGATGGGTGGCGACCTGACGGTTGTCAGCACCTACGGGGAAGGCTCGACCTTCCGGTTCGCGGTGCAAGCCAAAATTGCCGCCGCTGCGGAGGCCGCCGAGCCCGATCTGAAGCCGAATGCCAACCCGGATGCCAAGTCGCGTACCAAGTCGGGTACCAAATCCGGTAAGCCTGATCCCAAGTCCAATCCTAAGCCGATCCACAAGTCCAATCCCGAGCTCAAGTCTGAACCACCGCCACCGCCCGCAAAGCCGCACGCACCACGGCTTTCCGTCCTGTGTGTCGAGGACAATCCCTACGGCCGGGTCATTCTCAATACGATCCTCACCGAGCTCGGTCATCGCGCCGACTTTGCCGGCTCAGGCGAAGAAGCCCTTGCCGCGGTGACGCGCCGCTATGACGCGGTGCTGATGGACATGACACTGCCGGGGATCGACGGTCTCGAAGCCACCCGCCGCATCCGCGCGCTTGCAGAAGCCGTCGGCCAAATTCCCATCATCGGCATCTCCGGTCGCAGCGAGCCGGGCGATGAAGCGGCGGCGCGCACGGCCGGCATGAATGCTTATTTGCGCAAGCCGCTCAGCCCGAAAGCGCTCAGCGACACACTCGCCGGCGTTTTGCTGAAGCCCGCCTAGCAAACAAAAAGATCGTCATTGCCGGGCTTGACCCGGCAATCCATGCTGACTCTCGGCATGGGAAACCGTCGGGTTGTCGGCAGAGCTTGTTCGTGCGGAAACGCAGCATGGACCGCCGGGTCATAGGCGGAGCGAAGCGACGCCGTTCTTCGAACGGCTATGCCCGACGGTGACGAGGAGTAGTCGGTTCACGCGTCAGGGCGTCGCTCCGCGCCTTCGACTCGATCAGCGATTTGATTCGCTCGGCATCCGCGGGCGTTGCCGGATTGTAGATCATCATGCTGAGATCAGGCCGGCCATCGACGGCGAAGGCGGAATATTCGAACGCAATCGGCCCGAGGATCGGGTGGCGCAAATGCTTGACGCCGCCCCCATGCGCGCGGACGTCGTTGTCGCGCCACATCGCCGCGAATTCGGGGCTCTCCCGGCAGAGTTCGTCCACCAACGCCTCGACCTTGGCGGCAGCGCCGGCGCGCGCCACGTCGGCGCGGAACACCCCGACCACGAACCGCGCCACGCTCTCCCAATCGTATTGTGCCGCGCGAACCTGCGGGTCGCGGAAGACGAGCCGCAGCACGTTTCGTTTCTCCGGCGGCAACGAACCATAGTCGATGAGCAGCGCAGACGCCGCGGCATTCCAGGCAACGATGTCCCAGGTGGAAGTCTTGAGCAGAGCCGGACTGTAGGCGAGTGCATCGAGCACCCGCTGCAGCCGCGGCGTCACGGCTTCGGCCGCTTGATATCGCACCTCGGGTGGCCGGCCGAGACCGAGCAAGAACAGATGCTCGCGCTCCACGTCGGTCAGCATCAAGGCGCGGGCGATGCGGTCGAGCACGTCAGCGGACGGCGCGCCGCCGCGTCCCTGCTCGAGCCACGTGTACCAGGTGGCGCTGATGTTGGCGCGCTGCGCCACCTCCTCGCGGCGCAAGCCCGGTGTGCGGCGTCGCTGCGCGGTAAAGCCGAGCGCCACGGGATCGAGCTTTGCTCTCCGGTCTTTCAGATAAGTGCCGAGCCGGTTCTCGTGGGCGACGCGTTGGTCCATGCTGTTAGCCATTATACTAGGATAACGTCACTACTTTACCAGGATGCCGCACGGGGCGAAATTTGTCTCTCGCGAAATTTGGAGACTTTGCTCATGCGCGTATTTGTTACCGGAGCCACCGGTTTCATCGGCTCGGCCGTCGTCAAGGAGCTGATGGCCGCCGGTCATCAGGTCCTCGGCCTTTGTCGCTCGGAGGACAAGGCGTCCACCTTAGCCGCGACTGGTGCAGAGGTCGTTCGTGGCTCGCTGCAGGACGAGGACGGTCTCAAGAAGGCAATCGCCAAATCAGACGGCGTCATTCACCTCGCGTTCAACCACGATTTTTCGAAGTTCGTGGCGAACTGTGAAGACGATCGCCGTGTGATCAAGTTGCTCGGCTTCGCCCTCAAAGGCTCGGACCGGCCGCTGCTCGTGACCTCCGGGACCGGAATAGCCAATACGGTGCCGGGTGAGCCGGCCAAGGAAGACAACGAGATTACCGGATCGGACAAACATCCGCGCGCGGCCTCGGAGGAGACCGCTGCCACAATGGCCGCGGACGGCCTGAATGTTTCGGTGGTGCGACTGCCCCAGGTTCACGACCCGGTCGCGCAGGGCCTTATTACGCCGGCGATCGCCATGTATCGCGAAAAGGGTGTGTGCACCTACATCGGCGAGGGACGCAATCGCTGGCCGGCGGCGCATGTTCTCGACGTGGCGCGCCTCTATCGGTTGGCGATCGAAAAGGCCGAGCCAAATGCGAAGTATCACGCGGTCGCGGAGGAGGGCGTGCCGATGCGCGATATTGCGGAAGCGATCGCTCGGCGCCTGAAATTGCCGGTCAAATCCATCGCGGCGGACGAGGCTCCGGCTTATTTCGGCTGGCTTGCCATGTTCGCCGACTACGACCTGCCGGCATCGAGCGCGCAGACGCGGAAAAAGCTGAGCTGGGAGCCGACCGGACCCGGATTGATCGCCGACCTCGAGCGGCTGCAGGTGCCGGATCGTTGAGGCACTCGGCAATTCCACCGCGCTGCCGGCATGAATGCATATTAGCGCAAGTCGCTCAGCGCAAAAGCAATCAGCGAGGGGCCCGCAGTTGTCTTAGCGGAGCCCTGATGCTTGTTTCGGGGCGCTCGGACGTCTTTTGCCAAGGACCGGCTTCCACCCGCGCGGTAGCTGCCTCTGCTCCAGTCTGTTTGGTCGCATGCAACGCTGATTTCCGCCAAGAGTTCATGAGCCGCGCCAGATAGTCGGGCGCCGCGTAGGAATTCGGCAGCACGTTGTTTCTGCCGCCCAAAACCGCGGCGCGCAACCTGCCGAAAAATCCGAGGCGCAGCCTGTTGTCGTTGAAGGTCACAAAACCCGCACTGCTGGAGCCCCACACCGCGAACGCGCTGACATCGCTCCACCGGTATCGTCGCGTGCGAAACCAGCGCGTGGTTTCGAAGCCGCTCGCATCGAGTTGCAGCGTACAACTACCTGGGAGCAGCTTGGCGACCATGATCATGGTAACGATGCCAAAAAATACCGTTATCGGGATTGTCGTTGTGTCGACATTGGCGAACAGGATCGTCAGCAAGGCCGCACCGAAGAGCCACATCATACGCCCTTTCAGGGGCGGTCCGATCGTCACCGGTCCAGGAAATTTTAGGATGGTGTCTTTGCTATCCTTTATTTTGACCTGCCGACGATCGCTCGTCGGTTCAGTCTGCCTGCTCGTGAAATGCAGGACGATGCGCCAAACAATCAGCGCCAATATGGCAAGTGGTATTGTGAGCGCAACGAACCGAATGCTGGTCGCCATTTCATAGAGCAGCTGACCGAAATCGTGGCCGAGAACGACGCAGGGAACGGGCGCGGTTTCACCGAGTTGGCAGCCGGCGGCCGACGTCAATATCGCGGCCAGCAATGCGGCCGGCAGCGGGCAGGCGCCCAGCGCCAGGATCAGTGCCTGCGTCCAGATCGTCAGATGCTTCGGCATCAAAACCGCCCAATGACTTCACGCCGCTCAGGCGAAGCCCTAACCGCGTCGCCTTCATCCATCTAGCCGAATGCAGCTATGATCCTGGATTTAATGCGTTGCGCCGTGCAGCATGACCAGCAAAGGTGGAGTTCGGTTTTTCCAAACAGATCGTGTTCAAACAAAAAATGAGGAGATAATTTAATCCGACGATAACGCGTACGGGCGGATCGCCTGGCCGATTTTCAATGAGACGAACCGCGCTCTCGAGCGAAAATCAGGCCGCGCCGGCAGCAACAACTTCAATCGCGGCTTGCGGCCGCGCTTTCAACGATCCGCACCACGTCGGTCATGATGCGGTTCAAGTCGAAATCCTTCGGCGTATAGACCTCGGCGACACCGGCGTCTTTGAGCACGCCAGCGTCTTCTTTCGGAATGATGCCGCCGACCACCACCGGCACGTCGGTGATGCCGGCTTCCTTCATGCGCGCCATCACGTCGTGGACGAGCGGCAGGTGCGAGCCGGAAAGAATGGAAAGGCCGACGACATGCACATTTTTCTCGGCGGCGGCTTCGGCGATCGCTTCCGCCGTCAGCCGGATGCCGTCATAGACCACGTCCATGCCGGCGTCGCGTGCGCGCGCCGCGATCTGCTCGGCGCCGTTGGAATGGCCGTCGAGACCCGGCTTGCCGATGAGGAATTTCAGCCGCCGTCCGAGCTTCTTGGAAACGCGGTCGACCTCGGCGCGAATGTCGTCGAGGCCCTCGGCGTCGTTGCGCATGGCGGTGCCGACGCCAGTCGGCGCGCGGTATTCGCCGAAGGCCGAGCGCAGCGCAAAGCCCCATTCGCCGGTGGTGACGCCGGCTTTGGCGCAGGCGACCGACGGCGGCATGATATTGGCGCCGCTTTTTGCCGCCTTGCGCAAATCCGCGAGCGCGGCTTCGACTGCGCCGGCATCGCGCGCCGCGCGCCAGGCGTTCAGCCGCGCGATCTGATCCCGCTCGGCCTCCTTCGAAACGGTGAGGATGGCATCGGCGGCCTCGGCGAGCGGCGATGACTCCGTCTCGACGAAACGATTGACGCCCACCACCGTGTGCTGGCCGCGCTCGATCGCTTCGACGCGGCGTGAATTGGATTCGACGAGCCGCTGCTTCAAATAGCCGGTCTCGACGGCTGCCACCGTGCCACCCATGGCCTCGATTTGCCGCAGCTCTTCCTTGGCGGCCGCTTTGAGCTCCCCGACCTTGGCGGCGATCACCGGCGAGCCGTCGAACAGATCGCCGTATTCCAGAAGATCGGTCTCGTAGGCGAGGATTTGCTGCATGCGCAGCGACCATTGTTGGTCCCAGGGCCGCGGCAGCCCGAGCGCTTCGTTCCATGCCGGCAACTGCACCGCCCGCGCCCGTGCCTTTTTCGAAAGCGTTACCGCCAGCATCTCGATCAGGATGCGGGCGACATTGTTTTCCGGCTGCTGCTCGGTGAGCCCGAGCGAGTTGACCTGCACGCCGTAGCGGAACAGCCGCTGCTTCGGATCGGTCACGCCATAGCGCTCGCGCGTGATCTCGTCCCACAGCTCGGTGAAGGCGCGCATCTTGCAGACTTCGGTGACGAAGCGCAGCCCGGCATTGACGAAGAACGAAATGCGCCCGACCACGTCGCCGAATTCGTCCGCCGCGCACTGGCCCGATGCCTTCACGGCGTCGAGCACGCCGATGGCGGTGGCGAGTGCAAAGGCGAGCTCCTGCACCGGCGTGGCGCCTGCTTCCTGCAGATGATACGAGCAGACATTCATCGGATTCCATTTCGGCATGTCCTGGGTCGTGAACAAAATCACGTCCTTGGTCAGCCGCATCGACGGCGCCGGTGGAAACACATAAGTGCCGCGCGAGAGATATTCCTTGATGATGTCGTTCTGGGTCGTGCCGGTGAGCTTTTTCCGCGGCACGCCTTGCTCGTCGGCGAGCGCTGCGTAAAGCGCCAACAACCACGGTGCCGTGGCGTTGATGGTCATCGAGGTGTTCATCTCGCCGAGCGGAATGCCCTCGAACAGCGCGCGCATGTCGCCGAGATGCGAGATCGGCACGCCGACCTTGCCGACTTCGCCCTTGGCGTGCGGATGGTCGCTGTCGTAGCCGGTCTGCGTCGGCAGATCGAAGGCGACCGACAGGCCGGTTTGGCCCTTGCTCAAGTTCTTGCGATACAGCGCGTTCGACGCCGCCGCCGTGGAATGCCCCGCATAGGTGCGGAAGATCCAAGGCCTATCGTGCACAGCCCTGTCGTGCACGAGCTTGTCGTTCGATGATGTGTCGTGGTGCGGCTGTTCGGTCATCGGTTTTGCCGATTGCTAAGCCGGGCTAATGTGACGCGGATTGTGTTGCGATGCAACATTCGCGAGGTCGGCGACGCTAAAGCGATGAATAGTGTCGGAGGCGGAGTATGGCGCATTGACTCCGTCATCCGCTTGCGCCGACCGGGCGGACAACGCGGCGCGCAAGCAGTGCGGCAACCACGAGCAGCGCCGCAAAACCGACTGGCCATTTTACAAACGGGAAAATGAGGACCAGTCCGCACGCGACGCCAACGCCAATCAAATCCCCGGGCAGGAAGCCGCGTGCGGCAGCGAAGCGCAGCAGAAAGGCGATAGGAACGGCCAGCACGACGAGATCGTACGTGTAGAGATAAGGCGTCGCCAGCAGCACGCCGACGCCAAGCGCTGCGGCCTTGAGATCGTAAGCCGCCTTCGACCACCAAACGATCGCTACAAGGACGGCCGCCGCGAGCGAGACGGCGGCCTGCACCGTCCAGGCCAGCGTCTCGCTGCCGCCGAGCGTGCGGGTCAGGCCGAAGGCGGTTTGCAGCTTGCTCCAATCCGCCCAGCCTTCCGACAAAAAGGCCTGGGACGTGTGGCCGATATTGGCGAGGAAGGCCGCCCAAGCCTCGCCGCCGAAGGCAAGCCAGGAGGCGGCGGCGATGATGACGGCGACCACCGCGGCGGTGAAGAACGCGCGCCAATAGCCGCCGGCCGCAAGCGCGATGGGAAAGAGAAGCCCAAGATGCGGCTTGTAGGTGAGAAGCCCGAGCAGGACGCCGGCAGCAAGCGGATTTGTTTCCAGCAAAAAGAGCGTGCCGCCGATGAGGCTCGCGGTCAAAAATCCGTTCTGTCCGACGATGAAGTTCGGCAGCACCGCGGGAAACGCCGCGGCGAGCAGATAGCCGATCCGGTCGCCGATGATGGCGCGCATCGCCAGCAGATAGCCCGGGAAGGTCGCGAACGCCCACAGCGCGTACGCCGCCGCGTAGGGCAGCAAGGAGAGGACGGCGGCGACGAACAAGAACGTCGGCGGATAGTGCCAGCCGAAATAGCCGTCGAACGCATGGCCGACGGCCGTCTCTTCCATCAGCTTGTGGGTCGGCCAGTCATAAGCCGCGGCGGCATGTCCGGCCAAAGCAAGCTTGCCAGCGGCCCAGACATTGACGAAATCCGACGGGATCCCGCCGCCGTTCGGCGCGATCAACCATGAGCCTTGTACAAAAGACGCCGCGAGGTAGGCGATATTGACCACGAGCAGCGCGAAACAAATAAGCTGCACCGGCGGCGCCAGCTTGACGCCGCGCACCTTTGCTGGCGAAATCTTGGCCGGCGAGATCCGCGCCGGCGAAGTTTCATAAAGCGCCATCGGCAGTACCGCCTTCCTCGCGATCGGTCGCGAGGCTTAAGCAGGGCGCCTTGAGGAACCCTTAAATACCCCCGAAAGCTTAAGGAATGCGGCGCGGCGACCGTGTTTCATGTCGCGGTCGATACGCCGCAGTCGCCTTAACGCCTGACCAGTCTCAGGATGATCAGAAGGATAACGGCGCCGATAAACGCCTCGATGATTTGGCCGATGATTCCGGCGCCGAAAGAGACATGCAGGTAGGGCAGCAACCAGCCTGCGATCAGAGCGCCGATGATACCGATGACGATGTCGCCGATCAGGCCGAAGCCACGGCCCCTGACGACCAATCCGGCAAGCCAGCCGGCGACGGCGCCAACGATGATAAAAATAAGAATTTCCATCATTCCCCCCGATAAACCCCAATCCCACCGGCGTGCGCCGGAAGTTCCGGACCATAAAGGCGCGCGTAGGCCTTGTCAGCAGTACGCGGCGAATGATGCGACTTTGCCAACTATTTATTGCGCCGCAATATCAAGTGCGGCAGACTTGCGGTTGAAAGCGTTTGCCTGCGATCGAAAGATTTGCGGTTGAAACGGATCCCCGGCGGGGAAACTGGGAGCCCACCATGGCCGTCGCGCAACGAAAGCCCTCAGCGGCGCCGCTGAAGGACCTCTACGACATCGGCGAAGTCCCGCCGCTCGGGCACGTCCCGGCCAATATGCACGCCTGGGCGATCCGCAAGGAACGCCACGGTCCGCCCGAACAGGCGATGCAGCAGGAGGTGGTACCCACCTGGCCGATCGCCGAGGACGAGGTGCTGGTTTACGTCATGGCCGGCGGCGTCAATTACAACGGCGTCTGGGCCGGGCTCGGGGTACCGGTTTCGCCGCTCGACGGTCACAAGCACCCTTTCCATATCGCCGGATCGGACGCTTCGGGCGTGGTCTGGGCGATCGGCTCCAAGGTCAAGCGCTGGAGCGTCGGCGATGAAGTGATCGTCCACTGCAATCAGGACGACGGTGACGACGAGGACTGCAACGGCGGCGATCCGCTCCTGTCGCCTTCGCAGCGCATCTGGGGCTACGAGACGCCGGACGGATCGTTCGCGCAATTCTGCCGCGTGCAGTCGCGCCAGCTCATGGTGAAGCCAGCGCATCTCACCTGGGAGGAAGCGGCCTGCTACACGCTGACGCTCGCGACTGCCTACCGCATGCTGTTCGGCCATTCGCCGCATACGCTCAAGCCGGGCGATAACGTCCTGGTATGGGGCGCCTCGGGCGGGCTCGGCGTATTCGGCGTGCAGCTTGTCGCCGCCTCCGGCGCCAATGCGATCGGTATCGTGTCGGATGAATCGAAATCCGAATACGTCTTCAACCTCGGTGCCAAGGGCGTGATCAACCGCAGCGAATTCAAGTGCTGGGGCGCCATGCCGAAGGTCGGAACACCCGAATACGATACCTGGGTGAAGGAAGCGCGCCGTTTCGGCAAGGCCATCTGGGATATCACCGGCAAGCGCGATGTCGACATCGTGTTCGAGCATCCGGGCGAGGCGACGTTCCCGGTGTCGTGCCTCGTGGTCAAGCGCGGCGGCATGGTGGTGTTCTGCGCCGGCACCTCCGGCTACAACATCACCTTCGACGCCCGCTATGTCTGGATGCGGCAGAAGCGCATCCAGGGCTCGCATTTCGCGCATCTGAAGCAAGCGAGCGCCGCCAACCGTTTCGTCATCGATCGCCGCATCGACCCCTGCATGAGCGACGTGTTTTCGTGGGAGAAGATTCCCTACGCGCACGAGCTCATGCGCGCCAACCGACACAAGCCGGGCAACATGGCGGTGCTGGTGAACGCGCCGACCACGGGGCTGCGCAACTTCGACGACGTGGTGGAAGCCGCGTCGCTGCCGGAACTGAGCCGCCAGTCCAACCGGGCGTAGGCGGCCGCGACTAGTCTCCGCTCATTCCCGCGCAAGCGGGAATTCAGTTAGTAGCATAAGCGTGCTTACAAAACTGGGTCCCCGCCTTCGCGGGGACGAGCGGTGAAATTACCCTTCTCCTCCCGCGCCCGCGCGATCGCGGCGTTGAGCTCGCCGCCGTAAACAAAAATCCAGGCGCTGTAATAGAGAAACACCAGCGCGATCATCGCCGACGCGAGGCCGGCGTAATAGTGCACGTAGGTATAGGCGAAGTCGGCGATGTAGCGGCCGAAGGTGAAGCCACAGATCAGCCAGAGCACCAGCGTCGCCAGGATGCCGGGCCACACCGTGCGAAAGCCGCGATGGCCGGCCGGCAGCCACATGTGCAGAATGATCAGCGCCACCGACAGTACGAATCCGCTGATGCCGAAACGCGCCAAATCGAAATGCGACTGCAGCGGCGCAAGCCACGGCATATAGGCAGCCGCGGCCTTGAAAATGAGCGGGCCGAGCACGACGAAGAAGGCCAGTACGAGGAGCGCAATGGCGCTGAGCAGCACAAAGCCGATCAATTCCAGGCGCAACACCCAAAAGCTTCGCCGTTCACGCAGGCCGTAGGCGCGGTTCAATCCGATGCGCAGGCTTTCGACGCCGCTGGACGAGAAATAGACCGCGAACACGGCGCCGACCGTGACCAGCCCGCTATGTGACGTCGTCAGCACGTGGTGGATCTCGGTTGCCAGCGGAGCCGCGACCTCCTGGGGCCAGGCTGCGAACAACAAGCGGGCGACTTCGTTCGCCAGGTCCACCGAGCCGATAAAGCCGGCAATCGCGGTGACGACGATGAGAAACGGAAACACCGACATCAGGATCGATAACGCGATGTGGCTTGCGATCGCCCAGCCGTCGTCGCGATTGAAACGATAAAAAGCGTCGAGAAGAATGCGAAAGCTGTGGCGAACGAAATGCACAGTGCGGCGCCTCGGCGGACGGCATCGGCGGCAACAGATACGCTATTCGGCGGCGGCTGCGAAGCCGGAAAGCTCAGCGTAGCGCGATAAACCGGTCGGCGCCTGCTTCATTTCCTGCGCGCAGAAACCGGGTCTCCGGTTGGCCGATTTTGCGGGCCGACTACGCGAATTTCTTATCTGGATATTCCGCCGCGCGGCGCCGATTTTCATCAGTATGAAGCGCAGCGGCTGCAAATCAACGAAGCCATGCAAAACATCTCGGGGCTCGCATCGTTCAATCTCGACGAGGCTCTGACCTGCGGCTGGACCTTATCCTGCGAAAACTATCAGCCCGATTTGTTGCACTTCACACGTGACGGCCATTCGACCATCCTGAAAGGCTATTATGCCTCATTCCAGCAGGCGAGCGAGCGCGCCCTGACGTTCGCTCGATGCACGCTCTCCTTAAGGCCCCACCTTGATGGTCTCGACGTAATTGTTAAGTTCAGGCAGTCGCCGATTGTCGGCGGCGCCGGAAGATTAGGGCCGTGGCGCGAACCGTACGCTCGCAAGCCGTGCGTTTCCTGCTCGCTGTTTTGATGGCGGCAGCAGGAGCGGCGGTGTGGGCGCAAGAAGAGCCGCCGCAGAACGCGCCGACCCGCGACGTCGATATCATCCTTCGGATCATGCGGCCGGGCGCGGCGCCCATTGTCGAGCGGCGGCGATGGTCGGCCAGTCGACATCTTCGTCGCGTCGACGGGCCGGATAACGCCGCGACCATCTTCGATCAGAGCATAGGCGCGCTTACGCTACTCAATCCGGCCAATCGCACATACCGCATACTGCAAGGGCCGGCCGCAAAGCGCATGTCGCCGCCGAAAGGCACAAGGGTGAAGCGCGGCGATGAAACGAAGATTGCCGGGCTCACGTGCACGGATTGGTCGTGGATGGACGGCATCGAAGCGCACACGGCGTGCTTGACGCCGGACGGTGTTCTGCTTCGCCTTGTCGTCGACGGCCGTATCGTGGCGCAGGCGCGTTCGGTCGTGTACGCCCCGCAGCCGGCCGAGTTATTCGAAATTCCGCCCGGGTACGAGCCCGCTTTGGCGCCGGAAGGTGGGCCGATCGATTGAACTTCGGTCCTTCACAAGCTTCGCCACGATCGGCGACCCGACCCCAATCTCGTGACTAAAACTGATCGACCGAGGAGGGCACGACGTGAACGACGTGAAAGCCTTTTTGCTTCAAGTCTTTCAGCAGGTCTGGCAACGCGGCGGCCGTCGCGCGATGAATGTCGTGCAGCAGCAAAATTCCTTTGCCGCGGGCCTCCAGCCGGCTCATCGCCAAAGCAATGATCCGCTTGGATGATATCCGATGCCAATCGTCCGCGACGGTGTCGGAACTGAACGACACGAGGTGCCGCGCAGCCAGTTCATCGTCAATGATGTCGGAGTGCGCCAGGCCCGGCACACGGAAGAACGGCGCTACCTGTCGGTGATCGCCGAGTGCGACGCCCACGTCGACGATGCCTTTGTCGATCTCCCACTCGACGAGATCCCGAGACAGCTTGCCGAAACGCGGCGGGTGGTCTTCGCTGTGGGTGCCGATGGTGTGGCCGTCGGCGAAAATTCGGCGCACGGTCGCGGGATATTCGCGCGCCATTTCGCCAACTAGGAAAAACGTCGCCTTCACGCATTGGGCGGCGAGAGCGTCGAGAACTTGGTTCGAATATCGCGGCACCGGGCCATCGTCGAAGGTGAGGACGACTTCCTTGTCGGCGAGCGGCAGCGCAAGCGCATGATCCATCGCTCCCACCTTCGGAAACAGGGAAGGATCGATGGCAAGCACGCGGCTGGTTCCAAGAGCATTCGGATTATTCGGACAATCCTCTGCGCGCGCCATGTTGGCGGCTGCAACCATTCCACAGACAAAAACGATGAATAGACCTATCGCGTTACGCATCTTGGTTCTCAGCATTTCCATCCGCCGGCGGACGCTTTCACTTCGATCCGATTTGCGATGAACGCCGCGTGAACGAAGGGCGCCATGAGGCAAACACAATGCCGCAGTATTACTGTCGGGTCGGTTCAAGCGGCGTAGCATTCGCCTGCGCCGGCGTCTTCGCGTGTGCGTGAGACTTATGAAGGCCGATTAGTCGAACTTTCGCGACACGGTGCAGGGCTCACGCAGGATATTCGTGAGCGCTATGGCGCGATCACCGCTGGCTACACCTTCGTGCTGTGCAGGTGCATGGACTTCTCACGCTCGGGCAGCTTTGTCGTGGTCACCGAGTGCCTACCATAAGCCACGCGTCGTCTCTTATCGTGGCGGTAGTCGGCGGCGCGATCGGGGATCGGTTGTGCATCCACCGGGAGTCTGCTTCTTTCAGATACGCTGGGTCGCTTCTCAAGGAAGCTGGCGACAAACAATGCTATAATCGCGAGCGGCAGGCCAAGGAAGAACAGCGCTACGAAGCCTCCGATGACGAAATTCAACATATCCTCAGCCGTTCTTGCACCTGCCGAATGTCCCTCTCGTTAGCTGTTTGCCCGTTGCGATCGAAATCGGTCAAGTAAAATCGCCGCCGTTGTCGACGATCAGAAATTGGCCGGTGACCGCGTCGCTGGCGGACGAGGCCAGATAAATCAGCGTGCCGACGAGCTCGTCGGCGAACACATCTTTCTTGATGGCGCGCGTGCTCAGCACGAAATCGTGCAGTCCGGGACGGCCGGCCATCGCGGCCGCGACCGAATCGTTCATCACCAGTCCGGGCGCAAGCGAATTCACCCGGATGCCGTAGGCGCCAAGCTCACGCGCCATCGAGCGCGTCATCGCCGCGATGGCGCCTTTGGTTGTGACGTAATGCAGCCGGTGGGAAAGGCCCGACAGCATCGTGGTCGAGGACAGGTTGATGATCTTGCCGTAGGCGTTGCGCCGCATCGCCGGGATGGCGGCTTTGACGCACAGAAACGTGCCGCGCACGTTCACCGCCATGAACTCGTCCCATAGCGCGGCATCGATGTCTTCGATCGCGATCGGTGGAATATTCGAGCCGATGGCGGCGTTGTTGACCAGGATATCGAGCCGGCCAAATCTCCTTTCGGTTTCCGCCACCATGGCGCCGATGGACTTTTCGTCGCGTACGTCGACGGCGGCCGCATGCGCCGTGCCACCGGCGGCGGCGATTTCGGTGGCGACCGAGCCGCAGTCTTTGCTGTCGGCAACCACGACCTTGGCACCTTCGGCCGCCAGCGCCTTGGCGAAGATCGACCCGAGCGCGGCCTTCGGCCCCGCGGCCGCTCCGGTGACGATTGCGACCTTTCCGTCCAGACGGGGCATTTCGATTTTCTCGTTTTTGCGTGGGGTGGGCTGAGCCAAGCGAACCCAGCGAGAACGACGAAGCTAATGGATGAGGTGCCTCGCACTCAACCCATCTACGAACGACGTGTTCAGCGCAAACCGGCTTGCACCAGCAGCGGGTAGGTCTCGGTCTTGAATTCGCGCATGCCGTCCTCGTAGCGTGGCCACGACAACAGCACGCCGTCGAGTCCCATGGCCGAAAGCATCTTGAGCCCGTCGACCACCTGCTCCTTGGTGCCGACAAGGGGATAACCGCCCCAACCGGCGATCCAAAGCTCCTTGAGATGTTTGATCGCTTCCGGCGAAAAGGTCTTGGCATTGAGCCCGAGCGTATTAAGAGCGACCGTCGCCGCTTCCCAGTCGCCGCGCTCGTGCACAATATAATCCGAATAGCGGCGCGCCTCCGCCTCGGTCTCCGCCTGGATGATGTTCGCCGACGTCCAGACTGCGATGTCGCGGCCGTATTCTTCGCGCGCGAGGCGGCGGTACGCCTCGACCTGGGCCTTGTTCTGTTCGAAGCTTGGCGCGCCGAGCGCTGTGAAGGCCATATCGCAATGCTTGCAGGCGAAGTGGCGGCCGCGCTCGGAGCCGCCGGCATTCATGATTGCCGGGTACGGTTGCTGGATTGGCTTGGGCTGCAGATAGCCTTTCTGGATCTTGTAGTATTTGCCTTCGTGGTCGAATTCGTCGTCCTCCGTCCATAGCCTTTTGACGATGTCCAGCCATTCCTCGGCCATCTCGTAGCGTTCATCGTGCGGCAGCAGCTCGGCGCCAAACATCTCGATTTCCGGCTTATTCCAGCCGGTGACGATGTTGAGGATGTAGCGGCCGTTGGAGATATGATCGATAACGGCGCCTTGCTTTGCGGCAACGATCGGATGATTGATGGAGCAGTGCGAGGTGGCGACAACGCCGGCTTTGTCGGTCGATGCGGCGATCCCAGCCGCCCACGTATAGGTCTCGAAACCGGGGCCTGCTGGATTGAGCTTGCCGCCGAAGCCGCGCCAGCGCGCCACCGGCAACAACGCCTCGAATTCCATCTCGTCGCCGAGCTTGGCCAGCGCCACTGTGTTCGGCCAACTGATTTTCAACCGACCTTCGACATCTGACATCAGGCAGCCGTAATCGAGATTGCTCTGGAATGTCCCAAGCTTGAGCTTGCGATTGTTGAAGATCGGACTGGTCGAGCGCCGGTCGTCGCGCGTCGTCGCCGCGTTGAGCATCGTCTCCCCCCTTTTGACGCTCGCGAATCCGTCCCGCTGAGCGAGGCTCGCCGCCGTGAGCCCGATTTTGGAAAATAAGAAACGTGTCGCCGCGCTTGGTCAAGTGTCGTGATCCGATCGTGTGCTCTGGAAGTAGGACATGAGGCGTTCCGATTTGACCGGTGTCGCCCCGCTCAGAAAGTGGCGCAGTGTTGTTTCTCCGGTCGATCGCCGTGCGCAAAGCGAGGGGGGAGTTCATGCCATCGTTTACCGATGCGATTCAGTAAGCTTCCCGGCACCGGATGATTTGGCTTTTGTGCAGTGCACGCGTAAGCTCGCCGCTGCTGAAATTAGCAAATCCATCCGCCGCAAGGTCTATCGGAGTCCCGAATGCCGCTTGCCGCTCTGTCCGCCGACAGTGAGTTGATCCACACCCTGGAAGAGGCTGTCGCCGCCGTCGAAGCCTTGTTCGCCGATGCCCGCAAGGCGGTCGCCGCGCAGGTCGTGCGCGACGGCAAGGCCAATGCGAGCGCGCTCGATCGCGAGCAGCGCGCCACCCACGGCCTGGCCTGGCTCGCGACCTACACGGAAGCGCTCCGCCAGCTTGCGGCCTATGCGCAGCGGCTCTCGGCAGCGGACAATTTCGGCGAGATCGAAGAGCTTCTGGTCCGTATCGGCGCCGGCGAATATCTGGCGCAGATCGTCGGCGGCATTCCGATGAGCCAGGGTGAAATCCTGCGCCTTTCCGATGTCGGCCTGCTGCCGGCGGCGGTGTCGGCGCGTCTAAATTCGGCGGTCGAACATCTGATCGCCTACGGCAATACGGCCGCGCGCCGCGCCCGGCTTGCCGAGCTGATGCGCGAGCAGAACGACGCCACCGTCGGTGCCACCGGGCTCGACGACACGCTCGATTCGATCCGCGACGAGATGCGCAAATTCGCCGACGGCCAGGTCGTGCCGTTCGCGCAGGAATGGCATCTGAAAAACCAGTACATCCCGCTCGGCATCATCGCCCAGATGTCCGAGCTCGGCGTGTTCAGCCTCACCATCCCCGAGGATTACGGCGGCATGGGGCTCGGCAAGGAATTGATGTGCGTCGTCTCCGAGGAGCTGTCACGCGGCTACATCGGCGTCGGCAGCCTCGGTACCCGCTCGGAGATTGCCGCCGAGCTGATCCTCGGCAGCGGCACCGAAGAGCAGAAGCGCAAATGGCTGCCGAAAATCGCCTCCGGCGAGGTATTGCCCACTGCGGTCTTCACCGAGCCGAATACCGGTTCGGATCTCGCCGCGCTCAAGACCCGCGCGGTGCGCGACGGCAGCACATACAAAGTCCACGGCAACAAGACCTGGATCACCCATCCGGTGCGCGCCGACCTGATGACACTTCTGGTGCGCACCAATCCGGCGGAAAAGGGCTATCGCGGCCTGTCGATGCTGCTGGCGGAGAAGCCTCGCGGCTCCGACGAGAAACCATTTCCGGCGCCCGGCATGTCCGGCACCGAGATCGAAGTGCTCGGCTATCGGGGCATGAAGGAATACGAGATCGCCTTCGACGGTTTCGCCGTAAAGGCTGAAAATTTGCTCGGTGGGGTCGAGGGGCTTGGCTTCAAGCAGCTGATGGCGACCTTCGAATCCGCGCGCATCCAGACCGCCGCGCGCGCCGTCGGTGTTGCGCAGGCGGCGTTCGAACAGGCGCGCGCCTATGCGTCGCAGCGTGTCCAGTTCGGCGAGCCGATCGGGCACTTTCCCCGCGTCGCCGACAAGATCGTGATGATGGCGGTGGAGATCGCGATCGCCCGCCAGCTCACCTACTATGCGGCCCGGCAGAAGGATTCCGGCCGGCGCTGCGATCTCGAGGCCGGCATGGCCAAGCTCCTCGCCGCTCGCGTCGCCTGGGCGGCGGCCGATAATGCGGTGCAGATCCACGGCGGCAACGGTTTCGCCCTCGAATTTCCGATCTCGCGCATTCTCTGCGACGCGCGCATCCTCAACATTTTCGAAGGCGCCGCCGAGATCCAGGCCCAGGTCATCGCCCGCCGCCTGCTGGACGGATCGAACTGACTCTTCGTCATTCCGGGGCGCGCGAAGCGCGAGCCCGGAATCCATAATCGCGAAACCCGCGGGCGGCACACGATCCGGGAAGCTTTGGGGTTATAGATTCCGGGCTCCTCGCTGTGCTCGGCCCCGGAATGACGGCGCTGGATTGCACCAACGTGCAATGCCCTTTAAGTAACACCCATGGCAAATTTTCTATCGCACGGTCTCGTTCCGATCGCCATCGGCGCGGTCGCCATCGTCCTTCTGCTCGGCCTCGTCAACATGATGCGCGGCGGCTCCGGCAACACTTCGCAGAAGCTCATGCGTTTGCGCGTGCTGCTGCAATTCATCGCCATCGTCATCATCATGATCACCATCTGGGTGATGGCGAAGTAGGTGAGATCAGGCCATGGTGATCCTCAACAAGATCTACACCCGCACTGGCGACGACGGCACCACTGCGCTCGGCAGCGGCGAGCGGCGCAAGAAATACGATCTGCGCATCGCCGCTTACGGAACGCTCGACGAGACCAATGCCGCGATCGGGGTAGCGCGGCTGCACACCGCCGGCGAGCCCGCGCTCGACGCGGCGCTCTCGCGCATACAGAACGATCTGTTCGATGCTGGCGCCGACCTGGCGACGCCCAGCAAGGGCAAGGGGCCGGGCGGCGCGCGCCTGACCGTGACTGCCGCGCAAGTGGCGTGGCTCGAACGCGAGATCGACCGGCTCAACGAAGAGCTCGAGCCGCTGCGATCTTTCGTCCTGCCGGGTGGTTTGCCGGCGGCGGCTTATCTGCATCTCGCCCGCACCATTTGCCGGCGTGCCGAGCGGCTGATCGCCGAGCTGATGGACACCGCGGACGAGAGCGTCACCACCGAAGTACTGCACTACGTCAATCGGCTGTCGGATTATCTGTTCGTCGCCGCCCGCTATGCCAACGATAAAGGCGCCATCGAAATCTTGTGGCGTCCGGGCGAGAACCGCTAAAGAATACTTGAACTAACAAACGAGCGCAGGGGGGACTGATGGGCCGGCTCGGCGGCAAGGTCGCGGTCGTCACCGGTGCAGGCAGCGGCATCGGCCGCGCCACATCGATCCTGTTTGCCCGCGAAGGCGCCCGCCTCGTGGTGGCCGACCAGAATGCTGATGGCGTCAACGAGACCGCACAACTCATTGCCCAAGCCGGCGGTACCGCGCAGGCGATGGTCGGCGATGCCGGCGAGGAAGCAAGCGTCGCCGGTTTCATCGAGGAGGCGGTGGCGGCCTTCGGCACGATCGATATCGTTCACGCCAACGCGGGCGTCAGCGGCGGTGTCGTGCCGATCTTCGAGCAGACCGAAGACTATTGGCGGCGGATCTTGCAGATTAATCTGATTGGTCCCTTTCTGGCGATCAAACATGCCGGCAAACGCATGGTTGAGCAGGGCCGCGGCTCGATCGTTCTCACCTCCTCGGTGGCGGGGCTCGCCGCCAATGCGGGCGCCGCGGCCTACAGCGCCAGCAAGGCCGGTGTGATCAGCCTCGCGCAAACTTCAGCCGCCTCGTTCCTCGGCACCGGCGTACGGGTTAATGCGATCTGCCCCGGCCTGATCGAAACCGAGATGACGCGGCCGTTCTTCGACAGCGTGCGCGCGGCCGGCAAGGACCATAAAATCGGCCAGCTCAATCCGTTGCAGCGGGCTGGTCAGCCCGAAGAAATCGCCGCGATGGCGTTGTTTCTTGCGAGCGACGAGGCGTCCTATGTCAACGGTCAGGCTTTTGCGGTCGATGGCGGGCTGTCGAGCTCACTTCCGTTCTCCCGCCCGATCAGATGAGGACTTGTGAGGGCTTGGCTCAGGGCCGCCTGCTCGCGGAACAGTTGGCCGGCGAACATTTGGCCCAAGAGTCTTGGCTAACGAGAGTCTTGGCCAACAAGAGTTTGGCTAGCGAAAGTCTTGGCTAACAAGAGCCTTGGCTAACAAATGCCTTGGCTGACGAATGCCTTGGCTAGTGAATTATGGCTAGCGAACCTTGCCGGATCGGGCCTGCTCCTCCCGCCCCCGCCGCGCCTGCGGCGATGGCGTTGACCGCAGGCACGGTCACGCGTACGGTCCCGCACCGCAGCATGGGGCGCTTTTGATAGCGGCCGGGGCGCTGCAAAGAGAAACCGGGATTAAATCGAACTTAAAGCCATGAAGATACTCGTGCCTGTGAAGAGGGCGGTTGATAAGGACGTGAAAATTAGGGTTAAGTCCGACGGCTCGGGCGTCGAGCTTGCCAATGTCAAAATGTCGATGAACCCCTTCGACGAAATTGCCGTCGAAGAGGCGATCCGGCTCAAGGAAGCCGGCAAGGCGGCCGAGATTGTCGCGGTGTCGATCGGCCCGGCGCAAGCCGCCGAGACCATCCGCACCGCGCTGGCGATGGGTGCCGACCGCGGCATTCTGGTCAAGACCGAAGGCACCGCCGAGCCGTTGGCCGTGGCCAAGATCCTCAAGGCCGTCGCCGTGGCGGAACAGCCCGGCCTGATCATCATGGGCAAGCAGGCGATCGACGACGATTCCAATCAGACCGGACAGATGCTGGCGGCCTTGCTAGGCTGGCCGCAGGGCACCTTCGCCTCCAAGATCGCGATCGAGGGTGACGCGCTTCTGGTCACGCGCGAAGTCGACGGCGGCCTGCAGACGGTGAAGCTCAAGATGCCGGCGATCGTCACCACCGACTTGCGCTTGAACGAGCCGCGTTATGCGTCGCTGCCCAACATCATGAAGGCGAAGAAAAAGCCGATCGACGACAAAACCGCCGCCGATTTCGGCGTCGACACCAAGCCGCATCTTGAAATCGTCAAAACGTCGGAACCGCCCGTGCGCAAGGCCGGCGTCAAGGTCAAGACCGTCGCCGAGCTCATCGACAAACTGAAAAACGAAGCAGGGGCGATCTGATGCCGGTTCTTCTTCTCGCCGAGCACGACAACAAGTCGCTCAAGGACGCCACCAACAAAGCGTTGACCGCCGCCAAACAGATCGGCGCCGACGTCCACGTGCTGGTCGCCGGCCACAATTGCCAGGCGGCCGCCGATGCCGCAGCCAAGCTCGACGGTGTCAAGAAAGTGCTGCTCGCCGACGCGCCCGCCTACGAGCACATGCTTGCCGAGCCGACGGCGGCCCTCATCGTGTCGCTCGCCGAGCCCTACGAGGCGATCCTCGCGGCGGCGACCACGAACGGAAAGAACATCATGCCGCGGGTCGCGGCGCTGCTCGACGTCATGCAGATTTCCGAGATCAGCAAGGTCGTGGCGCCCGATACCTTCGAGCGTCCGGTCTATGCCGGCAATGCCATTCAGACCGTGCGCTCGCTCGACCCCAAGAAGGTCATCACCGTGCGCACCGCTGCCTTCCAGGCGACCGGCGAGGGTGGGTCCGCTCCGATCGAGGCGGCGGCAGCCGCCGCCGATCCCGGCGTGTCCGGCTTTGTCGGCGAGGAATTGTCCAAGTCCGAGCGCCCGGAGCTGACGTCGGCCAAGATCATCATTTCCGGCGGCCGGGCGATGCAAAGCCGCGAGAATTTCACCAAATATATAGAGCCGGTGGCCGACAAACTCGGTGCCGCGGTTGGCGCGTCGCGCGCGGCGGTCGACGCCGGGTATGCGCCGAACGATTGGCAAGTCGGCCAGACCGGAAAGGTCGTGGCGCCAGACCTCTATATCGCCGTCGGCATTTCCGGCGCTATCCAGCATCTGGCCGGCATGAAGGATTCGAAAGTCATTGTCGCTATCAACAAGGATGAGGAAGCGCCCATCTTTCAAGTCGCCGATTATGGGTTGGTGGCAGACCTCTACCAGGCCTTGCCAGAGCTGGCCCAGGAGCTTGAAAAGCGCGGTCGTTGACTGCGGCGGGCGGACACCTCGCAAAGGGTAGGCGGAGATGGTCGAAGTGAAAGAGCGGCCGAAGACGCGCGGTAGCCAAGGCGGCAGCGCCCATTCCATCCACAAAGTCGGCGTCATCGGCGCGGGGCAAATGGGCAACGGCATCGCCCATGTGTGCGCGCTCGCCGGCCTGCATGTGCTGCTCAACGATATCGATGTCGAGCGCATTTCCGAGGGGCTTGCCACCATCAGTGGCAATCTTGCCCGCCAGGTCAGCCGCCAGCGCATCAGCGATGAGGAGCGTCACGCCGCGCTCAACCGCATCAGCGCGGCCCAAACGCTCGGCGATCTCGGCGATTGCGATCTGGTGATCGAAGCGGCGACCGAGAAGGAAGACGTCAAGCGCAAGATCTTCACCGCGCTCTGCTCGCACCTCAAGAGCGACGCCATCGTCGGCACCAACACCTCCTCGATCTCGATCACGCGGCTTGCCGCCGCCACCGACCGGCCCGAACGCTTCATCGGCATCCACTTCATGAATCCGGTGCCGTTGATGGAGCTGGTCGAGATCATCCGCGGCATCGCCACCGACGACGGCACGTTCGAGTCCACCAAGCAATTCGTCGCCAAGCTCGGCAAGCAGATCGCGGTCTCCGAGGATTTTCCCGCCTTCATCGTCAACCGTATTTTGCTGCCGATGATCAACGAGGCGATCTACACGCTCTATGAAGGTGTCGGCAATGTCGAGGCGATCGACACCGCGATGCGGCTCGGCGCGCATCACCCGATGGGGCCGCTAGAGCTCGCCGATTTCATCGGCCTAGACACCTGCCTGTCGGTCATGCAGGTGCTGCACGAGGGCCTCGCCGACTCGAAATATCGGCCCTGTCCGCTTCTGGTGAAGTACGTCGAAGCCGGCTGGCTTGGGCGCAAGACCCAGCGCGGCTTCTACGATTATCGCGGCGAGAAGCCGGTCCCGACGCGCTGATCCTTCCGTCATTGCCGATTATCGTAGCCCGGACGAGCCAACGGGGCCGGCCCAAAGTGGCCGGCCCGATGACAAGCTCCGCGACATCCGGGAATAATGCTTGAGGTCCCGGATGTCGCTGCGCTCATCCGGGCTACGTTTGGGCCGCCTTGGTGCGCCGCGAACGCTACTTCACCAGCTCCACAAACAGGCCGACCACGCAGACCCAGCCGAGCACGAAGATCAGCGTGCGGATGTAAGGCAAGCCGGCCCAATAAACGATGGCATGGGCAACGCGCAGCCAGAAATAGCCGATCGCCCAGAAAGCCGTCATGGCGTCGGCCTTGCCGGCCACTTGCACCGCGATGACCAGCGCCGCGAACGGCGCAAATGTTTCGACCGCGTTGATGTAGGCACGGTCGGCGCGCTGGCCCCAGAACGGCAGCGGGCGCTGCTTGGGGTCGACATAGTTCTCGGGGATCAAGAACCCGTTGGTCATCACCTGCGCCACCACATACGGAATCCACAGCGATGCCGTCAGCAAGGCCGTGAAGGCCAAGTACTTGAGTTCGGTCGACATGTGATTTTCCTCCCCTGGAGCATGTCCCGGAAAAGTGAAAACCGGTTTTCCGAAAAGGACATGCGACAACAAATAAATCGTGGGCACGTCCCGATTTAATTCATCGGGACGGGCTCGCGACGCGGACTTTTCGTCGTCGTCAGTGAAGCGATCATAGCCCAGGCGGAGCGATCCTTCACCCGGGCGATGCTTATCCAGGCGCGTAGCCGCGTTCATCGGCCACCGTGGGCCGAATGCGCAAAGCGAGGCAAACCCGTGGTGCCGGATTACCCTGGCTGATCCGAGCTACGTCCGCGGCCGATTATTCGGCCGGCGTCATCCAGCCGATGCCGGCGCCGCCCGGCTCGGTGAGCATGGCGATGCGGCCCACGCCCGGAACGTCGAACGGCTCCTTCATCACCTTGGCGCCGGCCTGCGCGGCCTGGCGCACGCGCGCATCGATGTCGTCGACCGCGATATACGGCATCCAGCTTTCGGGCACGCCCTGATACTCGGCGCTGCTGATGTCGAAGATGCCGGCGACCGGCTCGCCATCGATTGTAGCGATCCAATAGGTGCCGTCGGGCATCTCCATTCCCTCGAAGGTCCAGCCGAGCGTGTCGGCATAGAATTTCTTCGCCTTCTCGACGTCGCGCGTCATCAGCTCGTTCCAGTGGAAATGGCCGTGGGAATCCATAGGGCTGCTCCGTCGTTGTTTTTCGAATAAGCGAACAGGCGGCGTGACGACAGCGGAACTATTGGCTAGTCATTATCTCGCTATTCGCTCACTTCGCTACCCACTATTCGTTATTCACGACGCTAAGGCGACGATCTTTTCCGCCGTGTTGAACGCGGCGGTCCAGCCGGCTTCGTGGCCGGCGCAAGGGCTCGCGATCGCGGCGATAGGGCGGCGCCAATGAGTTGCGCGGCCAAGGACGGGGTGAGCGGGACGCATGCGACCACATCGTATCGTTTTTGCCTTCGCGCTCGCGCTTGTCATCCCCGCTGCCGCCGGTCACGCCGAAACCATCGAAGAGAAGGCGCAGCTCTGCGCCGCCTGTCACGGCGAGGACGGTGTCCCGCCCGAGCAATCCTACCCGGTGCCGATCATTTGGGGACAAAATCTCGGCTACCTGCTCTTTCAGCTTCGCGACTTCAAATCCGGCGCGCGCAAAAGCGAGGTGATGTCGCCGATTGCACAGGCGCTGCCACACGAGGATCTGACAGCGCTCGCGCAATATTTTTCGAAAATGCCGTGGCCGAAGCGACGCGAGCCACAGTCCCAGCCGCAGCTATCGGCCGATCCGCCTGCGCAGCGCGCCGGCGCCCGGGCGGCCTGCGCTAGTTGCCATCAGGAGGGTTTCGTCGGCGGCGGAATGCAGCCGCGGCTCGCCGGCCAGGAGCGCGCCTATCTGGAAAAAACCATGGCCGAGTTTCAGAGCGGCACGCGTGGCAACAATCCGGGCATGACCGACCTGATGAAATCGCTCACGCCGCAGGACATCTCCGCGCTCGCCGCCTGGCTTGCGGCGATGTGATTCATTTTCCTCGCCCGCAAAGCGGAACGCGCATCGCCTGTGTGCGCGGGTGACGCACGCCGCCTGTCATCAATAGGGTTTTAAGTTTCGCGCTCTATCGTCCGGCACACCATGGATATGAGCCTCGTCACCGCGGCGATGGGCGCGCAAGCCGGCCTGACTCAGCTTTCGCTCGCCACCAGCATGCTCAAGATGAACGCCGATACCGGCGCGTCCGTGGTCAAATTGATCGACGGCGCGCAGCCAGCCATCCATGCGCGCGCCAACGTCGCACCGGGCGTCGGAACGAACCTTGATATCACAGCGTGAACCACATCCGCGGTACGGCATCCTTCCGGCCCAGCCCTAACACTCCGTGAACGCTCGACGCCGCTAATCCGCGTGCGTCGATACGGTTTTCTAAATACCGATGGCGCAATCTCGCGGCCGTTATGGAGAGCCTTCTTTCCGCCTTCGCTGGTGTCCAGACTGGCCGGTTGCAGCTCGCGGCCGCCGCGCGGATCGCGCGTGGGGCCACGGACGGCATGAACGACACGGCAACTTCGGTTGCGCAGCTCGTCGGCGCCGCACAGCAGAGCGCGCAACCGCTTGCCGACGCAGCGGCCGGATTAGAAACCAAGCTCGACGTCAGTTGCTGACGCTTTTGCCGTTGTCGATCGCCGCGTTCACGAGCTTGATGCCATCCTCGCTCGCCCACTCGGCCGGTCCCGCCATCTCGCCGATCTCGCAGCCGGACGGATCGACAATCAGCGTTGTCGGCATGCCGATAGCTTTGCCGACGAGCTTGAGCTCCTGAAACACCTTGGCGCTCTGGTCGGAATAATAGGCCAGGTGGGTGACGCCGGCGTCTTTCAGAAAGGCCAGCGGCCGTTCCGGATCGCGGGTATCGATATTGATCGTCACCACCTGGAATTTGTCGCCGCCGAGCGCGGCCTGCAGCTTGTCGAGCGCCGGCATTTCCTTGCGGCAGGGCACGCACCAGGTGGCCCACAGGTTCAAGAGCACCGTGTGGCCGCGCCAGTCGGAGAGCTTGCGTTCATGCCCCTCTGCATCCTTGAAGGTCAGGTCGGGAACCCGGAAAGGCGCGCGCACGACGGTCAGCGCCGCGACCTCGCCGTGCGCCAAAGGCGCGAGCCGGTGCGCCGCCGCCACCGCAGGGGCGCACGCCCCGGCGGCGCTCGCAGGCGGATTGCTTCGCCACCGTTCCATCCCGTATACCCCGGCCAGCACCGCCAAAATGCCGATTCCACCGCACAGCGCTGCGAACAACGGCCCGCGGCGGCGCGCGGGGGTGGGCGGATTGGCAGACGGTTCGGTCATGAACGGTAAAACCTCGGCAGCGGACGCATCATGAGCAACAAAATGTGGGGTGGACGCTTTCGTTCGGGGCCCGATCCGATCATGGAGGAGATCAACGCCTCGATCGATTTCGACCGCCACCTCTACCGGCAGGACATCGCTGCAAGCAAGGCCCATGCGGCAATGTTGGCCAAAACCGGCATTCTTTCGGCGCAAGATGCGAAGCGCATCGCTCACGGTCTAGACACGATCCTGTCAGAGATCGAAGCGGGAAAATTTACCTTTAAGCGCGCGCTGGAGGACATTCACATGAATGTCGAGAGCCGCCTGTCGGAACTGATCGGGCCGGCGGCCGGGCGGCTGCATACCGCGCGTTCGCGCAACGATCAGGTCGCCACCGATTTCAAGCTCTGGGTGCGCGATGCCATTGACGGCATCGACAAGGCGCTCGCCGATTATCAGCGCGCGCTCGCCGGGAAGGCGCTTGTGCATGCCGACACGGTGATGCCGGGCTTCACCCATTTGCAGACGGCGCAGCCGGTCACGTTCGGCCACCATTTGCTCGCTTATGTGGAAATGGCGGCGCGCGACCGCGGCCGCTTCGCCGATGCGCGCGAGCGCCTCAACGAAAGCCCGCTCGGCTCCGGCGCGCTCGCCGGCACGTCGTTTCCGCTCGACCGTGCCATGGTGGCGAAGTCGCTCGGCTTTGCGCGGCCGACCGCGAACTCGCTCGATGCCGTCGCCGACCGCGATTTCGTTCTGGAGAGCCTGTCGGCCGCCTCGATCGCCGCCGTGCATCTATCGCGCTTCGCCGAGGAGATCGTGATTTGGTCGTCGCCGCTCGCCGGCCTGATCAAATTGTCGGACGCCTTCACCACCGGCTCGTCGATGATGCCGCAGAAGCGCAACCCCGATGCGGCCGAGCTTGTGCGCGCGCGTGCCGGCCGCATCGCCGGCGCGTTCACGTCGTTGTTGATGGTGATGAAGGGACTGCCGCTCGCCTATCAAAAAGACATGCAGGAAGACAAGGAAGGTGCCATCGATGCGTTCGGCGCGCTGCTTCTGTCGCTGAGGGCCATGACCGGCATGGTGCACGATATGGAGCCGGACCTTGCCCGCATGCGGCAGGCTGCCGGCGAGGGCTACGCCACCGCCACCGATCTCGCCGATTGGCTGACGCGTACGCTCGCTTTGCCGTTCCGCGAGGCGCATCACGTCACCGGGCGGATTGTGGCCGCGGCAGCCGAGGCCGGGGTACCGCTCGACAAGCTGCCGTTGTCGGCCATGCAGTCGATCGAGCCGCGGATCACCGAGGCGGTCTACGGCGTGCTCTCGGTTGAGGCGTCGGTCAAAAGCCGCAGCGTCTATGGGGGGACGGCGCCAAAAAATGTCCGGGCCGCCGCGCAGCGCTGGCTCAAACGCCTGGAAAAATAGGGGGCGGCCCGAAAATCAGCCCGCTGGCAAGGTTTAGCCGCCAAAATCTCGCCGCGGGACTGTGATCTGCTATGGTGGGTGGGACGTGGGGATCGTTAGGATCGTTGGGGGTAATGTTGGCCCGGACGCGGTTGAATAGGCACGCGCGCGCCGTCGCGTTGGCAATGGCGCTGTTCGGTATTGCCGTCAGCCTGGCGGCTTGCGGTCGCAACGGTTCGCCGGAACCGCCGCCCGGCCCGATGTTCGGCGCGGGCCCGCCGCCCGCCGCCCCTGCAGTCGCGGTCGCGCCCGCGGCCGGCGGGCCGGGGCCATTCATCGCTACGCCTGCCGCCGCCGGTCCGGTGACCCACGAGCAGGCGCAAAAGAACGGCTTCGACTCTTCCGGCAACCCGGTGGCGCCGCCGAGCGAGAGAAAGTCCTTCTTCCTCGACTTCCTGTTGCAATAGCGCGCCGGCGCCGTTGCAAATAGGGCCCCTGCCGGATCGCCGCGCCAGCGCTCGCCATCGTGCTGTCGATGCTTTAAACAGCCGCGCATGCATCACTTTACCTATCGCCATGGCGTGCTGCACGCCGAGGATGTCGATCTGAACGCGCTCGCCGACGCCGTCGGCACGCCGTTTTATTGCTACGCGACCGCGACGCTCGAGCGGCACTATCAGGTCTTTGCGCAAGCCTTTGCCGATGTCGATGCGCTGATCTGCTACGCCATGAAGGCGAATTCCAATCAAGCCGTGATCGCCACGCTGGCGCGGCTTGGCGCTGGTGCCGATGTGGTGTCCGAAGGCGAGCTTTTGCGCGCGCGGGCCGCGGGCATTCCGGCGCAAAAGATCATGTTCTCCGGCGTCGGCAAGACCGAGCGCGAGCTTGCGCGGGCGGTCGACGAGGGCATTCTCTGCGTCAATGTCGAGTCGGAGCCGGAGCTGGAATTGCTCGCGGCCATCGCCGCGCAGAAGGGCCGCGCCACCGCCATCTCGATCCGCGTTAATCCGGACGTCGATCCCAAGACCCACGCCAAGATTTCAACCGGCAAGGCCGAGAACAAATTCGGCATTCCGATCAGCCGCGCGCGCGACGTTTATGCGCGCGCCGCCAAGCTTGCCGGCGTGCGCGTCACCGGCGTCGACATGCACATCGGCAGCCAGATCACCGCGCTCGATCCGTTTAGCGACGCGTTCGCATTGCTCGCCGACTTTGTGCGCCTGCTGCGCGGCGACGGCCATGAGATCCATCACGTCGATCTCGGCGGCGGCCTGGGCATTCCCTACCGCGAGGATAACGAGCCGCCGCCGGATCCGCAGGCCTACGCGGCCGTGGTCAAACGCGCCACGCGCGATCTCGATTGCCGGCTTATTTTCGAGCCGGGCCGTCTGATCGTCGGCAATGCCGGCATCCTGGTCACCCGCGTGCTCTACGTGAAGCGCGGCGAGGCCAAGACCTTCGTCATTGTCGATGCCGGCATGAACGATCTGGTGCGGCCGACGCTTTACGACGCGCATCACGATCTGCGGCCGGTCCGCGAGGTTGCCGTCGGCGCGCCGCGCCTCCTTGCCGACGTGGTCGGCCCGGTCTGCGAATCGGGGATTTTATCGCTCTGGACCGGTCGATAACGGAACCGAAGCCCGGCGATCTCATCGCCATCATGAGCGCCGGCGCCTATGGGGCGGTTCAGGCAAATACCTACAATACCCGCGCGCTCGTGCCGGAAGTCCTTGTGCGCAAAGGAGAATGGGCGCTGGTCCGGCCGCGCGTCGCGGTCGAGGAACTGATCGCGCTCGACCGCATGCCAGCGTGGCTGTGAGGGACGCTTCCACGAGCCGGAAATCTTGCTTAGCTTTTGCTTGCCGACATTCAGCGGGGATTCACCCGGGTGCTTGTTCACTCGCCGCTTATTCACTTGGCGCTGATCTTGCTTAGATGTTCGGCGTGACGCGGCCCTAGCGCCCAGGTGGTTCCGCCGGCGCCATTGAACTGCCCCCTTTGTCGCGGCGTTATTGGGGGGATTTTCCGCGGAGAGCCCGTTGACGGATACTTCGTCTAGCCACCGTGCCGCCCCGTCTCGGACGGGAGACGCAGATGCCCGCGCGCAACTGAGCCTGGCGTTGCGACGGGCGCGCTGGAGCATCCTCTGGGAACGGCTCTGGCCGGCGCTGGCGCGCATTGCGGTCGTCATCGGTTTATTCCTCACCGTATCCTGGCTTGGGTTTTGGCTGTTGCTGCCGCCGCTTGGTCGCGCGGCCGGGCTTGTCGCATTCCTGGCACTGGCGGTGGCGGCTATTATTCCGCTCGCTTTCCTGCGCCTGCCGGCGGCCGCGGAGGCGTTGCGCCGGCTCGATCGCGGCAGCGGCATCCAGCACCGTCCGGCGACCACGCTTGCCGACGAGCTCGCCGTCACTCCCTCCGATCCGTATTCGCTCGCGCTGTGGCAAGCGCATGTGGCGCGCACGCTGGCGGCGGCGCGCGCCTTCAAGGCCGGTTGGCCGTCGCCGCGACTGTCGGTGCGCGATCCTTATGCCGTGCGCGGCCTCGTGCTCATGGCCGTGATCGCCACGTTCATTGCCGCGGGCGGCGAACGCTGGCGTCGCGTCAGCGCGGCCTTCGACTGGCAAGGCGTGGTGCTGCCGGCGAACTTCCGCGTCGACGCCTGGGTGACGCCGCCGCCTTATACCGGCAAGCCTCCGGTCATTCTCGCCGGCATTCATCCCGGTGAAATGTCGAAGATCGACAGCGAACCCAACATGCCGATTGCGGTGCCGGTCGGTTCGACGCTGGTCGTGCGCACCACCGGAAAACTCAATCTGGAAGTGACCGGCAAGGGCGGGGTGACGCCCGCGGATGGGAACGCGCAGGCGCCTACGGGCACTCAGGAATATCGGTTCAACATCGCGTCGACCGGTTCGGCGACGCTGCACGGCGCCGCCGACAATCTGACCTGGGCCTTCAATGTCATCCCGGACAAATCGCCGACGATTTCGCTCGCCAAGGATCCCGAGCAGCAGGCACGCGGCGCGCTGCTTCTGTCCTACCGCCTTGAGGACGATTACGGCGTGACCGAAGCAGGGGCGACGTTCGCGCCTACCGGGCGCCTACAGACCAAAGGCGAAGCGCATCCGCTGTTTGGGCCGCCCGATTTCGCGCTGGTCTTGCCGCAGGCACGCACGCGAAACGGCGTTGGGCAAACCATCAAGGATCTTACCGATCATCCGTGGGCCGGCGCCGAAGTGGTGATGACGCTGACGGCGCGCGACGAGGCCGGCAACGAAGGCAAGAGCGAGCCGTTCACGTTGCGGCTGCCCGAACGCGTCTTCGTCAAGCCGTTGGCGCGGGCCCTGGTCGAGCAACGGCGCAACCTTGCGCTTGATACCGGCACGCGGCCGCTCGTCACCACCGCGCTCGATGCGCTGGCCTTGGCGCCGGAGAAGTTCACGCCCGATGCCGGTATTTATCTCGGGCTGCGCTCGATCTTCTGGTCGCTAGTCCATGCCAAAAACGATGACGATCTGCGCGACGTCGCCGCTCAATTGTGGCAGATGGCTGTCGGGATCGAGGACGGCAACATTTCTGAGGCGCAGGCAGATCTGCGCGCCGCCGAGGAAGCGTTGCGGCAGGCGCTCGAGCGCGGCGCCAGTGACGAGGAAATCAAGAAGCTGATGGATCAATTGCGTGCGGCGATGGACCGCTTCATGCAATCGATGCAGGAGCAATTGCGCAACAATCAGCAGCTCGCCCGGCCGCTCGACCGTAACGCGCGGACGTTGAGCCAGCGCGATCTGCAGAGCATGCTCAATCGATTGGAGGATCTCGCGCGCAACGGCTCTAAGGACGCCGCCCGCCAGCTTCTGCAGCAGCTTCAGCAGATGATGGAGAATTTGCAGATGGCGTCGCCCAGTCAAGACGGCGACGATAGCGACGACATGATGTCGGAGCTCAACGAGCTCAGCGACATGATCCAGAAACAGCAGGAACTGCGCGACCGCACTTTCCGGCAAGGCCAGGATCAGCGCCGGCAGAACGGCTCGCGCAGCCAACAGGGCAAACAAGGCGAGCAGGGTCAGCAAAGCCAGCAGGGCCAGCAAGATGGGCAGCAGGGCAACGCGATGAACGGCCTGCAGCAGAACCAGCAGGCGCTACGCGATCGGCTCAAGAAGCTGCTCGATGAGCTCAAGAACCGCGGCCTCGGCCAAAATGGTCAGGGCCAGCAAGGCGAAAAAGGCGAAGCCGGCAACGGCATGGACCAACTCGGACAGGCCGACGACGCCATGGGCGACGCCGAGTCTCAGTTGGGCGATGGCAATGCCGACAGTGCGGTCAATTCGCAGGGCCGCGCGCTCGACGCCTTGCGCAAGGGCACGCAAGGGCTGGCGCAATCGATGCAACAGCAAATGGGACAGGGTAACGGCCCGGGTCCGAACGGGCGGCTCGGCCAGCCGCGCGCGCAACGCGACACCGATCCGCTCGGCCGCCCGCTGCACGGTCGCGATCCCGACGATTTCAGCGTCAAGGTGCCGGGCGAGATCGATGTGCAGCGCGCCCGCCGCATCATCGAAGAGCTGCGGCGCCGTTTCGGCGATACGATGCGCCCGCAGGAAGAGCTCGAATATATCGAGCGGCTGCTCAAGGATTATTGAGCAAATAGCGAGCCTGCGACGTCTGGTCGATCGCCGATCATTGGCCGCCGTCATTCCGGGGCGCGCGAAGCGCGAGCCCGCAATCCATAACCACTGGCTATGCGAATCTTCTGCTTGACCAGTGATTATGGAGTCCGGACTTGCCGCATCCGTGGCAATCCGGAATGACAATTGTTGAGCGGTGTTTCGTCACAATTGTTAATTTATTCCAACCGAATGTTAACGCTTCCTTGATATTGCTGCGCACCGATCGGGATCCGTTCCCGCTGGCGCAGAGGTCTTAGAGCATGTCCCGGAAAAGTGGAAACCGGTTTTCCGAAAACGACATGCGACAACAAAGAGATCAGAGCATGTCTCGGAAACGTGGAAACCGGTTTTCCGAAGAAGATATGCCACAACACATGAATTTAGAGCGGATCCCAATTCAGCCCAATCGGGATACGCTCTAGTGGCGTCAGTGAGTTCCGAGCCTGCGCCGCGTTCCTATCGGCGCGAAATCTTCACGCCTGTTGGCTTTGATGCCGTTCGGCCCGCAGGTGCGTGGCGCGATTGATCGTGCGCGTGCGCTGTTTGCCGACGACGGCAATTCATCGTTGGTGCGCCGCCTCGCCGGCGCCGCGTTCCTGATCCGGGTATTCAGCGCGGCGCTGACTTTCGTCTCGCAAATTCTGCTGGCGCGCTGGATGGGCAGCTCTGAGTTCGGCATCTACATCTACGGCTGGACCTGGGTGCTTCTGATCGGCGGCATGGTCGACTTCGGGCTCGGTTCGGCCGCGCAGCGCTTTATCCCGGAATATACCGAACAAAGGCGTTTCGCGTTGTTGCGCGGCTTCCTGAGTGGCAGTCGCTGGCTGGCATTGCTGTTCGGCACCCTTGCGGGCGTGGTTGGAGCGTTGGCAGTGAAAGTGCTGACGCCGCATATCGATCCTGCGACCGTCGTGCCGCTTTATCTGTCGTGCGCGTCGCTGCCGTTGTTCGGCGTCTGGTCGGCGCAAAGCGGCATCGCACGCTCCTACAATTGGGTCAATCTCGGCTTGTCACCGGTCTATCTGCAGCGCCCAATTCTGTTGCTGGCGTTGATGGGCCTGATCTGGGCGCTGGGCTTTCCCACCGATGCGGTCACCGCGACGCTTGTGGGCGTCATCGCTTTGACCAGCGTCGGTCTGGCGCAGGTGATCGTGCTCAACCGCAGGCTCGCCGGGGTCGTCGAAAACGGTCCGCGCGCCTATGCGGCACGGACGTGGCTTGCGGTATCGCTGCCGATTTTCCTGGTCGAGGCCTTCTACTATCTGCTCACCTATTCCGACGTCATCGTGGTCAAGCAATTCCGCTCGGCCGACGAGGTGGCGATCTATTACGCCGCTTCCAAGACCATCGCGCTGGTCTCGTTCGTTTACTATTCGGTGGCGCAAACGATCGCCCATAAATTCGTCCAATATGACGTCAGCGGCAACCGCGAAGGCCTCGCCGGCTTTCTCAAGCAATCGGTGCGGCTGACCTTCTGGCCATCGCTCGTGGTGATCGTCGCGTTGCTCGCGCTGGGGCACCCTTTGCTGCGTCTGTTTGGTCGCGAATTCACCTCCGGCTATTATCTGATGTTCATCATCGCCGTCGGGCTGTTGGCGCGCGCTTCGGTCGGGCCGGCGGAGCGGCTTCTCAACATGCTCGGCGAACGTCGCGCCTGCGCCCTGATTTATGGGTCGTCGTTCGCCATCAGCTTGATCCTCTGCGTGCTGCTGATTCCGCGCCTGGGGCTCGCCGGTGCCGCGGTGGCAAGCTCGAGCGCGCTGCTGTTCGAATCCGTGAGCCTGTTTCTGGTCGCGAAATATCGCCTGGGACTGCACTGTTTCATCTTCGGCTGTCCCTCGAGCTAACGCGCGGGAGGGATCAGGACATGCGGAGGAAAAAATCTCGGCAGGCGAAGGGCATCGTGGATAACGACGTGGACCGCAGCTTGGCGTGCGCATGATCGCGAGAGTCTCGAGCAGCGAAACACCGGTCGTGCCGCTCGACGGCACGGCTTCGGCTATTGCCAGTGCCCGTCGCGCGCTGCTCGCCGATCGCTATCCGGTCAATTCCTTGGCGGTCGAATGGCGCACTTTCGGTGAGCTCGCGCCGCTGGTGCCCGCCTGGCGTAAGCTTGCCGAGACCGCGCTCGAGCCGAATGTCTTCTATGAGCCCGCTTTCGCGCTTGCCGCCGCGCCGGTCTTCGCGGCCGATGCCGGAGCGATGCTGGTGTGGTCGGAACGCGGTCCGCGCCGGCTGCTCGGCTTTTTTCCGGCGCGCATCGAGAAGCGCCGCTACGGCGTCGGTCTGCCGCTGCTGGTCGGCTTGACGCATCCCTACGGGCCGCTCGGCGTGCCGCTGGTTGAGCGTGAAGCGGCCGAACTCGTCATCGCGGCGTGGCTCGCGCATCTCGCCGCCGAGACGCAGCTGCCCGGATTGGTGCTGTTGCCTTACCTCACCGAAAACGGCGCGTTCGCGGCGGTGCTGGAGCCTATCTTGCGTCGCGCTCAGATTCCTTTTGCCGATTTCGATCATCACCAAAGAGCGCTGTTGGCACCCTCCGGCGACCGCGCGCTTTATGTCGAGCGTGCCTTGAGCCGGCATCGCCGCAAGGAACTAAGCCGGCAGTGGCGGCGGCTGAGCGAGGTCGGTGCGGTGGCGTTCGGTGCTGCCGAGGATGCCGCAGCGGTCGCCGACGCGCTCGAGCATTTTTTCACCGTCGAAGCGGCCGGCTGGAAAGGCCGCGCCGGCACGGCGGCGGCCGCAGACGACGATCTGCGGCGCTTTGTGCGTAAAGCCGTCACGGGGCTCGCGGCGGAAGGCAAAGTCACCATCGATCGCCTGTTCGTCGACGGCAACGCCATCGCCGCCGGGGTCGTGCTGCGCAGCGGCCGTTCAGGCTGGTTCTGGAAGATCGCCTACGACGAAGCGTACGCGCGCTTCTCGCCGGGGGTGATGCTCAGCGTGGCGCTCACCGAAGCGCTGGTCACGGACGCGCGGTTCGTGCGCGCCAATTCCTGCGCCACTGCCGACCATCCGATGATCGATCATATCTGGCGTGAGCGACTGCCGCTCTGCAACCGCCTGATCGGCGTCGGCCGGCACGCGCCGTTCGCGATTGTCCGGCGTCTGGAGGCGCTGCGCTCGGCCGCCATCGCGGGTGCCAAAGGCGTGCGCGAAACCCTGCGCCAGCGCGGCCGTTAGCGCATGGATTTCCGAACGGGACATGCGGCAACCGGACACGTTATTCGGCGTTCGTTAACCGCAAAACAACGTATTAACGCGTAGTTTTCGCCAACGATCCGGTGCGCATCGATGATGAGTGGCCATTCTGTTGCAAAGAACATCCGCCAATGGGGCGTGGTCGTCGGCTGTGGGCTCGCCGGCTTCCTGCTCGGCCTGATCGTTTTTCGCCTCTACGGACTCGACGGAATTCTCGGCGCGCTGCAGAGCGTGCCGCCGGTCGTCGCCGCTTTGATCTTTGCGGCCGTACTGGCGCTCGTTTTTCTATCCGGCGGTGCGCTGTTTGCGGTCGCCCAGGAGCGCTGGCGCAATCTGTTGTCGCGAATTGCGCTCAACAACATGACGCAGGCGCTGTGCATGTACGACGCCGACGGCCGGCTCGTCCTCTGCAACGTGCGCTTCATCGAAATGTACAATTTGCGGCGCCAGCAGCTTCGTCGCGGCATGCCGATGCGCGAATTGCTGGCCTGCGGCGCCGAGGCCGGTACCTTTGCCGGCGACCCGCAGCGTTATGCGACCGAGCGCATCAGGCGGGCGGCACAGGCGGCCACCGACAGCAAGACCTTCGAGATGAAGAACGGCCGCATCGTCGCCATGATCAGCCGGCCGCTGCGTGGCGGCGGCTGGGTGGAGACCCACACCGACGTCACCGAGCAACTCGTCGCCGAGAAGGAGCGCGATACGCTGCGTTTGCGCGAGGAACGCCGTATCGCCATCGATGCCGATATCGCCTCGTTCCGCGGCCGCGTGGAAAATGTCATCGCCATCGTCGGGCAAAGCGCCGCGGCGATGAAACAGGCCGCCAAGAGCTTGCTCGCTACCTCGGACCACACCTTGCAGCGCGCCGAGGGCGCGGTGCATGGATCGAACGAGGCCTCGGCGAATGTCGAGACCGCTGCCGCCGCGGCCGAAGAGCTTTCAGCCTCGATCAAGGAGATCAGCCGCCGGCTGGCTCAGACCGGCGATGTCGTGCGAACGGCTGCTGCTGGCGCGACCGCGACCAACGACGACATCGCGGCGCTCGCCCGCATCGCGCAGCGTATCGGTGACGTGGTGCGGCTCATTCAGGACATCGCCGAACAGACCAACCTGTTGGCGTTGAATGCCACCATCGAGGCGGCGCGCGCCGGCGAAGCCGGGCGCGGCTTTGCGGTGGTGGCCTCGGAAGTGAAATCGCTGGCGGTGCAGACCGCCAAGGCGACCGGTGAGATCACCAAGGAAATTTCCTCGGTGCAGAGCTCGACCGGCGATGCGGTTGCTGCGATCCGCGCCATCACCCAGCGCATGCAGGACATCAACGCCCACACCACCGAGGTGGTCGGCGCCATCGAGCAACAAGAGCTCGCGACCGGCGAGATTTCGCACAATGTCGCCAGTGCCGCGGCCGGCGCGCGTGCGGTGGTTGCCGCGCTCGGCGATGTCGCTTCCGGCGTCACGCAGACGCGCAGCTCGGCGCAGACCGTGCTTGCGGCTTCCGAAGAAGTGGAAAACGCCGCCGTGAAGCTGCGCAGCGAAGTCGAGGATTTTCTGCGCACCGTGGCGGCTTAGGGCGGAAGCCTTTTCCCGCTCATTCCCGCGCAAGCCGGAATCCAGGCTAGGTCCCCGCCTTCGCGAGGACGAGCGGAGCTTTGCGAGTCCAAAGAGAATCGACAGCCTTAGAATATTTTACCGCCCCGCCGCGTAGCCCTGCATGCCGCGGGGATTGGCGGCGGCGCGGCGGCGGCGGCCGTCGCGTGCGGCGGCGGTGAGGCGGCCTTCCGACCAGTCCGGCCCGACTTCGACGATATGGCCGCGCCGCTTGAGCTCGGCGATGGTTGTGCGCGGCAGCCGGCCCTCGGCCACAAGCACGCCGGGACGTGCGCTGCGCGGCCAGAACGACGACGGAAAATGCTCCGAATGCCAGGCCGGCGCGTCGATCGCCTCTTGCAGATTCTGCCGCGCGTGCACGTGGCGCAGAAAGAACTGCGTGATCCACTGATCCTGCTGATCGCCGCCCGGTGTGCCCCAGGCGAGATACGGCTCGCCGTCGCGCAGCGCCAGCGTCGGCGACAATGTCGTGCGCGGCCGTTTGCCGGGCGCGAGCCCGGCCGGGTGATGGTCGTCGAGCCAAAACATTTGCGCGCGCGTACCGAGACAGAAGCCAAGCTCCGGTATCACCGGCGACGATTGCAGCCAGCCGCCGGACGGCGTCGCCGAAACCATGTTGCCGGCTTGGTCGATAATATCGAGATGTACCGTATCGCCGCGCGTGCCGCCGAGCCGCCCGACGGTCGGTTCGCCCGCGCCGGCAGCCGCGGCCGCCCGGGGTGCATCGCCGCCGACCATCTCGGCGGCGCCGCCAAAGCCTTCAATGTCGCCGGGACGCAACGCCACCGATGCCGTGTCTCCGACGAGCTGGCGCCGCTCGGCATTGTAGGTGTCGGATAGAAGCGCCGCCGTCGGCACGTCGACAAAATCCGGGTCGCCGTAAAACGCCTCGCGATCGGCGAAAGCAAGCTTCGCGCACTCCACCTGCAGATGAACAAAATCCGCGCCGGTCGGGTCGAGGCCGTCGAGATCGAAGCCTTTGAGCAACGCCAGTTGTTGCAGCATCACCGGGCCTTGGCCCCACGGGCCCGTCTTGCAAACCGTATAGCGGCCGTAGTCGTAAGTGAGCGGCGCTTCGATGCGCGGCGTCCAGCGCGCCATGTCGTCCGCGGTGAGCACGCCGCGATGGCGCGCGCCGCTCGTGTCCATGATCTCGTGCGTGCGGCAGAAGCGATCGACCGCGTTGGCAACGAAGCCGCGCGACCAACACGTCCGCGCCCGCTCGATCTGCGCGATGCGACCGCCGCCCGCGCTCTCGGCTTCGTTGAGAATACGAAGATACGTCGCCGCCAGCGCCGGATTGGTGAACAGCGTGCCGGTCGCCGGTACGCTGCCGTGCGGCAAATACACGGCCGCTGACGTCGACCAATGCACCCGAAACAGCTCGGCCACGGTCGCGATCGTGGCATGCGCGCGCTCGACCAGTGGGTAGCCGTTTTGCGCGTAGCCGATGGCCGGGAGCAAAACCTCGCGCAGCGACAGCGTGCCGTAGTCGCGCAGCAACAGCATCCAGGTCTCGAAGGTGCCGGGTACGCAGGCCGCCAAAAGCCCGGTGCCGGGCACGAGCGAAAGGCCTTCGCGGCGATAATGCGCGATGGTGGCGCCGCCCGGTGCCGGGCCCTGGCCGCATATCACCTCCGGCTTGCCACGCCGTGTGTCGTAAACGATCACCGGTACGTCGCCGCCGGGGCCGTTGAGATGGGGCTCGACCACTTGCAGGGCGAATGCGGTGGCGACCGCGGCATCGAAAGCGTTGCCGCCTTTTTCCAGCGTCGCCATGCCGACGGCGGTCGCGATCCAATGGGTGGTAGCGACGACGCCGAAGGTGCCCTCGATCTCGGGACGCGTCGTGAACGGGTTCGGATTGATGACGCTCATGGCGTCATCTAGCCCGGAATCCGGCGGGAGCGAAACCGGGGGAACGACCGCCTTGGCGTAAAGCGGTCGTTTTTAGCTCAGCTCGCGCCGGATCCTTCGGGCGCGAATTTCAAGGCGACGCCATTCATGCAGTAGCGCAGCCCCGTGGGTTTCGGTCCATCGTTGAACACATGGCCGAGATGGCCGCCGCAACGCCGGCAGGAGACGGCGGTACGCACCATGCCGAATGAGCGGTCGCTGATTTCGTCGACGGCTTTGTCCAGCGGCGCCCAAAAGCTCGGCCAGCCGGTACCGCTGTCGAATTTTGTCTTCGACAAAAACAGCGGCAAGTCGCAACCGCCGCAGCTGAAGGCGCCGGCGCGATGTTCGTGCAGCAGGCTGCTGGTGAACGGCCGCTCGGTGCCCTCATGGCGCAGCACCTGATAAGCGTCGGGCTTGAGCAATGCGCGCCACTCGGCGTCGGTATGCGTGACCTCATAGGTCTTGGCGGCTTCGGCATCGGCGCCACCGGGCCAAGTCATGCGGCCGAGCGCCAGCGCGGCGATACCGGCGGCCCCTGCGAGCAAAGCATGTCGGCGTGTCAGCATATCGTCCTCCCAAACTCCCATCCGGTATAGCGGGCGCGCACCCAGCCGTCACCGCGCGGTGCGGTAACGAAGCCGCCACGATTTGGTGAAGTCGCCGCGAGCATTGGCAATGGATAGGCGGCATCGGCGCTCGTCGGGCCCCATGCCGTCAGATCCTGCGGCTATCATAAGCCCAATGCAGAAGGGCCTGGCGCTGCCGCTTGCGGCACGTGAGATCGCCCGGCTCGCAATGGCGCTCGATCTGGCGGACGTGCCGGCAAATGGCTTTCCACCGTTTGATCTGGCGCGCGTCTTCCTCGGGCAGGCGGCGGCCCAGATAGTAGCGGCAATACCACTGGAACCAGCCGCGCGGATCGTCGGGATGAATCCAACCCTTGCGGCGCCATTCCGCCAGCGGCTGGCTGGCGTCGACGCCGAAAAAATTCAGCGCGCAATCGCGCTTTTCGCCGGCAAGTTTGGCGCGCGCAAACCAGGAGCGCGGGAATTCCTTGCGGCAATCGGTCATGTACTTTCCGCAGAAGACGCCGAGGCGAAGCATCTCGGCCGGTGTCAGTTGCGGCTGGAAGTCCGGTGCGAAGTTGCGTCCCGTGGGAGCTGACAAGACATAGCGATAGTCCCGCTGCATCCTGTCGTTGACGGTGATGCTTCGCTTTTTCAGGACGACCCCTCTCACGGCAGAGCGCGCAAGTGACGGCTGCAAAGTAACGGCCACGAGTCATGGCTGCAAAGTCTTGGCGCCAAGTCGGGGGTCGCAAAGCCAAAACGGCGGCCCCCCGAAACCGCGGTTCAAATTCATGCCTGCTAACTTCTTAGCGCGAAGATGGTCGCACAAATTAGCGCGGAGACGCTCGTACAGAAATACCGGCGTGCCGAACCAACACGATCAACGCCTCATGAGCCGCGAGCAAAAAAACCGGGCCCTCGCGGGCCCGGCTTGAAGTTCGCCAGCGTGGGGGCGCCAGCAAATCACCTTCCAGAGGGGAAGAAGCTGCACGCATACGGTTGCCAATCTGGGAGGATCACGGCCCCGCATGTCACGCAACAAGGCCTGCATAATGCAAACTGATCCTGCGGCGCACAACGCAGCAGCTGACATGCCAGCCATGCAGCCCCGTTGCTCGCACAATAAACCTGCGCAATCTCAATGACTTTTCGCTTTGCGAAGTGTTTGTGAAAGTCGAAACGTGCTTTCAGGTTTTCCAAACAGTTCGCCCGCTTGTGTCGGGTGCTGAACACACGCGTCCGATCAACCGTGGACGCGGCGCCAGCGGTAGCGCGATACGCCCGCTGACGTAGGCGCGCTTTCTCGGCGAGCCCTAAGCCCTAGTAATTCCAGCGCTGGGCGTTGGCGACCAGGAAGTCGCGGAACGCCTGCACGCGCGCCACCGTCTTGAGCTCTTCCGGATAGACGAAATAAGCTTCGATCGCGATCGGATCGCTGTCGGAGAAGAGCTGCACCAATCCGCCGTCGCCTTCCACCAGATAATCCGGCAGCATGGCGATGCCGATACCGCGTTGGCAGGCGCGCAGAATGCCGAGAATATTGTTGATGACCAGATGCGGGGTCCGCGGGCCTTTGCCGTCGCGCGCCACCTCGATCAGATAGCGCGAGCGCTGCAAATAGGTCGGGATGTTGCCGCCCAGAACCAGAACGCGGTGATTGTCGAGGTCCTCGAAGGTACGCGGCGTGCCGAAGCGCTTGAGATATTCGGGCGAGGCGTAAACGTGAAAGTGCACCGAGAACAATTTGCGCTGGATCAGATCCGGTTGCGTCGGCTGCCGCAAACGAATGGCGACATCGGCCTCGCGCATGGCGAGGTCGAGTTCCTCCTCGGTCGTCAGGAGCGTAATGCGAACTTCCGGATAAAGCTCGATGAACTCGCCGAGCCGCGGCGTCAGCCAGTGCACGCCGATGCCCGGCGTGGTGGTGACGCGCAGATCGCCGTTCGGCCGCTCGCGGCTGTCGGTGAGCTTAGCGCGCGCCGCCTCGAGCTTCATAAACACGTCGTGGGCGGTGCGAAACAACAGGTCGCCCTGCTCGGTCAGGATCAGGCCGCGGGCATGGCGATGAAACAACGAGACCGCGAGCTCCTGTTCGAGCGCGCTCACCTGCCGCGACACCGCCGATTGCGACAAGCCAAGCTGCTCGCCGGCATGCGTGAAACTGCCCGCCTCGGCGGCGGCGTGAAAGACCTTCAGCTTATCCCAATCCATATCGCGCTCTCTGGGGTGGGGGAGGCGAGAACTCATTCGGCCGCAACACGCGGCTCGGCCTCGCCGTGGGCGGCGAGGAATCTCTCGGCCTCCAGGGCCGCCATGCAGCCGAGACCGGCGGCCGTGACGGCTTGTCGGTACACATCGTCGGCGACGTCACCGGCAGCAAACAGGCCCGGCACCGATGTCGCGGTCGAGTGCGCCGCAGTCTTGATATAGCCGCCGTGCTTCATTTCGACTTGTCCGGCGACAAGCTCGGAAGCCGGCGCATGGCCGATGGCGATGAAGATGCCGTCGACCGGCCGCCGCGTGACCTCGCCGGTCTTGATATTGCGCAACATCGCGGCACGTACCTTGAGTGGATTGTCGTCGCCGGCGACGTCCTCCAACACCGTGTGCCACAGCACCGAGATTTTCGGGTTGCGGTAAAGCCGCTCCTGTAAAATGCGTTCGGCGCGGAAGCTGTCGCGGCGGTGCACGACCGTCACCTTGCTGGCGAAGTTGGTCAGAAACAGCGCTTCCTCGACCGCGGTATTGCCGCCGCCGATGACCAGCACCTCCTTGCCACGATAGAAAAAGCCGTCGCAGGTGGCGCAGGCCGAAACCCCGTAGCCGCGGAACTTTTGCTCCGACGGCAGATCGAGCCAGCGGGCCTGGGCGCCAGTGGCCAGGACAAGGCTGTCCGTCACGTAGACATCGCCGGAATCGCAGACCAGGCGGAACGGCCGGCGCGCGAGTTCCACGGCGTTCACGTGGTCGGTAACGATCCGCGTGCCCACATGGGCAGCCTGCTTCTGCATCTGCTCCATGAGCCAGGGGCCCTGGATCACATCGGCAAAGCCCGGGTAATTCTCCACGTCCGTGGTGATGGTGAGCTGTCCGCCCGGCTGCACGCCCTGGATCAGGATCGGATCGAGCATGGCGCGGGCGGCGTAGATCGCCGCCGTATAGCCGGCCGGGCCGGAACCGATGATCACAAGCTTGGCGTGGACGGTATTGCTCACCGGCTCATCCGTGCACTGGGAGACAAGCCAAACGCTTGCTCCGAAAGCCTTTTTGATTTGGCTGTCCGGCCCTGACGCGCGCGGCCCAAAGGCTTAACCCTGAAGCGCTTCAACCCCAAAGCCCTGTGTCGCACCAGTGTCGCCCTACCTCGGCGTACGTATGCATTCTATCGAGCTATGCAACGGCTGCAATGCGCCTAGGCAACATCATTTGTGGAAGACGACGGAGGCGAAGGATTGCGGAGGCATCGTTTCGCCGAGCAAAGAGAGCCCGATCAGTCTTCCAGAAGAAAGCTTTGGACAGCATCTTCGGCGGCGGGGTGTCCCAGAACGTGGAGGCCGCTTTTCGAGCCGATATGCGGTAACACAATGAATTTAAAGAATTTTCCGATTTAATTATACGGATGCGCCCTAGGCCAATGACCCACGCGACAATCGAGCGCCGCCAATGTTGGAGGCGCACTGGAAAGTTCGGCAGCCCGCATCCGCGAACCATCGTTCGGCGTCACCGAACACACCGTTCGGTATCAGCAAACTATTATTTGGGGTGGCCGTTCTTCCACGTGACCCCTGTGTGCGTTCCAACAAAGCAAAATGGCCGAACCAGGGTCCGGCCATTACCTGCGTGGAGACGCGAACCGCGCAGCGGCTACTTCCACTCCACCTTCATCACTTCGTAGGCCTTGGCGCCGCCCGGTGTCACCACCTCGACCGAGGCGCCCTTCTTCTTGCCGACGAGTGCACGGGCGAGTGGCGAGGTGATCGAGATCCTACCCTTCTTGGCGTCGGCTTCCGGTTCGCCCACGAGTTGCCACACCGTTTTCTTTTCGGTGTCCTCGTCGATCAGGGTGACGGTGGCGCCAAAGGTGATGGTGTCGCCCGACAGCTTGGAAACGTCGATGATCTCGGCGCGCGCAAGCTTGTCTTCCAGCTCGGCGATGCGGCCCTCATTGAGCGACTGCAATTCCTTGGCGGCGTGATACTCGGCATTTTCCGAAAGGTCACCGTGCGTGCGGGCGTCGCTGATTTGCTGGATGATGCGCGGGCGTTCGATCTGCTGGCAGTGCTTGAGTTCGGTCTCGAGCGCCGTGTAGCCCGCGGCGGTCATCGGAATCTTGTCCATTGCTCTCAATCTCCATCCTCGCAAAGACAAAATTCAAGACGCGGGCCGAATATCGTTCAGCCCCGCGGCCAGAAGCCTGTCTCTACACGTACCGTCGCGCTGGCTGGTCCGGTCCTGGATCAGTAGCGGCCGCAAAGTAATTTTGCAGCGCACACACTTCGAGGTCACCCCCGAGATAGGCCTTGATACCTTGTGCTGCGGCGACGGCCCCTGAGAGAGTGGTGTAGTACGGGACTTTATGCAAGAGGGCTGCGCGCCGGAGCGATCGGCTATCGGCAAGTGCGGTGGCCCCTTCGGTCGTATTGAAGACAAGCTGGACACCGCCGTTTTTGATGGCGTCAACGATGTGCGGACGTCCCTCGGCCACCTTGTTGATTTTCACGGCGTTAACGCCTGCGGCCGAGAGGTATCGTTGGGTTCCTGAGGTTGCCAGCACGTGGAAGCCGAGCCCGGCCAGCAACCGCACCGTATCGAGAATACGGGGCTTGTCGGCATCGCGGACCGACACGAACACCGAGCCGCTTTTCGGCAAGCGCGTTCCGCCGCCGAGCTGGCTTTTGGCGAAGGCGACATTGTAATCGCGGTCGATGCCCATGACCTCGCCGGTGGATTTCATCTCCGGGCCGAGGACGGTGTCGACCTTGTCGCCGAAGCGGGCGAAGGGGAACACCGCTTCCTTGACGCCGATATGCGCCGCGGTGGCGAAATCGAAGTGCTGCGGTTTCAGCGCAAAACTCACGAGTGATTCGCCGGCCATGATTCGCGCAGCGATCTTGGCAATCGGGACGCCGGTCACCTTGGCGACGAACGGCACCGTGCGCGAGGCGCGCGGGTTGACTTCGAGCACGTAAATCACGCCGTCTTTGATCGCGTATTGCACGTTCATCAGGCCGCCGACTTTCAGCGCCAGCGCCAGCGCGCGCGTTTGGCGGTCGAGCTCGGCGATCAGTTCGGCCGAGAGATTGTGCGGCGGCAGCGAGCATGCGAAGTCGCCAGAGTGAATGCCGGCTTCCTCGATATGTTCCATGATGCCGGCCACGTAGGTATCCTTGCCGTCGGCCAGGCAGTCGACATCGACTTCGATGGCGTCGGTCAGATAGCGATCGATCAGGAGCGGCCGGCGGTCGGAGACGGCAAGCTCGGAGGGCCGGTCAAGGTCGGCGGTCAGCCGCGCCAGATAGCGGTCGATCTGATGTCCGTCGTGCACGATCTCCATGGCGCGGCCGCCGAGCACATAGGACGGGCGAATCACCACCGGGTAGCCGATGTCGTCGGCGATCGCGCGCGCTTTCTCGGTCGACGTGGCGATGCCGCTCTTCGGCTGGCGTAGTTTAAGCTGGTCCAAAAGTTCGCGGAAGCGGTCGCGATCTTCGGCGAGATCGATGGCGTCGGGTGAGGTGCCGAGGATCGGCACGTTGGCCTTTTCCAGCGGCTCCGCGAGCTTAAGCGGCGTCTGCCCGCCGAACTGCACGATCACGCCACGCAGCGTGCCGTTCTGGCGCTCTGTGTCGATTATCTCGATCACATCCTCGGCGGTGAGCGGCTCGAAATAAAGCCGGTCGGACGTGTCGTAGTCGGTCGACACCGTCTCCGGATTGCAGTTGATCATGATGGTCTCGTAGCCCGCGTCCTTGAGCGCGAAGGCCGCATGACAGCAGCAATAGTCGAACTCGATGCCTTGCCCGATCCGATTGGGGCCGCCGCCGAGAATCACCACCTTGTTTTTGTTTGATGGCGCGGCCTCGTCGGCGGCGCGACCGGCGAAGGGAGTCTCGTAGGTCGAATACATGTAGGCCGTGGGCGACGCGAACTCGGCGGCGCAGGTGTCGATGCGCTTGAATACCGGCCGCACGCCGAGGCTTCGGCGTTGCTCGGCGACCTGATCGGCCGTGAGTCCGGTCAGCCTCCCGAGCCGGGCGTCGGAAAAACCCATCGCCTTGAGCCGGCGTAGTGCGCCCGGCGTCGTCGGAAGTCCGCGGCTGCGGATCAGCGCTTCGGTATCGACGATGTCGCGGATCTGCGCCAGAAACCACAGATCGATGCGGCAGGCGGTGTGGATGTCCTCGTCGCTGGTGCCGAGCCGCATCGCTTGCGCCACCTTGAGCAGGCCGTCGGGCGAGGGTGTGCCCAGCGCCGCACGGATTGCGTTCTTGTCGTCGTCGGCGCCCAGGCCCGGGATCGCGATTTCGTCGAGTCCTGTCAGCCCGGTTTCGAGCGAGCGCAGCGCTTTTTGCAGGCTCTCCTGAAAGGTCCGCCCGATCGCCATCGCTTCGCCGACCGATTTCATCGAGGTGGTCAGCACCGGCTCGGCGCCGGGAAATTTCTCGAAGGCAAAGCGCGGGATCTTGGTCACCACGTAATCGATGGTCGGCTCGAACGATGCCGGCGTCGCCCCGCCGGTGATGTCGTTCTGGATCTCGTCGAGCGTGTAGCCGACCGCGAGCTTGGCGGCGACCTTGGCGATCGGGAAGCCGGTCGCCTTCGAGGCCAGCGCCGAGGAGCGCGACACGCGCGGATTCATCTCGATCACGACGAGCCGCCCGTCGGCCGGATTGACGGCGAACTGCACATTCGAGCCGCCGGTTTCCACCCCGATCTCGCGCAACACCGCGATCGAGGCGTCGCGCATGATCTGATATTCCTTGTCGGTGAGCGTGAGCGCCGGCGCCACGGTGATCGAATCGCCGGTATGTACGCCCATGGGATCGATATTCTCGATCGAGCAGATGATGATGCAATTGTCGTTTCGGTCGCGCACCACCTCCATCTCGTACTCTTTCCAGCCGAGCACCAATTCCTCGATCAGCACTTCACTGGTGGGCGAGGCGTCGATGCCGCGCTCGACGATCTCGATGAATTCCTCTTTGTTGTAGGCGATGCCGCCGCCGGTGCCGCCGAGCGTGAACGACGGCCGGATGATCGCCGGCAGGCCGATATCGTCGAGCGCCTGCAGGGCCTGGATCAGCGTCTTTATTTGATGCGAGCGCGGTGTCGCCAGCCCGATCTTCGTCATCGCCTCGCGGAACAGCTTGCGGTCCTCGGCCTTGTCGATGGCTTCGGCCGTGGCGCCGATCATCTGCACGTCGTATTTTTCGAGCACGCCCATGCGGCGCAGCGACAGCGCCGTGTTGAGCGCGGTCTGTCCCCCCATGGTGGGGAGGAGCGCAAATCTGCCCGGAATGACGTAACGCTCCTTGGCAATGATCTTGGCGACGATCTCCGGCGTGATCGGCTCGATATAGGTCGCATCCGCCAGATCCGGATCGGTCATGATGGTCGCCGGATTGGAATTGACCAGGACGACCCGATAGCCCTCGGCCTTGAGCGCCTTACAGGCTTGCGTGCCGGAATAATCGAATTCGCAAGCCTGGCCGATGACGATGGGCCCGGCGCCGATGATGAGGATGGTGGAGATGTCGGTCCGTTTGGGCATGTCTTCCGTTCTGTGACCCTTCATTCCGAGACGCGGGCGCACGCCCGAGCCCCAGATCCATAGTCACCAAGTGACTATGGATCACGGGCGCGACCGAGCTTGCCATCAGGCCGGCCACTTCCGGCCCGACCGATGAGGCCGTCCCAGAATGACAAAGGGGCGCACAAAAAAAGGGCGCGCAACGCGCGTCCCCCTACGTCCCTTAGATGGTCGTCCCCTGGTCTGGCGCCAAGTGTTACGCCCGCGCGGGGTGTTTAAACGAGAATTGGACCCGCCGCAAATGCCGCCCCGGAATGGTGCACAGCCCCTCGGCCTAAGCCTCGAATTCGAGGCTCGCTTCGCAGCCGGTGCCGCGATCCGAATAGACCAGCGTCGATCCCAGTCCTTTGGCCATGGCGTTGACAATTCGGCTACCGACGCCGGTACCTTTCGGCGGACCATCGCCGATCCAACCGATGCCGTCGTCCGCGACGCTCAGCCGGACCTTGTTGGGCTCAAGCTTGCGGAGCGCGACGCGGATTTCACCGCCTTGCTCGCTCGGATAGGCATATTTGAAAGCGTTGGTGACGAGTTCGGTCACCACCACGCCGATCGATACCGCTTTGTCGGTCGGCACTTCGATCCTTTCGGCGGACAGACGCACGGTGGACGCGTGGCCGGCCTCTTTTAGCGTGGCTTCCAGGTCGCGCAGCAGGCTCGCCAGATATTCCGAAATCTCCACCGCGCGCGCATCCTGCGATGTGTACAAACGGCGATGGACGCTGCCGATCGCCGTGATCCGGTTCTGGATTTCGCTCAAGGCGTCGCGCGCCGCCGGGTCCGAAACCGATTTCGCCTGCATGGCGACGAGCGCCGCGACCAAGCCCAAACTGTTGGCGACGCGATGATTGACTTCGTGCAGCAGCACCTCGGCCCGGTCGCGCGCTTCGCGCACCTCGCGTTCGACGCGGTCGCGCTCTTGCTGCAGCCTCGCCTTTTCCAGCGCCTGGTCGACGGCCGAGCCGAGCAGCTCGAAGAAATCCTCGCCGGGCGTTTTGAGGACATAATCGCTGGCGCCGGCCTTGAGCGCGGCAACCGCGACCGCGGCGTCGGTCTGCGCCGTGACATAAACGACGGGAGGAGCCGTAGCGACGCTCGTCAGCGCCTCCAGGAAATCGAGACCGGTGCCGATCGGCAGAAAATGATCGAGCGCGATCAGGTCGATCCCACCCTTGCGCAGACGGGCGAGCCCCGCTGCGCTCGACGTTACGTTTTCGACCGTGTAGCCGCGCCGCCCCAGCGAAAGCTGTACGAGGCGCGCCAGCGCCGGATCGTCGTCGACATAGAGAACACGTGGCGTCGGGTTCGACATGGATCAGGTGGTTTCCGGGACCTGCATCACCGCAAAGAACAATCCGAGCTGGCGAATCGCGTTGGCAAAATCCTCATAGTTCACCGGCTTGGTGATGTAGACGTTGGCGCCCAGGTCGTAACAGCGTTGGATTTCGCGCGCATCGTCGGTCGTAGTCAGAACGACCACCGGCGATCGTCTGGTGTGGACGTTGTTCTTAAGCTTTTCGAGGATGTCGATGCCAGTCATGTCCGGCAAGTTGAGGTCGAGCAAGATCAGAAGCTGGCGGCCGGCGCTGACCTCACCGGAATTGTCGTCGCCCAAGAGATAACGCAGCGCGTCGCCGCCATTGACGAACGGCACGATCTCATTGTGCACGCCGGCCCGGCGGATGTTCTTTTCGATCAGGCGTCCATGGCCCTCGTCGTCTTCGATCATGACGATGCTGACAGGTCTGGCTTGTTTGTTCACGTCATGCGGCTCCGGTTTGCGTGGCCAAAATCGCGCGCAGGTCGCGCGGCAGGTTCAGTTGCATCGTGGTTCCTTGCTCGATCTGCGATCGCAGCGTGATCTCGCCGCCGAGGTTGCGGACCATGCTGCGGACGTGCGCAAGCCCGATGCCTTCGCCCGGCGTATCCTGCGCGCCGGAGCGGCGGAACAGATCGAACACCCGCTCGTGATCCTGCGCAGCGATGCCGCGGCCGTTATCCTCGATCTCGACGATGATGCGCTGGCCGCGCGTCTCATGAGCGCGGATCTGGATCCGCAGCGCGCGGTCCGGCGCCCGGTATTTCACGGCGTTGTCGAGCAGGTTGCCGACGATCTGCTCCAGCGCCATGCGGTCCGACACCAGCGCGGAAACCCGGGTGTCGATGTTCACCGCGCCGCCGGCGTCGTCGATCTGATGTTGCAGGTTGGCGGCGGCGGTCTTGAACAATGTGTCGAGGCTGATCCACTCCGGCCGCAGAGCGCGGCGGCCCTCGCGCGACAATTTTAGGATCGCGTTGATCAGCCCGTCCATCTTTCTCGTCGACGAACGGATGAACGAGACGGCCTCCGGCACTTCTTCCAGCACCGCGATCTGCGCTTGCTTGGCGGCCTCGTCCTGTGTGCCTTCATCGATATGTTGTTTGATGTAGCTTTGGATCGAGGCAAGGCTCGTTTCCAGTTCGCTGGTGAATCCCATGATGTTGACCAGCGGCGCCCGCAGGTCGTGGGTAACGATATAGGCGAAGCGCTGAATCTCCTCGTTGGCGCGGCCGAGGTCGGCGGTGCGCTCGCGCACCCGCTGTTCCAGGTTGACGTTCAGCGTGGACACTTCCTTGCGTGCCTGCTCGAGCTGTCCGGTATAGGAGAAGACCGCCCACACCGATCCGCCGACCACGAGCAAAATCACTAGCGCGCCGCCGATGGTGACCCATTGCAACGCATCGATGCTGTCTTTCTGGCTTTGTGTCGCCGCATCGATCCGCGCTTCGGAGCGCCCGACCATCGTGGCAAAAAGCTCGCGGGCCTCGTCCATCAATCGCTTGCCCAGATCGGTGTTGACGAGCTTGAGCGATGCTTCGCGTTGGCCCGTGCTGAACAGATCGATGGTTTTCTGCAATTCAGCGAGCTTCGCATCCGTAATGGGGATTAGCTTGGCGACATCGTTCGCCATCGCGGGATCGTTCTTCGTCAGTGCCGCGAGCCTGTCCCGGTTCTCGCGAACGCGCCGCTGGGCCTCATTATACGGCGCAAGGTAGGCCTGGTTGCCGTCCGTCAGCAAATATCCACGCTGGCCGGTCTCGGCATCGTCGAGCGTATTGCGCAGCTCGACAATCGCCGCGCGTTCCCCCGTGGCGAGCGCGACCGTGGCCGAATAGACGGCGGCCTGGCGCACCAGCCACAGGTTGACGGCGACAATGGCCAGAAGGGCGGCGAGCCCGATCAATATTGAAAGTATGGTGACGCGAACGAAAGACAAACTTGAAATCGGCATGCACACCGCCCTTACAGGCGCTTATAGCAGGCTGTCCAGTCTCATCAGCGCTGTTAGGTCAATCTCGACGTTGTTTTTTGAAGTCCTGCCGGCTCGTTGGGTTCCAATGCGGAACAATCGCGTCGCGAAATGACTTTTTGCTGAGTGCCGACGTCGCAACTATCGAAACTTTTGGTCGTTATTCCACAGCGGCGGCGCGTGATTTGCGGAAGGTGGTTTGCTGCAAATGTTGCACAAACGCTTGGACCTGCCTTTTTTGTTGAGCGTCACAGCCGCAGCCTTGTTGGCGGTCATGCCTGCGCCGGGCCGCCGGATTGCCGGCGGACGGCCGCGCTCCCCGGCTGCCGAAAAAAGCGAGCGGCCGTTCGGTGAGCCGCGCAGTTCGGAGGAGCCGCGCAATCTCGAGCTTCGCCGTGCGCAGGAACGCGAGCGCGGGCGCCATGCCACGCACCCGCTGCAAATTCCCTGGAAGGGCTGGTACGACATTCTGTGGCGTACCTACCGCGAGATGCAAACCGACCGGCTGTTGTCGATCGCTGGCGGCGTCTCGTTCTTCGCCCTGCTGGCGATCTTCCCCGCCATCACGGCTCTGGTTTCTGCCTATGGCCTGTTTTTCAATCCCGGCACCATCGTAGACGATATCGGTCAGCTCAATGACGTCGTGCCGGTCACCGTATTGACCATCGTGCACGAGCAGGCCATGCGCATTGCCTCCAACAGCAGCCAGACTTTGTCGCTCGGCCTTGTGCTCGGCATTCTGATCTCACTCTGGAGCGCGATGGGCGGCGTGAAGGCGATCATCGACGCGCTCAATGTGATTTACGAGCAGCGCGAAAGCCGCAGCCTGATCAAGCTCAATGCGGTCGCGCTGATCTTCACGCTGTTCGGCTTCGCCACGTTTCTGTTCGCCATGGCGGCGATCGTCGTGCTGCCGCTTGTTCTCTCGCCGATCGGTCTCGGCAGTCTCGCCGAGACGATCACGCGGATTGCGCGTTGGCCGGTGTTGCTGATCTTTCTGCTCTTCGGTCTCGCCATTCTCTATCGCTACGGGCCGGACCGGCGGGCGGCGCGCTGGCAATGGGTCAGCGTCGGCAGCGTCTTTGCGGCGCTGACCTGGTTCGCCGCGTCGTTTCTGTTCTCCTGGTATCTGACCAGTTTTGCCAACTACAACGCTACCTACGGCTCGCTCGGCGCGGTCGTCGGTTTGATGACCTGGCTGTGGATTTCCACCATCGTGGTGCTGCTCGGCGCCGAGCTCAATGCCGAGATCGAGCATCAGACCGCCTGCGATTCCACGATCGGCGCGCAGAAGCCGCTCGGCGAGCGCGGCGCGGTCATGGCCGACACCGTCGGCGCCCGGCAAACCTAATTGCACAGATTCTCTCTCAGCCTGCGGAGTGCTCGGGATTGACGCTCGCCCTCAGACGCCGCACAATTCCCCTATGCAACGGTTCCGCGCTCAAAGGTTCGCGGTTAAGGTTCTGGTCGCGCTGTTTTTGGCCGCCCAGTTCGCCGGCGTCGTTGCGTCGCCGTTGGCGCAAGCGCATGCGGCGACCGGAGCCCCCGTTGCGCCGGCTGACCATCATCATGCCGGCGCCGAGCATGCCGGCAGTCATCAAGCCCATCAATATTCGGCGGATAGCCGTCATCACGACGGCTGTGCGCATCCGGACGCTTGCACGGACCACGCCGACTATTGCTGCGCGCTGCACGCATTCTTCGCCGGCATCCTTCCGCCGGTCGCCATGATCGACAAAACCGCGGGCGTGGGCGAGACCCTGCGCCCGGCCATGACCGATATTGCGCCCGGTCTTCACCCGGCCCGCCTCGACCGTCCTCCAAGATCTCAGTCGTGATCCTAGGCGAGGTGCGTCCGCTTACGCGGCGCGCTTGTGCGATCATGTTTGAGGTCGGAGGTCATGTCCGGACATCGTCCGTTTGCGCCGATTCGTTGGCTTGCAACGAATCTACCCGCTCTTCGTAAGCGTTTACGGCTCGCGGCTGCGGTTGGGCTCACCGCGGCTTGCGGCGGCTGCGCGGCATTTTCGCCGGATGGCGGCATGGCGACGGTCAACGGAATCGTTGCGTCCACGTTCAACAGCGACGCGGTGAAAGTCAGTGCCGAGGATTTGGCAGGCGAAGCGCACGCCCGAGCCGCGAACCTGCTCGGGTCCACGCTGTCGGCGGACGCCGCCGTCCGCATCGCATTCCTCAACAACAAGGGGCTGCAGGCTTCCTATAACGAGCTCGGCCTTGCCGAGGCCGCGAAGATCGAAGCGAGCCTACCGCCCAATCCGACCTTTTCGCTCAGCCGCATTCAGACGCCGGTCGAGCTTGATATCGAGCGCGCCGTCGTCGTGGATATTCTTGCGCTGGCTACATTGCCGGCGCGTTCCGAGCTTGCTGCCGAACGTTTCCACGCTGCGCAGTTGCGCGCGGCCTTGGAGGCGCTGCGGGTCGGCTTTCAGACCCGCCACGCTTACTATCGCGCGGTTGCCGCCGAGGCGCTCGCGGCCTCGCTGACGCCGGCGGTGTCGGCCGCCGAGGCTGCTGCCAAGCTCGCCAAAGAGCTTGGCGAGACCGGCGCCATGAACAAGCTCGACCAGGCGCGCGAAGAAGCTTTTTACGCCGAGTTGTCGGTGCAGCTTGCGGCGGCGCGGCAGCGCGCGGTGAGCGAGCGCGAGCGGCTCGTTCGCATGCTCGGCCTGCCGGACGGCGGCGTCTTGCGGCTGCCGCATGCGCTGCCGCCGCTTCCTGCTGCGCTGCGCGCGCCCGTCGCGGTCGAGACCGAGGCCATCCGGCGGCGCGTCGATCTCAAGATCGCGCGCATCGAGGTCGATACCCTGGCGAAAAGCTACGGACTGACCAACGCCACTCGTTTCATTAATCTCCTCGACGTTGCCGGCATTTCCCGTACGCAGCGGGAGACCGGCGTCGCCGGCAGTGGCGGCGGCTTCGAGATCGATTTTCAGATTCCGATTTTCGATTTCGGCGAAGTGCGCGTGCGCCGCGCCGGCGAAATCTACATGCAGGCCGTGAATAGATTGGGCGCGCTTGCGGTCGATGCGCGCTCGCAAGCGCGCGAAGGCTATCGCGCTTACCGCGCGAGTTATGACATCGCCATGCGCTATCGGCGCGAGGTGCTGCCGCTGCGCAAGACGATCGCGGACGAATCGATGCTGCGCTACGGCGCCATGCAGGTCGACGTGTTCGCGCTGCTCACCGAGGCGCGCTTGCGCATTGCCGCCAATATCGCCGCGATCGAAGCGCAACGGGATTTTTGGCTCGCGAGCAGCGAACTCGAAGCCTCGCTGATCGGCGGCAGCGCCGCGATCGGCGAGGAGGCCGCGCGTGCTCCGGATCTTGCCGCGGCGGTAACGCACCAATGAAAAACCGAATGAATGTGGAGACCAAGCATGTTGACGCGACGACGATTATGCGAGTTGGCGGGCGCCAGTGCGATCAGCGGGCGCGCGCAGGCTGCCGCCATCCCGGAAGCGCCGACGACGAAAACAAACACCATGCAGCCGCCGCTCGCGCCGGCAGGCGGGCCGTCCTATCAGCCGGTGGTCACGCTCAACGGCTGGACCTTGCCCTGGCGCCAGAACGGCGACTGGAAGGAGTTTCATCTCCTGGCCGAACCGGTCGAGCGTGAATTCGCGCCCGGCATGACGGTGCATCTGTGGGGCTATAATGGCCAATCGCCGGGGCCGACGATCGAGTGCGTGGAGGGCGACAAGGTCCGCATCTTCGTCACCAACAAGCTTCCCGAGCACACCAGCGTGCATTGGCACGGCATGATTTTGCCCAACGGCATGGACGGTGTCGGCGGGCTGACCCAGCCGCACATCCCTCCGGGCAAGACCTTCGTCTACGAGTTTCAGCTCAAGGGAAGCGGCACGTTCATGTACCACCCGCACTCCGACGAGATGGTGCAGATGGGCATGGGCATGATGGGCATGTTCATCGTGCATCCGGGCGACGAAAGTTTCCGCCGTGTCGATCGCGACTTCGTCTTCATGATGAGCTCCTATGCGATCGATCCCGGTACGTCGCTGCCGCGCGTCTCCGAGATGACCGACTTCAACATGTGGAGCTGGAACAACCGGGTGTTTCCCGGCATCGATCCGCTGCCGGTGCGGCTCGGAGAGCGGGTGCGCGTGCGCATCGCCAATCTCACCATGACCAATCATCCGATCCATCTGCACGGCTTTCATTTCGCCGTGACCTGCACCGACGGCGGCTGGGTGCCGGAAACGGCGCAACGGCCGCACGCCACCGTCGACGTGCCGGTCGGCGAGATCCGCGTCATCGATTTCGTCGCCGACAATCCGGGCGACTGGGCGTTTCACTGCCACAAGTCGCACCACACCATGAATGCAATGGGCCACAACACGCGCAACTTGATCGGCGCCAAGCAGAACCAATTGACCCGGGCGATCCGCAATGTCGTGCCGGATTATATGCCCATGGGCTCGGCCGGCATGGCCGAGATGGGCGCGATGGAGATGCCGCTGCCCGACAACACGCTGCCGATGATGACCGGCTTCGGCCAATTCGGGCCGCTGGAAATGGGCGGCATGTTCACGGCGGTGAAGGTGCGTGAAGACCTTGCCGTCGGCGACTACAAGGATCCTGGGCCGTACAAATTTCCCGCCGGCAGCGTCGCCTACGAGTTCAACGGCGATGCCGGTGCGCCGCCGCGGTCCGGCGAGCCACCAGCGGCGTCGCCGCACAAGCACCGTTAGGAGGCGATGGTGAAGCCAATCCGCGGACCAATCTTGTGTGCGCTCATCGCCGTGACGTGCGTGGGGCCGCTGGCGGGTATTCTTGCCGAAGCTTCCGCTCACGACGCGCACGAACATTTCGTGGCCGGCGAGCCCGGCGATCCTAAAAAGCCGTTTCGCGTGGTGAAGGTCACCATGCTGGAGGACGGCAAGACGATGCTGTTCGCGCCCGCGATCGTGAAGGTGCATCGCGGCGAACAAGTGCGCTTCGAGATCTTCAACGAAGGAAGTTGGAATCACGAGTTCGTGCTGGCGACCGAAGAAGCCAATCACAAGCACGCCGAGCTGATGAAGAAATTTCCCGACATGGAGCACGCCGACCCCAACGCGTTACGGCTATCGCCGCTGTCGGCTGGCGCGATCCTGTGGAAGTTCACCAGGACCGGCACGTTCGAATATTCCTGTCTCATCCCGGGCCATCGTGAAGCCGGCATGCACGGCGAAGTGATCGTGAAATGAAGAGCTTAAGCCTGTTTCGCATTCGCGGGTGCGTCTGCGCACTCGTGCTGTTGCTTGGTCTGCTCGTGGATGCATTTGCCGCCAGCGCCCAGTCACCGCTCGCCGACGGTCACGTGGTCAAGATCGATCAGGCGGCCGGGAAGATCACCATCAAGCACGGTCCGCTGCAACAATTCGGTATGGACGAAGGCATGACCATGGTCTATCGCGCCGCCGATCCGGCGACGCTCGGCGCGCTCAAGCCGGGCGACAAGATCAAATTCGCGCCCGATCGCATCAACGGCCAGTTCACCGCCACCAAGATCGAAAAGGCAAAGTGATTACGCCGCTACGATCAACATTCGCCAGAGCGAACGAGGCGTCCGCCGCGGGCAATGCCGCGATTGCGATTATTGCGCTAGAAAGTCGGTGATGAGCTTGATCGTCGCCGCCGGATTTTCCTCCATGACCCAGTGTCCCGAACGGGGCACGATGCCTTCCGTCACGTTGATGGCGGCGGCTCGCATCACCACCGCCATCGTTCGGCCGAAGGACTTCTCGCCGCCGATCGCCAGGATCGGCATGGTCAGCTTGCCGGCGGCGACGAACGCCTCGTTGTCGGCCGCGTCCTGATCGAAAGCTTTGAACTGTTCGAAGCCGGCATGCATCGCGCCCGGACGGGCATAGAGCGCCGCGTAATGCGTGCGTGACTCTTCGTCGAATGTCTTGGGGTCGGCGGAGAATTCATTCCAGAAGCGGTCGAGATAAATCCGTTCGCGGCCTTTCACCAGCCGCTCGGCATCCGGTCCATAGAACGAGAAATGCCACAGCGCGTGATTACGGATGATGTCGTCCCAAGGACCGACGCCCGGCAGCGGTGCGTCGATCAGCACGAATTTGTTCACGCGATCGGGGTGTTGCGCGGCGAAGGCGTAGCCGACCATGTTGCCGATGTCGTGGGTGACGAGATCGGCCTTCTCGATCTTGAGCGCGTCGAGAATCCCGGCAATGTCCTGCCCTTGAGTTCTTTTTATCGTAGCCGCCGGCCGGACGCTCGGAGAGGCCCATGCCACGCAGATCGGGCACGATCACGGTGTGATCGCGCGCAAGCTTCGCGGCAAGCGGCGCCCACATGTCGCCGGTCTCGCCGTAGCCGTGCAACAACACCACGGCGGAACCTTTTCCGCCGACCCGCACATAAAGCTTCGTGCCGTTGGTCGCGGTCATCTCGTTCTTGAATGCCGGCGGAAACGGTTCGACCCGTGCGGACGCCGGCCCGGGCGCCAGCGTCAGAAACGAGAGGAGCGATGAGACAGCCAACGTCGTCGCCAACGGGCGCATTATAAACTCCGGGGTGCGAGCTAAATCCCGACAGCTATTAATGGCTTTCGCGGCGAAAAGGAACCATCTGGCCGCCTTTTCATGTGGCGGCGGCCGTTAGCGGCCAAATCACCAGGCAGCGTCACCAGGTGTAGCGCAGCGTTCCCGAGCCCGCGTAGGTTTGCGCGTTGCTGGCGAATTCGCCGTCGAACTTGGCGAGCAGAGACCAGTTCGGCGTAAAGAAGATTTGCGCGCCCGCGGTGGTCAGTGCCGAGTCGTTTGCGATCGCCGCGCCGGTCACGGTGAAGCTCGAGCCCGGCAACGCTTGAAACGAGGCGTTCAGCGACGGAGCGTTTACGAAATCGTGCGCCCAGGCGAGACGGCCATACAGAATGACCGGCTTGCCGTACACGATCGTCGGCGCATCGAAGCGCGAGCCGAGCTCCGTGCGAACGTCGGTGGCGTTATTCGACGCATAGGAAAGCCCGAAGCCGCCGCCGGTCACGTCGCTCTCGCTGTAGGCCGGGGTGAAGAAATCCTGGAACTGCACGGCGCCATACGGCGTCACGCCGAGCGTCGGCAGCACCGCGAAGCGATAGCCGCCTTCGGCCCGCGCGCCGTAGGTCTGGCCGGAGAAATTCGCGTTGAGCTGGTCGCCGAGCGCCGAACGATTGGTCGTGAACCAGTTATTGGTGAAGGAGAACGCGCCGGCGATATAAGCCGGCCCGAACCAGTTGATACCGTAGGCGCCGACCTGAAGCGCGTCGCTGCGGCCGCTGCCGAGCGAATTGGAAAGTCCCCAATTGGTGCCGGCGCCGGCGAGCGCGAAGCCGAACAGCGTTGTCGGCGTGACGTGATAATCCATGCCGCCAGCGAAGCCGAAGGTGCTGGCGGTGACGTTGTTCGATCCGGTCGACGTGTTGCCGTTGGCATTGCTGCTGCTGCCGAAGGCCGAGCCCCAGGCACTCCAGCGCGGCTCATAGACCCCGCGCAACGCGCAATCCTTGGAGAGACCGAAGACCGATGTATTCGACGGCACGTTCCCTTGCGGACCGGGCGCGCAGCCGGGCCCCGCTGCCGCGCCGTAGCCGGTCCCGGCATAACCGCCGCCGTTGCCGGCCCCGCCGTAGCCTCCGCTGCCATAGCCGCCACCCCCATAGCCGCCGCTCCCGGGACCGCCGCGGCCATCGACGTAGGGATCGAGCATCAGGGTCATGAATTGGTTGGTGAGCTGGAAGGCGCTGCGTTCGGCGCCGGTCGCGGCCTCGCCGTCCAGTTGGGTCAGTGCGTTGGTGAGAGCGCTGCCGGTCAAGCCGAAGATGTTGACGAAATTCGCCGGCAACACGCCGCTGCCGAAGTTGAACGCATTGTTCAAGCTGGTGGCGACGTTCTGGTGAGCCCCGTTGAGCGAGCCCGGATCGGTCGATCCCAAGACCGCCGTCAGATTCAGGACCACTTTATTGCCGCTATAGCTCAGGCTGTCGGTGAAGCCCGACGGCAGATTGCTGTTGGTCAGGCCTTTGAAGGTCGTGCCGCCAAGCCCGCTGGCCGCATTAAGGATGATGTATTGCCGCGCGATATAGCTGCCGCTCGCGAACTGCGCATTGACGGTGCCTCCGGTCAGCGTCGCCGAGCCCGAAACCGTGGTGGCGGAGTTGGCCAATGGGGTGACTTGCACCACGTAAAGAGCGCCCGACTGGAAGGCGAGATTGCCGGAGATGGTGAGCGTCCCGGTCGGGTTTGCGGCGCTCCCCGCCGCCAGCGTGCCGCCGCTCGCGATCGTGGTCGGTCCGGCAATACCCGTACCCAAGAGCGTGCCGCCGGAATTGACCGTCACGCCGGACGAACTGGCGATCGAGCCGTCCACTTCCAGCTTGCCGCCGTTGATGGTCGTGGCGCCCGTATAGGTGTTGAGGCCGGTCAGCGTCAGCGTGCCGTTGCCGACCTTGGTGAGCGCGCCTCCGGTGCCGCCGCCGCCTCCGGCGCTACCGTCGCTGATGACGCCGGACACCGTGGTGCTCAAATTGTTGCTGCCGACGGTGAGCGTCTTTGCGCCGAGAAAGTAATTGCCGGCGCCTTCGATCGAGCCCGCGGTCATGCCGGCGGACGTCAGCGCCGACATGTCGAAGCGGCCGCCCGCGTTGGTGATGAAGCGCGCGGCGTCGCCGGTGCTGGTGTCGAGGAAGTTGACAGCCGCTCCGCTGGTGGTGGTGATCGTCGCGCTGCCGGCGGTGCTTGATTGGCTGAACTGGACTTTGTTGTTGTTGGTAATGTTGGCTGTGCCGGCTGAACTCGAACCGAAGAAAGCGGTGGTGGCGTTGTTTATAATGCTGGCGCTGCCTGCCGTGCTCGAATTCTGGAATTGAAGCTCCCAGTTGTTGGTAATGCTGACACTGCCACCGGCGATGTTGATCCCGGCACCGGTGAATGTGACGCCGCCGCCGCTGTTGATCGTGAAGTTGTATGCAGATGTCCCGGTGAAATTCCAGGCACCGACCGTCGTCAGAATGGAGATCGGAATGTTATTGTTGGCATTGGTCGCGAAAGTGGCGGTGCCGCTGGGCGTGGTCGCCGGCGTCCAATTCGCGGACGTCCCGTAATCGTTGCCGTTGCTGCCGCCGACCCAGGTGGCATCCTGGGCGGCTGCGAACCGTACGCCCGCGAACAACATCGCCGGCGCGATCAGCGCCATCAACCGTACTCTGAACACGATCACACGCCCCGGTACAATGACGCTTAACAAAAAGCGAGAAGCGCGAGGCAGAATAGGTTTTTCTACGTAACGCACAATTAGGATAAACAGATTGGGTCGGGAATCTGACAAAAACGGTTAGCGCAAGATTAATCTTGAAACGCGCCGTCGCGCGGCATTGCAAACCACGGCCGCCATTCGGGCGGCACGCAAGCAAAATGAACAATCGAAATTGAATCTGAAAGCGCTCCGCTCGCGTGGGTGCTTGGCGTCTGTCGCGCGCGGGCTTTCGTTGAATCGCACGGATCAGTGCGATGATCGGTTCTCTGATGGTCGCCGGCGCCAGCGAAGGCCGAGGCAATCCCTCTTCCTCACTGCGGCCGCGCGTAAAACGCCTTGCGGGCCTGGTTGTGGCCGATATTTGCCGGCGCAAGCTTTGCATTGAAGCCGGCGGCCTTGAGCTTCTCGATCATCGCCGTCGTTGCATAACGCGTGAGCCCGAGCTGCGAGCGCAGCTTCCAATAGTTCGACATCAGCGTACGGGCCAGCCCCCACACCGCGGCGAAGAAGAAGCCGTTGCCGGCGCCGAAGCGAAGCAACGCCAGCGCGTCGGTCGCGGCCGCCACCTTCGGCGGAATCACATCGCTGACCACCAGCATGCCGTCGCTCTTCAACAGCCGGTGAAACAAACCAAACAAACCGCTCACTCCGCCGGCGGTCATATATTGCGCCACTGAGTGCAGCACGATGAGATCGAGCGAATGTTCCTCGAGCCGCGTCGCCTCGTGCGGCGCCAGCACATGAATGTTGCGCTGGCCGGCGAACCGATCGGTCAGACCTTCGCGCACACCGGGCGCCGCCTCGCACAGAAAAAGCTCGCCCGCTGCGGCGGCCACGATGTCGGCGTGCAAGGCTTCGCCGCAACCGTAATCGAGCACGCGCGCCTGCGGCGCGGGCACCAGCGCGGCGATTTCTTTCGCAATCAAGCGGTAATGCACGTCCTTGTGGCGCGCATTGACATAGATCGAATGGGGTCCGTCCCAGAACGCAAGCCAGTCTGTCGTCATGCTCGCCACAGTCCCAGCAAGGGACCATCCGGTCCGAATACCGGATCGTTTTCCGGCGGCGGCACGTTGGGGATGACGGCAAGCGCCTGTACCCGCTCGGCCTTGCTGCCGCGGCAAAGATTGTATTGCCCGTTGGGCGGATAAGCGCCGATGACGACAAGATCGGGCGTTTGGCTCAAGCGCTGGTGGCCGGTCCCCGCCGGCAGCACGACCACATCGCCGGCCATCACGTCGATGGCTTCGCCACGGTCGCCGCCGAACCGCACTTTGGCGCGGCCGCGCGCCACCGCCATGGCTTCATGGATCATCGAGTGATAGTGCACGTAAGGATAGATGCCGTTGCGCCACAGGCCACCCCAGCCATTGGTCGTGAAGGTCTTTTCGATCAATGCTTCCGGATCGGGCGACCCCGCGAGATCGATGCCACCGCGATAGAGCACCAGTGGCCACGCATTGTTCGGGATATTGCCGTCGTCGGCAAAGACATGCGTGATTGGTTGCACAACGCGTTTACGGACAATCGGCATCGGGGCGCTTGGCCTTACTCACGAGAGGTTGCCGCGAACCATTTGGTGCTAACGGCACCGGGTTGAAATTTCCTAACCCAATTTTGTGGACTGTTGTCTCACGTTAAAGCTGTTGACCGTCATCCTGAGGTGCGAGCAAAGCGAGGGCCGTCACGGCGCGTCGGAGACGCGCGTAAACGCCCTAATAGCGGCCGCCTCAGGGTAACGGAACGCCGACTGTGGGTATTTTAAGCGGTCTCGGCCTCGGTAGCATGAACTTGTCTCAACTCTCCTTGGCCGCCCGCATCTCGGCGACGAAACGCTTGAACAGGCCGTGGCTGTCGCGTGGGCCGGGCGAGGCCTCCGGATGGTACTGCACCGAGAAGACCGGCCGGTTCTTCAGCGATAGTCCGCAATTGGAGCCGTCGAACAGCGACACGTGCGTCTCCACGGCCTCCGCCGGCAGACTGGCGCGATCCACGGCGAAGCCATGATTCATCGAGGTGATCTCGACCTTTCCGGTGGTGAGATCCTTCACCGGATGGTTGGCGCCGTGATGACCCTGGTGCATCTTCATGGTGCGCCCGCCAAGCGCGATCGCCAGCATCTGATGGCCGAGGCAGATGCCGAACACGGGCTTCTTGTCGATCAGCTCGCGAATCACCGGCACGGCATATACGCCGGTGGCCGCCGGGTCGCCCGGTCCGTTGGAGAGAAAAATGCCGTCCGGCTCGAGCGCCAGAATATCGGCGGCCGGCGTTTGTGCCGGCACTACCGTCACCCGGCAGCCATTGCCGGCGAGCTGGCGCAGGATGTTGCGCTTGATGCCGTAATCGATCGCGACCACGTGGAATTTGGGCTCGCGCATTTCCCCATAGCCTTCGCCCCACTCCCACGGCGTCTCCTGCCAGGTGAAACGCTGGCCGCTCGTCACCATCGGCACGAGATCCATGCCGACCAGGCCCGGCCAGTCCCTGGCCTCGCGCTTGAGCGCTTCGAGATCGAACTGGCCGGACGGCTCGTGCGCGATCACGGCATTCGGCATGCCCTTTTCGCGAATGAGCGCGGTGAGCGCACGGGTGTCGATGCCGGCAAGCCCGATCACGCCCCGCGCCTTCAGCCACTGATCGAGATGGCGCGTGGCGCGGTAATTCGATGGCGCCGTGATTGCAGCATGCAAAATGATGCCGCGGGCGCCGGGCGTCGCCGCGAGGTTCACGGTTTCGATATCGTCCTCGTTGGTGCCGACATTGCCGATATGCGGAAACGTGAAGGTGATGATCTGCCCCGCATAGGACGGATCGGTGAGGATCTCCTCGTAGCCGGTCATCGCCGTGTTGAAGCAGACCTCGCCCACCGCGTGTCCGCCGGCGCCAAGCCCAAAGCCTTCGAGTACTGTGCCGTCCGCCAGCACCAACAGCGCCGTCGGTTTCGGATCGTCCCAGAGGGTTGGGCGTTGTGTGTGCATCGGCAAGGGCCTACATGAGCGGTCTAGATATAGTGCGTCATTTGCGCGCCGGCCCCGCCCGGGGCGCATTTTCAAAAGAGGCCATAGCTGTGCTGCGCGACCAGATCAACTCTGCGCTTACGGATGCCCTGAAGGCCGGCGACACGCGCCGCGTGTCGACGCTGCGGCTGATCAAGGCCGAGGTCCTCAAGCGCGAGACCAGCGCGGCCGAGCAACTCACGCTCAACGATGCCGAAATCCTCGATGTCCTCGGCAAGATGATCAAGCAGCGCCAGGAATCGCTCGAGATCTACGAGAAGGCCGGGCGCACGGAACTCGCCGCGCAGGAGCGCGAGGAGATCGCCATCATCGCCGCCTATTTGCCGCAGCAGCTATCCGATATCGAGGCCGGTGAAGCCATTTCCGCGCTGATCAAGGAGCTTGAGGCCGCAACGCTGAAGGACATGGGCCGCACCATGGCGGCGCTCAAAGAGCGTTTCGCCGGCCGCATGGATTTCACCAAGGCTAGCGCCCTGGTGAAGAAGCTTTTGGCCGGTTGAGGGTTAGCGCCGGCCCGCCCGGAACCTCGTCATTGCGAGCGAAGCGAAGCAATCCAGCGCGCGCGCCGCGGAACTGGATTGCTTCGTCGCTTTGCTCCTCGCAATGACGACCGGGTTGCTCGGGGCTGCGTCGGGCCTGTGGATAACCGGGACAAGCTGCGGTCGCCCGGCCATGCGCCGGGGGCGACCGGTAATGAACGCGTTTTCGCGTTAGAGTCACCATCGACCATGCGATTCTCGCCGCAATTTCTTGACGAACTGCGCGCGCGGCTTCCGGCTTCGGAAGTTGTCGGCCGCCGCGTGAAGCTGCGCAAGGCAGGGCGCGAATGGAAAGGGCTGTCGCCCTTCAACAAGGAGAAGACGCCGTCGTTTTTTGTCAATGACCAGAAGGCGATGTGGTTTGATTTCTCTTCCGGCAAGAACGGCAACATCTTCGATTTTGTAATGCAAACGGAGGGCGTGAGCTTTCCGGAGGCGGTGGAGCGGCTTGCTGCGCAGGCCGGCGTACCGCTGCCGGTGATGACGCGCGAGGCGCAGGAGCACGAAGAGCACCGCAAGACGCTGCATGACGTCGTCGAGCTCGCGGCCAAATTCTTCGAAGCCAATCTGGCGTCGCGCGCCGGCGCCCGCGGCCGCGGCTATCTGGCCGATCGCGGCATCACGCCGGCGACGCAGCTCAAATTCCGGCTCGGCTATGCGAGCGCAGAGCAATATGCGCTCAAGGAGCATCTGGGCGCGGCGAAAATTCCCGTCGACGACATGGTGGAGGCGGGCCTTCTGGTCGCCGGCGAGGACATCGCCGTTCCCTACGACCGCTTCCGCGACCGCGTGATGTTTCCGATCAGCGATTGGCGCGGGCGCGTCATCGCCTTCGGCGGGCGCGCGCTCGAAAAGGACGTGCCGGCCAAATATTTGAACTCGCCGGAGACGCCGCTCTTTCACAAGGGCGGGACGCTCTACAACATCGCCGCCGCGCGCACGGCTACGCACGATGCGGGCAAATCGGGCGCAGATAATCCCGCCGGCCGCCTGGTCGCCGTCGAAGGCTACGTGGACGTTATCGCCATGGTCACCGCCGGTTACGAAGCGACGGTGGCGCCGCTCGGCACCGCACTCACCGCCGATCAGCTTGCCTTGATGTGGCGCATGGCGGACGAGCCAATTCTTTGTTTCGATGGCGATGGGGCCGGCCGCCGCGCCGCCTACCGTGCGCTCGATCTGGCGTTGCCCCTGATCAAGCCGGGCAAGAGCCTCAAATTCGCGTCGCTGCCGGATGGGCAGGACCCCGATGATCTGGTGCGCTCCGGCGGCCGCGAGGCAGTGGATGACGTGCTCGGCGCCGCGCGGCCGCTCGCCGACATGCTGTGGGCGCGCGAGAGCGAAGCCGGATCGTTCCAGACGCCGGAGCGGCGCGCGGCGCTGGAGGCGCGGCTTGGCGAGGTGATGGGAACCATCGCTGACGAAACCGTGCGGCGTTATTACCGGGAGGATTTCGCCAGCCGGCTGCGGCAGCTGTTCGCACCGGCGGATGTCGTGCCGCACCGCGGTCGCTGGAACGATGGCGGGCCACGGAACGGCGCGTGGAACGATAAATCGCGCGGTGTCAGTGGGGCGGGTCGTCAATTTGGGCAGCGCCAAACCTTTGGCGGGCAAACCTTTGGCGCGCGGTCCTTCGGCGACCAAGGTTACGTGGCGCAGAGCCCGGATCTGGCGGCAAGTCCGCTGCATCGCGGCCATCGCGCTGCGATCCCGCGCCGCGAAGCGCTTATTCTCCTGGCCGCTCTCAATCATCCATGGCTGCTGCACGATCGGATGGAGGAACTCGCTGAAACGGAGTTTCACCACGCCGATACCAAGAAGCTCAAGAGCGCGCTGATCGACATCCTCGCGCATCGTTTCGGGCATGACGCCGGTGACCAAATGCATGCGGAGACCGATGCCGAACGCGCCGAGCTCAAGGCCGAGCTTGAGCGTGCGGGTTTTGGCGATCTTCTCGGCCGCATCGAGCGCTCGATTACCACGCCCTCGGTCTGGGGTGCCCGGCCGGCGGCGGCGCCGAGCGATGTTTTGCAGACCTGGAAGCAGCTTCTTGCCTTGCATCGGCAACGGCATTCCCTAACTAGGGAACTTAAGGATGCGGAATTGGCGCTTGGTCAGGACAACAGCGAAGCGAATTACGCGCGTCTGATCGACGTGAAATCTCGGCTTTCCACGCTTGATGGAACTGAGGCTCTGATCGAGGGGTTCGGCGATCAGTCGGGCCGTCCGACGCGGTCATTCTAGTGGCCGTTTCGGCCCGGAAGCCCGCCGGCGCGGCCGCTGGACGCTCTGCGGGCAGGAGACTAAGAGGGCGCGCGAGGTTAGGGTTAGTCGGAGCTTAACGGAGTTCCGAGACAACTGAAGGGGCTTGATTCGGGCGGCACCGGCGGGTGCTGCCCCCTTTTGGGCGTGGATTTGCGGTTTTTGCAGCCGAAAAGCGCATCCGGCCCAGAACATGCAAGTCCGCCGGCGCGTTGTGCCCGTATAACAGGCACGGCGTCCGACGCCGGTACGGGAGGGGCCGTCTGCCCAGCGTGGGAAACGGCCATAGGGTAGGGGCTACGACGAGCAGGCTGCACGGCGGTAAGGGGCTGCACGGCGGTAAGGACAGGCGTTGGTGGAGACGAAGATGGCAATAAAGACTGTGGGCAACATCAAGACGGTCGCGAACGTGGCAAAGGTAAAAGTCGCGGCCCAGAAGTCCGTGTCGTCCAAAGAGGGCGATCTGCCCGAGAAGGACGGCCCCGAGACCCCGGATGCCCCGCTGCCGTTGCTCGATCTGTCCGACGCCGCCGTCAAGAAGATGATCAAGCAGGCCAAGAAGCGCGGCTATGTGACTTACGAACAGCTCAACTCGGTCATGCCGTCTGAGGAGGTCACCTCCGAGCAGATCGAGGACGTGCTGGCGATGATGAGCGAAATGGGCATCAACGTCGTTGAGACCGAGGAAGCGGACTCCGACGAAGAAGAAGGCGCCCGCGAGGAACCCGAAGAGGAAGAATCCGAAGGCGGCGAGCTGGTCGAGGTCTCGGCGAAAACGCCGGCCAAGACCGAAGGCAAGGAGCCGGCCGAACGCACCGACGATCCGGTGCGCATGTATCTGCGCGAAATGGGCTCGGTGGAACTCCTCTCGCGCGAGGGCGAAATCGCCATCGCCAAGCGCATCGAGGCCGGCCGCGAGGCTATGATTGCCGGGCTGTGTGAGAGCCCGCTCACCTTCCAGGCCGTCATCATCTGGCGCGACGAACTCAACGAAGGGAAAGTTTTCCTCCGCGACATCATCGATCTGGAAGCGACCTATGCGGGCCCCGACGCCAAAAACGCGGCTGCGGCCAATGCCGAGCCGGCCGCGCCGGGTGCAGGATTCGTCGGCCAGCCGCCGCAGGCCGTAGCGCCGCCGTCGGCGCCGCCGGCCGCAACGCCGTTCAAGCCGCAGCCGGCCGCCGCCGAGGGCGAGGAGGCCGCGCTCGAAGCCGCTATCGGCGAAGCCGAGATGGACGAGGACGATCTCGAGAACTCGATGTCGCTTGCGGCGATCGAGGCCGAGCTGAAGCCGAAAGTGCTCGAGACCTTCGACAAGATCGCCGACACCTTCAAGCGGCTGCGCCGCCTGCAGGACATCGACATTCAGAACAAGCTGAGCACCGGCAACGACAAGCTGTCGCCGACACAAGAGCGCAAATACAAAAAGCTCAAGGAAGAGATCATCGCCGAGGTGAAGGTGCTGCGGCTTAATCAGGCGCGCATCGATACGCTGGTCGAGCATCTCTACGACATCAACAAGAAGCTCGTCGGCCATGAAGGCCGGCTGATGCGGCTTGCCGAAAGCCACGGCGTGCCGCGCGAAGGCTTCCTGCGTCAGTATCAGGGCTCCGAGCTCGATCCGCGCTGGCTCAATCGCGTGTCGAAGCTGTCGGAAAAGGGCTGGAAGAATTTCGTCGCCCGCGACAAGGACCGCATCAAGGACCTGCGCACCAACATCCACACGCTCGCCACCGAAACCGGCCTCGAGATCGGCGAGTTCCGCAAGATCGTGCAGATGGTGCAGAAGGGCGAGCGCGAAGCTCGCCAGGCCAAGAAGGAAATGGTCGAGGCCAACCTGCGGCTCGTCATCTCCATCGCCAAGAAATACACCAACCGAGGTTTGCAATTCCTCGATCTCATTCAGGAAGGCAATATCGGCCTGATGAAGGCGGTCGATAAGTTCGAATATCGCCGCGGCTACAAGTTCTCGACCTACGCCACCTGGTGGATTCGGCAGGCGATCACGCGCTCGATCGCCGATCAGGCGCGCACCATCCGCATCCCGGTGCATATGATCGAGACCATCAACAAGATCGTGCGCACCTCGCGGCAGATGCTCAACGAAATCGGCCGCGAGCCGACGCCGGAAGAATTGGCCGAAAAGCTCGGCATGCCGCTGGAGAAGGTGCGCAAGGTTCTCAAGATCGCCAAGGAGCCGCTGTCGCTCGAGACCCCGATCGGCGACGAAGAGGATTCGCATCTCGGCGATTTCATCGAGGACAAGAACGCGATCCTGCCGATCGACGCCGCCATCCAGTCGAACCTGCGCGAGACCACCACCCGCGTGCTCGCCTCGCTGACGCCGCGCGAGGAGCGCGTGCTGCGCATGCGCTTCGGCATCGGCATGAACACCGACCACACCCTGGAAGAAGTCGGCCAGCAATTCTCGGTGACGCGCGAGCGCATTCGCCAGATCGAGGCCAAGGCGCTGCGCAAGCTCAAGCATCCGTCTCGGTCACGGAAGCTGCGCTCGTTCCTCGATAACTGAACCGCCGCGTTGTATCCCGCGCGCGTGGCGCAAGCCGAGCTTTGTCATCGCCGGCCTTGTGCCGGCGATCTCGTTTATGAGGGCACTGCTGTGCCACGCGAATCGGGATGGCCGGGACACGCCCGGCCATGACGTCGGTGTCAGGCCGTTGTCAGAAATCCTCCCCAGTAAGCTCGTGTCAGAAAGCCGCTCCTTGAGCCGCCTATTTGCGTAGCATGGCGAGCGGAGCTTGCGCCTGCCGCCACGCTGGATAATCTCCCGACGATCGCGGGGATGGTCTCATGAAATTTTTATTGTCGATCCTGACCTTATGCCTGCTCCTCATCGGCTTTGCCCGCGCCGAAACCCTCACGCCTCAAGCCTTCACCGACGCCGCCGCGGCGGCCGCGCGCGCCGCCATGCCGTCGGCGCAAGTGACCGTCGCCGGAAATTTGCATCTGGAAACCCGCAGTGCCGGCGGCGAGCAAATCACCACCGATCTGCACAATGCCTATGAGACCTATCTGCGCGCGCCGGAGCGCCGCGACGAGGTCATCCGCGCCTATATCGGCGTGCTGGTCGAAAGCGTGACCTTCGGCGATGCCAAGACGGCGCTGGATCGCACGCGCATCGTTCCGGTGCTCAAACCGCAGCGTTGGGTCGACGGCGCGCGCCAAGCCCAGAGCAACGCCAAGGCCGATACCAAGGTCGATCCCAAGCCGGAAATCCTCACCGATCCCTTCAATAGCGAGCTCGCCATCGTTTATGCCGAGGACCGGCCGCAGTCGTTGCGCTATTTGATGACCACCGAGGACGTCGGCGACCGCGCGCAGCTTCGTGATCTGGCGCTCGGCAACCTGAACCGCATGCTGCCGAAGATCGAGATGCGCCAGGGCGCCGACCACATCTTCCTCATCGAAGCCGGCGGCAATTATGAGGCGAGTCTTCTGCTGGCCGACGGCATCTGGTCGAGCGGCCAGATCGCCGTCGATGGCGACATCGTCGCCGCGGTGCCGGATCGAAGCGCGCTTCTGGTCACCGGTTCACGCAACCGCGACGGCGTCGCGCGCTTGCGCAAAATGGCGGCCGAGCTTGCCATCGGCCCTTATGCGCTGACGCCATCGCTGTTCGTCTATCGGGACGGCAAGTTCGTGAAATTCGACGGCGATTGAGGCGCCGCCGATTTCCTCCCCACGGCGCCTCGTCTATCCTTGCCGAATCGGGCGAGGTGCGAATTGTGAAAAGGCTTTGGGCGATCGTCGCCGCCGTCGTGCTGGCTGCGGGTGTGGCGCAGGCGGACACGCTTTCGCCACGCGCCTTCACCGAGCGCGTGGCCCGCACGGTCCTGGTGGCGATGCCGTCCGCAAAGGTCACGCTCAGCGGCGATCTGCAATTCGTCGTGCGCTATCCCAACGGCGCCTCGGCCACCTCGGATCTGGGCAAAGCCTACAAAAGCTACGAGCGCGATCCCGAGCACCTCGACGATCTCGTCCGGGCGCAGGTCGCAGCGCTTGTTGAGGCCGCCGGCGACGAAAACGGCCTGCCCAAGCTCGACCGCACCCGCATCGTGCCGATCATCAAAGACCGCTCCTGGTTCGAGGCGATGGCGCGCCGCGGCCGCGAGCAGACGCCGCCGCAGGAGCTTGTGGCCGAGCCGCTCAACAGCGATCTTGTCATCGTTTATGCGGAAAACCGTCTGGGACGCTGCGCATCCTTTCGAACCGCGACGATGTCGGCGACCGGGCGCGTTTGCGCGAAACGGCGCTCACCAACTTGAGCCGCATGCTGCCGAAGATCGAAATTCGCCCGGGCGCAGATGGCGTCCTTCTGATCAGCGCCGGGGGCGAATTCGATGCGAGCCTGCTCCTTGCCGATCATCTTTGGTCCAACGACAAGGTCAAAGTCGACGGCGACATCGTCGTCGCCGTGCCGGCGAAGGACGCGCTGATCGTCACCGGCTCGCGCAACGCGGCAGGCCTCGCACGGCTGCGCGCCGCGGCCAGCAAATTCGCTGCCGGACCGAACGCTTTGACGGCGGCATTGTTTGTTTATCGCGACGGCAGGTTCGTGCGCTTCGACGCCAATTGATGGTTGCGCATTCGCGCAGGCGTGCGCGCCCAATGACGTGTATTCTGGTGCCGTATTTGAATACCGAAAATACCGAACAACAACAAATAGAACCATTTTGTCAACGTTGTGTTTCGTCGCCCTGTGAAGCCCTGGACTTGGCGCCGCTTACGAATTTAAGTTCGGATTAACATGCCGTCCGTAAGAGCGCGTACGAAAGGGGCGCGTGCCCCGCGGTTCTGTTTTGGCGGCGCAAAACCGTATTCAACTTAATTGACATGTGAATTAGCGCAGTTCATCGCTGCTCACGCAAACAGATAAACATTGGCGCCGCGTGGCTTGCGCAACGCCGGGCAAGGCAGGGACCTGCAAACATGAAAAATCTCGCACTGCGCCAAGTTATCGCGGATCACTCCATGAGTGTGATTGTTTCACGCGTGCGGGCCCGCAAAACGGGCACGCGCAAGCGTCTGTTTTGTTTATTTGCTTGGCTGCTGATCGTTCCCGTTGCGTTAGCGCGCGTGCCGGCTATTGCGCAGGACGGCGCAGCATCACCGCAGCCGCTGCGCTTTAAGGCCGCCGCGGTCGCGTTCGATCCGGCCTGGGGCGATCTTGACGGCAACATCGCGCGCTTGGTGGCCGGCCTGGAGGACGTCGCCAAGCAGGACGTGCGCCTTGCCGTGCTGCCGGAGCAGGCGACGACTGGCTACATCTTCGACAATTTCGCCATGGTGGCGCCTTATCTCGACACGGTGCCGGGCCGGGCGACGACGGCAATCGAGAAGGTGACGCGCGCGCATCACATGTACGTCGTGGTTGGCATTGCCGAGCGCGACGCCGCAACCGGGCTCGGCTACAACACTGCCGCCCTGATCGGCCCCGACGGCTATATCGGCAAATATCGCAAGCACGGGCTCAATTCACAGGACCAGCGCTGGGTGACGAACGGTGATCTCGGCTTTCCGGTGTTCGACACCGAATTGGGCCGCATCACCATGCTGATCTGCTACGACGACACCTATTGGCAATACGCCCGGCTCGCCGCCCTGCATGGTGTCGACGTCATCGCCTGGACCAGCGCCTCCGATCGGGTGATGCCGGGTACGCCCGCAAGCGAGACCAAGGGCGACCACTCGACCGTCGCCACCGTGCAATATCTGTCGGCGCACACCGGCGCCTTCGTGGTGGCGGCGACCCGCAACGGCATCGAGGAAAATCCGCTCACCCATCAGCGGCTCTACTACAACGGCGGCTCGAGCATCTGGGATCCGCACAGCCACAAGCTGGCGCAGGCACCCGTCTTGCCGCCCGAGGTGCTGCCGTCAGGCGTGCACGGTGTCGCTGTCGCCGAGATCGAGCCGGCGAAATCCGCGCCGGTGCGGGCCGCTTTGCTGGAGCGGCGCCGGCCCGAGCTTTACGGCCTGTTGGCTTTGCATCGCGCGCCGGTCGACAACACCGCGACCAAAGACTCACACAAGGTGACTATTTCGGTTTCCGGTGCCGATCCGGGCAAACCCGTCGACACCGAGCTTTTGGCGCCGCCGTCGGCCGGCGGGCTCGCGGTGCTGCCGGCGCTGTTCCGCTATGGCCCGGATCGCACGGCGGACGACTACCGCCGCCTTGCCGAGCCGCAAGGTGGCGCCTCCGAACGCACGCTCGCGGATCTTGCGCGTCGCGGCGGCGGCTACGCGGCCGGCAGTTATCCGGAGCGCGATGGCGAAGCGGTGTTTCACACGGTTGCGTTGGCTTCGCCTGAAGGCGAAATCGTCGCGCGCTATCGTGCCATTCATGTCGGCGCCGACCGCGCCTGGGCCAAACCCGGCGATCGCTTTGTCGTCGAGCCGACGCCGATCGGTCGCATCGCGTTAATGCTGGGCGAAGAGCTTTCCGTTCCGGAAGCGTTCGGGATGGTTTCGGCCGAACGCGCCGACATCGTCGCCGCGCCCTCCGGCAAATGGGAAGGCGCCGTGCTCGAGCTCGATCCGAAGCTCTTTAACGTGCCGCCGCCGCCGGACGTGCCGTTCGCACCCTATGCGGCCGCAAAACTCGGCCAATTCTGGGTCGCGGCCGCCGGCTGGGCGCCGGCCGGCAAGTCCCCCGCCGTGCTGGCCGGACCAGAGCCCGTGGTGGCAACGCCGCCACGCGTTTCCGGTCCCGGCGTGCGCCTGGAGGCAGAGGTCATCGCACCCTGGGCGGGCACGTGGATCAATCAACATCAGCTCATCGGCGGCCAGCAGCCCTGGAATACGCTGCCGTTGGTTTTGTCGAAGGACAGCCTCTGCCTCCAGCAATGGCGCCGTGCCGACGGCTGGCGGTTCGATTGCCGGTAAACGGCAGCGCGTTGTGAACTTGCCGGGCGAAATCTCAAATGCCCATTGCCTCGCGGATCGGAGTCAGTAGCGTCGGGCGTCGAGCGAAATCCGAGACGGTCCGCTTCAACATCGTGGCGAGGTGCGGCTTGAGACACGACAATGCCGGCGCGGGATCGAGCGCTTTCACGTGCAAAAACAGGGCGAGCGCAAAAATCAGATCCGCCTCCGGCAAATAGCCGGAACGGCCGATGCGCCAGCCTTGCAGTGGGCCATCGACATAGGCTTCGTGTTGAAACCGCGCATTGGCCAGGAAGACGCCGAACCCGAGATAAACGGCGGCGAGATCGGTCAGAAATTCCCGCTCATCGGCTTCGCAGGGTGGCTCGCTTCCGGCAGCAGCCAAGAGATAATGCGCAAGTTCGTGCGCAAACGTCGCGATGAGATTGTCAGGCCGCTTCAGCAGAGCCGGAACATAACTGATCACAATGCGGTTGCCGGCAATGCCGAATGTGCCGAGCGCATGCTTTTGCGAAGCGACGGCTACCAGCGACGGTGCAGCGTCCTCGGCCAGCGGATTGTCGTCCGCTACAAGGTCGACCTCCCAATTGGACATTCCGCAATAGGTCTTTGTCTGATCGAAGATTCGTTGTGCGAAAGCATGTCCGGCTTCGCCATCGGTGACGAAAAAACCCAGCCGCGGCAAGATTAGCTTTGCGTGCGCCAATCCTTCGGATCCGCCAAATTGCCGAACCAGCCAAGCGAAGTTCTCGACGTGCCACGAGGCCGTCTCTTCGTCGACGATGGACTTGCGGGTAAACGGCCACATGGCATGCAGAGCCAGGAGATTCAGAAATGGAAGAATTGAGAAGGGAGGGGATTTCAGGACAGCAACCTAGAAGGGCTCGACAACCATTGATAATAGTTCTCTGTTTGTTCTTGTCAAGCGCATCGACTTATCGAAACGACTTGGCGCTTGCCCCGTCAGCTAAGGCGCAGCGATCTACAACGCCGCCACCGCCTGCACCTCGACCAGCAAATCTTCGCGCACCAAGCGGTCGACGACGAGAAGCGTGTTCGGCGGAAAGGCGCCGCCGGGAAACAGCCGTGGGAATTCGCGCGCCCGGTAGGCGGCAAACTTGGGGATATCCTGCGAATGCACCAGATAGCTGGTGAAGGAGACGATGTTGGGGAAGCCCGCGCCTTGCGAGGCGAGCGCGGCGCCGATCTCCGCGAACACCAGCGCGCATTGCGCCTCGAAATCGGCCGGCGCCTTGCCGTCCTTGCCGATGCCGATCTGGCCGGCAATGAACAAAAACTCCGAAGCTTTGACGCGCGCGATATTCGAATAAGGCGCCGCCGGCTTGGTCATGCTGTCGGGATTGAGACACTGGATCGTGGGCACGGGCGCTACTCCCAATTTGTTTCAGGAAAGAATGATGAGTGAGCCGAAAGAAGCATGGTGTTCCAACCGCTCATTCCCGCGCAAGCGGGAATCCAGGGCGGCGGCAAAGAGCTGGATCCCCGCCTTGGCGGGGATGAGCGGGAAAAGCGAAAGTCGCATTTTTTGCGCCGCGCGAAACCGCAAGCGAGAAGATCGCCACGTCCGTCAGCCCGCCCAGACGAGCTTAGGTCCGCCGCTGTCGGGACCGGTTTCGCCGATTACGCAATTGCGTCCTGCCGATTTGGCAAGATAGAGCCGCCGATCGGCGCAATCGAACAATCCCTCATAGTCGGAGGCGTCCTCGGCGCAGGTGGAAAGCCCGATGCTCACCGTCACCATCGGGGCATCGGCTTCCATGTAGCTTGCCACATCGCGGCGGATGCGCTCGCCGAGCGCCATTGCGGCGGCGCGGTTGAGGTCGTCGGCGATCACGACGAATTCCTCGCCGCCGAAGCGGAACAGGGCATCCTCGGGGCGTACCGCGGCCGCGATGATGCGCACAATCCGTTGCAGCACCACGTCGCCGGCAGCATGGCCGAAGCGGTCGTTGAAGCTCTTGAAATGATCGATGTCGATAATGAGCAGGCTCAGCAGCCTGCCGGCCGACACCGCGTCCTCCACGCGCTTTCGTCCCAGATGCTCCAGCCGGCCGCGATCGAGCGCACCGGTCAGCGCGTCCCGCCCGGAGCGCGCCAACAAATCCTCATAGCGCTCGCGATAGGTCAAAAGGTCGAAAATATCGATCATGCGTGGCGGATGCTTGCGCTTGCGCGGAAGCTCGACGCGGCGCAGATAGAGCGCGCCGAGCGCCGCATAGATCGCGACCGCCGCCATTTTCGAAACCCAGCCGCCGAACAGCACGGCCAGTGGCGCACCGGTGAGCCAACGCAGGCCCCCGTAGAATGCGATCTGGTCAAAACTCAGGATCAGCGCGCCGGTGACCGCAAGCCGCTGCAGCAGGCGGCGGCCGCCCAGTATGGTGCGCGAGTGCTCGTACAGCAGAATCATCAGAATGCAATCGGCGAACAGGATCAGCGTGCCCCACACCATCAGCGCGCCCATCTCGTCCAGAAAGGCAAAATCGGCGCGGCGGTTCGCCAAGACGCCTTCGGTGCCGTGTTGCCGGGTCAGGAACGCAAGCGCGAACAGCAGCAGGTTGCCGATCAGAAGACCGTAGATCGGCTGCCGCACCACGACTGCATCCTCGCGGATATAGACCAGCAGCAACAACATCAGCTTGCCGGTGAACAGCACCGTCGAGCCGGGCGAAGCGACAATGCCGAAGGGCAGGGCGACATAGACAACGCTGGCCAGATAGGTCTCGAGGAAGTGCATCACGCCGAGCGCACAGAAAAAAGCCCCGATGCCGAGGCGGTGGCGGGCGCGAAACAAGGCGGCGAGGACAGCGAAATAGATCACCGCGTCGGCGACCAGCAGCAGCGCGTTTATGGTGGTGTTGGCGGAGAAAGCGGCGGCGAGCGCAGCCGCAGGTTCGGGCATGGCGGGCAAACTCCGGGCGACCCCGAATCAGTCAAACGACCCTACCCTTTTACCACGCTCCAGCCGACCAAACTGAAAATTGCCACCGTAGATCGCAAGCCGGCTGGACCGCGCGTATTTTTTATTGGTTGACGGCATTTCGCCATCTTGTGGGAGGCGCAGGAACGGCGCGATCAAAAAATACCCGCCGTACCGCCGATCCGGTCGGCGGGGTGCCCTTTCGCGGAAAATTTCCGCATTGCGCCCCGAGACTTTGCCACGAGAAAAAGCTTCCCTAAGGGCCCGGAGCATGCCCGCGGCAGCAAACAAACGCGGATCAGTCCGCGCGCCATTCGGAATAGTCGCGTTCTTTCTTCTTGGCGCCCGCGCGCGCGATGCTCTTGATCTTCAGTGGCGGCCGGCCGGATTTCTCGGCAATGTCGCGATCTTGCTCGATCAGAAACTCGTACGCCGGCTTGTCGCCGTCGATCCCGCCGGTGAGCGCGCGCGGCACTTTGCGGTTCGAGCGTTGCGAGCCGTCCTCGTAGATCACGTCGAACATGACGAATTCGGAATTCAACCCCGGTTTTCTCGGCATGGCTTGTTCTCGCGGTTGTTGGCGCGGCGCAGGAACCGGCGCGGCGCGGGTGTGTGGTGGGAGCCGAGCCGTGAGCTCCATGCGGTGGTTCCGCGGCGGCGGTGCGGCGACGGTCTACGCCAAGTGCGAGTGGCGAGTGCCTTGCGCGAAGCGGCCGATTGCCCAGCAACCGGCTGACTGGGTGCTGTCCACCCCAACGCACCCGGGAAACGTCTGTCTCAAAAAGCGGAAAGCCGGCGCCACTATGACGCCGGTCTCACTCATATAGTGCGTGCTTACGCGGATTGTAGATTGGTCGCTGCGTTTTTGCCGCTGCGACGGTCGGCCTCAATGTCGAACGACACCTTTTGCCCCTCGTTGAGGGTGCGCATGCCGGCGCGCTCGACGGCCGAAATGTGAACGAACACATCCGGGCCGCCTTGATCCTGCACGATGAAGCCGTAACCTTTTTGCGCATTGAAGAACTTAACGGTACCAGTAGCCATGATGGCCTCCTTTTGGAAAACGCCTAACGCGTTTGCGGCCGCATAAACCATTCACGCGGTCTCAATCCCGATTTTGCGTGTTCTTGGAAGGAGCCCTGGCTCGATCACGAGGGAAGGGCGCAACTGCAAGGCAAGCTCAATCGCGAATGGACGGGTGTATAGTGTCGCCGAGCCGATTTTGCAATGTCGGTTGCCGTTTTCCGTGGACGCGTCCGGGGCTTTTGCGCGCGGCTTTTGGCGAAATTGTGCCCTCGGTGACGGCGGTGTTTCGCTTTGTTGGCAAAGGTATTTCGGTGCGATGTCGATTTGACAAATGCGCACGACGCGGGCATGCCGGCCAAGGCTCGGGGACCAATCGAGATGCGGCGCACGATTGCGCTTTGTTTGTTGACCCTCACGACGACGGGACAGCCGGGCGTTGCGCTCGAGCGGCAGGCGGGCCAAGCGCAGATCACTGAAGAGCGGGCGGCGATCGAGGTTCTGATCGTCCGGCATGCCAAGGCGCACAGCCTGCCGGAGGCGCTGGTGCGTCTCGTTATCCGGCGCGAAAGCAATTTCAATCCGCGCGCGGTCTATCGCGGCAACTACGGTCTGATGCAGATCCGGCTCGGCACCGCGCGCTCGCTCGGCTATCGCGGTGAAGCCGACGGCCTGCTCGATCCGGCCACCAACATGACCTACGCGATGCCCTATCTTGCCGGCGCCTATCGGGCCGCTCATGGGGACGAAGCCCGCACGCTTGTCCTTTATTCGCGCGGCTATCACGATGTGCCCTAAAGGCGCAATTCTCGAAGCCGGGATAGCGATGCCATGGGGAAAGCGCGTGATTGGACCGATAGGCCGCCGACCGTTCCGTGCTAGTCTGCGGTGTCGTCGACGTTCAGGCCTCAAGCCAAGAAGTGGGAATATTTAACATGGCGCGTTTCTCGCTTTGTCTGATGCTTGCCGCCGGTGCCATCCTGGCGCTGCTGCAACCGGCGACCGCGCAGAGCGACGCGGCGCGCTTTCGTTACGCCTCAGTCCGGCACTATCGTTACGTCGGCTGTCCTTGTCCGCATCGCACCGCCGCCGCGATCATGGCCGAGGTCTGGACCTCGCCGTTCTACGGCACCTTCGGCAGCGCTGAGGATACCTTTTGGGCGTCGCATTATCCCGGTCCGGTGCAGCGTCGCTATTACGGCTACGGCTGGGACCCGCGGTTGCGTTTCTGAGCGGGAATCCACGCCGCAGCCGCCTTTTGGATCGAGGGATTTTTGGACTAAGGGGACTAACTCTTAGCCATTTCGTTTTGGCCGATTGGTCTTGATCGGCCGGTCTTGGTCGACGGGTTTTGACCGGATCGGAGAACTGGAGCCGCCCATGTCGTTACTCAGCGCGTTGTTGGGAAAGCTTGCGCCGGCGCCGGCCGAGAAGGTCCCGGAACCGGTCGAATATAACGGCTTCATCATCCGACCGGCGCCGTTCAAGGCCGAAGGCCAATATCAGACGGCCGGAACGATCGAGCGCGAACTCGACGGTGTCCGCAAGGAACACCGCTTCGTTCGCGCCGACGGCTTCGCTACGTTCGAAGATGCGGTGACGTTCACGCTTGCCAAGGCGCGGCAGATGATCGACCTGCAAGGCGAACGGTTGTTCGGCTGATCCCAAGAGGCGTGCTTAAGCCGCTTCGATACCGCCGCCGCTGTCGCGCCGAAGACGCTTGATGGTGCGCTGGAGCGCGGCGATTTCGGCTTCGAGCTCGGCGACGCGGTTGAGGAGCTGGTTTTCGCGAGGCGAGGCCGCGGCGTCCGCCTTGCTGAATGCCAGGCCGATCTCGTCGGCGCGGCGCCACTGGACGCGCGCGGATACCATTTCTTCCCGCTGTGGAATTTGCAGCTCGATGATGTCCGGAAGGGCGATCGCCTGTGAGAGAACGATGCGGGCCCCGCTTTCCGACAGGTCGCGCACCATGCAGGCCATCTGGGTGCGCCGCTTGTCGAAATAGACGATGCCGCGCAGGAAGCTCTTTTGCCGCCGGCTGGCTCGTCGTTCGTCGTTCATAGCGATCCTCGGCGGATTGGAATGGTGGCCGGATACTGAGACCCATGAGGTTAATGCGGGATTACGCCGATGGCGTACTTTGAGGTGTCCGAGCGGGCGGCAAAGCCTGATAGCTTGGTCGAAAGTGCCGTTTTTTGCCCCGCCAGTCCTCTTTCGTTTTTGCCCGTCGGCACCATATTCCAGCGTGGCGGATGCCTTCTTGGGTCCGCTCGTCTGTGTGTGGTTTCCCGGATTGATCCGGATCAGAGCAACGCCCGGCGAACCCCGTAGTTACAACCCCATGACGATGTTCCGATCGCGCCGCTTTGGGCGTCGGAATAGGCCGAGGGAAGGAACATGAATTTCGACAAATACACTGACCGCAGCCGCGGTTTCGTTCAGTCTGCCCAGTCGCTCGCGTTGCGCGAGGGACATCAACAATTCGCTCCCGAACATCTGCTCAAGGTTCTGCTCGACGACCCCGAAGGGCTCGCCGCCGGTCTGATCGACCGATCGGGGGGCAACTCGCGGCAGGCATTGTCGGCGGTCGAGGCCGCGCTCGCCAAGCGCCCGAAAGTGTCGGGCGGCGGTGCCGGGCAAGTCTATCTCGATCCGGCGTTGGCGCGGGTGTTCGAGACTGCTGAGAAAGCGGGCGAGAAGGCCGGCGACAGCTTCGTCACTGTCGAGCGTCTGCTGCTGGCGTTGGCGCTGGAGAAAAACAGCGAAGCCGGAAAGATCCTGGCGCAGGCCGGGGTGACCCCGCAAAATCTTAACGCCGCCATCGAGTCTCTGCGCAAAGGGCGTACGGCCGATTCCGCCTCGGCGGAGAACGCTTACGACGCGTTGAAAAAATACGCGCGCGATCTCACCCAGGCGGCGCGCGACGGCAAGCTCGATCCGGTGATCGGCCGCGACGAGGAAATTCGCCGCACCATTCAGGTCCTGTCCCGCCGGACCAAAAACAATCCGGTGCTGATCGGTGAGCCCGGCGTCGGCAAGACCGCGATCGTCGAAGGCTTGGCGCTGCGCATCGTCAATGGCGACGTGCCGGAAAGTCTGGAAGACAAAAAGCTCCTGTCGCTCGACATGGGCGCGCTGATCGCCGGCGCGAAATATCGCGGCGAGTTCGAGGAGCGCCTCAAGTCGGTGTTGCAGGAGGTGACATCTTCCGCGGGCGCCTACATCCTGTTCATCGACGAGATGCACACGATCATTGGCGCCGGCAAAGCCGATGGCGCCATGGACGCCTCGAACCTGCTCAAGCCGGCTTTGGCGCGCGGCGAGCTGCACTGCATCGGCGCCACCACGCTCGACGAATTTAAGAAACACGTCGAGAAGGACCCGGCGCTGGCGCGGCGCTTCCAGCCGATCTATGTCGACGAGCCGAACGTCGCGGATACGATCTCGATCCTGCGCGGGCTCAAGGATAAGTACGAGGCCCACCACGGGGTTCGCATCACCGACGGCGCTCTGGTCGCGGCGGCGACCCTCTCGCATCGCTACATCACCGACCGCTTCCTGCCCGACAAGGCCATCGACCTCGTCGACGAAGCGGCGGCGCGGCTCAAGATGCAGGTGGATTCGAAGCCCGAGGAGCTCGACTCCATCGACCGCGAAATCGTCCGGCTGAAGATCGAACAGGAGGCGCTCAAGAAGGAGCGCGATCCCGGTTCGCGGGCCCGGCTCGGCGGTCTCGAGACCGAACTGGTGGCGCTGGAGAAACAATCGGCCGATCTGACCGCGCGGTGGAAATCGGAGAAGGAAAAGCTCTCCAGCGCGCAGAAGCTCAAGAACGAGCTCGATGCCGCGCGCGTCGAACTCGCCAATGCGCAGCGGCGCGGCGAATATCAACGCGCCGGCGAGATCGCCTATGGCAGCATTCCCGAGCTTGAACGCCGCCTCAAGGCGATGGAAAGCTCGGAAGCCCACGGCGCCATGGTCGAGGAGGCCGTCACCGCCAATCATATCGCCCAGGTGGTGTCGCGCTGGACCGGCATTCCGGTCGACCGCATGCTCGAGGGCGAGAGGGAAAAGCTCCTGCGCATGGAGGAGCAGCTCGGCAAGCGCGTGGTCGGCCAGGCCGACGCCGTGAAGGCGGTGTCGACCGCCGTGCGCCGTGCCCGCGCCGGACTGCAGGACCCGAACCGGCCGATCGGCTCGTTCATGTTCCTGGGCCCGACCGGCGTCGGCAAGACCGAGCTGACCAAAGCGCTCGCTGCATTTTTGTTCGACGACGAGAATGCGCTGATCCGCATCGACATGTCGGAATACATGGAGAAGCATTCGGTGGCGCGGCTGATCGGAGCGCCGCCCGGCTATGTGGGTTACGAGGAAGGCGGAGCGCTGACCGAAGCCGTGCGGCGGCGGCCCTACCAGGTCGTGCTGTTCGACGAAATCGAGAAGGCGCATCCGGACGTGTTCAACGTCCTGTTGCAAGTGCTCGATGACGGCCGGCTGACTGACGGCCAGGGCCGCACCGTCGATTTCCGCAACACGCTGATCATCATGACCTCCAACCTCGGTGCTGAGATCCTGGTCAATCAGCCCGAGGGCCAGGACACCGACGCTGTGCGCGATCAGGTGATGGCGATCGTGCGCGCGAGCTTCCGGCCGGAATTCCTCAACCGCGTGGACGAGATCATTCTCTTCCACCGGCTGCAGAAGTCCGAGATGAGCCGCATCGTCGACATCCAGATGCAGCGGCTGGCGCGGCTGTTGGAGGATCGCAAGATCGCCGTCACGCTCGAGCCTGCGGCGCGCGATTGGCTCGCCGAAAAAGGCTGGGATCCGGCTTACGGCGCGCGCCCGCTCAAGCGCGTGATCCAAAAGTCGGTGCAGGACCCGCTCGCCGAGCTCATCCTCTCCGGCCGCATCAAGGACGGCGAGAAGGTGGTGATCAGCGCCAGCAAGCAGGGGCTCAAATTCAACGGCGAGCTGGCTGCGGCGGCGTAAGGTTCTTTCCGCTCATTCCCGCGCAAGCGGGAATCCAGGCGGCTATTGCGGATGCTTCGGCGGACCCTGGGTCCCCGCTTTCGCGGGGACGAGCGGAGGAAGTTCGCCTCAGCGGCGGATCGGCTGCTGCGGCGTGACCGGGGTTTCGTTGAGACGCTCGCGAACGTGGTCGACAAAGTAACGGGCCTGCCCCTTGGGCACGCCCGAAATAATCAGCGGGTTGAGCCCGCCGGAGCTTTCGACGATGATCTGATCCCAGATCAAGCCGCGGGTGTGAGTCACCTCGGCGATATGCGACAGCGGCAAATGCTCGTCGGTGCGGCGCCAGGGCGTGAGCCAGAACAGCACCTCGTTTTTCGAAACGCCGATATGATCGGCGACCATACGGGCTGGAAAGATCCAGTGCGTCAGGTTGAAATGCACCAGCGCCCAGATGCGGCTCGATCGCACTCCGATGTGATCGCTTGCCGTCGAACTTTGCGTCACCAGCCCCTCCCACCCGGAATGATTGCCCGCATCCACTGCCGAAACGATGCGAAGTTAGAGCATGTCCCGGAAAAGTGGAAACCGGTTTTCCGAGAAGGACATGCAACAGCAAATAAAGCTAGGGCACATCCCGAACTCACTTATCCGGGATGTGCCCTAGCATGAAGGAAAGCGAAGGTGTTGGGCGATCGCGGATGAGCGTTGAGGACGCCGGACTACCGGACCTGTGCGATCCGTCCGGGCCCGTGCGTTAACACCGAATTCGAGCTGCTCGCGCGACTTCTCGAACAAGGCGAGTGATGGTCCCTCGAGGACGCGGCCGCGCGGCAGCTTGACCGTCATCGGGTTCACGAAGCGATCGTTGATCAGGATTTCGAAGTGCACATGCGCGCCGGTCGACAGGCCGGTCGAGCCGACGAAGCCGATCACCTGGCCCTGGCGCACGCGGCTGTCGACATTCAGGCCGCGGGCGAACGCCGTCATGTGGCCGTAGGCGGTTTGATAGCCGTTGGGATGGCGGATGCGGACATATTTGCCGTAACCGCCTTTGACGCCGATCTCGTCGATGGTGCCGTTGCCGGCGGCGAAGATCGGCGTGCCGTAAGGCGCAGCCCAATCGACGCCGGTATGCGCCTTCATATAGTGCAGTAGCGGATGGTTTCGTTCGCCGAAGCCCGAGCGCATGATGCCGACGGCAACCGGTTTGCGCACCAGGAACTTTTTCGCGCTCTTGCCGGTCTCGTCGTAATAATCGTAGGTGCCGTCGTCGGCGGTTTGATAGTGATAATACCGCTTGGTCTCGCCGCCGAGCGTCAACGAGGCAAAGCGCACTTCGTTGTGCCCTTCATTGTTCTCGTCGTCCGAATAGAGAAGGTCGAACGAGTCGCCGGGCTGCACCTTGTGCTGGAAATCGACATCGTAGGAGTAGATGCGGATCATCTCCTCGATAACGGCGTTGGGCACGTTGTTGCGTAGCGCGGTCTCGTAGATGCTTTGATAGAGCCGCACGCCGCTGCCGTCGTCGTCCGTCGTCTCCTCGGAGCTTTCGGTCGTGCCGGCGCCGACATTGCGGATGTCCACCGGCACATATTGGCCCGTATCGGAGAAGGCGACGGCGGCTTCGACGCCGCCGTCACCGGAGATGATGACACGCAGCGGTTGCATATGGCCGAGGCCGATCGCGGCCGTGAGCACGCGCAGCTTCTGGCCTTCCTTGACGCCGCCTTCGCGGCCGCGGGCGCCAAGCGTCGCCAGCACGTTCTTGATCTCGTCGGGCACGCAGCCGAGCTCGCGTAGGATCGAGCCGACAGTTTCGCTCTTTTTGACGATGACGAGATGTTCGCTCCACTCGGTATTCCCGGTCCTCTTCGGCAGCAGCGTGATGTTCTCGGGAACGACGCGCGCCTCGAAGCCGAGATAAGGGTCGGGGTCGCCCTCGGCGGCGTAATTGAAGCGGATGCCGGGCGGCGCGCCGGGGTCGGCGTTGGCCAGAAGCGGCGAACTCGCCACCGCCTTGCCGGCGACGTCGCGTACGCGCGCGACGACGTCGTCGGGCGACAAGAGCGACGAGGCTTTGACTTTCGGCAACAGCGAATTGAGGTCGCAAACACCGGGAGCGGGTTTGTTCTTCGGTCCCGCGCCGACCAGATCGCAGGTGACGAACGACACTTCCGCATCCGGTTCGGCCGCCGCCGGAGCGTCGTCGGAATTGGCCACGCCGTCGGTCAAAAGCTTCTGCGGATTGAACGGCGGGATGTTGGCCGAAAGCTCCGACAAGGCCAGCGAAAGGTTGCCGGAAATGCGAACAAAACTGCGGGTCCGCACCAGTTCGCGGTCGCGCACGCGCGTGATCGTCGGCACACGCATCATCTGCCGGGCGACGCTCGGCTCGGTGAAGGTCGCAAGCCGGTCGGTTTTGCGGATCCCGGTCAGGCGCCCGGCCAGTCCGCCGATCGCGCCACGCAACGCCATTTCCACACGCTCAGGCGCAGCGGCGAAATTGGTTTCGCCGTCGAGCGAAGCAAAAACGGCGCCTCCCATCAGGGCGGCGCCGCACAAGCCGGTGAGAATTGTGCCGCAGAACCATTGCACGGAAATGCGACGACGGCCGATCGGGCCGCCGGTGCCGCCATCGACCGAAAGCGGCGGTTCGTTGCCGAGAGTGAGCGTCTCGACCTCGAAGCGCCGATTTGCGCCGCGCAGCTTTGCTTGGTCCAAGACCGCCGTCCCCCGCACTCGCGACCGACCATAAACCGTTCCGGCGGCAAACCCCATTTGCCTCCGGACATTCGCGTTGTCGTCTTGCGCCAAATACACCCGCCAAACAGCGCCAACACGACGACGAATTCCCGTCATCCAATCAGGGCGATCGGATGGTCAAGATCAGAGAAAAATTTCTAGTGGCGCTCCCCCGGCATTGCGCAATCCCCAACGCGAATTGTGCAAGAACGGCGGAGGAATGTGGCCGCAGTGCGGCGCCCGACTCAGACAAGAGCCTGGATCGAGCCCTGCGCCCCGCGTGGCGAGGTTTGTTGCGGCGCGCCCTGGAGGCGTGTGCGCTGCAACGTTGGAGTCACAGGGCCGTCCTGAGAGATTCACAAATCGTAATTTGATTCGTAAACCGGTGTTGACAAGGGAACGGGCCGAAGCCTATATAGGGCCTCTGGACGCGACGCCGACGCCTTGGCGCGATGCCGCGTTCTTGAAGCCCCTCACTGTTCATACGGTGAATCATCCGGCCAGCCACGTGGCCATGTCGGATGTACAGGCTTCGACGGCTCTACTTTATAGTAGAGACCTCTACTGAAGAGTAGAGACGGTGCCGTAAGGCTCCGGGATGTTTGACAAGTGAATTGGAAGAAAGAGAAACGTGGACGGCGGAGTCCTTGCGGGCCGCTTCCTCGAAACGAAAAAGCTTCGGCTTCTTCGCCAAGGGGTGCGGCCATGGAAGAGACTTCGGCGGTCGACGTTTTAGGTCAACACTATGATCGTGACGGTGAGCAATCATCGGAACGGAAAATAGTGGGACCTCGTCAAACGTGTGATTTGCCGAGATCAAATCTCTTCAACTTGAGAGTTTGATCCTGGCTCAGAGCGAACGCTGGCGGCAGGCCTAACACATGCAAGTCGAGCGCCGTAGCAATACGGAGCGGCAGACGGGAGAGTAACACGTGGGAACGTGCCCTTTGGTTCGGAACAACACAGGGGAAACTTGTGCTAATACCGGATAAGCCCTTACGGGGAAAGATTTATCGCCAAAGGATCGGCCCGCGTCTGATTAGCTTGTTGGTGAGGTAACGGCTCACCAAGGCGACGATCAGTAGCTGGTCTGAGAGGATGATCAGCCTCACTGGGACTGAGACACGGCCCAGACTCCTACGGGAGGCAGCAGTGGGGAATATTGGACAATGGGCGCAAGCCTGATCCAGCCATGCCGCGTGGATGATGAAGGCCCTAGGGTTGTAAAGTCCTTTCGGCGGGGAAGATAATGACGGTACCCGCAGAAGAAGCCCCGGCTAACTTCGTGCCAGCAGCCGCGGTAATACGAAGGGGGCTAGCGTTGCTCGGAATCACTGGGCGTAAAGCGCACGTAGGCGGCTTTTTAAGTCAGGGGTGAAATCCTGGAGCTCAACTCCAGAACTGCCTTTGATACTGAGAAGCTTGAGTCCGGGAGAGGTGAGTGGAACTGCGAGTGTAGAGGTGAAATTCGTAGATATTCGCAAGAACACCAGTGGCGAAGGCGGCTCACTGGCCCGGTACTGACGCTGAGGTGCGAAAGCGTGGGGAGCAAACAGGATTAGATACCCTGGTAGTCCACGCTGTAAACGATGGATGCTAGCCGTTGTCGGGTTTACTCGTCAGTGGCGCAGCTAACGCATTAAGCATCCCGCCTGGGGAGTACGGTCGCAAGATTAAAACTCAAAGGAATTGACGGGGGCCCGCACAAGCGGTGGAGCATGTGGTTCAATTCGAAGCAACGCGCAGAACCTTACCAGCTCTTGACATGTCCCGTATGAGTACCAGAGATGGAACTCTTCAGTTCGGCTGGCGGGAACACAGGTGCTGCATGGCTGTCGTCAGCTCGTGTCGTGAGATGTTGGGTTAAGTCCCGCAACGAGCGCAACCCTCGCCCTTAGTTGCCATCATTTAGTTGGGCACTCTAAGGGGACTGCCGGTGATAAGCCGCGAGGAAGGTGGGGATGACGTCAAGTCCTCATGGCCCTTACGGGCTGGGCTACACACGTGCTACAATGGCGGTGACAATGGGATGCAGAGGGGTGACCCCGAGCAAATCTCAAAAAGCCGTCTCAGTTCGGATTGTGCTCTGCAACTCGGGCACATGAAGTTGGAATCGCTAGTAATCGCAGATCAGCACGCTGCGGTGAATACGTTCCCGGGCCTTGTACACACCGCCCGTCACACCATGGGAGTTGGCTTTACCTGAAGACGGTGCGCCAACCGTAAGGGGGCAGCCGGCCACGGTAGGGTCAGCGACTGGGGTGAAGTCGTAACAAGGTAGCCGTAGGGGAACCTGCG
>CAWFRC010000005.1:287500-461367 GCA_963818155.1 uncultured Alphaproteobacteria bacterium
CGCGCAGCAAACACCGGCTCGCCGGTGGCCACGTTCGCACCGAAATCGAAGCTTTGCGCGGCGCCTGAGCGATAGTCCAAGCGCTTGATGCCGCTATTGATGATGGTGTCGCCGCCGAAGGTGAAATAGCCCACGGCATGCTTCTGCAGCGCCGCACGCGAATCGATCATCGGAAATTCGTGCGCGCCGGCATCGACGATTTCTTCGCGCAGGGTTTTTGTGCGCAAGTCGATGCGATAGCGCCGCAGCTTGCCGGGCGCCTTGGACGTTCCCATTTGGCCCTGCATCAGCCGATAGAACAAAGCATCGTGTGGCGCGAAATGGTCGGGCGCGTCGTAGCCGACAAAGTCCGCCACGATGGCGCCGTCCTCCTCATAAGCGTTGAGCGCGTGCCAGATGAAGGCCGCCGGCGCATCGAGCAGCAGCGGCTCGCCGTCGCCGTTGCGCGACACGACCATTACCAGGCTGCCGTCCTGCGGTTTCCATTTGAGGGCTTCGATATAGCTCGCCTGCCCGGCAAGAAGCCATAACGGCGAAAACATCATCGGATGCAGCACGAACGCCAAATGATTGCGCGTGGCGAAGAAGTCGTGGATGTAGATCTGCCGCGGCGCCGGCACGACATGGTGCGCGCGGAGCGCGCCGTCGCTGCCATGAACGATCATGTGCAGCTTCATCGTCGCGCCGTAGCTGATGCCGAACAAGAGCCACTCGCCGGTGAGTGGATCGAATTTCGTGTGCGCCTTGATCATGAATTCCCGCGCCGGATCGCCGAGGCGCGCTTCGCCGAGCGTTGCCAGCGTCTCCGGATCGAGGTTGTAGGCGGGGCTGATCTCGTCGAAAGCATAAAGCTTGTCGTTGAACGGATAGACGGTGACGCCGGCTTGCGAGCGCGTCGCGGCGCCGCCCAGATTGGCGAGCATGCCGCCGGGCTTGCGCATCGACCAGGTCGGATAGCGAAAGGCGTCGGCCTTTTCCTCCTCGACGAACTTTGCCGTGCGCACGAACGCGTTCTGATAACGCACCTTGCCGTCGGCGAACGATAGCCGCTGTACCAAGCCGTCGCCGTCGAGGAGATGCGGCTTCCGTAAGCCCCCCCGCTCGAACAGGCCCGGGCCGTTGCGGTAGAGCGAGCCATGAAGATCGCGCGGGATCTCGCCCTCGATCAGCGGCGTCTCATCGCGTCCGCCGCGCTCGGACATTCCCAGCAAAGTCAGAGCGTGCGGCGCCGGCGCGTCGCCATCGCTTCGTTGCATCGGCATCGTCATGACTCATCTCCTTGCGGTTCGATCTTAACGCCGTTAAGATACATCCTATCTAAACAATGTCAAGATTATCTTGACCGGACCCGTCTCAACCGCGCTAATGGCCGCTAATGCCAAGCAAAACCGATGTGCGCCGGCTGCCAAAAGCCAATAACCACGCGGCGCCTTATCATCATGGCGATCTGCGCGACGCCCTGATTGCGGCGGCGCAGGACATTATGGAGACCGAGGGGCTGGCCGCGCTATCGCTGCGCGCCGTCTCGCGCCGCGCCGGCGTGTCGCCGGCAGCGCCCTATCATCATTTCCCCGATAAGCAGGCGCTGCTCGATGCGGTGGCCGAGCGCGGCTTCGACGCGCTCACCAGCGCCATGACCGAGCGGATGGATCGCGCCGGCGACAGCGCCGCGCGGCTTGACGCCAGCGGCATCGGATATGTGGCGTTCGCGGTCGCCAATCCGGCTTTGTTCGGCCTCATGTTCAGCCATGTGGGTCACAATCCCGCGGCGGGGCGGTCGCTCGATTTGGCACGCCAGCGCGCCTACGCGGTGTTGCAGCAGGCGGCTGCCGCGTCGTCCCCGGCCGCCAAGGCCAGTCCGGAGCAATGCCTGCGCTTATGGGCTCTCGTGCACGGCATCGCCAAGCTCGTCCTGGAAGGCTGCGTCAAGCCGGCGGATTATGGCCTCACGGACGGTGAGGCCTTGGCCATGCATCTGTTACGTCGCCAGCAAGCCTAGACCTTGATCCGATCAAATCGGATCGGCCCAAGGTCTAGATTTCGTGTTGGTGCATGATCTTATCCGAAAACCGGTTTCCACCCGTCGGGTCAAAGCCCGAGGGCATGCTTTTCGGGATCATGCACTAACGCCCATTCTCCCACAGTATCTCCAGCCGCTGGCGGAAGGCCCTGGGCTTGTCAGCGAACAGGCGGTGGGCGATGCGCGCCCCCCGCTGCGACAGATCGAGCGTCAGCGCCTGACAAGCCGGCGTCAGCCGCGAACGCCAGTGCGCCAGCGGTTGGTGCGGCTCGGTCAGTCGCCTGAGAATTTCGAGGTCCTGACAGCGTCCGAGCCGGTCGCGCAACCGTTCGGCCTCTTCGGTCCACATGCGGCTGTGGCGCGGCCACAGCGGCTCGATAAGCTCGATCTGATAGCGATGCTCGACCACGCGCTGGCGGAACGTGTGCAGCTGCTCCGCACTGGCCTGCGACCAATCGTCCGGGATGGCGCGCCGGGCGTTGCGGTAGCCGACGGTCAGCCGCGCGGCGATCTTCGTAAATTCGAACGGATCCAGCGGCCACAGCGCGATCGCATCGGTGACCGAATTCGAGCCAGGCCATGATCGCATCGCGCAATTCGGGTGTGAGCACCGCGTCTTCTTCGCCGGAGCGCGTCGCCTCGATGCGGCTGCGAATCGTGCCGATGGTTCGCTCCGACAGCAGCAAGTTGCCGCTCTTCACCACATCGTCGAACGCATTGAGCGCCGATTGTCCGTCGCGCGCTTTCGTTAACGACCGCGCATGATCGCGGGCCTGCTGGCGCATCAAGAGCGCGTCCGGTACGAACGGCTCAAGTAGCCGCATCAGCGCACGCCAGCGCTTCATGGTGCGACGGAACTCATGCACCGCATCGGCGCCGGAAAGTTCCGGGTTGGTGATGGCAGATCGCGCCTTCGCAATAGTCAGCGCCGCGATCGCCCGCAAAGTCGGGCCGATCGCTGCGTTGGGCTGCAGCGCAGGCTTTTCGTTCATTTCCGCTTCTAGGAATGCATGCATGACGGCTCAACGGGGTTTTCCGTGACATTATGACGAAAAATCGGATGCGATGCACTTCCCTTATAGGAAAGCGCTTGCTAAATGAACGTCGCGAACGACGGCTGACGAACGCAAGCCGAAAAGGTCGCACCATTGGCGCGGGGTGGAGCAGCCCGGTAGCTCGTCAGGCTCATAACCTGAAGGTCGTAGGTTCAAATCCTACCCCCGCAACCAAACCTTCCTTCGATAAATCAAGCACTTGAATTATGGCTCGCGGCTTCGGCATTGCTTGGGCCGACGCCGGGGAAAGTTTGTTCGCTCCGGATTTTCCGGTCGTCGCGTTCACGCCCGATGCCGGGGCCCGCGCTGCTTTCCGTTCGCTAAGGATCAACCCTCTGGGGATAGGACGGGTCTGTGTACGAATCACACAGCGTCCAGCGAGAGTGAGCGCTTCGTGCTTCGATCGCGTGCTTCCTCGGCGCACTTGCGAACGTGGGCGTCGCGATTGATCACTTGCAGGTTGGGCAATCCCCAAAAATGAAGGAGCTGCGGCCACGATGTATCGCGGTGCTCGTTCCAGACGCGATAGAGCGGCACGCGGTGATCGATCTCCGCGCTCCTCCAGAGCCGGCCGCCGGTCTGACCGCAGCGGCGCGCCTGCAGCCGCCGCAACAACGGCGCCTGCTCGCTCGGCGCGTTCCAGAATTGCCAGGCGATGACGCAGGCGCAATGCCACGTGGCGCGCTTATTCTGGCCCTTGCCCCACAGGTCGACGTGCCAGCCGAATTGATAGATCGGTTGGCCGCACACACAACAAAAACCCGGCCCCCGCGTGTACGCCTTCTCGCGATAAGGCGCGGGCGGCGCGCGAAACGACGCCGGCAACCCACGTCCGGCCTTGCCGAGCTGCCACACCCAACCCTCAGGCTGGCCGCTTCGCGCCGCGAGCGTTCGTGCCAGACGGTCGGCCCGCAAGGGATGCGCGCGCCAGTACGAATTGATCGCCAAACGGGGCGTTGGCGGAATGAATGGCCGCTGCAGCGCGCGATCAAGAACGGCGGAAGGAAAGACGGCGGGCAGCGCCTTCTCGAGTCGCGCCAGCGCGCGGCGATTAATCTCCGTTTTTCGCTCCTGCCATTCGGACATGCGACTCAAGCCCCCAATCGCGGCAGCATCGCACGCAAACGTAAACGCGCGCTCACCTTAGGGTTTCCGCAGAGGGCATAAACGTCTGCTCTTCATCACGCCGACAAACACGCCGGCTAGACGAGGCCGACGTTGGTGAAGCGACTTATGCCAGCAAGAAGAATCCTGAAGGCGTTTTCTCTCCAGATAAGCCTCTCAGTTGCGCAGGTGCCGAATGAGTTCTACCGAGCTCTTTCTGATTGCCATGGTGCTGATCTTCAGCGTGCCGTATCTGATATGGCGAATATTTCGCACCGACCACTATGCTCCCCTGGTGGTCGTTCAGATCGGCGTCGGTATTTTGCTCGGGCCGGGAATTTTGGGAGCCCTTTTCCCAAACTATTACACCTTCGTTTTCACGCCAGTGAGTTATTCAGGCGCTCAACGGTATCGCCTGGTGGGCGGTAATGATTTTCGTGTGTATTGCCGGCATTGAGTTGGACTTGCGGGCCACGTGGGCCAACCGCTGGGAAAGTGGCATTACCGCCGCCTTGGCGCTCGGCGTGCCGCTTCTTTTCGGCAGCGTGGTCGCGACCGGATTGTCGATCTTCCCCGGTTGGATCGGGCCTGAGGCCTCGCGCGAGCAATTCGTCCTCGGGGTTGGCATGGCGTGTGCGGTGACCGCGCTGCCGATTCTGATCTTATTCATGGAGAAACTCGACATACTGCGGCAGCCTATCGGCCAACGCATTCTGCGTTATGCGAGTCTGGACGATGTTGCCATCTGGGGCGTGCTCGCGCTGATACTGCTGGATTGGACCCGTATCGGACGGCAAGTCGGATACATCGTCGTTTACGCGGTCGTGAGCTACGGCTTCCGCAAGCTCATGGCGTCTTTTGCGGAGCGCGACCGCTGGTACATCGTGTTCATCTGGCTTGCGGTCTGCGGCCTCGCCGCCGACTGGGCGGGCTTTCATTTCATGGTCGGCGCGTTTCTCGCTGGCGTGGTCATCGACGCAGACTGGTTCGATCAGAAGCACATGGACATGATGCGTCACCACATCTTGCTTGCCGTGATGCCGGTGTTTTTTCTCGGCGCCGGCTTGCGAACCAATTGGAGTGTCGGCGCCACGACGGTCTTCGTGGCTGCTGCCGCATTGCTCGTGGCCGCCGTCGCCGGCAAGCTCATCGGCGTGCGGATCGCGGGTAAAATCCTCAAATGGGCGCCGGGCGAGGCTTCGATCATCGGTTGGCTATTGCAGACCAAGGCTCTGATCATGATTATTTTTGTCAATGTCCTCCTGGACAAGAGCCTGATCACCAACGAGACCTTTACGGCACTGTTGCTGATGGCCGTCGCCAGCACGATGTTGACCATTCCGATGGTCTATCCGAAGCTGGATGCTGCCAAGCGGCTCATTTTCCGGCCCGGTTGATCGTCGTTGCCTGATCGGCGCCGCCGGGAGCCGGTCAGCCCGCCAACAAATGCTCGCTGCGCAATTGCACCAAAGCAGCTTGTGCCGCGATCGGGGCCACGCGTCCGGGCGCGATGGCGCCGCTCGAGGCGCAGCGCACCACGGAATTGCGCAAGTGTGGCGGTGTCTGCGACCACAAATATTCGAATATGTGTCCGCTGGTCCGGTGGGCCAGCCGTATGGTGCTGCCCTCGATGACCACCTCGAAATCGGGTTCACTCTTGCTCACCTTGAGGTTCGGCGAGCGCAGGCTGAAAGCGGTGTGCAGCACGCGGTCGATATCCGATGAATGAAACGGCTTCTGCAGTAAAGCGCAGGCGCCTGCCGCGAGCGCCTCTTGTTCCTTGTCGGCGTTGCGTTCGCCCGACATCATCACGATCTTGAGCGACGGCTGCAAAGCCTGAAGCCGCTTGAGCGTCGACAAACCATCCATGCCGGGCATATTGCGATCGAGGAAAACAGTATCGAATTGGCTGCCTCGGCACAGCGTCATTGCAGTCTCGCCGTCAGCAGCTTCGGCAATCTGACAATTGAACACGCTGCCGTTGACGACTTTTTGCACGATCTGGCGTACGGCGGAAGAATCTGTCGACGACCAGGATCTTGGTCGGCGAGGAGATGCGCGCGTAAGTCTTCATGATGCCGACCGCGTCCTGGACGGTAAACGGCTTGAACAAGAATTCGTAGGCGCGCAGCTTGACGGCCATGTGCACCGCCTCCGCCGCCGGCGGGTTGGACATCAGCGTCACAAAGCTCTGAATGCCCTGCTTGCGGGCCGACCAAAACACCTCGACGCCGGAGAACTCCGGCATATGCACGTCGATGAAAGCAAGATCGATATTGGCGCCGTTGAGCAAAGTAAGACACTCGCGCCCATTGTCAGTCGTGGTCAGCCGAAGCGGCAGCTTCGACGCCCGCGCGGCGTCGGCGAGAATTTGCTGCGTCACTTGCGAGTCGTCGGCGATCAACATGGTAATAGTGCGCTGCATAGCCTCGTCCGTGGCGATAAGACAACCTTAGGTTGCGGTACGTCCCATCGCATGTTAATCGGCCGATACGCGGCAGGGTTCATCCGATCCCCACAGCAAATCGCCGTGTCATGAAACAAAGGTCAAAGCAGTTCGCGCAATTTTCGCCAAAAGTTCGGGCGGGTCAGGATTGAGGTGCTCGCCGGCTGCGGGCCGCGTTCCGGCAAACACATCGGCTGTTATGCGGACCGGCGGAGTTGTTTTGCGCAGCGCGTCGCCTGCCGTCTCCGGTATCTCGATAAAAAAGCCCGGTGCTAGGGATTAACTAGCGACCGGGCTAGTAGTGTGGGCCTAACACGTATCGTGGCCGGAAGCGCCGCGATCAGCTTGCGAGCATCGGTCAAATCCGGCAATCTCAAGTAGCAGGCCAGAGATTGCCAAAACGCTACTTTAGCTGAGTGGAAATGCTGGTAAACGTACCGCTAATGCTGGTGCCGACTGTTTTGACGGCCGCAATGATCGCGACGGAGATGCCAGCGGCAATAAGACCATATTCGATGGCAGTCGCGCCGCTATCATCTTTGAGGAAACGTCTAACGAGTTCAGACATCTGAAATGCTCCTTTGGGTTGCGCCCGTGGAGATTCATCCGCCGCCTCTTTCGAGACTATGAACCGAGTTGAAGAAAGTCGGCATGAATCCCGAAAGGACCATCATAATTCGCTCGAACAGGGGCCTTCAGCGCACCGTCCGTAGTCGACGCTGCTGTTCGTTGTATTGGTTGATCGAGCCGACGAAGACCGGCTCCGTTTTCGCCCGCAGCAGCCAATAGCAGGCGCGTCGTGAAGGTGATCCAATGTGTCGCGTTCACTGGCGGCCATTCCGGATCAGTTTTGCTCCGCTGGATGTGCGGCAATTGCTTCTAATCGCCGGGAAGGCGCGCCGCGATCAGGCGCACCAGCTCCTCGACGCGGATCGCGATATCGCGCTCGTCGAAGAGCTTGGTAATCTCGGCCTCGGCCACGCGTTGCTCCATTGTTTTCACCGTCGTGCACTCAATGATGTGGGAAAGCAGTCAAGACGTAGGACGATTTAGCGATATTGCGGTCGCAAGGGTGGGCGGTTCGGGCCGCGTTCCGGCAAACCACATGCACGTTCTGCGATGCTACTGAAAGGCGACCTCGGCGAAGCTGCGGAGCTTGCGAGAATGTAGGCGTTCCCACTCCTGCGCTTTGAGTTTCTCCAGTGCCCTGAGGCCGATCTCGAGATGCTGCCCGACCCGCCGCCGATAGAATTCGTTGGCCATGCCGGCAAGCTTGATTTCACCGTGCAACGGCTTGTCGGAGATGCACAGCAGGGTGCCGTAAGGCACGCGGAAACGAAAGCCGTTGGCCGCGATGGCGGCCGACTCCATATCGAGCGCGACGGCGCGGGATTGCGACAGGCGTCGTATGATCGCCGGATCGCCGATCTCCCAGTTGCGGTTGTCCGTGCTGGCGACGGTTCCGGTGCGCATGACGCGCTTTAATTCGAAGCCCGCGAGCCCGCTGACTTCGCTCACCGCCTGCTCGATGGCGACCTGCATCTCGGCCAATGCGGGGATCGGAACCCATGGGGGCAATTCCTCGTCGAGGACATGGTCCTCGCGCACGTAACCGTGCGCCAAGACATAATCGCCGAGCTTCTGCGTCGTTCGCAGGCCGGCACAATGCCCGAGCATGAGCCAGGCGTGCGGGCGCAGCACGGCGATGTGGTCGGTGATGGTGCGGGCATTCGATGGGCCGGTGCCGATGTTCACCATCGTAATGCCCTGAAAACCGGGCTGTACGAGATGGAAGGCCGGCATCTGCGGCATGCGCTCGACGGCGGTGCCCGTCGTTCCTCCGCCCAAGCGCGCATTGCGCGTAATCATGTTGCCGGGCTCGACGAACGCATCATAGCCGGGTTCGCCCGCGGCCATTCGCTGGCGGCACAGTTGCGCGAACGCATCGACATAAAACTGATAGTTCGTGAAAATCACGAAGTTCTGGAAATGCTGCGGATCGGTGCCGGTGTAGTGATAGAGCCGGTGCAAGGAATAATCGACGCGTGCCGCGCGAAAGAGCGCAAGCGGACCCGGCGCGCCCGGCGGGAGTTGCAGCGTGCCGTTGGCGATGGCGTCGTCCATGGCGCCGAGCTCCGGCGAGTTCGAAAACATCGCGAAGCGGCAGATCGGCGGGGAGCTTCGCGCTGCTGAGGCCGCCTTCGGCGTTGATGTCGCGCCGATAAGCGAAATGCACGGGTATCGGCTCGTGCGACTCGCCGATCTCGACCGGCACACGATGGTTCTCCATCAGGAGCCCAATTTGTTCCGTCAGATAAGCCTCGAACAGATCCGGCCGCGTCACCGTGGTTTCGTATGTGCCGGGCCCGGTGACGAAGCCGTACGACAGGCGCGAGTCGAGCCGTACGTGACTGGACGTCGCGATGCGCACGAACGGATAAGTCGCGCGCACCCGCGCCACCGGCGGCTTGCCGTTGACATAGGCCTCGAAGTGATCGCGCAAAAAGCGTGTGTTGCGCTCGTAAATCTCCTTCAACCGGCCGATGGCACTCCCGGCGTCGGTCAAGCTCTGGGTCGCGATCGGTTCGGGTTTTAGAAAGGTTGGTGCCGGGCGCATGCATGACCCTCGCTGCCCACATGAACCCCGGTAAAACGGGCAGTGAGGCCCGGCGCGGACAGCGTTTCTTGGGTTCGGGGTGGCGCTGCGGGTTTCTTATTCAGCAGGTTCGCCGCCATTTCAAGTGAAGCAAATCACCCTCGGGGTGTCCGAGACCATGGCTCGCTTCCGTGCCGGCAACCGCCTGCGTGTTGCTACGACCCCCGTAGCCGGCGCGGCGTGCGGCCGAGCCGGCGCGACAGCGTCGCGGTTAGGTGTTGCTGCGAGGAGAAGCCGCAGGCGCAGGCCACCTCGGCAATCGAAGCATCCGTATCGCGCAGCATCGCGCAGGCGCGCTCGACGCGTTTTTCGATGATGAGACTGTAGGGCGAGCGCCCCGTGCGCGCTTTAACACTGTCGTAGATCACGCGCAGCGGCAGATTGATCGCGCGCGAAAGGTCGGCGCAGGAGAGCTTGTCCTCGAGATTGCTGTCGATATAAGCGCAGAGCCGGTCGAAGTCCTGCTCGGTGAGCAGATCGCGCCGCGCCGGTGGTGCGGCGATCAGCTGGCGCATGGTTTCCACATAGGTGCCCAGCGCAAGAAACTGAAGCTCAAGCGCTTGCAGACCTTCGGGCCGGCGCAGCCGGTCCTTCATGTAGCGGGCCAGGAAGCGGATCGCATCGTTGCGGATATTGTTGGAGCTGCCGCCGCGGCGCAGGTGCTCGATGCTGCGGTCGTCGAGCACGCTCTGAAAATCGCCCGCATAGCTGAAAGCGATAAAGCCGTGGCGCACGTCTGCGGCGCGCACGCGTACGTTGCCGACGCGCGGGTGAAAAGCGGTCGAGTCGCCGAGAAACACCAAGGGCTTTTCGCGATCGTCCTCGAATTTGGTGCTGCTGTTGATGTCGCCGAGCAGCAAACAAATAACATCGGCCGAATTCGAGAATTCGAGCGCATAGGGCTTGGCACCGGCAATGCAATAGCCGACGCCGTTGGCGTTGCCGCGAAGGTGAAATTGTTCAAGGCCGCGAAATGACGTCAGGCCCGGCCGTTCGCGGGGCGACAGTACCATCGCTTCCTCCCAATTCGCAGTCGCACACTCTGAATTTGTGCAATGCGAAAGCAAGCCCCGCGCGGATTCTGTCGTCTCGGCTACGGGGGTATGGTAATGTTATGCGATCCGGAACAACCTGACAACCTGATCTGAGAATTGCGCTTTTCAGGATTCGATAAAAACCGGAATTTGAAAGATCGCCGAGCGCCGACGGCGGCAATGTGGCGTCAATCAAAAGGGAGGACGTGGATTGGCAACGATCGCTCGCAAATCGTCGGCGCCGGCTGCGGCCAAGGGCAAATTCGACGCCGAGGTCGATATCATCGCCATCGGCAGCGGCGTTGCCGGTCTGGCAACCGCATTATTCAGCCGTTGGCAGGGGAACGATGTGCTGGTGCTGGAAAAGGCCAGCCGTCTCGGTGGAACCACGCGCAAGGCCGCCTTTTGGTACTGGGTACCGAACAATGCTGCAATGCGAGCGGCCGGCACCAAGGATCCGAAGAAAGACTGCATCGCCTACATGGCGCGGCTGTCGCGGCCGGAAGTTTACGATCCCAAGGCGCCGAAATTCGGTATGCCGCCGTGGGAATATGCGCAGTACGAGGCGATCTACGACAATGCTTCGACGGCGACCGAGCTGTTGAGCAAGAAAGGCGCGCTTGAATACCGCCATTGCGACTTCGTGCCGGATTATTGGGCTGAGCTTCCCGAAGACAAAGCGCCGAAAGGCCGCGTGCTGCTACCCAAGGGAGCGCGCGAAAGCATGTCGGACGGCGGCGAAGTCGCGATCGAGACCATGTCGGCCGCGGCCAAGAGTGACGGTGTCGACGTCCGCACCGGTCACCGCGTGCAGCGCCTGATCAAGAATTCGGCCGGCGAGGTGATCGGCGTCGAGGCCGATACTCCCAAGGGCAAGAAGCGCTTCTTCGCCCGCAAGGCGGTCGTGTTCTGCACCGGCGGCTTCACCCACAATGTCGAGTTGCGCAAGAACTTTCAGGCGGTGCCGATCTATGGCGGCTGCGCGGCCAACAGCAACGAAGGCGATTTCGTCTACATCGCCAGCACCGTCGGCGCGCAGCTGCGCAACATGAACTATGCGTGGATGTGTCCGATCGTGTTCGAAAAAGCGATGGCGCGCGATCCCGAACTGATCGGCACCTTCTCGCCCTCCGGCGATTCGATGATCTACGTCAACAAGGAAGGCCGGCGCGTCGCCAACGAGAAACTGGCCTACAACGAGATGGCGCAGACCTTCTTCCAGTGGGACGGCGCCAAGAGCGAATATCCAAATCTGCTCCTGATCGCCGTCTGGGATCAGCGCAGCCAGGACCACAGCGCCAGCGACGAATATGGGCGCTTCATTGTCCCGCCCGGTGCCAGCGACAAGCACGTCATCAAGGGTGAGACGCTCGCCACGCTCAGCCAGGCGATCGGCGAACGCCTGGCGCGCTACAAGAAAGTCACCGGCGGGCTTGCGCTTGCACCCGACTTCGAGAAGACGCTCGCCTCCACCATCGAGCGCTTCAACGGCTTTGCAGCCGGCGGCCGCGACTTCGATTTCCATCGCGGTGAGCGTCAGGTCGAGCTGCTCTTCAACGGCAATGTGGCGCCGTCGCCTTCGGCCCCGAATCCGACCATGTTCCCGATTTCCGAGCAGGGGCCGTATTACGCGGCGCTACTCACCGGCGGCAATCTCGACACCAAGGGCGGTCCCAAGGCCAACGTTGCCGGCCAGGTGGTTGACGATCAGGACGAGCCTATCCCCGGCCTTTACGGCGTCGGCAACTGCGTGGCCTCGGCGTCGGCGCGGGCTTATTGGGCCGGCGGCGCTACCATCGGACCGATCCTGGCCTTCGCCTATCTGGCGGCGGCCGCGGCACACAAGGAACGCAAGAAGCGCGCAAAATAGTTTTGTGGCGCCGTGAAACGGCGCGGGGAGGATACGAAATGGCTCTTGCCAAACAAACCATGACCGACGAGCAGCGCAAGTCGGTTATCGTTGACTATCTCAAGGCGTTCGACCGCGCGGGAAAGACTTGGGACGGCGGCAGTATTCTCGATCTCTTTGCCGAAGACGCACAGGTCTATTTCCCGAAATGGGGCCTGGCCACGGGCAAGAAAGAAATTGGGCAGATGTTCGGCGACATCGGCGGCACGCTCAAATCGATCCAGCATCATTATTCGCATTTCAACTACATCTTCTCCGGCAGCGACCTCGTTGTCTGCGAGGGAACCAGCGAAGGCGAGCATCGCGACGGATCGTGGCGCGCCGGCATGCCCGAACACGGCGCCGGCCGCTGGTGCGACGTGTTCGAGATCCGCGACTGGAAGATACAGCGCTGTTTCATCTATCTTGATCCGGACTATGCTGGTAAAGATACAGCGCGGTATCCGTGGCTGAAGAATAAATAATCGCCGGCGCATCCGTTCGCATAAGCCGAACGGGACAAACGGCGATACGCAACAAAACAAATACCAGGGAGGGAATGATGAAATTTTCTATCGCGGACATACGCCGCAAGGCGCTGCCGCTGCTGCTCGCCGCCACTTTCGGCACCGCTCTTGGTGCCGCGGCGCAAGCTCGCGACTTCAACGAGCTGCTGCTGAAATCGGTCGGCACCACCGAGGATGTCTCGCCGGTGATCGTCGAGGCCATCAAGCACGCGGCGATGGATCTGACGCCGGAACAGCGCAAGCTCGCGCTGGAATGCTGGAAAAACAACGTCTGCGAGACCGGTCACGGCAACCTCACGGTCGCCTATGCGGACGGCTTCGGCGAAAACGTCTGGCGCCAGGTTACCAAGATGGAATTCATCTTGCAGGCGCTGACCTATCCGAGCATCAAAAAAATCATCTACACCTCGGCGACCGGCGACGCCACCAAGGCGGTCTCGGATATGCGTGCCTTCATCGCGCAAAAGGTCGACGTGATCGTGATCTTCGCCGATGCCGGTCCGGCACTGCTGCCGACCGTCAAGGAGGCGACCGAGGCCGGTATCCTCGTCGTGCTGCATAACGGGACCTATATCGGCGGCAAGGCCGGCAAGGACTTCGTCACCTCGATCGCCGAGGACCTCTGTGCGCTCGGCAACGAGTTCGTGAAAAAGGTCGGCGAGAACTCGACCAAGGACCCGACCACGATCGTCGAGCTCGGCGGCACCCCCGGCAACGGGCTCAGCGCCGGCTGGCAGAAATGCGCCGAGCAGGAGATCGCCAAGCACAAGAATATGAAGCTGCTCGGCAAGGCCGACACCAACTGGACGCAGGAAGGATCGTTCAAGGCGATGTCGGGTTTCCTCGCGCAGCACGGCAGCGTCGATGCGGTGTTGTTCGAGTATGCCGACGGCTTCCGCGGCGGTTTGCGCGCTTACGACGCCGCCAAGAAAGCTCCGGATCTGATCGTGGCGTTGCGCACCGATGAAATGGGCGTGATCTGCGATTGGGAGAAAGCCAACGATCCGAATTTCAAGATCTTCTATTCGAACGGCCAGAACGACCAGGCGCGCTTTGCCTTGACGGCGGCGATGATGAAGAAAGAAGGCAAGGACGTCCCCCCGAGCATCAATGTCCCCTTCAAGATGCATCCGGTCGTCAAAGGTCAATGCAACGCGGCAATTCCCGAAAGCGCGTCGCTGACCACGCTGGTCGACAACGACATGATGAAGGAGATGTTTGCCAAGCAGTAAAGCATCCTGAGCGGCGACGGGTCGGACGAGCGCGCGTTGTGCCGCGCCCGTTCGACCTGGCGTTTGCGTGGGACATGAGCTTACTGCTTTTTCGTTCGCCGCGGCGAACGAGATTTTTCTGTTTTGGTGCGCAATGAATTCGGTTCTCTCACTCGAGCTGTCCGGCATATCCAAGCGCTATCCCGGTGTGCAGGCGCTCGACCGTGTCGACTTCGAATGTCAGGCTGGCGAAATTCACGCCGTTCTGGGCGAGAACGGCTCCGGCAAAAGCACGCTCCTTGGAATAGCCGGCGGCGCCGTTGCGGCCGATGAAGGTCGCGTCACGATCATGGGGAAGCCGCTCACCGCCGCCGACCCGAAATTGGCGCGGCAGCTTGGCCTCGCCGTCGTGTATCAGGACGATTCGCTGGTGCGCGAGCTTTCGGTCGCCGAAAACCTGTTGCTCGGCTCCGATGCCGAGCCGAAGACGCTCGCCGGAAAACGCCAGTGGGCGGCAAAGCAACTCGCGCCCTACGACCTCGGCATTTCGCCCGACGCGCTGGTCGGGCAATTGAGCAGCCCGCAGCGTCAGTTTCTGGAAATCGTCAAGGCGCTGGCGGCGAACCCGAAGGTGTTGTTGCTCGACGAGCCGACATCGAGCTTGGACATTTCCGGCGTCGAAAAGCTGACCGAAATTGTCCGCCGCATTGTCGCTGCCGGTGTCGCCGTGGTCTATGTGAGCCACCGCCTGCCGGAAATCTTGGCGCTGGCTAACCGCGTCACCATTCTGCGCGACGGCGTCGGCCAGGGCACCTATGAGGTCAGCGAGCGGCTATCGGAAAACGATCTGATTGCGCTCATGGTCGGCCGGCCGATCGAGGCAGAGTATCCGCCGCGGCCGGGCGACCGTTCGGCCGCTATCGCGCTCTCGGCCCGGGATTTGAGTGCCGCGGGCTTCGAAGGCATCACGTTCGATGTGCGCGCCGGCGAGATTGTGGGTTTTGCCGGCTCCGAGGGCAACGGCCAGCGCGAAGCGATCCGCGCGCTCGGCGGCTTTGACGAGGCTACCGGGCAGGTCGTCTGCGCCGGCCGGCCGATGACGGCTTTCACCCCGCGCGCCGCGCTGCAAGCCGGTATTCTGTCGCTGAGCGCCGACCGGGCGGCCGAATTGATCTTTCCTGTGCTCGGCGTGCGCGAGAACATGACCGTGCAGGTGCTCGGCGCCTTTGCGGCGGGCGGGCTGATCTCGGCGGGCAAGGAAGAGCGAGCCGCGCATTCGCTCGTCGACAAGCTCAACATCGTCGCCTCCGATCTCGATCAGCCCGTCGGCGGTCTGTCCGGCGGCAATCAGCAAAAAGTGGTTCTGTCGCGCAGCTTCTTGCGCGACGCCAAGGCGCTGCTGATCGACGAGCCCACCCAGGGCGTCGACGCCAAGGCGCGGTTCGACATTTATCGCGCCATTCGCGCCAAGGCCGATCAGGGGCTCGCCTGCGTGATCAATTCCTCGGACGCGATGGAATTGGCGGGGCTGTGCGATCGCGTGCTGGTGTTCTCGCGCGGTCGGGTCATTCGCGAGCTCGCCGGTACGGACATTACCGAGGAGAGCATCGTATCGTCGTTCCTGCGGTCGAAGGAGCTTGCCGGGAGCGCCAAAGCTTCAACCGAACCGTCGGCGGCCGGCTGGCTTTCGGCGCTGGACTGGCGGCGGATGTTTGCTCGAGGCGCTCAGCCATGGTGGGTGCCGGTGCTGTTCTTGTTGTTTTTGATCGTTGCCGTTGGGCTCTATGCCGGCGTTCGCACCGACGCCTTCCTCACGCCGCTCAACATCCGCCATATCTTGCTCGCAACCGCGCCTCTGGCGCTGGTGACCATGGCGCAATTCAATGTGTTGATGGTACGCGGCTTCGATGTCTCGGTCGGTGCGGTCATCAGCCTCACCGTCGTGATCGGCTCGTTTCTCATTGCAGAGGATTTCGGTGCGGGACTTATCTTGCTCGGCGCCTTGGTTTGTGTCGGCGCCGGCATTCTTGTCGGCCTGACCAATGGGGCGCTCGTTCGTTTTGTCGGCATTAACTCCGTCATCACCACCATCGCCATGCTGAGCGTCGTACAGGGCATCGCTCTTTATCTGCGGCCGTCGCCCTTCGGCGTAATCAGCGAGGATTTCATCGACTTCTTTCAGACACGCCTCGGCTTTGTCCCGGTTTCATTTCTGGTCATTCTTGCCGCCGCAATTGCGGGAGACCTCTGGCTCTATCGCTCGCGCAGCGGCTTGAAGATGCGCGCCGTCGGCTTCCGCGAGGAGGCGGCCAAACGCAACGGCGTGCGCATCGATTTCGTGCACCTGCGCGCCTATTTGCTCTCGGCGGTCATCGCCGTGCTCAGCGGCCTGTTCGTCGGCTCGGAGGTCGGCGTCGGCTCGCCGGTGGTCGGTGCGAGCTATACGCTCACGAGCATCGCCGCCGCCGTGCTCGGCGGCGCCGCGCTCACCGGCGGTCGCGGCTCTTTTGTCGGCGCTGTCCTCGGCGCCCTGTTCTTTGCACTCACCGTGAACGTCATTGCGCTCCTCGGCCTCAACACCGGCGCCGGCATCATGGTGAGTGGCGCTTTGACGCTGTTTGCCGTCGCGCTTTATTCGGGTCTGCAGCCGGTGCGCCGCATGTGGGCCAATATCCGGGGCGCCTTCGAGCGCAGCGCCGCTACGGCGAAGGCGTCGTGAACATGCGCGCGCAAACGCTTGCCGCCGATCCCGCCGCGCGCTCCGCGCGGACCCCCAACCGTTTTCGATTGAGAACGCGCTTTGCCGCGATCTGGATCGCGATGCTGGGGCTGATCGTGTTCTGCGCCATAGTGGCTCCGCGCAGCCTGTTGCCATCGACATTTCTGGCCATCATTCCGCTGGCGGCCTTTTTGGCCATCGCCGCCATCGGCGAGACGCTGGTGCTGATGGCGCGCGGGATCGATCTGTCGATTCCCGCTGTGGTCACGCTGTCGAGCACGATCGTACTCGGACTCTCCGGCGGCCACGATGAAGCCATTCTGACCGCGGTCTGCGGCGCGCTTTTGGTTGCCATGCTGATCGGCCTGATCAACGGCATTCTCGTCGCCGTGTTCGAACTCAATGCGCTGATCGTCACGCTGGCGGTCGGCGCCATCACCACGGGCGCCACGCTCTGGTATCGGGATACGCTGCCGCAGGAGTTGCGCGTGCCGCCCGGTATGGCGGATTGGGGTGACGCGCGTTTCCTCGGGATCAATTTCGCCGTATGGGTGGTCGCCGCCTTGGCGATCCTGCTCGATATCGTGCTCCGAAAAACCACGATCGGACGGCGGTTCTGCGCCGTCGGCGCCAATCCGCGCGCCGCCTGGATCGCGGGCATCAATATCGCCGCCTACCAGATCGCCGCCTTCGCGGCCGCGGCTTTCCTTTACGGCGTTGCCGGCATCCTGGTTTCGGCGTTCATCCGCAATCCGACGCTGCGGGTCGGCGAGCCTTATCTGCTGGCGCCGATCGCTGCCGCCGTGCTTGGCGGCACGGCCATGTCGGGCGGCATCGGCAGCATGGTCGCGGTCGGCGGCGCCGCATTGTTCCTCACCCAGCTCGGGCAGATGTTGCAGATGCTGGGTCTCTCCTCGGCCTTGCAATTCGTTATCGAGGGTGGCGCCATCGCCATCGGCATGGCGCTTTCGGGCATCGATGTCTCGCGCCTGACGGCATTCCTGGCCGCCGCGCGCACGCGCCGACACGAGAAGTCTTAGAGCGCAAACCGGTTTCCATCCATCGGGTCAAGCCCGAGGGCATGCTTTTCCAGATCATGCTCTAATCGGAAAACACGACACGCGTGCCGACGGCCACGCGATTGTAGAGATCGGCCACGTCCTCGTTCACGAGGCGGATGCAACCGAGATCCACATGGCTGCCGATCGTCTTTGGGGCATTGGTGCCATGAATACTCAATCCGCCGTCATCGAGGGTGAGGCTCCGCGCGCCGAGCGGATTTCCCGCTCCGCCCTTCATCGCTCCGGCCGGGGCGAGCTTGCGTCCGGCCGCATCGGCGGGGGGCTGCCATTCCGGCCATTCCTTCTTGGCCGTGAGTTTGTGCAGGCCAACTGCGTCGACGCAGGATTTGCCGACGCCGATCCCGTAGCGTAACGCCACATGGTTCGGCCGGATCAAATAAAGGAAATGCTGCTGCTTATCGATGATGATCGAACCAACCGGATGCGTCGTCCGGTAAAACACCGGCTGACGCCGGAAATAAAACGGCACATCGGGTTCGCTCGCGCTGCCGTCGATGCCCGGCGGAAGATCGCCGTCAGCTAATGTCGCCTCCTTGGAGTCGGTTTTCGGACGCTGGAGCGTTGGGCTGGCGGGTTGCGGCGGCGGGGCGGCGGCTTTCGCCTGCGGCGTGGGGTCGACTTTCGCTGTCGCCGGCGCTGACGGAGGCGCTGGTGGTGGGATCTTTGGTGTTTCGATCTTTGGGGGAGCGATCTTGGCCGTTTCGATCTTGCTTTGCTGTTGCGGCGGCGTGGCGTGCCGCGAGCTCATGAAGGCGTAGCCGCCCGCCGCCACGCCCGCCAACACGACGACCGCGGCGATCGCGATAAGGGTCGGCAAATTGCCGAACCTTTCGGCTTCCGGCACCATATCTCGCGTCGCGTATATGTCATTGGACGGCGCGGCCACCGGGCCGCGGCGCCCGACGTCGGCTCTTGGGGGAACTGCTTGCGCTTTCGCCGGCATGGCTTGCGCTCTTGCTGCGGCCTCCTGCGCTCTCGCCTCGGCATCTTGCGCCAGCTCGCCTTCAATAATGTCGATGGCGGCTTCGAGCGCGTCGCTCTCCAGGCTCATGTCAATGGTCGACATCGGCGGCCGGGTGTCGCGCAACTGATCGCGCAGCATTTCGCGTGTCTGCGCAAAGACGCTTTCACGCCATCGCGCGTTGCGAAAATCGCCTTGCCGCAGAGCCCGCCACAGGATCGCGTGGTAATCCGGCATTGTGTCCCGAGATAACGCCGCTCGCTGCGGCAATGTTGCGGCACTCAAACCCAGAACACGACCCGGACATTCGATCGAAGTCCGAAGCGGTCGGCCTCCGAGGCGCACTCAACCAAGTTATCGGCCCGTTGTGAAGCGTGCCGGCGCGCTCCCGCCCGCTTTGCAGACTGATTTCCCGCCAGCTGTTGTGTCACATCGGCCCGGTCTGTCTCGTCTTATGCGACAGGAGGCCGGAAAGATGCGTGTCACCGCCGCGTGGATCGTCGGATTAGGGTTATTGGCCAACGGGTTAACCATGCTCGCTAATCCCGACGCCTGGTATGGCCTCCTGCCTGGCGTCGTGCAAACCGGGCCGTTCAACCCGCACTTCGTGCGCGATATCGGCGCGGCTGATCTGGTCACAGGTGCCACTTTCTTGTGGTTCGCGATCGATCGCGATGCCCGGCCGGCGGCGCAAGCGGGCGCCGCTTTCCTCGCCCTGCATGCGCTCATCCATCTGTGGGAGGCGGTGGCCGGACGCGAGCATGTCCATCAACTGCTTGTCGATCTGCCCGCGGTGTTTCTGCCGCCGGCGCTCGCAATTTGGATCGCATGGCCTCCGCGGACTCATAAGCTGAAAGGAGATACGACATGATCACATGGTTTTTACGCCGCTGGATCGCGAAATTCGAGCGTACGTGGAATTATGACGCGGGTTATCTGCGCGACCTGCTCGAGGCCGATCCGCGGGCGATGATGGCGTTCGGCAAGGTCGCCGCGCTGAGCAGCTATCAGAAGGACGTGCCGGCTGCCGCCTATTGTGCCGCCGGCATTGTCGGCACCATGGCGGAGGATTGCGGGCCCTGCACGCAGTTCGTGATCGATATGGCGCAACGCAAAGGCGTCGACCCAAACATTCTGCGCGCGATCGTGGCGCGCGATTTCGCCGCCGTGCCGTTCGAGGTGGCGCTTGCCGCGCGCTTTGCCGAGGCGAGCTTGCGCCACGCGCCCGAAGCCGACGATCTGCGCGAGGAGGTCGTGCGTCGCTTCGGTAAGCGCGGCCTGGTGTCGCTTGCTTTCGCGATGACCGCCTCGCGCCTATATCCGACCTTGAAATACGCGCTGGGCCATGGCCGGGCCTGCACGCGGGTCACCGTCGGCGGCGAGACCCGGCCGGTCCTGCGTCAACTGACAAAAGCCGCATGAGCGCTGCAGGCGAATACGACGTTGCTTCGTTCGAACGCCATCGGCGCACGCTGACCGGGCTTGCTTACCGCATGCTCGGTTCGCGAGCCGAAGCTGAAGATGTCGTGCAGGATGCCTACTTGCGCTGGCACCAAGTCGATCGCGATACGATCGCGGAGCCGCGTGGTTATCTCAGCACCATCGTGACGCGGCTTTGTCTCGACCGCATGAAATCGGCGCGGGCGCAACGCGAAGTCTATGTCGGCCAATGGCTTCCCGAGCCGGTCGTCGACGAAACGCTCGACGCCGATTCGGCTTGTGAACTCGCTCACGATCTCTCCGTTGCGCTGATGTTGGTGCTCGAGCGTTTGTCGCCGCTCGAACGCGCAAGCTTTCTGTTGCACGATGTCTTCGGCCTGGACTTTGCCGAAGTGGCGCGCGCACTACGGCGCGAAGAGGCGGCGTGCCGCCAGCTTGCGGCGCGCGCTCGCGCGCATATCGAAGAAGCGCGTCCGCGCTTTCCGGCGTCGCGCGAGCAGGGAGCGCGTCTTGCTGCAGCATTTGCGGTTGCCGCGCAAAAGGGCGACGTCGCTGCCCTGACCCAGCTCTTGGCCGACGATGCCGTGCTTTATTCGGATGGCGGCGGCAAGCGCGCCGCCGCGCTGAATCCGATCTACGGCGCTGATAAAATTCTTCGTTTCCTTGGCGGCATCAGCCGCAAGAATGCGGCCCTGTCGAGCATGCAGGGCCGTCCGGCGACCGTGAACGGCCTCGCCGGCTTTGTGCTGCGCGAAGAGGATGGGGCGATCGACACCCTGGCTTTCGAGCACGACGGCAGCCGCATCGTCGCAATCTACGTGGTGCGCAACCCCGAAAAGCTGCGCCACGTGCGCTTTTGACCGTGGCGCACCCGATGTGCTTTCGCCGCCCTGATAGACCTTTCGGTGGCAGCCTTCATTCCGCCACGCGCGCATTGATATGACGACAATCAAGCATATCTGTTCGTTCGTCAGATCAACGCAGGCAGTTTCATGTCAGAAGCATTCCAAACAACAACTGTGCGCACGCCTCGGCGCGTCCGTCACGAACTGAAGATGCGGCTCACGCAAGTGCGTGAGGTGACTCACCTGACGCCAAAAATGGCCCGCGTCGTTGTTGGCGGTGAGCAACTGGCCGGGTTCGTCAGCGCCGCCCATGACGATCACGTCAAGCTGTTCTTCCCGCACCCGGGAGAGGACAGGCCGGTTCTGCCGGTGCCGTCGGCGAATGGGCCGGTTTATCCGGAAGGCGCGATACGGCCCGTCGCACGCGATTATACTCCGCGCCGCTACGACGCGGCGACGAACACGCTCACGATCGATTTTGTTCTGCACAGCGACGGCCCGGCCACCGCCTGGGCGGCGCAGGCGCGGCCCGGGCAATTTCTCGGCGTCGGCGGGCCGCGCGGCTCTTTCGTCGTGCCCGACGATTTCGATTGGTATCTGTTGGTCGGCGACGAGGCCGCCCTGCCTGCGATTGCCCGCCGCCTGGAGGAACTACCGGCCGGCACCCGCGTCGTTGCCGTTATTGAAGTCGCCGATGCTGCCGAAGAACAACGCTTCGACACCCCCGTGCGCCTCGAAACGCATTGGCTGCATCGGCAAGGCGCCGCGGCGGGCAATCATGTGTTGCTGCAAAAAGCCCTGGCCGAATTGGCGCTGCCTTCCGGCGAAGGCTATGCGTGGGTGGCCGCGGAGGCCAGCGTGGCGAAGGCGTTGCGCCGCTATCTGGTCGACGAGCGCCGTCTGCCCAAGGACCGCGTCAAGGCGGCGGCCTACTGGAAGCAAGGTGCGGTCGCGGTGCACGAAACCTACGACGACTGAACGGCCCGCAGCTTCCGCGACGGTTCGGAATCGCCCGTAGTATCCACGGTCGTTTCCGGCGCCCGCTTCTCCCATCTTAGCGCTTGCATCGCGCCCAAGCTGCGGAGATGGTTGCATGTCGCCGGGAACGAACGTGAGCACGAATTCGTCGGTCTCCAATCCGCGCATTTTCTATGGCTGGTTTGTTGTCGCGGGGACGTTTGCCGTCACCTTCGTCGGCTTCGGCTGCGCCTATTCGTTCAGCGCCTTCCTGCTACCGCTGCAGCATGATTTTGCCGCTTCGCGCGGCTCGATTTCGCTCGTCTTTTCCATCGCCGGCTTTCTCTATTTCGGGCTCGGGGTGATCAGCGGTCCGCTCGCCGATCGCTACGGTTCGCGGCTTCTCGCCGTCATCGGCATGATCCTCACCGGTGCCGGGCTCATGGTCGCGAGCGTGGCACAGACACTGTTGCAGGTGTACTTGGCCTACGGTTTGGGCGTCGGGCTTGGGATCGGTTGCTCCTACGTTCCGGCGGTTGCCGCCGTGCAACGCTGGTTCTGGCGCCGCCGCGGCTTCGCGTCGGGGCTGGCGGTGAGCGGGATCGGCGTCGGCACACTGGTGGTTCCGCCGCTCACCAAGTTGATGATCGACGCGTTCGACTGGCGCGAGACCTATCTGATCCTCGGCATTGTTACCATCGTGATCGGAGCCGGCATGGCTCTCTTGATCGAGGACGATCCCAGCGGTCGCGGTCTTGGCGTCGATGGCGATCCGCCGGCCGCTCAGGCGCCGGCGCCGGCGGGTGGCGGCGGCGCCATCCGCAGCGCCATCGCTTCGCGGCGCTTCTTCGGGCTCTATGCTGCTTGTTTTATTTGCTCATTCGGCCTGTTTGTTCCGTTCGTGCACCTTGTGCCGTATGCGCTCGACCACGGCATCTCCTCCTCGGTGGCGGTGCTGCTCGTGGGCGCCATCGGCGTCGGCAGCACGGCCGGCCGCTTTTTGCTCGGCGGCATGGCAGACCGGCTCGGCCGTCCGTTGTCCTTCCTGATCATGTTCGTCGGCATGGGCTTGTCGTTCGTCATCTGGCTGTTTTCGACGAGCGCTTGGCCGCTCGCGGTTTTCGCCCTCGTCTACGGCATCTTTTACGGCGGCTTCGTCGCGCTCGCACCGGCTGTCGTCATCGACTATTTCGGCGCCCGCCAGGCATCGAGCCTAATCGGCATCGTCTACACCAGCGTCGCCTTCGGAACGCTGATCGGGCCGAGCGCCGCCGGCTTCGTGTTCGATGTCAGCCACAGCTATACGCTGCCGATCCTGTTGAGCATCGGGGTCTATGTGTTGGCGACCGCCATTCTGGCAGTGACCTCGAAAAGCGCGCTGGCGCGCTGAAGAGCCTCATCGCGCAAGCTGCGTTCGCCGGATCGATAGTCTGCTTTCGGCAAAATCAGTATTGCGCCGTGCGCAGTTCACGCCTTTATCGATAGGGCTAGAGCATGATCCGGAAAAGTGGATACCGGTTTTCCGAAATGATCATGCTCCCACCAAAGATCTTAGAGCGCGATGTCAATTCAACTTAAATCTATCGCGCTCTAGACCCATCGACTCGTCCGGTGGGATCAAAAAAAGAAAGTGTAGGGAGAGAACAATGCCCCTCGACCAGGGTCGTGCCGAAGCCTTCTGCAAGCGCTTCGGCGTGAAGCTGCCGATCTTGCTAGCGCCGATGGCTGGCGTTTCGCCGCCGTCCTTGTCGATCGCGATGATGAATGCGGGGAGCCTCGGTGCGTGCGGCGCTTTGCTGATGCAGGCGAACGAGATCGCCGCCTGGGCAAATGAAGTGCGTGCCAAGGGCAACGGGCCTTTTCAGCTTAATCTTTGGATTCCCGATCCGCCGCCGCGCCGCGATCCCGTTCACGAGGAACGCCTGCGCACATTTTTAGAACGCTTCGGGCCGGCCGTCGCTGCGAATGCGGGCGATGCGACGCCGCCCGATTTTACCGCGCAGTGCGAGGCCCTGCTTGCGGCGCAGCCGCCGATCGTTTCTTCCGTCATGGGGCTGTATCCGCCGGCCTTCGTCGCGAAGCTCAAGAGCGCCGGCATCGCGTGGGTCGCGAACGTATCCACCGTCGCCGAGGCGCGTGCCGCCGAAGACGCCGGCGCCGATGTCGTCGCTGTACAGGGCATGGAAGCAGGCGGCCATCGCGGCTGTTTCGACGCCAGCCAGGCGGAGCGGCAGATGGTCGGGCTGTTCGCCCTTATTCCCGCCGTGGTCGATGCAGTTAAGGTGCCGGTAGTTGCGACCGGCGGCATTGGGGATGCGCGCGGCGTCGCCGCCGCCTTGCTGCTCGGCGCCAGCGCTGCACAAATCGGTACCGCGCTGCTGCGCACGCCGGAGGCCAAGCTTGCTTCGGCCTGGGCCGACGCGCTGGCGCATACGGCGCCCGAAGACACGATGCTCACGCGCGCGTTCAGCGGCCGTGCCGGACGCAGCATTGCGACCCGCTATGTGCGCGCCGCGGCCGCGCCGGAGGCGCCACCGCCGGCGCCTTATCCGGTTCAGCGCGGCTTGACGGTGGCGATGCGCCGCGACGCCGAGCGTGCCAGCGATGTCGAGCGCATGCAGGCCTGGGCGGGGCAATCAGCGCGGCTTGCGCGCGCGGAACCGGCCGGAAAGATCGTGCAGGAGATGTGGACGGAAACGCGCGCGCTGCTCGGCTGGAACAGCTTCGGCTGACTACGCCAGCGCGCCGTAGACAAGCGTGCGGAAGAGCTGACGGAAATAATCGCGCTGCCGCGGCGCCTGCACCATCATGAGGCCGTAGAGCTCCTCCCGCGCAGCGACCCAGAAGTAGGTTCCGGCGACGCCGCCCCAGAAGAATTCGCCCGCCGTTCCGGGTGTCTGGCCCATTCCGGATCCGTGCCGCACGGCGACCCCGAGACCGAACGTATGTCCGGGCTGCAACAGCGAAGGTGTGCCGATGCGGACATTGGGCCCGAGGTGATCGGACGTCATCCACTCCAGCGTCTTGCGGGCGATGATGCGGGTGCCTTCAAGCCTGCCTTGGCTGTAGAGCATTTGAGCAAAGCGCGCGTAATCGTCCATGGTCGAAAACAGGCCGCCGCCGCCAGATTCGAAGAGCGGGGCGTCGCGCGCCTCGATCAACTGCACCGGCAAGCCGCCGTCCGGATCCTTGGGAAACGGTTGCGCCAGCCGCTCTTGCTTGTCCGCGGGTACATGGAAGCCCGTGTCGACCATGCCGAGCGGCATGAAAATTCGCTCGTGCAAGAACGTGCCCAGCGTCTTGCCCGACACGATCTCGACCAGATGCCCGATCACGTCGGTGGAATGGCTGTAGTCCCACGACTCTCCCGGCTGGGCGATCAGCGGCAGCTTGGCCAGCTCGGCGATGAATTCCGCGCAATCGAGATCGCGGGTCAGAAACTGTTTGGCATTGGCGGGGTCGCCGGTGAACAGATCGGCCGCGCCATAACGGCGCTGAACCGCGGAGTTTCCCGTGAAGGCGTACGTCAGCCCGGAGGTATGACGCAGCAGATCGTGGACCGTAATGGCCCTCTTGGCGGCGACCAGATCGAGCGATCCGTTATTCTCGACGCCGACCTTCATATTGGCCAAGGCGGGGATGAATTTGCTGATCGGGTCGGCGACGAAGAGCTTGCCTTCCTCGAGCAGGATCATCAGCGCCACCGATACGATCGGCTTGGTCATCGAATAGATGCGAAAGATCGCATTGTCCGGCATCGCTGGGCCGCCGGGTCGCAAGGCACCGAAATCCTGCCGATAGCCGATCCGGCCCTGCCGTGCGATCAGCATGGAGACGCCGGGCACGTGGCCGCGCTCGACCTCGCGCTGCATGACCGACGACAAGCCCTCAAGGCCCACGGCCGTGAGCCCGAGCTCTTCCGGAGCCACAACGGACTCACCCTGCAAGCGAAGATGTTCGTTCATGACCGACCCGGCGTGTTTGGCAGTCTCCGAACCCTGCCTCACTCCCGGTCGTCGTGCAATGCCGCCGTCTGCCGCGGCAGTGGCGCGCGCATGCATATCCAGGTCCCGCGGATGCAGAGATCCGGCGGGCGTAGCAAATTCGTCACGATCGAACGGATCTCCGCTCACGCGGAAAGGTCGACGCCAGCGATCAGAAGGTCGCCGGCACGAAATGATTGAGCAGCGCCAGCGCCACGAGCAACACGATGCCGATGCCGAGGCTCCAGCCGACGAGCTTGTTCTCGATCGGCAACATCGGCTCATACTGCGCGCGGTTCAGTTCGTCTTGGAGCTTTGTCTGAGCCATAGTGCGTCCAATCTTGTTAATGCCGTTTAGCGTCTAGCTTGCCAGCGGCGGCGTGATGCCACCGAAGAAGATCCAGGAGATCAGCAGACCGACCCAGATGACGAAGCCGAACAGGCTGAGGAGATAGACCGCGGCGAGCTTGCCGAATCCTTCCTGCCACAGCGTCTTGAAGTTCGACAGAACGCCGATGGAGAAGAAGGTCAGGATGAAGAAGATCACCCGGAAGGTGTTGGCCTCGCCGATCGCCGCCGGCACCTTTTTGGCAATGTCGGCAGGCGTGCCCAGCGCGAGAAAGAGTCCGACCGCGAAGGTGATCACAAAGCCGATGATAAACTTCGGAAAGCGCTGCCAGATCTCGCTCGGGCGGGCCTTGTCGCCGTCGCGCTTGACGTCGATGTGGTTGGTCCAGATGTAGCCGAGCACGAAAGCCCAGATGCCGATAAAGATATCGATGAAGACCTTGATGGTCGTGGCGGTGCCGAGAATCCAGCCGGTCTGGTAGTTGACGCCTTCGGCGGCATTCTTGGCGAGAATGAGCGACTCGGTGATGCCCCCGGCGGCGACGGCGGCGCCGTCGGTCTTGACCGCAAGCCCCATCCAGGCGCCGGCCACGAGCGGCTGATGCGCCAGAAACGCCTGCGCGATGAACGGCAGGATCAACACTTCGACGACGGCGAAGATCACCACCAGCGACGACACCAGAACCGGCACCACCGGCCGGGCGCGGATCGCGCCGCCGACCGCGATAGCGGCGGAGACCCCGCAGATCGAAATGCCGGAGGCGAGCGGCGCCGCCCATTCGCGATTGAAGCCGAACCACCTGCGGGCGACGTAGTAAACCACCGCCCAATAGATCAGATAGGCTTCGACGATGGCGGCGACGCCGCGCAGCAGCAGCGAGCTGGCAAATCCAAGCTTGCTTGCAGCAGTCACCGCGAAGACGCCACCCAAAATGACGATAGCGACCTTGATGTAAAGCTCGGGCCGCACCGCTTCCCGTACCGCCTCGGCAAAGCGGGGGAAGAAATTGGCGATGATCAATCCGGCGATCAACGCAAAGATATAGCCGCCCTCATTGGTGAGCTTCAGCGACCAGCTGATGCCGAATTTTTGCTGTTCGGCCGGCGTCACTGCGGCGAAATTGGCGTAGTTGCCAATGACCCAGCTCGCATAGGCGATCCAGAACACGGCGGTGAAGGCGAGCGCGAACCGCTTGACATTGGCTTTGAGCGCGACGGCGCCGGCGCTGAGAACGACGAGCAGCGCCACGTAAGTCGCGACCAGTGCGCCAGCGCCGCTGAGCGATGAAAAGTCTTTCGAGGTCGCCTTGAGCGCCTGACCCAGATTGGTCCAGACCGTCGTGGTAACGACCCAACCGATCAGGTCGACATTGACCAACGCTGCCAGCGCCAAGACAAAGATTGCCAGCCCGAGCACGACGGCGAGCCAATCCTCACTGATCGGCGAGGTAACAGCGTCGGCGCGTTGCGGACGAAATTCGTTAACCGTTGTTTCTGACATGAATGCTTTCGCCGCCAAAAACTTCCGTCGCAAAGGCAAAAGCGGCGCTCCCGAACAATGAAATCATTGATCGGTCAGCCCGGAGTCAATGTGAGGAGCAAAAATAAGAGGCTTTTAACTGAGAGGATCGGCCAAAAGCGAATAAACTCACCCAAACACGGCCCGCAACGACAGAACTATTTCAGCGGCGCAAGCGAGGCCGTGGGCTTACGCCGCCACCTGGCTGCTGAGCCTGTCCATCTCGCGCTGGACGAGTTGCCGATAGAGCCCTTCGCGCAGCACCAGGTGATCGGGCGGCCCGTCCTGGACCACCTTGCCCAGTTGCATGACGACGACCCTGTCGAAGCTTCTGACCGTCGATAGCCGATGTGCGATCGCGATAACGGTGCGGCCGCTCATCAGCCGACCTAGCGCTTCGCGGATCGCCTCTTCGGACTCGCTGTCGAGCGCGGAGGTGGCTTCGTCGAGCAAAAGCAGCGGCGCGTTCTTGAGAAAGGCCCGGGCAATGGCGATGCGCTGGCGTTGGCCGCCGGAAAGCTTCACGCCGCGTTCGCCGACCAGAGTCCGCATGCCCTTCGGCAACGCCTCGATAAAGTCGCAGCGGGCGGCGATCGCCGCGTCGTGCACCTCCTCGTCGGAGGCGTCCGGCCGGCCGTAGCGGATGTTCTCCATGACCGAGCGGTGGAACAGCGAGATGTCCTGCGGCACCACGCCGATCGCTTCGCACAGGCTGTCCTGGGTGACGCGAGAGACGTCCTGTCCGTCGATGAGGATGCGGCCGGATTGAACGTCATAGAAACGTTGCAGTAACGCGAATACCGTCGACTTTCCGGCCCCCGAGGGACCAACCAGGCCGACGCGTTCTCCGGGCGTGAAATTCAAGTTCAGGTCTTCGAATATCTGCTGGCCGTCGCCGTAGCGAAACTCGACGTGCTCGAATTTCACGCTGGCGCCGCGGCGCACCAGCGGTCTCGCTTCCGGATGATCGCGCAACTCGTGCGGCACCAGCAGTGTCGCCAGCGCCTCCGAGAGGCGCGCGACATGTTGTGTAATATCGACCAGCGCCACGGCAAGGTCGCGCGTGGCGTGGAGCACTGCAATACCCAGGGTGCAGATCAGCACCACGTCGCCGGTGGTCGCCGCGCCGCTCTGCCACAGCACGATCGCCCAAGCCAGCAGGCCCAGTACCAAAACGATCGTCACCAGCGCGTGAAAGATGCGCAGCTTCTCGAGGTAAAACAAGCTGCGCCGGCGCGCGTCCATTTCGCGTTCGACCGTCGTATCGAAACGGCGGTGTTCTCGGCGGAAGCCGCCGAACGCGCGGACGAGCGGCATATTGCCGACGATGTCGGTCATCTCGCCGTCAACCGCCGCCGCCTTGCTGGCGAAGTCGTGATGCAGTGGCCGGCCGGCCGCGGCCATGCGAAACATCACCACCACCAGCGCGCCGGAAACGAGACTTAAGCCCACCGCCATCGGCACGCTCACCGTGAAGACGAGCGCGATCGCCGCGACGGTGGCGGCGCACGGCGGCATCACGTTCCAGAAGAACATATTCTCGCTGGTGAAGACGGCATTCGAGGTCGATGTGATGCGGCTCGTCAGCGTGCCAGGCATACGGTCGGCAAAATAACCTTGCGAATGCCCGGTGAGGTGCCGAAACAAATCACGGCGCAGGTCGCCGGTAACGCTGACGAATGCATAATTCGCGATCCAAACGGCGAGCCGCCAGAGCAGATTATCCGCGGCGATCAGCGAGCCAAGTACGGCAAACGCGATCCAAGCGGCGCTGGTATTATGATTTGATAGAACGTCGACCAGAAATTTCACGCCATATTGCGTGCCGACCGAGCAGGCGACGGCGGCAAGCACCGCCGTGAGGATGATCGCGTGAGCTACCGGTCGGCGCCGCGCGTAGCGAAAAACAAAAGCAAGGGGACGACCGGCGTAGTCACACAAATCGACCATGCGCGCTCCAACTCCACTCCGGCTTGCGATAGAAATCCCACCACCCTAGCACTCAACGCCGAAACGCTCGAATGTCTCCATCTGCGGACGTTAATATTTTTTAGCGCCCGGGTTTAGGTACGTTTCCGATCGCATGTCGAGAGAGCGGCGAAATTGCACGACGGAACTGATAAGACTGAAATCTCAAATAAGCAAAAAGTTCCCTCTGTGACAAAAAATAAAGTTCCACATTGTATTTGAAACATTTGCTCAGATTGTAGTTGTAAGACTTGTTGCACGGATGTCCCGGGGATGACTGTTTCCAAACGGAAAGGCTAAAAACCATGCATATTGCGCAGGTCGCGCCGTTGACGGAAGCGGTCCCTCCGAAGCTCTACGGCGGAACCGAGCGCGTCGTCTCCTGGCTGACGGAGGAATTGGTCGCGCTCGGACACGAGGTCACGCTCTTCGCCAGTGGCGATTCCGTGACCAGTGCGCGGCTCGAGGCGATGTGGCCGCGGTCCTTGCGGCTCGACGGTTCGGTGCGCGACCCGAACGCGCTGCACATGGTCCTGGTCGAACTGGTCTACCGGCGCGCGAGCGAGTTCGACCTGATCCATTTCCATCTCGACTATTACCCGTTCTCGCTGTTTTCGCGGCAGTCGACGCCGTTCGTGACGACCATGCATGGCCGCCTGGACCTGCCCGAGCATCAGCCGGTATTCGACGAGTTTTCGTCGGTGCCGGTGGTGTCGATTTCGAATGCGCAGCGCCGGGCGCTGCCGCAGGCCAATTGGGTGCGCACGGTGCATCACGGCCTGCCCGAGGATCTGTTGCGGCCAACGCCGATCAAGCCCTCCTATTTCGCTTTCCTCGGGCGAATCGCCCAGGAAAAGGGCCTCGACCGCGCCATCCAGATCGCGGAGCATTGCGGGGTGCCGCTCAAGGTCGCCGCCAAGGTCGACAAGGCCGACCGCGAATATTACGAGGAGCAGATCCGGCCGCTGATGAATTCCCCGCTGGTCGAATATATCGGCGAGATCAATGATGCGGATAAGTCCGAATTCCTGAGCGGCGCGATCGCGCTGCTGGTTCCGATCGATTGGCCGGAACCGTTCGGCTTGGTGATGATCGAGGCGATGGCCTGCGGCACGCCGGTCATTGCCTTCAATCGGGGATCGGCTCCGGAAGTGATCGAAGACGGCCTCACCGGCTTCATTGTCGAGGACGTCAACGGCGCCATCGGCGCAGTCGACCGGCTTGGCCACCTGTCGCGGGAGCGGATACGGCGACGCTTCGAGGAGCGGTTCACGGCGCGGCGGATGGCGCTGGATTATCTGTCCGTTTACCGCCGTCTGGCCGATCGCGTCGCCCCGCATTTGCGTCTGGTCTCCGACGACGCGCCGGCCCTTTAGGCTCCCGCTGGCTGGACGCAGGCGGACACGGCCCGAGCATCGAAGGCCGTAACCGAGATCGCGTGCCACGGCGCGCGATCCTTTTTTGCGTCTATTTTGCCTCTTCGGCGGCGGTTCCGGTCTCCGGCATCAAGAGCCATGCGGCGGTAAAGCCGACCGCCGCGATCACGGCGAGCCCGGTGAACGCGGTCGGGCTGCCGAAATAATCGGTGATATAGCCTGCCAGCGTCGCGCTCAGCGACGCGCCAATGCCGACAAATGTCCCCACGATTCCCAGCCCGAGGTTGAAATGTCCGGTTCCGCGCGTGATATCGGCGACCACCAGAGGCACCAAGACGGCGAACACCGCCGCGGTGATTCCGTCGAGCACTTGGATGACGACCAGCGCCTGGGGATCGGTCACCCAGGCAAACAAAAGAGCGCGGATCGGCAACGTGGCAAAACCGATTAACAGCAAGGGCCGGCGGCCCCAGATCTGCGCCCGGCGGCCGATCCACGGCGACATTGCCGCGACCACGAGCTGCGGCACGACGATGCAGGCGCCGATAAGAATCGTCGCCCAGCGCGCCGAGCGCATGGTGACGACGCTGCCCAACAGCGGCAGCATCGCCGCATTGGCCATGTGGAACAGAAGCAGGCAGCCGGCGAATATTAGCAGCGGCCGGCTCCGCATCAGGTCGCCGGGCTTGGTCGGGGGCTTGCGCGGCGGTATTGCGCCGTGGGCGCGCTCCGGATCGATCTCGCTCGCGGTAATGCTGCGCAGTGCAACGATTGCCGGCAGCAATAAACACACCGTGACGATGAAGACGCCGCGCGGCGAAAAGTAGCCGACGATGGCCATGGCAGCGGCCGCCAATCCATTGCCGATCGAGGCAAAGCGGGCGTTGCGGCCGAGTTGCTCACTGATCGCCGCGTGCCCGACAAGCCCGAGACTGATGGCGGCGATGGCCGGGTTGAGGACGCAGCTTGCCAGGGAATGAACGATGGCTCCCGCGAGCACCATTGGGAAAATCGGCATCGCCGCATAAGCGAGCGCACTGAGGCAAATTGCCCCGACCGCAAATCCAGCGACCAGCCGTTCGGAGCGCGCCGCATCGACCAGCGCTCCGCCGGGCATTTGCGCAATGAGCGAGACGAAACCGGCGGCCGAAAGAACCAGCCCGATATCGATCTGCGTCCATTTTTGCGTGGTCAGAAAGACCGAGACAAAAGGCCCGAAGCCAGTTTGCACGTCGGCGACAAAAAAGACGAACCAATCAAGCCCGAGGCGGCTGCGCCGCGAGGGCGCCAGCGGTGGCTCCGGCGCGCCGGGCTGCTCGGGGGGCGGCGGAGCCGGTGTGTGCGCGCCGCCGTCGTGCCTCTCGTGATTGTCGCTAGAGCGGCGTAAGGGTTCCGCGGCCAGAATAGGTCTCCAGCATTGTTGCTATTCGGGCAGGGACTCGAGTTTGCCAAGCGCGCCGAGGATGACGACGGGCTGGCCATCCCTGTATTCGGGCGCGGTTTTGACCTGATCGCGGGTCAGATCGAGGGCGATCCGCTCCGCGGGTTTGCCCGGTTGCGGAAAATGCAGCGCGCTCCATTCGACAGCGATCTTGCGGCTGCCGACGCCGAGAAAGCCGCCGAAATCGATGATCGCGGCCCGCACTTGCCCGGCCCGGTCGACCAGCACATCGACGATCCGTCCCATGTCCTCGTCGGCGGCGCTGCGCACGTCTCGGCCCAGCACACCCTCGACCTCATGCTTGTTCAGAACGGTGATTTCCGGGGTGACCTGGGGCGGCGGCGGGTTGGCCGGGGGCGGGGGCGGGTTTGTGTTTGCGGCGGGCGGCTCGGCCTTGTCCGCATCATTTTCGGCAAATGCAATGTTTGCCGCAGTCATGAGCGACAACACGGCAGCGAGCGCCAACGCCGGTCGGGATCTTCCATCCATGCCCGCCCTCCAGCGATGCTTCACCGCACTAAGTTGAGCCGGCCGATCTGGTTCCATGCCGGCGATTTCGGGCGGGTGATCAACGTCAACAATCGTGAACGATCGACACCCGGATGCCCCCGTTGATGCGTGGGGTGTCCAGCGAGACGGTCTCTGCGTGTCGGCGGACCCGCAGGTCCACATAGGATGAGCCGAGCTGCAGATCATGCAGCGTCACTTCATCGAGAAAGGCTGGAAGTCGCGGATTGCGCAGGCGAATTTCGCTGGCGAAAGGATCGAATTCAAGCCCGAGGCAGGCCTGCAGCAGCGCGAACGGCGTGGCCGCGGCCCAGGCCTGCGGGTTGCACGCGACCGGATAGAGCGTCGGGCCCTGGCCATGCTGGCGGCGGAAGCCGCAGAACAGTTCCGGCATGCGGCGGTGATCCATGTAGGTGCCGGCACGAAACAGGCCTTCAAATACCGTCTCGATCGGCCGCTTCAAGCCATAACGGGCAAAGCCGAGCGCGATCAGGGCGTTGTCGTGCGGCCAGATCGAGCCGTCGTGGTAGGACATCGGATTGTAGCGTGCCTCGCCGCGCGCCACCGTGCGGATGCCCCATCCGGAGAAGAAATCCGGCCGCAACAAGCCTTGAGCGACCAGCGCGGCGCGTTCCGGACTGGCGATACCTGATAGCAGCACCTGGCCAGCGTTCGACGTCCGTACCCGGCAGGGCCGTTTGGCGCCGTCGAGCGCTAGCGCGTAGGTCTCGATTTCCGGGCACCAGAACGCCGACTTCGAATCGCTCGGCGAGTTCGGTCGCCTGAGAATCGAGCGCGTCGGCCTCCGAACCGCGTCCGATGCGGCGGGCGCAAACGGCCGCCATCCGCTTAGCGGCATAGACATAGCCCTGGACCTCGGCCAGCGCGATGGCGCCTTCGGCCAATTGTCCGTCGGCGTGAAAGACCGCGTCGTTGGAGTCCTTCCAGCCCTGGTTGGCGAGCCCCTGTTCGGTGGCGCGCAAATATTCGACGAAACCGTCACCGTCCGGATCGCCCGGCCCATCGATCCAATCGAGCGCCGCGTGGATCGCCGGCCACAACTGCGTGACCGTCTCGATGTCGCCGGTGCGTTCCAGATAAAGACCGGCCAGCAGAACGAAGAGCGGCGTCGAATTGACGCTGCCGTAATAGAGGCCGAACGGCACCTCGCGCAGTGCTGCCATTTCGCCGCCGCGCATCTCGTGCAGGATTTTTCCCGATTCGGCATCGGCGAGCGGGTCTGTACTGCGCGCTTGATAATGGGCGAGGCGGCGCAACACGCCGCGGGCGACATCCGGGCTCCACCACAGCATCTGCAGTGCGGTGAGCAGGCCGTCGCGGCCGAAGGTCGTCGAGAACCAGGGAATGCCCGCATAGGGATAACGGCCCTGCGGCGTATCGGTCATCAGAATTTGCAGATCGGCGGCGGCGCGGCAGAGCATCTCGTTGAACAGATCGTTCGAGGTTTCCACGCTGGTGCGGCCGCGGGTAGACACGCGCAACTCGCGCCGCGCCTTGACCAGCGCGCGCAGGAACGGCACCGGACGGTTCTCCGCCGTATTGCATCCAGCGGCGAGAAAGATCGGGTGCGATGCGCCGGGCTTCAGCCGTAGCTCGTAGAGCACGCCGTTCGCCGCCAATTTGTTCGGCGGCGGATCGAAGGTCAGCGTCGTGCGCCGCAATGTATCGTCGAGCCCGTGGTAATTCAAAAGCACTTGATCGCTGCCACGCAACTGCGCGGTGGTCGTGCCACGGTGCTCGCGGCGCGTGCCGCGCACCTCGAAAAGATCGGCAAAGTCGTTGGCGAACAGGATGGCGAACTGTATGTCGATCGTCCGATCGCAGTAGTTGCGCAAGCCGAACCGCTGGTACACGGTGTCGTGCCAAAGAAACACCGTGCGCGAAATATGCAGCGTGTCCTTCTCCAATTGCACGCGGTGGTTCGCGAACACATCCGGGTTGGTGAGATCGACGACGAGGGCCGCGTTGTCGTCGCGCAGGTTCGACCCGAGCAGCAAGGGCTGCGCGCCGTTGATCAGAAGCTGCAGCTGCGAGAGAAAGCGCGTGTCGTGTGAGAACAGGCCGTCGGTCCCACCCGACGCGGCGCCCATGTCGCCGTGGGTATCCAACACGATAAATGTATCGTTGCTTTTGAGGACGCAGCGCGGCCGCGACGCCGATTGCGTGACTGAGATGTAGAAAGCATCTTCCACCGGAGCAACAAGCGGAAGCGTCTGTGCGGCAGTTTTGGGTGACATTGACAACCTGAAATTCTGTCTGGCCTCGAGTTTGTCCAGTCTTGAGTTTGTATCGTTTTGCGAACGTCCCGGCTTCCGATGTTCGGCGGCGTGCTTAATGCGGGATCGTGACCACACTGTGCATCGAACCGAATGTATGTCCGTGCCGACTTACGCGCATGCCGAAGAATCGCGCATGCCGAAGAATTGCGCGAGCCGGATAATTACGCATGCCGGACAATCACCCTCCCGGCACCGGGCTTAAGGCTGCCTCGCGACCGATCGAAACACCGTGTGCAGCGCAAAAGTTTCCGGCACCGAGGCAAATATTGTACAAACGAAGGGTTCCGGAAGAATCCAGCAAATTTTGCGGGAATGGTATCGAACGCGCTTGCAGCGCGGCAGCGGTCCGCTCTTTTGGGCGTGCGAATTATGGAATAATCAACTACGAAAAGGTTTGGGGCGAAAGGTTTCGGGGAATGGCGCGTGACGCGGAGAATTGCATGGCCGGCGCAGCAGTGAAGGAGAAGGGCGACAGCGCGGAAGTGACCGACGCCGATCGGCCCCTGACCGATGGTTTCCACCTGGTCATCGACGCGCTCAAGCTCAACGGCATCGACACGATTTACGGCGTGCCCGGCATTCCGATCACCGACCTCGGCCGCATGGCGCAGGCCGCGAGCATTCGGGTCATCTCGTTCCGCCATGAGCAGAACGCCGGCAACGCGGCCGCCATCACCGGCTTCCTGACCAAGAAGCCCGGCATCTGCCTCACGGTTTCGGCGCCCGGATTTCTCAACGGCTTGACGGCGCTGGCCAATGCTACGACCAACTGCTTTCCGATGATCCTGATCAGCGGCTCTTCGGAGCGCGAAATCGTCGACCTGCAGCAAGGCGACTATGAGGAGATGGACCAGCTCGCCGTCGCCAAGCCGCTCTGCAAGGCGGCCTTTCGCATACTGCATGCCGCCGATATCGGCATCGGCGTGGCGCGGGCGATCCGTGCCGCCGTGTCGGGTCGCCCCGGCGGCGTCTATCTCGATTTGCCCGGCAAGCTGTTCGCGCAGGTGATGGATGCGGAGGCCGGCGCCAAGTCGCTGGTCAAGGTGATCGACCCGGCGCCGGCGCAAATTCCCGCACCGGCCGCGGTGACGCGCGCGCTTGATGTTCTCAAAGATGCGCAGCGCCCACTGATCATTCTCGGCAAAGGCGCGGCCTATGCGCAGGCCGATGACGACATCCGTGCGCTCGTGGAAAAGAGCGGCGTCCCGTTTCTGCCGATGAGCATGGCCAAAGGCTTGCTGCCCGACACGCATCCGCAGTGCGCTGGCGCGGCGCGCTCGACGGTGTTGAAGGATTCCGACGTCGTCATGCTGATCGGCGCACGCCTCAACTGGCTGTTGTCGCACGGCAAGGGCAAAGCCTGGGGCGAGCCGGGATCGAAGCGGTTCATCCAAATCGACATCGAGCCGCGGGAGATGGACAGCAACGTCGAGATCGTTGCGCCCGTGGTCGGCGACATCGGCTCTTGTGTTGCCGCGCTTCTGCACGCCATGGGCAACAAGTGGTCGGCGCCGCCGGCCGCCTGGGTCGATGCCGTCCGTGCCAAGAAGGACGAGAACATCGCCAAGATGGCCCCGCGGCTGATGAGCAATGCGGCGCCGATGGATTTCTACGGCGCGCTCGGTGCCTTGCGCAGCGTCATCAAGGAGCGCCCCGACGCGATCCTCGTCAACGAAGGCGCCAACACGCTCGATCTGGCGCGCGGCGTCATCGATATGTATGAGCCGCGCAAGCGCCTCGATGTCGGCACCTGGGGCGTGATGGGTATCGGCATGGGCTTTGCGATCGCAGCCGCAATCCAGACCGGCAAAGCTGTGCTCGCGGTCGAAGGCGACAGCGCCTTTGGGTTTTCCGGCATGGAAGTCGAGACCATCTGCCGCTACGATCTGCCGGTCTGCATCGTCATCTTCAACAACAACGGCATCTATCGGGGCACCGATGTCAATCCGTCGGGCGGCGCGGATGCCGCGACCACCGTGTTCGTCAAAGATTCGCGCTACGAAAAAATGATGGAGGCATTCGGCGGCGTCGGTGTGTATGTGACGACGCCCGACGAGCTCAAGCGTGCCGTCAGCGCGGCGATGGGTTCCGGCCGGCCCACGCTGATCAACGCCGCCATCGACCCGGCGGCCGGCAGCGAGAGCGGCCGCATCGGCAACCTCAATCCGCAAAGCAAACTTCGTAAGAAATAAAGGAGCAGCGCGATGGCAACGCGCAAGAAAGCAAAATCCAAGCTGCGAGCGAACAAATCGAAAGCGCCGGCGAAGAAGACCGCCGGCAAGGCGCTGAAGTCCGCGGCCAAAAAGTCAGTGAAGAAGACAGTCAAACAGCCGGCGAAAAAAGCCGTGAAGACTGCAGCCAAAAGGCCGGCAGCCAAACCAGCTAACAACAACGGCCTGCCGCGGCCGTCTTCGATACCGTGGGGCCAGGCGGGCAGGGCGCTCGACGGCGTGCGCATTCTCGACTTCACGCATGTGCAATCGGGGCCGACCTGCACGCAACTGCTCGCCTTCATGGGCGCCGACGTAATCAAGGTCGAGCGGCCAGGCGTGGGCGACATCACCCGCGGCCAGCTCCGCGACGTCAAAGGCGCGGACAGCCTCTATTTCACCATGCTCAACGGCTCGAAGCGCTCGATCACGATCGACAGCAAGCATCCGCAGGGCAAGGAGATCCTCGACCGGCTGGTGCGCGAATGCGACGTGCTGGTGGAGAATTTCGCCCCCGGCGCGCTCGACCGCATGGGGCTCACCTTCGAACACATTCATGCGCTCAATCCGCGCATGATCGTGGCCTCGGTCAAGGGTTTTGGTCCGGGACCCTATGAAGACTGCAAGGTCTACGAGAATGTCGCCCAATGTGCCGGCGGCTCTGCTTCGACCACCGGCTTTCGCGAGGGGCCGCCGCTCGTCACCGGCGCGCAGATCGGCGATTCCGGCACCGGCCTGCATCTCGCGCTCGGCATTGTCTCAGCGCTCTATCAGCGCACCCATACCGGCCGCGGACAGAAAGTGCTGTGCGCCATGCAGGACGGCGTTCTCAATCTGACGCGCGTAAAGCTGCGCGATCAGCAGCGGCTCACGCACGGCCCGCTCACCGAATACAGCCAATATGGCGAAGGCGTGCCCTTCGGCGAGACGGTGCCGCGCGCCGGTAACGATTCCGGCGGCGGTCAGCCGGGCTGGATCCTCAAGTGCAAGGGATATGAGAGCGATCCCAACGCCTACATCTATTTCATCACCCAGGCGCCGGTCTGGGGTGCGATCTGCGACGTGATCGGCAAGCCGGAATGGAAGTCCGATCCGGATTACGCCACGCCTGTCGCGCGGTTGCCGCGCCTCAAGCAGATCTTCGACACCATTGAACAATGGACCATGACCAAGACCAAGTTCGAGGCCATGGATATTCTCAACCAACTCGACATTCCGTGTGGGCCGATCCTGTCGATGCAGGAGCTTGCCCACGAGCAATCGTTGCGCGCGACCGGCACGGTCGTGGAAGTCGATCATCCCACGCGTGGGCCCTATCTCACGGTGGGCAACCCCATTAAACTTTCAGATTCGATTGCCGATGTGCGGCGCTCGCCGCTGCTTGGCGAACACACCGATGAAGTGCTACGCGATGTGTTGCGATACTCCGAACGGGAGATCGACGCGATCAAGACGTCCGGCGCGGTGAGCGCTGCGCAAAAGAAAGAAGCGGCGGCGGCGTAGCTTGCGTCATGCCCGGGCTTGTCCCGGGCATCTCGCTCAGCCAGCCACGGCCTCGCGATTGGGGTCGCCGGGACAAGCCCGGCGATGACGGGCAGGGAAACCAAGGGACGTCTTTCAGCAATGCGCATTGTGGTTCACGGGCAACAGGCATTCGGCAAGGCGGTGTTGGAAGCGCTGCTCAAGCGCGGCGACGATGTCGTGGCCGTTTATGTCGCGCCGGAAAAGCCTGGTGCCAAGGCCGATCCGCTCAAGGAAGCGGCGCTGGCAGCGAAGCTGCCCGTCTATCAGCCGGAGTCCTATCGCCAGCCCGATATCTGGGAGGAGTTCCGCGCGCTCAAACCGGACCTGCAGGTGATGGCGTTCGTCACTTTGTTTGTTCCAGAAGATTTTCTCAACGTCCCGACCCACGGCTCGATCCAATACCATCCATCGCTGCTGCCGGCCTATCGAGGCGCGAGCGCGATCAACTGGCCGATCATCAAGGGTGAAACCGAGACCGGCTTGTCGATCTTCTGGCCCGATAACGGCCTCGATACTGGCGATGTGCTGATCCAGAAAAAGACGCCGATCTCGGCGACCGATACGCTCGGCACGGTCTATTTCGACCGGCTGTTTCCCATGGGCGTCGAAGCGATGCTGGAGGCGGTCGACCTGGTCAAAGCCGGCAAAGCGCCGCGCATCAAACAGGACGAGACAAAAGCCACCTACGAAGGCCGCTGCGGTCCCGACAATGCCCACATCGATTGGGGCCGCCCGTGGCAGGAGATCGATCGCCTGATCCGCGGCTGCAATCCGGCGCCCGGCGCGTGGTCGACCTTCGACGGCGTAACGCTGAAAATCTTCGACGCAAAGCCGCTGCCGGCCAAAGACCCGAAAGGCATCGGCGGCAAGATGGGTGAGATTGTCGCCATCGACGACGCCGGTCTCACGGTTGTTTGCGCCGATGGTCGTTTCCACGTCACCCGCGTTCAACCCGCCGACGGCAAGAAGGTCGATGCCGGCACGTGGGCGAAATCCGCCAACGTTGCTGTCAAAACAAGGCTTGTCTGAAATAATGGCTTGTCTGACTTAACAGCCGTCTCGCATTCTCCATTCCTCGTACGTCTGAGTGGATCCCATGCCCGCCTCGCAACATCAAAATCCCAAGTCGGACATCGAAATCGCGCAAGCCGCAAAACCGCGGCGCATCGTCGACGTGGCGCAGGAAAAGCTCGGCATTGCGCCCGAGAATCTCGAGCCCTACGGCCATTACAAGGCCAAGGTCTCGATGGACTACATCAAATCGCTGAAGAGCAAAAAAAACGGCAAGCTGATCCTGGTGACGGCGATCAATCCGACGCCGGCCGGCGAGGGCAAGACCACGACGACGGTCGGGCTCACCGATGCGCTCAATCACATCGGCAAGAAGGCGATGATGTGCCTGCGCGAGCCGTCGCTCGGGCCGTGCTTCGGGGTCAAAGGCGGCGCCGCCGGCGGCGGCTACGCGCAAGTGATCCCGATGGAGGACATCAATCTTCATTTCACCGGCGACTTTCATGCCATCACCTCGGCGCACAATCTGCTCTCGGCTTTGATCGATAATCACATCTATTGGGGTAATGCGCTCGGCATCGACAGCCGCCGCGTCGCCTGGCGGCGCGTCGTCGACATGAACGATCGCGCGCTGCGCGAGATCGTCTGTTCGCTTGGCGGTGTTGCCAACGGCTATCCGCGCGAAGCCGGCTTCGATATTACAGTGGCTTCCGAGGTCATGGCGGTGTTCTGCCTTGCCACCGATCTCGACGATCTGAAGACTCGTCTCGGCAATATCATCGTCGGCTATACGCGCGAGCGCAAACCCGTGCGCGCCAAGGAGCTCAATGCGCAGGGCGCCATGGCGGCGCTGTTGAAAGACGCCATCGCGCCCAATCTGGTACAGACCCTCGAGGGCACGCCGGCCTTCATCCATGGCGGGCCCTTCGCCAATATCGCGCATGGCTGCAATTCCGTTTCGGCGACGAGCGCGGCGCTCAAGCTCGCCGATTATGTCGTCACCGAAGCCGGCTTCGGCGCTGATCTGGGCGCGGAAAAATTTCTCGACATTAAATGCCGCAAGGCCTCGCTGCGTCCGGACTGCGTGGTCATCGTCGCCACGATCCGCGCGCTGAAGATGCACGGCGGCGTGAAAAAAGAGGATCTGAAAAAGGAAGATTTGAAGGCGCTCAGCGCCGGCATGGCCAATCTGCAGCGCCACATCGAGAACATCAAAAAGTTCAATCTCCCCGCCGTGGTGTCGATCAACCGCTTTTCCGCCGATACCGACGCCGAGATCGATCTGGTGAAAGAGAAGTGCAAGGCGCTCGGTGTCGAAGCCCTGATGGCCGATCACTGGGCGATGGGCGGCGAAGGTGCCGTCGCGGTCGCCAAGGCCGTGGTCGGCGTCATCGACCAAGGCAAAGCCGACCTGAAGCTTCTTTATCCCGACGATATGCCGCTGTTCGAGAAAGTGCGCACCATCGCCAAGGAAATCTACCGCGCCGACGACGCCACCGCGGAAAAAGCGGTGAAGGACCAGCTCAAGACCTGGGAAGAGATGGGCTTCGGCAAGTTGCCGGTCTGCATCGCCAAGACCCAATATTCATTCTCCACCAATCCAGACGCCAAGGGCGCGCCGACCGGCTTTTCCATTCCGGTGCGCGAAGTACGCCTTTCGGCCGGCGCCGAATTCGTCGTCGCCATTTGCGGGGAGATCATGACCATGCCGGGGCTTCCGAAAGTCCCGGCTGCCGACACCATCGATGTCGGCGCCGACGGCAGAATAACGGGACTGTTCTGAAATCTTGCTCCGCCGGCGTCACGGCGGAGTTTCATCAAGCGACGAGGTGTAAGATGTTGAAGTTCTATTTCAGCGGCGCGCCCAACCCCACCAAAGTGGCGCTGTTTCTCGAAGAGGCCGGACTTCCCTACGAGCCGATGCCGGTCGATACCCGCAAGGGCCAGCAGCATTCGCCGGACTATCTGGCGATCAATCCCAACGCCAAGGTGCCGGCGATCGTCGACGGTGACGTCACGGTGTTCGATTCGAACGCGATCCTGCTTTATCTCGGCGAAAAGACCGGCAAGTTCATGCCGCCGGCCGGCGACAAGATGCGCGGCGAGTTGTTGTCGTGGATAATGTTCATCGCCTCCGGCGTCGGTCCCTACGCCGGACAGTCGGTGCACTTTCGTATGTACGCACCGGAAAAGAACGAATACGCGCTGAATCGCTACGCGTTCGAGGCGCAACGGCATTTCGGCATCATCGATGCGCGGCTCGCCAAGCAGAAATACATGCTCGGCGATACGTATACGATTGTCGACATGGCGCTGTGGGGCTGGGCGCGTGCGGTGCCGCTCGTGCTCGGCGAAACCGCGTGGGCGAAATTCCCGAACCTCAAGCGCCTGGTGGACGAGATCAGCGCCCGCCCGGCGGCGCAAAAAGCCGCCACGCTCAAGGACAAGCACACCTTCAAGACCGAAATGGACGACGAGGCCCGCAGGGCCATGTTCCGCCACATGCACGAAAAGGTCGCCTGAGCGGGGCAACTCTTTATCTCAAGCGCGCAGCCGCGCCGCGATGGCCGTGCCAATCGCGGCGATGGCGCCGTTGCGCGCCTCGGCGGTCACCGTCGTCCCGGTGAGGTAGACCGCGATCAGCACCGGCGCCGAATTCGGCGGCCAGGCGACGGCGACATCGTTGCTGGTGCCGCGCTCGCCCGATCCGGTCTTGTCGCCGACACGCCAGGCCGGCGGCAAGCCGGCCCGCAGGCGCGTGTCGCCGGTCTTGTTGGCGACGAGCCAGGCGATCAACTGCTCCCTCGAGGATTGCGAAAGCGCGTCGCCCACTACGAGCCCCTGCATGGTCTTGACCATTGCGGCCGGCGTGGTGGTATCGCGCGGATCGTCCGGCAGCGCTTCGTTTAGATCAGGCTCGATGCGGTCCAGACGTGTGACGGCGTCGCCAAGCGATCGCACGTAGTCCGTCAACGCTTGTGGGCCGCCGAGACTTGCCAGAATGAGATTGCCGGCGGTGTTGTCGCTCACCGTCATGGCGGCGGTGCACAGTTCGCCGACGGTCATGCCGTCGCCGCCGACGTGGTCTTTGGTGACCGGCGAGTACGTCACGAGGTCGCTTGCTTCGAACTTCACGCGGCGATCGAGTTGTTCCTTGCCGTCGTCGACGCGCTTGAGCACGGCTGCCGCGGCCAGGAGCTTGAAGGTGCTGCACAGTGGAAAGCGCTCATCGGCATGATAGCCGATAAAGCCACTCACGCCGGCGCGCGTATCGAGGACAGCGACGCCAAGCCTGCCGTCGCTCGCCATTTCAAGCGCGGCAAAATCCTCGCGCAACGCATCGAACGTGTCGGGAGCGGCACGTGCGTTTCGGTGCGCGGGCGGCAGCACGCAGCCGATCGCGCCGGCGCCGATTGCGAGGGCCACCCGCCGAGTGGTCTTCATCGTCTTCCACCGTCCGGTTTCAAAATATCCCCATGCGCTCGCTGGCGATGGTGCCGGTGAGCAACAACGCGCCGAACGCAATGACCACCACAGCGGCGCCGACCTCGACACCGCGGAGCGCCACTGTGCCGTAGCCGGCGCGCGTCGCAGCGAAGCGCTTCGCCACGGTTCTCGCGCCGACGGCGAGCGTGGCAATCGCCGCGACCGTGATCGCCGTGCCGATCCCCATCACGAAGGTGGAGGCGACGCCGGCCCAGAACAGTCCCTGTGCCAGCGCAAATACGAGAACGATGATCGCGCCGGAACAGGGCCGCAGCCCAACCGCGACAATGGCGGTCAGCCCGCGCCGCCAGCCGCCCGGTCCAGCGAGTTCGTCCGGCTCCGGTCCGTGCGCATGACCCCACGGCAGGACGTTCTCCTCGTCATGATCATGGGCGTGATCGTGCGCATGGCCGTGATCGTGCGCGTGATCGTCGTGCGAATGCAGTGCGGCGTGGCTGTGAGCATGTTCATGATGCGCGTGCTCGTGGTGCGCGTGATCGTGATCGCAGCAGACGGCATGCTCGAGATGCGCCTGTTCGACAGCGTGATCGTGCTCAGGCACGATCGCCGGTGCCGGATCGGATCGAGCTGCCTGCAGCGCACGCAGCAACGCGCGCCCCTTCACCCAAAGGAGGCGAACGCCGACGAGCACGATCAGCGTATAGCTGACAGTCTCGATGACATGCACGGTGTCGCCCATCGCCTTGGCGGTGGCGCCGATCAGCACGGCGGCCACGCCGACGATCAGCACGGCCGTCACGGCTTGCAGCAGCGCCGAGGCGAACGACAGCGTAACGCCGCGCCGCCACGTTTCCTCGTTGGCGACCAGATAAGAGGAAATTACCGCCTTACCGTGGCCCGGCCCCGCGGCGTGAAAGATGCCGTAGAGGAAAGAGATGCCCATCAGCCCCCAAAGCGCCGTGCCATCGGTTTTGGCGGCGCGGATCCAGCCGGACAATGCGTGATAGAACGCGCCCTGCTGGCTCAAAATCCAGCCGGTCAAACCGCTCGGCGCCGGCTGGCGCATGGCGGTGAGCGGGCTCGTTTGCGCCAGCGCACCTTGGCAAAACACGATAGCTGCGATTGCGGCCAAGAGAACGACGCCGAGGACCAAGCGCGCCTTGGCCGCGTGCGTCACGGGCAAGTCACCGTTATCCGGTTGGCGAAGCTTGCCCCCATGCCGGCATTCGCTTCCCATGCGGCAGATTTATCGAGCCGGGTCGCCGCGGAGAAAAAGTCGTCATGCGGCTTTGCGACCGACGCCGAACATTGCGCCGGCGCATTGACCAGCCGCACTTGATCCTTATCGGCGAAGCCGAAGTCGATAAAGAACTCGGGATCGTAAACTTCCACATCGAGCGACTTGGCCTTCACGGGAGTCTTTGAGGGGAAGCGTGAAGTGCAAGGTCAGCGTGGTCTCTTTCGGATCATATTCGAGAAAATAGTCGATCGGATCCGACAACGCGTCCTTCTGCCGTTTCCCATTCACCTTTACGTAGGTGAAATAAGCATACTCCTGCAGCAACTCGACATTGACCTTGGCGAGCCCTACGAGTTCCTCGCGCGTGAATTGCCCCTGCGTTTTCTGCTCGAGCCCCTGGGTGGCGAAGGCCGAGAACATGTCGTCGAACGTCCAGGCGTGGCGCACGCCGGTCACCGAGCCGTCCGGTGCGTACAGAATTTCCGAAGTCATCGTCACCCACACATGCGGGTGGGCACGTGCCTGCGGCGCTGCCGCAATCAGGCACGTCAGTCCGACGATCAAAAAGACAATTCGGCGAAGCATTCGTGCGCCCAGCATCCGACTCGGCCCCGGCGCGTGCATCCCACGCGAAATAGGCGGAAAGGAGGCTCGCAAACTCATAGTCCCGCGGCGCCGCCATCGGCGCGTGGATCGTGAGCGCCCTCGCAGGTGCCGTCCGGATGCAACACCACCGCGCCGGCATGTCCCATCGTGTCGGAGTAAGGCTCGGACAAAACTTCGATATCGTGGCCGGCGTGCGCGAGTCGGTCGACAAGGTTGCCGTCGAAACGCAATTCGAGCCGCAGCCGCGTGTTCTCGTCGCCCCAGGTGCGGCCGAAGAGCCAGCGCGGCCGATCGATTGCGGCATCCAGCGGCACGCCGAATGTCACATGGCGGGTAAACACCGCGGCCTGAGTTTGCGGCTGGCCGTCGCCCCCCATGGTCCCGTACGCCATGATGCGCCCGTCCTTAAGCACCGCCAGCGCCGGGTTGAGCGTATGGATCGGCAACCGGCCCGGCGCCACCAGATTGAGCGCACCGCGTTGCAGGGAAAAACTCGCACCGCGATTTTGCATGAGCACGCCGGTGCGCGGCAGGACGCAGCCGGAGCCGAACTCCCAATAGATCGACTGGATGTAGGAAACGACAAGGCCGCTGGTATCGGCGGCACCCATCCAAATCGTGTCGCCGCTGGCCCTAGCGAACGGCGAGCGCGCCGCCTTGCGCCGGTCGATCTTCATTGCTTCGCCGGCGATAAAGCGCGGCTCGAGGCAGCGGTCGAGCGGATGGGCGAGACGGCTCGGATCGGTGAGAACGCGATCGCGTGTGCGCAGCGCGCGCTTGGTCGCCTCGACCAGGGTGTGGACGTAATCGAAGCTTTCGGGCTCGGTCACCCGCAGACGATCGAACAAGCCGAGGATCATCAGCGAGGCCACGCCTTGCGTCGGCGCGTCGGTGTTGTAGACCGTGCCGGCAGGCAGATCGAGCCGCAGCGGCTCGCCCAGCGTTGCCTCGTAATTCTCCAGGTCGTCGCGCGTCACCGGACTGCCGATCTGATCGAGATCGGCCGCCATTTCGCGGCCGACGTCGCCACGGTAGAAGTCGTCAAGCCCGTCGAGGGCGAGATGACGCAGGGTTGCAGCCAGCGCCTCCTGGGTCATGGTGCTGCCTTCGGCCGGCGGCTCGCCGTCGCGCAGGAATGTTTCGGCGAAACCGGGCGCGACCGAGAGCTCGAAGAGCTTGTCGGCCGTCAATTGCGCCTGACTGCGCGACACCACGTATCCATTGCGGGCCTGCACGATGGCCGGGAGAAGCAGAACATCGGGCGGCAGTTTGCCGCCGTTGGCCTTCGCCGCTTCGAGCGCGCGTATCCAGCCGCCGACGGCTCCCGGTACGGTGAGCGCCGCGAACGGGCCGCGTGGCGGGATCGTCTCGAAGCCGCGATAGAAATCGGGATTGGCGTATTCTCCCGCAGGGCCGGGCGCCATAATGGTGTGCTGGCGTCCGTTGGGAAAACGGACCAGCCAAAACCCGTCGCCGCCGACATGCGTCATGTGCGGGTAGACAACGGCGATCATCGCCGCCATCGCCACCATCGCTTCGAGCGCGTTGCCGCCCTCGGCGAGGATCGACCTGCCGGCTTCGACAGCTTCATGGTGCGGCGCGCAGATGACGCCGCGACGGTGACCGGCCGTATGGAGCTCCATGTCGGCTAGTTTGGCATGGGCGCGTCGGCGAGGCCACGTTTGCGCAACAATGCTTGCGGACTCGGCAGCCGGCCACGAAAGGCTTTGTAGGCATCGGCGGGATCCTGCGCGCCGCCGGCAGCATAGATGGTCTCGCGCAGCCGCTTCGCTGTCGCCGGATCGAAGATATCGCCGGTTTCCGCGAAGGCCTCGAAAGCGTCGGCATCGAGCACTTCCGACCACATGTAGCTGTAATACGCCGCCGCATAGCCGCCGCCGGAAAACACATGCCCGAAGTGTGGGGGCCGATGCCGCATGGCGATCTCCGCCGGCATGCCGATACGCTCGAGCGCGTCGGCTTCGAACGCGCCGGGATCGATCGTCTGCGGCGTCGCGAGCGAATGGAAATCGAGGTCGACGATGGCGGAGGCGACATATTCGACGGTCGCAAACCCCTGGCCGAAATTGCGCGCCGCGATCAGCCGCCGCAGCAGATCCTCAGGGATCGGCTGGCCGGTCTGGTAGTGTTTGGCAAAGCGCCGCAGCACATCCGGCTGCTCGAGCCAATGCTCGTAAAGCTGCGACGGCAGCTCGACGAAATCGGTGGCGACATTGGTGCCGGAAATGCTCGGATAGGTCACCGACGACAGCAATCCGTGTAGCGCATGGCCGAATTCGTGAAACAGCGTGCGCGCGTCATCGAAGCTCAACAGCGTCGGCTCGCCGTCCGGCGCCTTGGCGAAGTTGCACACATTGATGATCACCGGGCTGATGTCGCCGGCAAGTTTCTCCTGGTCACGCAGCGATGTCATCCAGGCGCCGCTGCGCTTGGATGGGCGCGCGAAATAGTCGCCGAAAAACAATCCGACCTCGCTGCCGTCGCTGCCGCGCACGTCCCATACGCGCACGTCCGGATGCCACACTGGAATGTCGGAGCGCTCGGAGAAGCGCAGGCCGAAAAGACGTTCCGCGGTGTAGAAAGCGGCCTCGATCATGCGATCGAGATTGAGGTACGGCTTGATTTCCGCCTCGTCGATGTCGCAACGCTCCTGCCGTAGTTTCTCGGCGTAGTAGCGCCAGTCCCACGGGGCGAGCTTGAAGTTGCCGCCCTCCTTCTGCACCAGATCCTGCAATGCATCGCGGTCGGCTTGCGCGCGTGCCCGCGCCCGCGTCCACACCGTGTCGAGCAGGTTGCGCACCGCGCCTTGCGTTTTCGCCATGGCATCGTCGAGCCGATAATGGGCGAAGTCGGTGTAGCCAAGGAGCCGGGCGCGTTCGGCACGCAGCCGCACCATTTCGGCGATGATCGCCTTGTTGTCGGTCTCTCCGCCGTTGTCGCCGCGCGAGACGAACGCGCGGTACACCTTTTCGCGCAGGTCGCGACGTTTCGCGAAATCGAGAAACGGCTCCGCGCTCGAACGCGACAGCGTGACCGCATAGCCGTCGAGTCCGCGTTCCTGCGCATCGGATTTCATCGCCTCGCGCATGAAGTCCGGCAAGCCGGCAAGCTCGGCCTCGTCATGCAGCGAAAGTGCGAAGCTCTGCTCGTCGGCGAGAACGTTCTGGCTGAACGTGGTGCCAAGCTCCGCGAGCCGCTCGACAATATCGGCGAGCCGCGTCTTCGCTTCGCCGTCGAGCGCGGCGCCGGCGCGGCGAAACGATGTGTGATAGCGCTCGAGCACGCGCTTTTGCTCGGCGGAAAGGTCGAGCGCTTCGCCCTGACGCATCAGGGCGTCGATGCGGCGGAAGAGCCCGGCATTGGTGTGGAACTTGTGCCAGTGGCTTGCGACTTGCGGAGCGAGTTCGCGCTCGATGGCGAGCAGCGCGTCGTTGCTGTCGGCGCCGGCCAGAAGATGGAACACTTGCTCGACCCGCGAGAGCGCCCGCCCGCTCAGTTCGAGCGCCGCAATCGTGTTGGCAAAATCCGCTGGTTCCGAATTGGCTGCGACGGCCGCCACTTCCGCTTCATGTTCGGCAAAGGCGCGCGCATAGGCCGGGGCGAAATGCTCGGGCTTGATGGCATTGAATGGAGGGGTCTCGCTCGGGGTGTTCCAGGCGCGAAAGAAGGGGTTATCGCTGTGTTTCTCGGTGCTCATGCGGGTTTTTACCAAGGGAAGGTGCCGGTTTTATATAGGGGTTCCGGCCTTGAATTGGCCCCCCGTTTCGGAGAGAGTGCGCCCGCATTGGAAAAAGCCAAGACAAAAAAGCCATCACCATGTCCGAGCCGCAGACCTCTCCGCGTCCCCGCCGCATCCTCTGGCAAAACGTGCTGACGGTGGCCAGTGCCGCCATCCTGATCGGCGCCGAGGTGTTTGGCGCCGCCTTCGCGGGAAGCTGGGCGATCGCCAACCTGTTGGCGCTGGGCGCTTACGGCGCGCGCTTCCTGGACGGGTTCTTCGTGCTTTGCGGGATCTTCGTCATGGTGCGGTTCGTCCGCGCCGCACAGCGCGTCGAGCCGTTTACGGCTGCGAGCTAAGGCGTGATGTATTTCGACGAAATCGTCATGTCCGCGCTTGTCGCGGGCATCCACAATCTTAGGGGCGCGACGAACAAAGGCGTAGATGGCCGGAACAAGTCCGGCCATGACGCATGTATGGTGTTGTCGAACACAACATGCTCTAAAGGCTCAGGACCTTCCACGCTGGATCTACCGGCGAATGCGCGATAGTCCAACGCGCATGTGGTGCCTTTCTCCACGACGCGCCTGCGCAGATAGAGTGTTCCTATTTCGGCCGAACGCTCGGATCGCCGCCCGGGCTTCCGGGCGGCGGAATGACCGGCGTCTTGCCGGCCTCCGGCGTCGGCGCCTTCATGCCGGGGTCGACCTCGGGCGGGCAGATCACGCCGTTGGATTGGCCAAGTCTCTCGCCCAGCGTCTGGTTGCTGCGCTCCTGCTCGGAGCAGGCCTTTGAATCGGTCGTTTGTGCAGCAGCCGGCGCTGCCATCGCAAGCGCCAGTGCCGCCGAGACGGCGATTTTGATGATTCTGCTCATGCGGAATCAACCACGGCGCCGACATGCGGTTCCGGGCGCCAGGCTCAAAGCCTCAGCAGCCTCAAAGCTTCAGGAAGCCTTCACCCACTCGATATGGGCTTTGATGGCGTTGCGCTGATCGTCGATCCAGCCGTGCGGCCGCGCTTTTTCGATCATGGCCGCGAAGCTTTGCTGCCAAGGCTCGTCCTGCGCGACGCCCGGCCATTGGCGGAGCGTAGCCTGGTCGATCCAGGCCGTCTCCGCATCGGGCAAGTCGGCTTTACCGGCAAGTACGTTGCGAACAGCATCGAGACGGCTTCGGTCGTCCTCGACAACGAGCTTGAAAGCGCGAAAGTTGTGCCGGTCCTCGAACTGTAATTCGCCGTCCGCCGTCAATTTCAGAAACATGATGCTCTCAGAAACATTGGGGCCGCCATCTGTTGGTCAGGCAAGGTCGAGCACGCCGGCCGCGCCGTCTTCGGTGCCGAAGGATAGGAAACGGCCGTCCGCGCTCCAGGCGAGTGCGCTGACCGGCGCGTTGCCAGGCTTGCGCACCAAGATCTCGGCACCGTCGTCAATGCGTGTGAACAGCACCATGCCGTCCGCATAGCCGACCGCAATGATGGGGTCCTTCGGGTGGCAGGCGACGACCTCGACGCGATGCTCGGCCGGCGCCAGCATTCGCGGCTCCTTGCCCATCGGCCCGTCCTTGCCTTGAAAGGACCAAAGGATGAGCTGCGGCGCGCCGGAGGTCGCGAGGTAGTCACCGTCCGCGGTCCAGCTCAGCGACGTCACCCGCGCCGCATAACCGGACATGCGCATGTGCTTGCGATCGGAGAGCCGCCAGCCATGCAGCATCGCCTCCTGCATCGAGGTGACCAGAAAGCGGCCGTCGGGACTGACGGTGGCGCCGAGATGCGAGCCCTTCCACTCCAAAAATTCCGGCGCCGCCTCCTTGGCGTTGGGAAACCAAAGCGAGGCGCCATTGTAATGGGCGACTGCCAGCCGAAAGCCCTTTGGCAGGAAGGCCAGTCCGCCCACGGTCGATGGCGCTTCGAAGTGGCGCAAATCTTTGGCTTTGACGAATGCGGTCTTGCCCGCGGACCACGCAACGGCGCGCTCGGGTCCGAGTGCGACATGATCGATCCAGCGATGCTTGGGATCGGTGGCGATGATCTCGGTTTCGCCCTTGACGCTGGTGGCGACGACCTTGCCGTCGTCACCGCCGGTCACGACGCGTTGTTTGTCGGCCGCGGTCGCCAGAATGCCGCCGTCGTGTATAGCGACGCGCCGCGGCTCGCCGTCCGGCTCAACCAGCAGGATCGCCTCCTCGCCGAGCACGAACACGGCGGTGTGGCGAAGAAAATGCGCCGCCACCACCGGGCCGCCGGCGGCGACCGGATGGGTGCGTTCTGCAATCGAGACTGTATTTGCGCGCGTGTCAGTCATTCCAAGACGCTGTTGCCGGCTTTAAGCCGGCAATCCAAGGTTCGGTAAGATTAAAGAAATGCGCTGGACGCACCTGATGCGCCCGCGCACGACGAAGCCAAAAACGTCACGCGATGCAGCCCTCAAATCCCTCGCGGATTTTGTCCTCAGGCAGATTGCGCCCGATGAAGACGATGCGGCTGTCGCGGGTCTCGTCTTTCGCCCATGGCCGCTGATGATCGCCGTCGAGGATCATGTGCACGCCCTGGAAGACGAAGCGGTCGTCGTCGTTCTTGAACGACAGGATGCCCTTGCAGCGCAGAATGCTTGGGCCCTCGGTCTGCACCAGGTTCTGCACCCAGGGAAAGAACTTGTCGGGATCGAGCGGCTTGTCGGTCTTGAGCGAAACCGACTGCATGTCCTCGTCGTGATAGTGCTTGATTCCTTTGTGGCTATGCTCACCGTGATGATGGTGGCCGTGATCGTCGTGATGATCATGCCCGTGCCCATCACCATGGTCGTGTCCATGGTGATGGTCGTGATCGTCCTCGGTTTCGAGGAATTGCGGCTCGATGTCGAGGATACGGTCGAGGTCGAAAGCCTTGCGATCGAGCACTTCGGCGATCGGAATTTGCGCGCGCTGTGTCCGGTGCAGCTTGGCGTACGGATTGATCGCGCGGATGCGGCCTTCCACCTCGGCGAGCTCGTCGGCGGACACCAGATCGGTTTTGTTGAGCAGGATCACGTCGGCGAAGGCGATTTGATTTTTCGCCTCGGGAGCATCCTTGAGCCGCTCGCTCAGCCATTTGGCGTCGGCGACGGTGACGACGGCGTCCAGTCTGGTTTTGCGGCCGACATTCTCGTCGACAAAAAAGGTCTGCGCCACCGGTGCCGGATCGGCGAGCCCGGTTGTTTCGACGATGACGGCGTCGAACTTGCCCTTGCGTCGCATCAGTCCGTCGAGGATGCGAACCAGGTCCCCCCGCACGGTGCAGCAGATGCAGCCGTTGTTCATCTCGAACACTTCCTCGTCGGCGCCGACGACGAGGTCGTTGTCGATGCCGATTTCGCCGAACTCGTTGACGATCACGGCGTACTTCTTGCCGTGCGGCTCGGAGAGGATGCGATTGAGCAATGTGGTCTTGCCGGCGCCGAGATAGCCGGTGAGTACCGTCACCGGTACCTTCTCTGACGTAACCTGTTCTGACGTAACCGGATCTGACATGGGGGCCCTCCTGGCAACGCTATATAGGCGCTTCTGCGTGCACCCAAAACCCGGTGCGAAGGCCTATTCGCCCATGTCGGCAGTTGCGCGGGCTCTCGGACCGTACCGGCCGCATCGTCCGCCTTCGGGGCGAACATATTCGCTTGGCGCAGCCGTCAGCGCGATTGCAAAAGCAATGTTATAATATTACATCTTGGGCAGTGCCGCGCGCTGATTTCTCAGGAAAATTGACGAGGCTGCCGATGAAAATCCTCATTGCGCTGGCGTTGGCATGCTTGGCCGCGACGGTGACTGCGAGCCGCGCGGCCGAGGACAAGGTGGCGGTTGTGGCCGCCGAAAACTTCTACGGCGACGTCGCCCAACAGATCGGCGGCGACCGGGTGTCGGTGGTCAGCATTCTCAACAATCCCGATCAGGACCCGCACCTCTTCGAGCTTTCGCCCACAGTCGTCCGCCAGATCACGGCTATGCAGGTGGTCGTTTACAACGGCGCCGGCTACGATCCTTGGATCGAGCAGGTGCTCAACGCCGCCGCCCGTCCGGGACGCATCGCGATCTCCGCCGCCGAGGTGATGCACCGAAAGAGCGGGGACAATCCGCATCTCTGGTACGATCCGGCGACCATGCCGGCGGTGGCACGCGCGCTCGCCAGTGCGTTCGCCACGGCCGACCCGGCGCACAAGGACGAATACGCGGCGCGGCTCGCGCGCTTCCTCGCTGCGCTTAGCCCGCTCAACGCCAAGATTGCCGCCATTCGCGATAAATTTGCCGGCACGGCGGTCACCGCGACCGAGCCGGTCTTTGGCTATATGGCGCAAGCGCTGAAGCTTTCGATGACCAACGAGCGCTTCCAACTCGCGATCATGAACGACACCGAACCAAGCGCGCGCGATCTCGCGGCTTTCGAGCGCGACTTGAGAGACCACAAGGTGCGGGTGTTGTTCTATAATAAGCAGGCGCCGACCGAGCTCGTCGAGCATCTCATCGGGCTCGCGCACGCGGCCAGAATTCCGGTCGTCGGCATTACCGAAACCGCACCTGCAGGTGTCTCCTACCAGGATTGGATGTTGCAGCAGCTCGACGAAACGGCGCGCGCTTTGACCGGCTCTTCGTCATGAATGTGATCGAGCTCGATCACGCGAGCATTGCGATCGGCGGCCGCGACGTCCTGATCGATACCAGCTTCGCCATTCAGCAGGGCGAGTTTATCGGCCTGCTCGGCCCCAACGGCGCCGGCAAGACCACCTTGATGCGTGCGATCCTCGGCCTGCTGCCGCCGCGCGCCGGAAGCCTGCGCGTTTTTGGACGCCCGCCACGGCGCGGCGATCCGCAGATTGGCTATCTGCCGCAAGTGCGGACCGTCTTGCCGGATTTGCAAGTCAGCGGCTTCGACTTCATCGCCAGTTCCGTCCATGGCGAGCGCTGGGGCTTGCCGTCGCTCACTGCTGCCGACCGCCGGGCGATCGAAACGACACTTGCTGCCGTCGGCGCCACGGATCTCGCCCGCCGTTCGCTCTCGGACATGTCGGGCGGGGAACGCCAACGCCTGCTGCTGTCGCAGGCGCTGCTGGGCGATCCGAAGCTTCTTTTGCTCGACGAGCCGCTGATCAGCCTCGATTACCGTTACCAGGAGGCGGTGATCGACCTGGTCCGCCGCTTCGCCCGCGAGCGCAACATTACGGTTTTGTTCAGCGCCCACGAGCTCAACCAGCTCATCGGCGCGCTCGACCGTGTCCTCTATCTCGGCAACGGGCGTGCTGCGCTCGGCACTGTGGACGAAGTGGCGACTGCGCCGGTGCTCTCGCAGCTTTACGGCACCGAGATCGAAGTGGTGAAGGCCAACGGCCATATTTTCGTGCTGTCCCGTGGCGGCGACGTCGAGCGTTCGGCGCACGGCCATGAGCACGGCCACGATCATGCGCACGGCCACCATCACCATGCTTGATTACGAGTTCATGCGGAACGCCTTCGCGGCCGCAGGCATCGCCGCGGTCGTCTCCGGGCTGGTCGGTTATTTCCTCGTCTTGCGCGGGCAGACCTTCGCCGGCCATGCGCTTTCGCACATCGGCTTTGCCGGGGCGACGGGCGCCGTGCTGCTCGGCGTGGCTTCGGTTTGGGGATTGGTCGGCTTTACCATCGCGGCCGGCATCGGCATGGGCCTCCTGGGCGAGCGCCTGAGCGGCCGCGACGTCGCCATCGGGGTGGTGCTGTCGCTGTCGCTCGGCTTCGGGCTTTTGTTCCTGCATTACTACACGGCGTTCGCCACCCAGGCGACGGCGCTGCTGTTCGGCAACGTGCTCGCCGTCGACCGATCGACGATCGCGACGCTGGTCGTCCTCGCCGCCATCACGGTCCTGGGCCTTGCACTCATCATGCGGCCGCTCATTTTCGCCACCCTGCAGCCGGAGCTCGCGGAAGCCAAAGGCGTGCCGCTGCGGCTCGTGTCGACGGTTTTCCTCGTGATCGTGGCGCTGGCGGTGTCGCAAAGCGCGCAAATCGTCGGCGTGCTGCTCGTTTTTGCCCTCATGGTCGGGCCGCCGGCGACCGCGCAGCGGCTGACGACCGGGCTATGGAGCGGCATGCTCGTGTCTGCCGGTATCGCGCTCGCGGAGGCTTGGCTTGGCCTCACGATCGCTTACCATACCGATTGGCCGGTTAGCTTTTGCATCGCCATGCTGAGCGCGCTGGGCTATTTCCTGACCCGCGGGAACTTTGTGCCGAGGCGGAAAGCGAGACCATGACGGAGCAGAAGGGCGCGGTCTGCGTCGGCGAAGTGCTCATCGCCTTGGCGCGCGGCTCCGACGGCCGCTTTTCGCTCTCCGGCGGCGGCGATGCCTTCAACACGGCGGTCTATCTGGCGCGCGCCGGCATCGAGGTCGCCTTCGCGTCCGCCCTTGGCGACGATTCCTATTCGGACAGCATCGTGGCACTCGCTGCCGCTGAGGGTGTCTCGGGAAAGCTTATTCTCCGCGTGCCCGGCCAGCTTCCCGGACTGGCGCTGATCGAAAGCGGCCCCGCGGGTGAGCGCAGCTTTCGCTATTGGCGCGAAGGCGCGCCGGCGCGCGATTTGTTCGAATTGCCCGACTGGATGCAGGTCGCCGAGGGCCTGATGGCGGCGCGGCTGATCTACTTTTCCGGCATCACCTTGTCGCTTTATTCGAATAGCGGCATCGGGCGTTTTCTCGCATTGCTGGAAGCCGCCCGCGCGCAGGGCGCCAAGGTGGCGTTCGACGGCAACTTCCGTCCGCGCGGCTGGAAAGGCGATCTTGCCCGCACCCGTACTGTCTTCGTCGAAGCGCTCAAGCGGGTGGACATCGCCTTGCCCACCTTCGACGACGAGGCCGTTTTGTGGGGCGACCCGTCACCGGAAGCGACGGTGGCGCGGCTGCAAGCCTTCGGCATCGGCGAGATCGTGGTGAAGAATGGTCCCAACAGCGCGCTGGTCGCCACAGCCGGGGCGCGCGAATTCGTACCGGTTCCGGAAGTGATGGTTCCGGTCGATACGATGGCGGCTGGCGATGGCTTCAATGCCGGCTACCTCGCGGCGCGGCTCTCCGGCAGCGAGCCCGCCCCATCGGCCAGCGCCGCGCATCGGCTCGCCGGCGATGTGATTCGCCATCATGGCGCCTTCGTGCCGCGCCGCGATGCCGCGATGCACTAAGAGCATGTCCCGGAAAAGCATGCCCTCGGGCTTGACCCGATGGGTGGAAACCGGTTTTCCGAAAAGGACATGCGACAACGGGTCTAATCATGCGCGGGCAGGTGACAGGGCTTGGAAGAGCGCCGATAATCCGCCGCTAAGACACGGACAATGACTGTGGCAACGGGAGGACATTGATGAAACGCTTGGCCGTTGCGCTCATCGCTGCATTGTCTTTGACCGCTTTTTCCTCCGCCGTCGTTTCCGCCGCGCGGGCGGCCGAACCGATTGTCCTGAAATTCAGCCACGTCGTTGCGCCCGACGCGCCGAAGGGCAAGGCGGCGCTGTATTTCAAGGATCTGGCCGAGAAATACACTGGCGGCCGCGTCAAGGTTGAGGTCTATCCGAACTCCTCGCTCTACAAGGACAAGGAAGAGCTCGAGGCGTTGCAACTGGGCTCGGTGCAGTTGCTGGCGCCCTCGATTGCGAAATTCAGCCCGCTGGGCGTGAAGGAATTCGATATTTTCGACCTGCCGTTTCTGCTCAGCGATGAGGCGCGGGCGCGCCAGATGATGGCGAGCCCGATGATGGCGGAATTGAACAAAAAGCTCGAGAAGAAGTCGATCACGCCGCTCGCTTATTGGGACAACGGCGCCCACGACTATACCGGCAACAAGCCGCTGATCGTGCCCGACGATTTTCGCGGCATGAAGATGCGCATCCAGGGCGGCAAGGTGCAGGATGCGGTGACGCGCGAGCTTGGCGCCATTCCGCAGATCATCGCGTTCGGCGAGCTTTATCAGGCGCTGCAGACGGGCGTGGTCGACGGCGAAGATAATGTCCCGACCAACATTCTGACGCAGAAATTCTACGAGGTGCAGAAGCACCTGACCATTTCGCACCACGGCCGGCTGACCTATGCGCTCGTCGCCAACAAGACGTTCTGGAATTCGCTGCCGCCGGACGTGCGCGAACAACTCGATCGCGCCGTAAAGGAGACGACCGATTTCTTCAATACGACGGCCGCGAAGGACAACGAGGACGCCATCGAGAAAATTACAGCGTCCGGAAAGACCGAGATTCACACCCTCACCGACACCGAAAAGAAGGCCTGGATCGGCAAATTGATGCCGGTGCATACCGAGATGCAGAGCCGCTTCGGCAAGGATTTCATCGAGCAAATCTACAAGGCCTCAGGCTTCACGCCGCCGCAGTCTTAGAGCATGATCCGGAAAAGCATGCCCTCGGGCTTGACCCGATGGGTGGAATCCGGTTTTCCGAAAAGATCATGCTCCAGCAAAGATCTAGAACGCGATGTTGATTCCACCTAAATTCATCGCGTTCTAGGTGCCGGGTTGGTTGCAACATCCCGGACGGAAACGAACAAGGACGTGTGAAAGCTGGTGTCATCGATGCCCTCCCGATCGACGCCTCGCGAGGCGGGAATCAACAGGCTTGGCGCCATTCTCAATATCTTTCTTGACCGGCTCGAGGAATGGCTGATCGCCACGCTGATCGGTGCGGCCACTGTGCTGACATTCGTTGCCGTCGTGCATCGTTACGGCGCCAGCAATTCGGCCGGACTTGCCCGCTGGGCGGATGCGCACGGCCTCGTCCTTGTCGGCAGCGCCGCGGATCGGACCTATAGGACGCTCGCGGCCATCAATCTCTCCTGGGCGCAGGAATTGGCCACCTACATGTTCGTGTGGATGGCCAAATTCGGCGCCGCGCTCGGCGTCCGCACCGGCATCCATGTCGGTGTCGACGTTTTGGTCAAGCGCCTGGCGCCGCCGGCGCGCAAGCCGGTGATGGTGTTTGCGCTCTTGTGCGGCGCCTTGTTCACCGGCGTGATCGGCACGCTCGGCGCGATCTATGTCTACGAGCTCGATCCCGATCAGGTGTCGCCGGAGCTCGAGTGGCCGAGCTGGATCATCTATCTGTGCATTCCGCTCGGCTCGTATCTGATGTGCTTTCGCTTTCTGCAGGTGATGTGGCGCTTTCTGCGCACCGGTCTGGTGCCGCATCAAGGTCACGGCGTCGACTATGAGGCGCCGCCGGCAGAGCAGCCGGCGATACTCGGCGAGGCGGCGCGATGAGCCTGCTTTCGCCGGCAAAAAAGCCGATGCAGCCAACGCCGCTCGGCGACAGGCTCACAGCTGCTGCCATCATCGTCGTGCCGCTGGCGCTGGCGTTCATCTGCTTCGCGGCGCGGCTGCACATCATCGAGCTGTCGCACACCGTGCGGGCGGAGCTTTTGTTCGCACTTCTGCTCGCCCTGATGGCCAGCGGCATGCCGATCTCGATCGCGCTCGGCCTTTCGGTGCTGACTTATTTGTTCATCCTGTCCGACGTCGATCCCAAGATGGTCGGTCTGAAGCTTTTCACCAGCATCGACCGCTTCGAGATCATGGCGATTCCGTTTTTCATCCTCGCCGGCAATTTTCTCACCACCGGCGGCGTCGCCCGCCGCATGATCGATTTCGCTACCTCGCTGATCGGGCATTGGTACGGTGGGCTTGGCCTCGCCGGTGTCGTCGCCTGCGCGCTGTTTGCTGCGATCTCCGGCTCGTCGGTGGCGACTGTCGTGGGCATCGGATCAATTATGTTGCCGGCGCTGTTGCAGAACGGCTACCCGCCGCGCTTCGGCGCCGGCGTGATCGCTACGTCCGGCGCGCTCGGCATTCTTTTTCCGCCGTCGATCAATCTCGTCATCTATGCGGTGGCGACCAGCGGCATGCAGCCGCGCGGTCCGACCGGCGCTGTGGTCGATTCCGCGTCGGTCGGGCAGCTCTTCATCGCCGGTGTCGTGCCCGGCTTGATCCTTGCGGCCATGCTCGGGGCGACGACGTGGTATCGCGCGTGGCGCAATGATTATCCACGCATGCCGCGGGCGACTTGGCATGAATGTGCGCTAGCCTTTCGTCAAAGCATCTGGGGTCTGTTGCTGATCGTGCTCGTGCTCGGCGGCATCTATTCAGGTCTGTTCACGCCGACGGAAGCCGCCGCCGTTGCCGCCGTTTATGCCTTCATCGTCGCGGTGTTCGTCTACAAGGGTTTGAAATTCTCCGAGGTGCCCGCGGTGCTGCTCAAGGCCGCATCGATGAGCGCGATGATCCTCTACATCATCACCAACGCGGCGGTGTTTTCCTGGCTGCTCACCTCGGAGCAAATACCGCAATCCATGGCTGGCTGGATGACGGCGCAAGGCTTTGGCACGGTCGGCTTTCTGCTCGCGACCAACATCGTGCTCCTCGCCGCCGGCAATTTCATGGATCCGGCGGCGATCGTTTTGATCATGGCGCCGATCCTGTTTCCCATGGGTGCAGCGCTCGGCGTCAACGCGGTGCATCTGGGGGTGCTGATGGCGGTGAACATGGAAGTGGGTCTGTGCCATCCGCCGGTCGGGCTCAATCTTTACGTCGCCTCCGGCATTACCGGTATGGGCATCGCCGAGCTGACCGTCGCGGTCTTGCCGTGGCTCGTCACCATGCTGATCTTTCTGGTGATGGTGACCTACATTCCGGCATTGTCGCTTTGGCTTCCACATCTGTTGGGGGTGCTGTGACCGGTGCGCCGTCGCCGGCCGATGCGGTTGCGACCCTATGGCGGCTCGCCGGCGGTGACGAAGCAGCGCTCGCGCATCTGCGTCTCTTCGGCAGCGACCCCGTTCTGCCGTCATCGTTCCGCATCGGTACGGCGGCGCAAGCGAGCATCGCCGCAGTCGGCCTCGCCGCCGCCGAGCTGCATCATCGCGCCGGCGCGGTGCGCCAGACGATCAGTGTCGATATGCGCCATGCCGCGGTGGAATTCCGCAGCGAACATTATTTGACGATTGACGGCAGCGCGCCGTCGTCGTTCGGCAATCCATTGTTCGGCGCTTATCGCACCGGCGACGGAGGCTGGGTGCGACTGCACATGAACTTTCCGCATCATCGCGACAATGTTCTCAAATTCCTCGGTTGCGCGCCGAGCCGGCCGGCCATCGAAGCCGCATTGCAAGGCTGGCACGCTGTTGCCTTCGAGACGGAGGCCCATCAGAACGGATGCGTCGTCGCTGCGATGCGCACACCGGCCGAATGGGCACCGCATCCGCAGGCGGCTGCGCTTGCCGCGATTCCCGTTGTGCAGATCGACAAGATCGGCGCCGCGCCGCCGCGGCCCCTGTGGAGCGGCGGAAGACCGCTGTCGGGGCTTCGCGTGCTCGATCTGTCGCGGATCATCGCCGGGCCGGTCGCCGGTCGCGCGCTCGCCGCTCACGGCGCCGACGTGATGCGCATTTCGGCGCCGCATCTGCCCTTCATCGACTGGCTGGTCAAAGACACCGGACGCGGCAAGCTCTCTGCATTCGTCGATCTGTCGGCCCCGGAGGGTGGTGCCGCGCTGCAGCGGCTCATCGCCGACGCCGACATTGTCTTGCAGGCCTATCGGCCGGGCTCGCTGGCGGACAAAGGCTTCGGCCCGGCCGATGTGGCGGCGCTCCGCCCGGGCATCATCTACGGGTCACTGTCCGCTTATGGCGATATTGGTCCATGGGCCAACCGCCGCGGCTTCGATTCTCTGGTGCAGACGGCGACGGGCTTCAATGCGGCGGAAGCCCAAGATGCCGGCATCGAGGGACCCAAGGAATTGCCTTGTCAGGCGCTCGATCATGCGAGCGGTTATTTGCTCGCCTTCGGCGTGCTGATGGCGCGCATCCGCCAGGCGCACGAGGGCGGAAGCTTCCTGGTGCGTGTTTCACTCGCCGCGACCGGGCGTTGGATTTGGACTCTGGGGCGCGTGGATAAGGGCTTCGCGCTTCCACTGCCTCAGCGTGACGACGTCGCCGATTTGCTCGAGGAGAGCCGCTCGCCGTTCGGCCTGATGCGCGGTGTGCGTCACGCCGCGCAAATATCCGCGACACCGGCGGGCTGGACGCGCCCGGCGGTGCCGCTCGGCACGCATCCGCCGGTTTGGCCTTGAGCGACTATTGCCGAGGGATCATCCGATAGGATCGTCGGCAAAATCGTCTGCTTGCAACGCGATCGGTGTGCCGTGCGGAGTACGTTCGCAAGCGCGCGCCCAGGCGTCGCGCGTGCGCGCAAGCGTTTGCGCATCGGCAACGCCTTTGGTGGCAACGATGCGCTCGAGTGCGGCGAGCCAATGACGGTAATAGGTCTCGCCCGTATCGGGATCGCCGGCGGCCTGGGCTTTTTTGATTTCGTCGCCGAGCACGGCCGTCCATTCGTTCCAGGAAAACACGCCGCGTTCGTGGAGCGATAGCGCCAGCGCGAAGGCTTGCGCTTCCCATGGCTCACGAAACACCGGGCCTTCGGCATTGCGCGGGATGCCTGCTTCGTCTGCGAAACCGCGCGAGGACGCGGTGCCGCTGTTCATGGCTGCGCGCTCTCCAAATAGGGCTCGAAAGCTTCGATCGAGACCTTCAGGGTCGGATCGGCCGCCGCGCCGAACAATTCGCGAGCCGCGAACACCACGGTGTAGAGCCACTGCGGATCTTCACCACCGCCCACCGCAGTCGAGTCCGGAAAAACGTGGCAGCCGCGAATGGCTTCGACGATGCCGACATGGCCGCGCGCATAGCGCGGCAGCCGCGTGTGGGTCGGCGGATGCATGTTCTTTGCGCGCACGCGGTCGCCGACGGCAAAGCGCGCCGGCGTTGCCGCGGAGCGTTCGAAGCTACCGCGGTTCAGCGTGCGCGGCACGTCGGCGACTGCGAGCCTGCGCGCGGGCGGTTCGCTTTCATGCAGCTTGTGGCCGGCCGCAAGCTCATCCGCTCCGGCAAGCCCGCGGGCGACGACCATATTGTGCAGCCGCAGCGCCCATTTGCCATAGTACGACGCGGCCAAATAGACCTCCGGCGGCAATTGTTCGATGCCGGCGCGCCCTTCATCGATGGTCCAGGCCCCGATCGCCCCCATGGCGCGGTTGAGCGCCAGGCAACGGCCTTCCCATGACGCGTGAAACACCGGCTCGTTCGACTCGGGCTCGACTTTGCCGAAGCCGTGCATGCCGCCCATGTCGTGAATGCCATCCATCAGGCAGCCTCGCTCGGGAGCTTGGGCAGGCCGGTTCCGATCATGCTGTCGCGGGTCACCAGCGTGGCGAGTTGCGCTTCGCTCCAGCCCTCCGCGCCCGCCGGCCGCATCGGCAACACGATGAAGCGCGTCTCGGCGGTGGAATCCCACACCCGGATTTGCGTGTCGCTCGGCAATGTAACCCCGAAATCGGCGAGCACGCCGCGCGGATCGTTGACCGCGCGCGATCGGTAGGGCGCCGATTTGTACCAGACCGGCGGCAGGCCGAGCACTTCCCATGGATAGCAGGAGCACAGCGTGCAGACGATGATGTTGTGCAGCGCAGGCGTATTCTCGACCGCGATCAGGTGATCGCCGACCGGATTGACAAGTCCGAGCGTGCGCACGGCCTTGGTCGCGTCGGTCAGCAGTTCTTGCCTGAAGGTCTCATCGCTCCAGGCCTTGGCGATCACACGGGCGCCGTTGTGCGGACCGATTTTGGTTTCGTAAGCTTCGATCATCAGATCGAGAGCGGCAGGGTCGACGTAGCCCTTCTCCACCAGCACGGTCTCGATCGCCCGCACGCGCAGCTGCATCTCCGACAATTCGGAGCCGTGATGATGGCCGTCGGCGTCGTGGTCGTGATCTTGCGCCATCCTGCGATTCTCCCTCCAGCCTCCGGGAACGCCGGCACTATAGCATGCAAGCGCCATCGCCGGGCGCTCGATCATGCCGGAGGGGATTCCGCGACGGCTCGAACGGATCTGGAGTTTAGAGCATGATCCGGAAAAGTGGATGCCGGTTTTTCCGAAAAGATTATGCTCCGCCAAAAATCTAGAGCGCGATATCGATTCAACCGAAGGCGCTCGCGCTCCAGGGAATCGCGATGAATGCCGGTGCGCAATGCGCCGGCGCGTTTGCGGATCGTCGCCACGCGCTCTGCTCGACCGCCGTGCCGGAGGTCGCGCCGAACCGTAAAGACTAAAGGCAAGAAAAATGGGGGCGGAAAATTATTTTGCCGGTTGCGCGGCGATGGCGAGTGCCGAATAGCCGATCCCGTACCCGTCCGCCGTTTGTTGACCGAGCGGAGCGGTCTCATGAAAAACAGCGACGCCGAACAGTCCGATGGCCGCATACAGCGCCATGCCGAACCAAAGACTCAAAGAGACAGGATTTCGCATTGCAGCCCCGCGTAGTGCCACTTCCAAGCCCGACACGAGCCGCGCCCGAGCTCGCGTCCCTTATGGCACGATCGAATTATTATTTCTGACTTACGCCGCGGAGTTTTGCTGACGAGGGTTACTATTTCTTTTCCAGAAGAAGCGTGCCTTCTTTGCGGATAAGTGGCTGCAACGTTTCCGCAAGTTTTGCCAAAAGCCAAGGGAGAAATACCTCGAGCCTCACGGAATCGTCGGCCACGTCGATCGTGCCGTTGGCCGATTGGCCGAGCGCGCTCACCCGAAACTGCAAGTGATCGCCGGTCCAGGTCTGCTCCTGGATGCTGAAAAGATGCGAAAAGTTCGATCCGGCACTGCCCAGACCGTGCTGCAGGCGGCGAAGCGCCTCTTGTTTGCCGAGGCGATGCGGAATGGTGATGACGAGTGGTGCTGACATGCGCAAAACCGATGTGGGCGATCCATCCATAATGGGCGAGCGTGCACGGCGCTGCAATCCTGCCGGAAGCGGCTCAATGCTCGCCGCGTTACCTAGGCAACGCACGAGACGCGCTCGACCATCAACAATTCAGCTTAAACTTTATTTAATCATTGCCCGTATGCGCGTGAACCAAATCGTTCAACGCGATGGCGACAGCTTGGCTCAGCCATCGGCGTTTGCCGACGCAAGCGACGGCATGCTTGCGGTCGACGCGCGCTTAAACCAGTGGTCATGCGCCAGCGTGCCGACCGCCATGGCAACGATGAACACGATCACCGGCACCGACAGCGTCGCCAGATTGGCAATCGCCGGCCCGGGACACAAGCCGACCAGACCCCAGCCCACACCGAACAGGATCGAGCCGGCAACCAGCCGGCGGTCGATGACCGATTGCGCCGGCCACTGGCTCTTTTCGGCAAAAATCGGCGCGCCTCGCCGCGCCAGCGCGTAGCCGATACCCGTGACGATGAGTGCCGACGCCATGACCACCGCCAGGCTCGGATCCCAGCCGCCGCTTGGGATCGCGAAGATGTCCAGAAAGGCCAGAACCTTTTCCGGCCGCATCATCCCGGAAATGAACAGGCCCCAACCAAAGACGAAACCACAGACCAAGCTCGAGAGGGCGCGCATGTCAGGCTCCGATCACGTGGCGCATCAGCGCGACAACAACCACCGCGGCGGCCATGAAAATGGCGGTCGCGGCGATTGAGCGTGGCGAAAGCCGCGCGATGCCGCAGACCCCATGTCCGGAGGTGCAGCCATTGCTCAGTCGCGTGCCGAAGCCGACAAGCACGCCGGCGACGGCGACAAGGGTGAGGCTTGCGGGCATCTGCGGGGTCGAAAGCGGCCATCCGAGCAGCCAGGCGGAGAACGGGGCGACGATCAGCCCGATGACAAAGGTGGCGCGCCAGAGGCGATCGTCGGCGGCCGGGTCGATCAGCCCGGCAAAAACGCCGGTGATGCCGGCAATGCGGCCGTTGAATCGCATCAGAAGAACCGCGGCGAGCCCAATCAGTGCGCCCCCGATAGCAGCGGAAATCGGTGTGAAATTGCTCATGGTGTTGCCTCGAAGTCGAAACAGCAACGCCCGGATTTGGCCGTCGCCGCAAGCCGTTCCACAATAAGTCGTCGGCGCGTCGCCGCAACAGGCGTTCTCGACGCGACAAAACCCCGGCATGATGAAGTGTTTGCGGCACCCCCGAAATGCGAAATAATTGTGTTGCGCCGAGCCCTTACGCCGGAAGGTCCTTCTGGGCACGAAAATTTGTGAAATAGATCTCGTTTGGCGAGGGAGGGCTGACGAAAATGACCCAGAGCGATCGGTTTGCGGCGATGGAGCAGACCCACGACGCGGTTCTGGCGCGGGTGCGGGCGCTTACCCCGATGATCCGGGACCGGGCCGCCGCGGCCGAGGAGGCGCGCACGTTGCCCCGCGCGAGCGTCGACGCGCTCCTGGCCGCCGGCATTTCCCGCATCCTTATTCCGCCGCGCTATGGCGGCTATGGATTGAGCCTCGACACCTGGTTCGACGTTGTTCGCGAAATCGCCAAGGCGGATGCGTCGCACGGCTGGTGCGCCAGCCTGATGATTCATCATCCGCATTATGTGGGCCAATTTCCCGAGCCGGCGCAAAAGGCGATTTGGGCCGAAGGAGTGGATTACGCCATCGCGGCCTCGGTGCAGCCCTCCGGACGCGTCACCGCAGTTGACGGCGGCTATCGGATTTCCGGCGAATTCGGTTTCGCCAGCGGCATCAATCATTGCCGTTGGCTCGTCGTCGGCAGCATCGCGGAAGGCACAGGCGGTCCGGAAGCGAGATTTTTTCTGGTGCGGCCAAACGAATATCAAATCAAGGACACCTGGTTTACGAGCGCGATGCGCGGCACCGGCAGCAACACGGCGGTTTTGGACGACGTCTTTGTGCCGGCAGACTACACACTTGCGCTCTCGGACCTCCGCGAGGGCAAAACCCCCGGCGGCAAACTGCATGACAATCCGATCTACCGCGCCCCTTGGATCAGCTACGCGCCGCTCACCTTCACGGCTCCTATGCTGGGCGCGGCACAAGGCGCCTACGACATGTTTCGCGAATGGATAAAGACGCGGAAGGCCGGTCGCGGCGGCGCGTCGCTGGCGCAAGTTACCAGTGTGCAAGTGCGGCTTGCGCGGACGGCCGCCGATCTGGACGCCGCCGAATTGCTGCTCCGCCGCGCGGTCGACGCTGCCCGCTCGGCGAGCCCGCCGCCGCTCGAGCTGCGTGCGCGCACCATGCGCGATTGTTCGCGCGCCGCCGAACTGTGCGTCGATGCCATCGATACGCTGCTCGGCATGAGCGGGACGGCGGGATTTGCCGCCTCGCATCCGATTCAGCGCGCCTGGCGCGACATCCATTTCGCCGCGATGCATGTAGCGCTCAATCCTGAACAGAATTTTGCTCATTTCGGCCGCAGCGAACTTGGCATTCCGCGCGATCCACATCTGCCGTTCTTTTGATATACAGAAGGCCGCACACTTCCTTGTGAGCCAAGAACAACCGGTGAGGACCGCCCATGAAATTTTACGATTGCACCACCGCGCCCAGCCCACGGCGGGTTCGCATTTTCCTGGCCGAGAAGGGCATCACGGTGCCTACGGTGCAGGTCGATCTTCGCAACAACGAGCAACTGACGGCGGAATTTCGCGCCATCAATCCGGACGCGACGGTGCCCTCGCTCGAGCTCGACGATGGCACCCGCATCAATGACGCAGTCGGGATCTGTGTCTATTTCGAAGCGCTCCATCCACGACCGGCGCTCATGGGCGAAACCGCGGAGGAAAAAGCGCTGGTTGCTTCCTGGCAGCGGCAGGTCGAGCGCAACGGCTTTTACGCCGTCATGGAAGCGTTTCGTAATGCGACGCCGGGCCTCAAGGGGCGCGCACTGCCCGGACCCCATGACTACGAGCAGATTCCGGCCCTGGCCGAGCGCGGACGCCTGCGCGTGCAACATTTCTACGAGCAAATGGACGCCCAGCTGGCGCAGAGCGAATTTATCGCCGGCCCGCGCTATTCAATCGCCGACATCACCGCGCTGATCACTATCGATTTCGCCGGCCGAGCGAAAATGCCGATCCCGGCGGACTGCGCGCATGTGCACCGCTGGCATACGCAAGTCTCGGCACGGCCGAGCGCCAAAGCCTGAACCGAGGCTTACCAATGAGCGACATCCGTCAAGTTCTGGAATGGCTGGCCGGCGGAGCGCTCTCGGGGCCCAATTCGGAAGATGTGCTGGCGCAGATGTGCCAGCGGTTATTGGCGGCCGGCGTGCCGCTGTGGCGCGGAGCCGTTTTTGTCACGACGTTACATCCCGACGTCATGGGCCGGCGTTTTCTTTGGCAAGCGGAATCGGGCGTCACGGTCTCGAACGCCTTTCACAGCTTGGTGGAACAGGACGAGTATCGCAAAAGCCCGTTCACGACAGTCTACGAGACCCGCAAGCCGCTGCGCCGCCGCTTTGCCGATCCGGATTGCCCGGCCGACTTTGAGGTTCTGCAGGACCTCCGCGCGCAAGGCGCGACGGACTATGTCGCATTTCCGCTGGTGTTCACGGACGGCAGCATCCACGTCGCAACGTGGTCCACGCGACAGCCGGGCGGTTTCAGCTCCAAACAACTCGCCGATCTTGAATCCGTCATCGCGCCATTGGCACGGGTGGCGGAAATCCGTGCGTTGCGGCGCACGTCGGAAAATCTGATCGACACGTATGTCGGTCACCAGACCGGCGAGCGTATCATGTCCGGTCAGATCCGCCGCGGCTATGTCGAGGCGATCCGCGCAGCGATTTGGCTATCGGATATGCGCGGGTTCACGTCGGTCTCGGAGCGGCTGCCGCCGCAGGCATTGATCGACCGTTTGAACCTCTATTTCGGCTGCCAGGTTCCGGCCGTGCTCGGTCACGGCGGCGAGGTGCTCAAATTCATGGGCGATGGCCTCTTGGCGATCTTTCCCATCGCCGCGGAGGCCGAAGTTGGCGAGGTCTGTCGCCGCGCACTGTCTTGCGCGCGGGAATTCAAGCAAAGCATCGCCGAGTTGCCGCCTCCCGCCGAGAACGAAACGCCGATCCGTTTCGGTCTTGCGCTTCATGTCGGCGAAGTCATGTACGGCAATATCGGCGGCGGCAATCGCCTCGACTTCACCTGCATCGGCCCGGCGGTGAATCTGGCCGCGCGGATGGAAAAGGTCGCCGCCAAGCTCGGCGAGCCGGTCGTCGCCTCCGCGGCCTTCGCAGATCATGTCCCCGACGCATTCGCGCGTCTCGGCGAGCACGTGGTCGCCGGTTTTGCCGCACCGCAAACCGTCTACGGCCTGGTGCACTGACGGCTCCTTGGCTGCTACGTGGCGGCATTGTTCGCGCCCGGGGCCGAACTATATGTCGGTGGCGAAGACGCCTCTGGCGGAATCGAGACCGCAAGGGCAAACTGGCGTCATCGAGATACCGGAGCATGCGCCGGAAAGCGGTTGCCGGCTTTCCGGAAGTTCATGCTCCATCAATGAGCTAGTGTGGAAGGCCGCCCCGATGCCGCTGCGCGACGTCAAGCTCGAAGACAAATATGATCTCGGCCATACCCACGTGTTCGTCACCGGCTTCCAGGCGCTGGTGCGGCTTTGCCTCATGCAGAAAGAGCTGGACCGCCGCAACGGCCTGAACACCGCAGGATATGTCAGCGGCTACCGCGGCTCGCCTCTCGGCGGTCTCGACACGCAGTTCCAACGGGCGGCGCCGTTCCTGAAAAAGAGCGACGTCCGTTTCCAAGCCGGCCTCAACGAGGACCTGGCGGCAACCGCAGTCTGGGGCACGCAACAGGCCGAACTCCGCGGCGAAGGCAAGTTCGATGGCGTGTTCTCCATGTGGTACGGCAAGGGCCCGGGCGTCGACCGCACCGGTGACGTGTTCCGCCATGCCAACCTAGCCGGCACCGCCAAGCACGGCGGCGTGCTGGCGCTGATGGGCGATGACCATACGGCGGAATCGTCCACCACCGCGCATCAGTCCGAGTATCACTTCATCGATGTGATGATCCCTATCCTCAATCCGGCGGGCGTGCAGGAGGTTTTGGACTACGGGCTTTACGGCTGGGCGATGTCGCGCTTCACCGGCTCGTGGGTGGCGCTCAAGACCATGCACGAGACGATCGAGTCGACTGCGGCGATCGAGGCGAGCCTTGACCGGATCAACATCATCAAACCGACCGACTTTCTCATGCCGGACGGCGGCCTCAACATCCGCCTCAACGATCCGATCCTGGCGCAGGAAGCGCGACTGCACGACTTCAAGCGCGATGCGATGCTGGCGTTTCTGCGCGCCAACAAGATCAACCACGCCATCACGTCGGGCGGCCGCGAGCCCAAGATCGGCATCATCACCACCGGCAAGAGCTATCTCGATGTGCGCCAGGCGCTCGACGAGCTCGGCATCGACGAGCTTGCCTGCAATCAGCTCGGCATTCGTCTCTACAAGGTCGGCTGTCCGTGGCCGATCAGCCGCCGCGAACTCGCCGAATTCGCCAGCGGCCTCGATCTCATTATTGTGGTCGAGGAGAAACGCTCGCTGATCGAAGTCCAGGTCCGCGAGGAACTTTACGGCAGCGCCAATCAGCCGGTCTGCATCGGCAAGCGCGACGAGCAAGGCAACTGGCTGTTTCCGGTCAAGGGCGCGCTCGATCCCAACGATGTGGCGATCTGCATCGGCGAGCGGCTGCTGAAATATCACCGCAACGACGATATCGCCGGGCGCCTGGCGCGGCTCAAGGACTTGCAGCGCATCGCCGCGGAGACGCGCGACATCGCGCAGCGGATTCCGTATTTCTGCTCGGGCTGTCCGCACAACACTTCGACCGTCGTACCCGAAGGCATGCGCGCCTACGCCGGCATCGGCTGCCATTTCATGGCGCAGTGGATGGACCGCTCGACGCTCGGCTATACGCAAATGGGCGGCGAGGGCGCCAACTGGGTCGGCGAAGCGCCGTTCTCCACCCGGGCGCACGTCTTTCAAAATCTCGGCGACGGCACCTACAATCACTCCGGCTATCTGGCGATCCGCGCCGCCATCGCCGCCAACACCAACATCACCTACAAGATCCTGTTCAACGACGCGGTCGCGATGACCGGCGGCCAGGCCAATGACGGCGGCTTGACCGTGCCGCAGGTCGCCCGCCAGGTCGCGGCCGAAGGCGCCAAGCGGGTCGTCATCGTCACCGACGAGCCGGACAAATATCCGAGCAATGTCGAGTGGCCGACCGGCCTCAGCGTCCATCATCGCGACGATCTGATCGTGGTGCAGAAAGACCTTGCCGCCATCCCGGGCGTGACGGTGATGATCTACGATCAAACCTGCGCCGCGGAAAAGCGCCGCCGCCGCAAGCGGCACACGTTCCCGGATCCGGACAAGCGCGTCATCATCAATGAGCTTGTGTGCGAAGGCTGCGGCGATTGCGGCGTCAAATCGAACTGCGTATCGGTGCAGCCGCTGGAAACCGAATGGGGCCGCAAGCGCACCATCGACCAGTCGAGTTGCAACAAGGATTTTTCCTGCGTGCGCGGCTTCTGCCCTTCGTTCGTGACGGTGCACGGCGCCAAGCTGAAAAAAGGCAAAGGCGTCGCCGCCGATCACGACTTGCCGGTCCTGCCCGACCCGCAATTGCCGGCGATTGAGCAGACCTACAATATCATCGTCACCGGCGTCGGCGGCACCGGCATTGTCACCATCGGCGGCATTCTGGGCATGGCGGCGCATCTTGAAGGCCGCGGCGTCGGCGTGCTCGACATGGCCGGACTGGCGCAGAAAGGTGGCGCCGTTTTTAGCTACGTGCGCTTTGCCAAGACGCCGGACGATATTCATGCCATCCGGGTCGCCGCCGGACGCGCCGATCTCGTCCTCGGCGGCGATATCGTCGTCACCGGTACGCGCAAAGTGCTCGCAGCCGTCAAGCACGGTGCGACCACGATGGTGGTGAACACTGCGGAATTCCTTCCCGGCGACTTCACCCGTAATGCCGATTTTTCGCTGCCGACCGAAAAGCTCAAACGCACGATCACCGCCGACGCCGGCCGCGATCGTACGCATTTCGTCGACGCGACGCGGCTTGCCACGGCCTTGTTTGGTCAGTCGCTCGGCGCCAACATGTTTCTGGTCGGCTACGCCTATCAGCTCGGCGCCGTCCCGCTGTCTTTCGCGGCCATCGAGCGGGCGATCGAGCTCAATGGCGAAGCCGTGGCGATGAACAAGGCCGCGTTCCATTGGGGCCGCCGCGCCGCGGTCGATCGCGCGCAAGTCGAGGCGCTGGTCAAGCCTGCCGCCGCAAAGTTGAGTGATGCATTGCATCTTTCGGACTCGCTCGATGAAATCATCGCGCGGCGGGTGAAATTCCTCACCGATTATCAGGATGCGGCCTACGCCGCGCGTTATCGCGAATTGGTCGAGAAGGTACGGGCGGCCGAAGCGACGCGCACGCCCGGCGAAACCGGCCTCGCTGAGGCGGTGGCGCGCTATTTGTTCAAGCTGATGGCGTACAAGGACGAGTACGAAGTCGCGCGGCTTTATACCGATGGTTCATTCCTGGCCCAGGTGGCCGACGCGTTCGACGGCGACAGCTTGCGCTTTGAGTTTCATCTGGCGCCGCCGTTTTTGGCGCGACGCAACTCCGCTACCGGATTGCCGCGCAAAATGAGTTTCGGCCCCTGGCTCCTTCCGGCCTTCCGGTTATTGGCGAAGTTCAAGTTCTTGCGCGGGACGACGTTCGATCCGTTCGGCCGCACGCAGGAGCGCCGCACGGAAAGAAAGCTCATCGAAGACTACGAAGCGATGCTCGCCAAGCTCGTCGACGCGTTGACGGTGGACAATCATCGCGTCGCGGTGGCGCTGGCCTCGATCCCGGAAAAGATCCGCGGGTTCGGTCACGTCAAGCAGCGGCTGCTCGCCGCCGCGAAGGCCGACGAAGCAGCACTGTTCGAGCAGTTTCAGACCGGCTCGCCGGTGCTGCTCAAGGCCGCCGAATAACCGCAAGCAGGTCTGCTATCGCTTGTGGCTTTCCAGAACCGTCCGGCAGCCGTGGCTGACGCGATGGCGGTTCTCCTGCAGACAGGACGCGACTTGGAATTCATCGGAGATGACGTCCTTGCACAGGCGATGCGCATCGCCGCGACAGGCTTTTTCTTCGGCTGGGGTATGCGCGAGGCCGCTTTGCGCCGAGGCGGCGCCGGAACCGGCAAGCAGAACAACAACAATGCTGAGAGTGCGGACCATGTTCGTTTCCTCCACCTGAGGTGCAATGTGATCGCGGTGCGGTCTCCCAGCGGAATTGGGCTGCATTGAGACCCGAAGCTAAACTTTGAAGCCAATTCATCGCACGCCGAGAGCGTGCTCATGCGTTTGTCATGCGTCTGTTCAGCAAAGAAGCGCGTCGCGTGGCGTTTGCACGCATGTAATGAGGTTCACAATCGGGTATGCTTAATTCATGAATGATATGCCGTTGACCGATCCCGACGAGAAGGAGGCTTTGGCGCCGCCCGCGTCGCCCGCACCGGCGCGCGTGCCAGTCGCACCGGCAACGGCCGCCGCGAACGATCGACCGGTGGCTGACACAGTCGAGGCGCCAGCGCCGTCCGACGCTGCGGCCGTTGCCGGCGCACAGACGCGGAGTGTCGTCGACGGCAAGGCGATGCCGTACAGCCCGGGTATCGGCATTCTGCTGGTCAATCTCGGGACGCCCGATGCGGCTGAGGCGAAAGCCGTGCGCCGCTATTTGAAGGAATTTCTCTCCGATCCGCGTGTTATCGAAAAAGACACACTGCTCTGGAAGCTCGTTCTCAACGGGATCATTTTGCCGCTGCGGCCGCGGCGCAAGGCGCGCGACTATCAGAAGATATGGAACCGCGAGAGGAACGAGTCGCCGCTGAAGACCATCACCCGCTCGCAAGCCGAAAAGCTCGCCGGCATTCTCGAACCGCTCGGCAAGCACGTCGTCGTCGACTGGGCCATGCGCTATGCCAATCCGTCGATTGCTTCGCGGCTCGAAGCGCTCACCGCGCGCGGCTGCGATCGCATCCTGGTCATGCCGCTTTATCCGCAATACGCCGCGGCCACCACCGCCACGGTCTGCGATGAAGTCTTCCGCTTTTTGTTGCGGCAGCGCCGGCAACCGGCGGTCCGCATCATGCCGGCTTATTACGACGATCCTTATTACATCGAAGTGCTGGCTTCTTCGCTCCAGGCCGAGCTGAAGGCGCTGCCGTTCGTCCCCGAAGCGATTGTCGCCTCGTTTCACGGCATGCCGGCGGAGTATGTGCGCAAGGGCGATCCCTACCAGAGCCAATGCGAGCGGACGACCGAACTATTGCGCGCGCGGCTCGGAGCCGACGCCAGCAAGCTGATGTTGACGTATCAATCGCGCTTCGGTCGCGCCCAATGGCTGCAGCCCTACACGATTGAGACCGTCAAGGCCCTGGCTAAGAAAGGCGTCAAAAACCTTGTCGTCATCACGCCCGGCTTTTCCGCCGATTGTCTCGAGACGTTGGAGGAAATTGCGTTCGAGAACGCGCATGTCTTCAAGCGGTATGGCGGGCAGAACTTTGCCGCCATCCCGTGCCTCAACGACAGCGAGGCGGGCATGCTGATGATTTGGCAACTTGCGATGCGTGAGCTCAAGGGCTGGGTCTAAGGACTCGGCTGAGCGGCTTGGTTCTCCGGCCGTGCCGGCTGCGTTTCGCCGCCGAAGCGGTAGCCAAATCAACCTCTCGTTAACCATATCCGTTCTAATTCCGTTAACCATCGGGGCCAGCGCGGCAACCCGTGTCGGTAATCGCGCGGTTGCCGCACGGGGAAGGATCACGCACCGCCTTTCGGCCCCCTAATGGTGGTTTGCCTTGGCAGTCTCCGGGGTGACGCGGACGGTTGCGCTGGTGCGTGTCTTAGGTGCGGAAAGCTCCCGCTTAAGGCGCCGCGCGAACGCGTCCACGATTGTCTGCCTCGTCGCTATAGCGCTCGTCGCGCTATCGACCCGCCAAGCCGCGGCCCAAACCCCATCCCCATCCCCGAACTCCGCAGCGGCAAGCGGCGATCTGTTTCAGCCGTCGCTGCAAGGCAATCCGGCGACGTCGCCGCGCTTTCGGCGGCCTGGGCAAAAGCGGCCTGACGCGGACGAGCCACCACCAACCAACACGTTTGCACCCAGTCGCATCGGCGCAACGCCCAGCTACGGCAGCCCGGACGCCTCCGGCGCGGGGGGCACCGGATTCGATTCGCTCAACGTATCGCGCGACAAGCGCAAGAAGCGTGCGCCGCTGCCGACGCCTCGCGCCATTGTGCCGCAAGAGCCGGAGACGACGTTCACGCCGGTGCCGACTTACAATCCGACCGCTCCGGCGCCGCCGGCGCCGCAGCAGCTCAAGCCGCCGCCGCCCGAGGTTTATCCGCAACGCGCGGCGGTGCGGATCGGCGCGATTTTGCCCCAACCGCCCGAGGATCTGCCGGTCAACAATCCGCCGCCCGAGGTGCATCCGGTCACCGCCGCCAATCGTCCCGGCGCCGCTCTGCCGGCGCCGGGACCGCAGTTCTATACTTACGCGGAAAGCGCTTATTTGCCGGATTATCTCCTCAATCCGCCACCGCCGAACCTGCAGCCGGCCAATACGTTCGCGCTTGGGCAATTGCCGCAGCGCTTGTTACCGATAGCGGCGGCGCCCGATCCTTATGCGGCGCTCGGCATTCGCGCCGGCTCCTTCATATTGCTTCCCTCGCTCGACTTCTCGGGTGCGGCCAGCACCAATCCCGAGCGCCTGCCCGGCGGCCAGGGAGCCGCATACATCGTCGCCGCGCCGGAACTGATCGTGCGCTCGGACTGGGAGCGCCACTCGCTCACCGCCGATTTCGCCGGATCGTGGACGCAGTATATGCAGGACCTGGTGCCGTCGCTGAATGTCCCGTACATGAACTCGAAGGTCGACGGGCGCATCGATGTCACGCGCGACACGCAGATCAATCTGCAATTGCGCGGCATCATCAACACCGACAATCCGGGCAGCCCCAACAACCAATTCGGTCTGGCGCAGCTTCCGATCAACTTCGACGTCGGCCAGACCGTGGGCATCACCCAGCAATTCAACCGCCTCTCGGTGAACTTCAGAGGCACCTTCGATCGCACCACCTACAATCCGTCGCTGCTGACCGACGGCGAATATTCGAGCAACGCCGACCGTAACTTCGATCAGTGGGGCGGTATCGGCCGTATCGCCTACGAATACGATCCGGGCCTGCGGCCGTTCATCCAGATCGAAGGCGACCAGCGCGTGCACGACGAGCCGTTCGATCGCAACAATCTACAGCGCGCCTCGGTCGGCCTCACCGAAAAGGTCGGCGCGGCGATCGCCATGTTCGGATCACTCACCGGCGAAATGGCGATCGGCTATGTCAACCGCGCCTACAAGGATCCGACGCTGCCGACCATCCAGGGCGTGGTCGGCGACGGCGCACTGATCTGGCAGCCGACCGCGCTCACCACCGCCAAATTGAACGCGACATCGCAGATCTACGAAACGACGGTGAACGCCGCCTCCGGACAATTCAGCCGCGATCTCGCGGTCGAGGTCGATCATTCGTTCCGCTATTGGCTCATTGGCATCCTGAAGGGCGGTTACGGCAACGACGTCTATCCGGGCTCCGGACTGCAGGATAACCGCTGGTACGTGTCGGTCGGCGCGGTCTACAAATTGACCCGCGAATGGTCGTTGAACGCGACGGTGCGCCAGGACTGGCAGATCGCGACGCAGCCGACCTTCACCTTCAACGCCACGTCGGTGCTGCTCGGCGTGCGCGTTCAGGAGTAACGCGCTGACGGTGATGCGCACGCCCCAACGCCGTCGCAACTTCACCGGGGGGCGACGGTCAGGAACCAAACGCACAGAACGAACGCGAAGCGCGGTCGGCCGCCCTATGCCCCGTTCTCGCCGATGATCTTTTTGATCTCGGCGCGGAAGCCGGGCGCGATGTCGGCGCGGGCGAGCGCGTAGGAGACGTTCGCGGCGAGGAAGCCGATCTTGGAGCCGCAATCGAAGCTGCGGCCCGCGAATTTCAGGCCATAGAAGCTCTGCGTTTGGGCGAGCGCGATCATCGCGTCGGTCAGTTGAATCTCGCCGCCGGTGCCGCGATCCTGTTTCGCCAGCAGATCGAGAATTTCCGGCTGCAGGATGTAGCGGCCGGTCAGGATCAGGTTCGAAGGCGCCTTATCGCGCGGCGGCTTTTCCACCATGGTGGTGATGGCGAACGTCTTGCCCTTGGCGGGTCCGACACCGACGACGCCATATTGATCGACGCGTTCGGGCGGCACTTCCTCGACGGCGACCACGTTGGCACGTTCGCCGAGCTCGGCGGCGGCGTCGATCATCTGCGCCAGACAGCCGCGCTCGTGCTGCACCAGCACGTCGGGCAGAAGGAGCGCGAACGGCTCATTGCCGATCAGTTCGCGCGCACACCACACCGCGTGGCCCAAGCCGAGCGGCTCCTGCTGCCGGGTGAAGCTCGTCGAGCCGGGCTCGGGCAGATCGTTGCGCAGCACGTCGAGCGCGGACTGCTTCTGCCGCTCGAGGAGCGTGACTTCCAGCTCGAACTGGCGGTCGAAATGATCCTCGATGACGCCCTTGTTGCGTCCGGTGACGAAGATGAAATGCTCGATGCCAGCCTCACGGGCCTCGTCGACCACGATCTGGATGAGCGGCCGATCGACGACCGGCAGCATCTCCTTGGGCATAGCCTTGGTGGCGGGCAAGAACCGGGTACCGAGACCGGCCACTGGAAATACAGCTTTGCGAATTCTCGATGTCATGGGGGGTGCCGTTGAAAGGGGAGGAATTGAATAGAATGCAAGTTATGACCTAAATCTTTGTCCAATTAGGGACGGCGCGCGAGACACAGCGTCGCCCTCGCACATTAGCTATGTCGTCTTGCCGTCCGGTGAACGCTTCGTTCAGAAATAGAACGGATTTGATCGGTGAAGCCGTCCAGTCTGGATCCGGCATAAGGGTCCGGTAACATACGCACGTCCGGCTTTCGAAGAAGCGGAAATTCGACGGCCGCGCGAGGTCGTCGCGCTCGGTTTAGGCAGAGCCAGAATCCTGAGGATCGGCTAGTATAAGTTCGTACGGTCCAGGCAGACTTTCGATGATGATCTTTGCGCCATTCCCCCGCGCCGTTGCGACTTTTTTGCTCAGCATCAGCTTGTCCGCGGCGGCCCTCGCCCAGCAGCCGCCGCGATCGCAACCCGACCGACAGCGAGTGGCGGAGGACAACTGGCTGAGCCGGATGTTTCAATCCTCGCCGACAACGCCGGCTCCGGCCGCGGGCGGCGCGCCGCGCGAATGGAGCGGGCAAGCGGGCGGCTCCGGCAATCCGCTGATGACGGCCGACGCCATCCGCGCCGCCGCCGCCGACTTCGGCAATTGCGTTGCCGGCATGGAGCCGCTCGCCGAACGCCGCGGCGTCAGCCGCGAAGCCTACGCGCAACTGACCGCGGGCCTGACGCCCGATCTGAGCATCATGGATCTGCTCGATGCCCAGCCCGAGTTCAACAAATCGCCGTGGGACTATCTCGATATCCTGGTGAACGACGACCGCATCGCGCGCGGCCGCGAGCTCCTGACCCAATACGCCACGACGTTCGCCGCCATGGAGCGCGCTTACGGCGTCGATCGCCACATCATCGCGGCGATCTGGGGCGTGGAGTCGAATTACAGCACCAAAGGCGGCGACCGTCCGGTGCTGCGCTCGACCGCGACGCTCGCCTGCATCGGCCGCCGCCGCGATTTTTTCCGCGAGGAGTTTCTCTCGGCGGTAGAAATCCTGGCGCGCGGCGACGTGAAGCCGGATCGGCTCGTCGGCTCCTGGGCCGGCGCCTTCGGCCCGACCCAGTTCATGCCGTCGACGTTCAAGCGCTTTGCCGTCGACTTCGACCATGACGGCCATCGCGACGTAGTCAATTCGGTCCCCGACATGATCGCCTCGACCGCCAACAATCTGAAAACCGACGGCTGGGTGCCTGGCGAAAGCTGGGGCTACGAAGTGGTGCTGCCGGCAGGCTTCGACTATCTGCTTGCCGACCGTTCCAAACAAATGACCATCGCCCAATGGGAAGGGCTCGGCGTGAAACGCGCCGGCGTCAAGCCGTTCCCGCGCCCAACCGAGAAGGCGTTTTTGCTGCTGCCGGCCGGCGCGCGCGGCCCGGCCTTTCTGATGCTGCAGAATTTCCGCGTGATCATGAAATACAATCCGGCCGAAGCTTATGCGCTCGCCATCGGCCATTTGGCCGACCGGCTGCGCGGCGGCGGTCCGTTCGTGCAAGCCTGGCCGCGCGAGGAGCGGGCGCTGTCGATGGGCGAGCGCATCGAGATGCAGCAATTGCTGGCGCGCCGCGGCTACGATATCGGCGAGCCGGACGGCCTCTTCGGCCCGCGCACGCGGCTCGCGATCCGCAATTTCCAGGCCGTCAGCGGCCAAATTCCCGACGGCTTCGCCTCGAGCTCCGTGCTCGATCGCCTGCGGCAGCCGTGATCTCTGCGGTTCGTTCATTGTTGCTCCATCACCCGCCCGCTACGCCGGGCTTCCCACGGCCATTCCGGCGACATTGAGCCGTCACTGCGGATGCTGTAGTACTCCGCTCGTCCAGTCGCGAAAGCCGTGATGATCCGTCGTATCGCAATGCAGCGCCGGTTCGGCCGGTGGCTTATCGGGCTATACGTGCTCGCGATGCTGGGCGGCTTTTTGCCGTTGGTCGCGAGCTATAGCGGTCATGGTGGTGTGTCGGCGGTTGCCCAGCTGACGCGGGGTGCCGGCGCGCATGAGCGGCATCATCTTGGCGATGCCGACGATGCGGCCCACCATCATGTGCTGCAAGACTTGACCGGCGCGCTCGCCCGGTCGCCCGATAGCGACCGCGCGCCGGTCGTGCCGGTTGCGATTTCGCCGGCCGTGCCGCCTTCGCTGATCGCGGCTCACGTCGTTCGTCTCGAGCGTCCGCCGAAAACCTTCCTGTCGATCTGAACTGCGGATCATGCGCGCCTGCGCGGGCGCGGTCTGTGCGCGTTTGGAAACTGACAGGAATTCATTTCATGGGACTTCGTGGTCGGGGGGTGTGCCGCGTCACTGCGAGCGGCGCGGTATTGAGTGTGGCGATGGTCGCCGCGATGGCACTCTGCGCCGGTGCCGCAACGGCGGAGGAAAAAGAAAAAGAGCCAGTCGCGATTCTTGAACTGGGCGCTGCCGGCGCTTGGGACATTCACGGCGGCTCGGCGTTCGGTCCGGCGGCGGCGGTCGAGTTCGAGCCGATCAAGAATTATCTGGTGATCGAAGCGGGATTGACACCGTTTTTCGATAGCGGCGGTCACGCCGATTGGGATTTCGATCTGCTGTTCCGTCACTCGTTTGAGCTGTCGAAGACCGTGGAATTCGAGCCCGGCATCGGGCCCTCCTGGACGAGCTCCGGCCAGGTCGGCGCCAGCGTCTCGCTCGAATTCATGATCTGGCCGTGGCAAGAGCGGAAGTTCGGGTGGTTCATCGATCCGAGCTACAGCGTCACCGCCGGGCACGGGCAGACGCAGCAGACGCTGGGCGTGGCGGTCGGTTTGTTGTTTGGGTTTCAGTAACGGTGGGTGAATGGGCTCCAGTGACGGTGGGTGAGAATCTCTGAATGGACACACCCTCAAATCGTCACCACCGGGCTTGACCCGGTGGTCCATGCTGACTCGTCGAGTGAAAAGCCGTGCGGCAAGTCTGGGCCGAGCCGCCGCATGGATTGCCGGGTCAAGCCCACGGCTGTCCGGTCTAAATTTGTGGACGAGGCGCATGGCGTGGATTCTTCTGGGTTTTGACGTTTTGCCGACGATCAGAGACTCGAGGGGAAAGCCACGCCATGCGCCACCACAATACAGTATTCCACGCGCTTCTGAAGCTCGTGCCGTGGCACGTCTTCGATCGCCTTGTGGATTCATCGAAGGCCGACAAGAAGGTGCGTCGGTTGACGACGCGGGATCAATTCATCGCCTTGCTGTACGCGCAGTTGGCGGGCAGCGAGAGCTTGCGGGCGATCGAGGCTGGTTTCGCCAGCCACGCCAGCAAGCTCTATCATCTTGGCGCTTGCGAAGTGTCGCGCTCGACGCTGGCCGACGCCAATGCCCGACGTCCTTGTGCGGTGTTCAGCGGTCTGTTGTCCGAACTGATGAGCCCCTGCGAACGCCGGCTCGGCCGGCAAATGGCAGATGCCGTGTAACTGATTGATTCCACCGGTTTTCGGCTGAGTTCCTTGAGTGCCGGATGGGCGCAGTTCTGTGCCGGCGTATCCGCGGCCAAGCTGCATATCGTCTACAATCCAGACAATGCCTGCCCGAGCTTCGCCGCGGTCACCCCGGCCAACGTCAACGACATCACTGTCGCCAAGGAGCTGCCGATCAGGCCGGGCGCCACCTACGTCTTCGATCTGGGCTATTACGACTATAGCTATTGGGCGAAGCTCGATGCCGCCGGCTGCCGCATCGTCACCCGCCTGAAGGTCAATACGCCGCTCGCAGTGGTGGCTGAGAATGCGCCGCCGGAACACTCTGTCGTGCTCTCCGACCGGATCGGTCATCTGCCGGCGCGGCAGGCGCGCTCGCGCAAGAACCCATTCCGGGACGCGATCCGCGAGCTGCGCGTGCGCACCGAGACCGGCAAAATCCTGCGTATCGTCACCAATGATCTCGATGCGCCAGCCGAGGAAATTGCCGAACTCTACAAACGTCGTTGGCAGATCGAGCTATTCTTCCGCTGGGTCAAGCATACCCTCAAAGTTCGCCACTTCTTCGGAACGTCAGAGAACGCCGTCCGCATTCAACTCGCGGTCGCCCTAATCGCCTTCCTGCTGCTGCGCATGGCCCACGGCCTGCAAAACAACGTGCAAAATCTGCTGACCTTTACCCGCCTTGCCGCCAACAACCTTATGCACCGGCGGCCAATTGATCGGCTGCTCGAGACACCACCGCCCATCCTCATCAATCGACGACAGTTGAGCCTAAACCTATGCCAAAGTTAGACCGGACAGCCGTGGGTCAAGCCCGGCAATGACGATGTCGCAGAACGTCATCTCACCGCACCTTGACTGATTTTCCAATACCAATAAGATTTTGGAAATAACAAGCATTGACGGGAGGATATCCATGAGCGCCCACGCACTGACGCATCACAGCGCGCATCTCAACGGCATCAAGCAGCATTACGTGACGGCAGGCAGCGGTCCGGCGGTGATGCTGCTGCACGGCTGGCCGCAGACCTGGTACGAGTGGCGCCATGTGATCGACCGGCTCGCCGACACGTTCACGGTCGTGGCGCCGGACCTGCGCGGGTTCGGTTATTCATCGAAGCCGGCTGCAGGCTACGACGCAGAGACCATCGCGGGCGATCTCGCCGCGCTGGCAGCGCATCTCGGCTTGAAGGATGTCACCGTCGTCGGTCACGACTGGGGCGCGGTGTTCGGCTACGTCTATGCCGCAACCCATCCCGAGCAGGTGTCGGCCTTGGGCGTCGTCGAGATGGTGTTGCCGGGTGTCGGCGTGATGGAGCAGGCGATGGCACCGGCGCCGCGCGGCAATTTTCTTTGGCACATGGGCTTTCAGTCGGTGCCCGACTTGCCCGAATTGTTGATCCAGGGGAAAGAGCGGCCCTATCTGCAGTGGTTTTACGAACACTTCGCTTACGATCCGTCGGCGATCGGTGCCGCCGATGTCGAGGTCTATGTCGATGCGATCACGCAGGTGGGGGCGCTGCGCGCTGGCCTTGCCGTCTATCAGGATTATTTTACGACCGCCGAGCAGGTCGCCGCCCATGCCAAAAAGCCACTGGCCATTCCGGTGCGCGCGTTCGGCGGCGTGGCGTGTCTCGGCGGACTGACACTGACCTCGGTTAAGTCCGTGGCGCCTGAGGCGCGCGGCGGCGTCATCGAGCGCTGCGGCCATTGGGCTGCGGAGGAGCGGCCGGATTTTGTTGCCGATGTGGTGCGGGAACTGGCTGGGGCGGCTCGCTGAGGACCCCCACCGGCGCGCGTTGCGCGCCGCGTCTCCTGGGGACGGGAGAGGGAAGAAGTTGCAGTGCGAACCGCCTCCCTATCGTCACCACCGGGCATGGCCGTTCGAAGAACGGCGTCGCTTTGCGCCGTCTATGACCCGGTGGTCCATGTGACTTCCTGAAAAAGATCGGTGCGGCCCTCTCTCAAGTGGCCGAGAGGTCGCACGGATTGCCGGATCAAGTCCCGCCATGACGACGTGAATGGGCGTTTGCGCGCCGCCTCCCCCGCAGCGGAAAGAAAATCCGCGTTTCGGGACATATCACGGCAGATGCGCGCAGTGTTTTCGGCCGAGATGGTGGCGCCGAAGCAAACGCTAGTATAGTTATACGTCATGGAACCGCGCGGGATTTATCGAGAACGCAAAGGCTGGGGCGATCAGGACAGCGTCCACGTCAAGTATGACGAACGTCAAGAGCTCGATGTCTCGGAAGATCGCTATCGCGCTCGTGGCTATCAGCCACCTTTCGATCAATTGCCTTGGAAAGACGAGGACGCCAACGACAATGCCTAGAGCATGATCCGGAAAAGCATGCCCTCGGGCTTGACCCGATGGGTGGATACCGGTTTTCCGAAAAGATCATCCTCCACCAAAGATCTAGAGCGCGACGTCAATTCAACTTAAAGCTACCGCGCTCGAGAGCACATCCGGATTAAGCTGAATCGGGACGTACTCTAGATTCACGTGTTGTCGCAGTCCTTTTCGGAAAACCGCCGTCCACCTGTTGAGCCAAAGCGCGAGGGCATGCCTTTCCGGGACATGCATGCCCCCAAGATTGTCAACTCGCATCAGCGGGTCTCGCTGCCGATCAAGCGGCGGCTTGCGTCTTCGTGGCGCGGCAGGCCATCAGCGGCTGGATGCGCTGACCGAACTGGTCCATGCCGATCAAAAAATCGTCGAAGGTCAGCATGATTCCCTTGGTGCCGGGGACGGCGGCGGCTTCGTCGAGAAGCCGCGCGCAGGTGGCGTAGGAGCCGACGATGGTGCCCATGTTGAAGTTCACCGCGCCTTCCGGCAGCTTGATGGTCTTCGCCGTCGAGCCGGCGCTCGCGGTCTTGTCGGCGTCGGCTTGACCGGCCATCCATGCCAGCGCATCGACGTCGACGCCGTCCTTGTAGCGCTGCCACTTCGCCATCGCGGCGTCATCGGTCTCATCGGCGATGACCATGAACAACACATAGGCGCCGACATCGCGTCCGGTCTTCGCCGCCGCGGCGAGCAATTGTTTGTTCTGCGGTGCGTACGCCGCCGGCGTGTTGACGCCGGTGCCGAGCGTGAAGTTGAAGTCAGTATATTTGGCCGCGAACTCCATGCCGACTTCGCTCTGACCGGCGGAGACGAGCTTGATGGCGTGCGCCGGCCGCGGCTCCAGCCGGCAATCGCTCATCTGGAAGTAATCGCCCTTGAAATCCGACTTTCCGTTCTCCCAGAGCTCCTTCATGACCGTGACGTACTCGGTCGAATATTTGTAGCGGCGGGCGAAATGTTCGTCGCCGGGCCACAGCCCCATCTGCTCGTATTCGCTCTTGGCCCAGCCGGATACGATGTTGATGCCGAACCGGCCGTGCGAGATCGAGTCGATCGTCACCGCCATGCGGGCGACGAGTGCCGGCGGCAGCGTCAGCACCGCGGTGGAGGCATAAAGCCGGATCTTTTTGGTCACCGCGGCGAGCCCCGCCATCAGGGTAAAGGACTCGAGGTTGTAGTCCCAGAACTCGCTCTTGCCGCCGAAGCCGCGCAGCTTGATCATGGAGAGCGCGAACTCGAACCCATAGCGTTCGGCCTTCTCGACGACCTCGCGGTTGAGGTCGAAACTCGGCTTGTATTGGGGCGACTCGGTCGAGATCAGCCAGCCGTTATTGCCGATGGGAATAAAGACGCCGATTTCCATGGTTCGCGCACTCCTTGACGATGGTGCGCTCGTCCCGAGCAAGACTGATGCCACGGTGAAGGGCTCGATTCGCGGGGTTGCCGGGCTTGGCGGGGCGCGGTTGCAAGCGCGCGATGCAGGCTCTGCCTCAAGAATCGACAGCCCTTGCCGCCAGCCGCTTGTGGTTCCCGCGGCGGTTCCGGTTGTCAAGGAATGGCTGCCGTGCGTCCGGCGATGCCGGAGTTAACGTGTGGCCGCCTGACATGCTACTGTAGTGTCGCTCCTGCAGTGATGCGTCCGGCTGTTCGCTTGGTCTCAGCGAAGCAATTGTGCAGGGATTTTCGTCACCATGACATATGCCCGGTTCGTGTGGATTACGTGTGCCGCTCTTGTCCTCGGCGGGCTTGCGCCTTCCGCATTCGATCAAGAGCGCGGCACGGCTCGCGCGGAAACGCCGAGCGCCCACGATGACGCGAGCCCTGATGCGCTGAAGCAGAACTTCGCCAACGAGCATGAATTGGGCCGGCGCATCCGCATCGATCCGGCCAATCTGCCGGTGCCAAAGACCGGGCCGGTCGTCACCAATCGGCCGCTGATCGTTCCCTACAGCGGGCAGGCGCCGCAGGTGCCGGCAGGCTTCACGGCGTCGCCGTTCGCGACCGGCCTTGCCAATCCACGGCGTCTCCTGGTGCTGCCGAACGGCGATATTCTGGTTGCCGAACAAAGCGCCGGCTATTTGACGCTGTTGCGCGACGACGGCAGCGGCCACGCGGTGTGGGTCGACCGGCATGTCGAAGATCTCAACAGGCCTTACGGGCTTGCCTGGCAGGGCGAACACGTGCTGATCGCTGACCAGGACGGCATCTGGAGCGTGCCGCACATCCTCGGCGCGCTGCGCGCGGGGCGGAGCGAAAACCTGCGCGTCGACCAGGTGGCGCCGGAGGACCGCAAGCCGGTGGCCGGCGCGTACGGCGCCAAGATGATCAGCCAGAAGGGCGTGTTCGGCATCGTGCAAGGCCACCAGAACCGGCCGCTGGTGATCGATCCGAAATCCGGTGCGCTGTTCGTCGGCGTCGGCTCCTCGGGCAATGTCGGCATCGAGCCGGAGCCGAAGGCGACGATCCAGCGGTTCGATGCCGACGGCACGCATCAGACCACCTACGCGTCGGGCATGCGCAACCCGACCGGGCTCGCCTTCCAGCCGCAGACCGGCGACCTTTACGCGATCGTGCAGGAGCGCGACGGGCTCGGCGACAAGCTGCCGTCCGACTATCTGACCCGCGTGCAACAGGGCGGGTTCTACGGCTGGCCGTACGCCTATATCGGCAAACATGCGCAGGCTGGTTTCGGCGACCGCGCGCCCGACAAGGTTGAGGCGACGATCGTGCCCGACCTGTTGTTCGAGGCGCACTCGTCGGCGCTCGACATCGTGTTTTATGACGCCGATCAGTTTCCCGCCGAGTACAAGGGCAACGCTTTCGTGGCGCTGAAAGGGTCGTGGAATCGCAATGAGCCCACGGGTTACAAAGTGGTGCGCGTGCCGTTCAAGGACGGCAAGCCGGAAGGCTACTACGAGAATTTCGCCACCGGCTTCTGGGTGTCGGGTGAGCGGCGCGCGGAAGTCTGGGGCCGACCCGCGGCGCTGGCGGTCACCCGCGACGGCGCGCTTCTGATCGCCGACGATACCGGCGGCACAATCTGGCGCGTCACCTATACGGGCCAGCGTGCCAACGCGCAAAAAGACGAAAACAAAAAGCACGAGCAAAAATAGACGGCAGTGCCGCCGGTGCGCTCATCGCGCCGGCCCTAGTTCAGATTTCTTCGCACACGGGAGACGAGAATGCGCAAGCTTCATGTGTCGACGGCCGCGCTGGCGGCGCTGTGTCTGAGCCTGGCCGCAAACGCGACAGCCGCCGAGCTTTTCACCTTGAAATCGGCGACCTTCGAGGACGGCAAAATGATGCCGAAAAAGGTCGCCAACGGCAAAATGAACATGGCCAACAATCCCAACTGCGTCGGCGATAACGTGTCGCCGCAATTGTCGTGGACCAATACGCCTGAGGGCACCAAAAGCTTCGTGCTGACCATGTTCGATCCGGAGGGGCGCGCGCCGGGCGGCGTTAGCCATTGGGTCGCGTATGGGATTCCCCCGTCGGTAACCGGATTTTCCGAAGGTGAAGTGAGCAAGCCCACGAGCAACTATGTCGGTGGCAAGAGCACGATGGGCGTCGGCTTCTATTCGGGACCGTGCACGCCGCCGAACACGACGCCGCATCATTATACGTTCATTCTCACCGCCACTGATTTCGAGCCGCAGGAATTGCCGCCCGGCCTGACGCGTGAGGAACTCGTCGCCAAATTCACGTGGCCGTCGACCCACGTCAAAGGCTCGACCGGGATCGTCGGCCTGTTCGTCAATCCGTATCACGAATAGCGCTCGTTCGTGCCGCGTCCGCGCCGGCAGCGTCGAGACGACAGCTCTTTCCGCCGCTGGCTCTTGCCAACGTCGCGGGTACGCGAATAATTGTGGCGCCATGTATTTGTTGCGCAGAATTTTTGCGTGGGCGCCGGTCTGCGCGCTCCTGCCGGTGTTTGCCGGAACGCCCGCGCTGGCGTCCTGCGACGATGACGAGATCGCGTTCATCGCCGTCGACGGCTCAGTGATCAAGATGCGTTCCGGTGCCGTCTTTCACGTCATCTCTTCGGATCAGCTCGATGCGTCACTGTGGCTCGCGCGCGACGACGTCTTGATCTGCAACGACGAAACCCAGATCATCAACAAGGATGAGGAGGGCGAGCGCGTGACGGTCAAGCGTCTGCATCGCTAGAGCGTCCCGACACGCGAGGATTGCCGGTAGGATTGTCGCCATACAGGATATCACCATGCCGCATGAATATTTAAATCCGCCGGGATTGTTTCATCACCCGAACTACACGCGGGTGCTCACGGTGGAGAAGCCCTCGAAGCTGATCTATATCGCCGGGCAAACGCCGGCCGACGACAATTATCAGCCGCTGCATCCGGGCGATCTGCGCGCGCAATATGCGGCGGTCCTCGACGGGCTCACGCTGCAGCTCAAGGCGGTGGGCGCCACTTGGGACGACGTCGTCTTCCGCCGCATGTATGCGGTGGACGTTCCGGCGTTTCTCAAGGTGCTCAACGATCGTACGCTGCCGGTTCCGTGGGACCCGCAACGGCCGTCGCCCAGCACGCTGATCGGCGTGACCGCGCTCGCCAATCCGGGCTTTTTGATCGAGGTCGAGATCATGGCGGTGGTGGCGGAATAGCTGCTCGGCGACGCCCGGGGCGGGTTCACCGAAGCACTCAGCTTCCTTGTATGCCTCCCGCAGGAGTGTCCAAATTGGACGAAACTGCGGCACCGGGGCGCGTGGAACGTCCCTCAATTGACTTTATTGGGCTAATATGTGCGCTCTGCGCCGGGGAGGGGCTTTTTGTTTACGCCCTCTTACCGCTATGGACGTTTAGTCTGTAGGCGGAGATGCGAACGATTTATTGGACGCGCCGATGAAGAATCGAACTCGGCAGGTGGCTTTGGCGTTCGGCGCCGCGGCGTTGGGGCTGGTTTTCGCCGGCCCGGCCGATGCCCAGCTCGCCGGAGGCCGCGGGGCCTTCGACCAGCGCGAGCGGCCCGTGCCGGTGCAATTCAATGATTTCTTCCAGCCGTTCTGGGGCGGCAACCGCGGTTATCGGAACCGGGGTTACGATCCCTACAACCCGTTCACGCAGCGGCAGCCGCAAGCCTACGAGTCGCTGAAGCCGCCGGCACCGACGCCGAGAAAGGCCGATGCGCCGCCGCCGACCGAAACCGTGCTGGTGATCGGCGACCAGAATGCCGACTGGCTCGCCTACGGGCTTGAAGAAGCCCTGGCCGATACGCCGCAAATCAGCGTGGTGCGGCGGATCAAGCCCTATGCGGGCTTGATCCGCTACGAGCCGCGCGCCGACTCGCCTGACTGGTCGCAGGCGGTGAAGGAGGTGCTGGCAGCGGATAAGCCCAGCGCCATTGTGGTCATGCTTGGCCTCAACGATCGCATCCCGCTGCGCGAGCGCCTTCCACCGCCCCGCCCGGCAACGCCGGCGCCCACAGCGGGGCAAGGCGGCGCAAGCACAACACCCGGCACGGCGGCCGAGGGCGCCCCCGCGGCGCCTGAGCAGCCCGCGGCGGCTGCCGGTGCCGAGGTGGCGCGCAAGCAGACGCCACCACCGCCGCCGGCGCCCATCTACGGCCCCAACTATGAGTTTCATGTCGACAAATGGGGCGAGCTTTACGAAAAGCGCATCGATGAGATGATCGCTGCGCTCAAAGGCAGGGGCGTGCCGGTGGTCTGGGTCGGGCTGCCTTCGATCCGCGGCGCCAAGTCGACAAGCGACATGAGCTATCTGGACGAGCTTTATCGCGCGCGAGCGGAGAAGGCCGGCATCATCTATGTCGATATCTGGGACGGCTTTGTCGACGAGCAGGGTCATTATACGCAGCAAGGCCCCGACTTCGACGGACAAACGCGGCGGCTGCGCACCTATGACGGGGTGAATTTCACCAAATACGGCGCCGAAAAGCTTGCGCATTATGTCGAGCATGAATTGCGCCGGGTGCTGACCAGCCACGCGGTGCCGGTGGCGCTGCCGAGTCCGGAAGAGCCGGCGCCCGCCAAGGGCACGACCGACGCCAAGCCGGCACTCGGGCCGGTCGTGCCGCTCAATGCCGCCGGCAACGAAGGCGGCGAACTTCTCGGCGCCACCAATCGGGCGGCGCCGAAGAAAGATCCCGACCCGCTGGCGATGCGGGTGTTGAGCCGTGGCGAGGCCTTGGCGGCGCCGCACGGCCGCGCCGACGATTTCTCCTGGCCGCGCTACGATATCACGAGCGGCGGCGCCTCCGCGCCGCCGGCCGCCTCGCCGCCGCCATCGAGTGGTAGCGGCAAAACAGAGACAAACAAAACCGAGACCAACAAGAGCGAGGCAAATAAGCCCGACACCAGCAAGGCCGAGGCGAACAAAGGCGACACCAACAAAACTGACGCCAACAAAACTGACGGCAACAAGACTGATGCCAACAAGAGCGACGCCAGCAAGGCCGAGCCAAAAAAGCCGGCCGCCGGCTCCGCGCCTAGTGGAGCGGCGGGGGCGCCGAGCCCTTCCCCCAACGCCACGCCAGCCCGGCCGCGACAGACGAACCAGGATCTCGACGGCGGCCCACCGCCGCGCCCGCCCGCGCCGGTCGGCCCGGCGGCGGCGCGATAGCTGGACCTTCCACTCACTCCCGCGAAAAGCGAAGGCGGGAATCCAGCTTCAAACGACACGCTGATCGCAAGCCCAATGGGTCCCCGCCTTCGCCGGGAGGAGCGGTCGTGGGAGAACGTGAAAACTACTTCGGCGGCGCGTCGTAGAGCGGGGTGCCCTTGTCGACGATGTGCACGGTCACAAGCTTGAGCGGCTTGTCGCCGACGACCTTGAAGCCGCCGTGTGGTACGTCGCGCATGTTGATCGAGCCGGAGCCGGTTTTGAGCTCGATCTGCTTGCCGTCGGCGGTTTCCACCGTCGCGCCCTCGAGAACATAAAACGCTTCTTCGCCGTGATGGATGTGGCGCGCGATCGTCTCGCCCGGCTTGTATTCGGCGGTGGAGAGAACGACCTCCATTTTAGTGCCGGAAAGGTCGGCGCGTTTCATTTCCTTGCGGTTCGGCGGCTCCTGCGCGTGCGCGAAGTTTGTGAGCGCGGCGACAGCAACAAAGACGGCGAGCCATTTGGCGGCGGTGGTCATGTAGTCCTCCCTGGCTAAGGCGGGAGATGATAGCCGAGATTGGAGTGAGGGGGAGGGCGCGTCGCTCGTCATTGCGAGCGTAGCGAAGCAATCCAGTTCTTGCCGCGGAGCGGGATTGCTTCGTCGTGGAGCTTGTCATCGGGCCGGCCACTTCGGGCCGGACCCGTTGGCTCCTCGCGATGACGAAATCCAGTCGTCGGGATGGGACGCGGCTGAAATTACAGCGGCAGCGCGCTTGCGCCCATCAGGAAGGCGTCGACGGCGCGGGCGGCTTGGCGGCCTTCGCGGATTGCCCAGACCACGAGCGATTGGCCGCGGCGGATGTCGCCGGCGGCGAAGATCTTGTCCACCGAGGTGCGATAGTCGTCGGTCGAGGCGGAGACGTTGCCGCGCTGGTCGAGCGCGACATTCAAGCTCTTGACCAGGCCTTCGTGCACCGGATGCACGAAGCCCATGGCGAGCAGGACGAGATCGGCGTCGATCTCGAACTCGCTGCCCGGAACCGCCTGCATCTTGTCGTTGACGTGCACGCAGTGGAGCTTCTTGACGTGGCCGTTGGCGCCGGAGAAGCGCGTTGTCATCACCGCGAAGTCGCGCTCGGCGCCTTCATCGTGGCTCGATGAGGTGCGCAGCTTCAGCGGCCAGTTCGGCCAGGTCAGCGCCTTGTTCTCGCGTAGCGGCGGCGCCGGCAAAATCTCGAAATTGGTCACGCTGACCGCGCCCTGGCGGATCGAGGTACCGATGCAGTCGGAGCCGGTGTCGCCGCCGCCGATCACCACCACGTGCTTGCCGTTGGCAAGGATCGGCTCGGCGTCGCTTGCTGCTTCACCGGACACGCGACGGTTCTGCTGTGGCAGGAATTCCATGGCGAAATGCACGCCCTTGAGCTCACGCCCGGGCACCGGCAGCTCACGCGCCTTTTCGGCGCCGCCGGTGAGCACCACGGCATCGTGGCCGGCGACGAGCTTGTCCGCATCGACATTGACGCCCACATGGGCGCCGTAGTGGAACGTGACGCCCTCGGCTTCCATCTGGGCGATGCGGCGGTCGATGTGGTGCTTCTCCATCTTGAAGTCGGGAATGCCGTAGCGCATCAGGCCGCCGGCCTTGGCCCACTTCTCGTAGACATGCACGTCGTGACCGGCGCGCGCGAGCTGCTGCGCACAGGCGAGCCCCGCCGGTCCCGAGCCGATGACGGCGACGCGCTTGCCGGTGCGCACTGCCGCGCGTTCGGGTTTGAGGCCCTGCGCGATGGCGCGGTCGGCGATCGCGGCTTCAATCGACTTGATGGTGACCGCGCTTTCTTCAAGATTCAGCGTGCAGGAGGCTTCGCACGGCGCTGGGCAGACCCGGCCGGTGACTTCGGGGAAATTGTTGGTCGAGTGCAGGTTGCGCGCGGCTTCTTCCCAATCGCCGTGATAGACGAGGTCGTTCCAGTCCGGGATCTGGTTGTTGACCGGGCAGCCGGGTGTGCCGGGACGCAGCGAACCCGTGCCCTGGCAGAACGGAATGCCGCAATTCATGCAGCGCGCCGCTTGCGTGCGGTAATCGTCCTCCGGCAGCGGCAGCACAAACTCGCGCCAATGCCGGATACGCTCCTCGACCGGCTCGTAGCCGCGGTCGGCGCGTTGATATTCGAGGAAACCCGTGACCTTGCCCACTGCGCGCCTATACCCTTAGCTGTTCACCGGCATCCTGAGGCGGCCGCCATAGCGAGTCGAAGACGCGCGTAAACGCGCTTATGGCGGCCCTCGAAGGATGAGCGGCCTGGCCAACCGAAATCGGCTTGTCCGATTTCGGAGTTATTGAGTGTCCAAGTCGGCAACAGCCGACTTGGATGCCGTCGCCCTTCGAGGCTCGCTTCGCTCGCGCCTCAGGGTGACGGACCGTCGCTTGATATCGTTGGCCGGGACGAGCGGACACTAAACGCATCGGATTTCGCTCGCTCTCGCGCTCTATTCGGCCGCCTGCATGGCCTGTGCTTCGGCCTTCAGCTCATTGAGCGCGCGACGATACTCGACCGGCATGATTTTGCGAAATTTTGGATACCAGGTGGACCAGTCGCCGAGAATTTTTTTGGCGACCGTCGAGCCGGTAAAGTGTGCGTGGCGCGAAATCAAGAGATAAAGCCGCGCCGCATCGTACTGGCTCATATCGGACATAACCTCGACCAGTCCGTGCATCTCGAGATCGCGGGCCTGGTGATAGACGCGGGCGTTGATCTCCTCCTCGGCCGGCATCGGCTCGAGCGCGACCATCGCCATGTTGCACCGGGATTTGAAAGTATCGTCCTCGTCCAGCACATAGGCGATGCCGCCCGACATGCCGGCGGCGAAATTGCGGCCGGTCGGGCCGAGCACGACGGCGACGCCGCCGGTCATGTATTCGCAGCAATGGTCGCCGGCGCCTTCGATCACCGCGACCGCGCCGGAATTGCGCACGGCGAAGCGCTCGCCGGCGACGCCGCGGAAGTAGCACTCGCCCTCGATGGCGCCGTAGAGCACGGTGTTGCCGACGATGATCGATTGCTCCGGTATGATGCCGGACTCCGCCGACGGGTGCACCACGATGCGGCCGCCGGACAGGCCCTTGCCCACATAGTCGTTGGCGTCGCCTTCGAGCTCGAACGAGACGCCGCGGGCGAGGAACGCGCCGAAGCTTTGGCCGGCGGTGCCCTTGAACTTCACTGTGATGGTGTTGTGCGGCAGCCCGTCCTGGCCGTAACGCTTGGCGATCGCGCCCGACAGCATGGCGCCGGTGGTGCGATCGGTGTTGGTGATGGCGGAGGCCAATTGCACCGGCGTGCCGCCCTCGAGCGCCGGCGCAGCGTCCGCGATCAGCTTGCGATCGATGATGTCGTGGATTTTGTGCTGCTGCTTCTCGCGATGATAGATCGCGACCGTGACCGGCACGTCCGGCTTGGTGAACAGGCGGGAGAAATCAAGCCCGCGCGCCTTCCAGTGATCGACCATCTCGCGCACGTCGAGCATCTGCATCTGCCCGATCATCTCGTTGACGCTGCGATAGCCGAGCGTGGCCATGATCTCGCGCACTTCCTCGGCGACGAAGAAGAAGAAGTTGATCACGTGCTCGGGCTCGCCGGCAAAGCGCTTGCGCAGCACCGGATCTTGGGTGGCGACGCCGACCGGGCAAGTGTTGAGATGGCACTTGCGCATCATGATGCAGCCAGCGGCGATCAGCGGCGCGGTGGCGAAGCCGAACTCGTCGGCGCCCAGAAGCGCACCGATCACCACGTCGCGACCGGTGCGCAGCCCGCCGTCGACCTGCACGGCGATGCGGCCGCGCAGCCGGTTGGCGACCAGCGTCTGGTGGGTTTCGGCCAGCCCGATCTCCCAGGGTGAGCCGGCATGCTTGATCGAGGTCAGCGGCGAAGCGCCGGTGCCGCCCTCGAAGCCCGCGATGGTCACATGGTCGGAGCGCGCCTTCGACACGCCGGCGGCGACGGTGCCGACGCCGACTTCGGAGACGAGCTTGACACTGACATCGCCGTCCGGATTGACGTTCTTGAGATCGAAGATGAGCTGGGCGAGATCTTCGATCGAATAAATGTCGTGATGCGGCGGCGGCGAAATGAGCCCGACGCCCGGCGTCGAATGCCGCACCTTGGCGATGGTCTTGTCGACCTTGTGGCCGGGAAGCTGACCGCCTTCGCCGGGCTTGGCGCCCTGGGCGATCTTGATCTGCATCACGTCGGCATTGACCAGATATTCGGCGGTGACGCCGAAGCGCCCGGAGGCCACCTGCTTGATGGCCGAGCGCATGGAGTCGCCGTTCGGCAGCGGCTTGAAGCGATCGGATTCCTCGCCGCCTTCGCCGGTGTTCGACTTGCCGCCGATGCGGTTCATGGCGATGGCCAGCGTGGTATGCGCCTCGCGCGAGATCGAGCCGAACGACATGGCGCCGGTGGCAAAGCGCCGGACGATGGCGGCGGCGGGCTCGACCTCTTCGATCGGCACCGGCGTGCGGCCGTCGGCCTCGGCGTCCTTGATCCGGAACAGGCCGCGGATGGTGTAAAGCTTTTCGGTCTGTTCGTTGATCAGCGCCGCATATTGGCGAAAGCGCTCATACGAATTGCCGCGCACCGCGTGCTGCAGCGTCGCCACCGTGGCCGAATTCCAGACGTGATCCTCGCCGCGCACGCGGAACGCATAGTCGCCGCCGACATCGAGCATGGTGCGGTAGATCGGCATGTCGCCGAACGCCATGCGATGGCGGCGCACGGCTTCCTCGGCGATCTCGTCGACGCCGACGCCTTCGATGCGAGTGGCGGTGCCGGTGAAGTAGGTGTTGACGAATTCCGACTTCAGGCCGACGGCGTCGAAAATCTGCGCGCCGCAATAGGACTGATAGGTGGAGATGCCCATCTTGGACATCACCTTGAGCAAGCCCTTATCGATCGACTTGATGTAGCGCTTGATGATTTCCTTGTCGTCGAGCTTCTGCGGCAGATCGCCCTTCATGGCGATCAGGGTCTCGAAGGCGAGATAAGGATTGATCGCCTCGGCGCCGTAGCCCGCGAGGCAGGCAAAGTGATGCACCTCGCGCGGCTCGCCGGATTCGACCACGAGCCCCACGGACGTGCGCAAGCCCTCGCGGATCAGATGATGATGCACGGCGGCGCACGCGAGCAGCGAGGGGATCGGAATGCGGTCGGCGCCGGCGCGGCGGTCGGAAATGATGATGATGTTGATGCCGTCGCGCACCGCTTCGTCGGCCTTGGCGCACAAGGCCGCGATGGCGTCTTCCATGCCGGCGGCGCCGGTCTCCGCCGGCCAGGTGGCATCGAGCGTGATCGACTTGAAGTGCGATTCCGCGACCTCGGAAATGGCGCGGATCTTTTCCAGATTGGCGTTGGTCAGGATCGGCTGCAGCACTTCCAGCCGCTTGGTGTGTGATGCGCCTTCCAGATCGAACAGGTTCGGCCGCGGCCCGATGATCGAGACGAGGCTCATGACCAGTTCCTCGCGGATCGGATCGATCGGCGGGTTGGTCACCTGGGCGAAGTTCTGCTTGAAGTAGGTGAACAGAAGCTTCGGCTTGTCCGAGAGCGCCGAAATCGGCGTGTCGTTGCCCATGGAGCCGATGGCTTCTTCGCCCGTCGAGCCCATCGGGGTCATGAGGATTTTCAGATCTTCCTGGGTGTAGCCGAAGGTCTGCTGGCGATCGAGCAGCGCCAAATTGGAGATCGGCGCCGCCTCGTTCGAGGTCGGCAGCTCTTCGAGTACGATCTGGGTGCGGTCGAGCCACGCCCGATAGGGAAATTTCTTCGCCAGCGCCGACTTGAGCTCGTCGTCGGGAATGAGCCGGCCCTTTTCCAGATCGACCAGCAGCATCTTGCCGGGCTGCAGCCGCCACTTGGTGACGATCTGATCTTCCGGAATCGGCAGCACGCCGACTTCCGAGGCCATGATGATGCGATCGTCCTTGGTGACGATGTAGCGCGCCGGCCGCAAGCCGTTGCGGTCGAGCGTCGCGCCGATCTGGCGTCCGTCGGTGAAGGCGATCGCCGCCGGGCCGTCCCACGGCTCCATCAACGCGGCGTTGTATTCGTAGAACGAGCGCCGCTCCTCATCCATCAGCGGATTGCCGGCCCAGGCTTCCGGGATCAGCATCATCATGGCGTGGGCGAGCGAGTAGCCGCCCATGACCAGAAATTCGAGCGCGTTGTCGAAACAGGCGGTGTCGGACTGGCCCTCGTAGGAGATCGGCCAGAGCTTTGAAATATCGTCGCCGAATTTCGGCGAGGACACCGACGCCTGTCGCGCCGCCATCCAGTTGTTGTTGCCGCGCAGCGTGTTGATTTCGCCGTTATGGGCGACCATGCGGTAGGGATGCGCGAGCGACCAGGTCGGGAAGGTGTTGGTGGAAAAGCGCTGGTGCACCAGCGCGAGCGCGCTCTCGAAATCCGGATCGTGCAGATCCGGATAATAGGTGCCGAGCTGGTCGGCGAGGAACATGCCCTTGTAGATCACGGTGCGGCAGGAGATCGACACCGGATAATAATGCGAGGTCGCGCGTTCGCGCTTGGCGTAGAGCGCGCGCGAAATGGTCTTGCGCAGGATGTAGAGCCGGCGCTCGAAGTCCTGGTCCGAGGCGATGTTCGGGCCGCGCCCGAGAAACACCTGCATGTTGCACGGCTCGGTGGGCTTGACGGTCTCGCCGAGCGTCGAATTGTCGGTCGGCACGTCGCGCCAGCCGAGAAGCTCCATGCCTTCGGCCGCAGCGACCGTGGCGTAGGTTTCCATGATCTCGGCGCGCCAGTCGGCGTCGCGCGGCAGAAACAGCGCGCCGACCGCATAGTGGCCGGGCTCGGGCAGCGTGAAGCCGAGCTCGCGCGCCCTCTTGGCGAAGAATTTATGCGGGATCTGCACTAGGATGCCGGCGCCGTCGCCGGCGCGCGGATCGGCGCCGACCGCGCCGCGATGCTCGAGATTGAGCAGGATGGTCAGCGCGTCACTGACGATCTGGTGTGATTTGCGGCCTTTGATATCGGCAATAAAACCGACGCCGCAGGAATCCTTTTCCTGCGCCGGATCAAAAAGCCCAAAACCTTGAAGCCCAGAACCTTGCAGCCCAGAACCTTGCGCGCTCATCGTCACTCTCGCGCTTCCCGGCCGTGGCCTTTGCCCGTGCGGGGGTGTTGACACTCACGTTGCCGCGCGCCGCTCCCGTTTCCTTCTCAACCGCCTGCGGCGGAGAAAGATGGGGTCGTGCGCCCGGGGGCGACCCTTTATTTTTGGAGGCAACCTTCGTGCCGCCGGTGGGCCATCCCCACCCGACAGCCCCCCGGCTGCTTGTCCGCCGCGCTCGGCGCGCCCTCGCCCTCGGCGGCTGGCCCTCCGCGCGTCTTCGTCCGTCCGATCATAATCCTTTGGGAGCAAAGAACCCTTGGGAGCGAAGATCAGACGAACCGCGCGCGCTCAGGCCACCAAAATAGGACAGCATTACTGTCCTATACAGAACATGGCAGAAGCCGGGCAATTGCACAAGAGCGCACTTCTTCCCACTTTTCGCCGCCGGCAAAAAGAGGGACGGAAGAGGCGCTCTCGCTTAATGGCGTCGGCTCTTGCGGTTTTCGTCTTCCGCAATGTCCTATCGGGGCAGTGGATCACGGGAGGCGCGGATGCGCAAGGCGCGAACTGCGCCTCGGTCGGCTGTCTTAGCCGTTGCCGGTGATGACGATGATCGCCTTGATGATCGCGCGGCTGCCAATCGACAGCCAGCGCCCGATGACGTCGACATCGACGCCGAACTGCGTACTCAGCAGCGGCAACAGGATGAGCAGGCCGATCAGGATGAACAGGCCATACGGCTCGATCCGCGATACCGTGATCGCGGCGGGCCGCGGCAGAAGTCCGACTAATATGCGACCGCCGTCCAGCGGCGGCAGCGGAAACAGATTGAACACCGCCAGCATCACGTTCAGCAGCAAGGCGTTGCGCAAATTCTCCGCGAGCCATTGCGCGGCGGTGTCGGGCAGGAAGGGTACGATGTGGAACGCGAGGCCGGCGGCAATGGCGAGAACGACGTTGATGGCTGGGCCGGCGGCTGCGACCAGGATCATGTCGCGCCGCGGGTGTTGCAGCGCCGAGAATTTCACCGGCACCGGCTTGGCGTAGCCGAACAAGATCGGGGAGCCGGTGAGCAGCAGCATGCCGGGCAACAGGATCGTGCCGAACGGATCGATGTGCCTGATCGGATTAAGCGTGACGCGGCCAAGCCGCCACGCCGTATCGTCGCCGAGGCGGTGCGCGGCAAAGCCGTGCGCGGCTTCGTGGAACGTGATCGCGATGATGACCGGGATCGCCCAGGTGGTGAAGAGGTAAATGCCTTGATTGCTCACGATTTTCCGAACCTAAAAGCACAAATGAACGATACGTCGACCCTATCCCGGATAGAATGGCACGTCCGCGCAAATCCGGGTGTCGCCCGAGACATCGTCGGGCGTATGCCGAGATAACGGCCGCACCATTGCGGGGCGAGCTTTGCTGCACGGCGCTTATAGCGCAGATCCCCAGTCGCTGCGCGTTGCGCGCTTGAAGAGGTCGCCGTCGCGGCGGGAGAAGAGTTGTTCGCTCGCCGATCCGTCCGGACGACAGAGCTTTAGCGTGACGCGGCCACTCCCCTTACGCGGGCGCGCGATAACGCGCGCGTCGGTGAGCGATCTGGGGCCGCGCGCGACCGCGAGATAACTGAACTTCTCGTCTTCCCACGCCAGCTCCGCCTCCTTGGCGAGGCGATGCGCGCGCGAGCGGGCGACGCGCGCGGCGAAATGGCACCAGTCGGGCGGCGAGAGCGGACACGGATGCGCGTGCGGACAGGGCGCGATCGGATATGCGCCGGCGGCGAGCAATTGCGCGCGTGCGGCGGCGATGCGCTGCCAGCCGGCCGGCGTGCCGGGCTCGATGATGACGAGTGTGTCGGCAGTTGCGTCCCAAAGGCGCTGCAAGAGCTGTGGCCGCGCGTCCGCGGGCAATTCGTTAAGCACGTAAGCGAGCGTGACGAGACCGCGCGGCGTCTCGTCGATGGGGTTCTTCACCGCGTCGGCAATGCGCCACGTGAGATGCGGCAGATCGGCCTTGCGCGCCAGCTCCGCGCCGCAGGCCTGAAACACCGGGCTCGCCTCGACCAGCACGGCGTCGGCAAGCGCGGGCCAGCAATCGGCCGCCGCCCACAGCGCGGTGCCGGGACCGGCGCCGATATCGAGCGCGGTCTCTGGCGCAAAATCCGGACGAGCTTGTTTGATTGCCGCGAAGCTTGCGCGCACCGCGGCGTAAGTCGCCGGCAGGCGTACGGCGAGGTAGGCGAGCGCGTCGGCTTCGCTGGCGACATGCAGCCGGCCGTCGCGGCGTTCTTCGCGGTAGCGCTGCGACAGCGCTGCGGCCGCTGCGGCGAGGTCGGCAAGTTTTTGGCCGCTCAGCGCCTGCTCGACGGCCGCGCGCAGTGCGGGCGGCAATTCCATGGTTCACCTGCGTGGCTTCGTCATTGCGAGCCAAACGGGTCCGACCCGAAGTGGTCGGCCCGATGATAAACTCCGCGAAGCAATCCAGCTTGTCGAAGCCGTGCTGGATTGCCTCGTCGCAAGTGCTCCTCGCAATGACGAGGCTGGTGCGGCTTGCTCAGCCTCACTCTGCGGCATGGCGCAGGGCGGCTTCGAGCGTGGCGTCCAGATAGCGGCCGACGTCGGTGACGCGCTCGTCGCCAAATTGGCCGAAGAAAGACGACGGCTTGTCGTATTCGAATATTCCGTGGCCCTGCTCGTCTTCGTACAACACGACCCGCAGCGGCGCGTAAAGCGCGGCCGGGAGCCGATACCGCGTCATTTTCGAGGCGGTGAGCGGATTGCCGATCTCGTATTGCACGGCGTTTTTCTTAGCCCCGGCGATCTGCAGCAAGGCGCCGTGGTCGCGGGCGAGGAAGATCGACAGTTTGGGCCCGTTGTCGTGGTAAGCCTGCGCGCGCTCCTGATCGCCGCGAGCCAGGGCTTCGGCGATGCTGGGATCGAGTTCGGGCACGGCGCTTTCGAGCCGCTGCCGGACCTCGGCAAACGGCCGCCCGGACGCGATGCGGATATGCTCGACCGCGATCGTGCGCGAGGTGACGGTGGGTTGGGTCATCGTTTGTTCATCTGCCGCATAGGCGGCTGCCGTGAGTACGGCGGCGATGATGATGCCGGCCGCCAGCGGCTTGCGATAGGATACGATTATATTCATGAACAAGCCTCAGGCCCAATGTGCAAGGGCACACCGCGCGACGGGTACTTGGCACAACGGGTACTTGGCGCGCGGGCGTCAAAGCCTCAACGCGAAGCGGCCGCCGCCTGTTGCAGAAACGGGTTGGTGGCTCTTTCGCGGCCGATCGTGGTGTCCGGGCCATGGCCGCTCAATACCATAACCTTGTCGTCCAGGGGTAAGAGCTTGTCCCTGATCGATTTCAGCAATTGTTGCTGGCTGCCGCCCGGAAGGTCGGTGCGGCCGATCGAGCCGGCGAATAATACGTCACCCACGATGGCCAGATTCAGATCGGCGTTGATGAAGGCGACGCTGCCGGGCGAATGGCCCGGACAATGAAGAACGTCGAAGTTGAGCTCGCCGACCTGCAGCGTGTCGCCTTCCTTGAGCCAGCGGTCGGGCCGGACATTGGCGGCGTCCGGGATGCCGAACATGCGCGCGCTTTCGACCACGTTTTCCAGGAGGAACAGGTCGTCCCGGTGCGGGCCATCGATGGTGACATTGAGCTTCATCCGCAGCGCCGCGGCGCCGCCCGCATGATCGATGTGGCCGTGGGTGAGCCAGATCTTCTCGACCGTCACGTCGGCATGGTCGATGGCGCGGATGATCTGCGGGACATCGCCGCCCGGATCGATCACGACCGCGCGCTTTGTCGCCTCGCACCACAGAAGCCTGCAGTTCTGCTGAAAGGGGGTGACCGGAATGATCAGGGCTTTCGCTTTGGTCATGAACGCACCGGGCGGGAGACGTGATGGAGGGAGGGGCGGGGACGACGCCGCACATTGCTGGAATTCTTCGGGCGCATATAGGCACTCCACACGACGCCGGAAATGTGGCGAACAAACACAACCGGTCTGAGCAGCGGATATTTTTTCATTGCCGCAATGACCAGCCACGCGCGTTGTTTGCGCGCCATGATGAACACCGGCTGAACGCTCGTCGTCGCGTCCCGCGGGCGCACTGCGGCGCGCGTGTCGAAATCTTCGTTGCGCCCAAAGTCATAGGTTGCAAACAGATCGCGAGCGCTTTCCGCGCGGTTTGAATGGCGATCGAAATAAATTTGAAAGTCAGCGGCGCACACCGCATCGGCGCAAGCGTCGATAAGCCGGCTGGCCGAAAATCGGCGATGCCGGCGAAAGATTGCTCCCGGCTTTCGGTCCACTCGACGGGCAGGCTACACTCGCCGACGAGGCGCTCTTCTCCCCACCACTACGGACTTGGCCATGTATCGTGCAACGATCGGACAGCGCCGCTATGTATTCGGCGATCTCAAGACGCTGCTCGGCAAGGCATCGCCCGCGCGTAGCGGCGACCGGCTCGCCGGCGTTACGGCGGAGAGCTTCGAGGAACGGGTTGCCGCGCAATATGCACTTGCCGATCTGCCGCTCGCCACGTTTCTGCACGAGCACGTCGTTGCTTACGAAACCGACGAGGTCACCCGGCTGATCGCGGATACGCACGACCGGACGGCGTTCGCGCCGATCGCGCATCTGACGGTCGGAGGCTTTCGTGATTGGCTATTGGGTGATGCGGCGACGCCTGCCGTCGTGTCGGCGCTGGCACCCGGTGTTACGCCCGAAATGGCGGTCGCCGTCAGCAAGATCAGCCGATTGCAGGACCTCATCGTCATGGCGGCGAAATGCCATGTGGTGACGGCGTTTCGCTCCACGGTCGGCCTGCCGGGCCGGCTCTCGGTGCGGCTGCAACCCAATCACCCGACCGACGATCCGCATGGCATTGCCGCCAGCATCATCGACGGCTTGCTTCTCGGCGCCGGCGACGCGGTGATCGGCATCAATCCGGCGACCGACAGTCCCGAGAATGCGCATAAGCTGCTCGCGATGCTCGACGAGATCAGGATCAAGCTCGACATCCCCACCCAGTCCTGCGTGCTCGCGCACGTGACGACGACTCTCGATCTGATCCGCAGGGGCGCTCCGGTCGATCTGGTTTTTCAGTCGATCGCCGGCACGCAGGCGGCGAACCGCAGTTTCGGCATCGATCTGGCGCTGCTCGCGGAGGCGCACGCGGCCGCGCAGTCGCTGCGGCGTGGCACCGTCGGCGACAACGTCATGTATTTCGAAACCGGACAGGGCAGCGCGCTCTCCGCCAACGCCCATCACGGCGTCGACCAGCAGACGCTCGAGGCGCGCGCCTATGCTGTGGCGCGGTCGCTCAAGCCGCTTCTGGTCAACAGCGTCGTCGGCTTTATCGGTCCGGAATATCTCTACGACGGCAAGGAGATCACCCGTGCGGGTTTGGAAGATCACTTCTGTGCCAAGCTCATGGGCGTGCCCATGGGGGTCGATGTCTGCTACACCAACCACGCCGACGCCGACCAGGACGACATGGACGCGCTGCTGGCGCTTCTGGTCGCGGCCGGAGTGAATTTCGTAATGGGCGTTCCGGGCGCCGACGACATCATGCTGGGCTATCAGAGCACGTCGTTCCACGATGCGCTCGCCATGCGCGAATTGTTCGGCCGCCGCCCGGCGCCGGAATTCGAGGATTGGCTGGCGCGCGCGGGCTTGTTCGATGCCGCCGGGCGGGTGCGGCCTGAAGCGCTGCCGGCGCGGCTGCGGGCGCTCCTGCCGGGCTGAAAATCATGACCGACACGCCCTCCGATCGCCAACCACTTGCTCGTCCGCCGAGCGAAGGCCCGTGGGATGCCCTGCGGCAACGAACGGCGGCGCGCATCGGGCTCGCGCGCGCCGGCGCCTCGCTCGCGACCGCGCCGCTTCTGGATTTTCGGCTGGCGCACGGCCGCGCCCGCGATGCAGTGCACGAGCCGCTCGATGCTGCGCGGCTTGCTTCGGCGCTGGCGGGCTTGAGCGATCCGGTTGTTGCCGTGGCAAGCGCGGCCGTCACCCGATCGGATTATTTGCTGCGGCCCGACCTCGGACGCGCTCTGGCCGCAGATGCGGCGGCGGACTTGGCGCCGCATGCCGGCCGTTACGACGTTGCGTTTGTGGTCGCCGACGGCTTGTCGGCGCGCGCCGTGCAAACGCACGCGCCGCCGGTTCTCGCGGGCGTCATCGAAAAGTTGCGCGCGGGGGCGCCGCGGTCTTCTTCGTCCACGCTCATTTGGCGGATCGCTCCGCTGGCGATCGTCCGCCACGGCCGGGTTGCGATCGGCGACGCCATCGCGAATGCGCTCGGCGCCGATTGCGTGGCGGTGCTGATCGGCGAACGTCCGGGGCTGTCGGCTGCCGACAGCATGAGCGCGTATCTGACGTTCAAGCCGCAGCCGGGGACGACCGACGCCGACCGCAATTGCATCTCCAACATCCGTCCCGAAGGCCTCGGCTACGCCGATGCGGCATTCAAGATCGCCGCCATGCTGAGCGCTATGCGCACGGCGCGCCTGTCCGGCGTGCGGCTCAAGGACGATACGGCCCGCTTGCTCGACGGGCAGGGCTAATCGTTCTCTTCGTCATTGCGAGCGTAAGCGAAGCAATCCAGAGCGGCTCGCGCGGAAGCTAGATTGCTTCGTCGCTTCGCTCCTCGCAATGACGAGTTTCTGAAAGTGTCGTGAGGTGAAACAAAAAGCGCGGCCGCACAGACTCACCGCCGCGTAAAAGCCACGCACAACGGACCGCGCAAAGGATTCACGCCGGGGGCGATCCAAATTGGGGTCATGCCTCACTGATGCGACCCGCGGAGGATCGCGCCCGGCGAAACGTTCGTGTTTTTGCCGCTATGCTGCGGACCGAACGAATGACGCAACAGTTATCGCGGCACGCTGACCCGGTGGAATCATGCACCTCCTCCGTGTCGTCGGCCTCCGCGTCGGTGGGCCTACAAAGAAAAGTTTGGACCGACGGTTTGAAAAGTCAAGACGCGGCACGATGCAACGTCGCCGCCGGCTGTCGCGCAAACGGCGCAGCAATCGATTCAATCTGAAACAATCTGCGTTCGAAAAAATCAGCGCGCGCCTGCGCTCTCGGCGTTCTTGCCGCCGATTGCGCGCCGTTCGCCGGCGGCGGGATCGAGGCGGGCGAGAAACGCCCATGCATCGCGCGTCCATCGGGCGTCGCGCAGTGCGTGATGCCGGGCGCCCTGCGGCTCCGGCAATTGCGGATCGCCCAACTCGATCGCCCATTGTTTGATGTCGAGACAAAGCTGCGGGTAATGGAACGGCAGTTCGTCCATGTGACCGAACAGCCAACTGAACGCCACCCAATCGTAGGCGGGAAAATAACCCCAGAAGACCGGATGTTCATCCCCGTCGGTAAATCGGCGCACCGCATAGCCGATGGCCTCGCGCGATATTCCCTCGCCGTTGAGCTGCGGACGCACGTTCTTGAGGGTCCACAGGCTGGCCTTGGACCAGTCGACCTCGCTGCTTTCCGCGTAGAATTCGCGGCCGTCTTCGGCCACTAGGCCGACGCTGATCAGGTCGATGCTATAGGGCGCGGCGATGAACTCGGTGTCCATCCAGTATTTCATAAGCAGAACTCCTCAGCCGTAAAGCAGGCGGGGCTGGCGACGCCGAGCGTTCGCCCCGCTAACGATCGATGCTAAAGCGCGATGGCTTTTGGCTGAATCGACATCGCGCTCTGGATCTTGCTGGAGCATGATCTTTTCGGAAAACTGGTATCCACCCATCGGGTCAAGCCCGAGGGCATGCTTTTCCGGATCATGCTCTAAAGGCGGTTGGCTGCCGGGCGGCGCTTGCGGCAATTCCTTCACGATAATCGCATTGTCTTTCTCATCTGCTACTGTTTCGCGCCCGCGATCGTCAAAAGGGCTTGCTGGCGCGACGCGAACGAACGACGATGTTGGGCGATTTGTGCTTTGGCATTCCGGGGCAAAAAGGCGCGACCATGCGTGGTCCGGTGATCTTGTGCGGCGGTCTGGCCGGGTGCTTTCTGGCAACGTGCTTTCTGGCAATGGACTTTTTAGCGCTCGGCGCGCGTCCCGTTATGGCGCTTCCCTTGTCCGAGTTCGACCGCGTCTATCCCTATCTGGTGCGGCAGGCGCAAATCTGCCTGATGACCAGCATTCCCACCCAGGCGAATCCGGTCCGCGACGCCGATATGCTCGACGAGATGCACCGCCGGCTGCCCGACAGCTTTGCCTGCGGCCGCTGCCGCTACGACCTTGCGGGCGACCCGGAGGCTACTTATTACGTGAGGACTTGCCGGTAGTGACTTGTCGACAGTGACTTGCCGACAGTGACCTTCCGACAGTGACTTGACGGTAAGGCCGCGTTCGGCTTCGTCCTGTTTTCGCTGTCGGCGCACCGGCCGCAAACGCGGCAGCGCAATAAAGGACCTGAGGGCATGAGCGAAGCGCACGACCACGGCGCGCACGCACACGACGATGTCGACCGCTGGAAGCATGACGGCGTGCGCGTCATTCCGGGCAACCAACTGGATCCCAACGTACCCTCGACGCCGGGGATGGACCGCAAGGCCGCGATTACCTTCGCGCGCGCCGGGGCGCAGAAGCTCTGGGCCGGCACGGTGACGATCAAGCCGGATGCCAAGACCGGTGCGCACCATCACGGGCATCTGGAGAGCATCATCTACGTGGTGCGCGGCAAGGCGCGCATGCGCTGGGGCGAGCAGCTGCAGTTCACCGCCGAGGCCAATCCGGGCGATTTCATCTTCGTGCCGCCGTACGTGCCGCATCAGGAAATCAACGCCTCGACGGACGAGGTGCTGGAATGCGTGCTGGTGCGCTCCGATGGTGAGGCCATCGCCATCAATCTCGACATCGAGCCGGTGGAGAAGCCGGAGACGGTGCTCTGGATCGATCCTATTCATCGCGCGCCCTGAATGGCCGAGGCGGTGCCAACAGATAGCGCGCGCCGCGATCGGTCGGTGGATGCAAGCGAGCCGATACGCGTCGGCTCCGTGCCGTTGCCCAACCGCGTGCTGCTGGCGCCGATGTCGGGCGTCACCGACGCCCCGTTCCGCCGCTTGGCATCGGACCTCGGTGCCGGTCTGGTGATTTCGGAAATGACCGCCTGCGCGGCGCTCGCCGAAGGAAAGCGCATCGCGCGCAAGCGCGCCGAGGCGCACGGCACGGGTCCGCATGTGGTGCAGATCGCCGGCTGCGAAGCGCGCTGGATGGCGGAAGGCGCGCGCGTTGCCGAAGCGCTTGGCGCCGACATCGTCGACATCAATATGGGCTGCCCGGCGAAGCATGTGACCAACGGCGCCTCGGGCTCGGCGCTGATGCGCGATCTCGACCACGCGCTGACCTTGATCGAGGCGGTCGTGGGCGCCGTGCGCGTGCCGGTGACCTTGAAGATGCGGCTCGGCTGGGACGACCGCACGCGCAACGCCGCCGAGCTTGCTCGGCGCGCGCAGGAGGCCGGCGTGCGGCTCGTCACCGTGCACGGGCGCACGCGCTGTCAGTTCTACAAAGGCCGGGCCGATTGGGCGGCGGTGCGCAAGGTCAAGGAAGCGGTTTCCGTGCCGGTTGTCGTCAACGGTGACATCGAAGGCTTCGACGATGCGGATGCCGCGCTCGCGGCTTCAGGCGCCGATGCGCTGATGATTGGACGCGGCGCGCAAGGGCGGCCGTGGTTTCCTGGCCAGCTCGCGCGTTATCTCACCACCGGCCGCCGCGAAACGCCGCCGCCGCTTGCCGGACAGCTCGCGTTCGCCAGCGCGCTCTATGGCGAAATGCTCGGACATTATGGCGCTGCTATCGGCCTGCGGCATGCGCGCAAACATCTCGGCTGGGCGCTCGACACAGCCGCAGCGTCAGCGGGGGTGGGCGCCGCCGAACTCAAAGATGCGCGCGTGCGAGTGTTAACGGCGACCGACCCGACCGTCGTGCTGCGGCGGCTCGCCGAAGCGTTTGAGAATTTTGCTACCGGCTGTCGGAGCCTTGCGGCGGCAAGCTGAAGCATCGCCTTTCGGCTGCGCAAATACGCGTGATTTGTTTGCTCACGCGAGCGATGGCGCTGATCTGTCGGGCACCGAACCTACGACCAAATCCCAATATCCGGCGGCGAATTGCCACATTGCCATCCTACTGCGGCCCAAATCTGCCGCACACACTAACGGCGCATCGGGGGATGCAGGGTGACAATGTATAAGTGGAGGGGTTAATGCCAGGGACGAAGATCCTGTCGGCTTTCCTCATCATGGTCCCAGCGACCATTCTGTTGACCGCAGAGACGAGTTTGGGCGAGCCTGCGGCCGATCAATGCAAAGCGAGCCCACTTGGTACGGCCCCACGGGGAATGCACTGGTACTACCACATCAATCGCGCCACCAAGCAGCATTGCTGGTATCTCGGAGCGAACGGCGCGCACCTTAAATCGCATACGAAGCTGGCCGGAGACGCGGACACGACGGCGGTGGCAAGAACGCCGGAGCCGGCGGACGCCGACGATGCCGCGCCGGCGCAACCCGCGACGGCGCCAGCCATGGCGGCCCCATCGACGACGGCGCTTTCCACACCTGCCGACGTTGGTGCACCGACACCGCAGGCGGACGTGGCCCAGGCCGCGCCTGCCGAGCTTCCGTCGGCACAGGCCCCACAGGCGCAGGCCACAAGTCCGCAAGCGGTCGCGGGACCGGCGGCCCAAGCTGCTGCGGCCGGTCAGCCGGCCGGCGGCTCTCGCGCCGGCACCCAGCAGTTTGGCACGCGCTGGCCCGAAGATCTGCCGAAGGCCGACGATCTCATGCAAAGCGATCCGGCGCCCGTCAGCAACAGCTATGCCGAACACCGTGAGCCAAATACGGCCGCCCAAATGCCGGCGAAATGGCCGCTGGCCGGCACCGGCGGTGCGGCGGCGGCCTCGGTCGGCGAACGGCTTTTGCGCTATTTCTCCATCGCCGGCATTGTCGCAATTCCCTTGCTGCTGCTCATCGGCTGGGTAGCGAAATACGCACGCACGCGGCAGCCGTTCGATCTCGGCGAGCCCTGGCAGGCGGTGGCGAGGCGGCTGCGTCCGCGCCGCCAGCTGACCTTCGCGGAGGCCGTGTTCGCGGAACCGGCGGCCAATGGTCCGGTGGTCTCTTCGCGCAGGGGCGCCAAAGATTGGCGCGCGCGAACGCTGACCGATCCGAAGCAGGATCTCAAGACCAGCCTTGCCGAATTGATGCGCGATTTGCGCCGCGCCGCCGAGCCGGGTGAACCGGCGCGCCGCGTCGCGGAGCGATCGGACGAGGATTACTTGCAGGATCACCTGCAGGATCGCTTGGACGATCACGTGCACGATAACTTTGACGATCACCTGGACGATCATTTGCCCGAGCGTTTCGTGCACGATCGGCTGCAGGATGACCGTGACGACAACCACCGGGCCGCCAACAACCGAGCTTACGGCCCGTACTTGCAAGCGGCGGAATAACGGGGGAGCGGGAGTAGCCCGGGTTGGGCCGGGTGGTGCGGCTCCTGTCAGCCGTGGCCGCCAAGCTCGGTGGGAACTTTGCGGAACAGTGAGCGGGGTGTGCACTGGTTCGCTATTCTTTGCCGAGGCTCAATCCGGGCTACCAGCTTTCCGGTTACCGACCAAAGATCCTCTATGCGTCAAAGATCCTCCACACATCATCGTCAGCTCTCCGCGGGAGCAGCTGCCGACGGCAAATTTTTTTTCAGCGGACGCCCAAGCGCCGCCCCAATTGGGCATAATCTCGTAGTCATGCGGTTGAGCTAGTGCGTGCGGGGGCGACGAGGGGGTTAGGTCCGTGAGGGCAGGGGTTTTCGGAACTGCCGCGTTGTCTTGCTGTCTGCTGCTTTTGACCGTTTTCGCCGGTCACGCCCAATCACTACCGCCACCAGGCGCCGCGCCTCCGTTGCCCGGCTTTGTGCCGCCATACGAAATCGCCAAGATCGTGCGCGAGGCCGGCTACGACCCGCTGACGCGGCCGCGCCGCGAAGGCTCGACCTATATCGTGCGCGCCACAAATCATCGCGGCATTCTCATGCGCGTGGTCGTCGATGCGCGCTCGGGCGCGATCCGGGCCGTCAACCGCATCGTCCCGGGCCCGGCGTCTTACGGCGTGATGGGCATGATGCCGCCGCCTTACGGCGAGCCCTACGATGCGCCGATCGGTCCGCTGCCGGGTCCGCCGCCGCCACCCTATGCGGCGGCCCCTTATGGGCCACTGTCCGGGCCGCCGCCTTACCCGCAGGCTTATGATGCGCCGCCAGGCTATGGGATGCCGCCAGAGGCGATCGGGCCGCCGGGCGGCCCGATGGAAGCCGATCTGAACGGACCGCCGCCACCACCCGGCCATGTCCATGCATGGTCCTCGGGCAAACCGCCCGCGCCGCCGCGGCCGCGGTCGCCCGGATTGGCCACGCACGAAGCAAAGCCGCCCCGCGGCACGGACGAGCGGCCGGCCGAAATGCCGTCGATCCGGTCCGAGCCGGCGCCGGTCGCGGCGCCGAGCGTTCCGGCGGCGCCGGGCGTCGTCCCATCATCCCCGGCCCTTGCCCCAACCCCGCCTCCGGCGCCCGCGGTATCCGGAAGGAAATCTCCCTCACCGGCGATCGAAGACTGATCGGGATTTGGCGCAATCTGCGCCGAAGCGCGATTGCGTCGCTGCACCTGCAGTGACAGTCTTCACATCGTGCATGATCCCGAAAAGTGGAACCCGGTTTTCGGAAAAGATCATGCACCAACCTAAAATCTGGACCTTGATCCGATTTGATCGGATCAAGGTCTAACAGCTTCAGGTTCGCGCCCACGTCGGACCGCTGCGGGGAGGCAACAATGAGTGTCAGTACGGAAGCGGCGACCGTTACGGTCGCGGCGCGGCTCGACCGGCTGCCGCCGTCACGGCACACGCGCAAGCTGATCGCGCTGCTCTCGCTCGGCGCCTGGTTCGAATTCTACGACCTGTTTTTTCCGGCCTATGTGGCGCCCGGTCTGTTCAAGGACGGCTTGTTCAAGCCGACCACGGCGGGTCTGTTCGACATGCATGGCTTCGCCAGCCTGGTGGCGGCCGGCTTTGCCGGCATGTTCGTCGGCACGCTCGCCTTCAGCTGGCTATCGGACCGTTTGGGCCGGCGCTCGATCTTCACCTTCGCGCTGCTCTGGTATTCGGTCGGCGCCTTTATCCTGGCATTTCAGATCACGCCGGAAGCGATCAATCTGTGGCGCTTCATCGCCTGCATCGGACTCGGCGTCGAGCTGGTCAATGTCGACGCCTATCTGTCGGAGCTGGTGCCGAAAGAGCAGCGCGGCTCAGCCTTCGCTTTCAATCAAGCCGTCATGTACACGGCGGTGCCGGTGGTCGCCTTCCTCGCCTGGCAACTGGTGCCGGCGACCATTCTGGGACTGTCCGGCTGGCGCTGGGTGGTGATCATCGGCTCGGTCGGCGCGTTGGTGATCTGGTGGATCCGCCGCAATTTGCCGGAATCGCCGCGCTGGCTCGCCCAGCATGGCCGCCTCGCCGAGGCCGAGGCCATCGTCGCCGAAATGGAGCGCCGCACCAAAGCGGAAATCGGGCGCGAATTGCCGCCGCCGGAAACGCTCGCCGGCGAAGAGGAGCAAAAACACGGCGTCTGGAGCGAGATGTGGAGCGCGGCCTATCGAGGCCGCACCGTCATGCTGATCGCCTTCCAGCTTTTGCAGACCGTCGGCTATTACGGCTTCAACAATTGGGTGCCGACATTGTTGATCTCGCAAGGCATCGGTGTGACCAGGACGCTGCCCTATACGTTCGCCATCGCCATTGCCGCACCGATCGGGCCGCTGATCGGCTACTTCTTCGCCGACCGCTTCGAGCGCAAATGGCAGGTCGCGGGCTCCGCGGTTGGCATCGCCGCGCTCGGCTTTGTGTTCGCGCAGCAGACCGAGGCGGCCGCCCTGATCGCCTGCGGGTTCGTGCTCACCTTGTGCGCTAACTGGTTCTCATTCTCGTTTCACGCCTACCAGTCGGAGCTTTATCCGACGCGGATGCGCGCGCAGGCGATCGGCTTCGTCTATTCCTGGAGCCGGTTCTCCGCGATCTTTTCCGGCTTCATCATCGCCTTCTTTCTCGGCAACTACGGCAGCATCGGCGTGTTCAGTTTGATCGCCAGTGCGATGATTGCGGTGTTCATCGTCATCGGCTTTTTCGGCCCGCCCGTCACCAACCGCCGGCTGGAGGCGATCTCGGCGTAGCGGCCCCAACCCAGATCGGGATACGCCGATCCGCATATCGGTGCGTTCCGTCATCAGGGCGCTTGCCCAAACACGGTGCACTCCCATCCGTTCGCGCATGCTTATGCGGATCCGAATACCTTTTTCGTCTTTCAACCCCGGCGATAATTTGCAATATTGGGTTGTGTTTTGGATGGGGGTGTGGGTGATGTGGATGCGATTGGTGCGTGTCCTCGCCGTGTTGGCGGCGACATATCAGGCGACGATAGGTCAGGCGGCAACAAGTCAAGCTGCGACCGCCAAAAATATCGGCTCAATTCATGTGGGCTCATGGGCCGGAGGCGTATTTACCGAAAAGACCGGGGAGTTTGGATTTTGCGCGGCGACGACCGCCGTCGAAGGCGATTACCTGCTGACCGTTGGTCAAAATGGCGGATCGGTTCTGGGTGCTGGCCATCACGCATTCGAACTGGGGTCTCAAGCGCAGTCAGAAGCTCTCGCTCGAGCTGACATTCGATGGGCAAACGCCAATCAATTTTAGCGCCGCGGCCAGCAAGCGGGATCACGCGATCGGCCTCCTGTCGCAGGCGGCCGCCGACCGATTTCGTCACGCGAAATCGATGAGCGTTGGCGGTACGCTGCAAATCCCTGCGCTTCCCCTACAAGACGTCGACAAATTGATGTCCGTCATCGCGTTCTGCGTTGACCGGGTCAAAGCGGGCGGCCTCGCCGATGCGGATGTGGATTTCGTGGCTCTGTCCAAGAACGCGCCCGCCTCGGCACCCGCTGAAAAATCCAGTCCCGCTGAAAAACCCAATGCGGCGCCCGCGCGGGCGGGAGCTGGAGCAGAAAAAGTCAACGTCGCGCCTGCGGAAAGGTCGGCGCCCGCCAAGGAGTTCGAAGCGTCAGGCAGCGGCTTCGTGGTTAGTCCTAACGGTCACGTGGTCACGAACTATCATGTCATCGGCCAATGCGTCGGCGAGATCCATGGCAACCTGACTGGCGAGCGTCCGGCTTTGCTGCGTGTGGTATCGGCGGACGAGCACAACGATCTGGCGTTGCTGCAGGCGAGCGGCACGTTCAAGCAGCCGGCGACGATCAGAAACGGCCCGGTCCGCTCCGGCGATGGGATCATCGCCATCGGTTATCCGTACCACGGTCTTTTGACTTCGGATTTTACCGTCACCTCCGGCATCGTCAGTTCACTGAGCGGAATTATGAACGATACCCGCTTCCTGCAGATCAGCGCACCCGTACAGCCGGGAAACAGCGGCGGGCCTTTGCACGACAGCAGCGGCCTTGTGGTCGGCGTCGTCTCCGAAAAACTCGACGCCCTGAAGTTTGCCAGCGTCACCGGCAATATTCCGGAAAACATCAGCTTTGCCATCAAGCAGGGCGCGCTGCGCGATTTTCTCGACAACAGCGCGGTGCCGTACAAGACCGCGAATGCGCAAACCGAGAGGAAGACCGCCGAGATCACGAGCGCCGCGCGCGCCTACACGATGCTCATTTACTGCAGGGCCAAAGAGGCAGAGAGAACGAAGAAATAATTATTGGGCGTTGAGGCGGCGTGACGCTATCGGTGTTCATCGTCATCGGCTTTTCGGCCCGCAGGTCACCAACCGGCGGCTAGAGTCGATCGCGACATAGCGCCGTGCGCCAATCGCTGGTTGCTTGCCTGAAGGTTTAATGTGTATATTTGACCATTATATACACATTTGGCGCTCTTGAGGAGGTGCCTTTTTGGGGCTCCCTATTGCCCCTTGAAACGGATCTGCCTGGATGCGGACCAATATCGACATCGATGACACGCTCATGGCCCAGGCCCAGAAGGCTTCGGGTTGTGCGACCAAAAAGCAGACCGTAGAGGAAGCACTCCGCCTGATGATCAAGCTGAAACGGCAGCGCGAGGTCGACGCCGCTTTTGGTAAACATCCCTGGCGGGGCGACCTGGAGCGGAGCCGAAAAGGGCGCTCCGTTAGGTGATCGTCGTCGACAGCAGTGTGTGGATCGACTTTCTCAACGGACACAACGCCGCCCATGTACGCGAACTGCGATTAGTCCTGGGAACGGATGAGATCATCGTGGGCGATCTCATGCTCTGCGAAGTTCTGCAAGGGCTGGACAGCGAGCGGTCGGCACGAGAAGTGGAGAGGCTCCTTCGTCGCTTTCAGATCGTGCCGATGGCTGGGGAGGCGGTTGCGGTGCGGGCGGCGAAGAACTTCCGGTCTTTACGCCGTCTTGGAATCACGATGCGCAAGACCATCGACCTGTTCATCGGCACCTGGTGCATTGAGAATCGCGTCGCGCTCCTCCACAACGATCGTGATTTTCAGCCGATGGCGCAGCATCTCGGATTGATAGAAGTGGCACCGAGGAACTGACGGCATCAAAAAAGCGCCCCGGCAAGCCGGGGCGCTTCTCACTCACACTCGCGTCAAACTTCACAACCGCTTAAGCGGCTTCTTTCTGCTCCACGATCTTTTGCTCGACGGGCTTGCCGTTGCCGATCGGGATGCTGCGGGGCTTTTTCGCCTCGGGGATTTCGCGCACCAGATCGACGTGCAGGAGGCCGTTCTTGAGCTCGGCGCCCTTCACCTGGACGAAGTCGGCAAGCTGGAACACGCGCTCGAAGGCGCGGGCGGCGATGCCGCGATAGAGGACACTGCCGTGATTGGCTTCGTCCTTGGCGTTTTTGTCGCCGCGGATGGTCAGGGTATTTTCCTTCGCCACCACCGACAGTTCGGGCTCGCTGAAGCCGGCGACGGCGACCGTTACGCGGTATTCGTTCTCGCCAGTCCGCTCGATGTTGTAAGGCGGGTAGCCGGGCGCGCCGCCCTCGGCGCCCTGATCGAGCAGCGAGAACAGACGGTCGAAGCCGACGGTGGAACGATAAAGGGGTGCTAGATCGAAAGTTCGCATGGCATATCCTCCTTGAGCGACATGCGGCGATCCGCCCGAATGGGCCGGATCTGGAAACGTGCAGGCCTCATGGCCCTGCACAACAAAAAAAATGGGGGCGGGCGCGCTCCTTCGCAAGGGGCCGATCTTCCCTTGCGACGACCGCGGCCTCAGCGCATGAAAAAATTGGAACACAGGGCCAAGGTCCCTCCATGGAAAAGATCCGATACCTCCATCACATCGGGACGTAAACCGGGGCGCGGACGATTGATGTTGGCAATTCGTCTCGGCTCGCAGTCAGCGAAACAATCCTACGACCCAGCTTCTGAGAGCACGATTCGCCGGAGGCGCCGTGTCGGGCAACAAAATCGATTGGCCTAAGACTGACGGGCTCCCTGTGAAGGTCCAATCATCGTTCTCCCTTCCGACCTTGCTGGGTTGCGGTGCGTTGACGGGCCACCGGGTCGTCGTCGGAGCGTAACCCAGCGGATCGTCCGGTTGGGCTGATACGCACGGCTCATGCCTCGCGGCAGTCCGCGTGGAGCCGTTCACCGTCGGACAATCGGCGGCGGCACCGAGTGCGACGCGGACGCTCGTTTGCGGCGGCCATTGCGGTCCCGGCAGAATTGGCAGATCGAACGCGTGTGTTGTGCCCACGCCAAGAGATCTGCCCGCGCCAAGAGACCATTGCGGCAAAGCCGTCACCGGTGTTGCCGGCGAGAGCGCCGCCGGCGAAACGCCCGCCAGGCCATCGCTTCTGATCGCGCCGTCCGACCCTTCTTTAGCCCCTGCTTTACTGTGCGCCCGCTCGGTCACCAGGGCGATCTCGATCGTTTCGAGAGCCGCAGGCGGATACGGCACAGGTCTGAGCAAAATCAGCGCGCCAATTCCGGCTGCGTGCACCAGCACGGATACGCCGACGGCGATCGGCGGCGCATCCATCGTGCGCCGCGCGCGCCTTGACCCTCGATGACGTGATGATGAGAGCCGCATCCGCATTTTGGCCGTTGACATTTATACGGCAATTTATTATCGTTTTACGATAATAAATGGAAATGAAAAATGCAGGATGATGCCATGCCAGCAACACTCCGAAGAACCGCCTTCTCGTTGCCGACCGCCGGGCTCCTCCCGCATGCCGCGTTGCGGGCAAGGATTGCGTGGCTCTGCCACTTCGCGCGCGCGGCGGCGCTCGGTTGGGCGGCGTGGATGTTGATCAATGTGGCGTGGATCTGGTCCGATCCGGCGAAGACCGCCGGTATGGTCGGCCGTTACCTCAATGCCGATCTAGGCTCGGTCACGTCCGCGCAGGTCGCCTGGGGCTTCGGTGTGCATGTCGCTGCGTGGATCCCCTGTGCGGCGGTTGCGTACTGCATTTGGCGGCTGTTCGGCGCTTATCTCGATGGCCGCATTTTCACGGCGGATGCCGCCGCATGGATTGAGCGTATCGGGATCGCCGGATTGACCACGGTGGCGGTCGGCATCGTGGCGCGCCGGATTGACTGGTTGATCCTGACCAGCCACGCCCATCTGCCGCTCAGCACGCGGCTCTTCACCCAATTCGTTGTTCCGAGCGATCTTCTCGGCGTCCTGTTTTCTCTGTTCGTGCTGGCGATCGGGCATGTGTTCACGACCGCCGTGGAAATCGCGGACGACAACGCCAGCATCGTGTGAGCAGCCATGAGCATAGTCGTCAATCTCGACGTGATGCTGGCGAAACGCAAGATGCGCTCGAAAGAGCTCGCCGAACGCATCGGCATCACCGAGCAGAACGTGTCGTTGCTCAAGTCCGGCAAGGTCCGCGGCGTGCGCTTCGATACGCTCAACAAGATCTGCGAAGTGCTCAATTGTCAGCCGGGCGACTTGCTTGAATACCGCGCCGACGGTGTAGTCGCGGAGCTACTCGCTTCTCATGGATAGGTGCCGCGCAGCGGGTTGAGACCCGCTCCTCGCCCTGCAAGCCTTTGTCCACCCTGTCGATAAGCCTGCGTAGCCGATCCCGGTAGGGGCTCGTCTTCCCCTTCGGGTCGCGCCTTTGCGCCCTTCATCGTGTCCAACAAGATCCTTGGAGCCTTTCCTTGAAATCGATCCTGCCAAGATGCGTTATGGCTCTGTTTGTTGCAGCTCTCTTTGCTCTCTTGGCCGGCTGCACGAACGGAACAAAAATCGATGTCGTGCGCGACACGACCGCCAGCGTCAAAGCCAAGCCGACCGTCGTCTACATCATGGATTTCGATCTCGACGCCGATAAGATCAAGCTCGATCCCCGCCGGGCCGCGGCGGAGCGCCGCCCGGTAGGCTCTCTTCTCAAGGACGTCAAACACTCTCTCGGATTGTCCAAGACGCCGGAGGAAGAGGCCCACGAGCTGATCGACCTGATGGCCAAGTCGGTCGCCGAAGGCTTAAGCAAGGCGGGCCTCGAAGCTCATCGCGTGGCATCGAATGCTCCTTTGCCCAAAGACGGCTGGGTGGTCCGCGGCACTTTCCTCAAGGTCGACGAAGGCGACCGTCTGCGCAGAGCCGTTGCCGGCTCCGGCGCGACCGGCATCCAGGTTGCCGTCACTGTCTACGACCTAGCTGCCAGTCCCAAAACGGCTAGTTTGCTGCAGCTCGACACGGACGCCAAGAGCGCGAAGTCGGCGCACGCCGTGAGCATAAGTCCGTATTCGATTGCCTTAAAGTACGTGTTGGCGGGATATGATCTGGACCGCAATGCCAAGCAAACCGGGGCCAAGATCGCCGAAGTAGTGGCCAGCCGGATGAGAGGCATTGAACCGGTCGCGCGCGCCGCTGCGCCAGCGCGCTAAAGCATGTCGCCTTTGCGGGGAGACGCACGGTAAAAAGCCGCGGCGGGCGAGCGCGTCCTCCATCGCCGAACAGGGCGGCACGTGGTAAAATAAACCTTTCCGGCAGATGATTTCTTAGCCCCTTCGCGCGAAATTCTCCCCTCGTCCACAATTCGAGATGGCAGCAGCGGATGCGCACCGATCCATCGTTTGCCGCCCTGGCGGAGCCGGATTCGCCAGCCTCGATCTCGCACATCCGGGACGAGCGGTGGCGCGGCCTCAATCCGCTCAGATGGGACGCCCGAACTTGGCGCAACAATCTGCGGCTTTCGAGTGCGCTAGTCTTGCTGAGCTTTGTCGTCTGCCATCTACTCGCCCATTGCTTTTTGATCGTTTCGATCGAGGCGGCCGACGCCATCTTCACCGTGACCATGTATGTGTGGCTGAGCCGTGCCGGTACGGTGCTGTTGCTGGCCGCCTTCTTCGTTCATTACGGCAATGCGCTGTGGTCGATCTATGCCCGCCACTCGTTGCGCCTTGCACCTTGGCAATGGACGCAAGTCGGGCTCGGTCTTTGCATTCCGCTTCTGATCTTGAGTCACGTCATGGGCACGGGCGTCGCCGACAAGGCGCTCGGCGTCGTCGGTAGCTATAAATCGGTGCTGATCGCGCACTGGGTGGCGGCGCCGTGGCACGCTGCACTGCAGACTGTCGCCGTGCTGGTCATCTGGACGCATGCGTGCATCGGCATCCATTTCTGGCTGCGTCCCAAGCCGGCCTATGCGCGCTGGCGGCCGTATCTGCTCGGTTGCGCGTTGCTGCTGCCGTCCTTCGCGCTCGCCGGCTATACGGCTGCCGGCAACGTGGTCCTGCGCGCCAGCAGCGATCCGGGCTTTGTGGCGAAGGTGGTACGCGACACGCACGCGACGCCGCGAACCGCCGCCCAAGTCGTCTGGCTGGCAGAGCTTGGCATCGCCATTCATCTCGGCCTGGTGGGCCTTGCCTTCGGCGGCCGCGAATTGCGGCTCTGGCGCCTGCGTAACCGCAAACTGCCGCGGCTCACGCATGCGGCGGGCCGGGTGATGCCGATACAGATCGGTGCTTCGGTTCTGGAAACGCTGCGCCAGGAAGGCGTGCCGCACGCCGCCTTTTGCGGCGGCCGGGCGCGCTGCACCACCTGCCGCGTGCTGGTCACCAAAGGTGCCGATGCGCTCCCGCCGGCCGCCGGCCTGGAGGCGGCGGCGCTGGCCCGGGTCGCAGCGACCCCCGGCATGCGGCTCGCCTGTCAGCTTCGTCCCAGCACGGATATTTCGATCACGCCGCTATTGCCTCCCGACGCCGGCGCTGCCGAGGGCCGCCTGCGCGGCGGCTTCGAAGGCAGCGAACGCCTCGTCACCGTGGTGTTTGTCGATATGCGCGGCTCGACCAGCCTCGGCGAGAGCAAGCTTCCCTACGACGTGCTCTTCATCCTTAATCGCTTCTTCCAGGAAATGAGCAGGGCCGTGGAGGCGACCAACGGACATTATTCTCAATTCACCGGCGATGGACTGATGGCGCTCTATGGACTCGACGCCGACGATCCGGCCACCGGGCCGGCGGATGCGCTGCGCGGCGCGCAAGCCATGCTGACTGGGCTCGCCGAATTGAACCGTCACCTCCACGCCGAGCTTTCCGTGCCGCTTCGGATCGGCATCGGCATTCACTATGGCGAGGCCATTGTCGGCGCCATGGGACCGCCGCGCTCGCAAAGCATTACCGCCATCGGCGATACGGTGAATACCTGCGCGCGGCTGGAGAGCCTGACCAAGGACTACGATTGCGTCGCCGTGATCTCGCAGCGCGCCGCTGAGCTTGCCGGGCTCGATGTCGGCGGTTGCGAGCTCAAGCAGGCCGCGCTCAAAGGCCGCAGCGAGCCCGTAAGGTTTTACACGATCAAGACGCTCGCCGAGCTTTCAATGACGGCGCGGGCTTGATCGCACAATGCCGGTGCGGCGGGGATATGGATGACGGCTCACCACGAACAGATGCATCACAAACAGATTCAGCGCGCGGCGCGATTGAGCCGTCGCCGACTGCTGCTATAAGCGAATCGTTTTTTCACTTTTCCGGATCACGCGCCAAGATCGCGCGCCAAGGTTCGATAAAGCTCCGCCCGATAAAGCTCGCCCGATGAAGCTCGTCTCGATCCCCGCCAATCCGGTTCCCGAAGGCGCCGTCACCGGCATGCTCAAGACCGCCGACGGCGTACAACTGCGCTTTGCGCGCTTTGCGCCGCCGCCCGGCCGCCGCGGCACCGTGTGCCTTTTCCCCGGCCGCACCGAATGGATTGAGAAATATTTCGAGACGGTGCGCGATCTGCGCAGCCGCGGCTTTGCCGTCGCCATCCTGGATTGGCGCGGGCAGGGGCTGTCGCAGCGCGCGCTCGGCGATCGCTACAAGGGCTATGTGCGCAATTTTTCCGAGTTCGACACCGATCTCGAGACGTTCATGCGCGAAGTGGTGCTGCCGGATTGTCCGCCGCCCTATTTTGCTCTCGCCCATTCGATGGGGGCGACGATCATGATTCGCGCGGTTGCCCGCGGCCAGCGCTGGTTCGACCGCATCGTGCTTTCGGCGCCGATGCTGGGCATCGCCTTCGTGCAGTCGACCGCGCTGGCCAGTGCCATGCTGCGGGTGCTTCGCTTCGGCGGTTTCGGTGGCATGTATGTTCCCGGCCGTTATCCCGGCGTGCTCGATTTGCGCCCTTTTGCCGGCAACATTCTCACCACCGATCCGGTGCGCTATGCGCGCAACGCGGCGATCCTGGAGGCGGAGCCCGCGCTCGGGCTTGGCGGGCCGACCATCGCCTGGTGCGACGCCGCATTCCATACCATGCGCGTCATGAGCGATCCGAGCTTCGCGGCGCGCATCCGCCAGCCGATGCTCATCGTCGCCGCCGGCCGCGATGCGATCGTGTCCAACAGCAGCATCGAAGACTTCGCCATGCAGCTTCGCGCCGGCTCGCATCTGGTCGTGGTCGGCTCGCAGCATGAATTGCTGATGGAGCAGGACCGTTACCGCAGCCAGCTCTGGGCCGCGTTTGACGCGTTCGTGCCAGGCACGCCGCTGTTTTAGCGCGCACGTTCGTTGCCCGATCATTCGCGGCCGTCTGTCGCTTGCGATGTCCTCTTGCCGAAACCTGAGCCGCAGCGTCCAGATCCGTTGCGGGCGCCTGCCCAAGCCGACGGCCGGAGCCATTTTCGCCAGCAAATTGAGCCGCTTGGTGAACCGGTCGCGCGCGAGGGCGCAAACGCGATTAGCGAACGCGAATGATTAGTCGTATTTCTCCAGCAACGCCAAACCATCGACACCAAGCCACCCGTATTGCAGACCGGAGACTCCCATGAATACGCTTGCCGCAAGCCCGCTCGCGCCCCTGTTGGACCGCTTGTTCAACGAGGCGGATGCCTTGTCGGCAGACACCGACGCCGTGTTCGCCGATCTCTCCGACGACGATCGGGCGCGCCTGATGCGCAGCAAAACGGGCTACCGTGATCTGTACGGGCGCCTGAAGGATGTGCCGCTGCCCGTCTCGCGCGAGACCGGCACGCTCCTTTACATGCTGGCGCGAGGCTCGGGCGCAAAGACCATCGTCGAATTCGGGACCTCGTTCGGCATCTCGACCCTGCATCTTGCCGCGGCGCTGCGCGACAATGGCGGCGGCCGGCTGATCACCAGCGAGTTCGAGCCGTCGAAGGCGGCGCGGGCGCGGGCCAATCTGACCGCCGGCGGTCTCATCGACCTCGTCGAAATTCGCGAGGGCGACGCCTTGCAGACCCTGAGCGCCGATCTTCCCGCAACGATCGACCTGGTGTTGCTCGACGGCGCCAAAGGGCTTTATCCGGATATTTTGGATCTGCTGGAAAAGCACCTGCGGCCCGGGGCGCTGATCGTCGCCGATAACGCCGATTTTAGCCCCGACTACCTAGCGCGCGTGCGCTCACCGGCCAAGGGCTATCTGTCCGTACCGTTCGGCGAAGACGTCGAATTGTCGATGCGGGTTGGGTGAGAGTACGTTCCGTGCAGCCGTAGCCCGCATGAGCGAAGCGATATGCGGGAGTGGCACCGAGATTATTCCCGGATGTCGCTTCGCTCATCCGGGCTACCCGCTCAACCTTTTCAGATGTCGCCAGCGCAGGCCAAATGCCGCCTACGCACCGTTGAGAACGCGCATCGCCTCGGCGTGCACGCGCTTGTCGCCGGCGGCGATGATGCGGCCGCCATCGGTGGCGGGCCCGTTGTCCCAGGTGGTGACGACGCCGCCGGCGCCTTCGACGATCGGGATCAACGCCAAGATGTCGTAGGGCTTGAGTTCGGTCTCGATGACGAGATCGATGTGGCCGGCGGCGAGCATGCAATAGGCGTAGCAGTCGCCGCCGTAGCGCGATAGCCGCGCAGCGTGCTCGACGCGCTGGAAGCAGAGCCGGTCGGCATCGCGCATCAAGAGCGGGCTCGTCGTCAGCAGCACCGCCTCGCGCAGCGCCGCGCACGGGCGCACGCGCAACGCCCGGTCGCCGGCCGGCCCGCGATAGCGCGCGGCACTGCCGTCGCCGGTGAAATGCTCACGCGTGAACGGCTGGTGCATCATGCCGTAGATCGGCTCGCCGCGCCGGGTCAGCGCGATCAGCGTGCCCCAAGCCGGCAGGCCGCAGATAAATGATTTGGTGCCGTCGATCGGGTCGAGCACCCACACGTATTCGGCCTCGGCGCGCTCCGTACCCAGTTCTTCACCGACGATGCCGTGAGCCGGAAAGGACTTTTTGATCAGCGTGCGCATGGCCACTTCGGCCGCGCGATCGGCGGCCGTCACCGGATCGAAGCCGCCGGCGATGCTTTTGTTCTCGATGCTCAGCGCGGTACGAAAAAACGGCAAGATCGTCTCGCCGGAGACGCTTGCCAATTGATCGACGAACGCGGCGAAGTCGATGGCGGTCATGGTTTCCGAGTAGCGGAGTTCGGTGACATCGGCAATTCGCCGGCCGATGACCTGGCGACGTGCAAGTTTAGGTGTGACCGGCAAAGCACATCCATTCGCTAAATTGCATTCACCCCGCGCCGCACAGGCGATTTACGGCCTTCCTGCCTCAATTTTACGCAGGTGCAAAATGACGCTGAGCGGATACGCCAAGTCGCTGAAATAATGAATATTTATTGTGAATCTTAAGCCGCCCGGAAACCCGCTCTGACATGTGGAAGACCTGCTCTGCACAAAATGCAGGAGATTCCGGGGGAAAATGCAGGAGAAATAGGTCAGCAGCACTTGCGTTTTGTGCGGCGCGGTGTATGTTGTTGCAGTGCGGTAGCGAGAGAGTCCTCTCTCAATGCCGTCGCCCTCCTTGGGCGTTTCCTCCCTAGACTTGGGCCGCCACCGCAAGGTGAGCGGCCTCTTTCTTTTTCGGCGCGGGATTTTTTATCAGCACAAATTTCTATCAGCAGATGCCGCTGCCGTCGTGCGCGCAATTCGCTCTGCTGCTATTCCGCCGCCGCTGCCCGATAGGGGCGCAATTCCTCGAGCGGAATCTCGGCGAGCCGATCGGCCAGGCTCTCGAACTCGGCGGCTAACCTGGCGAACGATGCCACGCGCTGGTAGCGGCGCTCGTCCATATAAAGCGCGCGATTGACCTCGAGCTGAATGGCGTGAAGACCGGCGCTCGGATTGCCGTAATGCTCGGTGATGAAGCCGCCCGCGTAAGGCTTGTTGCGGCTCACCACATAGCCGAAGCCCCGCATCGTCGCTTCGATGGTTTCGGCGATCACCGGGACGCAGCTCGTGCCGTAGCGGTCGCCGAGCACCAGGTCGGCGCGCGGGCGCTCGTCCTTGGCGCCGGTCGCCGACGGCATGGAATGGCAATCGATCAGCATCGCGGCGCCGAATTCGCGGTGCAGCCGCATGAACAGTTTGCGCAAGGTCCGATGGTAGGGCTTGTAGAGTTCCTCGATCCGCCGCAGCGCTTCGCTCACGGCGATGCGTTGATCGTAGATTTCCTGGGCGTCGCCGACCACGCGCGCCACCGTGCCGAGCCCACCGGCCACCCGCATCGAGCGGGTGTTGGCAAAGGACGGCAGCCGCCCCTCGAACATCCGCGGGTCGAGCTCGTAGGGCTCGCGATTGACGTCGACATAGCAGCGCGGGAAATGCGCCCGCATCAACGGATGACCGCGCTCCACCACGCCATCGATCAAATCGTCGACGAAGGAATCTTCCGATCGGCGCAAGGTCGCGAGGTCGAGCCGCGAGGCGAGAAGAAAGCTGCGCGGATAGACCCGGCCGCTATGCGGGGAATTGAACAGGATCGGCGCGCGGCATTCGGCCGGCTCGATCACCTCGAACGAAGGGGCAAATTCGTCCTGGACTTCCAGCATGACCAGCGGCGGCTTTCCAAGCCTTCGATTTCAAGCCATCGATTGCAAGCCCTGGACTTCACGCACCTCGTAGGCTTGCGTTCAGCGGGCCTTGTGTTTTCCAGCCACCCATGATGCACCCGGCCTGGACTTTTCGCCAGCCTTGAACGCGCCCGAATGGCAGATTTGCAGGGCGGCGGAAGCGGAAAATCGTTAAGTCCGCCAACGGCCATTATCCCGGTGGGCGAGGATCGCGGCGTTCAGCTTTCACCGGATGTTTACCTGCAATCGCGCTTATGGAATTAAGGGGCCGGCTCAGCGCCGGGGAGTTGAGGGGTCATGCCGAAAATCCTGCTCGCCGAAGACGACATCGACATGCGCCGATTCCTGGTGAAGGCGCTGCAGAACGCCGGGTTCGATGTGATGTCCTACGACAACGGCCTCTCCGCTTACCAGCGGCTGCGCGAGGAGCCGTTCGAGCTTCTCTTGACCGATATCGTGATGCCCGAAATGGACGGCATCGAGCTGGCCCGCCGCGCCGCCGAGCTCGACCCGGACATCAAGATCATGTTCATCACCGGCTTTGCTGCGGTCGCGCTCAACTCCGATTCCAGCGCGCCCAAGCACGCCAAGGTGCTGTCGAAGCCGATCCATCTCCGCGAGCTGGTCAGCGAAGTGAACAAGATGCTGGCGGCGTAAGCCGGCGTCGCGCGTGTTTCGGTCGACATGAACTGATCTAGCCGTCATGCCTGCGCACAGCCGTTCGAAGAGCGGCGTCGCTTTGCTCCGGCCACGTCGCGGGCGTCCACGTTCTAAGCGCCGCAACGAAGCGAGACGTGGATGGCCGAAACATGTTCGGCCATGACGAATGTGAGTTCTCTCCTACACACATCGTGCGCAGTGGACATAGAGGGGCGCTCTTAACGTGCGCAGATTCCAGTTTGGAACTGCTCAAAAGAGCTTGCGTGGACAAGGCAAAAGGAGGATATTAGTTACATCTGGGACCAATTTGTCGCGCCCAGACCACGAAGAAACACGTTTGACGCAAGCCATCGACACAAGCCGTTGACGCGCGCCGTTGACGCAAAGCCCGGGAGGTCCACATGGCCCCAGCCGTTAAACACGCCGAAAAATTCGATACCGCGATCAAAGCCCGCAGCACCGCGAGCGCCGCCGCGGCGCTCGATTACCAGGCCGGCTTCGGCAATCATTTCCTGTCCGAGGCCGTGGCCGGCGCCTTGCCGGTCGGCCGCAACTCGCCGCAGCGACCGCCGCTCGGACTCTACGCCGAGCAGATTTCCGGCACCTCGTTTACGACAGCACGCGCGGAAAATCGCCGCACCTGGACCTATCGCATCCAGCCCTCGGTGGTGCATCGGCCTTATGCCCGCATCGACAATGGCTTGATCCGCAGCGCGCCGTTCAACGAAGCCGAGGCGACGCCGACGCAACTACGCTGGTCGCCGTTTCCGATCCCGCGCGAGCCGACCGATTTCGTCCAAGGCATCGTGACGCTTGGCGGCAACGGCGATGTGGCGACGCAGGTCGGCATGGCGGTGCATGTCTACGCGGCGAACACGTCGATGACCGATCGGGTCTTTTATAATGCCGACGGCGAGATGCTGATCGTGCCGCAGCAAGGCCGCGCCCGCTTTGTCACTGAGCTTGGTGTGATCGAAGCCGGCTGCGGCGAGATCGTGATCATGCCGCGCGGCTTGCGTTTCCGTGTCGAGCTGCCTGACGGACCTTCGCGCGGCTATATCTGCGAGAATTACGGACCGATGTTCCGCTTGCCGGAGCTCGGCCCGCTCGGCTCCAACGGCCTCGCCAATGCGCGCGACTTCCTCGCCCCGGTCGCGGCCTATGAGGATGTGTCCGGCCCCTACAGCTTGGTGGCCAAATTCCAGGGCAATCTGTGGGCGGCGCAGATGCAGCATTCGCCGCTCAATGTGGTCGCCTGGCATGGCAACTTCGTGCCCTGCAAATACGACCTGCGGCGCTTCAACGTCATCGGTTCGATCAGCTTCGATCATCCGGATCCGTCGATCTTCACGGTGCTGACGGCGCCCTCGGATCTGCACGGGACCGCGACCGTCGATTTCGCCATCTTCCCGCCGCGCTGGCTGGTCGGCGAAGACACCTTCCGGCCGCCATGGTTCCACCGCAACGTCATGACCGAGTTCATGGGCCTGCTCTACGGCGCTTATGACGCCAAAGCAGAAGGCTTTCTTCCCGGCGGCGCCAGCCTGCACAATTGCATGAGCGCGCACGGCCCGGACGCCGAGAGCTGGGAGAAGGCGACCGGCGCAGAGCTGAAGCCGCAGAAGGTCGACAACACCATGGCCTTCATGTTCGAGAGCCGCTACGCCATGCGGCTCACCCGCTACGCCATCGAATCCTCCGAGCTGCAGACGGATTATTTCGAAGGCTGGCAGGGGCTCGGGAAACACTTCTCAGTGTCGTAACGCTGGGGCTGAACACTCGGGCGAGATACATTTCCCGGGATGGGGTCCAGATTGGTGTCGCTTACCCTTTTCGGAGAATCGGCTTCTATCAACCTGAGGCCAAGTTGATTCCGGCCGAAAGTCCCTTTACTCGGGGCCGAGACGCGCCGCGGTTCGCGGCCCCAGTGTGAGGGACGAGGGTGGCCACAGAGCCGGACGACGACGCGCTGATCGCCGGCTTTTTTGACCGGTCGCTGGCTGCCTTGCAGGCGGCCGCCATGGATGCGCCGCTGCGCCAGCTTGTCGGTGAGATCGCGCAGGCGATTACCCTGTCGATGCGTGGCGGCGGCAAGCTCTTGATTGCCGGCAATGGCGGCAGCGCCGCCGACGCGCAGCACCTCGCCGCGGAATTTCTGTCGCGCTATCTGATCGACCGCCGGCCGCTGCCGGCGCTGGCGCTGACGACCGATACGTCGGTGCTCACCGCCGTCGGCAACGATTATGGCTTCGATCACGTGTTCGAGCGGCAGGTGCGCGGGCTCGGACGGCCGGGCGATGTCTTTCTCGCCATCTCGACGTCGGGACGCTCGCCGAACGTTCTGCGCGCGTTGGAAGCGGCGCGCGATCTCGGTCTCGTCAGCGTCGGCTTTTCCGGCGCGGCGGATACCGGCATGCGCGCGCTGTGCCGGCATTTTCTTGCGGTGGCGTCGCAGGAGACCGCGATCGTGCAGCAGATCCACATGGTCGCCGGGCACGCCATCTGTGCGCTGGTCGAACGCGCGATGCTGCGATGACTGTCGTGCGCTTCATTGCCGACGATGACGACTTTGCCCCGCGCAACCGCGCCAGCGGTTGCTGGTGCGAACTCGCGCCCGGACATCTTGATTTTGCCGGCCGGCCCGCGCTGTTTCTCGACCGCGACGGCGTGATTGTCGAAGACACTGGTTATGCGTGCAGCGCGGAGGATGCGCATGTGCTTGCCGGTGCCGCGGCGGCGATCGCACGCTGCAATACGCTGCGCGTTCCGGTGATCGTGGTCAGTAATCAATCCGGCATCGCACGCGGGCTTTACGACTGGAATGGCTTTGCGGCGGTGCAGGGCGTGATCGAAGACGCGCTCGCTGCCGCTGGCGCGCGGCTCGATGCGGTCTTTGCTTGCGCCCATCACGGGGACGGCAGAGCGCCGCTCAATATCGCCGATCATCCGTGGCGCAAGCCTAATCCGGGAATGATTGTGGATGCGGCCAGCCGGATGGTGCTCGATCTGCCGCGCTCGTGGATCGCGGGCGACCGTGCTTCCGACATGGCAGCCGGCAAGGCCGCGGGTCTTGCCGGCGGCATTCTGATTTTATCGTCTAATCTTCCCGCTGAAAACGCCGCTGCAATTCCTTTGCGCAGCAAAGATTTCGCTGTGGAGGTCGTCGCTTCGTTGACCGAAGCCGTCGAGCTTCTTCTGGCACGCGGCGCGTTCACCGAAACACAGCCAGTGCCATGAACGTCATCGAGACCGCTATACCCGGCGTGTTGATCATCGAGCCGAAAATCTTCGGCGACGCGCGCGGCTTCTTTCTTGAGACGTTTCAGGACAAACGCTACGCCGATGCCGGCCTGCGCCAGCCTTTCGTGCAAGACAACCTGTCGCGCTCGACGCGCGGAACGTTGCGCGGCCTGCACTTTCAAGACCCCGACCCGCAGGGCAAGCTCGTCACCGTGCTGCGCGGCGCGGTGCGCGACGTCGCCGTCGATGTGCAAGTCGGGAGCCCGACATTCGGCCGGCACGTCGCCGTCGATCTCGATGAGGACAACCGGCGGCAATTCTTTGTGCCGCGCGGCTTCGCGCACGGCTTTATCGTCCGCTCCGAGAGCGCGGATTTCTTTTACAAATGCGACGCGCTCTATAGTCCGGCCGACGAGAAAGTCCTGCGCTGGAACGATCCGGCGCTCGGCATCGACTGGGGCATTGCGGAGCTCGGTATCACCGATCCGCTTCTGTCGGCCCGCGACCGCCAAGGCTTGCCGCTCGACGCGCTTGCCGGCGCGCTGCCGCGCTTCGAGCCGGCGTGATGCGCATCCTGGTGACGGGCGTTACCGGGCAGGTGGGCGGCGCACTGGTGGCGCGGCTGCCGCCGTCGGCAACCGTTTTGGCGGCCGATCGCGGTGTGCTCGATCTCGCGCGGCCGCAGGCGATCGGCCAGACGCTCGACCGGCTGATGCCCGATATCATTTTCAATCCGGCCGCCTATACGGCCGTCGACAAGGCCGAGGACGAGCCCGAACTGGCGCGGCGGATCAATGCCGAGGCCCCGGGCGCCATGGCGCACTGGGCGCAGGCGCGCGACGTGCCGCTCATCCATTTCTCCACCGACTATGTCTTCGACGGGTCGGGCGAGCGCGCCTGGCGCGAAGACGATGCACCGGGGCCGCTGTCGGTTTATGGCGCCACCAAGCTTGCCGGCGAGACTGCGATCCGCGATGCCGGCGGCGCGTACCTGATCGTGCGTACCTCCTGGGTCTATGCGGCCGAAGGGAAAAACTTCCTGCGCACCATCGCGCGCTTGGCGCGCGAGCGCGCCGAGCTGCGCATCGTTGCCGACCAGACCGGCGCGCCGACCTCGGCCGCGCTGATCGGCGATGTGGTGGCCGGCATGCTGTCGGAAGGTCTGGAGACGCTGCGGGAACTTTGCGCCGGCGCCGGCGGTCTCGTGCATCTTGCGGCTTCCGGTGAGACGAGCTGGCTTGGTTTTGCGGAGGCGATCGTTGATGGACTGAAAGCCCGTGACGTGGCGCTTTCTGTTGAGCGCATCGTGCCGATTGCCACGGACGACTATCCTACCAAAGCGCAGCGGCCGCAGAACTCGCGGCTTGACTGCGGGCGTTTGCAGCAGGTCTTTGGCGTCACGCCGCCCGCCTGGCAAATTGCGCTGGCGCCGGAGCTCGACCGGCTGGCCCGGGAACTCAAAGCGTAGCCTTCACTCCGCTCATTCCCGCGAAAGCGGGAATCCAATCGGATTTTCCCAATGCTATCCGTGGAGATGGGCGGCCCGTGAACAGGGCGCGCCGCCCCAGGGGGTAGCGCCGCGCGGCAAACCCCGGTATTGAAATTGCGGGGAAATCGGCTGGGCCCGGTCACCGAATGCTGAAATGGTTTAGCAGTCCGCGCAGGGCGTTGATCATTGCGCATGATCTTCTCATGACCGCGCTGGCCGTGGTCGCGAGCTGCTATGTCCGTTTCGAAGTGGTCGGCGTCGAGGAGCGTCTCGACACGCTGTACTCGTTTCTGCCGGCGTTTGTGGTCTACGCCGGCTTCATCTATTTTCTGTTTCATCTCTATCAGGCGAAATGGCGGTTTGCGTCGCTGCCGGACCTGATGAACATCGTGCGCGCCTCCTCGGTGCTCGCGGTGTCTCTGTTGGTCATCGACTATTTTTTGGTCGCGCCGAACATCTTCGGCCAATATTTTTTCGGCAAGATCACGATCGCGCTCTACTGGATCCTGCAGATCGTGCTGCTGAGCGGGTCGCGCATGGCCTACCGCTATTTCCGCTACACGCGCACGCGGCATCATGCGCGTTCTCTTGAAGCCAATCCGACGCTGATCCTCGGCCGCGCCGCCGACGCCGAAGTACTGTTGCGCGGCATCGAAAGCGGCGCCTTCACCAATGTGTGGCCGGTCGGCATCCTGTCGTCGTCGCCCGCCGACCGCGGCCAAAGCATCCGCGGCATTCCGGTGCGTGGCGATTTCGAGATGCTCGACAACGTGGTCAACGACCTGGCGCAACGCGGCACCACGGTCGGTCGCGTGATCTTCACGCCCTCGGCGCTCGATCCCGAAGCCAAGCCGGAAGCGAGCCTGATGCGCGCGCGCCGGCTCGGGCTCACCGTCAGCCGGCTGCCGTCGCTCGACGATGGCGGCGAGCTGCCGCGACTGGCGCCGGTCAATGTCGAGGACTTGTTGCTCCGCCCGACCGTGAAGATCGATTACGCGCGGCTGGAAAGTTTTCTCAAGGGCCGCGCCATCGTGGTCACCGGCGGCGGCGGCTCGATCGGCGCCGAGATCTGCGATCGTGTGATCACTTTCGGTGCCGAGCGGCTGTTGATCATCGAGAATTCAGAGCCGGCGCTGCATGCCGTGCTGGAGACGCTCGCCACCAAGCGGGCGCAGCCGACGATCGAAGGCCGTATCGCCGACGTGCGCGATCGCGCCCGGCTGTTCCGGTTGATGCGCGAATTCAAGCCGGACATCGTGTTTCATGCCGCCGCGCTCAAGCACGTGCCGCTCCTGGAGGCCAACTGGGAGGAAGGCGTCAAGACCAACGTCTTCGGCTCGGTCAATGTCGCCGACGCGGCGGCGGCGGCTGGCGCCTCGGCCATGGTGATGATCTCGACTGACAAGGCGATCGAGCCGGTGTCTGTGCTCGGCGCCACCAAGCGCTTCGCCGAAATGTATTGCCAGGCGCTCGACGCCGATCTCAGCCGGCGCGCGCAAGCGGGCCACACGCCGATGCGGCTGATCGCCGTGCGCTTCGGCAACGTGCTCGCGTCCAACGGCTCGGTGGTGCCGAAATTCAAGGCGCAGATCGATGCCGGCGGTCCCGTCACCGTGACCCATCCGGACATGGTGCGCTACTTCATGACCATCCGCGAAGCCTGCGATCTCGTCGTCACCGCGGCCACCCACGCGCTCGGTCCCACGCGCTCGGATGTTTCCGTCTATGTACTCAACATGGGCCAGCCGGTGAAGATCGTCGATCTTGCCGAACGCATGATCCGGCTGGCTGGTCTTGCGCCCGGTACCGACATCAAGATCGCGTTCACCGGCACGCGGCCGGGCGAGCGCATGCATGAGGTGCTGTTCGCGCGCGGCGAGCCCACCGTCGATATCGGTTTTGAAGGCGTCGTTGCGGCGCGGCCGGCGCAGCCGTCGCTGGACGTGATGCGCGGCTGGCTGGCGCTGCTCGATCAGGGGCTCGCGCGCGAAGAGCGCGAGGCGATCTATCGCGTGCTGCGCGATGCGGTGCCGGATTTTCAGGGGGCGGCCGCTTGACCGTTGCGGATGGCGTCGCAAGCGAGAGATTATCGTGAGCAACAGCATCTTCTCGATCGACGTGGAAGACTGGTTCAACCTGTCGGGGACCGGCGCCGAGCCGCCGCCATCCGAATGGGATCGCCTGGAAAGCCGGCTGGAACAAAACTTCCGCGGTTTGCTGGGGCTGCTGGCCGAGGCTAACGCCACCGCCACGTGTTTTGTCGTCGGTTATTTCGCCAAGCGGTTTCCACAGCTTGTTCGTGAGGCAGCCGCTGCCGGTCATGAGATCGCTTCGCACGGCTATTTTCACCGTCTGATTTATCAGATGTCGTCGGTGGAATTTTACAAGGACGCGCGGGCCGCGCGCGAGTTGCTCGAGGATGTCAGCGGCAAGCCGGTGCGTGGCTTCCGCGCGCCGGCATTTTCCGTCACCGAGCGGACGCCGTGGTTTTTCGACAAGCTTCTGGAAGCGGGCTACAGCTACAATTCGTCGGTGTTCCCGGCGCCGCATCAGACCGGAGGCCTGGCCAACGGCAAATTCGCCCCCTACATCGCCAAGACACGAATGGGCGCGATCGAGGAATTTCCGATCACGGCGGTGCGCTTGCTCGGCAAGCCTATGTGCTTTTTCGGTGGCGGCTATTTGCGGCTGTTTCCCTATCCGGTGATCCGTGCGATGGGCCGTCGCGCGCTCGACGAAGGCCGCCCGGTGATCTTCTACGTGCATCCGCGCGAGATCGATCCGCAGCAGCCGCGCATGGCGTTGAGCCGTCGCCGCCGCTTCACGTGCTATGTGAAATCTTAAATCCACGCGCCCGAAAATCGAGCGCATCTTGCGCGACTTTCAGGTCACCTCGTTCGACCGCTATATGGCGGAAAGAGACGTGGTAGAAAGAGACGTGGTGCAAAAAAATACACAAAGGATGGCGCAGTGAACCAACGCACATCGGGCTTCTTCGATCGTTATGCGGTCGATTTCAATTCGATCTACGGCAACGACAACAAGGCGCTGGAGCGGGTCGCCAACCGGCTGTTCCGCCACGCCATGCTGGTACGCTATCAGAAGACGATGGCCGGCTGCGAGCCGGTTGCCGGCCGCAGCGTCATCGATATCGGCTGCGGGCCCGGTCATTATAGCATCGCGCTGGCGCGGCAAGGCGCGCAGAAGGTGCTCGGGCTCGATTTCGCCGAGGGCATGCTCAAGATCGCGCGCGGGCGAGCCGACGTCGCCGGCGTTGGCGGGCGTTGCAGCTTCGAGTTCGGCGATTTTCTCAAATATCCGCTGCCCGAGCCGTTCGATTATGCGATCGTGATGGGCTTCATGGACTATGTGAACGATCCGCGCGCGATCGTCGAGCGGGTGCTGGAGATCATCCGCGTGCGTGCGTTTTTCAGCTTTCCAAAGGCCGGCGGCCCGCTGGCCTGGCAGCGGCAGTGGCGCTACCGCAACCGCTGCGATCTCTTTCTGTATCGCGAGGAACAGATACGCGCTCTGTTCGAGCCGACCAGCGCGCAATTTACGATCGAGCCGATCGGCCGCGACTTCTTCGTGACGCTTTCGGCCAAGGGCGCCGCGGCGTGATGCGCGGCCACCAGAGGGAGTAAGCAATACAGTTTAGCGCCGAAACGATAGAATGATCGCTTACGACGACAGCATGGGCACGGGGGCCGCTGATCAATGTTGCAAGGATGGATCGACAGCGCGGTAACGGCTTGCATTCGACATTCCAAATTGGTGATCGCCGCGGCGCTTGTGGTTGCCGCCCTGTCCGTGGTCTACGCGGCGCGCCATTTCGCCATCGACACCGACATCAACAATCTGATTTCGGAACGGCTGCCGTGGCGGCAGAATGAAATCGCATTTCAAAACACCTTTCCGCAGACCGTCGAACTGATCCTGGTCGATGTCGGGGCGCCCACGCCCGAGGCCGCTAAGGCGGCGGCACGGGACGTGCAAGAAGCGCTGGCGAAGCGGCCGGACCTTTTTCCCGCGGTGCGCGATCAACTCGACAGCGCGTTCTTCCGGCGCAACGGCCTGTTGTTTCTTCCACCCGATCAGGTGACGCATTTCACCGAACAACTCGCCAACGCGCAGCCGCTCATTTCCGGTCTGGTGCGCGATCCGAGCTTGCGCGGTTTGGTGCAAGTTCTGGTCGGCATCCTCGACTATGCCAAGCAGGGCTACGTGAAGTCGGACGACATGGCGCGGCCGCTCACCCTCGCGGCCGATACGCTGGACGGCGTCGCCCAAGGCCGTCCGGTCGAGTTCTCCTGGCGCGTGCTGGTGCAGGGTGAGCCGCGTCCGCTCGATCTGCATCGTTTCGTCGAGGTGCGGCCGATCCTTGATCCGGCGGCGCTTGAACCCGGCGGCAAGGCCACGGCAGCCATTCGCGAAATCGTCGGGCAGCTCGGGTTGCAAGCCAAATACGGCGCCGAAGCCAACCTGACCGGCCCCGTTATTATTTCCGACAACGAGTTCGCGGGCGTGCACGAGGGCGTGGCGCTCAACAGCTTCATCACCGGCGCCATCATCCTGATCATCCTGGCGCTGGCGTTGCGCTCATTCGGCTTGGTGGCGGCGGTCGTCGTCAATCTCGCGGTCGGTCTTGCGATCACGGCGGCGGGCGGAATTCTCATGGTCGGCGCGCTCAATCCGATCTCGCTGGCGTTCGCGGTGCTGTTTGTCGGGCTCGGCGCCGACTTCGCCATTCAATACACCGTGCGCTATCGGGCGGAGCGCCATGATCTCGGCGGCCTCGACCAGGCCTTGATCGGGTCGGCGGATTGGGTTGGCATTCCGCTGTCGCTCGCGGCAGGCGCCGCCGCCGCCGGATTTCTGTCGTTCACGCCGACGGCCTATAAGGGCCTGGCGCAGCTCGGCTTCATCGCCGGCTTCGGCATGGTGGTCGCGTACGTGCTGAGCCTGACCCTGCTGCCCGCGCTTATCCGTGTCTTCAAGGCTCCGGTCGAACCGAAGACGCTGGCCTTGCCGGCACTGGCGTCCACTGACGCGTTCCTGAAGCGGCATCGCTTTTGGGTGATCGGGATCACCACGCTGATCGTGCTTGCCGGTCTGCCGGCGCTGACGCGGCTTCATTTCAACTTCGATCCGCTCGCTCTGGAAAATCAATCGTCGCCGGCGCTGCGATCGCTGTTTCGATTGGCCAAAGACCTGCCGTTAAAGACCGCGCGCATGCTGGTCGCGCCCCAGCAGGTGGCGGAGGTGACGGCAAAATTTCGCGCGCTGCCGGAGGTCGCCTCGGTCTGGACGATCGACAGCTTTGTGCCAACCGACCAGGACAAAAAGCTGGAAACGATCGACACTCTGAAAAAGTCGCTGTTGCCGGCGCTGCACGAGGCGCCGCGCACGCCGCCCACTGATGCGGAAAACGTAACCGCGCTGGGGCAGGGTGCACATGCGCTGGAAGCCGTCGCGGCGGAGAAGGGTCCCGGCGCACAGGCGGCGCAGCGATTGGCCGATGCGATGAAAAAACTCGCGGCGGCCGACGAGGCGCAACGCACGCGCGCCACGGAAGCCTTCATTGTGCCGTTGAAGCTCGATCTCGACGATATCGACCAGAGTGTTTCGGCTGAGCGCGTGACCCGCCAAAGCCTGCCTACCGATCTGGTCCGCGATTGGGTTGCACCGGACGGCCGCATGCGTGTCGAGGTTTGGCCCAAGGGCAACGTCAACGACAATGCCACCGTCCGCCGTTTTGCCCAGGCCGTGCTGGCGGTCGAGCCGACCGCCACCGGGGAGGCGATCGGCAGCTTGGAGTGGGGCGGCACCATCGTGCAGGCCTTTATCGAGGCCATGGTGCTGGCGTTCATCTCGATCGCGATCCTGTTGTGGATCGTGTTGCGCCGCTTCACCGACGTGCTGGTGACGCTCACGCCGTTGATGGTGGCCGGCCTGGTCACGCTGGAAATCTGCGGACTCACCAACTTCCAGCTCAATTACGCAAATATCATTGCGTTACCGGTGCTGCTCGGCGTCGGCGTGGCGTTCAAGATCTACTACGTCACCGCCTGGCGGCGCGGCGAAAGCAATTTTTTGGAATCGGTTCTCACCCGTGCCGTGTTCTACAGCACGCTCCTGACCGCCACCGCGTTCGGAAGCCTGTGGGTGTCCAATCAACCCGGCATATCGAGCATGGGCAAGCTGTTGGCGCTGTCGCTGGTGTGCACGCTCACCTCGGCGGCGCTGTTCCAGCCGGCACTGATGGGCGAGCCGCGCCGCCCGGAGGGTAAGGTGAAAAGCGAACCCAAGCCGGCCGCGCAGGATATAAACGCTTAGAAGAATATCCGTCATTCCAGAGCCAGCCACTTCGGGCGCGCCCCGGAATGACGTGGACTTAGAGAATCTTCCCAGCGGAAGCCAAAATACAAATAGTCGAAATATCGTCCTGAATTCGAAGGGCCGCGGGCGCGCCTTGTTAAGGCGGCAACTGTAGCGTTCTAAGCGTCCATACGATCGATACACACAGCCCCTGTGATCGATAATGCAAGCTTCGACGGTGTCCATCGACAATGATCCGTCGCTTCCGGCTGCAACAGGCGGCCGGTTTTGTTTTTCGCAAAAGCCATCGGCGCCTCAGGAAAGCCCGCTCGGTGCGGACCGATCGCTGCTGCGCGGCTCGATCGCCAGTGCGCGGCGGTCAAAAAATAAGGTGTGTGAAATATGACATCGCGGCCTGAGCTTCGTCGTCAATATGACCTCATCGAGTCGTTTCAGCCGGCGCTGCATGTGGCGCAAAACTGGAATTATGAGAATTCCGGCCCGCTCTATCGCGCCTTCATGCATCCACCCCACGACGTCGGCGGCCAGCACGATGTCCCCGTCTATTACGAGGAAAAAGAAGAAGAGCAATGGGAGCTCAACACCTATGTGACCTGCGAGGTGCTCGGCTGGCGCGGCGTCTGGAATTCCGAAGAAAGACGCCGCCGGGCCGACAACGACCTCGGCTACACGCTCTATCTCGGCATGCCCTATTACGGGCGCTGGATCTGGGCAGCGGCCAGAATGATGGTCGACAAAAAGCACATTTCGCTGAACGAGCTGATCGACAAGATCGCGGAAGTGAGGTCGCGTCATGAAAAAAGATAAGGCGGCGAAAAGCCAGAATGGCGGCGCGGGTGCCCGCTTCAAGGTGGGCGACCGCGTTCAGGTGCGCGACATGCCGAACATCTTCTATACGCGCACGCAGAATTACGTGCGCGGCGTCGTCGGCACCATCGCCGAATGCACGTATCGCGATCTCATCCCCGAGGACGAGGCATTCAACTTCGACGGCGGGCTCGAGCAATATTACATCGTCCGCTTCCGGCAGAAGGATCTCTGGGAAGAATATCCGTTCGAGCGCGACACGCTGCAAACCGAGTTTCCGGAGCATTGGCTCGAACCGGTCGGACATTGATCGGGAACCGAAGCAAAGAGGAAGACGTCCGATGAGCGCTGCCGACAAACACGGCCATGAACGCGAACATGCACACAGCCATGGCCACAAACATGGCGGCGATGGCCACACGCACAAGGCGGCGCCGATGGTGGAAGAAATCACCGACTATGAGGTGCTGGAAATAGCGGTGCGCGAGCTCGCCATCGAGCACGGTCTGTTCACTGCCGAGGATCACCGCAAGTTCACCGAATGGGCCGAATCGGTCGGACCGGCTGCGGGTTCGCGCCTGGTCGCCAAGGCCTGGACCGACCCGGCTTTTAAGGCGCGCCTGCTGAAGGACGGCACCGAAGCCTGCAAGGAGGTCGGCATCGACTGGGCGGAGCCGACCGGTTTCGGCACTCCGAGCGATTACACCAATTTCCGCGTGCTCGAAGATACGCCGACGTTGCACCATGTGATCGTCTGCACGCTCTGCTCCTGTTATCCGCGCCCGCTGCTCGGTATGTCGCCCGAATGGTATCGCTCGACCAATTATCGGCGCCGGCTGGTGCGCTGGCCGCGTGAGGTGCTGGCCGAATTCGGCTTGATCCTGCCGCCCGAGGTGGAGATCAGGATCGAAAACTCCAATCAGAAATGCCGCTTCATGGTGATGCCGGTGCGGCCGCAAGGCACCGACAATTGGAGCGAAGAAAAACTCGCCGCGATCGTAACGCGCGACTGCATGATCGGCGTCGCGCTGCCGCGGCCCGGCCGAACCACCGACATTCACCCAGTTCACAAGGCGCGCCGTCCGGTACAAAGCGCGACCCAGCATGCGCGGGCCGCCGAATGAGCGCGAAACGCACCATCGATGTTGGCCCGGTCGCGTTGCTCGAAGCGATCCAGCATCAAGGCAAGGAATGGGATGTCATCGCGCCGCGCTATGGCGTCACCAATCCAAACCCGCCGTGGAAGACGAGTCTGGTCGGCACGTGCGAGTGTCTCGCGGCCGGCGGCACGCTGCCGGCGCTCGAGCGCCGCAAGGCAGAGGATGTGCTTGCCGATAGCATCTATCGCGAAGTCCCCGCACCCGAACGCGACCTGCTCGCGCTCGCCCATATTTTGCTCCGCCGCGGGCTCGTGACCGAGTCCGATCTCGCCGAGCGCATGCACGCCGTCCGCTCGCGCCTCCAGGCGGGTTAGCTTCGAGGCGCGCCGCGTCCGCGCGTAAGCGTCAGCAATAGCCATCCGACCACGGCCGCGCCGCAAATGAGCGCGGCCGCTTTGCTGAGCGTGCTGGGTGTTGTGAGCGTGAAGAAGGCCAGTGCGGCGAGGGCGATGTTGACGGAAAAGACGCGTGCCACGATCTGGCCGACGCTCAAACCGCGGTCGGTGGCGCGTTGATAGAAGTGCGAGCGATGCGCGTGCCAGACTTTTTCGCCGTTGCGGAGGCGGCGCACGAGCGTGATGGTCGCGTCGGCGAGATAATAGAGCGGCAGCAAAATGGCGGCGGCGAGGGCGCCGCGTCCCGCGAGCTCGACCAGGAGCCAGCCGAGCAGGAGACCGATCGGCAGACTGCCGACGTCGCCGAGGAAAAGCTTGGCGACCGGCCGGTTGAAATAAGCAAAGCCGATCATGGCGCCGCAGAGCGCGAGGCTGATGATCGTTGGCGTTGCCGGCAAGTATCCAAGCGCGCCGAAAACGGCCAGCGCCGCGGTTATCGGTACGACTTCGGCGACCGTCATCCAATCGAGGCCGTCCATGAAGTTGACCAGGTTGACGAACCACAGTCCGCCCACGATCAACACCAAGCGCTCGATCCAGAGCGGGATGAATGGCGCGCTGCGCAAAGTTTCCGGCAAGGTGCAAATCACCAGCGCCACGCTCAGCGCCTGCAGCAGAAAACGTGGCGCGACGCCGATCGGGCGGATGTCATCAGCGACGCCGACGGCCGCGATTAGGATCACGGCGACGAGGAGCGGCAACAAGGATGTAAAAGTCGCCGACGCCGGTGCGGACCAGCAAAGAGCGCCGGCCGCCGCGATGATAGTGGCCGCCACAACCGCGGCGCCGCCGCCTTGCGGTGTCGGCACAGTGTGCGACGAGCGCGCATTCGGCTTGGCAAGCGCGATGCGTCGCAGGGAAGGCCGGATGGCGACGATGATGGCAACGCTGAGCGCGATCGCGATGATGAATGCGACCGCCACGTTGGCAAGACCAAGTTTGATCGCAACATCGTTCATCGGTTCACTCAACACCTTAGACAACACGACTTGGCTCAGACAGTCTTATTCCGCTCGCCCCCGCGAAGGCGGAGACCCAGCTTTTTGCACCCCGCCCCTGGATTCCCGCTTTCGCGGGAATGAGCGGAAATAGGTGTCCGCCTGGGTGAAACATGCGCGGACCTCAAGAATGAGCCTGTCAAATTTTCCGAACCAATACCGCGATAATCAATCCGACATTGTCGAGTAACGTCTGCCGGTAGACGCCGGAATTGAGAAAGCCGATCTGGCGGCCGAAGAAGCCGCGTTTGCGCGAAGCGCGGAAGAGATCGAACAGGGCGCGGTTTTCCGGCGTCATGTGCGGGCGGAAAGGCGCGAGCGCCGCCACATGCATCTCGCTCCAGCGGGCGAAACGGCCACGCGAGAGCATGTAGAGGCGGCGGATGCGATTGCGAAGTCCGGTGTTGGTGCCGATGACGTTTTCGCCATGCATGCGGTACTGCACCTGCGGCACCTGATCGTAATAGACCTCGCCGCCGGCGCTGCTGATCAACAGATAGCTCCACCAGTCGTGTGAGGGCACCTTGGCGTCGCTGCCGCAGACCATCAACAACCGGCGCGCGGCTTCGTTGAGCACGATGGTGTTGCCGCTGGCGAGACTTTGCACGAGCGCATTGCGGAAGCTCGGCTTGCGCCGGTAGGCGCGCGAGTAGCCGAGCGTACGGCCGTCCTGGTCGATGAGCATGGTGCGCGAGCAATACATCGCCGGCACATCGGGCGGCCGGCTCGACAGGCGCTCGACCGCCCGCGCGAGTTTTTCCGGTTCCCAGACGTCGTCCTGATCGCAAAAGGCATAATAGTCGAAAGCGAGCGCAGGATCGCAGGCAAGGCTGAGGAAATTCTTGACGAAGCCCTGGCGCGGTCCGTTGCGCACGTCGACCGGCACGACGCCGAGACGATCCTTGTGGTCCGCCGCGATCGCCAACGTGTCGTCGCTAGAGCCGTCATCGGAGACGAACAGCCGCCAGTCGGTGAAGCTTTGAGCGGCGAGCGACGCAAGCTGAGCGGGAAGGAAGCGTGCACCGTTATACGTACACAGCAGGATAGCGAGGCTCGGCATAATGGGGACTGTGTGCGCCGGTACGCGGGGTGGTCAATGCCGTCACCCCTAGACCATTTCCCGATTAGGTGAAATCGGGAAATGGTCTAGATCTCTTTGTTGTCGCAGGTCCTTTTCGGAAAACCGGGTTCCACTTTTCCGGGACCTGCTCGAGCACGTATTTTCGCGCGCTGAAAATTTCCGCGCGGCCGCGGACACTTTCCGGGCGTCAGTAATCCAGCAGCAAAATCAATAGGGTGCGGGCAGCAGGGAGGCCGGCGCCGGTGCGGGCAGTAACGGCAGGGCAGGAACGTCCACATCCGCCTTGGGCTTGCTGAAATAGTCCCACGTCTTTTCGTGGCCGTAATACACGAACGGCCCGAGGATGAGACCGGAGGACGACAGGATCAACGCCTGGCCGAGATCGCGCACCACGATGTAGTTGGTCGCAAAGTCCATGGTTGAGGCGAAGACACGGAACGTGATGGTCTTGGCCAGGGCACGGCTGATCGTGAACCGGCTAGGCGGACCCTGCTGGGCGCCTTCCTCTTTTGCGCCTGAGGTCAGTTTCGCCAGATCGACCGGTTCGTCGGAGGCGCCCCAATAATTCCAGACCGCCTCGTGGCCCAGATAGAAGAGGGGGCCGGCGATCAGGTTGAAGGTCGACAAGCCGGCCGCCGTCGCCACTTCGCCGATCACCAGGTAGTTGGTGGTGAAATCGAGGCCCGTCACGATGATCCGGAAGGTGATGGTCTTGGCGACCGCCTGGCCGATGGCGAATTTGGGCAGGATGTTTTGAGCGCTTCCGACCACCGACTGCTGTTGCGGTGCCGCCGTCGCCTCGCCGGCGGGTTGCCGATGCAGCGCCTTCTCGGCCAGGGTTTCGACGCGCCGGCGCAGCTTGGGCAGCGTGCCTTTGGGCAGATAGCGCGGCGCCAGCACGGCGACCCCGCCGATCAGGAGACCGGGGATCAACGCCGTTTCAAACAGGGCGGCGCCGACGAGCACCCCAAGTCCCACCGTGACGTATTGTTTCATTGACGAACCCTAAACCCAGCGACCGGCACCGGAACTCTACCGAAGAGCACGATTCGGCTAAAGTGGCGGAGAATGATGACGGCCATGAGATAGCAGACGATCGAATTTGAGCTATTCTTCAATCCCATAGCTGCTTCGGGACGGTTGCGATGAGGCAACGCCGCTTGCGGCATCCGGGTTCGCGGTGCTAACCGTCGGCCGCCGCCGGACGAGCATTTTTTGGGGAAGGCGGCACGCTGCCGCGTACTTGGGCACACGTACTTGGGCAGAAGAAGTATGTGAGTAGAGGGGCCTGATGCCGAAGCGTTTTCTGGTCACGGGCGGGGCAGGATTCATCGGTTCCGCCCTGGTGCGGCACATCCTCGCCGCGACCGGCCATGACGTTCTCGTCGTCGACAAGCTGACCTATGCGGGCAACCTCAACTCGCTGCAGCCGGTGAAAGGTCAACCGGGTTTCCGTTTTGTTCGAGCCGATATTGCTGACGCAGCTGCCATGAAGGCGGCCCTCGCGGATTTCGAGCCCGACGTCATCGTGCATCTGGCGGCGGAAAGCCACGTCGACCGTTCGATCGATGGGCCGGCTGCGTTCATCGAGACCAATGTAGTCGGCACCTTCGTGCTTCTCCAACAGGCGCTCGGCTACTGGCGCGCGCTGCCGAAGGCCAAGGCGGAGGGTTTTCGCTTTCACCACGTCTCGACCGACGAGGTTTTTGGCTCGCTCCATGCGCAGGGCGAGTTTAGCGAGGATTCGCCCTATCGGCCGAACTCGCCTTACTCGGCATCGAAGGCGGCGTCCGATCATCTGGTGCGCGCTTGGCATCACACCTACGGCCTGCCGGTGGTGATTTCCAACTGCTCGAACAATTTCGGCCCCTGTCACTTTCCGGAAAAGCTTATTCCACTGATCATTCTCAATGCGCTCGAGGGCAAGCCATTGCCGGTCTATGGCAAGGGCGAAAACGTGCGCGACTGGCTTTATGTGGAAGACCATGCGCGTGCGCTCCTTCTGATCGCCGAGCGTGGCCGCGTCGGCGACAGCTACAATGTCGGGGCCAATTGCGAGCGCACGAACATTGCGGTGGTGCGCGCCGTCTGCGCGCTGATGGACGAGCTTGCACCCGATGCGGTAGGGCCGCGCGAGCGGCTGATCACGTTCGTCGCCGACCGTCCTGGTCACGATCTGCGCTACGCGATCGACGCCCGCAAGCTGCGCGAGGAGCTCGGCTGGGCGCCGCAGGAGAGCTTCGAATCCGGGCTGCGCAAGACGGTGGAATGGTATCTGACCAACCGGCCATGGTGGGAGCGCATCCGCAGCAAAGTCTATCGCGGCGAGCGGCTGGGAGCGGGGGTTTGATAGTGGGCTTGTGCGTGGTGCGGGGGCGGGAACGCCGGGCATGAAGGGCATTATTCTCGCCGGCGGCGCCGGCACGCGGCTGCATCCGGTGACGCTGGTTTTTTCCAAGCAGTTGCTGCCGGTGTACGACAAGCCGATGATCTATTATCCGCTGACGACGCTGATGCTCGCCGGCATTCGCGACATTCTGATCATCACCACGCCGAGCGATCGGCCGTTGTTTGAGGCGCTGCTGCGCGACGGCGCGCAATTCGGCCTCTCGCTGTCCTATGCGGTGCAGGAGCGGCCGCGCGGGCTTGCCGACGCCTTCATCGTCGGGCGCGATTTTGTCGGCGACGACAATGTCGCGCTCATTCTCGGCGACAATATCTTTTACGGCCACGGACTGCCCGAACTGATGGCCAAGGCCACCGCGCGCAAAGAAGGCGCCACGGTCTTCGGCTATGTGGTTTCGGATCCGGAGCGTTACGGCGTGCTCGAGATGGACGCCGCCGGCAAGGCGCTGTCGATCGAGGAAAAGCCGAAGCAGCCGAAGTCGAACTATGCGGTGACCGGCCTTTATTTCTACGACAATCAGGTTGTGGAGATCGCGGCGGCGACGCGTCCGTCGGCGCGCGGCGAACTGGAAATCACCGACGTCAATCGCGCCTATCTGGAACGCAGCGCGCTGCATGTCGAGCTCATGGGACGCGGCTATGCCTGGCTCGACACCGGCACGCATGCGTCTTTGATCGAGGCGGCGCACTTCGTGCAGATCATCGAGCAGCGCCAGGGCCTGCGCATCGCCTGTCCGGAAGAAATCGCCTTCCGGCTAGGCTTCATCGGTCCCGATCAATTGCTTGCGGCCGCCAAGGCGCACGACAAGTCCGGCTACGGCCACTATCTGCGCGCGATTTACGACAGCGAGGCAAAGGGCGCCTAAGCTTGCGGCCGCTTGCATGCCGGGGGTGCTTCCTCCAGAGGCAAGATCGAGCGCTTTGAGGGTCAGATCTGTGCCGCACGCCGAACGCGCATCCGCCGGAAACCTTGTTGTGCAAACCGGACACACTCCTCGTCCCATTGGCTGGACGTCGCGGCTATTCACTGCCGCGCTCCTGGTGCCCGCGCGCTTCCCGCGCTTGTTGACGCTACTGCTCTCGATCCTGCCGGTCGACTGGCCGCGCGGGGAAAAGGGCAAGGCGTTTCGGCTTGCGGTCGGCAATCTGGTGCTGTTGCGGCACGACCGGCCCGAGCAGGCCTGGCTATGGATGCAGCGCGTCCTGCGCTCCGCAACGCGCTCCAGCGAAGAATATTTTCTCGGCGCGGTCTGCCTCTATCAAGGGCTGGGCCGCATGCGCGAGGCGACCGCGCTGTTTGCCCGCGCCAACGACCGCGACTTCGCGCAGGCGCAAGCGCTTGGCGTGGCGCACCTGCCTTATCGCGTGCTCGACGAGACCTGGGCGCGCCACATCGGCGATGCGGCGACCCTCGATTATGTGATCAAGCGCGATGTGTTGGAGGGGCGGCCGGCGCAGGACATCATCCTTTACGCGCCGCCCGGGGGACGCATCGGCAATCGCTTTCTGCTCCAGCAATTGACGCAACGCTTGCGCCTGGTCGAGCGGGCCGACGAATTGCCTTTCGCCACGGCGGCGATCGGCGCCCTACGTTATCATTATCAATTCCCGCGTCAGGCGGACGGCAGCACCGTCTTTTTCTGGGACGTGGCGGCCGGCACGCAGCGGCGCTGGCAGAATGAAGGCCGGGGGGCGCTGCTCGCGTTTCCTCCCGAGGTGGCGGCAAGAGGTTGGGCGCTCCTGGAGAAAGCCGGCGTACCGCGCGGCGCCTGGTTCGTGGCGCTGCATGTGCGCGATATCGTCTGGCGCGGTGCAGCCCCTGGACTGCAGGCGATCCGCAACGCCGACACGGCGAGCTACCTGCCGGCGATCGACGAAATCACCCGCCGCGGCGGGTTTGTGGTGCGCATGGGCGATGCCGATGCGCCGCTATTGCCGCCGCGTGCACAGGTGATCGATTATTGCCGCAGCGACATGCGCTCGGATTGGATGGATATTTTTCTTTTAGCCCGCAGCCGTTTCGTCTTGGGATCGGCATCGGGGCCGGTCTTTGTTCCGCCGCTCTACGGCGTGCCGTCCGTGCTGACGAATTGGTGGCCGCCCGGAATGCGGCCCTGGCACGCGTCCGATATTTACATCCCCAAGCTGGCCAAGCGCATGGCGGATGGAACTTATCTGACGCTCAGCGAGACGCTGTGCGAACCCGTCTCCTATTGTCATTCGTCGCGCTACCTTGGCGAGCAGCACGGCCTCGGCGTGGAGGACAACGCCGGCGCTATCATCCACGATGCCGTCGCCGAGATGTTCACGCGGCTCGATGGCGCGAGTTCCGACGCCGACGTCGAGGACTTGCGCACACGAGCGGATCGCATCTACCAATTGCACGGGCATGTCGGCATGGCGCAACTTTCGCGCGGCTTTCTCCGTCGCTATCGCGATCTCATCACCTAGTGTCGCACTGTCCCGCCATCCTCCTTTCGCCATCACTGCGTTGCGTAAATACGCGCAATCTACGCATAATATTGCAATCAATAAGTTGAATTAAGACAATTAATAGTTGAATAAGCTAATATCTTGTGTGCCCCGAGGCCGCAGTGATTATGCTATATCTTGTGTGCCCCGAGGCCCAGTGATAATGTGTGTAGTGGAGGATGTTGCTAAGAGGTTATACGATGGCATCCCTCCGCTCCCCGAACTTACCAGTCCCAACTCGATCTTTGGCTCCTCGCGGGCTTCCCTTTGCTCGCGGCAATCCAGGGCGTAAGCCCGGCTCAAGAAATCGCACAACACTAGTTGCTGCTGCCCTGCTTGACGGCGAGGCGGAAGCGTTGGTGCGCAAAGCCATTGAGCTCGCGAACGCTGGCGATCGAGACATGCTGAAGTTTTTGCTCGGTCGGATCTTGCCGCGCGACCGCCGAGTGAAGCTCGATTTACCGCGGCTGGAATTTGCCGATGACGCGGTAACCGCACTCGGCGAAATCGTGGAAGCTATCGCGGCGGGTGAAATTACGCCGAGCGAAGCAGCCGCTGTCGCCACGCTTGTCGATGTGCAAAGGCGCGCCATCGACCAAGCTGAGATCGAAAGACGGTTGGCCGCAATCGAAGCGAACCTTAAGAGTTCCTCCAAGATGAGCGCCGCGCAATTTCGACGGGCGGCGCGGCTGGAAAATCGCGCATCAGCTTACATTCGGCGCAACCATCTGCAGCAAGACGAAGGAAAGGACGCTCATCGCGAAGGAGACTTCGTCACAGTGGCCAATATCGGGATTTTGCTCCTCTACGGAGATCCGCGCATCGGCGAGCCCTTGACTAAAGCGTGGCAGCATTGTCTTCAGTCACCGGCGTGGCGAGCGCTCCGGGCTGAACATCCTGATGCGTTAGTTGTTTGGGGGTATAATCCCGAGGCAACGCCCTTCAGCGACGACGGGGCCCGCGTGCTCGCAGAATACTTTCGGCGTTGCATTTTGCCGAATCTCCCGGGCGCCGATGCATTTGAAAAGCTCAGCCGGCTTTTAGCCGAGGCGCCATTATGGCTCCTTTATTTCACTCACGGAGACACGGCGGCGATATTGCTCGGACTTCAGGTGCCGGATCCTTTCGCCCAACGCCACTATGCGCGTCCCGCCGCCGGTTATCGTCACTTGCCGGAAGGACCCTTCACGTGGCGTCTCTTGCCTGACGGAAGTGAAGACGAATTCCTCCGGGGGGTTCTTGAGCTCGAGCGCAGGCATCACGCTTCATTGGAGGCGCTCACACCGCGGCAACGGCTGCGCGAGGAACGATCTCAGCAACGGGCAAAGCTGCTGGCACCCCCCAATGAGGAGGTCAAGAGACAACGCTTGAACCGTCTTGTTTCCTCGCCGCTATCGCCGCGGCACGACGTCTTGAACTGCCATTATCGACGTCCTCTAGATGTGGGGCGCAACGGTGAGCATTGGCTCGCAAACCCATTTAGCCGTGAGGGCTGATGCTCTCTAGCGTGTCACGCGAGCTCTCCATACAATACAAACGCCGTCCCAACCTCTCCGGAAAGAACGGAGACATCAGCGGCCACGCTTAAGAGTGGGGGACCTTAGTTCGCTTTTTCACGTGGAGCCCCTCCAATCACATTGGGCGAACTTGCTTCCTCGAATTACCGAAGTCACTCAGGTCCTCTTTGGGCGCTCTCGCAAGCGCACGCCAGGACCGCCGCCATTTTCGTCAATGAATTCGACGCCTGCTCGGCGTAGAGCGTATTGAATAGCTTCAATTGCTGGCAACGAAACTTGCCGCCTACCTTTTTCGAAATCGACAATGGTCGACAGGCCCAGCCCCGCCAGTTTGGCGAGTTCCGGCTGGGTCAAATCTAGCAGCGCGCGAGCCGCCCTACATTGAGCGGGTCGTATTTCAACATTTTCTGTTGACATCGTGCATGGAGGCGGATAAACATTTAATGTTGATTGCGGCCTCGGACTTAATCTAACCCGATTTGCACAGAGGAGGGTAAGGCGTGACTTCGACACAAAGAAAATCGGATTATAGTGTCGGCCGACGCTATTTATCGGCGGCTCAGATGCTCGAATTATTTTGGGCAATGATGAGGCCGCTTGATTGCGCCAATTGTGGCGGGAAAAACGAGGCGAAGCCGAACCTGCAAGATCTATCCAAAAATCTCATGTCCAACTCGGAGAGGTTACGGAGGACCTGAATCGGCGTTGGTACGAGGCGAGCACCGGGCAAGTAATTACGGATATTCAGCGGCGCATTCGCCATCCCGTGCTGCGGTGGATGGGTGCCACTCTCGATGGCCGGGTAGCAGGCAGTGACGCAGTGTTTGAAGCTAAGTTCATGCTGCCATGGTCGTTTTCAGAGGAAGCAGCGGCGGAAAAATATATGCCGCAGTTGCAGCACAACATGTGGGTCGTCGCGGCGCGGCTCAGCCGTGCTGTCGGTTATTACCGGCGGTGGCAAGGTGGGTGGAGATCAAAACCCATGCCGATCCGCTCTACCAACACTTGATCATCACCGCCGAGCGGAAGTTCTGGCGCTGTGTCGAAAGTGGCGAGCCGCCCGCATTGTTCGGGGTTGAGCCGCCGAAGCCGCGGATCGAAGCGGTTCGGGTTGTCGACATGAACGGGTCGAACGCCTGGGCGAAGTTTGCCGAGATCTTTGCTCGGACGAGACCAGCCCATTTGCAACACGAAGAGGCAAAAGCAGAACTCAAAAGCCTCATGCCGGAAGACGCCCGGCAAGCAGTCGGCCACGGCGTGAAAGCCAAGCGCTCTAAATCGGGATCAGTCAGTTTCGACCTGGCCGGGGCCGAGGACAGGCGCATGCAGCGGTCTAGCCCCTCCATTGGCACTTTGGCCACCGCGCTCGCCAAGGCGCAAGGCGAACTGGTCAATCCGGAAAAGTCGCTCACCGCTACGATTCGCGAAGACGGGTCACGAGGATCAGAGCGGACCTTTCGCTATGCCTCCCTGTCGAGCGGTCTCGATATTGTCCGCAAGACCCTTGGGCAACATGAGATTGCCACCTTGCAGACGACCGCGATCGATCAAGGCGCCGGCATGATCAATCTCACCACAGTGCTGGCGCATTCGTCGGGAGAGTGGATTTCTTCGGAATGGCCAGTCTGCCCGACGAACGAAACCGCTAACACCACATCGCATGGGTGCAGCGCTCACCTACGCCCGTCGCTATGCCCTGTTTACGCTCGTTGGTATCGCCGGCGAGGATGACCTCGATGCACCTGATCTCAATTCGGAGCCGTCAAAAGAAGAAAAGCCTCCCCAGAACGGGCCCGTTCGGGCCAGCCGCGAACATAAACGATGGAAGGGAAAACCCGATCGCGATGTGCGCGACCATTCTGAAAATGGCGGTCTGAAAGGGCAATTATCAGCTGTGTTGCGCGACCAGCTTGTCGGGGAACTCAAGGCGATCGACTCGGCTGATGCGGCTGCCCTTTGGGCCGCCCGCGCCCTCCCGGCCAAGAATACATTGACCCTCGCCGATGCACGACTGTTGGAGCAAGCGTTCGAGGCGAGATTGATTGAGGTAGAATTTGGGCTCAGAAATACGCAGGCGCAGTCGTCGTCGCTCGGCTGCAATGCCTCGCCCAGCATTTTAACACAAAAGGGATTGCAGACGAACGGAATTACTCCTCTCAAATCGGTCGAACAAAGCGGACTTTCGCATTTTGAGCCGCGACGAGTTCGCGACCGAGCGCACGTGAAGTTCGTTGCGGGGCGGCCTTGCTTGATTTGCGGCCGGTGCCCGGCCGATGCACACCATCTGCGGTTTGCTCAAAGCCGCGCGCTCGGGCGAAAGGTGAGCGACGAGTTCACAGTACCACTATGTCGTGGACATCACCGCGAAATTCATCGTCACGGCGACGAGGCAGCGTGGTGGGCCAAAGTCGGCATCGAACCGCTCGACGTCGCAACTTCTCTATGGCGTGAATCCCATCCGCTATAAGTGTGAAGTTGTTACGAATTGGATCCGCCGAGAGAACAATGTTCTGTTCGTTTCGGCTTTCGTATATGGATATCGCCGAACGGCCTAGGCCGTCCCCATGTTATGAGGGTTGGGGGGCATCCGTTCAAGCATCGAGATCTGCGGTGGCGCGGCCGCACGTGCATTATAAAAGCTTCGCACCAGGACGGCTTTAAGAAAGCAAAAGAAAGCCCGACCGCGCCGGGAATGCGGTCGGGCTCCCTTCCAGTTACTTGCCGGAATGGCAACCCTGCTCTCGCGACCATCAGGGCAACGCGGCGATCGCACCGCTGCTCCATTACGCCCTATAAGGCTATAACCCAGTAGCCCGATTGCCGCGGTGCCGGCGGCGTCGGGCACCAGCACAAGAGGTATAAGCCGACCACCGGTCGAATATTCCAGCCTGACAATGCGAGCGAGAGCACACGCCGTAGGGGTCGTGAACATAGTTTGAATTTGAATGAATTCACTCACCGAAACTGAAAATGGAGCGTGGTACGAGCTAACAACGCATGGATGGGAACGAATAAGCAAAAAAACATATGTCTCTCTGGGGTATGGTTGAAACGGTTATCCGCAATCGGGTCGCACGCGTGTTGCTCGCTCTGGCCTTGATGGCACTGGCACGGTAATAAAAACCAGATGCGACGGAGGGAGCCAGATGTATCTAGCAACGCCGCCTAAGCACCCAGCGGCTCGCTGCCGACTCACGCCGCAGTGTCCAGCGTAAGGACCTACCGAAATAAGGATCGGCGGCGATGCAAATATCGACACGAGCTCGCTCGCCAGCCCCTCACCGACGGCGTCCGTGATAGGTTCGGACCTGGCCTCCATCAGAGCTGATGTTAGATAACGAGCATTTCTCACGCTGTGGCCGAATTGCAACATTTCCCATTTGTTTGATGCGGATTATTTTTGAGCGAAATTTGCTCCACGCGCCATCCCTGAACCAAACCTGGTCCAGTATCTCGCCATCATTTCAGATCATAGTTTCTTGTGTCGGGTCACTTCGGAGGGGACGTCATGGACCGTGATTTAATTGCTTTGATGAAATTGAAAGAGGCAAAGCGGCGGCGTCATCAAAAGCGGCGCGTAACGGCGTCACCTCCCTCAATGAAGCGATGGTTCCTCGCATAAAGATGATCGTGAGTAACTGGTATACCGACGAGCTCGGCAACCGCGCCCGTATCATCAAGGCATATGTCTAGCTTGAATTGTTCTAGGCCGCGGATCGGCTCTTGAACGGTTGCTCGTCCGGGCGACTACCCAGAGCGTCTTCTTCCGCCGCCGCCGACAGCTCGACGCGGTTGCGGCCAGCCTGTTTGGCGCGGTAGAGCGCCACGTCGGCCTCCTTTAAAAGCGCGGCAAGATCGGTAGTGTCCTCGCTCAGAGATGCGATACCAACGCTCACGGTCAATCGAGTGGTTTGCTGCTCAACGGGATAAGAGGCGATTTCGACGGCTGTGCGTACCCGCTCAGCCAGCCAGACAGCCTCTGACGCGCTTTGCGGCAGCAACGTCGCAAACTCTTCGCCGCCAATTCGAGCGAAAATATCGTTGGGTCGCAGTTGGGAAGATGTCGTTTGGCAGAATGCGATCAGGACTTCGTCACCGCTTGCATGTCCGAATTTGTCATTGATGTCCTTGAACCGATCGATGTCGAACGTGACCAGAACGAGAGGCTCTTTGGCAAAGCGGGCGCGTGCCAGTAGCCGCTCGCCGATCTCAAAAAACCCGCGGCGGTTCGTCACGCCGGTTAGGGGGTCGGTCAGTGAGGCGCGTCGGAAGCTTGCTGCAATGCGATCCTTGGCGAGACCGCCAAATAGGTAGGCCGTTGAGATGCAGACAAATGCGCTTTCAAAGATCGCGAAGGTTAGTAGATCCAAATCGGAAGGTTCAGAAGGATCGGGATGGGTCAAGGCTCCCGCAAGGGGAATGTGGATTGGAATGGCGGCGGCATGAGCCATGAGTAGCACTATGATCGGCCAACGCCACATCTGGTCGCCACGTCCGCGCCAGAGCTCGAAGACGACCAGCAAAGTGTAGGCGACGCCGATTGTTGCCATTACCGTCGCGCGCGCCTCTGGCCGGTGATAGATGGCCCCGATCGAGCAAGCAAGGAGCCAGAGTACAACCCCTACCGATGCCAAGGGGATCGAAACGTTTTCGTTGTCGAACTTTCGCGCGCCGCACCACAGGACCCCATAAGCGGCAGCCAAAAGTGTATTTCCGATAATGATTGACCAGAAATCTGCGATTGCGCCGCGGAAAACGATGATGAGGGTTGTCGCGATCGCGGTGGTGATAAACGCCGACCCCCAAAGGGCGAGCGCCGTTACCTTTCGGTGCTGAAACCAGGACAATAACAGCAAGCACCCGGCAAGCGCCGGGGTGAAAACCGTCATGGCCAACAATGTCGAATGACTGGGCACGAAGTGCAATATCCGGCGACATGCTACTGGCTCGTTAAATTGATGACAAAAAATGGTGCTCACACGCTAATTGAACTCGTAGCAAGCATAGCAGCAATGCCCGTTGGCATTGTAACGAGATGCACCATTGCAGCCTTGGGTGCTGGGACAGCAGACCTCGAAAGCCTTATGGCTGGCTATTCCCTTTGGAGACCCTTTTGCCGCGATTTGCATAGCGTGTCGCGCCGGACGGAAGCGAAAACGAATTTCTCACTGGTATTCGTGAGCTCAGCCGTAAGCATCGCGCTTCATTGAGTTCGCTCACACCGCGGCAATGGCTGCGCGAGGAAAGATCCCGCCGATGGGCAAATGTGTCGGCACCTCCGCGCGACGCAGGCATGAGAAGAAAATTGAACAGTCGGCGACGACGGGTCTCGGCGTCGACATTTCCGCCGTCGCGAAAAACGGCTTCCGCGTGATATTTGCGGTGACGGGCTCGTTGGTTGTGCTTGGATCAATCAGCTACGCGCTCATCCGCATCGCCGAGATACCCTAGTCGCAAAGCGAGCTTTGCACGCCTATGAGCAATGCATCGGAGAGTTGTTGACCCAGCCAGTGGACATAACTTAGCGGATCAAAGGCTCGATTAACGCCGATGCCGTCAGCTTTGCATGTCGCGTCTGGGGCGGGTCGCCGGCGCGACAAATGAATTCGCCCTCAGCGAACCTACTAATGTCGCGCGACACGCCGATGGGCCGCTCCCGGTAACGATCTTAGGCAGGCCGCTGCGCCTACTATCGACCCAAGATCCCTTCGGCTGCAGTGGCTATGCGAAAACTTGGCTGCTCCTTGCAAAACGTGGCCAGCTTGTTTTGGAAATCTGCAATCGCGGTCAAGTCCATGACCTGGCTTTGCGCGACGTCTGTATAGAGACCGGTAAACCATATAGCCGTGTCTCTTTGTGTCTGCGCGCCGTTCTGCAAGAAGGCCGCACAGGTCATTTCCGAGAAATCATACTGCTGCGCGAAGGCCGTATTCGTTTGGCAAACGCAAGCAAGCAACGCGGTCAGTAACACTAGGTTTTTCATTGAGCGCTCCTAAATGATTATCACTCTATCGCAAGTCCGTCGGAATACCGCCGCGCAATTTCTTAATTGGTAAACCCCAGCTACTTTTTACCGCAGTGACTATCTCAAGCCGTCGCCGAAGATCATGTTATAGGAGATCTTGACCTTCTCTTGGTGCATCACCGTCCTCCGACGCCAACCCAACCGCGATGCCAAAACATATCACTTGTTCACTTAAGCTTTCGACGTGCCTTCTGGCGATCTTGATGGCCACCTCTGCTGGCTTTTGCTTTGGCCAAGACCATACTCGAATGGAAGGGTATGACTTGCATAAGACCGGACTGATCCCCCGCTATCCAGATGGTCACGATTGTTCTCCGCTCACCTCACTTTACGCAAGCTGGGACGATGTGGACGGCACAAGACGGGATGAGGTGCATTCCGGTGTCGATGGTGGGCGCCTGGGCGATCCCATCTTGGCGCCGGCGTCGGGCGAGATACGGGCCGCATGGAAGGCCAACTGGGGATGGGGCGAAGAAGGGGCACTTTTGCTTCGTCATACCAGGGAGGAACTGGGCCTCCAGGACGGACCGGAATTTTTCTACTCCGAATTTGATCATCTTCGATTGCGCGATGCCCAGTCGTTTGCCGAGGGCGATCCCATCGTTCGCGGACAGCAGCTTGCTACAGTCTTTCGGCCAGGCGGCAATCCTGAGTATCTTCCCGAGGTTCACTGGGAAGTCTGGGCACTATCCGATGACGCTGCAACGACGTGGCATCTGAATAAATTCAAAGGACGCTACTGGCTTAATCCTACGGCGCACCTCGTCGATCCCCTCTATATGCTATCGCGCAACCTGCCGCCGCGGCCCGACGGCAGCGTCTTAATTCACCCGTTTCGCAGTTCGGCCGATTACTCGAACTTTAAGGGGTTTACCTACATCCTGCCGTGCACACCGTCTTGAGTATGTTCGGCAATGAGCGGAGCAGCCGGCAGGCGCGCTTTCGCCGTGCTCTCAAACGCCATTCTCTCTTCGCCATAAGTATCGTGAGAGCCACGCGGGACTAGCGGCACCTCTATCCGATGGCTGCGTGCGCCGACAGGCTCGGCCGGAATTCCGTACCACCGCGTATGCGAAGGAAGGCTATCACCCTTCATCAAGACGGACAGCGGCGCTAGACTTGAACCGGTCTGCATCGACGAATCATAAAGCACGACTGCCATGTTGCCGACTGAGCAGTTTTCACCGATCGAAATGACGTCGGCTTTCATGATTCGATTTTCAAACAAATGCGGTTGAATTGTCGCACCCAAATTCAACGCCGCGCGATCACCGATCGAAACGAGATCGAATTCCGAACACAGGGTTGTCTCCAAGAATATCCACCGTCCGCACTTACAGCCCATTAGCCGCAGAAAGAACGGAGCGAGCGGCGTTCCCAGCATTGGAAAAAGTACGGGTGCGGCCACAGTCTCGTAGACACCAGTAACAAGATCATTGACCCAGACATAACTCGACCATAGTGGCTTCGTGGTCGGATGGTAACGTCCCATGAGAATGGATTTCAACGACGCGACGGCAATCAGCGACAATCCCGACAACAGAAGCGCGACTGCAGGAATCGCCGCGAACAAGTACGCCACATCCAAAGTTCGGAACAAAACAACAATTGCGGCACACAACGCAACCGCATTTGCCATCATCAGAACGCCGGGCAACATGATTCTGGCAAGGTCGATCGATGCTCTGGCAGCAAAACGAAAGCGTCCCGGCTCAAACGTTCTGTCGACGCCGAAGCAGTGGCTTTTTTGAATCTGTGGAAGTTCAAATGCCGGCGATCCAAGCCATTGAGTTCGGTCCGGCACCGGACCCGACGTCGCTAATGGGGTCGACATCACCCCAATAAGATTGTCGTCTCCAAGCTCAAGGCCCGGCGGCACGAGTGCACTGTTCCCCACAAACGTCCGTTCGCCAATCTTATTGCACCGTAGTTCCAAAACGCCGTCATTGACGCGACTTCCGCCAATAATGCACGCATCGGCAAGAAAGCTGCCGTCACGAATTTCCAGAAGCTCCGGTACAACGTGCGTTATCGTCGATACCTCGACCGATCGTCCTACTTTTGCACCCAGTTGTCGCAAAAATCTCGGCATGAACACCGTGGCATAGAGCGGCAGTGCGATCTGTCTCGTATTGTTGAGTAAATATGCGGAGAACCAATACCTGAGATAGGTCAAGCTATGCACGCCGTATGTCCCGGGCGATATTTTGCCGATGGCAAGACGCTTCACAGCAACGACAATTTGCAGGTACCAAAGCAACGAAATTGGCACAGTAGCAAAGGCCACTGCGATTGCCACAAGCGGACCATGTAGATATAGCGCGTATGCGATTAAGCCGATTGCGGGTGCCGCACTCACGATGAGCAAATAACCCATCACGTAAATCAACGACAGATGGATCAGCCCGAAGACGAAACGGCCAAGCGCCGTCGGCGACCGCCCAGCGCCTGTCGGCACTTCGACTTGAGCCGTGTTCGCGGGAGACCCTCGCCTTCCCTCACCCTCAACCATCGTTGTATCGTCAGGCAGCAACGACATGTCATCTAAGCGTGCGCCATGCCCCATCGTCACGTTTAGTCCAAGACAGCAATGGGTTCCGATAAAGCAATTGCTGCCAAGGGAAACGTTCCCCAGGATCAGCCAGCCATTCTCAACGCGATAGCCAAGCAGATGCGTATCGGCGCCGATGCTCGTACCGGCGCCGATCTCGATGAGGTCGTGCGCCGCGCATATCGATGTGCCAATGACGCAATTTCTTCCAACGCGCGCCCCCATCAGCCGAAAATAGAGGCTCATGAGCGGCGTCCCGACGAACATTTGAGACCATGTCAGACTCTGGAACCGCGTAACCAACCACCATCGAAAATAATACATACCCCAAACTGGATATCGTCCCGGCCTAAAGCGCCCAATCACGAGCCATTTCACGGCGACGCCAAGCAGCATCCAGCTTGGCCAAACAGCGAAGCCGACGACGGTCGCGATTTCGGCGGCAACAGTCCAGTGAAGGTCGTTATCCAGAACCTTTAGTACCAATATGACAGCGAAGACGAGCGGCGCGGATATCGCCGCGTAATAAGCGAGTAGTCCAATAAGCTGGAGTGCAACGCAGAGGAATCTGCTTCGCGGCAGGGGCGGAAACCCCGACTCCGCGTTTGCCGGTTCGGCACTGCTCTGGCGTTCGTCTGCGCCAATATCATTTCGTTGAAGACGAGAAGCGAGGGTACTGACGGTACGATGTTCATAGACGTCTCGGACGCTGATTGCTACGGTCTTCAGTTTTCTCCGAAGGGCACTGACGATTTTAGCTGCAGCCAGCGAATGGCCGTGAACGTCGGCAAAAAAGTCATCGTGAATGGAAATGGGGGAAATCCCCAGCACAGTCTCCCATTCGCGAACGATAGCCAGCTCCAGCGGTGTCCTCGGGGCAACGACTTCCCGCGTTTGCTCACCCAAAAGCCGTTTTGGATCCGGTAACGCCCCACGGTCAAGTTTTCCGCTGGTCGACGTCGGAAGCTCCGCTACGACGTCGAGGAATTTCGGTATCATGTATTCGGGCAGACGGTCGCGGAGCGAAGCGAGTATCTCCCGTCTGTTCACATCGACGTCGCCTTCGGAAACAACATAGACGGCGATCTCCGGAAGACCATCGCGATCGAAGACCCGCGCGGCCGCGAGGACAATGCCGTGCTGTCCCATTAATACGCTTTCAATCTCGGAGAGCTCCACCCGGAATCCGCGGATCTTCACTTGTCCGTCGCAGCGGCCGACGAACTCAAGATTACCGTCCGCGCCGAGCCGCGCCAGATCGAAGGTCCGGTAGAGCACGTCGGACGCGCCGTCAGGGCCGGAAAACGGATCGGCGATAAAGCGCTGCGATGTCAGTTCCGGTCGATTGAGATATCCACGCGCGATGCTACGCCCGCCCAAATAAAGCTCACCACATTCTCCCGGTTTCACGGGACACATGGCTTCATCGAGCACCACCGCGCGATAGCCGGGCAGCGGTCTACCGATCGTTACCGGATGCCCAGGACGACATTCAGCCGCCGTGGTCACAACCGTTGCTTCCGTGGGTCCATACGTATTGAGAATTCGCAAGCCCGAACGCGACCAACGTTCGACCAGATCCGGGGTGCACACTTCACCCCCGAGGACAAGCAATTTCAGCGACGGCAGGTCCGGCTCCATCAAAGCCAAGAACGACGGCACTGTGGAAAAATAAGTGATCTGATTAGCCGCTATAAATTTGCCCACGTCCAGGGCGGATCGAGACACCTCATCAGCCGCCGCCACCAAGGTTCCACCAAGAGAGAATGCCGCCCAGATCTCCTCGACGGAGGCATCGAATGCCAACGAAAACCCTTGATAAATCCTGTCGTCGCAATCGATTCTGTAGACGTTTTTCAGCGCACTGACAAAGTTCACCGCATGACGGTGCTCGATGAGAACGCCTTTGGGGGTGCCGGTCGAGCCGGAGGTATAGATCACGTAGCAAAGATCGTTCGCGCTCAGTGCCGACGGTTTTTCAAAAAGAACGCTTCCCACCGATGATGCTTCTTTCGGATCGATCGTTGCCACCCCAAGCGTACTCAGGTGCGGCGCAATCGCACCGTCACACAAAACAAGGGAAACGGCCGCATCACGAATGATGGCCTCAATTCGCTTCAGGGGAAACTTTGGGTCAAGCGGCACATAAGCCGCGCCAGCCTTGAGAACACCAAGAATGGCCGCGAATGTGTGGCACGACTTGCTGGCACAGAGGCCGACCAACGAACCGCGTCCTATGCCATGGGCTTGTAGAAGCCCCGCGAGTTGAGTTGCTCTTTGGTTAAGCTTGCTATACGTCCACGCCTCTCCACCGCACTCAACCGCAACATGATCGGGACGGAGTGCAACCTGTCTTTCGAAGTACTCGTGCAACAGCGCCGGCGGCAGCTCGCCCAAGTTTTGGGTGATTTTCGGTTGCTTCATTTTGTTCTTACGCTCGGTTGAGAAGGATGGCATTTACAACAGTGGTTTTTATAAGCGTGGTAATGTTGCGCTGCGCTGGGCGTGGCCCGGCCCACTGACGTCGAACACGCTCACATCAATCGATCCACGACCGTCGTTGGCGACCGCCAGTGATCCATAATGAAGGCTATCGTCCACCGGAATGAAAAAGCCTTCCAAATGACAGACCCTTTGAGCATTCCCAGTACTGTGGTCATTCGCTCCGAAAGCAACGCTCAATGAGGAAAAGTCTCTCGACAGCCCACATCCGAGGAGCTTGGCGTACGCTTCTTTCTGCGTCCATAGTTGGATGAATTCCCGCGCCCGCTGCATCGGAGGCAACCTCAGCAAATGTCGTTTTTCCGTCGCGGTGCAGTTGTCAAAAATCAAATCGTCGGAGATGGACTGATCAATCGTTTCGACGTCGATGCCGACTTCAACACTCGTGGATACCGCAACCGCCGTGAGGCTACAGGTGTGTGCGATGGTGAAGCTGATTGACGACGGTATGCCGTGGACGAACGGTTTGCCCAAGGGCGTCCTTTGAAATGTCCATTCCTGCGGCGCTTTGCGGCGATCAAAGGCCATTGAGAGGCCGAGGCGAAGAAGCAGACGTGCCGCAACGGCGCCTCGAGCGCTCTCCGGCGAGAGCCGAGCGAACGCCTCGCGATCACTCGGCGTAAGAAGATTCAATGCAGATTCGGCGCGAAGAACGGAGGATGTGGAGGCGACCCAGACCGCCACGTTCGCTTTGGTCGAAAGCTGATAGGCGTCCGTTGGTGGCGCAATTGTTTTGCGCCAACCTTCAACGATCCGAAGGCGGGAAGAACTCCGACGATCGGGGCATCGCGTCGCTTGTGCGACCGCCCTCGCGGCAGGGGGATTGGAAGCGCGGAACAGCACGCTTTACGTTCCTCAGGTTTCCTCCCCAGTCCGCCTGAGCTCTGCTTTTCACAGATATGTCAAATAAGAAAGAGCTTTGCTTATTTTAAGTTAATTCTAGTGGCGTAAGCCGATAGATAGCCCGAACAAGTCAGTATCAGCGTGACACGAGCTTAGAATTCCCTGCTGACCTCGATGTGCGTGTACGCGCCGCTGCCAACTTGGCTATCGTGAGCGTAGCCAGCCGAGATATCAAACGTCAATTTTAAGAATTGCAGTTCTGATATATGGCCGCCGACGCGAAGCTGGTCGAAGCGAGCGTTGCCGAAAGCCATGACTTCGGGACCGACAAAAATCCCCTTGTTATCCTTGGTCGGATCGTAGCCCCATTTCGCCTGCGTCCAATACGTCTGAAAGGCAGTCGAATACTCTGCCTCGCTGGCAATTAACGTGCGTGGCGTTGGCTTGTAGAACTCATCGGCTCGAACCTTGAAGCCAACAGCGGTGCCTTTGACGGGATCGTTGGGATCGTAGGACGAAAGCATGTCGTTCTCGGCGTACACGCCGGCTAACAAATTGACTTCGTAATTCTTGCCCTCGAAGGCGTAGCCGCCCAATATGGAGCCTGCGGTATACACACCACTTACCAAGCCGCCACCGGTGACGGGGAACTTGTAACCGCCGGCGCCACCTTCGATCCAGAGGCGGGGTCCGGAGGTGTCGAGGTCTTTGCTGAGAGCGAAAATTCCTCCAACGTCGCCGTCGACCTGATATTTGGCGACGTCCAAAATGGAAAATGCCCGGATTGTATTTTCGGGCTCGTCGTCTTTGTCCGATGCCGGTTCCGGGACAAAAGACATTCTCGTAGCTCCGGCCGAAGCCGCCACCCCAACGAAGCGATAATCGAAGCCTACCCTTACCAATTGAACCGTTTGTTTGACGTCCTCGGGAAATGCATTGCCTAACCCATCGCTGAGCGTAAGCGCCCGTTCGCCGAAATTCATGTAGCTGTATTCGGCGAAGACCGACCAGTTGGGAGACAGAAGATATTCTACGCCACCGCCGACCGTCCAACCCGACCTTATCTGCCCGCCTTCGAACAGATCGCCCGGCAAGGACGGAACACCGCCGCGCGAGGCTGCCGTCGTGGCAACGTCAGTAAACGTATCTCTGGTCCAGGCCGCGCCACCGTCCGCATAGAACAGCGCCGATCCAACCGCCACGCCGAATTTGCCGACCAGGGTGGCGAACCATTCCGAATTGAAAGTGCACCGCTGATTACCGAACGAGAAACAGCCAAAGGAGCTGTTCACCCCGGCCCAATCCCACGTGCCCTCGACGCCAACAACCAGCCAACGGTATTGATAGTTGTAGCCGAGCTGAAGGCCACCTACCCAACCGGCCGTATTGGGACTTCCGTCGAGTGCAAGATCGGGGGTTGGGAAAATGTCCAATAGCCGTTCATTGGCGAAGCCGGCCCCGACGTTTCCGCCGAGGTAAAAGCCGGTCCAGGGTGCAATGATCGGCGCCACGGCCGGCGCCTTTACGACAAACGGTAAATCCGCAGCCTTCGCGGAGGTTGTCAGGCCCGCAAGCGCCACAAACAGAAAGGCTGCCGCCCGACGGATCTGCCGCTGCCGCATTTCTTTCCCCCGCGCGATTCATGAGTGTGAGGCGAACGTCCCATATTTGCTCGCTTCACACTAGTGCAAAAAGCCCACACGTCGCATCCGCAAGAAAATGCCATCTGGTAAGCGTCTCGCTTCAGCGCTTTTTCACGACGCAAGCCCTTCAATGAGGTTATCAACAAGAAAATGTTTGGCGGACATCTGTGAGTCGTGTGTGGCCGGAAGGCTCCAAGTCTCCCGCACCATTCCCTTGTGATGCTGTCTGCTTGCGATAGGCGCTTGTGACAATGACAATGCGCTTGTCGTCATTCATCGTTGCTCAAGGCGGTATCAGGTTGACGATCCTCGATACAGCCGCCGCCTCGAGCGACGCTCTCACGGCGTCATTTACGTCGCCGATTTGTACTCTACGGCGACCCGGCCGGCCGGTCCCGTTGGACTGCGGCTGCCCGGACTTCCGATCAGGCGGCGGCTGCTTACTTACGCCGCATCGTATGAGGCCGGCCGTCTCCGAAGCCGCATCGGCACCTGAGGCTATGAGTTGCGACCCGAGCAAATCGCAACCCCTAACCGCGCTGGCATACGGGCGAAGCGGTTTCTTTACGCGGCAGGTGAATTTCAACGACCTGTCGGATTTGTTTCTCCTTGAGCGATCGACCGATCTGACAATCGATCCAGTCAACCACCTCGAGGTCGCGTGAGAGCTTCGCGGTGATCATTTCCACGCTGTCAAGGTCTTCTGCGCACCCTTTTGCGTAAGCGGACACCCGGGCCTCCTCGTTTTCCTCGGGCCTTAGGACTCTTCTTCGCTACCTTGCGAACGGCCTCTAAGCCCTCTTCAGCCCAGACCCGCGCGAAATCGCGGATAAAGCCTTGAGAAAAGCAAACCGAGTTTCCTGGCGGTCTTCCCGAAGCCGGAAGTGAGCGCGTCCTAAGCGTCTAAAGAACGACGCCTTAAGTCGCCAATCATTGCGCCATTCCACTCTATTTCGGCGAGCGATTGCCGGTACTGGTTTCTGGCTTCAGCGTGTACCAGTTCCGTCCTGTAGCGGGTGAACCATCGTTGCAGGTGCTCGATAATGCTTCCAATCAGTCTCATGGGGTTTCCCGAGTGCCCCCGACAGGAGCTTATCGTAGCTAATGTCCGCCCCGTTAACCAGACGCACCCCATGGCTCTTTTGGGTGAGGATGAGACCGGCCGCCGGATGGCCATGGGGCGGCTTTACCCACGGCGAGGCACCAAGTGGCGGCCAATTGCCAAGCTGCCCGACTTTACTCTTGCCCCGCACTGCAATAATTGCTGCGATGCACTAGCCGGCGGCTGAGGCATATCGATGTTTGCATTTGAGCGCTTGTTAGTGCCGGGCTCTACTGACTTACCTGCATGTCATTGCGGTGACGACATGCGTATCGTGAGCCACGATCCAATTCCGGAAAAGGGTGATGCCGTCATCCGGATCTACAAATGCCCCTCGTGTACGCGGGAGATGAGGCTCACCGTTTGGGCTTCGGAGTCAGCCCATAAATCTAGAGGAAGTTGCCTGTGACGATAATCAGCGACCTCCGCGAGGCGGAGGAGCGAGCGGAGCGCGAATGGCGCGAGGCGCTGCGGGGGCAGAATCAGCTCGATCGCGCAGAAAAACTTCTACTGTATCTCGAGGCACGCGGCGTCGCATTGAAGCACGCGGCCAACTCAGCCACCGCCTAGTCACGCTCCTAATTTGAAGCGGTCGATAGCAAGGGCTCAATATCGAGATCACAAAACCCCCGCCAGGGTTGGATCTGACCGGGGCTGTGAACCAGCACGGCCAGCATCCGCTGTGCCGGGGGCCTCCTAGAAATTCCGATCGAACTGCTTGTTGTGTGAGGCGCGCCCACGTAAAAACAGGGCGCCGCTCGCTGACAGTCGGCGCCCAAGTTACTTGGACGACGTGCAGTCAAGCACCGCACGGACCGGCCACGGCCGGATTGGTTGGTGTTGAGATCGCCGCGAGCAGGCTGTGAATCGGGGTGCCGGGATAAGCGTCGCGACTTCACATTGGGCCGGCTCTTGGCGGTGTCATCCGGATCTCGATTGCCGGTAGCCCAAGTTTCAAACGGATTTACATCGCGCGCTGAAGCAGCCGGGCCGGCTGGGCGCCCAAAAATCACAAGGACGGGGGCATCGCTGACCCCGCCCCGTTGAGTAGCCGATGAAAGGGCCGCGCGCCGAAACTCGCGGGCCTTTTGGTTAGAATTTAGGCTGCCACCGTGTGGCCGTGACCGCCAATGTCAGCGGCACTCACGTGAGAATCGCCGCCCGTGAGCGTGAGCGTGAACGAGTTGTTCTGGATGTTGGCTCCGAGAACGATGCTCTGGGTGAACGCGTCGACCGTCGCGGCCGCCGAAGTCGCACCCTGCAGTTGGCCAGTGGCCAAGTCGCCCTGGCTGATGTCACCGACATTGACGCCGCCGGTTTCCGACGCGCCGCTGTGGCTGAGCGACGAACCATCCGAATTCCAGACGTGAGAAGCTGAGTTGTCCGCGACCAGGCTGTTGATCTGGTCGAGGGCGATGGCGGTATCGGTGCCGCCGGCAGTGAAGCCCTGAGAGATGTCCTGCGGCATGTACAGGGCCGTGGCGTCTCCCAAATCGCCGATCAGCGGCGTGATGCTCGCATCGACGCTGACGTCGACACAAACCGCATCGGTGCTGTGATTGACGTTGTCGTTGAGATTGCCGTTGAGGTTGCCGTCGGCGTTGAAGTTGCCGTTGCCGTTCAGATTACCGTTGCCGTTGCCGTTCAGATTGCCGTTCAGATCGGCGGCAACCTGCGCTTGGGCCTGACCTTGGCCCTGGAGGCTCAACTGGCCCTGGCCTTCGCCTTGGCCCTGACCTTGATCCTGGTTCTGATTGTTTGGATCGTACCAATACGAACTCGTCATGACGTCTCTCCTCAAGACGTGAAGACACACCCGTCATTGCGTACGATCGCTGATCTTCTGCGTCTGCGATCTACGAACGATCTGCGGCAGCCATTCACGTCGAATAAGATTGATTCGGACTTTGAGTGTTCAGGAGACCGGTTCGAACAAACGGCCCGCAAAAACCGCAAGGCGATCAGTCCCGACGCCGATCGTAACTAAAAAAGCCCATCCTTGTCTCGGTGCGGCCGCCTCCCTCTCTGCCCGCCGGAGTCGACCCTCCGACACAGCAGCAAACAACTATCTTTGATTGACAGGGTCAAATGATCGTTAGGTAAACTAGTGGCAACGCGGCGTTCGGATCGCTTAACCGCTCGCGATTTAGTCGGTCAAATCGGTATTTTGGTGTGGAAAGGCTTCGGCGAGAACCCCACGCCTACAGAGACCGGCGTTCCTACAGGGGTAGGCAGACGCCCTTGACGTATCGCCGCGCCGCCTGCGACCCTATTGGTCAACAAGGGTTGGTGCTGGTGCTCAGGCAGGAATTAATCCGACGCGTTGCTGCTACGAATCTACATTTGCGTGCGTCTGACGTTGAGAAAGTCGTGCGCACCGTTTTTGAAGAAATAGTTGCGGCGATGGCACGGGCCGACCGTGTAGAGCTGCGGGGCATTGGAGCGTTTACGGTGAGGACCAGACGAGGGCGATCGGGCCGAAACCCGAAGAGCGGGGCAGAAGTCGCTGTGCCGGAAAAGCGTTTCCCCGCATTTCAGGCCAGGCAAACCCATGCATGAACGTCTGAATGGTGGCGGGTGAACTTAGCCGCGACGGCGGCGCACCAAGCCGAAATAGATCACCGCGAGGGCGATAAGCAACACGGCTCCTACGATCAGGATTGAGGCCGTTGTTGCGTTCATTTACCTGAACGGTCTGAGCGCAACATGCCAAGCCCTACAATCTGAAAATGACTTCATTCTTCGGGTTCAGGACACGTGCGCTATTGGCGCCCCGTCCTGCATAAAGATTCAAAAGGGCTGCTGCTTTCATTTTTGCGCGCACCAGAGTTATCTCGTCGATGGTAGCCCGGTAAATCACCTTGCTGCTTATGTCGGTCTCGCATGTGATTTCGATACGGAACTGCATGCTCTGCGTTGTTGCTTGGTGAAAGGAATCCCGGGCAGCGCAGATACGCAACACACGCGCCCCGGGACCCCAGGGCGGCGCAACCAGCGTGATTTAACCACCGTCCCGAATTGGAACGTAGTCAGCCATAGTTACCGTGGGCTTAATCGACGCTCGTGGAGCGGAAACGCTGAGAGGCGCCGAGGCCGGCATTGGGACACAAGCCTTCGGCGCCCCGGAGGCTGATGTCGCCATAAGCCCCCACAGGCATCATACCACTAATGTGAGGCTCTCGAAATTAGCGGTTACGTTGGGAGGCTACGCTGGTCAATGCTGCCCGCCCATCGTGTCGATAAAGGCGTCGCAGCCAATCGTTAGCCGATGCATGCGAGCCGTGTGTTGAGGATCCCGGCGTGCCAGGCTGGTCGGCATCATAGCGTGGGCCGTCGTGATGGTCGTCGGGTGCAGGTCGGTAAGGTGCGCGCGTAGCATCTCACGCAATTCTGCGACGTACTCGTGCACCACGCCGATGGCCTTCTCGATCGTCTCTTGGGATACAGGCAGTTCTTCGTCGTCGGTTTCGGTCATTAAGGTCATGCTGCCTCTCTCTGTAGCGGTCGGACTCGCGTGCTGCCAAATCGTCAATCAAACGCTGACGCCAAGAACCCCAAGCGCGTCCGTTTGGGGACGGTTAGCGCGCTTGGGGCCTAAGACAGCTTTCGTCATTGTCGGGGGACGGGGGAGCTGCCTCAGAGGGCAGCAGATAAGCCCATTAATGGCGAGTTTACCGCGGTGTCAGATTAAGGTTACGTCAGCCGGTAGGGCAGCCTCCAATATTGTTTACCGCGCCTTAGCGCATTGGGGTGTCCTTTGGCGGGGTCAGTAAGGAGTGGGGATGATGGACGAACTTCACCTGGAAGAACTGTCAGTGCGTATGATGCTCGTGAAAATGGACGATGCGTTCTGCCAAGCCCTGCAGAGAGCAATCAACGCCGGCACGGAGAACGTGGCGACCGTCGTCTCAAAGCAGCCTGGCACCAGAAATCCAAAAACTCTGACAGCCGCCTAGGCACTAACGGCCGATCGGCCTGCGGCGGCCGCGGGTTTGATTACCGGTCAATTGCCGATACGCAAAGAACTTGGCCGGGCTTGATGTCCAGCCCTTCGATGGACGGGTCCGGAACCTCTCCGATGACTTCCAACTCCGCGTCGTCAAAGCCCTCACGCATCCGAAGCACAGCCACGGCTGCAGCTTTCTCGGGAAGAGCCACGAGGTAAACCTCCCGAGCGGACGGGCCCCCGATTTCCGTGGGACGCTTATGGACGATGACTTTCCAAGCAGATGGCATGAGGCCAACTATGAACAGTCCGGCCTAGGCTGCAAGCCCAAAGTGCCAAAGCCGGTAGAGGCGGCGCGCCGCAGCGCGGCATAGCGCGTGGTCGAATAGATGAGCGATGGCCGAGATAGGCCTGCAGTGTGCGGGTATCGATGCCCTTGTTGGCCAGCGCATAGCCGCAGGCATGGCGCAGCATGTGCGGGAGGACCTCGAAGCCGATCTGGGCCTCATCGCCGGCGCGGGCCAGCTGGCGAACCCCGACGGCGTGAACGGGCCGCCGCGCTCTGAGGCAAACACGAAGGGCGAGGCTGATTGACGCTTGAGCTCGCGCAGTGCCCGCAATCGCCGAGGATCGGATGCGTTGCCGCCTCGCCACCCTTGGCGCGACGCACATGCATGGTGCCGGTCTCGAACGCGATCGACGACCATTGCAGGTCGCAGAGCTCGGAGACCCGTAAGCCGCAAGGGGCTAAAGCGGCATTATAAATATCCGGCGTAAAGGCTTACGGGCGGCAGTCCCTACATAGATGCGCATGTAAGCAGGTTTCGCAGCGCTCGGAGAGCTGAGGATGTGCAGAAGGAGGGGGACCGAGCATCGTCGTATAGTGCTGACAGGTCGTTTTTCGACAATTCTCTTGTTGAGTGGAATTTAGACGGCCCAGGCCCAAGGAGTTCCGGTGTTGAATTTCGATCCCATCTGCCGTGGCATCGCGCAAGGAGCAGCAGGTGCTGGCGAACGGGGCGGGCCGGATTTGTCTTTCGCCCGCTGTTTAGGAGCGAGCACGCGACGAGACAAAGCCTGGCTAGGACGTGGTCCAGCTACGCCCCCAGGAGATCGCCAACATTGCGTAGCGAAAACCATGATGGGCGGGTTGTCGAGCTACACAATCTTCTTGAATGCCTCAAATCGGCGAAGGCGGCACACGCGATGTTTCCTGGACACAGGCCGTATCGAATTGAGCAAAGAACCAGCCCCAACGACCGCATTGGTCGCTGGTGGGGGGCTAGCTGCTGCCCAATCCGGCACCAGCGGCCACCGCTGAGTCATGGCGAGCGTTTCAGTAAGAGTGCGTCCAACTCGGCGCGATTAGAAAAATTCGACACCGACGTCATGGTCTCGTCGCCAAATGATCCGGCACGGCCGACCAGGGTCAGACGCTCTGGTCAGATGCAGAGCAAAGCTTTCCGGCAGATCGTAAACGTCGCTAATCGTCAGGCGTGCACCTGACTCGGATACATTGAGCAGTTTGCACCGTTCAAGAATTGTGGGCACTTTCTCGATCCAAGCAGCCTCGTTGACAGTTCGTCGGAAGAACCTCCGCCGGTTGAAAAAGCCCATATTCATTTGCGATCGATAAACCCCGAAAGTTTAATAGAAGCCTGTATTTACCCGGAAAAAACCATCGCAAATTGTTAGGTTTCGTTTCCATGCGCCAGCGCAAAGACGGCGGCGCTTACCATTCGGAAATCAGCAGACCGCCTATATTAAGCCCGTGCCCGGTGTAGCGGCCACGCGCCACTGGTTGCCTTCTCGCTGGCCGCTGCCACCGGCTGCACGAGGAAATAGCCCAGCAACACGGCTGAGTTGGGAAGAGGATCGTGTCAAAAGCCAAAGGCAAATACTCAGTCGAGCTGTTCCGGGAAGGCGCCCACGACGCTGGCCACGAAGAGATCGTTGATCGGCACGATAACCTGACGGTCGCCCGCGCGATCTATCGCGGCCGCGTTTCCCAATATCCCGGCCGACTGGTCATGCTACGCGATCGGGCTCGCGTTCTTGCGCGAAGCGATCGACCGGAGACGATGCCATAAGCTGCAGCGCCTGGCCGGGCAGCCCCCCGAGTTGCCGAAAGCGGTTGTCGCCGGTGCGAGTGCTTTACTTCTGGCTACCGCGGATACTCCAGAAGAAAGCCGGCGTCATCATACGTCCGATGCCTGAATTGCAATGGTACGGCCCCAAACAATTTTCGGGTTGTCCCGCGAAGGGGACAAGAAGGACATTTCCATTGAGGCAAGCCATGAGTACGGGGGCAAATGCTGGCGGAGCGCCGTTTGTCATTCTCGGCGCAATCACTTTTTGCACCTGCTAAATGACGTCATGCAGGCCCTTTTGGCGGCGATCGATCCAATGCTTAAAAGCGGATTTGCGTTGTCGTTCGGGCAGATCGGCGTCTTGACGCTGATCTTTCGGGTCACGGCTTCGCTTCTTCAGCCAATGGGCGGGCTCTACACTGACCGCAGACCGCAGCCCTATTCGCTACTGTTGGGTATGGCTTGTTCGCTGATCGGCATGGTCACGCTCGCGAAGCACCTTATGTACTGGTCAGCCAGCAAGGACCACCGTTCGGGCCCTATCGATCTTCATTCGCCGCCATAGCCGTTTCGGAATATCGCGAATAGAGTTGGTCTATTCGCTGGCGCCACATACTGACGAAGGCATCGGACGTTAGTTTATTGACTGATTTCCAAACATGTTTGACGGTCGGAAGCGTATTTCCCCAGATCGCGCGCTTGCACCACCTTTCACCTTTTAGTCGGCCTTCGTCGGTAGCGCACATCGATTTCCAGGCGATCCGCTCTGGATGGCTGACATGTTCTGCTGCGCCTCGCCATCCTTGTTGATGAATCAAATACAGATCGCTAACAGTCGGCTCTCTGTGAGAGTATTGTTCAAATAGAGTCGCCTCAGTGATCAATTTGCAAGCTGCCGCCACGGCGTTATCCCGTGGGTTGGTAATATCTCCGGAGCCATATTTTCTGAACTCGGATCTGCTGAGTTGGAACAAGCCGATGTACGACCCTGTGCGTTGCCTGGGATCGAAATCAGACTCGATTTTCGCCACCGCCTCCATAAAGCTGGAGTCCAAACCGAATGCGTCGGCAACTCGCTTGATTTCTTCAACCGGCGTTCCGACCGGAATATTTCTCAGCGACTTTAAAACGATATCGGCCGGTCGCTTGTCTAGCGGCAATTCAGCATCGGGAGAAAAAGCCAAATACGAAGAGTGCAGGTTAGCTGGTGTTGCGCCGGCGGAGTGATCCCGAAACGGGAAATCTTCCTGCCCTAAGCTAGCTTCCTTCTCTTTGGTGAGATCGACGCTGGAGTCCTCTTCCTGCAACAACACTGAAAAACGCTGCGCAAACGTAGCAGGCGTAGCGGATATCCTGAAAAAGCTCGACGGTTGTTCAGTAACGCCTTCCTCCGCCGCCAAATTCGATTGGTCGGTCGATATCTTTGCGACAACAGTCACACAAAGCGGACTCGCCGCAAAGACTGCGGCAAGACAGGTCAATTGCCAAAACCTCATCGCCCCCTGCACCCCAGGCATTTTTCTTGCCGCGAAGTTCGACCCCCTTGGCGTTCTTTTTTGTGGCGCGACGTGCCTCTATTAATTTTTTGTCAAGACATGTGGCATATCGGCCACAATCGCTGAGCGCGCTTGATTCGTGGAGAAAAGTGCTGCTGCTTATCGCCCGGCGCGCCTCGATCATCTCCGGGACACCACGCGACGCTTGCTCCGACCTATCCAAAAGACAGGGATGGGTATTGCGGCTTTACACTTTGCGCGTTTCGATGCCAGATCTCTACGGGGCGATAAGCTGGAGGGACGACATGCGTTATCTGGTAATTGCTGCGGTGATGGCGGTTGGTGTGGGTGTCTTCGGTGTCGGCGGCGCTTCGGCCGCTCCCGCTAATGGACAGGCAATCTCACAGAACGCCGAGCAGGCAAGCAGCGTCGCAAAAATTGCGGGCGGGTGTGGACGCGGCTGGCATCGTAATCGTTGGGGTCATTGCGTCCCCTAGGATTGCGATTTGAGAATATTCAACAGCGGAATGAAGAGGAATGCTCGCGCTGCTGAGCATTCCTCTTTTTCGCTTGTGGGCATAGACCTCCGGCGCCGTGCGACACATGGTCGAAAGTTCTGGCCTACAAGACTTGTCATAGGGCTTCGACTCTCGTTGCCGGCTGATCTCATCCTGCCGGCATGTCAGTTGCGTTCCGGAGCTTGAGCGGGCTAGTCGCCTCTGTCATCGCTTAGACGCCGGCCTCGGCATACGGGAACCGGCTGACCCCACCTATCCACACAGGCGTCGGCGAACATTGGCAAGCAGCGCAGCTTCCGCCCCTGTAACGTTAATGAACGAAAGGAATGGTTGATTGGCATCGCAAGTGCTTTGGGTGATCGGGGTCGCGCGTCTTTGTACTGCGTACCCAGCCCGCGCCCTAGGCCCCAGTGCGTAGCAAGCCCGCCTGGGGTTGTTTTAGTGAGAACGAGAACAGTGTTCAAAATTCCCGCCTACGATCCGTTCAGCATTATCCTGATGGGGGCCGGAATTTTGTTGGCTGCTCACCTGATCGGCTGAGTTATGCACAAAGAGAGTCAGCTTCACGGGTCCCGTTTGGTTGAACGGCGAAGCATCACTCGCACGCGGATTTCTGCGCCTGCTCGCGTAGTATTCCCAGGCAGTGGGTCGCATGTTTTGAACTGTCGCGTTCGTGACATAACCTCCGGTGGCGCTCGGTTAGAGTTCGCTGATGCCCCCGCCATTCCTACGCAATTCACGTTGACTTTCGACTCCGGAAAAACGTTGCGCGGTTGTGATCTCATTTGGCGAATTGCAAATCAAATCGGCGTGCGCTTTCGGCTGTCTCAAACAAGACGGTAATCGTTGGCTCAAACAAATGAAGACCATGCTCACGCTGACAGCGCCACGATCTGAGAAGTCGCCGCACCGAGAAGAATGGCGACACTCGAATGGACGATTGACCCGGTTTCTGACACGCCCACCATTTCGCGATGCCCTTGGGGATAAGGGATGGTTTAGTCGGCTCAGCCGCGCTAAGCCACATGTGGTGCATCACCTCAGTCTGAAAATCGCAGGGTGGCCACGATGGTCGCAGCCGATGCGTATTGCGTTTATCTCCGATTTTCATACTGGATCACACTCTGACGACGTCGCACGCCTCGACGCGATCATTGCTGAGGCTTCGAGTTTCCAGCCTGACCTCGCTTTGTTCGGCGGCGACTACGTCAACATGCAGCTATTCGGTGGTGGACGTGTTCCCCCAAGCACGATAGCCGCGGCGCTTGCGCGCCTCATGCGCCGCTCGGTCGGTTCGCGGTTCTAGGCAATCATGATTACGAGTACGGGGCGCGCGATGTGGCCAATGCGCTGAAGCGCCAGAAAATAAACGTGCTCAGCGATAGCCGCGCGACCGTGCGGTTTGGGAATACTATCGTCGATATCGTCGGCGTGCCGAATGCTCGGACTACCAGTTCCGAAAGCTCGCACAGTACTAGCAGGAATTGAGTCGATCACTCCGACCATCGTGCTGGCTCATGATCCGGCCTGGTTTGCGCACGTACCTCCCGGACCACATCTGACGCTCGCTGGGCACACGCACGGCGGCCAAATTCGGATTCCCGGAATCGGCGTTATCACGAACGCAAGCGAGGCACCCCTTCGCTGGAGTAAAGGCCTGATCTCGGAGAGAGGAAGGTACCTTTACGTCACGAGCGGAATTGGGACCAGTGGAGTGCCGCTACGATGGGGCGTCCCACCCGGGTATGCCATCCTCGATGTGACGGGAGAATGATTTCAACCAGCGCACATTCCGCATGTGGGGCGCACGGCTCTTCACGGCGACAGTAGCTTTAGACGCTCTGACGTTGCCCCATTGAATTGATCAGCGAGCGGCGGGCGTGCAGGACGATTGGGTGCGTGCGGATGACAGTGCGGTATCGGTGCCGCCGACCGGACGACGCGGCATTGCGGCAGCGGCTGCGAGCGCTGGCCCATGAGCGTCGGCGCTTCGGCTACCGGCGTCTGCACGTCCTGCTGCGACGGGAGCGCTTTACGGTGAACCATAAGCGCTTGTTCCGGCTCTATCGCGAGGGAGCGCCTCCATGGTCCGCCGGCGGGTGGTCGCAAGCGGACTTTGGGCACGCGGGCGCCGATGCTGGTCCCGATCATCGGGCCATTGCGCGCCGTCAATGAACTGATCGGAGACGAAGTCGAGCGACCAGCGCTTCTTGCGGCCCTACGGCGCGCCTATTTCGCTGATCGATTTTCTGGCGGCTGGCACACCACGCCGATGATACGGCATTAATGGAGTGTCGTTTCATCGCTGTTTTGCACCGCCGCTATCCTCTCCGGTTGCACAATCATCCTTACGCCGCCGCCGAAACGGATGACGTCGCCATTTTCGCGTATTTCCAGCTGTTTGGCGTTGATCACCCCGTTGGTGAGCTTCACCCAGACCGGCTTATCGGAGAGAACGTGGCCTTTGCGTACGTCGACAGTCGCCTCCGTCAGTCGCGCTTCGTAACCGGTCGAAGTGACAATGTGGATGTTGTCGACCAGCTTGAGGATTTCGCTTTTCATGTCGTAGCTGCCCGAATTGGACGTGAGATTGACCAGGCTTTTGTCTTCCAACTCGATCTTAGCCACAATCTGATGCAGGTCCATCAAGTCGGGCTTGGTGATGTCTTGTTCGGCGGAATTTGCGGTAAATGCATAAGGGCGGGAATCCGCGGTAAAGCCGGTGAGCCGTGGCCCCTGCATCGTGACCTTCGTGCCTTTGATTACCATTTGGCCGAGCTGACCCGGAATGCGCAGTCCGCCGGGCGTCGGCATGTAGCTGACGCCGACAATCGAGAGCAGCGCCACAGCGAGAGCGGCCGGCACGCCGATACGAAGCCAATGCACGTGGCGACTGTGCCGGAGCGCGGCGCGATACAGCTGATCAATGTCACCGCGCGAGCCTACGGAAAACCGCCCTCTCGCAGCTTCGACAGGATAGGCGGTCGTTAGTGGCTTTCTGCCCAAGCTCGCCCCATTCACCATTTCGGGCCGTTTAGCATCTCCGATGATGTATTATTGCCGACGATTGGCTCAGGCGCGCAACAATGCGCTGGACACGTGATCCAGCTGGGAAAGCGACTGTGGCCGCAAGAGTTTAGGCACTTCCGTTTTTCCGTGGAGCTGCAGGAAGCCCATCCAGGGTGCTAGAATTACAACTAGCGCGCACTTATTCCACGTTGGGCCGCATAGGGAAGAATCATGGCGAAATAATTGTCGCCCTGCAACCGGCGTAGAAAACGTCGATAGGTAGCTACGTTATTGCGGGGCGACGCGCGTTGCTCCGGAAGGTTCCTTGACCTGAAAGGAAGAGACACTTGCCGACAACACTAGCTTTTTGCTTCATTGATTTCGCTTGTCAGTGATTTCATCTTCAAATCGTCGTCCGCGAACTCTCGCCAGCGCCACTGAGCTCACTAATCCTGAGAATTCACTCCTCCCGTCTACCGGCGAACGAAAGTTCGACCGTTGAGACTCCACAACTCCGTCAAGGAACGCTTGCCAGTTTTGACCTCTAAGATTGAGAATAATCGACGTGCGTGCTAGGCAGTGGCGCCAAAGAAGCTTTCGTGATGTGGACCACGGCACGCTCACCAGCCGTGCGGCCAATTGCCGGCCTCTTTTTATCGGCTTCGGCCGCGGACGTGATCGATGCTGTTCAGTTCCCCCGTCTTCTTCGGCTTCTTTGCAATCTACTTTCTCCTTCATCTGATCACGCCGCGTCGGGCGCGGATCGTATTAATCATCGTCGGTAGTACGATTTTTTATGCGTGGTGGAAGGTCAGCTACGTTTGGCTGCCATATCTCCTGATGGCGATCGCGTATCTCGGGGTGCTGTGGATTGAGGCGGCGGCCGAGGAGCGCGCGCGCAAACGGCGGCTTGCTCGTTACCATCGTCACGCTGTTCGTTCCGCTGGTGTTCTTCAAATATACTGACTTTCTTTATCGCGACGTGCTCGGGCCGCTGTTCGGCTTTCACGACAAGATCCTCGATCTGCCGCTGCCGCTCGGCGTCTCGTTCGTGACCTTCACGCTCACGGCCTATGTGGTCGATATCTACCGGGGCACCTTCGCAGGATCGCGTCTCGGCGACCACGCTGACCGGTTATGTTTTGTTTTTTCCGCATCTGATCGCCGGCCCGATTTTGCGGCCGATCGAGCTCATTCCGCAGTTGCGGCGTCCGCGATCGGCGTTGTCGGCGCATTTCTACGCCGGCCTTGCGATTTTCACCGTGGGCCTGGTGAAGAAGCTCGTCTTCGCCGATCAGATCGCCGCCGTCGTGGATGCGGCCTACAAAGCCGACGTGCTGAGCGCGCCGCAGGCCTGGCTCGCGATCTACGGCTTCTCGATGCAGATCTACTGCGATTTCAGCGGCTATACCGACATGGCGATCGGTCTTGCGCTGGTGATCGGCATCAGGCTGCCGAACAATTTTCTTGCGGCCCTACGGCGCCTACTCGCTGATCGACTTCTGGCGGCGCTGGCACATTACGTTGTCGTTTTGGCTGCGCGACTATCTCTACATTCCGCTCGGCGGCAACCGCGACGGGCGGTTGCGCACCTATGTCAACATGATCATCACGATGACGCTCGGCGGACTGTGGCATGGCGCCAGCTGGACGTTCGTGATCTGGGGCGTGCTGCACGGCGTCGGCGTCGCCTTCGTGCATTTGCTTCCGCGACTTGCTGCGTCGGGCGGGTTTCAAGGGGCAACCGCTCTGGTGGAATGTTGTCGGCATCGTTCTCACGTTTCATTTTGTCACTTTGCTGTGGGTGTTCTTTCGCGCGCCGACTTTGGACAAAGCGCGATCGGTGCTGGCGGCGGCCTTCGCCGGCGGCGATTGGCAAACGGCCGGCCAGATCGGTGACGGCGCAAAGCGGCGCCGTGCTGCTGCTCGCCGTGTTCGCTGGCGCTGCACGCCTTCGACGATCACCGGATGATCAAGCTCGCCATCCGCCGCATCCGGCCGGAAATCGTTCTGCCGCTGATCGTCCTGTTGTGGGCTTTGGCCATGACGATCAGCCACGGCAGCTCCACGAAATTCATCTATTTCGATTTCTGATCGGCGGCGCGGCTGAAGTTCGCCGATGGCCGCAGCGACAAGCTTCGCCACTTCCATATTGCCGAAGGGCGACTTGTGGCCCATCGCGCCGTCGGGCTCGATCTGATAGTACTTGCGCAGGTCGTCCGGATTTCGGTCGATAGACCGCGCGCAGCATCGGGAGCTCGTCGACGGTCTTGATGCCGAGGCCGCGTGCGCATGTCGCCGGTTTGCTGCGCGGCTTCGTACCAATCCGGCGCGCCGGGCGGCGTGTTAAGCAAGAAGCGGACTGAGCTTGGTCTTGAGCCAGCGCTTAGCCCGATAATACATGCCGGCGCCCATGGCCGCCGCCATCCGATTGCTGTCCACGATTTCGAGGCCGCCATATTGCAGGTAAAGGAGCAGGCGGACGTCGGCTGCGTCGGTTTTCTGTTTCAGTCTTGCCAGCAAGCGGCAGGTCACGCCGACTTCATCGGTCGCGACGGTGACAAAGCTGTTGCCGTCGGCGGTGAACCAGAAATTGGCAAAGAACGTCGCCATGAACTGATCAAGCACGGCGAAATGACCAAGATACCATTTGATGCCGGCGACGATCGCGGTCGGCCGTTTGGCTTTGCCGGAACAGGGGAATTGTGGATCGCGAGCTCGCCGTTCTCGATGGTGAAATACGGCTTCGGCCAGCCCGATGATGCATAGCCGGTGCCGATGATGGTGCCCGGAATGAGATCGACGACAATGACCTGCGGGCGGATGAGCGGCAGCAATTGCTCGGCCAGTAGGACGATCTGATCGGCCTGATATCCGCCCTGGCCGGCATTGTTCACGTTCCAGCCGGTC
>CAWFRC010000006.1:0-576948 GCA_963818155.1 uncultured Alphaproteobacteria bacterium
TTCCTTTGGCTCTGTGATGAACGCGGCTCCTCGACTACGCCATAGTTCATAGCACGCTTGAATATCTGCAACGCGGATATTCATAAAGCTGCTGACTGAATTGGGGATCGGCTGGGACGCTGAGCGTTACACCTGGTTTGTCGGGTGTGGGGCCGCCGCCGACGTTGAGAATGAGCCACGCGTTCGCCATCTGGATGTACCCCGGCGGGCCTCGGCTCAGAATACGACCTCCAAAGACCAATTCATAAAATCGAGCCGATCGTTCGATGTCGGTGACGGTGAGAAAGTATGCGACAGTAAACCCATCCTGCGGAGGCATTTGATAGGTTTTCTGCTCGACTTGCACTTGGTTCATAGACGACTCCATTCTGACAGGTAAATGTTTTGCTCAGAGGGGTCATTAGAACTCTCGGGAAATAGTAGCGTTCCCGCTCACGGCGATGCTTCGTGCCGTTTAGCCGTACGCGACGCCTGGGTTGCTTTGCCCAACTTCTATAATGTAGCCATCAGGATCGCGAATGTAGCAGCGCGTCTCGCCGTATTTTGGCTTCGGCTCTGTGATGAACTCGGCTCCTCGATTTCGCCAAAGTTTGTAACACGCTTGAATATCTGCAACGCGGATATTCATGAAACTGCTGACCAAATCGGGATTGGCGGGGACGCTGAGCGTTACCGACGGTTTATCAGGTGTAGGACCGCCCCCGGGGTTGACAAGGAGCCACGTGTTCGCGATCTGGATGTACCCCGGCGCGCCTTTGCTGTCGCCCCTGCTCAGAACGCGACCTCCGAAGACCGTTTCGTAAAATCGAAGCGATCGCTCGACGTCGGCGACGGTGAGAAAGTGCGCGATGGTAATCCCATCCTGCGGCGGCATTTGATAGGTTTTCTGCTCGACTTGTACTTCGCTCATGGACGGCTCCTGTTGGACTCTGGGGGTATGACGCTAAACGGACGTGCAATAATCAACCGATCAGTCAGATCGAATGTTTGGCCCAGAACGCTAGAATGAGACTCGCGATTTCGTCGTTATTCTCGTCCAGGGCGAAATGGCCGGCGTCATGAAACGATGCGCGCGCGAGCCGCGGTCTGCGCAGTCAAGTCAAAATCGATTTAGATTTCTTTTTGTGCTTACCGACGGTGCTCGGAAGGGGGCGAGTTCGATGTGTTGCTCCTCATGGCAATCAAGTCGAGCAAGCAAAAAGCCTCCACGCAATCCTACGCTTCGTTGGGGTATCTGTCGATGAAGCTGGGACGGCTGTCGATAAGATCGTCGATCAAATATCTGGCATCCGACGCGCGCGACGTGTCATCGCACCCTCGCGGACCATAGCGGAGCTACGGTGTGACAATACTGAACAATCTATCAATCGAATATTTTCCGGCACCGGTAATGTACAGCAGCAAGAAGCCTCCCATTATGCTGAGATTTTTATAAAAGCTATCCATACCGTCGACTCGATCCGTACCCGTCATTGTCCAATAGCGATGTCCGATAAGCGCGGTTCCCAGCGTGTAAAAAAACATCAGTACAGCGGCGGGTCGCGTGAACGCGCCGATGGCGACCGCGAATGCTACCGGAAGTTCCATGAAGGTCGCTATGGCGGCAGCCGGTAGCGGCGTCGGGACGCCAAGTTGCGCCATTTGATCTACGGTGCCCGGAAAGTCCGACAGCTTTCTCCAGCCGAAAATCAGAAATAGCGTCGCGAGAAAAAGACGGGCCACGAGAATGAGCTCATTGTTGATGCCGTTCATCATGGCGCTGCTCTCGCTCCCGATTTTTTGTCGTTAGAGACGGATCATAAGAAATTCCGAGGTGTGGAGCGGTCGCTACTCGTTATGACAAGCTCGCCGCCAACTACCTCGCGCTCGTCCAGCTTGCATCAATAAGACTGTGGCTGGGCGTTAATGAGTACACGGCCTAGCACCGGTTTAGGCTCTGGATTATTCTTGTTTGATTATGCCACAGATCGATCAGCAGCGTTCGAAATAAACCACTAAAGGATCCGCCGAGCCCCACCGCACCCCATTAGCAGCATAAGCAGCATGAGTGACTTAGGACATATTGTTGGAAGGCCGTTCAAGCCCGGCCAAAGTGGCAACCCTTCTGGCTTGCCGGTAGACCAATAGGCAGCCGGACGGCATTCTCGGTTAGGCTGATGCCAAGACGAGGCGACTGCGTGGCTAGAGGTCGCCCAGCAATGGGAAACGGCCAAGAAGGAATCGGCGGGGTGCCGCAGTTATAGAGCGGTTACGGCGCCGCCCGGCGAGCGACGGCAGTTTTTAGCGCCTGGCGCGGCGGGGCGCATCCTGCTGCAGGAAACGATCTTCAATCTTGGTGTAGACCTTGTGCAGCCACTACTCGGCGAGTTCGGCTTTTTCTCGGTACGCCTCAACCTGAGCCCCAAGCTGCGCCTATCGCTGCATCGGCCGCTGAGCCTTCTGCCATTCCAAAAACTGCCGGAACAGCGCCGCCTTATCCTCAGGGCTTAGCTTGCCCGTGGCGCCGCCATTCTGGCTTCAGAAACGATCGAACGCGCCAGAACCCATCGCCGCTGTGGTGGCGTGCGCATGTTCAGCAAGCCACTCATCAGCGGCTTTAAAACGCTGCCACCCCGCAATCTTGACGTTCAGACTTGCCTCGGACCATTTTGGATGGCGCGGTGGTTTGTGAAATTCATCGAACTTCGAGAAAAAGGCATTCACGAAGTTCGCCATCCTACGATAGTGGTCAGAGTTCTCCGGCCAATTAAAGCTCACGAGCAGCACACTGGCCGCAAGCGTGTCGACTGTTTCGCCCGGCGCTGGTAGGTTTGGATACTCGTCGCTCGTGAGCGTCGTGGGTAAGTATAGGTCCTGAAGCCGGCGGTCGTATGGGATTGGCACCAGATGTAGCCTTCGGTCCTCGTTTTTGACCGCTCGCAAGAGCCCAAAAACCTTGCCAGTGCTGCCAAAATAAGCGTCGGCCTCTCCATCAACAATCTTTTGAACCGCGCGCGCATCGTCGGTCCAGTAATCATATGTGACGTTGATATTAAGGCGCGAGAAGATCACCTTGGCGGCGTAATAGCCGACATCCGTCGAGGCCACGATCCGCTTTCCCGCCAAGTCGAAGATCGATTTCACAGAGCTCGGCGCGACGACGTGGATTTCGTTGTTGTAGAGCTTCGCGATGTAGCGCAGCTGCGAGGTGATATCCGGAATCTTATACTGGAGGCGATAAAATTCTGGCACGTCGCTGGCTACCATTCCCATAACCTCGTTGGGCCACTCTTCGAACGCATTTCCCGCGACTTCGCGGACATCCATCTCAAGATCGAAGAAGGTTTCGCGCCGGCCCTCCACGATCAGCTGATCCACGGCGTCGTCGATCTCGCGATCCTCAATGGCTCAGCCTACCTCGCCAATATCGAGAGCATGCCCCTACTATCGGAGTCGCTGTGCGCAATTGCACATCATTCCGACCCCGGCTTGGCGATCTCCCCATCGACATCGATGATCTTGCCAACACACCGTTGATCCTGACCGGAATTCCCAAGGCCGGGATCCGGTTTGAGCTGGAACCGGCCGCCGCGCGAGCCGGCGTACGGCTCAACCCGGTAATCGAGGTCGAGACGATCACCGTTGCCCGCACACTCGTGGAGCGAGGCGCCGGCTGGACGGTCCACTTCGCCGCCGCCGTCCGCAATGAGATCGACGCAGCGATACTCCGGGCCACACCGATCAAGGGGCTCAATCTCCAGCGCTCGCTCGGTCATTCCATCGGGCGACCGCAATCGCGCGCCGCAACAACCGTCGCCGGCCTTATCCTGGAGTTGGTCCGCGATATGGTGACAAATGGTGACTGGGCCAACGCCAGCCTTCTGCCGCAGGCGCTAGGGAGCGGCCAGCTGCCAAAATCACAGCGAGAGCTGCCTTTTCAAAGCTAACTATTGCGCAGTGCGGTAATTGACGGGCGCAAAGTGTCGCTCTGGGTCATTAGCGACCGATGCAGCCGGTCTTGCCTTCCGGTTGATGTCCGTTTCGGTCCCAGAACGACATACTCCGGCGTTGCCCCGAAACGACGCGGGGCCAATGGCGACATTCGAAACCTCCGAGTTGCCCGCACAATCGTGCGCTCGTTATCTGCATCCAGCACAAGTTTGGCCATATCATTCTCGACGAGGGGCCCATCCGATAACCCTGAGCAATGGCACCGCCTGCCGCATCCTTAACTCATGCCTTAGGTTCCTGATTGCTTTGTACGTTATTCAGAAGCGAGATCATCATTTGATGCGCACATTAGTGGGCGACAACGCACGTCATGATCGCACCGCCGTGGAAAAGGGCATGGCCTCACGTATTGGAGGGAAGCCGCGAAAGCACGTGCAGCGCTCCGGGCCCGGGGGAGTGCCGCCACCTGCCTTGCGCGGGCCCAACGACCCGCCGTCAGTTGCGCCGAATCAGACCGAGCAAGAGATTCAAAGGCTCCACCGCTACATTCGACAAAAACTGACCGAGATAGAGCAGGTCTATCAGTATTCCCCAGTCGGCCTCGTCCTGATGGACATGGACTACCGCTTCGTCCGCATCAACGAGCGCATGGCGGAGATCAATGGACTACCGGTCGAAGCCCATATTGGCCGGACGCTGCGCCAGGTGGTTCCAGATCTTGCCGATTATATTATGGAACTCTATCGTCCGGTTTACGAACGCGCGGAACCGGTGCTTAACGTTGAGCTTCATGGCCAGACGCGGAAGGAGCCAGGCGCCGAGCGGCACTGGCTGGCGAACTTCTTTCCATTCCGGTCCGAGACTGGAGAGGTGGCTGGCCTCATCGGCGCGGTCGTGGACATCACCGAACTCAAGCGCCAGGAAAGCAAGGTCCGGGAAAGCGAGGAGCGTTTCCGCTCCATTTTCGAGACCGTGACCGACGCGATTTTCGTTCAGGATATCGAGACGGGAAAGTTCATCGACATCAATCAGCGCGCCCTCGATACGTTCGGCTACGGCCGGGAAGAGCTACTCGACATGAGCTTCCACGACCTATCGGAGAATAAGCCGCCCTATACGGTGGTGGAAGCGCAGTCGCGGACCCAGCTCGCGGTGGGGGGAAAACCACAGACGTTCGAATGGCGCTGCAAGAAGAAAAACGGAGCGCTGTTCTGGGCCGAAATCGGCTGTCGATCAGCGATGTTCGGCGGCCAACATCATTTGCTGTCGACGTTCCATGACATCACCATTCGAAAGAATGCCGAAGCAAGCCTGATTACGCTATCGCAGTCCGACGCGCTGACCGGACTGGCAAATCGCGGCGTGTTCGTGACCAGTCTCGAACGCGCGATAGAGGGCGCTCGCCGGCGGGACCGCGGTGCTGCCGTCTTCTATCTTGATCTCGACCGCTTCAAGGACGTGAACGACAGCTTGGGCCATCCGGTCGGCGACCGTCTGCTCCGGTCCGTAGCGAAACGACTTCGCGAGAATGTCCGAGCATCAGACCTTGTTGCTCGTTTCAGCGGCGACGAGTTTGGCGTGTTGATGTCTGATCTCGACGAGCCGGCTGATGCCGGAATATTGGCTCAGAAGCTCGTCGAGGTGATGGAACTACCTTTCCCGATTGACCCCAGCAGCGTGAGCACCAGCATCAGCATTGGTATTGCTTTATACGAACCCGACACGGGCGCCGAAGCTTTGCTCTCCCGCGCGGATGTGGCGCTTTACCGTTCTAAATCTGAAGGAGGTCGCACCTATCGGTTCTTCGATGACGCTATGGACTTGGAGATTCATAGTCGTGTCAATCTGGTCGCTGAATTGCGCGATGCGCTCGCGACGCATCAACTTTTTCTCGTTTATCAGCCGCAGGTGGATCTGGAGTCCGACCACATCATCGGCGTTGAAGCATTGGTCAGATGGCGACATCCCAGTCGAGGGGTTTTATCGCCCGGAGCGTTCATACCTGCGGCAGAGCGGGCGGGCCTCATCGCACCGCTCGGCAAATGGGTGTTAGCGGAAGCGTGCCACCAAGCTCGGCGCTGGCTAGATGAAGGCATCGCGCCAGACCGCTTGGGCGTCAATTTTTCCTCGCTCCAGTTGAAAACACCGGGTCACCTGGAGAAAGAGATCGATGCTGTTCTTGGGGAAACCGGACTGCCCACGAACATGCTCGAGTTAGAGTTGACTGAAACCACGATCATGGAGACCACACAGGATCACAGCGGAATTCTGGAAGATCTCAGGAAGCGGGGCGTCAGGATCGCCATCGACGATTTCGGAACCGGCTATTCGTCCTTAGCCTATTTGGGTCGTTTTCCGGTCGATCGGATCAAACTGGCGCAGGAGTTTATCGTTGATCTTGTGACGGATCCGAAACACGCGGCGATCGTCCAGGCCGCCATCGGCCTGGCGCGCCTCCTGGGAATCGATATGATCGCGGAGGGTGTCGAAACCGAACAGCAGCTCGAATTGTTGAAATCTTGGGGGTGTCGATCGGCGCAAGGCTTCTATTTCGCCAAGCCGATGCCCACCGAAGATGTCACGCCGCTGCTTCGGCAGGGCAAGATCGACCCCGCAAGCCGAGACGGACATGCTCAGACACATGCCTCTCGTTAAGGATCGCCTATGTTTCATATGGGTCATTCACCGACGTCGAACACCGGGATGCGATGTCTCGTTTAGCCCCAAGATCGGATATTCGTAGGGCCGGCGGTCAGGTCAGCTACGCGCCATAAACGGACAGGTCAAGTGCGCCGCGGTCGGAAGACCTGCACCCAGCCAACAAGAGTGAGTTCGAGACGAGAATCATTTCGTCCTAGACGCCATTTAGGCGAACGCCGAACAACGCCAGAGCGTCAACCCAAGGCCTTCGCCACCCCGCCTCGGCTTAACCGTCACGACTGCCATCAGCACCATTACGCCAGAAAACAGACGTCCACCGTAAGGCATCAGATAATTCAAGACTTTGAATCTGGACTGTATGGATATTTCGGCGCTGGAAACGGCGGCGCGAAGCCGCCACCTGACGAGGTCCTGACGAGTACGCCCAGGAATTTGAGTGTCAGTGGGAGGCAGCGATTAAGGGAGCGTTTTACGCCGACGAGATGCGCGCGATGCTGGCGGAGGGCCGCATCACCAATCTGGAGATCAACAAGGATGTCCGGGTCAACACGGCTTGGGACCTCGGAGTGTCTGATTCCACCGCAATCTGGTTCATTCAGTGTGTTGGCCGTGAGCGGCGGCTGGTCGATTATTACGAGTCCTGTGGGGTGGGCCTCGATCACTACGTCCAGGTGCTGCAAGACAAGCGGATGCAGCACGGGTGGACATACGGCGACCACTATCTCCCCCACGACATCGTCGTGAAGGAGTTCACCAGTGGCAAATCCAGGCGCGACACTCTCGCCGGCAAAGGCACCGAGGCCACGATGTCCCGGCTTCAAACGTCCTTGATGGCATCAACGTTGTTCGGCGGATGCTGGGACGGGTCTGGATCGACCCCAACCGTTGCGAGCGCGGCCGGCGGCGTGATCGTCCGCCGCCGCCAAGGCTCGGATCACATTGGAGCAACTAAGCTCAGACATCGGCGCCCGTTTCACCGCAATGACCTGTAAAGGGCCCGTGTGTGCTTGGCGATGTCCGCTGCCGTCGCGGTCGCGCCGATGACATGCGGAAGACGTGGGCGGCCAGGCGTTGGCTCAACGCGGGATGGCGTTGGATGGTTTCGGAGTGCGACGCGATTTGCCGCAAGGATAACGCGAGCATGTAGGGCACGTGCGCGAGCGCATCAACGCAACCGTCGCTACGCCGCCGCTGCAACCTCGCCGTTGAATTTGAGCCCCTGCTTGCCGGCAGTAATCACGACCTTCTCGCCGTCCTTGATGCGGCCGGAGAGGATGAGCTCCGCCAGCGGGTCCTGCACCAATTTCTGGATCGCGCGCTTGAGCGGGCGCGCGCCGTAAGCGGGATCCCAGCCCTTTTCGGCCAGCCAGTCCCGAGCGGCCGGCTCGAGCGTGATCGCGATCTTGCGCTCCTCCAGGAGCCGGGCGAGGCGCTTCATCTGGATATCGACAATGCGCGCCATCTCCGACTTCTGCAGCCGGTGGAACAGGATGATCTCGTCCACCCGGTTGAGGAATTCGGGCCGGAAGCTTGCGCGCACGATCGCCATCACCTGATCGCGGACGGCATCGGTATCCTGACCTTCAGGCTGGTTGACCAGGATCTCGGCGCCCAAGTTTGACGTCATCACGATCAGTGTGTTGCGGAAATCGACGGTGCGGCCCTGACCGTCGGTCAAACGGCCGTCGTCGAGAACTTGCAGTAGCACGTTGAACACGTCAGGGTGCGCCTTCTCGATCTCGTCGAACAGCACCACCTGATAAGGCCGCCGGCGCACGGCTTCAGTCAGCGCGCCGCCTTCCTCATAGCCGACATAGCCGGGCGGCGCGCCGATCAAGCGCGCGACCGAGTGCTTTTCCATGTACTCGGACATGTCGATGCGGATGAGCGCGGTCTCGTCGTCGAACAGGAATTCCGCGAGCGCCTTGGTCAGCTCGGTCTTGCCGACGCCGGTGGGCCCCAAGAACATGAACGAACCGATCGGACGGTTGGGATCCTGCAGGCCGGCGCGCGCACGCCGTACCGCGGTGGACACGGCCTTGACCGCATCGGCCTGGCCGACCACGCGTTTGCCGATCTGCTCCTCCATGCGCAGGAGTTTTTCCTTTTCGCCCTCGAGCATGCGATCGACCGGGATGCCTGTCCAACGCGAAACCACCTGCGCGATGTGATTGGCGGTGACGGCCTCCTCGACCATCGCGCCTTTGCCCTCGCCCGCTTCCATCGCCTTCAGCCGCTTCTCGATCTCCGGGATGCGGCCATAGGAGATTTCGCCGGCGCGCTGATACTCACCGCGGCGCTGCGCATTGGCGAGTTCGATTCGCAATTGGTCGAGCTGGTTCTTAAGCTTTTGCGCGTCGGACAGCTTTTCTTTTTCCGACTTCCAGCGCGCGGTTAGATCGGCGGATTGTTTCTCGAGCGCGGCGAGTTCGGTTTCCAGCCCGCCCAACCGTGCGCGCGAGCTCGGATCGTGCTCCTTCTTCAAGGCCTCCTGCTCGATCTTGAGCCGGATGATCTCGCGATCGATCGAGTCGAGTTCTTCCGGCTTGGAGTTCGACCTGCATTTTGAGCCGCGCTGCCGCCTCGTCCATGAGGTCGATCGCCTTGTCTGGCAAAAAACGTTCGGTGATGTAGCGGTGCGAGAGCGTCGCTGCCGCGACCAGCGCGCCGTCGGTGATGCGCACGCCGTGATGTGCCTCGTATTTGTCCTTGAGCCCGCGCAGGATCGAGATCGTGTCCTCGACGGACGGCTCGCCGACATAGATCGGCTGGAAACGGCGGGCGAGCGCCGCATCCTTCTCGACATGCTTTCTGTATTCGTCGAGCGTAGTGGCGCCAACGCAATGCAGTTCGCCGCGAGCCAGCGCTGGCTTGAGCAGGTTCGACGCGTCCATCGCGCCGTCGGCCTTGCCCGCGCCGATGATCGTGTGCATCTCGTCGATGAAAAGAATGTAGGCGCCGGCCGAAGACGTTACTTCCTGCAACACGGCTTTGAGCCGTTCCTCGAATTCGCCGCGATATTTGGCGCCGGCGATGAGCGCGCCCATGTCCAGCGCAAGGAGCTTCTTGTCCTCGAGGCTTTCCGGCACATCGCCGTTGACGATGCGCAGCGCGAGCCCCTCGACGATGGCGGTCTTTCCGACGCCCGGCTCGCCGATCAGCACCGGATTGTTCTTGGTCCGCCGCGAGAGCACTTGAATCGTGCGGCGGATTTCCTCATCGCGCCCGATCACCGGGTCGAGTTTGCCGTCGCGAGCAGCCTGGGTGAGATCGCGCGAATATTTCTTCAGCGCGTCGTAGGCGTTTTCCGCCGAAGCACTGTCGGCGGTACGGCCCTTGCGCAAAAACTCGATGGCGGCGTTGAGGTTCTGCGGGGTCACGCCGGCATTGGCGAGGATTTTGCCGGCTTCGGTCCCTTTCTCCAGCGCGAGCGCAAGCAGCAACCGCTCGACGGTGACGAAACTATCTCCGGCTTTCTCGCCCGCCTTCTCGGCCACATCGAAGACCCGCGCCAGCGCGGGATCGAGATAGACCTGGCTGGCGCCACCGCCCGAGACTTTGGGGCGTTTGGCGAGTGCCGCCTCGACGGCGGACAAGGCCTGGCGCGAATTGCCGCCCGAACGGTCAATGAGGCCTGCGGCGAGCCCTTCGGGATCGTCGAGCAGGACCTTGAGTAGGTGCTCGGGCGTGAACTGCTGATGCGCCTCTCGCAGCGCGAGCGACTGGGCGGACTGGATGAAGCCCTTGGAACGGTCGGTGTATTTGTCGAAATTCATGACCTTTTCCCTCCGCCTGTTCCGAACGCCTGCGGCGCGGTCGGAACATCGTCATTGGGTTGATCCATGGGCGGCTCACTGTCGAAATCCATACATTGATCGACCGGAACTTAATGCGGACTATTGGCACATCGGCGTGATCTGAATGCGATAACGCAATTCAAGCAAACCCAGCTTATGCGGCGTGAGTAAACGGCTCATGAGTTGCCGCCAATGGAGTGAGCAGGATAATGCCGGCGGCGCGCCGCCATCGCGCTCTCAATCCATTGGAGCAGCGCGGTTTCAGGCATCGCGCCCGCGGTTCGGGCAATTTGTTGGCCCTTCTCGACAAGGATGAGGCTGGGTATGCTCTGAATACCAAAGCGGACGGCCAGCGCTTGCTCCAATTCTGTGTCGACCTTGCCGAGACGCAGGTGCGGTTCGACCAACGCTGCGACCGCCGCGAAGCCCGGCGCCATCTGGCGGCACGGCCCACACCACGCCGCCCAGAAATCGATCAGAAGCGGAATGTTGCTCGATGCGGCATGCTTTTCGAAGTTCGCTGAGGTCAGCTCGACCGGCTCCCTCAGAAACAATGGGTTGGAGCATTTCCCGCAATTTCCTCCGTCCTCCAGCCGCGCGGCAGGCACTCGATTGAGCGTCGTGCACGTCGGACACACGATGACGAGCCTGTCTCCATCCGTCATATCTCAGACCTTTTCTGTGGGGTTCTCCTGAGCTTCTTTGCTCCTCAGCTGTTTCGATCAAAGCTTCAACCGAAATTCTCCAGTTGAATTCCAAACCGGCGTGAATATTCGCGCTTTTTCGGCTTTCCTGCAAGACAGATGCGAGATGCGGACGGCTACCGACACCTCGTACAGCCAGAATGGTGGTGAGCTGCTCGCTATTTCTGGATCAAGCGGCTGGCGGATTTCCGACCTGCATTGCTACGGCCCGATATCGCCGGCATGAGCGAGCGAACGAACAGTTGCGCAGGATCCGCGCAGGCATAGACCTCCGCGATCGCACGCAACTGCGAGTGAGAGCCGAAGATCAAGTCGGTCGCACGCGGGTCGCAGATTGATCTGCTGACGCCCGGCTGACACAGGATTTCGACACGGGTCACCTCCCGATAGGCTACTTCGGCGCGAGTACCGGACTGCGATTTCGTGCCTTGGCGCTTTTCGGACGCCGGCCGCATCAGCACGTCACTGGCATATCGATCACCGGCGCTTTTTCTTTCAGGTACGGAATACTAAAGAGTTCGCGTCGCGGCGCCGCAATCGACGCGCATACGGCGCGCTGCGCTTCAACATTGACCTGCTCGCCGAAAGGCTCGTGGACGCGACGTCCGAAAACCTGCCCATGCAGCAGATCCGGTGCCCGTCGGAATTATGTGGTGCGCGCCGGAGGAGGGGCCTCACCAGAGGTGGTCCGTGTGGCAGCCAAATAGGCGTGTAGTTGGGCCACGACCGCGGCCCCTTCGCCGATCGCTGCGCCCACACGCTTGACTGAGCCGGAGCGTACGTCGCCCACCGCGAAAACGCCGGCGACGCTGGATTGCAGGGATGGCGGCAGAGCGGCGGAGTCGTCCGAGCGGACGTCCTGCGTCGGTACGCTTGCGCCGGTTTGAACGAAGCCTTTGGCGTCGAGCGAAATGCAGCCATGCAGCCAACGCGTCGCTGGCGCGGCGCCAATAAAAAGAAAGAGATGACGAATAGCCTTTTCGGTCTCATCGCCCGAGATTCGGTGACGCCACCGGATGCGCTCAAGCTGACCGTGCGGCGAGCCCGAGAGTGCCACCACTTCGGTATTCTTCAGCACTTCGATGTTCGTTGTGGCTTCGATCCGATCAATGAGATATTGCGACATGCTTTCGGCTAGACTTGGCCCGCGCACCAGAAGCCAAATTTTCGCGGCGTAGTTGCGTAAAAACACGGCGGCTTGACCGACCGAGTTGCCGCCGCCAACGAGGACGATCTCCTCGCGCCGGCAGAGCCGCGCCTCGATTGGGGAGGCCCAATACCAAACGCCGCGTCCCTCGAAGTCGCGCAGATTGGGCACATCGAGCCGACGGTAGCGCGCGCCAGATGCAATCACCACCGCTACCGCTTTGGCGCGGACGCCGTCACTGAGTTCCAACGTAAGAGGATTTTGACTGCAATTCAGGCGTGAGACCTCGGTCGGAATCACTATCTCGGCGCCGAATTTTTGCGCCTGAACATAGGCCAGTCCCGTGAGCATTTGGCCGGATATGCCGATCGGGAATCCAAGATAGTTCTCGATCCGGGCACTCGCTCCGGCTTGTCCGCCGAACGCCCTCGCGTCGAAGACCACAACCGAAAGTCCCTCCGACGCCGCATAGACGGCGGTCGCAAGACCCGCCGGTCCGGCGCCTACGATGGCGACGTCGTAGGGTGCGGCCCTGTTCATCGATCCGCACCATCCCGAGTGCACGCGCCAGTTCCGCTTCGCTTGGGTTGTTGAGAATTGTTCCCTTGGGACACACCGCTAACGGCAGATCCGTGGGAGTCGGCGCATATTTCTCGACCAAGTCCGCGGCATCACGATCCACAGCCGGATCGAGCACCTGACATGGATAGGCGTTGCGAGTGAGAAAGCCTTGCAAGCGCACGACGTCGGGCGCGTCTTCAGGTCCGATAAGGACCGGGCCGCCGGCGCCGGTTTCAATCACGACGACGCGGCGCAAGATCAACGCGCGCATGATGCGGTCACCGAGTTCGGGCTCTGCGATCATCACGGCACGCAGATTCTCCGGCGGGATGAGAAGCGCCTCCACGTCTTCGACCGCGTGAACGTCGACCAGCGCCGGCCGGCCTGAGAGCTGCCCCACTTCACCGACGAAATCACCAGGTCCTCGCTCTACTATCGGAGCGAGATGTCCAAGCGGATCGCGGCGCGTCATCTTCACGCGACCGACTTTGACCACGAACATGCCCGGGGCGATTTCTCCGGTCACGAACAGCGGCTGATCCTTGCTGTAGCGTTGCATCTGGCCGAAGCGGAGGAGCCGGTCGATTTCCGCACTGGTGAGTTTTGGAAACATCCTTTCGTCGCGCGGATCGAATCCCGGCATGGCCCATCCTCTCGAGTTCAACACAATCCAATCAGAAAGGTCAGCAGAGTCAGTGCAACCGCGTGCGGCTCCGGTCAAGGCCGGTATAAATCTGCCGAACTGCAACTTCGGCTTAAGTTTACGGTCGCGGATGGAGTGCGTCTATCAAGGCAAAGAAGTCCGCAAGGGGCCGATTGTGTTGAAAAAGTCCGAGTATCTACTCGAACGTTACAATATTCCTCGGCCGCTTTGCGCGATCACCAATCCGCTGACCAAGAACGCCCACGCGGTCTACGGCGTTCGCTATTCGTCAGACGAAGTTAAACAATCCACACGGTACTGCCGCCGAACTCAAGAGGATTATCAAGGAAATCACAAAATGGTGCGGCGGGACCCTGGATACCTGGGCTTCGTCATTCGCGCACCCGCGTATCGCCGCGCCTGCCCTTGGCAAAAGGACCGGGCTTTTCCGCCTTCAGGGTGCGCTCGATCGCCTTGAACTCGTCGAGCACCTTGCCCTCGATCTTCGGGTAGTCGAGCTTGAGCGTCTGCAAGGCTTCTGTGATCGTCGCGGACACGACAAGCCGGGCCACATGCTTGTGATCGGCCGGCACCACATGCCACGGCGCCTCTCGGGTTGAGGTGGAGCGGATCATGTCTTCGTAGGCTACCATATAGTCATCCCAGTGCCGCCGCTCGGCGACGTCGCTCATGGAGAATTTCCAGCGTTTCAGCGGTTCTTTCAGCCGCGCTAGGAACCGCCTGCGCTGCTCCTCCTTGGAGATGCGCAGGTGAAATTTCAGGATTAGCGTTCCGTTCGCGGCAACGTGACGCTCGAAGGCGTTGATCTCCTTAAAGCGGTGCTCCCAAATGTTTTTGCCGGTGATCTTCGGCGGCAGCTTTTGCCGTTCGAGCAGGTCCGGATGCACGCGCACGACCAGCACTTCTTCGTAGTGCGAGCGATTGAAGATGCCGATGCGTCCGCGTTCCGGCAGATATTTTCCGGCCCGCCAGAGAAAGTCGTGCTCGAGCTCTTCGCCGCTCGGCGCCTTGAAGGCGTGCACCCTGCAGCCTTGCGGATTGACGCCTGACATCACGTGCTTGATGACGCCGTCCTTGCCGGCGGCATCCATGCCCTGCAGCACAATGAGCACGGCCCAACGTCCGTTCGCGTAAAGCCGCTGCTGCATTTCGGTCAGCTGCGCGGTTCCATCGGCAAGAATGGGCTTCACGCTGTCGCTATCGGTGGAGATGCCGAATGTTTCGGCCGGATCGTGATCGGCGAGCCGGAAACGAGCGGGCTTGTCAATTCGGCAGGCTTTGACGATTTTCGCAAGCTTCATTGCTGCCTCACGAAGGCGTTCGCATTCAACGTATTCAGGCGCCTTCGGTCAGATTGGCGCGCCTCTTGTCCGACTTTCATCGTGGATTGGAGTAACCGGCGCCGACCATGTCCAGCGCCGACAAAATTTGTGCGACGATTTCGTGCGGCGGCGGCTCGATCGAGACAATGATTGGATTTTCGTCTGGTCCCGGTTCTTCCAGCGCCTCGAATTGACTGTGAAGCAAGCTTTTCGGCATGAAATGCTCATGACGGGTTGTGATGCGGCGTGCGATCAACTCCTCATCGCCCTTGAGATAGACCTTGCAGGCGCTCACTGTTAGAGAGAACAAGGCCGTGCTCAGAACTGGCAATATAGTCGCGGGTCAGTGGCACGGCGGTCTGCTGGTGCGCGAGCTGGATCTGGAAAACCGCCAGGCTGCCGTAGCGGAAACCCAATTCGCAGCTCGACAAATAGAACTCGAACATGCGGCAGAAGCGTTCGTCATAAAGCGAGGCAATCGTATCACGGTTAGCAGCGAAGCGCCGCCGCCAATGGCGGAGCGTCTCGGCATAATGCAGCCGAAGAACCTCGACATCGGTCGTCAACAGACCGGAACCTTCGATTGCAGACATCACCTCGCTGAGCGCCGGACAATAGGCGCCAGGGAAAATGTATTTGCTAATCCAGGGATTGTTGATTTCCGGTCCGTCCCATTGGCCGATGCTGTGCAGCAGCGCCACGCCGTCCGGCTTCAGGCAGCGGGAAACCGTGTCGAAGAAGGCGCGGTAGTGGAAGACCCCGGACATGCTCGAACATGCCGACCGAGACAATGCGGTCGAAGCTCTGATCGGCCGCCCGATAATCCAGCAGTTGGAACGAGACGCGGTCCGCTAAGCCCTCGGCCTCGGCGCGAGCCTGGGCCTCGGCCAATTGCTCCGTTGACAGGGTGATCCCGGTTACCCTGGCCCCGTAATCCCGCGCGAGGGTAAGCGCCATGCCGCCCCAGCCACAGCCGATATCGAGTACCGATAGGCCGGGCCGGTCCAGACAGAGCTTGGCGGCGATGTGATGCTTCTTGGCCTCTTGCGCTTCTTCAAGCGTCTCGGTCCCTTTGGGAAAATAAGCGCAGGAGTATTGCCGGTCCCGATCCAGGAATAGGCTGTACAGCCGTCCATTCAGGTCATAGTGATGCGCGACGTTCCGGCGAGCCCGCGCTCTGGCGTTGAACTGATTGATTGGGCGCCAAACCCGAACAGCCGTACGCCGGAGCCAAGCGACAAAGGGCCTTCTGTGGCGGGTTCGGAGATTGGCGAGAACTACTTCGAGGACGTCGTGGATTGAGCCGCCGAGCGCGACCAGACCACCATCCATATAAGCTTCCCCGAGCGACAGTTTGGGGTTCAGCATCAACCGCCAGACCGTCCGCCGGTCGCGTAACATGACGCTGGCCTCTGGGCCTGGTCGCCCCGCATAGACCTGCGTTCTACCGTCCGGCCAGCGCACCACCAACCGGCCAACCGTGATGAACCGCCTGAGGAACATATCCAGCGCGGATTGCATCATTTTCACCCCTGCCGGAGCTATCGCCGAAACTCGGTGACGGGAGGGTCAGGCGGGCGGCGGCCTGAGCTCGGAATCTGATCCTCGATTTCGTCGTTAACCTTATACCGGCGATAATTTTCGGCAACACGGAGTGGCCCTGCTTGTCCGGTGAGCCTGAAAGCCCGGGAATTGACGACATCATAAAGGGAGCCAATGAGGTCGCTGGCGAAGTCGAGCACAAGTCCGCTCTCGATGCGGGCACCTCATCGCGCAGAGCGGAGGGGACGAAATCGCGAGCTATCGCACCGTGGCCCTTCAGTGCAGTTTAAAAGAAACCAATGGGCGGGTGCGAGAGCGGTCAATTCTGAACAGATTCCCTTCAGCGGAATCGCAAGAATTCTTGGTGTAGATTTTTTGTGGAGTGGGTCATGACAGTTTCAAAAAATGACAAGCATAAGGAATACGCGCATTACGCGGCACATTGTTTGGAAATGGTGCCCTCGGTACTGGATCAGGATTTTTTGGCCGTTCAACGCCGAATGGCGGCGGAATGGCTAAGGCTCGCTGATGCCGCCCTGCATCCGGCTAAAGCGAATGACATAATGTGAGGTAAGTAGGCCGCCTTCCTGGCGTCCAATTCGCATGAGCGGTTATCGGTTAGTTAAGCTTCATGGGGCGCGAAGAAGATCGGGTGATTGATTATTAGGTTACCTTCGGCGGGCGTCCCTGCTCTCGCCAGAAGCAGGGATCTGTAAGCTCACCAATAGCCTCGAGTACGACCCCAGTATCCGCCGCCGCCACCAAACAGCAGCAGTAACACTACGATAATCAGGATCATTTCCATGGCAAGTCTCCTTGGTCGGCGCCGGGGTTATTTACCCCGCACCGCATCCTTCAATCCACCAACCGCGTTTTGCACTTTACCGGCAGCCTTGTCGGTCTTGCCTTCGGTTTCGAGCTTCTTATCGCCGAAAGCCTTTCCCACGGTCTCTTTTACCGCTCCCTTTGCCTGCTCGGCCGAGCCTTTGATTCGATCTTTGTCCATCGCCGCATCCTCGTTATTTGTTTGTTGATATCTAAGGTAACGGACTCACGGATGCATTGTTCCAGATGGCGTGTCGAAACTGGCGCGCTTCGTCGCGCGTGAGGCGCCGCAGTTCTGCGCCGCTCCTCGAGGGACTATGCGGCTAGCTCTGGCGAAAGCTTGCCCGGCTTCAGCGAATAGACTTTCGACTTCACCGGCCCGCAATCGACGCATTCGAACGTATGGATCGCGAGGCCGTCGCGAGTTGGATGCAGGTCGATGGTGGTCTGCCGGATCGTTTTCCCGCACCGTGGACAAGGTTCATTCGTGTACAAGGTCATAGACATGACAAGTCCCTTTCGCCGCGGCGAATTGAGGACACTCAAAGGGGTCCAACCTAAATTATGAGGGGTCTTGGGCGCTTTGCGGGGGCGCCTCAATCAGCGGGATGATGCGCGCTAGAAAGTTCCATGTCGAGAGACGATACCCTCTATACAAGAAGATATTAGGACAACCATACGACTTGCCATCAGCGCCCCGAGTAGTGAGCGATTTTGCTCAGTTTCTACTGGGCAGATCAGCGTATGTAGGGAATCATCGACGGCCTCGATCGGGCGTCGGTGACTGAGAGTTAGGTATTGCTTCCGCCTGAAAACCAGGGAGCGGCTTATGCCAGAACTAAACCGCGCCATCTCAGACATTCCGGACATCTACTTTATGCCGGCTTGCCTACACTGCACGACGCAAATGAAAATAGTGGACGTGACACTTGTCGATGCGGGTCCTGGAGATCGGACATTCGAGTGCCCAAAATGCCATTACGTTCATACGTTGATCTTCAAACAAGCCAAGCCGCTTTAGTAAGGTGAGTAGCCGTGTTGGACTTTCCCAATCAAAGCCGATTCTTCGATTCAACTCGACACGCAGTTCGATTCTGGGGTCATGACAGGGCTATTGAATGGTCGTTCTTTGTAACGGGATTAGCCCTCAAGAGACTACAACCCAGCGCAGAGCGAGATGAGGCGAGCCTTCTTCGAGCCTTTGATTCAAATCGAGAAGAAATTTATGCCGCAGCAACTAAGGCTTATACGCGAGGGCGCAAGGGCTCTTACGAACTAAGCGTTGCGGACTTTTGAATCAACGGAAAAGGCGCGACAGCCGTCAGTGACTAGCGGTCATAGATGCTCGCGCGCGAGCTGCCTCGAAAGCGCGCAGGTAGTCGGTCGCGGCATCCCGGGCATTGAGGAATGACACGGACAACGTGAGCAATCCAGCTCAGACTTTTGCAATTACTTAGTTCACCTGAGGATAGAGGCGTCGGACGCACTCGCAAATGAGGCCCAGCAGGACAAGATGGACACCGCCAATTTTCTGATCATCCTCACGACCGTACTAATTCTTGGCGGCAGCGCTCGGTATATTCGGGGACACTGGTTCTAGGTTCAACGCAGTAGGCATTCGTTACCTGGTCTGTAGTCGCAAGAGAGACAACGTGAGAGTTCCTTCGAACAAACGCGGTTCGACTGTCTAATTGTCAGCGTCGCCCTTCTGACACAATGGCAAGGAGATTTGAATGTCTGAATTTGAGATAAAAGAGCATATGGACGTCATCGGCGCCGATGGTGTTCACGTCGGAACCGTCGATCGCGTCGAAAAAGGCCGGATTAAATTGACCAAAGCTGACAGTGGTGAAGGCAAACACAGGGGGCACCATCATTACATAAGCTTAAGTTTGGTCGCCGAAGTTGAAGGTCAACGGGTTCGCCTCTCTGCGAACGCTGCGGTCGCTGTCACGATGGAAGAGGAGCAGTCTTCAAAGACGTCATAATCGTCTCGGCGCTGCACTAATCAGGCGGTGGAAGACTTTTGCTGGTGTGGCGGCTTGATATGCTGAGGTGTTAGGCGTCGATCGTTGACCGTTTGGGCTAGGATACGTCGTGCAAGACACGATCCTCGATCTTGTCGGACATCTTGATCGACTTTGTCTGCTTAAGCCGAATAGTCTTGGTCGTGGCTCCCTCCATTAAATGCATTGGTTCCGAATTATAGATGGAACGTGAGTTTGCGAAGAACAATGTCGCGGACTCCCGTATCCGCCCATCGGCCACCGCCGGCGGTCGGGATGCCACGGGCATTGAGCTGCGCCGCGACAAAGACGCGCGCCATTCTCTCCCTCCACTGTGGCCGTCGCCGTTGCGGCTCCTTGTATGAGTTCGTGTAACTTGGCGATATTGACGGGCGATCCGCCGTGCCTCGTCCCGCTGCAGCAGTGCGCTGACTGGGCTCGCTTTCGAAATAGACCTACGCAAGCACCTGTCCGCTATGGTCGCTCACACCGATGGCCGATCACAATGCCAGCAAGCACGCACACCAACGGAATTGGATGTTGGCGGCAGTCACTCCGCCGCCCCACAAGGCTGACGTCGGCTGGTCGGCCGATGACACTGAGAGCTCCGGCTGTTGTAAATGTCGAGCCCCCAACACCATGAAACCACGTATTCTTCAGCGAGACATAACGCACATCGGCTACCTGACGATTGAGCGGCTACGGCTGCGACTAGCCGACGGAGCGGAGGCATTCCGCGAGGTAGAAAGCCACGGAAACGCGGCGGCGGTTCTTCCGTACGATGGCGAACGCCCCTGCGGTCGAGCGGGCAGCCGAGGCGGCTTCATCTGCAAAAATCATTAATGCGGATTCGTACGTTCGGTACGATTTTTCGCATTCTGTACCCCTACAGCGTCACATCGCGGTATCCACCACAGAATCATCCCGACTGGCATGATCAAGACAACGATCAGTACAATTATCGACATCATTTTATCTTCTCCTTAGCGTCGCCGCCCAAACTCGCGATGACTACGCCCGGTTCGGTACCGCGGCCGCCCTTTTGTTCACCGCCGACCTGAGAACATGCATCTCGCGAAAGGAAATAAGCCGACGCGTCCTTTCGTCCCAAAGAGCCATGCGCACGCATTGGAGGCTCTCACGGAGCGTAAGCCGCCCGACGGCAGCAAGCTCTGGGTGATCCCGTAACACTCGCGGCAATCGGTAATACGGGATACGGCTGCAGAGATGATGGACGTGGTGCACCCCGATATTGGCGGTGAACCAACGCAAGACGTTCGGCAAGTCATAATGGGAGCTGCCATGCAGCGCCGCATCGTGAAAGTTCCAGCCATCGCCACGGGCCCAGAAGGTGTCCTCAAACTGATGCTGAATGTAGAACAGCCAGACCCCAATCGAACCTGCTAGAAGCGTGATCGGCACTTGTACAAGCAAGAATACGCCTAGGCCGACCAGCCAGATCATTGTTGCCGCGAGGACGGCGATTGCCAGGTTCGTTGCCATCGTGCTGAGCCAGAAATGCCAACTACTGCGCATCAGGCCCGCCGGCAGTCGGTGCTGCAAGACGAACAGATACATGGGACCAATGCCGAACATCACGATCGGATTCCTGTATAACCGATACATGAACTGACGCCATCGGGATAACGCTAGAAACTCGCGCACGGTCAGCATGTCGACGTCGCCGAATCCGCGATGATCGAGATTGCCCGAGTTTGCATGGTGCAGAGCGTGACTGTGCCGCCAGAAATCGTAGGGCGTCAATGTCAACACCCCAATGACGCGTCCTACCCAGTCATTCGTCCGACGTCGGCGGAAGAATGACCCGTGGCCACAATCGTGTTGGATCATGAAGAGGCGCACGAGAAAGCCGGCCGCCGGCAGGGCGAGCAACAGGCCAACCCAGTAACCGGTGCCGAGAGCAGCCCACATCAGAACCCATAAGACCACGAAAGGCACGGACGTAATGATGAGCTCGACCGTGCTGCGGCCGCAATTCGGCTCACGGTAGCCGGCGAGGATCGGCGCCCACCACCGAGGAGCGCGTGTGGCAGCAACACTCGGATCTGCTTCCTGCATTCAGAATTGGCTCCCTAATCGATCGGGACGCTGTTCAGGCATGCATTTTTGATCCTTGGCTCAATGCATTTCTGAGCAATATTGCTCACAGAAACGCACCCCTACGTGCTTGATGTTGCTATCTTCCAGCGGGCCTAGCGGGCGCGTCGAGCAGCTAGCGGTGGTCGCGTGAAATCAATCTCTGAATTGTTGTTCCGTCAACTGGAGGCGTTTCGTGCCCCGAGATTATGATTCCGAGATTGAGTTTGCGTCTCACCACGCGCATTTATCGCTGCGCGATGGAACGCCGATTTTAATCCGCCGGCTTGTCGCGGAGGATGCCCCCCTCTATTCCGATTTTCTCGGCAACGTGACAGCGGAGGATCTTCGGCTGCGCTTCTTCGGCCCAATGCGCGAGGTGAGCCACGAGCTCCTCGACAAGCTCATCCACTACGATCCGGCCTGTGCCATGGCCTTCATCGCCGTCGACGAGAAAAGCCGAAAGATGCTGGGCGTCGTACGCCTGCACGACGACACAAGCGGACAGACCGCCGAATTTGCAATTCTGGTGCGTTCGCGGCTTAAGGACCACGGCGTCGGCTGGCTGTTGATGAAGCACATGATCGAATTTTCAAGACATACGCACCTCAAGACCGTGCAAGGCCAAGTATTATCAGAGAATACCACCATGCTCGCCATGTGCGCCGAACTCGGCTTTCACATAGCCGACGATCCGGACGATCCCGGCGTAAAGACGGTGACACTGCCGGTGCGTATCGCACAACCTGATGCTAATTTTGGCTGACATAATTCGCCGTTCCTCAGTAGGAATCTCGGGATCCGCGCCGGCCTCGAACAGGGTCACAAACGGTCTTTCTGTCGAACTGGGAGCTAAGCCATTGCTGCCATTGAGAGCGAGTTGGCGCGACCTGGCGCCAGACGTGCGTGTCTTCATCAACCGGCGATAAGTCCTGACATAATCCTGGGCCATTCTTGTGGCGGTAAATCTCTCCTCAAACTGTTGTCGCACCGCACGGCGATCGTAAGCCAAGATCGCCGGCAGCGCCGCGATCGTGGAAATGGGGCCAGTACCTCGAATGCCTGCGACCTCGACGAGACCGACCTAGGCCTGGATGGACGGTAAATACTCAATCGTGCAAGCGCCTATGTCCCGGTTGGCCCCCCCGCGCCGCAGGTACGAATAGAACCAAGGAATATGACTTTTGGATCAGAGGGCAGAGGCAAGTCCTCCCGCACTTCTAGCGGCGGCACGACCCTGGTCTTCTGATTATTAGGTGCCATGTTCACCCGCATCAATGATCTGGCGCTCACTATCCCCGGTGGTATGGAGATGGCAGGCGCGGTTTATGGCAGAGGGCGTGGACGGGGCTGACGCACGATAAGACGCGCATGGCAAACGACCGCTGTCGAGCGACACTATGCAGAGGGCTGTCGACCTGGCGCTCGGACCGCCATAAGGAGAAGATCCCACTGGACCGGGAGAACCTGCGATCGGTGCAACGTATCCTCAGGCCCACCAACTCGCGCCGCCTCGCATCCGCACGTTCAAGCTGCCGACGGACCCCGAGTCGAAAGACTTCGTTGGCCTCTAGGTGATCTTCCCGCCCATGCGGTTGTTCTCTCGGTCGACGCGAAAGAGCCAAATCCCGGCAATTGACCGCATCCGGCTGGGATTGCCGATGAAGCCAGGCCGCGCCGCGACGATGACGCGTGACTACGAACGTCACGGCGCCACCACGCTGTTCCCAGTTCTCAACATCCTCGATGGCACCGTTATCGGCCGCAACATGCAGAACCATCGCCAGCAAGGGTTCATCCGTCTCCTCAATACGATCGAGGAGCAAGTCCCAAAGGGTCGAGGCATCCCAGCTGGACGTCCACTTACGTCGACGTCAGCATCGTGGCCCAACGTGGTGGAAGGTCTCTTCGCCAAGCTCACGCGTCAGCGCCTCAAGCGCGGGGTGTTTCGATCTGTCATTGATCTGAGGTCGTCATCAACTGATTCGTCGCCTAAACAAACCGCAATCCCGAACCCTTAGTCTGGACCGAAGATCCAAAACGCGTGTTCGCCGCTGTCAAATGGGGGAAGCAAACGTTAGAGTCCGTCCACTAGATAGCACCAAAGAAACCGCTTCTTCGTGGGCATTAATATCTCATCCCGCCATTGTGGTTTACGTCCCAGACCCCCAAATGCTTAGTTACTGGCAAGCAGCGGCTTGTCCGAGAGCTGCCTGAAAATCGGCGACGTACCGAAGTCCCCGGTCCGCCACATTGGCAGCCCTGGTGCCGTCGGTCGGCACAATGATGCTTCAAAAGAGTTTGGCTCGCGATCATGTGCGCAGGAACGCTCGGGCGTTCGAGCATCGCTCACGGATCCCTGCAACTCATTGAAGGGCAAGGCAATTCGAGCGCCATATGACCGTGCCGTATTACGTTAATGAAAACCGATCCGACATGCGCGGTATCAAATATGGCTCGTGCGCGATTGAGGATGACGGCAACCTTTCTTCTGGACCTTTTCCCAGTTTCGAGGAATGCCTCACGGAAATCAGTCAGTCAGCGAACGGGACGACGGCGATCAAGTTGCAACAAGGGCCGCACTGAACACTTCTCTAAACCGGTCTACCGGCATCGTTGAGGGCGGCGCCAGGAGGTCTACTCAAACCCGCCCTCCAAAGGATAAAGTGTCATGACGCAAACCACTAATGCCGCCAATAAAGCCAAGACCACGAAGCACGCCGCCTTCTCCTTCGCCATGCCGGACTACGGCATGCCGAAGTTCGAGATGCCAAAATTTGGTCTACCGAACACGGAAATGCCAGCGGCATTTCGTGAGATGGCCGAAAAAGGGGTCGAGCAGACTAGGGACGCTTACGCGAAGGCCAAGGTAGCCAGTGAGGAAGCGATCGACTTGCTCGAAAATACCTACGAGACCGCTGCCAAGCGGGCGACAGACTATAATCACAAGCTTATCGAGATTGTCCGGACCAACACGTGCGCCGCCTTCGACAACGTCCATGAACTGTTGGGTGCGAAGTCACCGTCGGAGTTTTTCGAGCTGTCGACCGCGCAAATGCGCAAGCAATTCGAGATCGTGTCCGGGCAGAGCAACGAGCTATGCGCGCTTACTCAAGAGATCGCGACCGAGGCCGGTGGGGCAATCAAGACAGGCTCGTCCAAAGCATTTAATAAGGCCAGCTGATTGCGCACAAGGGGTCTGGAAGTTCAGACCCATAACGAACAGCTTTTGAGACACGATCAGCCTTATAAATCCGCCGGATTTGCAAAACGCAGGAGGACACCAATGAAATTCCGACCGCTTCACGACCGCGTTGTCATCGAGCGCATCGAAGCCGAGGCAAAGACCGCCGGCGGTATAATCATTCCCGACACTGCCCAGGAGAAACCGCAGCAGGGCAATGTGTCCGCGGTTGGCCCTGGCGGTCGCGACGAGAGTGGCAAGCTCATTCCGATTGACGTCAAGGTCGGCGACCGCATCCTGTTCGGCAAATGGTCGGGCACCGAGGTCAAAATCGATGGTGTGGAGTACCTCATAATGAAGGAGAGCGACATTATGGGGGTCCTTATCGAGGCCGAGGCCAAGAAGAAGGCGGCCTGATCACATCCTGCAAATTCTTGTCCTGAGGACGCCGTAACCGGTCGCCTCGAAGGCCGAGAAAACATCTGATCAATAATCCCTCATCATCGGGGGTGGCCAACGGTAGCTTGCGAAAATGAGGTCAAACAAAAGGGAATACTGACATGTCTGCCAAGGAAGTAAGATTTTCGGTCGACGCACGTGACAGAATGCTGCACGGCATCGATACACTGGCCCACGCGGTCCGCGTGACGCTTGGCCCAAAGGGCCGCAACGTCATACTCGACAAGTCGTTTGGCGCACCGCGGATCACCAAGGACGGCGTGACCGTCGCCAAGGAGATCGAGCTCGAAAACAAGTTCGAGAACATGGGCGCACAGATGGTACGCGAGGTCGCCTCGAAGACCTCAGACCAGGCCGGTGACGGCACAACTACGGCGACCGTGCTCGCTCACGCGATCGTTAGGGAGGGTGCCAAGGCTGTCGCTGCCGGCATGAACCCAATGGATTTGAAACGTGGCGTCGACCTTGCGGTCGAGGCGGTGGTCGCGGACCTGCAGAAGAACTCGAAGAACGTCACCTCGAACGAGGAAATTGCCCAGGTCGGTACCATCTCGGCCAACGGCGACGCAGAGATTGGGCGCTTTCTTGCTGACGCCATGAAAAAGGTCGGCAATGAGGGCGTGATTACGGTCGAGGAAGCCAAGTCGCTCGAAACCGAGTTGGAAGTCGTCGAAGGCATGCAGTTCGACCGTGGCTACGTGTCGCCTTACTTCGTCACCAATGCCGAAAAGATGCGGGTCGAGATGGAAGACCCGTATATTCTGATCTATGAAAAGAAACTGTCAGCGCTTCAGGAGCTGCTGCCCCTCCTTGAGGCGGTGGTACAGGCCGGCAAACCGCTGCTCATCATTGCTGAGGACGTGGAGGGCGAGGCGCTTGCGACCCTCGTGGTCAACAAGCTGCGCGGCGGCCTCAAGGTCGCGGCCGTCAAGGCGCCCGGCTTCGGCGATCGTCGCAAGGCGATGCTTGAGGACATCGCAATCCTTACTGCCGGCTCCATGGTCTCCGCCGATCTCGGCATCAAGCTCGAGAACGTCACCATCAATATGCTCGGCCGGGCTAAGAAAGTGATGATCGATAAGGAGAACACCACGATCGTCAGCGGTGCCGGTAAGAAGAATGAAATCCAGGCACGCATTGCTCAGATCAAGGCACAGATCGAGGAGACCACCTCTGATTACGATCGCGAGAAGCTCCAGGAACGGCTCGCCAAACTCGCGGGTGGCGTCGCGGTCATCCGCGTCGGCGGCGCTACAGAGGTCGAAGTGAAGGAGCGCAAGGATCGGGTGGACGACGCTATGCATGCGACCCGTGCCGCCGTCGAGGAAGGAATCCTGCCAGGTGGTGGCGTCGCGCTGTTACGCGCCACCGAGGCGCTCAAGCGCGTCCGCACTTCGAATGAGGACCAGAAGCACGGCGTGGACATTGTCCGCAAAGCGCTCTCTTGGCCGGCGCGCCAGATCGCCCTTAACGCCGGCGAGGATGGCTCGGTCGTGGTCGGCAAGATCCTTGAGAAGGATACCTACGGCTTCGGCTTCGACGCGCAGTCGGGCGAGTACGTCAACATGATGTCCAAGGGCATCATCGACCCGACCAAGGTGGTGCGCGCAGCGTTACAGGGCGCCGCATCCGTCGCCGGTCTGCTGATCACCACAGAGGCCATGGTTGCCGAGCTGCCGAAGAAGGAGAGCCCAGCTATGCCGGGCGGCGGAGGTATGGGTGGAATGGGCGGAATGGACTATTGACCGCGCCACTCATCCTCGAAGACAAAGAAAGGCCCGGGCACGCTTGGGCCTTTTTTGATAACCTGACGTGCCGGCTGCTTCATCCCAGAACTCCAGGTTGCCTTTGAAGTGTCGCACCTGTTCAGGGCTCAGATCGACGATCATCACCTCGATTTCGATCGGAATCGCATTGCCTTCGAGTCGAGATAACGGCCAGCATAGAAATCATGTTCGTCGATCGCCGCCGTCCTGTTGGTGCGATCCGGACCCAGGGCGAGGTCAATCGCCTCGATGACAGATGACTTGCCCGAGTTGTCGTCGCCGATGAGAACAGCGTGCCCGGGCAGCGTCAGCTTGCCTTCAGCGATCCCTCGGAAATTCTTAATCCGGACCTGTGCGACAAGCCGCTGTTGACCAAGCCCAATTAACGCATGAGCGCCGGCTTGAGATGCTCCGCTCGCATGCGCGCCAGAGCCCAACGTGATTGACCCGAAGACGATATAACGACCCCGTGTACCGTACCAACATTTGGGATTCTCTAGAGCGATTACCCCACAAAATGCTGCGATGAGGGCAGGTTTTTAAGTGGCGCGCCGACCAAAAGCGTAGCAAACTGGCTTGCATTGCAAAGCTTCGATCTTTGAGGCCGCGATGCCTCGGAAGCCGATTAGGACACCCGCTGGTCGTCGCGCCGCCAGGACGCGATCTGAGCGGGGCATGGCGACGCCCTCTGTTCAATCGGCGCCGAGAAAGACGGGCATACGCGCAATGGGCGATATGCCGTGGGGAACTCATATTTGCGTTTTCTACGAGAGTAAGGCTGATCTTCTCGACACGAACGCTGCCTACTTTTCCGCTGGACTAAGCAGCAACGAATTTTGCGTCTGGGCAGTCTCCGCGCCAACGACAGTGGACGAAGCACAAGACTTCCTGCGGAGAAATATTGCCGACTTTGATCGTCGTCTGGTCACTGACCAAGTGGAAATTCTTCCGGGTTACGAATGGTACCTACCCGGCAATCAATTCGATCCCCAACGAATTACCGGTGGGTGGCACGAAAAACTCAACGATGCTTTGTCGAAAGGCTTTGAAGGTATGCGGGTCAGCGGCAACGCCTTTTGGATGGAGGCGCATCGCTGGAAGGAATTCCGCGAATATGAACACGAACTCGATCAGTCCCTCGCGAGCGAAAAAATGATCGTCATGTGCACTTACTCATTGCTTGGGAGCAGAGCGATTGATCTTCTGGATGTGACACGCGCGCACAACTTTACAGTCGCGAGACGAAATGGGGACTGGGAGTTCCTCGAAACTCCGGAACTGCGGCAAGCTCGTCAGGAAATCAAAAGGCTGCGGAGCGGTATCGACATCCTGTCAAATCCCTTTCCGGGTCATGAACTTCTCACTCCGCGAGAGCGTATCGTGCTGGCCCAAGTGGTAAGCGGAGCATCCAGCAAAGAAGCCGCTGCGGGACTCGGAGTGAGCCCGCGCACCATCGAGTTTCACCGCGCGAATATTATGAACAAACTCAGCGCCAAAAATACAATCGATCTTTTGCGGATCGTGCTTGGTGATCAAAGCCCCGAAATCGAGCAATCAGTTCCCGCCGCGCCGATCCTGGTAGGACTACCAGCAGATTATGGCCGACGCTATCAAATATGACTTCATCACCAGCCAACCAATGACTCGGTTTGCTGTTTAAGCATGAACCGAGTGCATTCCTGGTGGCCTCGTCAGAGCCGATGATGCAGCGCACCTTTGAAGACCTGCGATCGGAAAATCAGCGTCTCCTAGGTTGGTCGTTTCGTTAAGCGTTACAGTGCTTCGGAATGAAGCAGTCAACTTTTACAAGAACAGTCGCGCCGTGAACAGCACCGATGCCGAGCAATTCGATGCGTGAGGCAGAAGATCGATTTCGCTGCGCAAAAATAGCGGGGCTAAAAAGGAAATCGCCGATGGTCTGGAAGTGGCGGGTCACGAACTCCTGGCGAAAGCTGTAGAAATCGAAACGAAACGGCAGCGCTTAAAATAAAAAAAATACGGAACTCTATAAAATGTTTCCGCGGATCGGGGGTGGAGACCGAGTAGGCGCGACAATTGTCAATGTGTTCGGCATTCGAGAGAGGTTGCATTGGTGCGGAACTCGGCAATTGGGCGCAGGACCGCTCAAACCACAATTGTCGGCGAGCATTTACCGCTGTGGAGAAACCGCCGAATTCACACACCTAGTAATCCCTACAGTAGACGCCCCGGGCAGCTTGCGCGAGTCTAAGCTCCCCGCCTGCTCTGACGAACCTGATCAGATCACGCGAAACTCGATTAGGGTCAATAACGCGCGCATGCACATCCCGCAATCCGATCCAGATATCCTGTTCTGCCCAGCCTGCGGACGATCGATGCGGCTTGCCTCGACCAGTCCGAGGTTCGCGGGCTGGTCCGAGTTGCGGAGCTACGAGTGCCGATCCTGCAGCGTCTACTTTACTACAGCGCAACCGTCCAATTCTCGGGACGCGGGTGTCTTAGTGCGCCCTGCTTAGACTACGGGGAGCTATCCTATTGTCAAAGAAAACAACGAAACGCCGCGCGTGGACGAAGGAGGACGTCCGCACCTTGAAGGTACTAGCTCAAAAGAAAAAGCATGCGGCAAGCATCGCTAAATCTCTAAAACGAACCGAAGGCGCGACACGGCAAAAGGCATGCAGCCTTGGACTGTCACTGGACACGCGTACCAAAAGCTTCGCATCAGCACGCCTTATCAGGGATCGAAATGTGTGTTGTTACTGCGGCCAGTTGTATGGGGTCGGGCTGCAAATTCCTCCTGCGTTCCGTGCGTAAATGCACGCGCGATCGTAGGTTGATATCGCATGGCTATAAAAACGCGGTTCATCTACTTAACGCGCTTGGCATCCCACGGCCGCCAATGGGTCGGCTTAAGCGGCACGGGACGATTGTCGTTCGCATCGAGCCAGCCTGAGCTTTCCCGTCGGCAAGGAAACACCAATGCAACATATTCGCCCGGCTCGTAAACACTTAGCTCAAGGTCGACATCCGCCGGAGCTGTGGCAATTGGCTGCCACTCCAAATCCTTTCCCATGCTCCTGATCATGAAAAATACACATCATCACATTGATCTAGCTCAAAGGATTAACGCCGCGGCGCACCCGGAGCAAGTTAAACTTCGGAACCTATAGCGAGCGTTCGGGAGAAGCTACTTCAAGGACATTTGTTTGTAGTTCCGTAACCACGTAAAAGAAGCGCGCGTTTCATCCAGGTAACTTTACGGGTGTCAAACAACGCGGAATGCGTCACGAATTCTCACAATGGTAGAGCCCAACCGACTGGACCTCCTACTCTTCAAGCGCGGCGCCCGGGGATTGCGCCGATGTAGCCGGGCGCGGAACTCTCAGACGCGACTACGCTGTGTCCAGGATTGCCGCGAAGGACTCTTGCCACACCACATCATTCCAACTTCTGCGCCATGAACAACGCTGCCGAAAGAAGTGAAGGGCAGGACCTACCTTCCGCCGTGTCCGATATTGACGACCGGTTCCGCGTCATTTTTGACGCCGTTAACGACGGGATTTTCATTTCAAATCCGAGTACGGGTCGTTTTATCGAGGTCAACCAGCCCGGTTGTCACATGTTCGACTACGACAAGGCCGAGCTCATTGGTCGCGACATCGGGGCACTCTCCAGCGGCGTCCACCCCTACACGCAGGACGTTGCGATCGAGTGGCTCAGGAAGGCAAGTTTAGGCCCGCCACAAGTCTTTGAATGGCAGTGCAAGAAAAAGGACAAAGGTTTGTTTTGGGCTGAGATCTCGATTCGCTTTACCCAGTTTGAACATGCCCCCGCCGTCATGGCCATTGTTCGCGATATTGCCGAGCGTAAGCGGCTCGACACCCAAATCATCTATGCCGCCCAGCATGACGAACTTACAGGACTTGCCAACCGATCTATGTTTATGAAGGCTCTCGATCGTGCAATCGCTCAGTCGGTTCGCAGCGGTAAAAGTTTTTCAATCTTATACATCGATCTCGATCATTTCAAAGACGTTAATGACACGCGTGGCCATCTAACCGGTGATCGGTTGTTGCAGGTGGTAGCAGAGCGTCTAAAGGCCAATGTCAGACCCAGCGACAATGTCGCTCGCTTTGGCGGAGATGAATTCGCTATACTAATGGGCCGTCCGAGTGAGCCTGAGGAAGTCGTTGCTTTGGCAAACCGCCTTATCCGCTCAATCAATGAGGCGTTTTTGATTGACGGCATCGAGGTCTATGTCGGTGCCAGTATCGGAATAGAGACTTATAGTGAAGACGCATGTGACGCAGAAACGCTGCTTCGTCATGCCGACATTGCACTCTACCGCGCTAAGGCAGAAGGACGAGGCACTTATCGTTTCTTTTGCAACGCCATGAATGACGAGGTGCGGTCGCGTGTTGCATTGACAGACGAACTCCGCTCGGCCATTTCGACAGGACAGCTGTTTCTTCTCTATCAGCCGCAGGTCCTGGCCAATGACGGCCGCATCATCGGTGCCGAGGCGCTCGTTCGATGGCGACACCCGCGCAGAGGGATTCTTGTACCCAAGTCTTTCTTGCCGGTGGCAGAAAGCAGCGGTCTCATGGTCGCCCTGGGGCAATGGGTTTTGCGAGAGGCCTGCCGGCAGGCGCGTCAATGGATGGACGCCGGGATTGAACCTCGCACGGTTGCGGTGAACGTATCCAGTGCTCAGTTCAAAGTGCCATTTGAGCTTGAGAATAATGTATTGGCCGTCCTCACGGAGACAGGGCTGCCACCTCATTTGCTGGAGCTCGAAATTACCGAAACCACACTCATCGGACTTTTGCCGGAGCAAGTGACGATGATTTATCGCTTGCGCGGCAGGGGTGTGAAAATATCTCTCGATGATTTCGGCACCGGCTATTCGTCCCTGAACTACCTGCGGCGCTTTCCAGTGGATCAAATCAAGATCGCGCAGGAGTTTATTTCATCGCTCACGACGAGCGCCGAAGCAGCGTCTATTGTAAAGTTAATCATCGATTTCTCGCGTGTTTTCGGAAGCGTGGTAACAGCCGAGGGTGTTGAAACCCCCGAACAGCTTAGTCTCTTGCAGGATTGGGACTGTCAGAAGGTGCAAGGGTTCTATTTCGCTCCCCCCATGTCTGGGGAAGCCATTGTCCCGCTACTGAGCGCCGGAACAATTAGGCCATCAATGGCAAATGTTGCCGTGTTCGCCGCTGGCGACACAACGTATTTAACGCCACCGCTTCGGTCCCGAGGACGCGCTCCCTCCGCTGTGGTTCGTAAGCGTAGGTCGGCGAAGGAGGCGCAAATTGTATGGGCTCCCCCAAGCCGACGTTCATAATAGTACTACGGCCAAAATTGCCGCCTGCAGCACTGCACGCCGCACCGCATGCAGGTAACGCGCCTTGCGCGCGCAAACCGGCAAGGAACCGGCTAACGTTGCATCCTTGAGCTAACGGCGACTGCTAGTTGAGACGATTAAATCAAATAACACTATAACGCGATTAGCTTCTCGCGAAATCGAGCGGATTATTCGCGGGCGTTGACGACCGTTCCAGACGGCCCGAATGGCTTAGCATATGCCTCGAGAAACGGTACTGAGAACACCAGCCTCGCGCCGCATGGTCATGTCTTTGAGCGTGCTCGACGCAATCGCTGCCGCGTTTTTGCACGGATCACGTTGCGGTGCATGAGTTTATTCCTGGCCCTTAGCGGTGTCCGGCCTGAAGCGTACCAAAGCGGACCTTGATGGGTCGCCGTCACCACTCGCGATTTTACAACTACACCCCCTAAGAGTGTGGCACCGAGGCAAAGCTGCTCAGAACGACGGGACCTCGCGCATGTCGCTTGTTGGCCGCATTGCTCGTTTCGCGGCATTGCAGAAATTCAGTCGCTTTTGGCGCGGTGCGGACATTCAGAGCCTTGCCAGGACCGGATTTATTGGCGCACGCTCGAGCAAGACCGACGCGGTGAAGGGTTCTATCGGAAAGGCCGGTGGGATCGCGATTGGGAGTTGGCGCAAGCACCTCGAAATCGCTGCTACCGACCGACGTGCGAGTACTGTCATGCGATGCTATACACCGGAATGTTGGGATGAACGGAAAATGGTTCCTAGAAAATACCTAGGAGCGAAATTGCTCAATCGGTCCGGTAGCTCAGCCGGAAAGAGCAGCGGTTTCCTAAGTAAAAATCTCGCCTTGGCCGTGTATGTCGTGGAAGTGCCTGTCGTTATAGACTTTCTCGCGCATCTGACTCACAGGGCGCGAGCGCTGCTGACGCACCGGCCGTCCGCATGGCTTGGCAACAGTATGGGGGTGGGCCGGCGGGTTACCTATTTCCTCCACCCTCGCGCGCGAGCCGCACTCCGATCCCGCACCAATGGAGATCTAAGATTTCGGATATTCGCATCCAATATTAAATTATGCCATTCTTATTAGAGCCCCTATTAAACGGACCGCCTACAGGACATGGATTTCCGACAACTGAAGTACTTCGTGGCGGTGGCCGAGGAACTGAGCTTCAGTCGAGCGGCTCGCCGACTACATGTAAGCCAACCCCCGCTCAGCGTGCAGATCAAAGCCACCGAAGCTGAGCTCGGAACGAGCCTATTTATTCGCGACCGTCGGCATGTCGCGCTGACCAAAGCCGGCGAAGTCTTTTTAGTAGAGGCCCGCGCCGCGCTCGCGGGATTAGACCGGGCCGGCGCGATGGCCCGCTTGGCTGGGAAGGGCAAAGCTGGACGCCTGCGGCTGGGGTTCGTCCCGTCCGTCCCACTGCTCACCCTGTTTATGCAGGTGCTCCGCGAGTTCAAACGACGCTGTCCTCTCGCCAGCGTCGATGCGCGACTAATGTCGACTGGAAGGCAATTGGAGGCCCTCGCTGAGGGCGAGTTGGATATTGGGATCGTGAGGCCTCCCTCATGGTTCAGACCGCCGGCAGGTATGCGGGTGCGGAGGTTCTGGCGGGACCGGCTCCACGTATACCTGCCCGACGACCATCCCCTGCTGTCCCGCAACGCGTCGATATCGCCAAGCGACCTTAGTAGAGAGCCATTCATCACCTTCGCTCCGGCCATAGGCTGCGGTCTCGCCGGCCACACCAACATGCTGTGCGGCCAAGCAGGCTTCGAGCCGACCGTGGCTCAAGAGGTCGATGTCGCTAGCTCCGTGCTCGGTCTGGTCGCGATCGGGATGGGTATCGCGATCCTCCCGGAATGCCATGCGAGATCCGGCGTTATCGGCGTCGCGTCGCGCCCGCTTAGCGCCGCTGATAGCGCTAGTGACTTACTGCTCGCATACGCAGAGGGGAACTTCAGTCCGCTTGCCCTCGAATGGCTGAACGTGGCCGGTAGCGTGGCGCTTCCCGCCCTGATGCTACGACACTCTGGCTAATTCGTGATCGGTCCGTGTCGGGAGAGCTCCCAGCTTGGCATGTCATCGCCTCCAACAATCCTTGTGTCGACGGCAAACTGTGTCCGCGCAGCCCACTCCGGGTCACGCGTTCTCATCCAGCGGTGCAGCGGATCGAGCGCGATCGCCTGTTCGGCCTCGGCCATTCTGCCTGAGACAGACGTTGCGGTGCGTCAATGAACGCATCTCGCGCATCCTCAGTAGCCTTCTAAACACCCCCGCAAGTCCCGCATCAGAGCCCAGATTGCAGCGCGAGCCGCGATGTTAGCCGAGGGTACACGCGCCGGGCGTTACCCTCGAAGATCATTTCCCGGTCGATTTCACTGAGCCAGGGAACCGCTTCGACGTAGCGGCGCGTGTCGTCATAGTAATGACCCGTCTCAGGATCGATGCCACGGACGGCACCGATCATTTCGGAAGCGAAGAGTAGGTTTTCAACCGGTATGACCCTGGCCAGCAGTTCCGTTCCCGGCTGGTGATAGACGCAGGTATCGAAAAACACATTTCCCAGCAGGCTTTGTAGCGGGGAGCGCTCCATCTCCTGCGCCAATCCACGGTATCGGCCCCAATGATAAGGAACCGCGCCACCACCATGGGGAATTATGAACTTGAGCGTTGGGAAGTCATTGAAGAGATCCGACGTCAGAAACTGCATGAATGCGGTGGTGTCTGCGTTAAGGTAGTGAGCGCCCGTTGCGTGAAAATTCGGGTTGCAAGACGAACTGACGTGGATCATTCCAGGCACGTCCAAATCTACCATTCTCTCATACAGGGGATACCACCAGCGATCTGTCAAAGGCGGGTCGGTCCAGTAGCCGCCAGAAGGATCCGGGTTGATGTTGCAGCCGACGAAGCCTAACTCCTGGACACAACGCTCCAACTCCGGGATGCAGTTTACCGGTGGGACGCCCGGTGCTTGAGGCAGCTGGCATACGCCGACGAAGTTGCGGGGGAACATCCGACAAATTCGGAAGATGAGCGTATTGCAAATTTCGGCCCACCGAACGTTTGCTTCTGAGTCGGCCGCGTGATGGTCCATAGCGGCAGCCTTTGGCGAGAAGATCGTCAGATCAGTGCCACGCTCGCGCTGCACCTTGAGTTGGCCTTGCTCGATACTCGCGCGGATCGCGTCGTCGCTTATGGCCGGCGGTGGCCGGACCTGCCGAACGAGGCCCTTCGCGGCAACTTGGTGTCGGCGCCATTCTTCATGCTCACTGGGAGCTGTTGTATAGTGGCCGTGACAATCGATGATCATGAGGTAGCAATCTCCTTCCGAACAGGAAGGCGGATCCGGTAAGCTCTCGCGCGTTGCGCCCGCCGACCGCACGGCGAGGCCTCACTCGGATCAGAGTCACAGATCCACCTGCAGCCGTGACATTCGATAGACTCGACGTTGTTGCCCCTGACGTCCAATATCGAGTCGGAAGGGTTCTGATACGTCGGGCCTATAACAGCCGCAAAGCAGCGCAGGAGAATCGGCTGTTCTCGCTGTTCATCTCACCTTCCATGCTGAGGCTTATCCGTTGCAGGGTCGAAGGATCTTTCCGGTCAAGCGCCGAGCCCCGCCCCGCGGGTTCGGCGGACCTGGGCGCTACTTTCGCCTTCGCGGTGTTAGCAGGCTTGGCAGCGTCTTATTTGTTGGCCTTCGGCTTCGCTCGCTTCGATTCGCCGTGGTGAACACTGACGAGCGCCGCGAAACGTAGCGATGAACGCGCGGCGCTTATAGCGCAGTCGTATCAGAACCGGCGCAACTCGGTATTGGACGCGACGGACCGCAGGGTCGATGCTCATCGGCAGCAAGCGCAGCACGCCCAGGAGACCGAAGAACGCGACCCGGATGGCATCGGGTGGAGTGGCCACTGCGCGTAGACGGCATCAGTGTGCGCTCCGCACAAATCGCTTGTTTCAGCGGCAAGATCATCGCAAGACACCTGGCCACTGTGGGTGATCAACCAAAAATCCCGCAAGGGATATCACCGTAAGTCAATCGGAAACTCTGGGAGGACGTGATGACGAGGACGACGGAATTATTTGCGACCGTCGCAGCGATCGGCATCGGGGTATTGTCCAGCACGATGCTGATCGGCATGCCATCGCCGGCCGTTGCGCAGCAGGCCGCTGCACTGGCGATCGACAACGACGATATCGGCGGCGTCGTCAGCGGCCCGAACGGGCCGGAAGCCGGCGTCTGGGTGATCGCCGAAAGCGTCGAGCTGCCGACCAAATTCGCCAAGATTGTCGTCACCGACGATCAGGGGCGCTACGTCATTCCCGACCTTCCGGCCGTGAACTACAGCGTCTTTGTGCGCGGCTATGGTCTCGTCGACTTGCCCCGAATGCGGGCGAAACCCGGTCAGCGGCTCGATTTGACCGCGGTGTCGGCGCCGAATGCGGCCGAGGCGGCGCATTATTATCCGGCAATCTATTGGTACTCGCTCCTGAAGATTCCTGCGGAAAACGAGTTGAAGGGGGAATCGCTCTATAACGATCCGGGACTGCATTCGAAGCAGGCCAATTTTCTGCGGCAGATGAAGAATATCGGTTGCATCGGTTGCCACCAGATTGGCCAGGAGGCGACCCGTACGATTCCGGCGCAGTTCGGTCAGTTTAAAACCGGCGAAGAAGCCTGGGTGCGGCGCCTGCAGTCCGGGTTGGCCGGCGAGGAAATGACCGGCGAGGCGGGCTTTTTCAACGCCGCGCCGTTGAGGGCTCTCGGCGAGTGGACCGACAGATTGGCCAAGGGTGAGCTGCCGAAAAACATCCCTCCGCGGCCGCAAGGTGTCGAGCGGAACGTCGTCATCACCACCTGGGAATGGGGGACCAAGAAGAGCTATATGCATGATTTGATCTCCTCTGATCGCCGCAATCCGACCGTCAACGCCGACGGTCCGCTCTTTGGCTCGCCTGAATATGCTAGCGACGACATGCCGATCCTGGATCCAAAGACGAGCACGGTGACGTTCTTCAAGCTGCCGGTGGAAGACCCGTCGATGCCGGAGACGCCGGGGTTCGGCTTCAGTCTGCAACCGATGGCGCCCTCGGCCTATTGGGGCGACGAGAAGATCTGGAACACCAAAGCCAACAATCATAATGCCATGTTGGACGACAAGGGCAGGGTCTGGCTGGCCGCGACAGTACGCGCGATGAACAATCCGGCATTTTGCAAAAAGGGTTCTGACCACCCATCGGCAAAGGTGTTTCCGCTCGATCAGTCGCCGCGTCAGGCGGCGATCCTCGATCCCAAAACCATGAAGTACACGTTCGTCGACACCTGCTTTGCGACCCATCACCTGCAGTTCGGCTATGACGCCAACGACACGCTCTGGTTCAGCGGCACCGGACCGGTCGTCGGCTGGCTGAATACCAAAATGTTCGATGAGACCGGCGACGCCGCGAAGTCGCAGGGCTGGTCGCCCTATGTGCTCGACACTAATGGCAACGGCAAGCGTGACGATTACGTTGAACCCGATCAGCCGTCGGATCCCGCCAAGGACACGCGGATCGAGCTCAATGGTCTTTCAGGAGCGTACGCCGTGATGCCGAGCCCGGCGGACGGCTCGGTCTGGTCCACCACCGGTGTGTTTGGCAGTCGGCCATCCAGCATCGTGCGCTTCGATCCGAAAACCGGGCTGTCGGAAATCTACAATGTGCCGATGCCCGCCTTCGGTATTCGCGGCGGCGATATCGACAAGGACGGCCTGGTCTGGGCGTCCCTGTCGAGCGGCCACCTCGCCAGCTTCGACCGGCGCAAGTGCAAAGGCCCACTCAACGGGCCAAAGGCGACCGGCAACCACTGCCCCGAGGGGTGGTCGTTCTACAAGTACCCGGGCCCGGGCTTCGATGGCATCGGCGACAACAGTGCCGAGTCGAGCTACTACACCTGGGTCGACCAGCACAACACGCTTGGGCTTGGTGAGAACGTTCCAATGTCCACGGCCAACCTCAATGACGGCTTCGTCGCACTCAAGGACGGCAAGATGGTCATGCTGCGCGTCCCCTACCCGATGGGCTTCTATGCCAAAGGGATGGACGGGCGCATCGACGATCCGAACGCCGGCTGGAAGGGGCGCGGGCTGTGGTCATCCGCCGGCGACCGCGTGCCATGGCTCAAGGAAAGTGGCAAGGGCAGCAAGCCGTTGGTCGTGCACATCCAGGTACGACCCGATCCGCTGGCCAAGTAACAGCGCGAGAAAACCGCTGGTGCGCATGTAAACGCGCACCGGCTATTTCAGTGGCAAAAACAGCTTCGATAGAAGTCCCGTTGCCTTGGGCGTGATGGCGGCTTCTTCTTGGCGGGGCTGGGTCGTCACCGGCATGGTTGCCGCAATCGCTCCGGCGATGAGCAAAAAGCCGGAGATAGTCGCCAGCGCCAGGGAATAGCTTCCGGTCGAGTCCTTGACCAGCCCGATCAGCCAGGGACCGATGAGACCGCCAAACTGGGCGATGGTGTTAACGGCCGCGATCGAGGCGGCCGCCACGACGCCGGTCATGAGCGACGCATTCAGGCTCCAGAACAGTGAATTGCCGGAATTGATGCCGAGCCCGGCGATACACAAGCAGACATAGGCCAAGATCGGGTTCGGCACCAATGCGCTGGCGAGCATCCCGATCGCGCCCAGCATATAGATTGCGGCGAGGTGCAACTTTCGATCGCCGCTGCGGTCGGAGCTGCGGCTGACCAGGATGGTGCCGACCACGCCCAGGAGCGGCGGCACCGCGGAGAGAAATCCGACCTCGATGTCGCTTCGCGTACCCAAGCTTTTGATGATCTGCGGCAGCCAAATCAGCATGCCGTAAATACCGACCAGCGCGCAACCGAACAGTGCCGCGAGCAGCCACACCCTGACGTCGCGGATCGAGTCGATCAGTCGGTGCCGCCCCTCGCGTTCGATCGCGGCGACCTCAGCTTGCAGCTCGGATTGCAGCCATTGGCGCTGCGCCGGCGTCAGCCAAGTCGCGTCGGCCGGCCGATCGGTCAGGTAATATAAGGTGAACGCGCCGAGCAGGATCGTCGGCACCCCTTCGGCGATAAACATCCACTGCCAGCCGTGCAGGCCGCCTAGTCCGTTCAAATAGGTCATCAACGTAGTCGAGATCGGTCCGCCGAGAACGGCCGAGAACGCGCCGGCGATGATGTAGCCGGCGATCGCGCGGGCCCGGTAGCGCGCCGGAAACCAATAGGTGAGATAAAGAACGAGGCCTGGCATGAAGCCGGCCTCGGCCACGCCAAGACCGAAACGCAAGAGGTAAAAGCTCCACGCACTCGATACGAAGGCCATGCATGTTGCGACCGCGCCCCAGGTCATAAGAATGCGTGCCAGCCAGACTCGGGCGCCAACCCAATGCAGCATCAGATTGCTCGGGACTTCGAGCACCATGTAGCCGAGGAAGAAAATGCTGGCGCCGAAGCCAAAGACCGCCGGGCCAAATCCCAAATCCGCATTCATGCGCAAACCGGCGAAGCCGATATTGATCCGGTCGAGATAGTTGAAGAACATCATCGCGAAAAACAGCGGGATGATCCGCCAATAGATGCGATTGATGGTGGACGTTTCCATGCTCTCCCCTAGTCTTTCGTTTATTTGATTATTTATTCGCATCACCTACTCGCTCGATCGCACGGATACCTCCCTAGTTCTGCGCAGCGCGCCGAACTCTTCCAATTTTGGCTGCGCAGCGGCCTAAATGCAAATGAGGACAGTGCGCGCGGTGCGCTTGTCGACATCAAGTTCGACAGCGTCTTGCAGGCGCAAGACTGGTACGACTTGGCGGCCCAGAAAGAGGTCGATGTAATAGGCGCCAAAACGACGGGCTCGCTTGCGTTCCATCGTCCCGGGAGAAGCGATGTAACCTCCGACCGGCTGATCGGTGAGGGCACCGATAACTCGCGAGGCCGCCTCGATTGGCGGCTCTTTCATTTCAAGCTAGGCGTGGGAATGTCTCCTATTGGCCCGTCGCGTCGTTCGCGGCAACGCCGGTAGGTCGCTCTGGGACCGAAACGGACATCAACCGTCAGGCAAGACCGGCTGCATCGGCCGCTAATGACCCGGAGCGACATTGGGGCACGGCGCAAAAGGATGATGTTGTGCGCATTGGTTGAGGTTTCGATTTTTGTCCGGCCTATCACCCACAAAGGGCTCCGGCGCGATCTCTAGCCAGTTGCGGTCAAAGTGATGAGGGTTACTAGCTCGGCGCATTTACGTGCTGTATTCTTTGAGTAGCTGCCGAGGGGACATGCCGAGGTCCTCGGAATACACGCTTTTATGTGGCAGCCACCATGCCCATCGGCGGGCCCCACTCCTTTTCCGGTCTTACCATCGTGCGTCCGCGCTGTGCGCGCGCACGTTCATGGAGGACGGTCAGGATTAAACCAGTTGGTTTGTCATCGGAGATTGATGGAGGGAAAAGATGCGCGCGTTATGCAGTAGTCCCATTAGCCGTTCAGTCGCCGCCGCCATGATCGGAGCGTTGATTTGTCTTGGAGTTTCGGGACGGGCCTACGCCAACGTCATCACCGATTGGGATGAGAAGGCTGTTGTCGTCGTCACGCCAATGATGGCCAGCTGGGGTGCCAATTACCCGTCCATGGTTCAGCGCACAATGGCAATGGTTCACACCGCGATGTTCGACGCGGTTAATTCGATCGAGCGGCGCTACCGACCCTACTTGGTGCAGCTGCCTGCGGAGCGCGCCACTTCGGAGGAGGCTGCTGCCGCGACGGCGGCGGCTGCGGTTCTGGCGACAATTGCCGAAGACCGCGAGTGAAATGAAGGTGGCGCTTGCGTCCTACCTCGGCTCAATCCCCGACGGTGCCGCGAAACTAGACGGCATTAAGCTCGACGAAGCAGTTGCCGCAAGGATTCTTGCAGCACGAGAAAATGATGGCTGTTATGAACCAGATGACTATCGGCCGAGGACCACACCTGGCGTTTATGTGGCGACGCCGATCAAGAGAACCGTGCAGCTACCTCGATACGTAAAAGTGCCGTCGCCCGCCGCGGTGGCCGATCTGCCCGACCCGGCGCCCGTCGGCGATGGTGGAAATCCCCGACTGCCGGTAGAGGACGCGTCGCCGCAACTGCCTTCGTTGGCCGGACAGCGGCCTCAATGTGGCCGAAACTGAAGCCCTTCGCGATCGCCTCGGGATCCCAATTCCGGCCAGGTCCGCCGATTTCGCTGGAGAGCACGGAGTGGGCGACTGACTTCAATGAGATCAAGGATTACGGTGCAAAGAACGCCGGAAGCGAACGGACCAGCAGACCGAAACTGCCGGGTTCTGGCTCATGGTCGGTCCGCAAGCCTATCATCCGTCGAAGTCACAGTCATCGAAGGCAAGGCCGACATGGTGGCGTTGGCGAGGGCCTTCCTTGACAACCCGCATTGGGGTTGTCGCGCGGCGCGAGCACTGTCTGCCGACGTCGCCCGCCCGGTGCAATACCAGCGCTCCGCTCCCGAGCGGTCCTGTCTGGCTCCATGAGATCAAGCACGACGGCTTTCGGATCGTTGCCCAAAAGGAAGGCGATCAGGTCCGGCTGATAACGCGGAACGGTCACGACTTCACGGACCGGTATACGCTTATGTCGACGCCATCCAAAGGTTGCCCGTGAAGTCTTGCGTGATCGACGGCGAGGCAATCGTGGTCGATCAAGAGGGGCTGTCAGTCTTCGACCTCCTCCGGTATCGCCGGCACGATCACGCCGCAACCCTCTGCGCTTTCGACTTGGTCGAGGTCGACGGCAATGATCTGCGCCGGCATACGATCGAGGATCGAAAGTGGCAGCTCAGCCAGATGCTGCGCCGTCGCCACCATGGCGTTGCATTCAATGAGACCTACACTGGCGAAGGCGCCATCATCTATCGCCACGCTTGCTCCAAAACCCGCCCCGCGAGGGGATCCGGGGCTTGGCGAAGCCGCGAAGGTTGCTGGGTGGGGAAGCGGCTCCTTGCTTTGGTAATGCCGCCGCGCAGGGCTTTGCCCTCCGGCTGTCTACTAAAGTGCTCAAGGCGACCACGTGCGACGCCGGCGTATCTGTCGCAGTGGAGCATCTCAAGGACGGCGCCAGTGATCCTTGGCAGCGAGACGTTCAAGGTCCTCACGCCTTGCAAAATTCCGGTGCTCGTTCATCGATAAGCCGCCGTTGCGATCGCTCTTTTTTCGATGCAGTGTGATCGAATGAAATTTCAGTCCGGTTCAATGGCGCCTTGAGCGGTAGATTGACGCGGCCGAAGAGTCCGCTTATGGGCCCTTGCGCGACCTCGCTCGATGTCTGCTGTTTGGTCGCTATCGGGGGTAAAGCCGACGAGGGTAAGGCGGGTCAAAATCGACATTTCATGAACCCGTAGCTGACATCGGCGAACGGCAGGTATAAAGCGCTCTAATCCGTCAAAACGCCTTTTCTTCCGGCATCGAATCATATCTTTCCTTTGAAAGCGCATTTTCGCGCTGAAAGAGGGCAATCAATCATGGCTAGTTTGGATAAAACAGCGAAATCAACTGCGGCGGCCAAGACCAGTCGTCCGGTAACCCTCAAGCATCTTGCTGCGGCCTTGGCTGAGGAGCATCAATTGACGAAACGAGCAGGTGAAGCCATCCTCGGCGATCTCGTCGTTACCATCACAAAGCATCTCAAAAAGGGTGAACGAATCCGCATAGCGGGTCTCGGCATCCTGCAGGTTAGAAAGCGAGCCGCGCGCATGGGTCGCAATCCCGCAACCGGAGAAGCAATCAAGATCAAGGCAAGCAAGAAAGTCGCGTTCCGCGCAGCCAAGGATTTGAAGATGGCAGTCTAGCTGTTGGTCTCACTTTTGCCCCGTCAATATGAGTTGGCGGGCACCGGTGGCGATTTCGTCCACGCGCTCCTGTTCGAGGGTGGCGCGCCGTTTTATCGGCGGGTAGATGTCGGCGATTGCGAAGGTCTCGCGCTTCATCCGGCGGCCAGACCACGAGGACGATGATTGGCTCGGCACGTCGTTGCCGGATGACGCCGCCGCACTACGCCATTCGCATCGTTAAGCGGTTTTCAGATAATCCCCAACTCGAATCTTGTTGGCTGCGATACCGCAAGTCAGCCGGCTTGTCCTCTTATGTCAGCCGATACGTGAAGCGTCCGCAAAAATGCTTCCTGCTTTTTTACCGCACACCCTATCGCGCCACGGGCTCCGAATTGCTTCGCAAAAGCGGGAAGCGATCTGGCGATCATCAACAACGAGTCATTTGAACACGATGCCATCGTCGATAACGTCTGAAGATTGCCAGCCAGGAACAAAATCGATGAGGACAGGACCATCACCGCTCTCCATGATCTCTTTGCTAAACAAAGAGATCATTTGAAGCAAAGTTTCCCGATCGATTTTGAGGGTAAATAATCGATTACTCGGCGAACCCGGCTGCTCATCACTCTATCAAGCATCAGCAAGCCAGGAACGCGCTAGCCGACAAAGTTGGTGCCTTCGCAGCTAGGCGGCGTCAACTGGCTTGGAAGCATTTCGGAGAAGAAATAAGTTCACGAGCAGGGCTGCCGTTGCGCAACCGCAGATAATCGCAATCATCGGCCGGGGCGTTCCGTCAGCCGACCATCCGACCGCGGCGCTGGCCAAAGCGCCTGAGCCAAATTGAATAGCGCCCGCCAGGGCGGCGGCAGCGCCGGCAGTTTGAGGAAAGACGGAAAGCGCCCCGGAAATTGCATTGGAAGCCACCATCGTCAGCAATGATAGGACCACGAATAAAGGGATAGCCAATCCAATAATGCCTCCGACCTGAGCAAGCCCTGTAAAGAAGAGGGCGAAGCCGCCGAACGCTCCGATCACGCAAGCGATGCGCAACAGATGATCGCTGCCGCGCCGCACTACGATGCGACTGTTGACGAAGGTGGACGCGATCATACCAAGCATGTTCACGCCAAATAGAAATCCGTAGTACTGCGGTGGAATCCCGAAATAGTCGATATAGACGAACGGTGATCCAGCGATGAAGGCAAAGAGGCAACAGAAATAGAAGGCTGAACACGCGACATAACCGACGTAGCGAATACTACGCAAAAATTGGAAATAGCCCACGAGCATGGCAAGGGGATGAGCCTCATTCCGCCGTGACGGTGCCAGAGTCTCCGGTAGCCTAAATGCAGCGCATAGCGAAATGACGCCAAAGATCACCAGCACCCAAAAGATTCCTCTCCAATCAAACCAAAGGAGCAGTTGACCACCGACCAGTGGTGCTATCACCGGCGCTGATGCTGTGACGACCATATTGAGTGACAGGACCCGAGCGCTCTGATTTCGATCGTAGAGATCTCGAACCATCGCCTGAACCGCGGTGGGCACGACTGAACCACCCAGTGCCTGGATAAATCGCCAGAATATGACTGCCGACATGCTCCCGGCCGAGGCACACGCGATTGAGGCAGCCACATAAACAATTAGGCCGACAATCAGAAGGGGTTTGCGGCCGAAACGATCCGACAGCGGACCAAAGAGCAGTTGGCCTCCCCCGAAACCGATAAAGAAGGCAGAAAGGGTGAAGAGCGTCTGCGCTTCGTCGGCTGCGAGTGCCTGGCGGAGCATGGGAAGCGCCGGTAGGTATATGTCGATCGAAAGCGGCGCGATCGCCGATAAAAATCCGAAAATAAAAATCCGGCCGCTCTTGGGAAAGGATTGCGCGCGAGCATCCATAGAAACGTCACATAGCACTTCGGATTTCTGAGCGTTTGTCTAAGTATTGTGCGGGTGGCTGCCCGACGAAAGTCGGCGCCGGTCCCTTGTGGCACGTTTGGATTACGGGAAAGGTCGGTTGGCGTTGAAGCGCCGTCATGAAATACATACGACTGTAATTGTTGTGACATACCGGGAATGGAATTTCACGACATCATCTTCTGATGCCGTAATTGGAGCCTCCGTCAGCGTTTGGGAACGCAAAGCGCCAAGGCAGGGCCGGGACTGTTAGCGCAGGAGACGGCTTCCGTATCGCCCGTCTTGGTGATGGAGACCGTCCCCTGCGGGCAGGTCACTGAGGCGAGTGTTTCACCAGTGCCACAGGTCAAGTTGCAGTCTGACCCGCTCGCGCAACTGTCCTGTCTCACAACGTGTAAGCCAACCGCCGCGGAAGTATCGAGCGCGGCTGCGGCTTCTCCTTTCGCACCCTGAGGCCCGGCGGGGCCGGGCGGGCCGGCCAGTCCTTGCTCCCCCTTGTTGCCTGGTTCGCCCTTATCGCCTTTATCACCCTTGGCTCCCTGAGGCCCGGGCGGCCCTGCAGGGCCCTGGTCGCCCTTTCCGCCTTGCGGTCCGGGCGGTCCCTGCTCGCCTTTCGGTCCGGGCGGTCCCGCCAAACCCTGCTCGGCTTTCGGCCCTGTCACACCAGCCGGCCCCGGCGGTCCCTGCTCGCCTTTAGATCCTTGAGGACCTGGGGGACCCTGTTCGCCCTTCGGCCCTTGCTGGTTTTGCCCACACGCGCAGAGCAAAAGAGCTGCAGCAACAACAATCGGGCGAAGCGCGCGGATCATCTGATCTTCCAATCATGATTTGAGGAGTGCGATCGAGCGCAAGCGCAAACCCTGCTAGCTGAAAAAAACCAGCGAATCGCAGAAAAGCAGGTTGCCTGATCGTCGGACGCGATCAAACTGATCAGAACCAACGTCCCCGCCCGTACCAACCGCCGCCACCGAGAAGCACAATGAGGACGATGATGACAATTATCAGTGTTGTGTTGTCCATATTCTCCTCGCCTTCCAAACCAAAAACGGCGAAAAGGCGGCCGGAGTTCCCCTCGATCGAGAATATAAAAAGAACGCGCTATTCGGACAAGGCTCGGGAATTCACACTAGCGCAAACGCTCAATTGCTCAGTCGATCTCAGTCAGCGCAAATGCCTCTGATTTTGTGATCGTTGCGACGAGCCGTTCACCGGACGGCGGGAATCGCCTTATTGAAGAAATCGATCTTCGATTTCGCCGTAGAGGCGATGGAGCCACTGCTCGGCGCGCTCGGTTCGCTCCTGATAAGCGGCGAGTTCTGGTTCCAACTCCGCTACCCGTTCTTCGGCTTCCCGCAGTTGATCCGAAAGCGCGCGTCGGCACCGGCTATCGCGTCCGGACCATGCACGAGCCGATCTTTAACTGCACCGTTGAGGGCTGGGGAAACAAGCACGGCAAATTCGATGAGGGGACCATCGTTTTCAGCGCTGACCGCTTGGAAGCCTACCCAGCGGTTTAAGCAGACGCTAACTGCTGGGTATTATGTTTCGGATGGGACAGTGGGGACGGATTCTCCACTGCGTCCGGGGCCCTGGCGCGTGAGGAATCCCATGGTACCTGTGTCGTGCCAGGGCCTCCCAACTCGTTAGCATGCCCTCGGTGATTCGGCGACAAATGCGCAAGCGGTGGGTAAATATTTCCTTGCGTCGGTGAACGTGACCACGGTTGACTTGATCCTGAGCGTGATGGCGGCCACAGCGACGGCATTGCTGCTCGCACTGATTGCGCGCGATGCCATCGGAATGCCGCCCGGCATAGTTCGTGAAGACGCGCTGATCGCGGTCAGCGTTATGATCGCCAGCGTTGCCGGGATGTCTTCGCTCCGCCGCAAATCCTAGGCGCGGATGGCCTCCGACATGGAGAACCCGAGAAGGTTCGTAACGCTCCAGCGTGACGGCGCTGAGTTTGTCGTCTCATTCTATCCCAATTCATCGTTGCGCTTTCGACACACTGAGCCAAAACATATACCCCGACCATCGGTAGCCAGCTTCGGCCAGCACTCGCCGTGCTTATACGGTTAGTCAGTGAGCTTAGCGCGCACATATTCAAGGACTTGGCCGGCTGGCCTATTGGCTGCATCCGGAACGGCGGTTTTCACGGCGTCGACAATCCCGCCCATGATCGCCCAATCCTGGCCGCTCAAGTTGCCAGGTAGGTTCTGCTCGATTGTGAGCTTGACCTCGCTCGGGCCGATCAGCCTGGCGGCAGAAGCTTTCGGTGGCCTCATCGATGGCGTGGCGCGTGACATCCATTTTTCGTCTGGAAGACGGATACTAGAAATTTTTACACCGCCACGCCGATCCGTTGGTGGATAAGCAATAGTCTGCTCAGAAACGCAGAAAGATCGGCTTCCGAATTGTGAGTACATGCCCTCAGCTATTCGAGAGAACTCTTGAAGGCGGGCATTTTGACTTCGCTCGCTGCGGCTTTTGCAAAAGCTTCGGCCAGGCTTTTTGCTTGTTCCGCGAAAGTTTGCATTTAAGTCTGCATGAACTCGGCCTGTAGGCGAAACACTTCCTGAAAATCTTTGGCAAGGCCCAGTCGCCGCACAAATTGATGGGTGGTGATTACGTTTTTCTCAGAGAACGTCTTTAGTTTCTCACCGAACTCCGTTCCCCCCGACGGAAACGATGAAATCGCTCGGTTGAGGAACTCAAAATAAGTGTCCATGGCGCTGAGTGCCTGCACTTTTGTCTCCTCAACAGATTGCTTCATTCGCTCCGTTGCCTCTTTCGTCTCCTCAAAAGCCTGCTTCGTCCGCGTATTCAAAACTTCCAAAGGTCTGGTTTCCTTCGCCATGTTCCGTCCCGCCTAAAGGTTTAATGGGTACTACCTGTCAACCGGTGTACTCCATTTCACGTTCCATGCCGATATCCTTGCCGACGACTGCCACCGCATCGTGATGCGTCCCGGCTGGGGTTTGAGTTTACCGGCAGCCACCCCCATCTAACGATTATGCTCAAATTGGTAGAAGCGCTGGCAGCAAAGGCTGAACGGGCCAACCGCACAACGGTCGAATATCTACCGTTGCAGGAGGGTGCTTTCACTGTGCTTGGTGCGGTCTGTACGCGAAGGGAATGCCGAAGGGCTGGCAACGGTATAAGGCATTAGACACCTTACTTCCCGGTGGCGGTAAGGTGATGGGCGAAGTCTGCGGAAATCCGGAGTGTCGCGTAAGCATCGAGGCGAAATACCCTCAGCCGGAATAGCTCGGGTACCTGCTCATTGCGCAGGTCGGTTTGCATCAATGACTGTATTGGCGTAAAGGCCGGTTACTTCGGCTTCATTTAGCGGCGTTGCGAGCTAACGCTTTTTGCACTTCGGTTCGCGAGATTCCGAATTCTCTGGCGATCCTCGCGGGTGTCACACCTGCTTTATAAGCGGCCCGTACGGCGTTCAGTTTTCCAAGCGGTAGCGAAGAAGCATCGACCTCAACTTGCGGTTGGCTGCGATTAGCCTTTAGCGGGCCTCTACGTCGCGTTCGCTCTTCGAGCACGGCGGCCGCCAAACGATCCAGTTGTTGATCGTCAAGATGCCTGATCGCAGCGTCCAGGTCGCTAGGGAGAGTGTAGCGTGGGCTTGCCGAAACGTCGGCTTCCGGTGCTGCAGAGAGTCCCACACGTAGGGATACTTCCGGCTCTGACGGTATGTTCGGCTTGTCGCCCATATTTCGATCATGCAGCACCTCTCTAAGTCGCTGCAAATCACAAAATACGCTTTCGAGGGTCCAGGAGAATTATGCACCGAAAATCAGATCGCAATCGCCTAACAGTGTCGGGCCGGGTCTGGATTTTTCCAAGGGCCAAAAAAGAAGGACCGCTCGCTACGAAGCGGTCCCCGATAAATCATTTGTTCCAACTTGTGACTACGGTCTGACGACGTTCTTCACGGCATCCTTGGCATCACCGGCCGCCGGACAGCGTTCCAAGCCAAGGTCGCAGCCGGTAGTAACAATGAACGACGAAGGCGTCACGATCACCAAGAGCTGGCGATCCTGTGCGATATGGTGGGCGGAAAGAACAAGAAATGGGACGCAAATCTGCACGCAAGAACGGGCTTGATCACTTAATCGCAAAAGGTTCGTCGAGGCGACCGACCAGCACTCGCTTACGAAATACCAACCCATTCGCTCAACTCTGTGCTGGAGTTAAGTGGCGGATATGCTTAATCATCGCGGGGGCCTTCCGTATTTAAAGGAGCGTTGAGAATTTCTCCCACCGCTTTGGTATAAATCTCGCCTAGGCTCTTAATTTGCTCACCCATGAAGACCAACTGGAGTTGCATAATTCGGTGTGGATTGAAACCGTCTCCAGAAAATTCTTTGCATGCGACAGTTTATGAAAATAATCGCGAGCCAAACGTATGTTTTTCTCGGCGCAGTTCGGTGGCGTAGCGGGAGTGGTTGGAATTCGGTTGGCGTAATCTCCGTGTTCAACCTCGAATCATCCGGCGTTGGAGCGCCGGAACGGAGACCACGCCATGACCAACCTTATCACAGGAACTGATTCTTTCGCGCCTGCAACCGAGACGGCGACCCATCTTTTCGACAACTGGTTTGATCCGATCGAGAGCGGTGTGCGCGAACGGGTGCGTGGGTTCATCGAAGAACCCGGTGTGAGCTCGATGCAGCGCTCGCTCGCCCGCGGTATGGGCGCGCAAAGAATACCGACGGCGGCCCCGTAAACCTCATTGGCCACCGGCACGGCAGCCGCACGCGCTCACTGACCGGCAGCTTCGGCAAGACCGAGCTCACCGTGCCGCGGGCTCGGCTGCAAACGCGCGATGGCAACAGCACCGAATGGCATAGCCAGGTGCTGCGAAGTTATCAGCGCCGCACGCTCACCGCCGATGCGCTGATCGCGAGCGCCTATCTCGCCGGCACCAATACGCGGCGGGTGCGGCGCGCCCTGGCAGCGCTGTTCCGCGATGGCATCAGCAAGGACATCGTGAGCCGGGTCTGGCGTAAGATCAAAAGCGATTGGGACACCTGGAACGCCCGGTCGCTGACCGACGAGCCGATGGTGCGGTTGATCCTCGACGGCACAGTGGTTCGCGTCCGGCTCGATCGCAAGTCCACGGCGATCTCGCTGCTCGTGGTCATTGGCGTGCGCGCGGACGGCCAGAAGGTGCTGCTCGCGGTCAAGCACATGGGCGGGGAATCCGCCGAAGCCTGGCGTTCTGTGCTCGATGATCTGATTGGGCGCGGTCTGCGGCGGCCGGCGTTCCTGATCGTCGACGGCGCGCCGGGACTGGAGAAAGCGATTGCCGCCGTTTGGGACGGCGTGCCGGTACAGCGCTGCACTGTTCACAAGCATCGCAATCTGCTCGCGCACGCGCCGGAGCGCATGCATGAGGAAATCGGCGCCGACTATACCGACATGATCTACGCGGCCACCCCGGAAGACATCGCAATGCGCCGCAAGGGATTCATCCGCAAGTGGCGGCTCAAGCACCGCGCGGTCGCCGACAGCCTCGACGAAGCCGCTGATCGGTTGTTCACGTTTGCACATTTGCCGCCGACCCAATGGCGCAGCGCGCGGACGACGAATGCGATCGAACGGCTGCACGAGGAGTTCAAGCGCCGGATCAAAACGCAGACGGTACTGCCCTCAGCAGAAACTGCCGCCATGTTGTTCTGGGCGCTGCTCGCCTCCGGCCAGATCAACATGCGCAAGGTCGACGGATGGCAGACGCTTGCCACGACGACTATCGATCAGCCAATTGACCTCGCCGCTTAAATCGATAACGTCATGCTGGAGATTGCGCCACATCGAATTCCAACACGAAGCGCGACGGCACCGCGCAGTTCTTTCCTTTGCCCCCTAGCTCGGTGCCGCCCAAGGGATGGGATGAAACGGTCTTCTGAAGAAAATCGAAATACTTATCACCGGTCTTGCGAACCTCTCCGCCAATCACTTCCACCACTTCATCTAGCGTTACCTTCTGGTCTTTTGGCATCGTGGTGCGCTCCCTTGGAAAGCAGAATGGCTAGCAAAACGGATCGGTCCGCGTAGCGTTACCGTTTCTTTCTAAACTGGGCTACCTTGAGGACGCTTGCAACGCAAAGCTCTGGCCGGCTTAATAAATAATACTTCGGTGTGGGAGGCTGGATCCTCTAAACGAGATTGCCGTTTAACCGAAAATGCCGGAGTGCCAGTTAAAGGATTGGGATACCAGTATTCCCTATTGATCCAAAAAGCTGGCTGTTCCCCTGACATTGGAAACACATAGTCGACATGGATGTAAAAACGAGAGGGCGGTCGCAGACGTAAGTTGTCATCCCGACCCGATAGCCCATCAGGAAGTACCATCCCGAAATGACGCCTTCGGAGAGGCGTTGTTGATCGTCCGTCGCTCTACTTCTGATAGGCGATTAAGCACTTTCCCTCGCTGAGCGCTGCGCTTCGGAGACTATTGTGATGAAGCTTGTGTTCGCATGGGGTGGCCGTTAGCGCTTAGCCTGTCTGGGGAAGTTGATAACGACGACCTCCCTTTGACGGCTCGACCGTTTCCGGTTCTGCTTCATCTGCGATTTCACGCCACATCTTTGCTAAATGCAAAAACACGAGACGGACCTTCGGGTCTTTAGCGGTTAGTGCGGCGCGCTGACAGTCTCTCGCCTTTTTTTGACACCAGCGGTTGGAGTTGATCTCGTTCGACGAGCTGTTCGGGTACCTGACCGACGTCATGGGGCTCACAACAGGAGTTGGACGCATGCTCTTATCGCGCACCCTGTGTTGGGTTGGTGAAATAATAATCTTGGATTTTAGTGAGATGAAGAGGCCGAATGGAGCGACGCTCCCGATCTGCTGTAATCTCTGGCCATGGCCGTGCGCCAGAGAGGTCCCACGAGTTACGACGACTGCTGCCGCTCGACGCTCCGAAGCTCGCTCTCTTTTGCCACGCGCTCGTGAGTTTCGTTGATGTTCTTTATCCGATACCGGCAATCATCGTCCTCTGAGGGCAACCGGGCAGTGACCGTGTAGACGCCTGCAGCGCGTTGGCGGCCGATATAATCAACCAGTTGCCCGATCTTGAACCTGTGGTCGCCCACGGTGTACTCCTCGTAACGAAGACAACGCACGAGGGGGCAAAAGAGCCCAAGCCGTTCCAATCTAACAAAGAGAAAGCCCCGCTGGGTGAGGGCGGGGCTTCACTTCGACGACGGGCTTCAGGCGCGGGGGAGCGTGGGAGCAGCCCGCGTCGCACAACAATGCGAGCCGAGCGTTGTTGGTTCCCTGCTTATTTCGACTTTCGCAGCGGGTAGTCGGCGGCTTCGTACAGGCATTGGATTTCTGTGCCATTGAAGCGCTCGTCCCCCACCTCCAGCCATGCGCCGAAGGCTTTCGGTGTGCGTAAGACCTCCACTGCGAAACGGAGCGCTTCCGCCGCTGTAGGGAAACATCGATACTTGTTGCGACAGAGCTTCGCGGGCTGAGCCAAGAGGTGTAGTCGTAGGCCCCAGCTCGAGATTTCTCCGCTTGCTGATCCTAACACAGGCGCACACATTACGAGCACGCCAGTGGGGAGGTCCTGTATGGCGCCTTTTCTCTACCGTTGCCTGCATACCGGCAAGAGCGTTCAGGCGTGGGCGGCTGAGGAGCTTGGCGAGACGACCTAGTTTTTATCCATGTAACGTGTGTGGTGTGCGCTAGGGGGCACCTGGTGAACCCGAAGACCGGGAGGGTCCTGGGGGCCGCTGAGGAGGAAGGGGCCTAGGGTTCTACGTTGTCACTCCTAAGAGTTTGGTGCGTTGCCATAACGCCTCAAAAGCCTCGGGCGTTTGTGCAGGCCGCCGAGGTCCCGCGGTCCGCAGTTGCCGTGCGGTCGTCGTGGGCAACGCAGCCGATGCCGAAGCAGGTTTCCTTCAGTGATACAACCCTGGGCTTGACCGCAATCGGGCGCAGCCGAACTTCGTGAAAAATCCCGCACAACGCGGGCTTGCGGGCTTCAGGGCCCGACCTGGACTGTGCTGCCGGTCGGTGTCGTAATCGAATTTGCAGAAGGTGGAAATACGCCCCTAAATGAAATTCTCGATGGGCGGTGACGCTCGGAACTGATGCGCGCGGAACGCCCAGGCGCATCTGGCGAGCCCGAAGGGCGCGCGGATTGCCCATTGAAACTGACTTAGGGATGGAGGAATGACTACCGTGCCCGATAGTCAGGCGATTTTATCAAACACCATGACTTTTGAGATGAACGCGTTGACATCGCGAACGTGGGTTAGTCCGCAGCTTTTCGCCATCGCGCTAAAGTCTTCGCTCAGATAGCTGCGATAGTAAGGCTCGTGATAATTTTTCGGAAAGAGGTCCAGGAGCCCGTCGTAGTCTGGCTCATCGCCATGCTGCAGCGAATCCACGAGTACGAAACGCCCGCCGGGCTTCAATGCCCGCGTACATTCGCGAAAGACGTTACGGCGTACCTGCGGCGGCAATTCGTGGAATACAAATATGCTTGTAAGGACGTCTTGGCTTTGGTCTGGAACCGGTAGCGCCTCCGCTTTTCCCACGCTGAGGTTGATTCGCGGCCAGCGTTTCAGATGCCCCTGTGCGTATTTGATATATGCCTCGGACATATCGATCCCGAGGATGGGAAGCCGCGGCCAGACCTGCTTAACAGAGTCGAGAAATCGGCCCGTTCCGCAGCCGATATCCATAAGTCTCAGTTTGCGTTGGTCCCGTCCTGTAAACACCTCGTGCAGTTGCGGCAGGGCTTGTCGTCTTATCGCGTTGGCTGATCCGTTAAAAAGAACCTCGACCTGTGTGTCGTACAACTCGGCTGAATCGTCAGTCATCCAGCCGCCAGATTGATAATGAAAATTCTGCAGGTAATAGTGGGGGCGCCGCCCGCGAGTCGTGTCGTTCAGGATTTCACTATGGGCGCGGCGCTTTCGGCGCAGATGGATCTTGGGAAGGTCCTCGAAGAAAAGCCGTGATCGACGGATTGACGCAAAGACAGACCCATCATGGTCGGCCGGAATAGGATAAATGCCCGCTTCTACATTAGCCAAATCCTGCAAGAAAAGCTTCGCCATATCGGCGTAGATGCGCTTTCTATCGGGCGCCGAGGTGGCGGCGCGGATGCGGCGTTTAGGTCGTGGCTCCTCTCTTTTGCGAGTGGTGTCGGCGAGTTCGCGAAGCAAGAGACTGTGGCCCAAATACCAAGCGACTCGGGGAACCTGGGTCACGCCATAAGCGACATGCGTGGCATAGCGAGAGAGTCGGAACAGCATTCGATTAATTCCTACCTCTCGTAATTAAACGATTCGCGGTCTTTGCTATCAACCCCTTTGGGCTCGAATGACGCGAAAGTGCGTTTGGCCCTGTCCATGCTGATCGACCGCGCCGGGTTCAGGCGCGGTTCAATATCGGACTGGCCGGTGCGATCGACGAGAGCATCGATCTGGACGCGAAGTTCGTCGGCGGCCGTCAGAATCTTTTCCAGGCCGGTAAGAAGATCCTTGTGGGGGCTGGCCCTCAAGTCTTCGAAGAGCATCGCGGCGAAACCCTTGATCGTATTGAGTGGCGTGCGCAAGTCATGGCGAAGCCGCTTACGAAAGGCTTCAATGGCCTCCAACTCGTTTGGAATTGTCTCCGGTGTGTCGACGACCCTATTGACGAGGGTTCCGAGATCGTCACTGGCCGCTCGCATACGGGTTAGGTCTGCAACCATCTCATCGAGTTGAGCTCGCCGAGCCCCGACCATAAGCAAGTCGAGCAATCCCGTCATAGCCACGATTGGAGAGGTTAGTTACTGATGCAGGAAGGCGGCAAGCGCACGCTCAAGCCTTTTTGGCATCGAGGCTTGTGCATCGTCGCATCATTGGTCGCGTGAGCTTCAAGCGATTGGCCCTACGGTTTCGCCTGATGCCGCCGGCTTAAGTGAAGCGGCACAAAAATGATTCTGTTGATGCCGAGGCGATCTGTGAAGATAGGCAAAATTAAAACTGAGACGCTATCGAAAAACGTAATCGCGTCACAGGCGCCTGATTTATGCGCCTGCATTCGGCCTTCGATAGGTACCGAGAATCTTGTCCCAGAAAAAGTGAATTACACCAAAATTGATGTTCGCGTGATGGTGATGAACGAAGTGCGGTTCTTGCTGGCGTCTGAACCACGCAAACCTTGGAAGCCGCGACCACTCTACGTGATATTCCTTGTCGAAAAAAACATGCGCGTAAAACGACGCCGCGCTCGCTATTACCATCACCACAAAAAGATTTAGCGGCAATAAGAAATAAGCGGCCCCCCGACTAGAAATACAGGAATAAGGAAGGAGGGCGTAATGTTGCCTTCGTCACCGAGGTACGTCCGAGAGACAAGATGATCGTCGGCATAATGGGCGTGATGGAAGTTGAATGGCAGTGTTGGGATTGATTTCGCACCTGAGGTTTAACTTGGAAACTGTCGATTCCGATAACCTATCTCGTGGAACTGGTTATTATAGCAGCAGTTTGTGACGAAGCTGAAGTTGATATCGCTGCTCGGAAGGTTCTCGATCGGCTATAGTTTTTTTTGAAAATAGCGCGATAGATCCGCTCGAATTTTCATAATCATCGGGGAGGGGATTAACGATCATTGCCTAGCATACATCCCGGTAGGCGAAAAAATTCATACTGAACGTGCCTGCGGGTGTCGCCGTGATACAAGATATAAACCTCGATCTCTCGGATTTCCTGCTAACGGAAATTGCGCTCGTAGATCCCGCGGGCGCGATCGTGCGCTGGAATAAAAAATGGGAAGAGACCGCGAGGATTGGCCTCCTCTCGCAAAGAAACCCGGGCTGGAACTACATCGCAGAGTGCAGGGCGGCAATTGAAAGGGAATGTGGAGAGGCAATCGCGGTTCTCGAGGGTTTGCAGGCGGTTTTAAAAGGCGACTTACCACATTTCGTCGGCACCTATGCTTGCCCCTTTAACGGCCTACATCACTGGTATCAGGCGCAGATCACGCCGTTCGAATTTGGCGGCAAACTGCATGCCATCGTGATGCATGTGGATGTGTCGACGCTGCAACGTGACCCGCTAACCGGGCTAGCCAACCGAGCCATGTTTGATGCGCAGCTAGAACTAGCGATATTATTGGCGCGCGACAGCAGCTCCAAGACGGGAGTTATCCTTATCGACATGGACCGACTGAAATTGATTAACGACATGTTTGGGCACCGCGTCGGAGACCAGGCGTTAATCGCACTCTCTGAGGAGCTTAGAAAGAAGGTCGGCCCGGATTGCGTTGTTGCAAGGATCGGAGGCGACGAATTTGGAGTGGTCTTGGGTGGTAGCGATAGCTTGACCGCGCCGCGCCTCCGCGCTCAGCTAAGGGCCGGGCTCGGTTACAAAATCAGGGCGGCGGACAAGCCCCTGTTTGTCTATGCGAGCGTCGGAGCTGCGTATTATCCGGATGACGGTTCGACGGCCGGCGAACTTCTCGCCGCAGCCGACAAATCAATGTACGCACAAAAGCGGGGATTCTCGGTCGCGTAACGTCGGTTCGAATGCCGCGGCAGTTGCTCGTAAGCTGTGCCGACCTTTGTGGCCGACGATGCGCTACTGCACGCGGCAATTTCGTGCATTGGCAATGGCGTTTCTCGCACGTTGACACGGGGAGCCACCGATAGGGTTTCATTCCAGCAACGGGGATCTGGAGGCCCCGCTGGATGATGTGATCATCCAGGCGACTAACGCCGACGGTTCGGCCGCCACCCTCGACCTATGCATCTCGTCGATTTATGGCCGCACTAGCCGATGTGGCTTGTGTGATTTTGTAAATACCATTCGGCGATCTGTTCGCGCGTCGCGAACCAAATATCGTCGAACTGTTTGACGTATTGCAGGAAGTCGCGCAGCGCGCGGATGCGAAACGGCTGGCCGACCACGTGGGGATGCAAGCCCACATTCATGAAACGGCCGCTGAGCGCGCTCTCCGCATAGAGCCAATCGAATTGCTCCTTGAACACTTTGAAGGCGCCGTCGACGTCCATGCCCTGGCGCATGAAAATGGTAAAATCGTTGACCTCCGACGTGTAAGAGATCGAGACCATGGGTCTACCGGAGCGCGTTTGGACGAGATAAGGCTGGTCGTCGTTCAAGAGGTCGGCGATGAACAGCAAGCCCTCTTCGGCGAGAATGTCGATGGTATTTGGCGTCGAGCGTAGTGAGCTCGAGAGCCAGCCTCTGGCCGGTTTGCCGCAGACGTCGCGATAGACGCGCAGCGTTTCCCGGATCACTTCGCGTTCTTTGGCTTCATCGAATGTGAAATCGGTCAACAGATCCGATTGCACGTAATTGTGGGCAAGAATTTCCCAGCCGCGCTCGAGGGCCTTGTCGATAACGGCGCGCCGCTCGATGCCCATCTTGGCGTTCATCGTGCAGGTCGCCGGCACGCCCGCGGCATCGAACACATCGAACATGCGCCAAACGCCAACTCTTTGTCCGTACTCGCGCCAGGTGTAGTTCGGATTGTCATACACGTTGCCCGGCAGGTCGCCGCCGACGATGCCGGGGCCACCCGGATAGTAGGGCTTCGACAACTCGCGAACCTTGTCCCAATGCTCGAAATTGATCGTGAGCATCAGGGCGAGGCGCTTGCCATTGGGCCAGCGCAGCGGCTTGCGATGAGGAAACGGCACGAAATCGTAGTGCATTTAAGTTTTCCGTATGAGAGGCGCGACCTTCAACGAGGGGCGCTTTTTTGATCACAGAGGCTTTTTTATCCTAGAGTTCAGAGAGATGTTCACGACGCGAGCAAAATATCGCTGCTACCGCGGCACACTGGGAGCTACGGCATATAGGCACCCCCATTCACCCACAATGTCTGGCCCGTCATATAGGCGCTTTGCGCGCCCAACAAGAACATGACCGGACCGACGATATCGTCCGGCAGCGCGATCCGGCGCAGCGGTATCATGGCGGAGTAGGCAGCGATATCGATGCTCGCGGCGTTGCGTTCTTCCGAGCGCCCGGTTCCGCCGCGCAGGAATGCCGTATCGACGGCGCCGGGACCGACGGCGTTGGCGCGCCCCGCTGGCGCGTGCTCGAGCGCCAGCGTCTTGGTCAGTGCGATCATTCCGGCCTTTGACGCGGAATAGGGGCCATACTGCGGCCGGACGAAACTGCCGAGGCCGGAGGCGATATTGACCAGGCTCGGCGCGTTGCCGCGCTGCAGGAGCGACATCGCGCCTTGCACACAAGGAAAGTCGTGCGCAGGTTGCCGGTGATCGTCGTGTCGAACTCAGCAGCCGGCGCATGCGTCAACGGTCGCATCGCAATCAAAAAGCCGGCCGCGTTGACAAAACCATCGAGCGCGCCCCAGCGCTCTTTGATGATGTTGAAGGCGGCGCCGACAGACACCTCGTCACTGCCTTCGACCGCGATCGGAAGCGTGCCGGCCGGCGGCGGCGCCGGTCGAGGGAGAACTGCAAGTCCATCACCGCGACCTCGTCGTCGGCGTCAAGGCAGGCTTTGACCAGACTACGGCCGATGCCACCGCAGCCGCCGAGAATGCAAATGCGCCGCTTGGTCATCTCAACGGCTCACTGACAAGGATCCGCGGGCCATTGATCGTACAAATTCCATTTCAGATCCTTGATCTCGATGACGAAGCCAGGAAGCATGGCATCGCGGTCGGCGGTGAAGCAGGTATTGTCGCCGGTGACGCCGGTGAAAACGACCCCTTTGAGGCCGTCGCGGATCGTGGCGCGCTCCTGCGCCAGTTTGGCCGGATCGCCGGTGACGCCGGCCTTCTCCATGACTTGTTTGAGCAGATAAACGATATCGTACGCTTGCGCGTCGGTATGGTGCGGGATTTTTTTGGAAGCCAATCCGCGTTTGGCGTTTTCGTCGCCGAATTTCTTGGTAAAGGCGCGGGTCGCGTCGTTGCGATCCCACCAGAAGCCGGCGACGATCAGAAGGCCGTCGGCGTCGTGGCCGAACAAATCGAGCGCATTGGGATCAGCAAAGATCTGCGAGCCGATGATCTGCCCCTGAAATCCCTGGCGGCGAAGCTCCTTGATCACCTTGCCGGCACTGTCCGGCGTGGCCGCGAGCGCCACCACGTCGGGTTTGCCTTCGAGCGCTTGTGAAACCTGCGGCGAAACGTCGAAGCTGTTGAGTTGAAAGGCGATCGGCGATGCGAAGGCGATGTTGTTGGCCTTGAAGATTGCCGGATAGAACTTGGTGCCGGAAATGTTGGAGACCCGCTCGTCCGAGACGTAGATGATCGCGGCCGAATCCGACTTGATCCCTTTCTTCCGCAGCGTCTTGATCAGCCGCGTGAACTGGCGGCCCTCGTCCGCCGTCAGGCGCCACGCATAGGTGTAGTTGGCGGTCAGGCCCGGCTGCGATGCCGCATTCGGCATTTCGACGATGCCGATACGTTCACCGACCGGGAACGCGACCGCGGCCTCGCCCGAGGAGAACGGGCCGATGATGGCGAGTGCGTTGTCGTCCTGTGCCAGTTTCTGGGTCCCGGTCGCCGCCTGGCGCGGATCGCTGCCGGTGTCGAATTTCACCAGCCTGATCGGCTTGCCGGCGATACCGCCCTTGGTGTTGATCTCTTCGACTGCGATATCGACGGCGGTCTCGGTCGCCTCGCCCACGGTCTTGAGCACGCCGGATTTGACCATGTTCAATCCGATGACGATGTCGTTTCCCGCAGCGGGCGTGGTGGCCGCGGCGGCGACGGATGCGATGCCGATCGCAATCAGCGCGTTCCGTAGCGTGCTCATGACTCCTCCTGTTTTAATCCGGCTCGCCCGATCCTTGTCCCAGATAGGCTTGGGCCAAGCGCGCGTCGCGTCGCAGTGCGTCGGCCGCTCCTTGCATCGTGACGCGTCCCAATTCCAGGACGATGCCGCGATCGGCAATCTCGAGCGCCATCTGGGTATTCTGTTCGACCAGCAGGATAGCGAGGCCGGCGCCGCGCAGGCTCGCGATCAACTCGAACAGCTTTTCGACCAGAAGCGGTGAAAGCCCGAGCGAGGGCTCGTCGAGCATCATGAGTTTGGGCCTGACCAGAAGCGCGCGCCCGATCGCCAGCATCTGTTGCTCGCCGCCGGACAGGACTCCGGCCGGGATGTTGCGGCGGGCGGCGAGATTAGGAAAGCGCTCGTAGATGGCGTCGATGTCGCCGGCCGCGTCGGCGTCGGCGCGGCTATACGCGCCCATTTGGAGGTTTTCGTGAACCGTCAACTGGAGAACGATCTGGCGGCCCTCGGGTACCAGCGCGAGACGCCGCCGCAGGCGTTGCGGCGCGGTCAATCCCAGGATGGTTTCGTCGTCGAAGCGGATGCTGCCGCCGGAGACAGGGACGAGCCCTTGGACGGCGCGCAGGAGCGATGATTTGCCGGCGCCGTTGGCGCCCAGCACGGCGACGAGTTCGTTCGCCGCGACGCCGAGTGAGACATCTTTGATGGCGTGAATGCGGCCGTAATGGACCTGGAGATTGTCGACGTCAAGGAGCAGGGGCTGCCTCCTGCATCGTGATTTTGCGATTGCCCAGATAGGCGGCGCGCACCGCTTCGTCTTTGGAGACGCCGCCCATGCTGCCGTCATAGATGACGCGGCCGAAATTGAGCACGACGGCGCGCTCGCACAGATCATGGACAAAAGACATGTCGTGCTCGACCACGAGAAGCGTCAATTCGTTCCCGGCTTCGGCTTTGAGGAACGCGGACAGCTCCGCGGTTTCGCGCGGATTGAGCCCCGCCGCCGGTTCGTCGAGCAGGAGCACGCGCGGGCGGCTCACCAGTGCGCGCACGACCTCGATTTTCTTGCGGATTCCGTAGGCGAGGCCGGATACGTCGGCGTCGGGATCGACATCGATGCCGGCATCGCGCAGCGCCTGTTCAGCCATGCGCCGCCAGCGGCCGTTCCGCTGCCAGGCGAGCGGCGCCAACATCTGCGCCACTCCTCGTGCAAGCGTATGTTGGCCGAGCATCACGTTCTCGATGACGGACAAATGCGGCATCAGGCGAATGTTCTGAAACGACCGCGACAGACCAGCGCGGACCCGCGACCGCGGTGGCAACGTGTCGATCCGTCTTCCGTTCAGCAGGATCGTGCCGGAATCGGCTGAGAGAACGCCGGAGATGAGGTTGAAGAGGGTTGTCTTGCCGGCGCCGTTCGGGCCGATCAGAGCCATGCGCGCGCCAACCGGTACGGTAAAGCTGACGTTGTCGGCAACGGTGACACCTCCGAACCGCCGGCTCACATCCCCAAGTGCCAGGGCGGCAGGCTCAGCCACCGGACGCCCCCGTTGCGGTCGCCGCCGCGCGGCGGCCGGAGAAGATGCGGGCAAGCAGATCGCGCGTCACGATGCCTTGCGGCCGCCACACCATCATCAGCACGATCGCGATGCCGAATACGACGTAGCGCCACGAGCCGCCGATGCGCATGAACTCGGGCAGGACGGTGAAAAACGCGCTGCCGACCAGCGGTCCCCACGCGGTCTGCGTGCCTCCGATCAAAACAAAGAGCAGCACGTAAATCGACAGCAGGGCATCGAAATACTGCGCTTCAACAAATCCGAAATTAAAGGCGTAGAGCGCGCCCGAAAACCCCGCCAGCGCCCCACCGACCGCAAACGCAATCACCTGGACCATGCGGACGTTGATTCCGAGCACGATCGCGGCGGCTTCGTCGTCGTGGACGGCGCGCATGGCGAGACCAAAGCGCGTCGCCATCAGATAGACGATCAGGGCGACGACAGCGCATGCGCTGACCGCGAGCGCCCACAGATCGATATGATCGGGCACGACAAAGCCGATGGCGCCGCCGAAATAGGTCGATCGGAGCAGATAACCGGACACGAGCTCGCCGAAGGCGAAAGTCGCCAGCACCAGATAGACGCCGCGAGTACGCAGCACGGGAAACGCGATCAGAAAGCCGGCGATGCCCGCCGCTACCGTCGCGGTCGCGATGCTGAGCCACATCGGCCAGTCTGCCATGGTCGAGAGCGCGCCGGCCGCATAGGCGCCGATCGCCTGAAAACCGGCACCGCCAATGTTGATCTGCCCGGCCGCGGCCGGGACGAAAATCGCGTAGGCGAAAATGAGGTTGATGCAGAGAATGGCGAGGATGCCGGAGAGGTACCCGCTCATGGCTTGCGGCCCGTGCCAGGTCGCCGTCCGCGGCGGCCGGTCATAGCTTGCCCTTACCGGTGGCGGCCGTGCCGAACAGCCCGCGTGGCCAAATGACGATGAAGACCAGGAGCAGCCCCCAGACCGCCATCTGCACGGAATCGCCGCCGAGCAGATAGATCACGAAGGTCTCGACGAGCCCGATCGCCAGCCCTCCGGCAATCGCGCCCCAGATCGAGCCGATGCCGCCCACCACCATCGCGGCAATCGCCTTGTCGCCGACATTGCTGCCCATAAAGGCGGAAACGTTGCCGTAATTGACCGTGAACAGCGCGCCGGCGACCCCGGCGAGAAGTCCGGTGATGATGAAGACGACCGGCACCACGCGATCGACTTCAACGCCGAGGAGCGACGCGGTGTCCGGGTTTTCGGCGATCGTGCGCAATGCACGGCCGGTGGCCGTGTTCTTTACGATGAAACTCAGTGCTGCGACCACGAGGACGGCAAGCAGGAAGCTCACCAGCTGTGGAATCCCCAGGATCAAGCCGGCAACGTGAATATCGGACTTGAACGGCACCGGAAAACGCTCGGCCTCGGAGCCCATCGTGATCAATACGAGGTGCTGGAAGATCAAAAGAAAGCCAAGCGAGGAGACCAGCGGGATGGCGTGCTCGGTGGCGTCGCCGTGCCGCATTTTCAGATAGCGGAAGGTGAATCTCTCGACCAGGAGCGAAGCCGCCACCGCGACCGCGACGCCGCCGCCGAGCGCCGCGAGCCAGGCCCAGCCGCCGGCGAATGTGACGTAGCCGCCCGCGATCAGGGCCCAGGCCACCATGCCGGTCAGCATGAACAAGGTGGGAATGGTGAAGTTGAGAAAATTCAGAATGCCGATGGTCAGCGTGAAGGCCACGGCGACGATCATGTAGATTGAGCCGAGCAACAGCCCGGAAACCGTCTGGCGGGCAATCGGGTAGGGACCATAGACGCCGGCCAAGACCGTCAAGGTCGCCACCAAAACCAATGCCAGGCACCCCGCACGCAGTCTCGAGTCAGATGGCTGGAGCGCCCAAGCCGACACGACTAGCGCCTCGCGCCGGCGGCGTCAGCGCGCGCGCGCGACGTGTTTGGCGCTCCCGCGCAACACCCGAATTCCTGCCATGAGATAATTGCATCGGCAGCCCGCGCTGGGCACGCGATCGCGGTGCGGTTCGCCTCGCAGCAGTGCCGCGCCACGCGAACAGACGAAACTAAATTGACGTATCGCACCGGAGCGTCCTTGGTGGAGATGAACACTGCCTCTTGCCGGTGAGACCGAAGCCGGTCATCAATGTCCGAGCAGTTCATGATCATTGTCTCATTGGGTGTGTCAAGGAAACCGATGCCGAAAAATCCGCAAAGCCTGTTCTTGTTGTTGGTGCCGGGCCGGTTGGCCTTGTGGCCGCCTCCTTGTTGGTTGCTGAGGGGATTTCCGTCGTTCTGGTTGAAACATCCACTGAGTTGCCGCGCGATCTGCGTGCTTCGACCTTTCATCCGCCGACGCTCGACATGCTGGAACGGTTCGGCGTCGTTGACGCCATGATCGCGCAGGGGCTGATTTGCCCCACCTGGCAATTTCGCGACCGGCAAGGTGGGGCAGTAGCGACCTTCGAGCTGTCGCGCCTGTTGCTCGACACCAATCATCCGTACCGCCTGCAATGCGAGCAATGGCGGCTGGGAGAGCTGCTTTACGCGCAGCTCAAGGCCAACCCGCTGGTGACGATCAGGCTCGGCACCACGGCCACCGCGGCACGGCAGACGGCGGATGAGGTCGAACTGGACGTGATCACCGCGGACGGCACCACCGAAACGCTCACAGGTTCGTTTCTGGTCGGCGCCGACGGTATCGGGAGCGTAGTGCGCAAGGCCATGAATGTCGAATTCGACGGCATTACGATTCCCGAGCTGTTCTTGACCATTTCGACGACCTACGATTTTCGCAACACGATGCCGGACCTTGCGAATATCGCCTACCTCTCCGATCCCGACGAATGGTACGTGTTGATCCGCACCAGCCGGGTCTGGCGCGCGCTGTTTCCGGTTCAGGCGGAACTCAGCGATGCCGACGTGACATCGCCCGAGCGCGCCGAGCGGCTGCTGCAAGGCGCCGCGGCGCGGGCGGAACCCTACGAGGTCAGTCATCGAACCGCCTATCGGGTACACGAGCGGGTGGCCTCGACGTACGTACAGGGCCGGCTGCTGATCGCGGGCGATGCTGCGCACGTGAACAATCCGCTCGGCGGCATGGGCCTCAATGGTGGCATTCACGACGCCTTCAACCTCTGTCAGACGCTCACCGAGGTGATCCGCGGCGCGCCGATCGCCACCATCGGGCGTTACAGCCGGCAACGGCGCAAGGTGGCGCTCGACGTCGTCCAGCAGACCACGTTGCGCAACCGCGCGATGCTCAACACCCGCGAGCCCGCGGCGCGGCAGGCTTATTACGACGACCTGCGCCGCATTGCCGATGATCCGGCGCTGCATCGCGATTACGTGATGCGCACGTCGATGATCCAATCGCTGCGCGATTGCGCGGCGGTCGCGTGAGCTAATCGATAAACGCTGGGCGGAATCCATCGAGATGTTCGCAGATGCGCATGGCGCCGGCGCGCAAATGCGCCGGCAACAGCAGAAAATCTTCACCCGCGCAGCGCTGCAGCAGCGCGCGCCTGGTCTCTTGAGCCAAGACGGCATCGTGACAGAACCGGCTCGACCATTCGGGGCGGATGACCTGCGCGGGGCTATAAATCGCGTCGCCGCAAAACAATAGCCGCGTCGCGCCGGCGGTCAGCTCAATCCCGATCTGGCCCGGAGCATGGCCCGGCAGTGCGACGATGCGCGTGCCCTCGGCGATTTCGTCACCAGGCTCGACCATCGCGGCGAGGCCGGCGTCGAGGATCGGCAGCACGCTGTCGCTGAAGCTGCCGTGATCGGCTTGTGGCGAAACCGCCGCCTGCTGCGTGCGAAAATTCGCTTCGCGTTCGCTCATCACATAACGCGCGTTGGGAAACGTCGGCACCCAACGACCCGATTCCAGAACCGTATTCCAACCCACGTGGTCTGCATGCAGGTGCGTGCACATGACTACGTCGATATCCGTCGGTGTGCAGCCGGCGGCGGTGAGATTGCTGAGATAAGCGGTCGCCGTGCGTTGATGCCAGTCGGGGCGCGCCGGGCGCGACTTGTGCTCGCCCACGCAGGCATCGACCAGGATGGTCAGGCCGCCAATCCGCACCAGATGGCTTTGGATCGCTAGCTGGATCGTGCCGGCGGCAAAATCGACGTGCGGGCCGCCGAGCAGGGGAGCATGCGGCGCCAGCGCCTCAATTGTTCCGTCAGGAAACAAAAAATCCAGCGGCAACGGGAACGGATCGAGGTCGACGATCCGGTGGACGGCGACGTCGTTGACGATGAGTGGTGCGGTCATCGTCAAAAGTCCGCCAGCAAGCGGCCAAAGCCCTCGATCTTGTCGTTGATGTCGTTGGCGCGCAGCGCATGCCAATAGGTCGCCGTGTTGATGGCGATTACCGGCTTGCCGAGCCACATTTCGGCGGCCGCCGCCAGCCGCACCATCGACAGATTGGTCCCGATTTGGACGATGGCATCGATATCGTCGCCGTCGAGCTCGATGATTTGGCCGCGCAACGTTTCCGTCGTTTGCTCGGCGATGGCGGTCCACGAGGGACAGCGTAAACAGACGTCGCGCACCACCTCGAAGCCCATATCGGTGAAGTAGCGAATGGCCTCGGCGTTCATCACCGGCCAATAGGGCGAGAGGATCGCGATGCGCCGCACGTTTCCGTACGCGTGCATGGCCGCGGTGCACGAATGACTGCCGACGCTGATCTTGACGCCGGAGGCGTCCTCCACCTCTTTGACGAAGGCGTTGGCGCCTTTCTCGCCGTTGATGAAGGTCACGGCGGACATTCCCATCACCAGATAGTCGGGCGCACAGGTCATGACGCTGCGCACCGCGTCGAGGACATTGGCAGCAATGATTTCGGTTCCGGCGCGAAAGCTCTCATTGCTGACGGCGTTGGCATTCGGCGTGAAGATGCGGCTGTAGTGATTGGTCACGCCGGGCGGCCGCATGCCGTCGAAATCCGGTTGGACGACCGTGTTGGTCGACGGCCCCAAGACTCCGAATTTTCGGCGCCAGCCCAGAACGTCGGTCATGATCTGCCCACCTCATTGCCAATCGTCGCAATCGATACGCTCGCACTGAATGCCGCAGCCAGCAAGTCGGGGTCGTGAAATTCCGACACGGCCTGGTCGGGGCGCTTCGCTCTCAGCGCGATCGGACCGCGCGCGGCTTAACTCCGCAACGAGCCATTCCATAATCAACAACGGTATGGGAATTGAAATCTACATCGTGAGAATGGATCAGAGGGTGATTCTTAGGGGTGGCGAAAAACGAAGCAACGCTGGGCGAAATTAGGGCAGTCTGCAGGAGCATGCGGAAGAGTTGCTCAAGGAGATGTCACTTTCGTCGTACTACGATGAGGTCGCGTTGAAGGGATTGGAATTAGCGGCCCAAGATCTAGCGCGCGGAGTGCTCACCCGCCCCCAAGTGGAGCGCATCGAGAAGGCAGTGACGACCCTGGTCACGGAATTGGCGGATTACGACGACGTGGACCCGGGGACCGCGACATTGCCTAAAGCGTCCCCCGACAGAAGCACCGCACACGATCTGCCCCAGCATCCGGCCCCCTCTGCAGCGATGCCCGAGAGCTTGAAACTTCCCGCCAGCTGGCGCGACCGGTAATTTCTAAGATCGAAAAGATAAGAAGGAGAAATGCGAGCCTTTTGATGCCAACTCGACTGGGTCCTTCGGCAGAAGAGACGAAAGAATACCTTAAGTTGTTGACTCCGCTTTTTACGAAAGCAGGTCTCGACTTCGATAAGTTCAACAAAAATCAAGATAGAACGTCGCGGTTGACCGCCAAGCCAGATTCCGAACTCACTAAGGAATACCATTGGCGGAAAAAAAGCCTCCAAAAAAATGCAGAGAGCATCAGCGCGATACAGCCGCTGCTCCTGAGCACAGTGAACCATCAGTTGCTGAATATACAACCCTTATTCATTTTGGCGAACCCCGCCAGTGCGCTGCAGAACTCGAATATTGGACTCAATGACAACTGGGCCAAGTTTTATTGGGATTACAAACTTGATGCTATGGTTCCGGATAGCGTCGGTGCCTTCTTAAGCTTCTTTTACGTTTGGGAGAACTTGAGCGAGTCTCCCGCCCTTGTAGATGCCGACACATACGTTGGCTTGTTCGGAAAATGCACCGCGCATGCCGACGGGGGTTTTTTCACAAATGACGGCTGGTGCCTGACAAGCCTTGAAGCAGCAATGGCGGCATACGTATCGTGGGAAAAGCCTCCGTTACCGCCAGCCTTCGGTAGCAACACGGTCGATGTTTTGGATCTTTCGGCTATGCGTGATTGGCCACTTCCGGGCAATGCTATTTCTCAACAAGTCCTCGATTTTCCCCATCTTACAATTAATGGAATGCTCGTCCCGGCAGGCGAGTCAGTTCTGTTTGAAGTCGCTGCCTCATACCGAGGTTCCCAATTTAACGGTGAAATGACCTGCGACTTCAATTCCGGCGACTGGAATATCTCCAACAATTCTCTAACGCTTAATGTCTGGTACCTAGAAGTTAGCATCAATAGTTAGATTCCGTGGGCCGCACGTAGGCAGCGATCTAGGGCGTTTGGTCCCGGAAAGAGGTGACGCAGGTTGATCCTGAAGATTGAGGGATCAGTTGTCCAGGCCTGGCTAATGGCCTCGAAGGGAGTTTTCCAGCGCAACGCCTTCAGATGCTTTACGAAGTTATAGGTTCTGACGAAGGCGAGGACATGCGCCTTGAGGCTGTCGAGGTCGGGATAGTGGAAGACCTTGAGCGTGGCATCTTTGATTGTTCGGTTCATCCGCTCGGCCTGACCGTTGGTCCAGGGATGATAGGGTTTGGTGAGCTTGTGGGTAATGCCGTTCTCAGCACAGGTGCGGCCGAAGATGTGGACGCCGGTAAAAGCGATGTTGGGCCCGGTCCGGCTCTTCGGTAGATCGGCGAAAGCGATTCCATTGTCGGTTAGGATCGTGTGTATCTTGCAGGGGAAGGCCTCGATCGTGTCGCGCAGGAAGGCTGCAGCGTTCATCTTGCCGGCCTTGTCGTAGAACGCGACGAAGGTGAACTTCGACACGCGGTCGATGGCAAGGAACATATGGAGCTTGCCGTCCGCATGGTGTAGCTCGCAGTGGTCGATATGGACATAGCCAATCTTGGTCTCGGCGAAGCGCCCACGCTTAGTCATGATCTCGCTGACCGGCAAACTCGAGATGCCATGACGTACGAGGCACCGATGCAGGCTCGATCGCGTTAACTTGGGATCTGATCGCGCAGACAGCCCATGACGTCGTCGAGCGGCAGGAGCGTTCGCTGACGGAACGCGACAATCATCGCTTCCTCGACGGGCGTTAACACCGTGCTACGCGGATCGTGCGGCCCCATCGGCGCGCCGCAGGTTTCCGAACGCGAACGCCACTTATTGACCGTCGCCCGACTCATCCCGTAGCGCCGGGCGAGCACGCTCGTCGTCTCTTTCGACGCTTGGAGTTCGGCTCGAACTCGCGGCGTTGTACGGGCGCTGCCATGAAGAACGACCGCCATAACGCCTCCTCAGCCTGACGGCTCAGATTAGCGTCACGTCTCTCCGGGACCAAACACCTAGGACCGCGGCATTTTCCCGAAGCGTTGCACGCCACTGAGTTGTATCCAAGGCAGCGCATTTTCGCAATAAAGCTCGATCGTGGGTGACAGGGAGGCGGGATGATCGAGAGTCCCGGCATTGATAATCATGAAACCGGGATGACTTGCTGAACTCCTCGACGATGGAAGAGCCACATTCCGGACAGAAGCTTCGTGAAATCGGATGACCGCTATCCGCGAAGCTACTGTAAGTCTTCAAGAGCCCGCGGAGCTGGAGGGCAGATTTCTGTATAGCGACCAAAAAAGAGAAGGCGCTCCCGCTGAACTTTCGGCAATCGCTGCAATGGCATACTCCGACGATCGCGGGCTCAGCTAGCGAGTTGTAACGAATGCCTCCACACAGGCAACCGCCTTCGATGATAGTGTTCACTCTCTTACCCTCACCGAGCCTTTGAGTAATTGATCCAGAAATGGCTAGGAAGGCAAACCCTTTAACGATACGGATTTGGTCTCTGACGTCGCAGCGCCCCCGCGGTTATTAGTTGCCGAGCCTCTCCAATGCGCCGCGAGCCTCCCTGGCTTCAGGGAGATCCACGTCCTCGCTTAATCCCGACAAGGCGGACGCGAGCAAGATTGCCGCATCATGGTGACGGCCACGTATCTGGTATAGATTTGATAACGGTAAAGCGGCGCGCAGCTCAAATACTCGGGTCTGCTGACGACGCGCGATCTCGCACGCGCGATCAAAGCATCTCTCCGCTTCAGCGGAATCGGGGAAAGTCCTCAAAAGGCAAATGTCGCCGCGAACACGATAAATCTCAGATTCCATCCAGCATTCACCGGTCGAACTCGACGGTTTGCAGTTGTCTCTCTAAGTTCGCTAAGGCATCCTCTATATGGCCAGAGCGCGCCTCGAGCTCCGCCAGCAAGGTCGCGCTGTGTGGGCCGTAGGTGCGAAAGTCTATTTCTTCAAACCGGACTAGCCCCTCCCGAAACTCGGTTTCGCCCGCCCCATCTCCATTCCACCAGCGAGCCCAACCTAGTCGCGAGGTTGCCGCCGCCAAAAAAAGTGGGAGACCATGCTCTCGCGACAATTCAATTACGACCTTGGCCAGCGAAGCTACTTCAGCCGGCTTTCGGTTCAATTCCGCAATGATATACGCGTAGGTGTGCGCGATCGCGATAGCAGGCGCATGCCCGCTCTCTAACGCCGCCCTTAGCGCTTCCTCCAAAAGACTGTTCGCACGACGGATTTCACCGAGCGGCCAAAGAACGGTCGCGAGGGAGCACTTTGTAATGATATCTTCTCGATAACCGAACCGCGACGCAAGATAATCGGCGGACTCTGGAGCCTGTCCGGCCAACGCCCGTTCAAGGTTTTGACGAGAGCCGACATAGTCCCCAGCAAACCACTTCGTTACACCCATCAGTCTGTAGGCAACGCTGAGTTCCGGCATTTCGGGCCGCTCTTGGGCCTCTCGAAGGAAGGTCTCGGCGATTTCGCGCATCGGACCTATTTCCGCCCGCGCAAAGCTCCCGGTCCAGAGGCCCCAATATATGGAAAATCGTTCAGCACCCTCAGACGTGGAGGCGGCAAGCTCGCGAGCTCTGGAGAATGCCGAAATCGTTTCTGGCGCTGCTTGACCCTTACTATGAAATAAAGCCTGTCCACGGAGGGTGAAGAACCGCATTTGCGATCTCCGTTGCTCGACATCACTGCCCAAGCGACGGGCGGCGGCGATGCCGTGTTCTGCATACGAAATCGCTTCGCGATAGGCTGAAATGCGTAATCCCCGCTCTGCTGCCTTTGTCCACCACGTAACCGCGTTCGCTACATCATCTGCTTCAGAATAGTGACGCGCGATTACCTCAGGTTGGCTATCTTCCAATTCCGGAAACTTCTCGTGCAGTGTTTGGGCTATTCGCTTGTGAAGGGCTCTTCGCGCGCTGCGCAAGAGTGTACCATATGCCGCTTCCTGAAAAAGAGCGTGCTTGAATGTAAATGTTGCGTGAGGGGGAATACCTGTGCGCACTAGCAGGTCTGCCCTTGATAGTCTGTCAAGGGATTCGAGCAACCTTGCCTGAGCTTCTTCGGACACGGTGCAAAGCAAATCAAAAGAAAATTCGCGGCCAATCGCCGCTCCAATTTGAGCGACATTCTTGGCTTCGCCCATTTGATCGAGGCGGGTTAGCAGCAGGCTATGGAGCGTTGCAGGGATGTCGGGTTTTGATAGCGGCGAGTTCGAAGCTTTTGAGACCGAAATGGTGGCCAATTCCGCCTCTAATACCGCCTTAGTCATCTCCTCCACAAACAAAGGAACGCCATCAGCCCTGGCAATGATTTCATCAATTAGTTCTGCGGAAATTAACGCACTACTGACAACACGGCGAACTAGATCACGGCAATCGTGGGTACCTAAACGATCGAGGACAAGATTGGTCATGTTGGGCTGAGCATCCCATGGGGCCGCAAACTCCGAGCGAAATGTGATAATGAGAAGAATTGGCATTTTTGCAATGCGACCGATCATTTGAGTTAGCACGTCCAAAGTTGTCGGATCGATCCATTGTATGTCCTCAAAAAATACTAGGACCGGACCACGTGACGTCCGTCGCTCAAGACGCCGATGCAATGCCTCGATCATTTGCTTCCTTCGTTCTAAAGGCATTAGCCGGGAGCCTCGCGAATTTTCGTTGGGCAGAGAAAGCAATTCAGCTAAGAGAGCGTGGTCTTCAATAGGCGTCGATGTTTGCCCCAATAATGCGGAAAGCTTTTGAACCTTTGTTGCAGCGTCATCACCAGGCCGAAAATCAGCGGCGCGCATCATTTGATTAATGATCGGATAGAGAGCACTGTCGGTGTCGTGCGGCGAGCAGAAGTAAGGTAGGTATTCGGTTGGGGCGAGTTTAATTTGATCAACTAGGGCGGCGACGAGCCGAGACTTCCCGATACCAGGATCGCCGCACAGCAAAACAATCTGTCCTTCGCCCGTTGTGCCGATTCGCCATTTTTCTAACAAGAAGTCGATCTCTCTTTCACGTCCGACGAGGGCGCCAGGCCGCGCCGATCGCATTGCTGAGAACCGACCTTCCTCGGGGCTCGACCGAAGTGCGACGTACGCCTGCACTGGTCCTGCAATTCCTTTTAACTGATGCGGCGGGAGGGCTTGCAGGTCAAACAGTGTCCCCAGGAGCTTCTGGGTTTCTTCAGCAATTACTACGGTCCCGGGCTCGGCAATTGTCTGCAATCTTGCGGCTAGATTGGGCGTTTCCCCTACAATTTCGGGCTCGTAGGTTCGACCCGAGCCAATCAGGTCGCCTACGATAACAAGGCCAGTGGCGATGCCAATTCGCACCTGAAGCTTATCAGCCGCCGTAAGCTTCGGCACCGCCTCCGCAAGCGCCAGTCCCGCACGCACCGCCGCTTCGGCATCGTGTTCCCGTGCATGCGGGTAGCCAAAGTATGCAAGAATGCCGTCACCCATATATTTAGCGACGAAACCTCGCGCACCGGTTATTATGCTGGTGCCGCAACGATGATACGCGGCAATTATCTCTCTTAATTCTTCCGGGTCTGACCGAGATGCGAGCGCAGTAAATCCGACCAAATCGACAAACATGACGGTGAGATGCCGCCGCTCCGCCTCACTGAAGACGGCCGTAACAGGGTCAAATGAAGTCAGGAGATGCTGATCAACGGAAGGCCCTCCAAGATCACGAATTGCCCGTAGGATTTTTCGACGGTGACCCAGCAACACGCCAATCTTTTCGAGATCGGCGTCAACGATCTCAGTTAAAACGTCGAAGTCTATGCCGTGCTCGGCGAATCGTCCCTCGTACTCAGACATGTCGAGTGTCGCGAGCCACTCCCTAATCGTTGGCATCGGCGCCCCACCCCTTCTACCATCAGCGCAATAGCCTATGGGAGAAACGCCAAGCGGTCTACCCGACAAAGCGATCTACCTCTAGGCCTGCCCAGCTGACCATGTCACGAAACTTTTTACGTGCGGGTCGATGTCGTTTTCAAAGTACGCGATCCTCGACGGGCGGGATTTCGCGCCATGAATTTCAGATCGTATGTTCTGGGCCATTGAACATCAGCGGATAGAGATAGGGAATTTCATAAACGGTGATTTGGGGGCGGCGATGGCTAGTGGCAGTAGTTTCGCGGAAATTTTCGCCGCGATTGCTGGCTTTGATTTCGGCAATCGCCTTCTCTGCTTTTCTCGCCCAACGCTCGTCGTGGGCCGATGAAAGCGGTGCTAGCTTTTGGCAGCCCGGGACGTTCGCTAACCTGGCCGCAGTTCCAGGGCCGCCAGGATGGTCGTTCAATGCGACCTATTTTCACGCTACACTGGCGGGTGGGAGCAACGTAGCGACCGCGGATGTGCTCCCGCTTTTTCTACGAGCAACGCCAAGAGTTCGGCTCGATTCTGACATCAAGACAAATGTCGAATCGCAATTCTCAGCCCCGCTTACACGTTCGCGCCGCCGGTCTGGGGCGGGCGCCTGGACTTCAAGCTTTTCGTTCCCGTCGGTGGGGCCAGGACGCAAATCGACGCGTTAGTGACTGGCGCCTTGGGACCGATCGGCTTCTCCGCCCAGAATAGCATCAGCGATACGCTCAGGTCGTTCGGCGATCCCGCCCCGCAGCTTTCATTGAAATGGAATGAGGGTGTGAACAATTTCATGGTCTATAGTAGGGGCGGTATTCCCATCGGGGACTATAACCCGGACCGCATTGTAAACTTAGGCGATGGGCACGCGTCCTGGGACAACGGAGTCGGTTATACCTATTTCAATGCCACCACAGGCTTTGAATTTTCGGCCGTCTCTGGCCTGACCTATAATTTCACAAACCCTCACACAGATTATCAAAATGGCATCGACTGGCACGTAGACCTGGAGGCATCCCGATTCTTAACTAAGCAGTTCACTTCGAGAGGCCGCTGAAAGTGCTAATCGGAGAGCATAATAATCCGTGGATCAGACAAATCAGCGCGACAACGGCGATCCAAAACAGTAGTTCGGGCACCTCGGATTTGAACCCGGGAGGCATTTGGTCATGCCTGTCGGCGTTAGGTATTAGGTAGCTGCATGCTTTGTCGTAATGCCGACAATCGCTCCTCTTTCTTGGCTCGCATTCGTAAGTTTTCTTCGCTCGGCATGCCGGGTGTATTAGTCCACTGGTTCGTTGATGAATTCGATCTTCTCTTAATACGCAGCCCCCCGGCAACAACACTAATCAGGCCGTTGCAATTACTCGATACCGGAGGTCGCCGCTAGCGCCTGCACCATTTTCTGATATGCTCTCTCAGCAATCTATCTCACGTCAGCAGAAGATGTAGCCGGCAATAGCTTGACGTTGCGCGCAAGTCCTTTGATCCGATGATTGAGGCGATCAGATGAGGATGATTACTGCAATAGCGGCCAAAAGCCTCGCCAAGATTCTCGCCAAAGATTTTCGACAGATATTTGGCTCGGCACAAGAGGACCGGGCCGAACGACTTAGTTCTCTGGCTCGGAGTACAATGGAATGGCTTGGCCGAACTGATGCGCTCTATCATAACCTTGAGCACACAATGCTTGTGACTTTGGTTGGTCGTGACATCCTCCGCGGAAGAACGCTGACTGAGCGTATCGAAGCGACGGACTATGATCATCTCATCGTCGCCTGCCTCCTACACGATATCGGCTATGTCCGAGGTGCGCTCAAGGGCGATACGAAGACCGATTTCGTTATCGACGAAAGCGGAAGAACCGCAACTTTGCCGCGCGGCGCGTCGGACGCAGCGTTGACACCGTATCACGTCACCCGTTCGAAGATGTTTGCTTATGAGCGGTTTGGAAAATCGCCAACGCTCGATGCAAATAGATTGGCCAGAGCAATCGAAGCTACTCGATTTCCTCCAGGATCAGATCGCGGCGCGGATTTAGAACCCACTTTAGTGCAGGCGGCTGACCTAATCGGGCAACTGGGAGATCCGCTTTATGCTAGGAAGGCTAACGCATTATATTACGAGTTTGAGGAAATAGGAATGAACCGACAGCTCGGATATACATCCCCGGCTGACCTGATCGACAAGTATCCAGCCTTTTACTGGAACAGCGTAGCTGGGCACTTAGGTGCAGCCACGACGTACCTTAGCGCCACGGTTTCGGGTCAGCAATGGATTGCGCATCTCCACAATCACGTTTTCTGTGCCGAGCATTCCTGTCGCTCGATAGGACCTCAAAGTTGAAGGAAGGGGATCGAGAGATTTAACTTGAGAGCCGCAAAGGATTACATGACGGATGCCTCGTTTTGACGGATTATAATCCGTTTCAAAAACAAAACCGCACGGCGGTTTCTGTTTTCATGGATGCCGGGAAGAAAAACCGCCGAGATTCACGGCTCACCACTCTGATGACCAAACCATTTAGGACCTGCACAATCCTACCCCCATGACTGTTACGCACGTCTAAAAGTATCTCAATGACATCCTTGATCTGCGTTAAGGACCTCCAACGACTGCGGCTCAATCAACCTCATTGGAGAGTTTCGGATGCTCAAAATCAGGAACGCACGGTTTGCCGCAATGTTACTGACGGGCGGACTGCTCGGCTCAATCTACACTCCAGCTGTCGCTGCCGTTCATATCGAGGGGCACGTTCAAGCGGGTGGCGGTCCACTCGCAAGCTCCACCGTGACGCTATGGGCCGCAAGCGTAGGCGATCCAAAGCAACTCGCTCAAACGCAAACCGGTAGTGATGGACGTTTTGAACTTGGCGCTGATGAAACGCCTAGCCAGGATGTCAGTCTATACTTGGTTGCCAAAGGTGGTGTGGCCACGGTCAACAATGGCAGCGCCGACAATCCGGCGATCGCCCTCCTGACGGTGTTGGGCAATACACCCCCGGACAAGGTCGTTATCAACGAGATGACCACCGTGGCGTCGGTGTGGGCGAACAATCAGTTTCTTGACGGCACCACGATGAAGGGTCACGCGCTCGGCCTGCGTATCGCCGCTGGCAATGTGCCGAATTTCGTTGATATTCAAACGGGCGGCTGGGGGGTCGCTATTCAAGACCCGCTCAACAGCGGCCAGACGCCGACAATGGCCAATTTTGCGACGCTGGCCGACCTGCTCGCGGGTTGCACCACGCGGGTTAATGCCGACGCTTGCAACAATCTCTTTATGGCGGCCACGGCTCCAGACGGCAAAGTGGCCACTGACACGCTGGCGGCGGCTCAGTACATCGCCCGCAATTCTTGGTACCAGCCAGAAAAGGTCTTCGCTCTTCTGGACCAATTCTATCCGGTCCCTAGTGGCAAGAACCTGCGACCTGTTCCGTACATGCCGTACCTCAACTGGGCGCCCAGTGCTTGGGTGCTGCCACTTAAATTCGACGGCGGCGGCTATCGTGCGGGCGGCAAGGCCATGTTCGACAGCGAGGGCAATCTTTGGGTTGGTGACAACTTCTCGGTCGGTTGGCAGGGGCAGGATAGCTTATGGCAGGGTCACGCGACCAAGTTCGCGCCGAACGGCCGCCCTATCTCACCGAATATCACTGGCTTCACTGGCGGCGGAATGGAAGGCGGCACCTTCGGGGCGGCAGTCGATGCCAAGGACAACGCTTGGTTTACCACTTATGGCAGCAAGGCTATTGCGGTGTTCGACAAGAACGGCAAGCCGCTGACGCCCCCGGAGGGGATCACCTTCGATGGCAAGCTCGGGCTGATGCAGGGAATTATCGTCACGCCCAGTGGCGATGTCTGGGTCCTCGGCGTCGAAAAGAGGCAACTCATCCACTTCCGAAAGGGCGATCTGACCAAGGGCTGGATAGTTTGCGAGGGCGACAGCGCGGAGCCGTGCAAGTCGTTTCTAGCGCCATTTCACCTCGCCATCGACCAGCAGGATCGTATCTGGGTGTCCAACGGCAACGACAAGGTCACTCGCTTTCTAGCTGCCGATCCGAGCAAGGTCGAAACCTTCAAGACCGGGATCAACAACAGCGGTCTTAATATCGACAGCCAAGGCAACGTCTGGGTCACCAACCGGTTCGGCACCGGGTTGCTGGGCATGGCCCATTTGGTCGATATGGCGGTACGCCTGAAACTCGATGGTGTGACTTCGGCTGCCGACTTCCTCACGAAGACGATGTCCGAACAAAAAGGTGACGCTGGCAGCGTCACGCTACTGAAACCGGACGGCACCCCCTTTCCGGGCTCTCCGTTTAAGGGCGGCGGTCTGCCGGGGCCGTGGGCGGTGGCAGTGGATGGGAACGATAACGTCTGGATTTCCAACTTCGCCATGCCTAGCAGCCCAATTGTGCAACTATGCGGCGCTCGCACCGAGAACTGCCCACCCGGCTTCAAGACTGGCGACCAGATTTCACCGCCCGGCGGGTACGTTGGTGGCGGCCTACAGATGCAGGTCGATATCAACATCGATCCTGCCGGCAACGTTTGGGTGACGAACAATTGGCAGGATGTCGACACTTGCTATGGCAAGCCTCCCGAGGCGCTGGCTACGCGCTGCGGCGGTCAAGGCGTTGTAGTTTTCTACGGCGTGGCCAAGCCGGTCCGAGTGCCGCAGATCGGACCAGTGCGACAACCGTAGGGAACCCATGCACATTGAACGTTAAACAGCTGTCGAAGTTTGCGATGACCGTTTTGGGTCATTCGCTACCTAAGGCTCACAACTCCGGCTTTGCCTGATGTCCGCTACGCCCCCATTAGCAAAATATACCAGCGCCGCGATTGGTCGTGATGGGGCAACAGTGGCCATCAGCCATCGTTCAAATGCTGCCGAAATTGCATAGACTTTCATTTAATTTGAGCGCCCTAGTCCACCCGGTGAGTATAAAATGGGGGGTAAATATGGTTCGATTTGTGAAAGTGGTTGCCGCACTTGCCCTCAGCGTAGCCGTTCTGTTTGGTTGTGGAGGCGAGTCTAGAGCACAGCAAAGCGCGGTGACGGCGATAGACATCGCGCTGGAGGTGGACGCCATAATGATCCAGCACGCACAGTCCGACAACGCCCGTTTGCTCAAGGATTTTCCTAAAGGCTTTACGCTTGATGCGACACACCACCCCCACATTTCGATGCTGCAACAATTCGTTCGAACCGCTGATCTCGACAAGGTCTACGCTGCGGCCGGCAAAGTCTTCGCTGGTGAGAAGACGACTAGCTGGAAGTTAAAGGCGTTCAAGTACTATTACATCCCCTCACCGCCCGTCGGTCTTGCTGGCATTGTCGTTGAGCCAACTGACGACTTGCACAAACTCCAACAAGAACTCATCGTGGCGGTAACGCCTTTCACGGTGAAAACGGGCACCCCTGCAGCATTCATAAGCACCGAAGATGGCCGCGACATTCAGGCGGACCTGATCGAGTACGTGAACCATTTTGTGAAGATCGCGGCCGGTATGAGTTTAATCCGCACGTCACAATCGGTGTTGGCGCCATCCCTTATTTGGAGAAGATGCTTGCAGAACCGTTTGATGCGTTCACCTTCTCGCCAGCGGGAGCGTCAGTTTACCAGCTTGGTACTTTTGGTACGGCTCGCAAGGAACTCAAGGCCTTGGACTTGACACCCTAATCAGGCGACCTTGGGCAGACAGCGTGAACGCCCGACGAGGGCGTCAGAGGCAAGTGCCGGAGAGGAACAGCCATGTCACCGCAATCTCACTTCTCCGGCGTCAGCCGTCGTGCGCTGCTTTCCGCATTCGCGGCGTTTCCGGTCTTGTCCATATCAACGAGGGCGCAGACAGCGGCGTCGGGCGACACGTTACCCTCTTGGAACGATGGCGCTACGAAACAGGCGATCCTGAATTTCATCACTGCGGTTACGTGAGAGGGTTCGCCGGATTTTGTGGCGCCCGATCAACGCATCGCAACGTTCGATTAACGATGGCACCCTGTCGGTGGAGCATCCCATGTTCACTCAAATGGCTTTTGCGCTTGATCGCGTGAAATCACTGGCTCCGCTCCATCCAGAATGGAAAGACACGCAGCCATTCAAAGCGGCGCTTGAGGGCGACATGAAAACTCTCGCCAAGTCGGGCGATCACGGTATGGCAGAACTGGTTACGGCGACCCATGCGGGCATGACCACCGAAGAATTTGAGAAGATCGTCACTGACTGGTTGGCCACGGCGCATCACCCGAGATTTAATCACCCGTACACCGAACTCTCATACCAGCCGATGATCGAGTTGCTCGGCTATTTACGGGGAAACGGGTTTAAGACCTACATCGTATCAGGCGGAGGCATCGAGTTTATGCGTCCGTGGACTGAGCGGGTCTATGGCGTGCCGCCCGAACAAGTGGTGGGATCGTCGATCAAGACGCAGTTCCAGATGCGCGACGGCCGACCCGAGCTTTTCCGTTTGCCGGAACTGAATTTCATCGACGACAAGGCTGGTAAGCCGGTTGGCATCAATGAGTTCATCGGCCGCCGCCCGATTGCGGCCTTTGGCAATTCCGACGGCGATCTCCAGATGCTGCAATGGACGACGCTGTCAGGTGGTACAAACCTCGGCCTTATTGTCCACCACACAGACGCAGTACGCGAATACGCCTACGACCGAGACACCTCCTTTGGTCGCCTAGACAAAGCCCTCGACGCTGCGGCGGCGAACAAATGGACGATCGTGGATATGAAAAGCGACTGGAAGCGTATTTTCGCCTTCGAGTAGCCTCACTACCCGGTCTGGGTCTGCCTTGGGTCCCTCGCGTCGCTGAGCGATGTCGGTACGTCGGCTTCACCCCCAACTCCGGACGTATGGCTTCGACGCATCGAACCGACGCTTCGGGCCATGAGCAGACATCGGCAACGCGTTGAGCACGCGCCTCTACACCCGCTTCAGGGCTGGCTGCTTCCACTTGCCTTCCAGCGCTTCCTCCTTCGGCCAGTAGAGTCGCATGACAACCAGGAACGGTCCCTCGGGCGCGGGCAGCCAGTTGGCCTCCTTATCAGCACCGGGGGATTCGCGCTGAAAGTAGAGCGTAAACCCGCCGTCAGCATCCTTCGTGAATTGCGGGAGCATCGGCGAGTTAAGCAGGTACCGGTTAAGCGTATTGGCCACCATCAGTTGCGCGGGGAAATCGTACATGGTCAACGACCAGAAGGCATTGACTGGCGGCAACTGGTCCTGCGCAAAGCGAATGAGATAGCGATTGGCTCCGTCTAGCTTCTGCCCGTCAGCATCGACGGCATATGACGGATACATGGCCTCCTGCTGCGAATTCCCGTAGATGCCATATACGGCACCTGCCATTCGATAGAGGTAGTTGTTCTTTAAAAACTCACGTGTTCCGAAAAATTTGCCGGTGCTAATTTCGCGCGCGTCAATACGCTTCTGCAGGGCCGCATGTTCAGCCCATGCATCAGCCATCCCTTGTTCAATGGCCGTCTTCGTGTCGGGGGGGAGCGTGGCGAAGTCGAATGTCTTACCTGCGCCGACGCCAATCTTAGCAAAGCGCTCCATCAACGCGATTTCCGAAGGAACCGTGGGACAGAGCCGCAGGACAAAGTTTAGAATGTTGAAGAATTCAGGCGACGTTCTCTGCTCCGCTGGAGTGAGTGGCTTGATGAAATCAATGGCCGGCGCGGCCTTGGACGCGGGCTGGCCGAGGAACGCGGAGAGTGTCTGTACCTTGTAGCCTGCCTGCACCTTCTTCACATTATCGAGGTCACCCGGGTTGAAGAGCTGCGTGCGATAACCGGGGAACGCCAATTCGGTCTCCGCACGAAACACCTTGTCGATACCCTTGGGCGTCTCACCCTTCCAAGCCGGCCCGGCGAGCAGGAACGTCCCGCCTCCATTGCCTGTCGTGCGGGTGCCAATGTAATCGAAGTTTTGTGTGTAGTAGTCGATGAGCTGGACGCTGAAGTAGCGATCCTTCTCGATTGCTGGCACGGTGAGCACGAGTGGCTCGGCACGCAGATCAGCGCCGACCATAGAGTACAAAGTGTCCGAGTTGGCCGTTTGGATCGTCTTGTCTGCTGCGGTGAACAGCCGTGCGCTGTTCCAAATTTGGTTCCACGGTGCTTTGTATTCGGGGTTTTTTGCATCCACGAAGTAGGCGTACTGGATGCGGTAGTTATCGACGACAGGGAACCCGTAGATATAGGCTTCCTTTGCGATGGCGCGGGCCTCTTCGGGGCTGACGCTGGATTGGGCGCGGGCTGGGATGGACTTCGCCGCCATCGCGGTGGCTGTCACGAAAGCTGCAGAACGAAGTAGCAAGCCGCGCTTCGTCAGCATTCAAATCTCCTGTTGGAGGACGGTCGATGCTCGTCGCTTATTCGATCTTTTTCATTGGTTCAACAGAAGCCGGGCGAGTAGGCGCACCCCGTTACACGCCTGCGGCGCGAAACATTCACCCAACGCGTTGCAACGGCGGCTTGGTCCACGTGCCATTCAACGCTTCTGCCTTCGGAGAGTAGAGGCGCAAATACATGCGGAATGGTCCCTCGGGCGCTGGTAGCCAATTAGCCTCACTGTCCTTCCCCGGAGATTTATTCTGAATCAACAAACTCAAGCCGCCGTCGGGGTCGCGCTTGAACTGCGGCATCATCGGTGAGTTGAGTAAGTAGCGATTGATCGGATTGGCGACGAGCAGGCTTTCGGGCATCTTGTACATCGTCAGCGACCAGAATGCGTTGACCGGCGGCAATTGGCCCGAAGGGAACCGCAAGACGTAGTCGTTGACGCCGCTCAGCTTCTCGTTCGCGCGATCCACGTTATAAAGCGGATAGATCGCGTCCTCTTTGGAATTGCCATAAATGCCGAGCACGGCGGCACCCATGCGGTAAAGATAGTTGTTCTTCAGGTACGCCCGCGTGCCGAATACGTCGGCAGAAGTCACTTTCCCTTCTTCAAACTGCTTCAGCAACGCGGCGAAATCAGCCCAAGCATCGGCTCTTCCGTCCTCAATCGCCTTGGTCATTTCAGGCGAGAGTTTGCTTGAGTTCGAATGATTGATCCGCTCCGATACCGATCTTGGCGAAGCGCTTCATCAAATCGACTTCGGAAGGATCCGTCGGGCAATAGCGCAACACGAAGTTCAAGATGTTGAAAAACTGTAAGTCCGTTTTTTGCGTCTCGACGGTGAGGGGTTTAATGAAATCAATCGGTGGTGCTGGCGTCGGGGCAGGCTGTCCAAGGAATGCGGACAGCGTTTGTACTTTGAAACCTGCCTGCACTTTCTTTACATTGTCTAGGTCGCTCGGATCGAAAAGCTGCACGCGATAGATCGGCGTTAGCAGTTGAGTTTCAGAGTTAACCACCTTCTTGATGCCCTTTGGCGTAGCGCCTTTCCAATTTGGCCCCACGACTAGGAAATCACCTGCACCGTTTCCCGTGCTCCGGCTGCCCGCGTAGTCGATATTGAAAGTGTAAGCATCGGTGAATTGGATGCTGTAATAGCGCTTCTTCTCGACCTCGGGGACGGTAAGCACGAAAGGCTCAGTGCGCAGGTCGAGGCCCAACCAGGAATAGGGCGTGTCCGAGTTGGGCGTCTGGATTGCTATGTCCGCCGGTGTGTAAACGCGAGGCGTGTTGGCAATCTGACCCCATGGTGCCTTGAACTCGGGTCCCTTGCTGTCCACGAAGTAGTCGTACTGGATGCGGTAGCTGTCCACCAACGGGAAGCCGTAGACGTAGGCTTCCTTGGCGATGGCGCGGGCTTCCGCGGGGCTAACTACGCCTTGCGCGTTAGCCCCCGAGAAGCGGAGCGATGGTAGCAGCGCAACCCCGGTCGCAAAGGTTCTTCGTGTTACGGCTTTCATGAAACGAGACCTTCGATTCTTCGTTTTTGTCGGGCGAAACGGACAGATCGGTTCTGATCTCACCAGGTCGCCTTAGTTCCGGTGGCGTTGGCCAAGCTTATCAGGCACACGCTCGGTAAGATACCGACCGTTCAAGGCGGCACGGCGACAAGCATTCCTCCGCGCGGCCGTATCAGCGTTGCGATGGCCTCAAAGGTTCTTCGACGGATACGACGTCGAATGTCAACCTCGGGCCTTGGTCGTGTGGAAATTCGACCGATTTAACCGCCTTGCCAATCGCGGCTTCACCGCTGGCGTGCAGCTCCTGACCAAAGAACCAAAACTTTGGGTCAACGGTAATAACGCGGGCAAGCGAGGGCATTCACCTGATGATTGGTCGGCGTCCCCACGCAGCGTTTGGTAACTCGACCGGGGACCGGCAAATGTTAGAGTACACCGGGGCGGGCAACGGCGCGCGACTAATTATGCCGTTGCACGACGATGAGCAGCGAGAATATGCTTATGGTCCGGCGGAGGGCCTGTCGGACACCGAGGTTGGCACATTCCCGCAGGCATTGGTATGACGAAGCGATGAAAGACGGCTGGTCAGTGATCAGTATGAAGAACGACTGGAAGGGTATCTTCGCTTTCGAGTAGTATTTGCGCGGTGCCCGGTGGACGATACCGAGCAACCTCCACACCGCGAGATGAGTGCCGTCCCAAATCCCAATTATCTGTTTCGCACGGCGCTATATTACGGACGGCCTGAAGGCCGCACAATTTGTGCAAGGCAGTTATACTTACTCACCCATTCAAAGATTGCTGTTTGAGAGTGGTCTAGTCATCCAAAAATTCCGTGCCGTTCGCGTTCTCGAAATTCACAGAGCATGTGCGCGCAGATGAGATGATTCGCACACCGACCTGCGGATCAGTTGCCGCCGAAGCGGTAATTCACCCCCGCTCGTACTTCGTTGAGGTGTGAGACCTCCAACGAAACGGCAGTAATATACAAATATTCAAATTTCGCGCTGATGGAGGAGGTTATCCCGTACTCGATACCAGCACCAGCGGTTGCGCCGAGCCGGTGATCGGTGCCCGAACAGATGGATGTGAGGAGTGCGGTGGTGCAGGCGATGCCGCCAACCGTTGAGACGTTAGTATTCGCGCCGAGGAGCGCCAAGCCCGCCGTCGCATAAAGCAACCAATTGTCCATGGCGTATCCCAGGCGGAATCTGCCCGTACTGACATCGGTAATTTTGGTGTTCAGCGAGGTTAGGCACCCGACAGTGCCGAGACAGCCGCCGGGGAGCGCCCCACCGATTGTGGGAATGACGGTCGCCGACCCAGTGATACGGGCCCAGTCGATGTCAGCTTCTACGCCCATGACAACATGGCCTGATTGAATCTGGCCACCGAATGTGCCGCCAAACATCCCGCCGGAAAAAGGCACGCTGAATTGGTCAAACCGATTGGTCAACAGGTTAAATGCATCCTGATTGCCCCATCCGTAACCACCGTTCACGCCAACATAAAACCCCGTCCAGTTGTAGACGGGGATAGCCACCGGGGAAGGCTGGTACGCCGGCGGCGGCATTGGCAGATCGGCAGCTTGTGCAGCCACGCAGGTCGTGACGAAGGTAGTTGCAACGGCAATCGAACGCAGCACTATCTTCATGGCTCAACATCCTTGGAATGCAACAACCTAACTGCCTATCACTCATCATGATGCGGCGCAGAGGCGAGCTTGGTTAATGCAGGCGTTTTGGAGAAAATTCTGGTGGGTGTGTCTCAAAAGATACTCAATCGCGGTAGCGACCATTAAAAAGGTACGTCCAGCGCCCTTGATCAGATCGCCCCGGGGAGTGGACGAGTCGCCTCTTTTCGACGCTGAAGACCAACATCACGCTCGGTGCGTGAGTTAGTAGTTCATCATCCCGATGCTCCTTTTTGGAGCTTGTGAGTGTGAGGGCAGCATCATCGATTGGCAACGGCCGTCGATTTGGCCGGCGTAGACGCAAAGGCATGCAAGTTCAAAATTGTATGTTGAGCCGCGTAACTGTCCTAAAATTGTAGACCGGGTAGTTCTTGATGACAGGAACGCTCACCTCTAGCGAAAGGGTAATAGTTTTTGTTACATTGCGCCCAGCCATAAAATCGATCGGTAGGAAGAGACGACCAGATTGGCCAGGGACCGGATCGCCGTAATTGATGCGTATCTCGGTATTGGGGTAGAGCGTTACGAACCAGCGCTCTGGAAGATTGATGTTCAGCATCGGCGCGAGTTGGAGATTGCTGATATTTCTTTTTGAAGGATCGCCGGCGAAGCTTATGTCGTACCGCAGCAATGCTTCGGCGTAGCTGCCGGCGCTCAATTCCGGCAAAGAATAGCGTGCGCCGGCGACCGGAAGCGCTTGCCATTTGCCGCTGGTGATGTCCTCGGCGCCGGTCGGGGCAACGAGGCGCAGACCTGCCCCGGCTGCCCACCGGGAGCCGAATTGGCGAATCAACGCTGCCTGAATATCCGCGTCGCCGAGGCCACCAACATACTCGCCGAAGGGATTGTCGGCGTTGAGTGGATTTCTGACCACGAAGGGCAGATCGCCGCGCAAGGCGAGCGTCCACTGTGGGGCCACGCTAAGCTTGCCGTCTGCCCGCAGGATGGTCATATCGGTCGTCACGGTGCGAAGCGTACCAGGTACGCTGCCGTTTCCCGGCGCGGTCTGATAGAGATTGCGGATCTGAAAGAGATTCTCCGGACGCGTGAAATCTTGTCCGTTGTTATCGGTCGCGGGCGGCGATGATAATGACGAAGGCTGTTGGGCTCTGGCGGAGACGACTGTGCTAGCCTCGAACGCCGCAATCGCCAGCGCGAGGGCGATGTACTCCGATCTGAAATGTCGCGCGCGCATCGGCTGCGCCCATCTAGTGGCCAAAGGACTTCACCAAAGCTCCAGGTTCTGCGGACGAGCGTGAATTAGGCCACGCCGTCGGGTTTGGTGAGAAGAAGAAGACTTAGGCGTGCCGCCAAGAAGTAACGATGCCGACTGCGGTGAGCAATCCGATTGATCGAGCCCACTGCCGTGACGTACCATCGACGGTGTGGCGTCGATGGTAGTCAACATCGGTCGGAGCGGTCGCAACCGGCCCTTGCTCGAGGCGCGTCTCAACAACCGGCGTCAAATGCCGTCGCGGTCGCGGGCGAAGAAGAGCGCGGCGCCCCGTCCGAATGCACTATACCGGCGTGCTGAAAATCCCAAGGTGCCTCGCAGAGTTTTCAGTGGGAAGTGCGATCACCGATGATCTGGAGGCTCGCCAGATCCACAGCTCTCACCATTCGTTCAAGCGGGTTACCAACCGTGCCATCGCGACCTCATCAGCGGCCCATAACGCTCGTGGCACGCACCACTCAGATATGCGATTATCCGAAACACAGCGCCCAGGGCGGCGGCATAAGTCGGCCGGGCCTATCGGCAGTAGCGAATGCTGCAGGCGTAACCAGAGACGTTACCTCCAGCGGCAATGCACCGTTGAATTGCAAATCTCTGGGCTCTTTCAAGAATCAAAGCGGAACCCAAGCCACCCGCTCCATTTGTACTGCGGGCCATGCACTGCCAGGCCGACGCAGGCGAGAGGGTCGCAAAGATAGTCAATACAGTAAATGTTGCTGCGAAGAAGAATCTCATATTTACCCCCCCAAGCACGGGCGTTTGGACGCCCGCCTGTTGATTAGATCGCTACCCTGCGAATGACGTTCATCAGATTGTCTCTCTTGTGGCCCCTGCAGTATTTCTCGACCAACCTCTTGTTGGTGGCAAACCTTTTTAGATCGACCATCGGCATATTTCGCGCGGCATTGAAATAACCGCTCATCCATGCGGCATACTGCTCCTGCCTCTCAGGAGGTGATTCCAAATAGTCCCCACATTTCAGAGCCGACATCTCAACAATGGTCTGGGCGTTGGCCAGACTGTACGCAGTTGCAATAAAAAAGCCCCCGGCTAGGGCAGTTCGAATGAAACGCCTTTTCCAGATCGTCATGGCATGCATCTATTTGACCTATTTTCCAGTTGCCCGTTGAAGGCCAGTCATGACCAATTCTTCTGGATTGGTCCCGCACCAAGCTTTGACGTTCTCGACGTTTCTCGCATATGCCTCCATGTTGACGTAGGTGGTGCCCATTTTCTGATTGAACCAGCCACTCATCCACGCAGCGTAAATGCGAGACTGGTCGGGCGACATGGCGAGGTATTGTCCACACTTCAGGAGCGACATGTTCACGGCAATCTGCGCTTGACTTGTTGCCGGCGCCGCAACGCCGACCAGTATCAAGGAGCTCAGAGATAAACTCATGCGAAGCTTTTTCATCGCCTTTTTGCTCCGTCCCGTTGGAAGATCGGAAGCCAACTACTATACGATTATCTCGGAATGGGCCAGCATCAAAAAGTACTCACCCCATGCATGAAGCGATTGAACGGTGCGGTGCCGGCGCGGGTGGAACTCGCAACATTTCTGGAACCAATCACTATCACGTGCTGCTGGAGCGGGAGCTCGCTGATCTGCACGGTACCGAAGCAGCGTTGTTATTCAACTCTGGCTATATGGCGAACTGGGCAGCTTTGAGTACGCTGGCGTCGCGCTTGGCAGGCTGCGTCGTTCTTTCCGACGAATGGAATCACGCCTCCATGATCGAGGGTATTCGGCACAGCAGGGCGCGCAAGCTGACATTCGCCCATAATGATCCCGCGATCTCGACCGTAAACTCGCAATGCTGGATTCGGCGCTTGCCAAACCGATGAGGCCAAGTGCCTTTGGATTTCTCAAATCCATCGCATCCATCCGAACATGCCGGCCGCCACCATGATGGGGATTGGATTAATGTGGGATTTCCAGAAGAGGATCGTGCATGCTGCCGTGATCACGTAGCCGACCGGCGAAAGGCTGGCCCCTTCGGCAATAGTCCAACCGCTGGCGAAGATGAGGCCAACGGCAATCGGCGCAAGCCCATGCTCGAGGGCGAGGTGCCAAGCGCTTCCCGAAGAAGCCAACCAGATACGCGAGACTAGGAGCATCAATGCAACCGCTGGGAGCGTCATTGCCAACTGAGCAACGAGAGCGCCCCAGAAGCCGGCGACCTTGAAGCCTATGAGAGCTACGATCAGGTTGCTGGGTCCCGGCGCCGCTTGGGAGATGGCAAAGATGTCGGTGAATTGGGCGGCCGTGAGCCAGTGCTCGACTTCGACCGCGTGACGCGCCATTTCCGGAACAACGCTGTTGCTTCCCCCGATGGAGAGGATCGATAGCACGCTGAAAAAGCTAATCAGCGATAGAAGTGCGGCTGGCTTCATGAGAAGACGTCTTTTTTCGCTGGTGGTGCCGCCATGCCACGAGAAAGGCCGGAGGGCTAAGGATGGCGAGGACGGCGATGAGTGGGAGCTTCAAGAAAACAGATGCCGCAAAGGCAAGCGCGCCGAAGAGCAGAGCCGTCGGATCGAACAGGAACTTCTCCCCTGTTTTCAACCCCATCGAGAGAGCAAGCCCGATGGCGACGGTCGTGACACCGTGCAGCACGTCCTGCATCGCGGGTGCCGTGCTGTGGAGGAAGTAGGCGTAGGCAAATACCAGGATGATCAGGAACGGGATGGTAATAAGCCCAACTACCGCGGCGATGGCGCCCCCTAAGCCGTGGAAGCGGTTACCAACATAGACAGCGAAATTTGTCTGGTTCGCACCTGGGAGCACTCGACTTAGGGTGAGCGCGCTTAGAAACTCCTCATCGTCGAGCCATTTCTTCTCCTCGACGATCACGCGACGCGCCCAAGCGGAAAGACCGCCGCCGAAGCTCGCGAGGCTGATCTTGTTGAAGGTTAGCGCCAGTTCCAGCAGGCCGGGTTTCGTGGCTGGCTCAGTCATGCATGAGGACGGCGTCATGCGGAAACTCGTGCTCCTCCTCTTTGGCAGCTATGTCAACCGGATAGGGAGGTTCGTATTTCCGCGACGTCTCCCAGTCCCGCTCGAACATGCTCGTCAGGTCCTGCACGATGGCGGCATCACGCACCTCTATGGCGACTTCCCTTCGCAGGTCGAATGCTGGTTGGTCAAAGTTCTGCGAACCGAGAAGCGCCCACTTGTCGTCGACGACGAGAAGCTTGGCATGCGCGCGCAAATTCTTTTGTTTGTGGACCCTCGCGCCCGCTTGGTGCATCAGGCGCCACAAGGCGAAAGAGTACATTAGGTCCGGTTGATGGAGGCCGTGTTTGCCGCCGCAGAGAATGCGCACGCGAACGCCGCGGTCGATGGCAGCTAACATCCTTTCGAGTATCACCGGCTCAGCAAATTTCGGATGCTGAACGTCAAGTGTTTTGCGCGCGCGATCGATCAACTTGCAGACGAATTGGCGGGCATATCCAGGGCTCCACGCGAGTCCGGCATCATCGAGCGGATGAAATGGTTCGCGCTTCCAGTCGCAATCGAAGCACTTCTGAATCTGCTCGACCTGTACCGGATCGTTGGTCAAGACCCCGTAGTCGCGGGTGGCCTGGAAGTATTTTTCCATGAAATTGAACGTCGGCAGCAGAGCGCTCTTGCCGTCCACGATGATGGACTTCTCATGCGTGACGAGGAAACTGGGATTGCTCCATTGGACTTCGATACCGGTCGATTTCATCTTCTCGAAGAACGGATCGTTCAGCCGTTCGCCCGTAGCCTTTGCACCGTTCAACATGATGCGTATCCTGACGCCTTTTTTGTGAAGGGCCACCACCGTGTTCAGCAGCAGTGGATGCGTGAAAGTGAACTGCTTGAGGGCAATCGTTTCGTGCGCGGAATTAAGAAAATCCATGACAGGCTTTTCACCATGGTCCGGCTGTACGATCAGCTTACGCCCGCTCATGTCATATTGGCCGTAAATGCTGCATGGCGCACACAGTTCGCGACATCTCGTTTGCACCTATCGGCATCATCGGCAGTCATAAGAATCCGTCGCATGACATTCCTTGAGTGGGCGTTCCTTAGTGCAAAATCTTAGCAGTTCCGCGCCCGTTCGCGCTAGTCGGTCCTGTCGCTACCGTCCGAGTTTTCGCGCGGTCCCGCGTCCTTAGATATTTGTGCGACCTCAACCGGCAAGCTCACGCTGGCATCAATCGCCAATCTGCGGTGATGCGTGATGCGCCCGTCGATTGTCGTGGAAAGCATATGCGCGGGTTCCGACCTGACCCCAGGCTCGCCGGACTACGCCCGGTGAAAGGTGAAGCGCTGGCAGCGACCGCACGGAAGCACTGCGCGGAGCCCTCACTGACGTCGACCTCGTGCCTCGACGGTTCGGGGGTGCTTGATATTCGAAATGCGACTGGCGATAAAATGAGGGGCCACTGAGGGGTGACAACAGATGATCGCGTAGCTCCGGCGTGTTGCCGAGGCGCCGCAGGGAGTTTGTTTGAACGCCGGATCCTTTCCTCGGTAGTTGCAAACCTGCTCTCCCGCCGGCGGCCGGCCCGTTGCACAAGGCGCAAAAACCGACGCGCGAACCGGAGCGAGCCGACCCGAAGCAGATAGGCCACCGTCAATCAGACCGGAACGATATCGGCCCCTTTCTTCGGAAACTGAGCGATGACCGAGCGATCGGAGAGTCTCGGCAACCATCTCGGTCGGGCCAACCAGTCCGACAACAACAGCAGGGGGTCACCAAAGGGAAGCCAATCGCGCAACCAGACCCGACTTCTAGTCGCCAGCTCCCTCCATGGAAAGGGATTTACTAAAGCTAAAATGGTAGAATAGGGACTAATTTATTCCAACGCACAATTTAATGATGCGGATGAACTCTTTTTACTTATTCTTCTTCTCCATCAAGCCGGCGCAGAATGCCCTGGCGGCGACCCGCGGAAGCGTCTCCTTTGCGTTCGCGGATCCTTCAGATGCAGATCAGCGCCGCGACCGAGCGTTGCCGCGCGCCCGGCCCCGACTTAGCCACCAAAGCAACAGAGCTGCTTCCGTTGACTATCGTTTATCACAATCTGAAACTGATCCCTGTGCCGCCCGGCCAGCCGACGCTCCCGCGCCCGCCGCTGTCGGCGGGGCCGTATTCTATTGACCGACAGGCCACTGCGAGCGATGCCTATAGTGTCCGTTGTATCGCGCGGAAGCGTAATACCTGCCGCCTTGACCGACAGGCCACTGCCCGCGGTGCGTATAGACGTGACGACACCCGTTCGGCCCGCAGACGGTCGCGGCGTACACGTCGATCGAGGTGACCGCCATGGCGCTGAACGCGAGCGCCAGCGCGACCAAATATTGCAAAAGATGCTTCATCGGTTTTTACTCCACCTGCGACAAAAAATCTAGCTCGGTAATTCAAGGATAGGATCGGCGCGGCGTCTCACACTATTGTACGTCAGAGCGGCGGACCTATACGTTGGTATATCGGCGCGGCCTTCCGTCCAGAGGGTTCCACCAGATCGCTGCAGTCTAAAACTTTTGGAGACGGCCTTCATATTCATGCCCGCGGCCGGGGCTGCTGGCGGATGATCTGCCGCCGGCTAGGGGCTTTGCGCAAGAGCTGTTCTCGCGTCGTGTGGTCGGCTGGTCAATGAGTGCCGAGATGACAGCACAGCTCGTCACCGATGCGCTGGTGATGGCGATCTGGCGCCGAGGCAAGCCTGACGCGCTGCTACATCACTCCGATCGTGGCAGCCAAGGCGGATTCAAGCGGTCGTCGCAACACCACGAAGTTGGAGGTTGCGATGAAGGTTTACAGACGAGCTTCGGACCGGTGCATACGTAAAAAACTTCGATCGCCGGGGCATCCGCCTGGTTGGCAGCGTGAGAATCTCTGCCGTTTCTGGCAAGCTATCGCAGACGGGCGGACCAGCGAAGAGGCTGCGTTAGACGCCGGAGTGTCGGCGCCCCTTGGTGTGCGCTGGTATCGGAGGCGCGGGGGGAATGCCGCCAACGCATCTGGGGCCTTCAGCCAAGCCCGTAGTCGGGCGTTATCTGACTTTTCCAGAACGAGAGGACATCGCGATTGAGCTCGCCAAGGGGAGCGGGATCCGGTCCATTGCCCGTAAGCTTGGACGATCACCCAGTACGATCTCGCGAGAGGTTCGGCGCAACGCTACGACGCGTGGCGGTAGCTTTGACTATCGAGCAAGCACGGCACAGTGGCATTCCGACCGCGCTGCCAGACGTCCGAAACCTAGCAAGCTCGCGACCAACGCCGCGCTACGCACATATGTTGAGGAGCGTCTCGCTGGCAAGGTTGCCAACGCCAAAGGCGTCGAGTTCAGTGGGCCCGATGTGGTATGGAAAGGGCGCCGAGCCGTTCACCGTCAAAGCAGGCGTTGGTCGATGGCCTGGAGCCCCGAACAGATCGCACATCGGCTCCGGCTTGATTATCCCGAGGATCCGACCATGCGCATCAGCCATGAGGCGATCTATCAGTCCCTGTAAATTCAGGGACGCGGTGCGTTGCGCCGGGAGCTGACGGCCTGTTTGCGTTCTGGACGCGCCCTTCGTCTTCCGCGGGAGCGAGCTCGATGTCGCGGCAAGCCATTCATTACAAACGCCATAATGATTAGCCAGCGGCCGCCTGAGATCGCAGACAGAGCTGTTCCGGGGCACTGGGAAGGCGACCTCATCCTTGGCATGGAAAGCTCGGCGATTGGCACGCTTGTTGAACGGTCCACTCGCTTCACAATGCTGCTGCATCTGCCGCGCGCTGACGGCTATCAGCGAGGGCAAGGCATCAAGAATGGACCACCGCTTGCCGGTCGTGGCGCAGAATCCGTGCGCGAAGCGATCGTGCGATCGATGAAGGATCTCCCCGAACAGCTGCACCGGTCATCGACCTGGGACCAAGGGGCGGAAATGGCTCAGCACGCCAAGCTACATGTCGATACCGGGTTGCAAATCTATTTCTGTGATCCCCAAAGCCCGTGGCAGCGCGGCACAAACGAGAACACCAACGGCTTACTGCGACAGTACTTCCCAAAAGGTACGGATCTCAGCCGGCACTCACGTGATGAGCTCGATGCCGTCGCTCACGTGATCAACAACAGACCGCGCAAGGCCCTCGGTTGGAAAACTCCTGCAGAAGTATTCGATGACTTCTTCAGCGAAGCGGATAAAAATGGTGTTGCGACGACCGCTTGAATCCGCCGAATACGCCTCCGAGCCCTATCGCCACCTGCTGGCCGAACATGGTCTCGTCGGCTCTATGGGCCGACGTGGCAATCTCTATGACAATGCCAAGGCCGAGAGCTTTATGAAGACACTTAAGGTCGAGGCCGTCTATTTGATGGATTACGAAACTTTCGAAGACGTCACCGCCGATCTTCCACGCTTTATCGATGAGGTCTACAACACCCTCAGACTCCACTCTGCGCTCGGCTACCTAAGCCCAGCACAGTTCGAGGATCACCACGCCCGGCAGACGGCCAAAACAGCCGCATGAAACTGTCCACCGTCTAGGGCGCACTCCAAATACGGGGGCAAATTTGAGAGCCGATTGACAATCGAACCGGTCTCTCGCGAGTGATCCGTTAATTTCGGGCGCCACGGGCGCCCCGAGATCCTGCCCGGCCGGCTCCATCGCCGTAACCGATGCGCGTCTGTCCGATTCGCGAGCAACCTGGGAACGATAACCCCCCGCCGGCTGCTACGTAGAAAGGCCGAGGATGTCATACTGCCGTGGCCATTCGACAGGCAGATCGGCGAGGCGAGCTACGCCCATGCCGTGAGGAAGCCGGCCCTCTATGGCGGCGCTCACTAGATCAGGCGCGAGGAACGCCAGCGAGATCGTCATGTTCACCTTGCGGGGGCTGCAGCTCTCGCGTCTTGCGATGCTTTCGCTGGTTGCTGTTGGATACTCGATAAGTTCATCGAGCCAACGACGTCCGCGGGCGATCGACGCGATTAGTGTCGCGCGATTCTCTGAGCGTATAGGACGGAGCTTTCGTAACTCGGCTGCTTCGGGCAAAAGCACCTGGTGGCGGCGCGTTGAGTTCGCCTTTTGCCACGGCACCTGAAGGATGTTGCCAGTCCCCTCGTGAGAATCCTTGCCCGATGCGTCGGCGAGTTGGATGATTAATCGTTCCTGCTGGATCTCAACGCGCGCGACGAAGTCATTGATGAGGCCTCGATCGGCGATCGGTTGCAGGGAGGTTAAATGCTCCCGAAGCGTCCTGATCACCAGCGCCTCGATCTCGACTGCCGGGACGCGGCTCACGGATCCGGCCCGGTTAGCCGCACCATGGAGCAGGGCGGACGATAGATAATACCGGTACTTGATCCCGCCTTTGCGGGCGTGGCTCGGGGTCATGCGATTGCCGCGATCATCGAAGATGCGGCCGGTGAGGAGTGCCTCGGAAGCCTTTCTTTTGACCTTGTGATTGTTTACCTGCTCCGTCAGCTTGGTTTGAACGGCCTCGAACAACTCGTTGTCGATAATGGGCGTTTGTTCCCCCTTCAGAACCTCGCCCTTGAAGGTAACCTCGCCAATGTAGAAGCGATTGCGCAGCAAGTGGGCGAGCGGACCGCGCGTGAAGGGAATGCCGCCGACCTTTTCTCCCGACCTAAGGGATCGCACCTTTGTGACGATCCCTCGCTTGCGCAGATCGGCCATGAGCAGGTTGAGACTGCCAAGCCTGGCGTAACCGCGGAAGATTGTTCGGACTCGGTCGGCCTCGGCCTCGTTGACGGTAATCCTCCGATCCTTTGTGTCATAACCGAGCGGGGCCATGCCACCGACCCACAGCCCCTTACGTTTCGACGCCGAAATCTTATCCCTGATGCGCTCGGAGGTGACCTCACGCTCGAACTGGGCAAACGACAGCAATACGTTCAAAGTCAGCCGGCCCATCGATGTCGTGGTATTGAACTGTTGAGTGACCGAGACGAACGACACATTGTGTTTGTCGAATAGCTCGACGAGCTTGGCAAAGTCCGCTAACGAACGGGTCAATCGATCGACCTTGTAGACGACGATGACGTCGATCTTGCCTGCTTGAACATCCGCAAGGAGGCGTTGCAGGGCAGGGCGCTCGGTATCGCCACCGGAGAAGCCGCCATCATCGTATTTTGCGCGTAGCAGCGTCCAGCCCGCGTGGGCTTGGCTCCGAATATAAGCTTGCGAAGCTTCATACTGGGCATCAAGCGAGTTGAAGTCCTGCTCGAGCCCCTGATCGGTTGACTTGCGGGTGTAAATTGCGCAGCGGACTGGCTTTGGCACGGTCTTCATGACACGGGAACCTTTGATGGCTTGTCTCGCAGTCCAAAGAATCGCGGTCCATTCCAGCGACTGCCGGTGATGGCGAACGCGACCTTCGAGAGGCTGGGGTAGATCTTGCCGTTCCACGCGAAGCCGTCGGCAAGTACGGTGACCTGGTGGATCTGACCACTCCATTCACGACTGAAAACCGTGCTGGGCCGAACCTCGGTACGCCGACGGGTTGAAGCCAAGGCGCGCCGCACAGCTTCCTCCGGCGTTTGGGAATGATCGAGCAGACGCTTATTCTCGTCATCAAGGTCGCCATAGCGGTCGGCCTGCAGTCGGTACGCCACCACCCGAAACAGCAGGTGCCGCGGAAGGTGAGAGGGCGGGGGCCTCCCCAACACGGTATGCCAACGGCTGCGAAGCTCCTTGATGTCGAGATCGCGCAATCGCGCGATCTCGATGCTAAGCGTTTCCCGGTCCGGCAGCGCAGGACCGATGGTTACCTTTGGCATAGGAATCAGGCTGGCTGCCGCTGTGCCGCGCGAGCACCGGGCTTGCCGCCATTGCTGCTCTTGATCTTGTAGATCCTATTGCCGTTCACCTTTTCCGAGCTGAGGTTCAGGTTAAGGCGCTTACGCACGACACCAGCCAGGAAACCCCGTACCGAGTGCTGCTGCCAACCCGTCGCCTTGGCCATCGCGTCGATCGTGGCACCCGCCGGCGATCGCAGCATTGCAACGACATGCAATTGTTTGGAGCCCGACTTCCCCTGTTCAGGCTTGCGCTCGTTTTGGCTCCGCTGTGCTGTTTTCGCAGCGGCAATGACTGCGGTCGGTGTTACAGTTCGTTTCTTGGCAGATTTCGACATTGAGATCCTCCATTCGGTATGCGGCGGCTCTGCCGCCGCACCACCGAAGCCCCACCTCGGCGCTAGAGCCGGCGGGGCAGGATCTCAGAGCGCACCGCGCGCCCGGGATTGACCGTCAGTACCGCTCGAATTGCGGCCGATTGCCAGTCCTTTCTGCAGGGCACTTTGCGCTCAAAGCGGAGTCGTCGCCAGGTTGGTGGCCGCACCGCTCAGCGCGCTATGCGACGATCCATTTGGGCCGGCGGATGAGGGCGCGGAAAGCGGCTGCTGCGGCGTCAACCTGATCGTCGTGCGTGCCATGGGGAAAGGCGCACAGTTCCTCGATGAAAGCGCTGTTCCAGGCTCCTGCCACGAGCTTAACGCAGCCGTGCTCACATTGCGCGGCGAAGGGATTGGCACGATAAGGCTTGCTGCCCTCCTCGCGCTCGGTGGTGACATGGTAACCGCGCAACTTGCTGGCCAGATAATGCGCTTGGAAGCGGCCGGCACCTCCAGGGTCCTGCGGGATGCGGATCATGCATTTTTCGCCATCCAATGCGGCTACCGCTTTGATCTTTTGTTCGATCTCGCCTGGTGACCACCTGGCGCGGACAACATCGATCACGTAGATGGCGTCGGTGTTGAAGTCGATCCCCATTTTCACGCCAACGGTGTAGTCGGGGTCACCTGACGTGCCTTCTTGGGTTGAGGCCAAATCCCAAGCGCGGCAGATCTGCAACATGTCCTCATTCACCCAATTCGCCGGGCTGCTGAACCAATCCCGTTTGAACAGGCCTCCCTCGCGCGCTGTCGGCCGTTGCTGCAATTGTCCCGCCACGGAGTGGCCGGTCATCGACCGGACCCAGTTATCGAGGACCGGCTTCGGAAAACAACTCTGCCACAAGGGCTCGCCCTCCTGCCGGAAGTCATGCCAGGGTTCGCCGATCTTTGGACCGCCATCGGTGCCGTTACTCGAATCGGTCTTCCGCGGCACCTCCCAACCTGGCTTGGCGCTCAAGAACACATACGGATGATTGCGCTCATGCTCGGCGGGCAGGCAGACATGCATGCCGTTGAACTCCTTGGCCAAGATGTGGCCGATCAAGTCACGCTCATGACTGCGTTGCATCATGACGACGAACATCCCAGTCTTCGGATCATTCAGCCGGGTCTGCAGCACTTCGTCCCACGTGCGCAGGACCAATTCCCGCGCCACGTCACTATCGACGTTCTTCATGTCGTGGGCATCATCGACCACGATAATGTCAGCCCCAAAGCCGGTAAGGCTTGAGAACGACATGGCGCGGCGTTCCCCGCCGGCCAAATTGCTGAACAGTTCGATCTGGTCGCGATCAAGCCGACACTGCTCGCCCCAGCGCGCCTGATACCAGTCACTCGACACCAACCTGCGACAAGCATCACTATGCTCGTTGGAGAGTTTCTGGACATAACTGAGGTGTGCGAACTTCACACCCGGCCCCGATAGGGTCCGGGGACGCACCTTTAGGCCATGGTTCTCCCGGTTGGGATCTGGGTCTTGCGCCCACACCCAGGCGGGGAAGAAGACGTTGACGGCACGCGACTTCATATGCCGCGGTGGTTCGGTAAAGATCAACGGCCCTGGTCCTTTGATCTGGCGACGAGCGACCGCCATCAAGTAGTCTGACAACAGATCGATGTGCCAGTTGCTCTGGAATACCTGCGGCTCGCCGGCCTGACGCCAGGCGGCCGCAATGAAATGTCCAAGCAACTCCCGGTAGAGCAATGCCTCGCATTGGTCCCGCGCAGAAAGCACGGGAGTCCAATTCGTCTCGGCCGAGGTCGCCCTCACAATCCTGCTTTTCATGGTGTTTGCCCCGCAGACATCACCCTCACAGGGTGATGTCTTTGCCCATTCCCTTGTTTGTGATTGCCTTGGCCCGCTCAAAGTCGCGCGTGCTGAGTGCCGTGAAGCCGCCACCCAGATCCATGATTGTGGCCAACCGCGCCAGCTCGACTTTCTCGTCGTCGAGAAGCAGGTCGGGATTGACGCTCTCAAAGAGCAGGCCACTTGGCGCTGTAAGGTCGTTGTCCGGAATCAAGGCACGCTCGGCGCCAAGATCGCCGAACCCGGCGCGTTCCGCCTCCTCGATGACGAACTTGGTGCTGGGGGTGTCGCCCTTGATGGCCTTGTTCAGGTGAGACAGGCACAGGCACTCGTATTTCGTGACCCGGCAAGTCTTACCTTTCTCGTGGAGACTCACGAGTTCATTCATGAGCTTTTCCCAGGTAGCTTTCTTGCTCACTGGCTGGCGCCGGCGGCCACGAGGATTTCCCGACTGGCCGCGCTGGAACTGGTGTTGCTTTGGCGGCCGGCAGTAGCCGACCTCATAGTCGTGCTTGGTGGCCTTCGCGGCTCCGGCCATTGATTCGTTCGGGCCGACTTTGTCATCCTGATTTTGAGGATCGGAATTCGACATCACGCAGCCTCCCGCAGGAACGACAGCTGCCCTTGGCCTTCCGCCAAAGGCATAACATTGGAGCGCTCCCGAGCTTCCGCGATCTCTTCAAATGTTTGCCCGGTCTCGACCAAAGTGGCGGCTTTGCCGGTGTATTGCTGCCAACGCTTGATCGCCACATCGACGTAGATCGGGTCAATTTCGATACCGCGGCCGACACGACCTGTGCGTTCCGCCGCGATTACGGTTGTGCCGGAGCCCAGAAATGGATCCAGCACGATACCGCCGCGCTTGGAGCAGTCTTTAATCGCATCAGCCACGAGCGCGACTGGTTTCACGGTCGGGTGCATGGAAAGCTGTTCCAGACGTGCCGCCCCTGGGCTTGTGATACCAGCATACTCCCACACGTTCGTACGGCTGCGACCATACTGGCCGAGTTCGAAGTTGTTGATGTGCGGTGCGGTCCCGGATTTCCAGATGAAGATGAGCTCGTGACGACTGCGGTAGAACGATCCCATTCCAGCGTTTTTCTTGGCCCAGACACAGATATTTTTGAGCTTCGAGTACGCGCCATTGCCGGCGGCCATCATCTCTTCGATGTGACGCCAATCCATACAAATGTCGTGGATCGATCCATCTGCGCTGTACGCCGCCAGATGACGGAAGGTGGTGCTTAAAAAATCGATGAAGCTCTGCTTGGACATCTCTCCGCTCGCCATGGCGAATTCGCGGTGATGTACCGACCCTTTGCCGCACACGTTGCCGGCAATCCGTACGTTGTAGGGCGGATCAGTAAAAACGAACTCGGCTTTTTCGCGATCCAAAAGGCGTCCATAGTCGCTGTCCTTGAGAGCGCTACCGCACAGCACGCGGTGCTTACCGAGGAGCCACAGGTCACCGGCTTGGGTAACGGACGAATCAGGTGAGGGCTCGGGAGTGCGGTCTTCGGGACCATTCCCCTCGGCCTTCGCCGCGTCGGCATCTTCAAGAATAATGTCGATCTCAGGAATCTCGAAGCCGGTGAGTTCCACCTCAAAATCGAGATCAATCAACCCTTGCAGTTCGACGGCGAGGAGTTCGCGGTCCCAACCGGCATTCTCGGCGAGCTTGTTGTCTGCGAGGACGTATGCGCGCTGTTCGGCCGGAGAGAGGTGCGACAGCCGCAATGTTGGCACGGCAGCAAGTCCAAGCAGTTTGGCCGCTTCTACCCGCCCATGTCCGGCGACGATCTGTCCGTCGTCGTTGATCAGGACGGGATTGTTGAAGCCAAACTTGCGGATGCTCGCAGCGATCTGTTCGATCTGCCTCTTGGAATGGGTCCGGGCGTTGCCGCCATAGGAAGTGAGTTGATTCGGCGCGATGGGTTCGACCCGGTGAAGTCCTCCTGGGTCGTGGGCGTTGGTGTTCGGGGAGGTGCAGCCGCCGGAGGGCTGCACGCCGTTGGTATTCGGTGTGTCGGTCTTTGAGGTCGGTCCTGAAAGGTCAGACATAGGGTTCTCCTTACGTTGGAGACCCCTAAATGCACCGCCGATTTTCCCATTAAGAGGGGGGGTTGTTGGGAAAGTTCGGAGGGTAGAGCGCCGGCATGGCTTTCATGAGGAACTCGACCGCTTTAGCCCGTTCCATGGGCTCGACTGCTTTCAGGGCCATTTGATATTGCGCAGCGGCGCGGTTCTCCGCGGGCAGCTCAGTCATCATCTTTTCCCGCCACTTCATCAGCTGCGAGGCGGTAATTTCGGCCCCGTCCGTGTCGCGATATCCCATCCCGGTAAGCTGTCTAGCGATGGAGTGTGCCGCCGCCTCACGGCTCATGGCTCGACCTTCCATCAGGCGTGTCATCGCGGCCGCGGGTAGAGCCCGAAAGAGTTCATCAGCCAGCGACAGGCCTGGACCGTGTTCGATCTTAGCAGGTTGCAGAAGCGGCGCGACTTTTCCGCGGTCCAAATCCCAGAGAGCATACAAGAGGTGATTCAGCGTCGCCGGCAACGACGGTTTGTCAGGGAAGAGTTCAGCGATCACGGCGATGACCCCGATCAGGGCATTTCTGACACTCGCACGTCCGTGGTCCGGTCGTGTCGGGTCGAATGTGCCCGGCCCCAAAGCAAGCGCAAGAAGCTCAAATGCAGCTTTAAGTCTCTCATCGCGACTTTGGGACGGTTGTGACGGGTTGGCTTGCGGATCGCTGCCATCAGAGTCTTTTCGTCGATCATCCATTTGGGTAAGAGCGCTCCTCGGGCGAGGTGGCCAACCGGCCACATCCGACTGGCGACGTGTAATAATCATTTCTCTGGTTTTGAAGGTCTTTCTTCCCTGTTCCGCAGAGTTCGCTACCCTGTTGGAGAGAAAAAATTCCCTGTTTCCCTGTTAGGGAATTTCGGCCACTAGGTGATTGAGTTTATTGGTTAAATCGTGAGTTGAAGTCCGCCAGGAGTAGCCCTCTCACCAAAATTCGCTGATATTTCCCTGTTACCAGGGATTTTGTGGGAAGAGACGGGTTCGACCGCGACTGCGTCCGCCACCACGCATTCCGACCCCCAAGGCGTTTTGCCGGCCATCTGGTAATTACCGCCTAATTGGCCGACTTATTGGCGTGAGCTTAGTCTCAGTTCGTGTCTCACTATATTTTTCGGGCATGTTTTGTCCCCTTTGTCTCCGCTCACAAAATTCGGTTTCCCGGAAACCGAGATTTCGGTTCGCAGAGACACGGTTCGAATGCAAGCTGACTGCAGTCGGGAGGCCAAGACTTCTAGCAACGGCCGACCACGAGCGAGTGCTTCTTCGGCGCTTGGAAGCGCGTCTTCGGATTGATGTCTTGCTCGGCCCGCGTTCTCGGCAGCTGCGACTAATTTATAAAGTGTGATAGTTCACTGGTGCACAACCTCCATCTCGCTGATATCGCGGACGACGCGCTTGACACCGCTTTTCCTTTGAGCCGTTGGAAGCCACAGCGGAGAGTCCGAATTGCCTTCAGACCGAAATGGCAAGTCGCTGCGCGTCAAAGGCGGACACTGCCGAGCAGTTGTTTGGAATAGGGATGAACGGGCGCATCGAAGAACGCGCAAGTCTCATTGATTTCAATCACCCTGCCAGCCCGCATTACGGCAACTTTGTCGCAGTAATGAGCGGCAATGCCAAGATCGGAGGTTACAATCAATTGTGCCGTTCCAGTTTCGCTCGCTAACTTTGCCATCAAATCGAGCACTTGGCGCTGAACCGTTACATCGAGCCCGGCGGTGGGCTCGTCGGCGATCAACAGTCGCGGTCGGTACATAAGCGCTAACGCGATGCAGACCCGCTGCGCCATCCCACCGCTGAGTTCATGCGGATAAGCATCGAGGCGCTGTTCGGGATCGTTCATGCCTACCATACGCAGCAGTTCGATCGACCGCTGTCGAGCCTCGGGCGTGCTGATCCTTTGATGGGCCCGGAGCGCCGCCGCAAAAGTGCCCCCTACGGTCGTTAGCGGATGCAATTGCGATTTTGCAGTGGCGAGCGTTGCGGCGATATGTTTGGAGCGCAGCGAACGAAGCTTCGATTTGTCGAGTTTGAGGAGATCGACTTCGCCATAACGCACCTGGCCGCTGCTGATCTGAAGTTGCGTGGGTAGCAAGCCGAGTACGGCTTTGACCAGAACCGACTTGCCGGCACCGGATTCACCGACGATCGCCAGGCGCTCGCCGGCTCCGAGCGAAAAGGAAATGCCGCTCAAGAGCGGCGACGATTTGGGCACCACGCCGCGTTGTATTTGCTTCTAGCTCCAGTCTTCGGAATTCAATTTGCATTAAACAATCCGGACGCGCGCGAGTTCCGTTGATATATCAATTTCAGACCTTGGCGGGGGCCCGTTCGGCTAGGTCCTGCGGGCTAAATGTGGTGATACTGATTCCCCTTCATGGAAGAAGCATCTTTTGGAAGATTTCGGATTTCAGGCGCGTTTAGCTCGCGCTTGAGCAATAGTGCCGGAATTCCGAGACGTCATCACCGCTCAACCGCTATGTTGGCTCGTGATCCTTGGATCGTGGCTGTCGTTCGCCATAATCTCGCCGAGACCCTGAACCAAATCCACGCTTTCGGATTCCGTCAAGCCGCCACCAACTCCAAGATAATGCTCCGCCACATCTGCGGAAGCGAGCAATTCTCTGGAGGAGCCGGAGAGCACGACGCGTCCGTTCGTGAAGACGTACCCGCGATCCGCAATTGCAAGTGCCTGTCGCGCGTTTTGTTCGGCAAGCAAAATCGCAATGCCTTGGCTTCGCAGAGAAGCGATTAGTTTAAATAGCTCAGCAACAAGCAACGGTGCAATTCCCAATGAGGGTTCGTCTAGAAGAAGGACCCTAGGTCTCGACATAAGGCCGCGCGCGATTGCCAACATCTGTTGTTGCCCTCCAGATAAATTGCCGGCAACGTCAGAAAGCCTCTCGCGCAATACCGGAAAGCGGTTCCATATAAAGGCCATATGTCCACTTTCCACTGCGCCCGTTACATAGGCACCAAGGGCCAAATTTTCCTCCACTGTCATTCCCGCGAATATTTGCCTGCCCTCCGGCACGTGAGCGACGCCCCGGCGTAGACGTTGGGACGGCGGTAGGTTGGCGATTGCCTCGCCATTGAGCAAGATACTTCCCGCAATTGCGCGCATAAGCCCGGAAATTGTCTTCACCAACGTAGATTTTCCGGCCCCATTAGCGCCAATGAGCGTCACGATCTCCCCTTCGTTGAGTACAAGGTCCACATCGTGAAGAACACGATTTCGTCCATAAGCCGACGAGACAGATTTCAATTCAAGGAGTGACATTTGCCTCCCGTCCCAAATAGGCTTCAATGACAGCCGGATTATTTTGGATGACAGATGGATGACCTTTAGCGATGACGGCGCCGGCATCAAGCACAACGATATCGTCCGCGACATTCATTACGAGCGTCATGTTGTGCTCGACGAGTAGCACCGAAACTCCTAATGCCCGGATAGCCCGAAGAAGCTTCGCGAGCTCCCGTGTTTCGGTATCATTGAGGCCCGCCGCTGGTTCGTCGAGACATAACAACCTTGGCTGAGCCATCAATGCACGAACGACTTCGAGCAGCTTTTGTGCGCCCATCGGTAATTCAATCGCGTGCGCGTCAGCGAAATGCGAGAGGCCGACCAGTTCGAGCATCTTCGCCGCCCGCTCTCGAATTCGTCTTTCCTCATTTTGGGCCGAAGGAAGCCAAAGCATCTGCCTAACCGCGTGCGTTGACGCCAGGCGGTGACATCCGATCATGACATTCTCCAGGGCTGTCATACCTGGAAACACTCGAGCTGATTGAAATGTCCTGATTAGCCCCATCTTGGATATTTCCACTGGGCTTAGGCCCAGCAGGCTCTTGCCAAGAAATAAAACCTCGCCCCGGTCGCTGGAAAACACGTTGGTGATTAGATTGAAGACAGTCGTCTTCCCGGCTCCATTTGGGCCGATTAGCGCCGACACCGTACCGGACGCGACTTCAAACGAAACGTCCTTGATTGCACTTAGACCACCAATCTCTTGCTTAGGCTTTTGATGTCGAGAACGGGCAAGTATCCTTCCTCCAAGCGGTTGCATACACGTCACGTCAGATCTGCCGACGTGGTGTCTCCGGGCCGAACGCTGCGAACGAGTGCGACGCGAATGCGCTCGGCGAGCTGCACGATTGCGCCATAGATCCCCTGCGGAAGACAAAGAAAGGTCGTTACCAGCAGCGCGCCTGTTGCGAATGTCTTGTATATCGCGAGAGGCTGAAAAAGAGTTGGCAGCATCGTCAGTAGCATGCCGCCGAACAGGCCGCCGAACAGCGTACTCTCACCGCCGATAATCAACATCGCGACGAGTTCAAGCGAGCGCTGCGTTCCAACCATTTCCGGAGAAAGGAAATTGAAGAAGAATGCGTACATGCTTCCGGAGACCGAGGCGAGGCTTGCACTAATGAGGAAGGCCGCAAGCTTATATCGAATCGCATTGACGCCTAACCCCGTTGCCGCAAGCTGGTCTGAACGGATGGCCTTCAAGGCGCGGCCAAAACCTGATCGGACCGCTCCAAGCAGCAACACGAGTATCACGAGATCAAGACCAACAATCACGTAATACATTGATCGGGGACTTTGAACCTCATAACCGGCGATAGTGAATGATGGGAGGCCGACAAGGCCTGAAGGACCTCCGGTTATGTCAACGAAGCCGATGGCGCACGAATCTATCAACAGTCCGAAAGCAAGAGTAGCTAGCGCGAGATAGAGGCCGCGAAGGCGCAAGGTAACTAGAGAAAGAATGAGCGCGCATGTCGCGGACGCGACCACTCCGGCCACGATGCCAACGACCGGAGGTAGGCCATAGTTTATGGCGAGGTACCCGGATGTGTAGCCGCCGATTGCCATAAATCCAGCTTGGCCAAGGCTGACCTGCCCGGCATAGCCCATCAGGACGTCGAGTCCCATTAGAGCGATGAAGAGTATGCCTGTGATGACGATGCTGCTCAGAATGCCGTCATCCGTGACAACCAAGGGAAGCGCGAGTACGATCAATAGCCCGGCGATGCCAGCGCACCATGCAACTTCGTTGGAAAGCCGGACGATGTGCCCGGCCGATTTGACTTCGTCACGCGTGTCCTGACGTCGGCGGGGCAATGCATGCAGAAGTCCGGTCGGCCTCAAAATGAGGACGGCGAGCAGAATCAAAAGTGCAATTGCTGTTGCGAAAAGAGAAGAGAGGTAAGCCGTAGCCAGTTGTGTGCAGACCCCGAGGAAAAGGCCGCCGAGAACAGCTCCAGGAAATGACGTGATCCCGCCAATCACCGCTGCGATAAAGCCTGAAATGGTGAACAGGCTCCCTGTATCAAATTGCAGCGTGGTCGTTGGTGCGATTGTCACCCCCGCAATTGCTGCAATCAGCGTGGCTAGTCCGAAGCTAAGCAAAGTCATCCGAGGGACATTTATGCCCATAAGCTTTGCCGCATCGGAATTTTCTGCACAGGCTCTCAAGCCACGGCCAAAAGCCGTTTTGGTGACAAGAAACCAGAGTCCGAGGATGCAAACCAACGCGGAGCCGAATACCCAAAACGCTTGCGTCGGCACTCTTATTGGACCGAGTTGAGCAGGGGCGTCGCCCAGAAAAGGGGGAAGAGCGTATGGTTGGCTGCCCCAAACCACCAGGACGAACCCTTCAATCATGGTCAGTAGGCCAGCGGTTAGCATCAACACGTTGGCATTCGACAGCCTTTCTAATCCTGGCACAAAAGTCATCTGGCCGATGAGCAAGCCTGCACCCACAGTGGTGACAATCGCGCAAGGGATCGCGGCTAATAATGACCAACCTAGGTCGACAGAAAGGGTGTAACCGATCATCGCGGCAATAATGGCAAATCCGCCCTGCGAAAGATTGATGGCCCCGGTCACGCGATAGACGAGAGAAAATCCAAGGGCGATCAGAGCGTAAATGCTACCGACAACGAGCCCCCCGAGGCAGATTTGCACGAATTCCCACATCGTTCACTCTTGTGATAATCACTTGTTGCGAGGCACGCCCAACGGATCGCTAACAACGATCCACGTTTTTCCATGGGGGTCCCAACGGGTGACAACGACATTTCTTTCATTCGACTCCACGATTGGGTGCCGCTGGAAAATTGTAGTCGCCATTGATGCCGGCGAAATCCTTTAGGTCCCCAAGGTACCGTCTTAAATCATCCGCCGAAGCGCCAGATGGCAATGTCTTTAGTGCCTCGACTACTAACAGGGCTGGATCCCACGCAAACGTGGACGGTCCGTCAGGCTTGATGCCCGAACCATCAAACGCTTCGAAGAAGGTGGCTTTCGCGGCCAAGGCCTTAGCCGACTGCGCCGTCTTTGAGTCTTTCAGCCAGTCCGGGGATGGGATGAATAGCTGCCGCGGCAGAAAGGTTTCATACTGCATCATTTGTGCATACGTCATGTTGGCGTCAGTCGTTGCTACAGTAACGTCCCACCCTGCGTCACGGATCGCCTTAAAGACGGTGCCGACCGGGGCGCCCGAAGTCCACGCCACCAATACATTCGGGTTCACGCCCTTTAGCCTCTCGATTTGAGCCGATACACTTACGTCGGTTGGATTGAATTGGGCTTCGGCGACCAATTCGATGTCTTTGTGCTGGTCGCTCCCGACAAGCGCTTTGATGCCCTTATTCGCATCTTGGCCGGTAGCATCGGTTGACGTGATGAGGGCGATACGTTTCTGCTTCGTGCCGCTAAAGTACCGAAGTAGGGCTGCGTACAAGTCTGTCGCGGCGACGCTAGAGCTGAACGCGTAAGATCCATTTGCGGGATAGATCCCGGGCGATAGACAGTAGAGTACTGGTCCATCTTTCATCAACGGCGTCATTGCGTTGCATAGTGCAACTAACGCCGAGCCGAGTATGACGGCCGGCTTACTCGCCTTCACGCGATTAGCAAGTTGTACCGCAATCTGGGGACTCGTTTGATCGTCGTTGAAAACGAAATTGAGCGGCTTGCCATGAATTCCACCATTTGCGTTGGCGGCCTTCTCGTACCGCTGCAGCGCCTGCTGCTCGGCTTTACCCAAAAACGCGCCGCCGCCGGTCAGGGGAAGAATAACGTTGATGTCGAAGGTATCAGCCGCACGAGCGGGAGTGTTGTTGCCAACAAGAGCGCAAAACGCCAACAGCATCCAAGCTCGCATGCGTGTTCCTCCAGAGGAAATGTTTGTCGTGATGCGCTGCGGGCCGGCCGCAGCACGCCGAATGTTTGCGTTCCGCTAGCGGGGCGCAAATTCCTTAGCCATCTAAGGTTATAGATAAATCAACCGTTGTGCCCGGTCTAGTGGGTCATGCGGCTCTTGCGCCCCCTGCGAGCGAAAGTCACAGCCCATACGGCAGCGAGATGCCATCGTGATTCAAGCACCGGGCAAAAGCCCGACGCGCTGGCCTGCAACGCCATCCACCCCTGGCAGCCGCCGCTGACACCGACGGCACCTAACCCCGAATTAAACGGAGTGATTACGGGATCGAGCCGCCTGGACCCTTAGTGAACTAAGGAAACCTTCACAGCACAACGAATGCGCGGTACATTCTAACGGGTCCGGCGCGCTCGATCAGCGAGCTTTGCGCCGGGACTACTGGTTTGCGCGCCTTTTGGGCATTCACGGTAGTGCCGGCCCTTCAAAGCTAATCGCATGAGGCAGCTATCACCCGTCCGGGAGAAAGTGGATGACGCGGTCATCGTACGACCGTCCCGTCAGCAATTTTACGTGCTGCTGATCGGTGGCGTGTTAATTGCTGCGGTCGCAATCTGGGGCGCGTCGAGCCAACCCTTGACGTTAGTCGCCGCAGCTCCTTACGTCGTGACATGGCTGCTGGCTATTATTTTTCTTCATCGTTGTAACGTGACCATTGACGGCGACGTGCTAACCTACAACGGTTTTTGCAGACCACAGGCGATCGTCAGGCGAGCCGACGTCGCTCGTGCAGAATTGCACTATCTGCCGTTTCAGTATGAGAATTTAGAGCCCTGTCTGACCGAAATGTGGATCGATTGTATTGATGGCACAAGGGTGAAGCTAAAGGTGGCTTCCTTTGTGAATCGCGATGCCCAAAAGATCGCAGCATTTTTCGGCGTTGCGACGCTCCATCGATGGAGCTCGTAGTGATTTAGCGATAGCTGACATTCGCAAGCGTAGGTGCTTCCTTCCTACTTGCTATTTCTCCATAAAATGAACGGTGCCAGCTTGCCTTTCTAAAGTCCATTTGCACTCTGAGAGCGGAAGGGAAGGCAAGCAGCGTTGATCGGGGATAGCTTGGCACTTGCTTCAGCGTTTCTATTCGCGTTGGCAAATATAGCGATCGCAAAAGCAGCACGGGAAAGGAGTGCCGATAACGGCGTGCTTCTTTCGATTGTCGCGACGGCCGCACTGTCGACACTAATTCTTTTGCTGCAGCCGAAACAACCGTTTCCCGAGAGTCAGGTCTTCTTCAGCGCGGTCGGGTGGTTTGCGGCGTCGGGCATTCTCGCGACAGTTTGGGGGCGACTGACGCTGTTCAAGGCGGTTCGGTATGCCGGAGTTGTAAGGGCCACCACAGTTCGACGTCTGACGCCATTTTTCTCCGCCTTGTTAGGCTGGGCGTTACTCAGTGAGAGCATCTCTGGTTTCGGCCTATTGGGCATGGCGCTCATGGGCGCAAGCTTTGCGTTGATATATTTGGACAACAATCGAAAACTCGAAAACACCGAAGTATTTGCGGATGCAGACATTCAACGCGGCTATATGTTCGGCTTGCTCTGCGCGATTGCGTACGCGTTCAGTTACATAGTTCGCAAACGGGGCTTAGAGACGGTGCCGGATGCCTATCTCGGTGCACTGGTAGGGTCGGTCGCGGCGTTAATTTACTATCTGCTGGGCTGCTTATTGAGTTCGAAGTTTAGATCCGATCTAAGAGCGCTTCTAACAACGCCGGACCCTTGGCAGCTTTTTGCCGCAGTCAGCATTTCAGCTGGCCAAATTTCGCAATTTATGGCGTTGAATTACATAGGGGTGGGGAGGCTTGCGATCATAAATTCGGCCGAGATTTTTTTATCGTCGTATTTGGCCGTAATCATATTTAAGACAGAGAGGTGGCCGTCACAGCTAATTGCTTTGGCGACGGCGTTGGCTACCGCGAGCATAATTCTAGTGGCAACAGGTTGAATCGGCTCCTCGTAGGTCTCGGCCTCACACTGGCCTCCAGACCAAGGCTACCATCGTTGGTAATAGGGCCTACTATCCACAGGACGGCGACCGTGAGAGTGCGGCGGCAAAACTGTGGGTAAGATAGTTTGTACTAGCGTCGAGGATGGAAACCCTTGTACTCGTTTCGGAAAGGGCTCATTATTTCGATTATTTATCCCCGCTGCGAAGGCAGTTTTAACCTTTGTTTTAGTTTCACGTTCAGCAGCGCAGGCACTATGAAGCAACGTCGGATTTCTCCTTCTCCTCGCTCGACAAGTGGCGGGTCACGACTTCCAACGGATCTGAGCGTCGGCTATCAAATCCGCATGACGCACCGACGCCTGCAACGTGAATTGCAGCTCCGGATTGAGCGGCACGGTGTGACGCTTGGAATGTGGTACTATCTTCGTGCCCTTTGGGATGAAGATGGTCTAACACAGCGCGAACTCTCGGATCGGATCGGAACGATGGAGCCGACGACGCTCGCCGCCATTATGGCGATGCAACGGAAGGGTTTCGTTCGACGAAGTCGCAATTCCGAAGATCGGCGAAAAATCAATATCTTTCTGACGGAGCGAGGACGAGCGCTTGAATTTGTACTGCTGCCGGCCGCGAAGGAAGTCGTGGGAATCGCCGTCAAAGGCTTCGCAAAGAGTGACGTGGAAACGCTTTTACATCTTCTGCATGCCGTTCAAAGGAATCTGGATACACTGGGCGTGGCCAGCGAGAATTGATCATGCGCATCGGATCCTGACTTCATGGGCCCAAGCCTGGACGCCCCTTCTCGAAAACATTCCACCGTTCCAAGCCACGCAAGATTTCCCCGCTCAATCACCGTTCGTGGGAACGATCGGGAGTCGATCCGACTGAATTGTGACTTCCAAAATACGACGGCCGGCATTGATTTAATTAACTTAGGTATCTAAGTATTGGACGACATAGGGATCGTTCAATGACGGAAATTCCAGCCCCGCGATCACTCACGCTGACGGTGACGCAGAAGTCACAAGTGGCGGACGATATATTTATGTTTGAGCTTCGCAATCCTTTAGGAGAGGAGCTGCCGTCTTTCAATCCCGGAGCTCATATCACTGTCAAAACGCCAAGCGGCCAGAAACGCCGCTACTCACTTTGCAATAGGAGCGACGAACGAAATCGTTACGTTATAGCGGTGAAACAAGAGCAATCTGGGCGCGGTGGATCTCTCAGCTTAACGACCTCTGTCAACGTCGGCTCAACCATCGAAGTTGAATCGCCGCAGAATGAGTTCGAGATGTCGACGACGGAGCCGGCGTCGTACCTCTTCATCGCCGGCGGAATAGGAATTACGCCCATTCGGTCCATGATCTGGCACATCATTGGCCTCGAGAAGTCAAACTTCAAACTGTACTATTTTACGCGCAATCCCACACTTATGGCATTTAGGGACGAGTTTCTGGCTTCGGGGTTCGCTGACAGGGTGGTTTTGCACCATGATGGTGGTGACCCCGACAAAGCCTACGATCTCTGGCCCGTTCTTGAGGAGCAACACGGAAGGCATCTTTATTGCTGCGGTCCGAGACCACTGATGGATGCGGTGCGAGATATGACCGGTCATTGGTCAGACTCGTCTGTGCATTTCGAGGATTTTGTCGGCGCCGTTGCCGATTTTCCGGATGACAGACCATTCGCCGTCGTTCTTGCCCGAAGTGGAAACCGCTATGAGGTCCCAGTCAAGGTTTCGATCCTCGATGTCCTGCGGCAAAACGGTTATGTTCTCCCGAGTTCGTGCGAGAGTGGTACGTGTGGCACCTGCCGTACCCGCTATATTGCTGGTGAGCCCGACCACCGCGATCTCGTGCTTTCGGAGCGTGAGAAGCGGCACAACATCATGATCTGCGTCTCGCGCTCGAAATCGGCGGAACTTACACTTGATATCTGAGCCTCATATGAGTGATCCACTGCGATTAGGGGTTATTGGTCTCGGTCGGGCCTTCACCCTGATGCTGCCAACGTTTTCCAGACACCCCTATGTGCGTTTGGTGGCGGCATTCGATCCGCGGCCGGAGGCCCGTGCTCGCTTCGTGCATGACTTTCAAGCAACGGCATATGAGGATGCCGAGGCAGTTTGTGCTGATGCGGCGGTACAAGCGGTGTACGTGGCATCGCCACATCAATTTCACAAGGAGCATGTCGTCTTAGCCGCGCGACATGGAAAGCATATCCTTGTAGAAAAACCGATGGCGCTTACAGTTTCGGACTGTCTTGTCATGATCGAAACGGCGCAACGACATAACATTCACCTTCTGGTTGGACACAGTCATAGTTATGATGGTCCCTATGTTCGCGCTCGTGAGATGATTCGATCGGGTATATTTGGTCGCGTTTGCATGATCAGCGCGCTCAATTTTACCGACTTTTTGTATCGGCCACGTCGCCCCGAGGAGCTAGACACCCGCCTGGGCGGCGGCATTGTCTTTAGCCAGGCAGCCCATCAGGTGGACGTGGTGAGACTGCTTGCTGGTAGTCGAGCCGCGGTGGTACGTGCTTTCACCGGGCAATGGGATCAGATGCGGCCAACCGAGGGGGCGTATAGCGTGCAGATAGGATTTGATAACGGCGCATTCGCATCCCTCATTTATAGCGGCTACGGTCGTTTTGACACCGACGAGTTCAACGGTTGGATCGGAGAACTCGGGCAAAAACGCAATTCTGACAGCTATGGAGCTGCGCGCGCCTTGCTCGGGGTGGTTGGTAGCTCAGAAGCAGAGACGGAGCTTAAGCAGCGACGTGCGTATGGCTCTGAAGGCGGGGATGTGTTTGCCGACCGCGGAGATCACACGCACAATCATTTCGGTCTCTTCATCGCAAATTGCGAGGGCGCTGATCTTCGGCCCACACCGGAGGGTGTGTTGGTCTATGGAGACAAGGAGCGTCGGCTTGAGAAGATGGATCCGCCAAGAGTGCCTCGATCCGAAGTTGTCGAGGAACTTTATGCCGCGGCGATCCTAGGGCAAAAGCCGTTGCACTCGGGTGAATGGGGAATGGCTACGCTTGAGATCTGCCAAGCAATTCTCGGTTCGGCGAAGATCGGTAGGGAGCTTGGACTGCGCCACCAAATATAGGTTTGAAATTTTATCTCGGACTAGCCGTGCGCGTTGCGCCGAGGGTCGATGATGCTTTCAAGCTTGCCCAACACGTGCATACAAGGAAGGAGCTGCGTCAGGCTGCCGTTCGGCTCGCGCTTTTCCTTGATCGCGGCGATGGACTCGCTGATCGACGAACTAGTTGCGAACGCGATCGACCTTGGCGGCAGCGGCCGCGCACTTATAGGGCTTTCTCTTTCTGCAGCAGCGACATACAGAACATGTTGATGCCGTAACCCTGGCGTGAGCGTTCGGCGTCAAAAACGAAGGAGCCGGGAATGTCGTCGTATTCTTGGTGCCTTTGCATGCCATCTCCCCCGAGCGCAATCTAGCGAGGGGCGCACAAATCGGTTATGCGCGGGCTGGGCCTTTATTGGTCAATTGGTTTAGTCGACTTGATTCGCTTGCGACGCAATGATTGCAAGCAAATCACTTTCCGCCGCCGCAGCGGTCTTGTAACGCGCACGTGTCGTTACAATCGGCTGCTCTGCCTCCGCAGGGTGATAAATTGCCAAGTAGAATTTCTGCGTTTGTTCATCTTCCAGCGGTTCAATCCTGATGAGGGTCACAGTTCTCTTCCCTAGGTGGCCATTCATCGCTTTCCCTCATCAGCCAGTGCTCTGGCTGACTTTCGATCGCGCTAACGGGCTTTTGGTGCCAAGCGCCTACGGGCCGGCAAATATAACCCTCGAGGGTCAGCGTTTCAGCCGCAACTTTAAGCGGCGGCGCCGGCCATTTCACGTTCTGTCTCGTCTTCCTCAAGTTGTCCGAGTATCGAGGTTTCCTGGCTGGACGCGCCTAGGGTTCGCCAGGGCACAGACTTCTCGACGACGCCTTGATACGACCGCAGTTTGCACTGCGGGAGGTGGGGTTCAACGAGACCGATGGGTTTATCAGTGCTTTCAAAATGTCTTACTGCATCGAGCATCAGCCGTCGAAATTGAACAATCGCTATGTCGCTCGCGCCGAGCCGTTCCTGGCTCCGGTCGGCAATCGGTCCCATCGACTCCCACATCGCGATATCCTGATTGGGAATTCCCAGTATTCCCGTGAAGTTGCCATCCATCATCAAAGCCCGGTCTTGCAGATAATTATTGCTTGCATGCCTTTTGATCGATCGAAAGTTTTGATCGACGTCCTCGCCGACGACCAATACGCAGAACTTGCGCCATGCGGCAGTATCAATTCCAACCTGGTCGCCTTCACGCCACGCGATGAAGTGGAAATAGCTGCTGGTGTCATCTCTCGGCACGATGACGCTTGTTACGTTGTAGGAACTATTAGGCGGAATGAGCGCAGTGAACGGAGCGACATAAGTCGTTATCCGAACATAATCGTGAGTTGCGGCGTTCGCGATCGGCCGGCGTATTGCAGCGTATCGCATGCCGTAATTCGTCAGCTGCACCTGGATGCGCGGATTCTTATCGGTCGATGGCCGGACCCAGTGATCGCCCTTCGCTGTTGCCTCTCCCTTCGCGGGTCGCATGTCGGTGGAATGCAGGGACGACGAATGGGCGGAATCAATTTGACCCTCCATAATCTGCGCCCAATTGCAAGGAAGCTCAATTTTCGCGATCGCTACTTCGGTGTCCGAGGTCGGAGCCCATGGAGGCGCTTCAAACTCGGGCATGAGTGCCGGCGGACCCATATAGGTCCAGACAAAGCCGCCAGCTTCGCGTACGGGATATGAAAGGTGCTTCACCTTCTCGCTGAAGCGGCTTTGCTTCGGTTCAGAAGGCATGTCGATAACGTTGCCTTCGGTGTCAAACTTCCAGCCGTGGTATAGGCATCGCAGGCCGCATTGCTCGTTTCGTGCAAACGCCAGCGACGCCTTGCGGTGCGGGCAGGACTCGCCGAGTAAGCCCATTTTGCCTTCACTGTCGCGAAAGGCAACGAGCTTTTCCCCAAACAATTGCACGCGCACAGGGGCGCCATTGGGTTCGGAAACTTGCTCGGAAAGGAGCGCCGGTACCCAGTGGCGCCTCATTAAACGCCCCATCGGGGCCTGGCCTTCCACCCTACAGAGCAGTTCATTTTCTTGCGCGGTCAGCATAGGTCTGGGTCCTCCAAAAGCGCCGGTCCGGAACTTAAGCCGAAATCCTTAGGTACCTAAGTGAATATAGGGCGGCACTCGCGCCCAGTCCAGGTGGGGAGTAACTAGATTTTCGGATAAAAGCGTGCTGTCAAGTCCGTGCGCGACGGCGCGCCCTTAACCGCACTGTTCGGGTTGGTGTCCACTGGGAGCTTCCGCAAACCCTTTGCGGGTTGGCCGGGGGGTCCGATGCCTCATCGCCAATTTACAACCGGCTAGATTCTAAATTATACGACCGTATGCCATCTCGGGTAACGGTCGTCCCAAAATCTCAATCTACCGCGCCCGGCCGGGCTCGCGAAACCCGCGGCCGCAAAGCTCCCCGAAAGCCGCGTGCGTCTACCGCCACAGGATCTGTCAATAAGGCGTCAGCGCGCATTCTGCGAGTCTTGCATGCTTTCGCCTTTGCCGGCGACAAAAGCCTCGGGGTGAGCGAGCTTAGTAACAGCCTCGGCATGACGAAGAATATGGTCTTTCGCGCGCTTACCACGCTTGCGCAGGAAGGTCTTGTCGTACGCGACCTAGGCGGTCGCTATGTGATCGGTTACGGAATTTTCGGTCTATGCCCTCCAGGCTTGGAGATCCCCGACATTCGCATACTTTGTGCGCCCTACATGCAACGTATCCATGAATTAGTAGGCGAGACCGTCATGCTGTCAATCGCCGTAGAATCAAACTCGGTTGTCATCGATGGCATTGAAGGCCGGGGCCCCCTGTTGAGTCGTGTGACACATGGCCGTCCAATTCCGCTTCATGCCGGCCCCGGTTCGCGTGCGCTCTTATCGTTCCGGCCAGACGGCGAGATTGCCGAGTATTTGCGAACCCAAGTTCCCTTGGCCGCCGTCACATCCACCACAATCGTAGACCCCGACGCGTTGTGGCAAGAAATACGTCTTGTGCGCCAGCGCGGCTATGCCCTCGGATACCGCGATAATCTGAGTGGCGTTACAGGCGTTGCTTTTCCAGTCTTTGACGCCGACGGTCGCGTGCAGGGTGCCGTTTCCGTGGGCGGGCCAGAGGATCAATTTGACGACGAGACACTCAAAGCTTTCGTGCCAAGTATAAAACAGATCGTAGATCAACTTAACCAGCGCAGCCGACTTTTGCACTTTGACACTCCGCGGATTTCTGAGTTCTAAGAGGGGGTGCTATGGCTTCCGAATCCTCAGTCACCGTCTCAGCTCGATTTGTATTTTCGGTCCTGCGATTGGTCGCTGCTGCCGACAAGCCCTTAGGGGTGACAGCAATTAGCCGTCACTTGAACGTGCCGGTGAACAAGGCATATCGTGCGGCAGTAACGCTCGTGGACGCCGGCTATTTGAGCCGATGCCCATCGAGTGGAGGAGGATTTCAAAGCGGACCGGTAGCAGAGCAACTGGTCTATGCAGCGTTTCAGCAGTTTCGAATCCGCGCCGCCGTCGCCCCATATCTTCGTCAGATCGCGACATCCGCTGACGCCACTGCTTCTCTAGCGGTGCGTATCGGTTGGTACTCAGTTACGCTTGCTCTCGCGCAAAGCGGCGCCAATGTTGTCTCTCGATCGCATCGTGTCGGCCAGGGAAAGGCGCTTGACAGCGATGTGGGTGGCCTTGCAATTCTTGCTTGGCTGCCGTCTGACGAGATCCGCGAATTTTTCTCTTTTAAGAGTAGACAGCGCTCCGGACCCAAACCGAGCGCATCAGCCCATCAAAAGCGTTTCGCGGTTTTCAGGCGAGTAGGTTTTGCGACAGGCCTTGTAAATAACAAACAATTTCAGGCCTTGGGCATGCCGCTGCGCGACGCCAAGGGATATCCTGTCGCTTCGATTAAGGTGGAAGCTCCGGTTAGCCGGGATACTCCACTTCAGACTGACCCGCGTCTAAAAGAATGGCTTAAGATCGTCTCTCAGGCAGAGGCAACTCTGAAATCCAACACGGATCAATTTGCAATGCCTTATGCATTTTTGGATTCGAACGATATTCATTTCGCGGAATTCTAAAAGTCCACTCCATTTCCATTGCCTTGCCCGCCGCATCGGTGCCGCTACTGCGCGCCGACGTTGGTGCGCCTCGCGCCCCTTTCAGTTTGCAAGAGGAGCTACCCCTTTCAACGCATTGACTCATAGCATTCTGTAATATAGATTTGTTTTCTAAGAAATAGAACAGATCTATAGGGAGATTGGCCCGGTGCTAAATGGTTCAATTCGTGTAGCCGGCATTGAACTGGAAATCGCCGAAGCCGGTTCAGGATCACCATTGGTGCTCCTTCACGGAGCCGGCGGGTTCGACGTTGCTCACCCAGTCAATGAACTGCTCGCCACGCACCGGCGGCTGATTTGCCCGTCGCATCCCGGATTCGGAAAATCCGAATTGCCCGATTGGCTCGACAGTATCGACGACATCGCGCACATCTACTTGGAGATGCTCGATAGGCTGGCGCTCCCGGTTGTCGATATGATCGGCTGCTCAATCGGCGGGTGGATCGCTGCTGAGATGGCGACCATGGCGCCCGAACGGTTTGCGAAGTTGATGCTTGTTGGACCGGTTGGCGTCAAAACGGGAAAGCCCGATAAGCTAGATATTCCCGATGTATTCGCGCTTTCCCAGAGCGAGCTCAACGGTCTTTTGTTTCGCGATCCGGCACAAATGGTGAAAGACCCGGCCTCGCTCAGCGACGATGAACTATCGATCATCGTTCGCAATCGCGAAACACTCGCCCTACTCTCGTGGGAGCCGTACATGCATAATCCAAAACTGATCCATCGATTGCATCGTATTCACGCGCCCACAGTCTTTCTGAGAGGCGATTTCGACGGCCTGATATCGGAGGAATACCTTCGAGCCTATGCTGCACTCGTACCCAACTCGCGCGTTTCAGTGATTGAGGGCGCGGGTCACGCTCCACATTTGGAGCAACCTGCCGCATTCGCTCAGGCAGCAATCGCTTTCCTTGACGCCTAGTGGTTGCCAACGGGATGAACGACAGAGATGGCATCTCGACACGGCGACATTCTTCGTGATTATATACTTAGGTAGCTAACTATAGAGCATCGGGAGGTACCGGTCTTGATTAAGGCTTGGCATTTCAGTGAGACGGCGTACCCGTATTTGCCGCCGGCCGAGACATACCAGTCCATCCGTGTGACCCTACCAAGCAAATACTATGACCCCGAGAAGGGCGCGGCCCTTTGGGATCGCTATTTGGACGAATGGTGCATGGCGGACGATGAGGGGGTCGAGGTGATGCTAAATGAGCATCACCAAACAGCGACATGCGTCGATCCTGCCGCGCCCCTCGTCCTGGCTGCCCTCGCTCGCCTCACTAAAAAGGCCCGGCTTCTCGTTCTTGGCAATCCCATCGCCAACCGTCGGCAACCGGTACGCGTGGCCGAAGAAATGGCGCTCGCCGACGTCCTGTCGCGCGGCCGCGTTGAAGTCGGGTTTGTCCGCGGCGTTCCCTGGGAAGTGGCAGCCGCCAACAGTAATCCCGTGCGCATGAATGAGCGGCATTGGGAGGCGCTCGACATCATTGTCAAAGCCTGGACTGCCTCCGATGGGCCTGTCAGTTATGAAGGGCGATTTTTCCATCACCGAAATATCAACATTTGGCCGCGTCCCTATCAACAGCCTCATCCGCCGATCTGGGTTAGCACGACAAGTCCGAGCGGCGCAGCTCGCGTCGGTAGCCGCGGTTATATCCAGGCGACCTTCTTGACAGGCTTTGACGGTACACGAGCGGTCTTTGACGCTTACCGTAAGGGATGGCATCAATCCGGTCGCGGCCAATCGGTGCCACTTGATCGACTCGCTTACGCGTCGCTTATTTACACCGCTCCGAGTGAGGCCGAAGCCCGAGCCGGCGCTGAGAAACTTCTTTGGTACATCACAGCGAATAAGGTTCTCCCGCAACATACCTTTCCGCCCGGCTATGTTCCGGTGCGAGCCGCAGTCGATGTCATGCGGGGAAAAACAAACCCTTTGAGCCATTTCGGTGAAGCGCCGACGGTTGAAAGCGCAATCAATTCCGGAATCATGATGGCTGGAACTCCCGATCAGGTCGTGAAGCAGATCCGCCGACTGTATGACCATGTAGGCGGTTTCGGTCACTTTCTCATGATGGGCCAAGCTGGATTCCTCGAGCACAAAGAAACTGCGCTCAGCATCAGGACGTTTGCGCGCGAGGTGTATCCACAGTTACAAGAATTCCACCGTATTTCGCCGCCTGTCTCGCACCAAGGGCACGAAGTCATGAGTGCATGAACGTCGAATAATTCCGGTGCCAGGCGGCTCCGGGTACACAGCCGACCAATCGGCCGGCTAAAAAAGAGCGGCATAACACAGCCGCCGCGTTAGGAGAGGATCGCTATACCAATGGACGAGCCGACTTCTCGAGATCTGATCTCCAATGTCCAGCGAGTGGCTCCGCCGCCGTCAGCGCAGCGGTCGCTGAGGGGATGGCAATTCAATCAAGAAAAAATCGTCTTCGTCATCACGATCGTTCTCTTCGCAAGTTTCTGTCTCACGCTCGACCAGTTTGCTACCGCCGGCAACCTCATCTCGCTTTTACAAAGCGTTGCAGTCCTCGGGGTCCTCGGGGTCGGAATGGCCCTGGTTGTGATCGGGCGCGGGATCGATCTCACCATGGTCACTATCATGGCGATTTCGGTCGGATGGGTATTCAACGAGATCAACAATGGCGTCCCGGTCGGCGTGGCTTTCGGCTTGGGTTTGGGTTTCGCGCTACTGATCGGGATCATCAACGGTATATTGATCGCCTATGTCGAAATCCCCGCGATCTTTGCCACGCTCGCGATGGCGACCGCCATCTATGGGCTTGGGCATTTTGCGTTGGTGGATAACGACACGATTTTTGTAAGCGATCGTTTGACGCTCTTCAAAACGATCGGCGCCGGGTACGTCGGCGATATTCCGGCATCGATTATTTGGACCGTAATCGTCGCCGCCCTCGTATTCGCGATGCTACGTTTTACGAAGTTGGGCCGCTTCCTCTACGCGATGGGAGATAATCCGCTCGCAGCCCGAATTTCGGGGATTCCGATCCGGCCTATGATTGTTTTGCAGTACGCACTTTCCGCCCTGATCGCATTCATTGCAGGCTTACTACTAACAGCAACCGTAAGTAGCATGAATACGCGTCTTGCCAACTCCACGATGATTTACGACGTCATTTTGGTCGTGGTGATTGGCGGTATCGGGTTGAGTGGGGGCAAAGGCGGTATACGCAACGTGATCGTCGGAACGCTATTAATCGGAACGCTCGTCAATGGCATGACTATTCTCGACATGTCATTCACCGAGCAGAAAATTATCAAAAGCGCGATTCTCCTTATTGCGATCGTCATCGACTCGATAATCAACCCGCGGGACGAACAAACGGCGCAACAAGGCGATATCTAACAAGAAAAGCAAGATTGAATTGGCAACCAGGAGGAAAAAGCCAATGAGGTTCTTTACGACAGTGTTGACGGTCGCGGCACTGGCAGTGACGGCGGCCGCCGTAAGTGCCGAGGAATATAATGATGGGCTGTCCACCGCCTATTATCAAAAACTGAAAGGCAAGAAGGTCGCGTTCGTGCCCATCACGATGGGGTTCGATCTCACGCAGGGCTGGTACGCGGCAATGAAGCGTCAGGCCGACGAGCTCGGCTACGAAATTATCGTGCGCGATCCGAACTGGAGCATCGATGCCGGCGCTCAAGCATTAAGCCAGTTAATTGACGAAAAACCGGATATCTTGATCTTCCATGCGATCGACATGCAGGCCTACAATAAGCTCATTAAGAAGGCCGTTGACGCCGGTATAAACGTCATTCAGATCAATCTCAAATCTCCGAATAATGGCGATGCTTATGTCGGCGGCGATTGGTATCGCTCTTCGGCCATGGAAGCCGATGAGCTCATCCGCCACTGCAGCACGGAGCACGGTAAGAATGGTAAGGTAGCTATCCTTCAAGGAGTGCCCACTGGTCCGGCAAATCAAATCGGCCAAATGGCCATTCAAGATAAGCTTAAGGGCCGAAAGGACATCACTATTGTTGCCGATCAAGCGGCGGACTGGGACGCTACCAAAGCGCACAATGTGGCAGCGACAATACTGAAACAACATCCAGATTTGTGTGGATTTATCGGCAACTGGGATAACCAAGACGTGGGGGCGGCTGCCGCGATCAAAGAATCGGGTCTCCAGGGCAAGGTGGTAGTAGTCACCCATGGCGGCGGTCAACAGCAAGCCGGCTGCGATAACATAGCGAATGGAAATTTCACGTCATATGTGAAATGGGACGTGCGTGGGCAGGCTCGCGATCTCAACGACACAATCAAAATGTTGCTGCAAACAAAGCCGAAGCCAGGCTCAGCGCCGTTTGCGCTTTACACGCCTTTGGAAGTGTTGACCAAAGATAACTTGCGGCCAAATTCCTGTTGGACCCTCGACGAAATTAAAGCCGGCGGCTGAGGAAGAAAAGGAAGAACGTCGCGGCGATTGCGCCGCGACGTTTTCCTCCCAAGGGGGGTTGCATGTCTATTTCTGAAACGTACGTTCGTTGGCGCTACCGGCTAATTCCAGATCACATCGTTGGCGAGCTCCTATCCAAGGACTGGATCGATAACGCCATCCCAGTGTTGATGCTGGTGATTGTCGTAGCGTTCTTTGGAGTGAAATTACCGGGCTTTTTCGGCCTTCACAGCCTTGTAGATACGGGGCGTCAGCTAGGCGAATACCTGTTTCCCGCACTGGGTATGACCATTGTTCTCCTCGCCGGCGGTATCGATCTCAGCGTCGGCTCGAACTTCGCGCTGTGCAATTTTGTCGCAATCGCGCTGGTCAATTATTTCCAGGTGCCCTTGGTCTTTGTGTTCCCGGCCGTAATCGTGGTCGGCGGAGCCGTCGGCCTGATCAACGGTCTGCTGGTCGGCTATCTACGGCTGCGAGCCTTCCTCACAACACTCGTCACCCTGATCTTTGTCCGCGCCATAGTTGATCTCTTGACGTTGAGATACGCCATTAAAGTCTCTACGTCGTCAGTTGACACTCCGATCTGGGATTTCATTGGAGATGGCACGGTCGCTGGCATACCACTCGACTTGGTAGCAGCCTTGGCGGTCTCCGCGGTGGCGCACTTCGTTCTCACCCGGATGCGCTTCGGCTGGCACCTCTTTGCTGTCGGTGGCTCGCGGCGCTCCGCGCACAACGTAGGTATTTCAGTCCGGCGAACGGTGTGCTGGACATACGTGATTTCCGGCGCGCTTACGGCTTGCGGGGCTTTGTTCTACGCGGCACGGCTTAATAATGCCGGCGGCGAAACCGGCGTCGGTCTTGAGATTGCGATCGTCACTGCAGCGGTGTTGGGAGGCAATAGTCTTGGCGGCGGTCGCGGCTCGGTAGTAAAGACACTTCTCGGAACGATTATCGTCCTCATTGTCACAAACAGTCTGATCCGATTCGGCCTCAAAAGTGGCGCCGGCGCGTTCGTACTCGGCTTAATTCTGCTGCTGGCTGTCGCCATCGATGTTCGCTGGCTCAAGAACCGTTTGAAGGTTCTGAACAAGGCTTACGTTGCGCCAAATTATTTTGCGTTCCCGGAATGTCCATCGACCCAATCCAACTCCGGGTCGCCTTATGCGCAAAACAACAAGCTGAGCGCAGCACATGGCATTGGCGTCGGCGTTCTTGATGGTCCCGAAGACATCATCCTCGACAAAGATGACAACCTTTATTGTGGAAGCCGTCACGGCGACATCATCCGCTTTTTCCCACCTGACTACACGCGTCATGAAACCTACGTTCATATTGGCGGGCACACGCTTGGCTTGGCACTTGATAAGGACGGAAGCTTGGTCGTTTGCGCGAGCGGGATGGGTGTGTTCAGGGTGACCGCGGACCGTACGGTTCACAAAGTATCCGATGAGACGAACCGCAGTTTCTGGTCGATTATCGACGATTCGCGCATGCGCTTAGCCGATGATTTGGACATTGCGCCGGACGGCCGCATTTTCTTCAGCGAGGCGACAATACGTTACGACCATCAGACATGGATGATGGAGGCCCTGGAGGGACGCGGCAATGGCCGCATAATATGTTATGATCCGAAGGCCGGCAGTTCCAGGACCATAATATCCAATCTGATGTTTCCGAATGGCATCTGCGTCACGCATGATGGCCAGTCCATTCTCTTTGCCGAGACTTTCGGCGGCCGTATCAGCCGGTATTGGTTTGACGGAGCTAAAAAGGGGAAGGTGGAGCCGGTCATCCCGGACTTGCCAGGGCTGCCTGACAACATCAATCGAGCCTCCGATGGAAATTTTTGGTGCGCGATGGTCGGCATGCGCGCGCCTGTGCTGGACCTCGCACTCAAGCTGCCAGATTTCCGGCGGCGAATGATTTATCGCGTCGCGCCAGACGAGTGGCTCTTTCCCCAAATGAATACTGGTTTCGTCTTCAAGTTCGATCTGCAGGGGCGCGTTCTCGACGCCCTATGGGATCTTGAGGGACTAAAGCACCCCATGATTACGTCGATCCGCGAGCATAAGGGAAACCTCTACCTCGGTGGATTGCTCAATAATCGCATCGGCCAATACAGAATACCTGGCGCAGACCCTCATTGGACGGGACCGGAGTCCTATTGGGGAGGTAAGCCATGATTGCGGCTTTGGCGCGGGCCTTTGACCGATTCCGAGGCAGCGGCGATGCTGCGGTTACGATCCCTTCGATGGATGGTGCGTTTCGTCCGAACGTTGGCCTTGAAACTGCAACCAGTATTTTGGAGCTGAGCGCGCCGGATAATCTCACTTACGACGGTCGCCGCGTCTTGCTCAGTAGCGGCTGCAAATTGCTGGAACTGAAGGGTCGACCCCCAACGACCGCGGAAGCAATCGCTGAATATGCCCACCCGATCACGGCGCTCGACGCACATGTCAACGGCATGATCGCTGTCGGTCTGGCATCCGGCGAAATAGTACTGGTCGGTGGAAATACTCTTAATCCGCGCCTCAACTCGGTCGGAGATCGTCCGTCTCGGTGTCCGACCGCGCTACGATTTCTGGATGCGGACACGTTAATTGTTTGCCTCGGCTCCCAGCACAATGACCCCACGGGATGGGCCCGGGACCTCCTGGAGAACAACTCTAGCGGCTCTATCTGGTCGGTTGATCTGAGGAACGGCAACGCACGCTGTCTTGCGGATCGATTGGCATGGCCCAGTGGCGTCGTTACCTCGAAACGAAGTCACACCGTAGTCGTGGAAGCGTGGCGACATCAGCTTGTCCAGGTCGCGGACGATAGACGGCAATCATTGCTAACTGAAATTCCAGGTTATCCGGGGCGGATTTCGCCCGCCGGCAATGGCGGTTACTGGTTATCTGTCTTTGCGCCCCGCTCGCAACTCCTGGAATTCGTATTGCGCGAGCCGGGTTTCCGCGGGCGTATGATGCGAGAAGTCGAATTTAAGTTTTGGGTCGCACCATCGCTCCACGCGGCTCGGGATTATCGCGAACCGCTGCAAGCTGGAGCAATCAAGCAGCTTGGAGAATTAAAGCCATGGGCTCCGTCGCGGTCGTACGGGCTGGTCGTGCACCTCGACGAGGATTTTCAGGCTGTACGAAGCTTTCACAGTCGCGCGGACGGCAAACGCCATGGAATAACAAGCTGCGTGGAGGCAGAAGGTCGGGTACTTGTAACAAGCAAGGGCGGTGATGTGGTTTTAGCTCTGCGCTTGGAGGAATCGCGAGGATGAACGCCCTGATCGAAATGCAGAATGTTACGAAGGAATACCGAGGCGTTGCCGCACTGAACAATGTTTCTTTTGACCTTCGTGCAAATGAAATTCACGGACTCGTGGGCGAGAATGGCGCGGGAAAATCCACGCTGACTAAGATTATGGCCGGCGTCACCGAAGCCACGCGCGGCAGCATGCTGCTCGATGGCAAAGTTGTATCCTTTAAGTCTCCTGCCGAAGCGTTGCGGCATGGCGTAACCATGGTATTTCAGGAAACAAGTCTGGTGCCGTCGATGACGGTAGCACAAAATCTCTACCTCGGCGATGAAAAACTGTTCAATCGGTTGCGCGGAATTTATATTGCCGCGCAGACTTTTCTCAATTCGATGAATTTTGACGTTGATCCTTGGGCAAAAGTGGCCACGCTTGGTGCAGCAAAAAAGCAGATGGTCGAAATCGCCCGCGCGGTACGACAGAACGCAAGAGTGATTATCTTCGATGAGCCGACCGCGTCTCTAACGCCCGAGGAGAAATATTATTTCTTCTCCTTGATGAAGAACTTGAAGGCCAGAGGCGTGTCGATCGTATTCATTTCGCATGCTTTGGAGGAGGCACTCCAAAATGCGGACCGAATCAGTATTCTCCGCGACGGTGAGTTAGTCGTGACAGATCTCGCATCAAAATTCGATCGCGAGAAGATCATTCGTGCCATGGTAGGACGTACCCTCAGTAACCAACTTTATCAACGCAGGGCTGCGGAGGGGGCGGGGCGTAAGGCCGGCGCCAAGGTGCTGAGCATCAAGAACCTTTCGATGGGAAGAGTTGTGCGGAACAACTCCTTTACAATCTACGCCGGTCAAATAACGGGCCTGTTCGGGCTTATAGGCTCCGGCCGAACTGAAACCGCCAAGATCATATCCGGCATCGTCAAGCGGGATTTCTTCTATGGCGGCGAAGTCCATCTTTTTGGTAAGGCCATCCGCTATCGTGTTCCGAGACCGGCGGTGCAGGACGGCATTGTCTACGTCACGGAGGATCGCAAGATCGAGGGCTTCTTCGAAACCATGTCAATCGCTGAAAATTTGCAGATCAATCGGCTGTCGGCGTTGCCGATTGAATTGAACATGGTTGTTGGTATGTCGAAAATGCAAGAACTCGCAGGCACCTGGTCAAAAGCCCTAAACATTCGAGCGATCAACACGAATGCACGGGTCATTGAATTGTCCGGGGGCAATCAGCAGAAAGTGGTTATTGCGAAAGCATTGGTTCAAAAACCAAAACTCATCATCTTCGATGAGCCAACACGCGGCGTGGATGTTGGTGCGATCGCCGAAATCCATCAATTTATCAATCGATTAGCGGACGATGGTATCGCGGTTGTCGTTATCTCATCGTACCTACCCGAGATAATAAATCTCTCCGATAGGATCCTTGTTTATCGTGCGGGTCGTGTCGTGGAGGAGTTCTCTCCGGCAGAGGCGACGGAAGAGCGCATCATGTTCGCAGCTGTACATTGACACGCTCGGCATAGGGGCAAAACCGGTGATGAAAATCCTGTTGACCGGCGGGCTTGGCGTAAACGGCGCGTGGGTGACGCGCAAACTTGTCGAGCGCGGATATCGACCGATTGTTCTTGAGAATCGCATCGATTTTTCGCTGGTGGGACCCGATCTCGCCGACGGTATTGAAGTCGTCGAGGCTGACATCACAGACCGGGACCGCTTGGCAGCAGTTCTCTCTGAGCACAAAATTCAACGCATCGTGCACATGGCAGCGTTGATCACCGGAATACAAACTGACATGCAGAATGGATTTGACGTTAACGCGGCGGGCACCGTGAACGTGCTTGAGGCTGCGAGTAGGGCCGGTGTCGAGAGGATCGTTTATACCAGCTCGCGTTCGGTTTACGGTCATATTGATGGGCCCAAAGCGCATCCGATCTATGAGCCGATTACCGAGGACCATCCGCAAAGGCCGTTTCTGGTCTATGACGTTTGCAAGGTGGCCTCAGAGGGAATGGGCCGTAACTACGCTCGCATGCGTGGCCTACAATTTGTTGCACTCCGTTTCGCCCAAATATTTGGACCCGGTAAGTTGCAGCGGCACGGACCGTACGGATTATTCAGTCAGCTGGTCGAAAGTCCACTCGCTGGAAAGCCGGTCAAAATACCACGCGGCGGCGATCAGAGAGATGATGTGATTTATGTCGACGACATCGCGGAGGCGATAGTCCAAGCGGTGCTGCATCCACGGCCTTCGTATGATGCGTATAATATTTCTCGCGGAGTCGGAACCACCCTGCATGATTTCGCGGATGCAGTGAGAAAAGTTGTTCTGAATGCTCAAATCGAAATCGGGAACGGCTTGGACTACCACGGTCTGGGGGCATGCTATTGCGGCATTATGGACAATACCCGAGCGTCCGTTGATCTTGGTTTTCGACCAAGATTCGATCTTGATAGCGGCGTAGCTCATTATATCGAAACAATGCGAAAGCTGCAGCTATCGCCAGTGGCGGCCTAGTTTAGTTAAGCGGCCATGGCGGTGAGACGAGTTGCTCAATCGAAACGAACCGCCCACGGCAAAAGTTACTTCAGACTCCGAGGATAGGATCAAATGCGGAATGGTAAGCGGATTGCGGTTGTGGGCGCGGGTTTCATGGGCACGGTTATTGCGACGCTCTATGCAGGTCATGGGTATGATGTGGCTCTGCATGACAGTGTGGCTGATATGCTCCATTCTTATCGCGATCGCGCGGTCCCTATTGTTCAGGCTCTCTCAGGCAAAGACCGTCCGTTTGATTCTATTCTACGACGTGTGGAGCTGGTTCCGCAGCTAGACGAAGCCATTGATGGAGCATTTTTGGTCCACGAAGTTATTCAGGAGGTACTCGAAGCAAAGCAGAATCTTTTTGCTGTCCTTGATCAACGCTGTGCTGAGGACGTTGTCATCGCTACAAATACATCATCGTTCCTTCTGAGTGAAATATGCCGTGATGTTGATAATCGCGATCGTGTTATCGGTATTCACTATATAACGCCGGCGCACATAATACCGGCCGTCGAGCTGATCTATGCTGATTTCACGCCGCCGGCGCTAATTGATTGGGGTCGCGAGTTTCTCGCTACCATTGATCACGTTGGCGTGGCGTGCCGTGAGCGACCCGGATTTCTTATTAACCGCATGCAGTTTGCCCTGTTATCAGAGGTCTACCGTATCATGGATGAAGGCTTGGCAAGCAGAGATGATGTGGATACCGCCGTCCGCTTAAGCCTTGGCCCGCGCCTGGCTCTTTGGGGCCCGCTGCTAACCGAGGATCTCGTCGTCAATAAAACGACCGCGCTGGCGGTCACAGAATATTTGTACAGACAGACGGGCGATCCTAACTACGCGGCGCGGCCGATACTGCAGGGCTTGGTACGCGAGGGAAGGATAGGGGCGATGTCAGGCAAGGGGTGGTACGAATTCGAGGCGGATTATTCCGCGGTAGTCGGAGCCCGCGATAGGGAGCTATCAGACTTGTTAGGATGGCTTCGGCAGACGGATCCAGTTGCGCATATTGGATTGAAAAGGTCGAGCTAATCTAACTGCAAGGATACGAGCTGGTCCAACGCGGGGCCCTTTGACGCGATCGTTGCAATGGAGGCCTTCCTGCGGAACTGAAGCCGAAGAGCTCCAGCAGATACGACGTGTTAGAACAGTTGTTCAAAGGGGGTTATAGTTCAAGGAGGAGGCGATGCAATTTGTATTGATCCACGGTGGCTGGCAAGGTGGATGGTGTTGGGACGGCGTGGCGGATGAGCTTCGCCGCAAGGGGCATGATGTCTTCGCGCCGACAATGCGCGGGTCCGAGAGTGGTCAAGCGGACCGCTCGGGAGTGACCCTGAGCAACATGGCCGATCGAGTAGCACGCGATCTTGCGGACCGTGATCTTCACGATGTGGTGGCAGTGGGACACAGCGGAGGCGGGCCGGTAATCCAACTTTTGCACGAGGCCGATCCGACTCGCTTCGAGAGGCTCATTTTTATCGACGCGTGGGTGCTAAACGATGGACAATCGATTTACGATATCCTCAATCGTGAACTCGTTCAGTCGCTGCAGGCCGCAGCCGATGCGTCGCCAGATCGCACAATCCCGATGCCAAGGGAATTTTGGTTTGGAGCGTTGATGAATGACCTTTCGGCGGAGGAAGCGTCACCTTGGTTCGATCGAACCGTGCCGTGTCCGGAAGGCTGGCTGACCGATAAGGTAAAGTTGCCAACCTTCGCTAAGGCAACAGTACCCACCTCTTACGTCTTTCTGCAGGAAGATGTCACCGTGCCAAAGGAGATTTACCAGGCTAATGCCTCGCGATTGAGGAAACCGAAGACAACAGAAGCACCGGGATCTCACGAAGCAATGCTTTCCCGACCACTTGAATTGGCCGCCGCCATTCTGCGGGTGTGCTAGTGCCTGAGGCGTTCGGAGAGTTACGACTTGCCAGTATCAAGAGCAAGTACGTAGGCGGCCGTCGCGTCACGCTGCGCAACAATGAAGCGCGCACCGTCACGCTTTCCTCCGCGCTGCCGGCCTATCAAATTGACGGTAATGATACTTATCATGTCGAACAGGCGTACCTGCAAGACTTCGTGCCTGCGCTGCAACGCTACAACTATCCGCTAGTACTTATTCACGGAGGCGGCTTTACAGGCTCCTGTTGGGAAACGACCCCTGACGGCCGATCAGGCTGGCTCAGCAACTTTTTACAGAGAGGAGCCCGTGTCGTTGTTCTCGACAACGTCGAGCGAGGAAGAGCGAGTTGGTGTTCCCTCCCGGCCGTCTGGCCCGATGCGCCAATTTTGCGCGGCGAACGGGAAATGTGGGAGATTTTCCGCATCGGCCGTTTGGCTCAGTACGAAGAACGGATACCATTCGCCGGAACCCGTTTTCCGGTCGGCTCCCTTGACGCTATGTTATGTCAGTCGGTACCGCGTTGGCCTGCGAACTCCGATTTGGCCGTGCAAACTCTTGTTGATGTTGTCCGGGACATTGGCCCGTGCGTTCTAATCGGTCACAGTCAGGGTGGCGGTCTCGCCGCGCGAGTGGCGCTTGCATATCCTGCAATTGTCCGCGGATTGGTTCTGATTGAACCACACGGTTTACCGACGATTGGTAGGGGCCGAAGTATTCATTCGCCTGTTTTGATTGTCATTGGCGATTACATATCCGCGGTTCCAATGTGGGTTGCCCTGGTACGAGAGATGCAGGACTACGCGACGGCGATCCGCGATAATGGCGCTGTTGTTGATATTCTCGACCTACCGGCAAGGGGAATCAATGGAAACTCTCACAACCCAATGATGGACACTAATAGCGAAGAAATTAGCGCGATGACTTGGGATTGGCTTATCGGCAAGGTACCGCGTTAGGGCGACAACCCTTGCAAGTTTTAGGATGGCTTCCGCAAGCGGAATCAGTTGCCAACCTTTACTGAGGACGTCGACTCAATCTACTCGCAATGAGTTTGCGTAGACTTGCTATCCAAATGGTGCGGTACGACCGAAACTGGCCCGAGTAGTTCACGCATTGTTTTCGTATTCCAGCGCAGCATCGCAAGTCCTAACAGGGGAATGTAATAATGAAAGGGGTAGTGTTTCCTGGCGACCGCAAGGTTGCGTATATAGACGTGCCTGTTCCAACGCCTGGGCCGCTCGATGTAATCGTTGAAATGAAGGCTTCCGGTATGTGTGGGACCGACTTGCAAAATTACCGACGAGCCTCAGATCAACCTCCCTACATGCCTCCACTGATCGATCGCTCGCCGATCGCAGGCCATGAACCTGCTGGAGTAATTTCCGAGGTCGGGGCATTGGTGTCCCGAGCTCAAGCCCGCGTGGGTCAACGTGTTATGGTTCATCATTATCAGGGTTGCAACAGCTGTGAGCTTTGTCGTTCAGGTTGGCAGCAGCTTTGCCAAGACGTTAAGCCAATGGTGCATGTCTATGGCAACAATGATGACGGAGGGCATGCGCAATTTCTCAAGGTGCCGGCGAATACGATCGTCGACCTGCCGGACGAGCTTTCGTTTGAGACGGGCGCGGCAATTTCATGCGGGACTGGAACTGCGTACAGTGCGCTTCGTCGGTTAAATCTCTCCGCCCGCGACACCATAGCTGTCTTCGGTCAAGGACCGGTGGGCCTTTCGGCGACGCAGCTTGCGCATGCGATGAACGCGCGTGTAATTGCGTTAGACATAAACTCCGAACGGCTCAACCGCGCGCGCGAGTTTGGAGCAGACGTTCTTGTCAATCCCGCGCAATCAGACACCGTTAGTCTTTTGCGCGAGGTAACGCGGGGAAGAGGTGTCGATTTCGCGCTTGAGACTTCTGGGTCAGGGGCGGCGCGCGCCTCAGCCGTAAGAAGCACGAGAATTTGGGGAACGTGCTGCTTTGTCGGTGAAGGCGGAGATGTCACGATTAATGTTAGTCCGGATATGTTGCGTCGCCAGATGACAATCATCGGCCATTGGACATTTTCACACATGGGGCAAGCCGAGTGTGCGCGTTTCATTGCGGAGAGAGGGATAAAAGTAGACAGGATTTTTACACATCGTTGGTCGCTTAGTCAGGCAGCCGAGGCCTATGATCTCTTCGACCGCGGAATTGGCGGCAAGGGCGTCTTTTTGATCTAGAAATTGTCGCTTTGTAGATTGTCCACCGCAGGTGCTGCAGGGACAGCCGCCCAATGCAGGGCGGGAGATATTCAGGCAACTGCGTCGGCTTTTCGCTGTCCCTACGCGATTGTGTATCGTCAAAATTTGCCGATCTTCGTGCTCGCGTTGCGAAGCCAAAATTGCCTGATCGCGGTTACCTTTTCCCTGTAATCGTTACCCATTTTCCCTGTTCTGAAATTGGCCGCGGAGGGCAAATTCGCTTGGATGCCCCAAATTGTGGCCGCTAGCCTATCGAATCGGGAGCGGCAAGGTTCGAAAATCCCTGTAATTTTCCCTGATAACAGGGAACTTCGTGGCGGAGACGGGTTCGCATCGAACCGCGTCCCCCGCCAGGTATTTTTGGTGCGTTATTTTATCATAAATTCAGTAGCTTATGAAATTCAGTTTTCTCTTTCAGGTACAGCTAATAGGTACAGGATACCTCTGTTCAATCTGAGGTATAAGTGCTGAGCCGTACACGCCTTAGGCTGGCGGCGCGGCAAGGCAATTGATTAGGCGAGTATCGGGCGGGCGACGGGGCCTCAAAATGTCACGTTCACGGTCAACGGGCAGAGCTACAAAGAGGAGTGCAGCACCGTCCACAAGCAAACGCTCCTACTTGAAACAATCCGACGTTCCTAACGCATCACTGGATGAGGCGTTACGTGTCCCCAAAGCCCTCTTCGACCACTTCGCTGGGAAACCTACTTCGCCGCTGCAGGTTGCAAAGGCGCTGAACGTTGACCCGATGGGGAGCCAACTCAAAGTGCTTACTGGAGCGGCGATTGCGTTCGGGCTTATTGAAGGTGGCGCACAGGCTGCGACTATTTCTGTAACACCTCTGTCTACGCGGATAATCCGACCGAAAGCCGAGGATGAGGAAACCAAGGCGCGCCGAGCGGCGGTCCTCAAACCGCGCGTGTTCCGCGAGTTCCTAGAGAAGTACAATGGCCACTTATTTCCTCGCGACGACATTGCAGTAAATGTTCTTGAGGAGATGGACGTACCTCGCTTGAAAACAGCAGAAGTGCTTGAGCGTCTGATCGCATCCGCAAAGGCAGTTGGCTTCGTGGAAGTAATAAAGGACAAAATCTACGTAACGTTGACTGGTAGTAACAGGGAAGAGCCTACTGATGAAAGGGACGATCAAACCTCAGACACGACATTAAAAGAGGAAGCAGTAGACGCGTCTCTCGATCGTCCGGTCTCAGAAAGCGGCGGTGCCATTGACGCCCCAACGAACTACGACGACGCTGAGTGTGGCAGTTGCGGATGATGCCAGGAGACGCCGCGTCTTCATAACGCACGGCAAGAATACTGCGCTCGTTGAGCCCATAAAGAAGCTGCTCGAATATGGTGAGCTAGAGCCAGTCGTTTCGGTTGAACTTCAGTCCGTCTCCAAGCCAGTTCCAGAGAAAGTGATGGGGGACATGCGGGGCGCGGGAGCGGCCATTATTCACGTCGATGCGGAGCGCACCATCAAAGACGAACACGGAGCCGAGCACGTCATTGTCAATCCCAATGTTCTTATTGAGATTGGCGCTGCAATGGCTAACTATGGAAAGCGCTTCATACTGCTGGTTCGTGACGGCGTGAAGTTGCCTTCGAACCTACAGGGGCTTTTCGAAGTACGATACAAGGGTGACACCCTCGATGCGGACGCTACGATCCGGCTACTGGAAGCGATGAAGGATATGAAAAACCATCCTCTTCCTGCCGCAGTTGGCGTGTCTGAGTAGCGCGAGTAGATAAGGGCGCGCCTACCCATCCTCTGAATTGCAGAGCGCCGCATGCGGCTTGCCGCTGCCCGTTCTACATTGGCGTATCACGCACCACCTTCTCAACGCTTGCCTCATCCACGGTGAGCTCCGCCAGATGCGCTTCGGCCGCTGCATGAGCCGCCGTCATTCGAGCAAGCTGCTTCTGCATCCGCTCAAGGAAAAGGCGCGCCCCCGACAGCCGCGCCACGTCGTCGTCGCGCTCGTATTTGGCCAAGAGTGCGCGTTGCCGAGCGATGCGGTCCTGCTGGTGCTCAATGTTCTTTCTGGCTAAATCGACAAGTTGTTTAGCAGTTACAGCAGGGTCGGTCATGACTAAGGCCCGCGCGAGGACGCCTGTCGCCATCATAGCATACCACCGGGCGCCGAGCCGTTCGGATCGCAAAGCAGCGCGGCCCGCAGTCACTCTGTTGTGAGCATCGAAGCAACGGCAGAGGCTGAATAAGGCCGCCCTGTTGGCGTGACGAACCCCTGAGTGTCATTCGGCTTGCAATATTTGGAAGCCGATACGGGGTCAAATTTGGGAGCCGATTGACACGCACGAAACCGGCAGTCGCGTGGGAAAGGAACGGACAAAGCTGCTACGAATTGAACTAAGAGGCTTCGCATGAACAAGGATGACGAATATCGCGAGAATGCCGCCGAATGCGAGCGCATGGCCCGCATCACCCGCGACAAGACCGATAAGCGCACTTGGCTGGATATGGCTGAACATTGGCGTGGCCTCATCGGCGTTCCGCCCGGAGGGAGCCAGCGGCCAGGGGATTGAGGGCAGACAGACTTTAGAGTGGCCGTTACGACTTTGGCACCTCTGAAATCCTTGGGCCGCGAGCAGCCCCGTCCACTTTATTCGGATCAGCGCAGGATAACTCCATTTGCGTCCACAATGCTGCTATCTCAAGCAACGTATCACGCTGTTCGTTGTTAGCAGCTTCATCGGCCCAGCGAAGGCACTGCTCGGCGTTGCGCTTGCAGTCGTCTACCGTCGGCATATCGGTCCCCGCGATGTGATAGTCGCGCCGCCCGGTCGCTACCTATACGCGGAGCAGTTGGGTGCAAGGGGTTTGGAATGTGAAATTGTCATGACAGCAGAAGCCAACGAAGTCCCCAGCCTTCTTAACATCCAGCAAACCACATCGCGCGACGCGTCAGGCGGCCCCTTCATTGGAGTTTATGTCCCCCTCCGACATCCCTTGTGGATCGGTAAATTGCCTTTAGGTCCTCATGATCCGAGGGAGCAGCGCACGAGAGAGAGTAGACGTCCGAGCCACCGACAAAGGGGCTAACAATGGCGACTATTCCGACGCTTGCACTAAATAAATCCGATTTTGATGACGAGACCCGCCGCATTATAGGCGAGGCGTTTGACGCGACGTGTGGAGGTCTTTGCGCCACCGGACAGCACGCTTTGGTCCGCGAAATCATCGCTAAGCGTATTATCCAAGCGGCAAAGAAAGGCGAGCGCGATCCGGTTCGTTTGCGCGCTGCTGGACTAGCGGCATTGGGAGACACTTAGTCAATATCTCGAAACGCAATCGAAGTTATCGAGGCTCCCGTGTCGTCTTGTATTTCCAGCCGCGAGTAAGGACTGCGATAGCGACCGTCCGCTTTGAAATCTCTGATTAGAAGCTGGGCGTAGTGTTGTGCCGCGTTGTTGTCAGGCAAATGCGTCCAGCGCGTGCTTGGGTCCGCGTCCTCCTCCCCCATAATGACAAAACGATATATTGGCACGTGGTCGCGCCTTTAATGCACAGGAAACCACGGTAGCAGCTTTAATCAAAAGCAATACGCGTAAATAGTCCCAATTCGCCTGTGTTACAGCCGTGACACCCACAGGAACGAATTGATTTTCTTGCGGTTGCCGTAAAAGCAACGAAGGGGACGAGGGTCAAGAGGAGTAAGCCCATGCGTACCTACGTTCTTGCTGCAATCACCGCCGCCGCCTTCGTCCTTCCGACAGCCGCATTTTCGGCAGAAGTCGATGTTGGTCCGGGCGGTGTGAGGATGGGAACCGGCCACTACCATCAAGGCCATCGCTACGAAGGCGCCGGACCGAGGTACTTCAATCGCTACGAAGGCAACCGCTTCGGAGCCGGGCCCCGTCCGTATCATCACGAGTATAATCGCTAGGCATCGTAGGCTCTCGCCTTAACCTCGCCCCGCGCCATGCAGATTGCCTTCGCATCGGCGCGCGGGCCCTCCTCATCGCAGGAGCCAAGCGAACCTGCGTCACCAACCAAACTTTGCGCGAAGCGCCGGATGCACCGAACTAGCGTCAGGTTCGGGAACAGACCGCCGAACACGATCAGCCAAGCCTAGCCACGCCTCGGCCATAGCCAAGAGGTGCTTCTTTTCCTTATCGCTGGGGGCTTTTGTCGCTAGATCAACACACGTGCCTGCGTAGGCGCGATACTCGCGTTCCTTCGTCATGATACGGATCGTCCCCGACTTCTTCTTGCATCGCGATAAACCGGGAACCGCGCGCGCGTTCCGGCGGGACGCAAATTTGCGGAATAGTTCCCAAAGGAACCCCGGAACTTCAGCCGCGAAAAAGCGTTCGCCGTTCGGGGACGAGGAAGTGGGGTCCACAAAATGGCTTCAATCATTCCATTTTTGCCTGAGGGTATGCGTTTGCGCGACAGCGTATTTGAGGCACACGAAATCAAGGCCATGTCAGCAGCATTGGGCAAAGTGTGCGAGGCGCTGAATTTGCACGACGATAGTTCCGCCAAGCGGACCATGGCGGCGCGTATCATTAACTTGGCACGCCGCGGAGAATGCAGCCCCAACCGTCTCTGCCACAGTGTCCTACAAGAGGCTAGCTCGGCTCAAGCTGCGTCGAGGGATGTGAGCGCCGTTTGAAGCTGCTCAGTCATCGCCGGGCGACCGTTCCTGCGTGTTAACGTCTGGGAAATCGCGAACGCCCGGCAACCTATTCTTTTCATGCCCGGTACTGCCGCTTTTTGGATGGAGCCATGCATATCCAAATCAAAACACGGAACCGAAAGTCGCTGCGCGAGGCGATCAACGAAGTATTGGCCAAACACTTGGAGCAGCACCTTCCGAAAGGGGCGCTAGAAGTAACGGACATGGTCCATGAGATTGCGCACAGCATCGTTGACATAATCACGGCGTACCCGGAGGAAGAGCAGGCCGCGCTTCTAGCTTTGCTCATGACTTTCGTGGGCGAAGAATACCTTCAGCGGCGGACTTGACCACATAAAACGCCGCCATCATGGCGAGCAGATGCTGCTTGGCAGCTATGGAGCGGAAGGACAATCCTCAGGCCCCCAGGTCAGTGTTTCAACCCAAGTTCAACAATAGTGTCAGTTGGCTCGGGCTCGTGAACAGCAAGCCCCGAATGGGTCTCATCGCTCCAATCAGCAACATTTACAACCCTTACAGCGTGAACTCCCCCGGCGACCTCCGTTCCTTCGTCGACTGGTTCGGTCATCACTTCCATAATGCTTAGCCCATTGCTGTCGACGAAGAACGTGTGATCTCCAAACAATTCATTCAATCGCGGCAACAACGGATGGCTCTCGGGAATGGCCTGGGCGTCGAAGTGCCTAAGGGTTCGCTCGATCTGTGCCGATGTCAATTTCATCATTGTTCCCCACTGGTTTGCGCAAACACCGTTCGTCTCTGCGTCAGTCATTGGCCCTAGCTAAGATGTCCTCGATCAAGATCAACAACCAATAGAGAAGCAATTCGGTCAGTGAAACGGCAACCATGTCTCGCCATGTCGTATTGACATGACAGGATCGCTCATTTGATCGGAACCGCTTCCGCGACCGTTTGTTTGCCCCGACCGCGAGTGGTTCGCCACACTAGAGGGGTACGCGGTATGCAAACACGGAGGAGATAGGCATGAGCCAGCCGATGCGGCCGTTATTGACGCCGCCTCTTGCAGCCACAATTCTAACCGTCATGTTGCTTTTCTCGGTTCCAACGGCGAACGCTCAAACCCAAGCGCCGTCGCCGACTCCTTCCGAACAGACGTCGAATATGATACCCGATCAAAAGCTCGATGCAGCCGCTGCCGCGTTGGAACCGGTGGCCAGCGTGATGGAGGATTATCAGGAACGGATCAAAGCAGCGGACCCGTCTGACAGGAACCGCATTGCTGAAGAGGGCCACAATGCGATGGTGAAAGCTGTCACCGACCGGGGCCTCTCAGTAAATGAGTATACCTCGATACTGGATCTCGCAGAGAACGATCCTGATGTTCGCGAAAAGCTGCTTCAGCGTATTCATCCGCCGCCCGAGCAGTAGGTGAGGGAGCATAAAAAGAACCGCCGGGCTCGGTCTATCACCTATTGCCAGCGCTACTGCTGGCACGCTTCGCCTCAGAGAAGGCAGCGTTCAATTCCTTCGCTCGCCGTTCTGCAACTGCAATAATTTCAGGAGCCATCTTCGACACCTTGCCAGGATGGTTCAGCCGTATTGCTTGCCGATAGTGCTGGTTGATTTCTTCCAGGCTGGCGCCCTGAGAGACGTCAAGAACTTCCCACCACGGCGCGCTTCCCTGCTGACCTTTGGGCCGCTGACTTTCGTCGGCTGAGTTATCTGGCCGCGCGCCGCGCAAGGCCCACATCGTTCGACGGATTATGAGCACGCCGAACAGAAACAAAAAAGCAAATAGGAGCAAGCGCACGAGTAAAGCGAGCACGACTAACCCTTCATCTCCGGCTGTCCCGTGTATTTTCGCTTTGCCATTCTCTCAGGCGAAAGGGAACGACGGCATCGTTAAAGACCCTTTTCGGCTCTATTAGGACCTTGGCGCGAAGCGAATACTAGATATCCACTTGACGTCAGCCAGCGCCATGCTGCTATCTGAGACTTGTTTGTCATTCGGCTTGCAATATTGGCTCTGACTTACTTTTGATGCAGTTTGAAGGATGTCTGGCGTTTTGATTGGGGGAAATCAACGCCATGCAGCAAGCACTCCACCGCTCCAGTCTGGTGCCGCGTGGGTTTGTTGTAGAGAGTGCGAACTACGAAGGTGATAAGGCCGTTATTGCGGTCCGAGCGTCCCGAAGCGTTGGAGTGTGTCCATCTTGCGGGACGGTTTCCCGGCGGGTCCATAGCCACTATCGGCGATTGGTGACTGATCTTCCGCTTTCGGGGCGGATCGTACAGCTTCTGGTCGTCGCCCGCCGCTTCCGTTGCGACGCCGTTCTGTGCGGGCGCCAGATCTTCACTGAGCGCTTCGCCGAAGGGGTACTGGCTCCGTCGGCGCGGCGCACGGCGAGGGTGGAGTTCATCGTTCATCACCTCGGCCTGGCGCTTGGTGGTCGACCGGCGGCATGCTTCGCAAAAAGGCTGTCGCTGCCGGTGAGTAAGGATACGCTGCTGCGCGTGGTCCGGCGCCGCAGCCGTCCACCTGTCGACCCGCTCAGGGTTATCGGCATTGATGATTGGGCTTGGCGTCGCAATCACCGATACGCCAGTATCATCTGTAACCTGGAAAAGCGCCGGATCGCCGCGCTGCTGCCCGACCGCGAACTCGCGACCGCCCAAGCCTGGCTTGTTGCTCATCCTGCGATCTCAATCGTCGCCCGCGATCGCGGCGGTGGATATGGCGAAGCGGCGGCAAGAGCCCTGCCGCACGCGGTACAGGTCGCGGATCGCTGGCATTTGATGGAGAACGCCAGCCGAGCTTTCCTTGATGCCGTCCGCAAATCGATGCGCCAGATACGCACGGTTATCGGTGCAACCACGATCGATCCAAAACTGCTCTCGGCCGCCGAGCGCCTCCAGTATGAGGGCTATCAGCGGCGCGAGGAGACCAATGCGGCCATCCTGGTTCTGTCGAAGAGTGGCCTACCCATCAAGCAGATCGTACGACAGACTGGCCATAGCAGGAATTTGGTTCGGCACGTGATCCGCGGCGAGCGCAACGATGTCTTCCGGACCCGACAAAGTTCGTTGGACATGCATTTGCCGTGGCTCGACGATCAGTGGGCGTCCGGCTGTCGGAACGGAGCTGAACTTTGGCGTCGCCTCAAGGCGCAAGGCTTCCGAGGCTCGCTTCGCGTCATCAGCGAGTGGGCCACTCGCAGACGTCGGGCTGAAAGGGCCGACACGCAAAACGTTCGAAGGATTCCATCGGCCAGAACGATCGCTCGTCTCATGACGGTCGGCCGAGACTTGCTCACGAAAGCGGAGACCGTCACGGTGGCAGTGCTCGAAGCTGGCGTACCAACCTTGGTCGAGGCCCGCGAAATCATCGCCGAATTCCACATGATGATCCGACGCAAGCTTGAGGCGGGCCTTTCCTCATGGATCGAGCGCGCCGGCGTCAGTCTCGTTGCCTCTTTCGCCAATGGCGTCGTCAGGGATGAAGTGGCAGTTCGAGCGGCAATCACTTCGCCTTGGTCAAACGGACAGACTGAAGGTCAGATCACACGCCTCAAGCTTGTCAGGCGTCAGATGTATGGCCGTGGGAAAATTGATTTGCTTCAGGCAAGACTAATCGGCGCAGAATAATCGGAGCTGCACCAAAACTGCTTCAGAGCCCAATATTGCCCCCCTAATGGAGTGCGCCCCTAACGGTGGACAGTTTCATGCGGCTGTTTTGACCGTCTGCCGGGCGTGGTGATCCTCGAACTGTGCTGGGCTTAGGTAGCCGAGTGCGTATGGGTACTTAACAGTCAATTGGACATGCTCATATTTCACAAGGGGAAGGTGAGCGATTACATTTTGCAAAAGTTTTGATGTTGCTCTGCGAGCGGGCGCCGTGCGCAAAACGTGAACGCCTGAGTATCACTTCGCCATATTGAATAAGCCTTGAGAACGGTAGAATCGGCGCGGTACAATGCGCTCTGAGAGTCCGAGGAATAGGCTCCAATCACGATTAACGGCGTGAAGTATTGGTTGGGAATCTCTCTGAAAGAAGAGCGGTGTGTTTGGTTGATGCGACCGGAAAGTCGTCCGCGAGGTCAAGGTCGCCAGCGCGCGCGAGTGGGGGAGAAAGAAAGTGAAACGCGAGCTCGCATCAATTCAACCACCGACCCGCAGCGGCGCGATGGGCGTGGCCGCTGTTGCCTTCGGGCCACAGTTACGAATCCTCTTGGCTGTATTCACAACACTATGTGTCCTCACGCCAATCAAATCTCTAAGTCCCGCTCATGCCCAGAACTCATCGAGTTCATCGCTTCCGGCTCAGGACCAAAATTCGCCGACCTCCGGGTTCAAGCACCAGTCGTTTACCTACCAACCGTGGATCAAAGGACGTTTCACCGAAGTAGTGACGGTGAAGAATCCGGGAAAATGGATCTTCTTGGCGGGTATTGGGTCTGAATCCGAAGGCAACGGAAACTCTTTATCCAGGCGATTTTTATAAGCAGTGCAAGTACGCCTTTTACAAAATCAAGAAACTCCTTGCACTCCAGGGTGCGACGCTTAAGGACGTTGTCTTCGTTACTACCTATATGTCCGACATACGATACATTGCTGATTTGGGCCGATGTAGGAATGAGGAGTTCAAGGAAGCTGGGGCAGAACTCCCACCCGGCGCATCGCTCGGCGTCAACGCATTCGCTTGGCCCGACATGCTTCTCGAAGTGGCGGTTACAGCAGCCGTGGAGAAGTGATGCCACCGCACAAATCCGCGACGGGGTCTCGCGCGCTACGCGCGCGCGCGTTAGTAATCATTGAAGAATTTCGAATGACGTTATTCCATGATAATCTGCCTCCGATGCGAGCGAATCCTGCCCCTGGAGGCCTTTCACGCGAAGGGCGAAGGCCGATGGCCGAGGGCCGATCTGCCAGGTAGAAGAAGTCGAGGGCGCGATCCGCTCTGATGTGAACGATTGCCCTGCAGGAGATCTTCCGGTGGATCAGTTCGCCGCGCCCTTCTGGTTGCTTGGCTGCCGGTTCCACAACGCAAGTCTCCAATAATCCGAACTTTCACGATCGATTCTTTAGAGATTCATGCCGCAAGGGGTAGGTAGCTGCCATCCCCGTCAGACGCATCCTTAGCCGCGATAGGGCGTATTTCTGCGGTCGAAAATCGGTCTCGTAAGCCGGCGAGGGTGTCGGCCGACACCTGCTTCCGCTTGCGAATGCCAAGGTTTTGCCGAATAGCGGCCGCCTCTGCTGTTGTCGGGAGCCGATCGAGGTGCAAAGCGCCTTCGCCATCGCCGTCTTGGGCGACATGGCAAAACGCCAGCCGCTTCTTCACAAAGCCCCAGCGCCGAACCGAGCCGGCGGCAGAGTAGAGCAGGTACCCGGCGCCATCCGAATAGACGTGGCCCTTCTTGCCGACGATAAAATAATCGCCGCAGTCGTCGCGTCGCAGACCGCGCATCGAACCGTCGAGGGCAGAGAGCAACGCCTGAAGGCGCGTGCGGTCTTCACGCATAGAATTCCTTTCGTTTGAGAGGACTGTCTGATTCGTTCTACTGTCGTATGGAACGGCCTCACCTGCCGGTCCTGCGTTCTTGCCGTTGTGCAGCGCCTCAGCTGCCTCTCGAACGCTGAAAGGGATTAAGGCTTGATGGTGGTGGGGTGATCACGCCCAATCGGCATAATCCTTGCGTTGTTTTGGATCGTCGAGACAAAAGTCTTTGTTGCGCAAATACGCGCCAGTAAGAGGATTTGTCACTGTTTTGAATTTCGGTCAGTACCGGTTGAGTAGTTACGTAGGGACCCTCTGCTGAGAGATACGGGGTGGCCTATGCTAATTCTTTCGAAATATTACTGGGTGATCCGTTTCATCGAGTTTTTCTGACGGGAAATCTCGACACGTCCCCCTAGATCGCATATGAAAAATCTCAAAATTATATTTGAATGTTCGTTTTCAGAACTTTTGCAAAATCGGGAAAAGTGAGACGGGGGTGGCTTAGCGATTTTCGCGAATTTTTGTCGCATTCGCTGAGCCCGCGGCCACGAGACTCCATTACTTCCGGTTTCGGTACCATGGACGGTGGCCAATACCCTAGGGCCATGGCCACCGGTCCCGACGGGAGGCGGCCGAGGGTGGACAATCGAGCAACTGACATAACTGACGACAGGAATTTGTGAATTGATGACTGACCGGAAAAGGCGTATGATCCGGTCAGTTAGTTCTCGATATCGAGGAAAACGCCAATGAATGCGACCCTGCGACTGGTAGAGCCAAACAACGTTTTCCGGTCAGTTCCTAGCCGCCCCGCCAATTCCGATTTGCGGACCCGCGAGTATCTGACTCCGGCCGAAGTCGAGAGACTGACCAAAGAGGCGCGGCAGGGTCGCTACGGCCACCGCGACGCTACCCTTATCCTGATTGCCTTCCGGCACGGCCTGCGGGCGCAAGAGATTTGCGACCTGGAGTGGTCGCAAGTCGAGTTTGGCCGGTCGGCTAACCTTCATGTCCGCAGGGTCAAGAGCGGCAAGCCAAGCGTTCACCCGCTGCGAGGCGATGAGGTCCGGGCATTGCGCGAGCTTCGCCGGCAGTTCGCCGACTCGTCGTTTGTCTTTGCTACAGAGAGAGGCGGCCCGTTCACACCGGATGCTGTTAACAGGCTCATCAAACGCATTGGGGAGCGCGCTGGCTTCGATTTCATGGTGCATGCCCACATGCTGCGCCATGGCTGCGGATACGCACTGGCGAACGCGGGACACGATACACGGGCGATTCAGGACTGGCTTGGCCATCGCAGCATTCAGCACACCGTCCGTTACACGGAACTGGCACCGACCCGGTTCAAAGATTTCTGGCGCTGAGGGCACCCTCAGCCCGTCGACGTTCCCAATAGGCACGGATACGGCGCTTTGCCTCGGCCATCGTTGCGGGCTTCAGCTCTGGATCGTGGTAGCGGCAATATTTCCTGCCAGGACCAGCCACCTGCATTTTGCAGCGGCCGGTGCCTCTTGTTGTTTGTTGGACTTCACAACGCATTGATAATCCCTTGAAAAATCAACAAATAGACGGCAAAAATCAATGGAAACACGCGCGCGTACGCGCCTACGCTGTACGGTCGGTCGGGCTCGATTCATAAGAGTTCCTTCAGCCTGCCCTTTGTGATAGGCTCAATGGACATGGATCAACTGTGGGAGTGTCCAAAATATGCCACGCAGAATGGCTATCGAGAAACTAAATATCGGAATTAGACCGGGCTATGAGGGCGTCGTGGTGATCCTCAATCCACACGAGCCCGAGGCAATGCTGTTTACGCTAAATCCGGCCGCTGCCATTCGCGTGAGCGAGGAACTACGAAAATACGCTCAGAAGGTTTCAGAGGATAGCAAGAGCACTAGTCCATCTCGTGACGAGAGCCATTCGACGGTGATCGCCCGTGAGCGTGGCGAGAAGCTGGATTCCTGACAAGCCTAGGTCGCCCTTCGGGCAGGCTATGGAGACGTTGCAGATTAGCGTTCCGCAATGCTTCAGGCTTCAATATGCAAGCGCAAACTTGGTTTTGCATTGAGAGCAACGCCAGTTCTCAGCCTGCGCTGAATCTTCAAGTCTCGTAAGCTCGGATTCCCGCCCGGCTTTAACATGGCAGTCGGGGCATTGTGGCTTGCCATCGATTACGGGCACAAACGTCGCGGCGCGATCTAGGGCTCGATCGGCTATTTCTAGATCGGCTTTTACCTTTGCCAAAAGTGCCTGTAGTTCCGCACGTTGCTCGTTGAGCTTTTCGGCTGTCTTGTTCGCGATTTCTCGGAGCTTTTCCGTGGGCCACGTCATCATTGTTGTTCCCTTTCTTTGATTATCTCCTCCTCCTCAAGCAAGCGCTGAATGCCTTTAACGCTAGCTTCAGGCTGTTTCTTGGCCATGTTACGTCCTCCTAAAAATGAATTGGTGTTAAAAACGGAACCGACCACATGGCGTACATCCGGCCGCTGTAGTCGTCTCCGCTATCCTGCCGTAGCAGGAATAAGACCTCGGAACTAACCGTGGTTTGGGGAATTGCCCTAGTGGCTTTCCCAAAAAGGTGATATTTGGCAACGCTTACCGCGTCACATTGCAAGCAGCGCGCCGAACGCTACCGGATGAAAATGATTGTGGCCGCCCACCAGGAAAGACGGCTACGCTTGCTCCATATCTGTCACGGCTATCGACGACTGGCCGACCGCGCCGTGCAGAAAGAACACGCGCATAAGGCGAAGGCAGTCGCTTAATCACGCCGCCGTCTGTCTCTCAGCATCCCACCGCTCTTTGTCGCGGAAGTGGCGTTCGAGGGCTTGGTCGTTCGGGTCAGCAACTAATTGCTTACCCGCCTCCCGCTTTGCCCTAACTTGCTCAATCATTTCGTCGAGTAGCTTGGCGTATTGGCCGCGCGGGTGCTGCGGAAAGGTCCGCCGCCTGCAGCCATACCATCGCGACGGTTTGGGCTTGTCGTCGAGTTCGGGCATGTCGAGATTGTTGTCGCGGTCTTCGCGGAATACAGATTTACCCATCACGCAAACTGCCGTCGCTCTTGCGCCCGGTAAATCGGGGCCATCGTTTCGCCGGCATGTCCGTTCAGCAGGTTTGCGATTTGCTGCGGATGAAGATTCGCTTCGCGCGCCACCTTTATCGCGTCTCTGACTGCCGCGTGAAATGCAGCGACGGCTTCGGCCTCGGTCGGCGGCTTCGTTTTTTTGCTGAAAAGGTTCATCATCACAGAATCGGCCTCGGGTTGATAGCAACCGGTCCTTTGGGTTTCTGCACGACTTCAAAGGTAAATCTATCGCCCGCCTCAGGCTCGCAGAGCCCGTTGCGTTCCCATTCCGAAATATGTCCGAACACGTCGGGACTCGCGCCGCCGTCGACTATCAGGAAAAGGAATCCTCTGTCAGAAACGAATTTCACGCTGCCGGTAAATGACTCGGCCATGTGTACTTTCTCCAAATGAATGATGCGCCGCTTGGCGGCACGAATGTTGACGTTGCAGATTGAATAGTTCCACTGGCGGTTCTAAAATGGACGGCAAGAAAAGGGAGGATAGCAATGGCGAAGAAAAGCAAAGGGCCGGCCGCTAAAAAGAAGAAGTCTGTGGCTAGCCGCCGGATAAAGAGAAAAGCTGCGGCAGCAGCAGTAACGTTCGATTACGCCGAATACATTGCGCTTCGGAACGTCGTTATGACCTTGGTTGGTGTGATGGCGGATAGGAATGAAAAATTGTACCCGGACACATCAAAGGACATGTTTATTGAACGGTTCGCTGAAGTATGTCTCAACGGCATTCAAATGGCCGCTATCGACGGGCCTAATCCCGAGGGGCTTCGGAGCGCGGCAATAGAGCATGTGAGGCACATCCTTGGCGGAATCATCTTTACCGATGACACGGGAGCAGACTGAAAATTCCAGCTTGAACGGAAAGTCTTTCGATGCCATTTGCAATTTTCCTCATCTAAAATGCTTGTGGGTGCGGTTCCCCCGGCCGGGCGGCTTGGACTACCAAATTTGGTATCCTATTCTTAACTAGACTAATGCTCTCCGTCTCTCTCCGCTCTACGGTTCGGCCAGCGATAGAGGGAGGGACCGGAGTAGGCATTACCCTGCTTGACCCGGACCAAAAGCCCGCGTGCCACTAACGACCGTCGAGCATTTGGAACCGCTCGGCGTGGCCAGCCTAGGCGTTCGGAAAGGCCGTCCGCCAGCATAAAGGTATTGTCCCGGCTATGATGTACCTTGCACCATTCGAGCAGGGCTATGGTGTAGGGCTCGGCAATAAGGCCGTCTATTTCGGCTTGCCGCTCAGGACCCGCGCCGAACCAATTCGTCCCCTTGCATTCATATCCCCAAATATTCCCTGCAGTGTGGATCACTTCGGCATCAGGCATGGGTTCTCCGAACTCGGCGTTTCTTGATCTGGCGTAGGCTAGAAGCTCATCAAAGCTGGCAACGTAATGCGCCTTGTGGCCCAGATCGCGGAATAGAGCATCGTTCCGGCCTGAGCCGTCGCGCATTTCGCTCCAGGAGCGATCGCGATCCGGCTCTCGTGTAGCGGCAGGCTTCCGGACCTTGATCAGGTCGCTAACGTTCCGCAGCGTTGGCAACGACGCTATATCGTCCAGCGATCCTTGGAGGAATCCGTATGTGCCTTTCGTGGCAACGCTGGGCGGCGCAACCACGTATCCGCCGCCTAGTACGTCAATAGGCAAGCCGTTCCATGGCCTGACGTGACGACGCTCGCCGTTGCGCCTGTACCAAGCATGGAAATGTCCGCTGCCGCTGCGGATCACAATTGGCGTCTGGCCGTGCTTATCGAGCGCGTCGGCAAGTACATGCTCATCGTCGGTATCGACGTCTAGGATAGTGATCTTGTTACGCTCGCAGGCAAAGCCGAAAGCATTGGCCTCGCCGAAGCGTTCCGCAAAGGCGGCGCTCGCCGCTTTGCCGATCTTGAGATAATTCTTTACAGAGGGTTTTTTGACTTCGCCGAGACGGACCGGAAATGTCGCGATCCCGTGCTCGGAATAAATCGGTTGCCAGTGGGCAAAAATGCCTTCCGCGCTAACCGACACTGCCGCACACAGCGGTGCGAATATGAATGATACTCATATGCAACGTCCTAAATACATGGGTTGATATCAAATCGTCCGATTGGAGTTCTCCCTTGCAAGGGGAGTTGGACCGGCTGGGACTTGCAACCCCAGCCGGCTGATATCCAAACCAATGAGGACGGAGCATCACGACTTAATGCCGTGATTGGTGTTGCGCCTTTATTGCCTTTGTTGTTGGCGCGAAATCTTTATCTCAAACGCGAGGACCTAAAGTCCAATATAAAAATCTGCTAGACTGGAGTTTTGAATAAGATTCGTCACGCAGTCGCTTCGGGCATCGTCTGCCACCAATATTCGGTGTCTACCAGGCGTAAGCCGCAGATGAGGTCGCCCTCTTTGCGGCTTACTTCGATAACGCCATCTGCTAGCCATTGTGCCAGCACGTCGATTTCGCCATCGTCGGCGTTATTCAATGCGCTCAAAAGTCGAATGTTAATCACTGCGGGGCCTCGACTTCGCCGCGCAGTATTTTGGTCAATGTGGCGACTTGCTCAACTTGATGCGCTGCGGTTCGGCGTTCTTCGAGTCCTTGGCGCAAAATAAGTTCGCCCATTTTACTATCGGTGCGATTTTCACGGACGGCTTGCGCGTGGAGCATCTGTGCAAGGTAATCGCTCGTGGTTATTCGAATCATGGGCATGGCAAACCTCGGCAGAAATTGCTTTCTGAGTTTAAAAAAATGGCCGGGGACCGTCTTCGGTCTGGGCCAAGTTTATTTTTGCAAAGGACAAGAGGGCCGGGCGTAGCGCCGCAAACCCTCTCATACCTTGGGGTGAGTTCTCGATTTTTGGGGTCTAAATGATACTTTTTATATCATTTAACGCTGATTCTTCAATGAAATCAACGTTCATCTACATGGCAAAAATGTGTTAAGCAGCAAGTCGTTTCCGTCCTTTGGAGACAACTTGGAAGCCCGTTGCAGGCTTTGGCGTCGCATACCCATCGATATCGGGCGGTATGAACGCCGCCTCTTCCCGCTCGATCGCTGCCATATAGTTCGCGTGGTCTTTCTCGGGATTCTCAAAGCAGTTCACTACCCATTCGCGTTCACGTGCCGGCATTTGATCGTGGAGAGAATCGCGATTGGTCTTCCACCGCTGTTCGATCTCATAGCGCTTTCGAGCTTCGCGGCGTTGTTCCTCCATTATCAAATCGTGCAACGTCAGGCGGCCGGATTGATCGGCAACTTTCGCACTTTTCATCATTGCTCTGATTTCCTTCGCAGCGTGGTGGCCACGCAAGGATTCGGCAATGTCTTCTCTTGATGGCGGCTCGACCTTCGGCTTGGTGACTTCCACATCCACGCCTAGATCGTCAGCAGCGCTGTCGAGAAATGCTCTTATGTCTTTAAGCGTCGCGGAATATCCGTCGCCCAGCACGATGTCGCCAGTGTTGTCCTCAAGCAAGACGTAGCCTTCTCGGTCCTCGTCGTCATCGCGTTCGTATGAATAGCCGAGAGCTTTGGCCTTGGCTTTGAGTTGCTTGGCGACGTTGTCGAGATATTCTTTCACCGCCTTCAATGATGCGGTGTAATCATCGTCACCTAACACCGTGTCGCCACTAATATCGTCGACGACGTTATATCCCGCTCCGGGTTTGATACCGCGTCGGTATGTGTAACCTAGCTCTGTGGCTAGTTTGTCGAGCTTGGTTATGTCGAGCTTGGTGGGGTTCATATTCATTCCCCCCAAACCATGCGGTCTTGTTTCTCGGTCCAAGCGCCTTGCAGGCTTCCACTTTGGCCGGGCTTCTTGCTCGGCTTGCGGGTGACTCTCTTGCCAGTCGGGATTTTGGTGATTGGTCCTTTGTACGATGCAAGCAAAGCCTGCATCTCCTCGGGAGTCAGTTTTTGGGCGTCGTCATTCTTCATTTTTGAACTTCCTTTGCAATTCACGCCAGCTTTCCGCCGGTCGTTTCAATCGATGCGGACACGTCTGCGTCCGCCGGGGAAAAACCCTCACTCACAATGTCGCACAAACCGTGAACACCTGTCTACGGTCACGTTATGAGCATTGATTTCATTGACATATTTTGTACGATATTGAGCATGTTCAAAAATGAACGTGCTCACTATTGACAATCCGCCAATTGCCCCCGCCATCAGCCGGGGCTTTTCGTTGCGATCAGCGCCGGTAATCTGCCATGCTTGATATAAACCGGGATTAGAAATAACTGTAGGAGACAACATTCGCGTGTGCTACAGGCTTGATTGACAGGGCCTTCCCCATCCCCCGATACCCCCCTGGCCTCTGTAGAGCCCCTTCGCCCTTGTCCCGCGCGGGGGCTTTTGCGTTTCATAGCCAGGCAATCAGCGCCGGTTGCACCAGCGGGAGACGCAATCGGCTCGGCCTGTGAGCCGGAACCGTAATTCGCCTAAAGTTTTAACGTTGGTGGCCAGCGCCTCCCAGCCGGGGATTTTCCTCCGGATGCCCCTGGCCAGGCGTGGGTTCACGGCCCCGACGCTTAATGCACAGCAAGCGCGTCGGGGCCTCTTTGCAATCAGCGCTCGCGCGGAACGAGCGTCCAGCGAATGCATTTTATTATTGCTTCGGTAAAACTTCCCCCCGGCCTCGCCCCCCGGCGGCCGGGGTTTTTTTTGTTTGCCGGTGTCGATAGACTCTGGCGGTCGGTTTTCCTCTTGACGAGCATCGGGAACTTCATAATTTTTTGAGTGCCTTGTGGTTGTCGCGCTGGATTGGGAGCCGATCGTCATGGGTGCGCTAATAGTCACCTGCCCACATACACGACAGAAGGTTTCGACTGGTATTCAGATCGATAGGGACAGCTTTTCGCTCGTCGAGTTCAACGCTCTGGTCGTCGCGTACTGCCCCCATTGCGATCAAGAGCACGCCTGGCGTTATCGAGAAGCCGAATACGTCGATGCGATTCCGCCAGCGCAGTGGGTGGAAAACAGGGGAGCGTCTTGAGGGTAAGCGCGCCCCCCGCAATCAGCGCCGGCCGGTTCCCATTGGAACGCGAGCCGATTTCTTTGGTTTAGTTTGGCGACGGGGCCGCAATCCCACCCCACCACGCCTGCGGCCTCATTAAGCCCCGGTATGCGTGTGCCGGGGCTTTCAATTAGATGCCATTAAGGTTTCACGGGAGCATTTGACGGGACGATAGTCGCTTCGAGCGCAAGCGCTCGCTCATGGTACTCGACGGCACGGACGGACATCGTTTCTGCCAACGTCGTGCTCATTGTCCTCGATGCGATTTGGAGCATTCGGGCAGCCAGCCGTCGCAAATGATCTGATTCGACAGAGATATGCCTAACAACCCTTCCGCCGGACCCAAGCCAGCCGTAACCCAACTCGCGATCTACTGTTCGGTTCCACCCCGACCCGACGCCACATGGTTTCGGAACGAAGGGATCAGCCGAACGGTTTGGCCGACGTGGCTAGCGCCTTCCTGGTCAGGCTCCCAGCGACGACGTTGGTTCATGGCCCCGGTCGGACGGCTTCCGCCGCGCTGGCCGGGGTCTTAGTGCCTCCCTTGACGGCGTCCTCCTCTGTTCTACATTTGTTCTCATGACGGTCGAGACGCTTTCAGACGCTCTCAATGCCGGATGGCGCGTCCTTGTCAGGTGCAATGGCCACGGCCGGATTGACGGTCCGTCGTCGCGAATGCACGTATCGAGCCGAACTCGACACGGAGTCGCTGGTGTGGACTCGCGGCCGAGACTTCCCCGTCAATCGACTTGCCGAAAGGCTACGTTGCCCGCGCTGTGGCTCACGTTACGTCCGCGTGCTATTCGACGCACCGAACGATAAGCGTCAGGCGCATTGACGCGATTTACGGTTGCGCGCATGACAGAGCCAAATGCTACTCTATTTCTCGGCCACGACGGAGAGTGGTGGGACTACCTGTTGATTGTTTCGCTGATACTTGCGGCAGCAGCGGCGATCGCAGTTGGCATCACGACGGCCGGATCAATTATCTCACACAAGCGCGAGGCAAACGCCGCCGAAGGTGCGCTCAGCCGATATAAGTTGCAGACCGAAGAAAAAATTTCGGAAGCCAATGCGCGTGAAAAAGAAGCTGAGTTGAAACTGGAAGAACTACGCGCACGAATCGCTCCGCGTCATCTCACGCTGCAACAGCAGAAAGCTATCACGTCGCGCATGTCTCATTTCGCTGGAACAACATTTGTTATGGCTTCCTCCGGCACCGACAATGACTTTGTAATTGAACTAGGAGAATCGCTCGCTGCGGCAGGTTGGAAATGGGTCAACTACCCATTGTCGCCAATAGCAATACAACTTCCAAGAGGACTTCCACAGGTCGGTCAGGACATGATGAAAGGCATGGAAACGCACGTATTCGATGTTTCCATGCAACCGGTCGCTGGTGAGTTGTTCAGCGCGATGACTGACGCAGGCTTCGATCTTAAATGGATTGCACTTCCGCCCCCGAGACCGGGGATGGAGAAAATGTTGCACGTCATAATCGGTAGCAAATGAACGTCGGGCTACTCACACGCGCCTGATCAGCAGCCGCACCAACTCGGGACGGCGAATGCGGAAATCGACGATGGCAAGTTCCAGCGCTTCGGCTTCGGTCGCGGCGTAGACAACGCCGAGCAACATCCCGGATTTGCCGAGCCGGATAACTTCCCACGCGATGGATTTAGTAGGCTTCCGGCGCGGCACGGCTTCTACTCGTACACCAAGAACCGCGCTTCGTCCTTCAGCCAGTCGCCAATGATGCGGGCACGTTGCTCGCGGTTGTCTGGCCAGTGCTTGGGGAAACTGTGGTTCGTGACTTCGTCGGACTCAATGCCGAGTGCGTCGCGGATGATTGCGGCGGCACGGTCGCCGTCGTCGCTGTCGAACGCACAGCAGAAACTCCGACTTGACTAATGCAAAGTTATGCATCGGCTCGCAGTGAGTTGAGTCGGAAAACACCCGCTCGTCTGCTACGCCAGCACCCAGGGGACGATAGAGGCGATTAACGCGACTTAGTGATAGCGCGCAGTCGCTCGATTTCCTCGATTGCGCGTTCGAGTCTATCGATTTCCCTCTCTGGCGTTCGTCCCATTCGCTGCCGGATTTCTTTCTCATCCCTAACGTGGGCCAGCCAACTCTTCAGGTCATCAAGCACGTCTTTGGCCATGGAAGTAGCCTGTGGATAACTGGTGCCGAAATGGTGCCGAAATAACCGCAAGTTCTGCGTTCGTTCATGCTTTTCCGTCACGTACTCGCTTCAAAAGCTCAATAGCACCAGCGGGTGCCCGTATCTTCCCTTCGTGAATCACATAGGCGAAGACGTCACGCGCCGCGGCGCGCGGTGCAGCGGCGCCGTCGATATGCGGCAGGTCCTGCGGGGATTGGCCTTGCGCCCACAAGTGCAGGCGCTTGCCCCAAGCGTCGAGTTCTTTGGGTGGATAGGCGGTCGGAATGTCGTCCTTGCCCTTTTGCAGGCGGGCATAGATGAAATCGCCGGTCGCGTCGGCGATCGATGGATAGCGCGCATGATCGGTGAAGACGATCGGCGTGCCGAAGCTGCGGGCTAGCGCGACGAAATCCGGCGCGCAAAAACTGTCGTGCCGGACTTCCACCACATGACGCAGTTTGGTGCTGCCGACTGTCGCCGGCAGCAATTCCAGGAATTTGCCGAAGTCGGCCGGGTCGAATTTCTTGGTCGGTGCGAATTGCCACAGCAGCGGCCCGAGCCGGTCGCCGAGCTCGAGCACGCCGCTGTCGAGAAAGCGCTTAATCGAATCGCCGGCGTCGGCAAGCTCGCGCCGGTTGGTCGCAAAGCGCGGGCCTTTGACCGAAAACACGAAGCCGTCGGGCACCGTCGCCGCCCATTTGCGGAAGGTCGCCGGCGTCTGCGAACGATAGAAGGTGGCGTTGATCTCGATCGAGGTCAGGTGGCCCGAGGCGTATTCAAGCTCCTTGGCTTGCGGCAAGCCCTGCGGATAGAACACACCGCGCCAGGGCGCGAAATTCCAGCCGCCGATGCCGATGAAGATACGCCCAGTCTTGCTTGTCGCGGTCTTTGTCGCCATGCCCCATTCTATCGCCGCTTTCTCGGCACGCGACTGCAAAATGCCGGTCATTCGCCATAGATTGGGGATGCCGTCCGCCACCGCAGCCCGCGCTGCGTTGTCGTCGGCTCATGCGCGCCGCCAAAGCTTGGAGTATCCGGGAGCAAGTCTGTGAAATACTGGAATGCTGTCGCTGCCGTGATGTGCGCCTGCGTCGTTGCTGCATTGACCGCTGTGCAAAGCGATGCCGCCGGCAAACTGAAAATCGGCTTCGTCTATCTTGGGCCGATCGGGGATTTCGGTTGGACCTTCCAGCATGAAGTCGGCCGCCGCGCGATCGTCGCCGCCTTCGGCGAGCGGATCGAAACCACGTATCTGGAAAACGTACCCGAAGGTCCCGACGCCGAACGTTCGATCGAACAACTGGCGCGCACCGGGCACCGGCTGATCTTCGCCGCCTCGTTCGGCTACATGGACCCGATCGTCAAGGTGGCGGCGAAATATCCCGACGTCCACTTCGAGCATGCGACCGGCTATAAGCGCGCCGCCAATCTCAGCACCTACGCTACACGCTCCTACGAAGGCAATTACATCCAGGGTGTCATCGCCGCCATGATGTCGAAGACGGGCGTGCTCGGCTACGTCTCCTCGTTCCCGATTCCGGAAGTGATCTCCGGGATCAATGCCACGATGCTCGGCGCGCAGACCGTCAATCCAAACATCAGGATCAAGATCATCTGGGTGAATACCTGGTTCGATCCGCCGCGCGAGGCCGACGCCGCCAAGGCGCTGGCCGACCAGGGGGCCGACGTGCTGATGGCGTACGCGGACTCACCGGCGACATTGCAGATCGCGGCGCAGCGCGGAATCATGGCGTTCGGCCAAAGCTCCGACATGATCAACTTCGGACCGAAAACGCAGCTCACGTCGATCATCGACAATTTGGCGCCGTATTACACCAAACGCACGCGAGATGAGCTCGACGGCACTTGGACATCGCAAGACACCTGGGGCGGCCTCGCCTCGCAAATGGTGTTGATGGCGCCGTACACCAACATGCCCGACGACGTGAAAAAGCTGGCGACCGAAACTGAAGCCGCGCTCAAGGCCGGCACGCTGCACCCATTCACCTGTCCGCTGCGCGATCAGCAGGGCAGCAGCGTCGAATGCCGGGACGGCAATCATCTTGCCGACGCGCAGATCCGCAGCATGACCTTTTATGTTCGGGGTATCGACGACAGGCTACCGGCCCGGTGAGGCGACGCCACAGCGGTTTGCCAGCAAAGCCAAGCCGCAAGAGGATACCGTTCCGTTAGATACCGCCAGCGTTTTTGGCCCCCGTGCCGCCTCGCTTCAAGCTGCCCACCAGGACGCCACACACACGCTTATGCGAGCTAGTATGCTCGTTAAAAGGGGGCTCGGACCTGCCTTTTGGTAACCGCCTGCGGCGAATTGCCATGATTCAGCCAAAGCTTTCGCGATAAGGTTGCGGCCCGTCAGGGAAGGGGATTCCATTGTTTACAGCGCGACGCTTCGCTGCCGCTGCAACGGCTTCGTTGCTGACGGCAGGTGCACTTTTCGCCCTCATTTGCACCACTGCGGAATCGCAGGCCAAGGCCGGCTCCGGCGCCTGCGAGGATGCCGACGTCGCCTTCCTGGCGTCGCCGGTCGCGCCGTGGAAAGGCGCGCCGTTACGCGTCCTGTTCTCTGCCGAAAAGCCGTTCGCCGGCGAGTTGACGCTGATCGGCCCCGATGGACGGGTCGCGTTTAGTTCGCGCACCCTGCAGGGCGGCCCACCCTATTCCTGGTTCGCCGAAGTTCCGACGCCCGCGCCCGGCAACTGGCAGGCGAAGCTCACGGGCGACTGCGGCACGATCACGCGCGAGATCGCAGTGCGCGCCGACGTGCCGCCGAAACCGCACGGCGGCGCCGGCGTTTGGCCGGTGCGCCAAGGCTGGAACCGGCAGACCGAAAATCTCTACGCCGCCTGGATCGAGAAGCTTTTTGACGCGCCGCTCGACGACACGCTGTCATGGCCGGCGCTGCACGTCGTGCTGCGCGACAAGTCGCGGAACTTTCTTTTCAATTATCTGGGGCTCGGCGAAGACGAGATGAACATGGTCATCCGTCCGGACTGCGCCGACTTGCCATACTTCCTGCGGGCGTATTTCGCCTTCAAGATGGGACTGCCATACGGCTTTTCAAAATGCTCGCGTGGCGGCGGCGGCAAGGGACCGCACTGCGTCGGCTGGTCGAACATCCTCAACACGGCCGGCGCTACGCCGGTCTCGGCGGCGGCCGGGCAGAGTGCTGAAGCAGTGGCGTCGATCAGCCAGGATCCGGCGGCCGCGGCGCCGAAGCATTTGGGCCTCGCCGCTTCGTTCGGCAGCTACCTGCGTGTTCTTGCCGACGGCGTTCATTCCGGTTCGGCGCGTACGTATCTGAACGACAACAATTCCGATTATTATCCAGTGCCGCTGACGCAGGAGACGCTGCGTCCGGGTGTGGTCTATGCCGATCCGTACGGCCACGTGCTGATGCTGGTGAAGCGCATCGCCCAGACCAGGGAAGCCGCCGGCGTCATCCTCGCCGTCGATGGTCAGCCCGACGGTACGGTCTCGCGCAAGCGCTTCTGGCGCGGCAACTTCCTGTTCGCCCAGGACCCGGCGCTGGGCGGCCCGGGCTTCAAGCGTTTCCGTCCGATCGTGCGTGAGGCCAACGGCTCGCTGCGGCGGCTTACCAACGAAGAGATCGCCAAGGACCCGCAATACGGTGATTTCTCCCTCGAGCAATCGAAGCTCTCCGTGGAGGATTTCTACGACCGCATGGACGACGTGATGTCACCGGCGCCGCTCGATCCGATGCGGGCGATGATGGAGGCGATCGCGGCGCTCGACGAACAGGTCAAGGCGCGCGTGACCTCGGTGGAAAATGGCCGGAAGTATCAGAATAGCGGCAAGGCCGACGTCGAGATGCCAGCGGGCCCGACGATCTTCGAGACCACCGGCGCCTGGGAGGATTTCGCTACGCCCTCGCGCGATCTGCGCTTGTTGATCGCGATCGACGTGGTGCGCGGCTTCCCGGAGCGCGTTGCGCGGCGGCCCGATCGCTACGCCATGCCGGCCGGCAAGAGCGTTGCCGATGTGAAAGCCGAGATGGAGCGCGTGCTCGCCTCCGAGCTTGCCAACCGCAAGTTCTCCTATATGCGCACCGACAGCTCCTCTTGGACGCTGTCGCTTCAAGACGTCGTGGCCCGCCAGGGGGCGCTGGAGATGGCCTACAATCTCAACGACTGCGTCGAAGCCCGTTGGGGCGCGCCGGAGCGGAGCGACGAGGCCGCGACCTGTAAGCGGCACGCATCCTCGACGCAGCGCGCCAAGATGAGCGAATACCGCGCCTGGTTCCACGAGCGCCGCCGTCCGCCGCGGGCGTGACGACAGATTGAATCCGCCTCGTCATTGCGAGGAGCGTTAGCGACGAAGCAATCCAGGCCTCCGCCAAGCCGCTGGATTGCTTCGCTTTGCTCGCAATGACGAGTTCGAAGTAACCTAAAATCGCCGCGATCGCGAACTGGGCCGCTCCGAACCGCGCCCGTCGCCGCGCTCGAGGCACAGGCCGTCGATGAACACATCGACCAGCCGCAGCACGCTCTTCTGCCATCCCGGCTGGTCCTGCGAGTAGCACATGCCGACCAGCGCCCGCAGCAGGTCTTCGGCGCTGATGTCGTCGCGAATTTTGCCGGCCGCGATGGCGCGGTCGAGCAGGCTTGCGACCGCCCGCGTCAGGCTGTTGTACGAATAGGAAAAAAGCTCGGAGTTCTTGTAGGCGGCAAGCGCCAAGGCTTGCGACATGCCCTTCTTGGTCGCTACGAATTTGACATTGGAGCGCATCCATTGACGCAACGCGTCAAGCGGATCGTCCTTGTCCTTCAATCGCTCCGCCAGATCGGCCAGGTGTTCCACTTCGCGCCGGTAAACCGCTTCGAACAGCGCCTCGCGGGTCGGAAAATGCCGGTACAGCGTGCCGATGCCGACGCCGGCCGTGCGCGCCACCGCTTCGAGACTGGCGTCGGGACCGCCGCTGCTGAACACGGCGTTGGCTGCTTCGAGCACGCGTTCGCGGTTGCGCACGGCGTCGGTGCGCGGCTTTCGCTTTGTCGCCTTGCCGATTTGCTTGATCGCGGCGGTCACTTCCGATCTCCGGGCGGGCCCTTGAAAAGCGGAGGCATCCTCCGTATCTCCCTTAAACGAAGCACGGCCCGATACATACCATTCGTTTTCGGGCGGTGCCGAGAGTTTGACGCGGCGCCTAACAGGATCGGGGTCGTGCTCGGCCAAAAACATGAGAGCGCAACCGATTCAGTCCGAAAACGATTGCGCTCTCATCGACTGCACCGCCCGCCGTCCGGCGGGCGTCTCACCACCGCTCATATGGAGCACAGCATGGCCTACGCAACGACGCTCACTGTCAACGGGGTCACGCGCGCGATCGCGCTTGACGATCCGCGCGTTACGCTACTCGACCTTCTGCGCGAACAGCTCGATCTCACCGGAACCAAGAAGGGCTGCGACCGCGGCCAATGCGGCGCCTGCACGGTGCTGGTCGACGGCCGGCGGATCAATTCCTGTCTGGCGCTTGCTGTCAGCCACGACGGCGCGCACGTCGTGACCATCGAGGGTATCGCGCAGGGCGATCGGCTGCATCCGGTGCAGGAGGCCTTCATTGCGCATGATGGCCTGCAGTGCGGCTTCTGCACGCCGGGCCAGATCATGAGCGCCATCGGCCTGATCGAGGAAGGACAGACGGGCGACGATCCGGAGCGGGTGCGCGAGGGCATGAGCGGGAATCTGTGCCGCTGCGGCGCCTATCAGGGCATCACCGAAGCGGTGCTGGAAGCGCAGCAGACGCTTGACGCGAAAAACCGTCGGGAGGTCGCATGAAACCGTTCGATTATGTGCGGCCGGTGACGCTGCAACAAGCCGTCGCCGCGGCCTCCCAACCGGGGGCCGTCTATCTCGCTGCCGGCACCAACCTGTTGGACCTGATGAAGGGCGGGATCAGCCGGCCCGATAGCCTCGTCGACATCACGCATCTTTCCGGCCTCGACCGGATCGAGACTCTCGGTGACGGTAGCGTCCGCATCGGCGCCTTGGTGCGCAATGCGGATCTTGCTCACGACCGCGATTTCGCCCGGCGCTTCCCGGCTGTAGCGGAGGCGCTTCTGTCGGGCGCTTCGGCGCAACTGCGCAACGCCGCCACTGTCGGCGGCAATCTCTTGCAGCGCACGCGCTGCGCCTATTTTTACGACGTCGCCAGCGCCTGCAATAAACGTGAGCCCGGCGCCGGCTGCGATGCCCATCACGGCGACAACAGGCTGCATGCCGTCTTCGGATGGAGCGAGAACTGCATCGCCACGCATCCGTCGGATTTTTGCGTGCCGCTTGTGGCGCTCGATGCCGTCGTCGAGGTTGAGGGCGAGGTCGGCCGGTACGACATTCCACTCGAATCGTTTCATCTCTTGCCCGGCGATACGCCGCAGCGCGAGAGCATGCTGGCGCCCGGCGAGATGATCGTCGCGTTGCGCTTGCCGCCGCAGGCCGCGCAATTCGCCACGCATGCGCGCTATCTGAAAGTCCGTGACCGCACTTCGTATGCGTTCGCGGTGGTCTCGGCCGCGGCCGCCTTGCGCATCGAGAACGGCACGATCGTGGAAGCGCGCATCGGGCTCGGCGGCGTTGCGGCAAAGCCGTGGCGGGCGCGGGAAGCGGAAGCAACGCTGCGAGGCGCCCGGGTCGAAGAGGCAAGTTTCCGTCAGGCTGCTGCGGCCGCGCTGGCGTCGGCGAAGCCCTCCGGCGACAACGCTTTCAAGATCGAGCTAGCGCGGCGCATCGTCGTGCGCGCGCTGACGCTCGCCGCCGCCGGAACCCCCGAGCGACTGCCGGCGCTGCCGGCTTCACCCTTTGCCGCCGTACCGGGAGTGGCCGCTCATGCCTGATCGCACCGCAGACATCGCACTCACGCAGGCGCCGGCGCACGTCCGCCACGGCTCGAATATCGGCCAATCCTTCGTGCGTCGCGAGGGCGTTCTCAAAGTCACCGGCGCCGCATGCTACGCCGCGGACAATCATCCGCCGGGAATGCTTTACGCCGTCATGGCGGTGAGCAGCATCGCCCGCGGCCGCGTCAGCTTTCTCGACATTGCGGCCGCCAAGGCGCATCCGGGCGTTGTCGAGGTCATGACGCCGGCCAATAAGCCCGCGCTTGCCACCGACCCGGACGCGAAGACCAATCCGTTCGCCTTTCGGCTCGATCTGTTGCAAAGCGATCGCGTGCGTTACGCCCATCAGGCGATTGCCGTCGTCATTGCCGAAACGCTCGAGGCCGCGACCGAAGGCGCGGTGCTGCTGGCGCCGCGTTATGAGGTCGAGCCGGCCCGGGTCGGACTTGATTCGACTGAGAGCTTCGTGCCTCCGGTGGTCGGGCCCGGACATCCGACGGAAGCGCGCCGTGGCGACGTCGAGGCCGGTTTCGCTGCGGCAACAAAGCAGATTGCGGCCACCTACGAGACGGCCGCGCAATATCACAATCCGATGGAGCCGCATGCGATTGTCGCCGCATGGGACGGCGATAACCTCACCATCGATACGCCGAGCCAGGGGCTCGCCTGGGCACAGGGCCGGCTGGCTGAATTGTTCGGAATTGCCCCAGACAAAATCCATATTCGCAGTCCGTTTCTCGGCGGCGGCTTCGGATGCAAGGGACTGATCGCCGGGCCTCAGGTGCTCGGCGTCATGGCCGCGCGTCTGGTGGGCAGGCCGGTGAAGCTTGTGCTGCGCCGTGAGCAGATGTTCGGCCCGGTCGGACACCGCGCGCCGACAAGGCAGACCTTGCGCATCGGCGTCGATGGCGACGGCAATCTAACGGCGCTCGATCACCACACCAAAACGACGTCGAGCAGCTTCGACGACTTTTTCGAGCCGGCCTCCGACATTTCGCACACGCTGTATAGAAGCCCGGCCATCGCCACGTCGCACGAGGCGGTGCGGGTCGATACCGGCACGCCGCTTTTCATGCGGGCTCCGGGTGAAGCGACGGGCTCGATTGCGCTCGAAAGTGCCATCGACGAGATGGCACATGCTTGCGGCATCGATCCGCTGGCCTTCCGCTTGCAGAACTATGCCGAGGTCGAGCCGATTTCCGGCCGGCCGTTCTCCTCCAAGGCGTTGCGCGAATGCTACCTGCAGGGCGCCGAGCGTTTTGGCTGGCAGCGTCGGCCTTTGGCGCCACGGCAGATGCGCGATCGGGACGGATTGCTCGTCGGCTGGGGCCTCGGTACGGCGACATTTCCGGCCTTCATGTTCGAAGCCCACGCCAAGGCGGCGCTGCGCCGCGACGGCAGCGGTGTCATGGAGATCGGCGCGCACGAGATGGGGCAGGGCGCGCTTACCGCCTTGGCCCAGATCGCGGCCGACGGTTTGGGCCTCGATCTCGATCGCCTCGAATTCAAATCCGGCAGCTCCGACCTTCCGGATGCCGGTATTGCCGGAGGTTCGGCGCACACGGCGACTGCCGGCTCGGCGATCCACAATGCCGGGGCCGACGTGATCGCGCGGCTTGCCGCTCTCGCGACCAACGACAGGCGCTCGCCGCTGTTCGGCGCCGGCAATGCCGGCGTGATCGCGCGCGATGGCCGCTTGTTCCGCCGCGACGATGACAGTCGCAGCGAAAGCTATACCGATATCCTGAGCCGCGCCGGCCTGGCGGAGATCGAAGGGCGCGGAAAGGGCGCATCCGATCCGGCGGCGCAATCCACCTACGCCATGCACGCGCACGGCGCCGTATTCGCGGAGATCAAAGTCGATCCCGAGCTCGGGCAAATGCGCGTCACCCGCGTCGTCGGCGCCTTCGCGGCCGGGCGCATCATCAATCCGCGCATGGTGCGCAGCCAGCTTTACGGCGGCATGATCTGGGGCGTGTCGTTCGCGCTGCATGAGCAGACCGTCATGGATGCGCGGTCCGGCCGTCCGATGAATGCGAATTTTGCCGAATACCACATTCCGGTGAATGCCGACGTGCCGGCGCTCGACGCGATCATGGTCGAGGAGCGCGATCCGCACGTCAATGCGCTCGGCATCAAGGGCGTAGGCGAGATCGGCATCACCGGTACTGCCGGCGCGGTCGCCAATGCGGTGTGGCACGCGACCGGCGTCCGCGCGCGCAAATTCCCGATCACGCTCGAGCGATTGATGTGATCGTTCATTAGAGCGGGATGCCAATCAAGCCATAACTCATCCCGCTCTAATCTCGCGCGCGGATGTGCATCCAACCGCAGCAGCGCGAGCATTGTCTGTCCAACGAAAGGCTCGCGCTCGGCTTAAGTCGTCATATGTTTGATCGCTTTGGGCGTCTCAAAGAACAAATCCACGAGCTTGTAGCGCTTGGCGGCCAGGCAGAAGATGTATTCGGGGGTCTGCGTCGCCATCTCGGGCACGTGAATTTTGACGATCTTGTCGGCTCGGCTTGAACCGTATTCCCAGGTGAACCCGACGCCAAGTTTGTTGGCGACCGCTTCGAATACGCCGTCACGCGTGTCAAGAACGATTTCTGGCTTCGGTTTCACCCCGGCGGCGCGAAATGCGCGCTCCACGACGCGCTGCGTCGATGACTGCTTGGTCCGAAAAACGAGGCGATGCCTGGCCAGGTCGGTGCAAGAAAGTTTTTTGAGCCGCGCGAGCGGATGATTTGGGTGCACGATCGCCACCACGCCTTGCCGCAAGTAGATCTCACGATGAAAGCGGTTGTCGCCCGGCACGTCCGGCAACACGCCGACATCGACGCGCTGATCGACGACGGCATCGATGATGGAGGCCCAATTACCCATTTCGACGGCTATCTGAATGTTTGGATAGAGCCGATGGAACGCGGAGATCAACGCCATGCCGGGCATGGCATTGCCGAGCCCGACGCGCAATTCGCCGCCATTGAGCGCGTCATTCTGGCGAAGAACCGCCAACGCTTGCGCCTCGAGCCCGTGCAGTTGCGAGGTGACGGCAACGAACTCCCGGCATAATGCGGTCGGCATGAGCTTGCCGCCGCGCCGCTCGAACAGCGTGACCCCAAAGTGATCTTCCAGGCTGCGGATCTGTTGGGTGACGGCGGGCTGCGACATGCCGAGCCGTCGTGCGGCTTGCGAAAAGCTACCCGCATCGAACACGGCATTGACCGCGCGGATCCGCGAACTGGTCAGCGACATGACGCTCCCCCCGATTGTCGCGTTTTCACCGCTGGCGAAAAGCTCAGCCTGCTGGAACTATAAGGTATGATTATGAACTTAATGGCGGTGTCAAATAATCGGTTTAGTTCCTTATGCCATCGGCCGGCGCTTGCTGCGGGCGAGATTCGCAAAAACGGGGATGGATGGACATGCTCAAGGATACCGATCGCATCTTGACGACGCACACCGGAAGTCTCCCGCGTCCAGCCGAAATCGAGGATTTGCTGGTCGCGATCGACCGGGATCCAGCGGTTCGAAGCGGATCGCTTGATTTCCCGCGACTGCTCGATGACGCGGTGAGGGATATCGTCGAAGGCCAGCGAGCGGTCGGCATCGACATCGTCAGCGACGGCGAAATGAGTAAGTTCGGCTACTCGACATATGTGAGGGAACGCCTCACCGGCTTGGATGGGCCGCCGGCGCCGCTCGCGCTAGCCGACCTCGCGGACTTTCCGGGCTTTGCGAGCAGCATCAAGCTTGAGATCACGACGGCATCTTGCGTCGGGCCGGTGACATTCCGCGGCGCCGAAGCGGTCGGTGCCGACGTGCGGCGCTTGCAGCGGGCTCTCGCGGATACCGGTGTCGAGAAATCGTTCATGACGGCGGCGTCGCCGGGAATTATCTCGCAGTTCCTCGCCAACAATCACTATCCGAGCCAGGAAGCGTATTTGTATGCGTTGGCCGACGCGATGAAGACCGAATACGATCTCATCGCCGAAGCCGGGATCATCCTGCAGCTTGATTGCCCGGATTTGGCATTGGGGCGTCACTTGAGCCCGCAACCGTTGCCCGTGAGCGAATTCCGCAAAATCGTGGCGTTGCATGTCGAGGTGCTCAACTACGCGACCCGCGACATCGATCCGGAGCACATGCGCCTGCATTTGTGCTGGGGCAACTATTCATCGCCGCACCATCACGATGTCGAGCTAGCGGACATCATCGATCTGATCTACCGCGCACGTCCCGCTGGCCTCAGCCTTGAGGCGGCCAATCCGCGGCATGAGCACGAATGGACCGTGTTCGAGCAGCACAGCCTGCCTGACGGCAAGGTCCTCATCCCGGGCGTCATCGACACGTGCACCAACTATGTCGAGCACCCCGAAGTCGTCGCGCAGCGGATCAAGCGATTTGCCGACGTTGCCGGTGCGCGCAATCTTATCGCCGGCACCGACTGCGGATTTGCCACCTTCGCCAACTTTCACACGATTGATCCCGGCATCTGTTGGCTGAAGCTCAAGTCGCTTGCCGACGGCGCCGCGTTGGCAAGTAAGGCACTGGCCGGTCGCAATCGCGTCTTCGCTTGAGTTCCCAACCGCAACGAATGCCTGCATTGGGCGCAGGCAAGATGGAACAGGTCATGACCAAAGTTGATATGCGCGAATTCAAGACTGAAGACACGCCGGTCACGACGCCGGCCGGTCCTCCCCTTCCGGAGCCCCTGCGCGGCGATCCGGCGATGATCGCGTTGCCGACCGTGATTGCTGGTGCGGTGGGACTGTTCCTTACGACAATCGGCTTTGTTCCGGCGTCGGCGGGTCTTGCCGCAATCCCGGTTATTCTGGCCGCGACCGTGCTTGGCCTGTTGATCAGCACCGTCTGGGCAGCGATGCTCGGGCAGAACATCGTCGCCACGCTCTATGCCGTCTTTCTCGGATTCTATGCCAGCTACGTCGCGCTGCAACTCGGTATCGCCAACAACTGGTACAAAATCCCGCCCGATCAGATCGGCAACACGGTCGCCGTCTATCTGATCTGCTGGCTGGTGGCGATCGTGATGCTCACTCTGGCGACGCTGCGCCTGCCGGTCGCCTTCACCATCCTGCTCGGCTTGGTCGACGTGGTACTCGCCGTCCTGCTGGTCACGATCTACCAGCCGTCGGCGGTGTTGCAGATCGTGGCGGGGCTCCTTGTCTTCGCCTTCGTGGCGGAGGGCATTTATCTCTACTTCCACGTGATGTCACTGGCGTTCGGCGGAAAAGGCCTTCCGCTCGGCAAACCTCTCATTCAGGCCTGATGCCGGCTCGGTTTGCGGGGCGATGTTTCAAACTTGCGGGAGCATGTCGGTTCAATGAAGTTTGTTATTCTGACCGACACGCACCTCGTTCCCGATGGCCGACGTCTCTATGCGCTCGATCCGGCCCGGCGGCTCGAAGGCGCGCTCCACGCGATCAACCGCGATCATGACGACCTCGCCTTCGTGATCCTTACGGGCGATCTTGCCCATTGGGGCGAGCAGGGCGCTTATGAGGCGCTCAAGGACCGGCTGGCGATTTTGCGCATTCCGGTCGTGTTGATGATGGGTAATCACGATCGGCGCGAATTCTTTCGCGCCGTCTTTCACGGCGCCGATGACGACGGCAATGGCTTCGTCCAGGCGGTCCGTCACTTTGATCACGCGACAATCGTGACGCTCGATACACTTGGCGACAGCCGCGACGGTCATGCCGGGCTGCTGTGCAAGAAGCGTCTTTCGTTCCTCGAGGACGCACTGTCCGGCGCACCGCGGGACAAGCCGCTTCTTCTGTTTCAGCACCACCCGCCGCTCGACCTAGGCCTGCCGCACATGGACGTCTTTCGGCTTCAGGACTCCGAACCGGAATGGCAGGCCTTCCGGCGCACGCGCAAGCCGGACTTTATGTTCTTTGGCCATATCCACCGGCCGATCACCGGCCTGTGGCGCGGCATACCATTTCATATTCAGCGCGCCACGAGTTCATCAGGTCGCATTCGATCTGACAACATCAACACACATTCCGGGCACGCACGAATGGCCCGACTACTCTCTGGTCACGGTCTCCGGCGCCGATATCGTCATCCTTCAACGCTCTTTTCTATACGCGGGACCCGAATTCTCCCTCGATAACAAAGCAGCGCAGATGGCGTCGGACGAGGCTGAGTTGCCGCGCTGACCATGTGGCTCGACCGGTATCGCGGCCTGTTGTGCGACCTTGACGGATGTCTCGTCATGGGCGGCAAGCCGTTGCCGGGAGCGCGCGAACTCGTGGCTTACGCGCGCGACAGGCTCATCATTGTCTCGAACAATTCGACCGACACGCCGGCAACACTGGCGGCAAAACTGGCGCGGCTGAATTTGCCCGTCCCCCCGGAGCGGATCGTTCTTGCCGGTGCCACCGCGGTGGAGTTTTTGGCCGCGACCGCACGGCAGGCGCGGGTCGCGATTTACGGAGCGCCGGCGATCGCCCGCTACGCGAGATCGCTGGGCTTGGCGGTGGATGACGACCGTCCGGATTTTGTGCTGCTGGCGCGCGACCGCCATTTCTCCTACGCCCGCTTGCACAGGCTTGTCCGCCAGATCGAACACGGCGCCGATCTGATCGTATCGAACTTGGATATTTCGCATCCGGGACCCGGTCGCGTGCGGATCCTGGAGACGGGCGTTTTGTTGGCAGCGGTCAGAGCTTGCCTGCCAGGTCTCAAGTATCAGGCCGTCGGAAAGCCCTTGCCTGCGCTCTACCAAGCCGCCATGCGGCGGATTTCCGCGGCGCGAGACGAATGCATCGCCATCGGCGACAATCCGGCGACCGACCGGGAAGGTGCGCGATGCGTGGCCCTGCCGTGCCTGTTGGTCGGATCCGATCCCGCCGCTCACTTCCAAAACCTGGCCGAGTTGATGCGAAGTCGCGGGCTGCCTCGGGCATCGGCTCCCGTTAGCCGTTTGCGCCGGAGCAAATTTGACCCCGGTTTCAACGCCGTCCAGCGCACGAAATCGAACCTGAATGGCGGTGGATAAAGAGGAACTCATGGAACTCGCTCGTCACATCGGTGTCACTGGGTGCCGCCATAGTCACAAGGCGCTGGGAAACCGGTGCAATACGGCCACGTGCCGGTGACGCCGGATGAACGCGCACTGTCCTCGTGGTCGTTTCCTTGACCAATGTTTTTTCAACGGCCGTCTTTCACGCGTTCTTTTCACATCTGTCTCTAGTCTGTTGTCCCACGCGATGAAGGCCCGGTTTTTCCGGGCCTTCATACGTTTTGGGGGGCGTGCGTGCGCTGTCGGTGGTCCTGCGGCCCTGCGCTGCGTGTTGGCTCGCCCTTGGCGGTCCTGCTATGTAGCTGCCTGGATGGGGCGGGGGCGCAGGGACAGCGCCGTTAACAGACTAAAGGGAAAGTCGATTGGTTGTGTTCGGTAGCGCCGCCGTGCCGGAACGGCGGTACGAAACTGCGGTCGCCATCGCGATCGTCGTGCTTGTCGGTGTGCGGCTTGCGTGCGCCGCCTTCACGCCGCTCTCCTACGACGAGAGCCTCTACTGGATCTGGTCCAAGCATATTGCCGGCGGCTACTACGATCATCCACCGATCAATCCGATTCTGATTCGGCTCGGCACCACGCTGTTCGGCAATACCGAGTTCGGCGTCCGCGTCTTTGGCGTGCTGCTGGCGCTGCCGGCGAGCTTCGCGGTCTGGCGCGCGGGCGCGATCCTCTTCGACGACGAACGTGTTGGCGCGACCGCCGCGCTTTACTTCAACCTGACGCTCGCGATGGCGATCGGCTCGGTGCTGGCGACGCCGGATAATCCGGTCGTGATCGCCACGACATTTCTCCTGCTCGCGCTCGCCAAGCTGCATCAGACCGGCCGCGGCGCCTGGTGGCTCGCGATCGGGCTCGCCTTCGGCGTCGGCATGTTCTCCAAATACACCACGATCTTTTTCGCCCCGAGCATCCTGATCTGGCTCCTACTGGTGCCGGAACAGCGCAAATGGCTGCTGACGTTCTGGCCGTGGATCGCCGGCATCATCGCGCTTGCGGTGTTTTCGCCAACCCTGATCTGGAATGCGCAGCATCACTGGGCGTCGGTGCTCTACCAATACAATCGGCTGGTGGTGCACGAATGGTCGCTGCGTTATTTCGGCGAGTTTGTCGGCGCGCAGATCGGCATGGCGACTCCGTTCGTGTTCGTGCTCGGCGCCATGGGGCTTGTCGGTCTGTTGCGCGGGCAGGGTGGTTCGTTCAGCGCGCGCGTTCTCATCAACGCGATGATCTGGCCGATCTTTCTTTATTTCGTCTGGCACACTTTCCATGGCCGTGTCGAAGGCAACTGGCCGGAGCCGATGTTCGTGCCGTTTGTCATCGCGGCGGCTGTCGCGGTTGAGCGAATTCAATGGCAAGGCGTCTGGGCCAAGGTCGAAACCTTTTCGCGGCGTCTCGCCGTGCCGGTGGCGCTTGGCATCGCCGCCGTCGTTTATGCGCAGAGCGTGTTCGCGGTCGCGCCGCTCGGCATGGAGGATCCGACCGCGTCGAAACTGGGCGCCGGCTGGAAAGAGCTCGGCGTGCAGATGGACGATGTGCGCAAGCGCATGGGCGCGCCGATCATCCTCGTCTACGATTACGGGCTTGCGAGCTGGCTGTCGTTCTATTTGCCCTCGCATGCGCCGGTGGAGCAGATCAATCTGCGCATGCGCTACGTGAACGCACCGGAGCCCGATCCAGCGCTTTTCGAGGGCCCGATCATGTACACCTGCACGGCGCCCTGCGCCGATATTCCAACCTTGCAGAAGCGCTTCAGCAAGGTCGAGTTGTTCGACCGTCTCAGCCGCAGCCGGCGCGGCGTCCACCTACAGGACTATGATATCTACCGGTTGTCCGGCCCGATCGGTCCGCCGCTTGACCCGCCGTAGCAAGGACGCCGGTTAAAGTGCTGCGCGCAAGCCGGTTTCCTGGCCGCGCCGCTCCCATTGACACCGCCGGTGCGGGATGTAACGCCACCCCGGAGCAGTGGTGAGGAGGTCTCTCGGTGGTCCTGGATGCGCGTGTCAGTCCGCGGCTGTCGATCGTCGCGCCTTGCTACAACGAGGAGGCGGGGCTCGAGGAGTTTTATCGCCGCATGACCGCCGCCGCGCGGGCGACCGTCGGTTCCGACTACGAGTTCGTCCTCCTCAACGACGGTTCAGCTGATCGCACCTGGGCGATCATGACCGATCTGGTGCGGCACGATCCCAATGTCGTCGCCGTCAATCTCTCGCGGCGCCACGGACACCAGCTCGCCATCACCGCCGGCCTCTACACCTGCCGCGGCGAGCGCATCCTGATGATCGATTCCGATCTGCAGGATCCGCCGGAACTCCTCGGCGACATGTGGCGGTTGATGGACGATGCGAAAGCCGATGTGGTCTATGGCGCGCGCCGCCAGCGCGAGGGCGAGACCCTGTTCAAGCGCAGTACCGCCGCGTTGTTCTATCGGCTGATGCAGCGCATCGGTCACGCCGACCTGCCGGTCGATGCCGGCGATTTCCGCCTGATGACCCGCCGCGTGCTCGAGATTCTCAACAGCATGCCGGAGCAGCATCGCTTCATCCGCGGCATGGTGAGCTGGATCGGGCTTCGCCAGATACCGATCCCGTACGATCGAGCCGCCCGCACCACCGGCGCCAGCAACTATCCGCTCGCGCGCATGATCGGCCTTGCGTTCGACGCGCTCACCTCGTTCTCGATCCTGCCGCTACGCCTTGCCTCATATCTCGGGCTCGGGCTCGGCCTTCTGAGCTTGTTGATGGTCGGCTACACGCTCGGAAGCTGGGCGCTCGGCCGAACGGTCGAAGGCTGGACCAGCTTGCTCACCGTGGTGCTCATCCTCGGCTCGACGCAGCTCATTTTGTTCGGCCTGCTCGGCGAATATGTCGGCCGGCTTTATCTGGAAACCAAGCGCCGGCCGCTCTTCGTCATCGATCAGGTGCTGACGCAGGGCACGCAGCCAGCGGACAAGTTTCACGTACGCGAGCGCGTCACGGTGCCGGGCGAGCCGTGACACGCGTCATTGCGAGGAGCAATAGCGACGAAGCAATTTGCGCGGTGCCGCAGACTGGATTGCTTCGGGGAGTTTAGCATCGGGCCGGCACTTCGGGCCGGACCCGTTGGCTCGCAATGACGACAAATGGGCAGCCGGAAGCCGCAAAAAATCAGCTTTCGCCCGCAAAGCATGATCCGGAAGACTGCTGCCTTGTCACCGACATCGCGCTTGAAATGAAAAGGCCCGGGATTTCTCCCGGGCCTTCGCATTTTCGATTGCCGAATGGATGAATTAGAAATCCATTCCGCCGCCACATCGAAGTCGGCTGTTGCCGACTTCGATCACTTAAAAAGTTGGTGGCGGCGGCCTCAGCCGTTCGGATTTCCTTAGAAGTCCATTCCGCCGCCACCGGGCGGCATGGACGGAGCTTCCTTCTTCTTCGGCAGCTCGGCGATCATCGCCTCGGTGGTGATGAGCAGACCGGCAACCGAGGAAGCGCCCTGCAGCGCCTGGCGCACGACCTTGGTCGGATCGATGATGCCCTTCTTCACCATGTCGACGTATTCGCTATTTTGCGCGTCGAAGCCGAAGGAGTACTGATCCTTCTCCAGCACCTTGCCGACAATGACCGAGCCGTCTTCGCCGGCATTGAACGCGATCTGGCGAGCCGGCGCGGACAGCGCCTTACGCACGATCTCGATGCCGTGCTTCTGGTCCTCGTTGCTGGTGCGGACCTTCTTGAGAGCCTCGGTGGCGCGCAGCAGCGCAACACCGCCGCCCGGCAGAATGCCTTCCTCGACCGCGGCGCGAGTCGCATGCATCGCGTCGTCGACGCGATCCTTGCGCTCCTTCACCTCGACCTCGGTGGCGCCGCCGACGCGGATCACCGCGACGCCGCCGGCGAGCTTGGCCAGCCGCTCCTGCAGCTTCTCGCGGTCGTAGTCCGATGTGGTCTCCTCGATCTGCGCCTTGATCTGCGTGATGCGGTCCTCGATGTCCTTCTTCTTGCCGGAGCCGTTGACGATCGTGGTGTTCTCCTTGTCGATCATCACCTTCTTGGCCTTGCCCAGCATGGCGAGCGTGACGTTCTCGAGCTTGATGCCGAGATCTTCACTGATCGCCTGGCCGCCGGTGAGGACGGCGATGTCCTGCAGCATGGCCTTGCGGCGGTCGCCGAAGCCCGGAGCCTTCACGGCCGCGACCTTGAGCCCACCGCGCAGCTTGTTGACCACGAGCGTGGCGAGCGCTTCGCCTTCGACGTCCTCGGCCACGATCAGAAGCGGCTTGCCGGTCTGCACGACTGCTTCCAACAACGGCAACAGTTCATTCAGCGCCGAGAGCTTCTTCTCGTTGATCAGGATGTAGGGGTCTTCCATCTCAACGCGCATCTTGTCGGCGTTGGTGATGAAGTAGGGGGAGATATAGCCGCGGTCGAACTGCATGCCTTCGACGACGTCGAGCTCGGTCTCGAGGCTCTTGGCTTCTTCGACCGTGATCACGCCCTCGTTGCCGACCTTCTTCATCGCCTCGGCGAGGAAGCGGCCGATCTCCTGGTCGCCGTTGGCCGAGATGGTGCCGACCTGGGCGATCTCGTCGTTGGAGGTGACTTTCTTGGAGTTCTTCTTCAGCTCTTCGACGACGGTCTCGACCGCGAGGTCGATGCCACGCTTGAGATCCATCGGGTTCATGCCGGCGGCAACCGCCTTGGCGCCTTCTTTGACGATGGCGGCGGCGAGCACGGTGGCGGTGGTGGTGCCGTCGCCGGCGATGTCGGAGGTCTTGGAAGCGACCTCGCGCACCATCTGCGCGCCCATGTTCTCGAACTTGTCCTCGAGCTCGATCTCCTTGGCGACGGTGACGCCGTCCTTGGTGATGCGCGGAGCGCCGAACGACTTGTCGAGCACCACGTTGCGGCCCTTCGGCCCCAACGTGACCCTCACGGCACTGGCGAGAATGTCGACGCCGCGCAGCATCTTGTCGCGCGCTTCGACGGAGAATTTGACTTCTTTAGCAGCCATTGTGGATTCTCTCCTGAATTTTGTGTTGCTTCGTCATCGCCGGACTTGTTCCGGCGGCCGCTTCACGTGGCACGCTCGTGCCCGATCAATCGGAATGGCCGGATCAAGTCCGGCCATGACAAGGCGGAAGCGGGGTTACGCGGCTTTCTTCTTGGCCGCCGGCTCGTCGATGATTCCCATGATGTCGGACTCCTTCATGATGAGGAGGTCTTTGCCATCGAGCTTGACCTCGGTGCCCGACCATTTGCCGAACAGCACGCGGTCGCCGACCTTCACGTCGATGGGGATCAGCTTCCCGGTCTCGTCGCGGCCACCGGGGCCGACGGCGATGATTTCGCCCTGGGACGGCTTTTCCTTGGCGGTGTCCGGAATGATGATGCCGCCGGCTGATTTTTCTTCGGCATCGATGCGCTTAACGACGACGCGGTCGTGAAGCGGACGAAATTTCATGGTGTCCTCCTAAGGTGATGAATCGGAATACTATTTTTGAGGTGGCGGTCCCCCTAGACCGTGTTTCTCGGCTGACCGCTAGGCTGCGATTTGGGGCGCGATTTTTGGCCCACAAGAGGCGCCGTTAAATTTATTAGCACTCATCAAAAGGGACTGCCAGCGGCCGCCGGCAACAATCTTGCCGTGGTTAATGGCGGTCGCGGTTCCCTAGGATCGCACAAAATTTTCCACGCTCGGATCGGGAAACATTGCCATTGCCACCCGGTTGACATGCCCGCGGGAACCCGGCCGCTTGTTTGTTAGCAGGTTATCACGAATGCTGCTAATGCCTTGAAAATGCACAACTTATTTAACTTTGAGGCTTGCCAAGGAGGAGCGAGTCTCGAAACAATAGTTTGTGACAAGAAAAAGAGGCAATGACATGAGCTCACAAGACTTCTCGACAAAGGACCCGGTCTCGGGGGACTTCCGACGTCAGCTCGAGGGCTACGGGCTGACGACGGCCAACATCCTCTATCGCCGGCCGGACCATCCTTGGCTTCTCCAAACATACGTCTGGCAGGACTACGATCTCTGTCCGAAATTTCCGGAGCTGAACAAGTTCCTCAATTTCTGGCTGGAGAAGCTCGAGGGACCACTGCATTCGGTGACCGTCGCACACGCGCGGCTGATCAAGCCCGCCGAGATCAAAGCCATCGGCGGCGAATTTCGCCTGCACTGATTTGCAGCGTTTGTTTTGTGCGCGGTCGATTCCGCGCAATGAGCGAAGCGGATCCGCCTTTGCGCGATTTTGACGCGCCGGTGCCGCAGAGATGACATATTTCGCCGCGCGTCCGGCTTTTCCCCACCGTTAACCATTTACGGGCCATTTAGCCGGCCCGCGGCTTTTAACTAAAAGCCGCCGCAATCGCGCGCAACTGTGCGCCTGTTCGCGCAACTCTTGTCGGGGGAGCGCCTAACATACGCTGGTCTGTTTCGCGCGTGCCGTTGGGGGCACGCGGGAGCGCATTTGGCCTGCGTCTGAAACTGGAATTGGGGGAATGAGGACAGCGAACGAGTGGACGTGTGTTGATTCAATCGAAAATGCCAAACTCCCGGAGAAGCCACGTCCGCAACGGACGTTGAGCCAGCTTGCTCTCACGGGCATCGTCTTGGCCTCCGCCTGGACGGCTTGGACGTATTTGTCCGGCAGCAACGAATATGCTGTGGCCAATCTGGCAGAGCGGCCGGCGCTTGCCGTCGACAACGGCGTGCACCCCTCGGTGGTTGCCACCGCTTATGCGCGGCTTTCGACGGCCCTGCAAAATCAGGCGCGGCGTGCGGCGGCGCTCACCACCAACGAGATTGCGTTGTTTGATTTGCGCTTCTCGCTCGGTTACCCGCCGGGGACGTTTGCGCTGGCCGCAACGGTGACCAAGGGCGATCGCGAGCAGCCGATGGTCACCGCTTCGTTGGCTGACACCGGAATCAACCCGACCGCACCAGAGGAAGCCCCGAGTGCACAGCCTTCGATGCGCGAGCGCGTGATGGCGAAGGCCGCGGCAGCCACTAAGGCGCTGCGCGCGCAGATCCGTGCCGCCACGGTGCGCGAAAACGCACAAGCTTACGCGGCCGCGAATTCGGCCCCTGCGGACGATCATACGCCAACGATTTTCGAAAGGCTGTTCGGCAAGCCGAGGCCGGTCACGCTCGCTTACGCGTCGCCGGAAGACGGCGTCGCCAACGACGGCGCCAGTGTTGGTGCGCGCTACGACCGGTTCACCGCCGTGTACGACATTTCGGCGCACACCGTTTACATGCCGGACGGCACGCAATTGGAAGCGCATTCCGGTCTCGGTCCTCGGCTCGACGATGCGCGCTATGTTCATGAAAGAATGCACGGCCCGACGCCGCCGACCTTGTACGATCTGAAATTGCGCGAAGCGCCGTTCCATGGCGTGCAGGCGATCAGGCTTATTCCGGTGGAAGAAGACGGTGCGCTTGGCCGCACCGGCTTGCTCGCCCATACGTACATGCTCGGTCCGAAGGGCGATTCCAACGGTTGCGTCTCGTTCCGGGACTACAGCGCGTTCCTGCACGCCTATCAGGGCCAGAAGATCAAGCGGCTCGCGGTGGTAACACATCTGTAAGCCGCGTCGTCTACCTCACTGCGATGAATGGGGAGCGCGCGTCGAGCGGCGCGCGCATCTGTAGCCAACCGCAGAGCAGGGGCGCTTCATTCCAGAAAGTTGCAGCTTCAGCCGACGTCCAACAAACAAGATGCGGAAACTTGCTTTCGGTTTGATCCGAAGGCGTAAGGCGCTTTGCTAAAAAGATCATGTTAACCAAAGAACCAGTGTCGCCGTCCCATTCAAGCCGCTCGCGCACAGCCTTGGCGCGCGGCGATGAACGTGCGTTCAGCGTCCGGACTTGCGCCGCGCTAACAGGACGGGATTTCATCCTTATTTCGCTCTGGCACCGGCTTCCGCGCACGGGTTTTGCCGCCTGCGGCAGCGGCAAAAGCACGCATCACATTCTGCAGGAATCGTCGCACATGTCATCGAAGGACCTTGTTTTGGTCTCAAACATGCGTTTGAATTTCATTCGGTCGTTTGAAACGTTCTGAACGCCCGTCTTGAAGTTCCCGGGGCTCGGGAAGTGGTAGCAGGAATGCGACATTCGCCAGAGCCTGAAAAGGAAGGGTCGAGGTTCACCATGCTGGCATTACGAGACCTGATGCGGCCGATCGGCGAGCACAATGTGCTGCAGCCGGCGTGCCCGATCTGCTCGCGGCCGCTGCGCCTGACGCGTGTCACGCCGCGCGACGGTGATCTTGCCGAGTTACGAACCTATGGCTGCACCGGCTGCGGCGTGTGGCTCACAGAGGCGGCCGATGACGCGCGCCAGGAGTTGCGGAGCAACGGCCAAGTGAATAGCCAAGTGAACGGCCATATCAGCAATGGCCATATGCACAACGGTCATGCGAGCAACGGCCATATGAACGGCCACCGCAGCAAGGACGACAGAAACCACTGACGATCCCAACAGTTTCGACCGCGGCAATGTCCCGCCGCGGACAAAAGGCCCCAAGCGCTTTCGGCCCCCTCCATCGCGCTTGGGGCTTTTTCTTTTTTTTCGGCGGTGACGCTCTGCGTGCCGCGATTTTTGGCGGCGAAATCGACAAGCAAAAAAGGACCCCGAGGTGAATTTCACCCGGGGCCCGAATGCGTCGTCGTCGATTACAGCGCCGTCGTGACCGCCTTCACTTCGGTGTAGTTGTTGAGCACGAACTCGCCCATCTCGCGTCCCCAACCCGATTCCTTGTAGCCGCCAAACGGCAGCGAGGCGTCGAACACGTTGTGGCAGTTGATCCACACCGTGCCGGCGCGGATGCGCTTGGCGAGCTTGTTGGCCTTGGAGATGTCGCGCGTCCAGACGCTCGCCGCGAGACCGTAGCTCGTGCTGTTGGCCTGGCTGGCGATGGCTTCGAGGTCCGCATCCGTGATCGGCGAGGCGCAAACCACCGGGCCGAAGATCTCTTCGCGGACGACCTTCATGTCGGGATTGGTCTTGGCGATCAGGGTCGGCTGCACGAAATAGCCGCCGTTGTCCGAGCCCTTCTTGCCGCCGGTGACGATCTCAGCGCCTTCGCGGACGCCGGATTCGATGTAGCCGGTGACGCGCTTGAACTGCTCGTCGGAAACCAGCGGCCCCATCTGCGTGGTCGGGTCGAGACCCGGTCCGAGCTTGATCTTCTTGGCTTCGTCGGCGACGCCGGCGACGACCTCGTCGAAGATCTTCTTGTGCACCATCAGACGCGAGCCGGCGCAGCAGCACTGTCCGTGATTGAAGAAGATGGCGCTCGCTGCGCCCGGAATGACGGCGTCGATGTCGGCGTCATCAAGAACGACGACGGGAGATTTACCGCCGAGCTCGAGCGTGACTTTTTTCAGGTTTCCGGCGGCGGCCTGCACGATCAGCTTCCCGACTTCCGTCGAGCCGGTGAAGGCGACCTTGTCGACCTGCGGATGGGCTGCAAGCGCGGCGCCAGCGGTTTCGCCGTAGCCGGCGAGTATGTTGACGACGCCATTGGGAATCCCCGCCTCGGCGACCAGTTCCCCAAGCCGCAGTCCGGAAAGCGGCGTTTGCTCGGCCACCTTGAGGATGACCGTGCAGCCGGTCGCCAAGGCCGGCGCAAGCTTCCACGCCGCCATCAGCAGCGGGAAGTTCCAGGGAATGATCTGCGCCACGACGCCGACCGGCTCGCGCAGCGTGAACGAAAGATATTCGCCCGGGAACGAGATCGGGATGGTGGTACCGGTAATCTTTGTCGCCCAGCCGGCCATGTAGCGGAACATGTCGATGGTCAACGGAACGTCCGCGACGCGTGCGACCGACAACGGCTTGCCGTTATCGAGCGCCTCGAGTGTCGCAAACTCTTCCGCATGCTTCTCGATCAGGTCGGCGAGCTTCCACAGCGCGCGTCCGCGTTCGCTCGGGCTCATGCGCGGCCAGGGGCCTTCATCGAAGGCTTTGCGTGCCGCCTTCACGGCCTTCTCGACATCGGCGGCGTCGGCTTCCGCGACCTGCACCATCACCTCGCCGGTCGAGGGGTCATAGACCGGAAAGGTCTTGCCGGACGCGGCGTTGACCCACGCTCCGTCGATGAGAAGCTTCCGCGGTGACGATACGTAACTTTTGGCGGCGGGATCGATGGAAATTCGCTGAGCGATATTCATGACGTTTCCTCTTGCTTCTGGTTATGAAGGCACTTCTGACTTTGAAGGCTCTGCTTATGAAGGCACTGCTAGGAAGGCACTGCGAGCAACGTATGGCTCAATGCCGCCGGCGCGACGGCAGCAGTCGCGCAGCTACTTGCATACGAGGAACGCAAAGATATCGAGCGATGCCGTGCCGCAAACGCTCAATGCAAGCGTGCTCGTCAGCCATTCCGCTCGTTATATTTGAACATATACATCGCGCACCGCCAAGCGACCTTTTTGCAGCTAATCCGCGGCGTAACCGAGTTGTGATGAACGGCGCGGTAAGCAGCGACCGCGGGCGACGTGTTTTTCCGTGAGCGCCTGCAACGGCTTAGGGCATGCCGAAGAAAGCCGGAGGGCTGTCGCTGCAGGCAACATGCGCCGACAACCAGCCTGGAACGCCTTTTTGTTGAATGCGGCTTTGGTCAGCCAAAGGTAAATGCGTATGCCTGCACCCCCGGGTCGAGAAATTCGATCTCGAAGGTGTGGTCGGAAACGCCACCGCTTTCGCGAATGAGCTGATAAAGCCGATGCTCGCTCACGCTGCCGTGTCCGTCGGCGTCGATGTCGGCGCCGTGGTCCGTGCCCGGTGCCGCCCCGTCGATGGTCACCCGGAACCGGATCTGTTTTCCTTCGTCCGCCGATCCGAGAACAAGATGCAGATCGCGCGCCCGGAACCGATAGGCGATGCGGCCGCCTTCTTTGTTGAGGGTCGCTTTCTCTTCACCGATCGTCCAGTCGCCGCCGAGCGACCACTGATCGAGCTTCGGCGCTTCCAGCACGTAACTATGGCTTTCGTCTTTCACCGGACCGCCGGGTGAAACGAAGTTCTCGGCACGCGCATAGCCCACATAGGTCTCGGGCGACTGCGTCTCCGTCATGGTCGCCGCGGCTTCGGCCCCGGATGCATTGACGGAAACAAGCCCCGTCGCGTAGCCCTTGTCGCCGGCTTCCGCCAGCAGGGTCTGAATGACTCGTTCGGACTCGTCGTAGTGGCCCTCGCCGAAATGATGATAGCGTATGCGCCCCTGCGCATCGATGAAGTAGTGCGCCGGCCAATATTGATTGTCGAAGGCGCGCCATATCGCATAGTCGCTGTCGATGGCGACCGGATAGCCGATTTTCAGATCGGTGACGGCCGCCTGCACATTGCTGACCTTGCGCTCGAACGCAAATTCCGGCGTGTGCACGCCGATCACGACCAGTCCGTGATCCTTGTACTTCTCCGCCCACGCTTTGACGTAGGGAATGGCGCGCAGGCAGTTGATGCAGGAATAGGTCCAGAAATCGATCAGGACCACTTTCCCGCGCAAGCCTTCGGCCGTGAGCGGCGGCGAGTTCAGCCATTGCACGGCGCCCGACAGGGGCGGGAAGCCGCCTTCGACCGCGATGTTGGGAGCGTGAGTGTCCTTGGGCTCGTGAGCGTCATTAGATTCAGTGGTGCCGTTGGCGCCTGGCGCGCTCGGATTGGCCCGCATCATCATGGCCGGGTTTTCGTTCATGACGACGGAAGACGGTTCGCCGCCGCGCGCGTCCTTTGGCTCCTTGGTCTGCTCGTGGAAACGATCCAGCAGTTTTTGCTCAAGCGTCGTCGTGTTCGAGAGCGAGACGTTGGTCAGAAAGCCGGTGTCGAGGCCCGACGCCACCGCGGCGACCGCGATCAGCACCGCAACACCAAGGCCGCGACGGATCCAGTCTGCCGTGCCCAGCGAACGTTTCATCGCCGCGAAGACGCGTCCGCCGACCAGAAGAACGAGCGCCAGCGACGTCGCCGCGCCCAACGCGTAGGCGAGAAGGAGCAACGACGTACTGGCGTTGGCGCCTTTGAGCGCCGCGCCGGTCAGGATCAGGCCAAGCACCGGGCCGGCGCACGGCGCCCACAGAAAGCCGGTGGCGACACCGAGCAACAACGACGGCAGGATGGTTGCCTGATGCTCTGCGGCGTCGCGCTCGGCCGATGCCGAAAGCTTGGCGCCGACGCCGACAAGGGGCCGCATCAGGCGGTCCGCCAATTCCGGAAACAGCAAGGTCACGCCGAACGCGGCCATCAGCGCCAACGCGGCGATGCGGCCATATTGGTTCGCCTCGACCACCCAGCTACCGGCCACCGCCGCGAAGGTCGCCACCAGTGCGAACGTGAGCGCCATGCCGACCAGCATCGGCAGTCCGTTGCGCAGGAAAGAGCGATCGGCGCGCGCGAACACGAAAGGCAGGACCGGGAGAATGCAGGGACTGATGATCGTCAGCACGCCCGCGAGATACGCAAGAACCAATAACGTCATCGATCGGTCTCCCGGCGACTGCGCGCCAACTCGCCCTGCATCGCATACGAAGGTGCTGTCGCATTGTCACCGGATTAGGCGCGCGCCACACAGAGATGTGATGCCTTGTCAGGTGGCTAAGTGTGGCGCTATGTTTCCGCAGATATAGCGATCGATTGGCCGTTTTCTTTCCCGCGCGCAGACGCACGTCCCGTTGCGACGAAACAATCGCGCGGACGCAACGATGATCAGGGAGGCGACGATGGACCCGGAAAAAACCGCATTGGTTCTGATCGAGTACCAGAACGATTTCACCAGCGAAGGCGGCACGCTGCACCAGGCGGTCAAGCCCGTCATGGACAGCAGCAACATGCTGGCCAATACCGTCGAGACCGTTGCCAAGGCCCGGAAGCTCGGGGCGACGATCGTGTATGCGCCGATCACCTTCACCGACGACTATCACGAGCTCAGCCCGACGCCGTACGGCATTCTCAAAGGGGTTGTCGATTTAAAGTCGTTCCGCAAGGGCTCCTGGGGCGCCGAAATGGTCGACGTGCTCAAGCCGCGGCCGGAAGATATCGTGGTCGAAGGCAAGCGCGGCTTGTGCGGCTTCGCCAGCACCAATTTGGATTTTGTGCTCCGCAGCCGCGGCATCACCAACATCGCCCTGGGCGGCTTTCTGACCAATTGCTGCGTCGAGTTGACGATGCGAACCGGATATGAAAAAGGCTACAACGTCGTCACGCTGACCGATTGCACCGCGACCGTGGGCGAGGAGGAGCAGCGGCTTTCGGTCGAAAAGAACTATCCGATGTTCTCCCGCCCGCTGACGCATATGGAGTTTCTCAAGGAGCTTGCCAAAGCGCCGGCGAAATAAAAGAAAGCCAGTTCGCCGGCATACTTTCGGAAAGCCGAACGTGCTTGAATCTTACCAAAGAGGGTGGCCGCTTTACGCGGCCGCGCTTGGAGCCTGCAATCGGCGACGTCCGTCGCGCTAAAAATTACCCGCCCGCCAGGATCAAATTGCCAGGATCGAATTGCAATGAAATATAAGCCATTGGGCCGCACCGGCCTTTTCGTTTCGGAAATCTGCCTCGGCACCATGACTTTCGGCGGCCGCGGCGAGTTGTGGCCGATCATCGGACAAGTCGATCAAGCGGCGGCCAACAATCTGCTCCGTCAATCCATCGATGCCGGCATCAATTTCGTCGACACGGCCGACGTCTATTCGGAAGGCGAGTTGGAGCGGATCTTGGGCCGCGCGATCAAGGATGTGGGCGTTGCGCGCAAGGATGTGATCGTCGCCACCAAGGTGCGGGGACGCACCGGTCCCGGACCCAACGCGGTGGGCCTGTCGCGCGGCCACATCATGGATGCCGTCAAGGACAGCCTTACGCGGCTTGGCACCGACTATATCGATCTCTACCAGATTCATGGTGCCGATCTGGCAACGCCGCTCGAGGAGACGTTACACGCTCTCGACGATCTCGTTCGCGCCGGTCACGTCCGCTATGTCGGCTGCTCGAACCTGATGGCCTGGCAGATCATGAAGGCGCTCGGCGTTTCTGCGGCCGAAGGATTGGCACGGTTCGAAACCGTGCAGGCGTATTATTCGATCGCCGGCCGCGATATCGAACGCGAGATCGTTCCGCTGATAGCCGAAGAGAAACTCGGCTTGATGGTGTGGAGCCCGCTCGCCGGTGGCTTGTTGAGCGGAAAATTCCGCCGCGATTTCGCCGGTCCCAACGATGCGCGGCGCACGCGCTTCGATTTTCCGCCGGTCGAGCGCGAACACGCCTACGACATCGTCGATGCCGTACGCCCGATTGCCGAACGGCACGGCGTTTCGGTGGCGCGGGTGGCACTGGCCTGGCTCCTGCACCAGGCGAGCGTGATGAGCGTCATCATCGGCGCCAAGACGCCGGAGCAGCTTGCCGACAACATCGCAGCCGCCGACCTCGTGCTCAGTGAAGACGATCTCGCGATCCTGGAAAAAGCCAGCGCGCTTAGGCCGGAATATCCGCGCTGGATGGTGGATCGACAAAATAGCGCGCGCGTGCCGCAGCCTTTTGCCAAGGCCGGGTAGGGCGAGTGTTACCGCATGTCCGAAAAGGACATGCGGTAACATATAGATCTAGCCTTTGAACTTCGCGGCCTCTTCCGAGCCACGGGTGGCATCGCCGGCGCTGTAGGAATGCGCGCCGGCGCCGGCGAGCTTGCCCTTGTCGACGATGAGGTATTCCTCACGTATCGGGCGTTTCTCGAACCAGCATTCGAGGATCTCGCGCGTGCCGGCGGCGTAGCGTGCTTGCGCCGACAGCGACGTGCCCGAGATGTGCGGCGTCATGCCGTGATGCGGCATCGTGCGCCAGGGATGGTCTTTCGGTGCGGGCTGCGGAAACCACACGTCGCCCGCATAGCCGGCGAGCTGGCCGCTTTCCAGCGCGCGAACCACGGCATCGCGATTGCAGATCTTTCCCCGCGCGGTATTCACCAGATAAGTGCCGCGCTTCATGCGCGCGAACATTTTATCGTCGAAAAGATTTTCAGTCTCCGGATGCAGCGGAGCATTGATGGTGATGGCGTCGCAGAACGGCACCATATCGGCCGCGGATTTGTGGAAGGTGAGGCCAAGCTCGTCTTCGATCGCCTTCGGCAGGCGATGCCGATCGGTGTAGTGCAGATGCATATCGAACGGCTTCAGTCGGCGCAGCACGGCAAGGCCGATCCGCCCGGCTGCGACCGTGCCGACGTGCATGCCTTCGACATCGTAGGAGCGCATCGCGCAGTCGGCGATGTTCCAACCGCCCTTCACAACCCATTGGTAGGAGGGGATGTAGTTGCGCACCAGGCCGAGGATCATCATCACCACGTGCTCGGCGACGCTGATCGAATTGCAATAGGTGACTTCGGCCACCGTGATGCCGCGCTCGATCGCGGCCGCAAGATCGACGTGGTCCGATCCGATGCCCGCGGTGACGGCGAGTTTCAGCTTCGGCGCCTTGGCGATCCGCTCCGCCGTGAGATAAGCCGGCCAGAACGGCTGCGAGATGACGATTTCCGCATCCGCGAGCTCGCGTTCGAACTTGGAATTGGGCCCATCCTTGTCGGACGTGACCACCAACTCATGTCCCTGGCCCTGGAGGTATTTGCGCAGACCCAGCTCACCGGACACGCTGCCGAGCAGGTGACCGGGGACGAAGTCGATAGCCTTCGGCGTCGGCAGCGTCTGGCCGCCGGGATAGTGGGTCAGTTTCGGCAAATCGTCGCGAACGTAGGACTTCGGAGATCCGTCGACGGGATCGTCGTAGAGTACACAAACAACCTTTGCCATGTCTGTTTCCTCCCTGTTTAAAAGCCCGCCGGCTTTGCCGATCGGGCTTCAGCGCTCATTAGGTGCGCATTTGCACCCAAACGGTCTTTTGTTCCGTGTAATTGTCGAGGGCGGCGCGGCCGAGATCGCGGCCGATGCCGGATTTGCCGCCCATGCCGCCCCAGGGCAGCCGGGTGTCGGTCGGACCGTAGGTGTTGATCCAAACCGTGCCCGCGTCCAGGCGCTGTGAAACGCGATGGCCGCGGTGGATGTCGTTGGTCCACACCGCCGCCGCGAGGCTGTAGTCAGTGCCGTTGGCGAGGTTGATCGCCTCTTCCTCGTCGGAGAAGCGCAGCACCGAAACGACCGGGCCGAAAATCTCTTGCTGCGAGATGGTCATGTCGGGGCTGACATCGGCGAATACGGTCGGCTGCACGAAATAACCGGCGTTGCCGGCACGCTCGCCGCCGCACACGGCCTCCGCGCCTTCGCGGCGACCGCTTTCGATATAGCCGAGCACGCGCTCCATTTGTTTCTCGGAGATGAGCGGCCCCATGGAGACGCCGTCTTCGAGCGGATTGCCCAGGCGAAGTTTCTTCGCCCGCTGCGCCAGGCCGTCGACGAAAGCGTCGTGCACGGAGTCCTGGACGATTACCCGCGTCGCCGCCGAACAGACTTGCCCGGCGTTGAAATAGGCGCCGGACGCCGTTTGCCGCACCGCGGCCTCGAGGTCGGCATCGGCGAACACGACGCTCGGCGATTTGCCGCCAAGCTCCAAGCCAATGCGGGTCACATGCTCCGCGGCAGCGCGCATGATGAATTGGCCAGTCTGCGGCGATCCGGTGAAGGCGATCTTGTCGATGCCCGGATGCGAGACAAGCGCCGCTCCGGCGGTGGCGCCAAAGCCGGCGACGATATTGAGCACGCCCGGGGGCAGGCCGGCTTCGAGCGCGGCGCGGCCGAGCCAGAGCGCGGACAGCGGCGTCAGCTCGGCCGGCTTCAGCACCACTGTGCAGCCGCACGCCAGCGCCGGCGCGATTTTCCACACCGCGTTCATCAGTGGAAAATTCCACGGCACGATGGCGGCGACGACGCCGACCGGAACGCGATTGATGTAGGTCAGCGCGTCGCGCCGCGTCGGCACGACCTCGCCGGCGAGCTTGTCGGCCCATCCGGCGTAATATTCGAGGCAGTCGATCGCGGCAGGCACATCCATCCGCCGCGTCGCCGCCAGCGGCTTGCCGCCGTCGGTGCTTTCCAGCAGCACCACCTCTTCGGCGCGTTCGCGCAGGATGCCAGCGAGCCGGTAAAGAATGCGTCCGCGTTCGGCGCCGGTCATGCCCGGCCAGGCGCCGCGCCGCAACGCGTCGCGCGCCGCCGCCACGGCGGCATCGATCTCCGGAGCCTCGGCTTCGGAAACCTCTGCCAGTACCTCTTCGGTCGCCGGATTAAGCGTTGCAAAGCGTTTGCCGCTTGCCGCTTCACACCATTCGCCGCCGATTAGCAGACGCAAAGGAACATCCGGCAAGGCGGTTGCTTCCAAGGCGGTTGTTTCGATGAGATCGGACATGGAATTCTCCGCCTATTGTGTTTTGCACTTCACAATGGGGTGGCGGTTCTGTCCGATCAAATTGGAATGTGCCGGTAGATCATCGGAAAAGCCGATCAGGAAGAGGGCACGGCCGCGTCCTTAGGCTGATCCGACAAATCAAATTGCTGCGCCACTTCCACCAAGGCGCGAACCAGTGGTGACAAAGGGTCGCGCTCGCTTACCACCAGCCCGACCGCCTGATGCGCCTCCGGTGCCACCAGCGGTATGGCGCGTAATCCCGGGAATGTTGCTCCATCGCGCCCCAGCAGTTCGAGAAAAGTGTGCGGCACGATGCTGGACCACTCGCCGGATCGCACATGGGCAACGAGCGACAAGACCGAATTTGTCTCGATCGCCACCTTGGGTACACCGGCGCCGCCGGCAACAAAGAGACGGTCGATGATCCGCCGGTTTTGCATGTCGCGGGTCAGCAGGCAGAGCGGCAGCGCGGCCGCTTCGCGCCACGTCACCTCCGGCATGCGGTCATAGGGCGCGCGCGCCGGTGTTAGAAGCATGTAGCGCTCGCGGTAGAGCGGGTAGGTTCGCACGTATCGCAGCGGCTCGTTCTCGGTATAGGTCAGTCCGCCGTCGAGGCTGCCGGCTTCCAGGCCGCGTTCGATCTCGCGCGACGTGCACGACAGAATCTTCAAAATCACGAAGCGATGGCGGCGATGAAACAACGATGTCAGCAGCGGCGTCACCGGCAGCGCGGCGGGAACGACACCGATGCGCAACTCGCCGGCGAGGTTGCCATGAATCTCGCCCAGCTCCTGGCGCAGCGCGTCTTCGTTCGCCAGGATTTCCTGCGCCCAGCCCAGAATGCGTCCGCCCTCGGGCGTGAGCCCACCGAAGCGGCGGCCGTTGCGGTCGATCAGGGGTACGCCGAGTTCGCGCTCGAGCTGGCGGATCGCCTCGGAGAGCGTCGGCTGCGTAACGTTGCAGGCGGCCGCCGCGCGTCCGTAATGGCCCTCCCGCGACAGAGCGACGAAAAAACGCAAATGCCTGATGTTCACAGGTGCCTGGCGTTCATCTGCTAGGTTGCCGCGCCGACGCGGCGCTCAACTGATATATTGGGTGCCCAGCCCGATCTCTTTCAGAAGCTTTCGATAGGCGATCGAGGTTCGGTCGGCGGCGATGTGAGCCTCCATCTGGATATCGAGCGGCAAGTCCTCCGGCCGTTGCAATTCGACGATGACCCGGTCCTCGTTAAATATCCTGAAATTGAATTCGTGCACGGCCTCGATGGAACCGTACTTGTCGAAGTTCCGCGCCAGCGGGCAGAACAGCCGCGTCTTGCGAGCGCTGATCGGCGACGCCGCGTTGAGGATCCACAGGCGGCCGCCGTCGGGGAAGTGGACGATCAGCCTCGCCGCGAACGGCGGAAACACTTCGAAAACGCGCAGCCAGCGAAAATCGGCGGGAGCGCGATGCTGCAATTCGCGCGGATAGTTGCTGACCGAGCTGAGATATTCGGCGCGGATGCCCTGCGGTGTGCGCTCGACTTTGTAGCTCGGCACGATCGGGTTCGAGCGATCGCCGAAGGTTTCCACGTGCGCCCAGGCAAAATGCGCGACGTCGAGAAAGCCCTCGACTTGGCGGCCCGCCGATCCGTTGATGTCGATCGTCGGCGCCATGATCGGCTGGAAGTCCGGATCGTCCCAGGCTTCGAAATCGGGCAGGCGTGCCGCGCCCCCGTTCAGTGTCGTCCAGATCAGGCCGAAGCGTTCCACCGTCGGAAGTGTAATGATGCGCAGCTTTGGCGGGATCGCCATGTCGGGATGCGCCGGGACGCCGGCGCAGCGCCCGTCGGGGCGGTAGCGGAAGCCGTGATAGGGGCACACGATCAGGTCGCCCTCGACCCAGCCCATGCTCAGCGCGGCGCCGCGGTGGAAGCAGAGGTCGCGCGCCACGCGGGCGACGTCGCCGGTCCGATAAACCACGAGATCGACGTCGAGCAGGCGAGCCTTTGTCGGCCGATCCTCGACCTCATCGGCCCTGGCGACCGGAACCCACGACTTCGAAAGGACGTCCCAGTCGGTCGGATGAAACGAGCAGTCACGCGGTATTGCGACACGCTGTTGAGGGCGTGCCTCGATAATATCTGTCATAGCGCCATAACGACCGACTTCACCTCGGTATAGAGCTCGAGGACGTCGCGGCCTTTTTCCCGCCCCCAGCCGGATTGCTTGAAACCGCCGAACGGCAACGCCGGATCGATTGATCCGTGCATGTTGACGCCGACCATGCCGGCTTTGATCTTGCGCACCATTTGATGCGCAAGGCTGAGGTCGCGCGTCCAGATGCTGCCGGCGAGGCCGTACATCGTTTGGTTGGCTTCCTTGGCGATACGATCGAGATCGTCGTCGTCAAAGCGCATGGCGCACAGAACCGGACCAAAAATCTCCTCGCGCACCACCGACATGTCCGGCTTGATGTCGGTCAGGATGGTCGGCTCGATGAAATAGCCGTCGTTGCCGATGCGATCGCCGCCGGTGACAATGGTGGCGCCGTCGCTTTCGCCTTGATCGATGTAACTCGAGACCCGCTCGAGCTGTTCTTTCGAGACGAGCGGTCCCATCTGCGTGCCGTCGCTCAGCGCGTGGCCGATGCGGATCTTTTTTGCTTCCGCCGCGACATCAGCAACGACCTTATCGAACACACGGCGATGCGCGTACAAGCGCGAGCCGGCGGCACAGACTTGCCCGGAATTTGTGAAAATCGCCTTGGCGGCGCCGGGCCCGGCCACGCTCAAATCGGCATCGGGGAAAACGATCACCGGCGACTTGCCGCCGAGCTCGAGCGAGACCTTTTTCAGATTGCCGGTGGCGGCCTGAATGATGAGCCGGCCGACTTCGCCGGAGCCGGTGAAGGCGACTTTGTCGATATCGGGATGCGCCGCGATGGCGGCGCCGGCTGTGGGGCCAAATCCCGGCACGATGTTCACGACCCCGTCGGGAATTCCGGCTTCTTGAATGAGCCGCGCCAGATAGAGCGCGGTCAGCGGCGTCTGCTCGGCCGGCTTGAGCACCACCGTGCACCCGGTGGCCAGCGCCGGCGCGAGCTTCCAGGTCGCCATCATGATCGGCGAATTCCAAGGAATGATCTGGCCGACCACGCCGATCGGCTCGCGCACCGTGAAGGCGTGCGTTTTCGGCGCGGTCGATAGCGAGATCGTCTCGCCGGTGATCTTCGTCGCCCAGCCGGCGGTGTAGCGCAGCGTCTCACAGCCGAGCATGAGATCGACATTGCGCACGTTGGGACGCGGCTTGCCGTTGTTGAGCGATTCTCAGTTCGGTCAGTTCGTCGGCGTGTTTTTCGATAAGCTCGGCGAGCTTCCACATCATCCGGGCGCGTTCGCTTCCGGTCGTTCGGCTCCAGGGACCTTCAAACGCCTCGCGTGCGGCGGCGACCGCCTTGTCCACGTCAGGAGCGTCGCATTCGGCGACTTGCGCGATGACGCGTCCGGTGCTCGGATTGAACGTGTCGAAGGTCTTGCCGGAGACCGCATCGAGCCATTTTCCGCCGATAAAGGCTTGGTGCTTGCCGGCGACGAATTTCGCCACGGCCTCGCTGATTTGCGGATGGGGAAGGGGGATGTTCATGGCATTCCTCCAAACGGTGCGTTGCAGCCGCGCACAATGGCGGCTCAGAATGGGTAGTGGTGCGGCTCGGTTTCGACGGTGATCCAGCGTAGTTCGGTGAACTCGTTGATGGCGGCCAGTCCGTTGAAGCGGCCGTAACCGCTCGCCTTCATGCCGCCGAACGGCGTCTGTGCTTCGTCCTGCACGGTCGGTCCGTTGATGTGGCAGATGCCGGAACTCGATGCGTTTCGCCACCGCCAGCGCACGATTGATGTCGCGCCCAAACACCGCCGACGAGAGCCCGTACTCGGTGTCGTTGGCGACCCGGATCGCATCCTCGACCGTCTTCACCCGGATCACCGGAGCGACGGGGCCGAACGATTCCTCCCGATAGATGGTCATCTCCGGCGTGACGTAATCGAGCACGGTTGCGGCCATGAGCGCACCGTCGCGCTGACCGCCGGTGACAAGCTTGGCGCCTTTCGACACCGCGTCTTTGATCATTCCCTCGACCCGCACGGCCAATTCCACGCCGATCATCGGACCGAGCACGATGTTGCCGTTGCGCGGATTGCCGGCCGGCAGGCTCTGTGCCTTCAACGCGAATTTGCTGACGAAATCATCGGCGACTTTCTCGTCGACGACGACTCGCTCGGTCGACATGCAGACCTGCCCCTGATAGATGAACGCGCCGAACGCGGCAGCGTTGACCGCCTGATCGAGGTCGGCATCGTCGAGCACCAGGAGCGGCGCCTTGCCGCCAAGCTCCAACAACACCGGCTTGAGATGCCGGCCGGCGGTCTCGGCGACGATGCGGCCGACGCGGGTCGAGCCTGTGAAGTTGACCCGGCGTACCGCCGGATGCGCGATCAAAAGCTCGACGACCTTGCCGGCGTCGGCGGGTGCGTTGCTGATGACGTTGACGACGCCCGGCGGGAAGCCGGCGTCGGCGAAGACCTTGCCGAGCAGGGCCTGCGTCCCCGGACTGATTTCCGACGCTTTGAGGATCACCGTGTTGCCGCAGGCAAGCGGCGCGGCAATCGCCCGCACTGCCAGGATGATCGGCGCATTCCACGGCGCGATACCCAAAACGACGCCGACCGGTTGGCGAACGGTGACGGAGAGGCAACCGCTCAGCTCGCTGGTGTGCACCTGGCCGTTGATCTGGGTGACGAACGACGCGACCTCGCGCAACATGGTGGCCGCAAGCCCGATGTTGAAGTTGACCCAAGGCCGCGAGGCGCCGGTTTCGCCCATCATGAAGTCGGCGAATTCATCGGAACGCGAGGCCAGAATATCGGCGGCTGCGAGCAGCAAACGGCGGCGCTCGGTCGGCTTGACCGCGGCCCAGCCCGGGAAGGCCGCCGCTGCCGTATCCGCCGCCGCTTGCGTGTCCTGCAATGTCGCCGCCGCCGCGCGCGTGACCAGCGCGCCGGTCAAAGGATCATGACGCTCGAACGTACGCCCGTTCGACGCCGGAACGGGGGCATTATTGATCAGCAGAAGGGCATCCATGATCGATCCTGCAATTGGGGTCGTCATCGTTATATTCCAAGGGATATAACGGACTATGCCGCAAAACCCGGACGTTGCCTAGGTGCGGTCGCGGCAACGCAGCGATCGCGGGGCGCCCGCAAGCACTGCCGGAAACAAGGTCCTGGCTTCTGCGCAAAAGGAGCTTTTGTTGCGCTACAGTCTATTTCGCATCGGGCGGCCGCAGCGTCTGTCGGGTCTCCGCGCCAGGGAGCAGCACATACAATGTCGAAACTCGAAGCCAACCTCGCCAAGGCGGACAAGTATCTCGCGCGTTTTCGTGACACTTACGTGCCCAATCAGATCGGCGGCGAGGCGGTAGCAGCACTCGACGGCGCGACGTTCGACACGCTATCGCCAGTGGATTTGCAGCCGCTGGCAAAGGTTGCCCACGGCAAGGCGGCTGACGTTGACCGCGCTGCCAAGGCGGCGAAGGCAGCGTTCGCCGAATGGGCCGGGCTCCCCGGCGAGAAGCGCAAGCAACTCCTGCATAAAGTCGCGGACGCAATCGTCGCCCGGGCCGAGGAGATCGCGTTCGTCGAATGCATGGATACCGGGCAGGCCTTGAAATTCATGGCCAAGGCGGCTTTGCGCGGCGCGGAGAATTTTCGCTTCTTTGCCGACCGCGCACCCGGGGCGCGCGACGGCAAGGTGCTGCGCGGCGACGGCCAGATCAACATGACCACGCGGGTGCCGATCGGCCCGGTCGGCATCATCACGCCCTGGAACACGCCTTTCATGCTTTCGACGTGGAAGATCGCGCCGGCGCTCGCGGCCGGCTGCACCGTCGTGCACAAGCCCGCCGAGTTGGCGCCGCTCACCGCGCGGCTTCTGGTGGAAATCGCCGAGGAGGCGGGCATTCCGCCGGGCGTCTGGAATGTCGTCAACGGCTTGGGCGAGGACGCCGGTAAGGCGCTGACCGAGCATCCCGACATCAAGGCGATCGGTTTTGTCGGCGAAAGCCGCACCGGCTCGCTGATCATGCGGCAAGGCGCCGATACGCTCAAACGCGTGCACTTCGAATTGGGCGGCAAGAATCCGGTGATCGTGTTCGCCGACGCCGATCTCGAGCGCGCGGCCGATGCCGCCGTGTTCATGATCTACTCGCTCAACGGCGAGCGCTGCACCTCGTCCTCACGCCTTTTGGTCGAGGCCAGCGTCTACGAAACGTTCACCGCCGCCGTCGCCGAGAAAGCCAAGCGCATCAAGCTCGGCCATCCCCTCGATCCCGAGACGGTGATCGGTCCGCTGATCCACCCGCTCCACGAGAAGAAGGTCCTCGAATACCTTGAGATCGGCAAACGCGAAGGCGCCACGATCGCTGTTGGCGGCGGCAAGGCGCAAGGGCCGGGCGGCGGCTGCTATGTCGCGCCGACGCTCTTTACCGGCGCGCACAACGCCATGCGGATCGCACAGGACGAGATTTTCGGCCCGGTGCTGACCGCAATTCCGTTCCGCGACGAAGCCGAAGCGCTGGCGCTTGCCAACGACGTGCAATACGGCCTGACGGGTTACCTGTGGACCTCAGATGTCACCCGCGCACTACGCTTCACCGATCGCCTCGAGGCCGGGATGATCTGGGTGAACTCGGAGAACGTGCGCCATTTGCCGACGCCGTTCGGCGGCGTGAAAAGCTCCGGGATCGGACGCGACGGCGGCGACTGGTCGTTCGACTTCTATATGGAGACCAAGAACGTCGCCTTCGCGACCGGCCGGCACGCCATTCAGAAGCTTGGGGGGTAGGCAACCGCGGCTTGGGCTGACGCTCGCATCTCGATGCTTTGCCGGATGCTTTTGTTTCTTCGGCGACACGAGCGTCAGAAACTCCCAATGCGCGCGTGCACCAAAAGTGTTCACGCCCAGGGGCGACGCTTCTCCATTGACACGCCCCAAGCCGAGGGCGGCGTTTGTCGCGTTATATCATCGCGTTGCTCAAGCACGGAGCGTCAACGCCGCGGGCAAAAACAGCTTTTACAAATTCCAGCGTGCGCGTGCCGGGCGCCGCAAAACTGTGCGCGACTGGCGCGATTTCGAGCAGCAAATGATCGCCAGCTGAGCACATTAGGCGAACTTATAAGCCGATTTAAATTTCCAATTTTTCCCGTCTAAAAGCCGATGCTACGCCGTGAGACACAAGAAAAAAGGTCCCGCCGGTTATTTTTTAGACAATGCGCGTAGCGAGATGTTGCGTGCAGGGAGACAGCCATGAGCAAAAATCCAGACACCGCAGGTACGCCGGGTGCAAATGCCGTCGCGAAAAGCGCCGGAGCAAAGAAGGGCCCGTCGCGACGTTCGTTCCTCAAAGCGGGCGGCGCGGTTTTGGGCGGCGCCGCGGGCGCCGGCGCGATCACCGGCTTCCCGACCATTTGGGCGCAGGAAATCAAGGACATCGAGCTGCGCCACGTCGGCGTGTCCTATTCGGTCGTGAAGGCGATCGGCGACCAGGCGGCGAAGGACCTCGGCTTCAAGGTGACGATGCAGAATCTCGACACCTCGGCGTCGATCAACCGCTTCATCACCCAGCCGGATTCGGTCGACATCGCCGACGTCGAAGGCTGGCAGTCCAAGCTCGCCACCAAGCGCGGCGTGCTGCAGGGCATCGAAGTCAAGAAGATCAAGGAATTCGACAACATCCTGCCGATCTTCACCAAGGGTGAGCTCGAGGGTCACAAGATTCCGCGCCAGGGCATCTCGCCCTACGAGGCGATGTACATCAGCAAGCCGACCGACACCGATCTGCACGAAGGCGTCACCGACTACATGACCTTCCTGCCGCAGGTTTATAACGCCAACTCCATCGGCTATCGGCCCGATCTCGTCGGTCACGAAGTGACCGAGTGGAAAGAGCTGATCGACCCGAAATTCAAGGGCAAGGCGGCCATCCTCGACGTGCCGGCGATCGGCATCATGGACGCGGCTTTGTGCTTCGAGAGCGCGGGCCTGATCACCTACGGCAACAAAGGCAATATGACCAAGAAGGAGATCGACTTTACCTGCGATAAGTTGATCGAGCTCAAGAAAGCCGGCCACTTCCGCGCCACTTGGACGACGTTCGACCAGTCGGTGCAGCTTATGGCCGCCGGCGAAGTGATCATCCAGTCGATGTGGTCGCCGGCCGTCGCCGCCGTGCGGGTGAAGGAAATCCCCTGCATCTACGCGCCGGTCAACATCAAGAACGGCAAGGAAGGCTATCGCGGCTGGTGTAACGGCATGGCGCTGATGAAGCACCTGAGCGGCAAGAAGCTCGACGCCGCCTACGAGTACCTCAACTGGTATCTCTCGGGCTGGCAGGGCGCGTTCGTGAGCCGCTACGGCTACTACAGCCCGACGCCTTCGACCGCCAAGAAGTACATGACCGACACCGAATGGGCCTACTGGTACGAGGGCAAGCCCGCTCCAGGACCGATCAGCGATCCCTATGGCGTGCCGATGGAAAAAGCCGGCACCGTCCGCGACGGCGGCTCCTTCGTGCAGCGCGTGACCAACATCTCCTGCTGGAACACGCTGATGGACGAAGCCGCCTACATGAACAAGCGCTGGAACGACTTCAAGGTCGCCTGACGCGCGCACGGGCCGGCTTCTCCCGGGGCCGGCCCGTTTCTTGCTAGAGCATGATCCCGAAAAGTGGGTACGGGTTTTCGGGAAAGATCATGCTTCGCGGCAAGATCTAGACGTTAATCCTGGAATTTTTTGCGCACGAGGCGAACTGCATGGCCGCTCGCGACGATGCTTCCGGCTGGCTCTATATATCGCCGCTGATGCTGGTGCTGTTGCCGTTCTTCGTGGCGCCGATCCTGGTGATCTTCGCCGCCAGCTTCATGCAGAGCGACGGTTTCGGGGGCATCATCGTCAACCCAACGTTGCAGAACTACATCGACATCTTCAGTTCCGGCCTAACACTCAATCTCTATTACGAGACCATCAAGTTCACGCTGTTGACCTGGCTGTTCTCGCTGATCATCGGCTTCTGGGTGGCGTACTTTCTTGTCTTCCATATCCGTAACCCGCTGCTGGCCATCGGTCTTTTTCTTCTCTGCACCGTGCCGTTCTGGACCTCGAACATCATCCGCATGATTTCGTGGATTCCGCTGCTGGGCAAAGAAGGGCTGATCAACATGGCGCTGATGAAAGTCGGCGTTGTCCACGAGCCGCTGGAGTTTCTGCTGTTTTCCGGCTTCTCGGTCGTGGTCGCCTACGTGCACCAGCTCACGATCTTCATGATCGTCCCGATCTTCAATTCCATGGGCCGTATCGACAAGCGGGTGGTGGAGGCGGCGCTCGATGCCGGCGCCAGCCGCTTCGACATCATGCGCTACATCATCCTGCCGCTGTCCAAGAACGGCATCGCGCTCGGCACCATCTTCGTCGTCTCCATCGTCATGGGCGATTTCTTCGTCATCAAGGTGATGAGCGGCGGCGGCTCCGCCTCGGTGGTCGGCGCGCTTTATGAAGACGTCGGCGTGCTGCAATACCCGACCGCCGCTGCAAGCGCTGTCGTCCTCACCATCCTGGTTACCCTAATCGTCACCGCCATCCTGCGCACCGTCGATGTGCGCAAGGAGATCACGCGATGAATGCGCCGGTGCCGAAAGCGGTTGCCGCGCACGCGATTGCGCCGCGCGCCAGCGGCCGGCCGTGGACCTTCTATGTGCTGCTCACGGTGTTCATTCTCTATGTGATCGCGCTCTACGGGCCGATGATCTGCATCTACATCCTCTCGTTCCAGGATGTGCGCGGCGGGCTCGTGTTCCCGATGAAGGGCTTTTCGCTACACTGGTTCGTCGACCTGTTCACGCAAGTGCGCACCGGCGACGTGAAGGGCTCGTTCGACCGCTCGGTCAAGCTCGCGGTCATCGTCACCATCATCACCGTGGTGGTGTCGTTCCTCGCCGGGCTCGCCTTCCGCCGCCGCTTCCGCGGCGACAGTGTGGTGTTTTATCTGATGATCGGCAGTCTGGTGGCTCCGGGCCTGGTGCTGAGCATCGGCATTGGTCTTCTGTTGAACTTCGTTGGCTTTCCGGCTGCCTGGTACTCGTCGGCGGTCGGCGCGCAATTGTCCTGGACGTTGCCGTTCGGCGTGCTGGTCATGTTCGCGGTGATGTCGCGTTTCGATCGCGCCTGGGAGGAAGCCGCCTACGATCTCGGCGCCTCGCGTTGGCAGATCATGCGGCTTGTCATTATTCCGATCCTGGCGCCGGGTCTCGTGGCGGTGGCGCTGTTCGGCTTTACGCTGTCCTACGATGAGTTCGCCCGCACCTTGCAGACTGCGGGCTCGCTGAACACGCTGCCGCTCGAAATCTGGAGCATGACGCTCAACGTCACCTCGCCCTCGCTCTATGCGCTCGGCACCGTCACCACGATCGTCTCGTTCGTCATCATCGTCGTCTGCCTCGGCACCATCGGCCACCTGCAGAGGCGGCGCGCGAGCCGCGTCCCGGCTTAGCAGGAGGATTTGCATGGAAGTGGGGCCCGGCCACATCGAGCTTGCTGGCGTCGTCAAGACCTTCGACGGCTTCGTCAACGCCGTCGACGGCGTCAATCTCAAGATTCCCGACGGCGCCTATTGCTGCCTGCTCGGCCCCTCGGGCTGCGGCAAGACTACGATTCTGCGCATGATCGCGGGCCACGACGATCCGACGGAAGGCGAAATCCTGATCGGCGGTGAAAACGTCGTCGGCCTGCCGCCGGTGACGCGCCGCACCGCGATGATGTTTCAGTCCTACGCGCTGTTTCCGCATCTGAATGTGCGCGACAACATCGCCTTTGCGCTGCAGGTCCGCGGCATCGCCAAGGCCGAGCGCCGCAAGGCCGCCGACGCCATGATGGAGAAGGTGCGTCTCACGGAATTCGCCGACCGGCTGCCGGCGCAACTCTCCGGCGGCCAGCAGCAGCGCGTCGCGCTCGCCCGTGCCGCCATCACCGAGCCGCGCGTGCTTTTGCTCGACGAGCCGCTCTCGGCGCTCGACGAATTCCTGCGCATCCAGATGCGCCAGGAATTGCGCCACATGCAACGCGAGCTCGGCATCACCTTCGTGCACGTCACCCACACCCAACTCGAGGCGATCGCGCTCGCCGATCTCGTCGTGGTGATGGAGAAGGGCAAGATCCGCCAGGCCGGCCCGGCGCGCGATGTCTATGACAGCCCCAACGACCGCTACGTGGCGGAATTTCTTGGCGGCCAGAACGTGCTTTCAGGCCGCATTCAGTCGGTCAACGGCCAGCATGCGGTGATGGCGCCGGCGGCCGGCGGCGGTATTCGCGTGCCGCTGACGCCGGGCGTCGATCTCTCGACCGGAGACGCCATCGCGCTCGCTGTGCGCCGCGACGACATCGATCTGGTCCGGCCCGGCAGCAAGCCTGCGACAAACGAAAATGCCGTCGAGTTGGCGAGCCGCGTCAAGGCCATCGAGTATCAGGGTTACTTCGTCAAGGTCATGCTCGACCCCGGCAGCGGCGAAGACTTCGTCGTCTACGTGCCCGAGCGTAAATTTTTCTCCGACCCCTACGGCATCGGCGATATGGTTCTGGCGACCTGGCCCGTCGACGTTGCCCGCGTACTCCGCTGACTTGCGCAAATGTAACAAAAGTCTCATCCAAGGAGTGATCCCGTGAGCGATTATCAATTTTTCGATCTTGGCGACATCGTCCTGCAATGCAAGGCAACGCTGCGCGACGCGAAGCTCGCCTACAAGACGTTCGGCACGTTGAACGCCAAGAAAGACAACGTCATTGTCTATCCGACTTGGTACTCCGGTCAGCATTACGAGAACGAATGGCTGGTCGGGGACGGCATGGCCCTCGATCCCTCGAAATATTTCATCATCATACCGAATTTGTTCGGCAACGGCTTGTCGACTTCGCCGAGCAACACGCCGGCGCCGTGGAACGGTCCGCGTTTCCCGAACGTCACCGCCTACGACAATGTGCGCCAGCAACATCGGCTGGTGACCGAAAAATTCGGCATCGAGAAGGTCAAGCTGGTCACTGGCTGGTCGATGGGCGCATTGCAGACCTATCACTGGGGCGCGCTGTATCCGGACATGGTCGAGCGCATTCTGCCGTTCCAGGGATCGGCCAAGTGCTCGCGCCATAACTTCGTGTTCCTCGAAGGCGCCAAGGCGGCGCTGCAGGCGGACGCCGCGTTCAACAACGGCTGGTACGAGAAGCCGCCCTACAAGGGTCTGCGCGCGTTCGGCCGCGTCTATGCCGGCTGGGGCTTCTCGCAGACCTTCTACCGGGTCAAGGCTGACATCGAGAAGATGGGCTACGCCTCGCTGGAGGATTTTCTCGTCGGCTTCTGGGAGGGACTGTTCCTGGCCCGCGATGCCAACAATTTGCTGACCATGCTGTGGACCTGGCAGAACGGCGATGTCAGCAACAACGAGGTCTTTAACGGCGATCTCGCCAAAGCGCTAGGTGCCATCAAGGCCAAAGCCATCGTCATGCCGGCATCGACCGATCTCTACTTCCCGCCGGAAGACAACGCGATCGAAGTCAAGCACATGCCGAATGCGGAGCTGCGGGTCGTCGATACGTATTGGGGACATTTCGCCGGCGGACCGGGCACGAGCCCCGACGATATCGCCGTGCTCGACAAGGCTCTCAAGGAATTGCTGGCGAGCTAACGCATGATCCGGAAAAGTGGTTACCGGTTTTCCGAAAAGATCATGCGCCACTAGAGATTCAAGCAAGCCCGAAATCCATTCATCACAAATTGACGAGATCGCATCATGCCGAAGACACTGATCAAGATTGATCTCTCGGACTCGCCTTACAACAATCCGGCCATCCACAATCGCTGGCACCCCGACATCCCGATGATCGCCTGGGTGAAGCCGGGTGACGACTTCGTCGTCGAGACCTACGACTGGACCGGCGGCTTTATTCAAAACAACGATTCGGCCGATGACGTGCGCGACATCGATCTCTCGATCGTGCACTTCCTCTCGGGCCCCATCGGTGTCGAAGGCGCCGAGCCGGGCGACCTTCTGGTCGTCGATCTGCTCGACATCGGCACGCTGCCGGAAAGCCTGTGGGGCTTCAACGGCTTCTTTTCCAAAAAGAACGGCGGCGGCTTTTTGACCGATCATTTCCCGCTGGCGCAGAAGTCGATCTGGGACATCTCCGGCCTCTACACCCATTCTCGCCATGTGCCCGGCGTCAAGTTCGCCGGCCTCGTTCATCCGGGCCTGATCGGCTGTCTGCCCGATCCGAAGCTGCTCGAGACCTGGAACAAGCGCGAGGTGGATTTCATCGCCACCAATCCCACGCGCGTGCCGCCGCTCGCCAACCCGCCGTTCGCGGCGACCGCGCACGCCGGCAGCGCCAAGGGCGACGTCAAGAACAAGATCGCGGCCGAAGGCGCCCGCACCGTGCCGCCGCGCGAGCACGGCGGCAATTGCGACATCAAAGACCTGTCGCGGGGCTCGAAGATCTATTTCCCGGTCTATGTCAAAGGCGGCGGCCTTTCGATGGGCGACCTGCACTTCAGCCAGGGCGACGGCGAGATCACCTTCTGCGGCGCCATCGAGATGGCGGGCTGGGTGCACCTGAAAGTCGAAGTGCTCAAGGGCGGCATGGCCAAGTACGGAATTAAAAATCCGATCTTCAAGCCGTCGCCGATCACGCCGACCTACAACGACTATCTGATCTTCGAAGGCATCTCGGTCGACGAGTGGGGCAAGCAACACTACCTCGATGTGCACATCGCCTATCGGCAAGCCTGCCTCAACGCCATCGAGTACCTGGCCAAGTTCGGCTACACCAAGGCGCAAGCCTACGCCATCTTGGGCACTGCGCCGGTGCAAGGTCACATTTCGGGCGTGGTCGATATTCCGAACGCCTGCGCGACCTTGTGGTTGCCGACCGAGATCTTCGACTTCGACATCATGCCGAGCGCGGCCGGCCCGACCAAGCACATCACCGGCGGTGTCGACATTCCGATGTCGCCTGATAAGTAAAGCAAGCAAGCTCGGCACGGCCCACCCGGGCCGTGCCTTTGAGGACAAGCCGATGCCGGTTTACGAATATCTCTGCGACCACTGCGGTCCGTTCACCCAGATGCGCCCGATGGCGGAATACGAAATGCCGTCGGAATGCCCGGAGTGCGCGGCGGCCGCACCGCGGGTCATTCTCACCGCGCCGCGCGCCTCCACGCTCGCGGCGGAGACGCGCCGCGCGCATGCGACCAACGAGCGGAGCGCGAACGCGCCGCGCTCGTCATCGTCGATGCGCGGCAAGCACGGGGCAGGCTGTAGCTGCTGCGCCGGCGGTAGTGCCAAGAAGGGAAAGAACGGCCTGAAAAGCTTCCCCTCAAGCCGTCCCTGGATGATCTCGCATTAACGCACATCGCGTTTAGATTGAATCGGAAGTGGCTTTAATATCTTAGGAGCGTCTCCGCACTCTCTTGCGTCATGCGCGGGCTTGACCCGCGCATCCCGATCGTCAGGGCTCTGTTGCTCACCTAAGCGGGATGGCCGGGACATAGGCGAGCGAAGCGACGCCGTTCTTCGAACGGCTATGCCCAGTCATGACGACACGATATAGGGTCGCGCAAGCTGTTCTAGCTATGTAACTTCTCAAGCGACCGGATCGCTTTCGACCTGCGTCTTCGGCGCCTTCACGAGGTGTAAGGGCGACACTTTGGTGTGCGCCTCCGGGACGGATCGCCCGACATAAAAAGCGAGATATTCGTGCAGCGCCTCAGCCGCCGGCGAGATCACGCCGGGCGCCTTGCACAACAGCAGGTCGACTTTCGGCAGCGGCGGAAGATCTTCGCCGGCCGTCAGCTCGCGCATGCCCGGCACCAGCGCACAGCGTCCCAGCGCCGTGACCGCCATGCCGGCGAATACCGCCGCCTGCAGTCCGCTGACGCTCTCGCTCACGCAGGCGGCCTGCCATTTGCGGCCTGAACGCTCGAGCCGTTCGATCGCATACTCGCGATGAATGTCGCCGGGCGGAAACAGCGCCAGCGGGATCGGATCCTCAAAATGGGCTTTGGCGTGCTCGTTGCCCATCCATACCAATTGCTCCTGATGCACCACCAAGCCCTGGGTGAAATCGTTCATGCGGGTCACCAGCGCGAGGTCGATCTCGCCCCGGCGCAGTCGCTCGATCGTGCACCCCGACGATGCGCAACGCAGCTCGATCTGGATACCCGGAAACGTTTGTCGGAACACCGAAAGCACGGACGGCAGCATGTAAGCCGCGTACAGGTCGGGGATGCCGAGCACGGCATAGCCGTGAACTTCCGGCGTCGAAAGCCGGGCCAGCAATTCGTCGTGCAGCCTCAAGATCGATCGCGCATAAGTCAGCACGACATCGCCTTCGGGCGTCAGAAACATCCGGCGGTTTTCGGTTCTGAAAAGCGCGTTGCCGATGATCTGCTCAAGACGCTGAATTTGCAGACTGATGGCCGGCTGCGTGCGGCCGAGACGACGCGCCGTTTCGGTAATGCTGCCGGTATCGACTACCGAAATCAGCGAACGCAACATGCGGATATCGAGACTGAGAGGATTCATCGCCTGCAACTGCCCCCATTTTGACCGGGCTCGCGCATGTGCGCACGGTGCCGCTCATTTCAGTTCAAGCTTCGTGCCAAATGAGAATGTACACGGCGTCGCCGTGTGATGCCGGGTCGGCGTGGCGCGATGGCCACTGTGGCGCATGGCCACTGTGGCGTAGTGGCCACTTACGTCATGCCAGCAGCGTCGGCGGTTGCCCGCCCACACACTCCACTGCACCTGACCGCGCTGGCGATCCCGGCCCCTGCGCAACCAGCAATCACTTTACGAAGAATGTTGGGGTCTGGCCCAACCCTTCGTTATATTTCGATCAGCATAACCCTTGACACGCCGAAGCGGTCAACTAGCATTTTTGCCACTATCGTAAACCGGCGCAAGCTGATAACGCGCGGCCGGTTTCGCAACACACAATCAAAATATCCCGGGAGGAATACCATGTCGACAGGCACCGCAGGTGGCACGTTCGACCCGCAGCAGGCGCTTTCGCAGCATGTGCGCAACAACTTTTATGTCGGCGGAGAATGGGTCAAGCCGCAATCAGACCGTACGCTTGAGCTCATTTCACCGGTCACGGAGGAATGCTTTCTCCGCGTGCCGGAAGCTTCACAAGCCGATGTCGATCGCGCGGTAAAAGCCGCGCGCCAGGCGTTCGATCACGGGCCGTGGCCGCGGATGACGATGGCGGAACGCGCCAAATACGTCACCGCAATCGGCGAGGAGATGAAGAAGCGGCTGCCGCTCCTCATCGATGTGTGGACGGCGCAGGTCGGAGCGCCGCAAGGCTTCGCCGGTTTCGTCATTCAATACGGACCGCAATTGTTCGAGTTCTACGGCCAGCTCGGCGCCAAGGGCGAACCGGTCGAGACCCGCGATGTCATCGGCGGCAAGGCGCAGATCATTCGCGAGCCGGTTGGCGTCGTCGCCATCATCACGCCGTGGAACGCGCCGGTTCCGTTGACCTCGTATGGAGTCGCCGCGGCGCTGCTCGCCGGCTGCACCATCGTGGCCAAGCCGGCGCCGGAAACGCCGCTCGAGGCGCAGATCATCGCCGAATGCGCGGAAGCCGCGGGGCTTCCTCCCGGCGTGCTCAATGTCGTTCCGGCCGGGCGCGAGGTCGGCGATTATCTGATCAATCGACCTGAGATCGACAAGGTCAGCTTCACCGGCAGCGTGGCCGGCGGCAAGCGCATTGCCGAGGTCTGCGCCAAGCGCCTTGCGCGCTACACCCTCGAGCTTGGGGGCAAGTCGCCTGCGGTGATCATGGACGATGCGGATCTCTCGGCCGCGCTCGGCGCCATCGTTCCGTTCTCGATGCCGATGACCGGTCAGATTTGCTTCTCGCTCACGCGGGTGCTGGTCTCGAAGAAGCGCCACGATGAAGTCGTCGACGCCTACAAGCAGGCGGTCAACAGCGTCGTTGTCGGCGATCCTTGGAGCGCTAATACGCAGATGGGGCCGCTGTCGATGAAGCGGCAACTCGATCGCGTCATGGGCTATCTGGACAAAGGCCGGCAAGAGGGAGCGCAGCTCGTCACCGGCGGCGGACGGCCCAAGGATCTCAACCGCGGTTACTTTGTCGAGCCGACGATCTTCAGCAACGTCACCCCCGACATGACCATCGCCAAGGAAGAGATTTTCGGACCGGTCGTGTCGGTCATGCCGTATGAGAACGAAGAGGATGCCATCCGCATCGCCAACGACAGCAGCTACGGGCTCAGTGGCGCCGTCTTCACCAAGGATGCTGAAAGAGGCTTGGCGCTGGCAAAGCGCATCCGCACCGGCAATGTCACGGTCAACGGATTGAACCTCCAGATCAACGCGCCGTTCGGCGGCTACAAGGAATCCGGCATCGGCCGCGTCGGTGGTCCCGAGGGGCTCGAAGGCTACCAGGAAATCAAGACCGTCTACCTGCCGGGCTGATAACGACACCCACGCGCGTCATGGCCGGACTTGTTCCGGCCATCCACGTCTTTGCCTCGTCGCAGCTACAGACGTGGATGCCCGCGACGAGCGCGGGCATGACTCGTGTTAACTCATGCCGACCTCTAGTCTTCGATCTTCGCGAGGCCACCACCGACGCCCGGATTACCGTAAGCCTGCTTCTCCTGCCGATAGCGCCGCGGGCTTGTCTGGTAGGCGGCGCGAAAGGCACGGCTGAGGCTGCTCGCTTCGGCAAAGCCCCAGCGATGGGCTATGAAGGTGATGCTTTGGTGGCGCAGGCTCTGGTCGGCGAGATCGCGCCGGCAGCGCTCCAGCCGCTGCGCGCGAATGTAATCGCCGATCGTTCCGCCGGTCATCCTGCGAAACACCTCGTGCAAATGTCCGGGTGAAATGCCCGTCGCATGAGCGATGCGCTCGACAGACAGCGCCGAGTCACGCAGGTGATCGACGATATAGAGGCTGGCGCGGGCGAAGTGTCGTGCCGAGGCACCGCGGTCGCGCCGGATCGGGCTGTCGTCGAGCCGCGCGCGCATCGCCAGGCTCAAATGATCGATCGCGCGTTCAGCGGCCGCCGGCAGCAGAGTGGGGCTGATGATGTGCGCCAGGCGTTCCAACATGACGAGATTGGTGCGCGCGATCGCCGTCAAAGGATCGCTGCCCGCGAGCGCCATACCGGCCACATCCCGGCGCAACGGAATAATATCCTTGAACAGCGAAGCCGGCACTTTGAGGATGGACTGCCGGAAGGTTTTGGGAAACAGCACCTCGTAGGGCCGCGATGTATCGAGGAAACCGATGTCGCCCGGCGCCAGCGTCGAGCGCTGATCGCCTTGTTGAATGCTGCAGGTGCCGTGCTCCTGAAGCATCAGGAGCCAGGCCTCCTCGGCCTGTAGGTCGATCAGTTCACGCGTGCGATTGACCCGCTGCGGATCGGCGACGACGTGCAGAAGATCGAACCGGCGAAAATCCTGAAGATGGATCGCCCGGCTGACAATGCGCCCGTCGTATGAGCGCCGGCTCGTCAGCGGCCGCGCCTCGACGCCGGCGATGGTTTGGCACACCACCTCGCGCCAAAATGCCAATCGCCGATCGGCTGGCACGCTCGCTGTGGTGACGAGCCTGCCGCCCAGGATCTGCTCGGCAGCCCTGACATGGGGAAGGGGAACGGTGTTTGGGTTCGAAGTCACGCCACACGATCCTAATCAGTGACGAACCCGGCACTTAAAAAGCCTAACACGCGGGAAAATCGCTGTCGACCGCCGCCGCAGGCCAAATCTGACTCTAAGCCAACTTCAAAGTCGGAGTCCGCGCCAAGACGGCATTTTGAAGCTGTTGTTAAATCAGACGGAGATTTGGCGGTGCCGGCAACGACCCGTGGCGCCGCAATTAACCTTGGCGATTGCGCATTCAGGGAGGCGTTATGAGCAGTGCGGCGTTCCAGATGATCGAGGGTGTGCCGACCTACAATCTTTTCATCGGTGGCGAATGGGTGCCGTCGTCGCGTAACGAGGCGACTGCCAGCCACAATCCGGCGACGGGCGAGATCTATGCGAAGGTTCATCAGGCTGGCGCCCGCGAGACCGAGCAGGCCATAGCCGCCGCTCACGGCGCTTACCGGGATTGGGCGGAGAAAGTCGTTTCCGAGCGGGAAGCGATATTCTTGCGCGCCGCCGACGTGCTTGCCGCCAAATCAAAAGATATCATTGACGTTCTCATCCAGGAGTCAGGTTCGGTCGCCGGCAAAGCCGGGTTCGAAGTCGGCTATTGTTTTGATTTGCTGCGCACGGCCGCCTCGGAGTTGCGCCGCTCTCCCGGCGAGACGATGGCGACGACCCAGCCCGGCCAGTTCGGCTTTACCATCCGCCAGCCGCTGGGGGTGATCGCCGGCATCGCGCCGTTCAATGCGCCGTTTCTGTTGGCGATGAAGAAAGTCGTTCTGGCGCTCGCCGCCGGCAACGGCTTCGTGCTCAAGCCCTCGGAATTGACGCCGGTCACCGGCCTGAAGATCGCCGAGGTGTTCGATGAGGCCGGCCTGCCCAAGGGCTTGCTCAGCGTCATTCCCGGCCCCGCCGCCGAGATCGGGGCGACAATCTTCGCCGATCCGCGCGTGCGCATGGTGACGTTCACCGGCTCGACCCAGACCGGGAAGCATCTCGCCGTCGAGGCGGCAAAATCGCTGAAAAAATTCACCCTGGAAATGGGCGGCAAGAGCCCGCTGATCGTGCTCGCCGATGCGGACGTCGACTACGCCGTGCGCGCCGCAGCGTTCGGCATCTTCTTCCATCAGGGCCAGGTCTGCATGGCGAATTCCCGCGTGCTGGTCGAGGAGCCGATTTTCGATGCGTTCTGCGAGCGCTTCGTTGCCGTCGCCCAAAGCCTGAAGGTCGGCGATCCGCGCGAGCCCGACACGATCATCGGCCCGCTGATCCGCGGCACGCAATGCGCCGTCATCGACGGGCATGTGGAGGACGCCGTGGCCAAAGGCGCGACGGTTTTGTGCGGCGCCAAGCACGAGAAGCAGTTCTATTGGCCGACCGTGCTCAAGGGTGTGACGCCGGACATGCGCATCTTCCACGAAGAGAGCTTTGGCCCGGTCACCTCGATCATCAAGGTCAAGGACCATAACGAGGCGCTGGAAGTTGCCAACAACACGTCCTACGGGCTCTCGTCGGGCGTCATCACCAACGACATGCAGAAGGCGCTCGATTTTGCATTCAAGCTCGATGCCGGAATGGTGCACATCAACGATTGCACCGTGGCGGACGAGCCGCATGCGCCGTTCGGCGGCGTCAAGAACAGCGGGTTTGGCCGTGAAGGCGGCCGCTTCTCGATGGAAGAGATGACCGAGCTCAAGTGGATCACCGTGCAGCGAGGCCAGCGCGGCTTTCCGATCTGAAATCCAGCTTGATGAAAACAAACATCAGCGTGGGGGTCAAAATGATGAAAAGATATGGAACTAGCTCGCGGCACTTGGCTTGCGGTCATTGGTATCGGCAGTGCGCAAGCTGCGGATCCGGTGCGGATTGGCTTCTCGCTGCCGCTGACCGGAATTTTTGCGCCGGCGGCGCCGTCGCAAAAAAATGCCTATGAGCTGTGGCGCGAACAGGTGAATGCCAAGGGCGGCCTCGACGTCGCCGGCACCAAACGGATGGTCGAGTTCGTCTCCTACGACGATCAATCCGACCCAGGCCAGGCGGCGAAAATCTACGAGAAGCTGATCAGCCAGGACAAAGTCGATTTGCTGCTCGGGCCGTGGGGAACGCCGCATCACTTCGCTGTTGCCGGAGTGCTTGGAGCGTTACAAGTTTCCGATGGTCGGCGACACCGCGGCGTCGGTTCAGCTTCGCGATCTGAAGCCGGGCTACATCTGGTTCCCGACGTCGGCATTGCCCGACGAGCAGGGAAAGCAGCTGCCCTTGCTGTTGAAATCGCTGGGTGTGAAGACGGTCGCGATCACGACGGCGCAGCATCCGTTCTCGCTGGAGAACAAGAAGTTCATTGTCGAAGGCCTCAAGGCCAACGGCATCGAAGTTGTCTCCAATGCCGAGTATCCGCTCGACATCCGCGACATGACGGCGCTGATCAGCTCGCTCAAGCAGGCCAATCCGGACGCCGAATTGTCGTTGTCGATGACCGGCGACTCGGTTTTGTACACGCGTCAGTCGAAGGAATTGGGCTTCACGCCGCGCGTACAGTTCGTCCTGGTCGGACCGGCCGCCACCTTCTTCACCAAAATCTTTGGCGATCAGGTCAACGGCCTGCTGACCATGGGCCATTGGAGCCCGTCGCAGAAAAAGTGGCCGAAGGCCAAGCCGTTCTATGACGCCTATGTAGCGAAATACGGCGAGCCGCCCGATTATCTCGACTCGGCTTTGTCCTACGAGGCCTGTGAGATCACCGAGCAGGCGGTGGCCAAGGCCGGCCTCGACCACGAGAAGCTTCGTCAGACCATCGCCACCGAGACCTTCGACACCATCGACGGTCCGGTGAAGTTCAACGGCGTGGTCAATGCCACGACACCGACGATGTTTCTTCAGTACCGCAACGGCGTGTTCGAGATCGTCTGGCCGCCATCGGAAGCAACTGCTAGCGTCATGACGAAATAAGCTCGACTGGCGGGCGGGCCGGGCCTTAAGCTTCTTAAGGTATCGGCCCGCAGCTTCAAGGCGTGCATGTCTACCCAATTGCTGATTGCCGCGCTGGTGTCGGGGTCCGTGTATGCGTTGATCGCGCTCGGCCTCAATCTGGTCTACGGCACCATGCGGCTGATCAACGTCGCCCATGGCGAAGTGGTGATGATCGGTGCTTACGTCGCCTATTGGGGCATGTCGCTCCTTTCGGTCGGGCCGTTGATTTCCGCATTGGCGGCTATTCCGATCGCCATGGCGCTTGGCGCCGTCATCTACTTCGGCATTTTCCGCCAGGCGATGCAGTCGGCGGAATTCATGGAGCGCATTGAGGGGAATTCGCTCCTGGTGTTTTTCGGCGTCTCGGTGATCCTGCAGAATGTGGCGTCGCTCTTATTCACGCCCAATCAGCGCGGCTACCGCTATCAGGACGAGATCGTTCATGTCATCGGCGCCACGGTCCCGGTCAACAAGCTCATCGTGCTCGGCATTGCCGCCTGCGGTATGCGTCGCCGCCGTTATTTTCTTTCGCAAGTCCACGCTCGGCCTCGCCATCAAGGCCCTGATGCAGCAGCGCGAGGCATCGGCGTTGGTCGGCATTCCGTTGACACGCATCGAGCTGGCGAGCCTTTGTCTCGGCTTCGCCGCCGCGGCGTTGGCCGGCGTTCTCGTCAGCATGACCGAGGAAATCTCGCCCTTTATGGGCTTCCCGCTGACGGTCACGGCGTTTGTCGTGGTCATTCTCGGCGGTCTTGGCAATGTGCTCGGCAGCCTTATCGGCGGCTTGCTGCTCGGCGTACTCGAAACCTTCGGCGTGGCGCTGACGGCGCCGAGCTATCGCTCGATCATGATCTACGCGGTTTTCATTGCCGTTCTTCTGTTGCGGCCGCAGGGCTTGCTCGGTGCGGGAAGAAGCCGAACATGACCTCGCGCCTTCTGCCCACGGCAAGCGTCGTTACCGCCGCCGCCCTGCTGGCGATATCGCTGCCGTTCATGGCCAACAGCTATTTCGTCGGGCGTTGGCTTCACGCTTCTGGTCTGGCTCGCGCTGACCGAGAGCTGGATCGTGATCTCCGGAATGACCGGCTATATCTCGCTCGGGCATGTGGTGTTCGTCGGCATCGGCGCGTACGTCGCCGCCCTGACCTGGTTGGCGCTGCCGATCTGGGCCATCTTGCCGCTCGGCGGGCTGGCCGCCGCTGCGCTGGCGATGGTGGTCGGATATCCGTGCCTGCGCGTGCGCGGCCCTTATTTCGTGATCCTGACGTTCGGTCTGTCCGAGCTGGTCAAGTACATCATCGTCAATATCGAGTCCGCACTGTCGGTGTCGGGGCGCGTCCTTTTCGGCGCGCCCGGCGTCGAGACCCTCTACCTGATCGCGCTTGCGCTCGCTTGGGTGAGCGTGATCGCTCGCTTTGGTCGTCCGGGAGTCGCGGTTCGGCGCGGCGCTGCGGGCGATCCGCGACAACGAGGAGGCGGCCGAAACGATCGGCATCGCCATCGGCACGTTCAAAGCTGCGGCCTTCGTCCTGTCGTCGATCGTGCCGGGCATGATCGGGGCGCTGTTGATCATGCGGTCGACCTACTTCGATCCGCTCGAAGTCGTTCAGTCCGCAGACGTCGGTTCTGATCGTGACCATGGCCGTCATCGGCGGCAGCGACAGGCCACTCGGCCCGATGCTGGGCGTGGTATTCCTGGTGCTGCTTCAGGAGTTGCTGTGGGCCAATCTGCCCCAGCTCTACATGATCGTCGTCGGTGCTCTTCTGATCGTTGTCGTCGTTTGGTTGCCCGGCGGAATTTACGGCAGATTGCAGCGAATGATGACGGCGGCCGCCCGATGACCTTGTTGAGCGTCGATGCGGTCGTTAAATCGTTCGCCGGTGTCGTCGCGCTCGATCACGTTTCCTTCGAGGTCGGCGAGGGCGAGCTCGTCGGCATCATGGGCGCGAACGGCGCCGGCAAGACGACCCTGTTCAGCGTCATCGCGGGAAATCTGCGCGCAAGTGACGGTGCGATCACGTTCGACGGCCGGCGCATCGACGGTCTGCGGCCGGATCAAATAAGCCGGCAAGGCGTCGCCCGTACCTTTCAGATCGTCCGCCCTTTCGGCAACATGACGGTGCTGGAGAACGTCGCGCTCGGCGTGCTCTATGGACGCCGACGCGAGCGCTCCATGGCCGCGGCCGAGGCAAAGGCCGGCGAGATACTCGAGCGGCTTGGCCTGTCCGATCGGGCGCGGGTCCTGGCCAAGCACCTGACGCTCGCCGCGCGCAAGCGACTCGAAATTGCGCGTAGCCTCGCGACCGAGCCGCGTTTGCTTCTCTGGACGAGGTGCTTGCCGGCCTGACACCGTCCGAAGCCAAAGCGGCAACCGAAATGGTTCGGGAATTTCACGCTTCCGAAAAACTGACGATTCTGATGATCGAGCATGTGACGCGCGCATTGATGGCCTTAAGCCAGAGGATCATTGTGCTGCATCACGGCCAGAAGATCGCCGAGGGGACGCCGAGCGAAGTCGCGCGCGACCCTCGCACGCTCAGCGTCTACCTCGGGACGGCGCCGCAATGAGCGACGTCGCATTCGCATGCCGTGACATCGTGGCCGGCTATGGCGACGTTGAAGTCCTGCACGGCGTGTCTATCGACGTGCGCGCCGGAACGATAACGGCGCTCTTGGGTAACAACGGCGCCGGCAAGACTACGCTCATGCGCACCATCGCCGGCGTGCTGCCGGCGCGGCGCGGTTCGCTCCTCTATCTTCGGCCGCCCGATCGAGCAGCTCGGCGCTTCCGATCGCGTCGCGGCCGGGATCGCGCTTGTTCCGGAAGGCCGTCTGGTGTTTCCCGACCTCTCCGTCGCCGACAATCTTCGTCTCGGCGCCTATACGCCGCGCGCTCGGAAAGATCGCTCCGCGCGGATCGATAAGATGTACGCGATGTTTCCGCGGCTTGCCGAGCGGCGTTGGCAAATGGCCGGCGCATTGTCGGGCGGCGAGCAGCAGATGCTGGCGTTGGCGCGCGGCCTGATGTCGGAGCCTACGCTTCTGCTCCTTGACGAGCCGAGTCTCGGGCTCGCGCCGCAGATTGCGCAGCAGATGTTCCAGACGATCGCGAAAATTCGCGATGGCGGACATTCGATTCTGATTGTCGAGCAGGATATCGCCGGCACGCTCCAGATCGCGGACTATGGCTACGTCATGGAGAATGGTCGGATCACGATCGAAGGCGAGCCGGCGACGCTGCGCAATAATCCCCAGGTGCTCGCGAGCTATCTGGGCGGTGACGTGAGTTGAGCAGCGCGTTCCGCCCTAGAGCATAATGCATTTGGATGGAACCACACACGCGTCATGGCCGGACTTGTTCCGGCCATCCACGTCTTGATGTCCCGCAGAGTATAAGACGTGGATGCCCGCGACGAGCGCGGGCATGACGATTTCGTCAAATCACATGGCCCCTTAATTCGTGGCAGGCAGCGGCACTGGCACGGCTTGCACCGGCGGGCCGGGTTTTTTGCTCAGCTCGGGGTCGAACAGATAGCGCAGCGGGTCGTCTAGCACATAAGCGACAGCGCCGACCTGCACCACGGAAACCGGCCCGTCGAAGCCGTCACGAATGGTTTCGACCTTCGCGGTGTTTCCCGAAATGGTGATGCGATCCAGCGTTCCGACCTTTTCGCCCTCGACCATCAGAAGAGAATTGGGGCCGAGGCGGCGAAGGCCGTCGGAATGATAGAGCTTGCGTGAGGTTTCGAGCTTGGCGATTGCGCCGGCGCTGCCGTCGGGCTTGACCTCGATACGATAAAGCCCGTCGCCTTCGAAAATGTTGGAATAGAGATTGCCGTCGTCGAGCAGCGCGATGCCGTCGAGCTGCGGGCCCTTGACGTTCCAACGCGGATCGGTCGCCCAGACTTCGAGCGCGGTCGCACCCTTTTTCAGTCTGAGAATGCGGCCGGACAGCGAATCCGTGACATAGACGGTGCCGTCGGCGGCGACGACCATGTCGTTACACAACGGCATCTGGCCGGCAATTGTGCCGGCCGGCATATCGTAGCTCGCCTTGGGTGCGCCGGTCTTCAGGTCAAAGGTCTTCAAGGCGCCGGGCTTTGTTCCTGTCGGCACGACGACGCCGATGCCCGACGCATCGACCGAGCAGGCATAAAGCGTGTTCGATGCCTCGTCGGCGAGGACACCGAGCACCGAGAGCAGGCCGTTGGTTCCGGGCTTGATCCACTCGGCGGCCTCTTTCGCATTGGCCGCGGAGCGGCTGATCCGGCCCCCGGTGAAGCTGCTGAAAATCAGCGTGCCGTCGGACGTAGCCGTGATGCTTTCAGCGAAATCGTGTGTCGGCACGACAACGGTTTCAGCCGCAAATAACGGCGCCGAAAAAAGCGACGCCGCTGAAACTATCAATGCGATTTTGGCAAAGGGCATCGCAAAACGTTGACGCCCATGCGCGTTCGAGGCGCAGGTCATGATATCCTCCCGGTTTGTTCCGCCCCATTCTCTTTAGTGTCGGGCGGCGGACTGTGCTTGATCGGCAACAAGCTTACGTAGCGCAGCCGTATGAATCGGCTGTGCGGTGTGCTGAGGCTGCTCAGTGCGCTTCGCCGCAACATTGTGTCTCGACGCACACTGTGCTTCGCGTTCGCGGCGTATGATTGTTATATCCCAGCAGATATAACGCCTCAAGCAAGCAGTGCTGTCCTGTCGCGACGCTGGCGGGAAAGTGATGCGGCCGACAGTGGCATTTCGACCGCGGTTCATTGCCGTGGTCACTTGTTTGCAACATTTTGTTGGACGCCGCCCGGAATTGAGGGCTGGCGTCCGATCGCTACGGCAATACCGCCACGTTTCGATCTATGCCGCGATTTTATCGAGCGATACGAGCGCGTCGCCTGGTAGATCGAGTTCGGCCGCGGAGAGGTTCTCGCGCAGATGAGCGACGGACGAGGTGCCGGGAATGAGCAGGATGTTGGGTGCGCGGCGGAGCAGCCACGCGAGCGCCACTTGCATCGGCGTGGCGCCGAGGCGATCGGCGACCGCAGACAGCGTCGACGACTGCAACGGTGTGAAGCCACCCAGAGGGAAGAACGGCACATAGGCGATGCCCGCGCGGGCGAGATCGTCGATCAGCGTATCGTCGTGCCGGTGCGCAATGTTGTACAGGTTCTGCACGCAGACGACGGCGGCGATCTTGCGCGCCTCGGCGACTTGCGTCGGCGTCACATTGCTCAGACCGATGTGCCGCACCAGTCCTTGCCGCTGCAGTTCGGCCAAGGCGGTCAACGGCTCCTCGATCGAGCCCTCGGCCGGACCATGGCCGAACATGATGCGAAAATTGACCACATCCAGCACGTCGAGTCTGAGATTGCGCAGATTGTCGTGCACCGCCTGCGTCAGCGCCTCGGCCGAAAACGCGGGCAGCCACGAAGCGTCTTCGCCGCGCCGGGCGCCGATTTTGGTGACGATGGTGAGACCGTCGGGGTAGGGATGCAACGCCTCGCGGATGATGTGATTGGTTATATGCGGGCCGTAATAATCGCTGGTGTCGATGTGGTTGACCCCCGATGCGATGGCTTCGCGGAGCACGGCGAGTGCTGCGCTGTGGTCCTTCGGCGGCCCGAATACGCCGGGCCCCGCGAGCTGCATGGCGCCGTAGCCGAGCCGCTTCACGGTGCGGGTGCCAAGGGCGAACGTGTCGATTGTGTCGGTGCTGGTCATGCGTCTTTGCTTCCATTCCTTGCGTCGTGTCTTTCAGAAAAGTATATGTGAAGGATCTTTCAGTTTTGGAATTCGCATTCCATGAGCACCCTCGCGGCCGCCCTGAAGCCACGAAAATCGCCCGGTTCAGGCGCGTTCCGCCGCCACCATCGACGCGCTGCATATCGCTGCCGTTCAGGTTTTGACTCGCGAGGGATTGAGCCGCTGCACGACCACGCGCATCGCCGCGCGCGCGGGCATATCGGTCGGTAGCCTCTATCAATATTATCCAAACCGCGACGCGCTCCTTGCTGCCGTTCTTGAGAGGCATCTGGACGGCGTTGCCGGCGCGGTTGACCGGGTCTGCCGTGAGCATCGCGGCAAGCCGGTGTCGGAAATGGCTTCAGCCCTGATCGGCGCTTTTCTTGCCGTCAAGCTGCGCGATCCCAAGGAATCGAAAGCGCTCTATGCGGTCGCGGGCGAGCGCGGCGGCGCCGCACTTGTTGCCCGTATGCAAGGCCGAATGGTGGAGGCGATTACCGCGATGCTGGAAAGCGCCCCCGACGCGCGTTTCGACGATGCGGCCGTGACGGCTGCGATCTCGCTGAACGCTATGGTCGGGCCGGTGCGGGCGTTCCTCGAAGGGCATGCTCCGCCGAAATTTGAAGCCGGGCTGCAAGGACAGCTTGTCCAGCTTCTGGGGGCATACTTCCAAACGCACGCGCTGGCGGCGCCGTCGCGCAACGGGCGCCGCGCGACTTTCTGATCGTCGGCGCCGGGCGCGGGTATCCGGCTTATTCCTTGTCCTCGAACGGCGACTTGACATCGCCGGTCTTGAATTCGGACGGATAAAGAATGACGTACGGGGCAGGGCCGCGAAACTGTTCGAGCCCGTTGCCGACGATGCCGCGGTACTGAACCATGAGCACCCGCGGCTTGCGCCACTCTCCGTTCTCGGCGAATGCCACGTCGCCGACAATCGTCGGGAAGGTCTCCTTGTGCATCGTCGCCGCTAAAGCGCCCTGGTCGAGCGAGCCGGTTCTTTTGACCGCCTGTTCGATCACCTGCATCGCCGCGTAGATGAACGGCGGCACGTAAAAGCCCAGCGGATCGACGCCTTGGCCGGTCGCCTGCGCTTGATAGGCGGCAATGAACTCATCGATGCCGGGAAACTTCAGCGAGGGCGCGGGCACCCATAGTTCGTACCCGAGCAAGTTGTTCATCAGCGGGCCGAGCTGCGTCTTGATCGAAGCAAACTGCAGCCCCACGGGACCGCCGCCGATCAATCGTGTCTTCAGTCCGATCTCGTTGATGCTGCGAACGATGCCGACCGTGTCGGTCGGGTAGGAAGCCAGGAAAACCAGATCCGGCTGACTTGCCTGCACAGCGCGTACGATCGGGGCGAAGTCGATGGTGCCGGGCGGATAGCTGCGGTCGTAAACGATTTGCAGTCCCATCTGCTTGGCGATCTTGCGCGCCGAGTCGGCATTGACGCGGCCGAATTCCGCATCGGCGCCGACGATGGCGACCGTCTTCGGCGCCGGGTTCAGCGTCTTCGCCACCGCGAAAAATTCTTCCGAGATGATCTCGCTCGATTTCGGTCCCATCGGCATGATCTGGAAGTAGCGATCGTAGTTGAAACGGTCGTTCACGCCGACGCCGAACAGCCCCATCATCATGAGATGCTTCTGCATCACCACCGGCATGGCCGGCGCCATCAGGTTGGTGCCGTACGGTGAGACCACCAGGTCGACCTTATCGACTTCCGTAAGCTTGGTATAAATGCCGGGGATGTTGCTGGGATTGCTCTGGTCGTCGTAGTGGACGAGCTGCACCGGACGACCGAGCAGTCCGCCCTTGGGGTTCACCGCGTCGGCCCACATTTGGATGGCGAGCAGGGCGGCCTTCCCGTTGGCGGCAAGACCGCCGCTCAGCGCCATGCTGAATCCGATCTTGATCGGCTCGGCCGCGCGGGCGTCGGGGCCGAGCGCCGCGCTTACCAGCGCCAGAGCTGCCAGGATCGGAATGCGAATGCGCCGCCAGGCGGCGGTTGCGAATGTGGGCATGCGAGTCCTCCCGGTTTTTGTATGTTGTCGATCGTTGTCGTGCCGCCGCTAAACGCCGAGCCGGCGGCGGATCACGGCATCGTAGGCCGGCGGATTGAGAATATGCGGGTAATGGCCCCCGGTCGGGAGCGTATTGATCTCGGCGCCGGCGTAATGCGCGCGCACATCCTCACGCGCCGCCGGTGGGATGATCGGATCGTCGGCGCAATCGATCACAACGATGCGGTCGTGGTCGATCGGCAGCGGCGGACAGGGTTTCGCGGCGATCACGCCGAGAAAACGCGCGTGCAAATTCTCGGCGCTCTGCCGTCCCGCCAGCATGTCGCTCTGAATGCGCTTGAGCTCCCCATCGGGCGCCTGCGCCACGCGCTCGCGCCAGACCGCTTGCAGCGCCGCGGCCGGCGTGTCGCGCACGAAGTCCGGAGCGAACAGCGGATTGACGAACAGCGGTTCCGGGCTGACGAAGATATTGCCGAGAAACAAATGATCCACGCGCGCGGCATGGCGCAGAGCGACGAACTGCGCCCAATAGCCGCCGAACGATGAGCCGAGAATGCTCGCGGTTCGCAAGCCGATTTGATCCATCAGCCTGGCGAGCCCGTCGGCGAGATGGAACGGATCGGGCTCCGCCGGATAGCTCACAGCGATCAGGCGGATCGCCGGGGCCAACGCGGCGATCTGTTTGAAGAACATCTCGCAGGTGCCGACCGAGCCCGGCAGCATCAACAGGGCCGGGCCCGGTCCGCCGGTGTCGATGTAAGGCCATGCGGTCGCGCCGACGTGCGCGACGCGAATGGCGTGATCGAGGTGCCAGGGCGCCGCGGTCGCGGCGCCGGCGCTATCGGCTGACATGGCGGGGGTAAGCCAAAACTCGGGTCAGCTCGGTCAGCGCTTCCAGGCGCCCGCGGCAACCAGCGTATCCATCGCCTGGTCGGTAAATTCCGCGCGCGGCCCGTCGCCGCCGATGACGAACATCAGGACCGACTCCGCGTTGGGATCGCCCTTGGTGACGTTCTCGAAGCGGCGGGCGACGCCAGGAGGAAACGACACCACGTCGAACGGACCGACATCGACGAATTCGACTTCGCCCTTTTCGTTTTCCCAGCTGCACCGCCATTGCCCGGTCATCGGGATGAAGGTCTCGTTGGTGTCGTGGTTGTGCATCATCGGGCCGTTGCCCGGCTTGGCGCGGCAATAGCCGAGATTGAAGCCCTCGGAAATCTTGATCGCGGCCATGCGGGCGGCTTCTTCGCCGACCGGCGAGGTGACGGCGCCGCCTTCGCCGTTTGGCGGTTGAAACCCGATCACGTTATAAAGCGTGCGGATGCAACCCTGCATCTTGCTATCCGGCAGACCGCCGTCGAAGCCCTTGAGGTCCTTAAAGAAAGCAACGCGTTGCATCATTGCGCTACGCGCCAGACCGGAACGCGGCAATGTCTCCATGGCTATCCTCCCTCATGGTGTTTGTGTTGAGTTATTATTGGTCAAATGACCAATAAGGTCAAGCGCTGGGATAATGACAAAGGTGAGGACCGGCTTTCGGAAAAGATCGTGCTTCCGCTTAAAGTCCAGACGCCGCAAGCGGGTTCGCCGGACAGAAATGCTGCCATGAAAAAAAGTATGAAAAAAAAGAAGAAGGTCCCGAAGAAGCCGCGAAGCCGCCTGGCGCCGGGCGAGCGCAGCGATCAGATCCTGCACGGCGCCATCAGCTTCTTCGCCGAACGCGGGTTCGGCGGACAGACGCGCGAACTGGCTTTGCAGCTCGGCATATCGCAAGGATTGCTCTACCGCTATTTCCCGACCAAGGAACTTCTCATAGAGCGCATCTACGAAGAGGTCTTTCTCCGCCGCTTCAAGCCGGAATGGGACGTGAATTTGTCGGACCGGAGCGTACCCATGTTGTCGCGGCTGATCGGCTTCTATCTCGATTACGCGACCATGCTGCACGATTACGAATGGGGTCGTATCTATTTGTATTCAGGTCTGGGCGGTTCAGGTATCGCGCGGCGTTTCGCCGACCACGTCCGCGGCAGCGTCTTCACCCGGGTCGTTGCCGAATTGCGCCATGAATGGGGGCTTCCGGATCTTGCCGCCAAGCCGATGAGCGACGAAGAAACGGAGATGATGTGGAGCCTTCACGGCAGCATTTTCTATATCGGCATCCGCCAGTCGGTTTATCACGTCGAGCCGCCGCGGAACGTTCCCGCGACCGTGAAGCAGATCGTGGAAAGCTTCTTCAGCAACGCGCGCGCCCTCATGGCGGGCGGCGCGCTGGCGCGCGTGCAGCCGGAAAAAGAAGAGACCCCGCGCGGGTGAGTGCGCAGGGTCTCTCCGGACTCGGTCACTTGCACGGAACCCTTTCATCGGGGGTGTGCGGGGGGCAGGTCCCGTGCTCCCATCAACGATGTGTTAAAGCCTGTGGCTGCTGTTGGTTCGGCCCGAAGGGTTGCGTGTGTCGCAACGCTCGCTTGCGATCATTTCGCGGAACGAATTCCCAACCGCGCCGCGGCTTCGATAAACAACTGAAAAACAAGGCAGACGGCAGTCTGCAAAAGAACAAATATTTCACGTGCTCGTGGTGGCTTTGCGCATCGTTGCATACCTTGGCGTCGCCGCCCTTCGGCCCATGCGGATCATGATCGGAAAATCCGTCATCGCAAGCATGGCGAAGCAATCCACAAGCACAGCGAAGCAATCCACATGGCCTCGCCGGAAAATCTGGATTGCGTTTGGTCGCGGCCGCTTCTCGCGGCGGCGTGGACCTTGCGCGCCGCCCGCTATCCCCGGCCGACGAACGGCATTTGGTTGGCCATGACGGTCATGAACAGCACGTTGGCTTCGAGCGGCAGGCTTGCCATGTAGGCGACGGCGCGTCCGACATCGTCGACGTTCATGCGCGCCTCAGGCATCACCCTGCCGTCGGCTTGGGGCATGCCGGTCTCCATCTTCTCGGTGAGCGGGGTGGCGGCGTTGCCGATGTCGATCTGGCCGCAGCAAATGTCGTAGGCGCGGCAATCGAGCGATGTCTGTTTGGTCAAGCCGGTGATCGCGTGCTTGGTGGCGGTGTAGGGCGCCGTGCCCGGCCGCGGCGTGTGCGCGGAGATCGAGCCGTTGTTGATGATGCGGCCGCCGCGCGGATTCTGCGCCTTCATGATTTTGATCGCCTCCTGTGTGCACAGGAAGACGCCGGTCAGGTTGGTGGCGACCACCGACAGCCAGCGTTCCAGCGGAATCTCCTCGATCGGCATGCCGCGGGTCGAAACGCCGGCATTGTTGAACAGAAGGTCGAGCCGGCCGTAAGTCTCCTTCACCTTGGCGAACAAGGCCGCGATCGAGGCCGGCTCGCGCACATCGGTCGGCGCGACCAGCGACGTGCCGTCGAGCTCCGCCGCCACTTCGTGCAGCTTGTCGGCGCGCCGGCCAGCGAGCACGACGGTGAAGCCGTCGCGCGCCAGCGCCAGCGCCGCCGCCTTGCCGACGCCGCTGCCTGCTCCGGTCACCACTGCGATTCTCTGCGCGGCCATCGGCGTCTCCCTCCTGGTTGGATGTTGCCGACGGCAATATCATTTCTCCTCGCGCGCGGGGAGAGGTTGCGTGAGCGAAGGCGAACGAGGGTGAGGGGCAGGGCCGACGCCTGAGCCTTGTGGGGAGATCGCCTCAACCCGACCTTCCCCCCGCGTGCGGGGAGATGGAGCGCGTCCTGCCGCTGGCGCGGGGGTACGCCTCAGCTCGCCAGCGCGATCTCCTGGTCGGGATTGCCGACGCGATAGTCGTCCGGCGAGGCCATGCGCGCGCTGATGTCGGCGGCGGGACCCGGGCGGCCGAAACGATAGCCTTGCATCGAATGGACGCCGGCCGCGCGCAGGAAGAGATGCTGTTCCGCGTTCTCCACGCCCTCGGCGGTGACGCGCATGCCCAGCCCGCGGCCGAGACTGACCACCGCATGTACGATCGCGGCCGCGTCCGGCGCGGTTTCGATGCTGCGCACAAAGCTCGAGTCGATCTTGAGCTTGTCGAACGGGAAGCGCCGCAAATAGAGCAGGCTCGAATAACCGGTGCCGAAATCGTCGAGTGCGAAACGCACCCCGATCGCTTTGAGCCGCAGCATCGAGAGTTCCGCCGTCTCCAGATTGCCGAGGAGCGTGCTTTCCGTGAGCTCGAGCTCGAGCTGGCACGGATCGAAATCGGTTTCCTTGAGGATGCGCTCGACCACATCGACAAAGTCCGAGCGGCGGAATTGCAGCGGCGACACGTTGACCGCGACGGTCAGGCCCGGCCACCGGAAGCCATCGAGACAAGCGCGGCGCAACATCCATTCACCGAGCTCGGCAATGAGTTCCGGAATTCTCGGCAATCGGAATGAAGGTCGAGGGCGGGATCACGCCCGCGGTCGGGTGGGTCCAGCGCGCCAGCGCTTCGACGCCGACCATGGTATCGCCGCTGGCATTGACGATCGGCTGATAGGCGGCGCCGAGGCCGTCGTTTCGGATCGCGTGCAGCAGATCGCTTTCCAGGAGCTTGCGCTGCGACAAATCGGCGTCCATCGCCGTATCGTAGATGCAGGCGCGATTGCGCCCTTCGTTCTTGGCGCGATAGAGCGCCATGTCGGCGTAGCGCAGAATATCGCCGGCGTCGCGCGCGCGCCGGTCAATCACCGCGATGCCGATCGAGGCGCCGATGTTGATGGCATGGCCGCTGATCGAATAGGACGCGCACACCGCGGAGATGATGCGTCCGGCGATCGCCTGCAGCGAATACGAGTCGGACGCGCAGATGGTCAGAATGGCGAATTCATCGCCGCCGAGCCGGGCGACGAGATCGTCGCCGCGCATCACATGACTGAGACGCTGGGTGACCGCGAGAATGAGCTCGTCGCCGATGTGATGGCCGAGCGTATCGTTGACGTCCTTGAAATGGTCGAGGTCGATGAAGAAGACCGCCGCGGACGGACCGCCGCGCCGCACTTCGCCGATCAGCCGCTCCAGGCGTTCGCCGAAATAGATGCGGTTGGGCAAGCCGCAGACCGGATCGTGCAGGGCGAGATGGCGCAGCCGCGTCTCGCCGGCGGCAATCGCCTGCGCAGTGCGCCGCGAGTGGCGCACGATCAAGCCGCCGAGGAATGCGAGACCGGCGATGGCGACAGCGATGAAGGGCAGAACGCTGGCGGCGACCTGGCCTCCCGGCCGGCTCGGATTCCAGGCCAGGTAGGTGATCGGGTCACCACGCAAGTCGGTGATTGCGGTGACGTGGCCGTCGACCGGCTGGTCCCCATCTTTGGCGGGGCGCAACCCCGACAATTGCAGACGGTCGCCGAGCTTTTGCAGCATTGGGGCGTCGATGAACTTCACCGACAGAACGATCGGCGCATTGGCGTTGCCGGTGCCGAGCTCATTGTCCGAACCGATGGCTACCGCCATGGCGATGGCCGGTTTGCTCATGACCTGCTCGATCCAGCCGGCGGAACGGCTGCGTTTGCCGATGTCCTGGGAGGCGATCACCGGCAGCGCGCCTACAGGCACGGTATCGATGCGGCCGCGCACGAAATCGCGGATGGCGGCGAGTGCGGGCGGCAGCGGCGTGATTGCGACATCGCCTTCACGCGCGCGCGCATATTGAACGCGGTCGGCGCTGTCGACGACCACGACCAAGTCGTGATCGAAGAAGCTCTCGAGCCAACGGCCGAGATGCTCGTCCACCCATTGGGGATCGTAGTGGTCGCGGATCTCACGCGTGGCGCGCTCGGTTGCCGCCACGCTTTCGAGCTGACGCAGCATGCGGGCGCCGCGCTCGACGATCGACTGCTGAATGAGTTGTTGTTCGCGCTTGAGCGCCATCTCGTCGGCGCGGCGCGCCGACGTCAGGATCGCGATGATCAGACAAATCACCGCGACGACGACGACCGTGCCGATAGGAATGGTCAGCTTCAGCCACGCGAAATCGAAGCGCGACCGCTTACTGTCCCCGGCGTTGTCTGGTTGCGCCGAAAGGCTCAACGTTCCCACCCTTGGCGTATCTTCGCCGTGTGACGGTAGAGCGAAAAGATTGCTATTCGCTTGCGTCTTACGCTGGCAGAGGGTTACCGGGCGAGCCTGAAACCGCCGCGGGAGTTAACACGGCGTAAAACGGAACTACGAAAAACGGCGGATGGGTGTGGCGCCGGCCCGCGGCCGGGCCGTCTCGGCGCCCGATCATCTTTTATTGCTGTAAGGCGGCCGCGGAATGGCGATATGGGCCGCGCGCAGGGCCGCCGACCAGCGTTCGCGCAGATCGGTGAAATAAGGCTCGCCCGGCTCAATCCGGTAAATCAGTTCCGAATCGCAGGCGTCGCGCCGCACCACCAAGAGGTCGATCGGCATGCCGACGCTGAGATTGGAGCGCATCGTCGAATCGATCGAAACGAGCCCCACCTTGAGCGCATCGTAAAGATCCATTCCATAGCTGATGGCGCGGTCGAGCACCGGCTTGCCGTATTTATGCTCGCCGATCTGCAGGTAGGGCGTGTCGGTGGTGCATTCGATGAAATTGCCGGCGGCGTAGATCATGAACAGCCGCATGCGTTCGCCGGCAATTTGGCCGCCGAACAGGAAGGAGACGTCGAAGTTCACGTCGGAGGCTTCCAGAGCCTTGCCTTCGGTCGAATGGATCATGCGAATGACATGCCCGACGCGCTGCGCCGCCTGAAACATGGAGTGCGCATTCATCAGCGTTTCGTGTTCGCCGGTTTCCGGATTGTCGTAGCCTTCGGTGAGAATGCTGACCACCGACTGGGTGATCGAAAGGTTCCCGGCCGAAGCCAGCGCCATGATGCGCTTGCCGGCGTCCTTGAACACATGCAGCTTGCGGAAGGTGGCGATGTTGTCGACGCCCGCATTGGTCCGCGTATCGGCGAACATGACCAGCCCTTCGCGCACCAGAATTCCGCAGCAATAGGTCATTGGGGGCAGGCTCCTTTGGGGGAAAGGCTCCTCGGGGCAGGCTCCTTGGGGGGCGGGCTCCTCGCGGCGACCTTTATACCGGCGGCTCGGCGCGCGGCAATGGCGGCCGGAGCCTCGTCAGAGGATTATTGATCGACCTTGATGGCGACCGCCGCGCTTTCCTCGCCGACCCCATAGCGGGTGCCGCGGACCGGCGCCGCGCCGAACGCATCGAGCCCGACCGCAACGCGCACATAGGCCTCGGTCGGACATACGCAATGGACCGTATCGAAGCCAACCCAGCCGAGCCGCGGCACGTAGGCCTCGGCCCAAGAATGAGCGCCCCCGTGCGTGTCCCCATCGGTGCCCCCGTCGCCGTCTTGCTCCGGCTCGGCCGCGCCGCACAGGTAGCCGGCGACGAAGCGGGCCGGAATCTCCAGGCACCGTGCCGTGCTGAGAAAGACATGGGTCAGGTCGCGGGCGTCGCCGCGTTTGCGCAGGAAGGCTTCGGCCGCCGTCGCCGTCGCCGTCGGTGCTCGTGCCGGATCGTCTTCGCAGGCCATCAGCTCATGCACGCGATGGAGGAGCGCGTGCAGTCGCGCGAGCGTATCGACGCCATCGGCGGCGCGTAGATCGCGTGCAAGGTCGCGCATGGCGTCGTCCGCCTCGGTCAAAGCGGTGCTGCGCAGGAACAGGCTCGGCGGAAACCGCTCCAGCGTGCCGCGCACGACGCCGTCGGTATTTTGCGTTTCGACCTCGCCTTCGACGGTGACGCCAAGCTCGGCGAAAGGACCATCGACGGCGAAAACATGGGTGCGATTGCCGAAAGCATCGTCGTGGGCGTTGAGCCGCGCGTCGCCGGAAACATCGATCCGCCAGTTGATCACATATTGGCCGTCGTGATTGCGCGGAGTCAGCCGCAGCACCTGGATGATGCCGGCGGCCGGAGGCTCGTAGCGATGAACGATGCTGTGGGCGATGCGCAGTCGCATGTCGATCGTCAGTGGCACGAGGACGAAGCAATAGACCAACGGAACCATAGACCAACGAACAATAGATTACTTGGAGCCGGGAGGTTACTTGGAGCCGGGATCCTTCACCCTCCGATTGCCGATATCCGGTCTCTCAGCTCGGTCCACTACATGAGATATTGCTGCGCGATCGCGGTGCCGAGCTGGTTGTTGTCCTCGACGAAGTCGTCGATAAATTCGTGCAGGCCGCTCTGGAAAATCTGCTCGATGCGGCTGTTTTGCAGGCGGGCGCGCACGGCGCGCGCCTGGCGCTGCGCCTTGCCTTGGCGCCCATAGGCGTGGGCGATACGGTCGAGATTCTGCACCAGATTTTCGTAGCAGCTCGCCAGCGACCGCGGCATCTCGTCCTTGAGCATGAGAAGATCGGCAACGAGCCACGGCTTGACGTTCTCGCGATACACCCAGTGGTAAGCGGTCAGCGCCGACACCGAGCGCAAGATCGCGGTCCACTGGAAATAATCGAGCGGGCCGCCGACTTGCTCGATCGCCGGCAGTAACAAATGATATTTCACGTCGAGGATGCGCGCGGTATTGTCGGCGCGCTCCATGAACAGGCCGAGCCGCGAGAACCAGTAGGCGTCGTTGCGCAACATGGTCCGGTAGGCCGAGCCGTCGAAGCGCAACGAAGCTTCCTGCACCCAGCGCAGGAAGCGCGAGAATTCCTCGCGCGAGCGCGGTCCGTTGCTCCACTTCTTCAGTTCGAGCCACGCGCCGTTGATGGTGTCCCACATCTCGATCGTGAGCGCCGTGCGCACCGAGCGCGCGTTGAGCCGTGCGGTCTCGATGCAGTTGCGGATCGAGGAGGGGTTGTCGGGCGAAAACGCCAGGAATTCGGTGACGGTCTCTTCGTTGGCTTCGTCGTAGGCGGCGAAGAAGGCGGCGCCGCAGCCGGCGGTCGCGACCGCCAATTCCCATTCGTTGGTCGAGCCCACATAGGCGAGCGGCAGCGCGGTGAGCCGATACGTGGTTTCCAGGATGCGGGCGAGATATTCGGCGCGCTCGACATAGCGGGCGAGCCAGTAAAGATTATCCGCAGTGCGCGACAGCATCTCGTCAACACTCAAAATAAGCCGGGAGTGGCACGGCACACGGCACACGACTCCCTCTCCCCCTGCGGGAGAGGGTGGGGTGAGGGGGTGCTGACTCCGAGCAAATTCTGGGAGTCAGCGCCCCCTCATCCTGTCCTTCTCCCACCGAACTCGGGTGTTCCCGAGTTCGGTCAATCCAACAGCGGTCGAAGTCGGAAACATCCGACTTCGACTGGGGAGAAGGGAGGCAGCTCGTCGGGTGGCGACTTTTTTCCAAGCACTAGCCCTTTTGCGAGATCGCTGAGTTACTCGAAAGTGGATACTGTGGTGTCCTCATCCGGCCAGCACCCACGTATCCTTCGTACCGCCGCCTTGGCTGGAATTGACCACCAGCGAGCCTTTCTTCAACGCCACGCGCGTCAGCCCGCCGGGCACGATGCGCACGCGATCGCGGCCGGTGAGCACAAACGGCCGCAGGTCGACATGGCGCGGCGCGATGCCTTCCTCGACGCAGGTCGGGCAGGTCGACAACGCTAGCGTCGGCTGGGCGATGAAATTGGTCGGTTCGGCTTTCAGCTTGGCGCGGAACGCGGCGATGGCGATCTTGTCGGCCTTCGGCCCGATCAGCATGCCGTAGCCGCCGGAGCCGTGCACCTCCTTGATCACCAGCTCTTCGATATTGTCGAGCACGTAGCTCAAATGTTCGGCCTCGCGGCAGCGCCAGGTGGGGACGTTCTTCAACAGCGGTTCTTCGCCGAGATAGAACTTCACGATGTCCGGCATGTAACTGTACACAGCCTTATCGTCGGCGATGCCGGTGCCGACCGCGTTGGCGAGCGTCACATTGCCGGCCTGATAGGCCGACATCAAACCGGGTAGGCCGAGCACGCTATCCGGCCGAAACACCAGCGGATCGAGGAAGTCGTCGTCGATGCGCCGGTAAATCACGTCGACGCGCTTCAAGCCTTCCGTGGTGCGCATATAGACCACGTCGCTTTTGACGACGAGGTCGCGGCCTTCGACCAGCTCGACGCCGAGCTTGTCGGCGAGGAAGGAATGCTCGTAATAGGCCGAGTTGAAGACACCCGGTGTCAGCAGCACGACGGTCGGTTCGGCCGAGGCGGTCGGCGGCGCGATCGATTTGAGCGTTGCCAGGAGATCGTCGGTATAGTTCTCCACCGGCTCGACGCGGTAGCGCGAGAACAATTCCGGAAAAAGCCGCAGCATGATCTCGCGGTTTTCCAGCATGTAGGACACGCCCGAAGGCGTGCGCGCATTGTCCTCGAGCACGTAGAAATTCTCAGGGTCCACGCGCACGATATCGATGCCGGCGACATGCACATAGATGTCGTGCGGCACCTTCTGGCCGTTCATTTCCGGCCGGAACACCGGGTTCTGAAACACCAGATCCTCGGGCACGATGCCGGCCTTGAGGATTTCGCGGCGGCTATAAATGTCCTTGATGTAGGCGTTGATCGCCTTGACCCGCTGCTCCAGCCCGCGCTGCAGGAACTGCCATTCGGACGCAGCGATAATGCGCGGAATGACGTCGAACGGGATCAGCCGCTCCTGCGCCTCGGCGTCGCCATAGACCGCGAAGGTGATGCCGATGCGGCGGAAGAAGTGCTCGGCCTCGCGGCGGCGAAAATCCAGCACGTCCGGCGGCGTTTCGCGCAGCCATTCCGACAACTCCGCGTAGGCCGGCCGCACCGCGCCTTCGTTGCCACTCATCTCGTCGAACATAGCGGTCCCCGGCCCACCGAGCGTTCCCGAAATGCCTGCCAAATCAACGGCGGCAATCGAAGTGTAGCAATCTTTGCGCCAGAAAAGCTTGCGCCCGGTCAGGACGGCCGGGAAGCGGATTTATTTCCGCCGGTTGCCCAGCTTTTAGGCGGGGTGATGCTTTTTCGGCGAGGGGGTGAGCGCGCCGCCCGGCCCATATAGCCCGGATGAGTGAAACGAAATCCGGGACGAGCTCGCCGCTGCTTTCGCATGTCGTATTCGCTCATCTGGGCTACTGGCCCGAGCCTCTCTCCGCCAATCATCTGTCACTAAATAGGGTACGCATTTTTCGGTGTACCAATTTTGTTCTTGACTTCAATCCTAGATCGCCTATTTTTGTCACCGATTTAGGTACGAGAGGTGACCTGTGCTGCACGAAAGCCTGTCGCGTGCGTGGTCCGTGCAAAAGCGTGCCGTTCCGATATTCCTTCATTGTATTTTTCGCCCGACGGCCTGGCATTTGGTGCCGGGACGATCTTGCTCCCGGCCGTCGCGCCCCGCTGCCTCGCGAATCTTCAGGGCGAGGAAGCACGGCTTCTCGCTCTGCTGTCGGCAACCTTCGGCAAGGCGATTTCGCCATCGGTGCTCGGCAGCATCGATCGCGCTGCAAAAAGCTGGAGCAAAGGCGACGACGCCACCGCCGCCATCAATCTGGCGCACGCAGGCTTGCCGCGTCCCGACGATCCAGACGAGGCAGCGCGCCGGTTGTTTGTCACTGACGCCTTTATCAAGTCAGGCACCAGTCCTATCGGGATTCTGCAAGCGCTCGGCCTGGAGGCCAGCTACGTCGGCACAGTCGCAAAGCTCTACAACGAACTTGAGCCCCGTGTGCCGGCCGGCAACGGCATCATCAGTGGGCGCTGGACGAGGTTTCTTTCTTTCCTCGGCGAGTTGACGGGCACGCAAGCGACTCAGTTCGGGCTCTGGGCGACACGTCTGCTCGGCCCGGCGGCTGTCGCCACAGGTGCTGTCGAAGTCTTCCGCACGATCTTCGTTCCCGCGGACAATCCCATCCGCGACGAGGGCGATATCAAAGGCCTGCCCGGTGGCCACTATTCGTGGAATTGCGACGAGACCCAACTTCGCATCGATTACCGGACCGCGGATGGCGAACAGCGAAGGTTCATCGCTCAGCGGAACGAGGACAAATTTATTGGCCCCCATGGAGAGGTCGTCGGCATCGTTCTTCCCAGCGGTCATGTATCCATCGATGGGGACGCGCTTCCCGGAAGATTGGAAGACGATGAGCCGAAGCTTTGCCCTCGGCCGGAGAAAGACAGAAGGACGAACGATAAGGGCCTAGCCTACGAGGCCTATATGAGGCCGATCGTCAATCCGGATACGCCGACTCCCCTGGGTATGGCCTATTACCTGCCGAACTCCTCCAGCGGCAAGGCAGTTGAATTCGACGACTGTCAGCAGACCACCGGTATAATGATTGATTACAAGGACAGATACTGGAAGATGCTGTCAGACCTCGGCATCCAGCAGTTTCTCATTGCGCAGCTCTGGAAGCAGGCGGGGGAACAGGTCGCGGCGGCGGGCGACCGTCCAGTCCGCTGGTATTTCTCCGAGGAGAAAGCGGCGGATTACATTCGTGACCTCTTCCATGGCGATCCCATTCGCGGCCGCATCGAAATCGTTCACGTGCCAATGCCGGAGAGCGAGCGATGAATAAGAACCCATTTCGGTTTAGCATCTACTACGAACTGCCGCGACGGGGTGAAACTCCGGCTGTAATTGGCGCCAAGTTCCTGCGCACGCTCGATGCTTTGAGCCGAATTGATCCGCTCTTGGCGACGTGGAAGGTGCTTGATCGACCCACCCTGGCGTCGCTACCGCTCGCCGACGCGCGTCCGCGCATCGCAGCCATCGTCAAAAATTTCGTTGTTCTTGATGATGATAACCAGTCCGAACCCGAATTTGGATACACCGCGATTGGCATGACCGACGGTGCCATTCCATCCCGGATCGTCGCCCTCCGCGTCCACGCTGGTGGATTGGTGAGGGACGAGATGATGCTGGATGTCGGCGGCATTCTTCACGCTACCGATCCGCTAATCGTGAAATATGATTTGTTCCGGGGAGCATTGCTCGCAACAAGCGCGATCTGGCAACCCACTTGGGCCTGTGTTGCAGCGACCAGGAATGGCGGCCATTCTGAAGAGCCGATCGTTCCCGGGGCACCGTTGTTCCCTTCTTCTGTCTTCCGCATCCCCTGGATGGCCTATGTGTCACCGGCCCGTACCGTCGGCTTTCCACTGCCTGTCGGAATAAACACCGAGCGTGCGCCGGACGGCGGATTGCTTTTCACCGTAACGAAAGAGCCGTTTAGCCCGACCAACCCGAAACATCTGCAGGGCGCGCGTACGCTTGCAGAAGCTATGATTGCTCACGCGGGATAGAGCGGCGGCTAGAAACGTAGCCCGGATGAGTCCAACGAATTCCGGGGTCTGCCGCGCCGCTCCCGGATTTCGCCTTCGCTCATCCGGGCTACTCGCTGTTAGATCACCCTAACGGCATGCGAAACGTGAAAGTCGTCACGTCAGCATTAGACGTGACATCGATCCTTCCGCCATGCGCATTCGCAATTTCCGATGCGATGAACAAGCCGAGCCCAAGTCCTTGCTGGCTGGGCCTAACCTGTCCACGCGCGAAGGGCATGAACAGTTGCTTCATCGCAGCTTCCGGAATGGGCGGACCGGTATTGATCACTTCCAGCTCAAACATGTCAGTCGTCGTTGCGCGGATGCGCACAGGCTCGCCCGCGGTGCCGTACACGACAGCATTGTTCAAGAGATTGGAGAGAAGCTGGGAGATGCGGCCGCGATCGGCATTGACTGGTTTTGTCAGATTGATGTCCGCCTCGATCGTTCGTTCTGGATGGATGCTTTTGATTTCGTCGATGATCTGCCTGAGAGCCGGCTCCAGGGTTTCACGCGATCGGTTCAGAGTAATGCCGCCGCCCAGCCGGCCGCGCGCGAAATCGAGCAGGTTGTCGGTCAGACTCGCCATGCGCGCGACGCTTTTCTGCATCGTCTGGAGCACATCTCTGAGCTTTTCGTCCATCGGCGCTTTTTGAAGAAAATAGATACCCGCTGCGATGGAGGCGAGCGGATTGCGAAGATCATGGCCAATGACGGCGATGAATTGTTCGCGCAGTTCAGACGCAGTACTTGCGTCAAGCAACGCGGCTTTCGCGTTCGCCAATTGCCGCCCGGACTCGGCCAATCGCTCGCCCGCTTCCAGATGGTTGGCGATCATCTTCGCGAACAACTCAAACATGCCGACGATGCCGGCGTTTTTCACTTTAGCCGGCTTCGGATCGATCGCGCACAGCGTTCCGTAAAACGATCCATCGCTGAGAAAAATCGGCATCGAGATGTAGCTCTGAAAGCCGTACTGCGCCGGTGTGTGGTGCCGGGAGAAGACCTCGTCCTCGGCGACATGATCGATCGCGATCGCTTCGCGCGCCTGGCGGACTTCGTGGCAGATGGTCGTTCCGACGTCCAATTCTCCACCTGGCGTGAGGCCGAAATTGATGTGGTCGGAGACGGCGAGGCAGACCCATCGTTCCGGGGTGACGCGGGCGACGGCCGCGAAACCCATTCCGGTGACGCGGCACACCACGTCCAGGATCGACGCGACCGTGCTACCTGAAAGAGCCTCGATGTCAGATTGAAATTCAGTGCTCATAACGTTCGAATATTTTCATTGGCCGCCTGAAACAGCCTATAACCAACGCAGAAATGCTGTCACAAGGTCCAATTACACCGTAACGCTCTGTGAAATATCGCATTCTGGCATCCGCGGATTCATCTCGGCGGTGGAACTATTCAATTTGCGGTCGATTGGCAACATTATGACGGTGATACTTATTGTGGAAGACGAACTTCTCGTCGGCGAGTACCTGAGCACGGTGCTCACGGATTCCGGCTATGAGGTTATCGCGGCAGCCGACGCAGATGAGGCGATCGCTATCCTGGAAGCCCGCGAAGACATCCGCATCATGATTACCGACATCAACATGCCGGGTTCGATGGACGGCTTGAGGCTCGCTGCCGCAGTACGTAAGCGTTGGCCGCCGATCAAGATCATTGTCGCCACCGGTAAAGATCGGCCCGCGGATCATCAGATGCCGGAGCACAGTCAATTTCTAGCAAAACCGTATTCGCCAACTGCGGTACTCTCCGCAGTGCGGCATTCCACCATGTAGCGGCGCGTATTATTAATCTTTGCTTAGGGACTTTGAAGTTCACAAATCCTGAAAGCGCTTCCCCTCGGCGGCCACCTTTTCCAGCAGCGCCGCGGGCTTGAAATCCTCGCCCATGGTGGCTTCAAACTCTTTCATCTTCGCCAGCACTTTGTCGGGACCGATCAGGTCGGCGTAGAACATCGGCCCGCCGCGATAGACCGGCCAGCCGTAGCCGTTGATCCAGACGATATCGATGTCGGACGCGCGCTGCGCCATGCCTTCTTCGAGGATTTTGGCGCCCTCGTTGATCATCGGATAGATGCAGCGCTCGAGAATTTCCTGATCGGAAATCATGCGCCGGTTGATCCCCTTCTTGGCGGCGAAATCGAGGATGATTTTTTCCACCACCGGCGAGGGCTTGGCGTTGCGCGCCTCGTCATAGTCGTAATAGCCGGCGACGGTTTTCTGCCCGCGGCGGTCCATCTCGCAAAGGATTTCGCGGATGGTGGAGGATTTGCTCGTCTCCTTCGACCAGCCGATATCGAGCCCGGCAAGATCGCTCATGGCGAATGGCCCCATCGGCAGGCCGAAATCGTAGATCACGCGATCGACATCCCAGGGCATGGCGCCTTCGAGAATGAGCTTCTGCGCCTCGCGCTGGCGCTGCGCCAGCATGCGGTTGCCGACAAAGCCGTAGCAGACGCCGACCAGAGCCGCGGTCTTGCCGATCTTGCGCGCAAGCTGCATCACGGTCGCGATCACGGGCTTTGCGGTCTTGGCGCCGCGCACCACTTCCAGGAGCTTCATCACGTTCGCGGGCGAGAAGAAATGCATGCCGACCACGTGGTCCGCCCGGGCCGTCGCCGCGGCGATCTCGTCGACATTCAGATACGAGGTGTTGGAGGCGAGGATCGCGCCCGGCTTGGCGATCTTGTCGAGCTTGCCGAAGACCTGTTTTTTGATCTCCATATTCTCGAACACCGCCTCGATGATCAGATCGCAATCGGCGAGCGCTCCGAGATCGAGGCTTGAGCCGAGAAGTCCCATGCGGGTTTCCACGTCGGCCTGGGTGAGCCGGCCCTTCTTGGCGGTGTTCTCATAATTGCGGCGAATGGTGCCGAGCCCGCGATCGAGCGCCGCCTGCGCGGTCTCGACGATGGTCACGGGTATCCCCGCGTTGAGGAAGTTCATCGAGATGCCGCCGCCCATGGTGCCGGCGCCGATGACGCCGACTTTCTTGATCGGCAGCACCGGCGTGTCGTCGGGCACGTCGGCGACCTTCCAAACCTTGCGCTCGGCGAAGAACACGTAGCGTTGCGCGCGCGATTGCTCCGAGGGCACGAGCTCCAAGAACGCTTTGCGCTCGAGCTTCATGCCCTCGTCGAACGGCAGATCGACCGCGGCCTCGACCGCACGGATCGCCGACTTCCAAGCCTCGAAGCCGCGGAATTTGCGCGCATTCTCTTTGCGGATTTTCTCGAAAATCTCCGGCTTGCCGCGCACCGCCTCGATCTTGTCGTCGAGGTCGCGAATGCGGCGCAGCGGCATGTTGGTGTCGATCACCTTGCGGGCAAAACCGATCGCGCCCTCACGCAGCTTGCCTTCCTCGACCAGCGCATCAACCACATTCCATTCCAGCGCCTGCTTGGCGCCGAATGGCGTCCCGGAAAGAATGAGGTTGAGCGCATTCTCGACACCCGCGAGCCGCGGCAGCCGCTGGGTGCCGCCGGCGCCCGGCATGAGCCCGAGCTTGATCTCCGGCAGGCCCACTTTCGCCGAAGGCACCGCCACGCGGTAATGGCACATCAGCGCGACTTCGAAGCCGCCGCCGAGCGCGGTCCCGTGCAGTGCAGCAATCACGGGCTTTGAGCTGCCTTCGAGCGCCCCCTGGATTTCGGGCAAGGTCGCGCCCTGCGACGGCTTGCCGAACTCCGAAATATCGGCGCCGGCGATGAAGGTGCGGCCGGCGCAGATGAGCACGATTGCCTTCACGGCCGGATCGGCGGCAGCTTGCACGGCGCCGTCGCGCAGGCCGTTGCGCACCGCGGCCGAGAGCGCATTCACCGGCGGCGAATTGATCGTCAGCACGGCGATATCGCCTTCGCGGGTGAGATCGGTCACGGAATTGATGGCGGTCATCGCGCGGCTCCCTTCAACTTGCCGGCTGGTCTTAGAGCGTGATCCCGAAAAGTGGTAGCCGGTTTTCGGAAAAGATCACGCTCCCAATTGTGATACCTAGACCATGGTCCGGTTCTATTAGATCGGATCATGGTCTAGGCTGAAATAAGCTGGCGCGCAAAAGGCGTCATAGACAAGGGGAGGGGACGTGTCGCTGTTCGACCTGAACGGGAAAGTGGCGCTGGTCACCGGTTCCTCGCGCGGGATCGGGCGGGCGATCGTCGAGCGGATGGCCGAGCAGGGGGCGCAGGTCGTCGTCTCGTCCCGCAATATCAAATCGTGCCGCGCGGTCGCTGATGCCATCAACGCCAAATACGGTGCAGGCCGCGCCATCGCGATTGCCGCCAACATCTCCTCGAAGGAGCAGTTAAGCCGCCTGGTCGACGAGACCATCCGGGCCTTCGGCCAGATCCATGTACTCGTTTGCAACGCCGCTTCGAACCCCCACTACGGGCCGATGCACACCATTAGCGACGAGCAATTGCGCAAAATTCTCGACAACAACATCGTTTCCAATCACTGGCTGATCACCATGGTGGCGCCACAGATGATCGCCCGCCGCGATGGCTCGATCATCATCGTGTCGTCGATCGGCGGATTTCGCGGCAGCCCGGTGATCGGCACCTATTGCATTTCCAAGGCCGCCGATCTGCAGCTCGCGCGCAATCTCGCCGTCGAGCTCGGGCCGCACAATGTCCGCATCAACTGTATCGCGCCCGGCCTCATCCGCACCGACTTCGCCCGCGCGCTGTGGGAGGATGCGGAGAATTTGAAGGAGCGCAACGCCCGCACGCCGCTCGGCCGCATCGGCGAGCCCGACGAAATCGCCGGCGCGGCGGTGCTGTTGGCCTCGCCGGCCGGCAGCTACATGACCGGCCAAACCATTGTGATCGATGGCGGCGTCACCATTTCGTGATTCAAATCCGCTCGCCGGCGACGAAGTGAGCGCCAGAGTAAGATAATGACGCCGATCATCCGGTCATTGCGAGCAGCGACAGCGACGAAGCAAGCCAAATCCGCCGCCGCACGAAGTGCTGGGGAGGGGGATCGCGCGAAGCGTGGTGGAGGGGGCAGGCTTGCTCCGAGCGTATTGATACTTCCCCCTACCGGCACGCTTTCGCGCGCCGCCTCCCCCGCAAGCGGGGGAGGAAATTTGAGGAGCGCATGACCAACAAATTCCCTGCCCTGTCGCTCGCGCAAGCCCACGCGCTGCTCACGCGCCCCGGCTCGCCCTTCGAGATCGAAGAGCGCGACATTCGCGGCGTTTGCACGCGGGTCTGGAAGCACGCACCACCCACCATGCGCGATCTGTTTCAGATGGCCCGCGCACACGGCGACAAGATCTTCGTGGTCTACGGCGATGAACGCGTGAGCTACGAGGCGTTCGCGCGCGCCGCGCTCGCCATCGCCGAAGCATTACAGAACGCCGGCGTGCGCAAAGGCGACCGCGTCGCCATCGCCATGCGCAACCTGCCGGAATGGCCGGCGGCGTTCTTCGGCTGTCTGCTCGTCGGCGCCATTGCGGTGCCGCTCAACGCCTGGTGGACCGGGCCGGAGCTGCAATACGGGTTCCACAATTCCGGCGCCAAGGTCGCCATCGTCGACCGCGAGCGGCTGGAGCGATTGCTCGAACACCTCGACAATTGCCCGGCGCTGGAGCGCATATTTGTCAGCCGCGCCACCGCGGACGTTGCGAATCCAAAAATCACAAAACTCGAAAACATCATCGGCGCGGCGAACGATTGGCATCGGCTGCCGGATCGGCCGCTGCCCGATGTGCCGCTCGATCCCGAGGACGATGCCACGATCCTCTATACGTCGGGGACGACCGGCAAGCCGAAGGGCGCGGTCGGCACGCACCGCAATTCCACCACCGGCGTGCTCATGCGGGCCTTCTTACACGCCCGCGCTTATGTGCGGCGCGGCGAGCCGGTGCCGGCGCTCGACCCCGACGCGCCGCAGAAATCCTCGTTGTTGGTGGTGCCGCTGTTTCACACCACCGGATGCCATGCCGCCATGGTGCCGTCGGTCGCCGCCGGCGCCAAGCTCGTGTTCATGCAGAAATGGGACCCGGAAATCGCGATGCAGCTGATCGCGCGCGAGCGCATCAACAATGCCGGCGGCGTGCCGACCATCGCCTGGCAATTGCTCGAGCATCCGGCGCTCGGACGCTACGATCTTTCATCGCTCGAAGGCATTTCTTACGGCGGCGCGCCGGCGGCGGCGGAATTGGTGACGAGACTGAGAGAGAAATTTCCCGGCGTTGCTCCCGGCACCGGCTGGGGCATGACCGAAGTGTCCGGCGGCTTTACCGGCCACCAGGGCGATGATTACGAGACCCACCCCGCAAGCTGCGGGCCGCCGTTTCCGATCGGCGAGATCAAGATCGTGGACGCGGACGGCAACACGCTGCCGGCGGGCGGCGTGGGCGAGCTCATGGTCAAGGGCCCGAGCGTCGTCCGCGGCTATTGGCAAAGTCCGCAGGCCACCGCGGAATCGTTCGTCGACGGCTGGCTGCGCACCGGCGATATCGCCCGTCTCGACGCCGAGGGTTTCTGTTACATCCTCGATCGCGCCAAGGACATGCTGATCCGCGGCGGCGAAAACATCTACTGCGTCGAAGTCGAGAATGCGCTCCACGAGCATCCCGCCGTCATCGACGCCGGCGTGGTCGGCGTCCCGCATCCCACCTTGGGCGAAGAGCCGGCCGCGGTCGTGGTGTTGCGGGACGGCGCCAGCGTTACCGAAGCAGACCTGCGCATCTTCCTCGCCGAGCGTCTCGCCGCCTTCAAGGTCCCGGTAAAAATCACGTTCACGCCGACTCCGCTGCCGCGCAATCCCACCGGCAAGCTGATGAAGGGGGAGCTGAAACGGCTGTTTGTCGAGCAGAAGGTTTGAGCGCGTACCAGGATGTGTGCGTGCTCGATGTCCGTATTGCTTCGAAAGCGATAGAAGTGCCGCATCGCCGCGAATGGCCTTATCTGAAGTCTCGCGGTAGCGACATCTATTTGACTGTGATGGTGATCTTCTTCGAAATGACAGATGGGTTGAATGGGGAGTGCTTGGCATCGCCAAGCACTAATTGAAGTGTGTGCTTCCCCGGTGGCAATTCAATGCGTGCCTCGGTCTGGCCTGCACCAAAATGAAGGTGATTTTTATCCTGCGGGATCGGCTCGTTTGGGTCGGGAGCGTCGTTCACGTCGATCAACAGATGATGATGTCCCGAATTTGGAGCATTGCTGCCCGCCTGGGTGACGCCCATGTTGCGGAGGCCAAATCGGCACCAGAACGCGCCTTTCACGGTCGTGCCGTCGGGGGGCCAAATAATATAGAGAAAGGCATCAGCGGGCGCTGGGGTCCCTTGAGAATACGCGGCAAATGGTAGGAGGGTCATCGCGGCAGCAGTCAGGAGTGCCGACGTATTTTTCATGGATCTTCGCCCCTTTATAACGAATGTGCGACGCGTAAGCCGTGGGTCGGATAGCGTACATTCGCATCATAGTGATCACGGTTGGAGGGCCGAACATAACTTGGATCGTTCTTCCAGGATCCAGAACGGATGACGTGCGAAAGGCAATTGTTATCAGCCCACGCCGAACCATCCAAAGGTGCGCCCTGATAATTCTTGTGCCAGCAATCGGCCACCCACTGGTCGACATTGCCGCCCATATCGTAAAGACCGAAGATGTTCGGCTTCAAACTGCCAACCTTTAGTGGTTGCGAAGTGTCGTAGGGCTCATTGCATCCTTTACAATTTGCCATGCCTGCCTGTAGTTGATCGCCCCACCAGAACTTGCTTTTAGTGCCACCCCGCGCGGCATATTCCCATTCGGCTTCGCTCGGAAGCCGAAACGGCTTTTGCGTAGCCTTGGAGAGCCACTCTACGAATTGCTTCGCGTCGGCCCAGCTTAAATTTGTAACCGGAAAATCGTCCTTGCCACTCGGTGTATAAGTGCAACTCGTTGCCGCAACACACGCGTTCCACTGGCGGACAGTGACGGGAAACTTGCTGATCGCAAAAGGCTTAACGGTGACTTGGTGAATAGGCTTCTCAGAAGGATCGTCATCGCTGCCCATAGTGAATGTGCCCCCTGGAATTGACACCATTTCAGGTATCACTTGTTGTGCGGGCTGGGGCGTTGGCGATGAACTTTCCTTGGACGCTTCTACGGGTGCCTTAGTCGCGGAAGGTGTCGACGGGCCTTCTTTGGGCGGTCCCGCCGGAGCGGGGAGCGGCGGCGGCGTATTGGCGGTTACTCCTGGCGTTCCAGGCGTCTGTTGCGCTCCGGTAAGTGTTGGGGCCTGATTGGCGATCTGTTTTTGTAGTAGCAAAAGGTACCAGCCACCCAGGATAGCGAGCACCGCGATAACCAAAACCGCAAGCAGTCCAACTGGCCAACGTTTCCTTCTTGCCTGGCTCAGTGCCGCGGGGTCCGGTAGGACGCGGTAGACTGTTACCGGATCGGTGATGTTCTTGACTTGTCGATCGCCAAGCGCTTGATAAGCGCACACCAATTTATTCTTGATCTGTTCGTAGACCCCTCCTGAAATAAAGAGATCTCCCGGGGTCGCAATTCCCTCGAGGCGCGCTGCAATGTTGACGCCGTCTCCAAAGACGTCGTCACGTTCGACAATTACGTCGCCGAGATGAACGCCTATCCGATATAGAATCCATTGCTCTCGTGGCAGTGACGCATTGTGTGCGATCATGCTTTGATGGATCACAATAGCGCAGCGGACAGCTTCGACAGGACTGTCGAACATCGCCAAAAAGCCATCACCTGCATAATTGATTAGCTTGCCGTGATGCTCTGCGAGAGTGGGCTCGATGAGTTCACGTCGCTGCCGCATCACGCGTGCGTACGTTCCTTCCTCATCAAGTTGCATCAGGCGGCTATAGCCTGAGATATCAGCCGCTAAGATAGCCGCAATCCGTCGTAACGGCGGGCCGGGCGGTGGGTTATCAGTCGCACCGCCGCGTATCGGATGAACTTGAGCGCTCTTCCGGCTGTCGTCGCCCATTGGCATATTCCGGCTGGCCATTTTGCGGGGACGATTTGTGTCCTTTGTCGTCAAGACGATCCCTGCACTGGCTACTTGGACTGGGCGGACTTAACAGGCCTGTCCCGTCGAAGCATGTGTCGCAATATCACACGTCGCTGCCTAGCGAAAGTGATGCCAGTCACTCGATGGCCTCTTGTCAGATTGCGTCGCCGCGATCCTCGGCGGACTCGCGCTCAATGCCTCCTTTTTTGGAGGCTGGTCAGCTATCGTTACGGGGACGGTAGACGTAAGGTATGACAACGGACGAGCCCAATCGGGGCGCACGCTGAAGTTCCTGCAGAACGCTATGCGGGAGGCTCACAAGGCGAACCGTCGACCGCTACTGGACTGCCGGCCGTCCGAATGCGGAGAATCAATCATGATCAATCTATTCAATATTGCGGTCATGCAGACTTTCGGCCTCACGGCCACAGTTTTCTTTGGCTTGGTAGCGGCGGCAGGGGCTGCCGGCGTCGTGCCAGAAGAATACCAAGGCGTTTGGGCAGCGGCGCGAGACTGCAAAGGAAATTTTCAGAACGTTCTTGCGAACGTCGTGGATCGGGAATTTGCCGCATGCCGCGTAATTCAGGTGTTAAATTCCGATCATGCCGAACGGCGCACGAGCATCATCTACCTCAATTGCGGTGGGTCACAGAATCGCGAGATCTGGAGTGAGGAAAATATCGAGGGCACGGATTATCTCGTCATAATCCGATTTGAACAGGGAGCGGAAACCGGAGCACCGTCGATTGACATGTATAAGCGGTGCCCGGAGATACCACTTGGGGAAATACCACTTGGCGACATTCCCGGTAACCCTGTGGATGATATGGCGTCCGAAGAAACAGTTGCGCCCACAACGCGCGCTCAAATCCCGCGCCAACGCCCGTCTGCAAACCCGCGAGCGACCCATATTCGCAAGTATGGCCATCAATAAAGAGATTCTCGGGCGTTAGCGATGACGTCCGCAACGGGTCATCCGGCGAATGAGCGAGCTGCAATTTGCTGCCAGCGCATTTCCGCTTTGCTGCGAAAGTCGACATACCGATCTTGAAAAGCCGCACCTACACCTTCGTATTCGTATACTTCTTCATCTCCAGCCGGGCGATGGCGCGGCAGTGGACTTCGTCGGGGCCGTCGGCGAGGCGGAGCGTACGGATCAGCGCGTAGCTTTGCGCGAGGCCGGCATCTGTCGTCACGCCCATGCCGCCATGCGCCTGGATGGCGTCGTCGATGATGCGCAGCGCGATGCGCGGCGCCGCCACCTTGATCATGGCGATCTCGAGCTGGGCGGCCTTGTTGCCGGCCTTGTCCATCATGTCGGCGGCCTTCAAACACAGAAGGCGCGTCATCTCGATGTCGATGCGCGCTTCCGCCATGCGCTGCTCCCACACCGATTGCTCGGCGATCTTCTTGCCGAAGGCGACGCGGGAGAGAAGCCGCTTGGTCATTTTCTCCAGCGCCACTTCGGCGGCGCCGATGGTGCGCATGCAGTGATGAATGCGGCCCGGGCCGAGCCGGCCCTGCGCGATCTCAAAACCGCGGCCTTCGCCGAGCAGAAGATTCGCCGCCGGCACCCGCACATTCTCGAGCAGCACTTCGGCGTGACCGTGCGGCGCGTCGTCATAGCCGAACACCGGCAGCATGCGCAGCACCTTCACGCCGGGCGTGTCGAGCGGAACGAGAATTTGCGATTGTTGTTCGTGACGCACGCGGCTCGGATCGGTCTTGCCCATGACGATGGCGATCTTGCAGCGCGGATCGCCGACGCCGGACGACCACCATTTGCGGCCGTTGATCACATAGTGATCGCCGTCACGCGTAATCGAGGTCTCGATATTGGTGGCGTCGGACGAAGCCACGCCGGGTTCGGTCATCAGAAAGCCCGAACGGATTTCGCCGGCGAGCAGCGGCTTCAGCCACTTGGTTTTTTGCTCGGGCGAGCCGTAGCGGTGCAGCACCTCCATGTTGCCGGTGTCCGGCGCCGAGCAATTGAACACCTCCGACGCCCAGGGCAGGCGGCCCATCTGTTCGGAGCACAGCGCGTAATCGAGGTTCGACAATCCAGCGCCGTGATAGTCGCCTTCGTCATGTTCCGCAGACGGCGGCAAGAAAAGATTCCACAGGCCCTCGGCCTTCGCCTTCGCCTTCAACTCCTCGAGTACCGGAATGATCTTCCAGCGCTCGCCTTCTTCGTGCTGCCGGTCGTAGATCTCGGCCGCCGGATAAACATGCGCATCCATGAAGGCGATGACGCGTTCGCGCCAGTGCTTCTGCCGTTCGGATATCGTGAAATTCATGACGCTCCCTCCGTACGGTTTTTGGCGTGGCATATCCGGCCGCGAAGCGCAATTCAGAAAAACCTCGTAGGAGCATGTCCCGGAAAAGCATGCCCTCGGGCTTTGACCCGATGGGTGGACGCCGGTTTTCCGAAAAGGACATGCGACAATCAATAAATCCAGAGCCGGTCGGCGTTGTGCTCAAACCGCTCGCGCGCTAGAGGTGACCGGCGGCGACAAGCATTAGGTCCGAAGGTTTACACATGAGCGGCACGGCCGAGGGAAAAGACCAAGGCAAGATCGTCACCGCCGCGATTCTGGTTGTCGGCGATGAAATCTTGTCCGGCCGCACCAAGGACAAGAATATCGGCTACATCGCCGAATATCTCACGACCATCGGCATCGACCTTAAAGAGGTGAGGGTGGTGCCGGACGACGAGCCCGAGATCGTCGCTGCGGTCAACGCATTGCGCAATCGCTATACTTATGTCTTCACCACCGGCGGCATCGGGCCGACGCACGACGACATCACCGCCGACGCGGTCGCCAAGGCCTTCGGCGTCGCGCTCGACTATCATCCGCAGGCGGTCGAAATTCTGCGCGAGCGCCTGGCGCAGACCGGCGGGGTGATGAACGAGGCGCGCATGCGCATGACCCGCGTGCCGGCCGGAGGCGAGCTGGTGCTCAACAAGATCTCGGCGGCGCCCGGTTTTCGCATCGGCAATGTCATCGTCATGGCCGGCATCCCGAGCGTGATGCAGGCGATGCTCGAATGGGTGACGCCGCAACTGAAAACCGGCGCCAAGATGCTTTCGGAAAGCGTGCAGGCCGACCTGCGCGAGGGCGATATCGGCACTGAGCTCGGGGTGATCGCCAAAGCCCATCCCGACGTGATGATCGGCTCCTACCCCTTCATGGACGAGAAGCGCGGCGCCAATGCGCACGTGGTGATGCGCGCCCGCGATCCGCAAAAGCTCGCCGCCGTCAAGGCCGAGGTCGAGGCCATGCTGGCGCGCGTCCACGCCGAGCTCGCGGCCGAGTAACATCGGCGCCGATTGGGCCTGCAATTAACGCTTTCAACTGGCCGTGATGCGCGGCGTCGTCGGCAGCGTGGGCGTTCGTCTTGCGGCTGTGACAGGCGATCATTACGTTTGTTTTGCCCCTCCAGCGCGCGGGAAGCTTTCAATGAGCGAGAACGAGGCCCTTTTCAGCGTCCTGCGACAATCGTCGAATCCGGCCTGCGCCTCGGCCATCGAGGACGCCGTGCGCGAAGCCTCGGACCGTGACCTCTGCCGGGTCAATCCGCTAGCTTTCGCCAAACGACACGGCCTCGACGAAGAGTGCGCGATCGCGGCCTTTCTGCACGCGTCGCGGCTGGGCATTTTTGAACTGTCGTGGAATGTGCTGTGTCCGGGCTGCGGCGGCGTGCTCGAGGTGGGCACCACGCTCAAGACCATCAACCGCGAGGAATACGATTGCGGATTGTGTGCCGCCGGTTACAAGCCCACCCTCGACGAGATGGTCGAGGTCACCTTCACGGTGAGCCCGCGCGTACGCCACATTGCGGCGCACAACCCCGACACCTTGTCGGAAGTGGAATATTACCGGCAGATTTTCTGGAGTTCCGGCGTCGATCTGCCGGAGTTGCTGGGCGACAGCCTGGCGGAGTTCACCGTCGATTCGATCGAGCTTGAACCGGGCGACAAGGCGGTGCTGTCGGTGCAATTGCCGAAGGAGTTCGTCATCGTCTTCGATCCGGTGACGCACGGCACGCAATTCATCGACGTGAAAGGCGATCCGACCAACGAGCGGCAGACGCTCTCCATGGTCTTCAACAAGGTCAAGGCGCCGGTCGGCACCATCGAGCTGCGGCCCGGACCGCTGCGGGTCAGCCTGGAAAACCGCACCGACCGCCGCGTGCTGCCGGCGCTGTGGATCGCCGGCGAGCCGTTGCATCATCTGCTCGGCCACCGCCGGCCGTTTTTGACCGCCAAGCGGCTTTTGACCAACCAGGTGTTCCGCGACATCTATCGCACCGATACGCTCGACGTCGATCAGCGGCTCAAGATCACGAGCCTGACCTTCCTGTTCACCGACCTGAAAGGCTCGACCGCGCTGTACGAGCGGGTCGGCGATCTCGTCGCCTACGACCTGGTGCGCCAGCATTTCCGGGTGCTCCATGAATGCGTGGCCGCGGAGGCGGGCGCCATCGTCAAGACCATCGGCGACGCGGTGATGGCAACGTTCCCGACGCCGGACCGGGCGCTGGGGGCGGCTTTGCGCATGCGCGAGGCCATGGCGCGGATCAATGCCGACCGCGGCAACGAGGATCTGCTGCTCAAGATCGGCATCCATGAAGGGCCGTGCCTGGCGGTTATTCTCAACGACAGCCAGGATTATTTCGGCCAGACCGTGAACTTGGCGGCGCGGGTGCAGGGGCTTGCCTCCTCACGCTCGATTTTCGTCACCCAATCGGTGGTCGAGGACAAGAACGCCATCAGGATCCTGGAAAGCTCCGGCCTGCAGCCGATGATGCAGCGCGCCGCGCTCCGGGGCATCGCCGACAAGACCACGGTCTACGAAATTCCCTAATTGCACGCGGTGGTTCGGGTCTGATATCGGGATTGATCGCCAGGAGGGTCCTGCGCCGGGATCGCGTTTGGCTTTTCTCGATAGACCGAAGGACCTTCGATGAACCAACCTTCGACGTACAAGACGGAAACCGAGCCCGCTGACCAGTCGGTGCGGCGCGATCCGGCCAAGATTTTCCCGGTGTCGTGGGACCAGTTCCATCGCAACTCGCGCGCGCTGGCCTGGCGCCTGAACGGAGCCGGCCCGTTCGAGGCGATCGTCTGCATCACCCGCGGCGGCCTCGTGCCGACCGCCATCGTAGCGCGCGAGCTCGGCATCAAGATCATCGAGACGATCTGCGTCTCGAGCTACGCGGGCACCAGCCAGGGCGACCTGAAGGTGCTCAAGAACGTAGCTGACGCCGTGATTGCGCTCGGCGCCGGGCAGGGCGCTCGCGTCCTCTTGGTCGACGACCTGGTCGACACCGGCAAGACCGCCAAAGTGGTGCGCGAGATCGTGCCGCGCGCCCACCTCGCCACCGTCTACGCCAAGCCGATGGGCCGGCCGCTGGTCGACACCTTCATCACCGAGGTGTCGCAGGACACCTGGATCTACTTCCCCTGGGACACCGGCCTCGCCTTCCAGCCCCCGATCAACGAAGCCGGTGTTTAGCCGGCGGGGCTGTGAGCTCGCGCGGCGTTTCTTGGCGGTAGCGACCGCGACGACCTATGCGACCGCAAAGCCCAATGCCGGGAGAGACCGCCGCTGCCAGAAGGCACGTGCGCCAAGGGGCCGATACCGGGCGGCCGGCCGCCGACTTGAGCGCGACCTAAACCTCATGCGCGGCCCAGCGCCGCTGTGCTATAGAGGCCCGCCTCTGCCTGCGGACGTGGCGAAATGGTAGACGCAAGGGACTTAAAATCCCTCGGGAGGAAACTCCTGTGCCGGTTCGAGTCCGGCCGTCCGCACCAACGATCATTTCAGCCCTCGCGGACAATACGATACTGAAATCACTTACGCTTAAGTGTGTAGGGGCGCAGGAGGCTGCGCGCATCAGACGGGCGGCGGGAACCGCATAGCGGCTCGCGTTGACCGATAGAAATCTACATGGAAGCGCAACGGTACAGGGAGGCCGTCGGTACGCAAACTACGGTGCGTAACTCGCTGGAATAAGCAAAAGGAGCGTGGATTGACATCGTCCGCATCTGTACTCTCTAGGGCGTTTGTCGGAAGCTGGAGGAACACCGCCATGGAGCAAATTCTAATCAACCTCGTCGCAGGAGCGTTAGGCGGAGTTGGCGCGGGTAAGGCATCGCCGACCTTCGATCTTGGTATGGTCGGTAATATCATTTCTGGGTTGGTCGGAGGCGGGATACTCGGCCAGATCGTTACGTTGTTGCTGCCGTCCGTTGTGGCCGCCGCTCAGTCAGGCAATCTGAATATTGGCAGCATTGTCTCGCAGGTCATCGCCGGTGGCGCTGGCGGGGCCATACTCACGGCGATCATCGGTGCAATTAAGAACAAGGTTGCTGCCTGACGGTTTCAGATCCCGGTCACCAAACACGCAGCACGTCACGTGGCATCCTGACCCGCCTGGGTGATGCGAGTGTCGCTTGGTCCTTGTTGGATTGAAGCTCGGCCACTACTCCTTCGCCAGCGGACACGAGCAGTCGCTTGGCGTCGCCATGGGCGTGCCCATTCCGATTCCGTAGCCTCCACAGCGTTCAGCCGGGCAGCCCACCTCATGCGGACGGTCACGCCCAAGCTCGATTGGGCGAATGACTAGATCGCGCTTGCGCTTATAGGCGACACGATCAATTACGTCCGCTAAAAAGGGGAAGAACGAGTTTGCCACGCCTTGTCTCGATTGGCGCGGACGGGCCTGGTCGCGCCAGGGACGGTCGCGCCTGGTGCGCAGTGCATCGAGGGGATTGCGCGTTTGACCGACGTGAGCCGTTTTCGGGTCGCGGCCAGCGTGGGATTGGCACTTCTTTGCTGTGCCTGCAGCGCGCTGCCCATGTCGGGTCCCATCTCGGGTCCAACGTCGGGCGCGCTCGTTCCTTACGGCCAAGCGGTGGAGCAGACGTCGCGGGTCAACATCCTCGTGGCCACGACCCGGGATCGAATCCCCGAAAGTAGCGGTGCCATGTTCGGCAGCGGCCGGGCGCTGGATGTGTCTTATGCCGCGCTGACGATTTCAATCCCGCCCGACGAGGCCCGGACGATCGGTGAAGTACAATGGCCGACGCTTCCACCGGGGAATCCACAACGTGATTTTGTCACGTTGTCCGCCGACTACATCAACAAGCAATCGTTCGATGCCGCCGTTTCGAGCGCGGCGAAGCGAACCCATGGCGGAAAAGTTCTCGTCTTTGTTCATGGATTCAACAATCGGTTCGATGCGGCGGTTTATCGGTTTGCCCAGATCGTTCACGACGCCAACGCTTCGGTGGTGCCTGTTCTCTTCTCGTGGCCGTCCCGAGGTCAGGCGTTGCTGAGCGCCTACACGTATGACATGCAAAGCGCCAACTATTCTCGCGATGCGTTGGAAAGCCTGCTCGACTCGCTTGCGCATAATCCGGACGTGAAAGAGGTAACGCTGTTAGCGCATTCCATGGGGAATTGGATAGCGCTTGAGGCGTTGCGGGCGAAGTCGATCCACGCCGGGAAAATCGGCGACAAAATCAGCAGCGTGTTGCTCGTCGCGCCGGACGTCGATGTCGACGTGTTTCGCATGCAGATCCAAAGGATGGGAACGTCGAGGCCTCGCTTCGCACTGTTTCTGTCGCAAGACGACGGCGCGCTCAAAATATCGCAGTCGATCTGGGGCGGCGTGAGCCGCATCGGTGCGGCGAATCCCAACATTCCGCCGTATCGCGACGAGCTCGACCGGGAAGGGATCGTGGTATTCGATCTGACGAATATGCAGGGCGGCGCCCATTCACGAGCGTTCACCGACATAACCTCGGTGACGGAGATGATGCGACAGCGTTTTGCGAATGGGCAGAAAATGACGGATCCCGAATTCACGCTCAGCGGCGTCATTCACTGAGCACCGTGCCTGTGGCTTGGCGGAAACTCCGGCCTCGCGGCAGGCGCAGGTTTTTAAGTTCGCATCGCGGGTTAATCCGGAACTGGCCGCGGCTTGTCATCAAGCTGCAATGGTCCTGAAGGAATCCTGGCGTCGCAGTGCCTTGCCGACGTAATTGAAAAGTCCCCGCCGCCCACCCCGCCCGAATCCTCACCACCCGAACACAGATCCATTCGCTCCCAGACCGTATCGCGGCGGTCGGGCCGCGCGTTGGAGTCTCCCGATGACGCCGGAGCGTCGATACGATAATGACGATCGCGTCAGCTCACGATTCTGTGGCGGCTCGCGCCCCCTTATCGCCCAACGCGGCTCTGCCGTTCGTTCTTCGATCCTCGCTGGCTGCGTCGATCGTTATCGCGCTTGCGGTCTATTTGGGGCTATTCATCAGCGGTGACTTCGTCCTCCGCGATCCCGATACGTTTTGGCATATCAACGTCGGGCAATGGATGCTGCAGCATGGGCAGGTACCGCGGGTCGATCTCTATTCCTACACCATGGCGGGCAAGCCGTGGATCGATACCGCCTGGCTGTCCGACGTGGTGTACGCGCTTGCCTATGATGCCGGCGGCTGGCGTGCAGTGGCTTTCATCGCCAACGTGACCGGCGCCGCCGTCATCGGCGTCGCCAGCTATTACCTGCAGCAGCATCTTCGCTTTTCCGTGGCAGTCCTTTGCGCCGGCGCGATGGCGTGGGGCACGTTCTGGCACTTCGTCGCTCGGCCGCATTTGTTTTCATATCTGTTGCTAGTCGTCTGGCTGAGCGCTTTGTTGAATGCCTTTGACAAAGACAAGCCAGCTTTGCCGCGGCTCTATGTGACCGCGCCGCTGATGCTGCTTTGGGCTAATACGCACGGCAGTTTCACACTGGGCCTTCTGATGTTGTATATCTTTGCCGGCTTCTGCCTGTGGCGGAGCTGGACCGAGCGCGACCTGGCCGAATGCCGGCGGGCGCTCGTGAGTGTCGCGGTGGTCTCGCTTTGTAGTTTAGCGACGCCTTACGCTGCGTTGCCCTTCACCATGACCTCGACCCTGCTGGGCAGTTCGCTCATCACCAGCCAAATCGGCGAATGGCAGCCGCCGAATTTTCAAAATTATCCGAATCTGCTGATCGATTTTCTCGTCATCGTCCTCGCGATGCCAGTGCTCGGCATCCGGCTGCGTGGACCGCGGCTCGTGGTTTTGCTGATTTTGGCCATCCTGGCACTCAGCTATACCCGCGGTACGTTGACGTTCCTGCTGCTGGCGCCGCTCGTGATCGCCGTTCCGGTGGCGAAATCGGTGCGCTGCCTCGCCCGCCAACACCCGAGCGACCGGGACGGACTCCCAACCGATCCGGCGGTCGGCTTTCTGAGCAGGCGATCGCGGAGCGTGCTCGTCGCCTGCGTTGCGGTCTTTTGCGCCATCCAAATCTTCGCCGCCTGGCGGCCCGTTGCGCCGGCCGAATTGATCAGCCCGAGAGCCGCCATCGACTACGTACGACGGGCGGGCATCACCGGCAACGTTTTCAACCTCGCCGGTTTCGGTGGGTTTCTGATGGCCGAGGGCATTCCGACCTTCATCGATGGCCGCGTCGAACTATATGCCACGTCCAATTTGCTGCACGACTACATCGTCATCAAGAACTGTCTCGACCTCGGCCGCGCACTGGTCCTGTTGGACGAATACAGGATTGCGTGGGTGATCTTGCGTCCCGATACGCCGATGGCCACGGCGCTCGCGCGCGAGCCCATTTGGGAGCGCGTTTTCATCGACACCGGCGCAGTCGTCTTCATCCGGCGCAACGCCTGACGTAGTCGGCGAAGGGCAGATGAGTGCGCCGTCCTCGGGCGGCTAAAAGCGGGCTTGATTTATTCGGTCATGGAGTTGTTTTTGCGATGCCGGTTCGAGCCGGGCTGATTGTCATCATGGTGCAACAGTCCCTGCGGAATCCTGGCATCGCCATGTCCCGCCGATGTTATTGAAAAGCACTCGCTGCCGCACTTCTCCCGATCAAGCTCGCTAATAAAGCGCTCCACCGCAGGACTATGCCGCAGCGGGTGGGCGGGGCGCTTTGGTTTTATTCATGACGATCGCGTCAACGCACGACACCATACCAACTCGCGCGCCCTTGGTGAGCAACGGGGCTCTGCCGTTCCGCGTTCGATCTTCGCTTGCTGCGTCCGTCATCATCGCGCTTGCGGTCTATGTCGGGCTGTTCATTGGTGGCGCCGTTGTCCTGCGCGATCCCGACACGTTTTGGCACATCAACATCGGGCAGTGGATGCTGCATCATGGGACCGTGCCTCGGGTCGATTTCTATTCCTACACCATGGCCGGCAAACCGTGGATCGACACGGCGTGGTTGTCCGATGTGCTGTACGCGCTCGCCTATAACGCCGGCGGTTGGCGGGCAGTGGTGCTGGTCGCCGATTTGACCGGCGCTGCCGTCATCGGCGTCGCCAGCTATTATCTGCAGCAGCATCTTCGCTTTTCCATTGCGCTTCTTTGCGCGGCTGCCATGGCATGGGGCACCTTCCACCACTTCAGCGCGCGTCCGCATTTGTTTGCCTATCTGGTGCTGGTCGTCTGGCTGATCGCGCTATTGAATGCCTTTGACAGAGATAAGCCGACCCTGCCGCGGCTCTACCTGACAGCGGCGCTGATGGTTCTCTGGGCCAATCTGCACGGCAGTTTCACGCTGGGCTTGCTCTTGCTTTATATTTTCGCCGGCTGCTGCCTGTGGCGCGGCTGGGCCGAGCGGGATTTGGCGGAATGCCGACGGATTCTGGCGAACGTCGCGCTGGTCTCGCTCTGCACTTTGGCGACGCCCTACGTGGCGTTGCCCTTCACCATGACCTCTACGCTTTTGGGCAATTCGCTCATCAGCAGCCATATCCGCGAGTGGCTCCCGCCAGATTTTCAGGCTCACCGCGATTGGCTGATCTATTTTCTTGCCATCGTCATGGTGATGCCGGTGTTAGGCGTCCGGCTTCGCGGGCCGCGATTGCTGGTCTTGCTGGCTTTGGGCATCCTGGCGCTGAGCTACAGTCGAGGCATGTTCACATTCCTTCTGCTGGCGCCGCTTGTCATTGCCGTGCCGGTGGCGAAGGCGGCGCCCTATTTCGCGCGCCAAGAACCGATGGATCGGGACGCGCCACAGACCGATCCGGTCGTCGGCCTTCTTGCAAGGCGATGGCGCAGCGTGCTCGCCGCCTGCCTTGCGATATTTTGCGCCGCCCAGATCGTCGCCGGCTGGCGGAACGTCGCGCCGGATGAATCGATCAGTCCGGTCGCCGCCATCGATCACGTCCGCAAGGCAGGCATCACCGGTAACGTTTTCAACGAGTACAATTTCGGGGGATTTCTGATTGCCGAGGGCATTCCCACCATCATCGATGGGCGGGCCGAACTGTTTGTCAAATCCGATTTGTTCCGTGATTACTTTGCGGCCAAGGATTGCCGTGACCTCGGCCGGGCATTGGCGATGCTCGACGAGTACAAGATCTCCTGGGTCATCCTCGCTTCGGATGTGCCGTTCGCCAAGGCGTTGGCACGCGAGCCGCAATGGGAACGCGTCTTCGCCGACAAGAACGCCGTGGTGTTCGTCCGGCGCAACGCTTGATGCGGTTCAGTCGCGGTGCGCGGATTGGAGCGGTGGCATCGACTGATCGGTCGACCAAACCGGCTTTGGAGGCCACCGCGGAGGTCACCCAGAACGGTGCAGCAGCGGCCGCACACCAGCACGAACTCGCCGGCATCGAGGTGTTGCGCTTCCTCTGCGCCCTCGTGGTGCTGATCTACCATTATCAGCACTTTATGTTCTTTGGCCCCTACGTTGCCGCCGATTTCCCGAGCGTCGCAGCCACATTACCATTCAGTACGGCGCTGTCGTTGTTCTATTGGCACGGCCAGTTGGCGGTCGAATTTTTTTGGGCCGTTTCCGGCTTGGTCTTCTACCACCGATACGCCAAGCTCATCGGTGATGGTCGGATCGGCGTCGGTACGTTTGCGCTCCGCCGGTTCGCGCGGCTCTACCCGCTCCATATCGCCACGCTGCTCTTGGTGGCGGCGCTGCAATTGGCTTATTTTCGAGGCCATGGACAGTTTTTTATATTCGACGACAACGGCCCGCGCGCGTTCGCCGGGCAGTTGCTCATGGCCTCCAACTGGTTCTCCTGGCAGCACTTGAGTTTCAACGGGCCCGTTTGGAGCGTTTCCGTCGAAGTCTTGACCTATGTGTGCTTTTTTTTGATCGCGCGCCTGTTCGGTGCAAATTTGCTGGCGGGCGCGTTGGTCGCGCTCGGCTTTGCTCTGCTTGGCTTTATCGGCGGGGGCGCGCTTTTCCACAGAACGGTCTTTAGGTGTGGCTTCATCTTTTTTTTCGCTGGCGTTATCGCGCACGGGCTTCTGCGCCAGCGCTTCGCGGCGCTGATTGCCGCTTGCTTCGTCGTCGCGATCGGCGCCCTCACGGCAGCCTGCGGCGCCCTTTCGCTCGAAAGTCTGCCGCTCTTGGGGATTCTGGCGGCTTGTTCGCTGGTGCTGTTTGCGCGCCTCGGTGCAGCCGCCATTTCGATCGCGCGACCGTTGGCAGTCCTCGGTCAGGCGACTTATTCCTCTTATCTGTTGCATTTTCCTGTCCAGCTCACGGTGGTTTTGGCGGTCGATGCAGCGGGTATCGGCCGTGAGGTTTTCCTTCGTCCGTCGCTCTTCTTCGGATTTCTCGTTGGTGTCATCGCGCTTTCGATGCTGTCGTACCGCTATTTTGAACAGCCGCTGCGCGCGTGGATGAGATGCAGCGCCGAGAGCATCCGCTGGCCGTCGAGAGGAGTAGCCGCGGCCCGCAGGCTGCGCCGCACCAGGCCATTGTCATAAATGTCATCTCAAATTCATTTGACGTTTGGTTAATGAATTTTTACTCCTCGAAATGTGGGGCAATAGACTCAAGTTCGGCATCTCCCGATGCGGCGACAGAGTAAGCGTCCCGTCGAGGGGCTGGGCAATAGCCGAACGGCATGAGCGGTTCCTCGGCTCGTGACTGCACGCGTACCTATCAAACCGACGATTGACAACATCACGGGATGACGCGTCAGCGGCATCGCCGGCAGAGGAGAAGTGTCGTGAAACTTTGGAATACTGTGAAGAAATCCGCGAAAGACGAAAGCGGCGCCGTGCTCATCGAATACGCCACCGTCGTCGCGCTTGTTGCCGCGGCGGCCATCGCGGGGCTGACCGCCCTGGGCGGTGACCTCAGCACTTCGTTCACCAAGATTGGCACCGGCCTCAGCAGCAGCATTGGCTCCGCGACCTGGTAATATCGTTGCGAGTACGATTGGCTGCGTCGCGCTGGCGCAGCCAATCGATTTTCTGTCGACCCCGATATGGTGAGGTGCGTTGGAGTGTGGGTCCGGCCGCTGTCAATCGCTTGTGCGGAAGTCGCGTGCGTCGGTCGGACATCGGCTGTTGGAAGGTAGCGCATGTTTCGTAGCAGCAGCACGCTCGCGTTGGTCGTTGCGCTGATCATCGGCGGCATTTCGGCCTATGTCGTCCGTGTGTGGCTTCGGCCCGCGGCGGCGGCGCCTGAGACGATTGTTCTTGCCGCCGTGCCACTTGGCTTCGGCAGCGCCATCACTCCCGACGACATTATCGAGGTGCCCATGAAGTCGGGCCCACTGCCGGAAGGCGCTTTCGCCAGCAAGCGCGAGCTGCTCAAGGACGGCCGCCGCGACGTGATCCGCCCGATCGCGCGCAACGAGCCGATCATGAGTGTGAAGATCACCGCTCCGGGCCAGCGCGGCTCACTCTCGGCCTTGATCGACGAAGGCAAGCGCGCCGTCACCGTGCAGGTCGATGATGTACGCGGCGTTGCCGGCTTCGTCTCTCCCGGCGATCGGGTCGATGTGGTGCTGATCCGCACCGATGCACACAACGAAAGCTATTCCGACATTATCCTCGAGCGCACCATGGTGCTGGCGGTGGACCAGCGTGCTGGCGAACGCGCCGACCGTCCGACCATCGCCAAGGCGGTGACGCTGGAAGCGACGCCGGAGGAGGCACAAAAAGTCCTTCTTGCCACCAATGTCGGCAGGATCTCTTTGATCCTGCGGGAATCGAACGAGGCCACAGCCGCTCTTCGCCGCCGCGTGACCGAGCACGACCTCGGCCGCGCCAGCACGCGAGAGGATGCGGGCGCATCGATGACCACGGTGTCGATCATCCGCGGTACCAAGGCCCAAGACTACACGGTCATTCGCGACGCAGGTCGCTAACGCGTCGTGCAAAAAGACAACGCGCTTTCGTGTGCCGTCCGCGCTCGGTCTGCTGTGCACGTTTCCCGACTTTTCATCTGGCAGTCAAAAATGACTGTTAAAAATCTGTAAACTTCGCGTTGTGTTGCGTATCGGGTCTTTGCTGCTGATCAGATGGCAACCGACGGCGTCGGAGTGCCGGCTGCGCTGCCGATCGTGGGGGGCGGTTGTTGCTGGCTCTGAGTTGCGTCCCGCGGTCGGAGACCGGTCGATGTGCAGAAACTTGGATGCGGCGAGCGCGCGCCCACCAAAATGCACGTCAAGGTTGCGTAGACGCCGGGGCGGTATCGCTATCGTGTCCGCAGTGGTCATTCTGTTCGCCGCGGTCACGTTGTTCTCGCAGCGTGGCGCTGCGGAAATCGGCCGCTCCTGGGTCAGCGACGGCGAATCCGTGGTGCAGACCTCCGTCACCGTCAACAAGTCGCGCACCTTCCACATTCATCGGCGCTTCAAGCATGCGGTCGTGGGCGCTCCGGACATCCTCGATGCCATGCCGGTTTCCGATCGCACGCTCTATCTGCTGGGCAAAAAGATCGGCACCACCAATGTCTCGGTGTTCGCCGACAACGGCGACTTGATCGGCGTCCTTGACGTTGTGGTCGAAGCCGATGTCGGCGACCTGCGCCGCAAAATCGACGTACGCGGCGAGGGTGGCGGCATCCGCGTGGCCAGCGAGAACGGTCAAGTCGTGCTCAGCGGCACGGCGCGCGATGCCGTCGCCGCCCAGCGTGCCGTGGCGCTCGCCAAGGCGCTGTCGCCGGCCACACCCGTCGTCAACGCCATGGCGGTGGCGCCCTCGCAGCAGGTGATGCTCAAGGTGCGCTTTCTTGAAGCGACCCGATCCGCCCAGCGCGATCTCGGCGTAAACTGGTCTACCGGCAGCGGCAGCCGCGGCGCGAATACCGGGCTTGGCAGTGTTGCGCCGACCAACAGCGGAGGCCTGCCGCTGTTTCAGAGCGTCGGCACTCTCGCCAGCGGCGGCTCGCCGTTTGGCGTGCTGCTTGCCAGCATGGTCAACAACGGCGCCTCGGTCAACGTCCTGGTCAGCGCGCTGGAGACCAAGGGCCTGATCCGCAGTCTCGCCGAGCCCGATTTGGTCGCGTTGTCGGGCGACAAAGCGAGCTTCCTTGCCGGCGGCGAATTTCCAGTGCCGATCATCGGCGCCACCACCTCGGGTTTCACGACACCCTCCATTCAGTACAAGTCGTTCGGGGTCGAGCTCGATTTCGAGCCGACGGTGTTGGCCAACGGCGTCATCAATCTGCGGCTGGTGCCTTCGGTCAGCGAGCTTGATTACTCCAACGCCGTCACCATCTCGGGCACGACGATTCCGTCTTTGACCAAGCGCGAGGCGCGCACGACCATCGAGCTGCGCGACGGCCAGAGCTTCGCCATTGCCGGACTGCTGCAGGCGCGAAACGCTGGCAACATTTCGCAATTGCCGTGGATCGGATCGGTCCCGGTGCTCGGTACGCTGTTTCGCAGCACGAGCTACCAGCAGAACGAGACCGATCTCGTCGTCATCGTCACGCCGCACCTCGTGCGTCCCGCCGCGCCCGGCGAGCACTTGGCAAGCCCGCTGGACGATCGCTTGCCCGGCAATGACATCGACGCCTTCATCAATGGGCAGCTCGAGCGCAAGAAGCTGCCCGCCGATTATACGACGTTGGGCGGCGATCTGCAGGGACCCTACGGTCACATCATTCCGGTCCAGCAAGGGATCGCGCCGGCAGATGTGGGAAAGTGAGCGCATGAGTTGGCGACATATCCTCAGTTTTACACTCGGCGCCGCCCCGCTGTTGGCGGGCTGCAGCGTGCCGCCGTGGGACGACGTGGTCGAGCAATATGCCGCCCGAAAGGACACTGTCACCTTGAGCGCCGGCAACGCCCCTCGGACCAATGAGGCGATCCACACCATCGACCCAGTGCCCCCCAACGCCTTCAACACCCAGATTCCCGCGGACGGTCAACGCATGGCCGGTGCCGTCGAACGCTACAAAGATGTCAGCAAGCTGCCGAACGCGCCCCGGCAGATCGTTCCCACCTATGGGGGTGAAGGCGGCGCCGGCAGCGGCGGCGGCGGGGGCGGCGGTCTGAGCAACGTCAATGTGGGCGTTCCCGGCGTTCCAACCCCCGGGCAGTGAGCGCGCGCAGGGGGCCTTGATCATTGTCGGCCTGGAATGTCTGCGGGCCGGGCCGGCGACCGACAATCGAGCGGCGACGAATCCGTCAATGCAAAGACGAATGCGAAATATAGGGGCTGTTGCTTCGGCGATGCGTGTTTGCTTGATCCGCGCTGTCGGGACGTTCTGTCGCGACGAGAGCGGGGTGATCCTGCCGTATCTGGCGGTCATCCTCACCGTTCTGGTTGGCTTCAGCGTGCTGGCGCTCGACAGCGCCCGCCTGTTCGCCGCGCAGACCGAACTGCAAAACGCTGCCGATGCGTTCGCGCTCGCCGGCGCGGCCGAGCTCGATCGCATGCCCGACTCCGCTCTGCGCGCCACCAACGCCATCAATCATCTTCTTGGCAACGTCTGGGGCGCGGGCAGGGCGGTCGAGATTGCCGACATCACGTTCTATGGCAGCTTGCCGGCAAGCGATGCGGCTCCTCTCTTCGGCGGCGTGCCCGCGCACGCGTGCGCCGCGAACAAGACCTGCTCCACCAATGCGCGTTTTGTCGCCGTGTCGGTCGTGCCGGTGTCGCTTGCGTTTTCGCCGGCGTCGCTGTTCGGCGGCCCCCGCACCATCGCGACCGGCGCTTCCGCCGTTGCCGGCGCGGATCAGGTGGCCTGCAACATGGCGCCGCTCTTCGTCTGCAACCCGTTCGAGACGCCGGACATGAGCTATGGGGACGCGACGCAGGCGCTGGTCGCGGCCGACGGTGCGGATGCCAACGATCTCGGTCATCGCCAACTGATCCGCCTGGCCGCGGCGACGGGCGGCGCATACGGGCCGGGCAATTTTGGCTATCTGAATCCCGCCACCGGCTATCTGCCGGCCGGAAGCTGCGGACCCTCCGCTCAAAGCGGGATCGCGCAAGCCCTGACGTCGCAGCCGCCGCCTGCCTGTTTCCGGCTCAGCAACGCATCCATCGCCAGCGATACCGGAAGCGACCCGATCGATGGATTGAATACGCGGTTCGACATTTTTGCCAACGCCTTTGCCGGCTGTCTGGACTACGCGCCCGATCAGAATGTGCGCAAGGGCTACACGGCCGCCACACCTTGCCGCGCCATGCCGGCGTCCAACAATTGGCCGCTGCCGGGCACTGCGGCGGCGGCGTTGCCGCCGGATAACGGCATGATCACCAGCGATCCGAGCCGTTGCGGTCCGACCGTCAATGCGCTGCCGTGTCTCGACGTCACCGCCACCCTGGGCGACGGCGTTTGGGATTGTGCAACTTATTGGGCGCGCGCTTACGGCGGGCAGTCACCGCCATCACCGCCGTCGGGTTGCAGCAGCAGTGCCGCGATCAGCCGCTACGGTGTTTATCAGTACGAGATCGCCAACGGTTATCTGAACGCGCGGTCGGCGGGGGGCGAGACCGGGGCGCCGGTGTGCAGCGCCAACCCAGCCGCCAATGCCCGCCTTGTTGATGCGGCCATCGTCAATTGCCTGAGCACGCCGCGTCCGATCGCACCCGGCGCCAGCCGGATTCCCGTCGCCGCGTTCGGCAAGTTCTTTTTGACCCTGCCGGCCAACGGCCTCTCCGGCCAAAACCTCTATGCCGAGTTCGTCGCGCTGGAAAAGCCGCGCGGCGGATTCGTCAGGGACCTGGTGCAGCTTTATCGATGATGTTAGCGCGGCCCCCTCGACGCGGTGTAGTATTTCGATGGCGCGCAGTCTTGTGCGATCGCGACGGCTCGGCCTTGATCGAAGCCGCCATCGCCATCCCGGTGCTGTTGTTTCTGGTAATGGGCGTGATCGAGTTTTCCTGGTTCTTGTACCAGAGCCATCAGGTCGCAACCGGAATCCGCGACGCCGCGCGTTATCTCGCCAGGACCGGCAATCCCGCCGAGAGCGCCAACCAGGCGACGGCCAGACACCTTGCGACCAGCGGGCAAGTGTCCGGCGGCACGGCCAGGGTCCGCGGCTTTACTGACGAGACGATAAGCTTTTGCGTCGGCGGCGCCGGCGGCGGATGCGCGAGCCAATGCGCCGGCGTTCCGGTGACCCCAAGTGGCAATCCGTGCGGGACCGCGCAGGGCTGCCGCGGCGCGCCGGTCTCCGTTGTCGTGGCTTCGACTTCGTTTCCCGAGCAGTCGCTCGGGTTTTTCGAGGTTCTCGGTCTGAAGCCGCCGACCTTCTGCCTCTGGCACGCGGAGCGCGCGCTTCCGGACGCTGCGGCGGTCAACTGATGCGGCGCGCCTTCACGGACTTCGCCGTGGCGCACAACGGCAGCGTGCTTGTCGAGACGGCAATCGTGATGCCGATTTTTCTTATGATCGTGCTGTGCTCGATCGATTTCTTGTTCGCGTTCTATCAATGGAGCGCGGCCGCAAAGGCGGTGCAGATCGGTCTGCGGATTGCGGTCGTGTCCGATCCGGTCGCGAAGGGGCTGGGCGGTCTCGCTGCTGCCGCGGTCGGGCCCAACGCGCCGCCCGGCAGTCCGCTGCCTGCCTTTGTCGTAACCTGCGACGGTGCAAGCGAGACTTGCAACTGTCGCGGATCTTGCAGCGGAGTTGGCGGTTATGACGTCAGTGCGATGAACGCCATCGTTCGTGGGCGCAACAGCGAAGCCTGCGGCGATGGCGCCGGCGTATACCAGCTCGGCATGTGCGACGTTTTCCGCCCACTGACCGCCGCCAATGTCATGATTGAGTATCAGGGAGCGCGACTGGGCTATGCCGGTCGTCCCGGGTCCGTACCGACCATAACCCTCTCGTTACACAACGTGCCATTCCAATTCGTTTTCCTCCGCAGCCTGCTCGGGACGGTGCCGATACCGGCATTGACCGCGTCGATGACGGCCGAGGACATGTCCTCCACAGCCGATTAGTGCATGATCCCGAAAAGTGAAAACCGGCTTTCGGAAAAGATCATGCGCCAACGCAAAATCTAGATCGAGCCATGGCGATCTATCTTCTCGGCGGCGACAATGTCGAAACGGCGCGGGCGGTCGAGCGAAAAATCTCTCGCCTGCTGCCGGAGCTCAGAACCGTTCGCCATCTGCAAGACATCGGTCCGGTCCGCCTCAAACAAGATGAGCCGGACTTTGTCTTGTTGCCGGTCCCGTCGGACGACCCCATGCAGGTCGATCGCGTGCTGGAACTGGTGCGACGTCATCGCGATCGATTTTTCTTCATCCTGATCTCCAGGGACCTTTCGAAGGCCGATCATCAGCGGCTCGTGTTTTCCGGCCACGCCGACTGGGTCTCGGCGCGAGCTTCCCCGCAAGACATTGTCAACGTGCTGGCGCGGTATCTTCCGCAAAGCATGCCGGAGCCGCAACGGCGACCCGAACCGGCGCCCGCCAGCCCCGTTCAGGCCATGGCGTCCCCGCCGCCGTCTGCTCAGGAGGTTATGGACGGACTGGCGCGGCAACTGCGCAACGGCGCGCCGGATCCGCAGCCTGCACCCGAACCGCCGCCGCGACGCCCCCATCAGCCCCCGCCGGCACCTGAAGCGCAGCCGCGGCGTCCGCGTCAGCCGTCGCCGGCGCGGTTCCCTGCGCAGGAGATCATGGACCGGCTTGAGCGGCAGCTGCGAAAGAGCCTGCCGGACGCGCAAGTCGAACCGCAAACGACGCCGGCCCGTGCCGGCGCCAATCCGTCGAGCCTGGTCTCGTTTGTTCCCAGTGCCGGCGGCGTCGGCAACACGACGCTTGTGGTCGAAGCAGCCGTGCAGATCAAAGCCAACCGCGCAACACGCAATCGCCGCGTCTGCGTCATCGATCTCGACTTCCAGACCAGTCACATCTGCGATCATCTCGACATCGAGCCGCGGCTGCAAATTCAGGAAATCGTTGATGATCCGCAGCGTTTCGACGATCAGATGTTCGAGGTTTTCGTCAGCCGCCATTCCTCCGGAATAGATGTGCTGGCCGCACCGCGCAGCAAAACGTTCAATGCCGGCGAGCTGCGGATCGAGACGCTGGACGTATTGTTCGACAAGATGGCGGCGCGCTACGAATACATGTTGGCGGATTTGCCGGTCACCTGGTTCTCATGGACGCGGCCGGTCATCGGCGCCTCGAGCCGGATGGTCGTCACCGGCCTCAATACCGTGCCCGGGCTGCGGCAGATCGCCGAAACGCTGGCTGTGATCCGCGGCAACGCCGCGGATGGTCAAGGCCACATCGCCGTCGCCATCAATCGCTGTCAGCGCCGGTCCTTCAATGGCACCGCTTTGCGGGAGGAGCACATCCGGCGTGTTCTCGGCCGGGAGCAAATTCTGCTGGTGCGCGAGGACCCTGCCGCCGCCGAGAGCGTCAATGCCGGCGAGCCGCTGGCGATCGGCCACAGCCTGCGCAAGGTGAATAAAGACATCGCAGCGTTGGCGGATTTCTGTCGCGGGGCCGAACCGTCGCCGTCCCGACATACTTCGAACTTACTATCAAAATTACTAAACGGCTAAAGTTGTGTGACGCAAAGTTGTGTTGCGCGAAGCTGTATTTCGCGAGCTGTGCGACCAAAGCTACACGACGCTTTAGTCGCGTGACGCCCGGCCCGGGGGTTGGCATGTGCGAGCCAGCTTGGACGTGATCGCTGCGCGTGGAGGCTGGGGCCAAGGGACATGTCTTTCTTCGGGCCGGCCAAAGCCGAGCGCGACGCGGCGCCCGCGCCTTCGGACTCTGCTTCACCCGTTTTGACGGCGCGGCAGCGTGAGCCTGACGAATTGGCGGCGCGCCGTCCGTCCTTGCTTGAGGAAAAGCTCAAGGTCCATTCGCGCATCATCGACGATTTCAACCTGTCGCTGCTTGATCGTCTGCCACGCGAGGAACTGGCCAAACACGTCCGCATGTATGTCGCCGACTATGTGCGCGCCGAGAATATCGCGCTCAATCGGCGCGAGGTCGAAGCTTTTGCCGCCGAGATTGTCGATGAGATGATCGGTTATGGTCCGATCGAGCCGCTGCTCAAGGACCCGGGCGTCAACGACATCCTGATCAACGGCCACGATCAATGCTTCGTCGAGCGTTTCGGCCGGCTCTACGAAACCAAGATCCATTTCAAGGATGAGGCGCACCTGCTGCGCATCATCAACAAGATGGTGGCGGTTGCCGGACGGCGGGTCGATGAATCCGCGCCGATGGTCGATGCCCGCCTGCCGGACGGCTCGCGTGTCAACGTCGCGGTCAGGCCGGTGGCCGTGGATGGCCCGATCGTTTCGATCCGCAAATTTGCCGCGCAACCGCTGACCATCGAGCGGCTTGTCGAGCTCGGCTCGCTGCCTCCGCCAGTGGTGGATCTTTTGTCGGCAGCCGTTCGCGGCCGCGTCTCGCTGGTCGTGCTCGGCGGCACCGGCAGCGGCAAGACCACGCTGCTGAACGCCTTGTCGGGCTTTGTTCCCGAACACGAGCGTCTGGTCACGATCGAGGACGCCGTCGAATTGCGGCTGCAGCGGCGGCACGTGTGCCGCATGGAGACCCGCCCGGCCAACATCGAGGGCAGGGGCGAGATCAGAATGCGCGATCTGGTCAGGAACGCGCTGCGCATGCGGCCCGACCGCATCATCGTCGGCGAATGTCGCGGCGAGGAAGCCTTCGACATGCTGCAGGCGATGAATACCGGCCATGAAGGCTCGATGACGACCATCCACGCCAATTCGCCCCGCGACGCGCTCAAGCGGCTCGAGCAGATGGTCGGAATGGCCGACATGCCGATGACCGTCGCCAGCATCCGTGGGCAGATTGCCGCCGCGATCCGTTTGCTTGTTCAGGTTCAGCGTTTGCCGGACGGCAGCCGGCGCCTGACCAGCGTTTCCGAAATCACCGGACTGGACGCAGATGCGATCGGCGTGCAGGAGATTTTCTATTTCGCCAAGGAATTCACCGACCGGGCCGGAAATCTGAAAGGCCATTTCTACGCAACCGGCGCCAAGCCGACTTTTCTGGACGATGTGAAGGCCTTCGGAATCGATGTCCCCGACAGCCATTTCGATCCCGCGCGTTCGCTTTGATCGCGCCGCCGCATCGGCCGCAAGTGCATGATCCCGAAAAGTGGATACCGGTTTTCGGAAAGGATCATGCACCAACGCAAGTGCATGATCCCGAAAAGTGGATACCGGTTTTCGGAAGAGATCATGCACCAACGTAAAAATCTAGGTTTTGATCCGATTCGATTTGATCGGATCAAGGTCTAGCTAGATAAGCTGGATGTGCTCTCTGTGAACGAGCCTTGGTTCATCTATTTCCTGGTGTTCGCGGCCGCGGCCTTGTTGGTGGAAGCGGTTTATCTTGCCGTGGTCCGGCCGAGCCGATCGCTTAAGGCGATCACGCGCCGCTTGGACGCAAGCGTACCATCCGCCGCCGGTGATGAGCCGCTGCCATCCGCCTTGCGACAAACCACGATGCTCTTGCCGCTGCACCTTGTGGGCATGCACGGGGCCGGCGGCTGGTTGCGACAGACGGGAACTCAAGACCGGTCCGCGGGTGTTGCTGCTGAGCGCCGGCGGTTTCGCCGCGCTGATTTTTGTTTTGCTCGGCTATGTCATCGACTACGGGCCCGTGGCTCTTCTGCTGGCGGCTGCCACGGCGGCCATCGCTTTGTTCCTTTTTCTCGTGGTTGTTCGCGCGCGTCGGCTGGCTCGTCTTGAAGAGCAGTTGCCGGACGCCGTCGACATCATCGTGCGCGGCGTGCGGGCCGGCTATCCGCTGTCGGCCGCGCTGGCGCTCGTCGCGCGCGAAATGCCGGCACCGATTGGCGAAGAGTTCGAGATCGTCGCCGACGAATTGCTCTACGGCCGCGAGATCAGAGTGGCTTTGGACAACCTCTATCGGCGCGTCGGCGAGACCGATCTCGTATTGCTTCGGGTCGCGCTCAGCATTCAGGAGCGGACCGGCGGCAACTTGCTCGATCTGCTGTCTCGCCTGTCCGGTTTGATCCGGCGGCGCTTGCTGTTCCGCAAGAAGATCGAGGCCCTCACCGCCGAAGGGCGGCTTTCGGCGATGGCGCTGTCCATCATGCCGTTCATGCTGGCAGGGATCATGGCCGTGAGTGCGCCGGACTATGTGGCAATGGCGCGCGAACATTGGGTGGCAAAACCGGCCGCCATCGTCGGGTTACTGGCGTTGCTGATCGGCAACATCATCATCCACCGCATGGTGCGGTTGAAGGTCTAGAGCGTCACGATGCTCCAGAGCATGTCCCGGAAAAGCATGCCCTCGGGCTTTGACCCGATGGGTGGAAACCGGTTTTCCGAAAAGGACATGCGACGACAAAGAGATCCAGACTATTTCCCGATTCAGCCTGATCGGGAAATGGTCTAGGGGCGCAGCGCATGGCCGAGTGGTTGCCGGTAGTGTTGACGTTCGCGGTCTTCGCGGTCGTTACTGCGGGCGCTTTCGGCTTGATCGCGCGCTGGCATGCGGTCGCCCGGATCGAGCGCCGTCTGCAGACGACGTCGCCCACGGCCGGGCCGCCGGAGGCAGGCCCGCGTGTCTTCTTGACCGCAATCGTAGCCCGCTATTTCGGCGACGATCGGCAGGACGGAAATGCGAGCGCCCGTAGTGGCGCGCGCCTGCAGATGGTGCATGCCGGCTTCTTCAGCGCCGACAGCGCGACTTGGTTTCGATTTGCGCGCGTGGCCTTTGCGCTGGTGGCGGTGCTGGCCGGGTTCTTTCTTGCCGCATCCTTCCCGACAGGCAACTCGTTCCTATTGCGGGCCGGCACAGTTCTCGTTGCGGCCCTCCTCGGCTTGGCGCTGCCGCGCGTCTATCTGATCCGGCGGCAACGGCGGCTGGTCGAGGCGTACCGGCAGTTCTTCCCGGATTTTCTCGACCTTCTGATCGTCTGCGTGGATGCCGGCTTGGGCATCGACGCGGCGCTCGATCGTATCGTCGGCGAGATCGGCAATCACCATCGTGAATTCGCCCTGAACCTGACTTGGCTCTCCGCGGAGACGAAGGCCGGGCGCAGCACCATCGAAGCTCTGGAGAACTTTGCCACCCGGCTTTCGCTGGACGAGGCGCAAACGATGGTGCTGGCACTTCGCCAGTCGCTCATGCTTGGCACCAGTGTCGCCAGCGCTCTGACCATATTTAGTCACGACATGCGCGAGCGCCGCCTGCTGCGCGCCGAGGCCGAGGCAAACCGGCTGCCGGTCAAGATCATAGCTCCGCTGGGCTTGCTGATCTTTCCCGTCATCTTGCTCGTGGTGCTGTTTCCGGCCCTGGTCAGGATCATTCCGTTGCTGTTGTCGTTGCGCCACGGCTGAGGCGTTGCGCACATTAATAACGCCGCCGATTTGCGCGGCCTTGTTATGCGATTGTCACACTGGCCGGTGGCGCTGCTGCTATAGCTCCACGCCCATGTGCCTTTTGCGTTTCCCGCCTGCTTTTGATGCGTGCCACCGAGGTCTTCGTCATTGCCGGTTTGGCAGCTTCTCTTGCGGGCTGCGAAACGCTCGGACCGCCTGGACCGGCGGCGCCGGGATCGTGGTGGCCAACTCCGACAACGTCGTGGACCGTGCAGAATCCAGCCGATGTCCGCTATTATCCCTCCGACAAGTCGGTGCGGCTTGGCCTCGAGCATTTCAAGCGCGGCCTTTACGGCTTGGCGGCGAGCTACTTTCTCGAGGCCACCGAGCGGTCGCCGCGGGACGCGACCGCATGGCTTGGTCTTGCCGCCAGCTATGATCGCCTCGGGCGCTTTGACGTGGCCGATCACGCCTATGACCGCGCCGTGGCGTTGCTCGGCGAAACGTCCGAAATCCTCAACGACCGCGGCTATTCCTGCATGCTGCGCAGCGATTTTGTCTGCGCCCGCAACTACCTGAGCCGCGCCTACGAACTCGCGCCGAACAATCCGTACGTCCTCAATAACCTCAAGCTGCTGGCCGCGAGCGACACATCGGTCAAGCGCAATCCGTTTGTTCCTCTGGTTCCGTTCACGCCTTGAGACATCACAGCGTACTTACCGATGACGCTCACCGCACCGGCAGTTTTCTCCTATTTGGTTGTCGTTATCGCCACCGTGACTTTGATCCATGCCGCATTGTTCGACCTCAAGCATTTCACCATCCGCAATTCGCTGGTTCTGTTTCTGGTCCTGCTTTATCTGCTGCATGCCGCGCTGACGTGGCGCTGGAGCGAGGTGCCGCTGGACTTGGCCTTGGCAGTGATGATCTTTGTTATCGGCGTGGTGTTTTACGCGCTCGGGGCATTCGGCGGCGGCGACGTCAAGCTCTTGACGGTGGCGTTCCTTTGGGTGGGCATGCGCGGAGCGTTGTTGTTGGCTATCCTCTTGGTGATCTTTTCGCTGCTCAGCGTGGTCGCCGGGAAGCTCGGATGGATCAAGACCCGCAAGGTCGGCCCGCGCCAGGAGATTGCGTTCGCACCGGCGGTCGCGGGCGCGCTCGCCGGAGCCTTCCTGCTCGGCGCGGTTCAGCCATGGTTGTGGTGAGCTGGCTGTGGTGAGCTGGTTGTGGTGAACTGGCTCTGGTGAAATGGACCTGCGGCAAGCCGGTTGAGCGAGAAGCGCTCTCTGCCTTATCCGGCGCCGGCGAAATAAATCACTGAACCATTTAGACAAATTTTGCCGCGTCCGTTCGTGAAAGCCCGACCTTGCCGATAATGCACGCCACGGCTTCTACAAATTCCGCGCCGGCTCGACTGCGACGGCCCGCACCACTTTCTTGGGTTCAACCGAGAGACTATGTTTAGAGGGAATTAGTAATGTCGAGCGAAGCGCGAGCGGACTGAGCCATGGGACTGTTGTCAACGGTAGCCGACATCATCCGGGACCTCTTGATCTTTGTCGTCGCCATGACGGCGTTGTTGATCGTGCTCATCGTCGTCGTCTCGAGAATGCCCGACGACAATCCGCTCAAGCGGATATTGTCTGCGCTCAGCTATCGCATCGGGGCAACCGCGGCGGCAGGCGCCGTCGCTATTCCGATTGAGCCTATTCCCGGTCTCGACGGGCTTTACGACATCGCCGTTCCCATCGTGCTGATCTGGTACTGGTACACGTTTTTCCGGGATGTCATTCGCGGCAAATTGCATGCACCGCAGCCGCCGGGGCCGCAACCGCTTCCGCCGCAATCACCCGCGCCGCCATTGCAGCCGCCGCGGAAGCAGATCGCGCACGATTAATGCATCTGCGGAAAGCGGAACCGGAGCACGGCTAATTTGCCTCTAATAATCGAGGCATTTGGCTTGCATGCGAGGCTAGCCGCAAGATCTTTCTGCCCCACTCACGAGCCATCGCGAACGCGTCGCGCCGGCGCGCGCGCCGGATGTGCAGTTGTTTGTAGTCACTGCGTGGTAATACTGTCATCAGATCGATACAAACGACGCTATCGTCTTGCACGGAGGAGACAAATGCCGCCGCGGCCTTCATCGATCGTTTGCTTTGCGATCAAGCGGACCGATCGTCGGCGGTGCCGGTGAGGCGAGGTCCATTCGGCGCTTCTGTCGGATGAGACGCCTAGCGCTCAACGCCACGCATTGCGGCTGCGGCGCTTGAGAAACTGCATGACTGACGCTGCGTATTCGCCCACCCGCGATGGCGCATCCTGCGGTCCGATTTGCGTCGTTATTCTTGACCACGCCGTGTTCCAATCGCGCAAATGTGCAAATACACAGCGCTTTCATCAAAAAAAGTACGGAAGGCGGTCACACTGCCTTTATCGGCCTTGCAGTAGCGAAGCCTTGGTAGGCGGCGTCAGGTCAAGGTCTCCATGGAATCCATTCTGGTCAAGATATTTGCGACTGCATTTGCCCTCAGTGAAGTTCTTACTCATCCCGGATCGGTGCGGACCCATTTGGATCCGACATACGATCAGGAAAAGGTGGTGCGCGTCCTGCGCGGCGGCTGCGATCACATGCGGCGGGCCTTCGACATCGAAACTATCAATATCGACGATCTGATTACGACCGCGCTTGACGACTCGGAAGCGTTCGGCGCCAACGCTAAGGCGTTCCACGGCATCAATTTTGCCGATTTGAACACGGCGTATCATCAGTTCTGCAAGAACGAGGCGATCACGCAGCCGGTCGTCGACCTGGCCGAAGTCATCGGCTTTTACAATAACGCGGCGGCCGATTTGCCGGACCCGACGACGCTCAAGGACAGAAAGCTGCCGAGCGTGAGCACGGTGCTGGACGGTTCCGGCCAAAACGTGGCCGAAGTGTTCGAGCCGGGCAATCGGCGCATTTGGCTGACGCTGTCCGATATTCCGGAATATGTGCGCAAGGCAGCGGTCGCTGCCGAGGACCGGCGGTTCTTCGATCATCCCGGCATCGACGAGCGTGGCATCATTCGTGCGTTCATCGGCAACCTGGGTGGCTCCGGCCGGCCGCAAGGCGGCTCGTCGATCACCCAGCAGGTGGTGAAAAATCTGCTCGTCGGCGACGACGTGAGTTACGAGCGCAAGATCCGCGAGATGATCGTCGCGTCGCGGCTGGAAGCGACGCTGAGCAAAGACCAGATTCTCGAGCTTTACCTGAATTCCGCCTATTTCGGCCGCGGGTCGTGGGGCGTCGAAATGGCCGCGCGCAGCTATTTCGGCAAATCGGCAAAAGACCTCGCCTTGGGCGAGGCAGCGATGTTGGCGGGTCTTCTCAAGGGACCAAACTATTTCGATCCGGACCGGCATCCCGACCGTGCCAAGGAGCGCCTCACGTATGTGCTCGGCCGGATGCAGGAGGACGGCGTCATCGACGCGCAGCAAAAAGAGCTTGCGCTCACCGCTCCGCCCAAGGTCGTGGCCTTCAGCCGGTCGCACCGCGATAGCGCCTTCCAGTTCGTCGACTTTGTCGCCCACGAAGCGCGCGGCGACGGTATCGAAAGCCTGACCGCACAGCCCTACACCGTGCACACGACGGTCAATGCGCAATTGCAGCGCGACACTGAATCGGCGCTGCAGGAGGGGTTGGCGCAATACGAAATGTCCGCTGAACGCATCGTTTGGCACGGAGCGGAGGCAAACCTCGCGGATGCCATACAAAAGCTCGCCGGACATGGCCGTGCGGGCACGCCGGATTGGCTGGTCGCGCTGAAGGCGCTGCGCCTGCCGCTCTATGACGTTCACTGGACGCCCGCGGTCGTTTTGCAGACAGCCAAAAACGGTATCCGCGTTGGCCTTCCGGACGGGCGCACGGCGCCGCTCCCGGCATTGACGGGCGAGATCACGCGCGCGCTGAATCTCTATGACGTCGTGTATGTGCGCGTCGGCGGCTCGAACAGCAAAAACGGCGCCGTGGCGCGTTTGCGCGTGCGGCCGACCGTGCAGGGCGCGGCGCTTGTTCTGGAAAACAAAACCGGACGCATCCTGGCCATGGCCGGAAGCTTCTCCTACCCGTTGAGCCAGCTGAACCGAACCTGGCAGACCGAACGGCAGCCCGGCTCGACGATCAAGCCGGTCACCTACCTGACCGCCCTGGAAAAAGGGCTGCAGCCGAACACGCTGGTGCTCGACGAGCCGATCACCTTGCCGCCCATCGGCGACGGACCACCGCGCAAGAATTTAGCGCATCAAGATCGCAATGCAGCGCATCCGGATTATTTTTGGACGCCGCGCAATGCCGATCACCGCTCCATGGGCACCTTGACGCTGCGGCGCGGGCTTGAATACTCGCGCAACCTCGTCACCGCGCATTTGCTCGACGGCGGAATCGAAAGCGATCCGGCCAAGAGCCTCGACGACGTGTGCGCCACGGCGGTCGCGGCTAAGATCTACGGTCATTGTCTTCGCTATTATCCGTTCGTGCTCGGCGCGCAGCCGGCCAAAATGATCAATCTCGCCGCCTTCTATGCGGCGATCGCCCAGGAGGGCAGCCGGCCGCAGCCGCACGGCATCGACTCGATCGAGCAAAACGGACAGACGATCTACGAATATCCGAAAAATCCGGATCCCACACCGGTCGACGCGGCCGAACGCGCCTCATACTACCAGCTCAAGACCATCTTGCAGGGCGTGGTGGCACGCGGCACTGCGCGGTCGATTGGTTCGCTCTCGCCCTATGTGGCCGGCAAAACCGGGACCACCGAAGATGCCGTCGACGGCTGGTTCATCGGCTTTACCAACGATGTCACCATTGCGGTCTGGGTGGGCTACGACAACGCCGACAAGAACCGCCGTTCGCTCGGTTCGGGCGAGACCGGCGGCAGCGTCGCCCTGCCGATTTTCGAACCGATCATCGAGTCGGTCTGGGCGCACAAGATCGCCCCCAAGACGCCGCTCAACGGCCCGTCGCCCGAAGCACAAAAGCAGCTCGTCGACGCGGCAATCGACTATAGCAGCGGTGATCGCTTGCGCGGCAAAGGCAGCTTTGTGGAACATTTCCGCCGCGGCGCAGACAACGAAGTTCACGATACGCAGTACCAGGTCGTCCGCGGCTCCGATAAATCCGACAAGGAGCGTACGGCTTCGCGTGGCGACGAGCCGCGCCGCAGCGCCCGCAGAAGCACAAGCCAGCAGAGCGAAGGCCGCGTCGCCGCCGCCAAGGTTCGCGTTCGCGATAACGGTCAAGTCCGCAACGAGCGTCAGGTCCGCAGCTACTATAATTATTGGCAGGCCGAGCGCAGCCAGAACGGGGGCTATCAGTTTGGCGATCACTATCCGTGATCAAGGATTTGTCGCGAGATTTATGGGCGACGTGAAAACTCTCCGCCCGTCCCCGCGAAGGCGGGGACCCAGCGTTTTGCGATAGCCCATGGATTCCCGCTTACGCGGGAATGAGCGGAATCAAAAGTATCTGAAACGAGTCGCGGATTAGGCGATCCATCGCCGCGGCCGGCTGAGCGGAACGACCGCAGGCTGCCGTGAAAGTCGCTGCAGCGGACGTCCGGCGCGATAGCGCGGCAGCAGATGCATCACCAATCCGCAGCCGGCCAGCAACAGGCTCATCCAGACCGCGGCGCTGAAATAGAGCGACATCCAGGTCATCTCGCCGTGCCAGCGTGCGGCGTCGTGCGTGACCACCCAGCGCGTCGCCACATCATGCAGCCCGCCGAACAGTCCTAAAAACTGCCGATGGTCAGCGAGGTCCGCTTGCCAGCGTACGAAATACATCGGCACATCCATCGTGCACATGAACGCCACGTAGCCGGCGATGCCCAGCGTCGCGGCGGCGATCGCGCCGCGAACGGCGCCGCGATAGCGATTGAGCAGGTCGAGCAGCGCGATCGCGATCAGCACGAACGCCACCGTCCACAGGGAGTTTTCGAGAACATTGCCGAGATAGTTGGTCGTGATCACCGCGTACCACGAGCACGCTTCGGCGGCGGCGACGACTGGGACGATGGCCTTGGCGATATTGGCTGCGCTCTCCGCATGGGCCGTCCGCGCCAGCGCCCGCAAGACGATCGCCCACTGGATGATGAAGCACATCTCCGCCACCGTGGCGACGGATCGGCCGACAAGGACGCTGGATAGCCAGGTATCGAACAAACAAATGCGCTGCACGTCGGCCCGCGGCAGGATCGAGCGGAACGCGCAACCGATGGCGTAAGCCGCGCCCAGCAAAAGCAGCGGCTCAAAAGCAAGCGCCCCGGCGCGTCGTGGCCAATGTGTTGTTCGGTAGCGGGAATGGAGGAAAAACAGGAAAGCGAGATTGCCGACGCTTACCAGGACCAGAAAGCTCCACCACAGTGCCAGCGGATTAGACCAAACCAGCCAATCGACCCGCATCACTTCCTGCACGCATGATCGACGATACACCGACGACTGCCTGCGTATGTAATGTTGGCGTCATAAAACGGCAATGGTGTAAGCGCGGCATCAATCGCCGCAGATTGCCGCGGCTCCGTCGCATTAAAGCCATCGCGTTCTAGTTACTTGGCGATGAATTTGGCCGGACGCTTTTCAAGAAAAGCGGTGACGCCTTCGCGAAAATCTTCCGTGGTACCGGCCTGGCGTTGCAGTCGGCATTCAAGATCGAGCTGCTGCTCGTACGAATTGTCCGGACTTTCCCAGTAAAGCCGGCGAATGAGTCCGAGCGCCATCGTCGGGCCGCTCGCGAGCTCCGCGGCCACGCGCAGCGTTTCGCCGATCAGCGCCTCATCGTCGAACACGCGATTGACCAGCCCCCAAGCCAGCGCCGTCTCCGCCGGCAGCCGCTCGCCCAGGAGTGACAATTCAATGGCGCGCGCCCGGCCGATCAGCCGCGGCAACAGCCAGGTGGCGCCGCAATCGGGTACCAGTCCGATGCGCCGGAAGGCCTGGAGGAAATAGGCGGAGCGCGCGCAGAAGACGAGATCGCCCATCAGGGCGACGCTCATGCCGGCGCCGGCCGCGGGACCGTTGACCGCAGTCACGATCGGGCAGGGCAGGTCGCGCAGCCGGCGGATGAACGGGTGGAACACCGTTTCCAGCGTCTGCCCGGCGCCGCTGATGATGCCGTTCTTGCCGCGTCCTTGCAGGTTGGCGCCGGTCGAAAACGCGCGCCCGGTGCCGGTGAGCACCAGGCACCGCGGCGGCACGTCTTGTGTCGCCAGCACGTCCAGCGCCTCGCTCATGCCCTTGATCATGTCGGGCGACAGCGCGTTCAGGACGTCAGGATCGTTCATCCGCAAGATTGCGACCGGCCCGTCGATGTCGAGCGTCGTGCGTTCGAATTGCATGCGCGGTCCCACCCTTCGTTCAGCTCCGGCAACCGGTCCGGACGCCCTGTCGGGTTTTGGCCTATCTCAGACTTTGGCCGTCGCGGCGGGCTCGAGCCATGATAGCGAGCATTTTTGCAAAACTTACCTCGCAGGGTAAAAAAACGTTTGCTGTCGTTCCAGCTGGCTGTTTCAGTCGCTGTCGGCACGGTTCGGGTCCCGGCCGGCGGAACCGTGTGGCGGCGTTGGCCACAATCGTGCTTCGCAGCATCGCCTTATTTCCGTGCAAGAGGCCGCGTACCAAGTACCTAGGGGGAATCCCTAAGGGTGGAGTCCTGGGATAGGGCTCCCGGCGGGATGGGGCGTTTTCCGGCGCGTGTAGGTGTGATCCGTTGACGGGTTTAGAGAAACGGCATGGCGGCGCTGATGCGCTGGCGGCCCGCTTGGGCGGCTGTCGGGAAGCCTTCGCCGTCAGTCTTGTTTGTGCTCTCGTCGCAGGTCTTGTCGTCGCCGGTCTGCTCAGCGGCTGTTCGACAAGCGACGTGCTCAGCACGGTCAATATCGATCCGGCTCATTATTCCGTCTATCACTGCGACGGTATGGTGCCGCGGCTCAAAGCCTTGCAGAAGCGCGAGCAGGAATTGTCCGACCTCATGGCGCGCGCAAGCGAGGGCGGCGGCGGCGTCCTGATCGGAAACCTGACCTACCGCGCCGACTACGAGAACACCGTGGCCGAAGAGAAGGTGCTGCGGCGCGCAGCCGCCGAGAAGAACTGCGATCTCAACCCGCCTCCGCCGCCGGCTGCGCCAACTCCTACCGCATACCAGGCCGTACCGCCCGGTCGCGCCGGTGCGCCGGTCTTCCAGGGTAATCAGAGCACGCGTTGACGCCGCGGGTCGCGTCGGCGGGACCCAGATGGTATCGACAAATCCGCCTGCGATGCACGCGCATCATGGAAGCTTGATTGGACCTATCATACATAGATTGATACGGCGAAACGGACGTGCATCCCATTGCGCCGGTGTCCTGCCCGCCCAAGTCGCCGCCAGGCTCACGCGGGCTCCGAGCAGGCTCCGAAGCAAGCTCTGAAAAGCGCGGTGCGAGAGCAATGTGGAGGCGGGCGATATGGGAGTAGGGCGATGAGCTGGTTACCCGACAAGGACCCGGTGCTGGGCGATCAACATTCCTGCGATGCATTGGAGTTGGTGATCGTGCCACGCGTGCGCGACCTCGGCGATGGTTTTAACGTGCGCCGCGCGCTGCCGCACGGTCGCCGCCAAATGGTCGGGCCGTTCATCTTCTTCGACCAGATGGGGCCCGTGCAGCTTGTGGCCGGACGCGGCATGGATGTGCGTCCACATCCCCATATCGGGCTCGCGACCGTCACCTATTTGTTCGAAGGGCGCGTCACCCATCGCGACAGCGAAGGCAACGACCTGGAAATCACACCGGGCGCAATGAATCTTATGACCGCCGGACGCGGCATCGCGCACTCCGAGCGTACGCCGGAAAATGTGCGCACCACGGGCGGCGGCATGTTCGGCATTCAGAGCTGGATAGCGCTGCCGCAAGATCACGAAGAGATGGCGCCGGGCTTCGAGCATTTCGGTGCGACGAGCTTGCCGGTGATCGAGGATGGCGGCTTACGTGCGCGTGTGATTGCCGGCTCGTCGTTCGGGCAGAGATCTCCGGTCGGCATGGTCTCGGAATGGTTCTATGCCGAGGTGATGCTCGACGCGGGCGTCAGTGCGCCGCTCGATGCCGACCATGAGGAGCGGGCGATCTATGTCACCGAAGGCGAGATCGAAGTCGCCGGCGACAAGTTCGAGGCGCCGCGGCTTCTGATCTTCCGTCCTGGCGACCGCATCACGGTGAAAGCCACAAGGCCGTCACGGCTGATGTTCTTAGGCGGCGCCGCGCTCGAAGGCCCGCGCTATCTGTGGTGGAATTTCGTTTCCTCGCGCAAGGAGCGCATCGAGCAGGCGAAAGAGGAATGGAAGAGCGGGAAGTTCGCGCTCGTCCCGGGCGACGAAAAGGAGTTCATTCCGCTGCCGGAGAATTGAGGCAAGTCTCGGCGCTATTCTCTAACTCGGTGGCGTAAAAACCACCGCCGTCATTGCCGGGCTTGACCCACGGCTGTCCGGTCTAAATTTGTGGACGAGGCGCATGGCGTGGATTCTTCTGGGTTTTGACGTTTTGCCGACGATCAAGACTCGAGGGGAAAGCCACGCCATGCGCCACCACAATACAGTATTCCACGCGCTTCTGAAGCTCGTGCCGTGGCACGTCTTCGATCGCCTTGTGGATTCATCGAAGGCCGACAAGAAGGTGCGTCGGTTGACGACGCGGGATCAATTCATCGCCTTGCTGTACGCGCAGTTGGCGGGCAGCGAGAGCTTGCGGGCGATCGAGGCTGGTTTCGCCAGCCACGCCAGCAAGCTCTATCATCTTGGCGCTTGCGAAGTGTCGCGCTCGACGCTGGCCGACGCCAATGCCCGACGTCCTTGTGCGGTGTTCAGCGGTCTGTTGTCCGAACTGATGAGCCCCTGCGAACGCCGGCTCGGCCGGCAAATGGCAGATGCCGTGTAACTGATTGATTCCACCGGTTTTCGGCTGAGTTCCTTGAGTGCCGGATGGGCGCAGTTCTGTGCCGGCGTATCCGCGGCCAAGCTGCATATCGTCTACAATCCAGACAATGCCTGCCCGAGCTTCGCCGCGGTCACCCCGGCCAACGTCAACGACATCACTGTCGCCAAGGAGCTGCCGATCAGGCCGGGCGCCACCTACGTCTTCGATCTGGGCTATTACGACTATAGCTATTGGGCGAAGCTCGATGCCGCCGGCTGCCGCATCGTCACCCGCCTGAAGGTCAATACGCCGCTCGCAGTGGTGGCTGAGAATGCGCCGCCGGAACACTCTGTCGTGCTCTCCGACCGGATCGGTCATCTGCCGGCGCGGCAGGCGCGCTCGCGCAAGAACCCATTCCGGGACGCGATCCGCGAGCTGCGCGTGCGCACCGAGACCGGCAAAATCCTGCGTATCGTCACCAATGATCTCGATGCGCCAGCCGAGGAAATTGCCGAACTCTACAAACGTCGTTGGCAGATCGAGCTATTCTTCCGCTGGGTCAAGCATACCCTCAAAGTTCGCCACTTCTTCGGAACGTCAGAGAACGCCGTCCGCATTCAACTCGCGGTCGCCCTAATCGCCTTCCTGCTGCTGCGCATGGCCCACGGCCTGCAAAACAACGTGCAAAATCTGCTGACCTTTACCCGCCTTGCCGCCAACAACCTTATGCACCGGCGGCCAATTGATCGGCTGCTCGAGACACCACCGCCCATCCTCATCAATCGACGACAGTTGAGCCTAAACCTATGCCAAAGTTAGACCGGACAGCCGTGGGCTTGACCCGGCAATCCATGCAGACGTTTGGCGTGAAAATGGCGGGGTGGATGAGCAGCCGTCCAGCGATGCTGTGATTTGTAGGACGACGCCTTCTGCTAAGGCGGGCACTCACCATGGACCGCCGGGTCAAGCCCGGCGGTGACGAAGTGTTTGCAGCATTGGTTGAGACAAAAACGACAATTCCGCCTGCGTACAGACCGACGCCGCCTCAGTGGCTCTTGCAATCCGGCAGGCCGTGCGAGCAATCGCACTTCGCACCGGCGCGGCAGCATTGAAACATGGCGCCCGGCAGCTTTCCGCATGCACAGGTCTTCGTGCCCTTCGTGCAAAGGTGATCAGCGGGGCTACCCGCAAACGCCGGTTGCATGGCCAGAGCCGACACAACGAACAGTGACGCCAACACAAACTTCTTCATAACGCCCCTCCGATATTGCGAACCGCTTAAGCGGGGTCTGTTTCGAGAGCGGCCAAACTAGGGCGCTTTGTCTCAGGATTTATGACAATCTGTTCCCACGGAGGCAACGGGTTGCCGCCAAATGGGCACCAAGCGGCTACCAAGCGGCGCCAAGTTGCGAACGAAAGAAGAATCGTGATTCAATTCGCTTCGGTCCGCATCAATTCGGGCGCCGCGCGCGGTCGCCTTGTCGATCGGCATGCAGTGCGGCGCTCTTCGACGGGACCAGGCGCTCTTTGACCGGCGCGAGCATCTGTCGGGGCAAGCCTGAAACAAGGCGGGGGCGAGCCTGGAAAACCTCAATCCGCAACAGCGTCGTGCCGTCGTGCATGGCGGCTCATTGCCGGTCAAGGCGGGACCGCTGCTCATCATTGCCGGCGCTGGGTCGGGCAAGACCTCGACCTTGGCGCACCGGGTTGCGCATCTGATCGAGCGCGGCGCCGATCCGCGCCGCATCATGCTGTTGACCTTCTCGCGGCGCGCATCGGTCGAGATGACCCGCCGGGTCGGCCGCATTCTCGCCGGCGCCGTGCCGGGCAGCGGCACCGCCATCGCCGACACGATGACAGGTTCGATACCCTGGGCCGGCACCTTCCACGCCGTCGGAGCGCGGCTTCTGCGCGAATATGCGGAAACGATTGGCCTTGCGGCGGCTTTCACCATCCACGATCGCGGCGATTCCGCCGATCTGATGAATCTCGTGCGCCACGATCTCGGCCTCTCGAAGACCGACAAGCGCTTTCCCACCAAAAACACCTGCCTCGCCATCTACTCGCGCGCCGTCAATGGCGAACAGCCCCTCGATGAGGTTCTGCATCTGCATTTTCCCTGGTGCGAGATGTGGCAGGACGAGTTGCAGGCGCTGTTCGCCCGCTATGTCGAGGCCAAGCAGCAGCAACAGGTGCTCGATTACGACGACCTTCTGCTCTATTGGGCGCACATGATGCAGGAGGCCGCGATCGCCGAGGATATCGCGGCGCGTTTCGATCATGTTCTGGTCGACGAATATCAGGACACCAACAAGCTGCAGGCCTCAGTGCTCCTGGCGCTGTGTCCGAACGGCAGAGGCCTGACCGTCGTCGGCGACGATGCGCAGTCGATCTATTCGTTTCGCGCCGCAACGGTGCGCAACATTCTCGATTTTCCCGGCCATTTCACACCGCGCGCCGACATCGTCACGCTCGAGCAGAACTATCGCTCGACGCAACCGATTTTGGCGGCGGCCAATGCGGTGATCGAACTGGCGGACGAGCGCTTCACCAAGAATTTGTGGTCGGAGCGAAAATCCGGCGAGCGGCCGTATCTGGTCTCGGTCCGCGACGAAGCCGATCAGGCGCGCTACGTGGTCGAAAAAATTCTCGAAAGCCGCGAGCAGGGACTGGCGCTGAAAGCCCAAGCGGTGCTGTTCCGCACCTCCCACCATTCCGGGCCGCTGGAAGTCGAGCTGACCCGCCGCAACATTCCGTTCGTGAAATTCGGCGGCCTGAAATTTCTCGAGGCCTCGCACATCAAGGACCTGCTGGCGTTTCTGCGCTGGGCCGAGAATCCGCGCGATCGCCTTGCTGGCTTTCGGGTCGTGCAGCTTCTGCCGGGCGCCGGGCCGGCGACCGCAACCAAGGTGCTCGACCGCTTGGCCGAGCGCGCCGATGCGGCCGCAGCGCTTGCGGAGATCAAGCCGCCGGCGGCGGCCGTCGAGGATTGGCCGGACTTCGTCGAAACCGTTCGGCTTATTCGCGGCCGTGCCGCGGGCTGGCCGGCCGAGATGGATCTCGCACGCCGCTGGTACGAGCCGCATCTGCAGCGCATTCATGACGATGCGGCCTTGCGGCAGGCCGATCTGCTGCAGCTTTCCCAGATTGCCTCGACCTATGCGAGCCGCGAGCGATTTCTCACCGAGCTGACGCTCGATCCGCCCGATGCCACCAGCGACCGCGCCGGCGCGTCGCTCCTCGACGAGGATTATTTGATTCTGTCGACCATCCATTCGGCAAAAGGGCAGGAGTGGAAGTCGGTGCACGTCCTCAATGTGGTCGACGGCTGCCTGCCGTCGGACCTTTCCACCGGCACGAAAGCCGAGCTGGAAGAGGAGCGGCGGCTTCTTTATGTCGCGATGACGCGGGCCAAGGATCATCTGCATCTGATCGTGCCGCAGCGCTTCTTTGTTCAGGGCCAGCGCGCGGGCGGCGACCGCCACCTCTATGCCGCGCGCACGCGTTTCATTCCGTCCGAGCTGCTCGGCAAATTCGAGCGCAGCGCCTGGCCGAGCCCGGCCGCCGCGCCGGCGCACGCGAAGCCCGCGCCCGCGCCGGTCAATATCGGCGCCCGCGTACGCCGAAGCTGGGGGTAGGGGCGGCGGAGTTCAAATCACCGCACCGAAACTACTCCTCGTCACCGCCGGGCTTGACCCGGCAGTCCATGCTGCGTTGCCGATTATGAAATAGTTAGTCGACGTATCAGAAGCTAAATCCGAAGCCATTCATGCCGTCTCGTCAGCATGGATTGCCGGGTCAAGCCCGGCAATGACGCGTGTTGTTTGACCCAGTGTTAGATAAATCCGTCGACGGGGTTACAGCCGCGCGAAACGCAGGCGCAATGCGTTGCCGATTACCGAAACCGAGCTCAAGCTCATGGCAGCCGCGGCGACGACCGGACTGAGCAATAATCCGAACGCCGGATAGAGCACGCCCGCCGCCAGCGGAATGCCGAGCACGTTATAGACAAACGCCAGCACGAGATTCTGCCGGATGTTGCGCATGGTGGCGCGGCTCAGTGTCCGCGCCCGCGCGATGCCAGCGAGGTCGCCTTTGACCAGCGTCACGCCGGCACTTTGCATCGCCACCTCCGTACCGGTGCCCATCGCCACGCCGACGTCGGCCTCCGCGAGTGCTGGCGCATCGTTGACGCCGTCGCCGGCCATCGCCACGACGCGGCCTTCGCCGCGCAGCCGCCGCACGATGGCGTTTTTCTGTTCGGGCAAAACTTCGGCCTCGATGTCGGTAATCCCGAGCTTCTCCGCCACTGCCTGCGCGGTGGTGCGGTTGTCGCCGGTGAGCATGACGATGCGCACGCCGTCGGCGCGCAGGCTCGCGAGCGCCGCCGGCGTCGTCGCCTTGACCGGATCGGCGACGGCGATGATGCCGGCGGGCCGGTCGTCGACGGCAATGAACATCGCCGTCGCGCCGTCGCGCCGCGCCTGATCGGCTTGCCGCTCGAGCGCATCGCTCGGCACGCCCAGATCGTGCAGCAGTCCGGCATTGCCGATGGCGACCTTGTGGCCGCCGATCATACCGGTGACGCCCTTGCCGGTGATCGAGGCAAAGTCGCTCACGGTCGTGAGCTCGAGCGCGCGCTCCTTTGCGGCAGCAACGATGGCGGCGGCGAGCGGATGCTCGCTCGCGCGTTCGAGGCTGGCGCCGAGCGACACCAAGCTTGCCTCGTCAAACGTCGCGGCAGCTTGCACCGCGACCACGCGCGGCTTGCCCTCGGTCAGCGTTCCGGTCTTGTCGACCACCAGCGTGTCGATCTTCTCGAAGCGCTCGAGAGCCTCGGCGTTCTTGATCAGAACGCCGGCCGTGGCGCCTTTGCCGACGCCGACCATGATCGACATCGGCGTCGCCAGCCCAAGCGCGCACGGGCAGGCGATGATGACGACCGATACCGCGGCAACGAGCGCGTACGCGAAAGCCGGCGGCGGACCGAACATCATCCAAACGACGAAGGCCACGACCGCGGCCAGAATGACGGCCGGCACGAACCATGCCGAGACGGTGTCGGCGAGCTGCTGGATCGGCGCGCGGCTGCGCTGCGCGTCCGCGACCATTTGCACGATGCGCGCCAGCATCGTGTCGGCGCCGATTTTCTCAGCGCGCATCATCAGGCTGCCGGTGCCGTTGATGGTGCCGCCGATCACCTTGGCGTCTTGGTCTTTCTCGACCGGCATGGATTCGCCGGTCACCATCGACTCGTCGACGGCGCTGCGGCCTTCGATGACGACGCCATCCACCGGCACGCTGTCGCCCGGGCGCACGCGCAGGCGGTCGCCGATGTGGACTTGCTCCAGCGGGACTTCCTCATCGCTGCCGTCGTCGCGGATGCGCCGCGCGGTCTTGGGCGCAAGATTGAGCAGGGCGCGAATGGCGCCGCCGGTTTGCTCGCGCGCGCGCAGTTCGAGCACTTGCCCAAGCAGGACCAGCACGGTGATTACCGCCGCCGCCTCGAAATAGACCGGCACCACGCCGTCCATCCGCAAGCTCGCGGGAAAGAGGCCGGGCGCAAACAGGGCCACGAGGCTATAGCCGTAGGCGGCACCGACCCCGAGCCCGATCAGGCTGAACATGTTGAGCGAGCGGTTGCGCACCGAGGCGAAGGCGCGGACGAAGAACGGCCATCCGGCCCAAAGCACCACCGGTGTCGCCAGCACAAACTGAATCCACGCCGAGATTTGCGGCGCGATGTAGTGATGCAGGTTGAGCCCAGGAAAATGCCCGCCCATTTCCAAGACGAACACCGGCACCGCCAAGGCCGCGCCGATCCAAAAGCGGCGCGTCATGTCGATCAATTCTTCGTTGGGAGGAGCCTCGGCGGAAACACTCACGGGCTCCAGCGCCATGCCGCAGATCGGGCAGGAGCCCGGTCCGATCTGTCGGATCTGCGGATGCATCGGGCAGGTATAGATCGTGCCGGCCGGCGCCGCCGGTTCGGCTTTCGTAGCCTCTTTGTTGAGATACTTTGTCGGATCGGCGATGAACTTGCCGCAGCAGCCGGCCGAGCAGAAAAAGAAGTCGTGGCCCCCGTGCGCGTGCCGATGCGGTGTCTTGGCTGGATCGACTGTCATCCCGCAGACCGGGTCGATGGCCGGGCTTGGGCTCGTCGTCGTTTGGTGTGAGCAGCCGCTTGAATGCGCCATAAATGCAATCGTCCGCTACCTGTGAGACCGGGGTCTACTTGAAACGGATATGTCCGCTTGAAACGGATACCCTACGGGGGTATATAAAGCCCATGCAGTCAAATGCCAAGGCGTCGGTGCTCAAGCGCTTGAAACGGATCGAAGGCCAGGTGCGCGGGCTCGCCCGCATGGTCGAGGACGACCGCTATTGCATCGATATCGTCACCCAGCTTTCGGCGGTGCGCGCGGCGCTACGCCGCGCCGAGGAGGAAATACTCGCCGACCACGTCGCCCATTGCGTCGAGCACGCGATCGCCTCGGGCAACAAAGGCGAGCAGCGCCGCAAGGTCAGCGAGCTCATCGACGTGCTCTCCCGCAGCGATCGTTAGCTCTCAGTCGAACCTATTTGTAAGGCACGGCCTACGTCTCCCTCTCCCCTTGCGGGAGAGGGTGGGGTGAGGGGGCGCTGACTCCGAGCAAATCCTGGGAGTCAGCGCCCCCTCATCCTGTCCTTCTCCCGCAAGGGGAGAAGGGACGCAGCGCGCCGCGCGGCGCTCTTTTTTGGTGCGCATAAACTTGACACGGCCTGCGACTCCCTCTCCCCAGCGGGGAGGGGTGAGGGGGCTCCGACTCCGAGCAAATCCTGGGAGTCAGCGCCCCCTCATCCTGTCCTTCTCCCCGCTGGGGAGAAGGGACGCAGTGCGTCGGTCTGCGATTTTTCTGCTGCCGTTCAGCCGAGGCTCTCACGCGCTAGCGCCGCACCCTGCGCCAGCGCTGAAAGCTTCTTCGCCGCAACATCGCGGCGCATGGGCGCCATGCCGCAATTGGTGCAGGCGATGATGTTCTCTTTCGGCACGAAACGCGCCGCCTCGGCGATGACCGCGGCGATCTCCTTCGGGGTCTCGATCGTGTCGCTGGCGACATCGATCACGCCGAGCAGCACGTCCTTGCCCTCAAGCAGCGCCAGCACGCTCGCCGGCACGTGCGAGTGAATGCATTCAAGCGAAACCTGATCGATGCGGCTCTTGGCCAGGGCGGGAAAGAACGCTTCGTACTGCCGCCATTCGGCGCCGAGCGTCGCTTTCCACTGCACGTTCGCCGGAATGCCGTAGCCGTAACAGATGTGCACGGCGCTCGTCGCCGCAACGCCGTCGATGGCGCGATGCAACGCCTCAATGCCCCAGCCGGCGGCGGCGTCCATGTAGACATTGAATGCCGGTTCGTCGAACTGGATCACGTCGATGCCGTCGGCCGCAAGCCCGCGCGCTTCCTCGTTGAGCAGTGCGGCGAACGCCATCGCCATCTTCACGCGATCGCCGTAGTGCGCGTCCGCGATGGTGTCGACGATGGTCATCGGGCCGGGCAGGGTGAATTTCAGCTTGCGCGCCGTGTGGGCGCGGGCAAGCCGCGCTTCGCGCGCATGCACACGCGAGCGCAGCCGCAATTCCCCGACCACCGTCGGGCACATCGCCTTGTAACGGTCGTTGCGGATGCCCATCTCGACCCGCCGATCGAGATCGATACCCTCGACGGCCTCGAGAAATCCGTGGACGAAATGCTGCCGCGCCTGCTCGCCGTCGCAGACAATGTCGACGCCGGCATCCTCTTGCAGCTTGAGGGCCAGCACCGTGGCGTCATCTTGCGCGGCGGCAAGCTCGTCGCCCGCGAGCCGCCACGGCGCCCAGAGTTTACCGGGCTCCGCAAGCCACGACGGTTTGGGCAGGCTGCCTGCGATGGTGGTCGGAAAAAGCGGCGTGGCGCGGCTTGTCGTCATGACGTCCTCCCCGAGCGAGCGCTCATCTTGATCGTGAGGCGAAACCCCTGCGCGGAAGTCTAGCCGCATTCGGCCCGCACCGCATCAGATGCCGCCGGAGCGATCTTGCCTCGTCTTGGTCGGGTATCGTCGATGACAATGCGGGACATCTCGTTCTCGGGGCAAGCGCTCAGGTGCACAGGCCTCCCGCACTCTGATAGGCTCGCGACCTAAAATATTTCAGGGGAGCGAACCGTGACACGAATCGCATGCGCGACAATTGTGATCCTTGCGGCAGTGCTCATCTTTTTGGGCGGAAACGCTATTTCGGCGCAGGACAAATATACCCTGCAGGTGCCCAATGGGCTCGCATACGCTGAATTCAGAGGATACGAAGATTGGGCGGTGATCTCGGTCAGTGAGAACGGCGGCAAGATGGTGGTCATCTTGGGGAACCCCATCATGATCGACGCCTTCAGGGCCGGTGTGCCCGACAACGGCAAGCCTTTCCCGGACGGCGCCAAGATGGCGAAAATCCACTGGAATCCGAAAAAGCAGGAAGCCTATCCGGGGCAACCCATGGTGCCGGCGACGCAGCACGACACCGATTTCATGGTCAAAGACAGCAAGCGGTTCGCCGACAGCGCCGGATGGGGATGGGCTGCGTTCGAGTACGATGCGGCGTCCGATACGTTTAGTCCTGCAACCGAGGCGGCGCACCCGCCGCAGGGACACGACGCAAAATGCGGTTTGGCCTGTCACACCGCGGTGAAGAAGCGCGACTACGTGTTCACCGAGTACGCGCATCGCTAACGCGCTGTTTGAGCATGATCCGGAAAAGTGGAAACCGGTTTTCCGAAAAAGATCATGCTCCATCAAAGAACTAGAGCGCGATGTCGTTCCATATAAAGTCATCGCGCTCTAGTGCGTGGCGCTCGGCCAACGCGAGGCACGTCACGATCAAATAAATGCGCTAACGCGGCGGCTCCGCAAAGATGAAAGTCATCGTGAGCTGAATGAGCCACGTGTCGTTGGCGGCCTGCGGCCGTATCGCGTTGTAATAGGCGTCGAGCTCAAGCTGCACCGGCTGCCCGCCAAGCCGAACGACTTTGCCGAAGCCGCCGCCGACCGGCACCGTCCATTTTCCTCCGGCTGCGATCCAGTTCGCCGCGATGCTGGGCGAGGAGCTTACCGACCATCCATCGGCAAAGTGATAGCTGATGATCGGATTGAGCAGGAGCTGGTTGGTTCTGTCGGCGACCGGAGCCGGCCCGCCGAAGGACCAGATATTGTTGGCGACGAGCGCAAGAACCCACGGGCTCTCGTCCTGGACCACGAAGGCGACCGACGGACCGGAGCCCCATTTGTTGTCGCCGAGCGCCATGCTGGTTGCGGTCGGGAAATACAGCACCGGTCCGACGCCCCAATAGAAGCCGCGGCCGTGCTCGGGCGAGAGAAAGAATGTGGTGTAGCCATTGGTTAGTCCGTCGGCCCGGCGGCCGCCGAGGGTCTGCGGCGGCTGCGCCACGAATGGCAGCTTCGTCCGCGTGATCAGCGACCAGTCGTTGTTCAACCGAAACGGCACCACGGCCTGATCGAGCTCGAATGTGTTGTTGGTGAGTTTGTAAGGCCCGGTGAAGAAATCCGCCTCGTATTCGAGCGGCACGGTGATGGTGCGGGTAATCGGATTCTCGACATCCTTGGACAACTGGGTGTCGCTCGGCGGCGGCGCCGATTGAGCCACGCATTTGCCGCCGTAGAGGAGTGCCATGAGGAGACCCGCCGCGATGCGTTTTTTCATGCGCACCCTGATCTTTCCGACGGCGCGTGCATCGATCTTGGGGCTTCATCCATCGTCAAGACGATTGTCGCTATTTTGCTTACGTAAGCATTGCTTTCAGCGTGCTAGCGCGTCGTCAAGCTATTGAAGTGAGGTATCCAATGCCGTCGTCAATTGCCAAGGGTCGCATCGCCACCGGTCTTTCCCGTCGGGCCTTTGTGAAATCCTCGTCTCTGCGCGCCGCAGGCCTTGCCGTTGCCGCTGCCGGCGTGGATGCCGCTCCGGCTCTGGCCGATCCACCTCACTACGATGCTGGCGCGATGGCGGCGCAGATCTCCGCAAAGCTCTTCGCCGATGATGGATTGGCGCGCCCGGCGCCGGACAAGCCGACCGTTTCGGACCTTGCCCGTGGCCTCGATCGCACGCTCGTGCTGGGTGGCGGCGGCGAATATTACGTCGCCTGGTATTGCGGCTTCTTCCATGGCCTCGCCGAGCAGAAAGTCGATCTCGACGTGGCCGAAATGGTTGTCGGCACCTCCGCGGGCGCCTATGCGGGGTCCGCCCTGACCTCCGGCCATTTTGGGCACTTGCGCCGCGTCTTCGATTTCTTCGGCGAATTCCCCGGACTGTTCGCCAAGCTCGCGCCGGTGACGAGCCCAAGCCTCAGCCAGAAGCGCGCCCAGGAGATCAACTTCAACGTCAAGGACGGCGCCCCGGCATCCATTCGCGCCATCGGCCACGCAGCCCTGGCGGCGGACAATCGCGTCAACGGCGATGGCGTCGAGCGCCTCGCCTGGTTGCTGACCGACGACAGCCGCACCGATTGGCCCGTTGCCAAGATGGTGACGACGGCCAACGACTGCTACACGGGCGAACGATTGATCGTCACTCAGGCCGCGGCGCGCAAGAACGGAATTCCGTTGGCTCACGCCACTGGCGCCAGCTCCTCTTTGCCCGGCATCATCGGTCCGACATTGCTCGGCCAGCGCTACTGCATGGACGGCGGCATTGCCCGCACCTGGGCGCACACCGATGTCGTCGCCGGCTCGAAGCGCGCCATCGTGATCACGCTGACCAACGGGTATGAGGGCGCTCTGCTCAGCGGCATTCCGCACAACATTTACGACGAGATGAATTTTTTGAAGGCGACGGGTACCAAGGGGATGCTCATCATCGCCGGCACGCCGCCGGGCCTAAACCTTCTCGACCCGCGGCAGATTGAGCCGGCGCTCAAGGCCGGCTACGAGCGCGCCAAGATCGAAGCTCCGAAGATCCGGGATTTCTGGGCTTAGTGCATAATCCCGAAAAGTGGAAGCCGGTTTTCGGAAAAGATCATGCGCCACTAAAAAGCAGGTTCCGCGCTGCCATTTGCAATTCAAGACCGATTGGTCTATATATACGGCCGTGACACACCAAGCCCCAATAGGGCCGCCGCGTGGCCGGCCCCGGAGTTTCGACACGGAAGCCGCTGTCGAGCGCGCCATGGGGGCGTTTTGGTCACGCGGCTATCACGGCACCGCGCTTCCCGATTTGCTGCGTGCGACGAGGCTTTCGCGTGGCAGCCTTTATGCCGCCTTCGGGGGCAAGCACGCGCTCTTCTTGCGTGCGCTTGATCGCTACATTGCCGATGCATTGGCGCGGACGGACGTCGAGCTCGGTCCGCGCCACGGGCCGGTCGAGGGCTTGCGGAAGTTCCTTGCCGGCTATGTCGATCGCACCAGCGGCACCAACGGTCGGCGCGGATGCCTCCTCGTAGCCACAGCCATGGAATTGGCCGGCCACGACGCCGAAGTTGAAGCGCGCATCCGCGGTTTTTTCAAAGCCATGGAGGCCAAGGCCGCCGGCGCATTCGCGCGCGCCAAGGCGGCAGGCGAGCTGGCAGCCGGCGTTGAGCCCACGAGTGCCGCGCGGATACTGGTCTGTTTCGTCGAGGGACTTCGGGTGACCGGTAAAACGGGACCGACGCGAGCCGCTGCGCAAGCCACCGCCGACGCTCTTCTCGACCGCTTCATCAGGTAGCTCAGGCGTGGACGCATTGGGTCTTGTGCGCGTCTATATTTGGACCGATCGGTCTTGAAATGAGGATGCTATGTCTTTTCTTCAGATAGCGTGCGCGGTGGCCGTTCCCTTGCTCTGGGGTTATCAGTTCGTGGTCATCAAGGTCGGCGTTATGGAGTTTCCGCCTCTCTTCTTCCTCGCGCTCCGCTTCCTGGCTATCGCGCTGCTGCTTGTTCCGTTCGTCAGAAGGCCGACACGCCAACAGTTCGGCCCTATCGCAGCTATTTCGGTTTTCCTTGGTGGACTGAACTTCGGGCTCTTCTATGTTGGCCTTGGGCTCGGCTCGGGAAGCCTATCGGCCGTCGCCTATCAACTCGCCCCGCCCTTCACCGTCCTGTTAGCTTGGCCGCTCCTCGCAGAGAAGCCGTCTCTCACGACGTCCGCCGGCGTGCTGCTTGCATTCGTCGGCGTGGTCGTGTTGGCGGCGGGGCCAGGCCTGTCGGCAAACGCGCTTCCGCTCTTGCTTGTGGTCGGTGCAGCCTTCGCGTTCGCGCTGTCCAACGTCTTGACCAAACGCTACGGCCCTTTTGACCCTTTGATGTTGATGGGGTGGTCGTCGCTGCTCGCGGTGCCGCAGGTGGTGTTGATATCGGTGCTCCTGGAACATGGCCAACTGGCGAGCCTTGTCACGGCGAATGAGCGCGGTTGGCTGGCGCTCGCCTACACAATTTTCATCGGCGGAATTGTCGGGTTTGGCCTTTGGTTCTGGCTGATCGGGCGGTGCTCCATGGGCCGCATCGCACCATTCGGCCTGCTGCTTCCGGTGTTCGCCCTGATTTCGAGCGTGCTGTTCCTTGGCGACCGGGTGACCCCACAGTTGATTGTCGGCGGCCTGCTCACGATCACCGGCGTCGCCACGACACAATTACGAGCGAGCGCCCGGCCAACTTGATTTTGAACGCCGTGTAGTGGCAATCGAAGCCGTCATCCCGGGTGCACACGAGGCGGAACTGGCGGCGACTTTTTCAAAACCGCCGCCGGTTCAACGCCACCCGTGGCCGGGGAGGAGCGGGGCCACGGGGGCGAGCTTCTCTCGACTTTGGCTCAGAAGAAATCTTAATGAACCCCGAGCCTCTCAGCCGCCATTTTGGTTCCTGCAACGCGATTGGATATCTTTTGGAACGCGACATCGCGCGCATAGTCGGGAGTACCGTGATTGGGCTTCATATCGATGCTGAAGGGTGAAAAGCCACAGTCGTCGGTCGAACCCAGGAGTTGTTTGTCGATATATTTGGCTGCCGCGACCAACTGGTCACAGACTTCCTGTGCCGATTCGGGGCGCGGACTTTGCGTCACAATAACGCCGACATATGCCATCTGTGAAACGCCATTCGCGTCTTCCCTGAGGTGTTTGCCGACCAGTTCATAGGCCGATTTACGGTCGCGTTCGCTCGCTAATTGAAGCTGAAAATATCCGGCATTGAGTTTGAACAAGTGCTTCAGCAACTCCAGATAAGGCACGTCCGCACTGTGGACGGAATTGACATCGCCGCCCGGACAAACGTGGACGCCAATATTCTTGCGCTCCTGCGCCGAGAAGCGATCAAGAACCCGATTGTCGAGTTCGATAAAGAACGGCAGGAGGTTCCGCGTGGTCCACGGATTGCGTGGATCATTGCGCGGCGCTAGTCGGCCCTCGGTAAAGTCCATCACGACGTGGGCCGCGCCGGCTGCAAAGCAGGACCGAATGTCTTTCTCACATTCATTGACGATGTCGTCCTCGAATTGTTTGCGGGGATAGCCGGGAATATCGCCGTCGAGCTGGTAGAGCAGATACATCATGGATGGCGCAATAACCGCCTGATGAAGCGGCTTATCGGTCATCTTGACGGCTTTCTTGACAAGATCCCCTGCGTAGAAATTGTAGTGGAATGGGCCGCCGGTGATTTTTGGCAGTTGCCGATTGTGACCATCGGCAAAGATCGCGAAATATTGGCCGCCCGGGGCCAAATTCGGCGCCAGCCCCGTTCCGGATAGGGTGTCCGCGATCGGATAGGTGGCAAAGCTTGAAACACGCTGCTCGCCATCGGTTATGATGGGCGATCCCGTCGCTTCGAAACGCTTGATAGTATCTGCTACGGCGGCGTTTTGCTCCTCTTCCAGCTGAGCCTTGGTGATCTTCTTGGCGTCATAGGCGCTAAAGGCCTGTTGCAACTTGAGGGGCCGCGGAATTGACCCTACCGGCTCGGTGGGAATACCCGTCGCGGCGCGCGGATTGAAATCCATTGTGAACCTCCCGTGATTTTATTTATGGAGCGGCCGGATCCCATTTTGGGATCGTCCGAACCAGACAGACTGGTCTGTCTATACTCGACTCCAAAATTTGATCAGGTCAAGCGGCTTTCGACCGTTTGCGACGAAGATCGAGAGGGACCCGCTTATTTTGCGGCGCAAAATATTTGCAACGCCGGCAGGTCAAGTGTTAGAAATAAGACAAACAATTCATGGCCTCGAAGTTCATGGCCTCGAAGTTCAAGATCTCGAAGAGTGTAAGGAAGTAAATTGAACACGAAGCGTGTAGAGGTTCGGCCGCGGGAAAGGCTAATCGAGGCGGCTTATCACCTGTTTTCCAGGGAGGGCGTCAATAAGGTCGGTATAGACGCGATCCTCGCGAAATCGGGCTGTGCAAAAGCCAGCCTTTACGCCAATTTCAAAACGAAAGTCGAGCTTGCGGTCGCGTTCCTCGACCGACGAGAAGATGTGTGGACGCGCGGCTGGCTCGAATCTGAAATTCGGCGCCGGGCGAGCAGCCCCGAAGCGCGTCTCCTGGCTATCTTCGACGTTTTCGACGGCTGGTTTCACAAGAAGTCGTTCGAAGGATGCTCCTTCATCAACGTGTTGTTGGAATCCAAGGCCGGCAGCCCGATCCGCCGCGCAGCCGCCATCCATCTTGCAAAAATCCGTGCCATTGTGCGTAGCCTCGCCGCGGAAGCGGGCCTGCAGGAGCCCGAAAGGTTTGCCCAGGCATGGCACATGCTGATGAAGGGATCGATCGTATCGGCCGGGGAAGGGAACCGAAATGCTGCTCGCGATGCTAAGTACGCAGCGAAGCTGATCCTCCAAAGCTGGAAGCGGGAGCGGGAAACCGTTAAGCGCGGGTCGCTCCCCTAGGAACTTACCATCCAGGTGTCGCGGATTACGAAACTGAATATCTGCATCGCGGTGGTGGTCTCGTTTTCCGGTAGTCGATTCGTTCGAAATTGATCGCGCGGGGTAGCGATGGCTGTGACGGACTTGATCATAGAAGACATAAGGGCTCGCGCGGTGGTCGCGCCGTTAAGGCGACCGGTTCGCACGGCCGTCGGTACGATTCCGTCTGCGCCTCTTGTCCTCATTGATGTTCTGACCGACGGCGGGAGCGCCGGCCGTTCCTATATTTTCGCTTACACCACCGCCGCGCTCGCGCCCTTAACGCGATTAGTCACTGAGATCGCCGCGGAACTCAAAGGCAAATCGATTTCCCCTGTGCTTCGCATGCAAGAATTTGACCGGCGTTTTCGTTTGGTCGGATGGCAAGGTTTGATTGGAATGGCTGTCGCGGGCCTCGACATGGCGTTCTGGGATGCGATTGCGCGCACCCTCGATCAGCCCGTCGCGGCTCTGCTGGGGGGAGCGCCAACGGCGCGCGCCGCTTACGACAGCTACGGCATGATCGATCCGAAGGTCGACGAGCAGGTGCTATTAGAGTCCGTGGAAAGCGGCTTTCGGGCTATCAAGATCAAACTCGGCGAGGGCGATCTTGAAACGGATGTCAGGACCGTTCGCGCCGTGCGGGCGATGATAGGGCCGTCGATCGAACTGATGGTCGACTACAACCAGTCGCTGGACCCTGTCGAGGCATCCCGACGAATCGCGCGCATAGCGGAGTTTGATCTCTGTTGGGTCGAGGAACCCGTCAAGGCTGAAGATCTCGAAGGTCATGCGCGGGTGCGGGCTTCCGCCAGCATACCCATCCAGACCGGAGAGAATTGGTGGTTTCCGCGCGACATGGCCAAAGCGATCGCGGCCGGTGCTTCGGATTTCGTCATGTTGGACGTCATGAAGATCGGCGGAGTAACGGGGTGGTTGCGTGCCATGGGACAGGCCGAGGCGGCGTCACTTCCGGTCTCGAGCCACATCTTTGTAGAAGCCAGCGCACATTTGCTCGCGGTCACGCCGACCGCGCATTGGCTCGAGTACCTCGATCTAGCTGGCGCCATTCTCGCCGAGCCACATAAAGCGACCAAAGGAATGGTGACGGCGAAGGGGCCCGGCTTTGGCCTCGAATGGAACGAGGACGCCATCGCCCACTTTACCTCCGATCGCCGTTGATGGCATCCCCGCTTTCCAACGCCTAGCTTTGATTAAAGGAGGATGGTCCGCTTCTGGCATTTCTCGGACATGGTGTGATCCGCCATGCGCCCCTTGAAGCGGACCCGCCGCGCCTGCGCGGTCCGCCGGACGAGTTGCATGATTAGGCAGGAGCCGGCGTATCACCGCCTCGATCTCATCCGCCACGGGCGCGGCGGGTATTAAGGTCCATACTGGATCAAAGCAAAGGCGGGGGAGATTCCGTTCCACTATTGAGCGAGGAGTGGAAGTCATCGGCCGTCGGTAAAGATCGCAATCGCCGACCGCGTCCAAAAAGCATCTGCTGTTCCGTCAAGGTCGAACGAAAGAAAGGAAACCTATTGTGCACCTCCTCCACAAAGCTCGGAAAGTGCACGGTCATCAGACTAAGCGGTATGGTTAGTCCTGGATACGGACGCGGTTCGCAAACCACATGATGGTGAAAAACGCGTCGATAAAAAGCTTGATGTTCTCTTCTGACGGCAGCGAGAAGCTGATCGGCTCTAAAATACTCGCACGCCATACCGGCGACCCGAATGGTGACGTACGGCAACGCTCGATACAGTCGAGAGAGGCGTTCGTCTGTGACGAAGCGAGTCGTGTCGACGACAATCTTTCCAGCTGCGAGCTCGGGCTGCAGGTAGTCGGGAAAAACCCCGAATGAAGTAAAGTCGGGGTGCCCCTTTGAGGCCACATGAACGCGGATGGAACTTGCCAGCTCCCCGTCGATAAAGAACCCGAACAGAAAGCCGTTGCCCTTTTCGTCATAAGCGTCCGAAAAGGTCTTCGATGGGTTTTGAGGAACGGCTTCTTCGCGGCGATAAGCCTTATAGCGAAGGCGAAAAATGGCTTCGCGTAGATCACTTGTCTCGGCAAGCTTGCAGTCGATTTTGCTGAGGAATTCCGATACACGATCCGAAAAACTGCTCGCCGCACCTGGATACTGTGGCTGCTGCAACTGCATACAGCATGGTTAACGACTCCTTAGCTCCGTTACAAGCTTCGCCAACGAATATGGTAAATCACCCGACACAGGACTTAAATCTCATGCCACGTCCTGTTGGAGGTGAGCAAACCATGGCGCCGTGGGCCTGACGCTGGAGACCTGAAGAAGTCTGCGTATGTCGAGTGCCGGCAGCGGCCTGCACAACAAATATCCTTGGACTTCGCCGATCGTGTCGTCGCTGAGGAGCAATTGGAACTGTTCTTCGGTTTCGACACCCTCGACAACAACATGAAGTCCCAGTTGGGCGCTCAGCCGCGTGATGCCACGCAGCAACGTGACCTTTCGCTCATCGTCAACAAGTCCCCTGATGAACGATTGATCGATTTTGACTTTGTGAAACGGAAAGCTGTGCAAATAGCTCAGGCTGGAGTAGGCGGTGCCGAAGTCGTCCAAAGAGATTTTCACCCCCATGCGTTCCAACTGATCGAGCTGGTGACGGGTTCTTGTTGTGTCTTGAAGAAGAGTAGATTCAGTGATCTCAATTTCCAACCGGCTCGGCGAGAGATTGGTCACCAGGAGGGCCTCGCGAACAAGTGCTGGAACATCCGAGCGGCTGAACTGTATGGACGACACGTTGACGGCCACCGAAGTGGCCGCCGGCCACTTTAGGCACTCCCGGCAGGCCTTGTGAAAGACTTGTTTGCCGATTTCAACAATGAGACCCATTTCCTCAGCGAGAGGAATAAATTCGCTTGCGGGGACCATGCCGCGAATTGGATGGGGCCACCTCAAGAGCGCCTCGCAAGTCGTGATGCCTCTGGTCTTCAAGTTGAACAGCGGCTGATAGTGAAGTTCGAAAGTCCCGGCGTCTAACGCGTTGCGCAGGTCGAATTCAAGCGACCGCCGCGCCTGAGCGCGAACCTCCATCCCTGACTTCGAACCAGCGCCACGTTCCCCTGCCTTCCGCCTTCGCACGATAGAGCGCCATATCGGCGTTTCTTAGAAACTGATCCGTATCGATTTGTCCCTCCGCTATCGCGATTCCGATACTCGCGGTAACGAGGACCTTATGGCCGTCAAGATCATATGTGCCCGCGACCCTCGACAGTATGGCTGCAGCCAACCGTTCGCTCTGATCTCGTGAAGTGATCGGAGCTTGCAAGACGACAAATTCATCTCCGCCAAACCGCGCGATCACACCCACCCCTCTGGTGACCTCGATCAACCGATTGGCGACCGCTGCCAAAAGCATATCGCCTTGGGTGTGGCCCAAGGTGTCGTTCACTTGTTTGAATTGATCAAGGTCGATGAAATGGATTGCGCACATCTTATTCGGCCGGCATTCGCGCAATGCCTCTGCCATCCGGTCGCGAAGAACGACCCGATTGGGAAGTCCGGTCAGCGAATCAAACCGAGCCAAACGATCCTTCTCGGCTTCTGCAGCTTTTCGCTCGGTGATGTCCTCGGCGAGGAAGACGAAGCCCCCGTTGTCCATATGTTGCAGAGTAAATTCGAGGACGCGACCGTTTCGCATTTCCAATTCGAGAGGGCTATTGGAGGTGCCCGCCAACTTGGCGGTTACGCGGCCGATAATATCTTCCGCGTTCGTGTTAGAGACGAGTCCCGCTTGCACGACATGTGCGAACAGCCGACGCAGGCTCAGGCCTTTCGGTGTGCAATTCGGCAGCTCCAATAGTTGCGACAATCGCTCATTGGAAACGACGATTGCGCCGGCAGAATCGAACATGCACAGCCCGTGTGGCATGTTATTCAGCGCCGCGTCGAACCTTTCAGCCAGCAGTGCCACATTCCGCGATGCAGTCGCGGCATCGAATAGCGTGCGGCGCAATCTGTCCGCCATGAATTTGATCCCAAGAAAAGATAGGGCGAGGAAGGCTACGTAAATCCAGTAATAATAATTCCCGTAGAGCAAAAGTCCGACCGCCATCGGCGTAAAGACGCAGAAGATTTGCACGAATACGAAAAATTGGTTTGCAAAATTACGCCCGAAGATTCCCGCCGCGTAGATGATCGTTACCGAAGAACTAAAAAGATATACGAACGGATCCGATGACTGCGTGAAGGCGATGAAGCACCATATGCCGAGCAGAGAGTGGGTAAGTGTTGCGCCCGTTAGATAGAGCCACTCCCATCGTTTGGCGTCTTCCAGGGTTGTAAGGGCAGGGCGCATGCGGGAGTACGCATACATCAACAAGCCGCGCACGGACGCGAGTAAAGCGATCGCCAAAGCGCAGCCGAGAAGAAGGATATTGCCGGTCTTCCAATAGAGGATGAAAGCAGGGCCGGTGACTAAAACGGTCCCAACTAAAAATGTCTCGCCGTCCTTATAAAGGGCGTCGACTAGCGAAATTGAGACTTCCAAAGGGTATGCTTCGCGTGCCGAAACGCCGGCGCGAGCTGGGCGAACGGTGCTCACAGAGGGGCGCCCTCGTTTGTCGACCTGAGCATAAGTCAATCATCTACTACGATTACAGGTCTATCCAGTAAGTAAAACGCGATATCTCTCGTGTCTAAAAGTGTATTAACCAAGCGCTCCTCTAAACCGTAGAAGCTGTGAGCTAAAATGAGAGGTGGAGTGGTACCTTGCGATTAAGGCCACCGGCGCAATACGATCAAACTAAGTAGCTTATTAAGTGCTTTCGGCCATATCGGTCATCCGACTTCGATTTGAGCAATTCAGGGAAGACCTCTTCGCGGTAGCGGCCGACCGGCGAGACGAAAGGGTGAGGTCGTTAGGCATTGAACGCCGAAGCGATCGAACCTGGCGCTTGACCATGCGCGTGTCGGGGTGCAGTTTAGGGCTCGTCAGTAACGGCGTGCGTATTGACCGCTTTTAACCCGAGGCGGACATGGGGCGTCGCCCGCAAGACACCAATCAATTTAAGCCTGCATCGGAAACCGGAGTTGCGGTTCGGTGCGGACATTGCGCGGCGCTTTTTTCATTTCATCGCGCAATGTCTCTACGCATTGACGCCTGCGGGTTCGAGGTTTGCTCGTTTTGGTGCGATGGATGTGCAAGTCCTGTCGTTGGAGTGATAGATCCTCTGGATGACGCCTATTTGGGCGTGTGTTTAATGCCGCGACGGAGTGATCGGGGCCATCTTGCGGACTTTATGCGTACCAAAGCGGACAATCGCCGACCGCTCCGAAATTATGGGTACGCGCGCCAGAGCACGTTGCGAAAAGGATGCCCTCAGGCTTAAGCCGGTTTTCCGAAATCCCGCGCAAGTTTGGTGTAGCGATCCGCAAGCGGCCGAATGGCCTATTTGGTCAGCATGGCGGATCGCGGATTGCTCGGCGGCGCCGGCGAGAACGACAACGTCAGCCACGTATTCCACCCCGATGGGCGGTCGTGGCCGTCGAACTCCCAATATGCTTTCAAATTGATGTAGGCTTGCAGCGATCCCGCCGGAATGATGAAGCCAAGCTGCGGCCCGACGCCGATGACCCCGGACTCGAAAGCGCCGAGATGATCGCCGGGGCCGCTGTCGGGCGATACTTGTTCGTAGAAATAGCCGACGGCGCCGACCTGTATTTGTTTGGTCAGGAACTGAGAAGCGCCCCAATCCAGATGCCAGTCGACGCCGTTCTGATAGTTGGTGCTGGGATTGGTCAGGTTATAGGTAAAGCCGCTCACCGCCGAGAGCTCATGGCCGGTCATTGGATTGAAATACGTGTAGCCGGCGCCGAAATCGAGTGCGCCATGGCCGATGCCGAAATTGGCAAGGTTGCTGGGATTGTATTCGCCGACCGGGATATCGCCGACCCCATAGACCATCCAGTTGTGAAAGCCATCGTTCCAGCGCAGGCTGGCGATCGGATAAACATCGCCGTACCCGAAGGCGGTCTGACTGAGCGTGCCTTGTCGGATAATGGCGAACGGCGCGGAGGCCAATGTCAGCGTTCCATCCAGCGATCCGCTGTTGTTGCCGACGATCGAAAACACGCCGAGCGCCATCTGCCCGCCGAAAACCTTGGAGGCGAAGACGTAGTTCAAATAGGGGACAACGACATCGACCTTTGCATTCACCGCGACGTTGAGATTGACATTTACGTTTGCGCTTAATCGTCCGATGGTGATTTCGCGGCTGGCGGCGATGGCACCGCCGCCGCTCACCGAATCGAAATAGTTGATCGCCGTGAACGTGAACCCAGGCTGCTGCGGCGCTGCCGCCATGCTTCCAAAGATGCCGGGGAGCCAGAAGCTGAGGCCGTTCTCATCGGCGCGTGCGGCAGACGGCAGCGATAATGCAAGGGCAACAAAAAATGCCGCGCCAATCAGTTGCCACCGCGGCAGCGGCTGCGCTCGATTGCTATCGTCTCTCGCGAGATTTGCCACAGCGCTAACTGCCTTGAGTTGGCGGGCAGACTACCAGCCTGCTCACGTCGACAGAAGGAGATGCGGAGGTATTTCCACAGCCGTCACCTCGCGCGCCGCGGATGCGACCGACCAATGGCGCGCCGGGACTCCCGTCAAAGAATTGGTTACCATCGATCAGGAGTCATCGAACCGCAGCACTGGCGCGGTAGTCTTCGTCGCATCCGAATCTGTACAGTGTGGGCGCTGCTGAGCGCCGCATCAGTGCCGGCCAGCTCTTAAGTGCCGACTAGCGCATAAGCGCGGCGCGACCGAGCGAGACGGTCGCGCCCGCAACCAGGGAGGAGCGAAGATGTCCGATCAAGACAACGGCAATCATTCCAAATCGCGATCCGGCACCGTCAATCGCCGCAACATATTGCTGGCGGGCACGACGCTCGCGGCCGCGTCGGCGTTACCTGTATTGACCGCTGTCGACGCCGCACAAGCGCAGTCCGGACAACAGCCGAACATTATCGTCATCATGGGTGACGACATCGGCTGGTCGAATATCGGTGTCTACAATCAGGGCATCATGGCTGGGCGAACGCCCAATCTGGACCGCATGGCCGGCGAAGGCATGCGTTTCACCGACTATTATGCGGAAGCAAGCTGCACCGCCGGACGGGCGAATTTCATTACCGGCGAATTGCCCATTCGCACCGGCCTTACCACAGTCGGTCAGGCCGGCGCCACGGTCGGCATCCCGGCGCAAGCGCCGACCATCGCGACGGTCTTGAAATCGATGGGCTACGCGACCGGGCAGTTCGGCAAAAATCATCTTGGCGATCGCAACGAATACCTGCCGACCGTGCACGGCTTCGACGAGTTTTGGGGCTATCTCTATCACCTCGATGCGATGGAAGATCCGTTTCATCGCACCTATCCGCCCGACCTTATCAATAAGGTGGGACCGCGCAACTTGCTGCACTGTTTGGCGAGCGATGTCGACGATCCCACGGTCGATGCGCGCTGGGGCAAAGTCGGCAAGCAGAAGATCACCGACGAGGGGCCGCTGCCGCCCCATCCGATGCCGAACATCAAATACAACATGGAGACCGTCGACGAGGTCATCCGCGACAAGGCGTTGGACTTCATCGACCGGGCAAAGCAACAGAACAAGCCATTTTTTGTCTGGCTCAACCCCTCGCGCATGCACGTCGTCACGCATCTTTCCGAAAAATACGAGGCGATGCGCACGCCGGAAAACGGCTGGACCATCGAGGAAGCCGGCATGGCTCAGCTCGACGATGTCGTCGGCGCCGTGCTGGGGCATCTCAAAGACGGTGGCCTCGACAACAACACCATCGTCATCTTCACCACCGACAACGGCGCCGAGAATTTTACCTGGCCGGATGGCGGGCAGACGCCGTTTGCCGGCGGCAAGGGCACCGCGCTCGAAGGCGGTTTCCGCGTGCCCTGCATCATTCGTTGGCCCGGACACGTGCCCGCGGGCAAGATCGAGAACAGCGTCATCTCGGGGCTGGACTGGTTCCCAACCTTGGTGGCGGCGGCCGGTAATTCGAACATCACCGCCGAATTGCTCAACGGCAAGGCGCTCGGCGATCAGGCCTTCAAGGTGCATCTCGACGGTTACAACCAGCTCGATCTGATTACCGGCAAAGGACCGTCAGCCCGCCACGAGGTTTTCTACTTTACGGAAGGCACGTTGTCGGCGGTGCGCATCGATGACTTCAAATATCGCTTCACCGATCAGCCCAACGGCTGGCTCGGCGCCACCGAGAAGGTAGATTGGCCGATCCTGACCAATCTGCGGCTTGATCCCTACGAACGCACCGGCATGTATAACGGTCGCGACAGGGGCTCGATCAACTACGCCAACTGGTTCACCTACGAATTCTGGCGTTTCGTCTTCGTGCAGCAGCAGGTCGGGAAGCTTGCCCGAACGGCGATCGACTTTCCGCCGATGCAGCCGGGCGCGAGCTTCAATCTGGACGCCATCAAGGCGCAAATTCAGAAGGCCATGGCGCACAAAGCTGCGGACTAGTTCGAACACGGCACGGCATCGGGCCGGCGCGCTTTCGCTGCGCTCCGGCCCTTACGGCCGGCCTAGCTGCTGCTACCTTTGCCGTAGCGCGCTAAAAACAACGCCACCGCCGCGCGCACGTGCGCTTGTAAATCCCGGTCGGTGATCGGCTTGTCGGGTGGTGCGACCAGCGCCAGCAAATGATGGTTGGCCATGACCGCGCCAAGAAACAGCCGGGCGGCTTGATCGGGCCGTCGGCAGCGCAATTGTCCGCGCGCCGTTTCCGCGCGCAAGTATTCGGTAAGGCGCTCGAGAACCGTGCCCGGGCCGCCTGAATAGAACAAAGCGCCGAGAGTGGGGTTGCGGGGTGTCTCGGCGACGACGATCCGAAAGATGGCCGGCGCCTTGCCGTAAATCATCATCCGCAGCAAATTCAGTCCGAGCTCGCCGAGCGCCTTGCGGGGCGTCTGGCCGCGGGCAAACGCGCTGCCCGGTCCCGCGAGCGCCGTCGCCCGTTCTTTCATGATCTCCGCGAACAACGCCTCCTTGCTGGCGAAATGCCGGTACAGCGTCTCTTTGGAGGCGCCGGCGCGCGACGCGATCATCTGCATCGTCGTATCGGCAAAGCCGGTTTCCAGAAAAACCTCCTCGGCCACGCGCGCAAGCTCCCGCCGCCGCACGTCGCCGCGGGGTACGCGACGCTTGGTCTCGGTCTCGGAAGACATCTGCATTCCCGCATCTGCGCCGCGCGGCTTTCGCGGGGCGGGGTCTGAGCGGCTACCAAGCGAAGTCATAGCGGCCATCCTTCAAGCGTAAACTAGCAAACCAAGCTTGCTTGTCGTCCTCTTCCGCCGGAACCCGGCATCGTCGCCGGATGTTGCCGACCGTCGACCGCATGCTATTGCAGAACCGGATTATACGAACTATACAGTTCGGATAAATCGAACCATATGGTTCGTTTAGCGTTTGCACAGGAAGTTGAACAGCCGCCGGACCCGTCCGGTTCCGCCGGTGCAACGCCACAGCCCGAGAATGCGAGAGCCTCATGGCCGAGGATCGGACGGTGCTTCCCTCCGAAACAGCGGAAGTTGGCGACTGCGGCCCCAAGCTGCCCGCCGAAAAGGCCGAGGCAAATTCGCTCAAGAAGGGTCGGTTGCTCGACGGGAAAGGGCGCTCGCTCGAGAAGGGTCGTTCGCCTGCGGATGAGCGTGCGAAGCCATCGCCGCCGGGCCAGGCGGACGGCTCCGGCAAGAAGGCTGTGGACCATTCGGGAGAAGCTGAACGCAAACGGCGCCGCCCCGCTGTCATCGCCATCGCCTGCGTCATTGCCGTCTTCCTTGTCGGCGGCGGCGCCTACTATTGGTATAGCGGCCGCAATATCGAGAGCACCGACGACGCCTATACGGACGGCCGCGCCATCACCATCGCGCCGCAGGTTTCCGGGACCGTCGTTTCTCTCGACGTGACCGACAACGAGTTCGTCCACAAGGGCCAGCCGCTCATTCATATCGATCCGCGGCAGTATAAAAACGATCGTGAGCTGGCGGCGGGCACGCTGACGACCGCGAAGGCGCAACATGCCGGCCAGCAATTCGCCGCGCAGATCGCGCGCAAAAGCTTTCCCGCTCAGCTTGAACAGGCCAAGGCGCAGGTCGCCAACGCCGAAGCCGGATTGCTGCAGGCGCAGTTGGAATACAAGCGGCAAACGAGCCTCACGAGCCTCGCCACGACGCAGCAGAAGGTCGAGCAGGTGACCGCGGCTCAAAAACAGGCCGAAGCCCAGGTTCTGGTCGCGAAAGCGCAGGTCGAGGAGAACTCCCCGGTCGAGCAGCGCATCGAGCAGGTCGACGCGCAAGTGGCGCAGAATAAGGGCCAGGTCGAACAGGCACAGGCCCAACTCGACAGGGCCGATCTTAATCTGGAGTGGACGGTGGTGACCGCGCCGCAAGACGGCTGGATCACGAAGCGCAATGCGGAAGTGGGCAATTACGTTACGCCGGGTCAGCAAATATTCTCGATCGTATCTCCTGAAATCTGGATCACCGCCAACTTCAAGGAGAGCCAGCTTCGCGACATGCGACCCGGCCAGAAAGTGCAAATCGAGGTGGACGCCTATCCGGGTCTCAAGCTCCGCGGCCATGTCGATAGCGTTCAGCTCGGCTCCGGCACGAAGTTCACGGCGTTCCCGCCGGAAAATGCGACCGGAAACTTTGTCAAGATCGTCCAGCGCGTGCCGGTCAAGATCATCATCGACGAGGGGCTCGACCCGAAGCTGCCGCTGCCGCTCGGCATCTCGGTCGTTCCGACGGTGACGGTCCGATGAGCGCGGCGCCCGCGAGCGATCAATGGCGCCCGCGCTACAATCCCTGGCTGATTGCCGTGTCGGTGACGTTGGCGGCCTTCATGGAGATATTGGACACCACGATCGTCAATGTCGCCTTGCCGCACATCGCCGGAAGCCTGTCGGCGAGCTCGGATGAAGCGGCGTGGGCGTTGACGTCGTATCTGGTCGCCAACGGCATCGTCTTGACGATCTCCGGCTGGCTCTCCGACGTGCTCGGCCGCAAGCGCTATTTTCTCATCTGCATCGCGATGTTCACGGTCTGCTCGTTGTTGTGCGGCATGGCTGCAAGTCTCGGGCAACTGATCGTGTTCCGGCTCATGCAAGGGTTCTTCGGCGGCGGCCTGCAGCCCAATCAGCAAGCCATCATCGTCGACACATTCCCGCCGGCGCGCCGCGGCGCCGCGTTCGGCGTGACCGCGATCGCGACCATCGTCGCGCCCGTCCTCGGGCCCACGCTGGGCGGCTATATTACCGACCAGGCCAGTTGGCGCTGGGTGTTCTTTATTAACATTCCGGTCGGCATCTTTGCGGTTTTCATCAACGCTTTTTTGGTCGAGGATCCGCCTTGGGTCAGTCAAAAGCGCAGCCGCGGCGTCGACTATATCGGCCTGGGCCTCATTGCGCTCGGGCTCGGTTGTTTGGAAGTGGTGATGGATCGCGGCGAGGAATTGGATTGGTTCGGCTCGCGATTTATTCAGATCATGGCGCTTCTGGCGTTCGTCGGCATCCTCGGCGCGATCGGCTGGCTGTTGACGGCGCGACGGCCGATCATCGATCTCGCGGTTTTCAAGGACCGGAATTTCGCCGCCGGTTGCCTGATGATCGGCGTCATGGGCGCCATTCTTTACGCCAGCGCCGTCGTCATTCCGCAGTTCAGCCAACAGGTTCTGGGTTACACCGCGACCTGGGCCGGGCTGGTTTTGTCACCCGGCGCCATCGCGGTGATCTTCCTGATACCGATCGTGGGTATCGTGATGCGCTTTCTGCAGGCGCGCGTCATCATCGCCTTCGGCTTTTTTGTCATGGGCTGCGCGCTGATCTATTCGAGCGGGCTGTCGCCGCAGATGGACTTCAAGACGCTGATGCTGATGCGCACCTATCAGACGATCGGGCTGGCTTTCCTCTTCGTCCCGATCAGCACCATGACCTACCAGACCTTGCCGCGCGAATTGAACGCCGACGGCGCCGCGCTCTATTCGATGTTCCGGAATGTCTTCGGCTCGATCGGCATTTCGCTCGGCACCGCCCTGGTGGTGCAGCGCAGTCAGGTCCATCAAAGCTATCTGTCGCAATACGCGACGCCCTTGTACGAGCCGTACAACGCGTTGGTCGCCAGCTATGAGCGCACCCTCATCGCAACGGGTCATGCTGCGCAATATGCCCACGACGTCGCCGTCGGAAAAGTCTACCTGATGTTCCAGGCCCAGGTGGCGATCCTGGCCTATTCGGACGTCTTTCTGTTTTTCGGTTTTGCTGCACTCTGCGTCGTGCCGCTCTGTTTTCTCGCGTCCGGCGGCAGGGCGAAAGCGGCGCCCGGCGCGGCGCACTGAGCGTGAATTTTGTGCTCCATGATTCTAGGAGCCCTTGGCGAATAGCTCTCTTTTCCAGCGGCGAAGGTATTCGGGATCGAGCCAATCAGCGAATTCGATCTCATTGTCGAGCGCCGCTGCGGTGACGGTGCGGACAAGAGCGTCTTTTGCGTGCGTCACGCTCAGCTCGTTGTCTTGGACGGCATGAAGAATGCCCTCGACCAGTTCATTGAGCTGCTTCTGATCGGCCTGCGTGAGCTTTATCGCCATGAACGCCCCCAAACCAGTCGATGGTTTTGGTCTCTCTCATGTCGGCAAGTCCACCACCTGCGAACGGCCGGGGCCACGCGGCCCCGGCTTCTCTCTCGATTGTATAGAACCTCAGAGCGATCCGACGGTCTCCTGCTGCAGCGGCAGCGGGAAATACTTGAAGCCGTCGCCGGCCTTGGAGACATGGCCGACGCCGGGCCACGCAAAGTGATAAGCCAGCAGCGGCGTGCGGTTCGCCGCCAGCATGGAGAGCATCTTCACGCGGCTTTCCGCCGACTGCACCGCGTCGGTGTCGAACGCGAATTGCGTGCGCGGATGCTCGAGCAGCAGCACCGGGTGGTGCGCGAGGTCGCCGATATAGCAAAGCTGCTTACCGCCCGAGTTGATCATGAAGATGGAGTGGCTGACCGTATGCCCCGGCGCGGAAAGCACCGTGACGCCGGGAATGATTTCCTCGTTGTCCTTGTAGAAGTGGGTGCGGTCCTTCAACGGCAGCAGGTTTTTCTGTGCCTGGGCGAGGAAGTGCGGACGCGCCGGATAATCTTTCGGAATCTTGAAATCGTCCGTCCAATAGGCGAAGTCCGGCTCGCCGATGAAGTACTGCGCGTTGGGAAAGTTAGGGCTGCCATTGTCTGCGACCAGTCCGCCGCAATGGTCGATATGCGCATAACTCATCACCACGGCATCGACACCCGCGGGATCGATGCCGGCCTGCTTCAGCGTGCTCATCAGCTTGCCGGTGCTATCGCCGAACAATGCGTCGGTGCCCATGCCGGTGTCGAACAGGACCACGCGGTCGCCGAAATTCACGACCAGCACGTTCTGCTCCAGCACGGCGTTGCTGGGGGGCAGGAAGTTGTCGTGCAGCTCCTTCGCGATCTCGTCCTTGCTGATGTTCAGAAAGGACTTGGTGGGATCGCCGAGCGGCAACTGGCCGTCGGAGACGACGGTGCACTCGGCGTCGCCCAGCTTGAAGCGATGGAAATAGGGGGATTGGGGCTGACCCATCGGCATTTTCGCATGGGCCATACCCGGCAGGGTCAGCGCTGCTCCGGAGGCAGCAATCCCTCCGAGCATCACGCGTCGCGACACAGAGCGTAACAACGTTGTCATTGGTCCGTTCCTCCAGTTGTGTTTTTAGTCCGACGTTTTGATGGACTGCATTCCACCTGTCGGTGCGGCTACATTAATCCCATTTTGGTTCTGCCGAAAGCCGGATAGCGTCGGGATCGTTGTAAAAAGGCGCCGATCCTCCGGGGGTAAGGGACCCGTCGTCAGGACCCAGCACTGCGCCCGATGAAGCGGTACCGTAAGTGCTGGACCTGTGGCGGTTTATGAACTTTTTGCGAGATTAATGCGGCGCGAAAGCGAACACGAACTTCGCAGTCAAATCGCAGGGCACCAATGGCGGATGTGACTTCTCTCCCGCAACTTGACTTCGTCTTCGCGGCTAACGTGACGGTCGATGCGCCGCTCGACCTCGGCGACGTCGCCAAGGGCGGGCGGCGTATCGTACCGATCACCGGCGGCGATTTTTCCGGGCCGCGGATGCGCGGCGAGGTGCTGCCGGGAGGCGCCGACTGGCAGGTGTTGCGCGGCGACGGAGTGGCGGAGCTTGAAGCGCGCTACACGCTGCGCACCGACGACGGTGCGCTGATTTACGTGCGCAATCACGGCCTGCGCCATGGTCCGCCGGAGGTGATCGCGGCGCTTGCGGCCGGCCAGCCGGTCGATCCGGCGCGCTATTATTTTCGTGGCGCTACGTTCTTCGAGACCAGCGCCGCCCGCTATGCGTGGCTCACCAAACACATCATTGTTTGCACCGGCGAACGCGAGCCCGCCACAGTGAAACTGAAATTCTTCCAGGTGCTGTGACGGTCCGTTCGGTTCGTCCAGAGCATGTCCGGGAAGCATGCCCTCGGGCCTTGATCTGATTGGGTCGAAGCCGACTTTCCAAAAAGGCGTGGGGGACAACAAATAGATCTGGGGCGTGCACTCGCAAATCCGTCATGTCGCCATTACCCCCAAACGGCCATTGCCAGGTGACCACGGCATGTCCGTTTTCGTGCCAATGACGGTTATTTCGGGTCTCACGCGTCAGCATTACTAGACCGAATCTCGCGCACACCACGGCCAAGCCGGCGCCGCAAAAGATTGCGCAGCGTGACACCGTCCGCATATCCGACTGAAGCGGCGATCGCCTCGACATCGTCGCTTGATGTCCGAAGCCGGTGTACGGCGCGCTCAACCCGCAAGTCCTGAAAATATGACAGCGGAGTGCGGCCCAGGACCTCGCCGATCCGACGAGCGAGTGTGCGCTTGCTGGTGGCGAGAGCCTGCGCAGCCTCTTCTAGCGAAAAGCCCTCGGCGAGATGCTCGCGCGCCCAATGCTCGAACCGCTGCACTAGCGGATCAGCGTGAGCAAGATGGTCGGTGATCGCATATGCCGATTGGGCTACACGCGTGTCGACGATCAGATAACGCGCTGTCAGGACGGCGAGCGTAGGGCTCGCTTGCCGGATCAGCCAGAGGGCCATGTCCATGTGGCTGAGCGCGGCGCCGGCTGTGAGCATGCGGCCGGAATGAACCAGCATGCGCCGATCTTCAAGCCGGACGCGCGGATAGCGCGCGCGAAAGAATGGGGCAAGCCACCACGTAGTGGTGGCTGCCTCGCCGTCGAGCAATCCGGTTTCGGCGAGCACGAACGTCCCGATGCACGCCGCCGCGACATGGGCGCCCTTGCCAGCCCAGCCACGGAGAACGTGCACTGCGTCGCGTGCTTCGGGTGTGTTGAGGGCTTGCCGCAATGCTTGCGGCGTTCTTTGGCCAATCGCCGTGACGATCCCCCAATCGGGCGCGGCGCGGCGCTCGACGGACCTGACCGGCACACGCAACCCCTGCGAGGTGCGCACCCGTCGCCGCACACTGACCACACTCACATCGAAGCGCAGCGATCGCAAACCTTGCGCCTGCGCCAGATCATTGGCGGTGGCAAAGGCGTCGAGCACCGCAGCAAGCCCGGTGTCGAAGACACCATTAAGTGCCAGGACATCAATTTTCATGGCAAAAATGATATCAAAGATGTCATTCCTTGCAATGGCGAGCGAGACATCCGGCGCGTATCCAACTTGGGATCGGCCATCTTGGGCGAGCGCGAACACCGGAGATGCTCATGATCAAGCTTGCTCTGCCGGCGCAAACGAAAAGCCAATATTTCCGTGCGGGCCTCTCAATGGTCCAATGCGTGCTTGCGTTGGGCTTTATTCTTTCATCGCCTGCGCCGGCAAAGGATCATGGCCAGTGGGACGGCTACAGCCTCACCGATGAGCAGCGTGCGTGGTTCAAGAGCGTTACCAACCGGGCTGGTAACAAATGCTGCGATGATGGCGATGGCTATCCGGTCGACTACGAAATGCGCCCGGACAACCACTATTGGATTCACTTCCATGATCGGTGGTTTCTAGTTCCCGACATTGCTGTGGTCAGGCACTTTGGCAATCCGACTGGCAGCGGGATTGCGTGGTTCATGGACTTTGAAGGACTGCTGATCATCAACTGTTTCGTGCCGATGGCAGAGTTCTGATGATGATAACCAGAAGCGCGTATTCGACATCGAGAGCACCTACCACTAAGGGTCTCGACACAATCGGTGAAAGAGATCGGACGTCGCTCATGGCAAAAATGATATCAAAGATGTCATTTCTTGCTATGGCGCGGGGGGCGGTCGACGCGTATCCCTCCTGGGTCGGCCGCGCTCACGCCAGCGGCCTAACCCCGGAGATGCCATGATCAAGCTCGCGTTATTTGCCCGGCTCGAAGCCAAGCCCGGCAAAGAAGCGGCGGTTGCCAAGTTCCTGGAGACCGGACTCGCTCTCGCCAACCAGGAGGCAACAACGCCGATTTGGTTCGCGCTCAAGCTTTCGCCGACTACCTTCGGCGTATTCGACGCGTTCCATGATGAAAGCGGCCGGCAGGCCCACCTCGCCGGCCCGATCGCACAGGCGCTGATGTCGCAAGCGCCGGAGCTGCTCGCTGCACCCCCGGTGATCGAGCGTATCGACGTGCTTGGCTTGAAGAACGCGATGAAAGCAGCGGCTTGAGCCGCGCGAGACGGCCGGGCCCGCGGCCCGCTCGCGCGTCCGGCCGCTCAAACGCCAATCAGATCGATCTTCCCGGATGCCATTTGTTGAGGAAGTGAAGCGCCAAAACCAATTGTTCGCGTCCAGTTTTGCCGACGGCACGCCGGAAGCGGTTCTATGCGCGCGCACCCAGTCGATTTCGGCTAAGGCTTCTGGCTGCGATTACATCGCCGGCAGGCGAATGAATGTCCCGAAATTCCAAACCGCGCGGCGCGGTATGCAGCTGCATAGCCACTTTGTTTCGAGGAATGCGCTCGCATAAAACCAAAAGTCGGCCGAAATCAGCTGCACGTCAGCTTAGGCCCCAAGAACGGACTAACAGCAGACATCGCGCGAGGTCAGCCTGGTGCCACAACCTGATATCGCACCAGCACTCCAGCTTTCATTTTGCGGGCAACGCCAGTGGCGGGTGCGGCCGTACCGGGGGCGCGGCGGCCCCGGTCAACGTTTCGAGGTCACCCAAGCCATGAATGCTCCGGTAGCGTCGGCCCCGATGGCAATGCGCCCGAATTCGGGGACGTCGAATGGAGGCCTGACGATCTTACCGCCATGGCTCTCGATCTCGGCAACGCATCGATCGACGTCGTCGACTTCGAGATAACTCAGCCAGTGCGGCGGATCGGTATCGGGAACGATTCCGCGCATGTCGAGGATGCCGGCGACCGGCTTGCGCCCCGCCTTGGCGATCCAGTAGGTGCGGTTCTGGTGCGGCATCGGCATGCCCTCGAACGTCCAGCCGACGGTCGCGGCATAGAACGCCTTCGCGGCCTCGACATCACGGGTATAGAGCTCATTCCAGACGAAGCTTCCGTGAGTCATAGCTTCCTCCTTGTTGCTGACCGGCGCTGCCGGCGAAGCTCTGAAACCCCGCGGCAGCGCCCACCCAGAGAACGAGCGAGACCGCGCAGCGCCGACAGTGCATGGCATCGTTCGTCAATCACTGAGGGAAAATGGGGGGCACACCTCGACTTCGGGGGCGCAGAGAGCTTGGTGAGCACTCGTAAAGTTCATGCTGTGCGCCAGGCCGTAGCTAACTGCATTCCGGGTTGGCGGTGGACAATCTCAACACAACAAGGCGCTTCTAGGCTCATTGATCATCCCAGATGACTGTTTTGGGTCATTGGGTGACGTTGGTTAGTCGGCAAGCCATGTCCGCTTCACCCTCGAAAGCGGAAATCGCTCAGCACCGTCCTCATGTCCGCTTGGGGCCAAGATCGGTTGTCGCCGTTGACGAGGATTTGAGCCGTTGCCACGCCGCATCAATAAAGACTGCATTGCAACTTGGTCTGCTTGGGGTCATTCGCGGCGGAGCCTTCCGGCTCCGGCGCATCCCGGTGTCCAAAATGCCGCCAATAACGACCAAAGAATTGCAGCGCCGCGAATGGTCGCAACGGGCCAGGAGCGGACCATTGCGGCGCAAAATCTCATGTCTGCTTTACCCCCGAAAGCAAGCCGTGCATCCGGAGAGGCATAAATGACCGCGTTTTACATCGGCCAGCACGAGATCGACGATGAGTTCGGCTTTCGCCGACTACCTCAAACAGACAATGCCGTTTATCGAAAAGCACGGCGGACGTTATCTCACCAAGGCCGGCACCCATGAGACGCTCGAAGGCCCGCGGCCGAGCCGCGTCGTCGTTGTCGAATTTCCGAACAAGCAGGCCATCAAGGATTGGTACAACGATCCCGGCTATCGGCCGCTGATCATCAAGCGGCATGCCGCGGCGCGCAGCGTCATGATCGCGATAGAAAGCCGGTGAAGCCTTGAGACGATCTGTGCGCGATCGGGGCGGCGACCGGGGTCGCGAGCGTCGCGGCGCCCGCCTTGAGCAAAGTCCGCCGCGTCGGCGAAATCGGATCGTCCATCTTTTCCTCTCCGCATCTGCGCATGTTGATCTTGCAGCCCTGCCGCTCCGCATCGCTTTTGCTTCTGTTTTCGGCTCGCACAGCAATGTCCGAGTCGGGTCATTTTCGACCGAGGTGGCGAACTCTGCCGGCCGCCCACTTCCGCTTCGCCCAGAAAGCTGACGTCAGGTTCTTACGGAGTCTTGATCGCGATGGGCCAATTTCGGAAGTGCCAGCCCACGATTCCTCACGCTTCTCGCGGCATGACGTGGCATAATTCTTTTAAGAACGCTGCCAAGTTCTGTTTGTTTTGGGGAGAATTGCGATGCTTCCGAAACCTGAATTGGCCTATTTCGCTATCGCCGATATCTCCGGCTATACGAGCTTCCTCGCGGGGGTCGAACTCGACCATGCGCAGGACATCATCGCCGATCTCATGGATACGGTAGTCAAGGGCCTTCGACCGCCCTTCCGACTTGCCAAGTTTGAGGGCGATGCCGCCTTCGTGTACGCCCTGGCCGAGAAGATCGACGGCTCACTTTTACAGGACAGCATCGAGTCGGCCTATTTCAAGTTCCGTCGCCGGCTGCGCGACGTCAAGCAAGCATCCACCTGCGAGTGCAAAGCCTGCGTTGCGATGAGCGATCTTGATTTTAAGTTCGTCGTCCATCATGGCGAGATGGTGAAGCAGAAGATGGGCGGGCGTGAAGAACTGGCCGGACGCGACGTAATCCTCGTCCATAGGCTCCTCAAGAACACGGTAAGTGAGAAGGTTGGCGGCCGTGCCTATGCACTTTACAGCGACGCCTGCATCCAGACTTTGGACGTGGATCCAGTGGCGCAGGGTCTTGTCGAGCATGGCGAAACTATCGACATCATTGGCGACGTTGAGCTCTGGCTGCGGGACCTCGAAGAAGCGTGGAAGAAGGAGAACGAGCGCACGCACGTCGAAGTAACGCGGGAAAACGCTTACCTGACCTGGGATTTTGATATCGCCGCACCTCGACAGACGGTGTGGGAATATTTCACCGTACCCGGGCAGCGGCAGAAATGGTGGCCCGCTGACGCGGTCATCGAGACCTCAAGCAGGAAACGCAGGGGAATTGGCACTGAGAACCATTGCATGCACGGAAAGGATGTCATCGTCGAAGAGGTGCTAGATTGGCGTCCCTTCGACTATTTTACCGTGAGCACCCTTCTTCCGATCCCAGGCGCGCCAAAGATCATGATGACTCATGGCTTTCAAGATCGGGCAAATGGCGCAACGCACATCGAAATGCGAGTCGCCAAGCCCAAGCCGAAGGACCAGGCCTTCGTCGATCAGGCAGGAGCGAAATTCAAAGAAAACATCACCAAGGCGATTGCAAACTTGCGACTGGTGCTGGAGGGTCAACAGGCTTCCCTGTCTGTAATAGACGAGCCGCCTTTGATTGCGCCGAGCGAGCGGTTTCTGACCAAGCCAATGAAATCAAGCGCAAGCTGAACGATAGGCTAATCCTAATACGCCCCATCTTGGCCGAGACGTCGTAGGCAAACGGAGCGGTGCCGAAACGACGCGAGTAAAGAAGGGTGTGATGTCTCCTATGGGTCAAAAGCGACCGGGTCCAGCCAGACCGCAAGACCAGGCATGTCCGCTACGCATCTGAAAGCGACCGACCTCAGTCTCAGGATTTCATGTCGCGACGGGCCAGGACGAGACATGGCGCCAGAGCAGGCGCAGAATGGGGAGGCCCTCGCATGCCCGGAGGCGTCGGTGAAGATACTAGTATACGGCGCGGGCGTGATCGGAACGCTCTACGCCGCCAAACTTCAAGACAGTGGTAATCGCGTCACCGTCGTTGCGCGTGACCAGCGGCTTACGGATATTCGCCGTTATGGTTTGGCGCTTGAAGACATCGTTGGTCACGGGCAATCGACGACGCAAGTCGATACGACCGAACGGCTTGGTCCCGACGATCCGTACGATTTCGCGCTAATCGCCGTGAGACGCGACCAGGTAGCCAACGTCGTGCCCGAGCTGACCGCAAATTATCGCATCCCCACATTGATTTTTATGCTGAACAATCCCATCGGCTCAAACGACCTTGCTCAAGCCCTCGGTCGCGATCGGGTCCTGTTCGGTTTTCCCGGAGCGGGCGGCACCCGAGATGGCCACCTCGTGCGCTATGCAATGATCGCCCAACAGCCAACAACGTTAGGCGAGTTAGACGGAAAACGAACCCCGCGCCTGCGCAGACTGGTGGAAACATTTCGGCAGTGCGGATTTCCGACGACGACATCTCGCGACATGGATGCGTGGCTAAAGGCGCACGCCTTCTTTGTGACTGCCGTCAGTGGCGCGATCTACATAGCTGGAGGCGACTGTCATCGACTGTCCGAGGACAAAGCAACCGTGGCGCTAATGGCGAAAGGGGTGCGGGAAGGGTACGCTGCGGTGCGAGCGCTTGGGCTGAACGTTGAACCATTCGCGTTAAGGGCGCTTTTTACATGGCTGCCGCCAGCATTCGCCATTTACTATTGGCGCCGCTTCTTCGCCTCCAAAATGGCTGACTACGTTTTTGGCCGCCATGCTCGTGCCGCTTCACGGGAAATGCGCGAACTGGCGAACGATTGTCGCGCCTTGTTGGAAAAAAGCGGTATCCAGGCTCCTGCGCTCCGCCAGCTTTACCATGCAATCGACGCCTATGCGGCGTAACCGACTCCGTTCGCGCTCAAGCAGACTTCAACGCGCCTGGCAGTTGCTGACACTGGGAAATTAAGTCGGAAACCATGCACTTCGGAACTGGGCAATTCCAGTTGTACTTCCGTTGTGGGTCACTAGGCGACATTGGACGGTCGCCGAGCCAAGTCCGCTTCACTCCCAAAAGCGGAAATCGCCCAGCATCGTCCTCATGCCCCCTTCGGGCCAATCGCAGACATCAGTCGTACCCGCGTGACGGCCCGATTTGCGGAGCGCGTACCGGCTTCGCCATTCCGTAGAAAATAGTGACGCCCTGGCCCCCGCATCGGGTTGAAAGCACTTCGTCGGGCACGCCAAAGCAACTATCGATATCCTGCCAGTTGTTCATGACCCAAACATCGCCCGCCGGTCCCACGGCGAGATCGGTCTGCATCTGCAGACCACCGCCGACATAGCCGCCGGGTGGCGAGATTTGGTCGCCGGTCTTGAAGCCGGGTGGACAGTTCTCCGTTCTCACGCCGCATAGCTGGGTGATCGGACTGTTCGGCATTGCGAAGTTGGAAACCCAGACATTGTCGTTGCCGTCGATGGTCGCAGCCCAAGGACCGGGTAGACCACCGCCCTTGAAAGGGGAGCCGGGATATTCACTGCCGTCGGGCCTCAATAAGGTGATGCTGCCGTCACCCCCGCGTTGTTTCGCCATTGCTCGTGTTAAAACTTCATCCGGATTGCCACCGCGCTCTTCTCTTACGAGCATCTCTGCCACGAGCAACCCGCCTCGCATCGAGTTACCTAGTCGGTTTGTCACCCAAACATTGCCCTGGCTGTCGATGCCAAGTCCGCTGCCACTCCAACCGGAGCTGAACTTCTCCGCCTTGGTCGGATCAGAGGCAGGGAAGCGGGTGACATGCGCCCCCAACGCATTCGTCACCCAAATGCGGTTCTGCTGATCGATGCCAAGGTGAAATGGCCCGAGGAAGGACTTGCAAGGTTCAACATCTCGCCCCTCGCAAATGATCCGCCCCGTGCTCAGATCGCCATTGGGAAAATGGACGAGTTGGCCCTTCGACAGTCCGAGCACCCAAACATCGCCGCTGGGCGTAACGATCACGCCCTGCATCAGTCCGAGCCGGCCGTCAAACGCTATGCCCTCCGGCGGCGTCAGCGGTTTGCCATTCTTGTCAAACACCGCGATGGACTTGCCGCCGTAACTGGTGAGCCAAGCATTGTCCTTGGCATCAACGGCGGCGCCGAATGTGCCTCCCTGCATCCCACCTCCCGCGAAGCCAGTGGTGATGGGCGAAAGCGGCTTACCATTCGGAGCGAACTTGGTCGCGTTGCCCTGCCAAAGATTATCCTGCCCCTGCCAGCCGATTGTGAAGTTGTCTCCCACCCACAGGCTGCCTTCGCTGTCGAACATTGCCTTGCCGCCAGCGCGATAGCCGCCGCCGTCGAACTTCAATGGCAAGACCCACGCACTTGGAGAGAACTTGAGATATGGCATGAACGGAACTGAGCGGATCGTCTTGCCGGCCGGGAGGGGGTAGAACTCATCCACCAATAGAAACAGCCTCTCGGGCCGATACCACGGATACCGAGCAATGGATTGGGCCGCCGAGAGCGTGTCGGTCGGCGCTGGACCTTTGGGAGGTGTCGAAGCTGCAAAGAGTTTGTCGCAAGCATTTGCCGTCACTCGCGCGACGCAGCCAGAGATCACGTCCGCCAGGGTGGCGAAGTTCGCCATTGTGGGGGTCTGTTCGCTGTTGAGCGGGTCTTGTATAGCAGCGCCCCAGCCGCCGGTTTGCACATCAACGAAGTTGGGCACATTGCCGGCGGCGATCTTGAGGCCGAGCGCGTTGCCTTTAATCGCAGTGCCGTCAAGAAATTGCGCGTGGGTCCACACTGAGGCGATGGTCGTCATCTCGTTGATGATCACCTTCGCCGCCGGGTTTGGCCCCAGCACGGCTAAGAGCGCGATGTTCGGGTTATTTCCGCCGCCCCTATTTGCGGCGGGTTCACCACCGGCAGCGATGAGATAGAGAATAATCTCCCCGCCTGGCACCCGGGTCGAAGGCAGCGTGAAGTGGCCGTCGGGACCGCTTTGAGTTTGGGAGAGCTGGGCGGGTGTGTCGGCGGTCGCGGCAAAAAGGGTGATCCTCGCATTCGCAATTGGCGCTCCAGCGCCAAGAACCTGACCTTCGATCTGCTGCGCGGATACCATCGCCGGGGTGAGCGTCGCGGTAACGCCGATCGCGAAAATGGAGAGCCGCAAGTTTGTAGCAAGTTTCATCGACGCCTCCCTATACTTCAATGGTCGGATCCGATCCGTGATCTGGACTATCACCTGGTCATATCGGCTGGAGCATGACAATTTCGCTGATGTCTCAATTGGGTCATTAGACGACATTGGGTAATCGCCAAGCTACGTTCGCTTCACCGCCCAAAAGCGGAAATCGCGCAACATCGTCTTCATCTCCGAGAATTGCCAAATGGAAGTCTCCGCCCTTTCGTCCCTACCGCTGCTGCCCGGCATCCGTTCTCGCATTGTCAACAACATCAACGGCCTCGCGATGCATATTCTGGAGGCCGGGTTTGAGACAAAGGATCGCCCCTGCATCCTGCTTCTCCATGGATTTCCGGAACTCGCGTACAGCTGGCGTAAAATCATACTTCCGCTTGCAGCCGGGGGATATCACGTGGTCGCTCCCGATCAACGTGGCTACGGGCGCACTGACGGGTGGGATGATGCGTACGATGGCGACCTCGACTCGTTTCGCCTCCCGAACCTTGTCAGGGATGCGTTGGGCTTGGTCTCGGCGCTCGGCTACCGCTCCGTGGCGGCTGTGATCGGGCATGATTTCGGCTCCATAGTCACGGCGTATTGCGCAGTGATCCGGCCCGATGTGTTCCGTTCAGCAGTGCTGATGAGTGCTCCGTTCGCGGGTCCCCCACCGCTGCCGTTCAATACCGCTGAGGAGGCTGCGCAACCTGAAGCACCTACTCCATCACGCGACCAGGTTTTCCAGGATCTTGCAAAGCTCGACCGCCCCAGGAAGCATTACCAACAATATTATCAAACACGCGAGGCCAACGATAACATGTGGAAAGCCCCGCAAGGCATCCATGATTTCTTGCGTGCCTATTTTCATTTTAAGAGCGCTGACTGGAAACAGAACCGGCCATTCAAGCTGTCGGCGTTCACTGCAGCTGAACTGGCGAAAATGCCGACCTATTACATTATGGACCTGGGCAAGGGGATGGCGGAAACAGCAGCCGAGCAAATGCCATCTGCGCAGGAGATTGCCACGTGCAGATGGCTCACTGACGCAGATCTGACGGTGTACGCGGGCGAATTTGCCCGGACTGGATTTCAGGGCGGTCTACAGTGGTATCGATGCGCTTTTGGCGGCGGCAAATACGCTGCCGAGCTTGAAACGCTTTCTGGCCGCACGATCGATGTGCCGGCCTGTTTCATTTCGGGCAAGAGCGATTGGGGCGTCTATCAGGCGCCCGGCGCGCTTGAGAGAATGGAAACCAGCGCCTGCACCCAATGGCGCGGCACCTATCTGGTGGATGGTGCGGGACACTGGGTACAGCAGGAGCAGCCAAAAGAAGTCATTCGGTTGTTGTTGCGATTCGTCCGCGGATAGAGAAGTGGGGACACTTCTGCTTCGGGTCATTTTCGTCCTAGGCAGCAGACTCTGCCGCGCGACCCACTTCCGCTTCGCCCCGAAAGCTGACGTCAGATGCTAATGAGAAATTGGTCGCGAAGTGCCAATAAGAGACGTCAGCAGCTATAGGGTAATACGGATCGATAGGGCCCTTGGCCTGCGATCGGAAAGGCGGTTTCTTAGACCTTAGAGCAAGCGACGACGGCGTAGTCAGCGGGCATTATGACCCGTATCACTCTTTGACCGCCGGACAATTTCCCTCCTTCATCGGGCGGAAAGCCTCGTCCGCCGGTATCGTGGCGCGCAGCTTGTAATAGTCGCCTGGATATTTGGCCTCTTCCGGCTTCTTTACCTCGAACACATAAGCGGCGTGGATCTTACGACCGTCATTTCGGATATAGCCTTTGCCGAATAGCGGATCATCGGTTGGCATTTCCTTCATTTTGGCGAGCACGGCCTTACCATCGGCGTCGCTTTGGAGCGCATTGACCGTCTTCAGGTAGTGTGTAACCGCCGAGTAAACGCCCGCGTGGCTCATGTTGGGAAACTTGCCAGGCCGCTCAACCCGCCAGCGTTTGGTGAAGGCGCGGTTGGACTCGGTCATGTCCCAATACCAGGTCTCCGATAGAATCAGGCCCTGCGCCGTCGAAAGACCGAGCGCGTTTATGTCGGTGATGTAGACGAGCAAGCCGGCAAAGTGTTGGCCGCCGGCCGTAATGCCGAATTCGGCGCCTTGTTTGATTGCATTCACGGTGTCGCCGCCTGCATTGGCGAGGCCGATGATCTTCGCTTTCGACGATTGTGCTTGCAGCAGGAAGGACGAGAAGTCGGAGGTGTTGAGCGGATGGCGAACGCTACCAAGCACCTTGCCGCCGTTGGACACGACGACTTTGGTGGTATCGCGTTCAAGCGCCTGACCGAAGGTGTAGTCGGCGGTAAGGAAGAACCACGTGTCGCCGCCGGTTTGTACGACTGCCTTGCCGATGGCGTTGCCGAGCATCCAAGTGTCGTAAGTCCAATGGATCGTGTTCGGCGAGCATTTCGCTCCGGTAAGATCGGAGGTGCCCGCGGTGGCGACCAGGAACACTTTGTTTTTTTCCCTTGTGACCTCGTTGACCGCTAGGGCTACTCCCGAATTTGGCACGTCCGTGATCATATCAACACCGTCGACATCAAACCATTTGCGCGCGATGTTAGCGCCGATGTCGGGTTTGTTCTGGTGATCGGCGCTCAAGATTTCCACCTTCATGCCGTGGGCGGCCGGATCGAAGTCTTCAACCGCCAACTTGGCGGCGGCAACCGAACCCGGACCAGCGATGTCGGAGTAGACGCTCGACATATCTGTGAGCACGCCAATTTTCACAACGCCGTTCGTGTATTGGGCCTGCGCCGCGGTGCTAATCAGCGCTGCTGCGACAAATGCTAATCCACCTGCGAATCTCATAGCACTCGTCCTCCCTCTCTGCGGGTCATGCGCGTACCTGCGCCGACGCGGAGTGCACGGCTCCTAAGCTTCTTGCTTTTATTTGGGCATCGTCGGGACCCGCCAGCGGGTCGCCGGAGCTCTCTTAACACTAGCGTAAGAGAAGCAACGTGTGAAGCTATGCAGCGTCCCTGACTGCGTCAGCTTCCTTGGAAATCTCGATTTCCGACTTGGGTCATTTTCTATCATTTCAGCTCGGCTTGCGATGTCTGATAATCCCCGGAAGCGGACATCGGGGCGCCCGCGTTCATGACTACACGCGCCAGTCTAGTGTCTGGTATGCCGCGACGAAATCGTCATGCCCGCGCATTGCCGTTCGAAGAACGGCGTCGCTTCGCCACCCGCCCGTCCCTGAAACGGCTTAGACGTTGGCGTATGCGGCCTTTTCAAACGCATCGTAGGCGGCCATGAAGGGCGGCTCCACGAAGGGAAGGGTCTGGGTCATGATGAGGCCGGCCAGGTCCGCGGTGGGATCGAACCAGAAATGCGTGTTCAGCACGCCGCCCCAGCTTTGTGAGCCAGCCCTGCGACGGCCCGGGATGTCGGCCTCGTTGCGCAGGAAGCCGAAGCTGTGCGTCTTTGTCGTCCCCGCGAAAGGATTGACGTCTGCGGTGATCGCTGGCGCCGCGGTGACCATTTTCTCGAACTTCAGCGGACCCATATGGTTCTCAAGCATGAGGGCAACGCCGCTCGCCTTGAGCACCCGGTTGCCGTCGAGCGTGCCCTTGTTGAGGAACATACGCAGGAAGCGCATGTAGTCCTGCGTCGTTGAGTACAGCGCATGGCCCATACCGTAGACCTCGGGATTGGAGGGCGGCGCCAGCGCGAAGTCGGCAAACTTACCGTCTGCATCCCGTGCCTTCACGCCGGCCAGCCGCGCCTGCATGTGCGGCCGGACCTCGACGTCGGTATCGTTCATGCCCAGAGGCTCGAACAGATTCTGCTTGAGAAAGGCGTCGATACGCTGGCCGCTGATCTTCTGCACCATCAGGCCCAACCAGTCCACTGAGGGCCCGTAACCCCAGCGGGTTCCGGGGTCCGTCATCATCGGATAGAACATCGCGGCCTTGGTGCCAGCGAGGATCGACGGATGCTTCGTCTTGGCCAGATATTCGGCGACCTCGCCCCGGTAGAACTCATACTCAAGGCCCGAGGTATGGGTTGCGAGATGCCTCGCGGTGGCCTTCACATGAGGCGCACGCATCTTGGGATTATCGCCGTCCCAGCCCTCGAGGACACGAAGCTCCGCGAACTCAGGCAGCACATCCTGCACCGGCGTGTCGAAGCTCATCTTGCCTTGCTCGATGAGGATCATCGCTGCCGTGGAGCCTATGCCTTTGGTCATGGAGAAGACCCTTAGCACTGTGTCGGGCGCGGCCTTCATGCCGGGAGCCGCATCGCCCGAAGCGCCAGCGAAGGTTACGCCCGAGGCCCTGCCGGTCATGCCGATGGCGAAGGGAACCCTCGCGGCCGCCACCGAGTCATCAAGAACCTTTTGGAGCGCGCGCTCGCCAGCCTGCGCCGACGATACCAGTGGCAGTGAACACAGTGCGGCGCCGGCGACGGCCGCTGCCTGCTGTAGAAAATCGCGTCGCGCCAGACCGCACGCGCGGGCCTTGTCCTTGGTCGAGTCGTCGTGAACGCTTGCTCCAAATTTGTTCATGATTTTTCTCCCGGAGCCGTCCATCTAAAAGATGGCCGGCAGACAACGGTATCGGAGAACAAGCCGCGTTTAGCTGTCCTGCCATTCCGATGATGTCGGTGGTAAATCTGGTTTGAAAAGTTCGGCTGCGCTGCGGCAAATGGTCATGACGGCTTGCTGCGGGGCATTCACTGTTGGAGCGCGGTGAACAAAGACTTAGATGGCCGCAACAAGTCCGGCCATGACGCAGGCGTGTTACTGCCGAAACACAACACGATCTAGCCCGCGAACCCATAAATCTTGCCGGGCGGTCGGCTCGCAAGAGTCCGCTAAGCCTCCTTAGCGATCAAATTCCGCGTCGCAGCGAAATGACGCATTGGGCCAACAGCTGACATTGGATACGCCGGATTTATGGGTAGACGCCCTGGGTCGAATGTCACCAGGCGGTGTAGCCCCCGTCGATCGACAGAATGGCGCCAGTAGTGAAGCTCGAAGCCGGAGAAGCCAAGTACACGACCGCGGAGGCAATCTCCGACGGTTCGCCGAGACGCCCCATCGGGGTCATGTCGAGCCAAGCGTTGAACAGTTCGGGCCGTTCGCGACTTTTCAGAGTCATATCCGTTGCAACATAACCCGGTGCAAGTGCGTTTACGCGCACTCCGCTTTTTGCCCATTCGGTTGCCAAGGCCTTTGTCAGCATATGCACGGCGCCCTTGCTCGCCATGTAAGATGCCGCGGTCTGCGGACGGTTGACGATCAATCCGGACATCGAACCGAGATTGATGATGCTGCCGGCTCGTTGGGCGATCATGTGGCGGCCGAATGCCCGACAGCACCAGAATAGGCCGTTGACGTTAACGTCCATGACGGCGCGCCATTCGCTATCGGGTGTCTCGACGGCTGAATTGAGTCGAGCGATGCCTGCGCTGTTAACGAGAATATCCACCTTGCCGTGTTCCGTCGCGATCGCATCAGCAGCCTTGGTGACAGCGATCGCATCAGTCACGTCCACGACAGCGCACGCTGCGTCGATTCCAGTTTCTACCAAACGTTTGACGGCCGCATTCAGGGCGTTCTGGTCCCGACTCGCCAAGACGACCTTTGCCCCGCACGACCCGAGCGCGGCGGCCGACTCATAACCGATCCCGCGAGAGCCGCCGCTAATGACCGCGACCGATCCCGCCAAATCGAAAACGTTTCGGTAGTCCAATGCTTTGCCCATTGATAAGGTCGCTAGCGACTGAAGTCGAAGTTTCGTCGAACGATAGGATCTCTCTTACCACACAACTCTCTAAAAGATTCGCAGTCTGGTGCTCTGCGGAAAAATCATGCGACGTCGGAGCGCCGGTCGCGTTGTGCATCAGGCCATGGCGCAGCGTAATAAGCCCTATGCAGATCAGTCGGACGAGGGTTAAACCACGCAGATGAGAGAAACAACGTCTGATGTCCGCTCTGAGTCATTAGCTGACGTTCAGGCGCGTCGCTTCGACGTCCGCTTCACCGCCTGCAGCGGACATTGCAGGATGCGGGTAGCATGTCCGCATTGGGCCTATAGCCGACGTTGAGGAGCTAACTGACCAAATAAGACCGGCTATCGAAATAAGGAATGTCTCACGACTGCACGCCAGTGAACATACTGTTCCCGTTGGCGCTTTGCGAGGCCGGGACTTCTTCCTGCAGAACATCCCAATGTTCCGCGATCTTGCCATTGGCCACGCGAAAAATATCGACCCCAACCATGGGCTTCGGTCCCCATCCGACGTAGTAGCCATGAACCATGACATAGTCGCCGTCGGCCACGGCAACACCGGGCTGGTATTTGAAGTCAGCGGGTAGGTTTCCCAATAGCGCCTTGATCGCCGCGGTGCCGTTAGGGATCTGCGGATTATGTTGCCGATAATCGTCGCTAAACAGGCGGTCGAGAACGGTCGGATCCCGATCGACAAAAACGCCCTTGATCCCCGCAAGGACCAACGCCTTGTTATCCTCGGTCGGATTTGATGTCGTCATAGTCGGACCCTCCTATCCGCGGCTGCGAGGCTCGGCTGGGCACGCTTCGCCCACGCTAAAGAAACATAGCAGTCTCGTTATAGGTACGGATATGTTCCTTTGTCAATCGGAGTCTAAATCGTGGAGATGAGGCTAAGAATGCGCACGACAAAATCACGACGGGGCGCGCCACGACGAGGTGAGCCTTCCGCACGCGAGCGTCTGATCGAAACCGCAATTGAGCTCTTTTATCAGGAGGGTATTCGCGCCATTGGGATCGACACGCTGGTCGCGCGCTCCGGACTATCGAAGTCTTCGCTTTATCGGACTTTTGCTTCCAAGGAGGAAGTGATTGCGGCGTTTGCCGAGGAGCAGAATTGGCGGTTCTGGGAGTGGTGGGATGAGAGCACTACAGGCCATGCTGGCTCGCCGCGCCAGCAGATCGAAGCACTGTTTGAGGGCATCGCCGAACAGATCGCAAATCCGCAATTTCGCGGCTGCCCCTTCATCAATCTTGCCACTGAATTTCCGGATCGGAAGCACCCCGGTACCGCAATTGCATGCACCAACAAAATGGAAGTGCGCAGGCGCTTGCGTATTCTTGCTCGCGCTCTCAACGCTCGCAATCCCCGGCGGCTCGGCGATCAGCTCGCGCTTTTGATTGACGGCGCCTACGGCCACGCCGTAACGCTTGGCGCCGCGGGGTTAAGGCGCGAACTCATCGAGATGGCAACGTTGTTGATCGATGCCCAGGTCCCAAAAGCTGACGTCAGGTCCAAATGAGGAATTGGTCGCGATGGGCTATAAGCAGACACACGGCCCCGTAGAGCCTCCAGTCAGTATTTTTAACGAACCTCGGCTCAGCACGTGGTGCTTTCCCTCTTCCCTTAAACAACAAACCAGTCAGTTCATTCCAGGTGTTCACCACGCGGCCGCTTTTCCAACGGGTTCATGGTTACAGCACTTGTGCAAGGTGAAATTTGCAACCTTGGTGTGGTATCTTACGACCAAGGGTATATTGTTGGAGCAGGAACCAATTCCCTTAAGCGGGGAGTGGGCCGCGTGACCCTTTCACGCACGGGAGGAAACCATGAAATACAAGTTGATGCTGACAGCCGTCGGCGCGTTCGCGCTTGGTGCTTTGGCGGTCCAAGGCATACACGCCCAGATGAAGCCGCCCGCTTATTTCATCGGCGAAAACAACATCACCGATATGGACAAATACCGGTCGGAGTTCCTGCCGCTGGCGCAGAAGTCAATCGCCGAGGGCGGCGGCAAGTACATTGCGGGCGGCAGTCCCGTTGCGATCGAGGGCGCAGCACCCGGCAATCGCGTCGTCATTCTGCAATTCGAGTCCATGGACAAGCTGAAAGCGTGGTCGGACTCGTCGAACCAAAAAGACATGCGCAAAGTCGGCGACAAATACGCCACCTTCCGCAGCTTTGCGATTGAAGGGCCGATGCCGAAGTAAGGCGTAACGCGGAGCGCGGAGGTTCAACGCGTCCCGCTCCGCTGCACCCGCACGTCGGACGCGCACGAACTGGAGACCGCTAGACGATTTCCGAGGACGAATGTTGGAAGGATATGGTCACGCCGTTAGCTGGATGGTCCGGCCGTGCCATAGTCCTGCTTTGCTGACAATCGGAGCGCCAACGTCGCCTTTGGGGCCGCCTGCTTCAGCCCTTATCTGTATGGTGCGCGAACTCTCGTCGAACGGTTCTTCAACAAGATCAGGCAATGTCGGCGTGTCGCGACGCGATACGACAAGCTCGCTGCCAACTACCTCGCTTTCATCAAGCTCGCATCAATCCAAATTTGGCGACGCGCTAATGAGGCCACGCCCTAGCGCGAACCTTCGAGCCAGTCTTTCAGCGCGACCGCGTTGTTGTGGGTCTCGTCGCGCGCGGCGTAGAGGAGCGTGACCGGCTCATGTTTGGCGCGTTCGCGCAGATCGGCGGCCGCGGTTTGGGCGGCCTCCTGCTTGAGCTCGTGCCGATAGGCTTCGACGAACTCGCTCCATGACTCCGCGTGGTCGTGAAAGCGGTGGCGCAGCGTGTCGCTCGGCGCGATCTCCTTGAGCCACACGTCGATGTGCGCCTTCTCCTTGCTGATGCCGCGCGGCCAAAGCCGGTCGACCAGCACGCGATAGCCGTCGTCCGCGGCGGCCAGCTCGTAAATGCGTTTGATCCGGAAGCCGGGCGGGCTCTTTGCGTGTGCTGGCCGTTTTGCGTTCATTGGCTTGCTCGCGAGCCGGCACCATTGAACACCATCAGTGTCGAGGTGCCATGCGACAGAATGCGGCCGCTGGAATCGACGATGCGCGCTTCCGCCGACATGATCTGGCGGCCGCGGCCGATAACCCGGCCTTCGGCGCGCACGCGGCCGGTGTCGTGTTTGATCGGGCGGGTGAAATTCGCCTTGGTCTCGATCGAGGCATAGCCGACGCCTGCCGGCAGCAGCGAGTGCGCCGCGCATCCGGTGGCGCTGTCGATCAGGGTCAGCGCCCAACCGCCATGCACGCCGCCGAGCGGATTGAGCAAATGCGATCCGCTGTCGCCTTCGAACACGCATTCGCCGTCGCCGACTTCGACCAGCCAAAAGCCCAGCGTCTGCGCGATCGGCGGCGCCGGAATCCGGCCCTCGACCATGGCTTGGAGCATTTCGCGACCGCTCATGCCCGAGACGTCCTCCGGCTTGGCGATACCATACGTCAACGCTACGGCAGGCGGCATGAATTATTTCCTTGCATATACAAATGATGCAGATACATACATCCGATGGGCAAACGGCCGCAAGTCCTCGGAGGCAAAGTCCCGGCAAAGACGCTGGTGCGCGACGCGCAGGCGGCGGTCGCGGCGTGTGCCGGGTGGGCTAGCCGGCTCGCGGCCCGGCGCATTACCAATTTTCTCGAAGAGCGCATCCAGGACAGCGGCCTGCGTCTCGCCCAGTTCGGCCTGATGGCGCAGATCGCGGCGGCGCCCGACGATACGCTCGGCGCGCTCGCCGAACGCACCGGGCTCGACCAGTCGACGCTGTCGCGCAATTTGCGCGGCCTGGAAGCCGCGGGCCTCGTGGAAATCGCCATCGCCGAGGACGATCAGCGCCGCCGCGCGGTCTGGCTGACGGAGGAGGGCGCGCGCCGCCTGGAAGCCGCGATCCCGGTGTGGCGGCAGGCGCATGCCGCGTTGGCCGAACGGCTCGACCCGCAGCTTGCGCGCCAACTCGGCGCCGCCACGGAACGGCTCGTCGGCGAGCAGAGCTGGCGTCGTCAGTGAAGCAGACAATTTGCCGGTCGCGCGTAAGCGCGGCCCGCGCCGTCAATTGGCGCAGCTAATCAGAAATGGATTGCGCGTTCGCCCGATACTCGGACGGATCAACGCCATGGGCGTTGCGGAAAGCGCGAAAGAAGCTGGTACGATTGGCATACCCCACGGCTTTTGCAATTTGATCAATTGAGAGGCCATCGATTGCCAGAAGGATCTTGGCTTGCCGCATCCGCATCTGGCGCAAGATTGCCATCGGTGAGGCGCCAAGCGCTTTCGTAAATCGCAGCATAAAAGCCGACCGGCTGAGCGCGGACGCGCACGACAAAGTCTCTATGGAATGCGGCGCCTCCGGGCGAGCCACCATCTCCGAAAGTGCGCGGGCGATTTGCGGATCATTGAGCATGGCGAAGCGCTCGGCCCAAAGGCTCGTCGACTTCAGGGAGCGCCGGAGGATGGTGACCAGTACCTGTTTCATCAGCGCCATTGTCATCGCGCCGGAACCGATTTCCTGCGCGACCAATTCGGCCAACGCAGACTTGAGTTTCTGATCGAGCTGATCGTTCGCGTCGAACTTCTCCATAATGGGGACAGCTAGCCTGGCGAAGAGATCGATCGATGTGCCGTATGACGCACTGAAATAGCCGCAGATCATAATCACGCGCGGATCGTTTCCGGCTGCAAGTCTGCGGATTTTTCCCAGCTCGAACGGAGGGAATTGGCTCGACGCGACAGTCTCGAGTGTCGATCCACTGTCACAATCGACTTCAATCCTGAATGCAGTCCGAGCCGGAAGAATAGTGAGTGTGTGGGGTGAAAGCGGAATGGGCGGCCACTTTTCAGTGAGCATTCGCCCGCTTCCGGTGAGGTTGTAGTGAATAGCCGGCAGGTCTGATGCGCCCAGGCACAATCGCCATCCCGGGCTGACGACACACTCGGCCAGCCTGACAAAATCGACTTCCAGCGTCGTTATCACACGGTCCAAATCCCGCGCCGCTACTGGCTTGCTCGGACTCTTCGGCACGGGACGATCCAAGGTGATTGCCTTACGGCGTTTTCGCGCGCTCGACCGGTCGAGAATGGACAATTCGAGACATTTCCCGGACTCGCGGATTCCCGTCATTAGGTAATCTCGGAGACGCAACGCATCCAGATGGCGATCGGAAATAATCACCGAGGCCGTAACCAACTCTGCGGTAAGCCCGAATAAGCAGTGCTCCGCATCCTTCTGTACCGGGCTTGGCCGCCTTGTGCAGACGCGCAACCCCACGAACTTATAAAGAGGGATAGATGATCAACATCCGCCCGCGGCATGTCGTGACCGCCGCGTCCATTGCCGCGCTTGCTGGCTGTCTCGTTGCCAGCACAACCAATGCCGAAGTTGTCGTCCGCGGCATCGAGGGCAAGCCTCTCGACGAAGTGCGGCCGGCACCTACGTTTTTCAAGCCGGATCTCGCGGTCGTCACATCGCAACCGTCGCCGTCCGAAGTCAATCCTTCGTTCCTGGGGCCGGTGCTTCTGATGAAGCAGGCACAGGTGGACCTGGAGAAGGGCACGGCGAAACTGCCGCTGCGCAAGGGACGCTTGCGGTCCGGCGAGACCGTCTGGTTCGTGATCACCGACACGACTGATGAAAATCTCGCCAATCTTCACGGCTTGGTCTATTCGCCGAAGCTCGCCTATGGCCAGACGGGCCGGGCGGCGCGCGAGGCGACGATTGCCGGAGATGGGGCCTTTGTCTTTGAAAGCGGGAAGGTCGATTTTTCTCCCGAACACAAGGTGGTGCCGGGCGCTGCGCCAAATTTCTTCCCACCGAAGGCTTTTCAGCCCGGATCGGTCGGCGACGCCGACTATTCCCCTCTGGTTCATATCAAGAACGCCGCCAAGGACGTGATCTTCAACGCTCCGATGCTGGCCTTCAACGTTAGCGAAGACAAGCTCGACGAGTTCTGCGAAGGAAACGCGGACCACAAGTTGACCGAAGACAAGGTGGTCGCGATCTGCCCCCGTGACGGAACGGTGACATTGGCCCTCACGCTCGGCTTCACCTTCAGCAAGCCGATCCTTTATCTGTCAACGGAAGCAAACGATCCCCTCGTCGCCACTCTCGAGGGTGCGACTTACGCGCCGGCCCTGAAGGACGTTCCATTTGCTCTGGAAGATGCCTCTCCGGGAGAATCGGCGGAGCGCATTTACGTCTTTGCCAACGGCCCCACCGGTCGCGACAATCCGCAACGACAGGGACTGGACAGCGCGCTGTCCGACGGTCGCGGACCGCTCAATGTTCTCGGCGGCATTCCGACGATCAATCTTGATTACAGCCCGCTGTGGCGAGTGTTCCCGACGAAATGGACCGCCGCCGCAATCGAGCGCGGCTATCGTTCACGCCTGACCGATGCGATTCACATCGGAGATTTCCAAACAAAAGGATTCCTTACAGGCCTGGACGACGGCCCACTGAGGCCGGTGGGATTCATCGTCAATTGCCCGGTCGTCTATCGGGTCAACTGATCCGCGCAAGAAGCCAAGCAAGAATCCATGCGAGAAGCCGGACGGCGAAATCCCGTTCGGCTTCGACGCTATGCGGAGGAGTGGCAAGCGCATGCCGCTTAGGCCGAACGGCTTGACCCGCGGCTAGCCCGCCGGCTCGGCGTCGCCTCGGAGTGCCTGGTTCCCAAATAGACGGTGAAACACCCGCTAACCTCCACGCTTGCGGGAGCAAACAAGATCGCTTTAGATGGCGCGCCCTTCGCAACGTGATGGCGACGCCATGTACCGGCCCGATGCGTTTCGTGTTGACGATGTGCCGCGGATCCACGCCTTGATGCGTTCGCGGCCGTTCGCGGCGTTGATCTCGAATGGCGCGGCAGGTCTTTACGCCAGCCATTTGCCGACGGTTCTCAAAGATGAGGGTTCTCACGGGGCGATCGAGTTCCATCTCGCACGCGCCAATCCACATTGGAAGGAGCTTGCCGTTGCGGATGAAGCGCTGATGATCTTTCAGGGACCCGAAGGCTACATCACGCCGAACTGGTACCCCTCCAAGGCGCAGCATGGGAAAGTCGTCCCGACGTGGAATTTCGCCGTCGTTCACGCCTACGGGCGTCCCGAAGCGATCGACGATCGCGGATGGTTGCTACAACACGTTGCCGAATTGACCGCGCAGCAGGAAAGAGATCAGCCCAAGCCTTGGGCACCTTCCGACGCGCCGGACGCGTTCATCAACGCGATGGTGCGTGGCATTGTCGGTTTCCGCTTCGTCGTTGCGCGGCTCGAAGGCAAGTGGAAAATGAATCAGAACCGCGAAGCGCTGGATCAAGACGGCTCTGCGAAAGGACTTGCCGAGCGCGGCCGCGCCGATGATCTGGAAATGGCCAATTTCATCGCGCGCTCGCTCGGCCGGAACGATTGATCTCCAGCTTTTTTCCGCCGGTATCACGATCTGCGTCTGGATGATCCGCCCCAACGCGATCGGATTGTGGTCTAGGGCATATCCCGGAAAAGCATGCCCTCGGGCTTGACCCGATGGGTGGAAGCCGGTTTTCCGAAAAGGACATGCGATAACAAATAGATCTAGAGCACATGCCGATTTCCACTCAATCGGGATGTGCTCTAGGCGGCGCGGCGCCGACCACTGCGGCAATACTCTTCGATCCAGGGTGTGCGATAGCCGGAACGCGACCAAAGGATGGGAAAGAAGCTTTCGTCGAGCGTCGGATCGCCTGTGCGCTGGTAGCGACGATAAATATAACCGCCCGGCCGTTCGCTGAAGCGTACGTTTGCCGGCAGCATGTGCACACCAATCGCCCGTCGCATCCGATCTTTTGTCGTGTTGGCGGCCGAACCATGCCAGACCTCGCCACAGTGAAAGACGCAGGATCCGGCGGGCACCTCGATAAACATTGGGGCCGGCGCATCGAGGCCCGTACGTTCGGCCGCTGCCGCCATGTTCGACCTGTAGTCCGACTTGCCGTGGAAGTCCTCGGGCAAGGCAGTGAGCGGCCATTTGTGGGAGCCGGGAGCGTATTCAAGCGTACCGGCATCGCGATGCGTTTCGTCGAGTGTTACCCAACAGGTTATTGTCGACGGTGGGTCGAAGAAGTCCATGAACGACGTATCCTGGTGATACGCGATCGGCTTGGTCAGCGGCGCCTTCCACCAAATCGTGTCCTGTCCGAGCCTCACCCCGTCCCAGCCGCACAGGTTCGCGGCGAAACGGCCGATCGCTTCCGACAAAGCGAGTTTGGCCACTGTAAGGTCGCATTTCCACGCGTTCGCCATGTGCCGCGTCACGTCAGGCAGGCTCATACCCTCGCGCCAGTACCATTCGTCCGGGTAGATTCCGGTGTCGAACTGGCCTGCGAAAAGACGGGGAAAGCGTTCCCGCAACGCGTCGATCTGGGCCGCGTCCAGCAGCCGTTCAACCACCAGAAAGCCCTGGCGGTCAAAGGTCGCCCTTTGCCGGGTCGATACCGCAGGAAGGTTCTCGAATGTGTAAGCCATGACGCTGCATTTGCCGATGTAGGTTTGACCTTTGTCCGTAATAGAAGAATAATGTGCGTCAGTGCTTGAAATCCATCGAATATTCTTCGAAAAATGACCCACTACGGCGAGCTGGATCGAACCGATTTCGTCATCCTTGACCTGCTGCAGAAGGATGCTCGGTTGACCAACAAGGAGGTCGCCGCTGCTGTCGATCTCGCGCCCTCGTCAACGCACGAGCGCATCAAGCGCCTGTGGGAGATTGGCGCGATCCGCGGCCTTTACGCCGAGATCGACGGGCGCGCCCTCGGCGTCGGCATCGAAGCGCTGCTGATGATCGAACTGTCCAAGCACAAGCGCGCAGTGGTCGATTCCTTCATGGAAGAGGTCGGACGCATTCCTGAGGTGCGCTCGGCTTTCCTGCTCAGCGGCCGCTGGGACGTGATCGTCCATGTCGTTGCGCGCGACACCGCCCATCTGAAGGATTTGGCGCTCGACAAGTTCACCAGCCGGACCGGCGTCACCCGGATCGAAACAGCTATCGTCTATGACGCAAGGCACCGGCACGATGTGCCGATGATCCACCGCGACCAACAATAGTCGCGACGGTGTCGGCCTAGCCTGTGTGCTTGATCGTTACTTCTTCGCCGCCGGTATCACGATCTGCGTCTGGATCACCAAAGCCGCGAGCCTGCCGTCGTTGCGGGTGATCTTGGTTTGCCAAACCATCGTGGTACGGCCGCGATGCAGCGCGGTGCACTGGGCGTGCGCCGTCTCGCCGATCGGGATCGCGGCGAAAAAATTCGTCTTGCTCTCGATCGTCGCCGTGCGCGCGCCTTTCGGCAGATTGGCCATGGTGGCGACGCCGCCGAGATTGTCGGCGAGCGCCATGATGGCGCCGCCGTGCAGAATTGCCGGAACGGTCGCCAGCTCCTTGCGCGCGGTGAGCTCCGCTTCCACCCGCTCGGCCGATACGTGCGTCAGCTTGAGGCCGAGATACTGGGCGAAGGGCGCGTCGAACTGCGACATGTCGGTGATGGCATCACTCTTGTCGTGGTCAGACTCAGACATCGCGCGCTCTCTCGCGGCTAGTAGATAACGACGCTGCGGATGCTTTCGCCGTCGTGCATCAGATCGAAGCCCTTGTTGATGTCGGCAAGCGGCATCGTGTGGGTGATCATCGGGTCGATCTCGATCTTGCCGTCCATGTACCAGTCGACGATCTTCGGCACGTCGGTGCGGCCGCGCGCGCCGCCGAAGGCGGTGCCGCGCCATACCCGCCCGGTAACAAGCTGAAACGGCCGCGTGGCGATCTCCTGGCCCGAGCCGGCGACACCGATGATGATGCTCTGGCCCCAGCCGCGGTGGCAGCTTTCCAGCGCCATGCGCATAAGATTGACATTGCCCACGCATTCGAAGGTGTAGTCGGCGCCGCCGATCTGGTCGGCGCCGCGTTTGGTCATGTTGACCAGATGCGCGACCAGATCGCCGCCGACTTCCTTCGGGTTGACGAAGTGGGTCATGCCGAAGCGCTCGCCCCAGGCTTTCTTGTCCGGATTGAGATCGACACCGATGATCATGTCGGCGCCGGCGAGCCGCAGGCCCTGGATGACGTTGAGCCCAATGCCACCGAGCCCGAACACGACGCATTTGGCGCCGGGCTCGACCTTGGCGGTGTTGATCACGGCGCCGACACCGGTGGTGACGCCGCAGCCGATGTAGCAGACCTTGTCGAAGGGGGCGTCTTCGCGGATTTTCGCCACCGCGATCTCGGGCAGTACGGTGAAATTGGCGAAGGTCGAGCAGCCCATATAATGATGGATCTTGTCCTTGCCGATCGAGAAGCGCGACGAGCCGTCCGGCATCACGCCCAGGCCCTGGGTGGAGCGGATCGCGGTGCACAGGTTCGTCTTGCGCGACAGACACGACGGGCATTGCCGGCATTCGGGCGTGTACAGCGGAATGACGTGATCGCCTTTTTTCACCGAGGTCACGCCCGGCCCGACATCGACCACGATGCCGGCACCCTCATGGCCGAGGATCGCCGGAAACAGTCCCTCCGGATCGGCGCCCGAGCGGGTGAACTCATCGGTGTGGCAGATGCCGGTCGCCTTGATCTCGACCAGCACCTCGCCCGCGCGCGGGCCTTCGAGCTGAACCGTCGTGACTTCGAGCGGCTTGCCGGGGGCGAATGCAACGGCGGCGCGGACGTCCATGATTGTTCCTCCTCGGTCTGTTTGTCGGTTCGGTCGGTGAGGCGGTGCGGCATGTCCCGGAAAAATCGGAAGCCGGTTTTCCGAAACGGACATGCGACAATGACTAACGTCTGCATGCGCGGGGCGCAAAAGCAAGAGCCGGGAAGGGGGCATGTTTCGGGTGGCCCGGATGCTCCGGGGAGTTGCCGCGGCGCAAAAACAAAGAGCGCGGCCACGGCCGCGCTCCGAACTCCACCAGGCCCTAGGAGCCGCGCGTCAGCGCGGCTGCGGCACGATGCGGATATAGGGCTTCGGCGTCTTCCAGCCGTCCGGATAGAGCTTCTTGGCTTCCTCGTCGCTCACGCTGCCGGCCAGGATCACGTCTTCGCCTTGCTTCCAGTTCGCCGGCGTCGCCACCCGGTGCTTGGCGGTCAGCTGCAATGAGTCCACCACGCGTAAGACTTCGTCGAAGTTACGGCCCGTGGTCATCGGGTAGACCAGCACCAGCTTGACCTTCTTGTCCGGTCCGATGACGAACACGTTGCGTACGGTCTGATTGTCGGCCGGCGTGCGGCCTTCCGAAGTGCCCGCTGTCAACTCCGCCAGCATGCCGTAGAGCTTGGACACGTTGAGGTCGGTGTCGCCGATCAGTGGATAATTGGGTGCGAAGCCGGACACGTCCTCGATGTCCTTCGCCCACTTGGCGTGATTGGTCACCGGGTCGACCGAAAGGCCGATGATCTTCACGCCGCGCTTGTCGAACTCGGGCTTGAGCCGCGCCATGGTGCCGAGCTCGGTGGTGCACACCGGGGTGAAGTCCTTGGGGTGCGAGAACAGCACAACCCAGCTGTTGCCGATCCAGTCGTGGAAGCGGATCTTGCCTTCGGTCGTTTCAGCTTCGAAGTCCGGGGCGGTTTCGCCGATCTGCAGCGCCATGACAAACCTCCGTCGCTTGTGCTCGATGGGGAATATTGGAAAAATAATAGGCACTCTAAATAGCGTTCAGGCCGCCCCAATACTAGCTTTTTGGCCGGCATTGAATGGCCGAATTGGGCCAAAACGTAAGAAGAATTGAACCGCCCTGACACGGCGGCATGGAATAAACGTCCGTTGCGACACTGTGTCCGGGGCACCCGCGCGCGCCGGACCGGACGGCATCTGTCGTCCCGCCAGCCGGCGTGTCGGTTCGCCGCCTCGGCAACGCCCAAGGTGCCGCCTCGCCGGCCCGGATGTCAGCAGCCTGCCAAGATATCGGCCCGCCACTCAGGATGTCGGCAGCCGCACATTGAGAGCAGCGCTCGCGGGTGCCGGCGGCGTCGACACGGCGATCCGTGATCTCAATCACAGTCGATGCCTAGACTTTGCCGCATCCTTGCCCTTGGGTGGCCCGTGTCGCCGGGCATGTTTGTAGTCACTTGATTCGGATGCCGCGCCGCAGGAGCCGCGGCGAAGAACCGATCGGGCGAGGGGACGATGGAGCGTACCGTGGATCGGCGTCCGACAGGTCAGAGCTTCATCAGCATGGAGACGCTCGTGGCCGAGATTGCGCATTCACCGATCGTCGTTCGGCAACCGGCGACGCTCCTGCCGGCAGGCTTTGACGAGGTCGATGTTGCCATCCTGGCTTGGCTTGCGGACGAGGCACAGCGGCTGCGGCGTCACGCAACGCTGATGTAAGCGTCAGCCAGCATCCTCACGGTTCGCCCGGCAATGGCGTAACCGACAAACCGACCGTCCTTCCCGGAAATCCCGCTGCGTCGAAATAACGGACATCGCCCACCGCCTGCTCGTTGAGCACGGTCGCAAGCCCATTGGGCGCCGGCTCCGAGATCAAGACGCGGCTGCGCACCCGCGGCAGCGCGCCGTTCGGCAACGCCTCCGAGAGAACGCGGCCGACGAGCTTGCCCTTGTCGCTGATATCAAGTCCGAGCACGTGCGCGATGGTGCGGCCCACATCGGCGTTGCTGGCCGGCGCCGGATCGACGAAGCGCGAACGGAAATCCGGCCCCTGCATCGCCATGAAATTCCAGGTGTCGGCGCGGCTGAACGAGCCGTGCATGCCCTGGCCCTCCTGCAGGATCGTATCGGCGACCTCGACCGTGCAGCGCACCGGCTCGCCGCACACGGTGTCGAACGAGCGGAAGCTGATGGCGATAGCGGGATGCGGGGTAATGGCCGCGCCCTCGAGCGCGATATCGTCGAGCGACAGCGTACCGGGGATTTTGCCGAGCTTGGTATCGACAAAGATGCCGCTGACATAATCCTGCGCCAGCAGCGCATCGACCACGCGCTTCGCCAGCTCGCGGTCGCCGTCCGGCAGATAGATGAGGTCCGAGCCGCCGTTCGCCGCCACCACCACCTTGGGATTGGTCTTGTCGCCGCCAAGGAGCCCGTTGCCGAATTTGCTGTGCTGCCCCTGCGGCACCGCGGCATAGCCTTCGTCGGGGTCAAGGAGCGGCAGCCCCAGCGCCTGCGCCAGATCGAGCGCCAGAAAGCCGAGCGGCAACCGGCCCTCCGGCGTGTCGGCGAATGTCGTCTTCACCGTCGCGCTGGTGCGGCTCTCCTTCGCGATCGTCGAGAAGCCGTGATCGGCCACCACCACGATATCGGTGCTCTCCAGAAGCCCAAGCTCGGCCAGCGCCGCGCGCAGCCGCGCCAGATTGTCGTCGGCATTGCGGATGGCGGCGAGCGACGTCGGCCCGTTGATGCCGGGCACCAGCGCATTGAAGCTGTCGCCCTGATAATGCTGCGTGCCGTCCGGATCGCGCGACCAGAACACCAGCGCGAACGGCTTGTCGCGCTCGCGGAACAGCGGCAGGATCACCCGCGTGGTGACGTCGACGAAATAGTCCTGCTGCGCCACGTTGGGCGTCAGCGTGCCGGGCGTGGTCGCCGAGCCGAAATTGCGGTTGGCGCCGCGCGCGGGCGTCACCAGCGGCAGCCCCACAGCCTTCAGCCGCTCGCTCATCTCATCGGACAGCGGCACACCCTTGCCGCTGCCGGTGGCGTCGTCGACCAGGATGGTCTGCGTGCCGGTGCGCTCGGTGGAATCGAAAATCAGCGCCGGCCCGACCTTGCCGACCGACGCGGTGCTGAACCCCTTGTCGCGGGCAAGCTTCAGGATGGTCGCCTCGTCGAGATAATTGCCGGCGAAATGCTCGTCGACATCGGCCAGCACCGGATCGCTCTCCAGAAACGGCGTCACGCTGCCCCGCGCATTCGCCACCTCGAAGCCGGAATAAATCGTATTGGAAAAGTCCCCCGTGTCGCCGAGCATGTGCCCCGTAGCCATGGCCGAAGCATTGGCGGTGGTGAACGTCGGAAACAGCGAATGGCTATTCCGCAAACTCACCCCCTCCCGCGCCAACGCCGCCATCGCGGGCGCCGTGGTGTCGTCGACTATGCGCGAGCGCAAGCCGTCGGCGACGAAGAGGACGACGTTGTGCGGGCGGGGGGAGGGTGATTGGGCTTGGGCGGGGACGACTGAGGCGACGGCAATTCCGATAGCGACAGCAACTGGCGCGAAGGCGGCGAACGACATAGCTCGATGCATGCAAAGTACTCCGACGGACTTCCGCCTCGGACTATAGGCCGCCAAGGCGGCAGCTTTTGTGCCGAGCCGCCGTGACCTCAATGTGACGTTACGCTCTCTCCACGCTGTCCTGTCCCGTCCGGGGAGAGGACCGAGCGGACGGACAATGTGAGCGGGAGTGTGGGTAAGTGCGGTCGCTTCTAGTTGCGCGAGTTCGGGAATGATCTCGGGCCATTGCCAATCTCGTCTGCAGTGCGCACCTCGGCGCAAATCTTGTAAAATTCGGAGCTAATACCGCGTGCTCATCCTCATCATAGCGTGAGCGATGCGAAAAAGGGAAATCCCATTGAGAGGCAGTTCTCATGTGCATCATGCCTGTATGGGTTCAATATCTCCAGGCACTCGCGACACCCGCGATTGCCCTTCTTGCAATTCTCATCGGAGTTATGCAGTGGCGAACTGCACATCAGCGCGCTGTGCTCGATTTATTTGATCGCCGAATGCAAGTCTGCGAGGAAATATATGCTGCAATTGGTGACATAATGCGCGAAGGGAATGCCACCACAAATGCGATAATATCGTTCGACAGAGCGGTATTTAGGATTCCGTTTTTATTTGGCGCCGATGTAAACTCATTCCTTCAAAAAACACGCAAACAAATGATTGCCTTGCGCTACGCAGAAATTAAGACGAAGTCTGACAATGATGAAATCCGCGGTAAGGCCGCTGACTTAGCCGCGAAGCACATGACAGATCTAACGGGGTTCTACGGCCAATTTGCAGTTCTCATTGGGCCCTACCTCAAAATGCATCAAAAGGCGCCCCCGTTTTAGTTTCGCTGCGATTCCTTTATCGGGTGGCAGTTGCGCCCCTAAGGTGGTGTCTCCTGGGAGGAGACGGTACACTTGACAATCGTCCCCATATCAGTTACAGGTCCACCAACTCGCTCACCGTAGGGCGCCTTTCCGGAAAGGCAGGCCGTTGAGGCGGAGCGAGGGGCGGTGCCCGCGCGGCGGATTTGCCATCCGCTCCCGGGCGGCTCTGGGTCCCCGGTCGACCGGCACAAAGACCGGTCCGCACGGAGCGTGCTTAACGCGACGCAGCGTCGTGGCTTGCCGGCAAAACACCGCGCAGTCACAGCGTCGTGGAAACCCGGTTCTGGAGCTGAGCCATCGGGGTGATAGCCGGTGGCGAGTGCCGCAAGCGTGAGCGCCGAAAGGCGGGCGCGCCTCCCGCAGAGGTCGCGCAGCCGCGGTGCAGATGAGGGGCGCACTCGCGTTCACTCGTTTGCGTAGCGCGGACATGGTTGGCATGCGCCTTTCGGCGCTCCGCTTCCCTGTTTCGGTGACGGGAAGCAAAGATTCCTTGGCGTGGTGGTGGTGAACAAAACTCGGGCGCGTGAGCGCGTCGCGGGACCGATTTTCCATTGCGTCATTGCCGGGCTTGACCCGGCAATCCATGCGGAGGCTCCGCTCGCTGTGCGTCGCCCGGGCCGTTTGTGCCGTGGCCTGTCACCATGGACCACCGGGTCAAGCCCGGTGGTGACGATGTGGGGGTAACGCCGATGGTGACGATGACCGCGCGAAATGAAGCGTCATTGCGAGCGTCAGCGAAGCAATCCAGGGCGGCTTGCGCGGAGGCTGGATTGCTTCGTCGCTACGCTCCTCGCAATGACGAGAGCTGGCATCACGCCTTGCAACCACGAGAAGGGAGAACCGATGCGACGAAAACTGAGCGCGCCGGCGTGGCGCTTTCCACGGCGCATGACCTTGAAGCAATGGAGCGTGCTGACCGCGAGCGGCACGCTCATCTGGCGCAGGCGCAATGCACGCTGCTGGAATATTGGCGCGATTGCGCGCACGCACGCTGCCGCCGCGCGCAGCGCTGCCTCGTTCCGTACCCGTGTTTTTGGGAGCGCAAGCAGGCCATGACGGCGGCTGAACACGCGGAGGCGGAGCGGGCCTGCCGGCCGCTGCGCGCGCTCCTGTCGCTCGGCTCGCTCAAGGGCGCGGAAGGCCTGTGGCTCTTTTGACGCCAAATTCGCCCCCGCACGCAGTGCGGGGGAGGGGGCATAGGCGGCCCTTGGCCGCCGTTCTTGGAAAAAGGGACGCCGACGCAAGCGTCGGCTACGGCGCAGCATGGTGGAGGGGGTGTGCGGCGGTGGAGCTTGCGGCGGTGGAGCTAGCGTCACGGTCGACGCCCCTTCCACCGCGCTACGCGCGGTCCCCCTTCCCCGCTGCGCGGGGCAGGATACAAGGAGCCATTGCGCCTGCCACGCATCGCATCCGGCTGCCGCGATTGACATTTTCGCGCGCACGCCGCAAAGCCAGTCGAACGGTTCGCGCGTGAAATTCCGCAATGTTCCGGCGCCCAACTTGAAGCGTACATGTTCAAGCGCATTCTGATTGCCAACCGCGGCGAGATCGCGTGCCGGATCATCAAATCCGCGCGCCGCATGGGGATCCAAACCGTCGCGGTCTATTCCGACGCGGATCGCGATGCCCTCCATGTCGAAATGGCCGACGCCGCCGTCGCCATCGGCCCGCCGCCGGCTGCGCAGAGCTATCTCGTGGTCGACAAGATCGTCGCCGCCTGCAAGGAAAGCGGCGCCGAGGCGGTGCATCCGGGCTATGGCTTCCTCTCCGAGCGCGCCGCGTTCGCCGAAGCGCTCGCCAAGGCCGGTATCGTCTTCATCGGGCCCAATCCGGCGGCGATCGCTGCCATGGGCGACAAGATCGAATCAAAGAAAGCCGCTGCTCGGGCCAAAGTGTCGACGGTTCCCGGCCATCTCGGCGTCATCGCCGACGAGAAAGAGGCCGTCAAAATCGCCGACGAGATCGGCTACCCGGTGATGATCAAGGCTTCCGCCGGCGGCGGGGGCAAAGGTATGCGCATCGCCCACAGCAAGGCCGAGGTGGCGGAGAATTTCACCCGCGCCCGCTCGGAAGCGAAATCCAGCTTCGGCGACGATCGCGTCTTCATCGAGAAATTCATCACCGATCCGCGCCACGTCGAAATTCAGGTGCTCGGCGACAAGCACGGCAACGTCATCTATCTGGGCGAGCGCGAATGCTCGATCCAGCGCCGCAACCAGAAAGTCATCGAGGAGGCGCCGAGCCCGCTCCTTGATGCAGCGACGCGCGCCAAAATGGGCGAGCAGGCGGTCGCGCTTGCGAAAGCCGTCGGCTACAACTCCGCCGGCACGGTCGAGTTCGTCGCCGGCCAGGATCGCAGCTTCTATTTCCTGGAGATGAACACGCGGCTGCAGGTCGAGCATCCGGTCACCGAGCTCATCACCGGCATCGATCTGGTCGAGCAGATGATCCGCATCGCCGCTGGCGAAAAGCTTCCGTACAAGCAGAGCGACATCAAGCTCAACGGCTGGGCGGTGGAAAGCCGCATCTACGCCGAGGATCCGTACCGCAATTTCGCGCCGTCGATCGGCCGGCTCGTGCGCTATCGTCCGCCGGCTGAAGGCGAGCACGATGGCGTCACCGTGCGCAACGACACCGGCGTTTTCGAGGGCGGCGAGATTTCGCTCTACTACGATCCGATGATCGCCAAGCTCGTGACGCATGCGCCAACGCGTATCGCTGCGATCGATGCGCAGGCCGATGCGCTTGATGCCTTCACCATCGAAGGCATCCGCCACAACATCCCGTTTCTTGCAGCGATCATGCAGCATCCGCGGTGGCGCTCGGGCAATATTTCCACCGGCTTCATCGCCGAGGAATTTCCCAAAGGCTTTGAGCGCACGGCGCCCACTGGCGACGTGGCGCGCACCATCGCGGGTGTTGCCGCCGCCATCGATCATGTTCTCGGCGAGCGCAAGCGGCGCATCTCCGGGCAGCTCAACAGCGCGTTCGCGCGCGAGCGCCGGCGCGCGATCTCGTTGAGCGGCGAGGAGCTTCGCGCCGATGTCGCCCATGATCGCGATGGTGCTGGCGATGCGATTGTCGTGCAGTTCGAACACGGCAACAGCCATCGGATGTCGTCGCCATGGCGTCCCGGCGAGCCGCTGTGGTCCGGCACCATCGACGGCAAGGCGATCGCCGTGCATGTGCGCATGATCCCGAACGGCTTTGAGCTTGCGTATCGCGGCCTCGAGGTGAAGGCTTTTGTCTACACCGAGAGCGAAGCGCGCTACGCGCGGCTGATGCCAGCCAAGAAGCTGTCCGGCAGCGAAAAGGCGGTGCGCTGTCCGATGCCGGGCCTGATCGTCTCGCTCGCAGTCGCCGAAGGGCAGGAGATCAAGGCCGGCGAGACGCTTGCGGTCGTCGAAGCGATGAAGATGGAGAACGTGCTGCGCGCCGAGCGCGACGGCACCATCAAGACGATCCGCGTCAAGCCCGGCGACAGTGTCGCGGTCGATGCGGTGATCATGGAGTTTGCTTAAAGCGGCGAAGGAAACGGACTTCGGAGATGATGGTGGCGCGCCCAAATCTTCGTTCGTTTTCGTTCCTTTCGCCGTCCGGGCGGCTGTCGCCGCAGAGCTTTCTCGTCGCTATCGTTGTCGTCTACGTCGCTTTCGTCGCGTCCCAAGCCCTGACGTTGCGAGATGTGATCAAGGCCGCCGGCCTGTGGCCCTTTCTGGCCACGCAGCTTGTGCTTATTTGGATTTGGTACGCGCTGCACGCCAGGCGGCTGCGCGATGCCGGAAAATCGGCTGGCATCGCCGTGGCGGTCAGTTTTCTTTATCTACTCTCGGTCGCCTTGCTGGTGATTGTGGCGGGTGCATTTTATGGCGCGCTGGCGGGCGGAAGCGCGACCGATCCCAACGCCGCCGGCGCGTTGAATTTGCTCCTGTTCGTGTCGGTCGTTGCCATGCTGTCCGGCATGCCGCAGGGCGGCGTGGCTTGGTTGATCGTCGCCGCTCTGCTGCTCATCGCCTACGCGCCGATCGTGCTCGCGTTGGCGACGACCGTCTGGGCGGCGACGCGGCCCCGTGTCGAAGAGGCGCCAACATGAATCCTGCCGGTGCGACAAGCCGGTTCGCGACCGCGCTGGAGTGGCCACCGCCGGCGCCCTACATTGAGGAACTGCGAGGTTGGTTATTGCGAGGTCCGCAACGGGTCGAGGCATTCAGATGGACGTGATCTTCGGAGTGCTCGTTCGCGGCCGCGTCCAGGGCATCGGTTATCGGGCTTGGGCGCAGATCACCGCACTCGAGCTTGGCGTCGAGGGCTGGGTCCGCAACTGCCGCGACGGTTCGGTCGAGGCGGTATTTGCGGGGCCAGAGGAAACGGTCCTCACCATGATCGAAGCGTGCCGCGACGGCCCGGCGGGGGCGCAGGTGACGGCAGTCGATCAGCGCGAGGCCGATTCCGCGGACTTGGCGTTGCGGCGTCCGGGCGAGATATTCTCGGTGCTCGCGACATTTTGAGTGTCGATCGTTGCTCCGAACAGAGGCTCGAAGGTGCTGCGCAGCGTATGATCGACATCCTGCATCGAAGCCGGCGTGCCGAGATCGGCCAGCGAGGTGACGCCGAACTTCTGCTCGGAGATGCCGCACGGCACGATGCCGGAGAAATGCGACAGATCCGGCGCGACGTTGAGCGAAAATCCGTGCAACGTCACCCAATGCCGAACGCGAATGCCGATGGCGGCGATCTTGTCCTCGGCGCCTTCGCCTTTATCCGGGCGCGCCACCCAGACGCCGACACGATCCTCGCGCCGCCCGCCGTGGACCGCGAAGGCGGCCAGCGTACCGATCACCCATTCTTCGATGCTGGCGACGAAGCGGCGCACGTCGGGCACGCGCCGCTTGAGATCGAGCATGACATAGCCGACGCGTTGACCGGGGCCGTGGTACGTGAACTGCCCGCCGCGGCCCGCGACGTAAACCGGAAAGCGCGCGTCGATCAGGTCTTGCGGCTTAGCCGACGTGCCAGATGTATAAAGGGGAGGGTGCTCCAGCAGCCACACGCATTCGGCCGCTTCGCCGCGCGCAATGGCGGCGGCGCGTGCCGTAATGGTGGCGAGCGCCTGCGCGTAATCGACAGGGCGCTCGCTCACGCACCATTCGACCGGCGCCGAACCGGCCGGCGGAAGGAGCCCGATTTGCAGATCGTCGCGCGTGTTAACGCCCTCGTAACCATGCCATGGTGAAACATCGTCCCACAGACTCTACTCCAATAATGCTTGCGAGGCCCCTTTGGCGACCCTCGACAATGTCTCGATCGACATCTCCGTCGTGCTCGGCCGAAGCTCGATGCCGATCCATCAGGTTCTGCGCCTCGGCCGCGGCGCCATCATCGAGCTCGATTCGTCGGAGGACGACGAGGTCCGCATTCTCGCCAACAACATGCCGGTGGCGCGTGGCACGGTTATCGTCAGCGGTAATCGCATCGCCGTGGAAGTCAAAGAGCTGTTGCCGCGCTCGCCCGAGGTCGTCTGATCCGGCGCGCGCAGCACGAACTTTCCGGTCCGCAATAATCGCCTTGCCGCGCACTTGCATCATGTGCGTCCCGACACACATTTAGTGACGCCGTCGCGAGACACAATGTTGGGGGCGGGGGAAACTGTCACAGTTGGGCTTGTCCCGGGAGAGCCTAGCTGTTACATCCCCGCGGTCGCGCGCCGTTCCTGGCTCGCGTCCACCCCACATGCGGTCGTGGCGGAATTGGTAGACGCACTAGCTTGAGGTGCTAGCGGGGCAACCCGTGGAGGTTCGAGTCCTCTCGACCGCACCAATGAGTTTTCACCTTTATCGATCAATACCTTATTGCAAATATTGGCCTTTAGCTTTGAGCCCGGCATAACCAACTGAAATTCAGTGGAATTTGCGGGACGCCGGCTGCCTCCAGACCCAGAAATTTGCGTGCTAGGGCAGCTGGCGGTGTGCGGGCCTGATCTTGCCCGCGCTCGCGGTCTACGCGCGCATGGCTCAAGCGTATAGCAGCCGCAGAACGAGCGATTATATTTGCCGGGCTCGGATTTCAGCGTTTGGTCCATCGCGAAGGATGGGCGGGCGCTCGTCCGCAGCAAGCGAATGAGCATCGATTGAATACAGCCTTGAGTCGCCGCGATCTGCTCGCCTTCATTGGCACGCTGGCTGGAAGCGCGGCGATGTACCATGCCATGACGGCTCTCGGTCTGGCATCGGAGTCGCCTTACAAGGGTCGCATCAAGCTTCAAGGCGACGTTGGCGGCACGTCCGTCCTGATCCTGGGCGCCGGCCTCGCCGGACTGACCGCTGCACTTGAATTGCGCGATGCCGGCTACGCCGTGCAAATCCTCGAATTCAATAATCGTGCGGGCGGCCGAAACTGGACTTTGCGCGGCGGCGATCGGTTCGAAGAGCTCGGTGGATTCACTCAGCAATGCGAGTTCGCGGACGGGCTCTATTTCAATCCCGGACCTTGGCGCATCCCCCATCACCATCGTGCCGTCCTTGATTACTGCAAGCGACTGAACGTCGAGCTGCAGCCGTTCGTGCAGCTCAATTACAATGCGCTCCTGCATTCGACCAAAGCGTTTGGCGGCAAGCCGCAACGGATTCGGCACATCAGGGCTGATTTTCAGGGCCAGATAGCCGAGCTCCTGGCGAAAGTCGCAGAGCAGTCCAAACTTGATGAAGTCGTGTCAACCGACGACAAGGCGATCCTTTTGGAGGCTTTGCGGTCGTGGGGTGCACTCGATAAGGACTATGCGTACAAAGCCAATCTGACCTCGGCGAGCTCGCGAGGTTTCTCGCGCGGACCGGGTGGTGGCTTGAACGCCATCCCGGTCGCCAGCGATCCAATCGATCTATCGGAAATCTTGCGATCTCGCCTCTGGCGCTATTTGCAGAATTTTTCACGCCACGAATTCCAATCGACCATGTTCCAGCCTGTTGGCGGCATGGACGCGATCGGACGCGCGTTTGCCCGGGAAGTCGGCAATCTGATTCAGTTCAATTCCAAGGTCACCCGCATCGACCAGGACGAGAACGGCATCTCCGTAACCTACCTGGACACAAAGACGGCCGATATGCGCGTCGCCAAAGCGGATTGGTGTGTTTGCACGATCCCGCTTTCGATACTCAGCCAAATTCCGATCAGTGTCGGCGGCCGCATGAAGGCCGCGATCGAGGCCGTGCCTTACGCTCCGGCCGTGAAGATCGGTTTGCAATTCAAGCGGCGGTTCTGGGAAGAGGACGAAGCGATTTACGGGGGGATCAGTTTTACCGATTTGCCCATCCAGCAGATCGCCTATCCCAATGCCGACTTCAATCGCGACGGCCCCGGCGTTCTTTTGGGGGCCTACGTCATCGGCAACGCGAATTCATTTGAATTTACGTCGCTGAGCCCAGGCGAGCGGATCGCTCGGGCCGTCGAATTGGGCGCCATGATCCACCCGCAATATCCTGCCGCGTTTGCGAACGAGAATCTCGGTGGCGTGGCATCGTGTGCCATACGTCATGGGGTGTGCGGGCTACTGGACCGAAATCACACGGGCGCAACATTACAACGATCTCTGCCAGATCGATGGCCGGATCGTGCTGGCCGGGGAACACGCATCCTATATTCCGGCGTGGCAGGAAGGCGCGATATTGTCCGCGCTGGACGCCATCGAGCGGTTGCACCTTCGTGTTACGAAGACATAGGGGCAAGACGTCAGTGACGAGAGAAATCGTCAGATCGAGCTATGCGCGGCGGAGGCCGCCACTGTTTGTAGAACTCGCTGCCTGCATCCTGCTTTCGCTCGCGTCACAGACCGTATTGGCGCAAAGCGCGGCGGATATTTCCGCGGCGCCTACCTTCAGCACCGGCTTCAAATTCGCGGAGCAAAGCGGCGAGAGCTTGTACCAAAGCGTGTGTCAAGCTTGTCACATGCCGAATGCCGCGGGAGCGACCGGAGCCGCCACGTATCCTTCGCTGGCCGCCGACCCGGCCTTGGTTGATCGCGGTTATCCCGCTTACGTGGTCATATTTGGCAAGCGTTCGATGCCCGCCTTCGGGGAAATGATGAGCGACACCCAGGTGACTGCGGTCGTGAACTACTTGCGCTCCCATTTCGGCAATAGCTACCTCGATGAAATAACGGTCGAAGAAGTCCACGCGGCACGTCCCTGAAAGCGCTCATGGTCCTTTATGGCTAGCAACCGGAGTTGTCGATGAAGCTTCTCTCAATGACGGCAGTGATGACGCTGCTCGTAGGGCTCGGCACGGCTCATGCAGACGTCGTCCGGCATCCCATACCCAATTCATCGTTTCCGATCGCGCAGTCGGTCGAAGTCTCGGGCAATGTCACCACGTATTACGTCAGCGGACAGGTCCCTCCGGTCGTTGACAAAAGCGCCGATAGCGCAAGTCCGCAAGCCTACGGAGACACAAAGACCCAGACTGTCGGCGTGCTCAACAAGATCAAGAGCATCCTTGAAGGTCTCGGGCTGGGCATGGGCGACGTCGTCAAGATGCAGGTCTTTCTGGTGAGCGCCAGTCCGAGCTCATTGGATTTCAAGGGATTTATGGAAGGCTACACGCAGTTTTTCGGCGGAGACCAGCCGAATTTGCCGGCGCGCTCGGTGCTCGGCGTGTCGGCTTTGGCTAATCCTGGATTTATCGTCGAGATCGAGGTGATCGCGGTCGGTCCCAAGAAATAACTTCGCTCCTGATCTGAATTCTCAATCGAGCAAGCAGACCCACCCCAAAGGTTCCGATGCCAACGATTTCTGGTTCACGTCCCAAACGCATGATTGCGCTGCTTGCTCTGATCGTTGGGATCTTGACTCCGCCGTTCTGGACAGGTGCCGTCGAAGCATTATCGCCCAATCAAAAGCTGACGTTCGACATATTCAAAGAACTGGTCGAAATCGATACGACGACAGCCAGCGGTGACACAGCGCGGGCGGCCGACGCGATGGCAAGGAGATTGCGCGACGCCGGCTTTCCCGAGGCTGACATTCAGGTTTTCTCGCCGGCTCCGAGAAAGGGCAATTTGGTCGCCCGGCTGCGCGGCACCGGCGCGTTACGGCCAATGCTGCTGCTCGCTCATATCGACGTCGTTCCTGCGAGCCGTGAGGATTGGTCTTACGATCCGTTTAAGCTGACGGAGCAGGACGGGTACTTTTACGGCCGCGGCACCGGAGATGATAAATTCATGGCGGCGACTTTTATCGCCAACCTCATCCGATTTCGGCAGGAAAATTTCAAACCGGACCGCGACATCATTGTCGTTCTTGAAACCGACGAGGAAATCCTCGATCGCAACGCGATGGGGATACAGTGGCTGCTGCAAAATCACCGCGATCTGATCGACGCTGAATTCGCATTGAATGAAGGCGGCAGCGTCGGTCTGAAAGAAGGCAAGCCGATCCGCAACAGCGTTCAGACCAGCGAGAAGATTTCAATCGGTTTCCAGCTCGACGTGAGAAACAAGGGCGGTCACAGCGCAGTCCCCGGAAAAGACAACGCCATCTATCGGCTGGCCGAGGGGCTGTCCCGCATGTCGAAGTTCGCGTTTCCCTTGGCCCTCAACGAGACCACACGCCTCTACCTCGAGCGCATCGCGCAAATCGAAGGTGGTCAGATCGCCGCCGATATCCGCACCGTATTGTCCGGATCTCCTGATCCCGCAACGTCCGCGGCTGCCGCGCGCCTATCCGACGACCCTGCTTATAATGCGATCTTGCGCACGACGTGCGTCGCCACGATGCTGGAAGCCGGCACGGCGATCAATGCTTTACCGCAGCTCGCCAGCGCAAAAGTCAATTGTCGCATACTGCCAACTGAGACTGTCGGTCAGACCAAAGCCACATTGGAGCGCGTGTTGGCTGACGATCAAATTCTGGTGACACAACTCGGCACGCCGACGCTGAGTGCGCCTTCGCCACTTCGCGACGATATCCTCGGCCCGATTACCAAGTTGTCTGCGGAATTCTTTCCGGGGGCCGTCGTCCTGCCGACCATGAGCGCGGGGGCTACCGATGGCAGTTACTTGCGTAACGCGGGAATACCGACATATGGACATTCGGGCCTCGCCGGCGACGTGCACGAATTTCGCGCCCACGGGAAGGACGAGCGCGTTCTCGTAAGATCGTTCTTTGCTGGAAGCGAGTACCTCTATCGGCTGACAAAGACACTGTCGCAGGGTGTGACGCAACAATAGGGTTTAGGTCTTTTGGCTTGGTCGACGCGCAAATAGCGCAGGTGCATTGCGTAGGCTTCGGAAACGACCGCGGGCCGCCAATGATCCATGCTTGCCTAGACCGCGATGTCGATGCCTGAGCGAATTGGCCGGATATGGCGGTGCCAAACGGTAGCAACTTGACAGTTTTGGGTAGTAACGTACGCTCTCTACAATTCACCCGCAAAATCGAACGCCGAGACAACGGCAGCACGATTGGAGCGTCGCAAGGGGAGGATGTCGAACGCCGTTCAGGCATCTGGATCGATTCATCGTTGACCATCGGAATTGTTGGCGCGCTGCGCCGATTGCATGGGGCTCGGCCGGGCTTGAATTCAGCCTGAACGGCCGGCCTCCGTGGGTGGCAGGCCGACGGTGGATTGTCGGGACCAAGCTGATGAACGTTATCGCCGAAGAGCGTTTTTCCAAGGGAGGAGTTCGATGAGTCTGCTAGCAAAATACAAGGCGAGTGCGGCAATGCTCGTGGTTGCGGCGGCGGTCGGCGGTCTACTGTCCGCCCCTGTCGTGCATGCCGAGGATCTCACCCACTACGACTCGACCAAGAAAGACTATTGGCTGCATCCGCCAGACGATTGGTTCATGGGCGATGAGACCAAGGAGCAAAAGGGGACGCACGTTCTCAACACGCTCCCTCCGCCGACCGGTTTTACCGACGAAGAAATCATCGGCAATCTGAAGAACGTCAAGCTGCCACCCGGCTTCAAGATTGAGTTGTGGGCGAGCGGCTTGCCGCAGGCGCGGCAGATGGCGTGGGGCAAGGACGGCACGCTGTTCGTCGGCTCGTTCCTGGCAACCAATGTCTACGCGGTGACCGACAAAGACGGCAAGCGGACGGTCAAAACAGTCGCCAAAGGCTTGAAAATGCCGACCGGCCTGGCTTACCGGGACGGCGCGCTCTATGTCGCCGACATCGACAAGATCTATAAGTACGACAATCCCGAAGCTAATCCCGACAGTCTGCCGCAGCCGCAGGTCGTTTATGACGACTTGCCGCCCTATCCGGCGCATGGATGGAAGTATCTGACGTTCGACAAGGCCGGCTGGCTCTATGTCCCGCTCGGACCGCCCTGCAACGCCTGCCTCCCGCCGACATCGACATCGCAGATCAGGCACGTCAATCCAGAGAATGGGCTTGCGGAGATCGTTGCGCTCGGCGTCCGCAACAGCGTCGGCGGCGATGTCGACCCGCGCACCGGCGATTATTGGTTCAGCGAGAATGCACGCGATTGGCTCGGCGACGACATACCGAGCGACAAACTCAACCACATCACCAAGCTCGGCGAACACTTCGGCTATCCATACTGCCACCAAGGCGACATTCCGGACCCGAAGCTCGCCATGGGTCACAAGTGCTCCGAGTTTGCGCCTCCGGCGCTCAAGCTCGGCGCCCATGTGGCGCCGCTGGGGATGAAGTTCTATACCGGTGACCAATTTCCGGCTGACTATAAGAACAACATCATCCTGACCGAGCACGGCTCTTGGAACCGGCATCAGTTTCAAGGAGCTCGGCTGATGCGCATCACCACCGATCCGGACGGCAAGAACGTGAAGCAGGAAGAATTTGCGACCGGCTGGATCGGACCGGACGGCAAGTATCGCGGCCGCCCGAACGACGTGCTGCAAGCCAAGGACGGGTCGCTACTGGTGGCCGACGATTTCACCGGTGCGATCTATCGGATCAGTTACGCGAAATAATCATCGGTCGATCGCCTCGCTTAAGCGATCGACCCGGCAAACCTTTGGTCCAAGCCGGAACCTTCGGCTTGGACCTGTTGTTTTGGTGTGACGGGATGGCCATGCGCGGTGTGCTTCGGGTTGTTCTCGGTGTCCTCGGTGCTGCGTCTCTCGTCGCCGTGGGCGAAAGCGCGCCGGCGGCCGATGTGGCTGCGGGGCGAGCACTGGCCGAAGGCTGCGCCGCTTGTCACGGTGGCGATGGTGTGTCGCAAGCCGAGCTTACGCCCTCGCTCGCCGGCCAGCCCGACGAGTTCGTGCAATGGCAGCTTGTTTATTTTCGCTCCGGCGTGCGCAAGAGCGAGGTCATGGGGCCGATCGCGGAAGCCCTGAGCAACCAGGATATTCGCGACCTCGGCGCTTACTATGCAACGCTTGCTCCGCCCAAGCCCGCGGTCGCGTCCGACGCGCTGACCGGGCAGGGCGAGCGCGTGGCGCTTCAACACCGGTGCCAATCTTGCCACGCCGACGATTACAACGGCTTTCGCGCCGCCGCCCGTTTGTCTGGGCAGCGCGAGGACGTGCTCGACAAAGCCTTGCACGATTTCAAATCCGGCAAACGCGTCGGTTCGGGCGTAGCCTCGATGGCCGACGTGACCTATGAATTGAGCGATGCCGATATGCAGGCTCTCTCGCACTACATGGCGTCTCGGCCATGACGGCACTGTCGTGGCCGACGGCGTCGCTGCACTGTCAACTAATTCGCGGCCGGCTCGCTACGGAAACCTGTATTTCGATTTGCAGTGCTTGCTCGCCATTTTGGCGATGTGCCAAGATTGCCTTGGCAAGACGTTGAGAAACCGCAATGAGGGAGGTCGTATTGTGCGCAAACGTGTGTTGATTGTCGGCGTTTCGGCCGCGGCGCTGTTCGCATCGGCGGCGCTGGCGCAGAACAGCAATTCAGGCAACCTGGAAAAGCTCGGCGAATTCAAGACTACCGGGGCATCCCCGAACATCCCGACGGTGCCGCAGGGCGGCGCTAAGGCCGCGGCGCTGAAGAAGAATCTGGAGAAGATCAAGCTGCCGCACGGCTTTCATATCGGGCTTTATGCGATCGTGCCCGACGCACGTCACATGGCGGTCGGCCCGCAAGGTATCGTCACGTTCGTCGGCACGCGGAAGGCGCAAGTCTATGCGGTGACCGATCGCTCCAAGTCTGGCGTGGCCGAAGAGGTCAAGCCGTTCGCGTCGACCATCGATCTGGTCATCCCCAACGGCCCTTGCTTCTCGAAAGACGGCTTTTTGTTCATCGTCGAACAGAACCGCGTCCTCATGTATCCGGCGGCCGAATTCTTCTACGAGAGCCCGGACGTGGTGGCGGTGCCGATTGTCCCGCAGGGTGAGCTGATCCCGAAGGAGGACGAAAGCTACAACCACACAGCGCGCACCTGCCGCGTCGGGCCGGACAACAAGCTCTATATCACGCTCGGCCAGCCGTTTAACGTGCCGGCGCCTGAGAAGCTCGACGGCTTCAAGAAGTGGGGCATCGGCGGAATCATCCGCATGGACCGCGACGGCAAGAATCGCGAGGTCTATGCCTCGGGGATCCGCAATTCGGTGGGCATGGACTTCAACCCGAAGGACAAGACGCTCTGGTTCACCGATAATCAGGTCGACGGCATGGGCGACGATCAGCCGCCGGGTGAGCTGAACCGCGCCACCAAAACCGGACAGAATTTCGGCTTTCCATATTATGGCGGCGGCCATGTTCGCACTGAGGAATACAAGAACGAGACGCCGCCGGCGGACGTTATCTTTCCGCAGGTGGAAATGACCGCCCACGCCGCCGATCTCGGCATGATGGTCTACTCCGGAAAAATGTTTCCGAAGAAATATCAGGGCGCCGTCTTCTCCGCTCAGCACGGCTCTTGGAACCGCACCGTTCCGGTGGGCGCGCGCGTGATGGTGACTTATCTCAAGGACGACGGCACTGCCGACAAGGCCGAGCCGTTTGCCGAAGGCTGGCTCACCGACGACGGCGAATATCTGGGCCGGCCCGTCGATGTCGCGCAGCTCCGCGACGGTTCGCTTCTTGTCTCCGATGATTTCGCGGGCGCCTTGTATCGCATCTGGTATGACGGCAAATAATCGACCAAGGTCAGCGACGGCGCGCCATGTGATGATAGGGCGCCGTCGCTAAAGCTTCAGACAGAAATTCGTCGCTCCTTCATGTCGCAACGTCATTCATACGCTTTGATGATTTCGGCCGCGCTGTTCGTGGCCGGTATGCTTGTTGGGAGCGACGCGCGCGCCGCCGGAGATGTCGCAGCGGGCCGGCAAAAGGCCCTGATGTGTCAGACCTGCCACGGCCTGGACGGTAAGGCAAAGATCCCCGAGGCGCCGAGCCTTGCCGGTCAAAGCGCGGTCTATCTCGCCAAAGCTCTCAACGACTATCGGACAGGCGCACGCAAGAACGACATGATGTCGCTCGTCGCGCCCGCGCTCAAAGACAAGGACGTTGAAGATCTCGCCGCTTATTATTCGGCGATCGAGGTCTCGATTTCGCCACCGCCGAAATAATAGGGAATCGCCGGCGCCGGCAATTGGGTTTCGTTGGAGCCCTCGGGTAGAGCGGCCGGCGGATCGGTCCATTGCGGTACCGCGTCGAGCGCGAGGTAGACGGCAGTCTGCGAACCGTCGGCAAGCTTTACGGTTCGCCACGGATGATAATCGGCGCTCAAAGCCCGTTCGTCGGGGACGGGCAATTCCGCCCGCTCTTCGACGAGCGATCCGACGACCGGACGCGGCCAAATCGGATCGTCCGCATCGCTCGTCTCTTCTGCCGCCGGCGCCGGCTCGGCAATCGCCAAGCTCTCCGTTGGAGGCGCGGGCGGATCGCTCTGCTGCGGCGATGCGAGGGTGGTGCTTATAGCCTGGTCGGTGCTCGATGGTGCGGCGGCGGGCTGCGCGGCCGCGCTTTGCTCGGCCGGCGGCGTGATAGCGGCAATGACCTGATTGCCGCTCGATGGCCCGTCGGTCGCCTCCTGTTTCGCGCCGTCGGCTTCGCGCGTTGCGGCGCGGTCCGCAGGCGTGGCTTGATTATACAGTGGCGCCGGTGCCGGCTGTGCCGTCTCGTTGGGCGCGGCCGGCGGCGCGTTCGCGGCGACGACCTGATGAGCAGCCTCGGCGGGCGCCTGTCCGGCGATATTGTCGCGAGGGACGTTCTCGGTGTTGGGCGCAGGGGCGGGCGCAGGTGCGTCGCTGGCCACCTTGGCTTGATGACCATCGGTCACGCCCGCTGCCGCCGGTTGGGCGGCGGCGTCTGGCTCCGGCGCGGTGGTGCTGTGGGTGCTCGCAGCCTCAGCCGTTGCGGGCTGCGCTGTCGGCTTCAACCCGTTGGCGTCGGCGACGCTCGACGAGCCTGCCTGACCCGCCGGCACAGTCCCTGCGACCTCCGGCTGTTCCGTCCCCGGCACTATGTGCACCACGTGGAAGCCCGCCGCTTTCAACTTGCTCAGGAGATCCGGAAGCGCATCGGCAGTCGTGCGGTGAATGTCGTGCAGCAACAAGATGCCTCTGCCGCGCGCCTCGAGCCTGCTGACCGCAAGGCGCACGATATCCGTCGAGCGAATGCGCCGATGCCAATCGTCGGCGACCGTGTCGGAACTGAACACCACCAGTGAGCGATCGGCCAACTCCTTCTCGATCGCATCGCTGCGCGCCAAGCCGGGGATGCGGAAGAATGGTGCGAGGTCTTTTTGATCCCACAAGGCTCCGCCGACATCGGCAATGCCGCGGTCGATTTCCGCACGAACCTTGTCGATCGGCATTTTGTGCATGCGCAGCGGATGATGCTCGCTGTGCGTTCCGATCGTGTGTCCGTCCCCGTGGATGCGTCTCACGACAGAGGGAAACTCGCGGGCCATTTCGCCGACGAGAAAAAATGTGGCTTTCACGCATTGCGCGGCGAGGGTATCGAGCACGGCGTTGGAGTGCGGCGGGAGCGGCCCGTCGTCGAAGGTGAGCACCACCTCTTTGTCGGCAAGCGGCAGGCTTTGCGGATACTGCATCACGCCGACGCGTTTGATCTTGCTGGGGTCGACGACCAGAACGCGGCTCGTTCCGAGCGCGTCCGGGTGACCCGGGCACTCTTCCGCGAGTGCCAATGCGGGGGTGCAGATCGCAGCCGCTAAACCTACGGTCGCACTCAGCCCAGCACTGAGAAGGAGACCGGCCGACTTACGCGGGGAGCTTTGCATATCCTGTTCCTGACGCCGTCGTGCCGCTGCAGACTAGGGATTGGCCATTTTAAGGCAATATTAACAATAGCAGGCACGTGTTTCGAGTTGTTGAAAACTCCCCACTCAGTGCACCGAGGTTTTTCCTTGACGTTAATCAGCGCCGCATAAGTCTAGCTATTGGCATATTACCAAAGGGCGTTGGAATATGGTGGTCGATGCAGCCCGACGAATGTGGGCGGCAGATCGGCCGCCCCAGATCGGGCCGAGATTTCGCTCGGTCGGCTCTCCTGATACAACTATTGCGCGATTTGCCCTGTTTTTGCCTCTCGTCGTCGCGGGCGCGATTTTGCTGTGCGCCGCGACCGGATTCATTGCCACGCGAATCAGCAAAGGTCGAGTAGAGGCGCAGCAGCGTGCGGCCCTGCTGCAGACACTCGCCGAATTGCACGGGCAGTTTGGCGAAAATGATGGGCCCAGCGAGGTGCAGGTGCGCGACATCGCCCGTCGTAGCCACCTCGCCGATCTTCGCTTCGATGCCGGTCCGGTCGGCCAAGACGGGCGCTCGATGCAATCGTTGCACGACCCGCGCGGCCGGATCGTCGGATGGTTCAGTTGGTCCGGCGATGGCGGATTGGGTGCGGCGATGGACCGGCTTTGGGGTCTGCTGGCGCTCGTCGCAGTAATTTTAGGCTTTTGCACGTTCGCAGCCATGCGCGCCGGCCGATATGTGATGCGCCCGTTCAACCGCAGCGCGGCGGACGCACGCCAGCTTGCAACCCAAGACCTTGCAATCCAAGAAGGCCGTGCAGCCCAGGACCCGTTGACCGGATTGCCCAATCAGCGCGCGACTCTGGAAGAGCTCGGCGCCGCGTTGACGAGACGCCGCGACGTGGTCGCCTTTGCCTTGGTCCACCTTGACGGCTTCCGTGACGTCAACGACGCGCTCGGACGTTCCGGCGGCGACGCGCTGCTTGCCAACATTGCCGCGCATCTCAAAGCGGATTTACCGGCCGGCGCCATCCTCGGTCGCTTCGAGGAGGACGAATTCGCGATCATCGTCGAAAGCGACGATTCCGCCGTGGAAGATGTGCTTATTGAGTCGTTGCGCGCCTCGCTCATGCGCCCGATTTTCATCGATCGGATGTGGCAGTTCACCGCGAGCATCGGCATCGCGCGAGCGCCCGACCACGGCGCGAGCAGCGATGAGATCGAGCGCCGGGCCGCGCTTGCGCTGCGCGCCGCCAGGCGCAGCGGTCGCGGTGGCGCTCGCCGGTTCGAGCCACAGATCGAGACCGAATGCGCCGAGCGGCGCTTTCTGTTGCAGGAATTGGAGTTGGCGATCGCGTCGCAGGCATTCGAGGTCGTGTACCAGGCGATTGTCGCGGCCGATGGTGGCGCGGTAATCGGCGTCGAAGCACTGCTGCGCTGGAACCATCCGACCCGCGGCTCGATCGGGCCGTCGGTCTTTATCCCGCTCGCCGAACAAAGTGGATTGATGTCGCGGCTCGGCGAGATCGTGCTGCGCCGGGCGCTGTCGGACGGCGCGCGCTGGCCGGAGCTCTCCATTGCGGTCAATCTCTCGCCTCTGCAGATCCGTGATCCGCGGCTCGTCGATTTGGTCGCCGGCATCATGAAGGAGGCTGCGATCGAGCCCTCTCGCGTCGTGCTGGAACTGACCGAGGGCGTCTTGATCGACAATCCGCAAGAAGCGAAGGCGTGTCTCGATGCGTTGCGCGCTCTGGGCGTGAGGCTTGCGCTCGACGATTTCGGCACCGGTTATTCGAGCTTGAATTATCTGCAGAAGTTTCCGTTCGATCGGCTCAAGATTGACCGCTCGTTCGTCGCGTCGCTCGGCAAGGCGGGCAATTCCGGCGCCATCGTCCAATCGATTGTCACGCTCGGCCACGCGCTCGGGATGAAAGTGTTGGCAGAGGGCGTCGAGTACGAGGAACAACGCGTCCTGCTACGGCTCGCCGGCTGTGACGAGATGCAAGGCTATCTCTTTGCCACGCCACAACCCGCTGCGCACATCGATCAAATCCTGGCGCGTACGGCCCGCCGCGCCACCGCCTGAGTGCCGTTTTGTCGGCGCGGGAAAAATCCGCGGCGCACCGCTCGCCCGCGAGATTCTTCGGTAAGAGCGGGCACACCGCGTCAGCCAAGACGGCGGTCATATTCCAGCACGGCATTGAGCAGTACTTGCGCGCCGGCTGCACATTCCTCGAAGCTCGTGGACTCCGCTTCATTGTGCGAAATGCCGCCAGCACATGGAACGAAGATCATGGTGGTAGGGGCGACACGAGCCACATAGGCGGCGTCATGACCCGCGCCAGAGATCATGTCGCGTGAGGAAAAGCCGGCCTTTTGCGCACCGATGCGAACACACTCGATCAGTTCGGGGGTGAATTTGACGGCGGGCGAATTCCAGATCCGCTCCTCTTTGTAGGTCAGGCTCAACGGCGGCAGAAGCTCCGCTAACGATTGGCGTAGCTTGCCTTCCATCACGTCGAGGACCCTGTCCTCCGGGTGGCGGAAGTCGATGGTGAAAAACACTTCGCCGGGTACGACGTTGCGGCTGTTCGGCTTGCTCTCGATCAGGCCGACGGCGCCGACCGCGTTCGGCGCATTCTCCAGCGCGATGGCGTCGATGCGCTCGATCATGCGGGCGGCGCCGACAAGCGCGTTCTTGCGCAGTCGCATCGGCGTGGCGCCGGTGTGCGCCTCCTGGCCGGTGACCGTGACTTCATACCAGCGCATGCCTTGCACGCCCTGGACGATGCCGACCATGCGGTGCTCGTCTTCGAGGATCGGGCCCTGTTCGATGTGCAGTTCGAACATCGCGCCGAACGTGTGCGCGCCGGCTTTTTCCGTGCCCTTGTAGCCGATCCGCTGCAATTCGTCGCCGAACGTCTTGCCCTCGCGATCGGTGCGCGAATAGGCGTATTCCGCCGTGAATGCTCCGGCAAAAACGCCCGACGCCAGCATGGCGGGCGCAAAGCGCGAACCTTCCTCGTTGGTCCAGTTGACGATCTCGACCGGCGCGTTGGTCTCGTAACCGGTCTCGTGCAGGGTCCGCATCGCCTCCAGCGCTCCGAGGACGCCCAGCACGCCGTCGAACTTGCCGCCGGTCGGCTGCGTGTCGAGATGCGAGCCCATCGCGATCGGGGCGAGCCTGTCGTTCTTGCCGCTTCGCCGCGCAAACATGTTGCCGATTTCGTCGACCGTGACCGTGCAACCGAGCGCCTCGCACTGCGTTTTGAACCAGTCGCGCACCTGACGGTCGAGGTCGGTCAGCGTCAGCCGGCAAATGCCGCCTTTGGCCGTGGCGCCAATGCGTGCTGTTTCCATCAGCGTGTCCCAAAGGCGCTGGGCGTCGATTTGCAGGTTCTGCATGGGCAACTCGCTTCAATGCGGGTGGTGTTGGGGTATTTTTGGCGCCGTGCGCGCCGTTCGTCAAAATCTGTTGATGCAATGTTGGGATGATTTGGCGGAGCGATCAATCAACTCGCGCAATGGGCGCCTCTAGAATTCAACCGGGAACGCTTGGATGAGGGGCGGCTAACAATCCAAGGAGACGGATCATGGGACTCTTAATTTCGCGGCGGAACGTTGTCGCGGCTGCCTGTTCGGCAGCCTTAGTGGTTTTGGCGCAGCCGGTAGTGGCGGCGCCGATGTCTTTCAAAGCCACCCTGAATGGGGCGCAACAGGTGCCTCCCGTGACGACGAGCGCCACCGGTACCGCCGATCTCACCTACGATCCGGCCACGCGGGTGCTGACGTGGAATGTCTCCGATAGCGGCCTTTCCGGCCCTGCCACCATGGTCCATTTCCATGGACCCGCCGCCGAGGGCAAGAACGCGCCGCCGGTGATCTGGCTGGTCGAAAAGGGCGCGCCGATCGGCAACCCGATCAAGGGCCAAGTCACGCTGACGCCCGAACAAGCGCAACAAATGATGGCGGGCGATTGGTACATCAACATTCACACCCAAGCCAACCCGGGGGGTGAGATTCGCGGGCAGCTAATGCCGCCCAAAAGCTGAGCCACCCAAGAGTTGAGAAGAGCGCAGGAGAGCTGACGCGAGCTGAGAGGACGACGATGACAAGGTCGGCGGCCGCACGTCACTGGGCAGGTGCTGTTTGTCTCCTGCCTTTTCTGCTCGACGCGGCGACAATGGCCGCTCACGCCCAAGGTCGCCAGCCGACAGTTGGCGAAGTCACGGCAATTCGCACCTGCGCGAAAAAATATGAAACCGATCTCGACGCCGCCGAACGCGAATGTCTCTTCAACCTGGTCGGGACGCCGTGCACGGAAAAACCCGAAGGTCAGTCCAATGTCGGCATGACCGATTGCTATCGCCTCGAAGACGCGATCTGGGACGATCTCCTCAACGAGAACTATAAAAGCCTCGCGGCCGATCTGGATGAGGAGCAAAAGACCAAGCTGCGCGAGATGCAACGCGTCTGGATCGCATACCGCGATAGCACCTGCGGGTTCTATTACACCAAGATCCGAGGAACGATGGCGCAGCCGATGGGGGCGGCATGCGCGGCGCGCGAGACCGCCCGCCGCGCTCTGCTGCTCAAGTTCTTCAGCGGCCTTTGACCGGCCCCTTTGGATTTGCTCCGGGTAGCCGATCTTGCACTGTCCGGAGGGTAGGGCCGCCGCAGCTCTGAGCGGTAACGCACTGAATCCACAGCGAATCAGTTATGGTCGTTCTCGGAAAGGCTGGAGCAATCGCCATGCTTCGGGTGCGACTGAAGGCCGACGGACGGCTGGTGGAAATTCTGCCCGACGGCAGCGAGCGGCCGATCTCGTCTTCCGAACCGGAGCCGCGCGCCCGCCGTGACACGTCGGAGCGCTTCCAGGACGCGGTCTATGCGCGCAATGTGCGCGGACGCACCGGGCTCACCCAGGCCGCGTTCGCCGCGCAAATCGGCGTACCGGTGGAAACGGTGCGCAATTGGGAGCAGGGCAAGCGCTCGCCGCGCGGACCGGCGCGGGCGTTGCTCAAGGTTATCGACGGAGCGCCCGAGGCGGTCTTCGCTGCGCTCGGCGGCAAGCGGTCGTGACGGCTCGCGCGTCGCGTTTCTGATGTAGGGGTGTGAACACGATCATCGCCGACATCCCCATTATTGAAGCGAAGGGTGCGCGCATCCCGATCCTGGGTCTTGGCACATGGGATCTGCGCGGAGGTGTCTGTGCTCGCGCAGTCGAGCAGGCGCTGCGGCTTGGCTATCGCCACATCGACACGGCCGAGATGTACGACAATGAACGCGAGGTCGGCGAGGGGCTGCGTGCATCGGGCGTGAAGCGCAGCGATGTCTTCATCACCACGAAGATTTGGCCCTCGCATTTTGCGCCGCGCGAACTCGATCGGGCCGCACGCGAATCGCTGGCGCGGCTGCGCTTGAGCGAGGTCGATCTTCTTTTGCTGCACTGGCCCAATCCGCAGATTCCGCTCGCGGAAACACTCGGCGCGCTTTGCAAGGTCAAGCGCGACGGGCTCGCTCATCACATCGGCGTGTCGAATTTCAGCGATTCACTCCTGGATGAGGCCGTGCAATCGAGCAGCGAGCCGCTCGTTTGCGATCAATTCGAGTGCCACCCGTTTCTCGACCAGTCGAAGCTGATTGCCGCCTGCCGGCGGCAGGCAACGGCGGTTGTCGCCTATAGCCCCATCGCCAAGGGCCGCGCTGGCGACGACGAAACGCTCTCGCGCATCGGCGCCATACACAAAAAGACCGCCGCGCAGGTGTGCTTGCGTTTCCTGGTGCAGCAGGACATCGTGGTCATTCCGCGCACCAGCAAGGTCGAACGGCTGGCGGAGAATGCGGCCATCTTCGATTTCGCGCTCAGCGGGCCGGAGATGGCAAGCATCGCGGCGCTCGCGCATCGCGACGGCCGTCTGGTCAATTTTTCTTTCTCCGGCCGCCCGAATTGGGACTGAAAGCGCTGCGCGTCGCGGCGCTCTAGAGCGCGATAGCTTTAAGTTGAATCGACGTCGCGCTCTAGATCTTTGGTGGAGCATGATCTTTTTCGGAAAACCGGTATCCACTTTTCCGGATCATGCTCTAAAACTCGACGTCGAGCTCTTCGAGTTCGTCGGGCTCAATTTTGGCCGCCGCAATCCACTCCTGCATGAGCGGCAGCGCCATGATCGTGCGGCAGTATTGCGCCGACACCGGGTCCAGCGCCACGTCGTAGGTGAGAAAGCGGCTGCAGACCGGCGCGTACATGGCATCGGCCGCGCAAGGCGCCTGGCCAAACAGATAAGGCCCCAGGTAGGCTTCGATGCATTCGCCCCAGATCGCGGTAATGCGATCGATGTCGGCGTGCGCGCCGGCCCAGGATTTGAAGCCGGGGAAGTGTGCCTTGATGTTCATCGGCAGCGCCGACCGCAGGTTGCTGAAGCCGGAATGCATCTCGCCGCAAATCGAACGGCAATGGGCGCGTTGCGCGAGATCGGACGGCAACAGGCCGGCGGCCGGATAAAGCTCGTGCAGATATTCGACGATCGCCAGCGTATCCCAGACCTTAAAGCCGTCGTGGGTCAACCGCGGTACCAGAAACGACGGCGACAGCAACAGCAGCTCCGCCCGCGTCGAAGGGTCGTCGGTGCCGACGTGCTGCTCCTCGAAGTCGATGCCGGCCATTTTGCAGAGCAACCATCCGCGCAGCGACCATGAGCCGTAATTTTTGCTGGCGATGGTTAGGACCGCTTTGGACATGTCGGGAATCCCACAAATATATGTATTTTCAAATGGTTATAAGTTGGGTTTGTTGCGGTTGCAGTGCGCCGATTGTCTGCTTCGGGCGTCCCATGGCTGCTGTGCAGGATGTGTACAATCTTGTCGCAGCGCAACAAAAAATGCACTAGCTTTTCTGCTGGAGGGGGGCCGGGCTTCCGTCGGCGGACGGACTACGGCACCCGTGGATAACGGATGCTGTACTTCGCTTACCAGACCCAATCCGACGTCATGGCCCCGGTCCGGGCATGGGCGTCGATGGCACTTGCCGCGGGGCCGCAACCGCTTCTGGGCGACGAAGTTACGCGCAATCTCAGCGCCGCCTACGAGTTGATTGCACGCGCCGGTCTGACGCACACGCGGCCGCCTTTCGGTATTTCCCACGTCAGCATGGGCAACCGCGAGGTGGAGGTGCGCGAAGAGCCTGCCGCGCGCACACCGTTCGGCACGCTTTTGCATTTCAAGAAAGACACCACCGTGGCCCAGCCTCGCGTGCTGGTGGTGGCGCCGCTTTCCGGCCACTTCGCAACGCTGTTGCGCGCGACCGCGCGCACTTTGTTGCCTGACCATGACGTGTTCATCACCGATTGGCACAATGCGCGCGACGTGCCTGTGACCGCCGGCCGCTTCGGCATCGACGAATATGTCGAACACCTGATCAAGTATCTTGAAGTGCTCGGCCCCGGGGCGCACGTGCTGGCGGTCTGCCAGCCCTGTGTCGCCGTGCTCTCGGCGGTGGCGCTGATGGCGCAATCCGGCAATCCGGCGCAGCCGCGCAGCATGACGCTGATGGCCGGGCCGATTGACTGCCGCGTCAATCCGACCAAGGTGAATGAGCTGGCGAACAAGCGCAACATCGCCTGGTTCGAGCGGATGCTGACCGCGACCGTGCCGATGCGCTATCCGGGCGCTTTCCGGCGCGTCTATCCGGGCTTCGTTCAGGTTGCCGCCTTCATGACCATGAACATCGAGCGGCATGTGAAAGCCCACCAGGAGCTTTACCAGAACCTCGCCGATGGCGATTCCGAGAAGGCGGCTTCGACCAAGGCATTCTACGATGAATACTTTGCCGTGCTCGATCTCACCGCCGAATTTTATCTGGAAACGGTCCGATATATTTTCCAGGAATACGCGCTGCCGCTGCGCAAGCTCAAATGGCGCGGCGAGACAATCGAGCCGAATGCGATCCGCCGCACCATGCTGCTGACGGTCGAGGGCGAACGCGACGATATATGCGCGGTCGGCCAGACCGTTGCGGCGCACGACCTTTGCCGCAAGCTTCGCCCTTATCTCAAGCGCCACCACATGCAGGCCGGCGTCGGCCATTACGGCGTGTTCTCCGGCAAGCGCTGGGAGAACCAAGTCTATCCGATCGTCAAGAATGTGATCTTGTCGAGCGATTAAAGCATGTCCCGGAAAAGTGGAAACCGGTTTTCCGCAAAGGACACGCGACAACAAAGAGATCTAGACCATTTCCCGATTCCACCTAATCGGGAATGGTCTGAGGCGGAGAGAGGGGCGTCCGTCAAAGGCGGGCGTGCCGCCCGGCCAGGAATTCCGCGACATGATCGTTGCATGCGGCGGATGAATCGGCGTCGCCGGCTTGCGTTCTGGCTGGCAGATTGAACCGCCGCGTTACATCGTCGGCGACGGCGCGGAAGTCTTCCGCGGCGCGCGAATTGATCCGATAGCGCCGCAGCGGCTGATTCAGTGCAATAGCTTCGGCGACGCTGACATCGATGCGCACTCCGCGCATCATTTGTCCGCCGCCAAATCCCAGGCGCAGATCGTCGAGAACCCGCTTCTGCATGTTGTTGCGGAAGTCGATCATCATCGGCGCGATCGCCAGACCCAAGAGCGTCGCTTTGAGCTGCAGCACCACCTGGTGATAGGCGCGCGCGAATTGGCGCACGCCGTCGAGTGCGAGATAGTCGAGGACCGTCGGCACCATGACTCCGTCGGCGGCCATCAGCACGCAGACCGTGACATTGGCGGCCGCGGGCGGCGTATCGATCAAAACAACGTCATAACGCGGCTTGAGCTGATCGAGCGCACGGGCAAGGCAACGTGGGTCGCCGATCTGCACCTGACCATCGAAATGGCGGTCGGCGGGGACGACATCGACGCCGGGTTCCGACGTGGTGCAAACGGCGTCAGCAAGATCGGGATGAAGGGCACGAAAAACGCGGTGAACGGAACGGGTCTCGTCGCGGGCGCAGACGCCGAAGCCTAGACCGGCGTGACCTTGCGGGTCGGTATCGACGACCAGCACACGATAGCCGCGCGCGCCGAGCTCAGCCGCCAGATTGACCGTCATGGTCGATTTGCCGGTGCCGCCTTTTTTGTTGGCGATGGCCAGGGTTCGCGCAGTCACGGCGCCGCTCCGGCTCGTGTCTGACCCGGCATTTGCGCGTAAGCATTTCCACCAAGGGGCAAATCGTCGAGCATGGCTGTCATATTTCAGACATATGATTACCAACGGTTGGCGGTCGCCGCAAGGCGGCGCGTGTTGCGCGCGCTTTGCCGCAGGCGCGGCTGATCGGAGGGGGACTACGGGCGCATCAGCCTTTCGGAAAACCGGTGCCCACTTTCCGGATGATGCGCTAGCGCATCGCGGCGGCGATGTTGCCGCCGTCGACAGTGGTCACGTTTGCGGTGGTTTTAAGCGCCAGCGCCTGGTGCACAAACGCCGCAGCCACGTCTTCAGGTGTGACTTCGCGGCCAAGCAGATTGCCGCTCATGTAGTCTTTTTCGCTCAAGCCGCGGGCTTTCGCGCGGGAGGCGATCATCTCTGCGGTCAACAATCCGGACCTGATGCGGTCGGCGTTCACTGCATTGGCGCGAATGCCGTCCGCGCCGTAGTCGAGTGCATATTGCCGCATGAGCGCGAGCAGGGCGGCTTTGGGTATGCCGTAGGGACCGAAATTCGGCCCGGGATTGATCGCCTGCTTGGAGACATTGAACAACAGGCAGCCGCCAATGCCCTGCGGGCGCATGATCGCGACTGCGGCCTGTGCCACCCGCTGGTGGCCATAAAAATTCAGCTCGAAGCTTTTGCGCAGAATGTCCTCATCGACTTCGCCGATGCGCCCCTGCCAGGCGGCGCCGGCATTTGAGACGACGATATCGAGCCCGCCGAAATGCGCCGCGAGCTCCCGGAAGGCCGTGTCCACCGAGCCGCGATCGGTCACATCGCAGGCCAGCGCCAGCGGCGATCCGCCGACATGCTTTGCCTGTTCGCGGGCCGCCGCGAGGTTCGCGTCAAGCAGCGCGATCTCCGCCCCGGCGGCAGCGAAGGCCCGCGCGGTCGCGGTGCCGATGGCGCCGGCGGCGCCGGTGACGGCAACGATGTTGCCGGCGAGCAACGGCGTCGGGCGCGTACCGAGCTTGGCCTGCTCGAGCGGCCAGTATTCGCAATCGAACATCTCGGTCTCGGCAATCGACTCGAACCGGCCGATGCGCTCCGCGTCGCCGACCACGGCGATCCGTTCTTCGGCGATATCTGCGGCGATGAGGGCATCGCGCTTGGTGTGCCCGAGGCCGAACAGACCGAGCCCCGGAACCAACACCACGCGGGGCAGGGGATCGAGCGCCTGCTTGCCTCCGCCCGCCCGTTTGTTGTGGCGCGCGAAATAGTCATGATAGTCGGCGGCAAATGCGGCCGCGCTTTCCCGGGCCGCTCGCGTGAAGTCATCGAGCGAGCCGACGCTCGGATGCGGCAGGACCAGCGGCCTGCTTTTGGTGCGAATGACATGGTCGGGCGTGACGACACCGCCTTGGCTCAGCGCCGAAAGATCCGACTGCAAGGCGCCCAAAATTGTTTCGCCGCCGCGAAACTCGAGCACGAGTCGGCGAAAGGCGCCTTCGACCTTTTCGTCTTTCTGGCTGCAGGCGCCGCGCACGATCGGCGCCACCGCCGCAATCGTCTCGGTTTCTCGCCACATGGTTACGACCACGCGAGGCTTGCTGTTGCGGGCGACAAAATCCTCGGCCGCCGTTACCATCTCGATCATGCGCTCGTAAGCCTCGCGCGCAGTGTCGCCGAAGGTGACGATGCCGTGCTTGCCGAGAACGAGGCCCATGCTCGGCCGCGACCGTTCGAAGACTTCGATGGCCTTTTTGGCGAGCCCAAAGCCGGGCATCAGATAGGGCACGAAAGCGAGGCGCTCGCCAAACGCATCGGCACATTTCGTCTCGCCGTCCGGTTGGTCGGCGATGCTGAGCACGGCGCTGGCGTGGGTATGGTCGATGAAGGTCTGCGGCAGGAACGCGTGCAGCATGATTTCGACGGAAGGGTTCGGTGCTGTCGGGTCGATCAGGTTCGCGCGTTCGAGCGCGACCAATCTTTCGTCCGCAATCGCCTCAAGAGCGCGCAACGCCTGCAGGGGCGCAAGGCGGACGGCCGGCAGCCCGGCCGGCTCGATTGTGGCCATGGCGGCGCCGGATGCCTTGATGCGCAGGGTCTCGATTTGCGTATCCGGCAGGTCGCCTTCGCGCGTCTTCAAAGAGGTGTTGCCGCCGCCATGCAGCACCAATTTGGGATCGGCACCGAGCAATCTCGTACTGTAGACGCGCAGCGCCAGATCGCTGGCGACGCCGGTTTCGGCGGCGCGCGCCACGAATTCCACGGCGTCGGCCTCGACCCAGCTGCTTCTCATGGCGGCGCATCTCGAAAAAGAACTGCCCCGGATTTGGTCCGGGGCAGACTGAGGCTTTGCAAGCTGATCATGATCAACCGCGCGAGGGCGCGCCCAAGAAACGCGCGTCCATGATTCAGCCGCCGGCGAAGCGTCGCGACCACCAGCCGCTGCGGCGCGGCCGATCGGCGGTTTCGCTTTCGCCGATTTCGGTGACGACCGGCTGTTGGGCCGGGGCGGGTGGCTGAATGGGCGTCGGCTGCGAGGAAACTTCGCTCGTCGCCGTCATTGCCGCCGGTTCTCGCACCGTCGAGCGCCGGCGCGGCGATTCTTGCTGCGGTACTGCCGGCGAAGCTTGCGCAGCCGCCATGTCGGCCGGCTCTGCCGGCGGCGGTGCTTCGGTCGGCGGCGCATCAAGGTCGGCGACGGCGTCCACCAAGTCGGCTTCCTTGGCCGGGCCTTCTGTCAACTCCTCTGCCAACTCAGCCGAGTCGAATGCATGCTGTTCGTCGTCGCCTTCGTTCGTGCGTTCGTATGCGGTCGGTGCACCGTCGTCGCGTTCGCGTCCCATACGATTGCGCCGGCCGCCGCGGCGACCGCGCCGGCGCCGACGCCGGTCGCCATCGCGCTGCGGCTCGCCGCCCGCCGAAGTGTCCTCGCCTTCCGCAGCGTCTTCGTCGGAAGAAACCGCCTCGGCACCCTCGGCGCCGAATTCTTCTTCCGTCTCGCCCGCCTCGTCGAAGCGATGCTCTTCGCTCGGTTGTTCGTCGTGACGGTTGTCTTCCGCACGATGCGGCTGAGCATGCGCGTCGCCGCCGTTGCGGCCGCGCCGCCGCCGCCGCCGCCGCCGCCGTCCGCCATCGCCGTGTTGCTCGGCTTCGGCAGCGGTCGTTTCGCTCTCGCTGTCCTCGTCCGCCGCCGGGGCTTCTTCGAGCTCGTCTTCTTCATCTAGCGGCGCCGCCACCACTTCGGTCTGCTGTGCGAGCGCCTTGGCCGCCTCGAGCGTATGCTTTTGTTCGCCGCGATCGATTGCGAAGGCTTGCGGTGCGATCAGCGTTTCATCGGCATTGACGGTGATGGTGATGGCGAAGCGCTCTTCCAGCGCCCGCAAATGCGCGCGCTTCTGGTTGAGCACGTAAAGCGCCACGTCCGGCCGCGTACGAGCGATCAGATTGTGAGTGGCGCCGCGCATCAGCTGATCTTCGAGGGCGCGTAGCACTTGCAGCGCCAGCGACGATACGGCGCGGACATGGCCGCTGCCGCCGCAGTAGGGGCAACGTTCCGTCGAGCTTTCCAGAACGCTGGTACGGATGCGCTGCCGCGACATTTCCAGCAGGCCGAAATGCGAGATGCGGCCGACCTGAATGCGCGCGCGATCTTGCTTCAGGCATTCCTTCAACCGGCGCTCGACCGAGCGGTTGTTGCGCTTCTCGTCCATGTCGATGAAGTCGATGACGATCAGCCCGGCGAGATCGCGCAGCCGCAACTGCCGCGAAATCTCGTCGGCCGCTTCCAGATTGGTCTTCAGCGCCGTGTCTTCGATATGATGCTCGCGGGTGGCGCGGCCGGAATTGACGTCGATCGCGACCAGCGCCTCGGCTTGATTGAGCACGATGTAGCCGCCGGAGCGCAGCTGGACGACCGGAGAGAACATGCCGTCGAGCTGATTTTCGACGCCGAAACGCGAGAGCAGCGGCTGCGTCTCGGAATAAAGCTTCACGTTCTTGGCATGGCTCGGCATGAGCATGCGCATGAAATCTTTGGCTTCTTGATACGAGTCCGACCCGGCGACGACGATCTCGTCGATTTCCTTGCTGTAGAGGTCGCGGATCGAGCGTTTGACCAGCGAGCCCTCTTCGTAAACGAGCTTCGGTGCGGTCGATTTGAGGGTCAGGTCGCGGACGGTCTCCCACAGCCGCAGCAGATATTCGAAGTCGCGCTTGATCTCGGTTTTGGTGCGGCTGGCGCCCGCGGTGCGCACGATGACGCCCATGCCTTCCGGAACCTCGAGCTCCTGCGCGATTTCCTTGAGCCGGGAGCGATCTTCGCCACTTGTGATCTTGCGGCTGATGCCACCGCCACGCGCGGTGTTGGGCATCAGCACCGAATAGCGCCCAGCGAGCGAGAGGTACGTCGTCAACGCCGCGCCTTTGGTGCCGCGCTCTTCTTTCACCACCTGCACCAGCATCACCTGCCGGCGCTTGATGACCTCTTGGATCTTATATTGGCGGCGATAACGCGGTGCCCGATCGGGCACCTCTTCGAGAGCATCGGCGCCGCCGACCAATTCGACGATCTCTTCGGCCGCTTCGTCGGCGTCGTCGTCGTCCTCGCTGTCGGCGTGATCGCCGTTCGGGGCGGTTTGCGGAGCCTCAATCATCGTCTCCGCCAGATCGGCGGCCAACTCCGCCGCCGCTTCGCCCTCGACGTGATCGTCTTCGACGTGTGCTGCTTCCTCACCGGCTTGTGCGTCGATGCTTTCACCGGCTTCGGCAACTTCGCTGTCCGTCTGCAAGGGGACGGCAGCGTCGGCGTGCGCGGCCTCGCTCGACGAAGCGATAATCTCTTCCGCTCCTGTCGGGGTGTCCGCTGCCACACGCTCGGACGTCGCCACCGCCGCGGGGGCATCGGGAAGCGGGGTCGGTCCTTCGGTATCTTCGGCCTCAACGGCCGCCTCGTCTTCGATCGCGAACTCTTGCGCCGAAGCTTCGGGCAGATCTTGCGGCGCGGCGGCGGCCTCGCTGCTCGGCTGCTCCGGCTCGGTGCCGTGCACGACGTCTTCGTCCCGTTCGTCCCGTCGCGCCGACATTTGCCGGTTGCGGTTGCGACCGCGCCGCGGCCGGCGCTCATCCTCGTCATCGGCTGCGCGCTGGGCGCGGCCCTCTTCGTCAATCAGCGCCTGCCGGTCGGCGACCGGTATTTGATAATAGTCGGGGTGAATTTCGCTGAATGCCAGGAAGCCATGGCGATTGCCGCCGTAATCGACGAAGGCGGCCTGCAGTGACGGCTCAACGCGCGTCACTTTTGCCAGATAGATGTTGCCCCTGAGCTGCTTGCGTTGCGCGGATTCGAAATCAAACTCTTCGACACGGTTGCCGCGCAGAACGACCACCCGGGTTTCTTCCGGATGGGTCGCGTCGATGAGCATCTTGTTGGCCATTTGCAAATCTCATGAAGGCCGGCGTGCCGCGCTCTTCGTGCCGAAACGGCGACGAACACGGCGCGCTGCCAGTTTGTCTGTGAAGGGGACGGATCGAGTACTCCGAAGCGCAGGGAGCGTCGTGCCGGCCGGTGCGCGTTGCATGAACGCTGCTCTGCCGATCCGATCGAACCTTTTGCGCCTCGAACATAGACTTCAAACCGTAGTGGACGGCGACGACGTTGGGCCGCCGCGATACTGCCAAGCCGACGACATTCGGCAACGTGACCCTCGGCGGATTCGCCGCCGGAATATGTCCCGCACCGTAGGCTCCGGTTGCCCTGCTCCTTTAAGGGCGTCGGCGGCCAGCTCTTCGTCCGCATTGAAAGCGCGCGAATGCGCCGGAATGGGATCGAAACCTGCGTTCGCCCGCGGTCTCTTCGTGGAAGACTTCGCGGCGGACGTGCCGAGGCCCTGACGGGACACAACCGGAAGATTCACCGTCAGCCTTCTCCTTCATAGAGCCGGGAGTACGGAATTGGCAAGTCGTCCGCGCATTGTGTCCAGTCGGCGGTGAAATCATGGCGGAAACCTGCCAAATACCGCCGGAGAACCCGCACCTCGTCATATATAGGCTCGTAAGCTCCGATTAACCACGCCTGCCTATTGGAGTAAGACTGGCACACGAAGGGTTGAGCCGATGACTGTCCGGGTGGCGAGCTGGGCGTTCCTCGGAATGTTCTGTGCTTTGGCGGTGCAGGGCGCGCAGGCGGGCGACGCGCCGGGGGTTACGACCTCACCCGCTGATTCGCTCCCGGTCGCGACCGATGCCCGGCTTGGCGGCGACGACGCGCAGACGCGCTTTGTCATGGATTTCAGCCAGAAGATCGAAGTGCGGGCGTTTACGCTTGCCGACCCCTATCGCGTCGTTGTCGATATTCCCCAGGTCGTCTTTCACCTGCCGCCGAAGACCGGCGAGGGCGGTCGCGGTCTGATCAAGGCGTTCCGTTTTGGCCTGGTGATGCAAGGCGGTTCGCGCCTGGTGTTCGACCTCGCCAAGCCCGCGAAAATTGAAAAAGCCTTCGTCGTCGATCAAACCGACACCGCACCGGCGCGGCTGGTTCTGGATCTCGTGTCCACTGACCGGGAGACCTTTTTGCGCCGAACCGTGGCCGACAATCGCAACGCCCGCGCCGATTTGCCGCGCACGGAGGCGCCGGCCGCAAAGGCAAAGGACGGCGATCCGCGCCCGCTCGTTATGCTCGATCCCGGACACGGCGGCATCGACACCGGCACGAAAGGGCCCAATGGCGAAGAGGAGAAAGACATCGTCTTGAACTTCGCCCAGCGCCTGCGCGATCGCCTGGATAAGTCCGGCAAGTTCCGGGTGCTGCTGACCCGTAGCGACGACACCTTCGTGGCGCTCGGCGATCGCGTGCGAATCGCGCGCGATGCCGGAGCTACCCTGTTCGTTTCAATTCATGCCGACTCGCTTCCTCATGGCGAAGGCGACGCACAGGGAGCGAGCATTTACACCCTGTCCGACACCGCCACCGATTCGGAGGCGGCGCGCCTCGCCGAGAAGGAGAACAGGGCCGACGTCATTGCCGGTGTCGACCTCAAGAGCGAACCCGACGACGTCGCTGGCATTCTCATCGACCTCGCCGAACGCGAGACAAGGAGCTTCTCCACGCAATTCGCGCACAAATTAGCCGGTGAGATGAAAACGGTCACGCGCATGCACAAGAAGCCGCTGAAGTCGGCGGGCTTCCGTGTCCTGCGCGCCCCGGACGTACCGTCAGTGCTGGTCGAGCTCGGCTATGTCTCCAACCGGCAGGATCTGCAATCGCTCTTGTCCGATTCCTGGCGCGACCGGACCGCGAATACGATCGCGCAGGCCATCGAAACCTTCTTATCCGAGCAGGTCGCGGGAGCGCATACCGGGGCGAACTGATGCGCTAGATCTCTTCATTGTCGCATGTCCTTTTCGGAAAACCGGTTTCCACCCATCGGGTCAAAGCCCGAGGGCATGCTTTTCCGGACATGCGCTGGCGGCCTCAGTTTGAACAAAAACGAGAGCGACCACACACTTACTGGGCAAGTCCGGGCAGGATTTTTCCGAGTTCCTCGTGCGGCGGCGTCCGTTTTCTTGGCCGCCAGGGGGAAAAGTGGGGTAAGAAGCGTTCGCAGCCCGTCGCGGCGCGGATCAATGGGGCGCGCGGACGTGGCGGACGTGATGGGGCGGGGCGTTTAGCATGAAAATCTTGCTCCGGTTCTTTGGCTTTCTGTTCGCGGCAGGCACCATCGTCTTCATCGTCGCGATCGCCGGTGTCGCCGGCTTGTTGTGGCACTTCTCCAAGGACCTGCCCGACTATACCCAGCTGCAGAATTACGAGCCCCCGGTGATGACGCGGGTGCACGCCGCAGACGGTTCGCTGCTCGCGGAATACGCGAACGAACGCCGCCTCTACCTGCCGATCCAGGCCGTTCCCAAGCTGGTGACGAATGCGTTCATCGCCGCCGAAGACAAGAATTTCTATCAGCATCCCGGCGTCGACATCACCGGCATCGGCCGCGCCGCCATGGTCTTTGTGCAAAATTACGGCAGCGGACGGCGGCCGCAGGGCGCTTCGACCATCACCCAGCAGGTCGCCAAGAACTTTCTGCTGACCAACGAGGTGAAGTTCGAGCGCAAGATCAAAGAAGCGCTGCTCGCTTTGCGCATCGAGCGAACCTACTCGAAGGACAAGATCCTGGAGCTCTATCTCAACCAGATTTATCTCGGTCTGGGCGCCTACGGCGTCGCCGCGGCATCGCTCCTCTACTTCGATAAGTCGGTCCACGAATTGACGATCGCCGAAGCGGCCTATCTCGCCGGCTTGCCCAAGGGGCCGAACAACTACAATCCCTTCCGCCACCGTGACGAAGCGATCGCACGCCGCAATTACGTGATCGACCGCATGGTGGAAGACGGATTCATCGCGGCAGCGGATGGCGATAAGGCGAGGAAGGAGCCGCTTAGCGTCACGGTGCGCCCGACCGGCGCGCACACTTTCGCCGCCGAATATTTCGCCGAAGAGGTGCGTCGTTATCTGTTCGAAAATTACGGTGAGAAGAAGCTCTATGAAGGCGGCCTGTCGGTGCGCACCACGCTCGACCCGAAGATGCAGGTGCTCGCCCGCAAGACCATGACCGATGGTCTGATCAACTTCGACGAAGCGCAAGGCTATCGCGGTCCGGTCGGCAAGATGGAGATCGCGGGCGATTGGGGCATCAAGCTTGCCGACCACAAAACGCTATCCGACATCGATCCCTGGCGGCTTGCGGTAGTGCTCGACGTCAACGATCAGTCGGCGCGCATCGGGCTGCAGCCGGCACGCGATCCCGGCGGCGCGGTGGTCAAAGCCCGTGAAGTCGGTCTCATTCAGCTCGACGGTGTGAAATGGGCAAAGCCCGCGACCGGCCCGAGCAAGCCGATCCAGCGCGTCAGCCAGGTGCTTGCGCCGGGCGACATCGTCTATGTCGAGCCGCTGAAGGAGCAGGGGCAGTTCCGCCTGCGCCAGTTCCCGGAAATTTCCGGCGCCATGGTGGTTATGGATCCGCGCACCGGCCGCGTGCTCGCCATGGTGGGCGGCTTCTCTTACGATCAAAGCCAGTTCAATCGCGCGACCCAGGCGTTGCGGCAGCCGGGCTCCTCGTTCAAGCCGCTGGTCTATGCGGCCGCGATCGATAACGGCTACACCCCATCGACCGTCGTGCTCGATGCGCCGATCGAGGTCGATACCGGGCAGGGTGGCGGCGGGGTCTGGAAGCCGGAAAATTACGGCGGCAAGTTCTACGGACCCTCGACGCTCCGCTTCGGTCTTGAGCAGTCGCGCAACGTGATGACGGTGCGGCTGGCGCAAGACATCGGCATGCCGCTGATTGCGGAATATGCCAAGCGCTTCGGCGTCTACGACGATCTGCCGCCTTATCTTTCGTACGCTCTCGGCGCCGGCGAAACCACCGTGCTGCGCATGGTCACCGCCTATTCGATGCTCGACAATGGCGGCCGGCGGGTGAAGCCGACACTGATCGATCGCATTCAGGACCGTTACGGCCACACCATTTTCCGCCACGACCAGCGTGAATGTATGGGGTGCGACGCCGACAAATGGACCAGCGGGCAGCCCGAACCGACGCTGGTCGATCATCGCGAACAAGTCATTGACCCGATGACCGCCTACCAAATCACCTCGATGATGGAGGGCGTGGTCCAGCGGGGCACGGCAACGGTCGTGCGCGAGGTCGGCAAGCCGATCGCCGGCAAGACCGGCACGACCAACGAAGAAAAAGATGTGTGGTTTATCGGCTTCTCGCCCGATATCGTCTGCGGCGTATATCTGGGCTTTGACAAGCCGCGACATATCGGGCGGCTCGCCACCGGCGGCCATCTCGCGGCACCGGTGGTGAAGGACTTCCTCAAGGTGGCGCTCGCCGACAAGCCGCCGATTCCGTTCCGCGTCCCGCCCGGCATCAAGCTCATCCGCGTCGACGCCAAGAGCGGCATGCGCGCCGGCCCCGGCGATCCCAAAGTCATCCTCGAAGCCTTCAAACCGGGCACGGCCCCACCCGACAGCTATTCGGTCATCGGCACCGAGGCGGCGAGCAGCGGCGGCGGCATGGTGTCGCCGGATTCGGCGGCGGTTCCGGTGCGCCCCGGTACCGGCGGGCTTTACTGATGCGCTTGGTTTGCGGCGCCTCTCCTGAATGACATTGGGGATGCCCTTGTCCGCATGCATTGCATCCCGCAGCGGCAGCCATTAAATCGCTCACCATCATGCGTGCAGAAATCGAAAACATTGTCGGTGACATCAAGCAGTCGGTCGGGCTGCTGAGGAGGCATCTTTGACGTCGACAAGGCGCGCGCGCGACTTGCCGAACTGAACCGGCAGTCCGAAGATCCCAGTCTCTGGAACGATCCACAGCAGGCAAGCCGCCTGATGCAAGAGCGCACCGCGCTCGAAGATCAGCTCACCGCCATTTCCCGCATCGAACAGGACCTCGACGATCAGGCTACCTTGATCGAGCTCGGTGAAGCCGAGGGCGATCAGAAGGTCGTTGCCGACGCGGAAGCGTCGCTGCGCAAGCTGAAAGCCGACGTCGCGCGGCGCGAGCTCGAAGCGCTGCTGTCGGGCGAAGCCGACGCCAACAACACTTATTTGGAAGTGCATGCCGGCGCCGGCGGCACCGAGAGCCAGGACTGGGCCAACATGCTGTTGCGCATGTATGTGCGCTGGGCCGAGCAGCACGGCTTCAAGGTCGATTACATCGAAGAGACCTCGGGCGAAGAAGCCGGCATCAAATCGGCGACAATCGAGGTGAAGGGGCACAATGCCTATGGCTGGCTGAAGACGGAGAACGGCGTCCATCGCCTGGTGCGTATTTCGCCGTTCGACTCCAATGCGCGGCGGCATACGTCGTTTGCGCAAATCACGGTTTATCCCGTGGTCGACGATCGCATTCAGATCGAAATCAAAGAATCCGACGTACGCGTTGATACCATGCGCTCCGGCGGCGCCGGCGGTCAGCACGTCAACAAGACAGAATCGGCGGTTCGCCTCACGCACATTCCGACCAACATCGCCGTGGTCTGCCAGAGCGACCGCTCGCAGCACCGCAATCGCGCCCAGGCCTGGCAGATGTTGCGCGCCAAGCTTTACGAAGCCGAACTGAAACGGCGCGAGGAGAAAGCCATCGCCGATCAGGCCGCCAAGACCGATATCGGCTGGGGCCACCAGATCCGCTCTTATGTGCTGCAGCCCTATCAGATGGTGAAGGATCTGCGCACCGGAGTTTCCACGTCCGACACCGGTGGCGTGCTCAACGGCGCCATCGATCCGTTCATGGAAGCGGCGCTGGCGCAAAAAGCGTTCGGCACCGCGCCGGGACAAGTCGAGGACGTAGAGTAGGGCCGCCCGCTCTACCGCATGACTGCGCGGTCACCGCCAGCACTGGCGCCGTGCTGCTACTCGCTGGTGGCACCAGAGAGCTTGGCACCAGCCCGCAGGAATCTCTCCGGATCGACGGGATCGCCGTCGATGCGGGTCTCATAATGCAGATGCGGTCCGGTCGAACGGCCAGTCGATCCCATACGGGCTATGACTTGGCCGATGCGAATGTCGTCGCCGACATTCACGTCGATCTCCGAGAGGTGGCCGTAGCGGGTCGACAATCCGTTGCCGTGATCGATCTCGACCATTTTGCCGTAGCCGCCGCTCCAGCCGGCACTGACGACCGTACCCGCTGCGGTCGCGTGGACGGGCTCGCCGGTATCGCCGCGGAAGTCCAATCCGGTGTGCATGGCGGCAATGTGCAGGAAAGGATCGAGGCGCGCCCCGAAAGGGGAACTGACGTCGATCTCGCCGGTCACCGGCTTGCGGATCGGCACCCGCAGAAGCGTGTGCGTGAGATGCTCGGCCTGCGTCCGCGCGATCTTTATCCGCGCGACCGCGCGCTCAAAATTGTTGCCTTCGCCCGGCAGCTTGATGGGAACGAACGGGCCGCCGCTGGCGGCAGGCGCCGGTCCGCCAAGCTTGAGGCCAAGCTCGGCGAGCACGCCGTGCAGTCTCCGTGCCTTGCCCTCATAACGCTCTTGCAACTGCGCAAGGCCCAAAGCCTGCCGATGATCCAGCCGGTCGAGTGAGGCTTCGACACGCGCCAGCCTGGCGTTGATATCGGTGTCCTTGCCTGAGCGGCGCGCCGCGGCCGAGCGGTCCGGCTCAAGCGAAGAGCGGCGATCGCGGCCTTGCGACGCCGGCGGCGAGCTCGCGCCGGCGGAGTTCCCTTGCCTGACGCTGCCGGTCACAACCGGGTCTGCAAGTGTGCCGAGCGCGGTCGCCCGCGATTCCATTGCTGACTGACGGCGCAACAAATCATCGAGCTTTTGCTCGAACTGCTCCTGATCGAGCAATTGACGGCTCGTCGTGCGATCGATGCGCGCGCGCAATTCGGCGATACGATCCTCGTAGGCGTTTTGTTGTTCGGTCTGTCGTACGATGAGACCCTTCAGCAGGTCGTCGCGAAAAGCGAAATAGGTCGCGGTTGCGATCGACCAGCCCGCCATGATGACGACGGTGCCCACGAAGATCCAAAAAACAACGGGTCCCAGTCGGATCTGGCGGCCGGCATGAGCGATGATATAGCCGGCGACACGCGGCGACCTGACAATGCTGGCCGGACGCGAAGCCAAATGGCCCGCGTGCCGGACACTCTGCCACGAATGGGCTGTTCTCCCGCCCGACATTGACGCTCCCACGCTCGACCTATTGCGGCCGGTAAGGAGCGGATATGAGAGGCCTATGGTTAATTTTTTGGAAATCCGGGCGGGTATTTCAGCGATTTCGGTAAATGCTACGGTAACTTAGCGAATCAGCCAGCATTCGCTCAAAGCGCCGCGGCCTCGGCCAGCACCGCCTCGGCGTGCCCCGCCACCGACACCTTGGGCCAAATCTGCGCGATCCGCTGATCGGGACCGATCAGGAATGTAGCGCGCACAACGCCCATGAATTTTCGCCCGTACATCGACTTCTCCTGCCACACGCCATAGGCCTCCAACATGCGATGGGTCTCGTCCGAGGCGAGCGAAATGGTGAGGGTGCGTTTAGCCTTGAATTTGTCTTGCGCCGCCACCGGGTCCGCAGAGACGCCGAGGATCTCGGTCCCGGCTTTTGCGAAGGCGGACTTGAGACGAGAGAAGTCCATCGCCTCTTTGGTGCAGCCTGGGGTGTCGGCGCGCGGGTAGAAATAGAGGATGAGCTTGCGGCCGGCAAAATCGGCAAGCGAGATCGTTCCGCCGCCATCACGCGGGAGTGTGAAATCCGGCGCCTTCGATCCCGGCTTGAGTTCGCTCCGCATATGCCTTCCTTTCGACGCTTTCGCAGCGGCATTCTGCCCCGACCACGGCAGCGGGTGGATGGGCCGGATTGCCCCGAACGGTATCTTCGAACGGTATCTTGGGGCGGATCCGATGGACACAAAGCCACTAGAGTTGGGGTGCTATAGATACGCGAATCAACACCTGCAGTGAGTGACTTCGTATGACTGACGTGCCGGTGCATCTTGGGCTCGACTGAAACGGCATCGGCTCTTCGACAACGCGATTGAACGCGACATCGCGGTTCAATATTGGCACGGCAGTGCGCCGTCCTTAAAGCACCACGGACGAGGGGACGCCCGAGGGGCATGACGAACCAGGACAGGCAGCGCGCAAGGCTTCCGCGGTGGCGATCCGTCGTCCCTCTTCGTCGCCCGGTCCGCCAAGGGGCGGTCGACCACTCTCCGCATGGGCACATCGGCCGCCGGTTGCACCACCTGCGCTGGTTTTTTTGGCGCTACGGCCGCGTATTTCGCCGCTTGGCTATCATTGCCGGCGGCGTTGCCGCCGTGTTGGTGGTGGCCTGTCTCGGATTGTGGTGGCGGCTGTCGAGCGGTCCCATTCAGCTCGACGTCGTGACACCCTGGCTCGCGGCGGCGATCGAGGAGAATTTCGGCAATGGCCGCCACGTCGAAGTCGGCGGCACGCAAATCGAACGCACGGAGAATGGCGGGACCGCGGTACGCATTCGCGACATTGTTGTGCGCGACGCCGATGGTACCATCGTGGCGAGTGCACCCAAGGCCGAGGTGCATGTTTCCGGGCTCAGTCTGTTGCGCGGCCGCATGCGCGCCGAGAGCCTCAATCTCGTCGGTGCCGAAATGGCGGTGCGGATCGAGCAGGATGGCGGCGTCACCATCTTTGCCGGCGCCGACAAACATCCGATCGCCACCGCGGCGGTGCCGGTAACGGCGGCAGCCGCGTTGTTGCGGTCGGCGCAGGAGAAGCAGGATGCTGTCGCGCGGGCGCAGCTTCCCCCCGGCTCGCGCGCCGCGGCACCTGGGCTGCTATCCGCAGACGCGCGCATCGTCGCTCCGCATCGTGCCCGCGACGTCATTGCGGCGCTTCTGTCGTGGATCGACGGCATCGGCGAAACCGGCCTCGACGGTCACGACCTGAAAGAGCTCGGTCTCAAGAACGGCAACCTCACCGTCGACGATCAACGCACCGGCAAGCACTGGACATTTCGCGATATCAGCCTGAGCGTCACGCGGCTTCATGGCGGCGGCCTGGAGGTTAGTGTCGGTTCGTCCAATCCGGCGCGGCCATGGATACTCAAAGCAGCGGCTACGCCGACGCGCCAAGGCTATCGCAGGATCCAGCTCGAAGCGCACCGCGTTCCGCCCGGTGAGTTGCTCCTCGCCTCGCGGGTCGACAGCGGCAGTCTGCATATCGACACGCCGCTGTCGGCGAGCATGGACGGCGAGATCGGTCCCGACGGTTTGCCGCAGAACTTCGTCGGCCATATCGTAGCCGAGACCGGCACGATCGGAGACGCGGACGACGACGAAGGGCGCATTCCGCTCGAGCACGCCGAGTTCAAATTCAATTGGGACGCGGAGAATCACGTCCTGTCGGTGCCGTTCCAAATATTCTCCGGCGGCAACCGCATCACCCTGCTTGGCCAGATCGAGGCGCCGAGCGATGCGACCGGCACGTGGCTGTTCAAGATCGGCGGCGGCACCATCGTGCTTTCCGGCGCAACCGGCGAACCGCTGGTGCTCAATCGCATCGCCATCGGCGGCCGCTACGATGCCGCCAAACAGCGTTTCAGCATCGAGGAAGGCGATATCGGCAACTCCAGCGTCGGCATCGCCATGTCGGGCAATCTGGATTTTGCCGGCGGGACGCCGCGGCTTGCCGCTGGCCTCGCCGGAACGCGCATGCCGGCGGATGCCGCAAGGCGCTTGTGGCCGATCTTTCTTGTGCCGAAGGTGCGCGATTGGTTCAACGAGCACGTGCTGAGCGGCACGCTCGAGCGCATCGTGATTGCTGTAAACTCGCCGCTTGAAAACCTGAAGGACACCGGCCCGCCGGTTCCCGACGACGGTCTTTCGATTGAAGCTGTCGGCAGCAACTGCGTGGTTCGCCCCGTCGACGGCCTGCCGCCGCTGCGCGATGCCGACATGAATGTGCACATCGTCGGGCGTGACGCCGTCGTTGCCATCGGCAAGGCGACTGCCGATTTGCCGTCCGGGCGCAAGCTCATTTTCACGTCCGGTGTGTTCGAGGTTCCGGATACCGCGCCGCACGCGCCGCCGGCACGGGTGCATTTCAAGATGGAGGGGCCGGTCCAAGCCGCGGCCGAGTTGTTGCGCATGGATCGTCTGCGCGACGTGTCCGACGCGCCGTTCGATCCCACGGCGATGCGCGGTAATCTGACCGCCCAGGTCTCGCTCGGCATGCCGCTTAAGGCCGATCTGCCGCCAGGATCGACCAACTACACGATAGCGGTCGAAACCACGAATTTCGCCGCCGATCGGATGATCATGGGACAGAAGGTCGAAGTCCGCATTGCTGCGGGCGACGGCGACGCCGCAAGGCTTCCAGCTCAAGGGCGACGTCAAGATCGGCGGCGCGCAGATGGCTCTCGAATACCGTAAGGCGCGCAACGAGCCGGATGCCGAAGTGCGTCTGCAAGGCATGCTCGATGAAGCCGCGCGAACGGCGTTAGGCTTTGAAATGGGCGAGGCGCTCTCCGGCGCTATCCCGATCCGGCTTTCTGGCCGGGTCGCGGCCGGCTCCGAGCGCGACGGCCGTTTCAATATCGAGGCCGACCTGACCTCGACACAGATCGACGGCCTGTTGCCCGGCTGGGCCAAGCCATCCGGCAAGCCGGCGCGCGCTACCTTCGTACTCACGACCAAGCCGCAGGCCATCCGGGTCGAGGATCTGCTGATCGAAGGTGCCGGCGCCGGCGTCAAGGGCACGATCGATTTCGACGGCTCGGGCGACGTGCAGTCGGCAAGCTTCCCGTCCTACGGATTTTCCGACGGCGACCGGGCGAGCCTCAAGATCGAGCGTGGCAGCGAAGGCGCGCTCAAGGTGATCATGCGCGGCGAAGTCTATGACGGACGCGGCTTCGTCAAGAGCACTGCCGGCGCTAGCCCGCAGAATTCGAGCGCCAAGCGCCGCTCGGTCGACGCCGATCTGGATATGAAAGTCGCAGCCGTCGTCGGCTTCAACGGCGAGGCTTTACGCGGCGTCGACCTGAAAATGTCGCGCCGCGCCGGCGAAGTGCGCAGCTTCAGCCTTAATGCCAAGATTGGCCGCGAAGCGACGCTGACCGGCGATCTGCGCGGCCGATCCAACGCACGCCAGGTGATCTATCTTGAGAGCACCGACGCCGGCGCATTCTTTCGCTTTGCCGACGTTTATTCGCGCATGACCGGCGGGCAGTTGGCGATGACCATGGAAGCGCCGTCGGCCGAGAACCAGAGCCAGCAGGGCGTTCTTGCTGTCCGCAACTTCGCCGTCCACGACGAGGCTCAGCTCGAACGCGCCGTGACCAACGGAACGCAGGCGCAACGCAACGCCATCGATTTCTCCGGCATGCGGGTGGAATTCACGCGCATGCCCGGCAAGGTCGGGCTCCGCGAAGGCGTGGTGCGCGGCCCGCTGCTCGGCGGCACCATCGACGGCGTTGTCGATTACGCCCACGATGATGTGCACTTGCGCGGGACGCTGGTGCCGCTGTACGGGCCAAACAATCTGCTCGGTCAAATACCGCTGGTCGGGCTGTTCATGGGAGGCGAGAAGGAAGGCCTGTTCGGCATCACCTACGAGGTCGTCGGCCGGCCGGGCAATCCGTTCTTGCGCATCAACCCGATTTCCGCCCTGACGCCTGGCATCTTGCGCAAGGTGTTCGAGTTCCCGGCCAATGCCGAAGGCAGCAGCGCCGATTGGTCGGCCACCCCGGCATCGCCGCGGCCGCATTGAGCTTCCGTCGGAGAGCTCTCGTCAGACCGGCTTGAGCAGAACGTGACGCTTGCGTCCGAGCGAGAGCTTCACCACGCCTTCGGCGGTGACATCGGCCTCGCCAATCACGGCCTTGTCGCTGGTGACGCGAACGTCGTTGACCAAAATGGCATTGTTGGCGATCGCGCGCCGCACTTCTCCGTTGGAGGCGGCAAGGCCGGCCTTCACGAAAGCCGCAAGGACCCCGAGTCCTCCGGCAACGTCGCCGCGTGCGACTTCGACCGTCGGCAAATTCGCCGCAAGGCCGCCTTCTTCGAACGTGGTGCGCGCGGTGGTGGCGGCTTCGTCGGCAGCAGTGCGGCCGTGCACCAGCGCGGTCGCCTCGGTCGCGAGCACCTTCTTGGCCTCGTTGATGTCCTGGCCGTGGAGCGCCGCCAGCTTTGCGATTTCATCGAGCGGCAGCACGGTGAATAATTTCAGGAAGCGTTCGACGTCGGCATCCTCGGTGTTGCGCCAGTACTGCCAATACTCATAGGGACTCAGCAGCTCGGCATTGAGCCACACCGCGCCGGCGGCGGTCTTGCCCATTTTGGCGCCCGAGGAGGTCGTGATCAGCGGGGCGGTGAGCGCGAAGAGTTGCGCGTTGTGCAGACGGCGGCCGAGATCGATGCCGTTGACGATGTTGCCCCATTGATCGGATCCGCCCAACTGCAGCACGCAGCCATAGCGCCGGTACAGCTCGACGAAATCGTAAGCCTGCAAGATCATGTAATTGAATTCGAGGAACGACAATTCCTGCTGACGCTCGAGCCGCAGCTTGACCGAGTCGAACGCCAGCATGCGGTTGATCGAGAAGTAGCGCCCGACGTCGCGCAGGAAATCGATGTAATTGAGCGTGTTGAGCCAATCGGCATTGTTGGCCATGACGGCGTTGCCGCCGGCATTCTCGAATTGCAGGAACTTGCTGAAGATCGCGCGGATGCCCTTGAGATTCTCGTCGATGATTTCATCGGTGAGCAGGCGCCGGCTCTCGTCCTTGCCGGATGGATCGCCGACCCGCGTGGTGCCGCCGCCCATGAGCGCGATCGGGCGATGCCCGGTCTGCTGCAGCCAATAAAGCATCATGATCGGCAAGAGCGAGCCGACATGCAGCGACGCCGCGGTACAGTCGAAGCCGATATAAGCGGTGATCGGCTTTTCACGCGCCAGCGCGTCCAGCGCCTCCGGCTCGGAGACTTGATGAATGAAGCCGCGAGCGGCCAAGACGTGAAGAAACTCGGATTTGTACGTGCTCATAGTCTGCTAACTTAAACGTGTTTCGGTGACGGCCGCCGGCGGAGCGACCTCATTTCCGTCACCCTTGCGGTGGGAAATGCGACTTGCTTGCCTACGTGTACTTGCGCCGGTGTGTAACAGTTCCGACGCGGCTACTTCAACCAAAGACCCAAAAAGCCAAAGAATCCTCAATATGGCCATAGCACAAACATTGCCGAAGGCGTTGCAACGTTCCGCGCCATCATCGCCGGTCCTCGCTATCGGCCTGATGAGCGGAACTTCGCAGGATGGCGTGGACGTCGCCCTGATCGAGACCGACGGTGACGTCATTACCCGTTTCGGTGCGACCGCCTATCGTTCCTACACGACGCCGGAACGAGCGCTGATCCGCAGCGCCACGGCGGCGGCGGTGAATATCGCCGAGCGCACCTCCCGGCCGGAGATCCTCGCCGAGGCTGAAGCGGCGATCAACGAAGCGCACATCGAGGCGGTGGCAACTTTTCTCACTGCGAATAGTATTCGGCCCCGCGACGTGGCCGTGGTCGGCTTCCATGGCCAGACGGTGCTGCATCGGCCCGAGCGCGGGCTCACGGTGCAGATCGGCGACGGCCACGTGCTTGCGGCCCGGCTCGGCATTCCGGTGGTCTACGACTTCCGCGCCGCCGACGTCGCCGCTGGCGGTGAGGGCGCTCCGTTTGCGCCGATGTACCACCGCGCGCTGGCAGCCCGACTGGGCCTCGAGCCTCCTGTCGCGGTTCTCAATGTCGGCGGTGTCGCCAACGTCACCTACATCGACGGCGACGACCTGATTGCTTGCGACACCGGGCCCGGCAATGCCTTGCTGGACGATTTCGTGCGGCTGCGAACCGGCAAGCCGCTCGACACCGATGGCCAGATCGCGCGAGCAGGCAGCGTAGACCAGGACGCGGTGGCGCGTCTGCTCAAGCATCCGTTCTTTGCCAAAACACCGCCGAAGTCGCTCGATCGCAACGATTTTCGCGGTTGGGTAGGCGCGACATTCGACACCCGAAGCGTGGAGGACGGAGCCGCCACGTTGACGGCGCTCACCGCGGCGTCGGTCGCGCGTATCGTTCCGTTGTTGCCGCGCGTGCCGAAAACCTGGATCGTCTCCGGCGGCGGCGCCCGCAACCCCACCTTGATGCACATGCTTGCGGAGCGCCTCGCGCCGGCGCGGGTGCAGACCGCCGACGACGCCGGCTGGTCGATCGATGCGCTCGAGGCGCAGGCTTTCGCCTATTTGGCCGTGCGCAGCCTGCGCGGCCTGCCGATCAGTCTGCCGACCACGACCGGCGCACCGCGCCCGCTGTGCGGCGGCGTCCTCGCCGAGCCATGACCTCGGGTGCGATAGCCGCTCGCGCCCAAGCTTTCTAAGCGCTGTTCGCTGCTCGCGCCCCGAGGCGGTCCATAGCGGCGGGACCGGGAATCGCGCCCGGCGGGCACTTGCCGAGAATGATCATGCCGAGCACGTCGTCCTTGCTGACATCGGCGACACGCGCGATGCCGACGACGCGGCCGTTTTTCATCACGCAAATCCGGTCGGAAAGATCGAACACGTCGTGAATGTCGTGGCTGATCAGAAAAATACCGAGCCCATCGGCTTTGAGCTTTTTGATAAGCGCTGCCACCTGCGTGGTTTCCTGCGGGCCGAGCGCTGCCGTCGGTTCGTCCATGATCAAAATCTGCGCGTTGAACAAAATGGCGCGCGCGATCGCTACCGATTGACGCTGCCCGCCTGACAGCGCTTTGACCGGATCCTTGAAACGCTGAAAATGCGGGTTGAGCCGGCCCATCACCTTGCGGGCTTCGGCTTCCATCGCAATGTCGTCGAGCGTGCCCCAGCGCGTGCGCAATTCGCGCCCGAGAAAAAGATTGGCGGCGGTGTCGACATTGTCGGCGAGCGCGAGACTTTGATAGATAGTTTCGATGCCGTAGCTCTTGGCATCGCGCGGATTGGCGATCGCGGCTTCCGTGCCGCGGATGAAGATCGCGCCGGAATCGCGCCGGTACGCGCCGGAGAGAATCTTGATCAGCGTCGATTTGCCGGCGCCGTTATGGCCAAGGAGCGCCACCACCTCGCCGGGATGCAGATCGATCGAGGCGCGATCGACCGCGTGCACGCCGCCGAAGGCGAGTGAGATGTCGCGCATTTCGACGAGTGGTGGGGACGGTCCGTTCATCGATACACCAGACAGTCATCCCGCTCATTCCCGCGCAAGCGGGAATCCAGGGGGGCTTGCTCCATACGTAGAGCAAGCCGCTGGATCCCCGCTTTCGCGGGGATGAGCGGATGGCAGTTTTCGTCGCCGCCGCATCATGCCTTGCCCGCCCGGCGCCGGTAGAGTGCGTCCAGTCCGACCGCGAGCACGAGGACTGCACCGACCACGATGTTCTGCACGGGCGTATCGACGCCGAGCAGCACCATGCCGGACTGCAGCGATTGCATGACCACAGCGCCGAGCATGGCGCCCGCGACCGTGCCGACTCCGCCGGCGAGCGACGTACCACCGATTACGGCGGCCGCGATCACCAGGAGTTCGGCGAGCGTGCCTTCGGAATTGGTCGCCGCATTCAGGCGCGCGATGGAAATCGCGCCGGCGATGCCGGCGAGAAGTCCCATCAGCATGAAGATTTTCATGATCACCCAGCGGGTGTTGACGCCGGCGAGCTCGGCGGCTTCCGGATTGCCGCCGATTGCGTAGACATAGCGACCGAAGCGCGTGCGCGTGGCGAGGAACGTCATCGCCACACCGACGCCGATCGCGATCAGGACCGGAATGGCAATGCCGTGGGCGATAGCAAGCCCGCTCTCCGGTAGCGCGATGTGATTGAGCTCCGCATAACGGCGCACGCTGCCGGCCGGCCACAGATAAGCATTGGCGATGGCGGCCGCTGCGATGATCAGCGCGCAAGCGACGCCGCCGAGAAAAATCTCCGCCGCCATCGGCCGCAACGCGAAGGCGAAAGTCTTACGCCGGGCGCGGCCATGCACCAGCAGGGCAATCACCGCGGCGCAGCCGAGTAGAGCCGCGAGCCAGCTCCAGGTCGCGCCGACGGCGCCCTCCGGTCCGCCGCCCATCAGCCGGAACCGGGCATCGAGCGGCGCGATTGTCTGTCCGCTCGTGACCCACCAGGCGCCGCCGCGCCACACCAGGAGGCCGCCGAGCGTAACGATGAAGGACGGTACGCTCAGATAGGCGATGATGAAGCCTTGCAGCGCGCCGACGAGCACCCCGAGCGCAAGCCCGGCCACGAGGGTGACGATCCAGGTGAGGGGGCTTTCGAAGCCGAACAGCTTCGGCGCTAGATCGACCTGAACGAGGCCCATGATCATGCCGAGGAAGCCGAGCACCGAACCAACTGACAGATCGATATTGCGGGTGACGATCACCAGCGCCATGCCGGTCGCCAGGATCGCAACCGGCGCTGCCTGTACCGAGAGATTCCATAGATTGCGCGGTGTCAGGAAAAGTCCGCCCGACAGAATGTGCAAGACGATCCAGATGGCCGCCAAGGCGCCGATCATGCCGAGCATGCGGGTGTCGAGTTCGGTGGCTTTCAGAAAGCCGGCGCGGGCGGAGGTGTAGCCAGGCGGCGCTGTGGACTGCGGATGCTCGCCGCCGGCCCCTGCCAACGGGTGAGGCAACTCGGCGCTCATCGTCGTGCCTTCTCCCCTTGCGGGAGAAGGCAGCGCCGGCGTTCGAACTGGCGCGTCTGGATGACGGGGCGTGCCGCAGCCCTCACCCAATCTTGTTGTTGCACCTTCGAGGCGCCCTCTCCCGCAAGGGGAGAGGGCACACTTCGCGTGTCAGTAAAAACGGATAAGTGGCTCGCGCTCACTCGCAAGCCTTTACGCTGCCCGGTTTCACGCCCTGGCAGACTTCGGCTTTTTTGATCCAGCCGGCGTCGATGACCACGCCGAGACTGTCCTTGGTGATCGGCACGGGGGTGAGCAATAGCGCCTTCATCGCGACCTTCTTGGGTCCGTCGGAGAATGTGATGACGCCGGGAACTTCGCTCATCGTCTTGCCGTCGGCGAGCAGCGCGGCAATCTCGGCAGCCTTCTTGCCGAGCTCGTGCGCATCCTTCCACACCGAAACAGTCTGCGTGCCGAGCGCGATGCGGTTGAGCGCTGCGTGATCGCCGTCTTGCCCGGAGACCGGGACGCTGCCGGCGAGCCCCTGCGCGGCGAGCGCCGCAATAGCGCCGCCGGCGATGCCGTCGTTCGACGCCACAACCGCATCGACCTTGTTGTTGGTCTTGGTCAGGATCTGCTCCATGTTTCTTTGCGCATTGGCCGGCAGCCAACTGTCGGTATAGAGCGCACCGACATTCTTGATCGCGCCGGAATCAATCGCCGGCTTGAGCACCTCCATCTGGCCGGCGAACAGAAAGTCCGCGTTCGGATCTGTCGACGACCCTTTGATGAAGGCGTAGTTGCCTTGCGGCTTCACCGCGAGCACACCGCGCGCCTGCAGGCGACCGACTTCTTTGTTGTCGAAGGTGATGTAGAAGGCGTTAGGATTTTCGATCAGGCGATCGTAGCCGACCACCGGGATGCCTTCGTCGACCGCCTTTTGCACCGCGGGCGCCACCGCGGACGAATCCTGCGCCAACACGATCAGCGCGTTGGCGCCTTGCGCGATCAGGCTTTCGATGTCGGTCAATTGCTTTTGCGGGGATGATTGCGCGTCGGCGGAAATATATTTGTCGCCGGCCGCGGCAATCGCCGCCTTCATCGCCGCTTCGTCGGTTTTCCAGCGCTCTTCCTGAAAATTCGACCAGGAAACGCCGATGACCTTGCCCTTGGCATACGCCGGGCCGGCGGCACCGACCGACACTGCGGCGGCCGCAAGCAAGGCGGCAGCGAATATCCTCATGACGATCCTCCCCCTGACCGCCGTCGGCGGATGCGCCGCGGCGTCTCGTTCTTCAACCGAAGCGTACTGCGTTTCGCGTGGTTTTTGTACACGCCGTACTGCGGCTGATCCGGTCGTGCCGCGGGCTGGCCTCTCGGGGAAAGGAACGGCCGACGCACCCGCCCAATCTCCCATGAAGGTCGGCCCAAAAGTTCCCTCGGTAACCTTTCGTTAACCAAATTGGCGCCACGCTTGCGAGCGGTAATCGGGGGAGATTCTGCCGTGAACATCGTCACCATGGCGTCGCGTAAGGGCGGAGCGGGCAAGAGCACGCTGACGGCGCACCTCGCCGCGCTCTGTCATCAAGCCGGTCACCGTACCATCGTGATCGACGCCGATCCGCAGGGCTCGCTCACGCTATGGCATTCGCTGCGCCCGGAACGGCAGCCTGACCTGCGCAGCGGCGCCCGCGGCATCGAGCGTGCGCTCGCCATGGCCATGGTCGAGGGCTACCAATGGGCCTTCATCGACACGGCGGCGAGCATGTGGGTGGTGGCGCAGGCAGCGATCCGCGCTGCGACGCTCGTGCTGATCCCGGCGCGGCCGGGATTTTTCGATCTCAATGCCGTGCGTGAGACAGTCGCGGCTGCGCGCGAGCGCAATAAGCCTTATGCGGTCGTCCTCAACGCCACCCCGGTGAAGCGCGATGAGAAGGAGGCGCCTGCGGTGCTGCAATCGCGCGCCTTTTTCGACACGCTCGGTATTCCGGTCTGGGCCGGACAGGTGAGCCAGCGCACTGGATTCGTGCTCACGCTCGCGGCCGGCGCCAGCATCGGCGAAGTGGCGCCGGACTCGGCTGCAGGCGGCGAGATGAGTGGGCTTTGGTCGGCGGTCGAGCGCTCGGTCGCTGCGATCAACGCGGCGCATGCGGGTACCACTCCATCGCGGAAGCAGGCTGCGGCCTGACGAATATCGGCGATCGGCAGGCGCGATGCGCTTTTCTCAGAGATCGCCCTCTGTTTAAACTTTTTAAGACGGTGGTGATTCGCGTTTCTGCGGGCGCGCCTTTGTTTGAAGGGGCAGTGTGCGGCGCGTGCTTTCAGTTCAATGTTCTCGAGTCTCGTTCTGTTGCGTGTGTGGCGTGCCAACGCGTCAGTCTTTCGCAACTGGGGGAGAACAAAAATGGCAAGACCCGTACTCGGCCTCGAGCAGGCGGTTTCACTTGTCGGCCGCATGAAGGCGGCGGCGGAAGGCAATGGGCGATTTTCCGACATCGTCATGCCCAACGGGCAGAAGCTCCGCGATTGCACCTTCGGCTACGTCGCCGAAATCAGCGAGGCGATGCAGACCATGGGCTACGTGATGCCCGACGACTCGTTCCACTAGGCGTGAGCGAACGGTCGCACTGCGGGCTTTTTGACGGCAACCTCCGTACGGGGCTCGGCCGGCTTCATCATCGATCGGAGGCGTCGCGATTACTGAAAGCCGATTTCAGTTCGGACAACGAGCCGTTCCAAGACAGGGTCCCGACGATTGTCGGCTGGCAGCCATTCGATCCGGCCGGCGATCCGGTCCCGGTGATCAGAAAGCAGCTTTGTCGCGAAAGCGTCGTTCCGTGAAAGCGCACATCGAACGATAGCGATTTATGGACGTACGTCCCGCCGATATTGCCGTAGATGTAATCCGGCAGCTTGATGGGCGGCGTGTCGGCGGTGGTGCCGAAGCTTTGCCGGCCTAGCTCTGCGGATACGGAGAGGCCGTGACCGAGGTCATATTTACCGCTGACCGCATTGTAATTTTCCCACGCGCCCGAGCGGTAGTAGTTCGGCCCATAATAGATGCTGGCGCCAAGCGTGAGCTTCGGCGTGACCGCGTAGCTCGGCGCGAAATAGACCTCCGCATAGGACAAATCCTCGGCGCTTCCCGGATAGCTGTAATATGCCAAGCCCGTTTCGACCGTCAGTTTTCCGAATACCGGACGCAGCCCAATCGTATCGGTCAGTTGAAAATGGGACAGCTCCGGAATTTGTACCGACGCGCCATTGAGGCTGGCGAACACGATCGAATAGCTGGCTTCCAGAGTTCCCGAAGCGCTGGGCAGATTGTTCGACAGCGTGTAGCCGCGGAAGATGTTGTTGCTCATCAGCGCCGCGGTGAATTTGGCGTCGAACGAGGGCGGTGCCGCGGACTGCGGCGCCGTCGGCGCCTTGGTGACAACAGGCACAGCGGCGGAATTGATGCCATCCCATTGCTGGCCTGCCGCCGTGGATGGCAACAGTTGCGCCGCCGCGGCCGTTGCCAGCGCAGCCATTGTCGCGTAGCGCAGGGACATTCCAGGCAATCGGGTTCGCATTTCGCGAATCTCGGCTTGCCGTCATTTTAGCGGATCGACAGGGCAAAGGCCGCCGCGTGATTGCGGCGGCGAAGCTTCGGAGTTCTACGCCGCCGTGGTGGCCCGGCTGCCTTTGGCACCAAGGCGTTTGTCGAGATATTGGCTGACCGAGGTCATCAGCGCCTCGACCTTGCCGTCGAAGAAATGGTTGGCGCCGGGCACGACTTTTTGCTCGATCACGATACCCTTCTGCGTTTTCAGTTTCTCGACCAGCGTGGTGACATCGCGATGCGGCACCACCGCGTCCTTGTCGCCGTGAATGATCAGCCCGGACGAGGGGCAGGGGGCGAGGAACGAAAAGTCGTAAAGGTTGGCGGGCGGCGCGATGGTGATGAAGCCTTCGATCTCGGGCCGGCGCATCAGCAATTGCATGCCGATCCATGAGCCGAACGAGAACCCCGCGATCCAGCAGGCGCGCGCTTCCGGATTGACCGACTGCGCCCAGTCGAGCGCCGAGGCTGCATCCGAGAGTTCGCCGATCCCGTGATCGAATCCGCCCTGGCTTCTGCCGACACCGCGGAAGTTGAAACGCAGTGCTGAGAAGCCGCGATGCACGAAGGAATAATAGAGCTGATAAACGATCTGGTGGTTCATCGTGCCGCCGAATTGCGGATGCGGATGCAGCACGATGCCGATCGGCGCGTTTTTCTGGCGCGCCGGATGATAGCGGCCCTCGATGCGTCCGGCCGGGCCGGTGAAGATGACTTCGGGCATGATTGCGGAACCTCGCTTTACCCTGCAACGAGCGCTGCGGCTCGGGCGCTTGACGGCACCGGCAGGCGAACGTAACTGACGAAAACCATTTCTGATTTTTGGACTGGCTATTACATAAGAGCGCGAGCGGCGACTTCTAGCACAGGGCCAGGGTCAAAAAGCAAGCATTACGATGGTTTGCTGTCGTAGTATCAACCGCTCGTCCCGTGAAGCGAGGACCCAGGCGGCCCGCTCGGAGCTATTTGCTGCTGCCGGGTTTCCGCTTTCGCGGGAATGAGTGGGACGGAAATTCGGGATATTTGCCGTGCCGGAACGAACTTATTTCGACTGGAACGCGACGGCGCCGCTGCGCGAGGCGGCACGGCAGGCATTGCAGGATGCGTTGCCGGTATCCGGCAACCCGTCGTCAGTCCATGCCGAGGGACGTGCGGCGCGGCGGTTGGTCGAGGAAGCGCGCGAGCGGGTCGCGCTGCTCGCCGGCGCCCGGCCGGCGGACGTCATTTTCACCTCGAGCGGTACCGAGGCCAACACGCTCGCGCTCACCCCCGGTATCGAGACGGCCGATGAAAAGCGGCCGCGCGATCGGTTGTTCCTCTCAGCGATCGAGCACGCTTCGGTACTGACCGGTGGCCGGTTCCCGCGCGAGGCAGTTGAGGAACTGGGCGTCGATGCCGATGGGCGGCTTGATCTCGCCGCGCTTTCGCAGGCGTTGGCGCGCGCCTCGCGGCCGCTTGTTTCCGTCATGCTCGCCAACAATGAGACTGGTGTCGTTCAACCGGTGCCCGAGGCAGCGGCGCTCGTTCATGCGGCCGGTGGGCTCATGCATGTGGACGCCGTACAGGCGGCAGGCCGTGTCGCCTGCGATATCGGCGCGCTCGGCGCCGATATCCTGACCCTCTCGGCACACAAGATCGGGGGCCTCAAGGGCGTCGGCGCGCTTATCCGGGCGCGTGACGACATTCACTTCGCCGATCCGCTCATCCGTGGCGGCGGCCAGGAGCGCGGCCTGCGCGCCGGAACGGAAAATGTCGCCGGGATCGTGGCCTTTGGCGCTGCCGCGGAGGCCGCACAGGCGTCGCGGGCCGAGGAAGTGGTAGCGATGCTGGCGCTGCGGAACCGGCTGGAAGCAGGATTGAAGGTGATAACCGCGCAAGTGGTGATTTTCGGCGAAAGGGCCGAACGGCTACCGAACACGACGCTGTTCGGGCTTCCCGGGATGAAGGCGGAGACGGCCGTCATTTCTTTTGATCTCGATGGGGTTGCGGTCTCGTCGGGCTCGGCCTGCTCGTCGGGCAAGGTTCAGCCCTCCCATGTCCTTGCAGCCATGGGCGTTTCGCCGGCGCTGGCGCAGGGTGCTGTGCGCGTCAGTCTGGGCTGGGCGACCACGGAGCGCGACATCGAGCGCTTTCTCAACGCTTGGAGAAAGCTAGGAACTGCATTATCTAAGGGACACGGCATAGCCGCCTAAATGGCTCTATGCATGACGGATTTCCCAGCCTTTTGAACGATTCAAACGGCTGAAAAAGGGGTGAACCGAGACAAAGGCGCACCTGACCATACGGACACATCCAACCCGCGGTCCTTGAAACCGTGAGCGGAGGGACGAATGCCGGCAGTGCAAGAGACGGTGGATCAGGTCCGCCGGATCGACGTTGACCAGTATAAGTACGGATTCGAGACCCTGATCGAATCCGAGAAGGCGCCGAAGGGCCTTTCCGAAGACACCGTCCGCTATATCTCGGCGAGAAAGAACGAGCCCGAATGGATGCTGGCTTGGCGGCTTGATGCGTATCGCCGCTGGCAGACCATGCATGAGCCGAAATGGGCGAAGGTCGAGTACGGCCCGATCGACTATCAGGATATCTACTATTATTCCGCGCCGAAGCAGGCGCCGAAGTCGCTCGACGAGATCGATCCGGAAATTCTGCGCACCTACGAGAAGCTCGGCATCCCGCTGCGCGAGCGCGAGGCGCTGCTCGGCATTCAGAAGCCGGCGAATGACGGTGAAGAAAGCGAAGGCGGCGAGGGCGGCAACGGCTACGGCAGGGTCGCGGTCGATGCGGTGTTCGATTCCGTTTCGGTTGCCACCACCTTCAAGGCGGAGCTCGCCAAGGCCGGCGTGCTGTTCATGCCGATCTCGGAGGCGATCCAGAAGCATCCCGAGCTGGTGAAGCAGTATCTCGGCACGGTGGTGCCAGTGACTGATAATTTCTTCGCCACGCTCAATTCGGCGGTGTTCTCCGACGGTTCATTCGTCTACGTGCCGCCGGGCGTGCGCTGCCCGATGGAGCTGTCGACCTATTTCCGCATCAATGAGCGCAATACCGGCCAGTTCGAGCGTACGCTGATCATCGCCGACAAGGGCTCTTACGTCAGCTATCTCGAAGGCTGCACCGCGCCGATGCGCGATGAGAACCAGCTCCACGCGGCGGTGGTGGAGCTCATCGCGCTCGACGATGCCGAGATCAAATATTCCACCATTCAGAACTGGTATCCGGGCGACGCCTCCGGCCGCGGCGGCATCTATAATTTCGTCACCAAGCGCGGCGATTGCCGCGGCCAGAACGCAAAGATCTCCTGGACCCAGGTGGAAACCGGTTCCGCCATCACCTGGAAATATCCGAGCTGTATCCTGCGCGGCGACAATTCGCGCGGCGAGTTCTATTCGATCGCCATTTCCAACGGCTATCAGCAGGTCGATTCCGGTACCAAGATGCTGCATCTCGGCAAGAACACCACGAGCCGCATCATCAGCAAGGGCATCGCGGCCGGGCATTCGAATAACACGTATCGCGGCCTCGTCACCGCTCATCGCCGCGCCACCGGCGCGCGCAACTTCACCAACTGCGACTCGCTCCTGATCGGCGGGCACTGCGGCGCGCACACGGTGCCGTACATCGAGGCGAAGAATTCAAAGGCCGTGTTCGAGCACGAAGCGACGACCTCGAAAATCTCCGAGGAGATGCTGTTCTATTGCCGCCAGCGCGGGCTGTCGGCAGAAGAAGCGACCGCGCTGGTGGTCAACGGCTTTGTCAAGGACGTGCTGCAGCAACTGCCGATGGAATTCGCCGTCGAGGCGCAGAAGTTGATCTCGGTCTCGCTGGAGGGATCGGTCGGTTAAGGTTCGGGCCGCTCATCCTTCGAGGCTCGCTGCGCTCGCGCCTCAGGATGACGGATCACAGGCGTTTGTTCGTCATCCTGAGGTGGCCGCGCAGCGGCCCTCGAAGGATGACAGGTTTAGAAGGTAGTTCGATGCCGTTGCTTGAAATCAAAAATCTCCACGTCGAGATCGACGGCAAGGAGATTCTCAAAGGTCTCGACCTCGCCGTGAATGCGGGCGAGGTGCATGCGATCATGGGGCCGAACGGCTCCGGAAAATCGACGCTTGCCTATGTGCTCGCCGGCAAGGACGGCTACGAGCCGACGCAGGGCGAAGTGCTGTTCAACGGCAAGAACATGTTCGACATGGAGCCCGATGAGCGCGCCGCCGGCGGCTTGTTCCTGGCGTTCCAGTATCCGCTGGAAATCCCCGGCGTCGCCACCATGACCTTCCTGCGCACCGCGCTCAATGCACAGCGCAAGAGGCGCGGCGAGGCCGAATTGTCCACGCCGGAATTCCTCAAGCGCGTGCGCGAGGTCGCAAAGAAGCTGAACATTGAACAGGACATGCTGCGCCGCGGCGTCAATGTCGGGTTTTCCGGCGGCGAGAAAAAGCGCAACGAGGTTTTGCAGATGGCGCTGCTGGAGCCGAAGCTCGCCGTGCTCGACGAAACAGATTCCGGTTTGGATATCGACGCGTTGCGCATCGTTTCCGACGGCGTGAACCAGCTGCGCGGCCCGGGCGCATCGTTCATTGTCATTACGCACTACCAGCGGCTGCTCAACTACATCGTGCCCGATGTCGTGCACGTGCTTTCGAAGGGGCGCATCGTTCGCACCGGCGGCAAGGATCTGGCGCTCGAGCTCGAGGCGCGTGGCTATGCCGAATATCAGGCCGACGAGGTGGCGGCGTGAGCGCGCGTAGCGCGTGTCATTCGTAAAGCGATACTGCCATGGCTGAACTGAAAGTCATCAAGACTGCGGCCGAGACGGCGCTGGCGCAAAGCTTCGCGCAAGCGCGCGCGCGCCTGCCGGGCGGCGACCTCGTCGCCAAGGAGCGCGCGGCCGCCTTCGATGTATTTGTCCGCGAGGGGCTGCCGCATCGCCGGGTCGAGGACTGGAAATACACCGATCTGCGCGCGCTGATGCGCGAGGCAAAGCCGCTTGCCGCTCCGCCGGACGCGCAGGCGACGGCGCGTGGCAAGCACGCGGGCGCCTTGCTCGACGCGGGTGAAGCGTTCCGGATCGTCTTTGTCGATGGCGCGTTCGTGCCCGAGCTGTCGGACACTGCAGTGCTGGAAGAGGGTCTTTCGGTTACCTCGCTCGCCGCGGCACTGGCCGGGGACGTTGGGGAGCTGACGCAGCACCTCGGCAAGCTCGCACCCACAAGCGATGTTGCGGTCGCGCTCAACACTGCGTTCATGGGCGATGGTGCCGTGATCCAGGTGCGCGCCGGTGCGGCGATCAAAAAGCCGCTGCAGCTCGTGTTCGTCGCGTCGGAAAAGCCGACGGCGAATTTCACCCGCTCGCTGATGCTGGTCGGCAAAGGCGCGCGCGTAATGTTGCTCGAGACCCATGAAGGTCCGGCCGGCAGCGCCTATCAGGCCAATACGGCGCTTGAGGTGTTCGTCGGCGACGAAGCGCATGTCGATCACGTCAAGGTCATCGGCGACGGCGCCGACGCGCTCCATATCTCGACGCTGGCGGCCGCGGTTGGGGCGAGGGCGCGTTTCAACACCTTCAGCTTCGTTTCCGGTGGCGCGATCGTGCGCAACCAGCTCTTCCTCAAATTCGACGGCGAGGGAACGGTCGCCAATATCGGCGGCGCCACGCTGCTGAAAGGCCGCCAGCACGCCGACACGACGCTGGTTGCCAACCACGTTGCCCGCGGCTGTCAAAGCCGCGAAGTGTTCAAGTCCGTGCTCGACGACGAAGCGCACGGCGTGTTCCAAGGCCGCATTGTCGTGCGGCCGGGCGCGCAGCAGACCGACGCGAAGATGATGACGCGGGCGCTGCTCCTGTCCGAGCAGGCTGAAGCCGATAGCAAGCCCGAACTTGAGATCTTTGCTGACGACGTGCAGTGCGGCCATGGTGCCACGGCGGGCGCCATGGACGATGAGCTGAAATTTTATCTGATGGCGCGGGGCATTCCGGCCGCTGAAGCCGAGGCGCTTCTGATCCAGGCGTTCCTGGGCGAAGCGATCGAAAGCATCGAGCACGCCGGCATGCGTGAGACGCTGAATGAGCGCGTGGCGACGTGGCTGCGCGGGCGTGAATAGGTTCGGGCCGCTCATCCCTCGAGCGCCGCTACGCGGCCGCCTCAGGATGACGGTTCGGGGTTTGTGGAGTTCGAGCCGTCATCCTGAGGTGTAAGCGCAAGCGAGCCTCGAAGGATGAGCGGGCACTGAGGTCAAGAATGCATTCGGCAGTGAGCAATGGCGCCTACGACGTGAACCGCATCCGGGCGGATTTTCCGATCCTGGCCACCAAGGTTTACGGCAAGCCGCTGGTCTATCTCGACAACGCCGCGTCTGCACAAAAGCCGCAAGCGGTGCTCGACCGGATCAATCAGGCCTACACCTCGCAATATGCCAACGTGCATCGCGGGCTGCACTATCTCGCCAACGAGGCGACCGAGGGCTACGAGGGCGCGCGCGAGAAGGTGGCGGCGTTCATCAATGCCGGCCGCAAGGAAGAGATCATCTTCACCCGCAACGCCACGGAGGCGATCAATCTCGTCGCCTATACGTTCGGCCGCGAGCGCATTCGCGAAGGCGACGAGATCATCCTCTCGATCATGGAGCATCACTCCAACATCGTGCCCTGGCATTTTCTGCGCGAGCGGCAGGGCGCGGTGATCAAATGGGCGCCGGTCGACGATGAGGGCAATTTTCTTCTCGACGAGTTTGAGAAGCTGATCGGCCCGCGCACCAAGATGGTTGCGATCACCCAAATGTCGAACATGCTCGGCACGCTGGTGCCGGTGAAAGAGGTGACGCGGATCGCGCACGCGCACGGCATTCCGGTGCTGGTCGATGGCGCCCAAGGCGCCGTGCATGCCGACGTCGATGTCCAGGATATCGATTGCGACTTCTATGCCTTGACCGGCCACAAGCTCTACGGCCCGTCCGGTATCGGCGTGCTGTACGGCAAATATCGCCATCTTGAGGCCATGCCGCCGTTCAACGGCGGTGGTGAAATGATCCGCGAGGTGACGCAGGACACCGTGACCTACGGCGATCCGCCGCACAAGTTCGAGGCCGGTACGCCGTCGCTCGTGCAGGCGATCGGGCTTGGGGCGGCGCTCGATTATGTGGCGTCGATCGGCAAGGCGCGGATTCACGCACACGAGACCAGTCTGGTTCACTACGCGCACGACCGGTTGCGCGAAATCAATTCGCTGCGCATTTTTGGTACGACGGCCAATAAGGGCGCCATCGTTTCGTTTGAGATCAAGGGCGCGCATCCGCACGACGTCGCCACCATCATCGACCGCTCCGGTGTGGCGGTGCGGGCCGGCACCCATTGCGTGATGCCGCTGTTGGCGCGGTTTGGCATTACGGCGAGCTGCCGCGCCTCCTTCGCCATGTACAACACGCGCGAGGAGATCGATCTGTTGGCGCGGGCGCTCATCAAAGCTCAGGATATCTTCGCATGACCGACGAGCCCAAGACCGACGAGCCCAAGACCGACGAGCTAAAGATCGACGAGCCAAAGACCGGTAACACCGGTCTGGCGGACGTGGTGGCCGAGGCGCCGCCGGCGGCTGCCGCTGCCCAGCTTAAGATCGAGCACGGATCGGCCATCCCGGCGGACGAATTGGCGCGCTTGAGCGGCGAGATCCTGGAAGCGCTCAAGACCGTCTACGACCCGGAAATTCCCGCCGACATCTATGAGCTAGGCTTGATCTATAAGGTCGATGTCGACGACGACCGCGTCGTCAAAGTTGAAATGACTCTGACCACGCCGAATTGCCCCTCGGCGGCGGAATTGCCGGCGATGGTGGAGAATGCGGTGGCAAGCGTGCCGGGCGTGCGCGAGGCCAAGGTCGACATCGTCTGGGATCCGCCATGGGATCCGAGCCGGATGTCGGACGAGGCCCGCGCCGTGCTCAATATGTGGTGAGTTGCGCGCAGGCACTTGGCTTCTTACGTTAGATGGGTGCAGTAAGTGAGTGCGATTGTTGGAAGTTTTAGAGTTACGCCAATTCGCGACTAGGAACCGATCGCAGCAATCATGTTGGCTTGCTGAAGCCACATGAGGAGGAACGTGAAAATGGCCAGCCCCCGGCCGAGACCTCAGGTGATGCGGCTCACTGAAGCCGCAGCGGAACGCATCAAATCGGTGATGGCCAAGGCCGATCGCCCGATCACGGCGGTGCGCGTCGGCGTCAAGAACGGCGGCTGCGCCGGCATGGCTTACACGATGGAATATGCCGACCAGGTCGGCCCGCTCGACGAAGTGGTAGAAGACAAGGGCGTGCGCATCCTGGTCGATCCGAAGGCGGTGCTGTTTTTGCTCGGCACCGAGATGGACTACAAAGTCGACAAGCTCTCGGCGCAGTTCGTGTTCAACAATCCGAACCAGACGTCGGCCTGCGGTTGCGGCGAGTCGGTGCAGATCGAGCCGGCGCAGTTCGACGCCAACGGCGGTGTTGAGGCCCGGCAAGCGTGACCGCCTACGTCATCTCCGAGGTCGAGTTTCTCGACCGCGAGCGCGTGGAGATCTATCGAAAACTGGCGTCGGAGAGCGTCGCGGCTTATGGCGGCCGCTATCTGGTGCGGGGCGGCGCGAGCGAGCTGATTGAGGGCGGCCCAACGCCGAAGGCTCTGGTGATTGTCGAATTTCCTAGCATGACGACGGCGAAGGAGTGGTACGCCTCGCCGGCTTACGCCAAGGCTCTCGAGGTTCGCAACCGCGCACTCGATCGCCGTCTTGTCTTTGTTGAAGGTGTGAATCAGTCCTGAGGATCGACAGGCCGCTGCTGGGGCGATCCGGAATGGCGGTGTGCTACGCGATGCGCGCGGCGGCTGCCCGCAGCGCGGTGCCTTTCGCGTTGATATCGCACTCGCCAATCACTTGATTGCGGCCGCCGCGCTTGGCGGCGTAGAGACACGCGTCGGCGCGGTCGATCAAGGATTGCGGCGAGTTGATCGGCCGCAAGCTCGCCACGCCGATGGAAATAGTGACATGGCCAAGGCGCTCGCCGCTCGATCGTTTCATCAATTCCTTGCTCATCACCGCGCGCCGGATCTGCTCGGCGACCGTGATTGCGGCGCCGAGCGCGGTCTTCGGTAGCGCAATGACGAACTCCTCACCGCCATAGCGCGCGACGATGTTCTGACCCTTGACGATTTGCTTCAACGAAACCGCGACAAGGCGCAGAACCTGATCCCCGGTGAGATGGCCGAACCGATCGTTGAAGGTCTTGAAGTGGTCGACATCGCACATCAACAGTGCGAGCGGCTCGCATACGGCCTTGGCATCGGCGATCGCCCGCTCGATCTCGCCGTCGAAGAATTTGCGGTTCGCGAGTTTGGTCAGCGGATCGGTCAGGCTCTCGCCTCGCGCGATCGCGAGATTTTGCTGCAATTGCGAGATTTCCTCGCGCGAGGCGGACAGCCGCGCTTCGAGCGCCCTATTGCTGGACTCCATTTCCTTGGCGCCCGCGATCAGCCGCTCGATGACGGCGCGAAGCGCAACGCCGTCGCCACCCAGATTGTCGCTGGCGCCTTGCAGCTTTTTGCTGGCGTCGGCGAGACTTGCCGAATAGTGGGTGGCCGAGCCGGTTGCGGCGTCGATCGTGGCGAGTACCTGTGTGATCTCGGCGGTCATGCGCGAACCGACGTTATCGATCCGATCCGTGGCGCTGTTGGGCGACAAATAAGCTTTGTAGATCCGCTCGATGTCGGCTTCCTGCAGCGTGCCTTTTTCCGCCAGTGTGTCGTTGATGGCACGGTTCAGGGCCGGGCTGTGGCCGGTGCCGTACTGATACCAGATCTCGAAGTTGCGCGGTGAGGCTGGCAGACGAAGCGCCCGGATCTGCTGGAATGCGATTTCGGCAAAGGCGAGTGTACGTTCGTGCTCGTCGCTCGGCACGGCCATCGCTCTCCTCCAACGCAACCTGAAATATTGGGATTCCGCGTTTGCAGCGTGGGGGCTGTCGCCGGTAACCGGCAACCTACGAGCAAGCGATGAAGGACCCGTAAACGGCCAAAGACGGCGCAAAAGGCGCCTTCTTCAATTTTGCGATGGTGAGGGGACTTACGCCTTCAGAGGGACCGGACGCAGCAAAAATGCCGGGAGATGCGACATATCGGCTTCTTCTGCACGCGGCTTTGCAGGTTGTGCCGGTCGCTGCGGAATGCGGGTGGGCGCGGTGGATGAGCGATGCGTCTGCCGGTTGCCGTCGTTGCGCGGGCGCCGCGTTTGTGGGGGGCCCTGGCGTTGGGCTGCTGCGGCCACCGGCGCCTCCTGCGCCTCAGGAGCGGGTAGAGAGCCGTCCTGCATGTAGGGTATCGAACCGCCGGTCAGCTTTTCGATCGCCGCCACCGCTTTTGCGTCATTCGCGCCGGCCACGATGGTGATCGCGGTGCCGGTGCGCCCGGCGCGGCCGGTGCGGCCGATGCGGTGCACATAATCGTCGGGATGCAGCGGGACGTCGAAATTATAGACGTGGCTTACGGCGGGTATGTCTAGGCCGCGTGCCGCCACGTCGGAAGCGACAAGAACCGTTACCTCACCCTTGCGGAATTGCTCGAGCGCGGCCGTGCGCGCCGGCTGGTCCATATCGCCGTGCAGGGCTTGCACCGAGAAACCATGACGCAGCAGCGAGCGGTGCAGGGTCGCGACGTCGCGCTTGCGGTTGCAGAAAACGATGGCGTTCTGCAAGCCCTGCGCCGCACGGATCAGACGACGGAGTGTGTCGCGCTTCTCATGCGATTCACGACCCGACTTGACCAGGAGCTGGGTCGTGGTGGCGACGGTCGTGGCGGGCTTTGTGACCTCGACGCGAACCGGATTGTGCAGGAATTGTTCGGTGATGCGCCGAATTTCCGGCGGCATGGTCGCGGTGAAGAAAAGCGTTTGGCGGGTGAAGGGAACGAGCTTGCAGATGCGCTCGATGTCGGGGATGAATCCCATGTCGAGCATGCGATCGGCTTCGTCGATCACCAAGAGCTCGACGCCGGTGAGCAGCAGGCGCCCGCGCTCGAAATGATCGAGCAGGCGTCCCGGTGTGGCGATCAGCACGTCGACGCCGCGCGTCAGCTTTGCGTCCTGATCGTCAAATGAAACGCCGCCGATCACAAGCGCGACATTGATTTTGCTCTTGGCGCCGTATTTGACGAAGTTCTCCTCGACCTGCGCCGCTAGTTCACGCGTCGGCTCCAGAATGAGCGTGCGCGGCATGCGTGCGCGGGCCCGACCTTGTTCCAGCATGGTCAACATCGGCAGCGTGAACGCCGCCGTCTTTCCGGTGCCGGTCTGGGCGATGCCGAGCACGTCGCGCCTGGCGAGCACGTGCGGGATCGCTTGGTCTTGGATGGGCGTGGGAGCTTTGTAACCGGCCGCCTCAACGGCGGCGAGAATTTTGTCGGACAAGCCGAGATGTGCGAAGGACATAAACCCTCAGATCGGGTCGCGCCGGGCGTCAGAACCGGACTATGGAACCCATGGATGAAACGGGGAATAACGCGCTAAGGTCGGATCCACCCGTGCTTCAGGTGCAGGAAACATAGGTTCGAAGCCGCGAAAGTCAACCGTGCGCTGCTGGATTAAGCTTAAAGGGCGGCTTTCTTTTCTGTCTTCGTAATGAAACAAACGAGGCATGGTGGTCACCAATTCCATCGATAGCTTGCCGATCGTCCTCGTTCCCGGGCTCAACTGCTCGGCGCGGCTTTATGGCGAACAAATCCCGACACTGTGGCGCTTTGGGTCGGTCATGGTTGCCGACCATACGCGCGACGCCAATATCGCCGCCATTGCGAGCCGAATACTGGCCGCGGCGCCACCATCGTTCGCGCTCGTTGGGCTTTCGATGGGCGGCTATATCGCTTTTGAGATCATGCGCCAGGCGCCGCAGCGGGTGGCCAAGCTCGCGTTGTTAGATACCGGGGCGCGTCCCGAAACCACCGAGCAGACCGCGCGCCGACAGGTCCCGATGGCGGCCGCGCGTGCCGGAAATTTGCGCGACGTGGCCGACAAGTCGTTTGTCTTTTTTGTGCATCCGGATCGTCACGACGATGTCGCACTGCGCGGCGTGGTGCGGGCGATGGCCGAAGAGACCGGCGTGGAGGCATTTCTGCGCCAGGAGCAGGCCATCATGGCGCGGGCGGATTCGCGGCCGGGACTGTCCGCGATCCGGTGCCCGACCTTAGTCCTGGTCGGCGAACAGGATCGCGGAACGCCGCCCGAACTGGCGCACGAAATCGCCGATGCGATCGCCGGCGCGCGTCTCGTGGTCGTTCCCGAGTGCGGCCACTTGTCGACCCTCGAGCGCCCGCAGGCGGTCACCAAAGCTCTGGTCGAGTGGATGCAGGCGTAACGCCTGCCTAGAGCATGATCCGGAAAAGTGGATACCGGTTTTCCGAAAAGATCATGCTCAACCAAGATCTAGTGCGCAATCGCCTCGGAGTGAATCGACCGGCCTTCCAGCATTTTGCCGGAGTCGGCCAATGCGTCTTTTCCGGTATCGACACCGATATGTTCAAGGCTCACTCCGGCGGTCTCGATGCGGAACAGCCAGGTGACCAGCGCGCCCAGGAGCGAGGCGCCGACCAAAACATAGAGCAGCTCGGCGGTGCCAATGTCGGCGAGCAGAATCGGAAACAGAAAGGCGGTCATGCAGGCGCCGATTTTCGCAAACGACGCCGCAAAGCCGGCGCCGATGCCGCGAATGGCGGTGGGGAATACCTCGCCGGCGATCAAATAGGTCTGCGAGTTCGGTCCCAGATTGGTCATGAAGTTAAAGAGCATGAAGCCGGCAAAGATCAGCATCATCTTGGTGCCGCCGTCATAGTGGACCGATTGGGCCGCGATGAAGAGACCGAGCGCGCAACCGATGAAACCAAATATTTGCAAGCGCATGCGGCCGACGCGGTCGGAGAGAAGGACGGCGCCCACGATGCCTATAAGCAGAAGAATGTCGATGAAAGCCGCGCCCTTGGCGGCGATCATGTCGTTGGCCACCAGATCGACGACGTTCTGAGCATGCTCGCGCTTGTGGCCCACGGAGGCTGCCAGGATCGTCGGCGTAAAGATGCCGATGCCGTAGGTTGCGAGGTCCTGCAAAAACCAGGGGACCGAAGCCAAAATGGTGGCGCGCAGGTTTCTGCCACGGAACAAGGCGCCATACCCGGCAGAACCGTCGTCTTGGCCGTCGCTGTCCGACAGGCTGACGTCGCTCGGATAAGGCGGTTCGCGCTGCAATAGCCGTAAGATCTCGCGTTCGGCGTCGCGTTCACGATCCTGGATGGCGAGCCAATGCGGGCTTTCGGTCACAAAGAACCTTCCCAGCAGAACCAAGGCCGCCGGAATGATCGCGGTCGCGTACATCCACCGCCACGCCAGCAGGTTCGGGTCCTCGCGAAGCACCAGATAACCGACGGCCGTGCCGACGAGCGCGCCCGCGGCCTGGAAGCCGAATGCGGACAACACCAACGTTCCGCGACTGCGCGTCGGCGTGCTTTCCGAGATCACCAAATGCGCGGTCGGGTAGTCGCAGCCGAGTGCCAGCCCCATGCCGAACAAACAGACAATCAGCCAGACAAAGCTCTGCGCGAACACGATTGCCACCAGGAACAGGACGAACAGAGCCATTTCGATGATGAACATCGGCTTGCGGCCGAACCGATCGGACAGGCCGCCCAGTGCGCTGGCCCCGATGAGGATGCCGAACAGGCTCGCCGCGCTGACCAGCCCATGCTGGGCCGACGTGAGATTGAACTCCTTGCCGATCAGCGGCAAGGCGACGCCGGTCATGAAGACGACCAGACCCTCGAAGAACTTGCCCGCAACCGCCAGCCACCAAATTCGTTTCTGCATCCCGGTCATCGGCGACGCCGACGCGACGGTGCCGTCCCGCCACAACGGCGTTTCGTCGATATAGCCTTGCACGGTATTGGCGCTTGGCCGCGACACGGTCGGTGTCATGTTGCGTCGTTCCTTCACTTCGAATCTGGCGAAACCCGGAACAGGAACTGCAAGACATTCATGACGCGCGGCTGACAAAGGACTGAAGGTTCCGGGGTTCGCCGCGCGGTTGGTTAAGGTCGCGTCAATCGAGGCCCCGCGCCTGCGAACCGCGATGGTCAATTTCGAAAACTTTGATGAAGCTCAGTTGGAGAGGCTAAACGGTTTGAGGCGAACCCGCGGCGCGTTCGGCCGCCTCGCGCAGTTTTTCAGACTGTAGACCCATCAGTTACCCGCCAGTAACCCGGTGACGCCGACGCCGAGGGTTTCGAAGATAAGCAGACCGTTGAGCGTCAGAACCACGCCGGTCCCGACCACGGCCAACACCTGCGTCAGCCGGCGATTGACGAACTCGCCCATGATTTCCTTTTTCCCGGTGAAGATCACGAGCGAGATCATAGGCAGCGGCAACGCGATACTGAGGATGACCTGGCTGATCACCAGAGCGTTTGTCGCGTTGACGCCAAGTCCGACGACGACAAAGGCCGGTACCATGGTGACGAGGCGTCGGACCCAAATGGGCAGTCTGAACCCGATGAAACCCTGCATGATCATCTGGCCCGCCATGGTGCCGACCGTCGAGCTCGATATCCCCGATGCAATAAGGGACAACAGGAACACGCCGGCCGCGCCGGCCCCCAAGAGCGGCGCCAGCGTGTAATACGCCGTCTCGATTTGGGCGACATCGCGATAACCGGCGTGGAACGCGCTCGAAGCCATCATCACCATCGCCATGTTCACGAGCCCGGCGACGGCAAGCGCGACGATCACTTCCTGGTTGGAAAAGCGCAGGACCTTGCGACGCTCCCCGTCGTCGCGCGCCGGCATCCGCGCCTGGGTCAGGCCGGAATGCAGATAAACGGCATGCGGCATCACGGTTGCGCCGATGATGCCGACTGAAAGCAGCAGCGCTTCGCCATCGGGAATTCGAGGCGTGAATGTGTGCATCGCCGCCGCGGCCCAATCGACCCGCGCAATGAACATCTCGACGAGATAACAAAGGGCAATCAGGCCGACCATGGCGCCGATGATCAGCTCGATCGGCCGAAACCCGGAGCCTTCAAACATCAGGATGCCGTAGGTCACCATCGCGGTCACGGCCATGCCGGCAAGAAGCGGCATGTGGAACAGAAGCGAGAGGCCGATGGCGCCGCCGAGGAACTCCGCGAGGTCGGTCGCCATCGCGGCGATTTCGCTGACTACCCACATGGCAAAGACCACCGGGCCCGGAAAATGCTGGCGGCACATTTCAGCGAGGTTGCGCCCGGTCACGATCCCGAGCTTGGCCGAAAGGGCCTGAAACAACATCGCAATCACGTTGGCGAGCAACACCACCCAGAGCAGGGTGTAGCCGTATTTCGCTCCCGCCTGGATGTTGGTGGCGAAATTCCCGGGGTCCATATAGGCGATGGAGGCAATGACCGCGGGCCCGGCGAAGGCCAGATAGGCGCGGAACCCGCCGCGCTGGCCAGCCAGCACCTGCTGCGCCGTGGCGACGGTTCGGTCGGTCAGCGAGCCCGGCCGTATGACTGTGTCGGCTATCGCCGTCCGATCATCCATCTCTAAAAATGTACCTTTTGCTACACTAAAAAGTAAGCGATCAATCTGGGATGTCAACTTACACGATGTAGCCACAGATACAATTTGGATCGTTGCTTGAATTTCAGTGCCGGATGCCGCATACAACGAACTTAGAACATTGGGTGAGGTTTGCGATGCCGCCGCCACTGAAACCGAGACGAAGCCCGGCGCTCCAGGGGCTTCCGACCGAAACGGCGCACGCGCGCCGGTTCGGCAAGGCCCGCACCGCACGATCAAGCGCGCTGCTCGAAGACTATGTCGAGTTGATTGCGGATCTATTGGCGGCAAGCGGGGAGGCGCGGCCGACCGACGTGGCGCGGAGGCTCGGCGTTTCGCATGTCACCGCCATCAAGACGATCTCCCGCCTGAAGCGGGAGGGGCTGGCGACGGGACGGCCGTATCGCGGCATTTTCCTCACCGAAGAAGGCCGTAAGCTCGCGGCGCGCGTCAAGGCCCGCCACAGACTGGTCGTTGATCTGCTGCTTGCCGTCGGCGTCCCGGCGGAAGCTGCGGAAGCCGACGCCGAGGGTATCGAGCACTACGTCTCGGAAGCCACGCTTAGGGCGTTCGCCGATTTCCTGCGTTGAGGCCAGCGGAAAGTTTCGACCGCATTTGTCATCGAGCATGGCAATTGCACGCACCGGCGAGCCGTGGCCGCCGCGGATGCGCAGCGGAAAGCCGAAGAACGTGAACCGGCGGCTACGATCTCGCGCTTTCCGGCTCTCCGAGCAGAATTGTTCGTGCATCATGCGGAGCAGAAAAACGGCATTGCCTGGGAAACGCGCTCAAGCGCGAGCAAGGCTTGTCATGGGTGAGAAAACCCGCCGGCTCACGGAAGAAACATGGCGAACGGCTCGCTGGTGACCCGCTGCAGGTGGTCGCGGTAGAGCGTACCGCGCGGGTCGCCCTCGGCGATCCGGCCATAGGTCGCATCAGCCACATTCTTCTCGGGCAACAGCGCAATCGGCGCGGCAATCGGGGTGAGCAACGAGCCCCGGCCGGCGAGCAGCGTAGCGATGATGCCGTACATCTCGCCGCCGATCATCGGGCGCGACACGGTAATCAACCGATGCTGGCCGTGGCGGTTGGTGACGAGATAGATATGACCCGACTGGTTCGGCACTGCGACTTCGCCATATTGCGTGAACGCGGCGTCCATGCGTTGCGCCTCGCGAAACACCAGGCATGAACTCGGCTCGTCCCAGAGAATTTCGGTGCGATAGGCATAGATCGCGCCCTTGTCTCCGAAGGAGGGCCGGATCGTCACGTAGACGCCTTCGAGCCAAGCTGTGCCGCGCCGCGAATAGGCGCCGAGCGCGTCCGGCGCGACGCCGTCCTTGAACGCATCGGCATCGGGCGCGGTTCGCCGAAACGACACGCCGAGCGCCTCCTCGACGCGCACGGCTGTCGCCAACGTCAACAGACGCCGGCCGCCGAGGACTTTCTCGAGCGTCGACAGGCTTAGCTTCGCCTTATCGGCAAGCTGCTGCCGCGACATACGTCGGCGCGCGATCTCCTCGCGAATGAGCGCGGCTATCTGGCGGCTTTGCTCACCGGAAAACTCCTGCTCGGACGACAATTTGTTCTCCCTCCGTCCTAAACTCTAGCAAACGTAAAAAACCGTACAAATCCCCACCGGACCGCCGCTCCGACCGGCCTTTCCCGCCGTCCGTAACCAATGAAGGCCGAACATCACGCTCGCGCGGCGCAAGTTCCATCCGACAAATGCGGAGCCATTGCGACACATTTGGAGGAGCAGACTATGATGATGGGTGAGGGCGCTGCTGCGGGGCCGTTTGCCGCGGCAAAATTCGGACTCGATCGAGGCTGGCGCGTCTTGCTGGTCGGCGCGGCGGCGCTATTGAGCTCGAGCCTTTCTTTCGCGAGCGGCGCACGCGCCGAAACCATTGCTCGGGCGGGCGAGGCGCGATCCGGCTCGCTGCTCCTGAAAACCGGAGGTGAAGGTTACACCGACGCCGCCCGTCTTGGCATCGACGTCGACGTCACTGTGTCGGGGCCCACGCTGCGCGCCCGCGTCACCCAAGTCTTCCGCAACACGACCAAGGACTGGGTCGAGGCGATCTACGTCTATCCGCTGCCGGATGGCGGCGCGGTCGATACGCTCAAGATGGTGATCGGCGACCGCTTTGTGGTCGGCGACATCAAGGAGCGGCAACAGGCGCGCGTCATCTACGAGCAGGCGAAGCAGAACGGACAAAAGGCGGCGCTCACCGAGCAGCAGCGGCCGAACATCTTCACCAACGCGGTCGCCAATATCGGGCCGGGCGAAACCGTGTTGGTGCAGATCGAATATCAGGAGCCGGTGCACCAGTCGGGGGATCAGTTCTCGCTACGCATCCCCATGGTGATCGGGCCGCGTTACAACCCGGCGCCGGTGGTGCAGACCGTCGATTTGCGCACCGGCGACAATGGCTGGGGCAGTGCCAGCAACGACCCCGTTCCGGACCGCGATCGCATTTCGCCGCCGGTCCTTGATCGGAAGGACAACGCGCCGGTCAATCCCACGACGATCAGCATTCGCCTGCAAGCAGGCTTCCCGGTTGGCGACGTCAAGAGCCACTTCCACAACGTCAAGATCGACAGTCCGGACAGCGCGACACGGGTGATCACGCTTGCTGAGGGCGCCGTTCCGGCGGATCACGACTTCGAGCTGACATGGACCGCGGCGGCGGAGAAGACGCCGTCAGTCGGCCTCTTTCGCGAGCAAGTCGCCGGCAGCGACTATCTCCTGGCCTATGTAACGCCGCCGCTGGTGAATGATGCGGAGCAGAAGCCGCTGCCGCGCGAGGTGATTTTCGTCATCGACAATTCCGGCTCCATGGGCGGCACCTCGATCGCCCAGGCGAAGGCCGGTCTCCTTTATGCGCTCGGGCGCTTGCAGCCGAACGACCGGTTCAACGTGATCCGGTTCGACAACACCATGGACATGCTGTTCCCGGACGTGGTCGCCGCCGACAGCGATCACGTTGCGCGCGCCCAAGCCTTCGTCACGGCGCTGCAGGCGGCGGGTGGCACCGAGATGATCCCGCCGATGCGCGCCGCGCTCACGGACCGCAACGCCGACGGCAATACCGTGCGGCAGGTCGTATTCCTCACTGATGGCTGCATCGGCAACGAACAACAATTGTTCGATACAATCACGTCGATGCGCGGGCGCTCGCGCGTCTTCATGGTCGGCATTGGCTCCGCGCCCAATTCCTATCTGATGACCCGCGCGGCGGAGCTCGGCCTCGGCACCTTCACGCACATCGGCTCGATCGATCAGGTCGAAGGTCGGATGCGTGAACTGTTCGGCAAACTCGAAAATCCGGCAGTGACGCAACTGTCAGTGACGTTCTCCGACACCAAAGCGGACGTAACGCCGGCCATGCTGCCCGACCTCTATCGCGGCGAGCCGCTGGTTCTAGCTGCTAGGCTCGGCAAGCTCGCCGGCACGATGGAGATCAAGGGCCGGATCGGCGACCGGCCCTGGAGCATCACGCTGCCGCTCGCCAACGCGGCGGGGGGCAGGGGACTCTCAAAGCTTTGGGCGCGGCGCGAGATCGCCGATGCCGAAGTGGCGCAAACCATGCGCACGCTGACTGCGGAAGAAGCCAACAAGATGATCCTGGCTCTGGCGCTTGAGCACCAATTGGTGACGCGGCTGACCAGCCTGGTCGCCGTCGATCAGACGCCAAGCCGTCCAGCAAACGAACCGCTCAGGGTCAGCGCGCTGCCGCTCAATCTGCCGGCCGGTTGGGACTTCGAGAAGGTGTTCGGTGAGCGGCCGAAGCCCGTTCCGGCGGCTCCCGCGACTGAGCGGCGGGCGGGCGAGCGTGACGGCCGCGTTCAGGTCGCCGTGCGCGCTTCGCTGAGCGTGGGCTGGGCCGGCAATCAATCAGCTCCGGGCGTTGTACTGCCCGCGACCGGCACCGATGCCGAGTGGAATATAGCGGTGGGCGCGGGCGCGATGCTGATCGCGCTGGCGTTGATCCTCCTCGATCGCCGCCGCCGCAGCGCGTTCGGCTGATCAAAAATCTTCCGAAGAACGCTTGCCGTTTTTCGGGATCATGCTCCGGGCAAGGCTCCCGTCCCCCGACCCCCCAGCCTTGCCCGCGGCGCGCGGCTTTCCCCGAAGCCGCGCGCCTTCCTTCTCATGAGGCGCTGATGAGCCGATCATTCCTTGCCCTTATTCTCGCGATCGCTGGCGCGATCTTGTTCGGCCAGGGCATCTATATCCACGCCAAGGCCATGCTTGCGCAGGTGCTGCTGCAACGCGCCTTTGCCGAAACGATCGCGACAGGCCACGCGGTCAAGCCGTGGCCCTGGGCCGACACCTGGCCGGAGGCGCGCATCACGGTGGCGCGGATCGGAGCGAGCGCGGTCGTGCTCGCCGGCAGCAGCGGGCAGGCGCTCGCCTTCGGGCCCGGCCATGTGGAGCGCACTGCCGATGCCGGCGAACGCGGGGTCGCCGTCTATGCGGCGCACCGCGACACCCATTTTCGCTTTCTCAAAGATGTCGCCGTGGGCGACGAGATCGATGTCACACGTCACGATGGAAAAACCTTCCGCTACCGCGCCGATGGCTCCTCGATTGTGCGGTTCGATCAATCGGGCATCGATCCGTTCGCGGGCGGCCACGAGCTCGTCCTCACCACCTGCTGGCCGTTCGACGCGATCGCACACGGACCGATGCGCTACGTGCTGCATGCCACGATGATGGTACCGCCAATGCCGGCGGCGCCGTCCCCGCCGCTGTGATCAAAACGACGCGCCGAGTGCCGCCACGAGCGACGTTGCGCCGGTCGAACCGGCTGGTCGGCGATCACGAGGGTAATACTTCCTTCGGCAAGTGTTGATACGTGCGGGTGTCTGGACTAGGCATTCGGGCGCGGGCAAGAATTATCGCGGGCAAGAACCCGCCGGGCTCAAGGAGATGCATCCATGCGGTTAGTCACTGGCGCGATCAGCGCCCTTGTTATCGGACTTCTCGGCGGCGGCACGTCCGCCTCGGCGTCGACGATCGATCTGTCCACCTGGACCTGCGGCAAATTTCAGGCCGCCGACAAGGACGATATCGGCGTGATCCTGGCCTGGATGGACGGCTATTATCGGGGCGAAGACGATCCGCCGGTGATCGACACCGAGAAATTCGTCGCCAATGCCAAGAAGCTCGGGGAATATTGCGCCGCGCATCCGGAAACCGGGATCATCACGGCGGCCGACGAATTGTTCGCCAAATAGGACGGACGTTTCCCCGCGCTGTCGCATTCGATTCCTTCGTCGCCGTCGTCGCTGCACAAGTAGCCACGCTAGCCGCCGGCGCCGGCGAGATTGCGCTCCCGAGGAAGAGGGGCTCTGCTAACGCGCGGCGTATGCGCTCAGTTGGCGGCAGTTTCAACCTCGGGCATGCGCTCCAAATATTCGTAGATCGCGCTGAGCTCGTCGTCGCTCATCATTCCGATCGGGCGCCATGGCATTTGCGGGCTGATCTCGTGCCCGTAAGGGTCTTTTCCGGTGCGCATGGTTGCGATGAAACCGGCGCGCGTCCAGGCCTTCACGACATTGAGGTCGGGCCCAATAGGTCCGAGCTGCCCGACCACGCCGCCGTGCAACTGCGCGCCGTGGCATTCGCGGCAGTCGCTGTATGACAGGATATATTCGCCATATTGGGGTGTGGGCCCCTGCGCCGGCGCGGTGATGGCGCCGGTGAATACTGGCTTGCCGAGCGGAAACTGACTCTGCGCCGAGCAACAGAAGACCCAGAAAATTGAAGGCGTCCGGGGGGTCGATGGTGGGCTCGCCGGCGGCGGGCAACTGGCGGATATAGGCAATGATCGCCCGGGTATCGTCATCGCTGAGCTTGCCCGCATTGGTCAGCGACATGATGACCAGCCAGCGCCCGTCGGCGCCGACGCCGTTGCGAATGGCGCGGAAGATTTCGCCGTCCGACCATTGTTTCAGCGGCCCCGCGGGCGTGAGGTTCGACGATACAAAGGAGCCGAGGCGAGGCGAAAGATCTTTGCCGACGTCGAAGCCTCCGGTCAGCGTTCCGGTTCTGGAATGGCATGCCCCGCAAAAGCTGTTGGCAATCGCTTCGCCGCGGCGGATCTGTTCGCTGTCGGCTTCGACATTCAGATTGGGAGCCGGAGCATCGCGCAAATGCATCTTGCGAAGCCCGGCAACGGCAACGCCGCTGATCAGACACAGAGCTACAATCAGCAGGCTTGCGGCCACCGACCCGGCCCATCGGACGGCTCGGCGCTTGGCTCGCCAAGCACGGAAGCCAAACCATGCCAGTAGCGTCGCAGCAGCAATTAAAATCGCCGATATGATGAGATTGGACATTTCACCCGCCGCATTTTTTTCAGGCTCTCGCCGTGTGGTCTTGAGCGAGAGCTACTGCGGCAAAGTGTGGGTCGTAGCGTTACGAGAGAATTGCGAGAACCGGTCCTCAAAGTTACAGATGTAGCCGGAGGCGGCGCGGGATATCGCTTCCACAATCCGACTCGACGTTAACCCCCCATCGTCCTTTGAACGGGCGGCAATCACGCAAAATCGGCGACGAATAGAGCGCCCGGCGGGACGACCAACGCGCGACGAAACTTAAACGTCCAACAGATCGTCGGCCGCGAATTCGCTAACGCCCCTCACAGCGGCTTCTGATATTTGAGCACGAAATTGTCGACCGGCACGGTCGGCTTGTAGCTCGCAAAGTCGTGCGTGTCGTCGGGATTGCGCCAGAAATTGCCTTCGGCGATAAGGCGGAAGCCGGCCGCTTCGATTTCCTGGCGCAACGTGCTTTCCTCGATGCGATGCAGCGTCTTGCTGACCGAGATTCCCTGCCCGGGCAACGCGGCGTGATCGGCGATCACCAAAAAGCCGCCCGGCTTGAGCGCCGCGAACAGTTTGCGATTTATCGCGGCGCGATCGACGTTCATGTATGTGGTGTCGTGATAGAAGAACAGGAACGTGATCAGATCGAAATCATGGACGTCGGGCGGCACCGGGTCGTCGAAGGGCCGGATGTCGGCGATGACATCTTTCATCGCCTGAGTCTTTAATCGGGCTTCGAAGGCGGTCTTCGGCCGCTCCGGGAGCTCCGCCGGATTCTGTCCGTACACGATGCCGCCCGGTGCAACGGCGCGCACCAGCAATTCCGTGCTGTAGCCACCGCCGGCACCCATATCGAGCACCTTCATGCCGGGGCGCACAGCTGCGAAGGTCAAAAACGGAATCGGATCGCGGCGCTTGTCGGCCTGCCGATCGGCGTCGCTGCGGTCGGGGGCCGCCATCACCGCCGCGTAGTCCGGTGCGGATTGCGCCCGCGCGTTCACGACTGCGCCCAACAGAGCGAGAACGCCGAATGCCAATGTCGTCGCCCGGCGTGCACATGCTGCAAACATCATCGACTCCCAGTGATACCAATAAGGATGAGACGGCGCTCGCGCATGGCGCCCTCTGCGCCGACAAAAAGCGCACGGGATTCTCGCACGAAATCCGTCTTGCAGCCACCGAACGGAGCTTCCCGCCAATCACGACAATGTCAGATTTCGCGTCGCAATGCGGACACGTTGGCCGACGAGATCGCTGTGTGGGAGTTTCATCGACGTGTCGCCCATCACAGGTCCATCTGCCGGACCGAGCTACACCAAAACGACCGAAGCGGATCTTGCTACGCAATGGCGCGAACATCATATCGCTCGGCGCCAGCATTACGTGTTTGATCATCCGCACTGGGGCAACGTAGCGGCGCAATTTGCCAAATCGCGGCGGTGCATTCGGTCTTGCTATGAAGTCATGCGGCTCAATGAACGCGATCTGGCGGACATGAGGCTGACAAGTCTCGATGCTCGCAGCGAGATGCAAAAGCCGTTCTGGGAAACGTAGTAGCCGCTGGCGGATACGACGGAGCAGGCCGCGACTGCAGGGAACTTAAAGATCCTTCTCGGCGAGCTCGCGGAAAGCGTCTGGGACGGAGCGGGAAAGCCCCAACGCGACCGAGTCGTGGCCGACCGCCTCGCAGCCGAAACGATCGCCGATGGCGTCGACGGCATGGTCGGCGTTTGTCAAACCGCCGTTGCCTCGTAGCCGCGCTAGAAAAACGCGCTGAGGAATGACGCGGTCTGGTCCGAGATGCCGACAATCTTGTTGGTCGCCTGACGATAGAATTTGAAATTGAGCTCGGTTTCGGGTTGGCCGTCATCCCATTTGCTGAAAAGCTTGAGCTCTCGTCGCCCCAGCGGCCGCTTGGCCGCCGCGACGCATTCAATGGTGACGCTCACACGCGGCGTTTGCCGGGCTATGCCGCGCTTCTTGGCGACCGCTTCGCTCGAGCTCACAATGCCGCGCGCGATAAGACCTTGCCCGCCTTTGCTCTCGCTCGCGAAGACGAAAACCGTGTCGCCTTTGGCGATATGTTTGCCGCCATACATTGTCTTTTGCGCAGCGAGCACAAACGCCTTCGCCCGCGGATCGCTGATCGCAGCTTTGATCGCAAACGCCATGATCTGCTCTTTTATGGATTCCGCGGCCGGTCGGCGTTCGGCGCCGAAAAAGAATCAGACATCCAACAGATCGTCGGCGGCGAACTCGGCGCGTTCCTGGATGAACTCGAAGCGCAATTCGGGCTTGTTGCCCATCAGCCGCTCCACCGATTTGTTGGTGGTGGTGCGATCGTCCTCGACCACCTTGACCTGAAGGAGCGTGCGCTTCCTCGGGTCCATGGTAGTTTCCTTGAGCTGTGCAGCCATCATCTCGCCCAGCCCCTTGAAGCGGCTGATCTCGACCTTGGCATTGGCGTGAAATTCCTTTTTCAGAATTTCGTCGCGGTGCTTTTCGTCGCGCGCGTAAAAGATCTTGCCGCTGTGACTGAGCCGAAACAGCGGCGGTACGGCGAGGTAAAGGTGCCCGTTGTCGACGAGCCGCGGCATCTGCCGGTAGAAGAAGGTAATCAAGAGCGAGGCGATGTGAGCACCGTCGACATCGGCGTCGGTCATGATGATGACCCGGCCGTAGCGCAGATCCTCGTCGCGATAGTGAGAGCCGGTGCCACAGCCGAGCGCTTGCGCGAGATCGGCTAGCTGCTGGTTCTGCGCCAGTTTATCCTTGCCGGCGGACTCGACGTTGAGGATTTTGCCGCGAAGCGGCAACACCGCCTGGATGGAGCGGTCGCGCGCCTGTTTGGCGGAGCCGCCGGCGGAATCGCCTTCGACCACGAACAGCTCGGCGCCGTCCGCGGCCGTGCTGGTGCAGTCGGCAAGCTTGCCGGGAAGGCGCAACTTGCGCACCGCGCTCTTGCGCGCGATGTCCTTTTCCTGACGGCGGCGGATGCGATCCTCCGCGCGCTCCACCACGAAGTCGAGGAGCTTGTTGGCCTGCAACGGATTGCCGGCAAGCCAATGGTCGAACGGGTCTTTGATCGCTTGCTCGACGATCCGCTGTGCTTCCGCCGTGGCGAGCCTGTCCTTGGTCTGGCCCTGAAATTCAGGCTCACGAATAAAGACCGACAGCATGGCGCCGGCACCGGTCATCACGTCGTCGGAGGTGATCGAAGCGGCGCGCTTGCCCTGACCGATACGTTCGGCGTGATCCTTGAGCCCCCGCGTCAGCGCCGAGCGGATGCCGGATTCATGGGTGCCGCCGTCCGGCGTCGGGATGGTGTTGCAGTAGGAATTGAGAAAGCCGTCGGCGTCCGCCGTCCAGGCGACCGCCCATTGGGCGCCGCCGTGCGAGCCGGTCTTGCCGGAACTGCCGCTGAAGATGTCCGGGTGGACCAGCGTGGTGCCGGCGAGCGTCTCGGAGAGATAATCCTTCAAACCGTCGGCGAAGTGGAAGGTCGCCTGCTCGGGCACGCCTTCGACGCCGTGCAGCAATTCCTTGTCGCATGACCAGCGGATTTCGACGCCGCCGAACAGATACGCCTTGGAGCGCGTCATCTTGAACACGCGCTCGGGACGGAAATGCGCCTTGGCTCCGAAGATTTGCGGATCGGGACGGAAGCGGACCTTAGTGCCGCGACGGTTCGGCGCCTTGCCGGCGTCCAGCAACTTGGTCTTCGGGTGGCCGCGCTCGAACGCCATCTTGTAGAGTTTCTGGCCGCGCGCGACTTCGACTTCCAAGCGCTCCGACAAGGCGTTGGCAACCGACACGCCGACGCCGTGCAGGCCGCCCGAGGTCTCATAGACCTCGGAGTTGAATTTGCCGCCGGCGTGCAGCGTGCACATGATCACTTCGAGCGCCGACTTGTTCTTGAATTTGGGGTGCGGGTCGATCGGAATGCCGCGCCCGTTATCGTTGACGCTGACGAAGCCATCGGCCTCGAGCTCGACCTCGATCCAGTCGGCGTGGCCGGCGAGCGCTTCGTCCATGGCGTTGTCGATCACTTCGGCGAACAAGTGATGCAGCGCCTTCTCGTCCGTGCCGCCGATATACATGCCCGGCCGCCGGCGCACCGGCTCGAGCCCCTCCAGCACCTCGATATGCTTGGCGGTGTAGCCCTGTTCGCCTGCGGACCCGCGGGCGGCGGCGGCGCCTGCGCGCGCGCTGCGGCGTGTCGACGGGCGCTGATCGCCCGCACCGGCGAATAGGTCCGGCGTATTGGTTTTCTTCGACGATTTGGCTGCTTTTCCCACTGCTCTTCCTGTGCGGATTCTTTCGCGCGCAAGGCCGGTCGCAGGGCAACGCGGCAATGCGACGAATTAAAAGTGACTATGCCATGGACGCGGTCGCCGGGTGAGAACGAACGCGGAACTTTGCGTCACATAGACCGGCTAAATGGGGCAAGTGCCGGGCAGTTGCAACGGCTGAGGCGCCGCAGCCTCGGATGTCATCCCCAGCAGAGGACAGGAATTCCGAAAGCGGACAAGCGTTTGCCACCTGTCGCGCGCTCGCAATATTGACGGCTCACAATATTGACGGAGTCGAAGGCGCCTTCTATATGGCCGCGCATGATGCTTCGCGTTTTGACCCGTTTCGTCACTCGGCGCCGCCGTACCACCGCGGCACGAGCGCGCGTTCGCGCGTAAACGCTCGTGCCGCCGGCTCCGCGCGGCACCTCTCTTTCAAGATCCTCCCGCGGACGCTGGCATTTGAGTTTTTCGGCCACTTCGTCCGTTCGCATTGAGGGTTGAACCATGGCGGCAAAAGCGAAAATCGGCGTTCTCGGCGCGTCCGGCTATACGGGCGCGGAACTGGTGCGGCTGTTGCTGCGGCATCCGCACGTGGAGATCGGCCTTCTGACGGCTGACCGCCGCGCCGGCAAGCCGATGGCGGACGTGTTTCCGCAATTCGCGCCGTTCAATCTGCCGACCTTGCAGGCGCTCGACCAAGTGGACTGGCCGTCGCTCGGCCTTGATCTCGTGTTCTGCGCGCTGCCGCACGGCACGACACAGGAAGTGATTTCCGATCTGCTCGAACGCATGCCGGCGATGAAGATCGTCGATCTTTCGGCCGATTTCCGTATCGCCGATCCGGCGGCCTATGCGCGCTGGTACGGGCATCCGCACGCCGCCGTCGAGCTGCAGAAGCGGGCCGTCTACGGGCTCACCGAAGTCTACCGCGACAAGATCAAGCCGGCGCAGCTCGTTGCCAATCCGGGCTGCTACACGAGCTGCGCGGAGCTTGCGCTCATTCCGCTGTTGCGTGGCAAGGCCATCGATCCGGACGAGATCGTCATCGATGCGAAGTCCGGCATGACCGGAGCGGGCAGGTCGGCGAAAGAGGAGATGCTGTTCTCGGAAGTGTCGGAAGGCTTTAACGCTTACGGCGTCGGCCACCACCGCCACATGGCCGAGCTCGACCAGGAATTCTCGGCTGCCGCCGGGCGTGATGTGGTGGTGAGTTTCACGCCGCATCTTTTGCCGATGAATCGTGGGATTCTTTCCACGATCTACGTGCGCGGGCCGAAAGCGACCGCGGAAGATCTGCATGCGTTGCTCGCAAAGGCTTACGCCGGCGAGCCGTTTGTGTATGTGCTGCCGTTCGGGAAATTACCGCACACGCGGCATGTCCGCGGCTCGAACATGACGTTTATCGGCGTCGCCGCCGATCGCGTTCCGGGCCGCGCCATCATCGTGTCGACGCTCGACAACCTGACCAAAGGGGCTTCGGGCCAGGCGATTCAGAATATGAATTTGATGCTCGGCTTTCCTGAAACAACCGGGATCGACCAGGTGGCGCTGTTTCCGTGAGGGAAAGCGTCGCCGGCTACGCCTGCACCTTCACGTAGCTGCCCGGTGCATCCTCGATCGGCTTGAGCTTGCCGTCGCCCGGGGTGCGCGCCGGCACTTGCGTCTCGTCGTGATGCGTGAGCCACGCAAGCCAGTCAGGCCACCAGGACCCCGGATGCTCGGTCGCCTTCGCGAGCCAGCCTTCGAGATTGGCGCTGCGCGGTTTCGGGCCGGTCCAGTACTGATATTTATGTTTGTCCGGCGGATTGACCACGCCGGCGATATGGCCGGAGCCGGACAGGACAAAGCGCACTGGCCCGCCAAAATATTTGCTGCCGAGCAGCACCGACTTTGCCGGTGCGATGTGATCCTCGCGTGTCGCCAGATTGTAGACCGGGATCTTGACCTCCTTCAGGTCGATCGGCGTGTTGTCGATCGTGATCCCGCCCTTGGTGAGCTTGTTGTCGAGATAGCAATTGCGCAAATAGAACGAATGGTTCGCCGCCGGCAGTCGGGTGGCGTCGGAATTCCAGTACAACAAATCGAACGGGAATGGCGTTTTGCCCTTGACGTAGTTGTTGATGATGTACGGCCAGATCAGGTCGTTCGAGCGCAGCAAGTTGAAGACCGTGACCATCGACTTGCCTTCGAGATAGCCGCGTTCCGCCATGCGCTGCTCGACCACTTTGAGCTGGTCCTGATCGACAAAGACCTTAAGGTCGCCGGCGTAGGTGAAGTCGACCTGAGCGGCGAAGAACGTCGCCGATACGATGCGATCATCCTGCCGCGCGGCCATGGCGGCGAGCGCGATGGACAGTAACGTGCCGCCGACGCAATAGCCGATAGCGTGGACCTTGTCCTCGCCGGTCGCGAGTTTGATGGCCTCAATGGCCGCCAACGGGCCTTCGCTGATATAGTCTTCCCAGCTCTTTCGTGCGAGGTGAGCGTCCGGGTTCACCCAGGAAATGCAAAACACCGTAATGCCCTGGTCGACGCACCACTTGATGAAAGATTTTTCCGGCGTCAGGTCGAGCACGTAAAATTTGTTGATCCAAGGCGGCACGATCAGCAGTGGCGTCTTCAGCGCCCGTTCGGTCGAAGGCGCATACTGAATGAGCTGCATGATCTCGTTCTGAAAGATCACCTTGCCGGGCGTGACGGCGAGGTTGCGGCCCACCGCGAACATCGTGGCGTCGGATTGACGGATGCGCAGATCGCCGCCGCCCGCTTGGATGTCTTCGGCGAGCATATGCATGCCGCGGGCGAGATTTTCCGCGTTGCTGGTGATCGTTTCGCGCAGCAGTTCCGGATTGGTGAGAACGAAATTCGACGGCGAGATCGCGTTGGCGATTTGCCGCACATAGAACTCGGCCTTTTGCCGGGTATGCGGATCGAGGTCCTTGGCTTCGTCGACGAGTTGGTTGGCGAGCCGCGTGCTCAGCAGATAAAGCTGCTTGAGGAAGTCGAAGAAATGGTTCGACGTCCATTCCGGATCGCTGAAGCGCTTGTCGTTGGGGGCCGGGCTGGCGACCGGAGCCGTAGGTTCGCCGGTGAGCCGCTTCGCCGCGGAAGCCCACAGCTCGAGATAGGCATGGCCAAAACGCGTCTGCAATTCAATCGCGCGGTTCGGATCGGCCAGCCAATAGTGCGCGACCTGGCCGAGGGTCTTTGCCACCTCGTTGAGCTCTTCGGCCAGCTCGCGATTGCCCTGGCCTTGCTCACGCGGCTTGAGATAGGCCGCGAGCGCTCGGCCACCTTCCTCGACGACCCGCGCAAGGTTGCGCGAGAATGCCTCGATGTCGACGGCACCGATTTTGACCGGCTCTTGTGATGGAGCTCGCACCAGCGTTTCCTCGAATCACCATGGGCCGCCAAGCCCCTAGCGCGCGCGATGCTAGCGCGCCCTAAGCTTTTGGTGGAACACGACCTTCTCGGAAAACCGGTATGTGGTCTTCCGCATCATGTTCAAGCGCAGAAATGGCGCGCTCAAATGCGCTCCGCAAGCCGAGTTTTCAGGCGTCTCGCGCAATGCGCTGCCGCAAAACTTAGCACTCGGTCGCATCCGGCGGTCCCTCCGCAGACCACGCTCCCAGGTCCTTGTTTCGACCATATTACCGCGATATCAAAACAAGGGTGTCATGTTTAAGTTGGTTTTTGTAAACCATTGAGACGGTAAACCTTTTAGAGGGAGTTTAGGGAATATAGCCGATCCGGCGGTCGAAAGACGCAAGATTGGCGCGGCTTTGCGGGGAGCCGAGTGGGGCGGCGGCCTTAAGTCGAAGAGGACTCCGAATGGGGTCCGGCGGGGACGATGGTGAAAAGTAACCGACGCATTGCCGGCATCGCGCTGGCAGGTCTGGCCGCAATTTTGGTTGGGATGACGCTGTCAGGGTGTTCTTCCGACGGCGTTTTTCCCGCCGTGCACGATATGCCGGCGGCGCGAACCGAAACAAAGCTGACCCCAGACGAGGTCACGCAGGCCACCAACGACCTGCTGCACGAGCGCGATCGCACCGAGGCCCAAGGGCAAACGCCCGGGCAGCCGCAAACTGCGGCGACGACAGGATCCGGTTCGCCGAAGAAGCAGGGCGCGCGGGCGCAACCGCTGGCTCAGCAACCTCCCATTAGTATCAGCGCTTACGCCAAGCAGTGATATAGATGCAGAGAGGATCATCCCGCCTGCATTTCGGTATATGACGCCATGGAAGAATTTTATCGTATCCGTCGGCTGCCGCCGTATGTGTTCGAAGAGGTCAACCGCGCCAAGGCCGGAGCCCGCAACGCCGGCGCCGACATCATCGACCTCGGCATGGGGAATCCCGATCTTCCGGCTCCGGCTCATGTCGTCGAGAAAATAAAGGAAACGATCGGCAAGACCCGCACCGACCGGTATTCAGCCTCGAAGGGAATTCCCGGGTTGCGCCGCGCTCAGGCCGCTTATTACGCCCGCCGCTTCGGGGTGAAGCTCAACCCCGACACCCAGGTCGTCACCACGCTCGGCTCCAAGGAAGGCTTTGCCAACGTCGCGCAAGCGCTCACCGCACCGGGTGACGTGATCATCGTGCCGAATCCGACGTATCCGATCCATGTCTTCGGCTTCCTCATGGCCGGCGGCGCCATCCGCTCGGTGCCGGTCGAGCCCAACGACGCATTCTTTGGCGCGCTCGAACGCTCCATCAAGCACACCATTCCCAAGCCCATCGCGATCGTGACCTGCTATCCGTCGAATCCGACGGCATGCGTGGCCGATCTCGATTTTTATCGCGAACTAGTATCGTTCGCGAAGCGGCACGGCGTCCTGCTGCTGTCGGATCTGGCCTATGCCGAGGTCTATTTCGATAACGACCCGCCGCCGTCGGTGCTGCAGGTGCCGGGCGCGATGGATGTCGCGGTCGAATTCACCTCAATGTCGAAGACCTATTCGATGCCGGGCTGGCGCATTGGATTTGCCGTGGGCAACGAGCGGATCATCGCCGCGCTGGCGCGCGTCAAATCCTATCTCGACTATGGGGCGTTTACGCCGATCCAGGTCGCGGCAACCGCTGCGCTCAACGGCCCCGACGACTGCATTCACGAAATGCGCACCACCTATAAGCGGCGGCGCGATGCGCTCGTCGAATCATTCGGTCGTGCCGGTTGGCGCGTGCCATCCCCGCGCGCTTCGATGTTCGCCTGGGCCCCGATCCCGGAGCCATTCCAAAGCATGGGCAGTGTCGAGTTCGCGACACTTCTGGTCGAAAAGGCGAGCGTCGCGGTTTCGCCCGGTGCCGGCTTTGGCGAGCATGGCGAAGGTAACGTGCGCATCGCGCTGGTCGAGAACGAGCAGCGCATCCGGCAAGCCGCGCGCAACATCCGGCGCTTTCTTGAAACAGGGCCGGAAATGCTGCACAACGTCGTACCCTTGGCGACGCGACGTTAGCCGTCCGCCGCTCCATCCCTCATTGGCGACGCAGTTTGGCGGCGTTCCAGGTTGGCGACGTTTATGGCTGAGCCGTTGAAAGTCGGTCTTGCCGGACTGGGCACTGTCGGCTCGGCGGTCGTTGCGCTTCTCGAGCGCGAGCGCGATAAGCTCGTTGCGCGCTGTGGCCGGCCGATCGAGGTGGTGGCGGTGACCGCGCGCTCACGCGGCAAGAAGCGCGGCGTCGACCTGAAGAAGGTGCGCTGGGCGGTGGACCCCGTCGAGCTTGCCGGCGATGCCGGCATCGACGTTCTGGTGGAAGTGATCGGCGGGGCAGGGGATCCAGCCAAGCAAGCGGTGGAGACCGCGCTCGCTGCCGGCAAACCGGTGGTCACCGCCAACAAGGCGCTGCTTGCGGCCCACGGCCACAAACTTGCGACGCTGGCGGAACGTAAGCACGCGGCGCTCAACTTCGAAGCTTCGGTCGCCGGCGGCATTCCGATCGTGAAGACGTTGCGCGAAGGCCTCAACGGCAACTCGTTCACGCGCATCTACGGCATTCTCAACGGCACCTGCAATTACATCCTGTCGCGTATGGAGGATGAGCGGATTTCGTTCGAGGATTGCCTGCGCGAAGCGCAGCGGCTCGGCTACGCCGAGGCCGACCCGACCTTCGACATCGAAGGCCACGACACCGCGCAGAAGCTTTCCATCCTGGCGAGCCTCGCCTTCGGCACCAAAGTCGATCCGGCGGCGGTTTATGTGGAGGGTATCTCGTCGATCTCGCTCGCCGACCTCGATGCCGCTGCCGAGCTCGGGTACCGTGTAAAGCTTCTCGGCGTCGCGGTGCGCACCGAAGCGGGCATCGAGCAGCGCGTGCATCCCACCATGGTGCCGAAGGATTCCGCCATCGCGCAGGTCATGGGCGTGACCAATGCGGTGACGGTCGACGCTGACGGGCTTTCGCCGATCACGCTTGTGGGACCGGGCGCCGGCGGTATGGCAACCGCGTCCGCCGTCGTTTCCGACCTTGCCGATATTGCGCGCGGCGTGCGCACGCCGCCCTTCGGGCAGCCGGCGGCACGCATGAAGACGGTTCGCAAAGCGCCGATGCTGCGCCACGAAGGCGGATATTACATCCGGCTGATGGCGCGCGACCGTCCCGGTAGTGCCGCGACTATCGCGCGGCGCTTGGCGCAGCGGCAAATCTCGCTGGAATCGATCGTGCAGCGCCACCAAGGCCGCTCGCCAGAGGCCGGCAAATCCGGCGAGCCTGTTCCGGTTATCCTCATCACCTATGCGACCAGCGAGGATGCCGTCCACAAGGCCCTCGCCGCGGTGCGCCGCGACCGTGTAATCTCCGGGCGGCCGCAGGTCATCCGCATCGAGAAAAACTAGGACGCAATGATCTTAAGCCGAAACGCATCGTTGCGAGGAGCGAAGGCGACGAAGCAATCCAGCCGTCACCGGCTTTCGGATCGCTTCACTGGGGCGCCAACGGGTCGAACCGTTGGACTCGCGATGACGAGTGCAACAAGAACGCTGCGCCAAGCTTGAGCGCATAGAACAAGACGAGGAAGCGAGACAATGGCGTCGTCGATCACTGTACCGCACAACCTGATGCTGGACCGCATTCTCACGATGGAGATCGTGCGGGTGACCGAGCGCGCGGCGGTCAATGCGGCACGGCTGCGCGGGCGCGGCCAAGAAAAGGCGGCCGATCAGGCGGCGGTCGATGCCATGCGGCGCGAGCTCAACAAGCTGCCGATCGACGGTACGGTCGTGATCGGTGAAGGCGAGATGGACGAAGCGCCGATGCTGTTCATCGGCGAGAAGGTCGGAGCGCCCGGCGGTTTCAAAGTCGACATCGCGGTCGATCCGCTGGAAGGCACGACGCTCTGCGCCAAGAATATGCCGGGCGCGATCGCCACCATCGCCATCGCCGAAGGCGGCACGCTCTTGCATGCGCCCGACATCTACATGGAAAAGATCGCGGTCGGGCCCGGTTATCCCAAGGACGTAATCGATCTCGATGCGCCGGCCGAGGAAAACATCCGGACGCTTGCCAAAGCCAAGGGCGTCAAGCCCGAGGGCATCACCGCGATGCTGCTCGACCGGCCGCGTCATGCCGACATGATCGCGGCGATCCGCAAGACCGGCGCCGCGGTGAGCTTGATCACCGACGGCGACGTGGCCGCCGCCATCCACACCACTGAGCCGGAAAAGACCGGCATCGATATTTTCCTCGGCAGCGGCGGCGCGCCGGAGGGGGTTTTGGCAGCGGCCGCATTGCGCTGCATCGGCGGCCAGATGCAATGCCGGCTCACGGTCGATACCGATGAAAAACGTGAGCGCGTCGCCAAGATGGGCATCAAGGATCCGCGCCGGAGATATCAGATCGAGGATATGGTGCGCGGCGACTGTCTGTTCGCCGCGACCGGCATCACCGACGGCCGTATGCTCGACGGCGTCAAGTTCGGCGACGGCATTGTCGAGACGCAGACGGTGGTGATGCGCTCGGTCACCGGCACCGTGCGCTGGATCCGTGCCGAGCACCGGCAGTTGGAGAAGTTTTAGTAACGCCTCGCTTCCTATCGCAATTCGCGCACAATCGGGAAATGCGCGGCGGTTGGTCCCCCCAATAATCCCGCATTTGCCCTGACGGAAACCCGCGGCGATGGCGCGTGCGACGGCAACCCGCTTGTCTTACGAATTGTCGTGCGCGCGATTGCTGGAACTTGGCATGTTGGCTGACGATACTTATCCGCCCATGCCGGACCGGCTGCCTCAGCAGGACGATGAGGTGCTGGGCGTGAGCGTGTTCAGAACGCGACTTGACGATGATCTCGATTTGTCCGGTCTGACGCTCCGACGAACATTCTTCGGACGCTCGGAGATCAACCGAGTGTCGTTCCGCAACAGCGATTTGCGTAAGTCAAATCTGTGCTGGAATGATTTCATCGGCACTGACTTTGCAAGAGCCGATCTGGCCGGCTCCGACGTGAGGTCATCAATATTCAAACAAGTCCTATTCGTGGCGGCAAACCTCGATGGAGCGGATTTACGAGGCTCGTCTTTCCTGAATTGCGACTTTAAGAGAGCTTCCATGAAGGGCACAGTTTTGACGTACCAACAGGTCGAGATGATGCAGCTTTCGAATCCTCAAAAGCGGGAGATCGCCTGGCGGAAGGATGAGGGCGAGGAGCCGAAGGGCGGATAGTTATTCGAAGTCCTCAACGCGCCACCGGCGGCGTTGCGCTAGCTCCGCGTCGGTCGCGCTCGACCGCTATTTCGCCCGCTCGATCGCCTCGCCGATGAGACGTTTGGCTTCGTCGGCGTCGCCCCAGCCGTCGAATGAGACCCACTTTCCTTCTTCAAGATCTTTGTAGTGGGCAAAGAAATGCTCGATCTGCCGCCAGGTGATTTCCGGCAGGTCGGTGTAGTTGTGCACGTGGGCGTAACGCTGCGTCAGCTTGGGAATCGGCACGGCGATGATCTTTTCGTCACTGCCGGCTTCGTCCGTCATCTTGAGCACGCCGATGGGACGTACGGCGACGATGGCGCCGGGGACGATCGGGCGCGTATTGGCGACGAGGACGTCACAGGGGTCGCCGTCCGCCGAGAGTGTGTGCGGAATGAACCCGTAGTTCCCGGGATAGCGCATCGGGGTATAGAGAAAGCGGTCGACGACGAGCGTTCCGGCTTTCTTGTCCATCTCATATTTGATGGGCTCTCCGCCGATCGGCACCTCGATGATGGCATTGATCTCTTCGGGAGGGTTCCTGCCGATCGAAATGTGGTCGAAGTTCATCGGACGCTCATGGGTTCTTGGCGCAATACGCCGCGATTTCCGGCGCTTCCGCGATGTCGGTGTTCGCGATAAGCATGCCACACGGACATTGAGAAAGGGCAAATGCAACCGCGTTGATGCGCAGTAACGGCGGCGCGGGCGCGACCAACCTGGGACTACGGCGTTTCACGCGAGGGCGTGCCGCGGGCCGGCTTGGCAGCAACAGGACCATGATCGTGAGCCGCATCGCCAAAGTTCGCGTCCGGAGTGCCGCTTTGCTCAGGCGGCACTGGGTGCAACTGGCATTATCCATCAGGGTGACAATTGCCGCACTGGCGGCGTTCGCGCTGGCGAAACTTGTGCACCTGCCCCTGCCGCTGTGGGCGGTATTGACGGCCGTCATCGTCACCCAGATGAGTGTCGGACGCTCGCTGATGGCGACGTTCGACTATCTGGTGGGGACCCTGGGTGGCGCAATCTATGGCGGCGCCATCGGCGTTTTCATTCCGCATGCCGGCGAAATCGCGCTGTTCGGCGTTCTCGCGCTCGCAGTAGCGCCGCTCGCGCTCGTCGCGGCGATCAATCCCCAATTCTCCGTCGCACCGATCACCGCGATCATCGTGCTCCTGATCCCGACAATGACGCACACGAGCCCGTTCGTTTCGGCGCTCGACCGGGTCATCGAGGTGGCGCTTGGCGGCATTACAGGACTTGTTGTTTCATTCCTGCTGCTGCCGGCAAGCGCCCATCCGCAAGTCGTCACCGCGGCCGCGCGGACGCTCGATCAGATGGCGGAAGCCTTGCGCGCGTTGCTTGCCGGGCTGACGCAGGGGCTCGACGTCGACGCGCTCCATCGTATTCAAGATGGCATCGGTCAGGCTTTGGTGCACATGAATGTCGTCGGCGCCGAAGCCGAGCGCGAGCGCTCGACACGGCTTGCCGCCGGGCCCGATACGGGGCCGCTGCTGCGCACTCTGCTCAGATTGCGCCACGACCTCGTGATCATCGGCAGAGCAACGACGACCCCGTTACCCGAGGACATCATCGCGCGGCTCCAATCGCCGCTGGCGCAGATCGGCGGCGCCTTCACCGATTATTTGCGCGGGAGTGCGGCGGCGCTACGCGCGGGCCGGCAGCCGCTGTCGCTGCAGGCTGTCGAGTCCGCGGTTGACGCCTATGCCGTCGAAATCGCCGCAGTGCGCAGCCAAGGGCTCACACGCCATCTTCCCGCCGACGTGGCAGAGCGCTTCTTTGCGCTTAGTTTTGCGCTCGAGCAGATGCACAGCAACTTCCAGGATCTGCAACGATGCGTCGCGGAGCGGGCCCAATCCGCCGCCAAGCCGCCGGACGATAAGAGTGCCTAGATCGGTTTCGGCGCGAAGGGTCCCGCCGCTGCCGAATCTCTGGTGACGACCGCCATCGCGATGTTCCGCCGCGCCGAGGGGCCGTGTCGTCCTTGTGCGTAGGTCGCATAAGTGTCCGGCTGCTGAACCGATCCCGTGCGAAATCGGCTAGTGTTCTCCGATGGGATTCGAATCGCGCGCATTTCCACCAACCGATGGGCTGTTTCTCGGTGTTGAGAGCTCGGCGACCGGCCGCGCCTGGCGCGATCGGCTGGATCCACGCGGTGCGGCGCGTGCGCTGGCGATCGCCCAGCGCTACGATCTGCCGGAATTACTGGCGCGCATCATTGCCGGCCGCAACATCGAGATCGATGCGGTCGAGGCCTTCCTCGACCCCACCGTCCGGCGGTCGATGCCCGATCCGCATGTGCTGACCGCGATGCCGGAGGCGGCCGCGCGCATCGCGGACGCTGTTCAGGGCGGCGAAACGATTGCGATCTTCGGTGATTACGATGTCGATGGCGCGACCTCCTCGGCTCTGCTTGCACGCTTTTTGCGCCAAGCCGGCTCCGATCCGCTGATCCATATTCCCGACCGGCTATTCGAGGGCTATGGCCCGAATGTCGAAGCGGTGCGCGGGCTGGCCCAACGGGGCGCCACGCTTTTGGTTACGGTCGATTGCGGCACGACCAGTATCGAGCCATTGGCGCAGGCGTGCGCACTTGGCGTCGACGTGGTCGTCATCGATCATCACCAGGCCGACGAGGCATTGCCGCCGGCGGTGGCGATCGTCAATCCGAACCGACGCGACGATCTCTCCGGGCTCGGGCATCTCGCGGCTGTCGGTCTCACCTTCATGACGGTCGTGGCCGTCAACCGGCTGCTGCGCGCGCGCGTCTTCTGGACGGCGAACCGGCCCGAGCCTGATCTTTTGACGTTTCTCGACGATGTGGCGCTCGGTACCGTCGCGGACGTGGTGCCGTTGATCGGCCTCAATCGCGCTTTCGTTGCCAAGGGCTTGATCGCGCTTCGGCAGCGCAACCGCGTTGGCCATACGAGCCTGATGGATGTGGCGCGCCTCGCCGGTCCGCCGGAAGCTTGGCACCTCGGCTTCCTGCTTGGCCCGCGCATCAATGCCGGCGGCCGCATCGGGCGCGCGGATCTCGGCGTGCGGCTTCTGATCGAGGAGGATCCGATCGAAGCCGGGCGCATCGCCGCCGAACTCGACCGGCTCAATCGCGAGCGGCAGGTCATCGAGATGGAGACGGTGGCGCAGGCGGAGGCCGAAGCCGTCGCCGCGCTCGGCCTCGAGGACCAGGGAGCCGTCATCGTCACTGCCGCCGAAGGCTGGCATCCCGGCGTCGTCGGCCTTGTCGCCGCGCGGCTGAAGGAAAAATTCGGCCGGCCCGCGTTTGCGATCGCGCTCGAGCCTGGCGGCATCGGCACCGGTTCGGGCCGCTCTATCCCTGGCGTCGATATCGGCACCGCCGTGCGCCGCGCGGTGGCCAATGGGCTTCTGGAAAAGGGCGGCGGACACGCCATGGCGGCGGGCGTGACGCTGCGCAAGTCCGCGCTTGCCCCGTTGCGTGCTTTTCTCGAGTCCGCTCTGGCGGCCGACGTCGAGAGCGCGCGCCGTGCCAACGGACTATCGATCGATGGCGCGATCAGCGCCGGCGCGGCGAATGCCGGACTAGTGGCGATGATCGAGCGTGCCGGCCCGTTCGGTTCCGGCAACCCGGAGCCGGTGATCGCGTTGCCCGCGCATACCCTTGCCTATATCGAGGAAGCCGGACAGTCGCATATCCGCTTGCAATTCAAATCGGCTGACGGTGCGGGCGTCAACGCCATCGCTTTCCGCGCCGTCGGGCAGAAGCTCGGCGCAGCGCTCGTGCAAAATCGCGGCCGGCTGGTGCACGCCGCCGGCTCATTCGCGCTCGATCGTTGGCAGGGCGAGGAACGCGTGCAATTCCGGCTCTCCGATATCGCGCCCGCGGAGCCTTTTGCCGGGCGTTGACGGCCAGTGTCGGTCCACTCCAACCAAGCCGAGCGGATTTTGGCCCTTACCCCAAGGTGCCGGTTGGGCGCGCGAGCCGCCGCGACGATGCTTCGGCAGCCTGCGCGCGCAATCTGGCGCGGGTCTGATTGGCCAAAAATACCGAGAAATCCTCGGGCGGCAGCGGCTTGCTGATGAGGTAGCCCTGCTCCTCGTCGCATTGCTGCGCGCGCAGAAATGCTTCTTGCTCCTTCGTCTCCACGCCCTCGGCGACGACGGTGAGATCGAGCGCGCGTCCGAGTGCGATGATGGCATTGATGATCGCTTTGCCTTCGGCGTCGCGGTCAATGTCGCGTACGAACGATCGATCGATTTTGAGCGCATCGATCGGCAATTCCCTGACCATCGCCATCGAGGAATAGCCGGTGCCGAAATCGTCGATCGACAGCGTGATGCCCAGATCCTTGATCTCGTTGAGCAGGCGCACGGTGCGCGCGAGATCCTGCATCACCATGCTCTCGGTGATTTCAAGCTCCAGCGAGCTTGGCGGCATGCCTGATTGGCCCAGTGCGTTGCGGACGTCGTTGAGCAGGTTAGGATCGACGAATTGCCGCGGCGAAAGGTTCACCGCCACCCGCACCGCCGGCAGTCCTTGTCGTTGCCAACCCATGTTCTGCGCGCAAGCATGCTCCAGCACCCAGCGGCCGATCGGAACGATGAGGCCGGTTTCCTCGGCGAGCGGAACGAAGTGATTGGGCAGCAGTAATCCGAGATCGGGATGTTGCCAGCGCAGCAGCGCTTCGACGCCGGAAATGCTGTCGCGGCGCAGATCCAGCCGTGGCTGATAATGCAACACGAATTCGCCGCGCTCGAGCGCGCGGCGTAAGCCGGTCTCGAGCATGAGCCGCTCGATCGACTGCGTTTTGATTTCGTCGGAGTGGAGCAGGAAGGCATTGCGCCCCGCTTCCTTGGCGGCATACATCGCCGCCTCGGCATTCTTGATGAGGGTGAGTTCGTCCTTTGCGTCCGACGGAAACAGCGAGATGCCGATGCTGGCGGTCACGCGGCATTCTTGTCCGTTGATCATTGCCGGCTTGACCACCGCGGCGAGTATCTTGCGAGCGACGCCGCAAGCCTCATCGCCGGTGGCGATCTCGCGCAACAGGATGGCGAATTCATCGCCGCTGATCCGTGTCACCACATCGCGCGGGCCGGTGCATTGCTTCAGCCGGCTGGCGATCTCGATCAGCAGCGAATCCCCGGCCATGTGGCCGAGCGTGTTGTTGATGATCTTGAAGCGGTCGAGATCGAGGAACATGACGGCACATTGCCGGCCATGGCCGCCCCCCGATGCGACCGCGCCGCTGACCTCCTCGCCAAAGACGATCCGGTTCGGCAGGCCGGTAAGCGTGTCGTGGGTGGCCAGAAACCGGGCGTGGGCCTCGGCCCGGTGTTGCTCGGTGACGTCTTCGAAGGTCGCCACGACGCCGCCATTCGGCATCGGACGATGCTTGACCGAGATTATCCGTCCGTCAGCCAATGTGGTGAGGATCGGAGTCGTTGGGTCCGCCAGCAGTTGCTGCTGCGCAGCGGCGGCGCGGGCGGGATCGCCGTCGGCGGCCTGCGCCAGCAGCATCACGTCACCAATCGACTTGCCGGGCGAAAGCTTGTCGGGTGGGATGCGGAATATCTCTGAAAATCGCCGATTGGCAACGCGCAGCCGGTGGCCGGCATCGAACATGCACAAGCCCTGCGCCATGTTGTTGAGCGCGGCGTCAAACAGCACGTTCTGCTCCGCGAGCGAACCGGCCAGTTCGGCCTTTTCCCGCGTAGCCAACCAAAGCCGCAGCCGGTTAGCGCCGAGATATCGCACGATCTCGATGGACGAGATCAGGTACAACACGGTGATCAACGATAATAGGGTGTAAGGCAATTGCGCGCGCAGCGCCGTGCCGATTGCAATCGGCACCAACAGCGCGACGATTTGCGCGATGGCGATCGGCGGTCGCCCCGCATTTCGCGCTGTTGCTCCAGCCGAGTAACCGACGACGTTCGCCGTAATCAGCAGGAAGCTGATGGGGTCGTTGGTGAAAAGGTACGCGATCAGACCCATCAAGCCGAGGAGGGCGGCAAAGACGATCGCGCCGGTAGCGTAGCGTTGTTCGAAGCTGCGCAGAAAGTCGATGTCGTCTCCGTGGCGCGGCCGCCCGTTGCGGTAATCGGCTATGGTGACGATGCGTGCGATCGTGACCGCTGCAGTCCCCGCGGTGAGAGCGGCGAGCCAGGGATTGCCGGTGCGCCAGGCAGCCATCGTGCCGACCAGAATGGTCGTTGAGGCGCCGGCGACGAGCGAGAACAGCGGCGCGTGCAGATCGTCGATCAGCGCACCATAGACTTCCGGCGGCGGCAACGCGGCAGGTGCGATCAGCGGCCTCAGACGTCTCAACAACCTCATGCCGGGTGGTCCGTGCCAGACCGCACCGTGGTGAGGCAAGACATCTAAAGATCGGCTTCAGTAATTGCAAAATTATCCTGATAAAATTAGTGAAAATCCGCGCTAATGACGGTTTCTGGCGCGGTTTTATTGATACGGCCGGCTTGGCGAAGCATTGTTTCGCCGATCCTAAAGCTCAATTTGACCCACCAAATAAGTCACGGCTTGACCGCCGATGTCGACGCGCTCGCCATTGAGCGCGCACTGCAACAGGCCGCCGCGGCGGGAAAGCTGGCGTGCCGTCAGCATGCGTTTGCCGAGACGTTTCGCCCAGTAGGGTACGAGCGTTGCATGGGCCGAGCCGGTCACCGGATCCTCCGCTACGCCCTGCGCCGGAGCAAAGAAGCGGGAAACGAAATCGACGCCGTCTTCGCCCGGCGCGGTTACGATCGCGGCCCAGCAATCCACGTCCGCGAGTGCGGTCAAATCCGGCTTGAGTGCGGCAATCTCGGCCGCGCTGTCGTAAACGACAAGATGGTCGCGGGCGCGCAGGACCTCGCGTGGCACGCCACCTAAGGCCTCGAGCAAGCCCGCCGCCGGCGCACACGGGGAAGCCGGCCGAGCGGGAAAATCCATCAGCAGCATGCCGGCTTGACGGCTTACCGCGAGAGTGCCGGCCTTGAGCGTGTGAAAGCGCACGCTCTGGCGTTGCGGCGCGAGAAACTCGAACACGACGTGTGCCGACGCGAGCGTCGCGTGCCCACAGAGATCGACTTCGACCGTCGGCGTAAACCAGCGCAAAGCATAGTCGTCTCCCTCGGCCACGAAGAATGCGGTTTCGGCGAGATTGTTCTCCGCGGCGATCGCCTGCATGGTTGCGTCCGGCAGCCAAGTCGCCATCGGGCAGACTGCGGCCGGGTTGCCACCGAACAGTTTGTCCGTGAACGCATCGACTTGATAGATTGGCAGATGCATCGCATTTTCTCCGTTGCGCCCTCGCTTGAGCAGAGGATGGAGGCAGGCGCTGGGCTTGTTCACTCTCGGGGGCGACGTCTGTCGTACGCCTGAGACGCTGCGGCTAGTGGCACCATTCATCGCGGGCGACTTTGATCAGATCGGCCCGATCGCTGAACTCGCCGAGCGGGCCGAGCTCCTTTTTGCCGGCGGCATCATAAAGCCAATACCAGTCGTAGCTGCCGCCGAAGACAAAATATCGGTGAGAAAGGACGGCAAGATCGTCCTTGTGCTCGTTCTTGCAGAAGCTCAGCACCACAAAATCGTTGGCCGGCAGCAGATAACGTTCCTCGCGCGTGCGCAGGTCATAGACGTGAAGCGCCGCGGAGGTGGCCCAGCCGGGCGACACGAAATAGAGGCGCCGCCCGTCGGCGCTGAATTGTTTGTTGCGGAAGTCGCAAAGCTGCCCCTCGGGGTCGCCTGGGTGTCCGCTCAACAAGAGCTTGTCGTCCTTGCCATCGATGGAAACCTGGCGCAGTTCGTCCGCTTTCGGCGGCGGGGCGCAGGATTGCTCGTCGCGCTTGCCGGCGGCGCGGCGGGTGTACAACACCAAACGCCCATCGGGTGACAATGCCGGGTCGACATCCTGCGGCGACTTCGTAAGCCCCGTCTTGCCGCCATCGCGTTCGAGGACGATGCCGTTTCCGTCGCTGTAGACCCGCGGTGCCTTGGGTTGGGCGACGGCAATTCCCGCCAGAAGCGGCGCCAAGCCGACAACCAAGCCGGCAAGCATCAGACCTCGTCGCATGGTGCGGCTCCTGTTGGCACAAAGCCTACGGCGTTGCGACCGTCATTGGAATAGGTCATCTGATCCCAATTGCGAACCGATGAGCGCGGCAAATTCCCGACTCAATCGTGTGGGTGCCGTGAGCCGATCGGTCGCGGCGCGGCAATCCTGCTCGATGCAATTCGATCTATCGCATCAACTGAAGATTCCAATTCACGGCGTAAATTGCATCACATTTGTTGCCGCGGATTTTTCGAGTGATGCGAAAATGTTCAAGATTTGCAAGATAGCGATCGCGCTGGCGTGTGTCGTGAGCGTGATCGGGATGAGCGAATTCAGCTCTGCGGAATTGCTGAAGGGGCAAGAGCGGGAGACGTTCATTGCGAGCGCCAGGAAGTCGTGCATCGGCACGCACGGCCAAGGACAAACCGCCAACCTGACAAAGGCGGTCTTTGAGCAGTATTGCGCCTGCACGGCCAACGGTCTGGCGGATCGCCTTTCGAAAGACCAGTTGGCTGAGGAAGCTGATCAGGCCGATTTGAGTAAGGAAAATGAGGCGATCGTCAAGGAAGAGGCCACGCGCTGTTTGGCGAAGAATGGAGGCCGAGACATATTCGTTTCGAGCGCGACGAAATCCTGCATCAAGGAGTATACGGGCGAAAAGGGCGCAATGGCCAAGCCGGCTTTCGAGCAATATTGCGCTTGCATGGCCAATGGCATCGCTGATCGCATTCCGGTGACCGAGCTGATTGGCGACGGTAACGTGAGCAAGGAACATCCCGAGATTGTTGATGAGGAATATGGGCGTTGCTTTGCCAAGAACGGCGGCAGGGAATTGTTCGCCGCGAACGCAACAAAGGCATGCGTCGCGACCTACGACCAAGGCAACAAAAAGAGGGTCATGACGAAGCCGCGTTTTGAAAAATATTGCGCTTGCGTAGCCAAGGGCATGGCTGATCGCCTTCCAGCGGCGGATTTGTTGAAAGATTACGATACGAGCGAGATGCCAAAGGATAATCAGACGATAGTCGACGAAGAAGCGAGCCGCTGTCTTGCGGCCGCAAATGAGCCAGAGCAACGAAAAGGTCCGGATCGCAAATAACGACGGAGCGCCGATGAAGATCCGGATTGCTCTGTCGTGAGCGATGCGATGTATTCCGCGCTGAGAATAGCCCCGCCGATAAAGTCTGTGTAAGCATCCCAGGGCGACGTTGTGGCTGGCAGCCATGCAGGGTTTTCGGCTTGGCATGGAGCCGGCGCGCGGTTATGGGAGCAGCCTGTCCTGGGGAGAAACGCTTAATGACAAAGCTCGAACTTTCGGTCGCCGTCGGCGACTATGACCGCACCCGCGCGCTGATCGACGGCAGCGTAACGATCGACGGCGTCGATCCGATTTACATGACGCTCGTGCCCGAAGAGATCTTTTTCCGCGCCTTTCGCGGCGCCGAATTCGACATCTGCGAACTGTCGCTGTCGAGCTATACGGTGAAGGTCGCGCAGGGCGATTCCCCCTATGTCGCGGTGCCGGCGTTCGTCTCGCGGGCCTTTCGCCACACGGCGATCTACGTCCGCACGGATCGTGTGAAAAAGCCCGAGGACCTCAAAGGCCGCAAGGTGGGCCTGCCGGAATATCAACTCACCGCCAATGTCTGGGCGCGCGCGCTCCTTGAGGACGATTACGGGGTGAAGCCGGCGGATATTCATTGGATCCGCGGCGGCATCGAGCATGCGGGGCGGCCGGAGAAGCTTGCGATCAAGCTGCCGCCGGGCGTGCGCCTCGACAATGCCCCCGAAGGCGCGACAATTTCCGGCTTGTTGGAAGCGGGCGAGATCGATGGCTTCATCGCGCCGCGGCCGCCCGCGCTCGTGGAGAAGGGGCATCCGAATATCGGTTGGCTGTTTGCCGACCCGGTGGCGGCAGCGAAGGATTACTACAAGCGCACCGGCTTTTTCCCGATCATGCACGTGGTCGGCATTCGCCGCACGCTGGTCGAGAAGCATCCGTGGCTGCCGGGTGCGGTGTTCAAGGGGTTCGAACAAGCGAAAGCGGCCGGGCTCGAGAAGCTGTCGGATACTTCGGCGACCAAAGTCACACTGCCGTTCGTCGAAGAAGCGCTCAAGAGCGCGCGCGGCCTGATGGGCGAGGATTACTGGTCGTACGGCTTAGAGAAGAACCGCAAGGTGCTCGACTATTTTCTCGAGCAACATCACGCGCAGGGTCTGTCGTCGCGGCGCGTGTCGGTGGACGAACTGTTCCACCCGGCGACCCACGCCTCGTTCAAGTTGTAGTATTGGGCCGTCTACGGACGCGAATCGTTAACGGCTGACGTGTAGCGAATGCGGGGGCGATCGAATGGCCAGCGCAGGAGGTTCTATGCGGGTCGTCGGATGGCTGATAATTGCGTGCCTCGCATTCGCCGCGCCCGCGGATGCCGAGGATTCGGACGTCGCCGCTTGCGATGCTTTGGCTCCGCCCGCGCAGTCGGGCTGCCTGGAGAAGCTTCTCAACGCCGCAGACGCCAAGCTGAACAACGTCTATCAGCGTGCCATGGCGGTCATCGAGAAATCCGACAGCGACCATGTCGCTGCCTGGAAAGCGGAATTAAAGCAGGCAGAGCAGGCTTGGATCGCCTTTCGCGACACCGATTGCGGCGCCCTGGTCGGTTACGAATGGGGGCACGGAACCGGCATGGGAGGCGCGACGGAGCAGTGCTTGCTGGAGAAAACCGAACAACGTACCCGCGAATTGGTCGGGCGTTATCTCGATCGGCACTGAGCAGCGCCGATAGTGCGCGCGAGGGCGATGAATTTGATCTGATCTTCAACCAAAATGGGAAATGCGTGGCCCGCAATGGGGAACGGGATTGGGACCGTGTCGACGATAGACATTTTCTTCCACGTTCGCATGCTGCTCGGCATTATTACCGGCCTCAGCACGGCCCGTCTGCTGACCGGTCTCGCCCGTCCGGTGCAGCATGGGGATTGGAAAACGGTCGGCTACGTGCACACCGCGTGGGCGATCTATCTGTTGCTCACCATCGTGCATTTCTGGTGGTTCGAGTTCGGCCTGTCGAAGGTCGAAACATGGACGTTTGGTCTTTACTTTTTTGTCCTCGGCTACGGAATCTTGCTGTTCTTTACCTGCACGATTCTTGTTCCCCGATCACATGGATCGGTACATCGATCAGGAAGAATATTTCTTTTCCCGCAAAACGTGGTTTTACGCGCTTCTGGCGGCGATTTTCGTCGTCGATGTCGGCGACAGCGCGTTCAAAGGCCACGGCCATCTGCAAGCGCTGGGAATGGAATATTTTGTGCGGCAAACGATGATGATTACGTTGTCGCTCATCGCGATTTTCGTGCGGTGGCGCCCCTATTACGCGGCGTTCGCGAGCGCCGGCATTCTGTATCAAGTCTGGTGGGCGCTGCGGCAGTTTTACGTGTTTTGATTTCGGTGATTCCTCCCTGCGAAGCGGGGGGGACCACACGAAGCGTGGTGGAGGGGGCAAGTTTGCTGCGACAAGCAAATGCTTGCCCCCACCGGCTTGCCCTTGCTCCGCCTTTCCCGCATGCGGGGAAGGATAAAGACTACTTCGCCGGCCGCAGCTTCACGTGAATGTTCTTTTCCTGCGTGTAAGCGAGCATTTCTTCGAAGCATTCCTCGCGGCCGATCCCGGATTGCTTATAGCCTCCGAACGGCGCGCCGAGGAAATGCTTGGAGACTTCGTTGATCCACACGAAGCCCGCTTGCACGGCGCCGGCGGTGCGGTGCGCGGTCGACAAATCGTTGGTCCAGATCGACGCGGTGAGGCCGTATTCGACGGCATTCACCTCTTCGAGCATTTTGGCTTCGTCGCTCCATTTGAAGATTGACAGCACCGGGCCGAAGATCTCCTCGCGGGCGATGCGCATATTGGGCTGCACGTCGGCGAACACCGTCGGCTCGATGAAAAAGCCCTTGGCCAAGGCCGGATCCGACGGCCGGCCGCCGCCGGTGAGAAGCCGTGCGCCTTCCTGCTTGGCGGAGTTGATGAAGCCCAAGATGCGCTCATACTGCGTCTTCGAGATGATCGCGCCCATAGTGGTCGAGCGGTCGGTAGCAATGCCCGGCTTGAAGTGGGCGATCTTGGTTTTCACCTTGGCGAGTACGGCGTCGTACAATTTCTCGTGGATGAAGGCCCGGCTGGTCGAGCCGCACGACTGCCCACACCAAGTGAAATTCATGCCGCCAACCACGCCGGCGGCGACTTCGTCCACATCGGCATCCGGATAGGCGATCAGCGCATTCTTGCCGCCGAGCTCGAGCATGACGGGCTTGAGCGTGTCGGCGGCGGCCTTCATCACCGCGCGTCCGGTCGGCACCGAGCCGATCAGCGCGATCATGGCGATGTCGCGATGCGTGGTCAGCGCGGAGCCCGCTTCGCGTCCGCCCGGAATGACGTTGAAGACCCCCGGCGGCAAAATCCCGCCAATCAGCTCCGCCAGCCGCAGCGAGGAGAGCGGGGCCTGCTCCGGCGGCTTCATGATCACCACGTTGCCGGTCGCAAGCGGCGCACCGATTTTGCCGGCGCAGAACATGAAGGGATGGTTGAACGGAATGATGCGGCCGACGACGCCGCGCGGCTCACGCACCGAGAAGTTCACCGAACCCGGGCCCATCGGAATCGAAGCGCCTTTCACCTCCGTCACCAAGCCCGCATAGAACTCGATCTGCGCGGCCGCGATGGTGGCGTCCATCACCATTTCGTGCACGGGATTGCCGCAATCCGCGGCATCGATCATCGCCAGTTCGTCGGCATTCTCCCGCAACACCGCGGCGATCCGTTTGAGCAGCCGCGCGCGCTCGAGCGGCGGAGTGTTGCGCCAGCCGTCGTAGGCTTTCTTCGCTGCCTGCACTGCGGCATCGACATCGTCGGCGCCGCAATCGGCGAACTCGGCGAGCGACTCGCCGGTGCCGGGATTGATCGAGTTCGACATATTTGCCCGATTTCGGCTTGTGCCATGCGCCGCCGTAAAAGGCGTCGCGATGTTCCGGCAGGCGCAGTGTTTCGGGCTTGGCCGACTTGACGGGGGCGGCGGTGTTCATGGGCGCTTCCTCTTTGTTTCGTGGAACTTGATCTTGTTGCGGCGAACGAACTCCTCTCCCAGTTGGGAGAGAGCCGAAGATTATCAACTTTTGGCGCGTGTCATGGCCGCGGTCATGGCGGCCGTATAGCCCGGTTCGACCCGTACATCGACCACGGCAACGCCGCCGGCATCGACGGCGGCTATGGCCTGTTCCAAGGCCGCTGCCAAATCGGCAGTGTTGGTGATGGGCCCGAAGCCCAGCGCACCTTGTGCGCGGCCCATGGCGGCGATGTCGATCTCAGGGTCGGCCATGCGCTGGCCGATCCATTTGTTCTCGACCGGACGATCGCGCATGCGCGCCACCCGCTCCTGGTGCAGCTCATCGTTATAGAAGGAGCGGTTGTTGGCGATCACGAACAGCAGTGGAATCTTGTAATGCACCGCCGTCCACACCGCGGTCACGCCCATCAGAAAATCGCCGTCGCCGCAGACCGCCACGGGAAGCCGGCCGGAATTCTTCAGCGCCAAGGCGGCCCCGACCGAGATGCCCGGTCCGCCGCCGATACCGCCGCCGCCATCGGAGCCGAGAAAGTCGAGTGGATGGCGGAAGGCCCACCAGCGGTCCTCCCAGGAGATCGGCAGATGGGTCAGCGTCACCGGCCGGTCGCCGACGACTTTGCCGAGCACACGCGCGATGTGTTCATTGGTGAAGCCCGGCGGGTCGTCCGCCGCACGCGCGCTGTGCGGCGGCGGCGCGACGCGCGGCCGACCGCCGGCGCCGAGCGCCTTGACCAGCTCGGGCACGACGGTGTCCGGATCGGCGGAGAGGAAAAGATCGACGGCGGGCAGTCCCTGATAGTCCATGCTCCAGCCGTTGTGGATGCGATAGTCGACGGAGACTTGGATGATCTTGGCGGCCGGCGAAGCCGGCGCGAGCTTCAGTGCGCCCGCAAGATCGACCCAATCCAGACTGAGGATCACGTCGGCTTCTCGTAGGACCTCGGCGCTGTCCGACGTCAGCGCGTGCGCGGCGCCGACAAAGAGCGGATGATCGGTGGGGAAACTCGCCCCGATTTTCATGTCGGCGATCACGCGTGCGTTCAGCGTTTCGGCGAGTGCTAGCCGCGCGTTCCAGGCGTCTTCGCTGCGCAATGTCCGGCCGGCAAGGATCACGGGCCGCTTGGCCGATTTCAGGAGGGCCGCGGCTTGCTGCACCAACTCGGCGGGGGCGGCGGTCGTGATCGCGGGCGCATAGCGGGCCGCCTCGATCGGCGGTAGCGGCTCGGCGAGCTTGGCCTCCTGCATCTCTGCGTCGAGATTGATATAGACCGGGCCTTGCGGCGCGGTGTTGGCGATCCAGGTGCCGCGCAGGATCGCTTCGCGTGCTGCGCCGGGCGAGGCGGGCTGATCGTCCCACTTGGTGTAGCCGCGAATAAGCGCGCCCTGGTCGCGCGCGGTGTGGATCCAATCGATCCAGGGCCGCCGCTTCATCGCATCGACCGGACCAGTGGCGCCGAGTACGACGACCGGCATGCGGTCGCACCAGGCATTGAACATCGCCATGGTGGCATGCTGCAGCCCGACATTGGAGTGCACGGCGGCGGCGATCGCCCGGCCGGTGACCTTGGCCCAGCCGTGTGCAATGGCGACGGCTGATTCCTCGTGCACGCACAGCAGCATCTGCGGCGTGGTGTTGCCCAGATAATTGACGATGCTGTCGTGCAGGCCGCGGTAGCTCGCCCCGGGCGTGACCGCGATATAGGGGATGTCCAGAGCCCGCAGGGTGTCGGCGACGACGTCACTGCCGAAGCCGGGAGCGTTGGCGCCCGGGACGTTCGGACGTTCGATGGCGGCGATCTGCGTGTCGGTTGGCGCCGTCGCGCTCTGGCGCGCAGCCGCGGAGTGGGGCGGAGACATTGGGCTTTTCCTCGAATTCTTGAAATTTGCTGTTTATGGTCGCCTTAAGGCGCGATCGAACCGGATCGCGAGCCTCGGCGCAAGCGGCTGAGCGATTTGATTCCTGCATACCGGCCCGCTGGCTTTCATGGCGCCGGGAGGGTCGTTCATGTCCGGCGACCGACTCCCAACCGCCAAAACATGCGGCGAGCAGGTTGGCTCCGCGGCTCGTTAAGCGGCCCGAATTATTGGGTGTTCGCCGCCCGCATTGCACTGGGCGGTTGCAGCCTTTTGACCACGACCTCGATGCTCTGGGCGAAGCTTTCCGGATCGAAATTCAACGGGTCGTCGTGACCGTTGGGGATGTCGGCGTCGAGGGCCGCGTGATAGGCCGGAATGAGCCAGTGCCGCGCGCGGACGCTGGCAATCACGTAAAGCAGCGCAAGCCGGTCATACTGCGCAGGCGTGAAGGCGGGGTCCGGGCTTTGCGCATCATTATGGCGGCCGTGTCCTGAAGATCGCCGCGGCTGAATAAGCTCGACATGCAGGAACAGGCCTTTTAGGGCACCGGCGAAATTGGCCGCCTGCTCGAATTTGGTCTCGCGCCAAGGAATCTCGAGCTCGTGGTTGAGCAGCATGTCGCCCGAACGATTGATCACGACGTGCGCCTTGCCCCAGCCGTCCGCGCAGCGAAACTTGTTCAGGCTGTTGATCTTGGAGCTGCCGTTGTCGACTTCCTCGGGAAACGGGCGGTGGCCGAAATTCGGTCCGCTGGTGTCGTGGATGACGAAATAACGCGCCAGCGGCGCGGTCGGATCATTATCGTTGGCGCGCGACGTCGGCAGCCACAAATACTGGGCGAAATCCCATTCGAGATCGAGCTTGGACAGATAAGTGCTGAGCGCTTCGCGCGTCGGCAGGCCGGCTTCGCTGCCGACGCGGTCGGCGAGCGGTGCGGGCATCATGGCCATCTGCGGCCCGAGATTGCGGCTCTCGTCCATGCCCCGCATCAAACAACGTGCTTGCTCGGCGGGTTCGCCGGCAAAGCTCATCGTCGCTATGTCGAAGCCGCACCGTCCCATGGTCTTGATGAAATAGGGCGCCCGAAAATGCCGCGGCTTGCATTGCTCGCTCCACGCAGCCTGGGCCGAGAAGCTCAAGGCGACGGTGGCGACGACCGCGGCATGAAGGCCGCCGCGCCATCGGCCCGGCCATCGCGCCGGCGTGGGTGCGGCAGAGGTGGGCGCGGCAGTCACAGAGCGGGGGAGGAGCCGGCCTGCAAGGTCGCCGGTCGGGTCGGTCAATGTTCTCATTCCCATTTCCAAATTTCCGACTCTCCTACTATCGCGATCAACGCCCACGATGCCAAGCGGTGTCGTCACACCGACGTGAGAAAAATACGCAAAAAATACTCTGCTTGTGTGGTTTTTCAGAACAAAGTTTTCGCCACCTGAATGATTGTTCAGAGTGACCGCGCAAGGAGGGCGCGCGCCATGCATGGCCGCCCTGCGAGCACACCCTTCCACGACCCTTACGGCGCTGGCATTTGCCATATATGTTGTTGCTGCGTCTACGAAACGCGGCTCGCTGCACGGAGTCGACCATGGATCAGGTTTTAGAACAGCGCCCGGCGCCGGAGGCTATTCCGGCAATTGAAGCGACCCTCAATTACTTTGTTAACGACGGCAGCAAAATCTTCACCGAGGCTGCCGGCAGCGGCGAGCGCGACAAGCGTGGCGGTACCGTCGACCCGCACAGGGTGGTCATCCACAACGGACGCTTGCACGGCGACGGGTTCGATCTCGATCGCGATGGCTTTCGCTTTCTGCGGCACGATACCAAGGTCACGGATTTCTTCGACGAGGCCGAGATACGCCGCGTTTATTATCGGGAAATGGAAGAGTTGGTGAAGGCGCAAAGCGGCGCCTCGCGTGTCGTCGTGTTCGACCACACGCTGCGCACCGGCGACGACGCGATGCGCGAGCGGTTGAAGATACGCGAAGTGGTGCCGCGCGTGCACAACGACTACACCGAATGGTCAGCACCCAAGCGCGTGCGCGACATTCTACCCGACGAGGCCGACGAATTGCTCAAACGGCGGTTCGCGATCGTGCAAGTGTGGCGGCCGATCCGCCATCCGGTTGAAAGCTCGCCGCTCGCCATGTGCGACGCACGCTCGATCTCGGTCGACGATCTGGTGATCTCGGAGCGCCGTTATCAGGATCGTGTCGGCCAGACTTACGCGATCGTCCATAACCCTAAGCACGAATGGTTCTGGTTTCCGCGCATGCGGCGCGACGAAGCAATCGTGTTCAAGGTTTTTGATTCGTCAAAAGACGGTCGGGCCCGATGGTCGGCACATACCGCCTTCGACGACCCGACCTCGCCGCCGAACGCGCGGCCGCGCGAGAGCATCGAGATTCGCACGCTGGCGTTTTTTGATTGATTGACCGCTTCCAAAGACGTCATGGCCGGGGCTTGTCCCGGCCATCTCGAATTCATTTTCCGAGGCTTTGCCAGCTCCGTCGGGATGCCCGCGACAAGCGTGGGCATGACGGCTGAGATACGGGCACGACGCCCAAGACAAAAACCGGGGGCCTAATCCTTCGCGCGCTCGACGTAGCTGCCGTCGGCAGTCATCACCACGATCCGGGTGCCGGTGGTGATGAAGGGCGGCACTGCGGTGCGCACACCATTCGATAGCACCGCGGGCTTGTAGGAGGACGAGGCGGTCTGGCCCTTCATTGCCGGCTCGGTCTCGACCACTTCGAGCACCGCGCGGGGCGGCAGCTCGATGGCGACCGGCGCGCCTTCATGAAGGCTGAGCGTCACTTCCATCTCGGGCTGCAGGTAGGCGGCCAGGTCACCGATGATGTCCTCGGGCACCGCGACCTGGTCGTAGCTCTCCATGTTCATGAAATGGAAGCCATCGCCGTCCTGGTACATGTATTGGTGTTTGCGGTCCTCGACGAAGGCGCGCTCGACCTGTTCGGTGGTCTTGAACCGCAGCGACAGCTTCACCCCATCCGCAATGCGGCGCACGTCCATCTGGGTGACCGGGGTGCCCTTGCCGGGATGGATATTCTCGGTAGCGACGATGACTCCAAGCTTGCCGTCGATCTCGACGACATTGCCTTTGCGGAGCGAGCTGGCGATGACTTTCACGGGTTCCTCGACGATGGTTAGCCACTGGATATGGTGCATGCCCCTCAGCCAGAAAACGGGTTCCCAGGTTGTGAATCCAGGTCTCGTGAACCCAGGTCTTGTGAACCCAGGTCTTGTAAACCCAGGTCTTGTAAACCCAGGTCTTGTAAACCCAGGTCTGGGGGACATTGCGCTAATTCGGGCCGCACCATACTGATCCTGGGCCTAATCGCCAGTAATTTCCGCGAATTGTCATACACAAGGTTATGGCCAAGATGTCGCCCACTGGGCCGGCCGCATCGCCTTTCTGGGCTGCGAGCGTGCATGCGGACCGCAGGCCCTTCCTGTTGGCGCGCAACCGCATCGTTGCGGCTTTGCGGTGCCATTTTGCCGCGGAGGATTTTGTCGAGGTCGAGACCGGGGTCTTGCAGGTCTCGCCCGGCAACGAGACCCATCTGCACGCTTTCTCCACCACATTGACCGGTCCGGATGGGGCGGTGCGCGGGCTCTATTTGCGCACCTCGCCCGAATTCGCCTGCAAAAAGCTGTTGGCGGCGGGCGAACGGCGGATCGTCGAATTCGCCAAGGTGTTTCGCAATCGCGAGCGGGGCCTGTTGCACCATCCGGAGTTCACCATGGTCGAATGGTACCGGGTTGGCGAGCCTTATGAGCGTTTGATGACCGATTGCGCTGAGATTCTTGGGATGGCGGCGCAAGCAGCCGGCACCAAGGTTCTGTCGTTTCGCGGCCGTACGGCGGACGCCTTCGCTGCGCCGGAGCGGCTGACCGTCGCCGAAGCTTTCGGTCGTTTCGCCGGCATCGACCTCTTGGCGACCTTGCCGGGCGGCGAGCCGGATACGGAGGCGCTTGCGTCGGTGGCGCGCGGTGCCGGCATCCGCATTGCCGACGACGACCGCTGGGGTGACATCTTCAGCCGCGTGCTGGTCGAGCGGATCGAAAGCCATCTTGGGATCGGCCGGGCCACGATCCTCGACCGCTATCCAGTGCACCAGGCCGCCCTGGCGCGGCCGGCGGAGGACCGCCGCGTGGCCGAGCGCTTCGAGCTTTATGCCTGTGGGGTCGAACTCGCCAACGGCTTTGGCGAATTGACCGATCCGATCGAACAGCGGCGCCGGCTGGAGATTGAAATGACCGAGAAGCAGCGCATCTATGGCGAACGTTATCCGCTCGACGAGGATTTCCTTGCCGCGCTTGGCACCATGCCGGAAGCTTGCGGCATCGCGCTGGGGCTCGACCGGCTGGTGATGCTGGCGACCGGCGCTCCCCGCATCGAACAGGTTTTGTGGAATCCGTTGGGATGAAAACGTCCAAGACCATGCGCACGCTCGACGAACTTTGCGCGCAGGCCCTGGTGCCGCGCGAGAAGCTCGATGCGCTCGCCGATGTTGCCGCGCGTTACGCGGTGGCGCTGACGCCGGCCGTGGCCGATCTGATTGATCGGAGCGACCCGGACGATCCGATCGCGCGGCAGTTCGTGCCTGACGCTCGCGAGATCGAGCAAACAGCAGAGGAGCGCGCCGATCCGATCGCCGACGATCCGTTCAGCCCGGTTGAAGGGCTGGTGCATCGTTATCCGGATCGCGTGCTTCTGAAAATCGTCAACGCATGCGCGGTCTATTGCCGCTTCTGCTTCCGCCGCGAAATGGTCGGGCCGGGGCAGGGAGGGCTATCGGCCGCGGCACTGACTGCGGCGATCGACTACATCGAGCAACACCCGCAGGTCTGGGAAGTCATCCTCTCCGGCGGCGATCCGCTGATCCTTTCGGCGCGGCGGATCAGAGATCTGATGCGGCGGCTCGCGGCTATTCCTCACGTCGAGGTGATCCGCGTGCACACGCGAATGCCCGTCGCGGCGCCGGAGCGGATCGGGACCGCGATGGTGGGCGCGTTACGCTGCGATAAGGCGACCTTCGTCGTGCTGCATGCCAATCATCCGCGCGAGCTGACGCCGCAGGCGCGAGCCGCCTGCGCACGGCTGGTCGATGCGGGTATTCCAATGCTGTCGCAATCGGTGCTGTTGCGCGGTGTCAATGACGACATCGAAACGCTCGGCGCGCTCATGCGCACTTTTGTCACGTGCCGCATCAAGCCTTATTATTTGCACCACGCTGACCTCGCGCCCGGCACGGCGCACCTGCGGACGACGATCGCGGAGGGACAGCAATTGATGCGCGGACTGCGCGGCCGCTTCTCCGGGCTATGCCAGCCGGCTTATGTGCTCGACATCCCTAACGGTCACGGCAAATCGCCGATCGGTCCGAACTATCTGAGCACAGCCAGCGATGACGGGCCGGCGCTGATCGAAGACCCTGTGTTAGTCGAAGATTACGAGGGTCGGCGGCACATCTATCCGCCGAAATCCTGATTTCTTTAAAGTTTCCGACGTTTCCCGCTGCCGGTCTAAGCGGCTGTTTTCTGTACTTCGGGAAAAACGACGGTGGTCTCGAAACCGTAGCCGCAGGCGTCGCATGACCAGTTGTGACGCACGCAGCGATCGTTGAAGTGCTCCGACCAATCCGGCGCCAGCAGCCAAGCGCTGCATTGCGGGCAAATGTTCTTGTCATGTGTGACCAGGCGTGAACTTGCCGCGTATTGCAATGCCATCGGGTTTCTCCTGGCGACACCCGCTTCCCCGTGGCGCAGAACTTAGCCGGAACCTGTGGCAACGTCGTGACGCGTTTAAGTCCAACAACGGTCCGGCAGACGAATGTTGTGCGACATCGTCGCCGGAACATTCGCGGATTGTTTTAGATTAAGTTCGCGGGTGGTCGCATCAGTGAGGATGATCCCGTGAATTTCCCAAAGCGTCTTGGCCTTTCGCTCGCGATCGCTTTCCTGCCGGCCGGGTTTGCACTCGCGCAAATTCCGCCGAGCCCGTACGTCGCGCCGACGCCAATGCTGAACCCCAGCAGTTCGCTGGTGGTGCCGCAGGCCCGCGAAGTTCCGGTCTCGCCATCGGTCTCGACCGGACCCGGGTCGCTCGGCGGTTACGGTTCCAACGTATTCGGGAACGGCGCGTATCTGCGCGGTACCAACCAGGTGGTCAATCCGTCACGCAGCGTGCTGCACGCTCGCGGCTACCGCCATCGGCATTGGCATGCGCAGCGTTAGGACATGATTCCGAAAGAGATCGCGTTCGGGTAATCCAGCGGAAGCGGCGTGCTTACGGAAACCACACTCCGCAAAAAGTCGCGGCCCGGCGAGCAATTTCCGCGGTATCGTCACCTTTTCGGACTCAATTTCGCCTGATACGCTGCGTTTGAATTTAGGCACGTCGCGACTCTTCGTCGAGACGGCTTGGTGGTGACGCGGTTTGCTGGGGACTTCCGTGGCGGAGAAGGCCAGTTTCGTTTCTCGGGTTTTCTACAAGGTCCTTGAGATCATGGGGGCTGCCGTCGCCACCGCCGTGAGCGGCTATGTTGTCGCCCATATGGGCGGCTTCCTCCCTTCGCAGAGAGCAACGCCGCCGCCTGAGGTTGTGGCCGCGCCGGGCGAGCATCCTCTTCCGAAGAACACACCCGCGATCCCGCCGCCAAGCCAGACCGCGCCAAATCAGACCGTAACCGTGCCGCAACCGACGCAATCGGCCTCCACGCCGGCTGCTCCGGAGAGTAAGCCCCCGGCATCGCAACAGGACGCGACCAGCTCGGCGACCGTGGTCCGCAAGACTGCGAAGGCGCCGCCGGTGCGCAAGTCCAATAAAGCCGATACGGCAGCAACCGACACCGGCAAGCCGCGCGAAACCCCGGATATCAAGCCGCGGGATGCCGCCGAGGCCAAATTGCGCGATGCCGCGGACGCCAAGGCCCGCGAGGCTGCCGAATCCGAAGCCGCGCGATGGGGAGGACAAGGAATCGGTCGAAGCGCGGGTTCGGGCCGCGCTCGCCAATGTCGACGCCAACCGCCCGTCGCCGCCGGCCGAGGTGACGCCGCCGCGTCGCGGTGAAGGCCAGACGGGCAGCGCCTCGCCGCGGCCGGGAGAAGCGCAACAGGGATCGGCGGTGGGCATTCCGCAGCGGCCGCTTGAGTTGCCTTCGGCAACTGCCGGTGGCGGGCAGCAGCCACGCTCGGCCGATCTCGGTTCGACGGCGCAGCAGCCCTCGGCAGCGCAATCGCCGGTCGTCCAGCCCGCGGCATTGTCCGCGCCTGCACCGGCTCAAACGGCCGCGCCGTCATCTTCCGAGACGCTCACGACCGTCGAGATCAAGTCACGGCCGGTGGCGGCGGTCGATACGCCGCGCGTGCCTGAGGCGGCGCCGCCTCCGCCGCCGGAGGAAAGAGGCGTGTTTCAGACGCTTAAACACATCCTGCCGGATTTCAGCCGCCCGGCATCGCACGACGAGACGCCACGCCCGCCCGCGGCCGTGGGCGAATAGGTCGGCGGCCTTTCCGATTTGGACTTGCCTGGCGGTTTTCCCTTTGGCCCGAGCGGTCGGCGATCTTGCCCGCGCTGTCCTTCCCCGCGCAAACACGCGTCCGGGCCTTCGTATTTGCTCTCGACCGATCGTAGTTCGTTCAATTAGACCGGATTACGGTCTACATTGTTGACCGAAAGCTGAGTTCCCCTTCGCGGATCAAGCCCGGGCAAGGCTTTTCCGGATCATGCTTACGACTTCGGCGCACGGAGTTCGGCGTGGCAGCCGCGCCAATCTTTCCGGAGTGAAGGCGAATGGTCGAAGCCGAATTCGGCGGACCGGGAGTGGCTCCAAATTCGCGGCTGATGACGCGCTTGAGCGATGCCAGCGCGAAGGCAGCGTGGGCGGCAGGTCCACCGCTGCTCTTCGGCTTGCGGCTTTGGGCATCGGTCTGTCTCGCTCTCTACGTGACGTTTTGGCTCGAGCTCGACAATGCGTATTGGGCCGGCACATCCGCGGCTCTGGTGTGCCAGCCGCATCTCGGCGCGTCGCTGCGCAAGGGATGGTTTCGTATGATCGGCACGGTCGTGGGGGCGGTGTGGATTGTCGCGCTCGCGGCCTGGTTTCCACAGGATCGCGTCGGATTTCTCACGGGTCTCGCGCTGTGGGCGGCCGCTTGCGCATATGTCGCCACGCTCCTGCGCAATTTCGCATCCTACGCTGCGGCATTGGCCGGCTTCACCGCGGCCATCCTGGCCAGCGACACGCTCGGTACGACTGGCGGCACCGATGGGCAGATATTTACTTACGCCCTTGCCCGGGTGAGCGAAATCTGGATCGGCATCGCCTGCGCCGGCATCGTGCTGGCCGGGACCGACTTCGGTGCGGCGCCGCGCCGCCTCGCGCTGCTTTTTGCCGATCTGACCGAAAAAATTCTTGCACGGTTCGGCGTGACGCTGGCGCGGGCCGCCTTATTCTCGGACACGCAACCGATACGGCGCGAGTTTGCGCGGCAGGTCATCGCCCTCGATCCGGTGATCGACGAAGCGATCGGAGAATCGTCCTGGCTTCGTTATCGGGCGCCGCTGTTGCAGGAGGCCGTCGACGGCTTGTTTGCGGCGCTCGCCGGCTGGCGCACTGTGGCGGTACAACTCGCCTCGTTGCCGGAGGAAGCGGCAAAGCAGCAGGGTGCCAGCATACTGCGCAGAATTCCGCATGAGTTCCTTTCCACGGGAGCGCCGCCCGATCCGCGCCGGTGGCTGGACGATCCGATCGCGATACGCCGGCAGTCCGACGCCGCGGTGCGTGCTCTGCTCGCCATGCCGGCAACCACGCCATCACTGCGCCTCGTGGCCGACGAAGCGGCGAGGGTGCTCGCCGGCGTGTCGCGGGTTCTTGATGGATTGGCGCTGTTGGCGGTCCAGCGTTCGCCCAGTGATGCGCACCGGCGCCGCGTGAGATTCTACGTTCCCGACTTGCTGCCGTCCGTGGTGAGCGCGGTGCGGGCATTCGTTGCCGTCGGCGCCGTCTCGGTGTTTTGGATTGTGAGCGCGTGGCCGAACGGGGCTGCGGCGATCACCTGGACGGCCATCGGTGTCACTCTGTTCGCGCCGAGAGCAGACGAAGCCTATGCGCGTGCGGTGGGTTTCACGATCGGAAACACATTGGTGACCGCTTGCGCGGCGATCGCAGGCTTCGCGCTGTTGCCGCAGGTCGAAACGTTCTTCGGATTCAGTACGGTCCTCGGGCTTTTTCTGGTCCCCTTCGGTGCGCTGATGGCACAGTCGTGGCAGACGGCGATGTTCACCGCCATGGCGGCCAATTTTGTCCCGCTGCTCGCGCCTGCCAATCTGATGACTTACAATACCCTGCAATTCTACAACACCGCGCTCTCCATTCTTGTCGGTAGTACCGTTGCTGTGGTGTCGTTTCGCCTGTTGCCGCCGCTCGCGCCGTCTTTGCGCACGCGGCGGCTTCTGGCAAAGACGTTGCGCGATTTGCGCCACCTTGCGGTCAGCCCTCTGCGCCGGCGGGAAGACTGGGAAGGTCGCATGTACAGCCGGCTCGCAGCGCTGCCCGACGCGGCCGAGCCGCTCCAGCGGGGTCAGCTCGTGGCGGCATTGTCGGTCGGGACCGCCATTATTCACCTACGCCGGATCGCACCGGGGCTCGGTTTGGGCGCCGAGCTCGACGCGGCCCTGGCCGATTTCGCCCGCCCGGACGTGAGTGCGGCTGCGACGCGGTTTGCCGCCTTCGATCAGCATCTTGCCGCGCTCGCCGATTCCGACGTACCCACGACGTTGCCGCTACGCGCGCGCGGCCGGCTCCTTTCCATCTGTGACGCACTCGTTCAACATCGCGACTATTTCGATGCGCGGGAGTAACCGGTGAAGTTCGCCGAGATCGACTTGTTCGGCGTTTACGTTGCGCCGATCTCGCTGCTGATGATAGCGGCATGGCTTGCCACCATGCTGTTGCGCCGCGTTGCCGACCGTTTCGATGTTCTGCGCTACGTCTGGCATCCGGCGCTGTTCGTATTCTCCATTTACATTATCGTTTTGTCGTCGATGGTCCTCATCCTGGCGCGGAGCGCGCCATGACCGACATTGAGACAAAGCCCGAGCGTAGCAAACCGGTGGAGCCGCCCGCCGTTGTCTTGCCGAAGCCGACGCCAAGTAGCCCGCTGCGCGGGCGGCGGGTCCGGATCATTCCGGTTCTGCTAACGCTGGCGATGTCCGCGGTCGCCGCGGTGTTCGGCTGGTGGATGTGGCAGACCTACATGCTGACGCCGTGGACGCGCGACGGCGTCGTGCGCACCTACGTGGTCACCATGGCGCCGGAAGTCGCGGGGCGCGTCGTCAAGCTTCCGGTGGTCGACAACGAGTTCGTGCACAAGGACGATTTGCTGATGGTGATTGATCCGACCGACTACAAGGTCGCGGTTCAACTCACCGAAGCGGCAGTGCGCCAGGCCCAGGCCGACAGTGAAAACGTCGAAGCGCAGATTACCGTGCAACAGGCGCAAGTGAACGCAAGCCAGGCGCAAGTGGAGAGCGCGCAGGCGGCTCTGACCTTTGCGCAACAGCAAGCGGCCCGCTACCGCGACCTGGCGCAGAAAGAGGTCGGGACCGTGCAGATGGAGCAGCAAACGGCCTCGGCGCTCGGTCAGGCGCAAGCGGCTCTCAAGAACGCGCAATCAAGCCTGACGCTGGCGCAACGCCAAGTCGCGTCGCTGAAGGCGCAGCTCGCCGCAGCCGAGGCGAATATCGCCCGCGCCAGGGCCCAGCTCAATCAGGCGCAAGTCAATCTCGACCGGACGCAGATCCATTCGCCGGTGAACGGCTGGGTGACCAATCTGCTGGTGCAACTCGGCGATTACGCGACGGTGGGACGAATGGTCCTGTCCGTCGTCAATGCCGATTCATTTTGGATCGATGCTTATTTCGAAGAGACCCAACTGGCCTCTATTCGCGACGGCGATCCCGCCAGGGTCAAATTGATGGGCTATAATGGCATCGTGCACGGCACTGTCGCCGGTACTGCGCGCGGCATCAATGTCGCCAACGCCCGCGCCGACGAGCAGGGGCTTGCGACCGTCAATCCGATTTTCACCTGGGTACGCCTTGCCCAGCGCGTGCCGGTGCGTATCCGCCTCGACAAGGTGCCGGACGACGTTCGCCTCGTCGCCGGCATGACCGCGACCGTTCAGGTCGACGTCGACCCAAAACGCCGCTGAACTCTCGCTCTGGCGTCTCGTCGCGACACATTCTCGCGTCCGCTATTTCTCAGCCGCAGCGATTGCCGATTTCAGCGCCGCGACGTTGCTCTTTGATGCGGCTGTCGCCACCGCATTGGCGAAGCTGATGAACTCGGTAATGTCGCTGAGGAAGCTTTCCGAAGGCGCTTCGTTCTTGAGCTTGGCGAAATTCGCCATGATGGTGTCGAACCGCGTCTTTGCTATTACGGTATTGTTGTCGGCAAGAGTGTCGTAATTCCTGGCGATGGTATTGAGGCTATCGACCTGCGGTTTGAGCTTCGCCCAGGCCACATTATAGCAACCGATGAAAGCCTCGTTGGGCGCTTTGCTCGGAAGACGGTCCTGCGAGCTAAGACTGATGTGCTGGCAGTCGTCGATTTTGCTCAAGTCGATCTGGGTTTCGCGGATCGATACCAGCTGCTCGACAAACGCTCCGACGGTGCCGTAGCGGGACATGACCGAATAAGCGTCGACGGCGGCTGCGAGCTGATCGCCGGCCTTGCGGATCTTTGCTTGCGTTTGCGGGTCGTCTAATGCGGTTTGAATGGCTTTGAGGCGCCGCGCTTCATCGACGGCTTGACTCGCATTGATCAGGACCGGTTGGAGGATGGAAAGGAACGTATCGATGGCCCCGCCGATCGGACCGAGAAATGCGAAAGTTGAGACGCTGGTCCCAGAACCGCCCGCGTCGGTCACCGCCTCGGTCACCGCTGTGGTGCCTATTGCCGTGCCGTAATAGGCACTTTCGTACCCGCTCAGGTCGGCGGCGCAGTTTTTGGAAACTTTGTCGCTCAGCTCCTTGATGGCTGCCGCGTCGACGGCAACTTTATTTGTGATTGCGTAGCTCGAACTGGCGAAGAGAAGCTTTATGGCGCCTGGTATATCCGTGGCAACGGGCGCCTTGGTACTGACGGTGTCGATATTCTGCGCAAGCGTATTGAGATAATTGAGGTAGATGGAATTGGTAACGTAGTTCTCGCGCGGCTCGCACAGGATCGCAATTTCACCAAGCGAAGAATCTTTTCGCAAATCGATTGGCTGGTTCAATCCTCCTTTCATGAGCGCAGTTGCCAGCGCCTTTCGAATCGCGAGGGTTCTTCGTTCAGATCTGTCGTTTTTGAGCGCAGCGGTGGCGCTTGTCGCCAATGCGCCGATGCTCGAGACGGTCGATTTATATACGCCGGGCACCGTGATGGTGTTGCCGAGCGTCGTGGTCGTCGCCACCGGGCTTTTGGCCGGCGCTCGTGCACCGGCCGGCGCGGACAGGACGAAAGCGGTACACGCGAGCAATCGCAAAGCTGATGTGCGGAAAGAATTCATAGCGCTGTCCCGAATGGCGAAATGCTGGCTGGACGAAGCGTGAGTTTGGAGCGGAACATCGCCTCACGCAATGGTTGCGTTTCGGTTGATCTGCTAGTATGCTTAGATTGCCTTCCGCTACCTGGGGCATGCTTTCAATGCCGCGAAGCGACAGTTTCATGACCGACATGATCAGCGGCTCGATCCGTCCAGACGGATGGGACATGTCATCTTTTGGCTGGTTCCCGGTCCCGGACGTTCAGTAAGCAATGCAAAGCTGGCGTGCTCTCGGGCACGCAGTGGCTTCGAGAATGATGTGGTCCACAGCGCGTCCGCGCGTTGGGCCGTTGGGGGGAGCGTATGTCTACCGATGAAACGGACCCCAAGCGTGTGTCGAAAGAGCGATCCGAAGTTCTCGACGCCCTCGCCAAGTCACCGCAGCGCTATGGGGATGCCAAGGCGTTTGCCAAACGCATGCGCGCGGCGCGCGCTTTCGACGAACTTGGCGTCGTTTGCGATGCGATGCGGTACTACGACCCGAATGATCTCATAATCCGCGTATGGGAGGCTCAGTCCCTCGTGGACCGCGGCATGCCGATGGCCGCCCGCGATGTTCTTCTGCCGGCACTCAAGCTGGCAGTCGAGAAAAACGACGAGGTGGCTTGGTTTGAAATCCAAGGACTGCTCGGGCGCGCGGCAAAGCAAGTTTTCGTCGAGCATGTTGCTACCACGCCCTATGGAGCAAACGCCTATCTTGAGGAGGCGCTGACGGCGTATCGGACCGCCTACACACGAGACCCGCTCAAAGCTTATTACCATGGCGGCAACGTTGCAGCTTTGCTGCGGTGTAAATTGCTGCTTGGCGCGCCGTCGGTCGGCGCCGACGATCCCGTCGCTTTTGCGGAGAACCTTCGCAACGTATGCGACTTTATCCCAATAGCCGATCGCAACTATTGGTGGTATGCGACCTCCGCCGAGGTGGAGCTTGGCCGCGGAAAATACGATTCTTTCGTCACGGAGCTGAAGAAATTTCTTGACCATCGCGGTCCCGACGGCGAGCGGGATACGGAGCCATTTGCCGTCAACAGTATGCTGCGTCAATTGCGCGAGGTTTGGCTGCTGGATAGCGAGGAAATGCCGACTGTGGCGCGGGCCGCGCTCGGGCTGTTAAGCACGGCGTTATTGCAATGGTCCGGACCCGACGGGCGCAAGGAAGCGCTGGTCGTACCGGCCGCCAGTGTTGCCGCCGAACGCACGATCGATGCTACGACCCGCGATCAGCTACAAAAAGTATTCGGCGATGTCGGGCCCATGTCTGTCGAATGGTGGCAGCTCGGTCTAAAGCGCGCTCGATCGGTCGCCGCAATATATGGTCCCGGTTCAATGGGACCGCGACGCGTCGGCACCGGCTTTCTTGTCAGGGTAAAGACCCGCGGCGGAGAGGATGTCGGCTATTTTGTCCTGACCAACGCCCACGTAATCGGCGATCCCGATCCCAAGGAAGTCGCGGTGCAGTCTTACCAAGAAGCGATTGTTCGGTTTGAAGGCTACGACCCGACCCGGGACTTCAAGATCAAAAGCGTTCCGTGGGTTTCACCCATCACCGTGCTGGACGCCACGCTTCTGGAAATAGACGGCTGTCCTGCCGATATCGAGCCTATCCCGATCACGATGACTTTGCCGAATGCGGCATCAGAACGTCGGCTCTACATCATCGGGCATGCCGGCGGTAACGAGCTCGCCTTTTCTTTTGAGGATAATCAGCTGCTCGATCACGAGGGGCCGCCGGACGGGCATCCGCGTCGGCAGGGCGTCATCCTGATGCATTACCGCACACCAACCATGGGTGGCAGTTCGGGAAGCCCTGTCTTTGTCGACAACCGGTGGACTGCGGTCGGTTTGCACCACAGCGGTAGCGCGGCCATGCAAAGACTCAACGGCAGACCGGGCACCTATCGGGCCAACGAGGGCATCGCGCTCGGCTGTATCTCCGAAGCGCTGAGCAGCAAGAACTGGGAATTGTGCACGTAAACTCTGGGGAGGACGTTGCATGAATGACGACACAGAAGGTTCGCGCACGGCCGCGAAGCAGTTCCTGCGCAGGTTCGGAACGCAAGGCGGTAGCAAAACGGAAAGCACCGGCGATTCAGTCGGGGGGAGCGATCCCGCCGCGCCGATCGGCGATGCCCGCGTTAAGGACGCTCTCGATCATTTGGACAACGCCATTGCGCAGGCGCAACAGCGCACCGGCAACGCCGATGCGGAGACGGCGGAGCAGCTCAAGTCAGTCGCCGCGCAAGGGCTGCGAAAGCTCGCAACCGAAGGGGCCGCCGCCAAGCTCTCGACCGCGGAGAGACTCGGCCTCGAAGCCGTCATCCGCGCCGACGGTTCACGCCCGGTTTTCTTCATCCGCAAAGGTCAACTCGACCGGACGGGCGTCGCGGTCGGCAACTGGAACGACGCCTTGAACATGCACGCCCAGCATATTGCGGACGTCGTGCCGGCGGTCGGGCGCATCGGTCTCAAGCAGAATCGGTCGGAATATACCGGTACTGGGTTTCTGGTCGGAAAGAACCGCGTTCTGACCAATCGCCACGTGCTCGAAGCGATTGCCGATCAAGCCAAAGACGGAAGTTGGAAATTCAAAGGCGATGCCAGCATCGATTTCATCGCCGAACAGGACAATGCGGCGACCCTGCTGTGCAACATCACCAGCGTGCTTTTCGCGGGGCCCGAGCCAATCAATGAGGAAATCGATCCGAAAAAACTGGATTTGGCACTGCTGGAAATCGGTTCGCCCGCCGGAGGAAAGACTTTGCCGGAGCCGCTGACGATTTCCACCAAGAGCGGCATCGTGACAACGCCCCGTGATCTTTATGTGGTCGGATTTCCAGCTCAGGCGGGGCTGTATTTCGGCGCCGGTGATCCCGACGTTGGCACCGAATATGCCAAAGTCCTGACGTCCATCTTCGCCGACGAATTCGGCGTCAAGCGCCTCGCGCCGGGCCATGTCGACGCCGGATTGGGCTCTGTCGCAGACGGCGGCAAAAACTGGGCATTCGAGCACGACGCTTCCACTCTTGGCGGCAATTCGGGCTCGTGTATCGTCGATTTCGGCGACGGCCTGTCGGTTATTGGTTTACATTTCGGCGGTGGGCCGCGGCACGAAAACTACGCGCACGCCTTGGCGGTGCTCAAGCCGACTTTCAATAGCCTTGAGGTGAATTACGCTTAGCGTGGAATGATGACACGGCTCGAACGCGCCGGCATGTCGTTTCCGCGCCCAAGCGCTTGATGCAAGCTCCTGAAACCGTGGGCGTCTGTTTTCCGCGGAGGACAGGCGATCATGGATGGATGTTGAACACACCTCCCGTCGCCTGAATTGCGATGTGTTTGGTGTCTACGCGGCAAGTCCCGCTTCGAATAGCGCGGCCTCGCTGTCGCGCCGGATCTGCAATCCCCTGACGGTCGGCCACAGACGCTTCATGCTCCGTATCTGGCCGGGTATGTCGGCGAAATTCTGCGACGCCATGTCGGCCCTGATGTTCCGCATTTCCGTGAAACGGTCGCCGTCTTGGTCGAACGAGGCACCGCGATTGTAGGTTAGGGACACCAGCGCGCCGAGGCAGTCGCCGTCGAGCTTATCGGTGTTGGAAAGGTATTTTTGCACCAATGTGATCCATTTTGGGATCACTTTGCTGCGGTGAACCGTGATCGCCGGCGTCCAAGGCACCGTGACAGTCGCCTGCAAGCTCTGTGCGAGACCCTGGGCACTAGCACCTCTGACCCCGATAGCCGGCTGCAGCGCCTGGATGACCGCATCCGGGATCGCTCCTTGCCAATCCTGCCCAAGCAGCTGTTGCGAGACATAGCCGACGTCGTAACCGATCCCGATGGTGACGCCGGAGGCGCCGCCCGGCCAGATCGGATGTTGGTATTTCGCTTGGTAGGCGGCTTGGCTGCTAACTTCGAACATGACGATCATGTTGAACGCCTTGTCGGAGATGGGCGTACTGGAGGGTTCGAGTTGAGGGGCTGTGCTCTCGAGGCCGCCTGCGAACGGCTGAATGATCTTTTCGAAAAACCATTCGCTCCCGTCGCGTATGGCATGAGCCTGCTCGATGGCGCTTTGGTCGTCCGCGCTCAACGCGCCTGCTGTCGTTTGATCCGTCATTCTTCCCTCCCTCATTGTCTGCGCTTGACGCGCGATGTCAGAGCACCTTCAGAATTCCGGCTCATAAGTTCGCGAAGCGAAAAGGGCCGCTCTTTCGGCTTCCGACGTCACAACCGGCCGCGCTCATCAACCCCTTTTAGGAGCTGAAGATTCCGATTTCCAAAGCGCGCTTTGAGGATCGAAGCTTGGGGACGCCCAAAAGTGACATGGGCCGGTGGTATGCCGAGAGCGTTGACGACCCGATGCGTTCTCCCCGACGGACTCAATCGCAGCGCGTTTCAAACGAATATGATTTTAATATCCCGCATGTGACGTAAGTCATTCGCTGGTCGGAACATGCGTGGTATTCCGCGAGCAACTTATAATTGTCCAGCGCGATCCGGCTCAACGCGATCCATACAGGATGATCGGCCGCTTATTGGCCGTAGATGGGTGGGGGGACAATGGCAACTTGCTTCGTGATCGTGGGATTTGGCGCAAAGACTGATTTTCGGCCAAATCCGCGGCGTGTGCTCAATCCCAGCGTAACGTGTGAAGACATTATCAAGCCGTCTGTCGAGAGGGTGGACTTAGACTGAGTGCGGGCTGACGAAATCGTTCGTCCCCCGGTTATCGACAAACCGATGTGCGATCATTTGTTCAACGCAGATTTACTGATTGCGGATCTGTGGATGTCCAATGCCGACGCAATCCACGAGCCCGGGGCTTGGCTATTGGGACATCCGTAACGCATCGCCAAAAAGGGATGCCGGATTGCAGGGGGGGGACATGAGCGCGCAACTTAATCTCGTCGCGAAGCGGCAGGCGACATGGTCGCACGCCGCGAACGTGCTCAAGAAGCGAATTGATATCGTGCGCTGGCTGGTCTTCGCGCTGGCGATAACCGGGGCTTTGCTGGCCGCAGCCGCAAGCCAAACGCCGGACACACCCGAGGCGCTGACCCTGCATCGCATCTTGACCGCCATCGGCACAGTGCTGCTTGCTGCCGGTACGTTCATCTCGGCGCGGCTCTTGAAGGAGACTGAGATTCAAGGCTGGGTGCGCATGCGCGCCGCTTCCGAAGCGCTCAAGCGTGAGGCTTTCAAATATGCGGCGGGCGCACGTCCATACGACGATGCGCAGGCTGATCAGAATCTCGATCGCGCGCGCACAAATATCGAAAAAGATCTTGATGATCTTTCCGATCGCACGGTTGCGTCGGATGGCACGGGCTCCGTGCCCTTGAACAAAATCACGAAGGAAGAATACCGCGGTTCGCGGATGAGCCAAATTGCTTCATTCTACAGACCGCGCGCTCAGCATTATAAGAAGATCGCTTCGAGATGGCGGGCCTGCGAATTTGTCCTTGCGCTCGCCGCAACGATTGTCACCGCGCTTGCCGGAGTTGTCGGCAAGGTTGGGATTGGGGCGGGTTTCCAATTTGATCTGGCGGCCCTGACGGCAGTTCTGACAACGGTTAGCGGCGCCATTCTCGCTCATATCGAAGCGGCTCGATATCAATATCTGGTCACAAGCTATCTGGCGACGGCGCGTCGGCTGGAAGATGCGAGCGTGGAGTTCGACGCCGCGAGTGCCGACCCGCAAAAGTGGTCCGACTACGTCAACGGCTGCGAGGACATTTTGGCCGCCGAAAACAGTTCGTGGGTAGCCGGCTGGACCAAGTCACGAAATCCACAGGCCGTCTCCAACGGGTGAGCCGTGCCTTGGACGGTGATCCTGCAACTTACGTGCGCCGTGAAAACGGAATGCCGTCGACATGTCGGGTAGGATCTTAGCGGCAGAGGAGGGGACGATGACATATCTCGACAACTGGGAAACAAAGTTTGTTCCATCCCGACCGCGTAAGCTCCTGGCGCTCGACGGCGGCGGGATCCGCGGCGTGACGTCGCTCGAGATCCTGCTCAAGATCGAACAAGATCTGGCGACAGCGACCGGCCAAGGCAGTTCCTTCCGCCTCGGAGATTTTTTCGACTACATCGGCGGCACCAGCACCGGGGCCATCATCGCGGCTGGCTTGGCGGTCGGAAAATCGGTTCAGGAATTGATACAATTCTATGCCGAGGCCGGGCCGCTGATGTTTGAGAAGACCGCGCTCTTAGGGCGGCTTCGCAGCTTCTACCTGGCCGATCCGCTGCGCGATAAGCTCAAGGGTGTTTTCGGCGATCGGTTGCTGGGAGCGTCCGATCTGCGATGCCTGCTGCTGATCGTTACGCGCAACGCCACAACAAACTCGCCTTGGCCGGTTTCGAACAACCCGCTGGCTCACTACAACGATCGTGCTCGCAGCGACTGTAATCTGAAAATTCCGCTTTGGCAGCTCGTCCGCGCCAGCACCGCCGCTCCGGTCTATTTTCCACCGGAGATGGTGCCGTGGGATCCGAGCGACCCTGCCAAGACCTTCTTTTTCGTCGACGGTGGGGTGACCCCTTACAACAACCCGGCCTTCGCGCTGTACCGCGCGGCGACGCTTCCGCAATATCGGCTGAACTGGCCGACCGGCGAGGACGCGATGATGTTGGTTTCGGTCGGCACCGGCTTAGCGGCTCAAACCGCTCCTCACATCGATCCTCGCGGGCAGCTTTTGCCGCTAAACGTTGCCCATTTACCCGGGATCTTTATGGGCGGCGCCGCCGTCGATCAGGATATCAATTGTCGTACGATTGGCCGCTGCGTATTTGGTGACCGCATCGACCGCGAACTTGGCGATATGATCCCGCGAAAAGGCGACCCTCCGATCGGGGCGGAGATTCCCTTGGAAGAGGGCTGTGGCCGCCATTTTCTGTATGCGCGCTATAATCCTGACGTCAGCCGCGACGGCCTCAACGCCTTGGGATTGCCCAAGGTCGATCCGGCGCACGTGCAAGCTTTGGATGGGATCGAGAACATCGGCGAGATGCAAAAGGTCGGTCAGGCCTACGCGACCAAATTCGTTGACATGACACCGTTCCGCGAATTCACCACCACCTAAAACGGCTCGCCACTGGAGCGGTCGTGTCGTGAGCCTGGGGCGAGCGCGATCGGTCTCGACTGGAAGCGGTGACGCTTTAGGTCCAGAGCTTCGTGGTATCCAGCCAATACGTATTGCCGCCTTTGCTTTTGACCGCTTGCATGAGGTGCTGCGTTCCACCTGGGCCGTCGCCCCCCTCACCATTCCACAAACAAACAAAGTCAAGCTTTTCGGCGCCGAAACTCGTGGCCACGTCCAGCATGCGTAAATTGTTACGCTCGAAGGGGTCTTCGTTCGACGGCCCGAGTTCGTTCGGAGTTATGTGAAGCTGGGCGGCCGCCTTCGCCTTGAGATAGCGCTGGTGCCAATCGGCGTTCGCAAAATCGACGGATTGAGCGAGAAATTCATTCTCAGGCAACGGCAAGTACAATTCGAGGCGTAAGTTTCGAGCGATCGCAGCCTCGGCGAAGAGTAAGTCGCCGCCGCAGGCACCGCCGCATATAGCGAGGTCGGAAGCACCGGCGGCGCCGATTTGATCGAGTGTACGGCCAATCTCGCTCGCCGCCACTTTTTCTTTGCTGGCGGGGAAGCGAGGCGTCGGCCGATCTGGTTTATCGATCATATGGCCACTGAACAGGACGACCTTGCGGGGAAATGGCCCGGGGTGCTCATGGAAAGCCATTGCTCATTGCCTCCGGCGACTCCGATTGCAGCATGCATCTTAGCCAGTATTTGCAGACATCGTGACTTTTTGGCGCGAAACAAGCTGCAGCGCACGGCGTCTGCCGCGACGGTGATCTTCACGGGTGCAGTTTCTACAGATCGCCGCGGTGGTTTGGTGAGAAAGCGCGCTCGGTCGATGCCGCTGCCTGAACCCCTCCCAGCATGCCAGAACAGGTCGACCAAGTGCAATCTTGTGACGGACAACACTTGGATAGCCGCGGCACCGTGATTTCATCCGTTGATGCTTTGGTTAAGGTCAACGGGTCCTGTCAATGAAAGAAGAAGAATGCGCGCTCTATGAGCGCGCCAAGCGGCTTGGCTATATTCTGCGGCGTACAAATAATAATGAGTATTCACTCACGGCGATGGATGGATCCGGCGACGGCTGTGTAGGAGGCAGCGATATCGAAAGTATCCATCAGTGGCTTGATCAAAAAGAGCGCGGCAGCGCCGCCTGAGCGCTTCTCAACGTCGCCCCTCTGACGCTGGCGAACTGAACAACTGATCCAGGCAGAATCGCTAGGCGTTGAGGGTGAGCGGTTTTTTGCGGTGACGACGCCGGGCCGGCGCGGGAATCCGGAGCTCTGTCCAAGTTCAGGCGATGCGCCACGACAATCGCACGGCTGGATTTGATCACATGAAGCGGCGCCGGTTTCTCCTATCGTACCGCAAGCGGATGGACATCAATGGCCAGGCATTTGACCGTGGCGCTGTTTAAGCTCGCGGGTGGTCCGGATCGGACAAAACGGCGAGGTCTGCAAGAACCCGGCGCCCGACTACACACCCCTGGTGCCGCGGCGGTTCCGAGAATTCTTCAGAGATTAAAATCCTTCAAGTTGACACTTTCCGCCCGACGGTGAGACGCTTCTTGAAACAGGAAGGATTTGTGGCATGGCAAATCCGCGTTTGCGCATCAGCCTTAGATTGGCGAACGGCGCCATACTTGCTCCGAGCAAAATAGCGCTACTGGAAGCAATTGCCGCAACAGGTTCAATATCCGCGGCGGCGCAGTCAGTGCACATCTCATACCGCGCTGCTTGGCAATGGGTGAAATCCATAAACGACATGTTAGGCAGTCCTGCCGTTTTGACTGAAACGGGCGGTCGGAAAGGAGGTGGAGCAAAACTCACTGCTAGCGGAGCAAAAGTGGTTGCGATCTATCGAGCAATCCAAAGCCGTGCACAAACTGCGGCAGCACACGAACTTCAAATGCTAAACGCAATGACGCGAGAGCGTGAGCGCCAACATTTGCCGTCGCAGAGACCGGAGAAGCTCCTAGTTTGATCAAGCGAGTTGGGCCGACCGTGTTGCAACGATGTCACGCCTGCGCGTTTCTTTACTGTTTGAACCCAAGGGCTGTTGACAAGCCGCTTTCAACCATTGAGCTTTCCGCAATATCCGGCGGAATATATCGCGCAGGCGGATCAAGATAGCGGGGGGCTTTATGGGGAGCGTTGATCGTTGCAAGGGGCGGCGGCTTCTGGGGCTTGGCCTAGCTATAGGCGGGTTGACGCTAGGCTTGGTGCCGTTGACGGCGCGCGCGGGCGGTATGATCGATTCGGGTGCTGTTTCTTCGTGGATTAATATGGTGTCGGCGAGCCAAGATGCTCAACCGCACTGGATGACGCCACTCGTCACTGTTACGCCCCGTCTTGAGCAAGAGCTTCGCTGGGACTTTTATGACCAGCAAAATGGCGCAGGCACACAAGGCAATGGCCAACGCCTGCTCAGTGACGGCGGTCCTGGTGGCCCTCGAGTAGAATTCATTCCGACGTACAATACCGAAATCATTTTGGCGGCACCGCCGACAATCTCGGCCTCCGGGCCGAGGGGCACTCAAACCTCTGCCGGCGATTGGCCGGCCTTTCTTGCGAAATACCGCTTCATTTCCGCGAATGAGCAAAACGGAAATTATATCGTGAGCGGCTTCTTCCAGATGTCCGTTCCAAGCGGCAACGGGGCCGGCATCTCAAACAATGTCTTGGTTGCGCAGCCCACCTTGGCCTTCGGCAAAGGCTGGGGCGATTTCGATATTCAATCGACGGTTAGCGTTCAGGTGCCAGTCGAGTCCTATAATTGTTTGCCGGCTGGAGCTACGCTTTGTACAGCCGTTCCAAAAACGGGTACATTCGTTGGCAATTTCGGCGATCCGGTACTGTGGAATACGACCTTCCAGTATCACCTGTGGCAATATTTTTGGCCGGCGCTTGAAGTCAACTACGAATACTGGCCGAACGGGACGCATGCAGGCCTGAACCAGGTCTTACTGACCCCGGAGCTTATTTTGGGCCGCTTCCAAATCGCTCCACGGCAAGCCCTCATCATCGGCGCTGGCTATCAGATGGCTGTAACGAACAACCCCGTGACTCAGAACAATTTCGTCGCTTCGGTTAGGTTCACCTTCTAACAACGAGGGACACGGAGGGCTTCGCGTGTTCCTCGCTGTTATTCGCTTGAATTGGGCGGTGAGGGATTAGTCCTCGTCTTTATGGGCAACCACGCAAGGAGCGTTGGCAATGCTTACCCTTTGGGCACTCATTCTCCTAAATCCAGTGCCGGGAGTTGACGTACCGCCGCGCGACGTTGCGTATTTCCGTACCATAGCGCAGTGCGAACACGTAGCCGCCGTTTCCAAGCGGAGATGGCCGGAATTTAGATACGATTGCCTTAGGATCACCCGCTAACCGGAGCGGCGGAGATCAAAGGCAATTTCGCCGCATCGCTGCGCGACGATGTCCGGTTTGTCAGGCGCATGTTCACCGGCGCCGCATTAGCCGTTAGTTACTCGGCGCCACGCCATCCCAGCCTAAGCCGCGGTTCGTTGATCGTGCGCGGGGCGTTTCCCCGCGCCCCTGGATAGTTGAAGAGCAACACATTTGAAATTTGTGTTCTACCGGGACACTTATGGATGCGGTATCGGCTAAATGCTTGAAATCATTGGCGCGCCCTATGGGAATCGAACCCATGTTTCCGCCGTGAAAGGGCGGCGTCCTGGACCGCTAGACGAAGGGCGCGGACCACGCGCGTACGGCGCTGTGGAGAGGGCGCGACATATAAAGGGCTTTGGCGGGGCCGGCAAGCAACAAGAAACCGATGTCGCGGTCGGCGGCCTTATCGGTTCCTCGCCCCGAATCCGAAAGCTCGAGAACGTGCTTCCGTAACGGTGCCGTCCGGTTCGACGCTGCCCCCTCGCCGGGTTAGTGACGAGGCCGGTGGTCGGGAAATCAAGCCTCGGTCAGTGTCGGCGGAAGCGAGCCATGCTCTTGATCGCGAACCGCCGCGGACGCCCGGGTCGAGGCCGCGGCGGTTTTGGAATCTCGATTGGATCAGGCGCCTCGGCCAATCGGGAGGGGTGCGCTCCAGTCGGAGCGCTGTGCCGCAGCTTTCGGCAGATCTGCGATATTTGCCGAAAGCCGATTTCGGCTTCTTCGAAATCCGATCCGTCTCACCAATGGCCGGTGTTGGGCATCGAGGTCCACGGCTCCTTGGGGGGCTTCGGTGCGCCTTTCTGCAACAACTCGATGGATTGTTTGTCGGGAGAGCGGACAAACGCCATCACGCCGTCGCGCGGCGGACGATTGATGGTCACGCCGGCCTTCATCAACTGCTCACAAGTGGCGTAGATATCATCGACCTCATAAGCGAGGTGGCCGAAATACCGGGCCTCCCCATAATCTTCCTTGTTATCCCAGTTATAGGTCAATTCGACCAATGGCGCCGCCCGGTTCTCCGGCCCATTGGCCACGAGCGCGTCGTCGCCTCCAGCCGCCAGAAACACCAGCGTGAATTTTGCCTGATCATTGACGATCCGCCGAACCTCTTCGAGGCCGAGCTTGTTGCAATAAAAATCAAGCGCCGCGTCGAGATCGCGCACGCGCAACATCGTATGCAGATACCGCATTATGCACCTTGACTGGTTGAGTTCGATCTTGGTGTTGCGAAACTTAGGAGAGCTGTTGCTCTCCATCTTCATAGACGCGTTCCGGGAAGCCTGTATGACCCTCGAGGCACGTCCAAGGGCCAAGCTTTTTCCGAAACGGGCATTAGATATGTAGGGCAGGCGGGTAAGGATCGGAAGTATGCCAGTGGACGATCTGGTTCGTGCGGAGGCAACGCTCCGGGAGATGGTCGACGCCGCACGCGCGATCGTGCCGTTCACCGGCGCCGGGATCTCCACCGAATGCGGCATACCCGATTTCCGCTCCCCGGGCGGAATCTGGAGCAAGAACCGGCCGATTGCTTTCGAGGAGTTTCGCGCCAGCCAGGAGGCACGCAATGAATCCTGGCGGCGGCGGTTCGCTATGGACGATTCCTTCGGCCATGCGCAACCAGGTCGCGGCCATAAGGCGTTGGCAAGCCTCTACCGTGCCGGCAAAATTCCGTCGGTCGTGACGCAGAATATCGACAATCTACACCAGGCCTCTGGCATTGCGGCCGAGCATGTCGTCGAACTGCACGGCAATACGACGTACGCGTTGTGCCTCGATTGCGCGAAACGCTACGAGCTTGCGTGGGTACAGGCGCACATGGATGGCGGAAATGGCTGCGCTCCGGACTGCACGGTCTGCGGCGGCTACATCAAGACCGCAACAATCTCGTTCGGACAGGCCATGCCCGATGCTGCGATGCGGCGTGCGCGCGAACTCACCTTGTCTTGCGATCTTTTTCTGACGATCGGCACATCGCTTGTGGTTTGGCCGGCTGCCGGATTCCCTTTGATGGCCAAGGAGAATGGCGCGCGGCTTGTCATCGTCAATCGCGAACCGACGGAATTTGACGACATCGCCGATCTCGTGGTGCGCGAAGACATCGGCGCAGTCTTCGCGGCTTTCATTGACGCTGCGTCATCCACCGATGTTCACAGGCCGTGATAGTTTTGGCTGTGTGTTGCATTTTTGTGCTTTTCCCCCCGACGGCGAATGTTATCTTTGATTCACGAGATTCGTGAGATTCGTGAAAACGCCCCGCTGGGCGTCAGCACAGAAGAAGCGGCGGCCTCAGCGTCATGGCCTCGGACGGAATCGAAAGTAAGTCGATCGCGTTGGGGCTTGGGCCTGACGTCGATCTCACCGATGAAAGCGCGGCGAGCGTTATTGAAGTCGCCGGCGTCATCAAATGGTTCGATGTGGCTAAGGGATTTGGCTTCATCGTGCCGGACAACGGCATGGCCGACGTGCTGCTGCACGTGACGTGCCTGCGCCGCGATGGCTATCAGACCGCTTATGAGGGCGCCCGTGTGGTTTGCGAGGTGCTGCCGCGCCCCAAAGGCTTGCAGGCATTCCGCATCATCAGCATGGATAAATCGACGGCGGTTCATCCGGCGCAGATGCCGCCGCCGCGAACCCATGTTACCGTAGCGCCGACGAGTGGTCTCGAACGGGCGCAGGTGAAATGGTTCAACAGGCTTCGCGGTTTCGGTTTCCTCACGCGCGGGGACGGCACACCCGACATCTTCGTCCACATGGAGACGTTGCGCCGGTTCGGAATTACCGAGCTGCGCCCGGGGCAGTTCGTCCTCGTCCGCTTCGGACCTGGACCGAAGGGGCTCATGGCCGCCGAGGTACGTCCCGAGAGCGGTTCGCTCGGTCCGTCTTCCCACTAAGCGATATATTCGCGTCGTCACAACGGTTCGGTCAGCCGGTTGCGTCGCTGCTGAAATCGGTAGTCGGCGCTGTCCTTGCATGCATGCTGTGGACCGGCTTTGTTCCGGCATATGCTGCTGGCCAGGCGACTATCGAGATCATCAGCAAGTCCGGCGTCCATCCCTTCGTGGTCGAGCTTGCCGCCAACGACGCGGAGCGCGAGCACGGACTGATGTTCCGCAAGGAGCTGCCGGACGGCCGCGGTATGCTGTTCGATTTTGAACACGACGGGCCGGTGGTGTTCTGGATGCACAACACTTTCATCCCGCTCGATATGATTTTTATCCGCGCCGACGGCAGCATTTTGCGCATCGCGGAAAATACTGAGCCGCTATCGGATCGTCGCATTCCGTCAGGCGGCCCGGTCAGGGCGGTACTGGAAGTGATCGGCGGCACGGCGCGCAAGCTTGGTATCGAGCCGGGCGACAAAGTGACCGGCTCCATCTTTAAAAAGTAAGCTCTAGCCGTCCCGGTCGTCTGCCTTGCTGGCGGCCGTCGAAACATGTATCCAACGGGCGCTAGAGCGCGATCGCCTGTAAGATTGCATCGATAGCGGTCTGGCTCTCCGGTCAAGCGTGATCCCGCGGGCAAGCCGTGGGTATGCTTCTCGGAGATCGTTTTCGATTCTCGGATCGTCTCCGTGGGGTCGAGTCTTCAGATGTGCCGCGGGGTATAGCGCAGCCTGGTAGCGCGGCAGTTTTGGGTACTGCAGGTCGCAGGTTCGAATCCTGCTGCCCCGACCACAAAAACCCAAGTGAAAGTGGCGACTTGCGTGCGGCGGTAGTGCCGCGAGTCGGCAAAGGGTTTGTGCGCAAACCGGTGTTGATGTGAATTGCCCGTCGCGAATGCGACAACGCGCGCGGTGGACGCTTGCGCCACGGTTTCGCGGTAGTCGATGTGCTCCGCGGATTTCTGTCAGTACGAGCGAGCGCCCTCGCGATCGCCGAGGGACGCGCACGCGAAGCACCATTGCCATTGCTGATCGCCTGAGCGCTGGCGCTCGCCGACATACATATTGCCGCCGAATATATCATGCAGTCGTTCGATCCTCGCTTCGAGCGACACGATGATGGGGCAAATCATCACGCCGACGAAAATGCGCAGCTTGGCGAAGCGTGCCAGAACTTGCGCCTTGTCGAGTTCGGAGCCGATGGACGGCAACGGCGACGCTGCATCGAAAACCTTCAGAGCAACGATCGCGACCGGCCGGCCGTTCTCGTAGAGAGCGACATCGGCGCGAAAACTACCCAAGACGGTGACAAGGTCGGGGGTCAGTGGCATGCCGAGATCGATGGCCATCGCGGTATAGAGACGCTCGACGTGCGCCTGACACCCGAGCCGCTGATGCAGGCGCAGTGCGACAAAGCTGCGGATGAAGCTCTCGGGGACTTCGTTGTCGTGTCGGGGAGCGGCAACGGCCCGGTATTGCAGCACCGCTTCCGTGCCGAGTTCGACGACGGCTTTTTCGATATCCAAGCGTATCTCCGGCCTTTGGCGAATGGCGGCTTTGGCCTCAATACCTGCCATTAATACGCGTCGCGGACAGGCGATGGCGATGGATTTCGACGGTGGGGTATCGATGGCGATGAAGTTGCGGGCACCACTCGAAATGGCGGCAATTGCGTGACACAAATCGGCGCTTGAAATATTGACGTTTTCGGCCATTCTGTGGCCGATTACTCATTTCCGCTTCCGGCGGAGCGAAAGCTCGACGACGTGTAAGATCGATTGAGAATTGGCATCGATTGAGAATTGGGGTCGAACGAAATGACCGCCCGCATTTACAAGCCCGCGCGCACGGCCATGCAATCTGGTCAAGCCAAGACCAAGGAGTGGGCGCTCGACTACGAGCCCGAGCAGCCGCGCACGGTCGAGCCGCTGATGGGCTGGACCAGTTCCGGCGACATGAGACAACAAGTACGTCTGTCGTTTGACACCAAAGAGGAAGCCGCGGCGTTTTGCGAGCGCGAAGGCATCCCCTACCAGGTGTTCGAGACGAGGCCGCCGGTACAGCCGCGCATGTCGTATTCCGACAATTTTGCCTATCCGCGCCGCGAAGCTTGGACGCATTGATCACATCGCGCGCGCAACGGCGAACTGGAGCCGAGGCGCCCGTCGACGGTCCGCTGCATTTAGACGCGGTTGCTTGATATCTTTGATTTGAATGAGCGCAACCGCGTTCGCCGGCCGTAAACGGCGCGGCGCGCTTTCCGTTGCAAAGAGCGTTGGCGTTTGGGACTCCGTACGCGCCAGTGGCATTCGCGCGCCACGCAACCACGGAGTTCGTGTGCAATGTCGATCGTCTCCCGTTCGCTCTTGGCAACTGCAGCAATGGTTGTCTTGACCTGGAGCATCCCCGCGCATGCCCTGAGCATGCACGAATGCAGCACCAAATATCGCGCCGCACAAACAGCCAACACGCTCAGCGGCATGAGCTGGAAGGAATTCCGCAAGGCCGAGTGCGGGCCGGGCGCGGCGATGGCGCCGAGCAATGCGTCGACCAAGGCCGCGGACACCATGGCGCCTTCGGCGACGACGATGCCCGACAGCAGCAAGCCGTCGAAGACCAGCCGCATTTACAACACCGCGCCGAGCAACGCGGTCTTCCCGAATGCGGTGTCGCAGAAATACGCCGGCCGATCCGCCGGCAAGGCGCGAATGATGACGTGTCTCGATCAGTATGAAGCCAACAAAACCGGCAACATGAACGCCGGCCTCAAATGGATCGAGAAAGGCGGCGGCTATTACAGCATGTGCAACAAGCGGCTGAAGGAAGCCAACGCACAGAATAGCGCGGCGCGTTAGCAGCAACGAAAAGGAGAAGATCATGGCGGGTGGATTGGACGACCTGTTGAACAAAGCTTTGCCGGGCGGCAGTTTCTCGAAACCACTGATGATCGCGCTCGGTACGCTTCTCATTGGCAAGATGGTCGGCGGTGGCTTCGGCGGCGGTGCGAGCAGCAGCGCAGCCGCTGGCAAACCACAATCCGATCCGACCTTGGTGCCGCAAAGCGGTGCCGATGCCGGCGCTCCTGGCGGTTTGGGCGGTCTCGGCGACTTGCTCAAGAAACTCAGCGATGCCGGCCACGACGACAAGGTGGATTCGTGGGTCGGTAACGGGCAGAACCAGCCAATCGAGCCGCACCAGATCGGCACGGCCCTTGGCCCGAAGACAGTGAGCGAGGTCGCCAAGCAGTCAGGCATGAACGAACAGGATCTGCTTTCGCAGCTCGCGCAAGCCTTACCGGGGGTGATCAATCAACTGACCCCCAACGGGCGGCTTCCGACCATGCAGGAGCTTGGCAATATCCTCAGCCGTGGATTGCAAACAACTGGGCGGTAAACTGGGCGGTAGTCGACGCCTTAGCCTCGCGTCGCCTGTCGCTGCGCCCAAAACGAAGACGGACTGGAGCAATCCGATGAGCCGCAATCGTGGCACGATGCAATGGATCGACGCGCTGATCAGGGTGCTGACGCGGCGGCTTGGTGCCGCCGCGCATCTCCTGGTCGCTCCACTCCACGCAAGCCGCGATGCGTTGCCGCGGCCGATAGCGATTCCCGTCGACGCAGCCCGCGATCGGCGGAATAGGATCGGCGCCCGACATCGGCGCTGAAAGAGGAGTCAACCTCATGTCGATACTGGGATGGATCTTGCTCGGTCTTGTCGCCGGCTTCATCGGCGGCAAGATCGTGAACAAACAAGGCCAAGGGATGCTGATGGACATCGTCGTCGGCATCGTCGGCGCGATCGTCGGTGGCCTGGTGTTCAGTCTGTTTGGCGCAACCGGGGTCACCGGCTTCAATATCTACAGCCTGATCGTCGCCGTGATCGGATCGGTCGTGGTGTTGTGGCTCTACCATATGTTCGAGAGCCGGCGAGCGGTCTGATCCATCGGTCGGCTGGATGGTGCGCTTACGAGACTGCCCCCGCGTTGCAAAGTCTCTGTGCGCGCAAGCGACGCGGCGCCAGTGGCTCCCTGCGGCGTAGCCTGGCCCACAGCGGGGGTGCCCTTCACACGAAGTCGTGAGCGCGCCCTGTGCCGCCACCGCTTGACTTGTGATTGGTGCGCGGGCGGCCCCCACACTAAACATAACCAGGCAGATTGATTGTGTGCGCCGCCCTGGTGGAGCGATCGTAGCCGCGCGGGGCGGGATATCGGAGGGACGGATGAGAATTTTGCTCGCATTGTTGCTTCCCGTCGTCGGTCTGTTTGCGAATGCCGCGCAGGCCGCCGAACGCGCCGTCACGATACCGGCGCCGGCGGTCGATGAGGTGTCGTCGCACGCGGACAAACAGACGGTGGTGTTGGCGGGTGGCTGCTTTTGGGGTGTCCAGGCGGTGTTCCAGCACACCAAAGGCGTGACGTCGGCAGTTTCGGGCTATGCTGGCGGCGACAAGTCGACGGCACATTATGAGATGGTCGGCTCGGGCCGAACCGGTCACGCCGAATCCGTCGCGGTGACGTTCGACCCGCACACCATATCTCTGGGCAAGATTTTGCAGATCTACTTTTCCGTGGCGCACAATCCGACGGAACTGAACCGGCAGGGGCCGGACACCGGTACGCAGTATCGATCGGCCATCTTCTTCGCCGGCGATGAACAGAAAAAGATTGCCGCGGACTACATCGCCCAGCTCGACAGCGCCAAGGTGTTTCCGCAGCCGATCGTCACCAAGCTCGAGCCGCTGCGCGGCTTCTATCCGGCGGAAGATTATCACCAGGATTTTGCTGTGCTGCACCCATCCCACGCTTATATCGTGTTCAACGATCTGCCGAAGGTGGAGAATCTGAAGCGGTTGTTTGCGGCCGATTACCGTGAGACGCCGGTGACGGTGATGGCGGCCGGAAAAGCCGGGGAATAGTTCCACCTTGGCTGTCGACTTTCGACGCCGGGAGCGGCGCTGATCGGGGTCGCCTGCGCGAGGCCATGCTGTCCGCTCCCCGTCGTCTGCGCCTCATGTCTAAGTAGCCACGCCTGCCTTCCTGCAGTATCGTCTTTGCTGCCGGCAGTTCGCCGCAACGAACTGTCCGAGCAAAAAAGGGGAACGGGGAGGTTGGCCATGGCCGTGGCAACGACGTTTGTGCCGCTATCGGAAGCCGAACACAGCGCGCAACTGCGCAAGGCTGTGATCGCTTCGACGATCGGTACCACCATCGAGTGGTACGATTTCTTCCTCTATGGCACCGCGGCCGGTCTGGTCTTCGGCAAGCTCTATTTCCCCAATGAAGACCCCTTGGCGGCGACATTGTTGGCCTTCGGTACTTATTTCATCGGCTTCGTCGGACGGCCGATCGGCGCCGCTATTTTCGGCCATTACGGCGATCGCATTGGGCGAAAGGCGACCCTGATCGCCACGCTGCTCTGCATGGGCATCGCGACGTTCCTCGTCGCTTTCGTGCCGACTTATTCGTCCATCGGCATCTGGGGCGCAATCATTCTGACGGTCTTGCGCGCGCTGCAGGGCATCGGCGTCGGCGGAGAGTGGGGCGGCTCGGTCCTCCTGGCCATGGAATGGTCGCGGACGCATGGTCAGCGCGGGCTGGTTGCCTCCTGGCCGCAATTTGGCGTGCCGGCGGGACTTTTCCTGGCCAACCTCGCCGTGCTCGCCTTCAGCTACCTGTCTGGCGATCAATTCCTCGTCTGGGGCTGGCGTCTTCCGTTCGCGCTTTCCATCGTTCTCGTCGGCGTCGGCCTCTGGATCCGGCTCGGCATCCTCGAGACTCCGGTGTTTCAAAAGCTTCTCGACAGCGACAAAGTCGAGAAAGCCCCGATCATGGAAGTCATCAGGAAACAGCCCCGCGAGATCATTCTTTCGGCGCTGACGCGAATGTCGGAACAGACGCCGTTTTACATCTTCACGGCCTTTGTCTTCTATTATGCGGTCAACGCGCTGAAGATGGATCGCAACCTCATTCTCACAGCCGTGATGACCGCGGCGGTCGTTGCCTTCGTCACCATCCCGCTTTCCGGCCACATCTCCGATCGCATCGGGCGGCGCAAGATGTATCTGATCGGCGTGGTCGCGATCGGGCTGTTCGGCTTCCTTTATTTCGGCATGATTGATACTGCGATCCCCTCGGCCGTCTTCATCGCCATCGTGCTGTCGCTCATCCCGCACAACATTCAATACGGCCCGCAGGCAGCGCTGATCGCAGAGGCGTTCACGCCACGGCTGCGCTACAGCGGTTCCTCGCTTGGCTATCAGCTTGCTTCGATCATCGCCGGCGGACCGGCGCCGCTGATCGCCACCTGGCTGTACGCCACGTATCACACGGGTTACGCCATCGCGATCTACATTGCGGCTTGTGCGGTGATCAGTGCGGTCGCGGCTTCGTTCATGCCGGATTATACGGGCAAGGACATCTCGGCCGAATACGACGCTTGAGCGCGAATCTCGACTGCAACGCCTGACGCGCGCCCTTGTTGGCGCGCGGCTTTTCTCGTGAAATAAAGCTGTGGAGCGGGCGGCCCCCATCCTTGCCGGTTGGCCGGGGCGGGGGCTGCGCCTTGGCCGCCGACCCGCGAAGGAGCGTTCGGAGCAAAATGACGTTTGCGGCGGTTGATCTTGGCGCGACGGGCGTGGGCGGTCTCGACATTCGGTGCAAATGAGCAACGCATCCGCTCCCAACCTGACCGAGCCCAAGCCTGCGCAGCCATTCTACCTGCAGCTTTGGTTTCTGGTGCTGGTCGCGATGGCGCTCGGCAGCGCGCTCGGCCATCTCTATCCCGAAGCCGGCGCCCGCATGGAGCCGCTTGGCGACGCCTTCATCAAGGCCATCCGCGTCCTTATCGCGCCGATCATTTTCTGCACGGTCGTGCACGGCATTGCCAACATGGCGGACATGGCCAAGGTCGGGCGCGTGGCGCTCAAGGCGCTGATCTATTTCGAGGTGCTGACCACGCTGGCGCTGGTGATCGGGCTGCTCGCGGTCAATGTGTTCAAGCCCGGCGCCGGCATGAATGTCGATCTTTCCCACGTCGGCACGTCGAGCCTCGCGCCGTATCTGGCGCAAAGCCAAGCACGCACCACCACAGAATTTCTGCTCGGCATTATTCCCAACACTTTCGTCGGCGCCTTCAGCGAAGGCAACGTTTTGCAGGTGCTGTTCGTCTCGGTGCTGTGTGGCTTCGCCTTGAGCGCGATGGGGCAGGCGGGCAAGCCGCTCACCGATTTGATCGGAACTGCCGCGCAGATGTTCTTCCGCATTGTCGGCATCGTCATGTGGGCGGCGCCGATCGGCGCGTTCGGCGCGATCGCGTTCACGGTCGGCAAATTCGGCGCCGACTCGCTCTTATCGCTGGGCAAGCTTCTGGTCAGCTTCTACCTCACCTGCCTGATCTTCATTCTGGTCGTGCTGTGGCCGGTTGCGCATTTGGCCGGCGTCAGCCTGTTTCGCTTCATCGCCTATATCCGCGAAGAGTTGTTGATCGTGATCGCGACCACGTCATCGGAAACGGTGCTCCCGCGCATGATCGCCAAGCTCGAAGCCGCCGGTTGCGACGAGAGCGTGGTCGGGCTCGTGATCCCGACTGGCTATTCCTTCAATCTCGACGGCACCTGCCTTTATCTCGCGACCGCGGCGGTGTTCCTGGCGCAAGCCACCGACACGCCTTTGCCGCTGACCCATCAGCTCGAGTTGCTGGCCGTGCTGCTGCTCGCGTCCAAGGGTGCGGCAGGGGTTGCCGGTGCGGCCTTCATCGTACTGGCGGCGACCTTGGGCGCGGTCGGCACCATTCCGGTCGAGAGCGTCGCGCTTATTCTCGGCGTGCACCGGCTGATGTCGCAAGCGCTCACGCCCACGAACCTGATCGGCAATGGCCTCGCCACCCTCGTCATCGCCCGCTGGGAGCGCTCTGTAGACGAAAAGCGACTGCAGGCGGTTCTGGGCGGGCCGGTTGGATGAGGACTGCGAACTTGTGCGGCGCGCTGCCGGTTATTGTGGTCAAATGCGCATCATTCATCAAAGCCTCTGCCGTGACCGACACCGGCACGCTATGATGGCGGCGAAAGCGGTGCGGCAAGCGAGGTCCCGATGCGCGCCAGGCTGACGTTGATCGCGTTGCCGTTGCTGCTCGGCGGCTGGTTCGACGATCCTCCGGCGTGGATGAGACCCGACGGTCGCCCGATCGACCCGGTGCTGTTTCAGCGCGAGCGCACGACCTGCGCGGGCCGCGCCTCCGTCTATACCGGCCATGAGGATCTGTGGATCGCGGCCTTCAGCGACTGCATGCTGCACTTCGGCTACCTTCCGCTGCGCCGCGACATTCTTCCCTGATGAGCCGCTCGCAAGCGAGCATCCTCCGCGAACGCGGGAGTTTGGTCTTGGCCGCGCGATGACCGATTCAATCGGTCCGCATATCGACCTATCGCGACGAAACAAAAATGCATGGTCTGGCACGTCGTTGGCATGCGACAGCCGCCACGGCTTGTTGGCTGGCGAGATTTCTCAGGAAATCCACGGCCGGGAGCTGGTTGGCAATTTCGAGCTGTTGCCTCCGATGGTCTGAGAAGGATCCACCCCAAAATCGCTCAAGCTGCGCCGGCATGCCACAGCAGGCATGGACGAGATCAAAAATGATCTCACGGTGGCTCTGGTATCGACTGTGCCTGCGACAATGGCCGCCGTGATCGCCCTCGCGGAAATTATCGGAAGCTTTCCTTTGCTGCCGATGTACCCGAAGTTCTCAAGGAGCTCGAGCGCTCGAGGCGTAGAGAGATCCTACCTTTTCTTGGTTGATCGCAACATCGCACGGTCATTGAAGGCGGTAATTGCGATGCGATGCCGTAGACTGCACAACGTTGTGAGGCGGGGCGGCGCTCGCCTTTCTAGCGCCACAGAATTTTCGCTCAAAACAAGCGTTACATTGAGCGTCCTACTTAGCCAATTATAAAATCGAGATTCTCACACTCGGTCTCCGTAAGACTGAAACCAAGGGGATGCACTCATGGACCGCTATTTCTTCGATCTTGTCGGGAATGAAGGACCTGAGCTCGATTATGTGGGTCGCTTGTTGTGGACCACAGACGAAGCGTATGACGCCGCTGAATTGATAGCACTCGATCTGGCAGTAAGGCGGACAGATGAGGTGATTGGATCGAACGTGACTGTATCTGATGTGCACGGTCGAAGGCTTTTCTCAATCCCAATCAAGCAATCGTACCTTTCAGCCACCCCCATTGCGGCATAAGGATATCCGGCAGCGCTCTGCCGTTGACACCCGCTGAGCGTTCGGCCCTGAATAGCCATCGTGAGACGGTCCCAACCGACTCACGCTCGGAAAGGCCCCGGTCAGACCCAATGCTGGCCGGGGCTTTTCATTTGACAAAAAAGCGCGTGGTTGAACTAACGAGGCGATAGTCCGAATAACGTTTCAATGACAGTCGCGATAAGCCGTGGAGGAAAGGCCATGACAATTACACAACGACGCCTGCATACGTTCGGCCCCGCCATCGTCGCAGTTGTATCATTGGTTGGAGGCGCGGACGCTGCGTCGACTATCGCGTCAGACGGGACCGTCCTATTGGCGCAGAGCCAACAGATGTATGACTACAACTACAACAACCCGGCCACATTGGGAGTTCGCCCAGGCTGCTACATGCCAAGTGACGGGTGTCTCAGCGAGTACAGCGTTCAAAACTGACGCGGTGATCTTTGCGCAATTCTTGACACTGGCTGAGCAATGAGGCGAGGCGGGCGGGTGCTCGCCTCGCTTTGATGAAATCAGCCTTCGGTTGGATAGCGCCTAAGAGCGGACGCTATGTCAGCTAAACAATTGATTTTATTGGCGACCCCGGCAGGATTCGAACCTGCGACCTTCAGCTTAGAAGGCTGTTGCTCTATCCCCTGAGCTACGGGGCCATGTGCCGCCACGCTTATACCCAATCCCGTCTTAAAATTCTTCGGCAAATAGAAACATCGGGCCCGTTGGGGGCAAATGGGGCAAGCGGGCGCGACATTAACCAAATCGCTTGTCGCTCCGGCATCGGCTCTTCCCGCCCGCTGTCAAAAAAGTTTAGTTCCAGGCCCCGCCAAGCGGTCACGACCTCGACACGATTGACGCTTCAAATCCGCGCCCGCACGATACCGTTTGAGCGTGGCCTTACCGAAGCGCCTTGTGCTCGCCATCACTTCTTCAGGCGCGCTTCCGGGCCAGTGTTCACGCTGGGGTGGAATTGCGCACCCCGCCGGCTCTGGGAGGAGTTTTTTCCGATGATCTCGCTCGTTCGCGCCGGCGTCGCCGCCGCGCTGCTGGTTGTCACCCCGCTATTGTCATCCCAAGCCGCGAGTGCCGCCGATAAGGCGTTTCGCAACAGCGAGCTTGCCGACAGCGCCGTGAAGCTGGAAGCGCAGATCAAATCCGACGCCGGCACGCCGACCAAGCCGCTGCCGCAAATCCGGCGCGACGCGGACACCGCCTTCAGCAAGAACGATTTCCGCGCCGGCATGGCGCTGCTCGGCCAGATCGTGGCCGGCGCGCCGAACGACAGCGCCACCTGGCTGCGGCTCGCGCGCACCGTCATGCAAATCCGTGCGGCGGACGACGACGAAAAGCGGCTCTTGCTCGAACGTGCATCGACCGCCGCCTATATCGCCTATCAGCGAACGAACAGCCGGAGCGAGGAGGGCGACAGCCTTGCTCTCCTCGGCAATGTACTGGCGCAGCGCGAACTGTGGCGGCCTTCACTCGATGCACTGCGGCTGTCGCTCGAGCTGCACGAAGCGGCCGACGTCCGCGGGCAATATGAAAGGCTGCGCGAGGCGCACGGCTTCCGCATTCTCGATTACACCGTCGATGCCGACACCGCCTCGCCGCGCGTCTGCTTTCAGTTCTCCGAGGATTTGCCGGCGCGCACAGACTTTTCGCCGTTCGTGGTTCTAGCCGGTACTGATAAGCCGGCTTTGACGGCCGCCGAGAAGCAGCTTTGCGTCGAAGGTCTGCAGCACGGCAACAGCTACAACGTGACGCTGCGCGCCGGATTGCCCTCGACCGTGCACGAGACTTTGTCGAAGTCGGCCGATTTTTCGATCTATGTGCGGGACCGCAATCCGGCGGTGCATTTCGCTTCGACGGCCTACGTGCTCCCGCGCAGCGGGCAGCGGGGGATTCCGGTCATTTCCACCAACACCCGCGCGGTAGCGGTCGAGATTTACCGGGTCACTGACCGTGGCCTCGTGGATGCGATCAGCGGCGGCGAGTATAGCCGCAGCGATTTTCAAAGAAGCCTGAGCCGCTACGACGTCGAGCAATTACGCAACACCCGCGGCATTGCCGTGTGGAAGGGCGAGCTTGCCGTCGAAGCCGCGCCGATCAACACCGATGTCACCACCGCCTTTCCGATCGATCAGGCCGTCGGCGAGATCAAGCCCGGCGTTTACGTGATGGTGGCGCAGCCGCAGGAGCTGAAAAACGTCGACAATTTCGACGCGCTGGCGACCCAATGGTTCATCGTCTCCGATCTTGGGCTCACCGCGTTTTCCGGCAATGACGGCATCCATGTCTTTGTCAACTCGCTGGCGAACACCGATGCCAAGAATGGCGCCGAGGTGCGGCTCGTGTCGCGCGGCAACGAAGTGCTGGCGACGCGTCGCACCGATGCCGCCGGTCACGTGCAGTTCGAAACCGGGCTCGCGAGCGGTGAGGGCGGTTCGGCCCCCGCACTTCTCACCGCCACCGACGGCCAGGGCGATTATGCGTTCTTGAACCTCAAGGGTCCCGCTTTCGATCTCACCGACCGCGGCGTCGGTGGCCGTCCGGCCCCGACCGGCCTCGACGCTTTCGTCTACGCCGAGCGCGGCGTTTATCGCTCCGGCGAGACCGCCTACCTCACGACGCTGTTGCGGACGCCGCAGGGTGCCGCCGCCGCCGACGTACCCGTCACCCTTGTGGTCGAGCGCCCCGACGGCGTTGAATTCCGCCGCACCGTTGTCGCCGATCAAGGGCTTGGCGGCCATAGCCTGACATTGGCGCTGCCCGGCTCCGCGCCGAGCGGCACCTGGCATGTGCGGGCCTACACCGATCCGAAACGGCCGGCAGTGGGCGAGACGACGTTTCTGGTCGAGGACTACGTGCCGGACCGGATGGAGTTCGATCTGACTTCGCCGAGCGGGCGCATCTCACAAAAGGTTCCCGCCAAGATCAGCGTCGCCGGCCATTTCCTCTACGGCGCTCCGGCGGCGGATCTCGATCTCGAGGGCGAGGTCACGATCACCGCTGCTAAAGAGCGGACCGGATTCCCCGGCTACCAGTTCGGCGTGGCCGATGAACAGGTCGATGCGGTGCAACAGCCGCTCGCCGACCTGCCCAATACCGACGCGGCCGGCAAGGCCACGTTCCCGGTCGCGCTGGAAAAGCTGCCGGCGAGCTCGGGTCCGCTGGAAGCGCAAGTCGCGGTGCGCATGGCGGAGCCGGGCGGCCGCGCGGTCGAGCGCAAAATCACGCTGCCGGTCACGCCGTCGGCCAACATGATTGGGGTCAAGCCGCTGTTCTCCGGCCGCGCGCTCGCCGACGGCGCCAATGCGGCTTTCGACGTGATCGTGGTGGCGCCCGACGGTGCGGCCGCGGCCCAGCGCGGCTTGCATTACGAGTTGGTGCGCATCGACACGCACTATCAGTTCTACAAGCGCGACGGGAATTGGAATTACGAACCGGTCAAGACGACGAAGCGCGTCGCCGACGGCACCGTCGACACCACCATCGACCGGGCCGCGCGCATTTCGCTGCCGGTGAATTTCGGCCGCTATCGGCTGGAAGTATCGACCGCCGATCCGAACGGCCCGCTCACCTCGGTCGCGTTCGACGCCGGCTATTATGTCGAATCGAATGCCGACACGCCGGACATGCTCGAGATTGCGCTCGACAAGGGCGACTACGCGCCCGGCGACACGATGACGGTCGCGGTCACCGCGCGCAACGCCGGCAAGCTGACGCTCAACATCGTGGGCGATCGACTGCTGGCGACGCAGATCATCGATGTGCCGCAAGGCGCAACGCAGGTGAAGCTGCCGGTCGGCAACGACTGGAGCACGGGCGCCTATCTGGTTGCAACGCTGCGGCGCTCGCTCGACGCGCCGGCGCAGCGCATGCCCGGACGTGCCATCGGCGTACAATGGTTTTCGGTTGATCGCACCGCCAAGACGCTCAGTGTCGAGCTCAAGCCGCCGGCGTTGATTAGGCCGAATTCGACCCTGCGCGTTCCAGTCAAGGTCGCGGGCGTTCCTGCCGGCGAAGAGGCGCGCGTGGTCGTCGCCGCCGTGGATGTCGGCATCCTCAATCTCACCAACTACAAGCCGCCGGCGCCGGAGGATTTTTATCTCGGACAGCATGCGCTCGCGGCGGAGATTCGCGATCTTTACGGGCAACTCATCGACGGCATGCAGGGAGCGCGCGGACAGATCCGCAGCGGCGGCGATCAAGGCGCCGAGCTGCAGGGAAGCCCGCCCGCCGGGCCGCCGGTGGCGCTCTATTCCGGGATTGTGAAAGTCGGTTCCGACGGCACTGCCGAGGTCGCCTTCGACATCGGCGACTTCGCCGGCACCGCGCGGGTCATGGCGGTCGCCTGGAGCAAGGGTAAAATCGGCCACGGCACTGCCGATGTGATCGTGCGCGATCCCGTCGTGTTGACCGCGACGCTGCCGCGCTTCCTGTTGCCAAACGACCGTTCGTCGGTGCACCTCGATCTCGACAACGTCGAGGGCGCGGCCGGCGACTACACTATTGCAATCGCCAGCGCCGACGCGCTCTCGGCCTCGGCGAATGTGAAGCTGGCCTTGCGTGCCAAGGAGCGCGGCGCCGCCAACGTGCCGCTGACTGCGACGGCGGCCGGCAACGGCACCGTGCGGATCAGTGTCAGCGGTCCGAACGGCTTTGCCTCGCAGCGCAATTATGCGCTCACCGTGCGTTCCCCCGGCCGCGTGCTCGCGCGCCGCACGGTCAAGCCGTTGGCCAAGGGTGAAAGCGTTACGGTGTCGAGCGACATGTTCGCCGACCTCGTGCCCGGCACCGGCTCGGTGTCGTTGTCGATCGGTTCGCTGGCATCGTTCGACGCGGCGGGTTTGCTCGCCGCGCTCGATCGTTATCCGTTCCGCTGTTCGGAGCAGATCACGAGCCGGTCGCTGCCGCTCCTTTATCTCAGCGATCTGGCCAAGGATTCGCCGATCGCGGCCGATCCGACCACGGATCAGAGGCTGCGCGAGGCGATCGAGACGTTGCTGACGCGGCAGGATTTCGAACGGCTCGTTCGGTTTGTGGAGCGTCGGCGGCGAGGATATCTGGCTCGACTCCTACGTCACCGACTTCCTCACCCGTGCCCGCGAACGCAAAATCGCAGTGCCCGAAACAGCGTTCAAGCTCGCGCTCGACCGGTTGCGCAACACGGTCGCCAACACGACCGACGTCGGCAAGAACGGCGGCACCGATCTGGCCTACGCGCTTTACGTGTTGGCCCGCAACGGGGCGGCGCCGATCGGCGATCTTCGTTACATCGCCGATGCCAAGCTCGATGCGCTGACGACGCCGATCGCCAAGGCGCAAGTCGCTGCGGCGCTGGCCATGGCGGGCGACCGCACCCGGGCCGAGCGAGTCTTCGCTGCGGCGCTCGATGCGCTTGCGCCGCCGACCAAGCTCGATCTTACGGGCCGCGAAGATTTCGGCTCAAACCTGCGCGACGCTGCCGCCTTGGTGGCGCTCGCGAGCGAAGGCGGTGCGCCGCGCGCGACGGTTCAGGCCGCTGTGCAGCGGGTCGAGGCGGTGCGCGCGACGTTGCGGCCGACCTCGACGCAGGAAGACGCGTGGCTTCTCCTCGCCGCAAGCGCGCTGGCGAAAGACGGCGGCAAGGTATCGCTCGATGTCGGCGGCGCGCCGATCCAACGTGCGCTTTATCGCACCGTTCGCTCGAGCGATCTGAAAGAGCCGCTGCGCATTACCAACACCGGTGAAGATCAGGTCCAGGCGGTGGTGACCGTTACCGGCGCGCCGACCACGCCGGAGCCGGCGGCCGAGAAGGGCTTCAAGATCGAGCGTAAGACCTACACGCTCGACGGCGATCCGGTCGATGCCAGGGAGGTCAAGCAAAACACCCGCATGGTCGTCGTACTCAAGATCACCGAAGCGCAACCGCAATTCGGCCGTCTGGCGCTCGCCGATTATCTGCCGGCCGGGTTCGAGATCGACAATCCACATCTGGTCTCGTCCGGCGATACCGGTACGCTCGACTGGATCAGCGATGCGGTAGCGCCGGTGAGCACCGAATTCCGCGACGACCGCTTCACCGCGGCGTTCGAGCGCAAGGCCGATGACGCGCCGGTGTTCACGGTGGCTTACGTCGTGCGCGCGGTGGCGCCCGGCAAATACGTGCGCCCGCAAGCCGTGATCGAGGACATGTACCGTCCCGACCGCTATGGCCGCACCGCCACCGAGAGCGTGGAAGTGACCGCGGCGAAATGAGCGACGCGCTAGGCCCGACGCAATCCGCTCATTCCCGCGAAAGCGGGAATCGAGGGGCGGAATGTTTGGCGCCACCAAAAACTCAGTCCCCGCCTTCGCGGGGACGAGCGGGAACTCGCCGACCCTTGCTCGTAATTGCGGCGGCCCTGACGGTTTGCTGCGTTGGCGTGCTCGGCGCCGCCGTCTGGAAGATCGCCGCGCTTGGACCGGTACCGCTCGGTAAGGACATCGCGTTTTCGACGCGTGTCGTCGATCGTGAGGGGCGTTTGCTGCGCGCGTATGCGACCCCGGAAGGCCGCTGGCGGCTGCCGGCGCGTGTCGCCGATGTCGATCCACGCTTCTTCGCCATGTTGTTCGCCTACGAGGACAAGCGCTTTCACGCCCATCACGGTGTCGATCCGCTGGCGCTCGTTCGCGCCGCGGCGCAGGTCGCCACCAGCGGGCACATTCAGTCCGGCGGCTCGACATTGACCATGCAGGTGGCGCGGCTGCTCGAGCCGCGCGCCAACCGCAACCTCGCCGCCAAGCTCCGCCAGGTCCTGCGCGCGGAGGAAATCGAAAGCGCCTTGAGCAAAGACGAAATTCTGTCGCTCTATCTCGAGCTGGCGCCTTACGGCGGCAACATCGAAGGCGTTCGCGCTGCGTCATTGAGCTATTTCGGCAAAGAGCCGCGGCGGCTGACGCTTGGCGAAGCCGCGTTGCTCGTGGCGTTGCCGCAGTCGCCCGAGGCGCGAAGACCGGATCGGTCGGTAGCCGCCGCGCGCGCGGCGCGCGATCGCGTGCTCGACCGCTTCGCGGCGACCGGCAGCGTTCCGGCCGACGAGATCGCGCTCGCCAAGGCCGAACCGGTACCGACCGGCCGCCGGGCGATGCCGATGCTGGCGCCGCACGCGGCTGATCATGCGGTGGCGGATGCGCGCGCCCTGCCGGGCAGCGAAGTCCGTCTGACGATCGATGCGGATTTGCAGAAAAGCCTCGAGGAATTGGCGCGCGCGCGCACCCGCACGCTCGCGACGACGCTCGGCCCCGACATCTCGGTCGCGATCCTGGCCATCGACAACGCCACCGGCGAGATCCGTGCGCATGTCGGTTCGCCGGACTATTTTGATCAGCACCGCGCCGGGCAAGTCGATTTGACCCAAGCGTTGCGCTCGCCGGGCTCAACGCTCAAGCCGTTCATCTATGGGCTTGGTTTTGAAGACGGCTTCATCCATCCGGAGACGCTCGTCGATGACCGGCCGACACGTTATGGCGGCTATAAGCCGCAGAATTTCGATTTCACTTTCCAGGGCACGGTGACGGTGCGCCGGGCACTGCAGATGTCGCTCAACTTGCCGGCGCTGGCAGTGCTCGATCAGGTCGGCGCCAGCCGCCTCACGGCGCGGCTCACCCAGGCGGGTGCGACGCTCGTGTTGCCGGAAGGCGAAGCGCCCGGGCTGGCTATCGGACTCGGCGGGGTCGGTATCAGGCTCACCGATCTGGTCATGCTCTACGCTGGCATTGCTCGGCAGGGCACGGTGCTGCCGCTCAGCGAGAGGCTTTCCGAAAGCCCGCCCGCCGCACCCAACAGGTCGGGCGGCAATCGACTAATGGAGCCTGTGGCGGCCTGGTATGTGGGCAATATCCTGATGGGAACGCCGCCGCCGGAAAATGGCGTTCCGGGCCGCGTCGCTTTCAAGACCGGCACCAGCTACGGCTATCGCGACGCGTGGTCGGTCGGCTTCGACGGCCGCCACACGATCGGCGTCTGGGTTGGACGGCCGGACGGTGCGCCGGTGCCGGGCCTGGTGGGTCGCATGGCGGCGGCGCCGATTTTGTTCGATGCGTTTGCACGCCTGCCGAACCAGCCTGCGCCGCCGCCGCGCGCGCCTTCCGGAGTGCTGCTAACGACCAGCGCTAAGCTGCCGCCTCCGCTGAAGTTTTTCCAATCGAGCCAGCGTGGAGCAGGGGAGGCCAAGCTGCACATCCTGTTCCCGCCGGACGGGGCGCGGCTCGATCTTGGCGCGACGGATGACGAGAAGCCGGCCGCGGTGCCGCTGAAAATCACCGGCGGCGTGGCCCCGCTCACGGTCCTGGTCAACGGCGTACCGAATGCGGCGCGCGGCCGTGGCGGCCTTTTCTTTCAGCCCTCTGGGCCTGGCTTTGCGCGGGTGACGGTGATCGACAGCGCCGGCGCTGCCGACAGCGTCATGGTCCGGCTTGACGACGGCCGAGCGGAGTTTGCCGCCACTCCGACGATACGCTCGGCTTGCGCGCCTGGCGCCTGTGCTCGTCCCTGAGGGCGCGACCCTTCACCGCCTTTCCGAGAGAATGGCCGCTTCCGATTGAATCGGTTGGCACTCTAAGGTTTTGGCGAGGCACGATCTTTTCAAAGAAAGCCGGTTTTCACTTTTCCCAATCATACCCTATATGGTCGCCATCCTCGGTCGGACACGTTTGGCCGGCATCGGCCACGGGGCTGTTGTGCGTAAGGGAGCCGGATGAGTACGACGAATAGCGCAGTGCCGCCGACGCTTCGCACGTCCACCGGGCTGCTGGGGCTTTCGGCGCCGGTGCTGCGCGTTCCTGCCAATTTCGCGCGCTGGATCGGGGTCATGGTGCGGCCGCCCCGCGCGCGGCCGCCACGCGTGAGTCCGCGAGCCCTGGCGCTGTTCGGCCTGGCGCTCGTCGTGATGATCGCGTCGATGTTCCTGTTCGACACCAAGGCGATCGAGTTGGCGCGGCGCGGGCCGCTTTGGCTGCACGACTTGGCCGACGTCATCACCAATTACGGGCGCTCGAGTACATTCCTCTATCCGTTTGGAATCATTCTCCTGCTGCTCGCAGCCGCGCTGTCGCCGGCGCTCAGCCGCATGAGCCAAGGCGTGCTCGCGGCGCTCGCCGTGCGTTTCGGCTTTTTGTTCGTGGCCATCGGCCTGCCGAGCCTATTCGCGACCATCGTCAAACGCCTGATCGGCCGCGCGCGGCCCTATGTCGGCACACACGACGATCCATTCGCCTACATGCCGTTTATCTGGAAGCCCGAATACGCCAGCATGCCGTCGGGCCACGCGACGACCGCAGTGGCAGCGGCGATTGCGATCGGCGCAGTGTGGCCGCGGCTGCAACCGGTGATGTGGCTCTACGCGCTGGTCATCATGGCGAGCCGCATTCTGATTTTTGTGCATCATCCAAGCGACGTGCTTGGTGGTGCCGTGGTCGGCGTGGTCGGCGCTTTGATGGTGCGCCGCTGGTTCGCGGCTCGCCGGCTCGGATTCTCGCCGGCGGATTTGCAGCCTTACGCATGGCCGTCATGGGCGCGGGTAAAGGTTGCGGCACATGAGATTGTGGGCGGGCGGGCAGGCGCGACGCGTTAAATCCGCTCGTCCCCGCGAAGGCGGGGACCCAGTCTTCTTCACCCCCGGCCCCTGGATTCCCGCTTGCGCGGGAAGGAGTGGAGTGGAGTGGAGTGGAGTGGAGTGGAGTGGAGTGGAGTGGAGTGGAGTGGAGTGGAGTGGAGTGGAGTGGAGTGGAGTGGAGTGGAGTGGAGTGGAGTGGAGTGGAGTGGAGTTTAGACGCGCGCCGCCTTCGCCAAAACCGCAAAACCCCGCTCGAGGTCGGCGATCAAATCTTCGACCGCTTCAAGCCCAATATGAATGCGCACCGTCGGCCCTCCCGGCGCCCACCGCGTCGCGGTCCGCAGACCGGCGCAGTCGAAGGGAATCGCCAGACTTTCATAGCCGCCCCAGGACGCCCCAATGCCGAACAGCTCCAGCGAATCCAAGAAGGCGAATACCGCCGGCTGCGACACCGGCTTGAGCACCACGCTAAACAAGCCCGAGGCGCCGGTGAAATCGCGCTTCCATAGGGTGTGGCCCGGATGGCTCCGTATCGCGGGGTGCAGCAGGCGCAAGACCTCGGGCCGCTGCTCGAGCCAGCGCGCGATCGCCAGCCCCGATTCGTAATGCCGGTCCAGCCGCACGCCGAGCGTGCGCAATCCGCGCTGGCTCAGATAGGCGTCGTCGGGAGCAAGATGCAGGCCGTTCAAGCGGACGAAATTGCGCAGCTCGGCGACGGTTGCACTACTGGCGGCGACGGTGCCGAGCATCACGTCGGAATGTCCGCTGAAATATTTGGTACCGGCGTGGATCGACAGATCGACGCCGAAATCGAGGGCGCGGAAATACAGCGGCGTCGCCCAGGTATTGTCCATCAGTACCAGCGCGCCTTTGGCATGGGCGGCCGCAGCGATGGCCGGAATGTCCTGCATCTCAAAACTGAGCGAGCCGGGTGATTCGGTGAATACCGCGCGCGTACTCGGCTGCATCAGCGCGGCGATGCCAGCGCCGATGAGCGGATCGTAATACGTGGTGGTGACGCCGAGCCGGCTCAGGCTTTGGTCGCAAAACGCCCGCGTCGGCCCGTAGGCGCTGTCGGTCACGAGCACATGATCGCCGGCGCGCACCACCGACAGAAACGCGGCCGAAATCGCCGAAAGTCCGGAAGGCAACAATGCGACGCCGGCGCATTGCGGGCCTTCGAGCTCCTGCACAAGCTGCTCGAGCGCTTCGGTCGTCGGGGTGCCGCGCCGCCCATATTGGTAGCGCGCGCGATGGGCGAGAAACTCCTCGGCGCTCGGATAGAGCACGGTGGAAGCGTGGACGACGGGGGGATTGACGAAGCCGTGAAACGCGCGCGGATCGCGGCCGGCTGTCACCAGGCTCGTGGCCGGACGCTTCGGCGGGTGCTTTTGCGGCGGCTTCTCCTCCTCTTGACCGACCTTTCGGCCGGTCTTTTGGCTGCCACTTTTTCCGCCTTTATTGTTGACCATTGTCACGCCTAGCTATCGTCTCGCCCATGTAATGTAAATTGTGCCATTACTTCGGCATCCGCCGCTGACGTCAACCCTTGACGTTGCGGTGCGATCGTCCTCAGATGCCGCCCGGCAAGGGGATCCGTAAACGTTCCATCGACGGCGGTTTGGCGCGGCCGTACATCCTGAAAGGCCTAATTATGAAAAGCCTCGCTACGGCATTGGCATTAGTCATGACGCTTGCATTCGGCGTGCAGGCGGCCCGCGCGGAAACGCTCGCAGCGGTGAAGGAACGCGGCGAGCTGATCTGCGGGGCCAACGGCACGCTCGCGGGATTCGGCTTGCCCGATCCGCAGGGCAACTGGACCGGCTTCGATGTCGATTTCTGCCGCGCGATTGCGGCCGCGATTTTCAACGATCCGACCAAGGTCAAGTTCGTGCCGCTCACGGCCAAGGACCGCTTCACCGCCTTGCAGTCGGGCGAGATTGATGTGCTTTCGCGTAACACCACCTGGACGCTGTCGCGCGATACCACGCTCGGGCTCGACTTCCCGGCCATCACCTATTTTGACGGCCAAGGGTTCATGGTACGTCGGGCGCTGAAGGTGACGTCGGCGCTGGAGCTCAATGACGCGTCCATCTGCGTGCAGCAGGGCACCACCAGCGAGCTCAACCTCGCCGATTTCTTCCGCACCAATCACATGGGGCTCAAGACGGTGACCTTCGCCACCGGCGAGGATGCGCTCAAAGCCTACGAATCCGGGCGCTGCGATTCCTACACGACCGATTCGTCCGGTCTCTACGGCGAACGGCAAAAGCTCGCCGAACCGAGCGCTCATATCGTGCTGCCGGAAATCATTTCCAAAGAGCCGCTCAGCCCGGCGGTGCGGCACGGCGACAACCAGTGGGTCGATATCGTGCGCTGGACGCACTACGTGATGCTCGATGCCGAAGAGCTCGGCATCAACAAAGCCGATGTCGACGAGAAGCTGAAGTCCGAGGATCCGGAGACGCGGCGCCTCCTGGGCGTCGAGGGCCAGTATGGCGAAGCCATGGGACTCACCAACGATTGGGCCTATCGGATCGTCAAGCATGTCGGCAATTACGGCGAGATTTTCGAGCGCAATCTCGGGCAGGGCTCGCCGCTCAAGATAGTCCGCGGCCTCAATGCGTTATGGACCAAGGGCGGGCTGCAATACGGGCCGCCGATTCGCTGACGCTTAAGTCCGCCACTTTGCCGCGAACCGGGCGATGGCTGAGAAGGTCGAAGCAGCATCGCCGCAACCTTTGCGCAACCATACGCGCCGCGGCGGTCATGTTGCGGTCCAACTCGTCACGTTAGTCATTATCCTCGGCCTTGCCGGTGGCGCGGTCTTCGAGCTGGTGGAAAATCTCGCCCGCTCGCACATCACTTCCGGCTTCGGGTTCTGGAACAACACCGCCGGTTTCGATATCAGCCAAACGCTGATCGCCTATTCGCCCAGCACCTCGACGTTCGGGCGTGCTTTCTGGGTCGGCCTTCTCAACACGCTAGTCGTCGCCGCCATCGGCATCGTGCTGGCGACGGTCCTCGGATTTGCCGTTGGCATTGCGCGGCTGTCACACAATTGGCTCGTGGCGAAGTTTGCCGCCGGCTATGTCGAACTCACGCGCAATGTGCCGCTGCTTCTGCAACTCTTGTTCTGGTACAATGCGGTGCTGAAATCGCTGCCGGAGTTGCGCGCCAGCGTGACGCTTCCGGGCGGGACTTTCCTCAACAATCGCGGCCTGTTCCTGGCGCGGCCGGAATTTGCGCCGCAATTCTCTATCGTGCTTGTGGTGCTGGCGATCGGGATTGCGGCGACGGTCGCGCTCAAGAGCTATGCCAATCGCCGCCATGACCGTACCGGCGAGGAAGTGCCGGTGTTGGTGCCGGCGCTGGGGTTGATCGTCGTGCTGCCGCTCGCGGCCTTTGCGCTTACGGGCTTTCCGCTCAGCTTCAGCGTTCCGCATATGGGACGTTTCAATGTCAGCGGCGGTATCGAAATCCTTCCCGAATTTGCCGCGCTGGTTCTGGCGTTGTCCGTCTATACCGCGGGCTTCATCGCCGAGGTGGTGCGCGCCGGGATGCTCTCTGTCTCCCACGGCCAGGTCGAAGCCGCGCAGGCGCTCGGGCTTCGGTCCGGCCTGACGCTACGGCTTATCGTTCTGCCGCAGGCCATGCGGGTGATCATTCCGCCACTGACCAGCCAGTATCTGAACCTGATCAAGAACTCGTCGCTTGCGGTCGCGATCGGCTATCCGGATCTGGTTCAGGTTTTCGCCGGCACGGTCCTCAATATCACCGGCCAGGCGGTCGAGGTGATTGCCATCACCATGGCGGTTTATCTCTCCATCAGCTTGCTGGTTTCGCTGCTGATGAATCTCTATGGCCGGACCACTGCGATTGCGGAGCGCTGAGCGATGAGCGCGACGGACGACTGGACATTTCTGCGGCAGGAGCGCATCGAGCCTCTGCCGCCGCCGTCGGCGCGGTCCGGCCCATTCGGCTGGCTGCGCGCCAATTTGTTTGCCGGTCCTGGCAATATCGTGATGACGCTGCTTTGCATCGCGCTGTTCGTCTGGGCGGTGCCGCCGCTGGTGCGTTTCTTTCTCGTCGACGCGGTATGGACCGGCGCCGACGGCTCCGTTTGTCTCGCTTCGCCGGCGCAGCCAAATCCTGGGGCGTGTTGGGCCTTCATCCGGGTTTGGTTTTCGTATTTCGTCTATGGCTTTTATCCATACGACGAGCGGTGGCGGGTCGATCTGTTCTTTGTCGCGCTGGTGTTCGGGTTCGTGTGGCTGTTGCGGCTTTCGATGCCGCGCCGCGATCTCGGCGCTCTTTATTTCTTCGTCGCGCTGCCGATTCTCTCCTACGTGCTCCTCCACGGCGCGCCACTGATCGGACTGAGCGTCGTGTCGACCTCGCTATGGGGCGGCATCCTCGTCACCGTCGTAGTCGCAGCGATCGGCATGGTCTTCTCGCTGCCGCTCGGCATTCTGCTCGCGCTCGGACGCCGCTCGGAACTGCCGGTAATCCGCATGGCCTCAGTGGCATTTATCGAGTTCGTCCGCGGCGTCCCGGTGATCACCGTTCTGTTCATGGCGAGCGTGATGCTGCCGCTGTTTGTTCCCGAACGTTTCGCACCCGACAAGCTCGTGCGCGCACTGATCGGCGTGACGCTATTCGCCTCGGCCTATATGGCGGAAGTCGTTCGCGGCGGCCTCGCCGCCGTGCCGCGCGGACAATACGAAGCTGCAAACGCGCTCGGCTTCGGCTATTGGCCGATGATGGCGTTGGTGATCTTGCCGCAAGCATTGCGCATCACGCTGCCCAATATCGTCAACACCTTCATTGGGCTGTTTAAGGATACAACGCTCGTCTTCGTGGTCGGCATTTTTGATTTCCTGCGCACCATCGAAGCGGCGCGGGCCGACCCGAAATGGGCTGGCCCGAACACAACGGTGACCGGATATGCCTTCGCCGCGCTCTTTTACTTCGCCTGTTGTTATGGCATGTCGCGCTACGCGCGGCGGATGGAGATCCGGCTTGCGCGCAGCGTGCGGCGATAGAGAGTGGCTATGATAGAAGGCGCCGATTCCCAGCGTGCCGAGCCGCTGCCAGACATTGCGGTCGAAGTCGTTGGCCTCAACAAATGGTACGGCGAGTTCCACGTGCTGCGCGACATCAACCTGAAAGTTGCGCGCGGCGAGCGCATCGTCATTTGCGGGCCGTCCGGCGGCGGCAAGTCGACGCTCTTGCGCTGCATCAATCGGCTCGAGGGTTGGCAGCAGGGCCGCATCATCGTCGACGGCAACGAGCTGACCGAGGATCCCAAGCAGATTGTCGCGGTGCGGCGCGACGTCGGCATGGTGTTCCAGCACTTTAACCTCTTCCCGCATCTCACCGTCCTGGAAAATTGCACGTTGGCGCCGATCTGGGTGCGGCACATGCCGAAGAAGGAGGCGGAGACTCTGGCCATGAGCTATCTGGCTCGCGTCAAAATCCCCGATCAGGCCGGAAAATATCCGGCCCGGCTGTCTGGCGGACAGCAGCAACGCGTCGCAATCGCCCGCGCGCTCTGCATGAATCCAAACATCCTGCTGTTCGACGAGCCGACCTCGGCGCTCGATCCGGAAATGGTGAAGGAGGTGCTCGACACCATGGTCGAGCTCGCAAGCGACGGCATCACCATGCTGGTGGTCTCGCACGAAATGGGCTTTGCCCGCCAAGTCGCCGACCGGGTTATTCTCATGGACGACGGGCAAATTGTGGAGATCAGCGCGCCGAAGGAATTTTTCAATCATCCGCGGCATGAGCGCACGCGGCTCTTTCTTCAGCAAATCCTTCACTGAGCAGATACGAGAGCGCAATTATAGAGTTGAATCGCTATCGCGCTCTAGATCTTTGGTGGAGCATGATCTTTTCGGAAAACCGGTATCCACTTTTCCGGATCATGCTCTAGCTGCAGCGTTTCCCCGCCTGATGCGCTGGTCAAACAAAAACGGCGAAGCCTTCGCTTCGCCGTTGTGTTGCCGGCACCGCCTTGGCAACGGCCGTTAGCCGAACAGCTTGAGCACGGACTGATTCGCCTGATTGGCGATCGAAAGCGCCGATATCTCGAGCTGCTGCTGGGTTTGCAGGGTCAAGAGATTGGCACTTTCCTGGTTCTGGTCGGCCAGCACGAGATTGCTGGCGCCGGTCTGCAGGGTGTTGATCATGTTCGTCTCGAACGCCTGGCGGGTCTGAATCGTCGAGGAGTTCGTGCCGAAGGTTTCAGTTTGGGCGCGCACGGTGTTGATGGCGGCGTTGATCGCGCTTTCCGTTGCGGTGATGGTTGAAGCGTTCTGGAAACCGCCGGCTGGGATCGTGGTTAGGCCAAGACCGGTGTGGTTAAGGTTGACGCCGGCAATGTTGAGCGAGCTGCTGCCAGTCTCGTTGAACAGCACCTGCAAGGTGTTGCCCGCCAGCAGATTGACGCCGCCGTAGGATGCGTCGGCGGCGATCTGGTCGATATTGGTGAGCATGTTGTTGTAGTTGGCCTGCAGCGTTGCACGCGTAGTGCTGGTGCCGGTAACCGCAGTGCCGGAAAGGCCGAAGGCCGATTGATCCGCCCCGGAGAGCGTGAAGCTGGTGTTGGGGTTGCCGGCGGTGAGGACCAGATGGCCACTGCCATCGTCGGTCGCCGACACGGCACCGGAACTGCCGAGTCCGGAGGTGCCGTTGATGGCAGCCTCGATCGAGCTCAGTGAAGCGCTTGCGGCAATCGAAACGGTGTAGGTCTGGCCGCCGGTCGCAATCAACAGATTGCCGGCGGCAAGCGTATTGGCGCTCAAGTCGAGGGTGCCGGTGGTCGAGCCGGCGGTGTCGTTTTGCGCTTGCTGGGCCTGCTGCGCCGTCGACAGCGCTTGCTGGAGCAGGCTGGTCAGGCCGGTAAGGCCGTTGTTGGCGGCTTGAAGTGTTTGCGCGCCCTGTCCGATCTGATCGAGCAAGGCGCTCAGGTCGCTGGCGCGGTTGTCCAACGATTGCGACTGGAAGTAACTGGTCGGATTGTCGAAGGCGGTGTTGACCTTCTTGCCCGTGGCGAGTTGCTCTTGCGTGGTCGTCAGACTGGCAGCGGTATTCTGCAGCGAGAGCAGGTTTTGCCGAACTCCCTGGCTCAAAGTGATGTCAGACATGGCGCCAATACCTATTTTGACCGGCTGAAGCTTGTAGGCATTTGTACTTTGTTACCCTTAATGAGCGGTAAAAGTGCACCCGCTCGCGGGCTTGGCCCGAAAGGCGATCCATCGCTTCGAGGAGCCGCCGGTCTTCTCAGTTTGCCTCCGCTCTCAACTTGTCAGTGAGGCTGCCGATCTCTTTACCGGCGCTTTGCTGTGGGGACCCGCCGGCGGGTAAAGCCCGGCAGAATTGCGGCGGAGAGGCCGCCCGGCCTACCGGCCCAGTGTGCTCATGGCCGGACAACATTACGCAGCTTTAATGCGCGCGCCTCGCTTCTCACCGAACTTTAACTTGAAGGAACGCCTGGACCGGATTTTGATTTCGCTACAGTGCGTAACCCTGTCATAGCCTTCTGGAGGAGAAAATGTTGAAGCCACTGGTCGTTGCGGCGGCCGCGCTGGCCATCGCCGGGTCCTCGGTTGTTTACGCTCAGCATCTTGGCGGACCGGATCGTGACGATTCGCATTTCGCCCATCGCCATCGGCTAAGCCCGGAGGACCGGGCGGCGTTTGTCGATGCGCGCATCGCCGCGCTCAAGGCCGGCCTCGAATTGACGCCGGACCAGGCCAAGAACTGGCCGGATTTCGAAAAGGCCTTGCGCGACATGGCGCAGGTGCGCGCGGAGCGCATGGCCGCTCGTGAGGCGGCCACGCAAAATCCGGATAAAGCGCGCGCCGCTCCGTTTGACCGGCTGGCGCAGCGCGCCGACGGCATGGCCAAGGCAAGCGCGGCGCTCAAGCACATCGCCGAGACCGGCAAGCCGCTCTACACCAGCCTCGATGATGCGCAGAAGGCGCGGTTCAAAAAGCTCGCATGGCTCCTGCGCCCGCATCATAACTGGCATGGACAGGATCAGGATGGCCAGGGCGATCACCGTTGGCGCGAAGGCAGCGACGAGGATGGTCCGGCATGGGGGCATTCGCGCCAGTTCGGTCAGGATGAGCATCAAATGCCCGGCGTCCATAGGATGATGGACGAAGAATCGGAGTCCGAGCTCTAGGTCTTTGGTGAAGCATGATCTTTTCGGAGAACCGGTTTCCACCCATCGGGTCAAAGCCCGAGGGCATGCTTTTCCAGATCATGCTCTAGCCAAGCGCAAATGAGACCATACGCATCTGGCGAAAGCCGCAGGGGTCTCTCTGCGGCTTTCGCATGTGCGCGACCGCGTCACGAAGTCTGGCGGTGAAGCGGCACTTTCGTCGAAGCAATATCGTGCTCGTGAATTGCGCGACGTTCGCAGGAAAGCAAGATTCAACGACTATCGTTGCATGGCGCGACAACGCTGGCCGCGTGAATTCCTACGTCTGGCAAGAAGAGGACTGAGCACACCATGAATCCCATTTTGAAATCGGCTTTTCGCTACACTCTGCTTCTGCTGCTGATGACCGCGGCGGCCGCGACGGTGAAAGCGCAAACGCCGGCGCCACCCAATGCAGTGGTTTACTTCATCAATTTGAAGAACGGCGATCGTGTAACGAGCCCCTTCAAGATCCAGTTTGGTCTGAGCGGAATGGGTGTCGCGCCGGCTGGCGTGGAAAAAGCCAACACCGGGCATCATCATCTGCTGATCGACACGACGCTCACGCCCGAGCAGTTCCGGGAGCCCATACCGGCCGACGATCGCCACCTGCATTTTGGCGGTGGACAAACCGAAACGATGCTGACGCTCGCACCCGGGCGTCACACCCTGCAACTCGTGCTCGCCGATTGGTCGCACGTCCCGTTCAATCCGCCGATCGTGTCGCCGGTGATCACGGTCGATGTGAAGTGAGGATCGGCGGGCGCAAGTGGCGGCTGAAGGGGCAGGCGGGATCGTTGCAGAGCTAGCAAGCCGTTTGTTGCGAGCTTTCATCGAATAGCGGCCGCTCGCCCCGTTCATGCGCGAGCAGCCAACGCTTGCGATGGAGCCCGCCGCCATAACCTGTCAGCGCAGCGTTCGCGCCGATCACACGATGGCATGGCACGATAATGGAAATCGGATTGGCGCCGTTCGCCAATCCGATCGCGCGCACAGCGTTAGGCCGGCCGATCGCCGCCGCGAGCGCGCCATAACTCATCGTGTGGCCGGCGGGGATGCGTCGCAGCGCGGCCCACACGTTGCGCTGAAAGGGCGTACCGTTTGTTTCAATCTGCAATTCGGCGATGGCATCGAGGTCGCCGCTGAAATACCCGCGCAGCGCCTGCGCGGCTTCCGACGAACGCGTAGCGCTGCGCAGCGTTATGGCGCCGGCGCCGTAACGGCGGCGCAGGAGATCGTGCATGCGGCTTGCGCAATCATCCCAATCGAGTGCGCGCAGCCGCTGCGCATCGTCGCTGATAAGGCACATGTCGCCGGTCGGGGTCTCGATGTGCTCGGTGAAAAAGGTCTGCGGGTTGGGCATATCTGTTCCTGATCGGCCCGAGGCTACGACACGATGGGCATCAGATCCGGCGCTTTTCGGACACGTTCCACCGGAATACCGGCAGATGATGTTCATGTCCGAAAACCGCTAGACGAGACACCGCGAGGGGATCACCCTCACGGCTGTCATTCAGCGCAATTTGGCTCAATCGCACCTGCACACACCGATGCATCACGATCGCACCAGGCCCGCGTCTTTGGAACTCGACCATGCGGCTTGCTACCGCGCCTTACGCCAGCGCGACGGCCGTTTCGACGGCCGCTTTTTCACCGGCGTGAGAACGACCGGAATTTATTGCCGGCCGATCTGTCCGGCACGCACGCCGCTTTCGAAGAACGTCATCTTTTTTCCGACCGCGGCTGCGGCGCAAGAAGCCGGCTTTCGTCCGTGTCTGCGTTGCCGGCCGGAAACCGCTCCCGATCTCGGCGCCTGGCGCGGTACGTCGAATACCGTCTCGCGCGCTTTAAGTCTGATCGAGCACGGCGCGCTTGATGACGCCGAGGTCGATGCGCTGGCCGGACGGCTCGGTGTCGGGGAGCGCCAGTTGCGGCGGCTGTTTCAGCAACATCTCGGAGCCTCGCCGGTCGCGGTTGCGCAGACACGGCGCGTGCTTCTTGCCAAGCAGCTGATTCACGAAACGCGTTTGCCGATGACCGAGGTGGCGTTCGCCGCCGGCTTCGGCAGCATTCGCCGCTTCAACGAGACGTTCCAGCAATTGTTCGGCCGTTCGCCGCGCGAATTGCGGCGGACCGCCGGTCCGGAATTCTCCGCCGCGGCGGCCGGCGAGCTTACGCTACTGCTACGCTATCATCCGCCTTACGATTGGGATGCGATGATCGCATTCTTACGACAGCGCGCGATCGCCGGCGTCGAGCATGTCACGGGGCGACTTTATGCGCGCAGCCTGCAATTGGATGGCCTCACCGGCACGGTCACCGTCGAGCCGGCGGCGGAAGGAAACGCGCTGCGCGTTACGGTGCGCTTTCCGAAGCTCTCGGCGTTGCCCGGCATCATCGCGCGGCTGCGGCGCGTCTTCGATCTCGGCGCCGACCCGCTGGCGATTGCCGCGCATCTTGCCAAGGATCCGACGCTCGCACCGCTCGTCAAAGCCCGTCCGGGGTTGCGCGTTCCCGGCGCCTGGGACGGCTTCGAATTGGCGATGCGCGCCGTTCTCGGCCAGCAGATCACGGTGGTCGCCGCAGCACGGCTCGCCGGCCGCATGGTCGCCATTTATGGTGAGCCGCTCGCGTCACCGAGCACGCAATTGACGCACGTCTTTCCGCAACCGAAGCGCATTGCGGACGCCGATCTTGCCGCGCTCGGGATGCCGAGGAGCCGCGCAACGGCGCTGTCGGCGGTCGCGGCCGCCGCGATGGCCGATCCCCACATTTTCGAAGCCAATTGCGAGCTCGACGCGGCGGTGAAGCGGCTGTGCGCGATCCGCGGTGTGGGCGAATGGACCGCGCAATACATCGCGCTTCGGCAATTGCGCGAGCCTGACGCATTTCCGGCCGCCGATCTCGGACTGCTGCGCGCCATCGCCGGCCGCGAAGGTCGCAAGCATTCCTCGTCGGAGCTTCTCGATCGCGCTAACGCCTGGCGGCCGTGGCGCGCCTATGCGGCGCAGCACTTGTGGGCGGCGGCTTGAGCGGCGTGGTCCCGATGGGTCTCGCTCATGCGGGCTGCGGTCGCTGAGACTAGAGCACATCCCGATTTAAGTGGAATCGGGATGTGATCTAGATCCATTTGTTGTCGCATGTCCTTTTCGGAAAACCGGCTTCCACCCATCGGGTCGAGTCCGACGGCATGCTTTTCCGGGACATGCTCTAGCTGCGTTCCACCGGTAGGTCCGGACGCGAGCCCCACTCGGCCCACGAGCCGTCGTAAAGCCCGTGCGGCTCCTTGCCGATGGATTCGAGTGCGAAGGTCAGAATCGCGGCGCTGACGCCCGATCCGCATGAGGTGATGATCGGTTTGTCGAGGTCGACGCCGGCCTCGGTGAAAGCGGTTTCAATGCGCGCGCGCGAAACCAACTGCCCGTTCTCCACCAGGCGCGCATACGGCACGTTGAACGAGCGCGGCATGTGGCCAGAGCGGAGGCCAGGCCGCGGCTCGGGCGCCTTGCCGGCAAAGCGGTCGGCCGGACGCGCGTCGACGATCTGCACGCTATCGTCGACGATCGCCATGCGCACGTCGGCAAGCATGGCCACCGCGCCGACATTCATCTCGGCGTTGAATTTCTTCGCGGTCGGCTTTGCTTCGCCTTTTTCCAGCGCACGGCCCTCGGCCTTCCATCGGGGCAGTCCGCCATCGAGAATACAGACCTTCTTGGCGCCGAAGATCCGGAACGTCCACCACACGCGCGGCGCCGAGTAGAGCCCGACGCAGTCGTAGACCACGATGGTATCGCTTTCGCTGATGCCGAGTGTGCCTGCGACCTCGCCGAATTGCGCGGGGCCCGGCAGCATGTGCGGCAGCTCCGTCGAATGATCGGCGACTGTCTCGATATCGAAAAACACGGCGCCCGGGATATGGCCCTCAAGATACTCGGCGCGCGCATTGCGCTGCTGTGCCGGCAAAAAGAAACTGCCGTCGACCACGGCGAGGTTGCGATCGTGCAGGTGCTCCGAAAGCCATTCGGTCGAAACGAGCCAGCGGCTCGCGGGGGAGGGGGCGAACGTCTCTTCAGGTCTGAGCATGTCGGTAACGATAACCCATGAGCGAGCGCAACGGTTCAGATGAAAGGTATCTTGATTTCGGAATGCCGTTCCAGCCACGGCGGCACCGGCAGGTGCTTCTCGCGGAGAAAAGCCGGATTGAACAGTTTCGATTGGTAGCGCGTGCCATAGTCGGCCAAGATGGTCACGATGGTGTGGCCGGGGCCCAGTTCCTTGGCGAGGCGCACTGCGCCCGCGATATTGATGCCCGAAGAGCCCCCGAGGCAAAGCCCCTCGTGTTCGAGCAGATCGAAGATGATCGGCACGGCTTCTTCGTCTGGGATCTGATAAGCGATGTCGATCGGGGCATCTTCGAGATTTTTGGTGATGCGACCCTGGCCGATACCCTCGGTGATCGACGAGCCTTCCGATTTGAGCTTTCCAGTCGTGTAATAGCTGTACAGCGCCGCGCCCATGGGATCGGCGAGCGCGATGCGCACGTCCTTGCTGAACGACTTGAGCGCCATCGCGATGCCGGCGAGCGTCCCCCCGGTGCCGACCGCGCATGCGAAGCCGTCGATCTTGCCATCGGTCTGCCGCCAGATTTCCGGTCCGGTCGTTTCGATGTGACCTTGCCGGTTAGCGACATTGTCGAACTGATTGGCCCAAATCGCGCCGTGCTTCTCGCTCTTGGCGAGTTGCTCGGCGAGCCGGCCGGAGAGCTTCACGTAATTGTTCGGGCTGGAATACGGCGCTGCCGGCACTTCGACCAGCTCGGCACCGCAAAGCCGCAGCATATCTTTCTTTTCTTGGCTTTGCGTCTCCGGAATGACGATCACGGAGCGGAAGCCGAGCGCGTTGCCCACGAGCGCAAGCCCGATGCCGGTGTTGCCGGCGGTGCCTTCGACGATGACTCCACCGGGCTTGAGCGTGCCGCGTTTCACCGCGTCTTCGATGATGAACAATGCAGCGCGGTCCTTCACCGACTGGCCGGGATTCATGAATTCGGCCTTGCCGAGGATCGTGCAGCCGGTCGCCGCCGAGACCCGCTTCAGCTTGATGAGTGGGGTATTGCCGATCGCCTCGACGATTCCGTTACAGAACTGCATCGCCGCACCATCCTCAAAAGGGAATGGACCCTAGATGACTAACCCCTTGGAAACAAGGCTCGCGTGCAGTTGGTTCAATTGCAGGGCGGCCCCGAAAGAATGCCGAAACCATGCCGCCTTGGATACTGCGTGTTGTTGCGGCCATTCACCGATTGTTTCCGGCGTCCCGGGTATCGCGGTAAATGTCAGGGAATTCCAAGCAAACGATTGCCTCATGGTTATTTGCAGCTCACGATGAATCTCGACATCAATACCTTATTTCTTGTCACCATTTATGTGGAAGCGATCCTCGGATTGCTGCTGCTGTTTGCCTGGGCGCAGAACACCGCCATCACCGCCGTGGCGTGGTGGGGGTTCGCGCATCTTTTGCGCGCCGCTTCGGTGACGTTGTTCGGGCTCTACGGCTCGGTCTCGAATATTATCTCCATCGATCTCGCCAATGCCATTCTCTTCACCTCGTTCGCCCTGACGTGGACCGGTGCGCGCCTGTTCGATCATCGCAAGCCGGAATTCGTGCTGTTATTCGCCGGCGCGGCACTGTGGCTTGTAGCCTGCCGGATTCCGGGCTTCACAGATTCTTTCGACCTGCGTTTATTGTTGTCCTCGGGGATCATCACCGCTTACACCTGGGCCGCGGCATTTGAATTCTGGCGCGGCCGCAGTGAGCCGTTGGTGTCGCGCTGGCCGGCTATCTTCATGCTGTTCGCGCATGGCGCGCTTTATTTGTTGCGGACGCCGCTCGGCGATCTGCTGCCGTGGCTGACCAGGAACAACCCGTTGCTGGAAAGCGTGTGGCTCTCGGTGCTCAGCTTCGAGGCGCTGTTGTTCACTATCGCGATCGCCTTTATCCTCTTGGCGATGGCGAAGGAGCGCGCCGAGTATCGCCACAAGACCGCCGCCATGATCGATCCGCTGACCGGCATTTCCAATCGGCGCGCTTTTCTGCAAGAGGGCGAAGAGCACTTCGGACGGCAAGTCAGCGACCCGCGTCCGACCGCGGTCATGTTGCTCGACCTCGACAATTTCAAATCGATCAACGACCACTACGGTCATGCCGTCGGCGACCGCGTGCTGGAAATTTTCGCCAAGATCGCAAGCAGCTGCCTGCGCCGCATCGACCTGTTCGGTCGTTTGGGCGGGGAGGAGTTCGGGGCGTTGCTGCACGACACCACCCGCGATCGTGCGCTGGTGGTTGCCGAGCAGATCCGAAGCGCTTTCGCCGCCGCCACGCGCGAGGTCGACGGGCGTCCGATCGCCGGCACGGTGAGCATCGGCATTGTCGTTGCCGGCGATACGATACTCGATCTCTCGGCGTTGTTGGCGCAAGCCGACCACGCGCTCTATCGTGCCAAGCATGCGGGACGAAACCGCATCGAGATCGCCTCGATCGAACTCATCCTCGATCGCGCCAAACGCGGCGCCGCCGACGCCCAGCGTGTTCCATCGGCCCGGTCGGGGACAAAATCCGCGGCTTGATGGCGCGGTTTTGCGCACCGCTCGGGTCGGGCCTGCGGGTATTCTCCGGGCCTGATCGAATCCCCACGCTCGCCGCGGGACAGGGCCGCTCCGAAGCCGGTTCATCTTTCAAAGCCGATTTGGTAAGCTTGCAATAAAATCAGGCCTTGAGGGAGATCACACATGCTCGACGTCACGCGGCACGGCACGGCGCCCTTCGATACGGCTCTTCTAGACCGGCTGATGGACGAGGCCGGCCTCGACGTGCTGATCGCGACGTCGAAGCACAATATTCAATATCTGTTGGGCGGCCATCGCTCTTTCTTTTTCGATAACATGGACGCGATCGGCATCAGCCGTTACCTCCCAGCCTTGGTCTATCCAAAAGGGGCACCCGACAAAGCCGCCTACTTTGGTCACGGCATGGAGACCTATCAGACCCAGCTCAAGCCGTTCTGGGTCTCGGAGGTGAACACCCGGAGCGGCGGTTCGGTCGATGTGATGCAGAAGGCCGCCGACTATGTGCGCGGCCTCGTCAAAGGGTCCGCGCGTATCGGCCTTGAGCTTGCCTTCGCGCCCGCCGATTCGGTCGCCACGCTGCGCAAGACCCTCCCGGATGCCGAGATCGCCGATGCGCTTTTCGTCCTTGAGCGGCTGCGGGTGCGCAAAACTCCCGAGGAGCTGGAAAAGCTCAAGCGTGCGTCCGAATTGGTGATCGACTCCATGCTGGCGGTGCTTGCGGGCCATGGCGCCGGCGCCACCAAGGCGCAGTTGGCCGAGGCGCTGCGGCGTGAAGAGACCTCCCGCGGCCTGGTATTCGATTATTGCCTGATCGCTGCCGGCTCCAGCCACAATCGCGCGCCCTCGGATCAGGTCTGGCAAAAGGGAGAGCCGCTGTCGCTCGATTTCGGGCGGCAATTATCACGGTTACATCGGCGATCTCGCCCGCATGGGCATTGCCGGCGAGCCGGACGCCGAGCTTGAAGACCTTCTTGCCGAGGTCGAGGCTACCCAGCAGGCAGCATTCAAGCCAATCCGTCCCGGGGTCAATGGAGCAGAAATCTATGCCGCGGCCGAGCCGGTTCTGAAGAAGTCGAAGCTGCACAATCACTACGAGTTTCTCGCCCACGGCATGGGCCTCGTCAGCCATGAGGCGCCGCGGCTCACAAATTCAGGGCCGGTGCCTTACGATGCCTACGACGCGCAAAGGCCTTTGGAAGCCGGCATGGTGATTTCGGTCGAGACCACGCTCCTGCACCCGCGCCGAGGCTTCATCAAGCTCGAGGACACGGTGGTCGTGACCGCCGACGGCCACGAAATCTACGGCGACCGTGCGCGCGGCTGGAACAGGGCAGGGGTGTGATTGTCGGCGGCCGATCGCGGCAGCCACCGGGATTCCGTCTCTCCTGTGGGGGTCTCCCACAGACAGGTCGTCTCCCCGACTAGCGGGAGGGCTTTCTCACAGCGGGGCTGTCTGGCAAATCTGCAGCCCCTGCCCCGATTTAACCGCGTGCCAACTTGGTTTAGGTTGCGGTCCCGGCCGTCCTGCGCCGGCGAGGTTTGAAGGAAGGCCCCATGCGCATCGTCGCTCTTGAAGAACATTTTGCCGTGCCTTCGCTGGTGCGAAGGATCGATCCCGAAGCCATTACGCGCTTCGGCTTTCCGCCGGGGTTCGGTGGGCCGCTTGCCGACAGGCTTTCTGATCTCGGATCGCTGCGCTTATCGGAGATGGACGAGGCCGGAATCACCGTCCATGTGCTGTCCGCGTCCGGGCCAGGCGCCTTCCTGTTGGATGGCGCCGAAGGAATTGCATTCGCGCGCGATATCAATGACGTTTTGGCCAAAGCCGTGGCCGCGCATCCGGATCGCTTTGCGGGCTTTGCCCATCTGCCGATGAACAGCCCAGAGGCCGCAGCCGACGAGCTCGAACGCACGGTGCGCGATCTCGGCTTTTGCGGCGCCTTGATCAACGGCGTGACCGAGGGGCGCTTTCTCGACGATGCGCGCTTTGCGCCGATCCTGGCGCGCGCGGAAGCGTTCGATGTGCCGATCTACCTGCATCCAGGCTTGCCGCCACGCCCAGTTTACGAGGCGTATTATGACGGTCTTCCGGGATCGACCGGCTTCCGCCTGTCCACGGCGGCCTGGGGCTGGCATTCGGAAACGGCCATTCATGTGATGCGGCTCGTCTTGTCCGGCGCGCTCGACCGCCATCCGAAGCTCAAGCTCATCATCGGTCATATGGGGGAGGGGCTTGCCGCAATGATGGTGCGCTCCGACAAGATCCTCACACCCGAGGCGCCGCACCTCGCGCGTCCAGTCAAACAGACCATCCTCGACCAGGTCTGGGTGACCACGTCCGGCTTGTTCACATCGCCGCCGCTTGAGACGCTGCTTGCGGTCTTCGGCCGCGAACGCGTGATGTTCTCGATCGATTACCCTTACAGCAGCAACCGCACCGGACGCGATTTCCTCGATACGCTCAAACTGCCGCCGTCCGATCTGGAGAAATTCGCGCACCGCAACGCCGATCAATTGCTCAAGCTCACCGCGGGCACAGCAAAAAAATAAGGCGCTCGCGGATCGGGACATCGAACGGCGAACCGGCTATCTGATGCGCATGGTGCGTCTACTTGCGCTTCTGCCGTTCGCCGCCATGCTGATCGGCCCGTTTTTCCTCAACCGGGTCGAGCCGATGATTTTCGGCATGCCGTTCCTATTGGCGTGGTTCGTGGCCTGGATCGGGCTGACCGCGGTGATCATGGCGCTTATCTACCGGCTCGATCCGACCAATCGCGACGATCTTTCATGAACGGCGCGTTTCTCGGCATCGGTGCTGCCGCGCTGCTCGCGCTCACGCTGGGTTTCCTGGCGCGGCGCGGGCAGCAGATGGGCCTTGGGCAATGGACCGTCGCCGACCGTTCCTTCGGCGCGCCGCTCGTCTTTCTGCTCATGGCGGGTGAGATCTATACGACCTTCACATTCCTGGGCGGCAGCGGTTTCGCTTACGGGCGCGGCGGGCCGGTCTATTACATTTTGTGCTACGCCACGCTCGCCTATGTGATCTCATATTTCATGCTGCCGCCGATCTGGCGCTACGCACGCGACAACGCGCTCTATTCGCAGGCCGATTTCTTCGCCGCCAAGTATGCGAGCCGCTGGCTTGGCGCACTGGTGTCATTGGTCGGCATCGTCACGCTCATTCCTTATCTGGTTCTGCAGTTCAAGGGGCTCGGTATCATCGTCGAGATCGCCGGCTATGGCGCAATCGGGGGCAAGACCGCGGTGTGGATCGGTGCCACGGTCGCGACCGCCTATGTGATTATGTCGGGCGTGCGTGGCTCGGCCTGGACCGCGGTGGCCAAGGACGTGATGATTGTCCTCGTCGTGGTCTTTCTCGGCATTTATTTTCCGCTGCACTATTACGGCAGCCTTGGCGCGATGTTCGGTGCGATCGAAGCCGCCAAACCAGGCTTCACCGTCTTGCCCGAACATGGCGAGAGCGCCTGGTGGTTTTCCTCGACAGTGCTCCTGACGACGCTTGGCTTTTATATGTGGCCGCACACCTTCGGCTCGATCTACACGGCGCGCAATGCGCGTGTGATCCGGCAAAACGCCGTGGTGTTGCCGCTTTACCAGCTGGTCTTGCTGTTTGTCTTTCTGGTGGGTTTTGCGGCGATCCTGCAGGTGCCGGGCCTCAAGGGGCCCGATGTCGACCTGGCTTTGTTTAGGCTGTCGGTCAAAACCTTCGATCCGTGGATCGTGGGCATCATCGGGGCGGCCGGGGTACTCACGGCGCTCGTCCCCGGATCGATGATCCTGATGACCGCGGCGACGCTTCTTGCCAATAATCTCTATCGCAACGTCGACCGTTCCGCCGCCGATGCCCACATCGTCTGGGTGGCACGGTCGCTGGTGCCGGTGGTGGCGCTCGTGGCCGTCTATTTTACCCTCGCCGGCGGCGAGACGATCGTGGCGCTGCTGTTGATGGGCTACAGCTTCGTCACCCAGCTCTTTCCGGCGCTCATCCTCAGCCTGACGAAGACACGATGGACGACCCCCGTGGGCGCCGCGGCGGGTATCGTCGCCGGCGTGGGCACGGTCGCCGCCGTCAGCTTGACCCACTCCACGATCGCCACGCTGTTCCCGGCTCTGCCGCCGGCGATCCGGGAGCTCAATGTCGGTCTGATCGCGCTTGCGGTGAACGTGATCGCGTTGACCATCGTCACCGTCGGGATGAAGCTCACGATGCCAAGGTCGGCGGTGCCTGACGAAACCGATTCTACCGCGCATTGAGACTGCGGCGCTTGCCGCGCCGGCGCCCCGAGCGTGTCACGTCTGAATGGACGGCGGCGCGCGCTTTTGTCCTCTATTTTGGGATTGTTGCGGGCGAACGGCACCTTTGTCGGGCAAGGATTTTTTGCATAGGACGCAACCTCGCCGCGTCTGCGCCGTTTTGTTACTTTACCAGTTGATTCCGCCGTTCAATTATATGGCTCGGCACGGCTGCCGGCCCGTGGCTCCCCGCTGGCGGGCGCCTGGTAAGAGCCGGCCGGGACATCGCACGAGGCGACCATGCGCATTTTCTCCGTGTGGGTATTCGAGTTCTTAAAGCTTGTCGGACGACGGCCGCTCTACCCGCTGAACGCGGAATGCCCCATTTGTCATCAAATGGTACGCATGCACTACAACAAGGCCGGCCGCCGGCACTTGTTCGCGCACGCCCGCGCCTATTCACGCGCGCTGTACGAAGGCTACAGTTACGACGCCCATTACAGCGCCAAGATGAAGTGCGTAGGGTCGGGCACACTGGCGACATTCGATCCGCGCCCTAACGAGAAGCAGCGCTTTGGTACCCCGAAGTCGCTTTAGCGCGTAAGCTGGTGACACTTTGGCGGCCTGCGTTCGACGGGGCGCCACGGCTATGCCTTGTCCTTGCCGAAATGCCGGCCTTGCTTGTGGCAGTGGGATTCCGGTCCATGGCGCTGGGATCTTCGCCATCGGGCGTTTGGCGTAGGCGAGGGATATGATCGAGGCGAAATTTGCCAATATGCGCACAGCGTCGCCGCGGAGCGGTACAGGTAGACGTTGGTTCGGCTTTCTTGCCGGACTCACCATGGCGGGCTCGTTTTCGGCAAAAGTGCCGATGCCGGCCGTGGCGCAAGAGGAAACCGAGGGCATTACCGGCTACGTGGCCTGTTTGGACGCGGCCGTGCGCCGCATCGACGACGGCCGTTCCGATGTCGCCGCAGTCGCCGCCGCGGCGGCAGGCGCATGCGTCGCAAGATTTCCCGAACCTGCCACGCCGTCCGGAAAAGTGAGCCCCGCCGCGCAGAAGAAGTACGAGCGACACCTGCAGGCGCGGCAAATGGAGCTGAGCACCATGGTGGTCCAGGATTTGCGCGGCCAGCCTTGAGGCCGCCACCACAATGGGCCGAAAGCCCGCCCGGCTTGCCTCCTAAATCCTCACCCCAACTCCCTCAGCCGCGCTTCATTGCCAACAATTAAGGCAGCGGCCACGTGACCGTAATCCTGCCACCTCATATGCCCTCCGCGGCCTCGCTTGTGGCGGAAGGCCGATTATTGAGCCGGAGGATTGTTCGTGTTGGGCGAGCGTGCTGGCAAGACGATGCAAAGTAAGACGGTGCTGACGCGGCCGCGTTGTGTCGGCTGCGCCCAGCCGATGCGGCTTATCCGCAAAACGCTGCGGTTTGGCCGACTGCCGGATCTCTATACCTTCGAGTGCCAAGCCTGCGGCGAGACCCATATTGAGGAAGCCGCGGCGCCGCAGACGGACGAGTAACGCGACCGGGCAGTCGCGGCGATCGGAGTTGCCGCCGTGACACCGCAAAAGCGGCGAGGCTAGCGTGCATTTCGGGAACTTTTCGGTCCACGGCCACTCGCCCTGCCGGTGAGGGCCGTGGACGCTGAAAATTTTCAAAACGCCTGTCTATGATCCCATCCCGGTAGCCGTGATGGGGCTGGGGGTTGCCCTACACCGGCGTTCCTGCTCTGAAATCAATCTGCCCGCTTCCGGCCTCGCCCCGAGCGCAGCCATGGCGCCAGGGGTGCAGCGTTTCGCTTTGCTTCTGATCGGTGCCCGTGCAGGTCCAGCATGATCGGCGGCTTTCTTCTCTTGTTTTTGTGACGCAGTCTGCTACGTCGGCTGTCGCCCGCGTGCCTCAAATCCCGACCTGGCGACCTATTTCGACCACTTGGTCGGCGGGCAATTTGAGGACATCGGTGATGCGCACGGAATTGCGGGCCATGGCAGCAAAGATGGCCTCTTGCCAACGCGGGATGCCGTGGCGGTCTTCACGCGGTACGATTATCTCGTGACCGATGTAGAAAATGACGTCTTTGCGATCGATCTCGACGTCTTTGGTACTGCACGCTTCAAGTATGCCCTGAACACTCGGACGTTCCATGAATCCGTGATGCGCTTCGATGCGCCAGAATTTGTCGGCGATGCGCTCAACATGCAGCCGCTCGCTCGGTCGTATTCGAGGAGACGGCGTCACGACGATCTTGAGGATCAGCACGTGCTCGTGCAGGGAGCGGTTTTTCCGCACATGCCAGAGCAAGACCGGCGGCGTTTCGCTGGCGCCGCGGGTCAGGAAGACGGCGGTGCCGGGAACGCGGGCGACGTCGCCGGAGCCGAGCGACGCAACAAATTCCGTCAGAGGCACTTGATCTGCGACGACCCATGCACTGATAGCAGCAATGCCGCGATGCCAAATCCACATGACGCCGTAGACGGCGACGGCCAGCAACAAAGGAACGTAACCTCCCTCCAATATCTTTACCGCGTTGGCGGAGAAAAAGCTGAAGTCCACAACGAGAAATACCAAAGCGATCGCGCCGGCCTTGAGCGGGGACCATAGCCAGATCTCACGCATCGCGATGTAGAGCAGAACGCTCGTCAACAGCATCGTCAGCGATACGGCTATACCGTAAGCACCCGCGAGGCTATCGGAACGGCGGAAAGCGAGCGTCAGTCCGAGCGTGGCGATCATTAGCAGCCAATTGACGGCGCCGATGTAGATTTGGCCATATCCGTCTTCAGACGTTTGCACGACCCGCAGTCGCGGCATCCATCCAAGCGCGATCGCCTGCCGCGTCATGGAAAACGCGCCGGTAATGATCGACTGGCTCGCAATGATCGTGGCGACGGTGGCGAGGAGTACCAGAGGCGTCAGAAGCATGGACGGACAGAGCTGGTAGAAAATGTTGCCCTGTGTCGAGGTGCCTTCAAGGACGATGGCCGCCTGACCGGCATAGTTCAGAATGAGACTGGGAAAAACAACGAAATTCCAGGCGCGCCGAATGGGTATCGTGCCGAAGTGGCCCATATCGGCATAAAGCGCCTCGGCGCCGGTGACGCAAAGAAACACCCCGCCCAGCACGAAAAAGCCCTTGGCGCCCCCGTTTGCCAGATAGCTGATGCCGTAGAGCGGATTGATCGCGCCCACGACGCCGGGATGCCGCGCTATTCCGAATATTCCGAGCAAGGCCATGACGGCGAACCAAAAAAGCATGATCGGACCGAATGCTCGCCCGATTTTTCCGGTGCCGAGTGGTTGCACGGCGAAGAGCGCGAGCAAGACCACGACGGCGGCCGGCAAGACGTAGGCCTGAAGGCTCGGCGCAATCTGCTCCATCCCCTCGAGCGCCGACAGTACCGAAATTGCCGGCGTGATGGCGCCGTCGCCATAAATCAGAGCTGCACCGAACAACCCGGCGGCGACAATCGCGGGCCGGTGCTGTTTTTTCACACCAAGCAAGGCCAGAAGGGCGATGATGCCGCCTTCGCCATCATTGTCGATCCGCATCGCGAAGTTGACATACTTGATGGTGGTGATGATGAACAATGTCCACAGGATCAAGGACAACGCGCCGAGCGTCGTTGCCGCATCGGGTTTCTGGCCGGCGAGGTTGAGAACTGTCTGCAGGGTGTAGAGAGGGCTTGTGCCGATGTCGCCAAATACGACGCCGAGCGCGGCCAAGCTCAAGCCAGCCGTGCCGATTGCCGACCCTTGGCTATTGTTTTGAGCGGAAATCTTGACCACGCGAATTTCTATGGCTCATGAGGGCTGCCACTCCAACGCCCGGATCTCGGGCTTGGTTCACGACACGACCCATCTGGTTGAGTGGCACCATCTTCCGCGCCGAGCCCCGCGGCTTCCCCCGACGATCAGTCAACCCGTCCCTGATCGGCTCGTCAGTTTACCCGCTTGTTCGAAAGCCGTTTATCATCGGCGCGCCGCTTTTTTCTTTATTCGCGGAGCGCGGTGCCGATCATACCCAAAACATTTGGCGTCTTGGTGAATTGAATGTTGCAGCGGCCGTCCCTGCTCGGACGCGATAGCTCACCGTTGCGATACCTAAGGCGAACCACTTGCCGGCCCGCGAAGGTCGCGAAAAACGGTATCACCGTCGGCTAAGGACATTCCTAAAAGCCAGCCTGGCGCCCCTTTGGCGGCGGATGATCAAGCTTATCACTTCCTCAGCACGCGCCGGATCAACCGCCGTCATGCGATCGTAGGCCGCCGTGATCGCCTCATCGAGAAGGCTGTCATCATCTTTGAGAGCCGATTTCCAAAGCCGAAAGATCGCATCTGGCTCTAGTCCGAACCGCTTTCCCAAGGCAATGGTAGGTTCAACTGCGGTGTTCATGACCAATTCCCCATACGAATCCAATCGCGTGACAGTAAATTGACAAGCTAGGCCGGCCGCGGCTGTGACAGGGGCCACAATTTTCCATTTTGAGGGGCCGGACTGCGGGCTGGACGTCGGCAGCTTTCTGAGGGCTAAGCCGCGGCTTTGCCGGCTCGCGGCTTCTGTTTTTCCTGGAAGACGGGCTGGCGCTACAGTCCGGGCGGACGGAAACTGACCGCCTTCTGCACGGACTTGTCCATTTCCTCGGGCGTCAACAGGACGATTGTCTTACTGACAATCGCGCCGCTTTGATTGGCAGCGAGAGAAACGGCGGCGGCTGAAACGTTGTCTGGAACGTCGACGATGACATAAACGTCAACGTCGCCGAATGCAAAGTAAAGCGCTTCGACTTTCCCGCCGACGCTCTCGATGGTCTTGGCGACCGCTGCACGGCGCCCGGAGCCGCCTTCGCGAACGAGCCCCTTGGCACCTTCAACAGTGTAACGCGCTTCAACCAAATACTTCGGCATCGAAACCTCCGGACTATGGGGAGGATACGCCTTCCACCAAGAAATTACGGAATGTCGCGTATTTCTCGCCGACGACGAATGCGTCTTTTCGGGCCTGGGAGTCCCACCATTGTTGAGCCTTGTCGATGTTTTCCCATTGTACGACGACCACCCGTGGAGCGGGTGGCGTGCCCTGGAGACTTGTCGTCTTTCCTCCAGCTACAAGAAATTTTCCTCCGGCGTCGGTAATCGATTTTCTCACTGGCGGCAGAAATTCGCCGGCATACGCGTTTTGATTGGAGACCACGACCTCGGCAATCGCGTAGGCTGGTGGTTTTGTTTGCGCCTGCAGGCCTTGTACGGCCGCTCCGCCCAAACCGAAACACGCGATCATTCCCAACACAGCGTACTTCGCTTTCATGGCCTTCCTCCCTTGTTGAACGAGCAGCCGCAGCAAGCGCGGCGACTGCAGTCGCAAATCGAGTGCGGACCAGAAAAATTGAGTCAGTGGGATATTGCTTGCCGCCGGCACGCAGCTGCCAATCACGGCTTCGGTGAGGATTACGGCACATCCTCTACGGCAGCTTCGTAAAGACTATACGGCGCTGCATATGTCAGCAACGCATTAGTTCAACAGCGGAGTTGCTGGTAGATGCGCAACTCAACTGGTGACGGCGCGCGCGCACGAGTTTTCAAGCTCGATCCTCCGCATCCCGACTACAAGCGGCGATCGATCAATCCGGGATCGACCCAGGCGTCGCTGTCGGAGACGAGGGTTGCCGCGTCGGTCCGGTCGGCGAAGGCGTTGGTTGCCGCGCTGGTATGGTCGGAGGGGGCGCCGATAGCCGCGGCGGCATGCCCGATTGCGTCGCCGGCGCCACGGGGGGCGGCGGCATAATGGTCTGTGCATCGGCCGGGGGAGCCGGTCTGGAGGAGGGCATATCGATCAGCGTGTCGTCGTCTTTGTGCGGCGCTCTTAGCCGTGGCAACGGTGGCCTGCTCGGCGGCGGTGGTGGTGGATAGACATACAGCGCAGGCGGAGGTGGCGGCGGAGGCGGGGGCGGAGGTGCCACCCAGACCGGTGCACATCCGGCGCACGTTATGCAACCGCCACAGCCTGCACACCCGACACAGCCGCCGCACCCGCGCCAGCCGAAGCATCCCCCACATCCGCCGCAGCGACATCCGCCGCACCCGCGAAAGCCGCCACACCCGCCGCAGCCCCGACATCCGCCGCAGCCTCTGCACCCGCAGCCGCCGACATGCTGAATGTTGGGACGGGCCGTTGCGCCGATTGTTTTGTCGAAGACATAAAACGTTGCGAGGCTTACGTCGGAGATCTCCTCTTCCGCCAGAAGGATCTCTTGGCCCGCTCTGTCGCGCGCCGACGATATGGGCGCCGCCGTCATGGCACGCGCGTCGCTCGCCACGGCCAAGGACAATCCCGCAGCCGCGCCCAGCACCGGTATCGTTTTGCTAAGACGCTTGCGCCTGGAAGATCGCTTGGCGTGCGGCACAGAGATGACCTTTCAGAGCTTGCAGCGAAAATCGATCGTCTGCGCTCGATTCGCCGGAGGCTTCGCGAACAGCCGATCGAAAGACCTCGGGTGTTGCCATTGATGCGGCCAGGAGTGCTCTTGTGGGTCCGGAAAACAAACTCACAATACTAGCCTAAGCATTTGATTTTATTGGCTCCCCGGGCCAGAGACGAAGCGGGAGGCTATGTGTCTGACCTTACAAGAATATTCCGGAGGCGCAAGAAAAAGTACCGTACCAGAACGACCGGCTTGCGAAGCGCTGAGGTCGGTCGGATCGGCGCAGGGGTTCCGTTCGCGTCTGGGCGCAATGCTGTTGGCCGGCGAACGATACGAACTGGCGCAAGATGAGGCTTGAGAGAAAGCCGCGGAAGGATCGGGATGACAAACAAGCTTCCGCGCAGCCAGGGAGTATTACTTGATTTTCACAAGTAAATTATAGACTATGAATGATCCTGCATGTTGGCGTCCGTCCGCAAGCGGATCTCTGACGTCGGCGCGATCCAACGCTTATGAAATTCAACCAGCGAACGTGGCACGGTAGTCCGGGTCGGTACACAAATTGGAAAAGTTGCACGACGTCGATCGTTTGCTGAGTGCCGGGTCGATTAAATCAATAGGTTCGGCGTTTCGTAAGGGAGAACTCCTGATCGAAGACGCTGCCGCATGGTTCCTCCAGCGGATCTCGGCCTTCAATCACGGCACCAAGAACCTGAATGCCGTTCGGACTGTAAGCCCGACCGCGCTGGACGACGCAAAAAGACTTTCCCGAGAGTTGCAGCAAGGCAACGATCGCGGCGCGTTGCACGGCATTCCCGTTCTGCTCAAAGACAATATTCTGACGGCGGATATGCCAGCGAGTGCCGGTGCAGCGGCGTTGGCGCAGTTTACGCCGTCACGAGATGCGCTGATCGTGCGGAAGCTGCGCGCGGCGGGTGCACTGATCCTCGGCAAGACCAACATGACCGAGTTCGCCGACTATGTGTCGGACGTAATGCCATCGGGCTTCAGCAGTGTGGGTGGGGTGGTCGTCAATCCGCATGGAATTGCTTATGATCGCGGGCAAGGCTCGAGCGTCGGCTCTGCCGCTGCAGTCGCGGCAAGCTTTGCGGTGTTCGCGGTCGGCACCGAAACACAAAATTCGATTCAAACCCCGGCCTGTTACACGTCGGTGGTGGGCTACAAGCCGACGGTCGGGCTGGTCGGACGCTCGGGCGTCATCCCTTTGGTGCCGAGTTCAGGATACTCCGGGGCCGCTGTGCAGGTCAGTGGCGGATGCCATATCGGTGATCGAAGCGATTGCCGGCCCGGACGGGCATGATCTGGTCAGCATGCTGCCGAATGTCACCACATCCTATGACAGTATGAACCGCGGCGTCGCCGGCGTGCGGATCGGCGTTCCCAGACGCTGCCAAGCCGATCGCCCGGAATTCGGCCGTGTCATGGGCAATTTTGAACATGTGCTGTCCCGACTATCGGCCGCCGGTGCGGTGATCGTCGATCCTTGCGATTTGCCCTCGGCCGAGCAACTGCAGGACGTACGTTCGAGTGTCTTCCGCTGCGAGTTCGGAAATGCTCTGAACGTATTTCTGGAAGAGAATGGTTCTCCCTGCGGGCTGCGTTCTCTAGACGACATCATCGCCTGGAATGCGGAGCATCCGGAGCACATTCCCTACGGGCAATCGCTGCTGCTGGCGGCCAACGAGACTTCGCTGGACGCGCGGTATCTTCAAGACCGGCGGCGCGACCTTATTCTCAGTGGGACGGCCGGCATCGAAGCGGCGCTGACTCTCGACGACGCGGACGTGCTGATCGCGCCCATGGGGGCTGCGGCAAAATGCACCGGCAAGGCGGGAAGTCCGGTCGTTGCGCTTCCCGCTGGCCTGGACGCGACTGGCGCGCCCTTTGGCGTTACCGTCTATGCCCGCAAGGGTGACGACCGGCGCCTTCTGGCGGTTGCCGCGGCGATAGAACGCGAGATTGGCGATCGTCGAGAGCCGGTCCTTTAGAGCATGATCCGGAAAAGTGGACACCGGTTTTCCGAAAAGATCATGCTCAAACAAAAAGCTAGAGCATGATCCGGAAAAGTGGACACCGGTTTTCCGAAAAGATCATGCTCAAACAAAAAGCTAGAGCATGATCCGGAAAAGTGGACACCGGTTTTCCGAAAAGATCATGCTCAAACAAAAAGCTAGAGCACGATCCGGAAAAGTGGACACCGGTTTTCCGAAAAGATCATGCGCAAACAAAAACCTGGAGCGCGATGTTGATCGAACCACAACTCGTCCCGCTGCAGCGATGATGTGCCGAAACGAGGCCGAGCACCTAAATTCACGGAGCCGTTGATGCAGCCGCTTGAGTTTTCAATTTGGAGTTTCTGTTACGCCAAAGGCACGTTGCCCCGCGATTTCATCGAAGGTGCGCCGGTTGCCAGCAACCAGGGTCTCCACCAGGTGCCGATGGTGTACTCGGTGATTGCCTCGCCGCCTTCGCAGGCGCGTAAGGTCTTTCTAGTCGATACGGGTTTTGCGACGGGCCAGTCGATGACGGGGCGCAAGTTCGCCGACTTCGAAACGCCGGCGGAGGTTCTCGCAAAGGTCGAACTGGCGCCGCAAGACGTCGATACCATCATCATGACGCACCTGCATTTCGATCACGCCGGCAATATCGATGCATTTCCGCAGGCCAAGATCATCGTCCAACGCTACGAATACGAATTTTGGAAGCGCGTTTTGGCCTCGCTCGGCGACCAGCCGCGCGACAAGACGAGCTGGATACTGTCTTCGCTCAATCTCGATGATATCGCGCGCTTCGACCGCGCCATCGCTGACGGGCGTGTGACGTTTGTCGACGGCACCCACGACGTCAGCCCCGGCGTCACGCTTCATCTCGCCGCGGACAGCCATACCTTCGGTTCGCAATGGATCGAGGTGGCGACGCCGGAGGGTCCTTACGTTGTGGCGGGAGATGCGGTTGCGTCATTTGCGAATTTAGAGCGGATGTGGCCGCCCGGATATCACCAAGGGAATTGCTGGAGCCTGCTCGGTTGCTACGATGAAATTAAGCAGCTCGTGGGTGCCGGGAATCTCAATCGCATCGTGCCCGGCCACGATATGGAATTGTTTCGGCGCTCACCAAATTGGGTCGCTGGCAACAATCCGGTTGCCGAGGTTTATTTGGCGTCGGGACAAAAATCCGCTCTGCGCAGCGCGTGAGCGGCCAAGCAGCTAAGAACCGCGACGGATGTTGCAGTATAGCTATCGTCCTAATTTTCCGCCGACGCGGCAGACGCGGACGGAGGCCGACCAATGCTGGGTCGACTACGATCCGATTGTCGATCGTCCGCCGCTGCGCTGGCCTGACAATGCCCGGCTCGCGGTGATGATTTGCCCGGCGATTTTGGACTACGAGTTTATGCCGCCGGGCAACCCGTGGCTCAATCCGTGGGCGCGAACGGAGCCGCCGGACGTGCTCGGTTACTGTCGCCAGGAATTCGGAAATCGGGTGGGTTTTTGGCGCGTCCTCGAGCTGTTTGACAAGTACAATGTCCGTCCGACCGCCGTCGTGAATGTCGATGCGTTGGAACGATATCCCGACATTGCCGCCGCGATGACGGAACGGCGTTGGGACATCCTCGGTCACGGGGTGTCCAACACGCGTTTCATCTACGACTATGATGAAGCCGCCGAGCGCGCCTATTACCGTGCAATGCTGGAGAAGGTGGAAGCACTGACCGGCGCGCGTATGAAGGGAATGGGCAGCTCGGGGCCGCAGGCAGGCACCGGCAACACGCCCGACCTCTTGGCCGAAGCCGGATTTGTCTATCAGAGCGACTGGTCGATGGACGATCAGCCGTTTCCGCTGCGTGTCCGCACCGGAAAGCTGATCGCGATGCCTTATCCCGCAGATATGATGAATGACGTCACCGCACTCGCTTCGTTCGAAGCCGATGCCTACGCCGAGAGCGTGAAGCGGCAATTCGATCGGCTTTATCAGGAAGGAACGCACAGCGGCCGCCTCTTGACGATCGCGGTTCATCCGGCGCTGATCGGTCAGCCGCAGCGGATTCGGTATCTCGAACAGATCCTCGACTACATCACGTCTCAGCCCCGCGTATGGCACGCCACCGGGGCTGATATCGCCGGTTATTATCTGTCGAATTATCACGATGATGCGCTTGCGCGCCTGGATCGTCTGCGTGCCGGTGGCAGCCGATGACCCAGACGGGCAGCACGGATCACATCTACTATCGCCGCGACCCGATCACCAAGCGCAAGGCGTTGCGGTGGCCGAACGATGCGCTTGCTGCCGTGGCGGTGGTCGTGAGTGCCGAATACTATGAAATGCGGCCACCGCCCGGGGCGTTCATTCCGCCGAATGTGCCGGGGGGATTTGGCAGAGGACCCTATCCGGATTTCCGCAACTATTCGGTGCGCGCCTATGGCAATCGCGTCGGCATATTCAGGATATTTGAGGCGCTCGACCGGTACGGATTGAGGGCAACGGTCGCGCTCGATGCGCTCACGGTCATGCATTGCCCGCAACTCTTGCCACACATCGCGCGGCGCGGTTTTGAAGTCGTGGGACACGGCCAGAGCGTGACGCGAACGATCTCATCGCGAATGTCCATGACGGAGGAGCGCGAATACATTCGCTCCACGCTCGCGACCATCGAGAATGCACCGGCATCATGCCTTCCGGCTGGCATGGGCCGGAATACGGAGAGTCTGCGCAAACGCCGGCAATTCTGGCGGAACTCGGCCTGCGTTATGTGCTGGATTGGCCGAACGACGAACAGCCGGTCGCGATGACGACGCCGAATGGTTCGATCGTTTCGGTTCCGATGCTGGTCGATTTCGACGACGTATACGCGCTGTTCCATCGGAAAATCACAGATGGCAGCAAGCTATCCAGGAAGGTGTCGAGCAAATTGTGATGGATTCGGCCCAGAGTGGCCGGTTGCTGGTCATCAATCTTCATCCTTGGCTTACGGGGCATCCTTCTCGCATCGGCTACGTCGAGGCGTTTTTGGAATTCCTGTCGCAGCACGATCGTTTGTGGCTGACGACCACAGGAGATATTGCGAATTGGTTCCAGACGCAGAGTGCGTCGGAGGCGACGGGGTAGGAGCAGACGGTGGCTAGCACGGAAGTTGTGTCGACGACGTCGCGGGACGCGTTTGCTGGAAAGACCGTTCTGATTACCGGCGCCAACGGTGGGCTCGGAATACAATTGGTTGATGCCCTTGTTGCCGCCGGAGCCGGAGGAATTCTGGCGGCATCCCGTAGCCCCGTGTCGTGGCCTCAAGCAGCCGTCAGCGGCATCCTGCTCGACGTCTGCAACGAACAGCAGATCGACGCCGTCGCTACGGCGCATATGCGCGATGTCGACGTCTTGATCAACAATGCCGGGCTCAATCACAACAGCCGTTTTTTGAACGTCGATACCGAAGGCGCGCGCCGCGAGATGGAGGTCAACTACTTCGGCACCTTGCGGATGATCCGCGCATTCGCGCCGGCTATGCGCAACCGCGGATCGGGCACCATCGTCAACATTATCAGCAGTGGGGCCTATGCGACCTTCCCCAACATGGGCTCCTATTGCGCGAGCAAAGCAGCGCTGCACGTACTGACGCAGTCGGTGCGCGCAGAGCTCGACTACTATGGTGTAAGGGTTGTGGCTGCCTACCCGCCGGCGGTCGATACGCGCATGAGTACGCATGTGCCGGCCGAGCATAAGATGTCGCCGGAACGTGTAGCGGTGGAGCTGCTCGCCGGCCTTCGCGACGAGCGCGAAGACATCCACATCGGCATGGCGGCGGATTTTTATGAGCGGGTTCGCCGCGAGCCCAAAGTCGTCGAAGCTATGCTGAAGGCCCGCGTGGCACCGCGGGATTGAAGCCGGTTATCCCTCCGCGCCGCCGCCCAGATAGGCTTCCTGCACGTGCGGGCTTTCGGCTAGGTCTTGGCCTTCCTGAACGATACGACCGGTCTCCAGCACATAGCCACGTTTTGCCAACCGCAAAGCGGCGCGCGCATTCTGCTCCACCAGCAATACCGGGACGCCGTGGTCGTTGAGGTCGCGGATGATTTCGAAGATCCGGGCGCCCATCAAGGGCGCCAGTCCGAGCGACGGCTCATCGAGGAGAAGGAGGCGCGGCCGCGACATGAGGGCTCGGCCGATGACCAGCATTTGCTGTTCGCCTCCGGACAGCGTGCCGGCGGGCCGTTCCATGCGTTCCGCAAGAACGGGAAAGCGGGCTACCACGCGTTCGAGGTCGCCGCGGGCCTCGTGGTCCCAGCGGCGCGCAAATGCACCGAGCCGCAAATTCTCGCGGACACTCAGCTCTCGCAACGTGCCGCGCCCTTCGGGAACATAGGCAATGCCCATGCGTGCGATTTGGTGCGAGCGCATGCCTTTGAGCGAGCGGCCGTCAAATTGCACGTCGCCTTGCGAAAGCGCGACCGCCCCCATGATGGCCTTCATCAACGTGCTTTTGCCCGCGCCGTTTGCGCCAATAAGAGATACGAGTTCGCCGGCATCGACATGCAGCGAGACGTTCTCGAGCGCAACGACCTTGCCGTAGCCCGCTGTGACGTTGTGGACCGAGAGGAGGGGCATCACTCGGTTCCCAGATAGGCTGAAATAACCTCCGCGTTCTGTCGGATGGCGGCTGGCGGCCCGTTGGCGATGACGCTGCCGGCCCGCAGTACGGTGACAGTGTCGGCGATGCTCATGATCAGCCGCATGTTGTGCTCGACCAAAAGCGTCGTGATACGGAGCCCCCGTATCTTTTGGATCAGAACGCTGAACGAGGAGATGTCGGTCGGGTGCAGGCCTGCCGCCGGCTCATCGAGCAGAAGAAGGCGCGGCTCGCTCGCCAAAGCGCGAGCGATTTCAACACGACGTTGGTCGGCAAGCGGCATCTGGTCGGGTTCTGAACGCGAATTTACAGGGAGGCCGACAAAATCAAGCATCTCGCGCGCCGTCCTCCGGGCGCTCGCTTCGGCGTGACCGATGCCCAGAAACTGCAGCAGATTTCGGAACGGCCCGCGATTGATGCGCGCATGACAGCCGATCATGACGTTCTCCAGGACCGAGAGCCCCGGCACCAGACGCACATGCTGGAAGCTCCGTGCAATGCCCATGGTCGAAATTTGGTCCGGCCGCTTCCCGGTGTAATCGTTTTCCTCGAAGAAGAGGCGGCCATCGTTGGGTCGCAAGCTGCCGCCGATAACGTTGAGCAGCGTCGACTTGCCGGCACCGTTCGGTCCGATCAGCGCATGGATGTGTCCTGCGGCGATCTCGCAGGTGACGTGACTGAGAGCCTGATAGCCGCCGAAGCGCCGGCTCACGTCCTCGACGCGTAGAATTGGCGTCATTCCTGGCGCCATCGTAACGCGGGCAACAATCCGCCGGGACGCCAAACGGCGAGGACGACCAAGAGAGCGCCGAAAACGGTCATCCGCCAATCCTGAACAAAACGCAGCATCTCAGGTAGCAACGTGACGATCGCTGCGCCCACGAACGGTCCGAGCGGATTGGCGAGGCCGCCAAGAACAACATACAGGAAGGCGATAGCGGAACGGCTGAAATCGAATTGGTTGGGATCGATAAACAGCGCCTGATGGGCGTAGAATCCGCCGGCGATGCCTGCGACGAACGCGCCGAGCGAGAATGCCAACAGCTTGGTCCGGGTCAGATTAATTCCCATAGCCTCGGCCGCGGCATTGTCCTCGTGGATGGCGATCATGGCGCGGCCGAGCCTCACGGCACGGATGCGCCAAATCACGAGAAGGCCGATCGCATTGGCGACGACGAGCTGCCAGAGCTCGGTCAACGGCGCAATTCCGCCAAGGCCGGACGGCCCGCCCGTGGGCTCGAAGTTCTGGAAGAAGACACGGACGATCTCGCCGAAACCGAGCGTCAGTATCATCACGTAGATGCCGCGAATGCGCAACGCCGGCGTGCCGACGATGAGGCCGGCAATAGCCGCTGCGCCGCCGCCTGCGGCGAGCGCCAAGGCGAACGGAACGTCCGCCTTGGTGAGGACAGCGGACAAATACGCGCCGATGGCCATGAAGCCGCCTTGGCCCAGCGAAATCAGTCCGGCCGTCATCGGGATGTAGAGGCTCAGCGCCATCAGGCAATTGACGCCGAGAAAAACCGCGACCGATTCCCAATATCCGCCAAGCATGGTCAGCGCGCCGTCCCGATGCCGGTGCCGAACAGGCCGCGCGGCCGAATGATCAGGATCAAAACCATCAATCCGAAAGCGAAAGCGTCGCGAAAAGACGAGGCCAGGTAGGCGACGCTGAGCACTTCGGCGATCCCAAGGATCAACCCGCCGGCCATGGCTCCGTAAATGCTCCCCAGGCCGCCGATGACAATAATCGCCATGCCCTTGATGCCCATGTCGAAGCCCATGAACGGTGAGATGGCGTTGAAGTTGAGGCCCACCAGCACGCCGGCCACGCCAGCGAGCGCGGACGCGACAGCGAAAGTGACCAGGATGATCGCGTCGACGTTGATGCCCAGAATGGCCGCGACGTGAATATTCTCCGACGTCGCCCGCATGGCCATTCCATAACGGGTGTGGGTCACAAACTGATGCAGCGCGATCATCGATACGGCAGCCGTGCCCAGGATGAAAAGCTGTGACCCGGTGACGGACATGAAGCCCAGATCGAAGACCTGTTTCTGCAGCCCGGACGGAAAAGCGATCTGCTCCGATCCAAACAGCTTGGTCATGACTTCCTGGAGCACGAGGCCCACGCCGACCGTGCTGACAATCGGCGCCAGATGCGAGTTGCCACGTCGCCGGATCGGCCGGAAGGCGATGACCTCGATCAGCACGCCGACAATTGCGGCGCCCAGAGCGCCGGCGATCAGCGCCGGCAGCGGCCCAAAATGCCAAATCAGCGCGGCCTGCAAACCGGCGAATGCGCCGATCATGAAGACTTCGCCGTGGGCGAGATGCAGAAGCCGCAATACGCCGAAGATCAGCGTATATCCAATGGCCACCAGAGCGTAGGTGCTGCCAAGCATCACGCCGTTCGCGAGCTGTTGCAGAAACATTCGGTCCCCGTGAACGCGTGACGCGCGGCCGATCGTGGCGTTACCGCGATTCCTGCTTTGCTATTGGACGACCGTGAACTTGCCGTCCTTCACTTCGAGGACGGTGGGAATGCGGGTTCCATCGCCGTTCTTGTCCATACTGGTGGCGCCGGTCAACGGTGCCTCGGCGTCTTTCAGGCCCGCCCAGCAGTCGCGTAGCTTCACCCGGTCCTCTTTCACGTTGTTTCCGGTAACGCCGGTGGATTTTATGCATTCACGCATGAGATAAAGCGTGTCGTAGATCTCGCCGGCTGCGTTGCTTGGACGGTCGCCGAACCGCTTGACGAATTCGGCGGCCCATTCGGCGACCTCGGGCTTCGGATTTTCGGAGAAAAAGTCCGATGCGGCAAAAACGCCATCGGTAGCCGTGCCGCCCACGGTGATGAACCGCGGATGATTGATGCCGATCGCGCCGACGACGGGTTGGTTCATGCCCTGCTTGCGCATTTCGTCAACCACATGCGCGGCTTCACTGAAAAGCGAGGAAACGATCACGCCGTCCGGCTCGAGGCTCTTGGCGCGCGTCACCTGGGCGGAGAAATCGATGTCGCCGGTTTGGAAGGAGATTGTATCGGCCACCTTGATGCCGCGCTCTTTTAGCAGCGGCGGAAAGACTGTCTTGGCATCGTAGTTCGAGACCGCGTCCTTCAAATCGACAAAAATCACAACGTCTTTGATTGGCTTTGAGGCCGCTTGCTTTTTCAGCCAGGCATCCAGCAGCGGACCATACACTTTCTCGGTCGTGAGCGCGAAGCGAAACGCCCAGGGCCTGTTGGCGGCGGTAATGCCGGCTTTTGCCGCCATCGGCGTGATGATCGGTGTTTGTCCCCGCACCGCCAACGGAAAGGAGACCTCGGCCTCGCCGCTAAACTGCGGTCCGATGATCGCAAGAACCTGATCCGAGTTCGATCAGCTTTCGCGTGAGGTTGATCGCTTCGGCGTTATCGCCGCGCGTGTCGTAGGTCACCAGTTGCAGCTTGCCGGCCGGTCCGCCGATGTCCCCGTATTTTTCCAGAAACATGGCTATTGCGTTCTTCTGCTGCTGTCCGTAGGAGGCCCCCTTTCCGGACAGCGGAGTAAGCACGCCGATCGTCACATCGGCTGTTGCGGCGCCGACCGAACTCGCCGTTATCGCGAGCGCAAGCACGACTGATTGCCCGAGCGTGGGGTAAATGGGCATGTTCTCTGCCTTTCCTGGCCGATGTCCCGCCTGCAGCCGGTTCCGATAGTATCGGCAAGCGGTTGGGGATCAATTGCAAATTGCAACGACCCGATGCGAGGGAGCTTATATGACGCGCTCCATGCCGCGATGCATAAAGCGTGCCGGGGGTGTCGGCCTGCGGCAACGCGACTGCGCCGGAGATCGTTGCGAATCGCAACCATCGCAAAGCACAAAGCCGACGGTCGCTCGCCGGGCATCCGGCAGAAAAACCGATCGTCTAAGCCGGCGTTGCCTTGAAAATTTGCTGACCGCGGGCCTGCAGCCGATCGAGCAATTTATACAGCGTCGCACGCTCGTCCCGATTGAGCACCGCGAGGAATTCTCGCTCCATCTCGCCGATCATCCGCTCAAGCCCGGCATTGACGTTCTTGCCTTTCGCCGACAGTGCGACACTGACACGGCGGCGGTCGGCCTTGTCCTGGCGGCGTACGGCGAGGCCTTGTTCGACGAGGCTGTCCACGATCCGCGTAATCTTGTCCGCCTCCAGCGTCGTGTGTGCCTGAATTTGCGACGCCGAGAGCGGTCCGAAGCGCCCCAATACCGTGATCACTTTCCAGGCGTTCGCTGGCCGCCCGTGCTGTCGAACGAAGGCGCGGGTCACCGCACGGTTGATCTGCGTAGCAAGGAGCGAGAAACGGTAAAATGAGCGTTGCTGAAGATCAAGCCGGATGCCGTCCGCACTCTGTTCAAGCTTGCGAACCATAGATCAATTCCCCTCGGGTTAATCGGCAAAAGCAGCAAATGAGCGGCCATCGACGAAGCGAAGCCGCCGACTATATCGGGGCCGGGGAACAAAGGGTAACGCTCGCGGATAAGGATATGACCGGCGAGATCGGGCGGCGCGTATTGTCTGGTTCACGTCGCCGGTTGCTTTTCTTTGTGTTTCGCAAATGTTATTGTCCTTTTCCGGATAGCCTTTTGCGAGAGGCCGCAGCCGAAACGACGGCGGAATTTCATCCGCCGACTTATTGTCGACGGCGTTCTCGGCCGAAGGGTGAGAAGCTTAAGCTGATGCCGAGCTTTGCACGCCGTGGAGACTGACGATGCTGAGACATGAAGACAACATGGCGCTGACGCAGGTCGGGCCCGGAACCCCGATGGGCGAGTTTGTACGGCGGTATTGGATTCCGGCGATAAAACTCGAACAGATCGTCGAGCCGGGCGGCGCGCCGGCGCGCGTACGGCTGCTCGGCGAGCAGCTTGTGGCCTTCCGCGATCCCAACGGCAAGGTCGGCCTGATGGGAGAGTTTTGTCCGCACCGCGGTGCGTCGCTCGCATACGGGCGCAACGAGGAAGACGGGCTCCGCTGCCTGTATCACGGTTGGAAGATGGGATGCGGAGGCTACGTCGTCGAATCGCCGCCGGAGCCGCCAGCGCGCACGTTTGCAAAAAAGCTCGCACACCCGTCGTATCCGGTGCGCGAAGCCGGGCAGCTGTTGTGGACCTATATGGGGCCGCCTGAGCTGCAGCCGCCGTTTCCGAAATTTCCCTGGCTCGATCTGCCCGACAGCCATCTCCTGGTGGTGAAGCTCTTTCAAGACACGAACTACCTGCAAGGGGTCGAGGGCGATCTTGATCCGGCGCATCCGAATTATCTGCACCGCGACTTCGATCTTGCCGACAAGGCGAGTTGGTCCGGCGCCGGTTGGCAGTCGATGGCGGCCTTGATGTCGGATGGCGCTCCGGCTATCGAATGCGAAGAGACGCCGTATCTGATGCGCGTCGGAGCCATTCGAAGCACCGACAATCCCGACGTTCTGTACGTGCGCTCCACCGAGTGGATCGCACCATTTTATTGTTACATCGCCACCGGGCCGCACGAGTCGCGCCTCTTCAAAGCCTGGCACCCGATCGACGATTTCAGTTGCTATACGTTTTACATTCACTTCGATCCGGAAAAGCCGATCGATCCCGAGGCCATGTACTCGAATTGGGGGCACCGGACGACGCCACCCGATTACAAGACCGAGCAAACGCTGGCCAACATGCATCTCCAGGATCGCGAACGGATGAAGCGTGGAAATTTCTCCGGGGTTTCCGGCGCCGCCATTCAGGATCGGGCGGTGCAGGAGAGCATGGGACCGATCATCGATCGAACCAAGGAGCATCTGGGGACGAGCGATAAGGCTGTCATATTCTACCGGCGCCTGTTGTTGAAAAAGTTGGACGAGATGCGTGACGGCAAGCCGTTACCCGGTCTCGACCCGTCATTGTCTTTCGATCAGCGGGCATGCTCGTTTGCGTTGCCCGCGTCCGTGCCCTGGCAGGATGTGGTCGGCTGGCAAGAGGAATACGAGAACAAGAATCCGGCCAAGGCCGCCGAATAGCCGAGGGAATCGGTCGCAAGACGGCTTCATTCGGGAGGCCATAACGGCATTCGATGGCGCCGTGGGCGGTTTAGTCTGTATTTCGGGGCGAAGACTGAGTTCGGTAAAGCCGTACACGCAGGCTGACAGGCGGCGCCACAGCGGGTCGTGCTGCGCTGGTGTTGCTGTTTTCGAGGCATGCAGATTTTCATGAAAGGTCGATCCAGATGATCGAGGCTAGCGTCAAACCGTTTGCAATGCCGGCCTACGTCATCGAACGGGTGATGAAGAAGCGGGGCCGGCTCCGCGTCTTCGACAAATTCGACCCCGCTGAAACGGCGCTCGTCGTCATCGACATGCAGAAGTTCTATGTCGGCGACATCGCGCCCGCGATCGCAATCATTCCCAATATCAATCGGTTGGCGGAAGCGTTTCGCGCCAAAGGCGCCCTGGTGGCTTGGGTCCAGATGACTGTCGGGGTCCAGGGCAAAAGCCTGTGGCCGCAATATCACGATTATTTCTTCACGAAGGAGGCGGCCGCCCGGCACCGCGACAACCTCACCAAAGGCGCCGACGGTCACAAGCTGCATCCCGACCTCGACGCACGCGTGACCGACTGTTTCGCCAGCAAGAGCCGTTTCAGCGCCTTCCTGCCCGGGAAATCCGATCTGCCGGAGAAGCTTGCGCCGCGCGGCATCAAGAACGTCGTTATCGCCGGCATGCTGACCAATTTCTGCTGTGAGACGTCGGCGCGCGACGCGATGATGCTCGACTACAAGGTCGTCATGGTGTCCGACGCCAACGCCGCGCGATATGAGGAAGATCACAGTGCGGGCTTCACGTCGCTGTATCAGAGCTTCGGCGACGTGCTGACCACCGACGAGGTGATCGGAGATCTGCTGAGCTGATCGTCGCGTTTCTGATGAAGCCGCGCGGATCTCGGCGGCTACGCTGCTAAAGGCCTTCGAACGGCAGGCCGACGTATTGTTCGGCAATGCTGGCCTGAGCGGCGCGTGAGCCGTAGATATATTCGAGCTCCGCGAGCTGTAATTCTCTCTGAAACGGAGTGTGCGACGGAAATTTGTGCAACAGTCCGGTCAGCATGGTCGAATAACGCACGGTTTTCCACACCCGCCTGAGACAGTCTTCCGTGTAGCGCTCGAGCCGTTCGCGCGAGCCGGTACGATAGTAGTCCGTCAGGGCGCGGGCCATGACGCGAACGTCAGCGACTGCGAGGTTGAGGCCCTTGGCGCCGGCCGGCGGCGTGATGTGGACGGCATCTCCGGCAAGCAGGAGACGCCCGTATTGCATGGGTGCCGCGACGAACGCGCGCAGCCGCGCGATGTCGCGCTGAAAAATCTCGCCTTCGACAATTTCGGTCCGGGCGGTATCGAACATCCGCGCGTGGAGTTCGTCCCAGAAGCGCGCGTCTGACCATGCGTCGGTGCTTTCATCTGGTCCGACCTGAAGATAAAGCCGTGACACTTTCGTCGAGCGGCGGCTGCAAAGCGCGAAGCCGCGGTCGCTATTGGAGTATGTCATATCCGCGATGGGCGGTGAGCGCGACAGCACACCGAGCCAGGCGAAATCGTAAGCGTTCTCGTAGGGCGTAATCGCGCCAGCGGGCACGCTTGCACGGCTGATGCCGTGATATCCGTCGCAGCCAGCGACGAAATCCGCTTCCAGGATCCGCTCGCTCCCGCCACTGCGATATTTGACTTTCGGCCGATCGCCGTTGAGATCCTCAATCGCCGTTACCTCGGCTTCGAATTGCAGGGATTGGCCGCTCGTCAAGCGCGCTTCGATGAGATCCTTCACAACCTCCTGCTGCCCGTAAATTGTAACGGTATTGCCCGCGAGCTCGCTGAGTTTGAGATGGATCGTCTTACCGCGAAAACGAATGTCGAGGCCGTCGTCGATCATGCCTTCGCGCTTCATCCGCGCGTCCAGGCCAAGAGCGCCCATCGTCTCGACGGTGCCGCGCTCCAGCACGCCCGCGCGCACACGGCCCTCGACGTATTCTCGGCTGCGTGCTTCCAGAATGACGCAGTCAATGTCGAGCCTGTGCAACAGATGAGAGAGAAACAGACCGGCGGGGCCCGCGCCGATAATTGCAACTTGAGTGCGCATTCGATCCATTATTTTGTCATCGATTACAGCGGGGGGACGCCGCAAACTTCGCGCCGCGCGAACCCTTTGCATAGACCAAAGCAGGAGCGTCTCTATCAAAAACGGTTATAGTTCAATTTTCGCCCAAGCAACTCCACGCGATCCTGGAAAGCGCCTTCCGCGGCTCGAAACGACCCTCATCGGGATGGCTGCCATGCCTACGCTGGGTAGCTTGCGGATTGCCAAGGATTTATGGAACTCTGCCGGTCGTGAATACGCGAAGAGGCGTTGCCCTTGTTGAACCCGCGTCATTTGCGCGCGTTTTCGGCCGTGGCCGAGACCGGCAGCATCACCAAATCGAGCCAGACGTTGCGCCGCGCGCAATCGGCGGTGACGCGTGCCATTCAGGAGCTGGAACGGGCGCTTGGCGCCGAGCTGTTCGAGCGTCACACGCATGGAATGATGCTCACCGATATCGGCCGCGCGCTGCAGCTGCGGGTAGAGCGCGCCCAAGCCGAGATGAGCGCGGCGAGCGCGGCATTTGCCAATGATCTCGCCGACGCGCGTTGCGTTCACAATGCGCCCATCTTCACGTTCTCGATCGGGCGACAGCGACTGTTGACCTACGTCGAGCTCGCGGAGCAGCACAGCATCTCGGCAGTATCCGAATCGCTCGGCGTTTCGCAGCCGGCGGTCAGCCAGACGTTGCGCGAAATCGAGGACAGCGTCGGGGTCAGCCTGTTTAGACGAACTGCGCGCGGTGTTATGCCGACGCCGCTCGGGGCAGTGCTCGCGCTTCATGTCAGGCGCTCGTTAAATGAACTACGCATTGCGGAAGACGAGATCAGCTTCCTGAAAGATGCGGGGCGGGGCAGCGTCGCCGTCGGCTCGCTCTCCGTCGGTCGCGCCCGATTGCTACCGGACGCGATCACCGCGCTGCTGACACGCTTTCCCAACCTTTCCGTCACGACCGAGGAAGGCACTTTCGAACATCTGGCCGCGCGGCTTCGCGCCGGCGCGATCGATTTCATCCTCGGCGCGCTCCGCCCGCTGGAGCAGACGGTCGGTTTCACGCGCAAAATCATTGCCCACGACACAATGTCCGCTGTGGTCCGCTCCGGCCATCCGTTGTTGCGGCGCAAGCGGATATCGGCGCAGGGTCTTCGCTCGGTCGGGTGGGTGTTGCCGCCGCTTGGCGCGCCCACGCGCGAACTCGTTGAGGCAAGCTTTGCTCAACGGCATCTAGGCCGGCCACAAGTCAAAGTCGAGACTGCCGATCTTGCCGTGACCTTCGGCATCGTGATGCAAAGCGACATGGTGACCGCTGTGTCCGAGCATCAATTTCATCTCGATCTCGTGGCCGCGGGCTTGCAAGTCTTGCCGATCGAACTGTCCAAGACCAGGCGCCCAATCGGCATTCTGCAACGGGAGGGTGGTATTCCATCGCAAGCTGCACGCCGCTTGATTGAGATACTGTTCAACGGTGGCGAAGCCGATCGTGCAGGCAACGAGAGCGCGACGTATAAGTCTGCGAACAAGCGCTCGCGCTGACAGATCGGTCAATTTGCCCTCGCCGTGCTTCCAGCGTGGAGCTCACCAAAAGGCGGCCACGGCGAAGGCGGGGCGGGGACAAAGCCTCCTTGCGCCGCCGGATCGTCGTACGGTGCGCTCCTCTGGACCTGCATAGTCCTAGAGCGGAACTAAGCGCTGCAGCGGCCGTTATTCGCGAACGGAGCGCCTTTGACTACGCGCCGACGGTGGCGCCTTCGGAAGCTCTACAACACGCGACAGCGCATCAGGCGCAATCAGCCGGCAAACGGCTTCGATCTTGGCGTCCGTACAGGCACTTTCCTCGTCGATCCGCGAGATAAGCGTGAAGCCGTCGCCGGTCATGATCAGAATTTGAGCAATGTCTCGCAGGTTCTTCGCTGTCAAATTACGATCCTGCGGCAAGCAGGTCTTCAGGAGATTGGCGAGCCTATCCTCCGCCCATCTCAGCAAACTCAAGTCATAGTCGTCCGGCAGCGTGGATGAGACGGCCTGCAGCAGGTTGATATGCATTCCGTTGACTTCGGTCGGCATCTCGCACCAGAGCGTGCGAACGATCAGCCGCAATCGCTTCTGCGGGTCCGGTACGGCCAGAGCGCGTTGCTCCAACCGTTCGAGCCATGTCTTGAACCACGGTACATAAAGCTCGAACAGGATTTCCATTTTGGAAGAGAAATACGCGTAGATATTTGCGAGTGAGACGTCGGCGCCTTTCGCGATTGCCCGCAGTGTTGCTCCGCCATAGCCGCGCTGCCGAAACTGCGCTTCGGCGCTCTTCAAAATGGCAACCCGGATTTGGTCTTTCTTTACTTGCGCCAAGCGGCTTCCCCTATTGACAGGCTGGAATCAACAGTATTCTAATATCGCGAACACCGTTCGATATTGCCGGGAAGAGATCGGTTCGTTGTGTGTCCTACTGAGCGAACGGCGTTCAGTGGGCCAAACTTGTACGCGTGGCAAGGCAAAACATGGCGCCGCCGCTGAAAACGCTCGAGAGCGTGCGATCCGCTTCTGGACAGGCTCGTGCAGAGGGTCTGATAGTTTCGGTCATTTTCGATCTCATGGCCGTGCGGCTTGAGCCCCCTTTTCGCCGAGAGCCGGACGTGCGTGGCGCCGTGGGATATGTCGGGGCCGATGGGAACGGTGCGCGAGCCGCGCGCGAGCGGCCCATGCGGCTCGCGCATTGAGGATTTGAGCGGCTATCACCTGAAACCTTGTGATGAGGAGGTCCAAATGACAACCGAAACAGCTCAGGCTGAGCGGCCAGCAACGAGTAGCAAATATTTCCAGCCCCGCCGGATCGGTCACGTGAATCTCTGGGTTGAGGAAATCGGGCAGTCCGAGCGCTTCTACAACAGCTATTGCGGCCTGAATGTCGAGTTCAGCGAACCCGACCTCGTCGCGACGTTCCTGGGTACTGGGCATACCCCCCATGACCTCGGCATGATGCAGACCACCAAGGGCGTCGACCGATACGGCCGCAACGGGCTGTTGCAGTTGCCGGGAACGATCGGTCTTAAGCCCGGCCTCAACCATCTGGCGTGGGAGCTTTTGAACGAGAAGGCCCTGGTGGACGCCTTCCGGCGTCTGAAAGCGGACGGCATCGATACCGACATGACCGTCGATCACCAGGTCGCGCACAGTGTCTACATCTTCGATCCGGAAGGGAACTATAACGAATACTATTGCGACACGATCAAGGATTGGCGTTCGGTCCTGCACGGCGAGATGGAGCTGATCACCAGCAACTGGGATCCGGCTACCGCCGAGGGATTCACGGATTCGCGTTTCGACGAAAATCCGGAATTGCGCTTTGTCGAGGGTGCGTTCGTCCATCCTCAACGTCTGACGCATGCCGTTCTGCTGTCGAAGCAGCCGGCGGCCCTGGAGAAATTCTATACGACGGTGGGCGGGCTGGACGTGGTGTCACGTCAGAAGGTGGATGGCCGCGAGGTGATCTATTTCGCGAGCTCGCTGCCGACATATACGCACAACCTCGTCGCTATTAGCAGCGATGAAGCGCGTTTCGGCAATTCGGCTTTCGAATTGAAGAGCGAAGACAAGCTGCAGGAGGCGATCGCGAAGCTGAAGGCCAACGGCATTGCCATCGATCGGATGGTCGATCTTCCCTGGAAAAGTGCTTTCTTCCTGCGCGATCCCGACGGACTTCTGAGCGAATATTACGTCCGCCGCGGCGCCAAGATCGAGCTGGCGGAGCGCGGTGATGTGCCGCTGGAATATGCGGTCTGATCGAGCAACGCCGACTTTGAAGAGGGCTCGACCTTGAAGGCAATCATCGGTGGGGGCGGCCTGGGCGGTCTCACGGCCGCGGCAGCCCTCGCACAACGCGGCTGGGACGTGACCGTTTACGAACGGCAGCCTGAGCTGCGCGCGTCCGGCTCCGGAATCTATATTTGGGAGAACGGCCTGCGCACCCTGGAGGCGATCGGTGCGCTCGCTGCCGTGCTGCAACGCCCGTTTCGCGGACTTGCCTTCGAACAGCGAGACCGCGACAACCGCGTGATCGATCCCGGCGTGCTGCCGGAGGCGATCCGTCTGATCACGGTGCCCCGCAGTGATCTGCTTCTAGCGCTTAAGGGCGCAGCGGAGCGGCGTGACGTGAAAATTCGCACCAACGCGGAAGTCACCGGTGCGACGGCGCGCGGAGAGCTCTTCTTTGCCGATGGTTCGGTGGAGGCCGCCGATCTTGCTGTTGGCGCTGATGGAATTTGGTCGAAGGTCCGCGAGGCGCTGGCGCTCGAACTCGTCCATGACCAGACCGCCGAGGGCGCGCATCGCGTCATCATCCCCGGAACGCAAAGCGATCTCGGTCATCATGGCCAAGACAAATACATCGAAAACTGGAATGGATCGCGGCGCTTTCTCATCACGCCGATCAACGACAGCGAAATCTATCTCGCTCTGACCTGTCTGAAAGATGATCAGCGCGGCAAGCGCCTGCCGATCGACAAGGCCACCTGGAAAAACTCGTTTCCGCACTGGGCGCACCTGATCGATCGCATCGAAGGCCCGATCACCTGGGGCGTTTACAGCACGGTCAAGGTACGGTCATGGTCGGCCGGCCGCACGGCCCTTCTCGGCGATGCGGCGCATGCGCAACCTCCAAATCTCGGCCAAGGCGGCGGGATGGCCATGCAGATGGGGCTCGCGCTCGCCGTCCATCTGGAGAAAGCCCACGATCAACGTGATATTCCAGATGCGTTGCTCGCCTGGGAAGCGGCTGAACGAGACCTCGTCGACCATTGCCAGAAATGGTCATGCCTGTATGGAGAGGTGACTTATCTGCCCGACGAGGTGCGCAGCCTCGTCGTCCGCAGCGCGATGGCCAATCCCTGGATTCAGACACAGTTCGCACGCGCCGCAGCGAGCACGCCGACCGGGGCTATCATGCCTTCCGCCGATCGCGTGCGTGCGCCGGCCTTATCCGATAGCTGATGAGTGCACGACGATGACCGGCAAGCGCTGCCCGCTGGTGTGAGCATGGCATGCAAATTGCTCAAATCTTTCGCGCGAAGGCAAAGACTTGATGCCTTCAGAAATCTCTTCTCGGAGTCGACTTTGTCAGCGTTAACCAGGGGAACTTCCACGATGAGACGCACGACGACGGCACTGATTTTGGCGATAGGAGCAGCGCTCCTGGCGCCGCTCGCGGCGCGAGCTGCGGAACCAGTAAAAATTGGCGTGGCGATCGCGCAAACCGGGCCCTTCGCGCCAGCCGCCATCCCTACGTTGAAGGCGTATCAGCTGTGGGTCGAACAGACCAACGCTGCGGGCGGCCTCGATGTGGCTGGAACCAAGCGGCCGATCGATCTCATCGTTTATGATGATCAATCCGATTTCACCAAAGAGGCGACGATCTACGAGAAGCTGATCACCGACGATAAGGTCGATCTGCTGCTTTCGCCCTATGCGACGCCCGCGCATTTCGCCTTGGTCGGCTTGCTCGAGCGATACAAATTTCCGATGGTCGGAAGCACGGCGGCCTCCTCGCAACTGAAGAAAGTGAAACCCGGCTATATCTGGTTTCCGACCTCGGCGATGCCTGATCAGATGGGTCCCGAGCTCGTCAAGATGTGGCAATCGCTCGGATACAAGACGGTCGCCTTCGCAACTCTGCAGTCGCCGTTTCCACAGGAAATCGAAAGCTACGTGAAGGCCTCGCTCAAGGGCACGGACATCAAGGTCGTCGCCAGCGAACAATTCGCGCCTGATGTTCGCGACCTGACTTCTGTCGTGACGACGATCAAGCAGGCGAAGCCAGACGTGGTTCTGAGCTTGTCGTTTCCGGCACAGTCGATCCTTTATATGAAGGCGGCGCGTGAACAAAATCTCGATGCGCCATTTCAGCTCGTTCTGATCGGCCCCACGCACGAATTCTTCGCCAAGATGTTCAGCACGAACCTCAACGGCGTCGTGACCATCGGCCATTGGTCGCCTCTGCAGGTCAAGTGGCCGAAGGCCAAGCCGTTCTTTGACGCGTACATCCAGAAGTTCAACGAATCGCCGGACTATCTCGACGTCCCGCTTGCCTACATGTCCTGCGAAATTCTCGCGCAGGCAGTAGCCAAGGCCGGCCTCGACAAGGCCAAGCTGCGGAACGAAATCGCCACCGCCACCTTCGACACAATCGACGGTCCGGTGAAGTTCGATGGCGTGCAAAACGTCTCTACGCCAACGATGTTCCTGCAAATACAAGACGGCAAGGCGCAGATCGTTTGGCCGAAGGCCGAAGCGACCGCACCATTCGAGAAGAAGGGCCCCTGGGCCAATTAACGGAACGGGCCGCCCAACGTCGGGCGGCCCTTTTCTATTCGCCGGGTCTGCTAAACAGGTCTTATGGATATCCTGCTCTCGCCACAGTTTCTCGTCGCGGCATTGGTGCTGTCGGCGATCTACGCCCTGATCGCGCTGGGCCTGAATTTGATCTACGGCACGATGCGGCTTCTGAACGTGGCGCACGGCGAGATCATGATGCTCGCCGGCTACGTTTCGTACTGGGCGTTCGTGCGCTTGGGGATCGGTCCGCTCATTTCCATGATCGGGGCGATGGCCATAACGGCTGTCTTAGGCGCACTGTGCTACCTGACGATTTTCAAAGCCATCCTGCGTAATCGGCAATTGGCGGCACGGTTGGAATCGAACTCGCTTCTTATTTTCTTTGGCATATCGATCATCGTGCAAAATGTTCTTTCGCTCGCCTTTAGCGCCGATCCGCGCAGCTATCCCTATCTCGACACCGTTGTTCCAGTGCTGGGTGCTCGGGTCGAACTGAATCGGCTGGTCGTGCTTGCGGTCGGCGCGGGTGCGACGGTCCTCTGCATCCTGTTTTTCCGGTATCACCGTCTCGGCTTGGCCATTCGGGCCTTGATCCAGCAGCGCGATGCGGCGTCTCTCGTCGGCATCGATGCGGACAAGATCAACCTCCTGGTCTTTTGTCTCGGCTTCGCCATGGCCGGCTTGGCCGGTTCGCTGATTGGAATGACCTCAGCCATCAGTCCTTTTGGCGGCTTCCCTTATACGATCTCGGCCTTCATCGTCATTATTCTCGGTGGGCTGGGCAATTTGCTCGGCGGTCTTTTCGGCGCTGCGTTGCTTGCGTTCGTTGAGATATACGGCGTTGCCGTCACCTCATCTGCATATCGCTCCGTTCTGCTCTACGGCGTATTCATTTTCGTCTTGTTGATCCGCCCACAGGGCCTCGTCGGGCGTAGGGCGGTATGACCAACAAGGCCTGGATCGAAGTCGCACTGGGCGGAATCGCGCTCGCTTTTCTTACGTTCGCGCCCTCGATCGTTGGCCCTTACTGGCTCGGCGTGCTCTTGCAGTTATTGAGCCTGATCGCGCTGACGCAGAGTTGGGTCAGCTTCTCGGGATTGAGCGGCTACGTCTCGCTGGCCCATGCCGTCTTCTACGGCCTTGGCGCCTACATCATGGCGGTCTTCTGGCAAGAGCTGCCGATTTGGCAAATCTTGCCGCTGGCTGGCGCGGCGGCTGTGATTTTGGCGGTTGTCATCGGCTATCCGGCATTGCGTGTCCGTGGCCCTTATTTCGTGATTCTCACGCTCGGCTTGTCCGAGTTTGTCAAATACATCGTCGTTGCCGTGGAGGCCGCTACCGACTCGAACGGCCGCTTACTGCTCGGCACGCCCGACCCGGAGGTGCTTTACTATCTGCTGCTCGGGCTCGCGGTCGCCGCTACGCTGCTCACCTTCTGGCTATCGCACTCGCGATGGGGTGTCGGCTTGCGCGCGATCCGCGAAGACGAAACTGCCGCCGCCACCCTTGGGGTGCCTGTCGCACTCCTGAAAACCGGCGCTTTTGCATTATCAGCATTCATTCCGGGCATGGTCGGTGCCGTCTGGGTGATGCGAGCCACCTACTTCGAACCGCTAGAGCTGTTCAGCCCGTCGCTGTCATTCTCGATCGTCACGATCGCGATCGTCGGCGGGAGCGATCAGGCGCCCGGGCCGGTCCTCGGCGCCACCTTCATCGTCATTCTCTCGGAGTTGCTGTGGGCGCGCGCGCCGCAACTCTACCTGATCCTGCTCGGCCTGTTGTTGATCTTCTTCGTGCTATTCATTCCGCGCGGGATCTACGGACAGATCAGCGCCCTCCAATCAGGTAAACGACGTTGACCTTATTGCGAGTCAAAAGCGTGTCGCGTCGCTTCGGAGGCGTCCGGGCCCTGGACGATATTTCCTTCGACATGCAGGTCGGAGAAATCCTGGAACTCATGGGTGCGAACGGTGCCGGCAAGACCACGTTGTTCTCCATTATCGCCGGCAACATCCCACCCTCGACCGGCGAGATCTGGTTTGACGAACACCGTATCGACGGGCTCGGCCCGCATCGGGTCAGCCGGCTCGGTGTTGCCCGCACCTTCCAGATCGTGCGCCCCTTCGCGAATATGACGGTGCTTGAGAACGTCACCGTAGGTGCGCTCTACGGACGCGGCCAGACCAAATCGCAGCCTCGCGCCCGCGAGCAGAGCATGCAGATCCTGGACGAAGTCGGCTTGGCCGATCGCGCCGATGTGCTGGCATCGGCTTTGACACTGGCCGGCCGCAAGCGCCTCGAAGTAGCCCGCGCTCTGGCGACCGAACCCCGGCTTCTTCTGCTCGACGAAGTGCTCGCCGGGTTGAATGCGACAGAGGCACGCGATGCGCTCGACCTGCTGCGCCAATTGCGCAAAAGCCGGTCGCTTAGCATCATTGTCATCGAACATGTGATGAAAGCGCTCATGCAATTGAGCGAGCGGATCATCGTACTGCACGACGGATCGAAGGTTATGGAAGGAATACCCGCGGAAGTCGCCAACGACCCCCGCGTCATCAAGGCCTATCTCGGAGAGAAGCGCGGTGCCGAGCATCCTTGAGGCCCGTGGTCTCCACGCCGGCTACGGCGAAGTGCGCGTCCTCAAGGACGTCAGCATCCAGGTCGGGCAGGGGGCGATTACCGCCGTCATCGGCAGCAACGGCGCCGGCAAGACCACGCTGATGCGGACGCTCACCGGGCTTCTGCCACCGCAGCAGGGTTCCATCACGTTTGCGGGCGCCGACGTCACCGCGCTTCCCGCACACGTCCGCGTCGACAAGGGATTGACGCTCGTGCCGGAGGGGCGGCTTGTCTTCCCTGACTTCACCGTCGATGAGACGCTTCGCGTCGGGGCCTTCTCGCATCATGCGCGCGACAATTGGAAAGCGCGCGCCGATCACATGTACGTTCTATTCCCGCGATTGCGGGAGCGCCGCCATGTCAGGGCAGGGTCCTTGTCCGGTGGCGAACAGCAGATGCTGGCGCTGGCGCGCGGTCTGATGTCGAAACCGCGATTGCTGCTGTTGGACGAGCCGAGCCTTGGATTGGCACCGGCGATGGCAGACGAGCTGTTCGAAAAGCTTGGTGACGTTCGCAACGAAGGCGTTACGATCTGCATTGTCGAGCAGAACATCTACGCCGCGCTGCAAATGGCCGACTACGGTTACGTCCTTGAGGACGGCCAGATCAATGCCGAAGGCGCCGCCGACGAACTGCTGAAGATGGACTCGATACGCGAGGCGTATCTTGGGCTCTGACGACGATCAGCTCACAGCCCGCAGTTCGCGTCAGACGCAGACGTGGCTTTGCGGTGTCAAACCGCCAACGCATCGCGGCAGTGACTGCTTTAAGCTTATCGTAGATCGGTACGTGTCAGGAGCATGCCCATGAAGGTTTTGATCGCCGGCGCCGGCCTCGGGGGTCTCGCACTTGCGCTCGCGTTGCAGCGGCGCGGCATCGACTTCGTCGCCTTCGATATCGCCCAGGAGTTAAAGCCGCTGGGTGTGGGCATCAACCTTCTGCCTCATGCGGTCGGCGAACTGGCCGCGTTCGATATTATCGATGCCATCGAAGCCGCCAGCGTCAAGACGCGGGACCTGCGCTACGTCAATAAGTTCGGCCAGCACATCATTTCCGAATTGCGCGGCCGTTACGCCGGTCACGAGCTTTCGCAGTACTCAATTCATCGCGGCACGCTGCACGGCATCATGCTCGCGGCCGTGCGCCAGCGCGCCGGTGCCGATGCCGTTCGGGAGGGACATGGATTTGTCAGCTTCACCCAGAACGCGAGCGAGGTGATCGCACGCTTTCGTCGCAGCGACGGCAGCGTGGTCGAGGCCGTGGGCGACGTTCTTGTTGGCGCCGATGGCATCCATTCCATGGTCCGCGGGCAGCTTCATCCGAGCGACGGCGGCATGCTCTGGAACGGCACCATGATGTGGCGCGGCACCGTCGATTGGCCAGTCTTCGACGGCGGCGACACCATGATCGTCTCCGGCGATATGAAGGAAAAGATCCTCTACTATCCGATCGCGAAGGGCTCCAAGCCCGGCACGATGCTGACAAATTGGGTTCTCTGCGGCGAAGTCTCCAAGGGCATCAGCCCACCGCCCGAGCGCGAAAGCTGGTCGCGCCGCGGTACGATGGAACGGGCTTATCCGTTTGCGAAAAACTTCAAGCTTCCTGATCTCAACGTGCTGGATTTGATCGAGGCCACACCGGAGTTTTTCGAATATCCCATGTGCGACCGCGAGCCGTTGACCGCTTGGGGCACCGGCCGGGTCACGCTGCTCGGCGATGCGGCGCATCCGATGTATCCGGTCGGCTCCAATGGCGCGGCGCAATCCATCATCGATGGCAAGCGGCTGGGCCATCTCCTCGAGCTGCACGAACCGATCGAAGCCATCCGCGCGTACGAGCTGGAGCGCATACCGATTACGTCGGGGCTCGTCCGATCCAATCGCCTGGGCGGGCCCGAGCGGGTCGTCGACGTCGTATCGGAACGTGCGCCGAACGGGTTTGAAAAACTTGAGGACGTGATCAGCCAGGATGAACTGACCGCGATCAGCAAGGGCTATGCAAAGATGGCAGGCTTTGCAATCAAGGAAACTGCGTCCGGACAATGATTGCGTTGCGCTGAGTCAGACTTCGTGCCTATTTCGACTCGAAATGGAACGAGCCGATCGCGCAACGGCTCAAGGAAACGGCGAAAGTTCTTTCATCGCGTCTTGGCTATGAAGAGCATGCACGACACGACGTCCTCGAGATTGTGAAGTGACAGGATCGGTATCGCTCCTTATGAAACCGAGAATGCTGAACAACGACATCTCGGCGATTGGGCGGGGTCGCCGATGAATCCTCCGGACCACATCAATCCCGGATCGGCCGAAGGAGGTTCCCCGCGCCGGCTCATCATCGGCATCTCGGGCGCTTCGGGCGTCATCTACGGCGTACGCGCGCTTCAGATTTTGCAAAACTCGGCGGTGGAAACCCATCTGGTGATCAGCAAATCGGCAGAGATGACGCTCGCATATGAGACCGATTTCAATCCTTCGGCTCTGCGCGCATTGGCGTCGAAACACCATCAGGTCAGCAACATCGGGGCGTCGATCTCGTCAGGCTCGTTCCCAACGATGGGAATGCTGATCTTACCCTGTTCGGTGCGCACCATGAGTGAAATTGCCACCGGGGTGACGAGCTCGCTGCTGACACGCGCGGCCGATGTCGTTCTTAAGGAGCGTCGCAAGCTGGTGCTCGCGGTGCGCGAAACGCCGCTGCACGTCGGTCATTTGCGTACGATGACCCAACTTGCCGAAATGGGCGCTATCGTGGCGCCAATCGTACCTGCATTTTACAACCGCCCGCGTAGTGTCGATGACATCGTAAATCAGACCGTGGGCCGATTGCTGGATTTGTTCGGTATTGATGCCGGTGTTGTCAAACGCTGGACCGGCGCGGCCGGGCGACGCGCGCCAACAAGCGAAGAGGATTGCGAATAGATCTCCGGCTGGCTTCTGCTCGGGACGAGTCTCGTCTTTGGCCAGCCTTCCCAGTATGCTCGAGGCTGTAAACAGTGGCTGGCGTCAAAACCAGAAATCTCAGCTACTTGATCCGCGGTCTGAGACACGCAAACGATCATTGGGGAGGATACCATGATCACAGCGGTCGTGAAAATCTTGTTGTCGAAGCCTATCAGTTCTGAAGAAGCCTTGCGAGCGTTCGAATCAACCGCGCCGATCTACAAGGGCCTCCGCGGGCTTTTGCGAAAGTATTATTTGCGCAGTGAGGATGGCCGGTACGTGGGAGGCGTCTATGTTTGGGAGACGCGGGCCGATGCGGTGGCCGTTTACACGACCGAATGGAAGGCGCGCGTGAAGCGGCTTTACGGCGCGGAGCCCGAGATTAGCTGGTTCGAAACACCATTGATCGTCGACAACCAAGCCGGCGGCGCCATTATTAAGGCGGCATAGCGACCGTAGCGTGCGGATCCCTTTTAGCTTGCAGAGACCAACTGCGGTAGGAACGGCGCAATTTCTGAAGCCAAGGATGCGTCGTTGATCTGCGATGCGAACGGGCCGGAAGTGCTGGAGGCACCTTCGGCTTGAGCCGAAGTGCAGAACCCCGGGCCTGTCGGGGCCCGGGGTTCCTGAGCGAGCCTGCTCACGTCAGGTAGGCGGATCGCGCGAATATCTCATCGGGGGACGGGAGATGCGCTGACGATCGCTTCAAGCCGAACGCTCGGGGGTGTCGGGGGGATGCGCGCTCGGCTTGACCTAACAAATAAACGATAAGCGGAGTTGCTGGGGTACTCCAATTACACTTGCGTAATGACGGTCACGGCTCCGTGAGGCCGACGTGTGCTATCGTGGGCCGCACAGGCTGGCTATTTGGCTTCGCTCGACTGGTATCAAAGTAGCCACGCGATAGGCCGGCCACATATCTACGGTAACCGGCTGCCGGCGGATGTATCAGGTCTGGAAAGGTTCGGATTGAAGGCCCGCCGGAGGATTGTTTGACGCGTTACGACCCCGATATTCTTGCGAAGGGCCTCGATGTCGTTTTCTGCGGCGTCAATCCGGCTTCGACCGCGGCTGCTGCCGGCCACAATTTCTCGAACGCCAATAACCGCTTCTGGCTGGTGCTGAATCTCGCGGGCTTCACCGATGTGCGCCTCCGGCCCCAAGACGAGCGCCGCCTCATCGAATATCGCTGCGGCATCACCGCTGTGGTTCGCCGGCCAACCAAGAGCGCGGACGAGGTCTCGCCGGAAGAATTCAGAAAGGCCGGGCAGGGGTTTGAGTTGAAGATGCGCCGCTACGCGCCCCGCTCGATCGCCTTTCTCGGAAAACGGGCCATCTCAGCCTTGGTCGGGATGTCCGATGTCCCTTGGGGTCCCCTGCCATCCGGATATGCTTCAACGATGGCGTGGGTCCTTCCAAATCCGAGTGGCCGTAACCGCAACTTCACGCTTGAGGCTCTTGTGAAGGCTTATTCCGAACTACGGCTTGCCCTCCATCAGGGCGCCGATCACGTCAGCTGATCGAAGAAGAGATAAAGGGCGACAATCTTGCCGTCCCGCGCGACGATGAAATCGGTTCCACGTAAGCTGGCCGCTCGCCAGGTCTGCCGGGCACCCAACGAACACGGCCCCCATCGCCCATCACCTCAGGCGGTGCAAGTGGCTGATATTTGAAGTCAGGATGGGTAGCTTTGATCACACCAACGATGCGATGAATCTCGTCGTGACCACGGTAACTGCCGTTGGGCTCATGAAATGAGGCGTCTTCGTGGAAAATCTCATCGATCGCTTTGCGCCGACGCACCGGATCGCTCTCTCCGAAAACGTCGTCGAGGTTACGCAGCAACAAGGTCGATATAGCGTAAGACATGGCGTTCGATCTCCGATTGAGGCGCCCCGCCGGGGCCGGCTTTATTTCTAAGACGTCCTGTCGAAGCCGCCGCCGATCCTCTTGCATTGTCGGGCGACGGTCCGTTGGACCGGGGCGCGGTTTGGTCGTCGGCGCCGTGAGGGTGTCTTGAGATCAGCCGGCACGTCGCGCTTGCGTAATCATTCGCGATGCAAAGCGCGACACGTACCAGGCGAGGGACGATACCAACAGATCTACCAACACGACCCGGCGTTACCGCGACTGGTGCATGAGATTTCAATCGTCACAGCGTTCGCGTCCCCAAGAGACATCGATCAGGATTTTGAAAGCCAAGTTGATCGATTTGTTCGTCAATGCGCGCAATTCATGAATTGCTTTCGCGACGACCCGTGGTTCCATTGCTGCGCAACCGATAGAACATAAGCCACCGGCTTCGCAGACTGCAGCTGCAAGCTCGAGGGTGCCTAACCCCGCCATTGGCGCCAGCATAGGTGGTCGCTTAATGTTAAAAAGGTCAATCAGACGGCGGTCCGGCCACTTGACAACAACTCCTCATCCGCGGCCCGCTGACCACCCGCCATCGACGTGCAAAATCTCCCCGGTGACGAATGGTGCTTTTTCAAGATATAGGACGGCCTCGAGGATCTCTTGCGTCTCGCCCATTCGACCTATCGGCTGTAGACCTGCCAGGAACTCGTGCATCTCATCTGAGTGCATCGGCGTCCTGATCGCTCCTGGCGAGACTGCGTTCACCCGAATGCCTCGACTAGCGTATTCGATAGCGAGAGCGCGCGTGACAGCATTAAGGCCGCCCTTGGTTAGGGCGGCAAGGGCCGCCGGTAGTGACGCCATGGGCTGTTCAGCGATCGTTGCCGTAATGTTGACGATGTGGCCGGAACCCGCCTGAAGCATCGACCTCGCCGCCTTCTGAGTGATATGGAAGAACCCTCCGAGATTAACGGCGCACATCGTCATGAAATCGGCTTCGGAATAGTCAACGAACTGCTTGGGGATGAAAACACCAGCGTTGTTGATCAAGGTGTCAACTCGTCCAAACCGCTCGAGGGCCCCGCTAATGACGCGCTCGGCAACATCGTGGCCGGCGATATCGCCGTTGACGACTAGGACATTCGGATCCCCGGCAACATCTATCGAGCGGGAGTTGGCAACGATGCCATAGCCGATCTTGCGAAAGCCTTCGACCAAGCTGGCACCGATGCCGCGCGAAGCACCGGTAATAACGACAACCTTTTGTTCGAACGGCATGATCGATCCTATGATATTGTTTCTATTTTTTTGGGCATTTCGTAGCCACCCTCACATCACGATCTTTCCAGGTCGCTTATGCCACTCGGCAATCGACTGCTCGGTCGATGCAGTGAAGTCTTGGATGGCGGTGCCCGATTTCTTGGCTTAAGGCGCACCAAAGGCTGTGATCGGAGCAAAATTGACCCTGCGACTAAACCTTATTGGAAATGGATCTCGCCTTCCAAAAGGGAGATATTGGATGTTTTTGTCTTGACAAGGGTGAGGGAAGAACGATTGGCCGTGCCCCAATCAACGGTCTGTTCCGAACGGAGGTTTTAGCCGCAGTTTGCCTGTCTGAGTAAGCTAGGCGGGTCTGGTCACGACATCGAATTCGGCATTGGCATCGCAAATGGCTATGCAACGCTCGGCACGATCAGTTTCGAGGGTCGCCTTAATTGCGCCGCCGGCAACGCTGTTCAGCAGCACAAAGTGTCACCTTCACCGCCTCGTCATGGACGGACTATAAAAACAAGTTCTTGTCAGCGCAGTTCAATCTGTGAAGAAGGCCGTTCTCCGACGGTATTATTCGCTAGTCTGCTTTGCCGGTGTAGCTTGATTGACGAAAATCATACCCCTAAAAGGGACGACAACAACAAATCAAGGAGGGAAAGCGATGAAAGCGTTATTTGCAATCGCACTTGCGGTGGCTCTCACCACGGCGCCGGTCGCATACTCTCAAACCGTCGATACCCAGGCGGACATCTTGAAGGCCGCAACCGAATGGATGGATGCGTATAATAAAAAAGATGCCGCGACGGTCGCCGAACTGTATAGCGCCGACGCGGTGGTGTCGTCGCCAGGATGGACGGCCACCGGCCGGGCGGCGATCGAGGATGGGCTGAAGAAAGACATGGCTGCTAGCGTCTTCAGTAGGGTCACATCCATCACGGTCGATCAGTCGCACCGGGTCGGCGATCTGATCTACGCCATGGGCGCCTGGACCGTCGAGATGAACCAAGGCGGCAAGGATGTCGCCGTCGGCGGTCATTGGCTTTCTGTATCTCGATACCACGACGGCCAATATTCCATGATGATGCACAACATAAACATGGCGCTCCCGCCGTCCCAAAAGTGATGATACGCCGCGGAGGCGGAACTGGTTGCTCGATCGCATGGTGCCGGCCGTACTAAGCAGCGCCCTGTCGTGACCGTGAGTTAGCAAACACGGTCACAAGCTCAGCTGGGATTACCGATCCTTTGCCGTAACGTTACGGCGCCATATGAGGGGCCGGAAGCGATTGTCGCGTCGGTAGATCAGTACACGCGTCGCTTCTCTTCATGCTGTCCGCTCTGTGGGCATCCGGTGCCAGCGAAACGGCGGAACGTTGCGACGGGATGGCTTATGCATGCGATTCTTGTGGTCAATGCCGGTTCATCAAGTGTGAAATTCCAGATATTCTCGCTTGTGCACGACGGCGATCCGCAGCGGTTCATCAAAGGACAGATTGATGGGATCGGCGTCCGTCCACGGTTGCGCGCCGTGACGCACGATGGCTCCGCTTTGGTCGACAGACAATACGCTACACGCGAGATCGCCGACGTTCCGGCGGCTATTGTCGCAGCGGGAAGCTGGTTGCGGGAGAGTCAGACGGTTGAACTCGTCGCTGTCGGTCATCGCGTCGCTCATGGCGGATCTGACTATGACCGGCCAGTTGTCGTTGACCAAACAGTATTGGCGCGCTTAAAAGCGGTACAGCGTGCTTGCTCCGCTGCATCAACCGAACAACCTTGCGCCGATAGAGGCTCTTTTCGCGGTCCGCCCGCCGCTGGTTCAGGTCGCGTGTTTCGATACCGCGTTCCACCGCACTCAAGGTGGCGTGTCTGATCGGTACGCCATTCCGGAGCGCTTTTACAGCGAAGGCGTCAAGCGATACGGCTTTCACGGTCTGTCGTACGAATACATTGCCGGGCGTCTGGCCGAAATGGCGCCGAGCGTCGCCAAGGGACGCGTGATCATCGCCCACCTCGGCAGCGGCGCTTCAATGTGTGCGATTGCCGACGGAAAGAGCGTCGAAACGACCATGGGCTTTACACCGCTCGACGGCCTGCCGATGGGAACGCGTCCTGGACAAATCGACCCCGGCGTATTGCTCTATATGATGGCCCAGAAGGGCATGACCGCGGCTGACATTGAAGACCTGCTGTACCGGAACAGCGGGCTGAAGGGAATTTCTGGAATCAGTAACGATATGCGCGAGCTTGAGGCTAGCAACGCTCCTGCGGCAGCGCTGGCGATTGATTATTTTGTTTATCGTATCGGCCTGACCGCCGGGATGTTGAGCGCAGCGCTGTCCGGACTTGATGGGTTTGTCTTTACCGCTGGTATCGGCGAAAATTCATCGGCAATTCGCGCGCGCGTCGCAGAGAAACTTGGCTGGCTCGGCGTAATACTTGATCCAATCGCCAATCGAGACGGAAGCGCGCTTATATCCCAGCCGCAAAGCAAGGTCGCCTTATATGTTCTACCGACCGACGAAGAGTTAATGATTGCGCGGCACACAGTGTCCCTGCTTGGTCAAAAGCGCTGACTCTTTCGGCTGCAAAAATCTGTCACAGGCCATACTGATCTATCTTGATTGAGCAGCACGGCGGGCGTTAGCAAATAACTACAACTCGGGCGCTCAATGCTGCGACACCGACAGCCAAAGAAGGCCGACGTATGTTGGATCAACTCTTCGCGCGGCTTCAAGAAATTCCACCATTGTTCGGACACTATCCGCATCAGGTCATGCTTAGCAGAACGATGCTCGTCCTGCTCGCCATCGTCGGAGCGGTTTATGCGTTCGCGATGATCCGGCGCTAAACCGAGTTGCCATATGATCGAAGCCGCAAAGTACTCGACGATCGAAGCGTTGCGCGATGGCAGCAGCGTCGAAATCCGCGCCTTAAAGGCCGCCGATCAGGAAGATATGCTAGCCGCGGTGAACCGCATTAGCGGCGAATCGCTCTATCGGCGCTTCTTTGGCGCGAAGCGGTATTTCTCAGAAACCGAGAAGGCGTTTTTTCTGAACGCCGATTTCGTAAACCACCTTGCCTTGGTCGCCATCGCTAAGGATGTTGAGCGGCCATGCGTAGTCGGCGGCGGGCGATACATCGTCGTTCGACCGGGAACGGCGGAACTTGCGTTTGCGGTGATCGATGAATATCAGGGACGAGGCATCGGCTCTGCTCTCATGCGTCATCTCGTCTTGCTCGGGCGCGATTCTGGGATCAAGGAGTTCGTCGCCGAGGTTCTGGCCGAGAATATCCCGATGCTAAAGGTATTACAGACAAGCGGGCTCAGGCTGCAGGTCGAACGTCGTGCCGAGGTCATTTATGCGACACAAACCTATAGACGCCCGTCGCGCTGATATCGACCATCGGGATCAGTCTTCGCATCATCGGCGAGATACGGCGTTCAAGCGTTGACATCCCGCTCTCTCAGCCCGTTCAGCTTATTGGTGGCGATCACATGAAGCACGCCGCAAAAAATTAACCCAATGATCGCCATGATGAGGCGCTCTGTCTTGGTTTCGGCGAATGCAAAGAATCCCGGTGTCACGAAACAGGCGATAAAGGCGGCTATGCCCAAATTGCTAAGAAACGTAGCCCTGAGCCTAAGCTTCTCGTTATGAATCAGATCGGACATTTGCAATTCTCCTTCGATTGGCAGCCTTTCCTCTCAAGGTTGCACCCGCGGCCGTTCCGATTCCGCCCGCACGGGTCGAATCCTGGCGGAGCCGTCTATTCACGCCAGGGTCGCCAACCTTCAACCTGATAGAGATCGGTTAGGCCAAATTCACGCTTCAAGGTCGCCATAGCGTTCAGCAGTCCTTTCTCACCTAATTCTGTTGCCGTTTGCTGCAAGAGAGCGGCGTCAACGGCGCGTTGAAATGCAGATGCCGCCAATGAATAGAATTCGTCACTTTCAGTGAAACGTCGGCCGACTATTTCTCGTGCACGGTGGCCGAGTTGATCGGAGGGGACTTCGCCCCTGAAGTAGCTTCTGAGCAAATCCTGGATCAGCTTCCGCTCGAAGCGATGCCGGCGCCGTAGATGACTTGCAAAAAGGACAACGACAGCTCCGGCAAGCAATGCCCCTGAAATTACGAGGGACGTGGTATCGATTGTCACGGACCTGCTCTCCAGACGCAAATATGAGCGGTCGCGGTCGGTCGCTCTTCGCATACCCGCCGACAGTATCAACCGATCTTCACCGCCTCAACAAAACGAAACCGCGATTAAGCTTTGTTCGACCTACGTCGTCGTCTTGATCTTGCATGCGCACACAGACCGCCCGCCGGGCAGAGGCCCGTGTTCTTAGTCACCTGCACGCCGTCATGGCCCAAGCCGAGTAGGCCCGCTTTACGTCAGTATGCGTACGGATTGCCATAGTAGTGGCGGTAGGCGCGCCGATGCATTCTTCTGTTCACGCCCGCAACGCTCATGGGCGTAAGCGGCCGCCCAACTCGAGCCTCAGCGCCGTCGACCGCTAACGACGGCATTGCCTTCGGCGACCAAAGCACCTTGATCGGAGTTGCGCACAGCACGCAAGCTGTCAGCGCGACGCAGAGCACTGTTAGCTTCGTCATTGCTTCCTCCCTATTGCCAATGAAGAGCTTAACGCCGTCGCGGGCTATTAACCAATCAACTGTCGTCGATTGGAGCATGCGGCAGCTTTGTTGCCGATAGCGCCTTCATGAAATGGCTGCGCCCGAATAGCTCGTTAAGCCGCACGCTGCGATTTTGATGTGGCCAAAACGGCAGGCGAACCCCGTAATTGTCGTGATCAAGAGCCTTGAGGATCTCGGGCTACATCGTCTAAATTATCGCCAGAGCTTTGCCGGGCAGGAAACGACGCTCTATAAAGGGCGCCGGCGGCGATGGTGCGCACCTCGTTGGCAGGCGACATATTTTTGCAAACAGCGCGCGTTTGTCGCCAACGATTTATGTTGCGGATGCGAAGAAGCCGCTGCTTTCTTTGAGCCGCTTGCCATCAACGCGGCCGGTAGTGACCGAGAGTTGGCGCGCCCCGGCTCAATCGGGCGGGTTGCCGTCTCGATGGCGGCTGACGATAAAAGGGACTCCGCAGGCATCCAAAAGCTGACCGGCAATGCTGAAGGCGGCTAGTCGATGATGTGATACCCGCCATCAATGTAAAGCGTTTCACCGGTGATCAAGCGCGCGGCATCGTGAGCAAGAAACGCGGTAGCTGCGCCGACGTCGTCGATGGTGACGAGGCAACGCGATGGTGCCTTCGTTTTTGCTTTTTCCAGCAGGGCATCAAATTCCGGAATGCCGGAGGCGGCGCGGGTGGCCAGCGGACCCGGTGAGACGGCATGCACGCGGATGCCCTTTGGCCCAAGCTCGGCGGCCAGGTAACGGACGGCGCTCTCCAAGGCAGCCTTAGCGACGCCCATGATGTTGTAATTCTCTACGACCTTCTGGCCGCCATAGTAGGACATCGTGAAAAGTGTGCCACCGTTGCGCATAAGTGGCTCCGCCAAATGCGCCATGCGGATAAATGTCCAGCACGACACGTCCATCGTCGTCAGAAAGGCGTCTCTCGCAACATCTGCGACCCGACCTTGAAGCGCCTCCTTCGGTGAAAATGCGATCGAATGCACAACGAAATCCAGCACGCCCCACTGATCGGCGACGCGCTCGAATACCGCCTCCATTTCGCCCGCCACGCGCACATCGGTGACCGCCTCCGGCACTGGATTGCGAACTGAGCGACGCATCAGTCATGTGTTCGTTATGGACGTGCCGACCTACCCGGAAACGTTGTTTCTCACGGACGCGGCAGTCAACATCTTTCCCGACCTCGATGCCAAGCGCGACATCGTCCAGAATGCGATCGATCTGTTCGCGGGAATAGGCTTGGGTGAGCCGCGCGTCGCAATCCTCTCCGCGGTCGAGACGGTCACCTCGAAGATTCCGGGGACGATTGACGCCGCGGCGCTCTGCAAGATGGCCGACCGTGGTCAGATTACGGGTGGGACTCTCGATGGGCCGCTCGCGTTTGACAATGCGATCGATCTGCAGGCGGCGCGGATAAAGGGCATACAATCCGCGGTCGCCGGGCGTGCGCAAATTCTCATCGTGCCCGACCTCGAAGCTGGCAACATGCTGGCGAAAAATCTCATCTACCTCGCCAAGGCGGATTCGGCTGGTCTCGTTCTCGGTGCGCGTGTGCCGATTGTACTGACGTCCCGCGCCAACTCAGTGCGAAGCCGCATGGCGTCGTGCGCTGTGGCTGTGCTCTATGCTGCAGCGCGGCGAGGCGTAAAAATTGTCTCGGCTGCTAGAGTGTGATGCGCAAGGATCTTGTCGTCGTGCGGGAATTACACGCCGCTGACGGTTCTCGTATTTGAATTGTCTGCCCTCAGGAGTATGCTCTTGGACCATGACGTTTTGGTCAGTGATGAAATTGCGACGTCAGGAAGGGAATGTTTCGGCTGATCAAATAACACCTTGAGGGAGGACGTTTGCAATGCACATGCGCCACCTCGCCGCGACGCTATTTGTGCTCGCTTTTGTCGGCGGCAGCCCACCGGTGCCGTCCTCTCATCAGCATTCAGCGGTCGGCACGTTCGTTGCCCCGACGGCGGAAGCCAAGAATCTTCGCGAGCGGGCGCGTAGCTTGCTCGATCGCATCACTGGGACCTCGATGCCTGAGGGCATCGTCAAGACCAACGGCCGTATCGAAGCCATACAGGTCGATGTTGCGGCCAAATATCCCGGCCGCCTTGTCGATATTACCGTCGAAGAAGGCAGCGAAGTCAAAGCCGGACAGGTTGTCGGCCGGGTCGCCTCGCCGGAATACGAAGCCCAGCTGCGCGCGGCGCAATCCAATGTCGACAAAGCCGAACAGGCGCTGGCCGAGGCGGAGTCGCTAATTACGCAACGTAAAGCCGTTCTGGCCGCCGCTAAATCCGACTTCGAGCGTGGAAAGGAGCTTATTGGCAAGCAAGTCATCACGCAACAGACATACGACCAGCGCCAACGCAACTACGAAGGCACTGAAGCGAACGTCACGGGGGCAATTGCGCAGCGCGACCAGGCAGAGGCAGCCATCAAAAGCGCGCAGGCCGAAGTGGAGCGCATTGAGTCGATATTGAAAGATCTTGTGCTCATCTCGCCGCGAACGGGACGAGTCCAATATCAACTCGCGCGCAATGGCGAAGTGATAGCCGCCGGCGGCAAGGTCCTGACCATCCTTGACCTGCAGGACGTTTACATGACGATCTTCTTGCCGGCGGCGACCGCGGGTAAACTCGAGATCGGTGGCGAAGCCCGCATCATCCTGGATCCCGCGCCCCAATGGGTCGTTCCCGCCAAAGTCAGCTTCGTCGCCGCCGACGCGCAATTCACGCCCAAAACCGTAGAAACTGCGGAAGAACGCGAGAAGCTGATGTTCCGCGCCAAGCTCCAATTGGATGCCGCAGTTCTCAAGCAATATAGCAGCCGCGTGAAAACGGGCGTGCGCGGCCTGGGGATCGTGCGTACCAACCCTGCTGCGCCCTGGCCGGACGATCTGCAAGTCAAGCTGCCGCAATGACGGCCGCAATTGTCGCTCGGCTTGAAGGAGTTTCGCACCGTTACGGAACGAGGGTTGCCCTCGATAACGTGAGCATCGACATCCCGGCCCGCAAGATGGTTGGCGTGATCGGCCCGGACGGCGTCGGCAAATCCACCTTGCTGGCGCTCGTTTCTGGCGTGCGTACGATCCAAGCCGGTACCGTCATGGTCTTCGATGGCGATCTGAAAAGCGCCGCCCGGCTTAAGAGCTTGCGCGCGCGCGTCGCCTACATGCCGCAGGGACTCGGCCGCAATCTTTATCCCACGCTGAGCGTGTTTGAAAACATCGATTTCTTCGGCCGTTTGTTCGGACAGTCGGCGACCGAACGCCGCGCCAAGATCACCGAGCTCTTGACAGCCACGGCGCTCGATCCGTTCGAGGCTCGCCCGGCCGGCAAGCTGTCCGGTGGCATGAAGCAGAAGCTCAGTCTGTGCTGCGCGCTGATCAACGATCCGGACCTGCTCATTCTGGATGAGCCGACGACTGGCGTCGACCCGCTTTCGCGTGGCCAATTCTGGGATTTGATCAACACAATCCGCGCCCGCCGGCCGCAAATGAGCGTGATGGTCGCGACAGCTTATATGGATGAAGCGCAGCGGTTCGATTGGCTGATGGCCATGGACGACGGCAAAGTCATTGCCAGTGGCACGCTGCAGGAAATGCTCGATAAGGCGCAGGAGCCGACACTCGAAGAAGCCTTTATTGCGCTGCTGCCGGAGCAAAAGCGCGCGCTCCATCAGAAAGTAATCGTGCGTCCGCGTGTCGCCGCGGTGGACGAAGTGCCCGCCATTGAGGCCGAGGGACTGACCCGGCGCTTTGGCGATTTCGTTGCGGTCGATCACGTGAATTTCCGCATCGCGCCCGGCGAAATCTTTGGCTTCCTCGGCTCCAACGGCTGCGGCAAGTCGACCACCATGAAGATGCTGACCGGCTTCCTGCCGGCAACCGAAGGCTGGGCAAAGCTGTTCGGCCGGCCAATGGGCTCGAACGACATGGAGATGCGTCGCAACGTAGGTTATATGACTCAGGCTTTCTCGCTCTACGGCGAGCTCACGGTTCTGCAGAACCTCGAGCTGCACGCGCGGCTCTACCATTTGCCATCCGGCAAAGTCGCAGGCCGGATCAAAGATCTACTAAATCGCTACGATCTGGAACAGGTCGCCAACGCCAAGCCCGAAAGTCTCCCACTCGGCATTAAGCAAAGGCTGCAACTTGCCGTGGCAGTGCTGCACGAGCCGGCCATTCTCATTCTCGATGAGCCGACCTCGGGTGTCGACCCGATCGCTCGAGATGCATTCTGGCGCTCGATGATCGATCTCTCGCGCGACGACGGGGTGACAATCTTTCTTTCCACCCATTTCATGAACGAGGCGGAGCGCTGCGACCGAATCTCACTCATGCATGCCGGCAAAGTGCTGGCCGTCGGCGCGCCAATGGATCTGGTCAAAGAGCGTGGCAGCGCTTCGCTAGAGGACACTTTTGTCGGCTACCTCGCCGACGCTGCCGGCATCGACCGTACGAAGAAGGTCGAAGCTCCGCCGCCGGATGCGGCGTCTAGCGAAGCGGATGTGATCAAGCGGCCAAGACGCTTTGATGTCGGGCGCTTGTGGGCCTACGCCCGGCGCGAAACAGTTGAATTGCTACGTGATCCGATCCGGCTCGCCTTCGCGGTCTTTGGTCCCATCATTCTGATGCTCGCCTTCGGCTATGGCATTTCCTTTGACATCGAAAATCTGCAAATGGCGGCGTTCGATCAAGATAACACGCCACAAAGCCGGCAATTGCTCGACGGATTTTCGGGCTCGCGTTATTTCTCCGTGCAGCCGCCGATCAAGTCGGCCGCCGAGGCAGAGCGGCGTCTGCGCAGCGGTAATACCCAGATCGTCGTTGAGATTCCCGCGGGTTTCGGCCGTGACTTGCTCCGGGGGGCGAAACCGGAAGTCGACGCTTCGGTCGATGGCGCCATGACTTTCCGCGGCGAAACCGCAAGAAACTACGTCACCAGTGTGGTCAGGACGCAGGGCGACGAGCTCGAGCGTCAAGCCCACAAGGCCGGGAGCCCGAACGCATGGAATGACGGAGATATTCAGACACGCTTTCGCTACAACCAAGCCTTCCTCAGCGTCAACGCCATGGTGCCGAGCGTGTTCATGCTCATGTTGTGCCTGATCCCGGCCATCATGTCGGCGATAGCTGTCGTGCGCGAGAAGGAAACCGGTTCCATTGCCAATTTCCGCTCGACACCGATCACCAAGATCGAGTTTTTGCTCGGCAAGCAGGTACCTTACGTCGCTGTCGCCATGGTGAATTTCGTTTTTCTGATGTTGATGGCGATATTCGTTTTTGATGTTCCCCTCAAAGGTCAGTTTCTTACGCTGCTGATCGGCACGATTGTCTATGTGATCTCGACCACCGGCTTCGGTCAGGTGATTTCGTCTTTCACCCGCACCCAGGTAGCGGCGGTCTTCGCCACCGCGATCCTGTCGATCGTTCCCGCCGTGAATTTCTCCGGACTATTCGCCCCCGTTTCATCGTTATCTGGCACGGCAAAAATTCTCGGCCTGACATTTCCCTCCGCCTGGTACCAGCCGATTACCGTCGGGGTGTTCGCAAAGGCGCTCGGGATCTCCGACCTTTGGTTCAACATCGTCGCGATCGTCATCATTGCCGTGGCTTACCTGATCTTGTCGCTCCTATTCCTACGTAAACAGGAGGCGTGACAATGCCGGGATCCAGCACCCAGCCGGTTCCAAGGTTGGCGGAAGCGCGGGCGATGACGCCGCGCGATCATATCGCCAACGTCTTCCGTTTGGTGATCAAGGAGCTGCGAAGCATCCGGTCCGATCCGACCATGCTCATTCTCGTCGCCTATGCATTCACGGTTTCCGTCAATACGGTCGCTACCGGCGCGGTCACCGAGGCAACCAACCTCTCGGTTGGTGTTGCCGACGAGGATGGCTCGGAGCTCTCGCGGCAAATTGCCGAGAGTTTGGTCCGCCCGACTTTTCAACCGGCGGTACAGATCAGAGCGACCGACATCGATGCGAAGATGGACAAGGGCGAACTGCTGTTCGTCGTCGAGATTCCTACCAACTTTCAAGCCGATATCCTCGCGCAGCGTAAGACCGAAGTGCAAATCAACGTCGACGCGACGGCTGTGGCTCAGGCTGGCAACGGCGCAAACTATTTGAAGAGTGCCATTTCAAACGAAGTACAAAACTTCCTCAACGCCCGCGGCATTCCGGGCGGCTCGCCGATCAACCTCGTTGTGCGCGCGGACTTTAATCCGAATTTGAAAACGGCATGGTTCTCAGCGATGACTCAGGTCGTCAATCAGATCACCTTGCTCACTGTGATTCTGACCGGCGCTGCGCTGATACGCGAACGTGAGCAGGGTACCGTCGAGCACTTACTGGTCATGCCGGTTGTGCCTGCAGAAATCATGCTGGCGAAGATGTTCGCCAACGGACTTGTCATTCTTATCGCGGCTATGTTTTCGCTGCAATTTGTCGTCCATTGGTGGATCGGCGCTCCCATTGCCGGCTCACTTTTGTTGTTCCTAATAGGAGCGGCGCTCTATGCGCTCGTAGTCGCCGCGCTGGGCATTTTGCTCGGTACACTCTCTACAACGATGGGCCAATTCGGCCTTTTGGCCATGCCTGTTCTGATCGTGACGCAACTGCTTTCAGGCAGCAGCACGCCCATGGAAAGCATGCCGGTCTGGCTCCAGTATGTGATGCGGACAATCAGTCCGACACCGCATTTCGTCTCGTTTGCCCAAGCTGTGCTTTTCCGTGACGCCGATATCACGCTGGTCTGGCGGCCTCTCTTAGCAATGCTCATTATTGGCTCAGTTTACTTTGCGGTCGCGATGAGCCGTTTTCGACGTGTCATCTTCGGGAGTTGAGTGGATGGCAAAGGATCAAACTGCACCAGACAACGGCAAAATGAAACGAAAGGACTACGAGAAGGAGTTGCGCAAGCTTCAAGTCGAGCTTTGCCATCTGCAGGAATGGGTGAAGGCGGAAGGGAGCCGGATAATCGTCGTCTTCGAAGGACGCGATGCTGCCGGGAAGGGCGGCACCATCAAGGCCATTACCGAACGAGTGAGCCCGCGTGTCTTCAGAGTTGTGGCGTTGCCGGCGCCGTCCGACCGGGAAAAAACGCAAATGTTTCTTCAGCGTTACATCGCGCATTTTCCGGCGGCGGGTGAAATCGTGATCTTCGACCGAAGTTGGTACAACCGCGCCGGGGTAGAGAATGTGATGGGCTTCGTCAAGCCGCAGGAAGTAGAGCGCTTTCTGAAGCTTTGCCCAGAGATCGAAAGATACATCCTGGATGCCGGCATTATTCTGATAAAATTTTGGCTCGAAGTTGGCAAGGAACAACAAGAGCAGCGATTTGTCGCACGTATCAACGATCCGCTTCGCCAATGGAAGTTGAGCCCGATGGATCTGGAATTGTTTCGGCTCTGGTACGATTACTCCCATGCCCGCGACAGCATGTTAAAGGCGACCGACACTGACGATGCGCCGTGGCGTATTGTAAGGTCGGATGATAAAAAACGTGCCCGATTGAACTGCATCGCGGCGATGCTTGGCCTAATTCCCTACAAGAAAGTGAGGCAGTCGAAAGTGAAACTGCCGAAACGCTCGAATAAGGGATGTTACGACGACCAAGCGAGTTTGCGCGGTCGCAACTTTATTGCCGAGACGTACTGACTGGGAGAACGCCAGCCGCGGCGTGACGGGCGCAAGCGACCGAGCCAGCGCGGCACGTCCCACGATCCGACGGGCAGACTGACGATGCTACGTGGTCGGTCGGCGTGCCCGTTCAATTGGGCTGCCTAGGTATTGGGGGTATTACCAGCGGTCCGGACTGAACGAGTTTTCGGCAGCCGCGCGTCTGAAGAATTTCACCAGCTGAATTTATAATTCACGCCGACGCGCATCAGGCTTTCGGTGAAAGACGCCGTGCCGTCATTGATAATACTGTTGTCAATGCTGCAAAAGGCTAGTCGCGGGGCACGTGACTTTTGTTAGATCCACGTAGAGATACTCAACCTTGGCACTGACCGCGTTGCTAAAAAGGTATTCAACGCCAACGCCTGCCGTCCAGCCAAGCGGTAACGACGGATTATGCGAACTGCAGCGCGCTTGTCGGCTTTACGCTTTTCGGACGGACCGACGCCTTGAGCGAGGACGCGTTCTGCTTCGAGTTTGGCTTCGCGGGCCATCGCCGGCGCAACCGCTGGATACTGACCGAGCGCGATGGTCTTTTCTTGCCGGCGAACCGGGTACGCCAACTCCCAGAGTTTGCACCCTCCCTGCGTAACCAGCAGGTAAAGTCCCTCGCCGCCGCCCTTCTTGTATGGTGTCTGCCGGGGTTTGAGGCTGCGGATGGCCGTGTCGTTCACTGCCATAGGTGGCTCCTTGGTTAGGAGTTCATGGGGAGCCTCCTTTCGTTGCGGCGTCGGGATACCAACAAATCTACCAACAAAATTTCTGGCTGCTCACGAACCGCCATGGACAGCCACGGACCCCCATCAGGCGAAAGCCTTGATCGCGCAACGATTTTTCCGACGGCTGTAGGCTGTGGTGAACAGAAGAGAACAGGCGTTGGCTCCCCGGGCCGGGCTATTAGAAGCTAGCAGTCTCAAAGTTTTGGGCTGGCTAACCTCGTCAAATGTTGAGATAGAACCTAAAAGACTTTTTCCCGCATTGGCCAACCGTCATCGGGGCACCTGATGCCCAGCCGAGGGGTTGGCGTTGCCGTGGCGATTGCCGCCGCGGTGGTGGCGCTGTCACTTGTTGCCAGTGTCCTTTTCGTAAAGCGTTGCGCTGAGGGAGAGGGCGGGCTTCGCCTCGGCGGCATGCTGGTCGGGGGCTGTCAGTGACCGGCCGGAGTGCGGCCGGATGCTCGACTTTATCGGTCGAATGTGAGTGCACGACACAACTTAAGCGAAAATTCCTGGAACCTTCGCCCTTTCCGCGCGTAGTCACTACAATGCCTCCCCCGCGGCAAACGCAACTGGAGGCGCGATCAGAAAGGGCCCTGGCTTCGAAAGTAGGGGCTTTTTCTTTATCTCCGGATAGGAATCGCCAGTGAACGAGAAAGAATGGGCGCACCAAACAGCGCGATATCGGATTGGCACGCAGGGCCCGGCTTCTGAGGTCCGTAAGATTGACGTGGCGTCGGTCGATACGGTGGCCCTGCTTGAGCAATTGAGGACAGAGCAGAGGCGTGCGAAACGGCGCTCGGCGCCCAAGCAGTAGACGGACGCCTTTAATTTTTAGTCGCGGCCGGGCCGCACCGATCTCCCAGAGATTCCGTGCCAGTGACGATTTCACCGCTGAAAATAAAACGGCGTGTCTTAAACCGCTGGCGACCTCGCCCGGGAAGGTTGGTCATCTGATCGGTACCAGGATCATCGCGACAAATAAAAGACTGCCCCGACGATAAGCGCTATTATCACTATAACAATCAACGACGACCAGGTGCTGCTCCTAAAAGCGATGTGCCTTCCAAAACGGCCTTCGCTCGTCGTGGGATCGTCTTCTTCCTTGGCCATCGGTACTACTAGGCGTCTAGAGAACGACGCCTTAAGTCGCCGATCATTGCGCCATTCCACTCTATTTCGGCGAGCAATGGCCGCTGCTGGTTACTTGCTTCAGCCTGGGCCAGCTCCGTCTTGTAGCGCGCGAGCCATCGTCGCAGGCGTTCGATAAAGCTTCCAATCAGTCTCATGGGGTGAATGTCTCAAGTGTCCCCCGTCAGTGCGTTATCCTAAGCACTGTTCACGCTGCTAACCAGTCGCCTGGATAGCTCTTTTGGGTAAGGGGACGCTTTTCTCTTGCGCTGCGCTGCAATAATTGCTGCGATGCACTTCAGTTGGCGGCTGAGGTATATCGTGTCTGCAATCGAGCGTTTGTTAGTGCCCGGCTCTACTGAGTTACCCGCATGTCATTGCGGTGACGACATGCGCATCGCAAGCCACGACCCAATTCCGGAAAAAGGCGATGCAATCATCCGGATCTACAAATGCCCCTCATGCACGCGCGAGATGCGGCTTACCGTTTGGGCTTCGACTTTGGGGTCTGAACGAGATGAAGCCGAGGGAGCGACCCCCGGCTTCTCCGCCTAACGATCGCCAGATCCTTTGACGGCACATTGGGGAGCGACCCCGAGCATCAATATCATCTGACCCGATGGCTAGGCTCGTCGATCTTACACGCTCCGCGGCCTCGTGTAAGCGATGTCGTAGAACTGACCCTCGCTCGGAGCCTGACATGGCTAAAGCACGAAGGAAGGCCCTTGAACTGCAAGAAGCGATCATGCTCGAAGTTCGTCGGCATCCCAAGTGGACCGATATTCTCGGCGTGACAATCACTGAGCGCCATCCGGTAGCGCCGCCTCATCCCAACTGGATTGCTGTTTTCACGATGTCCGGTCCGCGCGTTGCCCCGGAGCGCGCGTTCAGATTGATCACTCATCTACAAAACGAATTCGACTTAGAGTGATTCTCACGGGGCGCAAATCGTGCCTGACTGGTCTAATGAGCAAGAGGGCCAGTAACAGCGAGACGAAGTGTCGACCGCGGGGCGTTACCTTGTCCCTCAAGGCATCAGAACTCTGAAGCGTTGGCCGCCGCAACGGGCTTAGACGTGTTGCGGCATTCTGACTCACAGTAGACCAAAGCTCTTGCCGACTGTCCGTAAACTACCAAGATTACGCCCAGTCCACTTGAGGCAGGGGCCAAAACCATGGCGAAGTCAGACCTCCTGCTGGTGTCGCCAGACGCAGAATTACGGACAGTTACGCTTAGGCGCCGCAGCAACCGAGACATGGGGCGTGATCGCGAGCATCTCACCGAGCTAGAGGTCGACCGCCTGATGAAGGCGGCCAAGGGCAATCGCCATGGCCAGCGCGACGCGACCATGATCCTGATCGGGTTCCGCCACGGCCTGAGGGTGTCTGAGCTCTGCGATCTGCAGTGGGCGTCGATCGCGTTCGAGACCGGGACCATGCACGTGCGGCGCGCCAAGGGCGGCGAGGCGGCAACGCATCCGATCCTCGGCGACGAGCTGCGGGCGCTGCGGGAGCTCAAGCGTCAGTCCGCCTCGCCCTTCGTCTTCGCCTCGGAGCGTGGCGGGCCGTTCACCCCTTCAGGATTCGCCAAGCTCATGGCCCGCGCCGGCGAGGAGGCAGGGATGGGCTTCAAGGTGCACCCACATATGCTGCGGCACGCCTGCGGCTATGCGCTGGCCAACAAGGGCATCGATACGCGAACCCTGCAGGCCTACCTCGGCCATCGCTCGATCAACTCGACGACACGCTACGCCGCGCTGGCGCCGGGGCGGTTTAAAAACATTTGGGGGAAGGGGTAGAGCTGGCAGTCCGTCATCACCGATCCAAGCGGACGGCAATCACTGGCGGCGGCGGCCTGACTTGAGCAGGCGGGCGGCCACTCCTTCCTCCCTAGACAATTTTCTTTGTCAGCAGCGGCCGCCCTGACCCTGCAAGGCTGACAGCGCAGTAGTGTCGGGCGGCAAGGGAGTCACGTTACAAAAGCGTCATTGCGCTGCCGCCGCATCCGGGGCGGTTCTGACGGGGCGATCGCCGGCTGTCACAGCCCGGTGGCCGACTTAACTCTGTGGGAAGTCGTCCCCATTTCTGGGGGGCGTAAGAGAGGTCCGTTTGCGTAAATCATCTAGCCCGCCGCGGGCGCGCTCAAAGCAGATCCGCTGGGAAATCATCAAGCTGCAAGCTTCGCCCGCGCGCATGATCGGCGTCGTCTCTGCCGTCGACGAGGAAGAGGCGCGCGCAGCCGCGATCGTGCAGTACAAGATCCGGCCGACCGATCGGCTGCTCATCCGCAAAGCGTGATTTAGAAAACCTTGGAGAGTCCGTATTGGAGAGCGGCGATCCAGACGCCGCTTATGGCGACTGCTAATCCGATGGCCGTGGATGGCCAAGCCGTTCGGATAGCGCCAACTGTTCTGGTGACCATGACGTAGCTCCCCTTATTTGTTGCTGCAGGTTTTAGCTTCGCCAAATCCACGAACCTGTGATGGGGAACACGTTTCCGTTGCTGGCGAGCGCGCACCGTTGTTGGCCCGCCCCCGAGCGGGCACCAGACCTAGCGGCTTGTGTTATTGTTCTCGGTATGTTCGCATGAGGAATGACCCGAGGACAGGTGCTCAGATACGCCATCGCGTTTGCTCTGCGGCGCGCCCGCAAGATCGTCCGCGGCGCGAAGACCGAGATGACCGAACCGGAGTGATACGCGATCGCCGATCATGTCGTCGATCAGCTCATGCAGCGCGGAGATCCGTGGGGGCTGAAAGAGGAGGCGGAAGTCATGCCACCGCATTCGACATGAGCCGCCGTCAGCTACGTTGCCCGCTGAGACTTTAGCACCCCTCAGTAGCGCGCGTTGCGTTCCGCGCCTCACGCCGCTGGCGCCGATTGAATGAACGTTTCGCGGCGCGAATTTGCCGGCGCTTCAGCTTGAGCTTAAACCGCCAGCCGGTAAGCGCGTCCCATTCGTCGCCGCCTTTCAGCGTTCCGCGTGATCCCATCATTGGCAAAATCCCCCTAATTCAGCATGAGGACCAACCTCGCAGGAGCGCAGCCCGATGCCAAAGGTACGTCAACCCACAAAAACTCAATATCGTCAGCGGTTTCAACAGTTGTATGCAAAAACAGACGAAAGCGTTGAAACCGCCGCGGACGTGACGGCGGCGCCGATACGTGCCGCGCAATATGTTCGTAAGTCCACCGACCACCAAAAATATTCCACCCTCAACCAGTCCGCTGCAAATCACGCTTACGCCGAAGCTCACAACATGGAAATCGTCCGCACCTATGCGGACGACGGCAAGAGCGGCCTTAGCATTCGTCGCAGAGACGGACTGAAGAACTTGCTGAGTGACATCCAAGAGGGCGCGGCGAATTTCAGCGTCGTCCTGGTTTACGACGTTAGCCGTTGGGGTCGATTTCAAGATACGGATGAGAGCGGCTACTACGAGTTTCACTGCAAGAAAGCTGGCATCCAAGTCGTATATTGCGGCGAGCAGTTCATCAACGACGGAAGCCCCCTCGCAACGATCATAAAGGGGATCAAACAGCAATGGCCGGCGAGTATAGCCGCGAACTATCAGTCAAAGTGTTTGCTGGTCAGAGTCGCCTCGCGCAAATGGGCTTCACACTTGGGGCCAGGGCAGGTTACGGCTTACGGCGCATGCTCGTCGATCAGAACGGCGTCGTGAAACGAATATTGAGCCCGGGTGAGTGGAAAAGCATCACCACAGATCACGTGACCTTTGTGCCTGGTCCTTCCAATGAAATCGCGACCGTGCATTGGATCTTTAAAAGCTTCGTCCATGACCAAAAAACAGAACTACAGATCGCTAATGCCCTCAATGAGCAAGGCATCCTAAACGCGCAGGGGCATGTCTGGACTCGTCATGGCATTTCGCAGGTGCTGGCACACGAAAAATATATTGGCAATAACGTTTGGAATAAGTACTCCAGAAAGTTGGACGCAAAAGCGGCGCGGAATTGACCGGAGATCTGGATTCGAGCGGAAAACGCGTTTGAAGCGATTGTTAATCGCTCATTGTTCGACGCAGCTCAAGTCATCCTCCAGTCACGCAAGCTACGTGCCGTTAATGGGCGCTACCCAAAATATTCGGACGAAGAACTCGTGCAAACACTCGAAGACCTTTTGCTCGAGCATGGCTATCTTTCCCGTTCGCTTCTGGAAGCGAGCGCTTGTCCCTGTGCCAATACGTACGAAAGACGATTTGGTGGCCTTACTGCTGCGTTTGAACGTGTTGGCTTCACGCCACAATACGGTGTTCGTCGGAGCCAGATCACGGTAGCTGGCCGACCTCGAGGACTATCCGCACAAGAAATGTTGGACGGTCTGCGCCGCTTGTGGAAAGACCACGGACGCTTGACTCGCGATGTCGTCAATGAGAGCAAGGCCGTTCCCCACCACGCAGTCTACATCAAACAATTTGGCGGCTTGTCTTACGCTTATAAGCTCATCGGATACGTTCCTAAACCTGTTCGAGTGCGGCCAATTGGGCACCGGCTATGGTCAGATGACGCGATCTTGGATCACCTCCGAGAGCTCTGGCGAAGGCATGGGCATCTTTCTTATGATATCGTCTGCGCGGCCGAATTTGGTCCTAGCCGTAATACAGTTATAAATCGATTCGGTGGAATGCGGCCCGCCTATCGGCTCATTGGATTCAGATCCAAACGTTTTCGGCCACAGGACCTGAGCGACGATCAGATGCTCTATTCGTTGTGGCAGTTATGGCGCAAGCATGGGCACATTAACCAAGCGATGATCGTCCAGACTAAAGAAATCCCTTCCCTTCATTGCTATGTCAAACGGTTTGGCTCGATGACCAAGGCGTATCGACAGATCGGCTATGAGGTTGATAGGCGGCCGTACTGCCGCAGACCGCTTCGCCACCAGGGGCCGCGAAAGACGTGGACGCATCGACGCTCCTTTCAAAAGTCGAAGCGTGGCTGACAGTCGCCGTCTAAATGTGCGAGGCGAGCGCCGGCCCGCCACAACAGAACGCGCCGGCCAGGTAGATCTCACTGGGGCGCTTGCGAATGAGCTTGGGAGCTGTCTCGCAGCACCTATTCAAGATTGAAGGGCTCGCGCCCTCTAGCCGTTGTAAAGCCCCCCGGCCAGCACTGGATCTGACCGGGGGACCTGGCGCTCTCGAAACGCGCTGGGAATTACCGCAGCGCAACTTCTGGTATTACTGCGCTAGATGTCAGCGAAGTGACATAACCCCCGCGCGATCTTTGGGGCAGAGTTGCGTGTAGCAAATTCAGACGAGCGTGGGTCCGGGCAAAATGAAAAAGCCCCAAGCAGTCTATGTGTGCTCAGGGCCTCCCAAGTTGCCTCAGTTTAGACTTCTGACCCGGCGACAGGGATGTCGGGGGATGGGGGTATGTCGCCAAGTCGGCCTAATGTTTTTCTTTTAGCCTACGTATGTTCGCTCGGATGTGATGGCCAGCACAATTTCGTTGGCCGGCGCATTGCCATGGGGCTGCTCACGAAGGACAAGCGCGGCGGATTGCCGTGAGCCGGATCTACTGAAGCGGCCACAATACTGAACGAGGCCGCGGTCAATCATCCGACGCTGCGGCCGCCCGCCGCGAGGTCCCGACTACCAACGGGCCCGGCTACCTAATTCGGCGGTTAGAAACAAAGGCCGCGTACGAAATTTGCCGGAGGCTCTCATAGAGCGGCCATAGGCCTTCTCGGTGTAGCCGTTCTTGCGCCTCGGCGGTGAGGTCGCCGTCGCCGATGATATCAATCAAGCGCGCCATACCTTCATCATCGTATTCCGGTGCCATTGCCGACTCCTTTTCGACGGCGACACCCCCCGGTACGCACAAGCACGCGATTGTCGGGTCTCTGTGCATGCAGCTTTAGACGGCTATTTGCAGACGCTGCATTTGGATGGGCCAAATAATCCTCGGAATTAGCGCCGACCCCACAATGAAAAGCCCCGGCCAGACGGAGACCGGGGCGAAGTTCAGGCTATGACCGACTAGCAGGCCGAATGGTCAGAGGCTGTCAAGAGCTGCGCAAAGATCGTCGCTTCAGTTCTGAACACTGTCCTCGCTGAGACAGCCGTCACTTGGCAGGTAGCAGCCTGGGCGCACTCCCAATGGGGCCGGGCTGTTGTAGTTGTAGTCGTACATCTGTCGGCTCTGCGCCAATCGGACGGTGCCGTTTGATGCGACAGTAGACGCGGCGTCCGCGCCCGCGAGTAACGAGACAAGCGCAACGATGGTGGTGCTCAACGTTAGCAAGCGTTGTTGTTGTGCAATTTTCATGGCCTTTCCTCCACAGCTTGTCGCGACTGTTATTGAAGCCTAATTCGGCCTATCGCGCCGTTGATCTAACCCCGCGCTTTTTTGTCAAAACGAAAAGCCCCGGCCAGACGGGGACCGGGGCGAAGTCGACGTTGGGATAGAACTACTGCCCGCTTATTCAGGCCGAATGCTCGGCGGGTGTCAACGGAGCTTCCCCGGCCAGCGCCAGGATGTCCTCGCTAAGGCCGTACTCATCGATATTCGAGGGCGCCAGCGCATGACGGCCCCGAACTAAACTACTAGTGACGGCCCGAGGGCATTGCGCCGGTGTGGGAAGCAGGAAAACGGGCTTCGATTTCCATATAAATTCGGTGCAGCCATTGCTCAGCGCGATCGGCTCGATCTTGGTAGTATTTGATCTCCGCTTCCAACTCTTCGATGCGGCTTCTTGTTGCGCCAAGCTGTTGTGAAAGCCGCTGGGCGTCTTCGGTCGCGCCGCGGGTTCTTGTTTCGGCAAGACTGGAGGCTTGTTGGAGCATGCTCATTATCTTACTTCCGGCCGCATTGAGTTGATCGTCGACGCCGGGCGGGCTTGTCCCTCGGAGGACATTTGACCCTTCCGCATCACGATCCCGTGCCATTGCCCGTCCTAATGCGGCGTGCAGGGCGGTTCTGGCCCAGAAACTCAGAGTGCGGATAGATGGTTGCGTAAAATGCTTGCGAGGTCGTTAAAGAGAACGCGCCGCGTCTACGGGCTTTGGCACTTTGGGCTTGCAGCCTAGGCCGGACTGTTCATAGTTAGTCTCATGCCATCTGCATGGAAGATCATCGTCGATAAGCGTCCATCGGAAATAGGGGGCCCGTTCGTTCGCGAGGTTTACCTCGTGGCTCTTCCTGAGAAAGAGGCAGCCGTGGCTGTGCTTCGGATGCGTGAGGGCTTTGACGACGCTGAATTGGAAGTCATCGGAGAGGTTCCGGACCCGTCCATTGAAGGGCTGGACATCAAGCCGGGCCAAGTTCTTTGCGTATCAACAATTGATCGGTGATCAAGCTCGCGGCCGCTGCACGACCGATCGGCAGTTAGTGCCTAAGCGGCTGTCAGAGTTTTTGGATTTCTGATGCCAGGCTGCTTCGAGGCGACAGTCGGCGCGTTCTCCCTGCCGGCGTCGATTGCTCGCTGCAGGGCTTCGCAGAACGCATCATCCATTTTCACGATATTCATGCGCACTGACAGTTCTTCCAGGTGAAGTTCGTCCATCATCCCCACTCCTCACTGACCGCCCCAAAGGACGCCCCAATGCGCTAAGGCGCGGTAAACAATATTGGAGGCTGCCCTACCGGCTGACGTAACCTTAATCTGACACCGCGGTAGACTCGCCGTTAATGGGCTTATCTGCTGCCGTCTGAGGCAGCTCCCCCGTCCCCCGACAATGACGAAAGCTGTCTTAGGCCCCAAGTGCGCTAACCGTCCCCAAACGGCCGCGCTTGGGGTTCTTGGTGCAGTTGCCAGCCTCAAGCGGCCGACGATTTGGCGCCATGGGAGTCCAACCGCGACAGAAAGAGGCAGCATGACCTTAACGACCGAAACCGACGACGAAGAACTGCCGGTATCCCAAGAGACGATCGAGAAGGCCATCTGCGTGGTGCACGAGTACGTCGCCGAGTTGCGTGAGATGCTTCGGACGCACCTTACCGACCTGCACGCAACGACCATCACGACGGCCCACGCTACAATGCCGACCAGCCTGGCAAGCCAGGAGCCTCAGCACACGGCTCGCATTCATCGGCTGGCGATAGGCTGCGACGCCTTCATCGACACGATGAGCGGGCTGCATTGACCGCCCGCGAATAAAGATAACGCCTACTGCCCGACCATGCTGTCGTCTGGCGTCTACGGGAACGAAAGCGTGGGGCTGCGCGAACAGGGGCCGCCTCGCTCGCGATGAGGCTTGACGGCCGTACAAACCGCTATCGGAGACTGGCCAAGTAGTCATCGACAAAGCCACCCTTAAGAACATCGACCGGCTGATCGCGAACTTAGAAGCCAAAAGGCTTGGCTTGCATCCGAGCCTGAGAAGTAGGCGAAGATATCGTTCACGAGTGAAGGTACGTTCGTCATCTTCCGACGCTGGGCACTTAGACCCCGGCAATCGAGCAGTTCCCCCCCTTTACCGAAGGAGCGCCATGTGGCTGAACGCGAAATGAAAATGCCTAAAAAGAAGATCAGTAAGGACACCGAAGAAGAGAATGGAATAATGCCCTCCCAACGTCAGCGACCAGAATCCGGTCGTTATCTTCTTCAGATCGATAGGCAAACGAAGAGCTCGTTTCAAACATTTGATGACGCTTACTCAGTTGCGTTGGGAATCAAGAAGAGCAATCCTGTGGTTCAAGTGGCAATCTATGACCGCGTCGATCACTTGCACACATTAGTAACCGCGCCAACTCCGTAATAGCGCTGATTCCCCTCAAGAAATCAGCATTGCGCTCTTACGCGCCGCCGCATCCGCGCGCGCCTTCTGGGGGCCTTGGCCCTGCGAAAGTATCGGTCACGCTCCTCGCCGCATGATACATTGACGGTTCATGCGCCCGGCCACAGCAACGCTACATCACGGACAATCGCTCCGAGAGCGTGCTCGATCCGAGCATCCTGCTGGGCACGCCGCCATCGATACGGACCGAGATCGGACCATCGGAGGCGGAACACTTCGCCCAGAGGCGGCTGCGCCCCGAATGGGATAGCTTTTGGTTTCCGCCTGGTGGTGATCGAAGCTTTCGGCATGGTAGTTGGCGCCACGCTGGTAGCAGCCGCCCCGCTTCCAACGACAGGAGAGAGCAAATTGCCGGAATTCTTAGAGACCGAAATGCGTCTGCGCGAGACATCGAAGCCCGTCACCCTCAACCTCGACCACATCATTCAGGTCACCGTTGGCGACGAAGGGCGAGCTGTCGTGCATCTGACCGGCGGAGGCTCGTTCAGTACAGATGCGCTCTATGCGGATTTCACGGCCCGACTGGCGAAGGCCGCGGCGGCTTAACGAGCCGCTGCGGGGCGCGAGGGAGGGGGGACCCAGATCAGCGTCGTCGCCGCTACTTGGCGCGGTCGCGTCCCCGGCGGACGTCGGCCTGGATCGTGGCGAACGTTTCCTCCATCTCGCGCCTCGGCAATGACGTCGGTCCGCCCGTCGGCTCAAGCTTGCCGATGAATTCCTTGTGTCTCTCAATCCGCGAGCGTTGGTCGCGGAGATGTTTCCACCCGATCGCATCTCTTGGAGACTTGGAAAAACTGGCCATGGCCTGATCTATTGCAAGCCTCGGCTTGGTCGAGAACCTGGTTCTTCACCGCACTTGTGACGCCCGCGTCGGCAAAGCCCAGACTGTGGTGTCCTATGGCGTCGAAAACATTGGTCTGATGGATCATGAATGCGATGAGGAACGCGCCACAGGCTAGCGGGGCTACCACGAGCACCATCAGCGTGACATAGAGATCTGGAAAACGCTCGCACAGCGGTTCGAAGATGCGTCGCGCAACCGCCTGCCAATCTTGTTTCGCAAGCATTGCCACCCCCCAATCTTCGGGGATAGACAATACCGCGATTCCATGAATTTGTCCACGAATTCGACATGTAATTGCCGCTTTGCGAACGCCGCTCGCGCTTTGCCCCCGCAGGCGTTCGACCGCGATCCGCTATGAATAGGAAGGCAAAAAAAGCGTTACGTTTTGCGTGAAAGTTGCCTAACCGTGGAACCGCCCCCCTCCCGCGCCACTAACCTCTCGCGCCTACGGAGCAAACGCGCTGGGCTCCGGTATCATGAACGCCACGAGGAACGCGCCGACGGCTAGCGGCGCCACCACGAATATGTAGGTTTTCACCGTGACGTTCCCTGTGAAAAAAAGCGAAACGCCGGTGCGGAGCCGGAACAAAGTGGCGAGAGCAAAAGCGCCTAATACCGCAATGAAACGCATCTATATCCGTTTCAGACCCCACTCAATCATAGGCCAGCCGCCAGCCAGCGCATTGATGGCGATCACATATTGTGCGGTGACGCGCTAAGGTCGAGGATTGCTCAGACTGCGACGTTTTAAATCAATCATCGGTCGGCGGATTCGCCTTGAGGCACTGTCCTGTTTCTGCTTAAAAATAGAACAGTCATGAAGACGGGGAGCACGTGGCTCATGGCGAAATCAAATCTGCGGCTGGTGTCACCACCCACTGAAAACGGGACAGTCATTGGAACGCGCCCGCCGCGCCGCCCGCCGAACCGGGAACTGCGAGAGCGCGAGCACCTATCGGATGCCGAGATCGAGCGACTGATCGAGGCCGTGCGCAGCAACCGGCACGGCACCCGCGATGCGCTTATGGTCTTGATGGCCTACCGGCACGGACTACGCGCCGCCGAAGTAACCGATCTGAAGTGGGAGCAGGTCGACTTCGATCGCGGCGAGATCCATGTCAACCGGCTCAAGGGCGGCATACCGGCGACGCACCCGCTGACCGGTCGCGAACTGCGCGAGCTCCGCCGGCACAAGCGCGACGTCCCGCCATCCACCCGGTTTATCTTCGTGTCCGAGCGCGGGGCGCCACTGTCGGCCGAGGGCTTCAATCGCATGGTCAAGCGCGCTGGCGTCGCTGCTAACCTCGAGATCAAGGTGCACGCCCACATGCTCCGGCATGCCTGCGGCTTCAAGCTGGCCAATGACGGCATCGATACCCGGTCGTTGCAGGCCTACCTGGGGCATAGCAACATCCAGAACACAACGCGCTACACGGCGCTGGCGTCGGGGCGGTTTAAGAACTTCTGGCGGGATTGAACGCCAGACTTGGATGATGGAAGTCTGACAAGTCGTTTACCAACGTGGCGAAAGCGCGTCGAAACGCATAAGCTCAATGACGAGATCACACCCTCGCTGCAGGACAACCGAGGCCGTTGCGAGAGCCGAGCATCTGCGCAGGTCCCAGGCGCCTTAGACGTCGAAGAAATGGCGTTCGAACTGCAGAAATCTTCGGGAGATTCGATGTCGTTTAAGGAGGAATTGGAAAGGCGCAAAGCTCAGAAGGTGCAGGCCGCTCAGCAACAGGCGGACCAGCAACAAGTAGCCATTGCGAAGATAGAAAGCCGAGCGGCTGAAGTGGCTCAGCATCTAAAAAGAAAAGCAGAGGGGATGGACGGTTTGGACATCCACCACGATGGCGCCAGAGTAACGATCAGCCATAAGAAATCGCAGGAGCGAGTATTCATCGACGCCAATACAGCGCGGTACGACCTCTTTAGGGATGAGCCGCGTCGCGACGGCGAGCCGCCTCAAACTGTCCGCGACTCGCGGCGACGTGTTGAAACACTCGACGACATAGACCTATACGTTCTGGAGTTTCTCGAGAGAATTGGGGCTGATTGAAACCGTCAATGAAAAACCTCGGCCAGCGTGTGCGACTGATCGGGGCTCGACTTTGAGAGGAGCCTGGGGGCTGCCTCGCCGACTATTCAGGCCGAATGCTCAGCGGGAGTCAACGAGGCCTCCCGGTTAAAGCTTTAGCCGCATCAACGCACCGGCGACGAGACGTTTTGGGTCACGCTCGCCCTGTTTGGCCATAGCGAAAATATGCTGGGCAAGCACGGTCCGAGCGCCGTAGGCGCTGCCATTCAAATGATTGGCCTTTGCCCGCAGCCAAGCTTCGTCCAGCGCGTTGCCGAGAATATTTAGCGTCTCTGGGTCGAACTCCTCGGTCTCTATGAAATAGGCCATTTCCCCTCCGTGACGGCATATCCGGCAGCGCATGGGGAACCCAAAGTGCGGAAAACTCTGTATCGAATTGCTCACATCAAGATTGCAAAAAGGGGGGCGAAGCCGCCCTTACATCATGAGGGGGCTCAGCAAAACCCCGGCCAGCACGGGAGTGCCGACCGGGACCAAGTATTAGGCTGTGGCGACAAAAAGAGCGGCCGAAGCCGGGCGTTACCTATTTGGCCACTCACAATCGCCTTAAATGGATCAGTAGACGAATTTTTCGCGCACCACTTTTCCGTTCGACCACTCCTGAACGGCTACCTCGCTCATATTGAGCGTACCCCATTCGGCATGATCGGCATCGATGCGGTAAACAATGAACGCCTTGTTGCCCGAAATCACGTAGCCATCGCAAACGTAGGTCCGCACGGCCTTGATCTTAGAAAGAAAGTCCTCTTCGAAAGAGCGACAAGCTGCCTTGCCAACTCGTGGCGGTTGCTCATTTTCCTGCATGGTCACGTCGTCGGCATAGTAGCGGTCGAAAGCCTCCAGCGCCTTTCCACCGACGACCTTAGCAATCAAGTCCTCAACTGCCGCCTTGGGGGCCTCTGCGCTCATTCGAACCTCCTCTGGTTATCGAGTGCGTAGGATGATGGTGATGCCTGTCCCGACGGACAATAAGGCACCTTTATGTGCCTGCCATCTGAGTCAAAGGAAGGCATTTGCCGATTGGGTAGTCGGCTTTCTATGACAAAGCCCCGGCCAGACAGGGACCGGGGCTAAGTAAATGGGTTGCTGTGAGTGCTAACCCGCCTAGGCGAAATGGCTTTTCAGTTTCTCATATAGTTGGCGGGCAGCGTCTTCCCGGCTGCTTCGAGACGACGGTTAGCGTATGTTCGGTGCCGGCATCGATTGCTCTTTGCATTGCGACGCAGAACGCCTCGTCCATTTTTTCTTGCGTCCTGCGTATTGAAAGCTCTTCGAGTTGGAGTTCGTCCATGATCATCCCCTGCCACGTCTGGGCAACCTGTTCGACCCTAAGGCCTTAAGGTTCGGTGAACACTTTCGACTCCCACCTCCTTCGTCCACGGTCCCTCGACGAAGGGATCGGTCTGCGACAAGCTGACTCGCTCGTGGCCTATGCAGAAATCCCGTCGAATTTCGCGGCTCACAAACCCGCATAGAGCTTGGTTTTGCATAGCGACCGCCACGTATATGCTGGTCGCCCGCGACTGTCGGCGTATAAAAATTCCGAATGCGCACGTCTCATACCTTCTGGGAGGGGAAATCGCCATGGCTACGTGGAAACGGCTTACGAGTACTGATCATCACGAGACGTATGTAAATATCGAGCAAATCGCTTACATGCAACGCGACGAAGGTCACACGGCTTTAATCTTTGCAGTTGCGACGATTGATGGGGTTTGCTCGGTCAATATAACGGAAACACCTAACCAAATATTGGACGCTCCACCTCTGCGTTCAGCCCAAGAGCCTAGTGGGAGTCAACAAAAGCGCTGAGCCGCGTAGCGGCCAGGCGCCGGCGCTCCTGCAGCGGCTCTTCGATGCGATCGATCGTGGTCGCGATCGATGGCCCTGCAGGTCCCGGCGGAAGGCTCGGCGTGATGCTGGTCGGCGCCGCGACGTGGCTGGCTACGCCAGCGGCCACAAGGATCATCTGCAGCGGCTGGCGATTGCGCTGGCGTTGTTTACGCGGGGCGAAAGCGGGACTGCCGAGCAGGAGCGGTACGCGATTGCCGAACATGTCGTGGATCAGCTCATGCAACGCGGAGATCCCTGGGGGCTGAACGAGGAAGCGCAACAGGTGCCACCGCACTCGACATGACGCGCCGCTTCCCTCCGCCCTGGACGAGAAGAGGTTCTTTTTGACCAGACACCCTGCGAAGTTACGCAGATGGTACTGTTTGAATTGGGGAACAGATGCCAAAACAGCCGGACAACAACTTCAAATCATACGTACATTGCTCGGTGACGGCCAAGAGCCAAGGCAAATTCACTCGCCGCCAGAACGTCGAGCGATATCGCCGGCTACTACAGACCGCGACGGATAAAGAGCGGCAGGATTATCTTGGTCGCCTGATTCTTGAAGAGCAGCAGAAGCAAAAAGACTTAGGGGACTCAAACTACCCATATTGAAGAGGCACAGCCGGATCGCAGTGATCGATTTTAAGATTCGTCGCCCCGAACTGGTGCGGCTTCTAATTCGACGCGCATAGCCTCATAGGAAGCCTTTCCGCACCCCGGCTTGACGTAGGGCGTTAGGACGTACTGACCCCTTACGATCTCGATGGCTTCGATAGCCTGCGAGCGCATCGAGGGTGACAATTCGGGATCGAAACCCAGCACTTCCCAATTTGGCTTCCGATTGGGCGCGTCCGTTCGCGCGATAGCAATTGCTCTCAAATGCCCACACCCCGGCTGCGACCGCGCCACCCTCAAGCATTCCCCTTCAATAAACGACCTGTGTTCTTCCGGCATGGCGTCTCCCATCTGGCAAAAAATCGTTCCTAGCCAGACGCAAACGGCCGGCCCGGTATTCTGGCTGGTTGTCCTTGCGATTTTCACGGGCGCCGGTCGGGCGCTTTTCTGCGGTCTACTTCTTCGGCTTGGGCCAAAGCTTCATTCGCAAGATCGGTAATTTCATTTATTTGGGCGTCAGTATTATTCCCGCGCTCCCCCGCGATGAGCGCGGATGCGAATAACCAGGTTGCGCGATCTCTCAATTTGTCTGAAGCGGCCACGGAACGGCAATTTACCGTTAAATCAATAGGCGCGCTGTTCAAAAGAGATCACCCCCAGTCTCCAAGGGGCGGGCCTGCCTCATCCCGTTTTGCGATGTTCGGACCTGCTAGGTGTCTGAATTGCCTCAGCCAGTCTTAGCCATTCGGCGGCCATTTCGCGGTGAATGCGTCGTGATTCTTGATCAGGTGACCTGGCCGCCGCTTTCAAGCAGTATGCCGCATACCGCTCGTACTCTTCGGATTCATCATTCTCCGGCGCCGTCATGATTTCTTCATTCTCCGGCGCCGTCATGATTTCTTCCCAAGGGTTCAGAAACGGCTTCTTTCAAAAAATGAACCCCGAGCAGTCTCTCAATCTCGGGGTTACTTTTAGGTTTGTTGCCTCAACTTGTGGACTCTGATGATCCGGCGGCTCGGGGTGTCGGGGGATGGGGGATGCCACTCGGATTGGCCTTTACAAGGAGCACTATCTGGACGGACCGCCCTTGTATGATCCGAAATGCTCACATTTCGCAGCTTTCACTTCCGTTTTCAAACAATCTGAGCCGGGCAAGACCGAGAGATCGTTCGCCCGGCCTCCGTGGAAAGCCCAAAGCAAAGTGTGCGCTTTTGCACAGACCGCGGCGTTGGGATTGTGCACGCTCCGTCTGATCCACCAGTCGGACAAAACTGGGGGCTCTGTGTCGCGTGCTCTATGGCGACCAGACGAAGCGACCGAGAGCCGTCCGATAGCTTCGAGAGCGTCAGGTCCGGTTCTCGGTCATTCGACCAAGAGAAGTTTTTCCACAAGGCGTCACGGTAGGGTCGCATTGTCGGAACAAACGGCGAATTGGGGGCGGAGATTGGACGTCCTCGCCCCCACTACCTGTGAAATGAGGTCCCAACGGTCTAACCCCCCGTTGGGACTTTTTTAGCTATTAGGCATTGTGATAACGCATGACCGCAGACGACTGTCACCAGCGCGCTATGGAAGCCAAGGCGCTTGCCGTCGAAACCCAAGATCTTTGGGAGCGCGAGCTTTTGTTCAAGATCGCGGGGCAATGGCAACTATTGTCGGCACACAGGGCGGCGAAGAAACAGCGGACCGTCCCCACTTTGGTGGTATTCGGGAAATCTAATGCCGATAGCGGTAGCCGATAAGCCAATACATGAAGGCGTCGAACTTCTTGGGGCGTTCGTAAACGTACGTCGCACCGAACATGATGCCCAGGATGATCACCATGCCGCGCACGTAACCGATGATCCGCCATGTGTCCGGCGTTAGCCCCATAACGTGCAGCCTTCGTTGAGCTGTCATCACGCGAATTGGTTCCTCGCTGGTGGCGATAGCCTGCCACGATTTGGGCCACGCTGATAGCAATTAAAAAGCCCCGGCCAGACGGGGACCGGGGCTAAGTTTGTCCAGAGACGCAGAGGAGCTTCCTTAAACGCTGCAATTGCGCCAGGGTGCCACGCGGCAGTCAAATGACCGTCCGGTAAATGGCCACGCCCTTCAGTGGAGCCCACCTATGGAATATCGTGGCATCGAATACGCAGTCGTTCAGACAATCGAGAACGATTGGCGCTGGTCGGTAAAGCGCGCTCCCAAAGACAAGGTCGGAAAATCCTCGCACCGCGAGACTGCGATCTTTCGAGCTCAACAGTTCATCGACGGTCTAATCAAGCTTCGGTCGAACGAAGGAATATAGACTATCGACAACGAAAAGCCCGGCCAGGTGGATCTGAGCGGGGGCTAGTCATGGGGAATGGCAGTAAGCCGCCGCAATGCGCCATGCGGAGATGGTTCTGCTATGGATGCGTGGGGCGCCTGCAACTGAATTGGACGCGTGTCTGCACGATTGGGAAATTTCCCTATTTCAGAGCGACGTTCTTCCAAGCCCAAGGATGTGGGAAGGACGAAACCGCCCATAGCGCATGAAGTTTGGAATAATCTCTTGATCGGGGCGACTGAGCAACGCCTCGATCTCTCTCCTTGGATGTTGCGGCGGCGCGTTGATCTCCAGTCGAACGCGTCGGCGCTTCTTTCTTTTCTAACACAAAAAGCCCGGCGCTCTGCCGTCGGACAGAGACACCGGACCGTGTCAGAACTGTTGGGCTATTTCAGCTGAGTGGAAATGCTGGTGAACGTCGAAGTCAGATTGGTGCCGAGGGTATTGACGGCAGCAATGATAGCGACCGAGATGCCGGCCGCTATAAGACCATATTCGATGGCGGTCGCCCCGCTATCGTCCTTCAGGAAGCGTCGAATAAGCTGGTTCACTGAGAATCTCCCTCTCGTAATGTCGTGCGAGCGGAAGTCTCGTTGCTGCGTCTTTCCGGCGAATGAATTTAACCAACGAAAATCTGTCGCCCGCAATTCTAAAACTTTTCTCGAATGTCTGGCCGGCAGTGTGGCTAATCTGTGCTGCGCAGGACTTCTTTTTTGTGGGGCCCCAAACAAAACCGCGACCACCGCGGCGATCGCGATCAAGGCGTATTGCTAGCCAGAGACGAGCCTATTCACTGTGGATATGATCTGAGTTCGCGCAGCGCGAGGAAGTAGACGACAACCCTGTCTCTGAAACCTCGCTCGCCCAATCCAATTACGCGGTGCGCCACGATCGGCATCAGGGGATCGTCCTTTTCAGAAAGACCAAGTGCCTTACACGCGAACGCAAAGGCTCCGGACATGACATTGATTAGTTCCGGCTCAAATCTTCGTCCCGCCAGAAAAGGCGTAATCGACATGACACTCCTCGCCGCTAATAGCCCCGAGCGGCATGTTCGGAGAAAGACAAAACGGCGTCAAATTAACTTGACGTAATGTCGACCCCCCTGAAACAAAAAGGGCGGCCGAAGCCGCCGTCGGCCAAGGCGGGCCTTACGTCGCAGTAGCACTCAGTCGCAACGGCGGCCGATCCGCTGCGGCATGCCGTTCAGTTTTTTTGGTATCGTGGGTTCGGTCATGACGCCCGATGGCCGTCTCCGAACCTTCTTCGACGGCCTCGCGTTTAAAAATTCGCTTTTGGTGCGAATGAAGCGCATAGTCCTCGCGGACGGCTGCTTGGAGAGGAGCGTCGCGCTTTTCTTGAAACCGGCCGAATCTATTCGCGATTTCAAGAGACAAAATGCAAAAAGGTCGACGATCTGCCGAAACAACAATCTGTGCAATTGCGCTCGGCTTTATGCTCGTCACTGCCTCCGCTCAGGGCTACGCCCTTTCGGACGACGACTACGTATACCTCAAATCGGCCCAGCAGCTGGAGCGATATGACGCCCCTATTCTTGATCTTAGTCCCAGAGAACGTGCCCAGTTGCACGATCTTATAACCGATCGCCAAACGACGAGTGATCCTTCCGCTCGAGACAAGAATGTAAAAGAGGTGCTCGCATTGTTTCTTCGCCACCAGCTTTGGGAAGAAGCGCATCCAGGAAGGCTGTGGGATGCGCCGGGTTCGGAATACCGATAACGGGAAGGGGACTGGCTGGGCCGGCGTCACCTGTCGCCTCAGACGTGGAATAGACACGCTGCTGGACGGGAAAATTCCCCGTTCCAACAGGCGAAAACAAATGGTCGGTTCAAACGATCGCAACCCATGGCATACGACGCCGTCAAGAGAGATGGTCAATGATGTCAGCCGCATCAGCCAACGAGCTTACGCCTTGCTAGCTTGCGATATCGGCAGCGAATCCTCTAGCTCGGGGAGGAAGACGGTGAGCAAACCAATCATGGGCAGAAACGAACACACGCCATAGACGAATTCGATGCTAGTCCAATCGGCAAGTTCACCCAACACAGCGGCCCCGATCCCGCCCATGCCGAATGCCAGCCCGAAGAAAAGCCCTGAGACCATGCCCACCCGACCGGGCACCAGCTCCTGACCGTAGACAACGATTGCGGAGAAGGCCGAGGACAGTATCAGCCCGATGAAGACGCTTAGAATTAGCGTGGCCGTCAGACCGACGTGCGGCAGAGCGAGCGTAAGTGGTAGCACTCCCACTATAGAGCCCCAGATGACCTTCTTGCGGCCAAACCTATCGCCAACGGGACCGCCGACGAGTAAGCCAGCTGCGGCCGCAGCGAGAAAAACAAACAGATAGATTTGAGCCGTCTCAATCGACAATCCGAAGCGGTGCATCAAATAAAAGGTGTAGTAACTGGTAATGCTCGCCAAATAGAAGAATTTGGAAAAGATCAAGGCAATCAAGACCGCCATGGCCCTCCGCACTTGCGCGGGCGCCAGTGGGACATGGTATGCGGACTGACCGTGCTTCGTTGTTCGGGAGCGAACAGCTCGCCCGTACCATCGTCCAACGCTTGCCAGTATGCACATCCCCAAAAGCGCCACCAAGGCAAACCAGGAGAGACTTTCACGTCCGTACGGCAGGACAACGAATGCAGCCAACAGCGGTCCGAGTGCACTGCCGACATGGCCGCCAACTTGAAAAAAAGACTGGGCGAAACCGTGAGCGCCACCCGAGGCCAGTCTGGCGAGGCGCGAAGATTCGGGATGAAATATCGAACTGCCGATGCCAAGCAATGCCGCTCCGGCGAGCAGCGCAGGGAAGTTTGGCGCGTAGGCGAGCGTGATCATGCCAATCAGCGAACAAGCCATACCCAACGGTAGCGAATAGGGCTGCGGCCTGCGGTCAGTGTAGAGCCCGACCATTGGCTGCAGAAGCGAAGCTGTGACCTGAAAGATCAGCGTCAACAGGCCGATCTGTCCGAACGACAACGCAAATCCGCTTTTCAGCATTGGGTAGATCGCCGGCAAAAGAGCCTGCATCACGTCATTTAGCAGGTGACAGAAGGTGATCGCGCCGAGAATGACAAACGCGGCTCCGCCAGCGCTTGCCCGCGTACTGATGGCTTGCGTCAATGGAAATGCCCTTCTTGTCCCTTCGCGGGACGGTCAACCCGAAAAGTTATTTGGATTCAATCGGCATGTTACGACACCGAGCGAAGGCGTACCATTGCAATTCGGGCATCGGGCGTATGATGACGCTGGCTCTCTTCTTCGCTATCCGCGGTAGCCAGAAATACACCTATCACGTCGGCGATGGCCGCTTTCGGCAACTCAGGACCGGCGGCTAGGCGCCGCAGCTTACGGCATCGTCTCCGGCCGATCGCTCCTCGCCAGGACACACCTCCGATCGCGCAGCATCACAAGCCGGCTCGGATACTGCGAAACTCGGCCTCGGTAGATCGCGCGCGCCACCGTCAAGTTATCATGCCGGTCAACGATCTCTTCCTGGCCGGCGTCATGCGCGCCTTCCTTAAATAGCTCGACAGAGTATTTGCCCTCAGTATTTGACAGCATGCCCTTTCCTAACTCAGCCGCGGCCCAGGGTTGGATCTCCTCGTGCCGCCGGTCCTGGGGTGGCGGCCTGCGAGATTGCCAACCATTGGAATCCGTAGGCCAGTTCTCAGTTCAGTCACTTCCGAGTAACCAGTTCACTGGGCACGATGTAGGCAGCCCCGTCATTTCCGGGTAGTAAGCGCCGCCCCGCTTGCACGGGCGCATAGAAAACAGAACCTGACAATTTGCGATGATTTTGCTCGGGTAAGTGCAAGCTTCCATAAAGCTTTTGAGGGGTACCGCTGGCAAGTGAACATGCGTTTTTTCAATCGGCGGAGGTACCCTCGACAAACGGCCAACGAGGTCGTTTGGATCGAGAAGGTACCCACGGTTCTCGAGCGGTGCACGCTGGTCGACGTCTCCGAGTTAGGTGCACGCCTGACGATCAGCGACGTTTACGATCTGCCTGAAAGCTTTGCTCTGCATCTGACAAGAGCGTCTCACCCGGGTCGGCTGTGCCGGATCGTTTGGCGGCGAGACCATGACGTCGGCGTCGAATTCTTCTAAGACCACCTCAACACGGGTGTGGAAGCGTCGAACGTCATTTGGCATCTTTCGATCGTGATACTAGCCGGGGGGACTTCGAGATCTTCTTCGTCGTGTCTTGTGGCGCGCTCACGGGCACCTCGCTGACATTCACTACTCTTTTTGCAAACACATTCAGCTGTGAATGGATAAACGCGGTTTGCACCGCGAGCGCCTCCTGAAAATCCTTGGCCTCGCTCAAACGTTTAACAAGTGCCTGGACCGCAGTGATGTTTTCAACGCCTTCTTCCTTCATCCTCTCGCCGATTTGGGTCCCCCCGGACGGGAAAGCAGAAACCATCTCCTTGAGGATATCGAAATAGGCATCCACTGCGTGGTGCGCCTGCTCCAAAGCCTGACGCGTGACAGGATTGAACTCAAATAAGTCCGCTTTATTGGCCACCAAATCCTCCTGGCTTCCTCTCGCTCGCCAAATATAGCTCGACGTCGGTGGGCGCTGCATCTTTCCAGCGGCTCCATGGTGGCGGCGGCGACGCTTAGCGACCCAGGGTAAGCAATCCGACTAGTGATCGAGTACGGGCTCACTTGCCGGGAAATGGGAGAGCCTGAAACCGAAGCGCCCCTTACGATCACACCGCCAGTTAAAAGGGCGAATCAGATTATTTTGCTTCTCGGCGCGCTGAACACGTTGCCAGACATCTCATCCTTCTAGCCCCGGCGCCCCTGTCGACGCAGAGCGCTGGGGCGTTTTATTTGTTCCCGGCGCGTTGGTAAGGTTGACGACGTCTTTTATCAGTCCCGATTGACCCTTCCTGATAGGGTGCCAGAGACACCGGGCTGGCGGGGATTGGGCGATGGCCGCAGAAACTGGGAAGGTCGATTTACATAAACGACCTGTGAAATGCCCGAAGTGCGGGGCACAGCTTGAAGTTCCTCGATCAACGAAAGCGACTTTCGACAGTCGTGGCTTTGTAAGCTGCAAGCTTAGCTGCCAACACTGCCGCACCTTCATGACAGGGATCATCGATCCATTCGACGGCGCACTGCTGGTTTCGGCCGAATAAATGCCGCAGCAATGACTGCGATACGGCGCCGCAGCGAATTGCCGCGTTCGTCATTTAAGCAGCGGATCGGTTGCCGAGAGATAGCTCGCCCGAGCGCGTTCGTTGAGTCCGATCCGACAGCGACGTCGATAGCTCGACGCGATTGCGGCCGGCCTCTTTAGCCCGAAAGAGGGCAAAATCCGCCACGCCAAGAAGCGCGTCTAGGGCAGTCGCGCCTTCGTTCAACGCGGCGACACCCACGCTGACCGTCATGTGAACAACCTGCCCATCCACCGTATGAGAGGCCGCTTCGATCGCAGCACGGACGCGCTCGGCCAGCCAAAGGGCGTCCCGAGCTGCTGTGTTCGGCAGCAAGGTTACAAATTCTTCGCCGCCGAGGCGGGCGAAAATGTCATCGGGTCTCAGCTGAGCAGTTGCCAATCGGCAGAATGCGATGAGGACTTCATCGCCGATTGCGTGCCCGAATTGGTCGTTGATGACTTTGAACTGATCGAGGTCGAAGATGACCACAGCAACTGGCTCTTTGCCGAAGCGTGCGCGCGCCAGGAGTCGCTGACCGATCTCGAAAAATCCGCGCCGGTTCGTAACGCCAGTCAGAGGGTCGGTCAGTGATGCTCGCCGGAAACTTGCAGCAATGCGATCCTTGGCTAGACCGCCAAATAGATACGCCGTGGAGATGCAGACAAAAGCGCTTTCAAAAACCGCAAAGGTCAGCAAATCCAGATCCGAAGGCTCGGACGGATCGGGATTGGTCAGGGCTCCTACGAGGGGAATGTGGATTGGAATGGCGGCGGCATGCGCCAAGAGTAAGATGATGACCGGCCAGCGCCACACCTGGTCGCCTCGGCCGCGCCAGAGTTCGAAGGCGACCAGCAAAGTGTAGGCAACGCCAATCGCTGCCATCACGATCGCGCGCGCCTCCTGCCGGTGATAGATAGGCCCGATCAGGCAAGCGACGACCCAGATTATGACCCCAATCAACGCGAGGAGAATCGAGACTTTTTTGTTGTCGAACTTTCGCGCCCCGCACCACAAGAGCCCATAAGCGGTGGCCAGAAGTGCATTGCCGACGACGATTGACCAGAAATCTGCAATGGCGCCACGGCAAACGATGATAAGCGTTGTCGCGATAGAGGCGGTGATGAAACCCGATCCCCATAGGGCGAGCGCGGTTACCTTTCGGTGCTGAAGCCAAGAGAATAACAGCAAGCAACCGGCGAGCGCCGGAGTGAAAACCGTCACAGCCAACAATGTCGAATGACCAGGCACGGGATCCCGTAGCCGGTGACGTGCTACCATCTCGTTAAATTGATGACAAAACTTTTTGCGTCATCTCTGACGACGCGTTGGCCGCCTTGTTCTTGCTCAGTCGACCAATCGGCGGCCTCTTATGTGGCGAGCAGCGAAAAAAAGGGCTGCAAGCAGCAAATAATTCCACGGCACGAAGAAAAAATAGATGACGGCGGTCGCGTAGATCAGCAAAAGCAAACGCCGGCAAGCGCGAAACCCGCCGGCGTTCGAACGTGAGAGCATCGCGCGCCCCTCGGGCGCTAAATTTGCGTGAGCGGCATCAGAGAACGTCGCCGATGACTTCAGCGACGTTCCGGTGCAAGCGTGCGGCCCAATCGTTTTGCATGCTCGCGGCGAAATTGTTCGCGTATTTTTCTTCGTCCTCCGCGGAGTGAATCGGCCAGCCGCCGCCGTCAACTCGCACGACCGCGGCATAGAGAAGGAGGGCATGGGCGCCCGCCAAAGTGGTTGGCTTGGTGTCGACCAGCGCATCGACCGCGTCGTCAAGCGTTTCATGAATTGCGTCCAAATCCGCCTGCAAGTCATCGCAAAGCGGATGGCCACTTTTGCCGGCGGCCCATTGGGCTTTCTCGTATTCGGCTTGCCGCGGCACGAAACGGCTCAAGGCTGCCCATGATTGCTTGTGCGCTTCAATCGCCGCGAAGATCGGATCGGGCTCGGCTGAATGAACGATCTGCGGGGCATCTTCGAACTCGTCAGTAACGGCCGGATGAGCGACGCCGGTGTAACGGCAGACCGCCTCGATGAAAGGCCGCTCGACTTGCCAGGACGGATGCTCAGCGGTGCTCCAATCGCCAACGCCGTCCCATAGTTCGCGACACGCTATTGCGGCGGCAGCAGCCTGCACGGCGAGACCATCCCGCGTCGTCGCGGTCCGACTAAAGATCGGCGGCATCAATGCCGCAATCCGTCCGCTCGCCTCGTAGACTTCTTTGTCGTCGGGATTTGGATCGGCGCAAAGAGCGTCGAAGTTTCTGTTCTCTTTGAGAAGCCGAACGCCGAGTTGCTGTAGTTCGACGTCGGGTGACGATGGTAGCGCGCTCGCGACCGCCGGCACTGCCAGTACCGGTAAGGTCGCGGCTGATGACACAAGTGATCGTCTTGAAAGTTTTGACATAGGATTTCCTTTGCTAGTGCTGTGAGAGCACCGGCGGGCAAAACGCCGTTGAGTGTTTTTGTTGAATCCGCTTCGGTCATCGCGCCGGTCGCCGGTGCGTTGAAAAGGCGACAATCAGCAAACTCCGGCCTGCGAACGAACGCAAAGGCCCGCATGCCGGAAAGCCGTGCAAAAGGGTGAGTCAGTTTGACTCACCCGATGCGGGCTCTACGCGGCTGCCGCGAGTTGCTGTACGGCCTTGATGCGGATGACCGTGGTAATGCTGGCGGTTTCGAACTTGTGCCAGGCGTCGCCGAGGAACGTCTTCACGGCGACGACGTCGAGACGGCTGCTAACCTGATCCGACCGGGTGATCGTGAAGCGCTCGCCGGAGGCGGCAAGGATGCCACGTTCTTTGAAAGTGGCTTTCAGTGCTGCGATTTCGGCTTCGACGCCCTTTAAAAGCGCGTCCGTCGTGCCGATCGCGTCGGCAAGTGCTTCGTTGGAGAGATTGTGGAATCGATTATGATGCTGGGTAGCCTGAACCATGACTTTTCCTCGTGGTTTGGGTTAGGCCGCGTCGGGTGTTACCAGCACCTTGCGCGGCCGACTATTATTCTGTACAGATTATTTATGGCCAAGTCAATATCCCGTACAGGAAAAAAAACGAGGGGTCGTCCACGAAAGGACCCTACGTCAATTCATTTGACTCTCTTGCCGAACCAATTGTCCGCGCTAGATGATTGGATCTACAAGCAAAAAACCGCTCAGTCTCGGCCCGAAGCCATCCGCACGCTTTTGGAGCGCGCCCTACGGCTATCGTCGAACAAAAAGCCAGTGAGCAGACGCTCTGCGCAGAAGGCCTCAGACCTCGCCGATCACGCAGCCGAACAAGTCGTCGATAAGACAGTCCTCTCCGAAGAGCAGGAGCGCCGCAAACGCGCGCTGATCAAGGGTCCGAAGGAATTTCGCGATATTCGCGAGGATTTGCCGAAATCGAAAACTTAGAAAGAGGGAACTGCCGCATCTCGTGCCACGCGCCATAGGGTTCAGGCAATGAAGCTAATCCGGCGGAAAGTATGACGCGTTTTAGCCGGATTTCTGCTTACGGCAAAGCTCTCCTCGGATTGGCCGGACGGATAGGCCTGGACCCGAGCGACAGCGAGGAGACAGCACTGCGCAAACGACTTGCGGTCGTGCTTTGCGCTGGAACGCTCCCGTTGACAGTTTTGTGGAGCGGAATTTACCTCGCGGCTAGTGCACCGCTAGCGGCTGCGATCCCCGGGTTCTATTCAGTCTTCACCCCGATCAACACGGCTATTTTCGCACGCACGCGCAATCTCGGTGCTTATCGGTTTTCGCAACTTTTCCTTATTCTGATTTTGCCCTGGCTCGTGACCATGAGCCTTGGCGGCTTTAGGCCGTCGAGCGTGGTAATCATGTGGGCAGCGCTGTGCCCGATAGGCGCTCTCCTGCTCGATGAGCTGCGCCGAACATTGTTCTGGATTGTCGGCTTCGTAGCCCTGTTGATCGCGACCGCCATCCTGCAGCCATACCTCGTCCCGGCGGGTTTACCCGATGCGTTCATTACGTGGTTCTTCGTGCTCAATGTCGGCGCGGTAATCACGATCACCTTCGGACTACTCTATTACTTTGTCGGCCGGCGAAACTTCTTCCAGCAGCGCGCCGAAATGCTGCTGCTCAACATCCTGCCCAAGGAGATTTCGGATAGACTGAAGGCCGAGCATCGTACCGTCGCCGATCACTACAACGCTGCGAGCATCCTATTCGCCGACGTAGTCGGGTTCACGCCTATGGCGGCCACGATGACCCCGTTGCAGCTGGTTGATCTCCTCAACGAGGTATTTCAATGCTTCGATGGCTTGGTCGACAAGTACGACCTCGAGAAGATCAAGACGATCGGGGACTGCTACATGGTCGCTTCTGGCGTGCCGCGTGCTAGGCCCGATCACGCGGCCGCGCTCGTCGATTTCGCCCTGGACATGCAGGCTGCTGTGGCTGAGCGCACGTTCGGCGGCCGTCAGCTATCATTCCGCATCGGCATCAACTCCGGTCCGGTTGTCGCGGGCGTCATCGGCCGCAAGAAGTTCATCTACGACCTGTGGGGCGAGGCAGTGAACTTGGCGAGCCGCATGGAATCGCACGGACGAAGGCGATGCATTCAGGTCACCAGCAATACCTATGAGCTGATTAGGGATGCATTTGACTGCACACCGCTGGGTCGTATCGAGGTGAAGGGCGCGGGCGCGATGGAGGTTTGGCACGTGATCGGGAGAAAGCGCTGCGATGCACCCGATCGCAGTTAGATGCCCCGCCATGACTCAGCCGTGGCCGCTGCTGAATCTTTTTGGCTGGGCGCGTGTGGGATAGCCAAAGGCAGCAAAACGAATCCCGGCGCAAATGCGGGCGATTGCGGTGTCGTGTGGATAGTGGTGTCGTGTGGATAAAGGGGTGTAACGGCCTGCCAGCGGCGCCGGCCGCCCCGGAATGGGTTATTTTGTGATTCGCGCGAGGCACGGGTCTGCAGTCCGCTAGCCGGATAGTTCACCGCCGTTCGGTGTTGCCTCGCGCTCCTATCCTGGCGGTGTAGGCGGTGATCCCGTGGATAAAGCAGCTACTCGCCCTCGACCGGGCTCGTCTAAACGAGCCGAGCCCACTCAGGACGGGTTTCTTCAACTTGTAAGGCAGTATGACAATTTACTTTCTCGGCAATCGATACTGCTTAAGCAAAAGAGCGAACAGAGAACGGAAGAAATTCAAAAGCGATTAAGCGCGAGGTTCGGCTCCGGCCCACGAATTGTCGATAACAGAAGTGTCGCGTCCCTTTTCACGGACGAAGAACTGGATGAGCCAACGCTTGCGCCCATCAGAGAGATGGCCGTTATCGAGCACGGAATTCACGCGACCCTCGTCGAGATCAAGGAGATCTGTACTGAGATTTCTTTGGACGGGTTCATGCAGAAACTTTTTCGAAAAGGAAAGTCCCCAGAGGACTGGGAAGATTATCTTAATTCCCAAAATCAGATTGCGGCCCATTTGCTCGAAAAGGAAATAGAGAGAGATGGCTCGCGCCCCAGAAGAGGAGGCGCCACTCGGCGGCGAAAAACATCCGATCGCGACGTCGCCATGGCTGTCGAGTATGTGGAAAAACGCGCCAAGGCGACATCGAGTCCTACCGCTCTGAAAACAAAGATTGGCAAGCGGCATCGGTTAAGCGAAAGCGCCTCGAACGCAGCCATCAATAAAGAGTTGGAGTATCTCGGCCTAGGCACGCTGCCCAGCAAAGATGCCTGCAGTCGTTTCTGCGACCTCCATCGCGACGCACTAGCTGTCTTCAAAGATCCGAAGATTGACGTCGCAATCGCCGTAGCCGGACTACGTCATCGACTGAAGGCCGAGTAACGAAGGTCGGCAATCGATAAACTATCCTGAAACAGGATAGAACTAGCTCCCAAACACTTTCGATAGTGTCCCGCGCACGGTAAGCGTGGTGCTGACGCCCGCAAGATTTCTTGCGCCCCCGTCAGCCAACGCCAGACCACGACGTTCGTGAAGGACACATCCCATGGCAGGAAACGGAAGCACCGTTATCGTGAGATGCGCCGCAGACTTTATCGAAGAGCTCGACGAGTACCGCCGGCAGCAGTCTGACATTCCCACCCGCGCCGAGGTTCTTCGGCGCCTCACCCGCTCCGCGCTCTCGAAAACAAAGAGCCGCGACGGCGGCTCTGAAATGGCCGGAGCGGCCGCATGAGTGACCCTTCCCTGATGTCCAAGATCGACAAGGCGATCAAGAAACAAACAAAATTTCTCGCCGATCTCGCCGAAACGATCTCGGCTACTGACTCGCGCCTCTACGATCGACACGCCAAGTTGCGCCAGGAGCGCGAGGCGGGCGAACGGGTGCTTAGGGCCCTGGAGCGAGAAAAGGCGAATCAAACGCCGCTCGGAAGCTATTCCGGCGGCAGCTTCTTTTCCGGTGGCAACGGCTAGGTCGCCAGTATCGCACAGGTGACGACATAAGCGCGCAGAAATGAGGCGGGCGAATCCGTTCAAAGAGAAAATGAGACCACGTGTTATGAGCGAAGAAGAGCTGAAAGTCACCGTTGAAGGCGAAGAGATTGATCGAGACAAGGACCGACAGCAGATACCGGCCGATGATCCTCAAGATGGGTCTTCCGAGGAGGCGCACCGCGCAAAGGCGAATGCGGACTATTGGAAGAGGGCTGCGCACGTCGAGAAGATCAATTCCTATCACGCCCACCTAAATCGCCTTGACGTCGAAAGCCAAGCAGAAGCCGCAGCCGCACAACGCGATATGGAGGATGCAAACTTTGCCTCCCATGCCGAGCGCCAGCGGAACATCGCCAGGATTGAGGCGCAGCGCTCACTTCTCGAGGTCGAACGACGCCAGCTTGAACGCCAGCCTGTCGCGCCGTCTGATCCAGTCGAAGCCTTTATCGCCGAGCGCGATCCGGCAACGCAAGCTTGGCTGCGCGCACATCCCGACGATGCCCGCGCACTCGCAACGGGTAACAATCCCCGGCGCGCCATGAAGCTCAATGCGGCCGACGCTGATGCCGTCGCCGAGGGCTACCGGCGCGGTTCGAAGGAATATTTCGAGCACGTGGAGAAATTCGCCGGAATGCGTCAGCGCGACAGTGAACCGCGCCGCCGTTCCGGAGGAAGTGACGGCGATCGCGGCGGCGGCGAACCGACGATCACGGTGCTTAAACGCGGCCAGGCGCCGGTGCCCGGAACACGGGTCGTGAAAATGACCCAGGGCGAGTATGAGGCCGCGACCCAGCACCTGACCTGGGGCTATGACGATCCGAATGGGCGCTTCAAGAAAAACGAACCGATCGGCGTTCGCGAATATCTTCGTCGCCGCGATGAAATCAGAAAAGACCCATCGTGGAATAGGTTGGATTAGGCGATGACCGAGTTCGACCAAAAACGCTTCATCGCGGCCAAGTTCTTGCGCGATAACCTTGCCGGCGGACCGCTTGACGCCAAAATCGTGCAGGAACGTGCCAAAGCCAACGGTATTTCTGAGCCAACTCTCCGTCGCGCCAAACCCGAGGCCGGCGTCATTTCTCGCCGAGTCTCCAATGACGGCGAAGCTCGATGGGTATGGCTACTGCAAGACGCTCAACCGGCAACTCAAGCAGTGCAAGGTGCTCACGCGCAAATTGGTCTAATAGCGGCCGCGCAAGATGCTCATGGATCAACGCAAGGTGGTCACCCAGTCAATTCGCTAGCCGCGCAAGATGCTCAATCCGAAGCCCTGCAAGGCGCTGAGGTACAAGGTGCTCAACCACCGGTGCGCCGGAAGCGCCACGTCATCGTTCGCCGCAAAGGCGTTGAGGCGGTCGGCGACGACGAATTGTCGTGGACCGAATTCGAAAATCTCGGCTGCGATTTGTCCCGAGTGCCGGACTATGTGCGTCAACGCGACGCCGAAAGGAAAGCCACCAATGTTGAAGCAGCCTGATCTTTCATTCGCCGCCATCAAGGCTGCGGCGAATTCGTCGATGCCCAATCCACCTATCGGCACGAACCGCAATCGAGTCGGCCTGGTCAACGCCGGCAACCCCGACGTTCTCGCCGAAGCCGCCGGCAAAGAACGTGGCACGAAATTGAAATCCGGGCCCGCTTGGCACGAGGGACTGCGCAATTGCACGCCCGTCCAGCATCTCGCCGGCAAAAGCGACCTCGATCAACTCGGGCGGGGCAAGCCGATCACATACTGACAACGAAAAACCGCCCCGGCGGTGCAAGCCAAGGCGGTTCTTGAAGACTGTCCATGAGGCCATTCAAGTGGAGGTGAAGACGGCGATGAGCAACACCAAAATCACGACGAGAACAACCAATGCGGGATTTATTGCCAAATAAAAATGCGGAGCGCAAGAGTCAACGCAAAAAAATCTGCACCAAAAAGAAAATGCGCCGCAGAAATTCCCGGCGCGCGGCCGCACGACCAGTCGAACGACATTCGTTGTCGATTTATTCCGGCACCATTTGGCTCGGCAACGTCGAGCAGCGCGGCAACGAATTCACGGCCGAAACCGTGCGCGGCAAAAGGATCGGCTGCTTCGCGACCCTGACGGCCGCCACGAACGCCGTATACGCCGTCGGCGTGGAGGATCCGGCGCGATGAAATGGTACATGCGAGATCCAAACGCCGCACTGACGGGCATGGCCTCGCTGACGCTCGAGGAGCGCGGTGCCTACAACACGGTTCTCGACCTCATTTACGCGCATGACGGGGCTGTCGACGATAACGACAGGTTCCTCGCCGGCTGGTGCCGCGTCGATATCCGCGTATGGAAGCGCATCAAAGAGCGGCTGATTGCCCAGAAAAAACTCTACGTAAATGGACCGACCCTGCGAAACGCCCGAGCCGACTGGGTCATAGATGCGGCCCGACATAAGGCCCTACAGGCGAAAGATGCAGCCCTTAGCAAAGGCCCTAAGTCAGGGGTCACCTCTAATATTATCAAAGGCTTAGCACCAGCGTCCGCTGAGCGTCCGCTCAGCGAATCCAGAATCCAGATAAAGAATACCTCTCTTCAGAGTATACCGCCGCGCGCGCGCGAGGGCGGAAGCGCCGAAGGGTTGGCCGACCAAAAACAACCCGCGATCGCCTCGGCTGAACTCATCGCCATCAATCGACGGAAGGGCTGGATGCAATGACGGCATTGCGCAGCTCGGATCGTCAGCCCGCGGCGGCTCTGCACGAAGCGCAAGCCTTGCAGGCAGCGCATCGCCCGCCCCAGGCGAAGCGGAAGGACACGAAATTGAACTTGAAAACAAGTTGGAAGGACGAAAGTGGCGAATAAGACCGGAAAAGGCGGCTTCACGCCGGGCGCCAGCGGCAACCCCGGCGGCCGGCCGAAGGCTGCGAGCGTGATCGCGATCGAGGCGCGTAAGCACGGGCTCGCCATGGTCGCGGTGCTCAACAGCATCGCGCGCAAGGGCAAGAGCGAGCAGGCGCGCATCGCCGCGGCCACCGCGCTGCTCGATCGCGGCTACGGCAAGCCGGCGCAGTCGGTCGAGCTCAATTTCCACGCCAACCTCCTGCAGAAAAAACTGCTCGAAATGACGCCGGATGAACTGCGCCTTCTCGAGCAGACGGCAATCCAGATCAGCGGCATCGGCGATGACGAGGACGCTGGCGATTTGCGACTACCGTTCGCGGGCGGCGACTACAACGGGGCCCAGGCATGACCAAGCAAACCCGCCGACCGGGTAGCTTCCTGCTGTCGATGATCGCCAAGGCGCGATCGGATTTGCCTCGCGACCTGACGGAACTATCCGACGCAGAACTGATCCGTTCGATGGCGTACGGATTGACCGATTTCATCCGCGAAGCCGCGCCGCTCTCGAGCGATGACGACGATTTCGCGGCGTTCGCGTGCATGTTTGCGCTTGGTCGCGCGTACGCTGGCTACCATCCCCCGAGCGAGGGCGAGGATGACGCGCTCGCCGTCGCGGAAAACCTGCTGACGGAAATCGGCCAAGAGTTCGATCGGGAAGAATTGCGCTCGATCTGGCGCAGCGATGCGTTCGCCGAATTTCGAAAGCTATTTGGGAAGTTTGAGCAGGTCGGCATCGCTGATCAGCCCAACGAAGAAATCGCGGCGTGGTGTGCCGAATTGTGCCAGTGCGCGCGTAATGGCGTGAGCGTGTTGGAGTACAACTCGACGCGCTCAATCAATGGAAACTCAAACAACGGGAACGCAACACACCATGGCAGCAAATAGCATGAAGGGCCATCGATACGATTTCCGCGCCCTGAAGGATCACACGACTACGCCTCCTGTCCCGCGTGCGCGCGGCGGGCGCACCGAAATGCGGGCCGCGGGTAATCCGGATGTTTTCAAAGAGGCAGACGGCGACGAAGGCTACGCCGCCGGCGATCTGAAAATGCCGGCGCGCGGTAAACGGCGCGCGACCCGCGCGCGCAACGGGAAAACCTTGGGCACCATGTCAGGGGCGACTCCGAAACATCGTGCGGATCGGGCGCCGCGTCGTAAGAAATTTGCCGTTGGCGGTACGGCAAGTTCCGGACCTTTGGCGGGTATGATGTCGGTGCTGCCGGTTGTGCCCGTCACGCCGGGCCACACCATGCCGGCTGCCGGCGCGCCGCCGCCTGATTTCGGCCAGCAGATGATCAATGCCGGAATTTCGATGTTGGGCAAAAACTGGCCCAAAGACGACAATTCAAAAAGCGAAAAGCCCGTCGACACCGGATACGCCGTCTACTCGAACGGCTCGCCGATCGGCATCCGGGGCATTGCGCCATTCGCCGGCGGTCCCGACGACATCAGCGCGCAAAAGCGCGGCGGCCGCGTCAAGAGCAAGCGCGGGGGACGATAAAGTGGGCGCCAACAAATCCACCAACGCGGCCCATTGGCACGGTCGTACCGCACCCGAAACCGATCGAGTGAAGAATTCAAATGGCTGACGCCCGCGAAAAACTCGCTGTTGCCTATGCGGAGATCGACGCCGACGGCGCACGCATCCGCCAGAACAGCGCTGAATTCCTTTGGATCTGTTGCGGTATCGTGCCGCCAAAGCTGCCGGACGCGGTATCGAGCACGGCTGAATTAAATCCGCTCCGACGCAACGAAAAAGTCAACGGCGACGTCGTGGTCAGCGGTATGCGCGAGACACGCTTGGATTATTCGGCGGCGCAGCCTCCCGCTAGTGATCGGGGGCGATAAATGCAAACAGAGCCAATCCCAGACGCCTTGCGACTGCTCGTGGTGGACCTCAACGCGGCGCTCGAGCTCAAGCCGGCGCGGACGCATTGAGGAGCGAGATTTGTCGCGCGGCCCCAGTACATTCCGGCGGCAAGACGTCACCCGCGCCATAAAGGCGGCTTTTGCCGCCGGCGCCACGCGGGCGCGCATTGAAGTTGGGGGTATCGTCATCACCGCCGAGAAAAGTGGCGAAGGGGAGGGTATCGTGTCCCCCAGCGACGCGAATGAATGGGATGCCCCGCCGGCTGGAAAGCAGATGCAATGAAGCTGCCACTCTATGTTCACAGCTTCATCGACCGGCACGGCAAGCCGCGGCATTATTTCAGGCGCGCTGGCTTTAGAAAGATTCCGCTGCCCGGCATGCCATGGTCGCCGGACTTCATGGCGGCTTACCAGACAGCGCTTACCGGCCAACCTATTCCGACCGGCTCCGGCCAAGTATTGCCTGGCTCGATGCGTGCGCTCGCGGTGAGCTACTACAGCTCGCCTGAATACCTGAGAATGTCGTCGAAAAGCGTTCGCCGAAACATCATCGAGAAATTCCTGCGCGAGACTGACGCCAATGGCCTGAGCAATGCGGACAAACGGGCAGCGTTGTTACGGAAAGAGCATGTGGTCGGGTTCATGGCCGCGCGCGCTGATAAGCCGGACAGTGCCAACGGTCTGCGAAAGGCGCTTCGCGCCCTGATGCAGCACGCAGTGACGATCAAGCTCCGGGTCGACGATCCGACGCAAAGCGTCAAAGCGATTCCGCCAAAGTCGAAGACCGGCTTCCACACTTGGAGCGAAGAGGAAATTGCCCAGTTTGAGACCCGTCATCCGATCGGCAGCAAAGCCCGCTTGGCGTTTGCACTCGGCCTCTACACGGGACAGGCGCGGCAGGACGTGGTCGTCATGGGGCCTCAGCACATCCGACAGGAAGTGCTGCACTGGGTCCGCAAAAAGACCGCGTGCACCACCGCGCTAAACCTTTACATCCCGGTGTTGCCGCAACTCCGCGAGATCCTTGACGCGAGCGCGGGTGGCCATCTGACGTTCCTCGTAACCGAGTTCGGCAAACCCTTCACGGCCGCCGGCTTTGGAGGATGGTTCCGCGAGCAGTGCGATAGGGCAGGGCTGCCCCACTGCACCTTCCATGGTTTGCGGAAAGGTGCATCCCGGCGCCTGGCCGAGCATGGGTGCACACCGCACGAGATCGCGGCGATCACCGGCCACGCGACGCTCAAGGAGATCGAGCGCTATACGAAGGATGCCGAGCGCCGTACGCTGGCGAAATCGGCGATGGAGAAGGTCAAACGAGGAACATCCAGTGGCTAACCTTCGTCCCCGGTTAGCCAATCAGAGGAGAAAACGATGCAATATCAAGGGTCGAATTTGGCGTTGGCTCCCCGGGCCGGATTCGAACCAGCGACCAACCGGTTAACAG
>CAWFRC010000007.1:0-671238 GCA_963818155.1 uncultured Alphaproteobacteria bacterium
TCGAGTGCGGTGCATTCAACCACTCTGCCACCTCTCCGCATGTTCGAGGCCGGCCCCAGAGGGTCGGGCGTGGTTTTAGTGCATGAGGGGAAAAAGGGAAAGCCGGTTTTCCGGCCGGCGCCTAATCGGTTAAAAAGACCCGATTGGCCCGAAAACCGGGACGGGCGTGATGATCGAGACCGACGTTCTGATCGTCGGCGGCAGCCTCGTCGGGCTGTCCGCCGCCACGTTCCTCGCCTGGCACGGGGTGCCGACGCTGTCGGTGGAGCGCCACGACGGCACCGCCATTCATCCGCGCGCCGGACACTTTCATCTGCGCACCTTGGAGGTGTTCCGCTCGGTCGGGCTCGAGGGACGGGTGCGCGCCGCCTCGGAGGAACAATTCGACCCGGACGGCGGCATCAATGCGGTCGAATCGCTCGCCGGCAAGGAGATCGCGACCTACATCGCCAATCTCAACGAAGGCGTCGCCGCGATCAGTCCTTCGACGCGGCTGTTCATGACCCAGCAAAGTCTCGAGCCGCTCATTCGCGCGCGCGCCGAGGATCTCGGCGCGGCGATGCGCTATACCACCGAGCTGACCGCCTTCGAACAGGACGCGGACGGCGTCACCGGCTTCATCCGCAACCTCGCGACCGGCGCGACCGAGACGGTGCGCGCCAAATACATGATCGCCGCCGACGGCAATCGCAGCCCGATCCGTGCCCGGCTCGGCATCAGCACGCGCGGGCCGGGCCATCTGGCGGACTGCGTGACGATCTACTTTCATGCCGATTGCGCCGGCGCGCTGCGCGGGCGTAATCTCGGCGTGATCTATGTGTTCAACCCCGCGCTGCGCGGCTTCTTCCGCCTGGTGCGCACCGGCGATTCCGGCTTTCTCGCGGTCATGACCCGCGGCGACATGGCCCGGCCCGATGCGCTGAACGTTGCCGACGGCATCGACAAAGAACGCGCCACGGCCTTCGTGCGCGCCGCGATCGGCTTGCCCGATGTCAGGGTGACGATCGGCGACATCGCCGCCTGGCGGGCGGTCGCCGAAGTGGCGGAACGGCTGTCCGAGCGGCGGGTCTTTCTGGTCGGCGACGCCGCCCACGTCATGCCGCCGATGGGCGGCTTCGGCGGCAATACCGGCGTTCAGGATACGCACAATCTCGCCTGGAAACTTGCGCTGGTCCTCAAAGGCATCGCCGGGCCGCAGTTGCTGGCGACCTACAACGCCGAGCGGCAGCCGGTGGGCGAGCTTGCCATCCAACAGGCCTATACGCGTTATGTGCTGCGCGTCGTCCCCGAACGCGGCCAGGACGGCATGCAGCCGATCGTCCCCGATCTCAACATGGAGATCGGCTATGGCTACCGATCATCCGCCGTTGTTTCGGAGCCGGGCAACGAAGCGCCGCTGCACGGCGATCCGCTCCGCTCGAGAGGAACGCCCGGCACGCGCGCGCCGCACATTGTGTTTGAGCGTGACGGCAAGCCGCTCTCGAGCTTCGATCTTTTCACCAAGAATTTCTGCATTTTGGCGGCGGCGGACGGCGGCGCCTGGTGCGAGGCCGCAAGCATCGCGGCGGCGAAGCTTGGATTGCCGCTTGATGCGCACCAAATCGAGCGCAGTGCGCTGCGCGATCCGCAGCAACGTTTTGCGGACGCTTACGGTGTGTCACCGACTGGCGCCGTTTTGGTCCGGCCCGACGGGTTTGTTGCTTGGCGCGCGATGGATGGGTCAGACGCAAGTGCGGCGACGATGCGGGAGGTTTTCGCATCGCTCTTATGCCGAAGCGGCGGATGAGAACGACGCGCGCTATTTGCCCTTAAAGGCTGGCTTGCGCTTCTCCATGAAAGCGGTGCGGCCCTCGGCGTAGTCTTTGCTGGCGAAGCAGACTTCGACCGCAGCATCGACGCCTGCGATGTCGCGTTTCGATTCATCTTTGAGGATTTCGTTGATGGCGAACTTCGCCGCCTTGATGGTGAGCGGCGCGTTGGCGCAGATCTTGTCGGTGATGTCCTTGACGGTAGTCTCGAGGTCGGCCGGCGGCACCACGCGGTTGACGAGACCCATGGCGTAGGCCTCTTGCGCATCGAACTGCCGCGCGGTGTAGAAAATCTCCTTGGCGAAAGACGGCCCGACGATATCAACGAGTCGCTTGAGCCCCGCATAGGCGTAGCCAAGGCCGAGCTTTGCGGCCGGCACGGCGAACTTGGAATTATCCGAACAGATGCGCAGATCGCAGCATGACGCGAGGCCAAGCCCGCCGCCGATGCAATAGCCGCGGATCATCGCTATGGTCGGCTTGGGAAAGTCGTAGATGCTGTTGAAAGCCGCCGCAGTCTTCACATCATAGGCGCGTGTCGCCTCGATCGAGGCGCGCGCGCTGGCGAATTGGGAAATGTCGGCGCCGGAGACGAAGGCTTTGCCGCCGGCGCCGGTGAGCACCACCACCCGCACGTCGTCATCGGCCGCGAACATGGCGAGCGCGTCTGTGGTCGCTTCCCACATCTCCAAGGAGACGGCGTTGTGCCGCTCGGGATTGTTGAAGGTCACGAAGCCGACGCCCGCTTCCTTGCGCGTGAGCAGCTTGTCGGTTTGGGTCATTTTTTCATCCTCTTGCTCACGCGTCGCACGCAACTTCCGTGCACGACACTCGCCGGCGGCTCCTAGCTCGACTATCGGGATTGCCGGGTCAAGCCCGGCAATGACGGATTAAAAAACGCGACTACACTGCGCCGGCCTTGTGCAGCGCTTTGATCTCACGCTTGGAAAAGCCGAAGTCTTTGAGCACCGCGTCGGTGTGCTCGCCGAGCTTCGGCGGCGGTGCCGCGAGATGCGACGGCGTGCGCGACAGCGACACCGGCTGGCCGACCAGCGTAAGCTTGCGCTTGCCTTTGCCGTCGACCTTCTGCGCCATCGCAAGATGCTTGACCTGCGGATCGTCGAACACTTTGTCGATCGCATAGATCGGTCCGCTCGGCACGCCGGCATCGTTGAAATGCGCAACCCAATCGGCGCTGTCGCGGCTTTGCAGATGGGCCTCGATCTCGGCGTTGAGCGCATCGCGATTCTTCAAGCGCGCTTCGGCGGTGCGATAGTCGGCGTTTTCCAAAAAGTCCGGTGCGCCGAGCGCCTGGCAGAACCGCTCCCACATCTTGCCGCCGGTGGTGGCGATGTTGATGTAGCCGTCGCGGGTCTTGAACGCGCTGGTCGGGATCGTGGTGGGATGGTTGTTGCCGGCCTGCCCGGCCACCTCGCCTTCGACCAAATAACGCGCGGCCTGGAAGTCGAGCATGAAAATCTGCGCCTGCAGCAGCGAGGTCTCGATCGCCTGCCCCTTGCCGGATTTGTCGCGTTCAAGAAGCGCCGTGAGAATGCCGAGCGCGGCAAACAAACCCGCCGTGAGGTCGGCAACCGGAATGCCGACGCGGAGCGGCCCTTGGCCCGGATAGCCGGTGATCGACATCAGGCCGCCCATGCCCTGCGCGATCTGATCAAAGCCCGGCCGATCCGCATAAGGGCCGTCCTGGCCGAAGCCGGAAATGCTGGCGTAAACCAGACGCGGATTGATCTTACGCAGCGTCTTGTAATCGATGCCGAGCCGCTTCTTCACGGCAGGCCGGAAATTCTCGATCAGCACGTCGGCTTTCTTGACCAGCCGCTTGAACGCGGCCAGCCCTTCGGGCGTCTTGAGGTTGAGCGTGATGCTGCGCTTGTTGCGATGCAAATTCTGAAAATCCGATCGTTCGCGCGGGCCGCCCATCGGCTCATCGGCGTCCGGAGGCGCTTCGATTTTGATGACGTCGGCGCCCCAGTCCGCAAGCTGGCGCGCGCAGGTCGGCCCCGCTCGCACCCGCGTCAGATCGAGCACGGTGAAGCGCGCGAGCGCCTTTGACGCGCGAGGGAAGGCCACGGTGCGAACTCCATTCAGCTTTTCGGCAAAATTGCCGAAGCGGGGTCAGAACTTGGTCGATCCATTGGTTGTTGTCTACCGGCTCGGGCGCCTACCCGCCATCACCGCGCCGCGCGCCTTATTGTGGCGCGCATGCACGGCCATCTTTCGGGCGCTTCGGCGGACGATCGTCCGCCGACATGGCCACCGAAGACCGATCGGAAGGGAACACCGACCATGATTGCCGTTCGCACCGGTATTGCCGTTCTCGTGCTGGCGCTTTTTCCGCTTGTGGCATTGGCGGAGGAACACGGTGGCAAGCCGGGAGAGCGGCCGGGGCAAGGCGGTCCCGGCGTGTTGTCGCTTCTGCCCTCCGATTCGGTGACCGAACACGCGATCGACACGCCAGCCGGCAAGCTGTCCTACACGGCCACGGCCGGCACCTTCGCGCTGTTCGATCAATCCGGCGAGCGCTCGGCCGCCATTTTCTACACGGCCTTCGTCGCCAAAACGAATGACAAGGGCGGCGACCCGGCACGGCCCGTGACATTCGTGTTCAACGGCGGCCCGGGCGCCGGCTCGGCGTTTCTCAATCTCGGGCTCGTCGGCCCGCGCATCGCTGTGTTCGGCGCCGGCTTTGACGGCGCGCACGTCCGCCTCACCGACAACCCCGATACCTGGCTCGGCTTCACCGATCTGGTGCTGATCGACCCGGTCGGCACCGGCTGGAGCCGCGCCGCCAAGCCCGACGGCGGCGAGGCCTTCTGGAATATCCGGCGCGACGCGGAATCGCTTGCCAAGGTGATCGCGCTCTATGTGGCCAAGAACGGCCGCGTCAGCTCGCCCAAATATATCTTGGGTGAGAGTTACGGCGGCTTCCGCGCTGCCAAGGTGGCGCAGGCGCTGCAAAGCAGCCAGGGTATCATCGCCAACGGCATCGTCATGGTGTCGCCGATGATCGAGGGCCAGTTTCAGTTCGGCGGCGACCGCTTTGCGCTCGGCGCCGCGCTCGCACTGCCCTCGCTCGCCGCCGCCGAGCTCGAGCGTAAGGGCACGTTCAGCCCGGCCGCACTGGCGCAGGCCGAACGTTTCGCCATGACGGACTATCTGACCACGCTCGCGGGTCCGCCGCCGACCGGCGACGCGGCACGGGCGTTCTACGGCGAGGTCGCCCAGATCACCGGATTGCCGGAAGACGTGATCGCCCGCGAACGCGGCTTCATCCGCGACGCCTATGTCAAAAATCTCCGCCGCGCCGACCGCAAGATCGTCAGCCATTATGACGTGACCTTCGCCGTCGCCGATCCCAATCCTGAAATCGGCATCCGCGCGCGGACCGGACCCGTTCCTCGACGGCTTCATCCGCGCCTATGGCAGCGCCTTTGTCAGCTACGCGCGCGATGAGCTCGGCTTCAAGACCGAGATGACCTACAACCTGCTCGCCGCCGAGGTGTCGAACAAATGGGATTGGGATGACGGCGGCCACGCGCCCGCGAGCGCCGCAGACGATTTACGTCAGCTCTTGGCACTGACGCCCTCGTTCCGGCTCCTGATAGCGCACGGCTACAGTGACCTGGTGACGCCGTATTCCAATTCGCGTTACGTGCTCAACCACATTCCGCCGAATGTCGAAGGCGAACGGGCCGACCTCAAGCTCTATCGGGGCGGCCACATGTTCTACACCGATCCGCAGTCGCGCAAGGCCTTCACGAACGACGCGCGGGCGATGTATGCATCTCCCTGACACGGGGCGACTTGATCTCCCCGGCACACGGGGAGGCATCGATGGCTGTGGGGACTTCGCGGACAGACACGTCCGAGGCGCTAAACGTTCCGGATCAACACAGCCCGCCGCCCGGTTATGAGGCGCCGATCGTCTGCGACGGCATCGTCGACCTGCGATCACCATGCCGAGCGGCCTGGCCGGCGCCCACGACGTCGAATATGCCCTCTATCACATTTGCAGCACCAAGACCGTGGTACATAGAATCTATCATGACGAGTCAGCACCCGAGCCATCCGGCGCTGCCGATCATTCCGCTGGGGTGAACGCCGGCACTTGTGCGAATATTAGCTTTTGGGACGGGCTGTGTCAGACGCACGCGATCGCTATCTCCCGCTCCGCAGGACGGATCTTCTGCTGGCGCTGACGCAGCAACATGCTTTCGGCGACCCGGCCGGCGGCAAGAAATTCCGGCGGCTCTGCGAAATGCTGGCCGCGATCTATCACTACGAATATTTCGAAATGCTCGAGCGCTTGCGCGCCGACTATTACTATTTCAACCCCCATGCGCCGCAGCACACCGTAATCGAGCCCGCCAAGCTCGAACGCTACTATGGCGATCTGGTCCAATCGCTCGACCGGATCCTCAAGGTCGCAAACTTCACCGAGCTCGCGCATGCCGAGATCGGCGACGCCCACGACCGGCGCGCGGTGCTGCGGGTTGCGGTGAATGCCAAGCTCGGCGACTTTCGCGAGATTCGCTTCTACCGGCGCGGGCACCACAAGGAAGCATGCGAGGTCGTGGAGTGGTTCGGCTGGCGCCGCCGCAAAATAGAGATCGACGTCCACGACGACGTGGTGCTGTTCGCGGCGATGCGGCCGAAAGAGCAGATCGCTTCGAAGCGGGTGCTGCGCCGGCTCGAACGGCGCAAGCTGCCGGCAGGCTCGGTGCTGCTCAAATGCTTCCGCAACATCGCCAGCGGGGATCTCAAGGCGCTGTTTCCCAATGCCCGCGTGGTGATGAGCAACACCGACAAGTTCATGCTCGGCGTGCCGGCGCTGGCGAGCGGCATTCCGATCCTGATCAATCTCTACACCACCATTACCGTGCTGTTCCTGGTGCTCGGCTTTTATCTCGGTCTCACCGCAAGCGTCGAAGACAAAGACATGAAGACCGCGCTCGCCGCCTTGAGCGCCCTGGTCGCGTTCGGCGGCTTCCTGGTGACGCAATGGGTGCGCTATCAGCGACAGTCGCTCAAATACCAGACCGAGCTGACCGACAACATCTATTATCGCAACACCAACAACAATGCCGGCATCTTCGACTACGTGATCGGCGCCGCCGAAGATCAGCAGGTCAAGGAAGCGTTCCTCGCCTACCATTTTCTCCATGATGCGGCGACGCCGCCGACCGCCTCCGAGCTCGATGGGCGGATCGAGGAATGGCTGCGGACGAGCTTCGGCATCGACGTGGATTTCGACGTCGGCGACGCGCTCGACAAGCTGGAAAAGCTCGGCCTGCTCAGGCGCGAGGGCGAACGGCTCGTCGTCGCGCCGTTCGACGAGGCTTACAGCACGCTCCGCGGCGTGTGGGGCAGCCTGTTTCCGGCTGCGTAAGAGCGGAGCAACAAACCCTATTCGCCCAGATAAGCGGCTTTGACTTTTGGGTCGTTGCGCAACGCCTCGGCGCTATTGGCGCCGACGATGTGGCCGTTATCCAGCAAGTAGCCGCGGTCGGCGATCGCCAGGCTCTGCTTGGCATTCTGCTCGACCAAAAAGATGCCCATGCCGCTCTCTTTGATGCGCGCGAGCGTGCGGAACAATTCCAGCGTGAGCAGCGGCGACAATCCCAGCGACGGTTCGTCAAGGAGAAGAATAGTTGGTGCCGACATCATGGCACGGCCGATCGCCACCATCTGCCGTTCACCGCCGCTCATGGTGCGCACAAGCTGCTTGCGGCGTTGCTTGAGCTTGGGAAACAGGCCGAGCACGCGCTCGAGATTGTCGGACTCGAGCGCGCGAGCGCGCCGCGGGTGGGCGCCAAGCACGAGATTCTCATGCACGGTCAGATCGGCGAAAATACCACGATCCTCGGGCACGAGCGCGATGCCGGTTTCCACGATCTCGTGCGGCGCGCGGCGCGTGATGTCGCTGCCGTCCATCAACACCGAGCCGCCGTCCGCCTTGCGTGTCTGTCCGGCGATGGCGCGAATGAGCGTGCTTTTGCCGGCGCCGTTGGCGCCAAGCATGACCACGATCTCGCCCTTCGCCACCGTCGCCGAGACGTTCTCCAGCGCCCGATGGCGGCCGTAGAGGACCGAGATATTGCGCGTCTCAAGCATTCTCGTCTCCGAGATAAGCGCGGATCACGCCGTGGTCGGCGAGCACTTCGGCGGGCGTGCCTTCGGCGATCTTGGCGCCGCTGTTCATGACGATGCAGCGATCGCACAGGCTGCGGATCGCATGCATCACATGCTCGACGATGATGATGGTGCAGCCCTCGACGCGCAGCCGCTCGATCAGCGTAATGCCGATCTTGAGCTCGGTCGGATTCAATCCGGCGAGCCATTCGTCGAGCAGAAGGATCTTGGGATCGGACGCGAGCGCGCGTGCCAACTCCACCCGCTTCTGATCGATATAGGTGAGCGCCGCTACCGGTGCGCCCGCCGCGTTCGGCAGCCCCACCCGATCGAGCAACGCGTGGGCGTAATCGTCGAGTTCCTTGCCCCAGCGCCGCGCGTGGCCGAACACGCCGCCGGCCGCGACATTTTCCAGCGCCGTCATGGTCGGCAGCATCCGCACGAGCTGGAAGGTGCGGGCAATGCCCTTCTTGGCTACATTGCTGGCACCGGTGCCAGTGATCGCCTGGCCGTAGACACTGATCGCGCCGGAGGCCGGTTTCAGGGCGCCAGAGATCAGGTTCATCATCGTCGTCTTGCCGGAGCCGTTCGGACCGATCAGGCCGAGGACTTCCCTCTCTGCGAGCGAGAAGGACATATCGTCGACAGCGACCAAGCCGCCGAAGCGCTTGGTGACGCCGGCAGCGGTGAGCGCGTTGGTGGTCGCCGGGCTGAGCATTATTTGTTGCCCGCCGTAACGACCGGCTGCGCGGCCGGATCGGACGCGTCGATGACGAGCGGCACCGCCGGCGTGGCCGTCGCCGCCTGCTTGTGGCGCTTGCCGAACACATTCTCGATCAGGCCGGTGAGGCCGTTCGGGATGACATAGACGATGAGCAGAAAGCACACGCCCAACAATAAGGTCGTCTGGCTGGGGAAATAGATGGCGATCAGTTCCCACACCAGCACGAACGGAATGACGCCGAGCAGCGGCCCCCACAGCCGGTGTGTGCCGCCGAGCAGCGCCATGATCACCACCTGAAACGACAGGAATGGACTGAAGGCGACGACCGGTTCGACATAGCCCCATCGCGGCGCCACCAGCGCGCCGGCGGCGGAGGCGAACATGCTGGAGATGACGAACAGCACCACTTTCGCCCGCGCGGTGTTGATGCCGCAATGAACGGCGACCACTTCGTCGTTGCCGATGATGCGCAACGCGAAACCGAGCCGCGAGCGGCCGATGCGCCAGCCGACGAAAAAGATCACGGCCGTCAGCAACAGGAGCTGCCAGTAATACATCGGCTCGCTGCGGTCGACGGTAACGTAGAGGCCGCTCATGGTGCCGAGCACGTGTTGCAGCCAGGTCATGATCTGGCGCACCAATTCGGCAAGACCGAGCGAGAAGATAACGAAATAGACGCCGGATACGCGCAGCGTAGCGAGTCCAACCACCGCGGCGAGCGCCGCGCCCGCAACGGCGGCAGCGGCAATGAGCAGCGGATAGGGCACGACGTCGATGCCCGCGGCGGCGGTGTACATGCCGATCCCGAAAAACGCGGCGGTCGACAAGGCGATGTAGTTGGTCGGCCCGGAGAACAACAGCCAGGAGGTCGCCAGCGCCGTATACATCACGATGGAGATGCCGATTTGCAACGGATAGCCGTCGGCAATCAGCGGCACCGCGGCGGCGGCGGCGAAGAGCAGAATGCTGATCAGAAGACCACGGCGCTCAGCCGAAGAAAGATGAAAGCTGCTCACGCCGGCCGCCTCCCAAACAAGCCTTCCGGCCGCACCAGGAGAACGATCATGAACAGAACATAAGCCGCGGCAAGGGTCAGGCCCGGATCGATCAGGGTCGCAACGGCCGTCTCCGCAAAGCCGAGAATGAACGACGCAATGATCGTTCCGCGAATGTCGCCGACGCCGCCGAGGATGACGATGACCAGCGCCTTGAGCGTGAAGACGACGCCGAGCGAGACATCGAAGGTGAGGAACATGCTGAGCAGTCCGCCACCGACCGCGGTCACCGCACCGCCGAGCGCGAAGGCAAGCGCCGAGGTCTGCGCGACATTGATGGCCACAAGCCCCGAGGCCGACGGATTGACGGAAACGGCCCGCAAAGCCAATCCGGCCCGCGTCTTGTGCAGCCATAAATAAAGGCCGGCGCACAGGACCACCGAGGCCAAAAACGCCACCACGCGGTTGAGACCGTAGCGCTCGCCGAAAATGAAAATCGGCTGCGACAGATAGGAATAGTCCAGATAGGCGCCGCCAAAGATCGCAAGCAGAACGCCGACAGCGATAAAGCTGATACCGAAGGTCGCCAGAATGCTGTCGACCTCGAGCTTACCCTGGCTCTTGGCGCGGCGCACCAGCGGATAAATCAGGACGCGGTAGATCGCCCAGTTGAGCGCGAACGCCGCCGGCGCAACCAGAAACAAGGCAAAGAGCGGACTGGCCTTGGTCGTCGCATAAAACCAAAACGTGCTGAAGGCGCCGGCAATCAGGATTTCGCCGTTGGCGAGATTCATGATGCGGGCGACGCCGTACTGCAACTGCAATCCCATCGCCATCAAGGCATAGGTGCCGCCGAGCAGTAAGCCGATGATGACGATGTCCATATCGAATGCGTAACGGTTCCGATGTCCCGGATGGCGACAAGGCCCAATGGTGGCCGGCTTGCGCGCTTATTTCGCGCGGATCGTCCCCGGCGTTTGCACCGGGGACGATCGCCGCGCGATCCATGTTTGTTTGATCCGGCGAGCCGCGACGGCGCCTGCCGAAAAGCCGTTCTCAGCCCCAATTGGTCTTGAGCTTGGCCGGTTGCAGGCCGCTCACGTTTTGCCCGGCCACCGCCGCAAAGAAGCCGCCCTGCCACTGCCCGACCGTGTAGCCCATGTCGAGAATCTGGCCGGGCATGTTCACTTCGCCGAGCAGCGTCTTGAACTTGTTCTTGCGCAGATGATCGGCGATCGCCATGCGGTCCATCGAGCCCACGGCTTCGATCGACTGCGTGAGCGCCTCAAGCATGGCGTAGTAGAACGGGCTGCCCCAATAATCGGCATCGACGCCGGTCACTTCCTTGTGGCGCTTGTAGAAGTCGCGGATCTCCGGCAAATCGACGACGCCGCCGGCACCGAGAATATTCTCCGCCGCCGCGCCGTTCTTCTGCGAGAAGCCCTGGAAGGCACACCCGACCGCCAGGTAACACGCCTTCACGGCCAGGCCTTCGATTTTGGCGGCGTCCGTAAGGCCGAAGGTGTCCGGTGGATAAGACCACGCGACGAAGGCGTCGGGATTGGCGGCCTTGGCGGCCTTGATCACCGGCGAGTAATCCTGCGTGCCCAGCGGGTAGGATTTGTCGTAGACGATCTCAAAGCCCGCCTCTTTGAACAACGGCCGGCCGGCATTCGCGAGCTCGATGCCGAAGTCGTCGCCGACATTGACCACGGCGACTTTGTTGCCGATCTGGCCGCTATCTTTCATTTTCTTGAGAACGCCGATCGTGCCTTTGGCGTAAGCCGTCGTCGACGACTGAAACATGAAAAAGTTAGGATACTTCTTGACCAGCGCCGGCCCCTGGTCGGTGACGCACGCTTGGGTGAGCTGCGGATAACCGTGCTTCGCAAACGTGGGCGCGGTCGCGAGATTGAAACCGGTGGCGTACACGCCGCCAATCCAATCGGCCTTGTCGACCGTAGCCGCACGCTCGACGGCCTTGATGGCTTCAGGCGGCTGAGTGCGATCATCGTATTCAATGATCTCGATCTTGCGCTGGCCGTCTTTCAGCTTGAGACCGCCGCGCGCATTTATTTCGTGCTCCCAAAGCTTATAAGGCGGGAAATGGGTCACCGCCGCGCCAGGCGCGAGCGGCCCAGTTTTGGCGCCGATCACCGCAACCTTCACGGGCGCGGCATCCGCTCGAGCGGCACGATAGCCGACCGAACCGGCCAAAGCCGTGGCGGCGGAATATTTCAAAAATTCGCGTCTTCGCATTGGAGTCCTCCCTCAGGACGGTGTGTGTCTGGCCGGGGTTATGGTCCCCGTGCTTGCTTGGCACGCGTCGATGATAGCGACATAAATTTAGATTGCATAGGGCTGGGCAACGCGTTGCCTGTTCGCGAACCGGTGAAACAGAGTCAAAAATTAACGTTGCGGAAGCGGTTGGATTTTGCCGCCAGTTAAGTGCGCGTCCCGATCAGACACCGGCAAACGCAGCGCACGCCTGGTTAAGTTCCAGTACGGGGCGCTCGCCCACCGCATAATCATCCGCGGATTGCTACCGATGGTGCGCAGCGCTGCCGGCTTGCAGACAATTGTCATCCGACGTGCGAACGCCAATGACTGCCGCGACACTCAGGCTATAGCGATTTTCGACTGCGCTCACGTTCGCGATGGAGCGAAGCTTAATGCACGAGCGACACCCAGTGTGCGCGCGCCCAAAGCGCCGGCCGCGCCGCGCAACAAGACGACGGCGCCTGCTCAGCTGGTGCCGCCGGGATCGAGACCGTATTTCTTACACATCTTGCGCACGATCTCGGTGTCCTTACCGCCGGCGATGAGACCGACCACAGCGGAGGTCAATTTGCCGCCCTGGACGGAGCCTTCGACGATATAGGCTTGCCAGCCGCTGTAAGCCGGGTAGGCACTTTTGGCATTGACCATCCCGCAATAATTGACCGAGCCGTCTTCGGTATTCGCGATCTGCGGCCAACGGTATTGCGCCTGCCCGGGATTGACGATCGAGAGGCTGACCGCCTTGCTGATGACCTGTTTTTCCTCCGCCGACAGTTCACGCGTATGGATACCGCTGGCGTCCTGCATATGGTTGAGGGCGAGAAGATCCTGGGCGGTCGCATGGCCCGAACCTGTCGATCCGCCGGCACATCCCGCAAGCGCCAAGCCTGCCGTCGCGGCGACGAAAGCTGCGACCCGCAGCCGCGGCCCGCGGACGATGCTCGACAGGATATGCCGCGCCGAAAGGAGCGGCGGCGACCGATAGCTTGCGATTTTCATGGACAGGTTAGATCCGCTGGTAACATCGCCCGCGCGGCAACGCGATCGCCCGGCGCCTCGCGGCGACAGGTCGGTCGCCCGGCACGGCCCATTGAACGCCAAAACTCTACCGTTTGCCGAAGCATCATAGCCCGCGCGCCGCCCCTTGAACACTCAACGCGACAGTTTGGGTGATTCGCCGTTTGCCTGCCATGCCCGAACTCTCGCAGGTAAAGACCACCACAATTCTGGCGGCGTGACGGCGACGATTGACGTTATCGCCATCCCGATTTTGCGAAGCGCAGGCATATGGGCCAGGCTCTCCGCCGTCAATCGCAATGGCGGCCAAGCCGCTGCGACGCCGTCCCGCACCATTGACTGCCGTCGGATGCTTGCGCGTGGTTTCGGGCGTAATGCCCTGGCCCGTCACGCTCTTTCCTCGATTATCGTATTTTATTCTCGTCGGGGTTGCGTTCGGACACCCGTGCCGGGTTCCGGCGTGCGATAACGCAAATGCCGGAGAATGCCGAAGAGCCTTTACGGCGAGGCTGGCGATCAGCTTGCGGCGCGCAGCAACCGCGGCGTATGCGCCACGGCCCAGTTGCGGCCGCGCCGTTTTGCATCATAGAGCGCCCGATCGGCCGCCTCGACCAGGCAGGCCGCCGATTGGCCGGGCTCCGGCACGCGCAACTCGACCCCGATGCTGACGGTTACGACGCCGCAAGGCGAGTCCGCGTGTGTCATCAAAAGCTCCTCGATGGAACGACGCGCCTCCTCGGCAAGCGCGGTCGCCTGCGCGATATCGAGCCCGGGCAACAGCAGCGCGAATTCCTCACCGCCGTAGCGGGCGACCATCAAGGCCTTCTTGAGAGCAACCAGCGACAAGGCTTCGCCAACCGCGCGCAAACAGGCGTCGCCTTGGACGTGGCCATAGCGATCGTTGAACAGCTTGAAGTGATCGATGTCGATCATCATCAGGCCGAGTGGTTGGCGCAATTCGTCGGCCCGGCGCCAGGCGCGATCGAGTTCGCGATCGAACCTGCGACGATTGGCCAAGCCGGTGAGACCGTCGCGGCTCGCCAATTCTTCGAGGTGCTGGTTGGCGATGCGCAACTCTTCTTCGCGCGCGGCAAGCTTACGCGCCATGTCGTCGAACGCCGCGGCCAGCGGAGCAAACTCCGCCATCCATGGCTCATCGGCAACGCGCACCTGAAGATCGCCGCGGCCGAAGCGCGTTGCGGTGCGCACGAGTGTTCGAATCGGACGCAGGATCAGCCGCTCGCCACCGAACCAAGCGGCAAGAAGAACAAGCATGCCGAACACGCCGAGTTGTACGTAGGCGATGCTGATTTCCCGATCTATCCCACTGTGCACCATCGCCTCGTTGGCCCCGACCGCGAGCCTCGCCTTCGTCCACGGCACGCGGACAAAGCCGAGGATGCGTCGTGTGCCGTCGAAATCGGTGGTCGTGGTCGTGCCTTCGTTCTTCGTCAGCAATTCCTTGGTCAGGCCGTGACCGGCGAAGTTTTTGCCGACAAGCTGTTCGGCTTCGGCGGAAGCGGCCAACACAGTGCCGCCATCGTCGATCACCAGCACCTCGGTACCCGAGCCTGATGCCGCATTGGCTGCGAGTTCGCCGAACCAGTTCAGGTCGAGAGCGGCGACAATGACAGAGGCGACGCCGCCGCCCTCCTTCATGACGGGAAAAGTGGCCATCGCACCCGGCACACCGCCGCCCCGCTTGATGAGATAATCGCCGAGCGTGAACTCATGCGCATGCAGAGCCGCGTGAAAGTACGGGCGGTCGGAAATATTCAATCCGACGATCGTGGCATCGCTCGCACATTTCACCCGGCCGTTATTGCCGGCGACGGCGAGCATGCGAATCCACGGCACATTGCCGGCCAGATCGCCCAAGATCCGATTGCAGTCCGGTGCATCGAGCGGCATCTTCGTGTAGACGCGCGCCGCCACGCTGAGCAAAGCGCGCGTCGATTCGATAATCTCGCGCTGCGCCGCAACTCCGCTGCGCGCTAGATCGATGACCTGATTGCGCGCGACCTCGGCGCGCTCGAGGCGGGCGCGTTCCAACCCGCGCACGCGTTCCACCATGAGCGGCACGATGGCTAGGAGAGCAATGACAATGAGCCGGGCGCGGATGCTGAGAATAGGCTTGTTGCGCCGCTTCGGAAGCGGCGGCGCCTGCGGCGAGGCCGCGGGAGAATTTGTTTGATCATCGAGCATTCGTGGCAACCCGGCCCCTGATCGATAAACCTAGGGCGGCCGCGTCAACGGGGTCTTTGGAGTTCCATTAGAATTTGAGCGGTTTGTGCCACGCTTTAAGAAAGTCGAAACCATGACCGATAGGCTTCACCAGGTGCGTGCGGAGATCGCGCGCGCTTGTCGCGATGCCGGGCGCGATCCGGCGAGCGTGACGTTGCTGGCCGTCTCGAAAACCTTCGATGCCGAGGCGATCGAACCGGTAATCGCAGCCGGCCAGCGCGCGTTCGGCGAGAACCGCGTGCAGGAGGCCAAAGCCAAATGGCCGCCGCTGCTGGCCCGCCATGAGGGCCTGGCGCTCCACCTCGTCGGCACGCTGCAATCGAACAAGGCCCGCGAGGCGGTGGCGCTGTTCGACGCGATCCACTCAGTCGATCGTGCGAGCCTTGCACAAGCGCTCGGCAAGGAAATCGCCCGGCAGGAGCGCAATCCTTTGCTCTTCGTCGAGATCAATGCCGGCGAGGAAGCACAAAAAGGCGGTGTGGTGCCGGCAGAGGTGGACGGCTTTCTTGCCGCCTGCCGCGACCAATATGGCCTGACGATCTCCGGACTAATGTGCATACCTCCTGTCGGGGAACCGCCGGCCCCACATTTTGCGCTGACCGCGAAGATCGCCCGGCGCAACGGCTTGTCCTTACTCTCGATGGGGATGAGCAGCGATTTCCCCACCGCCATCGCTCTTGGCGCCACGCACGTGCGGGTGGGCACGGCGATTTTCGGCTCGAGAGGCTAGAGCGTGATGACTTTAAGTGGAATCGATATCGCGCTCTAGGTCTTTGGTGGACCATGATCTTTTCGGAAAACCGGTAGCCACCCATCGGGGCAAGCCCGAGGGCATGCTTTTTCGGATCATGCTCTAGTTATGAATGATGATTCGCGTCTTCGGGCCAAGCCTTTGCACCAGCAAGCGTAGTTCGCGAGGCCGCAGCGCCACGCAACCAGCCGTCGGGGAAAATCCAGGCCGCGCGACGTGGATGAAGACCGCGCTGCCGCGGCCGGCGACGCGTGGCCGGGTGTTGTGATCAATCTCGACGATCAGGTCGTACAGCCGATCGTCGCGCCAGAGCCGATCGCCTGGTTCATTGGCCGACCGCCGAAATGGACGATTGTAGCGCCGGTCTTTGGGATCCTCGCACCACGCATCGGCGCGGCCGATCTGCCGAATCGGCAGCGCGGTGCGCGGCGGCGTAAGGCGATCCGACCGCCACCAGAGCCGTAACGGCCGGAACACCCCACGCGGTGTGCCGCCGTCGCCTTCGCGCTTGTTGGCTTTGACGCCGCCGCGGCCGAGCGCAACCGGCACCGACCAGGAACCGGCATGGAGCCAGCCCTGGGATGGCCGGCCGGGCCGCGGCCTGACATGGATCGTGGCGAAGGAAGCCCTATGCATGTGGAATGGCGGAGGCAATTTCCCAAGTGCGGCTTGCTCTTGTATTCTTACATGTTCTACTTCGCGGCACCTAGCGTAGCGAGGGCGCAGCTCGGCGGAGGCCGCGCCCTAAGGGCGGCGGGCGGTCGCCCAAGAGGTTTCGAACGAATGCCGAACACGCGCAAAATTCTGATCGTCGACGACGACAACGAACTGCGTGACGCGCTCACCGAGCAGCTGTCGCTGCACGAGGAGTTCGAGGCCGTTGCCGCGGACAATGGCACCAAGGGCGTGCAAGCCGCGAAGGCCGGGCAGATCGACCTGGTGATCATGGACGTGGGGCTGCCGGACATCGACGGGCGCGAGGCGGTGCGCATTTTGCGCAAGAACGGCTTCAAGGCGCCGATCATCATGCTGACCGGGCACGACACCGATTCGGACACGATCCTCGGCCTGGAGTCGGGCGCCAACGATTACGTGGCCAAGCCTTTCCGCTTCGCCGTGTTGCTGGCGCGCATCCGCGCCCAGCTGCGTCAGCATGAAGCCAGCGAAGACGCGATCTTCGCCATCGGTCCCTATACGTTCCGGCCGAGTTCCAAGCTTTTGCTCAATCCCAAGGGCAGCAAGGTCCGGCTGACCGAAAAAGAGACCTCCATCTTGCGCTACCTCTATCGCGCCGGTCAGCGGCCGGTCTCCCGGGAAACATTGTTGCAAGAAGTGTGGGGCTACAATTCCGGCGTGACGACGCACACGCTCGAGACGCATATTTACCGGTTACGGCAGAAGATCGAGAAAGATGCCGCTGCGCCAGCAATTCTGGTCACCGAAGCGGGCGGCTACAAGCTCGTCCCGTAGCCCGCGGCCACGATGACCATCGAGGACGATATCGCGTTCCTTGAGCGGATTTCGTTTCTGCGGCGGCTCGGGCCGTCGGCGTTGCGGATCCTAGCCATCGGCGCGGAAGGCTACCGGCTCGAGCCGGGCCAGATCCTGTTCAACACCGGCGACGTCGCCGATTGCGCCTATGCGATCCAGGAGGGCTCGTTTGCGCTGAAACCCGGACGCGGCGAAGCAGACACCATCGCGGGCCCCGACACCTTGCTCGGCAAGTCCGCGTTGCTGGCGGAAACGACCCGCCCGGCGACGGCGACCGCCCTCGAACCTGCGGCGGTGTTACGCATTTCGCGCACCATGTTCCGCAAGATGCTCGAGGGCTATCCGGAAGCGGCGCATCGCCTGCGCGAAGTCATCGCCGCGCGCGCCGACCAATGGGCACGCGACATGGAAAACGTGCGCGACGCGCTCGCGCCGCGTAACAAACAGCGATAGAGCATGTCCCGGAAAAGTGGAGGCCGGTTTTCCGAAAAGGACATGCGACAACCCATAAATCCGATCTTACACGTCCAGCGTCGCCGTCACCGGCACGTGATCGGACGGCTGCTTGGCGCTGCGGTATTCCTTGGCGACGGTGACGGCCGCGACCCGATCGGCAAGCTTGTTCGACGTCCAGATATGATCGAGCCTGCGGCCCTTGTTTGAAACGGTCCAGTCGGGCGAGCGATAGCTCCACCAAGTGTAAAGCTTCGTCGGCTCTGGCACATGAGTCCGCACCGCATCGATCCAGCCGCCCGCCTTTTGCACGCCGATCAGCTTCTCGCATTCGATCGGCGTATGCGAGACGACGGAGAGCAGTTGCTTGTGACTCCACACATCGCATTCGAGCGGCGCGACATTGAGATCGCCGACGATGATGGCGCGGTCGTTGGCCGCCGGCCGCAGCAATTCGTTGCCGTGCATCTCGTCGAGGAAGGCAAGCTTGTGCGCGAATTTGGGATTGAGCGCCGGATCCGGAACATCGCCACCGGCGGGAACATAGAAATTATGCAGCGTGATCGGATCCTTCAGCCCGGCGCGCTCGCCCAGCGTCACCGCGATATGGCGGCAATCGCTCTTGCCGCAATAGTCGCGGATCGTGCTTGCCTCGAGTGGCAGCCGCGACAGCACGACCACGCCATGGTGTCCCTTCTGGCCGTTGAGCGCGATGTGCTCATAGCCGAGCCGTTTGAAGCGCTTGCGCGGAAAGCTGTCGTCCGGACACTTGGTCTCTTGCAGGCACAGGATATCGGGGCGCACCGCTTTGACGAACTTGGCGACCAGATCGATGCGAAACCGGACCGAATTGATATTCCAGGTGGTAAGCGAAATTTGCATGCTGATTGTCTGACCGATGCTCCCCATATGCGGCGGAAAGCGTGCCGACACAAGCCGAACCGGTTAACCTCGAAACAGCGGCGAAACGGTCCGTTAGTGTTGGGCGCGCAGCATGGCAGCCGGAGGCCAGAATGGGCAGCAACAGCCAGCGACCGCGCGTGGTCATTGCGGGTGCCGGTTTCGGCGGACTGACGGCGACGATGAGCCTCGCCAAGGTCGCGGTCGATGTGACGCTCATCGATGCGCAAAACCATCACTGCTTTCAGCCATTGCTTTATCAGGTCGCGACCGCTGCCTTATCGCCTGCGGATGTGGCCTGGCCGATCCGCGGGATCTTGCGCAAGCAGGAAAACGCGCGCGTGATCATGGCGCAGGTGACCGGCATCGACGTTAAGGCGCGCCGTGTCCACACCACGGAGGTCGACTTCGACTACGACTATCTGGTGCTCGCCACCGGCGCCACCCATTCCTATTTCGGCCACGACGATTGGGCGCCGTACGCGCCCGGACTAAAACATGTCGCCGATGCGACCGAAATCCGGCGGCGCTTTCTGATCGCGTTCGAGCGCGCCGAGGTGGTCAACGATGACGCCGAGCGGCAGCGATTGCTCACCTTCGTCATCGTCGGGGGCGGCGCCACCGGCGTCGAAATGGCCGGCGCCATCGCCGAGGTGGCGCAGCGCACCTTGCGGCACGACTTCCGGCATATCGATCCGCGCCGCTCACGCATCATCTTGATCGAAGCCGGGCCGCGCGTACTGCCGGCCTTTCCCGAGGCGCTGTCGGATTATGCGGCGCGCTCGCTGCAGAGCATGGGCGTCGAGGTCGCCTGCGACCACAAGGTGATCGGCTGCGACGCGCGGGGCGTGACGGTGAATGACGGCCATCGGATTGAAGCCGCGACCATCGTCTGGGCGGCAGGCGTTGTCGCGTCGCCGGCGGCGGACTGGATCGGTGCCGAGCACGACCGCGCCGGACGCATCAAGATCGAACCGGATCTCAGCATTCCGGGGCATCCGGAAATCTTTGCCGTCGGCGACACTGCGAGCGTCACCAATCACGACGGCAGCCCGGTGCCCGGAATCGCGCCAGCGGCAAAGCAAATGGGCATGTATGTCGCCAAGGTGATCGCCGCGCGGCTCCAAGGCGCCAACCCGCCGCCTCCCTTTGTCTATCATCACGCCGGCGACCTGGCTACGATCGGAAGAAAATCCGCGGTGGTGAAACTTGGCCGTTTTCAGCTCACCGGCTTTTTCGGTTGGCTGTTCTGGAGCGTGGTGCATATTTATTTTTTGATTGGAATGCGCAACCGCTTTGCAGTCGCCCTCAACTGGATGTGGAGCTATCTGACATTCCAGCGCGGCGCGCGGCTGATCGGCACTTCAGGACCGCCGAGTTCTGCAATCAAATAAAAACGGAATTTGCGTTCGTTGCGCCAGGCGCAACGCCGCGCGTTGACCGCCCTCCCACGCCCCATAGAGTTCCAGGCAACGGCTTGCGAAGGCCCGCCCGGGAGCCGGCCCGTCAGAGGGAGTGTGGTCATGAAATTTGGCATGTTTTATCCGGTCGCCGTGGCGTCGGAGAGCGACCTGGGAAAAGGGCTGTGGGGGCTGGACGGCGAGCGCTATGCGACCACGATCGAGGAGTTGCGCGAACAGGCGATCGTCGCCGACGAAACCGGCTGGACCTCGATGATGTTCGCCGAGCATCACTTCGAGATCGAAGGCTATCACGTCACCCCCAACCCGCTCATGCTCAACGTCTATCTGGCGCAGCACACCAAGCGGCTGCGGCAGGGCCAGATGGGGCTGGTGCTGCCGAACTGGAACCCGCTGCGGCTGGCCGAGGACATCGCCATGGCGGATCATCTTACCGGCGGCCGGCTCGATATCGGCTTGAGCCGCGGCTACCAGCCCCGCTCGGTCGGCGTCATGGGCCAGCACTATCACGCCAACGCGGCCGGCACCGGACGCGCCGAGGTCGAGGCGGTCAACCGCAAGATCGTCGAGGAATGGTTCGAGGTGATGCGCCGGTCCTGGACCGAGGACTTATGGGATTATCAGGGCGAGTTCATCTCCGTGCCGCCGAAAGGACTGGAGTGGAAACACCCGATCTCGGCCAGGCTCAAGGCCGGCGTCGACGGCGAGATCTTGCGGCAGGTGGCAACCGTGCCCAAACCCCGGCAATTGCCGCACCCGCCGCTGTTTACGACGCTGACGCAGAGTCCGGAGACGCTGAATTGGTCGGCGCGGATCGGCAGCTCCGTGGTGACGCTTGCCGCCAATCTCGACATCGTGCGCTGGGTGTTTCAGGCCTATATGGACGAAGCCGCCAAACACGGCCGTACATTGCGCTTCGGCGAATATTCGAAAAAAGGCGGCGTCGTGCTGTGCCGCAATATCGCCGTCGGCAAAACCCACGAAGAGGCCATGGAGACTGCTCGCCAAGGCTCCGCCTTCTGGACCCACTGGCTCGGCGAGTTCGGCTTCTTCGAGGCGCTGCGCATGAAGGGCCAGGAAGGCCCGGTGCCGAAGACCTTCGAGCAGATGGTCGAGAGCGGCTTTCAGATCGTCGGCACGCCGGACGAGGTCGGCGAGGAGATCCAGCGGCTGAAGGATACGCTGGACGTCGAATACATGATCTTCATAATGTACGGCGGGATCACCGAGCATAAGCGGATGCTGGAATCGATCCGTTTGTTCGGCGAACACGTGATCCCGAAATTCGCCGACGCGAAGACGCCGGAACCCGCATTGGCAATCGCCTGAACCGAGCAGGCAAAAATCGCATGGGTGCAACCAGATAGGCGCACGATGATCGACCCGGCGGCCGACGATCCGGCGGAGATCCGCTCCGTCGGCCGAGCTCTGGATCTCCTGGACTTCATGCAGCGCGCGGCGCCTGCCGGGATTCGCGTCCGTGACGCCGCTATCCATCTGAGCATCGACCCGGCCACCGCCTCGCGCCTGTTGGCAACCTTGATCTCGCGCGGCTATGCCAGCCGCATGCCGAACCGGCGCTATTCGCTCGGCGCTCGCTCGTTGCGGCTCGCCTCGGGTTGGATCGACCGCCTGCTGCAGGTGGCGGCGGCGCCGATGACGCGCATCGCCAACGGCTGCGGTGAGACGGTTTATCTGTTGCAGCTCGTCGGAACCGAGGCCGTTACGCTCGCCCGTCTGCCGGGCACGCGGCGCGCCATCATCGACGTGGAGATCGGCCCGTCCTATCCGCTTTGGGCGACGGCGGCAGGACGCGCGCTGCTCGGTACTTTGCCGCGCGCGCAGGCGCCGAGCCTGTTGCCGCCGGAGCCGTTTCCGGCTTTCACGCCGCACACCAAGACGACCTGGGCTGACGTCAATGCGGCGATCACCGAAGGCCGGCGCAACGGCATGCACGCCGAGCAGGGCGAGATCGACCCGTCGTTGAGCTGTTGCGCCATTCCGCTGCTCGACGGCGACCGCGACGAAAAGCTGGCGCTTGCCGTGAGCTTCGAGACGCGGCGCGCGGACAACGAGCGGCGCGCCATCCAGCAGGCGTTGCGGCGCGAATGGCGCCAGCTCACTTGGCAGATTTGAAAATTACCCGGCAGATTTGAAAATCAAGTTCAGTTCCCCGTGCAAACAGCTTTCACCCCCGAACAGCTTTCGCGGCCGCAGATTGCCGAGGCGGACGGCATTCTGAAAACCTGCGTGCATTACGGCTTCTGCACGGCGACCTGTCCGACCTACGTGCTGTTCCGCGACGAAAACAATTCACCGCGCGGCCGCATCGATCTCATCCGCGCCATGCTGGAAAAAGGCGGAACGCCGGACGCCAAAACGGTGCACCATCTCGATCGCTGTCTGTCGTGTCTCTCATGCATGACGACGTGCGCGGTGAAAGTGGATTACGCGCATCTGATCGACATTGCGCGCGACTATATCGAGGACAATTACCGGCGGCCGCTCGGCGAACGCATGCTGCGGCGACTGATCGCCGAGCTGCTGCCCTACCCACGGCGCTTTGCGTTCGCCTTGCGGCTGGCGCGGCTGGCGGCGCCGTTTTCAGGCATTCTGCCATTACGCCTGCGGAATCTGGCGGGCCTCGCCGCGGCGCGACCCGTCGACGGCGAGATTCTGAAACCGCGAACCTATCCGGCAGAGGGCACCAGAAAATTGCGTGTCGCCCTGCTGCCGAGCTGCGCCCAGCAGGCGCTCGATCGCAACATCAATGCGGCGACCCTTCGGCTGTTGCAGCGCCACGGCTGCGAGGTCGTGATCGCGCCGGGCGTCGGCTGTTGTGGAGCGCTGCCTCTGCATATGGGCCGCAGCGACCAGGGCAAGGCGCTTGCGCGCAACAACATAAACGCCTGGAGCGCCGAACTCGCGCGCGGCCTCGATGCGGTCGTCGTGAATGCGTCCGGCTGCGGCACCACCGTCAAGGATTATGGGCATTTCATCGGCAGCGAAGACGGACGGCGCATTGGCGCCCTCACCCGTGACGTCACCGAGCTTTTGCTGCAGCTCGGGCTAAAGGGCGGCGATACGCCCGCCTATCGGGTCGCCTACCACGATGCCTGCTCGCTGCAGCACGGACAGCGCGTGACGAGCGCGCCGCGCCAGTTGCTCGCGCGCGCAGGCTTCGACGTGCTCGACGTGCCCGAGCGGCATTTTTGTTGCGGCTCGGCCGGCACCTACAATTTGTTGCAGCCAGAAATCGCGAAAGCCTTGGGCGAACGCAAAGCCGCGCATATCACGAGCGTCGATCCGGACATCATCGCCGCCGGCAATCTCGGCTGCATGGTGCAGATCGGACGTTTCGCAAAAACCCCGATGGTCCATACCGTTGAATTGCTGGATTGGGCGACCGGCGGTCCGATGCCGGCGGCACTGAGCGGCCGGCATTTGCGTGAACCGGCGGCGCGCTTTGTGACTGCCGTGCAGGACGAAGCCGCCATCACACCGGCAAGTACCGATACCAATTCCACCGGCATCTGGTGACCCGAAAGGCTCACAGCGCATACAGGGGACTTTCATGAATCCGGCCAATCTCGAAGCGTTCTTCACCAAGGTCACCGACGCGCTTGGGGCCGACGGCGTCAATCGCTCGGAAGAAACGATCCGACGGTACGGGGAAAACACCATGCCGGGCGGCGATCGGCCGCCCGCCGGTGTCGTCTACCCGGCCTCGACCGCGGACGTGCGGCTCATCGTGCGGGCCGCCAATGCCTACAAGGTGGCGCTCTATCCGATCAGCACCGGCAACAATATCGGACTCGGATCGCGCTCGGCCACAAGTTCGGGTCAGGTCGTGGTCGATCTCGGCCGCAACATGAACCGCATCCTCGACATCGACGAGAAGCTCGCTTTCGCGGTGGTCGAGCCCGGCGTCAGCTATCAAGCGCTCTATGACGAGCTTGTCCGCCGCGGCAACAGACTGATGCTCGACGTGACGTCGGGACCGCCGCAGGGCGGCATGATCGGCAATGCGCTCGACAAGGGCGCCGGCTATTCGCCCTATTTCGATCATTTCGGCTTCGCCTGCGGGTTGGAGATCGTGCTCGGCAATGGCGAGGTGCTGCGCACCGGCGACGGCGCGCTCGATGCCAAGGATCAGACCAAGGATCTGATTAACTGGCACGCGTCGAAATACAGTTTCGGACCGATCCTCGACGGACTGTTCGCGCAATCGAATTACGGCATCGTCACCCGCATGGGCGTGTGGCTGCTGCCGCGGCCGCCGGCGGTGCGCTCGTTTCATTTTACCTTTCCGGACGACGACGACCTGCAAACAATCATCGAGCTTTGCCGGCCGCTGAAGCTCTCGAATTTCGTGCCGACATTATTTCGCGTCGCCAATGACCTTTATTTGTGCGGCTCCGAGGGCGAGAGCCCCGAGTACCGGACAAGCGGTGGCAAGCGCGCGATCTCCGACGAGGGCCGCCGGGCGTTGCGCCAGCGCCATGGCCTCGGCGCCTGGAACGTGTCCGGGGCATTCTACGGGGCCAGCGCCGCCGCGGTGGAGCCGCAGATTCAGCGTGTGCGCGACATGTTCGGGCAGAGCGGCAAGGCCCGCTACATCGCCCACGAAGAAGCGTCGGCGATTCCACCCTTGCAGGTCGCCATCAATGCTTTTTCCGGCGTGCCCAGCATGGGCGAGCTCGGGCTTCTGAAATGGCGTCCGGGCGGCGGCAATATCTGGTTCCTGCCCGGAACACCGATGGACGGCCGCGTCGCCAACGACTTTCAGAAGCTTTGCCGTGGGATCTACGAAGAGTTCGGGATGGACTATACGGTGATGAATGTCTGCAGTGCGCGCTTTGCCCGCGGCCTGCACGTCATCACCTTCAACCGCGAAGACCCCGACGAACGCAGTCGCGCGGACGCCTGCTACCGGAAAATGTCGGAAGAGGTCGGCGCCCGCGGCGTGTTCGTCGGCCGCGCGCCGGTGGATTACCACGACTTTCACATGCGCCAGGCGATGCCGGCGTTTCGCGATGCGTGTGCGGCAATCAAAACCGCGCTCGACCCGAACGACGTGATCGCGCCGGGCCGTTACGGCATCGTAGGCAAGGCGCCGCCGTGAAGCGCTTATTTCATGTAATTGATGACAAAGAGATTCGGATCGGGCTTTTTCACCGAGTCCAGATTGTAGACCGCGACCGTGGTGTCGAGCCCCTGTGGATCGGTGACGGTCCACTGTTTGAGCTGGGTGTTCTTGGCGTCGAACATCATCATCAGCCGGTTGGTGCCGGTCATCAACTGGGTTTCCTCGATCACCACAGTGACGAAGGTGTCGTCGGACGAAACGCTGATGACGTCGGTGTCGCGCAGAAGATCGATGTGATCGGCAAGCAGGTACCGCAACGGCGTCTGCGACAGCGGATAGAAGTCCGCCGTCTCGAGCGAACGGTCGCGGACCACGACCGAGGAACCGTCGGCGATGATGTCGATCGGGCTCGGCGGATTGTACTGGAAGCGGACCTTGCCGGGTTTTTGGATCGAGAAGTTGCCGTCGACGCGGCGGCCGTCGGGGCCGACCTGCACGAAGTTCCCGACCATGGTCTGCACGCTCGACAAATAGTTCGACACCTTGTCGAGCATCGCGCGCTGCTTGGCGTCGAAATTGGCCGCCTGGCTTGAGCCCGGGCTCTTGTTGCCAAACAGCGAGAACGGGAAGAATCCCTTCGAGGCGGGTTGCGCGGGTGCCGCCGCAGCCGCCGGCGGAGCGGCAGCGGGTCCGGCCTTCGCGCGCGGGGCCGGCGTCGGCAGCGGCACATCTTCGGCCACCGCAGCAGCGGCGGCGAAAACGACGCACGCCATGGCCAGCACGACCGCCCGAGCCCCCGATCCCATCATCACCCTCTCCCGTGCTTTGCGCACGTACGCCTCACTAGGCGTTTGTTGGCAAAGTCATATGGCGAATTCGCGGCTAGAGCGCATCCCGATTAGATTGGATCGGGATGTGCTCTAAATTCATGTGTTGTCGCATGTCTTTTTCGGAAAACCGGTTCCCACTTTTCCGAGACATGCTCTGGCTGCGCCGCCAATCCTTTGAACGATCGCCCCTACCGAATCTCAATAAGGCTCGTCCGCCGCGGCTTCAACGAGGATTTCGCGTTTGCCGGCGTGATTCGCCTGCCCGACGATGCCTTCTTTCTCCATGCGTTCCATAAGCGACGCGGCGCGATTATAGCCGATCTGCAGCCGGCGCTGGATATAACTGGTCGAAGCCTTGCGGTCGCGGGTCACCACCTGCACGGCCTGCTGATAGAGGTCGCCGCCTTCGCCGCCGCCCATGCCGGTGGCATCGAACACCGGATTGCCGTCTTCGTCTTGCGGCTCTTCCGCGGTTACCGCTTCGAGATATTGCGGCACCCCTTGCGACTTGAGATGACGGACGACCTTTTCGACCTCTTCGTCGGACACGAACGGGCCGTGCACGCGGCTGATACGGCCGCCGCCCGCCATGTAGAGCATGTCGCCCTGGCCAAGCAGTTGCTCAGCGCCCTGCTCGCCCAGAATGGTGCGGCTGTCGATCTTAGAGGTGACCTGGAATGAGATGCGGGTCGGAAAGTTCGCCTTGATGGTGCCGGTAATGACGTCGACCGAGGGTCGTTGCGTCGCCAGCACGACGTGCAAGCCAGCGGCGCGCGCCATCTGCGCCAGGCGCTGCACCGCGCCTTCGATGTCCTTGCCGGCGACCATCATCAGGTCGGCCATTTCGTCGACGATGACGACGATGTAGGGCAGCGGCTCGAGATCGAGCTCCTCGTTCTCGTAGATCGCCTCGCCGGTGTCGCGATTGTAGCCGGTGTGAACCGTGCGGGTGAGCTTGTCGCCTTTGTTGTTGGCCTCGGCGACGCGGGCGTTGTAGCCGTCGATATTGCGCACGCCGAGCTTGGACATCTTCTTGTAGCGCTCTTCCATCTCGCGCACCGCCCATTTGAGCGCGACCACCGCCTTCTTGGGATCGGTGACGACCGGCGTGAGCAAATGCGGAATGCCGTCATAGACGGAGAGCTCGAGCATCTTCGGATCGACCATGATCAGCCGACACTGATCGGGCTTCAGCTTGTAAACCAGGCTGAGAATCATGGTGTTGATCGCCACCGATTTGCCCGAGCCGGTGGTGCCGGCGATGAGCAGATGCGGCATGCGTGCGAGATCGACCAGCACCGACTCACCGCCTATCGACTTGCCGAGACACAGCGGCAATCGCGCGGTCGTGTCGGCGTAGTCGCGCGCGGCGAGCAGTTCGCGCAAGAACACTTTCTCGCGCGTGGGATTCGGCAGTTCGATGCCGATGGCGTTGCGGCCCGACACCACGGCAACGCGCGCGGACAGCGCGCTCATCGAACGGGCGATATCGTCGGCCAAACTGATGACGCGCGAGGACTTGATGCCGGGAGCCGGCTCAAGCTCGTAAAGCGTCACCACCGGCCCCGGCCGTGCATTGATGATTTCGCCGCGGACGCCGAAATCGCCAAGCACGCCTTCGAGCGTGGCGGCATTCTCCTGCAGCATTTCGCTGGTGATGGTCGAGCGCCCCGACTTGCTCGGCTGCGCCAACAATTCATGCGGCGGCAGCGCGTAGCCGCCGAGCGAGCGGCGTGCCGGCTTCGCCGCCGGAGCGGATCGCGGTTTGCGGGCGCCGCGTTGCGCCGGCGCGCCGGTGACCTCTTCCTCCTCTTCGGCTTCCGCCTCGGTGCGCGGATCCGGCCGGCTGTCGAAACGCGGCTCGATGCGGCGAGAGGGAGCGATTTCGCTGCGCGACGCGGGAGCGGCGCGCGTGCGGCCGCGGAACAGGAGGCCAAGACGCGCGCGGAAGCTCCAAACGGTGTGGATCAGAACGCCCAGCGAAACCCAGGCAGAGTCATCGTCTTCGCCGGCCTCCGCTTCGTCCTCGTCCTCTTCGTCGTCCGCAACGCCTCGTTGGTCCGCGGGAGCGCGCCAGACGAACCCGGCAGCGACAGCGAAGGCAAACAGAGCCGCCAGTCCGAGAACGACGGCCAGCACAAAGCGACTCAATCCAAAGAGCGGCGCACCGAGGATCATGGCCGGCATGCGCAGCAGCGCGTCGCCGACGACCCCGCCAAGCCCGCTCGGCAGCGGCCAGTGCGCGCCACGCGGCAGGCAGCTGGCGAAGGCCGCGCTCAGCAAGATGCCGAACAACCACAGCAATACCCGCAGCCGTTCGCGGCCGAGTGGGCGATGGCCGAGCAGGCGATAGCCCCAAATGCCGACCGGGAGGAGCAATGCCAGCGAGCCAAGCCCCAGCAATTGCATCATCAGGTCGGCAGCAATCGCGCCGGAGTGGCCGAGCAGATTATGCACGCGGGCGTCGGTGGCGTGGCTGAGCGAAGGATCGTGCACCGACCAGCTCGCCAGCGCTAACGCCGCCATCAAGGCGAGGCTCAGGAGCGCAATGCCGCCAAGCTCGCGCAGGCGCCGGCGCAGCATGGCGCCGAGCTGACCGGAAAGAAAGGCCATGCCATCGAGACCGCGGTCGATCATCGACATGATGTTGCTCTCGCCGCCCTCTCTACTTCACCCCAACACCGCAACGAGGCGGTGCAAGGCCTCAGCGGTGGTCTCTTTGTCCTCCACCATCGCAACCCGAATGTAGTCCTCACCCGGATTGCTGCCGTCGACCTGGTCGCGCGCCAGATAGCGGCCGGGCACGACACGCACGCCGGCCTCCCGCCACAGCGCCATGGTCGCCGCCTCGCTGCCGCCCTGCGCGGAGACATCCAGCCACAGAAAGAAGCCGCCGGGCGGACGCCGGTAGTTGTAGCGATCGCCCACAATCTGATCGGCGAGGTCGAATTTCGCCCGATAAAGACGCCGGTTGTCCAGCACGTGGGTCTCGTCGCCGTAAGCCGCGATGGCGACGCGCTGCAGGGGCATCGGCACTTGCGGCGCCGCGACATTGCGCAGTTCGAGGAAGGCCGCGAGGAAATTTTGGTCGCCGGCCGCGAAGCCGACCCGCAGGCCGGGCAGGCTAGAGCGCTTCGACAGCGAATGAAATACCACAACATTGCTGAAATCCGGCCCGGCGGCTTCCAGCATTCCGGGCGGCGCGCGGTCGCTGTAGATCTCGCAATAGCATTCGTCGCAGAAGACGAGAAAGCCGTAACGACGCGCCAGCACCGCAAGTTTCGCCAGATAGGCGGCATCCGCCACGGCGCCCTGCGGATTGGACGGCGAGGCAAGGTAACAAGCGACCGTGCGCGCCAAGAGGCCTTCGTTCAAGGCATCGAGATCGGGCAAAAAGCCGGACGCTGCGGTCGCCGGCAAATAGACCGGCTCGCAATCGGCCGCGACGGCGCCGGCCGAATAGGCGGCATAGAACGGGTTCGGCACCAGCACCGCGGCACGGCCGGCGCGCGGCATCACCCAGCGTTTGGCCGCCAGCGCTGCGAGGAACAAGCCCTCGCGGGTGCCATTGAGCACCAGCACTTCCGTCGCCGGATCGACCGGGCGCGCCAGCGTGTAGCGGCGGTTGAGCCATTGCGCGACGGCTTCGCCGAAGGCGTCGAGGCCTTTGTTCATCGGATAGCGGCCGAATTCGTCGACGTGCGCTGCGATGATCGGCGCCACGAACGAAGGCATCGGATGTTGCGGCTCGCCCACGGCCATGCTGATGGCAGGCTTCCCGGGCGGAATATCGCCGAGAAGCTCGCGCAGCCGCACAAACGGCGAGCGCGAATCGGGCGCGCGGACCGGCAACGAAGTCGGTTGGAAAGGTTCTTGGCGGGTCATCCTATACATCATCAACAGCGGGGCTGCCCGCCGCGTCGGCGACCACATAGCATAGGCGCGGCGAGGTTAAGACCCAATTAACCATCGGCGTGGCGATCAACCTGCGCGGCGCCGCAGCGCAGGCGGCTCGCCGGCCATCAGCGTCCGCTGCGCGGGTTAAAAATACTTTTCGGCGAGATCGACCGTCGATTCGATGCCGATGCGGTCGAAATTGGACGCCAACCATTCGTCGGCGCGTGCGCGGCCGTCCTGGAACAATTTAGTCAGGAATTTCCAGTCGGCGTTGAGCCGGCTCGAGGCCGTGAAATCGCGAATGATATCCTCGGCCTCGATCACATGGACGAAGGTCCGCTTGCCACCCGGCATGATTCCTTCGTCGATGCGGCGGTTGCGTACTGCCACCGAACGCATCTCGCGAATGAGCGCGGTATTGAAGCTGATCTCCTGCATGCGGTTCATGATCGCGGGCGACGAGGTGGGAACGTCGGGCCGATCGGCCGGCGTCAAATGCACGAGCAGGACGTCCGGCGTCTCGCATTCGTAAACGAGCGGAAAGATCGCAGGATTACCGGCGTACCCGCCATCCCAGTAGAACTCGCCATCGACCTCGACCGCGTGCATCAACAGCGGCAGGCAGGTCGAAGCCAGCACATGCTCGGAACGCAGTTCCTTGCCGGAAAAGACCTTCACCTTCGCGGTGCGCACGTTGGTCGCCGAGAGGAACAGCTTGATCGCGTTTTGTTGGCGGACGCGCTCGAAGTCGATGCATTCGTCGATCAGCTTCTTCAGCGGATTGTAGTTGAACGGATTGAGCTGATACGGCGAGGCGAAATAGGCGAGCGCCTCCATGAACACGTAACCGGGCGAGTGGTCGAGGCCCTGTTGCTTGCTCATGCGGTCGATCAGCGACGGCTGGAACAAACTGTTCGACGCGTCCTGCGAGAGCTTCCGCCAAAAGGTGCGCAGCGCCTTTTTGGCCCCTTTGCGGCCGCCAGCCGCGAAGCCATCGACCAGCACGACAGCGTTAACGGCGCCGGCGCTGCTGGCGGTGATGCCTTCGAACGCGACACGCTCGTCATCAAGCAGCCGGTCGAGCACGCCCCAGGTGAACGCCCCGTGGGTGCCACCACCCTGCAAAGCCAAATTGATCACTTTCTGCGCAGCGATACTTTTCTGCGCAGCCATAGGGTCGGTCCGCGGTCCGGCCGCACCGGAGTCTTGATCGATCAGTTTCATTGCCACGAGAAATCAGCGCCACGGGAATCAGCCGTTACTCAGCGATCCGTAGATAATTCTCTTTTGCTGCACTGCAAAGACCGGAACTTTATTTTTTGGGCTGGTCTCGTCTTCCAAAAACGCAATGTGAAGAGACCTAAAATTTAGGCAATTTATCCTTCTGCCAATGAGAGAGGCAGTCGGAGATGCGATACCACGAACGCGAAATGTCATGTGTGCAGCACTCATGTTGCCTGGTGTGCAGCACTCGTGCGGCGCGATCAAAAATACTTTTCGTAGAGATCGACCGTCGAGTCGCATCCGATGCGGTCGAAATTGGCTGCCAACCACTGATCGGCGCGTTGGCGGCCCAGATCGTAAAGGTGCTGCAGGAAGTCCCAATCGCTGTTCAGCCGGCTCGACCATGAGAAGCTGCGGATCAGATCCTCAGCCTCGATCAGGTGAACCAGCATGCGCTTGCTGGCGTCCATTTTGCCGTCGTCGATTTGCTTGTTCAGATAAGCGATGGTCCGCATCTCGCGGATCAGTGCGGTATTGAAACTGATCTCCTGCATGCGATTCATGATCGCCGGTGACGTCGTCGGCACGCCGGGCCGCTCTGCCGGCGTAATGTGCACCATGAGGATGTCGGGGGTATCGCAATTGTAAATGAGCGGGAAGATCGCCGGATTGCCCGCATAGCTGCCGTCCCAATAGAATTCGCCATCGACCTCGACCGCCTGCATCAACAGCGGCAGGCAGGTCGATGCCAAAAGGCGCGGCATGTCTATTTCCTCGCCGCCGAAGATTTTCACCTTGGCGGTCTGCACATCGGTCGCGCACAAATAAAGCTTCACGGTCTTTTGTCGCCGCACCCGCTGGAAGTCGATGGCTCGCGTCATCAGATCCTTGAGTGGATTAATATTGAGCGGGTTTGCCTGATAGGGTGAGGCGAAATAGGTCGCCTCGATAAAAAAGAATCCAAATGAATGCTCGAGGCCGTAATGCGGGTTGGCCTTGTCGATGATGGACGGCGCGAACGGACCGCCCACCGAAAGCTTTGACACCTCTTTCCAATAAGATCGCAGCGCCTCTCGTGCTCCCTCACGCCCTCCGGCCGCTAGGCCGTCGGCGAGGACAACAGCGTTGACGGCACCGGCACTGGTCCCGGCGACGCCTTCGAAGTCGAGCTGGCTTTCTTCGAGCAGGCGATCCAGCACGCCCCAGGTGAACGCACCGTGGCTGCCGCCGCCCTGCAGCGCCAGATTGACGATTTTTCGGCCGGAGGACGATTTGGCAGCGGGTGCGGTTTGCTCTTGCTCGATCGTCATTGGCAACAATTGAAATGGGGAAAGCCAGCCGGCACCATTGCCGGCGGCTCGTACCTCGAATGAACAATCCTCGACCGCACGGGCGAGGCAAAACCCTGGCAGCTAAGAATTACCGGCTCGACCTCCCATCCGGAGGCCCTGCCGATAGCGCCACAGTTCCAATGCCGACGAGGTCCGCGGGTTCCCCCGCGTTTCCAACAGAACGAGCTTCGAAAATGTGACGCCGCTTAGGCGTGAGCCTTGCGCTGCGGGTCGATGATGCTTTCAAGCTTGCCCAATACGTGCATGCACGGAAGAAGCTGCGCCAGGCTGCCGTTCGGCTCGCGCTTTTCCTTGATCGCCGCGATGAACTCGCGGTCCTCGAGCTCGATGCCGTCCATCGACACATCGACCTTGGACAGGTCGATCTTGTTGTCCTTGCCGTCGACCAGATCGTCGTAATACGCCTTGTAGGTGCCGTTGTCGCAGATGTAGCGAAAAAACGAGCCGAGCGGCCCGTCGTTGTTGAACGACAGCGACAGCGTCAAAATCGATCCGGACGGCACCTTGGCGACAATGCCCATGTCCATGGCGATCCCCAATTGCGGATGGATCGGTCCCTGCACGGCATAGCAATCGGTGATCGTCTCGCCGGCCTGATACTGGAACAGGTCGATCGTGTGCGCCGCGTGATGCCACAATAGATGATCGGTCCAGCTCCGCGCCTGCCCGGCGGCATTCATGTTCTTGCGGCGGAAGAAATAGGTCTGCACGTCCATCTGCTGGATTTTCAGCTCGCCCTTCTCGATCTTCTTGTGCACGAACTGGTGGCTGGGATTAAAGCGCCGCACATGGCCACCCATGGCGACGACGCCGGTTTCCTTCGCGATCTTCACCAAAGCTTCGGCATCCTCGACGCTGTCGGTGACGGGAATTTCCACCAGCACATGCTTGCCGGCGCGCATCACCTGCTCGCCCTGGCGAAAGTGCATCTTGGTCGGGGTGGTGAGGATCACCGCATCGGCGCGCTCGATGCCTTCCGACAGGTCGCCCGTATAGTGCGGGATGCCGTATTTCTTGGCGACTTCCGCGGTGGAGTCTTGATTGCCGCCGACCAGCGACGTCACCTCGACCCCGGGAATGCGCTTGAGTGCATCCAAATGCTTCTGCCCGAACGCACCTTGACCGGCGACGCAAATCTTCATGGTTGCCTCTTATGCCTGACGGCGTCGTGTATTCCTTGCGGCGTTATGACCGGGCATAGCCGTTTGAAGAAACGGCGTCGCTTCGCTTGCCTATGCCCGGCCATCCCGATTATCAGCACTGTGCCCGCCTAAGCGAGATGCGCGGGTCAAGCCCGCGCATGACGGCGATGGAAGGCATCCACCGAACAACCTAACTGCGGACGCGATGAACCTTGGCGGCGGCCGCCGCGCGCTTGTGCTTAGCCGTGGCGGGCTTCTGTTTGCCAGCCGACGGCTTCTTACCGACAGCCTTCTTGCCGGCAACCCCGGAGCCGCGACCGCGATTTTCAAGGATAATGTGGCCGACAGCGGTGTTCGACGCCGGCACGGTGTAGAAGCGGTAGACCTCGTCGACCTTGTCGTCGAGCGCGCCGCGCATGATCAGCCACATCACCATCTCGATGCCCTCGGCACCGGCCTCGCGCATGTAGTCGACGTGCGGGATCTTGACGAGCTTCTGCGGATCCTTCGACAGGTTGTCGAGGAACGCCTTGTCCCATTTGCTGTTGATCAGGCCGGCGCGCGGGCCGCTGATCTGATGCGACAGTCCGCCGGTGCCGAAGATCACCACCTTGAGATCGTCGGGATAGGATTCCACCGCCTTCTTGATCGCGCGACCGAGCATGAAACAGCGATGGCCGGTCGGTGGCGGATACATCACCACGTTCACGGCCAGCGGAATCACCGGGCAGGGCCAATGCGCGTCCTTGTCGACATTGCCGAACAAGAGATTCATCGGCACGGTCATGCCGTGATCGACCGTCATCTTGTTGACGATGGTGAGATCGAATTCGTCGAGAATCACCGACTGGGCGATGTGCGAGGCAAGCGCCGGATGGCCCTGAACGACTGGCACCGGGCGCGGGCCCCAGCCTTCGTCGGCCGGAGGAAATTCCGCGGCGCAACCGAGCGCGAAGGTCGGGATCAAATCGACCGAGAACGCCGAGGCGTGGTCGTTATAGACGATGATGGCGACATCCGGCTTGGTCTCGCGCATCCACTCCTGGGAATGCTCGAAGCCGGAGAACACGCGCTTCCAATATGGCTCTTCGGTCTTGCCGTTGTCGATGGCAGCCCCGATGGCGGGCACATGCGATGAACCGATACCTGCAACGATCCTGGCCACGGTTTTACTTCCGCTTTGCTGATTTGGATGGGGACTTTGCTTTGGCTTTGCTCTTCACGGCACCCTTGGCCGCGCTCTTTGCGGCGACCTTGGCTTTCGCTTTGAGTTTAACGGCGGCTTTAGCCGCAGTTTTGCCGGCTGGCTTCGCTTTTACGCTCGCCTTGGCTTTCGCCTTCTTGGTAGAGGGTGCCTTGCCGGCGGCGAGCAATGAGGCGGGCTTGTTTTTTCCCGAGCGCGAACGGTTGCCCTCGACCGAGCGGCCGCCGCCGAGCATCATCTTGGCATAGTCGTCCTGGGTGTTGCCGGTCATGACGGCAGCCAGATGCTGGAACGAGTGCCCGTCGGTGGCGCCGAGCTTGGCGGTGAAATAGATGTTGCCGCCAAGCTCGAGCATGCGGTTGTAGTCGCGCTTGAGGATGGCGTCGGTCTGTTCCGGCGTCAGATTGAACTTCTTCAGGTATTCGACTTCGTCGGCTTTGAAGGCCTTGCGGTTCTCTTCCTGCAGCAGCGACATGCAGAACATGTTGATGCCGTAGCCCTGACGCGAGCGTTCGGCGTCAAAAACGAAGGTGCCGGGAATATCGTCGTATTCTTGCTGTTCGCGGGCCATCAGCGTGGTCTCCTACGGCTTGACACATTATAGCGCGGCAGAGCTTAGCAACGTAACCCTTTAGTCCTTGCAAGCGCGGAGAGCTAGCATGCAAACTCTAGAATTGAAGCAAGTCGCACCGACCGGGTGAGCGACCGCTTCAGCTCAATGCATGATCCTCAGCTCCAATAAAGCCGCACCGGATTGTCGACCAAAAGCTGGTGCTGCAGTTCGGCCGAAGACGCAATCTTGGGGATGTAATCAACCAGGACCCCGTCATCGGGCGCTTGCTTCTTCATGTTGGGATGCGGCCAATCGGTGCCCCAGATGACGCGGTCGGGGAAGCGCTCGACCAGCGCGCGGCCGAACGGCACCACATCGTCGTAGGGTGGGCCGGCGACCGTCATCCGCTCCGGACACGTCGCCTTGACCCAAAAGTTCTTGTGCCGGTCCATCAACCGATGAAAGCGCTGGTTCTCCGGGTGATCGACGCCCTTCTTGATATCCGGCGTGCCCATATGGTCGACCACGACCGTGGTGGGCAGCGCGGTAAAAAAATCCTCCAGCTCGGGCAGATCGTGCATCTCGAAATAGACCACGACATGCCAGCCAAGCTTTTCGACCCGGGCAGCAATGCGCGCGAGCACGTCGCGCGGCGTGAAGTCGACCAGCCGTTTGAGAAAATTGAAGCGCACGCCGCGCACGCCGGCCTCGTCCATCCACGCGAGCTCGTCGTCGGTCACCTCGTCGCCCACAAAGGCAACGCCTTTGGCGCGGCCGGAGGAGGAGACGAGCGCGTCGACCATCGCGCGATTGTCTTTCGAATGGCAGGACGCCTGCACGACGACGTTCTTGTCGAACCCGAGAAAATCCCGGAGTGCGAACAACTTCTCCTTCGGCGCGTCGCAGGGCGTGTATTTGCGCTCCGCCGCGTAGGGAAATTTGCTCTCCGGGCCGAAGACGTGACAGTGCGCATCGACCGCACCCGGCGGCGGCCGGAATGTCGGCTTGGACGGGTTGGAGTGAAAGGGAATGTAGCCGGGACTCATCGGCACGCAGAATTCTCCTTAAAATTATCTCACGCTGACAGTTTTCCGCCAAAAACCGAAAATGCGCCTTTCAACCACCTCAAGGCGTCATGAGCTTGATCTTCGAATTCTTTCCCTGACCGCTTTTGTAAATCGGCAAAATCGATGTCGAACACCAACATGAGTTTGGCAAGCTTGCTCTCATCTTCCGCGGAATTTGCAAACCATTGCGATGGATGGTCTGTTTAGACCCGCTCCAGCGCCAGCGACACGCCCTGCCCCACGCCGACGCACATGGTGGCGAGCGCGCGCTTGCCGCCGCGCTTCTCCAGGCCGTGGACTGCCGTGAGCGCAAGTCGCGCGCCCGACATGCCGAGCGGATGGCCGAGCGCAATCGCCCCGCCATGCGGGTTGACGTAGTCGGCATCGTCGGCGACGCCGAGCTGGCGCAAACACGCCAGCCCCTGCGAGGCGAAGGCTTCGTTCAGCTCGATCAGGTCGAAATCGCCGATCTTGAGCGAAAGCCGGTCCATTAATTTGCGCGTCGACGGCACCGGGCCGATGCCCATGATGCGCGGCGCCACCGCGGCCGACGCCATGCCGAGCACACGCGCGCGTGGCGTCAGGCCGTGGGCCTTGACGGCGTCGGCGCTGGCCAAGATGAGCGCGGCCGCGCCGTCGTTCACGCCCGACGCGTTGCCGGCCGTGATGGTGCCCGGATTGCGCACGAACGGCTTGAGCTTCGCGAGCCCCTCCAGCGTCGTGTCGGCGCGGATATGCTCGTCCTTGTCGACGATGGTCGGCCCGGCTTTGCCGCCCGGCGCCTCGACCGGGACGATCTCTTCGGCAAAATATCCTGCCGCCGCCGCCTTGCCGGCGCGCTGCTGCGAGCGCAGCGCGAAGGCATCCTGGTCCTTGCGCGCCACCTGGAATTCCTCGGCGACGTTCTCGCCGGTCTCCGGCATCGAATCGACGCCGTATTGCGCCTTCATCAGCGGATTGATGAACCGCCAGCCGATGGTGGTGTCGAAGATCTCGGCACTGCGCGAGAAAGCCTCAGTAGCCTTGCCCATCACCATCGGGGCGCGCGTCATCAACTCGACGCCGCCCGCAATGGCGAAATCCATATCGCCGGTCTTGATCGCACGTGCAGCATCGCCGACCGCGTTGAGCCCCGACGCGCACAGCCGATTGACGGTGAGACCCGGAACGGTTTCGGGCAATCCGGCCAGGAGGAGCGCCATGCGGGCGACGTTGCGATTGTCCTCACCGGCCTGATTGGCGCAGCCGAGAAACACTTCGTCGAGTTGCGTCCAGTCGGCTTGCGGGTTGCGCGCGACCAGCGCCCGGATCGGCGCTGCGGCGAGATCGTCGGTGCGCACCTTGGCGAGCGCCCCGGCATAGCGACCGATAGGGGTGCGCGCCGCATCGCAGATGAAGACCTCTCGCATCGGCGCGTCCTTTCCGCGTTATTTTCAGTATGGGCTCTATTAGAGCACGATGCCAAAAAGTGGAAACCGCCTTTTGGAATGAAACGCATGCTTCAACGTGACATCTAGGGAGCGAAGACGATGCGGTCAAATCGGCAGCCGCGCCGAGGATTGAACTCCCACAACCCGTCATGCCCGGGCCATAGCCGTCCAAAGGACGGCGTCGCTTCGCTCGCCTATGTGCCGGGCATCCCGATCACGCTGGCAAGGCCTCACGTCTGTTGTCGGGATGGCCGGGACAAGCCCGGCCATGACGATGCACTAGGAAGTATGCCCATGACCTGCCCGGCCGAAAGGCCGCAAGCGTTCCAGCAGCAATTGGCGCAGGTCCTGACCAATGAATTTGATCATCTGCCGCTCGTGCTGCAGCGCAAGCGTCTCGATCCGCGTCATGGCCTCCTGGCCGGCCGCCGTCATGAACAGCGAGTGCGAGCGGCCGTCGCCGGATGCGAGGCGTCGCTCGATCCATTGCCGCCGCTCGAGTTCATGCAGCATGCGGGCCAGCCGTGCACGTTCGATATGCAGGGCCTTGCCGATCGCGGCCTGCGAGCGGCCCGGATTGGCGGCGATCAGCACTAGCACCGAATACTGCGCCGGGCGGACGTCAACGGGAGCCAGCGTCCGGATGAAGTCCTTGAAGATCGCGACTTGGAGCCGCCGCAGGAAATAGCCGACCCGGTCGTTGAGCTCGGCGAGATCGAGCCCCGCCGCGGCGGGTGACCGCCGTCTGGCCGGCGCCGTCCGCCCGGAGGCGGAGGATTTGCGCCGGCTCACCGGCTTGACGCGTCCACTCTGCGCAGCTTTCGTAATCGCGCCCGTCCTGTTACCGCCCATTCGCGCCCCGCTCATCGCCCGTGCCGGCCAGGAAGCCGCTTGACCGACATTGTTGTCAATGACAACATATTTTGCGCGCGCCCGATAGCCGTGCCGTTGCGGCCAGGCGGGCGGACGACAAAAGGCCAACAAACACAAGGGCCGACAAGAACGGCCGCCGCTTTGTGGGAGGATCATATGCGTCAGCACGCAGCTATCGCAGCCGCACTGCTCATCTGTTTGTGCTCGCCGGCCGGCGCCGAAATGAACGGTACGCTGCGCATCGGCGTGATGAACGACATGTCGAGCGTCTATTCCGACTTCCAGGGACCGGGGTCGGTGGTGGCGGCGCAACTTGCCGCCGAGGACTTCGCCAAACAATCGAAGCGCAAGGTGGAGATCCTCTCTGCCGACCATCAAAACAAGGCTGACGTCGGCGCCTCGATCGCGCGGCGCTGGTTCGACGTCGATGGCGTCGACATGATCATCGACCTGCCGAATTCCGCCGTAGCGCTGGCTGTCGCCGACATCGCGCGGGAAAAGAACAAGGTGTTGATTGGTTCCGGCGCGGGCAGCTCGCTGCTCACCGGTGCCAAATGCTCGCCCAACACCGTGCACTGGACGTACGACACCTGGGCCATGGGCCACGGCGAGGCCCGCGGCGTGCTGGCTCAGGGCGGCAAAAGCTGGTTTTTTGTCACCGCCGACTATGCGTTCGGCCAGGATCTGGAAAAGCAGGCCAGCGAAGAAGTGAAAGCCGAAGGCGGCCAGGTGCTGGGCAGTGTCCACCACCCGCTCGGCGCCAGCGACTTCTCGTCGTACTTGCTGCAGGCGCAAGCCTCCGGCGCGCAGGTGATCGGGCTCGCCAATGCGGGCGGCGACACGGTCAACTCGATCAAACAAGCCGCCGAGTTCAATCTCGGCGAGAAGCAGAGGATCGTGGCGCTGATTTTCGACCTGCAGAGCGTTCCGGCGCTGGGGCTGAAGACCGCGCAGGGCATCATCGCGCTCAACGCCTTCTACTGGGATTTCAACGACAAGACGCGCGCCTGGTCGAAGCGTTATCAGGAGCGTTACGTCAAGAAGGAAATGCCGAACCACATGCAGGCCGGCGTCTATTCGGGAACGATGGCTTACCTCAATGCGGTCGAGAGCGTCGGCTCGCCTGCCGACGGACGCGCGGTCGTCGCCGCCATGAAGTCACACCCGATCGACGATCCGCTGTTCGGCAAGGTGACCATCCGCGAAGACGGACGGGCGTTGCACGACATGTATCTGGTGCAGGTCAAGTCTCCGGAGGAATCGAAGAGCACCTGGGACGTCTTCAAGATCATATCGACGATCGACGGCGACCACGCCTTTCGTCCCCTGAACGAAGGCGGCTGTCCGCTAGTGGCGAAATAGCGAGGCGGTCATGCGGCGGAATCGCCAGAGCCTTGGTCGGAGCCTTGGTCAGAGCCCAGACCTGAGAATTTGTTTGCATCTCGAACTGTGGCAAGCTGGAGCAGCGCCGCGGGCGCGCTTCAGCAATCGCATGTGAGTTCCCACTTGAGTACCATCGGGCTTCCATCCTCGCTTCGCGCCGAGCTGCGTGGCCCGGTTGCCATCCTGTGGCTCAATCGTGCCGAGAAGCGCAATGCGCTCAACGACACGCTGGTGCAGGGCATCGTCGCGTTCTTCGAAGCGCTGCCGCCGGAGATCCGCGCCGTCGTGCTGGCCGGTGACGGCGCCCACTTTAGCGCGGGCCTCGACCTCACCGAGCTTGAAGAGCGCGATGTGTTCGGCGGCGTCGCGCATTCGAGCTCCTGGCACCGGGCGTTTGAACGCATCGAGTTCGGCAAGGTGCCGGTGGTCGCCGTGCTGCACGGCGCCGTGGTCGGCGGCGGGCTCGAGCTTGCAGCCGCCGCGCACATTCGCGTCGCCGAGCGCTCGACCTATTACGCGCTGCCGGAGGGAAGCCGCGGCATTTTTGTCGGCGGTGGCGGCTCGGTGCGGCTGCCGCCGCTCATCGGCGTCGCCCGCATGATGGACATGATGCTGACCGGACGCACGCTCGGCGCCGAGGAAGGCCAGACCATCGGGCTGTCGCAATATCTGGTCGACGATGGCGCCGGCTTGGCCAAGGGAATAGAGCTTGCCGAGCGCATCGCCGGCAACGCGCCGTTCACCAATTTCGCCGTCACCCATATGCTGCCGCGCATCGCTCGCAGCGATCCGGCCGCCGGCTTCGCCGCCGAGGCGCTGACGGCCGCGATCGCGCAGGGCGAGGAAGAGGCGAAGCAACGCCTCAAGGCGTTTCTGGAAAAGCGCGGGCCGAAGGTCGTGCGCGGATAGCAGGGCTTGTCCATGTCCAGTGACCCGCCAAACAGCCAATTGAAGGAGCAGACGCCGCTACGGCCGGTGCGGCTCGGGCCGGCAAGCGTCGACATCGAGCGCAGGGCAGACGGCGCCATGGTGCTGCGCTCGCCGCGCGCGCTCGGGGCTTATCCCGAAAAGCTGACTGAACGGCTGGCGCATTGGGCAAACGCCGCACCCGAGCGCATTTTCCTCTCCCAGCGCGATGGCGCGGCTGGCTGGCGCAGCCTGAGTTATCGGGAGGCTTACGCGAGCGTCCGCGCGATTGCGGCGGCTCTGCTCGAGCGCCCATTGTCGCCCGAGCGACCGATTGCGATCCTGTCGGGCAACGACATCGAACATGCCCTGCTCGGGCTGGCGGCCATGCATGTCGGCATCCCCTATGCGCCGATCTCGGTCCCCTATTCGCTCGTCTCGCGCGATTTCAAGAAGCTCAAGGCGATCATCGAGATTCTGACACCGGGTCTGCTCTTCGCCGCCGACGGGACGGCATTCGCACCCGCGATGGCGGCAACGGTGCCGGCGGACGTCGAGATCGTCGTCACCGCCAACCCGGCCGCCGGCCGGCCAATGACGCCGTTCACCGAGCTGCTGCGCGCGCGCGTGAGCGCGACCGTTGAAGAAGCGCATGCAAAAGTAGACGCCGGGACGATCGCCAAGATCCTGTTTACGTCCGGCTCGACGGGTCAGCCCAAAGGCGTGATCAACACGCAGCGCATGCTGTGCGCCAATCAGGCGATGATCCGCGGCGGGCTCGCGTTCCTCAACGACGGCGAGCCTCCGGTTCTGCTCGACTGGCTGCCCTGGAATCACACCTACGGCAGCAACCACAATTTCGGTCTGGTGCTCGATTGCGGCGGCTCGCTGTACATCGACGAGGGCAAGCCGATGCCCGGCGCCATCGAGGCGACGGCGCGCAATCTGCGCGATATCGCGCCCACCGTCTATTTCAACGTGCCCAAAGGCTTCGAGATGTTGCTGCCGCATCTCGCCGCGGATCGCGCCTTGCGCGAGACGTTTTTCAGCCGGCTCAAGCTGATGTTTTACGCCGGCGCCGGCTTGTCGCAGCATGTGCACGATGCCTTCCAGGAGCTGGCGGTGAACACCGTCGGCGAGCGCATCATGTTTCTGACCAGCCTTGGCTCGACCGAAACCGCGCCCGCGGCGCTCGCCTGTAGCTGGGAAAGCGAGCAGATCGGCAATATCGGGCTGCCGCTTCCGGGCCTTGAGCTGAAGCTCGTGCCCAACGAAGGCAAGCTGGAAACGCGGATGAAAGGGCCGAACGTCACACCCGGCTATTGGCGTGCACCGACGCTCACCGCGGCGGCCTTCGATGAGGAGGGTTTCTACAAGATCGGCGACGCGCTCAAATTTGCCGATCCGGCCGATCCCGCGAAAGGCTTGTTGTTCGACGGCCGCATTGCCGAGGATTTCAAGCTTGCCACCGGCACCTGGGTGAGCGTCGGGCCGTTGCGCATGGCGTTCATCGCCCATTGCGCGCCGTTTGCCCGCGACGTGGTGTTCGCCGGACCCGATCGCGACGAACTCGGCGCCCTGGTCATTCCCGACATCGAGGCCTGCCGGAAACTTGCCGCCGAGCTGCCGCCGGATGCGACGGCGGCTGTCGTTCTCGCGAGCCCGCAGGTGCGCACCGCGTTCGCGCAATTGCTTAACGCGCTCGCCGATCCGAGCCGCGGCACGTCGGGTCGCGTCGGCCGCGCCATTCTGCTCAGCGAACCGCCCTCGCTTGACGTCGGCGAAGTCACCGACAAAGGATCGATCAACCAGCGCGCCGTGCTTGCGCATCGCGCCGCGTTGGTCGAAGAACTCTACGCCGAACCACTGTCGGGCAATGTCATCGTCGCTTCCTCCCTTTCGCGCCCCACAAGCGGGCGCGGGTCCGGGTGGGAGCCCACAGCACAAGCGAGTTGAACATGGATATTCGTGGACACGCGGCTCTCGTCACTGGCGGGGGCTCGGGACTGGGCGCCGCCACGGCGCGCATGCTGGCGGCAGCCGGCGCGAAGGTCGCCATCCTCGACGTCAACACCAAGGCCGCGGCCGAGGTTGCGATCGACATCAATGGCATCGCCATTGCGTGCGACGTCAGCGACAGCGCCGCGACCGAAGCTGCTATCGCCAAGGCCGCCGCCGATCACGGACCGGCCCGCATTCTCATCAACTGCGCCGGCATCGGCCCAGCCAAACGCATCGTCGGAAAAGAAGGACCGCAGCCGCTTGCCGACTATGAGCGCGTGATCCGCGTCAATCTCATCGGCACGTTCAACGCGATGCGGCTTGCGGCCGCCGCCATGATCCCGCTGGAGCCGCTGACCGACGGCGAGCGCGGGATCATCATCTGCACCGCCTCGGTTGCCGCCTACGAAGGCCAGATCGGCCAGGCAGCCTACGCGTCATCCAAAGGCGGCATCGTCGGCCTGGTCCTGCCGGCGGCGCGGGAATTTTCGCAATACGGCATCCGGGTCAACGCGATCGCGCCCGGAATATTCCTGACGCCGATGCTGCTCGGGCTTTCGCAGCAGGCGCAGGACAGCCTTGCGGCCTCGCTGCCTTTCCCGAAGAAGCTCGGTGACCCGTCGCAATTCGCGGCGCTGGCGCATCACATGATCGACAACCGCTATCTCAACGGCACGGTGGTGCGGCTCGACGCGGCGCTGCGCATGTCGCCGCGATAATCGGCGACCCACATGCTCACCAATATTCGGACCACGCGCATCGAATGGTGCGACTGCGATCCCGCCGGCATCATCTACTATCCGCGCTATTTCCAGATCTTCGATACCTGCACGACCGTTCTGATCGAGCGCGCGATCGGCATGAACAAGATCGACTTCCTCAAGGTCTATAATTTCGTCGGCTATCCGGTGCTGGAGACGCGGGCGCGCTTTCATAAGCCGACCCGATACGGCGACGAGGTCGCGATCGAGACCAAGCTCGTCGAATACGGCCGTTCGAGCTTCAAGATCGAGCATCGGCTCAGCAAGGGCGAAATGCTGGCGGCCGAAGGCTTCGAGACCCGGGTGTGGTCGGCGCGGGACCCTGACGATCCGGAACGGATCAAGGCACAGCCGATCCCCGAGGCGGTCATTGCGCGGTTCGCCGCGGCCGGCTGATGGAGCCCGACGCGTTTTTCTTCCGGCGCGACAATACCGCAGCCATTCGGTGCCGGATCGGCGTTGAGGCGGTCCGTCCCACGGGCTATAGTCCCCGAAACGAGTATGAGAACGCGAATGAAAAGATTGCTGGCCGCAGCCATCTTGGCGACGTCGATTGCGGGCAGTTGGGCCCTCGTCGCCGGTCAGGCTGCAGCGGAAGACGCCCGACCGATCTCGGCGGCGCAACTGCAAAAAATCCTGAAATTTGTCGACACGATCGGCGCCAAGGAGGAATTCCCGCCCCCGACCGCACAGAATCTGGGGGTTACCAGCGACCCCAACCAGAAGCTTCCCGTCAGCGTCGTCGTGACCGACGATCGCCAGGTCTATTTTTGCCGGAGCGACCTCAACCCGACAGACTTCATCATCTGGACGCGCACCGCCGACAAGGATTCGTCATACATGTTCCTGACGCATGCGGACCTGAAACTGGTTCGCGCATTGCACCTGCGCAACAACGGGTTCCCCGACGTCCTCGATGTCCCTTCCGCGCAGATACAAGCGATGTATAAAGACGCGCTGGTGGCGCTGGGAAAAGACGTCGACCACGCCGCGGCAACGCACTGAGAACCATTAGATTCATTTGTTGTCGCATGTCCTTTTCGGAAAACCGGTTTCCACCCATCGGATCAAAGCCCGAGGGCATGCTTTTCCGGGACATGCTCCGGCGAGGTGGGCGACATTTCTTGCCACGTCCCACCGCTCTTCGTATCATTTGCCGATGACAATGCCTGCAGCTTCCCACGGCCCCGCGGACGGAGCCGTCACCGAACCCCTCTTCCGCCGTGTCATGGCCTCGTTCGTGACCGGTGTCACGGTGATCACCACGCAGCTGCGTGGTGAAATCCGCGGCATGACGGCGAATGCCTTCATGTCCGGCTCGCTCGAGCCGCCGCTCTGTGTCGTCTGCGTCGCCAAGAAAGCGCGCATGCACGCTGTTCTGCTCGAGGCCGGACATTTCGGCGTGAACATTCTGGCCCGCGGGCAGGAGCCCCTGATCGGTCATTTCGCCGGACGGCCGGTCGAAGGCCTCGACCCGCAATTCGCTTATGCGGGCGAGACGCCGGTGTTCGCCCACGCGGTCTCGACCGTCGCCGCGAGGGTGACGGCGCGGCACGAATGCGGTGACCATTCACTGTTCATCGGCCATATCTTCGCGATGCGCCACAGCGGCGAGCTCGCGCCCGTGGTCTTGCACACCGGCAAGCTCGCGTCGCTGATGCCGCACGAAAAGACCATCTGGCCGACGCTTGATTTTTGGTGAGCGTCAGACCGCCGCAGCGCCCTGCCACGATCCACGCGTCGTCATGCGACTTTCGCGGCCATGAGGCGACTTTCGCAGCGAGCCCGACTGCGTTACTTCGGGACTAAGACACGGGTAGCGGGTGACCCAGCATGAGCCGAAGAGATCGCCGTGCGGCATTGGCGCGCGGCAAGGGTGAGCCGGCGGCCAATCTGACGGAGCTTGTGGTGCGGGCCACGAGCGCTTTCCACGAAGGCCGCGGCATGGACGCCGAGGTGCTGTGCAAGCAAATTCTTGCAGCCGACGCACGGCAGCCGACCGCCCTGAACATCATGGGTCTGTTGTACCAGGCATCTGGCAACCATCGGCTGGCCGCGAAGACGCTGGCAAAGGCGGTCGCCGCGAACGAGATCGATGCCGCCTGCCAATACAATCTCGCCACGTCCTACCAGGCGCTCGGCCAGCGCGCCGACGCCGCGCGCCATTATCGCAAGGCTCTTGCACTTGGCCTGAGCGGCAAGGGTCCTGAGCCGTTTCTGTTGCAGGACGCCACGATCGTCCAATGTCTCAGCCGGATGCAAGACCGCTCCAACCTGGCTGTCAGCAATGCGAGCGTGTTCGACGCCGCAGCGATCGCAGCCGTCGCCGAGAACACGTTCCTTCGCTGCGCGCTCGGCGCGACCATCATCCGCGGCGTTCCGCTCGAAGCATTCCTGACCGGGCTGCGACGGGCGCTGCTGCGGCTTGCCGACGATGTGCAGAGCAACGCCGCGCAAGCCGACCTCCTCGGCCTTTTTTGCGCGCTGGCCGAACAGTGCTTCCTCAACGAATATGTTTTCGCGCAGACCGCGGACGAGACCAACCGTGCCCTGCAGCTCCACGACCAGTTGCGGCAGAAGCTGCAGGACGGCCTCGATATTCCCCTCGCGCTGATGGCGGCGGTCGGCGCCTATTTTCCGCTTCACGCCATCCCCAAGGCGGAAGCCTTGCTCGGCGCCAAGTGGCCGGATTACGCCGCCGGACTGCTGCGCCAACAAGTCCGCGAGCCGCTGGAAGAGATCCAGGATCGCACGGCGATTGCGGCGCTTACCGCGATCGACAACGGCACCTCCGTCGAAGTCATGCGGCAATACGAGGAGAATCCCTATCCGCGTTGGACCATCAATCCGCTGAGCGTGCTCGGCCGCCCAAAAACCAGCCCCGACCGGCCGGGCCCGAGCATTCTCATCGCCGGCTGTGGCACCGGCGAGCATCCTTTCGACATCGCGCAGAAATCGCCCGAGGCGACCATTCTGGCCATCGATCTCAGTCGCGTCAGTCTCGCCTATGCGCGCAGGAAGACGCGCGAGGAAGGGCTGCGCAATATCGAATACGCTCAGGGCGATATTCTCAATCTATCGACGATCGGACGCACCTTCGACCGCATCGAAACCGTCGGCGTGCTGCACCATCTGGCCGACCCGAGGGCGGGTTGGCGGGTCCTGATTTCATTGCTGGCACCGCATGGAATCATGCGTGTCGGGCTTTACAGTGCGCTCGCACGGCAGCCGATCGTCGAAGCGCGCGCCATCGTGGCCGAGCGCGGCTATGAGCCCACCGCCGAAGGTGTTCGCGCCCTGCGGCAGACCATCATCCGCGAGAAGGATGAGTCCCGTTGGCAATCGCTCGTCCAGACGGTCGATTTCTACAGCACGAGCGGTTGCCGTGACATGTTCTTCAATGTCATGGAGCACAGGCTGACGATCGCGGACATCAAGTCGTTCCTGGACGAGCACGGATTTGCATTTCTTGGCTTTGAGCTCGATCCAAAAATCGTCGAGCAATTTCGCCAACGCCATTCCGCGGCTGATGCACTGACCGATCTCGAGGCATGGCAGGCATTCGAATCAGACAACCCGCGCACGTTCCTGAACATGTACGTGTTTTCGATTCGCCGAAAGAGCGCATCTGTCGTCACGTCGCAATAGCGGCCTGTAATCTGGCCGCGGCGCGCGGTCGTGCAAGGCTACGGCAAAGGGCAGTGGGGCGTCCGATAGCGGGGCAATTGCTCGCAACAATTCGCGGCGGCTTTCGAGACCGACAAAACACTCCGCACACTCTCGGCCGATAAGGACGCTCGAGGCAATTGAGCGCTTATCGCCGCGCGTCCGATGTCTTTGTTTGCACTGGCACTGGCACTGGCGCCGGCGTCTTGTGGTTTTCACGTCCCGCAGTAACGCCGCCGCGTGATTTCTCGGCGCCGAGATGAAGCCGGCGACTTGTTGATCGCACATCTCGTCTGCGGATCACTATTTGGGCTTGCGCCGGCGCATCGTCTTTGTCAGCGCGTCACGCGATTGGTGATCGAATCATTGTTTGGGCGCACGCCTTACGCGCAAGGCGGCTGTTTGTGCTAAGAATTTGAGCGCGGCGTTTGCGATCTAACACAACCGGACGCCTCGCCGTCACCGTCCGCGCAACGCCATGATTTGTTTCGTTATTTTGTTTGAACCACGCTATCACGATGGCCCGGCCGCTTGAGAGTCCCGTGATATTTTTGCAACTACCGTAGCATAATTGACATTTCCCCGGGCACACACATCCGCAAAGCATTGCATTCGGCGGGCGATTGCACGACGCTGTACGGAGTTGGCAGATCGTGCCGACGAGACAAGCACCGTGCGAAATTACTTCGCTGGTGTTGGGGACAAAACACTGGAGGGGCAAATGACCCGACTGAGACAGATTGCAATGGCTGGTCTCGCGGCGATCGCTATAGGCGGCGTTGCAAGCTCGGCCTCGGCAATGGAAACTGGAACGTTCCAAAACCGCTTGAACGGCGCCACCATTGGTCTGCCGTTGGGTGCTGCGCCACCGCCCGGCATCTACACCGGTTTGGAAACCGCGTACCTCGGCGCAATTGGCACCGGCACTAACAACGGCCAGAGCGCCGGAAATCAATGCGCCACGACCCCGGCTACCGGCAGAAACTGCGCCGTCCTGCCCGCGATCGCCCAAGCCGTACCGTTGCTCTGGGTGCCCGGCTGGAACTTCTGGGGTGCCACCTATTCGGCTTCGGTGGTGCAAGCCTTCTACGTCTACACGACCTGCGGCGCGAACGCGAACGGCAGCTGCGCCGGCGGCTCTCCGCTCACGGGCGGCGGCTTTGTCTACACCAACACCTTCATCCAACCGATCAACCTCTCCTGGAACGTCGGCGGCGGCTGGTTCATCGGCACGGCCTTCTCCTTCACGCCGCCGGATGGTTCGCGCGCTGGCGGTCAGTTCACGCCAAATCCGGACTACTGGACCTTTGAACCGTCTATCTCCTTCTCGTATCTGGGCAACAACTGGGTGGCGTCGGCGAACTTCTTCTACGACATCAACACCAAGTCGACTGGCAATTGCTGCGCCGCCAATAACACGATCACCAGCGGTAACGCTCTCTACGGCGATCTGACGGCGGTCTACAAGATCGGCAAGTGGTCGATCGGCCCGGTTGGCTATTTCGAAACTCAGACGACCTCCGACACCGGCGGCTGCAACCCAACTCCTGCCGTGAGCCTCTGCGGCCGTTATCAGACGGCGGCGGCTGGTGGTCTGATCGGCTATGACTTCGGACCGGTTGATCTGCAGGTTTGGGTGACCGACAGCTTCATCGGGGCCAACACCCCACAGGGCTCGGGCGGCATAAACGTGTGGTCGCGCATCGGCTTCAAGATCTGGGGACCTGACGCACCTGCTGCAAGGCCACTGGTTTCTAAGAACTAAGACCAGTAGTTTCACACTCTCTGAGGCCCTGCAGGAAACTGCAGGGCCTTTTTCTTTGCCCAAACTCGGCGGCCGGCGTTTCCCGCGACGCTCCACCGGCGAGTCCGATCCGTCACCGACGCGTTGCGGATAGAACGCGGGTGTGGCTTCGAGATCCGGCCCCATTTGTGCACATGCGAAATGCATTTTGCTGAAGCCGTAACCGGTCTTTGCTTATTCGATCGCCATAACTCATTGAAGCGGTGCCCTTTTTACAACAACTCTTGGTTAAGCGACGTTAAGCACCAGCTTACCGCCCCGAAACATTTGCGTTTCGTGCCGCACTGCGGAACGTTCGTTCTGCCGGAAAAAGTGGGACGAGAGCGGAGGGGCATATGACCCGACATTTGAGACAAGCGATATGGGGCGCTGCCACCGCGGCGCTTGTTATGACGTGTGCGGCGAGCGAAAGCTTCGCCGTCGAACCAGGCGACTTCACCAACTACCTGCGCGGCGCCTCGCAAGGCTTGCCGCTGGGCGCACTACCGCCGCCCGGCCTCTATGGCGGCTTTGCGGCCGACGTCACGGGCGCCGGCAGCTCGCCGGGAAAAGGCAACCAATCGACGGCTTTCGCGTCCAACCCGGCACCGGGCTTTGGGCAAAGCCTTCTCTGGGTTCCGGGATGGACGATCTTTGGTGCCAGCTACGGCGCCAGCATCGTTCAGGGTGAGTATTACGGCCTGGCCTTGTCGTCGATCAACCCGCCGTTCGCCGCGAGCGCGATGAACGGACCGGAATTGGCGAACACCAACTTCACGCCGATCAGCTTGTCCTGGAACTTGGGCGGCGGATGGTTCACGTCGGCCGGCCTCACCATTGTGGCTCCGATCGGGTCGCAATGGCGCAGCTCGCTTACCGACATCAACCTCAACCCCGACTATTGGACGTTCGCACCCGGTTGGGCGATCTCCTATCTGGGCAACAACTGGTTGCTGTCGGCGAACTTCCGCTATGACATCAACACGGCGTCTCGCGGCGTCACCATGGGATCGGCGTTCCTCGGCAACGCCGCCAATGGCTACCTGTCGGGCAATGAACTGTTCGGCGACTTCACGGCCCTCTATAAAATCGGCAAGTGGCAGATCGGCCCGGTTGCCTATTTCGAGGCGCAAACGACGAACGACAAGCCCGGTGGCGGGGTCGCCTGCACGCCCGCGCTTTGCGGCAATCAATCGCAAATCGCGGTCGGCGCTCTGGTTGGTTACGACTTCGGCCCGGTCCAGGTGCAAGCGTGGTTCGACGATACCGTCCAATGCCAGAACGCGGTCTGCGGTCTCGACGTATGGGGCCGCATGAACTTCAAGATCTGGGGCTACGACGCGCCCAAGCCGCTGGCGGTCAAGAACTGACGAAAGTCTGAACGCCAGCTCCCAAGACAGCGTTTTCAGGGGCCCCGCGACAAGTCGCGGGGCCTTTTTCTTTGCGCAAGTGACGTCGGCGGCGAGCCCGGCGACGCTCCTTGCTGACTGACGGAAAGCGAGACGGCCTTCGCCGCGGTCATCAATTCGCAGACCCCCGCAGTCTCCGAAAATGACTCCGCGACAAGGAGACTATTCGCGCGCGGTACTCGCCAGGGAAGCGGCCATCGGCCCTGCCTCGACGGCCTCGCAAGTGCACGAAGCACGCTCTAGTTTTTTGCAGCCAGCGGCTTTGGCGTGTCCGGGCCCCAGATCTTGAAGGTCAGGCGCCCCCACACGTCGAGACCGCAGATCGCATTCTGACATTCGACGGTGTCGTCGAACCACACCTGAGCGGCGATCGGGCCGAAGTCGTAACCGATGAGAGCACCGACCGCGATTTGCGATTGATAGCCGCAGATCGCCGGCGTGCAGGCGACCCCGCCGCCGGGCTTGTCCACGGTGGTCTGCGCCTCGAAATAGGCGACCGGGCCGATCTGCCACTTGCCGATCTTGTAAACGGTGGTGAAGTCGCCGAACAATTCATTGCCGGAGACAAAACCGTTGGCCGCCGCGCCGAGGAAAGGTGCGCCGAGCGTCACGCCGCGCGAAGCGGTGTTGATGTCATAGCGAAAGTTCGCCGAGAACAGCCAATTGGCATCGATATAGGTCACCGCCCAGCCAGGCGCGAAGGTCCAAAAATCCGGGTTGATATTGATGTCGCTGGCTTTGCTGCTCCATTGCGACCCGATCGGCGCGACGATGGTCATCGCCAGGGCCGTGAACCAGCCGGAGCCTAAAGCCCACGACAAGCTGACCGGTGTGAAGTTGGTGTTGACGAGCTCCGGACCGTTGATGGAGCTTGCCGTGAACGGCGGATTGACCGACGTGGCGGAAAGTCCAAAAAACTCGCCCTGGACAAGGCCGGCGCCATAGCTCGCGCCGAGGAAAGTCCAGCCCGGCACCCACAGCAAACTCTGGCCGTAGCCGAAAACCGGGTTGGTCGCGACCCCGGTCGATTGATTGCCTTTGCCGGGCGAACTTCCCAAGCCGGTACCTCCGGTGGAGAAGCCCGCATAAACGCCCGGAGGCGGAAGCACGCCGAGCGGCAACCCCTGCGAAGACCCGCGCACGTAATTGGTGAGATCGCCCAGCTCGACAGCGAAGCTCTCGCCTGCAGCGCAGGACATCACAAGCGCCAGCCCGGCGCTCCATATGTGCCATCGCCAAATCATGAGCACCTCTGACGCAAGTGGTAGCAAGAGGCGACTTTGTTTGAACAGCGGAGAACCGACGGTGCGATGAGTAATGCACACTGAGTTGACGCCGGGCGTCATTGGCGAAGCTAAGGTCCACGCCATGCGGCACGCGCAAGTTGAACACTTGAGCGGCCTTGCAATTCGCAAGCGTCGTCTCGCCGCGGGGCATCGGGCCTGTCGCCCGCGCGCATGGCCCGGCGCCCCGGTCTTGTTCTCCTTGTCGATGCTATTATGGTACTCAACGTCGCTCCGAGGCGCCTCGGAGCATTTCTCCAGGGCGGCGTGGCTAACGCGGTCTTTTGCAACGGAGTGGCGTACCGAAATGGCTTTGCTCGAAATGCAATCTCCAGGCGGTGCCTTTAACAATTCGCTGCGCCACGATTGGACGCGCGACGAAGTGCGCGCCTTGTTCGCGTTGCCGCTGTCGGAACTGATATTCCGAGCGCAAACCGTCCACCGCGAATTCTTCGATCCGTCGGCGGTGCAAATGTCGACGCTGTTATCGATCAAGACCGGCGGCTGCCCCGAGGATTGCGCCTATTGTCCGCAAAGCGCGCACTACGACACCGGCGTCGATGCCGAGAAACTGATGCCGCTCGACAAAGTGCTCGCCGAGGCGCGCGCCGCGCGCGATGCCGGCGCCAGCCGCTTTTGCATGGGCGCCGCCTGGCGTTCGCCGAAGGATCGCGATCTCGATCGCGTTTGCGCCATGGTCGAGGGCGTCAAAGCGCTCGGGCTCGAGACCTGCGTCACGCTCGGCATGCTGAGCGGGCCGCAGGCGCGGAAGCTGAAAGACGCCGGCCTCGACTACTACAATCACAACCTCGACACCTCGCCGGACTTCTACGGCAAGATCATTTCCACCCGCACCTATGACGAGCGCTTGGAAACGCTGGAGCACGTGCGCTCGGCCGGCATCCATGTCTGCTGCGGCGGCATCGTCGGCATGGGCGAAACCCGCGAGGATCGGGTCGGCATGATCCAGACGCTGGCGAACTTGCCGGTGCATCCCAAATCGGTGCCGATCAACATGCTGGTGCGCGTCGCCGGCACGCCGCTTGCCGATGCCGCGACCCTCGACACGATCGAATTCGTGCGCACCATCGCGGTCGCGCGGATCACCATGCCGCGCTCGATGGTGCGGCTGTCGGCGGGCCGCGAAACCATGAGCGAAGAGGCGCAGGCGCTGTGCTTTCTCGCCGGCGCCAATTCGGTCTTCTGCGGGCCGAAGCTTCTGACCACGCCCAACCCGCAGCGCGACCGCGATCAGGCCCTGATGGACCGCCTCGGCATGCAGCCGATGGAGTGAACCGACTTTCCACTGGCGTCATGGCCGGGCATAGCCGTTCAAAGAACGGCGTCGCTTCGCTCGTCTATGTCCCGGCCATCTCGTTAGTCGCGGCTTTGCGGTGCCAATATCATCAGGATGCCCCGACACAAAGGCCGGGCATGATGAGGGATCCTCGTCATTGCGAGCGTAGCGAAGCAATCCAGCGCCGAGGCTCGGATTGCTTCGTCGCTTTGCTCCTCGCAATGACGAAGCGCCGCTTGTCTGTGCTTGGCAATTCCCCGCCAGAAAGTCATGGCCGGGCTAGTCCCGGCCATCTCGTTCCTTGCGGCTTTGCCTTGCCAATATGATCGGGATGCCCGGCACAAAGGCCGGGCATGACGCTTTAAAGGGGAAGAGCGCTTCCTTATTTCCCCGCGCCGCGGAGCACGTGATAGCTGAGCTCGCCCGGATCGGTGAGATCGGGGACCTTCCAGCCGTCGAGGTCGTACTCCGCCATGCAATCTTCGGCGAAGCCCTTGAAGCGATCGGCGTTGCCGGAGGCCTGCGCGCCGAACAAACAGTAGCGGCGAATCTCCTCGGTCGAACCGCCGTAGTTGATCTCGTAAAGCTCGTGACGGCCGCCGAACTCGGTGGCGATGCAGTCCCAAAGAAGCTTCATCAGCTTGACGCGCTCTTCCGCCTTGTAGCCGTTGGAGCCGCGCATGTAGCGGTCGATATAGGGGCGGATTTCCGCGTTCTTGAAATCGTTGGCGTGCGAATTGAGATAGATGAGGCCGGACGCGACCGTCTGCTCGATAATGTATTTGACCTTCGAATAGGCCATGGTGGCGATGATCTGGTAGGCATTGCCCGGATCCATGTTGGGCAGCACGTAACCGTCGATCCAGGGTTTGGGATCGCGCACCATCGCGTCCGACAACGCCCAGAACAGATTGCGCCAGGCGATCACCTCGCCGACATTGGCCTGCACGCCGCGGTAGTCCTTGGTGCCGGACGCCTCGACCGCCTTCAACAAGAGGCCGGCGATGAAGTCGAACTTGACGGCAAGCCGTGTGCAGCCGTGCACCACGAAGCGCGGCAGAAAGCCGGTACGCGGGAAGAAGTTGTTGGCCTTTTCCAGATCGCCGTAAACGAAAACGTTCTCCCAGGGCACCAGCACCTTGTCGAGAATGAACACCGCGTCGTTCTCGTCGATGCGGCTCGACAGCGGATAGTCGAACGGACTGCCCATCGCGGTCGAGGTCATCTCATAGGAGGTGCGGCAGATGAATTTCACGCCCGGATGGTTGGTCGGCACCATGAAGACCACGGCGAATTTCTTGTCCTGCACCGGAATGAGGCCGTGGTGCGCGACGAACGTATAGTTGGTCAGCACCGAGCCGGTGGCGACCACCTTGGCGCCGGACACCACGATGCCGGCATCGGTTTCCTTCTCGATGTGGCAGCAGACGTCGGCGACTTCGTTCGGCGGCCGGTCGCGGTCGACCGGCGGATGAATGATGGCGTGATTGACGAACGGCACGCGCTCCTGGCTGTATTTGTACCAGCGGCGCGCATTGTCGGAGTACGGATCGTAGAACTGGGCGTTGGCGCCAAGCGTCGCCAGGAACGAGGCCTTGTAGTCGGGCGAGCGCCCGAGCCAGCCGTAAGTGATCTTCGCCCATTCGGCGATCGCGTTGCGTCCGGCGAGAAGATCGTCCATCGACCGCGGCGCCTTGAAGAAAGCGTGAGTCTTGCCGCCGTTGCCGGTATCGGTCGGCACCATGATCTTGCTGGCGTGCTTCTCGTCATGCAGGGCGTCGAACAGCCTCGCCACCATCCGCGACGTGTTGCGGAAAGCCGGGTGGATGGTCACGTCCTTCACCCGCTCGCCGTAGATGTAGACAGTGCGATCGTCGCGCAGCGAATCGAGATATTCGGCGCCGGTTTGCGGGGTCGTTTGGCTTCCCGCCGCACCTGTCTTCGTCGCGGGCTTCTCGATCGTTGCTTGCGTGTCGCCCTTATTGCCTGCAGCCATGGCTCTCACCCTCCTTGCCGAAGTTTCCTCACCTTCACGTTCCGCTTGGTTTGTTCGGATATCGAACTATCGTGCGGTATTCGTTCGAACGGCGACCATACGCGGCGCAGCAGGGTTAAACAAGGGTGAGCGGGGCCTCGCGAGCCGGTGGGATGATTGAGGGCGGAGAACAGTGCTGGCCGAGCCTCAAAGCGCGCCGGCCGCGAGCGCGTCGAGCGCGCCTTCGATACGGGCGACGACGCATTCGAGGTCCGCGCGCGAGACGCAATAGGGCGGCAACACATAAATCGATTGTCCGATCGGACGCAGCAGCACACCCGACGCAATGAAATGCCGATAGAGCTTGGGCGACACCGCGGAGAGGTAGCCGGCTTCCGCGGCGCGCACATCAAGCGCCAAAATGGTCCCGGTCTGCCGTACGTTTTCAACATCCGCCCGACGCTGCAAGCGCGGCGACAGTTCCGCCAAATCTTGCGCAATGCGCCCGATGCGCTCGACAACGGGCTCGTCTTCCCAGATCTGCAGCGATGCGCAGGCGGCCGCGCAGGCCAGCGGATTGCCGGTGAACGACGAGGAATGAAAAAACGTCTTGGCGCGATCGGCGCTGTAAAACGCCCGGTAGATCTCTTCGGTGGCGAGCGTCACACCCATCGGCAGAAAGCCGCCGGTCAACCCTTTCGAAAGACAGACGATTTCGGGTGAGACGGAAGCCTGATCGCAGGCGAAGCGCGTGCCGGTACGGCCCCAGCCGGTCATCACTTCGTCGGCGATGAAGATGATGCCGTAACGGCGGCAGAGATCATGCAACGCGCGAAGCGTATCGGGACCGTACATCATCATACCGGCGGCACCGAGCACGAGCGGCTCGACAATCAACGCCGCGATCTCCTGACCCTCCGTGCGCAGCAACGTCTCGAACGCTTCGATGGTCAGATGCTCGTGCGACTTTGCCGGGAATGGCAGCCGATGCACATCGAAGAGAAATGGCTCGTAGGGTGCATTGAAAGCGCCGCGCGCACCGACCGCCATCGCCCCGAACGTGTCGCCGTGATAGGCATGCTCGAGAGCGACCACGCCGCGCCTGCTGCGGCCTTTGTGAGCCCAATAGCCAAGCGCCATCTTCAACGCGACCTCGACCGCGGTCGAGCCGCTATCCGAAAAAAACACCCGCGTCAGATTGGGGGGCGCGATCGCAACGAGCCGCGCCGCCAGTTCTTCCGCCGGCCGATGGGTAAATCCAGCAAAGATGATTTGGTCGAGCCGCTCGGCTTGCGCTTTCACCGCTGCGACGATTTGCGGATGATTGTGGCCGTGAAGATTGACCCACCAGGACGAGATCGCATCGACGATGCGCTCGCCGGACAGCGTGAACAGATAAGCGCCGTCGGCACGCTCGATGAAGACCGAGTCGGGAAAGACCGCGTGCTGGGTAAACGGGTGCCAAATCGGCGAATGGCTCAAACAAAATCCTCCCGGCGGAAGCCACCGGCGAACACTTCGAGCAGCGCGGCGCGGTCGATGCGATCAAGCCGCGGCACATGCCCCAGAATGCGGTCGCCGGAAAACTCCGCGATCGTGCGCATGTTATCTGGGTTGTCGTCGCCGACGAAGATAAGCCCGTGCAGCCGCATGTGACGGCTGCGCAGCGCTTCGATCGAGAGCAGCGCGTGGTTGATCGTCCCAAGCCCGGTTCGCGCGCACAGAATCAGCGGCAGCGCCCAGTCGGCGAATACGTCGATTTGCAGCTTGCTCCGGGTGATCGGCACCAACAAACCGCCGGCGCCTTCGACGATCAGCGTCCGATCGGATGCCGGCAAAGTCAGCGCTTCCGGCTGGATCGCGATGCCGTCAAGCTCGGCCGCGCGATGCGGCGAGAGCGGCTGCGTTAAAACAAACCGCTCGGGCAAGAAGCGATCGTCAGGCAATTGTGTCAGCGCCTGCACGTGCGCGCGATCGGTGCCCTCGGCGGTTCCGGACTGGATCGGCTTCCAATAAAAAGCATCGAGCGCCAGCGTGAGCATCGCCGCCACGGTGGTCTTGCCGATGCCGGTATCGGTTCCGGCAACGATATAGGCCTTGCTCATGCCGAGATGAAATTTGGACTGGAAGCGTGCCGCTGCGAGCGCGCCAGCGCTGCCGCAAAAACGGAAAGCTGATCGGTGGTCACGCCCACCCGCAGCGACAGCCGCAGCCGCGCCGTACCCTCCGGCACCGTCGGCGGACGAATGGCGCGAATATCGAAGCCTTCGGCCTGCATCGCGGCGGCGACCGCGATGGCCGCGTCATCTTCGCCGATGATGATCGGGACGATCTGGCTCTCTACGCTCACGCCCGGCAGGCATTTGGCTGCATGCGCCTTCAAGGCCGTGAGCTCTTCGCGCCGCCACGGCTCTTCGTGCACGAGCTGCAATGCGCGCTGCACCAGAACCGCCTGCAGCGGCATCGGCGCGGTGCTGTAAACGAAAGGCCGCGCGGTGTTGATCAAATAATCGATCGCCGGCGCACTTGCGCACACCAGCGCGCCGGCAACGCCAAGCGCCTTTCCGCAGGTGTGCAGCACGATCAACCGGTCATGACCGAATCCCTGATCGGCCAGCCCCTCGGTCGCGCCGCGTCCGCTGGCGCCGCAGACGCCGGTGCCGTGGGCTTCATCGACGATCAGCATCGCATCGTATTTTTCGGCAAGCGCCAGAAGCTCGCGAACCGGCGCCATGTCGCCGTCCATGCTGTAGATCAACTCGACCAGGATCCAGACATTCGCTCCGGGAGCGCGCGGCGTCTTCAGGGCCTGTTCGAACGCATCGAGATCGTTGTGCGGAACTTTCACCGAAGCGGCGCGCACGGCGTAGATGCCGTCGCGCATGCTGGCGTGGCAGAGCGCATCGAACACGATGGTGTCGTCGCGCTTCACCAGCGCGGTGACGAGGGCAAAATTCGCCTGATAGCCGTTGGCGAAAAACAAGCTGCGCGGCGCATCGAAATAGTCGGCGGCAAAATCCTCCAGCTCCGCATGCGCGCGCCGATGGCCGCGCAGCAACCGCGATGCCGAGGCGCCGATTTCAATGCCGCCCTGCAGCGCCACGATCGCAGCTTGCCGCAACGCCGGATACTCGGCGAGGCCGAGATAATCGTTGGAGGAAAGGTCGATGCCCGCCGGCAGCTTGAGCGACCGGTAACGTCCCAGGGCCTTGAGGCGGCCGAGTTCAGGATCGAAGCTCTTCACCGGATACTCGCGTTTACGACGATACGCGCCAAGTGACTTCCATACGCACCAAGTGACTTCCATGTTTTGCCGGGCGGCGCAAGCGGCTCGCCTCCCCGGCTCGCAACACCAAACTTTGCCGATCGGATCAAGCGAGCGAAGCGGATACCTGCTCGGCAACGGCGCGCAGCCGCGGCAAAAAGCGGTCGCGCATCTCGTTGCGCGTCGTTCGGGTCGAATGCGTGCTGATATTGAGGCCGGCGAGCAATTCGCCGGCGCGGTCGACGATCGGCACCGCAATCGAGCGCAAGCCACGTTCCAGTTCCTCGTCGACGATGGAAAAGCCCTGCGCGCGGTCCTCGCGCACGCGTTCGTAAAGCGCCTGCATATCGGTGATTGTCGAGGGCGTGTAAGTCTCGATGCGCAAGGCCCGCAACCTGCACCACAGTTCCGCATCGTCAAGGCGTCCGAGTTGCACCCGCCCAAGCGACGTGTGGAAGGCCGGCAGCCGCGTTCCGACGGCAAGCGTGACCGACATGATCCGGCGTGCCGGGAACCGCGCCACGTAGACAATTTCGCTACCCTCCAGGATCGCCGCCGAGCACGATTCCTGGAGCTCTTCGCTCAGTTGCCGCATCAAGGGCGAAGCTTGTTCGATCCAGCTCTGCGTGGCCAGGTAAGCAAAACCCAATCGCAGAATGCCGGACGACAGCGAGAAGGCGCGTCCGTTTTGCGCCACATAGCCGAGTTCCGCGAGCGTCCGCAGAATGCGCCGTGCGGTCGCACGCGAAAAGCCGGTGACCCGGGCAGCTTCCGACAAGGTCATCGACGGCCGTTGCTTGTCGAAAGCGCCGAGCAGCGCCAAGCCTTTGGCGAGCGTCGCCATGAATTCCTTGTCCTGCGGCTTGTCGTCCGCGTCGTGCTCGTCTTCATTGCGTTTCGTGTTCTGCGCCATCGAGCCGCGAATTCTCCAAATCCGTCCGCCAAAAGACACGCGGATTGACAGCGATCCGCCGCCTGCTAACAATTATCCAAGGCGCGAACCTTAGTTCGATAATCGAACATAAAGTCCTATGCGTTACTGCGCAAGGCGGAGGTGCGCGTTGCCGGCAAACGGCAAGCCCGGTCGTGTGGCTTAAGCCGATCGCATGGGAGGAGAGGACATGGCCAAAAAACAAGACGACACATCCAGCATTATCCGCGTGACTCGCCGCAAATTCGTCAAGGCGTCGGCCGCAACAAGCGCCGCGCTTGCGGCCGGTTCGGCTTTCGCACCGGCCGTGCAGGCGGCAAAGACTCTCAAGATCGGCTATGTCAGCCCGCAGACCGGGCCGCTTGCCGCCTTCGCCGAAGCCGACAATTTCGTCATTTCCAATTTTCTCAACACCGTTAAGGGCGGTGTCAAAGTCGGCAGCGCCACGCTGCCGGTCGAGGTCGTCGTCAAGGACAGCCAATCGAATCCGAACCGCGCCGCGGAAGTCGCCAAGGAACTGATCGTCTCCAACAAGATCGATCTGATGCTGGTGGCATCGACGCCGGAGACGACCAATCCGGTTTCCACCCAATGCGAGATCGAGGAGGTGCCGTGCATCTCCACAGTAGCGCCCTGGCAGCCTTATTTCATTGGCCGGCAGGCCAATCCGGGCGGCGGACCGCCGGCGTGGAAACCGTTCAACTACACCTATCACTTCTTCTGGGGCCTCGAAGACGTGATCGCGGTGTTTACCAACATGTGGGGGCAACTGCAGACCAACAAGTCGGTCGGCGGCCTGTTTCCCAATGACGGCGACGGCAACGCCTGGGGCGACAAGCAGGTTGGCTTTCCGCCGGTACTCGAGAAGCTCGGCTACAAGCTCACCGATCCGGGCCGCTATCAGAACCTGACCGACGATTTCAGTGCCCAGATCGCCGCCTTCAAGAAAGGCGAATGCGAGATCATCACCGGCGTGGTGCTGCCGCCCGATTTCACCACCTTCTGGAATCAGGCGCAGCAACAGGGGCTCAAGCCGAAGGCCGCTTCGATCGGCAAAGCGATCCTGTTTCCGGTCGCCGTCGAGGCTTTGGGCAAGAACGGCAACAACCTGTCGTCGGAAGTCTGGTGGTCGCCGAACCATCCGTTCAAGTCGTCGTTGACCGGACAATCGGCCAAAGAGATCGCCATGGCCTACGAGAAATCGTCCGGCAAGCAATGGACGCAGCCGATCGGCTTCGTCCACGCGCTGTTCGAGCTTGCGGTCGATGTCGCCAAGCGTTCGGGCGATGTCGGCGACAACAAGAATGTCGTGAAAGCGATCGCCGCGACCAAGCTCGACACCGTGGTCGGCCACATCGCCTGGGACGGCAAGAACCTGCCGCCGTTTGCGCAGAAAAATATCGCCAAGACGCCGCTGGTCGGCGGCCAATGGCGGCTGCGCGACGGCAACAAATACGACATCGTCATCACCGACAACAAAACCGCGCCGGAAATTCCGGTCGGTGGCAAGATGGAGCCGATCGCCTGACGATCGGCTTTCATTGAGAACCCGTTTCCCGGACGCGATGCAGCGCGGAAGCGATGCATCGCAGATCCGGGATCGTAGCAAACTCGGTGCGTATAAGGTCCCGGTTCTGCAGCGCATCACTATCGTGCTGCGCTGCGCCCGGGACACGGCGAATATCGTTTGCGTTTGATCAGACGTTCGACTGGGCCGTGACGTGATCCTCAAGCTCGACAATCTCGCGCGATCATTCGGTTCGCTCAAGGCGGTGGACGGCGTGGCGCTTGAGGTCGCGCGCGGCGAGGCGCTCGGCATCATCGGACCGAACGGCGCCGGCAAATCGACGCTGTTCAATCTCATCACCGGCGTGCTGCGGCCCGACACAGGCACCGTGCATTTCGACGGCAAGGACATCACGCGCACGCCACCGCGCGCCCGTTGCATTGGCGGCATCGGGCGCTCATTCCAGATACCGCGCCCATTTGAGAACCTCACGGTGTTCGAAAATCTCCTGGTTGCTGCCATCCACGGCCGCCAGCAGCGCGAGGCGCAGGTGGTGGAGGCCTGCGGCGACATCCTGCAGCGCACAGGTTTACTTCCCTTCGCCAACCGCCGCGCTGGCACGCTCAATTTGCTCGGCCGCAAACGGCTCGAGCTGGCGCGCGCCTTGGCGAGCGGCCCGCAACTTCTGCTGCTCGACGAGATCGCCGGCGGCCTGACCGAAGCCGAATGCCTCGAGCTCGTGGCCTTGATCCAGGACATCAAACAATCCGGCGTCACCATCGTGTGGATCGAGCACATCGTGCACGCACTGCTCGCCGTCGTTTCCCGCTTGGTGGTTTTGAATTTCGGGCGCAAGGTCGTGGAGGGCGAGCCGCGCGCGGTGATGGCCTCCGATCAGGTGCGTGAAATCTACATGGGCATTGCAGCCTAATGGGCATCGCGGCGTAGGTTTGAGGCATTTCGACGTGGCAATGCTCGAGACCCACGACCTCTCGGCCTTTTACGGCGACTTCCAGGCCCTGTTCGGCATCACGTTTACGCTCGAAGAGGGCGAAACGGTCGCCATCATCGGCGCCAACGGCGCCGGCAAATCGACCTTCCTGAAAACCGTTGCCGGCTTGCTGCGGCGGCCGCCGCCCGCCGTGCGCTTCGATAACCGCGATATCGGGGCGTTGCCGGCCTACGACATCGTCAAGCTCGGCATCGCGCTGGTGCCGGAGGGCCGGCGGTTATTTTCTTCGCTTTCCGTCGAGGAGAATTTGTTGGTCGGCGCCTACGGCCGCCGCATTGCCGGCCCCTGGGACCTGCCGGCCATTTATCGGCTGTTCCCCGTGCTGCACGAGCGCCGCCATGCCGCGAGCACGGCGCTCTCCGGCGGCCAGCAACAGATGGTCGCAATCGGGCGCAGCCTGATGTCGAACCCGCGCGTGCTGTTGTGCGACGAGATCAGCCTCGGACTGGCGCCGATCATCATTCGCGACATCTACGCGGCGCTTGCCGACATCAAGCAGCACGGCACCAGCGTGGTGCTGGTGGAGCAGGATCTCGTTCACGCCATGTCGGTGGCCGACCGCGCGTATTGCTTTCAGGAAGGCCGCGTCAGCCTCACCGGCCGTCCGCGAGACTTGAGCCGCGACGCCATCCACGCCGCCTATTTCGGAATGTAGATCATGCTCGGGTGGGTCGACACGCTGCTGCAAGGGATCCTGCTGGGAGGGCTTTATTCGCTCTACGCCACGGGCTTGTCCGTCATCTTCGGCATCATGCGGCTCGTTAATCTCGCGCACGGCGACCTGATCGTGCTCGGCGCATTTTTGATCCTCGCCGCGACCAGCGCCGGCGTGCCGCTTGTCGTCGCGTGCGCCGTGGTGGTGCCGCTGATGTTCGCGCTCGGCTATGCCTTGCAATCGCTGCTCCTGAACCGGGCGCTTGGGCGCAATATTCTGCCGCCGTTGCTGATCACGTTCGGGCTTTCCATCATTGTGCAGAACGGTCTGCTCGAGACCTTCTCGGCCGACACCCGACGGCTTGATGTCGGCTCATTGCAAAGCGCGTCGCTGCCACTCGGCGGCGGCATCGCCGTCGGGGTGATGCCGCTGATCGGACTTGCGGCCGCCATCGCCGTCATTTTGTTGCTCAACGCGCTGTTCTATCGCACCGCGCTGGGACGAGCCTTCCGCGCCACCTCCGATGACGTGGAAATCGCGCAGCTCATGGGCATCAACAACCGCTCGATCTATGCGCTCACCATGGGCATTTCGCTCGCGGTCTGCGCCCTCGCAGCGTTCTTTCTCGGCACCCGCGCCAATTTCGACCCCAGCATCGGGCCGGCGCGGCTCCTCTACGCCTTCGAGGCCGTGATCATCGGCGGGCTCGGCAGCCTGTGGGGGACGCTCGCCGGCGGCATCGTCGTGGGGTTGGCGCAAGCGATCGGCGCCCATATCGATCCGGAATGGCAGATCTTGTCCGGCCACGTCGCCTTCCTGATCGTGCTCGTCATCCGGCCGCGCGGGCTGTTCCCGCGAGCGGTCGACTGAGTAGCGATCATGCCCTTCGGCACAGCGAACCTCGGCGGGAAAAAAAGCGATGCAGCGGGCGGTCGCTTCGCGGTAGCGCGCGAGACACGCGCGTCCACCATCACGCTCATCGCCGCGCTGCCGGCGATCATCGTTTTGTTTGCTCTGCCGGCGTTCGCAGACCGCTCGTTGTTGCAGCAATTGTTCTACGTCTTCACCATGCTGTCGCTGGCGCAGTTGTGGAACCTGCTGGCCGGCAGCGCCGGCTTGATCTCGGTCGGACAGCAAGCGTTCGTCGGCGTCGGCGCTTACGCGCTGTTTGCGTTCGCCGTTGTCGCCGGTCTCGATGCGGTGCTTTCGATCGTGCTCTCCGGCGCACTGGCCGGGCTCGTTGCCATTCCGATCGCCCTGATCGTCTTTCGCCTGCGCGGCGCTTACTTTGCCATCGGCACGTGGGTGGTGGCCGAGGTCTGCCGGCTTGTGCTCGCGCAAGTCAAACAGCTTGGCGGCGGAACCGGAACCTCGCTGCCACCCGATATCGCCAGCGCGATCGCCGGTCTCGACTTTGTGCGCAATCTTTTCGCCGTACGCGGTCCGGCCGCGCGCGACATCATGGTGTATTGGCTCGCGCTCGTCCTCGCGCTCGCCACCTTCGTGCTGGTTTACCGTCTGTTGCGTTCACGTCATGGGCTGGCGCTGTCCGCTCTCGGCGATTCCGAAATCGCCGCCGAAAGCACGGGCGTCGATGTATTTCGCACCAAATTCCTGATCTATGTGGTCACCGCGGCAGCCACCGGCATGGTCGGTGCGTTGATCTTTCTGCAAAAGGCCCGCATCTCGCCCGATGCCGCTTTCTCGCTGATCGATTGGACCGCTTATGTGATTTTCATCGTGGTGATCGGTGGCATCGGCTCGATGGAAGGACCCATTATCGGCGTCGCGATATTTTATCTCCTGCAATATTACCTGGCGGCGCTCGGCTCCTGGTACCTGATCCTGCTCGGCGGCCTCGCCATCGCGCTGATGCTGTTCGCGCCTTCGGGCATTTGGGGCGTCATCTCGCATACATTCGACATTAGTCTCTTTCCGGTGCGTCGCCGATTGATCGCCAAATCCGGCATCACTCCAGAGCCGGCCGACAAGCCGCAGAACCGGCGATGACTTTTCTGCCGCCGGCCGTGCGCATTCATATTTGATCACGCGACACAAAGCCGTGACCTCGCGCGCTCGTGATGCAAACCACAAATTTTCATCAAATCGTTCTCGCAAAATTTAGCAGGCTCGCATCGCACCGCGATTTAATGGGACGGGCCTCTCAGTACGACGCCGTCACGGGTTGACGGCGCCGCGACGGTGGTCCGCATCGCGAGCCGTCCAAAAAGCAAACGTCACAAAGACTGGAGAAAACAACAATGTCGGCCAAGAGTATTCCGGCTCTTGTCATCGCTTTGTTAGTTGGAACAACAGCGCTGGCATCCGCACAGACGTTGGTGTTGCCATCGTACGGCTACACCTATGGTTATGCGTATGTCCCTGCCTATCCGCCGGCAGTGCCGTACGTCGCCCCCCAATACGCCATTACACCGCAATATTACGCGCCCGGATATTCCGGTTACTACGGGTATGCGCCGGCCTATAGCGGCTGGAGCGGCACGCGGTGGTATTGGTAGTTCTACCTGTTCCGATCGACGGCAGCCCTGGCGACAGCCGCGGCTGCCGTCTTATTTGAAATCATCCTGCATCAAATATTCATCAGAGAATTAGTCAGAACGCAGCTTATCGGCCCGTTACATTGATACCGGCCGTCAAGTCCGCATTGCACAAAAGAGCCTACGCCAGGGTCATAGGTGCGTTGCACCATGTTTGCGGAACGACAGCCCCACATCTCTTGTTGCTCGGCGGTACCTCGAAACACGGAGATACATAAATGTCAGCGAAAATTCTTCCCGCTCTCGCTCTCGGGCTTCTTGTCGGCACGACCGCATTGGCGTCGGCGCAAACAATGGACACACTCAACACGCAACGCGACCTTTCCGCGCCACGCGACCTCTATAAGCCCGTGGTCCAGCGTGGCATGCTGCCCTATTATTATTATGGGGCCGATCCCTATTACGGCACGCCGTATGAAAACGTAGCGCCTTATACCGGCTACGGTCAGCCCGATCCGTATCGGGGAACGCGGTTCGACAACGTCGCGCCGTACTAACGAATCTCCTGCGCGACAGTCGAACCTTCTGCACTAAAGCCTGGTGCGGCTTTCGACTGATCCCGTTCCTTGGTAACGACAGCCGCATCCATCATGCGGCTGTCGCTCTCTGCGCGATGTCTAAACGTACGCCGGCAACCGTACGCCTCAAGCGTGCGCCGCGCGTAAATTCACGCCCGCTTGTGCACAGCCGCGCTTTTTCGCGCTAGGCGTCTCTGCTAGCGTCCGCCGCCATGGACGCTCCTAATCCAACGATCGCCAAGAGCGCCGAGGTTTCGCCGGAAGGCGCAAGCGCGCTCGGCGCCGGCGGACAGAACGATGCGCGCAAAGCGATCGACGCAGCGCGCGTCACGCCGATGATGGAGCAATATATCGAGATCAAAGCCGCCAACACGGATTGCCTATTGTTCTACCGCATGGGCGACTTTTACGAGCTGTTTTTCCAGGACGCCGAAGTGGCGTCGCGCGCGCTCGGCATCGTGCTGACCAAGCGCGGCAGGCATCTCGGGGAAGACATTCCTATGTGCGGCGTGCCGATCGAGCGCGCCGACGAATATCTACATCGGCTGATCGCGCTCGGGCATCGCGTCGCCGTATGCGAACAGCTCGAGGATCCGGCGCAAGCGCGCAAGCGCGGCGCCAAGAGCGTCGTGCGCCGCGATGTGGTGCGGCTGGTAACGCCCGGAACGCTGACCGAAAACTCGCTGCTCGAGGCGCGCAGCAATAACTACCTGCTGGCGCTGGCGCGGGCACGCTTGTCGTCCGACGAAGACCGCTTTGCGCTCGCCTGGATCGACATCTCGACCGCGGAATTCCGCGTCGGCGAATGCGAGCGGGGCAATGTGGCCGCCGAGATCGCCCGTATCGAACCGGGTGAGATCATCGTCGCGGATGCGCTCTATTCCGATCACGAATTTGCCCCCTATCTGCGCTCGCTCCCGGCGGTGACGCCGCTCACCCGCGACATTTTCGATGGCGCCACGGCCGAACGGCGTTTGGCCTCGTTCTTCGGCGTGCAAACCACGGCGTCCTTCGGCGCGTTCTCGCGGCTGGAAACCACCGCGGCGGCGGCGGCCGTCACCTATATCGAGCGCACCCAGGTCGGCAAACGGCCGCCGCTGTCGCCGCCGGTCCGCGAGGCCGCAGGCGCAACCTTGGCGATCGACCAGGCGACGCGCGGCAATCTCGAGCTCGTGCGCACACTCGGCGGCGAACGCCGCGGTTCGCTCCTGGCCGCCATCGACCGCACTACGACGGCGGCGGGCTCACGGCTCCTGGCGCAACGGCTGGCCGCTCCCCTCACCGACCCTGACGAGATTGCCCACCGCTTCGACGCCGTCGCGGCTTTCGTCGACGACAGCGCCGCGCGCGCGCAACTGCGCGAGCAACTGAAAGCCGCGCCGGATCTTGCGCGCGCCTTGACCCGGATCGTGGTCGGGCGCGCCGGCCCGCGCGATCTGGCCGCCATTCGCGACGGCATCTTCGCGGCCGCCGCGATCGCCGGCCGCCTCTCCGCGCTCGGCGAATTGCCGCGCGATCTCATCCACGCTGCCGAGGCGTTGCGCGAGCCCGACGGCGCGCTTGCCGCCGAGCTCGAGCGGGCGCTCGACGACGAGCTTCCGCTGGCGCGGCGTGACGGCGGTTTCGTGCGCTCGGGTTTTGCGCCGGCGCTCGACGAGGCGCGGGGGCTGCGCGACGAATCGCGCCGCGTCATCGCCGCCCTGCAGGTGCGCTACGCCGAGACGACAAGCATTCGCTCGCTGAAAATCCGCCACAACAACGTGCTCGGCTATTTCGTCGACGTCACCGCCCAGCACGGCGAGAAGCTGCTCACGCCGCCGCTCAACGCCACCTTCATTCACCGGCAAACACTCGCCGGCCAGGTGCGTTTCTCCACCACCGAGCTCGGCGAATTGGAAGCAAAGATCGCCAACGCAGCCGATCGCGCGCTGGCGCTCGAGCTCGAGATATTCGATCGACTGGCGGCTGCGGTCGCCGCCGACAGTGTCGCGCTCAAGCGGGCGGCCGACGCACTTGGCGTCGCCGATGTCGCCTGCGCGCTGGCGGCGCTGGCGGTGGAGCGCGACTATGTGCGCCCGCAAGTCGATGCCAGCCTTGCTTTCAATATCGCCGGCGGCCGCCATCCGGTGGTGGAGCAGGCGCTGGCGACCGACGGCGGCCCGTTCGTCGCCAACGATTGCGATTTGTCGCCGCCGGCTAGCAACAGCGCTGGCCGGATCTGGCTGATCACCGGGCCCAACATGGCGGGCAAATCGACGTTTCTGCGCCAGAATGCCTTGATCGTGGTCCTGGCCCAGATGGGTAGCTTCGTGCCGGCGCGGTCCGCCCATATCGGCGTCATCGACCGGCTATTCTCGCGCGTCGGCGCCGCCGACGATCTCGCGCGCGGCCGCTCGACCTTCATGGTCGAAATGGTGGAAACCGCCGCCATCCTCAATCAGGCTGGCGAGCGCGCACTGGTCATTCTCGACGAAATCGGCCGCGGTACGGCAACGTTCGACGGGCTCTCCATCGCCTGGGCGACCATCGAGCATCTGCACCAGAACAATCGCTGTCGCGCGCTGTTCGCCACGCACTTCCATGAGATGACGGCCCTCGCCGCCAAGCTGCCGCGGCTGTTCAACGCCACCATGCGGGTCAAGGAGTGGCAGGGCGAAGTGGTGTTCCTGCACGAAGTGGTGCCGGGCGCCGCCGATCGCTCCTACGGCATCCACGTGGCGAAGCTTGCCGGCTTGCCCACGAGCGTAATCGAACGCGCCAAAATCGTGTTGGCGCAGCTCGAGGCTGAGGACCGCATGTCGCCGGCCCGCAAGCTGATCGACGACTTGCCGTTGTTTGCCGCGGCCCGGCCGCCGGCTCCGCCGCGCAACGACAACGACGCGGCCCTCACCGGCCTGGCGGAGGCGGTCGCGACCTATCACCCTGACGAAATGTCGCCGCGGCAAGCGCTGGAAGCGCTCTACGCGCTCAAGGCGCAGTTGGCGAAGACGAAATAGCATGCCGGCGCTTTTGCTGCTGCAGGCGCACGGCCAACAGCAAGCCGCTCCAGGCCAAAGAGACGAGAAGGCCGCCCGCGAGCGCGGGCCAGACGCCGATCGGCGCCACCAGATAGTGCACAGCCACAAAGCCCAGCGCCATGCCGATCAATGGCACCGGCACATTCGCCAGCATGCTCGCCGTCGCTTTGCCGCCGATGCGCGGATGCATGATGACGATCGAACTGCCAAGAATGATCGGGAAGAGCGCAAACATGCCGGAAGCGAACGAGCCTATGCGCGAGCTTGCGCCGGTCACGACGGAGACGACCAAAGCCACCGTCAAGGCGCGCAACGGAATATCGAGCCGTGTGCGCACAAAGGAGACCGGCCCGGTGCTGCCGCGAAAGCGCCTGCTCAGCGGGATGGTCACCGCGTAGACCACAACGTTCAGCGCGATCGCCGAAAGTGGCGTCCAAGCAACAAGCCGCAACGCTGCCGCGACCGCAAGCCAGCCAATCCCGGCGCCCCCGAGACTGACCAAGAGTCCGTGACGTTGGGCGAGCAACACATAGATCGTGGCAAAGATGGTGACGGCGCAGTTGATGGCAACGCTGCCGACGGCACTGGCGGCAATGAAATCCGGCGGATGGTCGAGCGCAAGGATTACGTAGGCGGGCGCCGCCGCGGCCGGCAACGCCCCGATCAAGCCACCGATGAACGGACCCGAGCGCTCGACCGCCAGCGAGGCGATGACGACGGCGGTCGCCGTCATCACCATTTTCAGCCCGAATCCGGACCAGAACAGAAGCTCGGGAGACACGGAGCGGTTATTTACGGCTGAGGCTGACCTCGACCGGCGGCCCGCTTTTGATTGTTTGATAGACCACGCAGTAACGCTCGGTGAGCTTGAGCAGTTGATCGAGCTTTTCCTGCGACGCATCGGTGTCGACGTCGAAACGCAGCCGAATCTGCGCGAAGCCCACCGGCGCATCCTTGGCGACGCCGAGCGTGCCGCGGAAATCGAGATCGCCTTCGGCCGACACGGCGCCCGATTTCAACGACACGTCGATGGCGGTCGCCACCGCTTTCAGCGTGACGCCCGCGCAGGCGACCAGCGCCTCCAACAGCATGTCGCCCGAACACAGTTCGAGGCCCGAACCACCGGTCGCCGGGTGCAGGCCCGCGACCGCAAGCGCACGGCCGGTCTCCACCTTGCAGGCGATATTGGTGTCATCGAGCGTGCCGTGTGCCTTGAGCGTGATCATCGCCGCATGCGGATCGCTCTTGTAGCGATCTTTGATCGGCGCCTGCATGGCGCGCAGTCCCGCAGCATCCATAGTATTTTCTCCTTTCGAACAGGCCGCTGAAAGCGATTTTTTTTCTCTAGAGTGCGATCGCTTCAGACTGAATTGATCCGCACTCTTAGAGCACATCTCGATGAGGTTGAATCGCGATGCGCTCCAGATTCATGTGTTGTCGCATGCTTTCTTCGGAAAACCGGATTCCGGTTTTCCGAAACATCCTCTAAGCCGCCGCCGGTGTCAGCACCAGGCGCCCGACAACCTTGCCGGACTTGAGGTCTTCCAGCGCTTCGTTGACGGCGGCGAGCGGCCGCGTGCCGACAGGAAGGTCGGGTGCGCCTTTGCGGCGCACAAGATCAAGAAGCTCGGCCATCTCGTGCAGGCTGCCGACATAAGACCCCTGGATGGTGATGGCGCGCAGCGGAAACGACGGCGTCGGCACCGTGATGTCGCCGCCGAAAAGACCCACAACGATCAGTTTGCCGCCCTTGCGCAGACTGTCGAGACCCAGCCGCGCGGTTTGCGAAGCGCCGACCAGATCGATTACCGCCCATGCGCCGCCGCCCTCGGTGGCTTCGATAATCTGTTTGCTGGCATCGGGCGCCGCCGGATCGACGGTCAACGCCGCACCGCCTCTCTTCGCCGCGTCCCGCTTGGCCGGATCGATATCGACCACGATGGCGGCCTTGCCACCCATCGCCTTGTGCAGCGCAAGGCACATCAAACCGAGACCGCCGGCACCGATGATGACCACCGGCGCCTGCTGCAAGATCGGACCAACTTTCTTCAAGGCCCCATAGGTGGTAATGCCCGAGCAAGCGAGCGGCGCGGCGCGCTCGGGCGGAATGTCGCCGATATCGAACAAATAACGCGGATGCGGCACCATGAGATGATCCGCATAGCCGCCGGAGCGGAATACCCCGATGCTCGACGCAATGCGGCACATTTGTTCCTCGCCGCCGATGCAAATGGCGCATTCGCCGCAGCCGAGCCAGGGATGCACCAGCCGGCGGTCGCCGACCTTCACGCCCTGGGCGTCGGGGCCGACGGCGACCACTTCGCCGACATTTTCATGACCCATGGTCAACGGAAGCTTCACGCCGCGATCGGCCAACTGCAGCCGCTTGCCGCCGCCCAGATCATAATAGCCTTCCCAGATATGAAGATCGCTGTGACAGATGCCGGCCGCCAAGACCTTCAAAAGGACCTCGCTGCCTGTCGGCTGTGGGGTCGGCCGCTCCATCAGCCGCAGCGGCGTGCCGCATTCGCAAACGTCAAAGCTCTTCATTGGAACATCCTCCCTCGTCGTTTCATATTGTCCGGACGGGCATGCTAACACGATCGCCGCTCAGGTCGGCAAAGCGCTTAATTCTTATCATCGCCGCCACTGGCCGACCTCATCGCCCCGCGCATGACGTCCGGGCGCCGAAACTGAGGCAAAGAGGCTGGGCCCATGACAGCGCGGCATGGCTCGGATATGACGGTGGTCAATGATGCTTGATACCGAACGAGCGCCGCGCGCCGCCGAGGAATTGATCGACAGCGCCACCATCGTCGCCGATCTCAAAGCGCTGGCCGACACCCATGCGGGCCGCGAGCGCGAATTGCGCACCGCCGTAGCGCGCCGGCTCAAGACGGCTCTGACGGAGGCGCGCGCCCGCGCCGAGGATTTGCTGCTCACCGACCGGCACGGCCGCCGCTGCGCCGAGCGGCTGTGCCAGACCCAGGACGAAATCATCCGCATCCTATTCGAATTCACGATCAGCGCGCTTTATCCGCCGCAGACGCATTCGCAGGACGAACGCATGGCGATCATCGCCACCGGCGGCTACGGCCGCGGATTGTTGGCGCCCGGTTCCGACATCGATCTATTGTTCGTCCTGCCCTACAAGCAGACCGCCTGGGGCGAATCGGTCGCCGAAGCATTGCTCTATTGCCTGTGGGACATGGGGCAGAAGGTCGGGCATGCGACGCGCTCGGTCAGCGAATGCATCCGCCAGGCCAAGGCCGACATGACCATCCGTACCGCGCTCCTGGAGTCGCGGTATTTGTTGGGCGACGCCGCACTTTATAGCGAGTTCACCGCCCGCTTCGAAAAGGACGTCGTGCAGGGCACGGCGGCGGAATTCGTCGCCGCCAAGCTTGCCGAGCGGGAGGAGCGCCATCGTCGCGCCGGCCAATCGCGTTATCTGGTCGAACCCAACGTGAAAGACGGCAAGGGTGGCCTGCGCGACCTGCACACGCTGTTCTGGATCGCCAAATACGTCTACCGCGTACATGAGCCCGAGGAGCTGATCGATCGCGAAGTCTTCGACCGCGACGAGTACAACATGTTCCGGCGATGCGAGGACTTCCTCTGGTCGGTCCGCTGCAACATGCATTTCCTCGCCGGCCGCGCCGAGGAGCGGCTGTCGTTCGACATTCAGCGCGAGATCGCCGTGCGGCTCGGTTACACCGAGCATCCCGGGCTGAAAGACGTCGAACGCTTCATGAAGCATTACTTTCTGACCGCCAAACATGTCGGCGACCTTACCGCGATCCTGTGCGCCGGCCTCGAGGAGCGACAGGCCAAGCCGGCGCCGGTGCTGAGCCGCGTCATCGCGCGTTTGCGCCCGGCGAAGAGCCGGCGGACAATCACCGAGACGGATGATTTCATCATCGAGAACGACCGCCTCAATCTCGCCCGCCCCGATGTGTTTGCGCGCGACCCGGTCAACCTGATCCGGTTGTTCAATCTGGCGCAAAAATACAATCTTGCGATTCATCCGGAAGCGATGCGCGCCACCACCCGCTCGCTCAAGCTGATCGACCCGAATGTGCGCGTCGACGCGGAAGCCAACCGCCTGTTCCTGGAGATTCTGACCTCCAACAACGAGGCGGAAACCGTGCTGCGGCGCATGAACGAGGCCGGGGTGCTCGGCGAATTCGTGCGCGCCTTCGGCCGCATCGTCGCGATGATGCAGTTCAACATGTACCACCACTATACGGTGGACGAGCATCTGCTGCGTTGCATCGGCGTGCTCAACGAGATCGAGCAAGGCGGCAGCCCGGACCTTACGCTCGCCAGCGAATTGATGCGCACAATTCAGCCCGAGCACCGCAAAGTGCTCTACGTGGCGCTGTTCCTCCACGACATCGCCAAGGGCCGCATCGAGGACCACTCGATCGCCGGCGCGCGCGTCGCGCGGCGGCTCTGCCCGCGGCTCGGCTTCAATACCGGCGAGACCGAACTCGTCGCCTGGCTGGTCGAAGTGCATCTCGTCATGTCGACGGTGGCGCAATCGCGCGACCTGTCCGACCGCAAGACCATCGAGAATTTCGCCGCCGTGGTGCAATCTTTGGAGCGAATGAAGCTTCTGACCATCCTCACCACCGCAGACATTCGCGCCGTCGGACCCGGCGTGTGGAACGGCTGGAAATCGCAGCTCATCCGCACGCTCTATTACGAAACCGAGCCGGTGCTGACCGGCGGCTTCTCCGAGGTCAATCGCGGCGAGCGTGTCGCCGCCGCCAAGGCTGAATTCCGCGACAGTATCAGGGACTGGCCGGCCGACGTGCTCGACGCCTATGTGGCGCGTCACTATCCGGCCTATTGGCTCAAGGTCGATCTGCCGCACAAGCTTGCGCACGCGCGTTTCGTGCGGGCGAGCGAGGAGGCGGGCAAGCGGCTCGCCACCCGCGTCGGCTTCGACGCGACGCGCGGCGTCACCGAGCTCACCGTCTACGCGCCTGACCATCCCTGGCTGTTGTCGATCATCGCCGGCGCCTGCGCGGTCGCCGGCGCCAACATCGTCGACGCGCAGATCTACACCACCACCAACGGCATCGCGCTCGATACCATCGCGCTCTCGCGCGAGTTCGAGCTCGACGAGGACGAGGAGCGCCGCGCGGGCCGCGTCGCCGAAACCGTCGAAAAGGCCGTGCAGGGGCTGATCAAGCTTCCCGAAGTGCTGCCAAAGCGCGCCCCGCCGAAGGGCCGCCTGAAGGCGTTCGCCATCGAGCCCGAGGTGACCGTCAATAACCAGTGGTCACAGCGCCATACCGTGGTCGAAGTGACCGGCCTCGACCGGCCGGGCCTGCTTTACGAGCTGACCACAACGCTTTCGGAACTCAATCTCAATATCGCTTCGGCGCATGTCGCCACCTTCGGCGAACGGGTGGTCGACGTGTTCTATGTGACTGACCTGCTCGGCGCTAAAATCACCGCGGCGACCCGCCAGGCGGCGATCAAGCGTCCGTTGCTTGCGCTGTTCACAACGCCGAGCGCCGAGGCCAAGCCGGCATAGAAGTCGGCAGGCGATGCGAGAGATCGCGGCCGAGGAAGCGGCGACGAACCTGGCGGATCGCCACATCGTGCCTTGATAAATCGTTAGCGAACCCAATACCGACGCCCAGTAACGGCCCCTTAAAGCGCGCGGTCTACCGTCCCTTGCGACGCGCGAGGGACGCGCGCGGGGACGGGACATGGCGGGGCGAAACGGAAGCAAGCGTGCCGGCGACGCCGACGGCTTGGCTCTGCGTGTCAGCCCGGAAGACCGAGTCGGCGGGCCGCAAGCGCGCGACACCGCGCGCCGCCCGCGCACCGAAGCGGCGCCGCGGCCGAAAAAGAAAAAACGCCGTAGCAGCGGTGCCGGCAAGGGCCGGGCGGGCATCGGGCGCTGGTTCTATTGGGCCGCCGTACTGGCGCTTTGGAGCATCATCTGCGCCATCGGCATCACCATCTGGATCGGTGCTCACTTGCCGCCGATCCAATCGCTGGAAATTCCCAAGCGGCCGCCTTCGGTCCTGATCGTCGGCGCCAACGGGGCGACGCTCGCGACCCGCGGCGACATGGGCGGCGCGGCGATTTCCTTGCGCGAATTGCCCGACTATGTGCCGAAAGCCTTTATCGCCATCGAGGACCGGCGCTTCTATTCGCACCATGGCGTCGACCCGCTCGGCATCATGCGCGCGCTGGTCGCGGACGTGTTGCGTCGGGGGGCCTCGCAAGGGGGTTCGACCATCACCCAGCAACTGGCGAAGAATCTTTTTCTGACCCAGGAACGCACGGTCACCCGCAAAGCGCAGGAGGCGGTGCTGGCGCTGTGGCTCGAGCACAAGTTCAGCAAGGCGCAGATCCTCGAGCTTTATCTGAATCGCGTCTATTTCGGTGCCGGCGCCTACGGTGTGGAAGCGGCGGCACAGCGTTATTTCGCCAAGTCGGCGCGGCATCTGTCGCTGGCGGAAGCCGCCATGTTGGCCGGGCTCGTGCAATCGCCGTCGCGTCTTGCGCCAAGCCATAATCCGGACGGCGCCGAACGCCGCGCCCGCGTCGTGCTGACCGACATGGCCGAGCAGAAACTCGCCAGCGAGGATGCCGCACGGGCAGCGCTCGCCCACCCGGCGCATGCGGTGAAATCGACAACGACCGGCTCGGTCAACTACGTCGCCGACTGGGTCATGGACGCGGTCAACGACGTCGTCGGCCGTTTCGATGAGGATATCGTCGTCGAGACCTCGATCGAGCCGGCCTTGCAAACGGCCGCCGAACGTGCGCTCGCGGAGGTGCTGGCACAGAAGGGAGAAAAATTCGGTGTCGGCGAAGGCGCCGTGGTGGCGATGACGCCGGACGGCGTGGTGCGGGCGCTGGTCGGCGGCAGGAGCTATGCCGAAAGCCAGTTCAATCGCGCCATCGCCGCCAAAAGGCAGCCTGGCTCTGCATTCAAGCCATTCGTCTATCTCACCGCGCTCGAACACGGACTGACGCCCGATACGGTCCGCGAGGACGGCCCGATCACGGTGCGCGGCTGGAAGCCGGAGAACTACGAGCACGAATATTTGGGCCCGGTGACACTTACCCAGGCGCTGGCCAATTCGCTCAACACCGTCTCGGTCCGCCTGACCCTCGAATTCGGCCCGGCCGCGGTGATCCGGACAGCGTATCGCATGGGTATCAACTCACTGCTCGAACCGAACGCGTCGATCGCGCTCGGCACGTCCGAGGTCTCGCCGCTCGAGCTCGTGACCGCCTACGCGCCATTCGCCAACGGCGGCTATGCGATCTCGCCGCACGTGATCGCGCGCGTACGCTCGACCGACGGCAAGCTCCTCTACACGCGACCGAACCAGCCCATGGGACGGATCGTGGATGCGCACTATGTGGCGATGATGAATGCGATGCTGCACGAGACTTTGGTCAGCGGCACCGCGCGCCACGCCGATTTGCCCGGCTGGCCCGCGGCCGGCAAGACCGGCACCAGCCAGGATTACCGCGACGCCTGGTTCATCGGCTACACCGGCACGCTCGTTGCCGGCATCTGGCTCGGCAACGACGATAACGCGCCGACCCGCAAGGCGACCGGCGGCAGCCTGCCGGTCGACATCTGGAGCCGGTTCATGAAAACGGCGCTGCAGGGAACGACGCCGACCGCATTGGCGGGCGTCGGCGGCAACGGCGGATGGGGATCATCGTTCGGTTACGCCGGTGGCTATGGAACGCCCGCCCCATCAAGCGGCGCCGCCGCACGGCCGCAGCCACAAGAGCGCGGCGGCCTCGATACCTGGCTGCTCGACAAATTGTTCGGTCGGCATTAGGCAGCGCGATGCTCTAGATCTTTTTGTTGTAGCATGTCCTCTTCGGAAAACCGGTTTCCACCCATCGGGTCAAGCCCGAGGGCATGCTTTTCCGGGACATGCTCTAGTTGCCGTTGTCGATCGCGTTCCACGGATCGCTTCGTGTAACGAGATGCACATCGAGATCGCGCTCCGAAAAGGTGACGAGCTCGCTGTGGCCGAAACCGTGTTCGTAGTCGAGCACCGAGATGACGTCCGGCGCAATGCGCAGAAGCGCGACGACCGAAGCTTTTGGCGCCGGGGCAATGCGCAGATGTCCGTCTTGCCGCGCCAGAGGCTCGGGCAAAGTCGCATATTCCGGAAATTTCTTCAGGCGCAACGCTGCAATCTCGTGGAACTCTGCGCGGTCATCGACCTCGCTGGCGTGGCCGGCGAGCGATAAGCCTTGCACTAGCAACGGATCGGTTGCGTCGCTGCCGATCGCGATCGAGACGCGCGGGTCGCGCTGGATATTGGCGAATTTCTGCGTGCTGCGGGCGACGAAGCAATACAGAAGGAAACCGTCGTTGACGTAACCCACCATCGTCGCCTGCGGCCAGCCGTCGGGACGCAGCGTCGCGATGGTCATGACGCGATGCTCATGCAGGAGGCGAAGGATCAGCGCCCTCAATCTCGGCATCATCGCCGAGCCGACGGTTTGGGCATTCATGGTCTAACGAGCGCCTCGCGTCAGCACGGGTGAAGTTCAACGATTACGGCCAAGTTTCGTGCCGCCAATTTTCGCTATGCCTTCGCCGTGCCGGCTATCGCTGCAAAGCGGTCGGGGCGTGCCGTAGCGGCCCCAGCCCGGCAGCATCGGCCGTTCCGGTGGTTCTGGCGCCAGCGTTCGCACGGCCGCTTCGGCCGATAGGCCGCGGCGCGTTTCGAGAATCACCACTCTCGGCGCGAAGCCCAGGGTAACACACCCAACGCTGTCAGCGTCTGCGCATTCGAGCAATAATCCTTCCAGACCGGATCGTCCGGATTGCGCGCAAGGTCGCGGGCGCAGCGCTTCTTGCAGTCGCACATGCTGCAAACGCGCTGCAGATCCTGAAATGTGGCGCGCTCGGTATGGGCGACTTCGTTCCGGTCGAGATCGAGCACTTCCATGCGGCGGCACAACAAATCAGCCGATTGCGGTCCGCGGCTGGCGAGATCATGAAGCTCGGCGGCCGACACGCCGATGTCGTGGGCCATGCGATCAGTCCCATCTAACGCGAATTGGGACAGGGTCGATCGCGAAGGCGCGAAGCCGCGACACCACTGGCGAATGGCTTCGAACGGGGAATGAGCCTTGTGCTCGTTTGACATTCCATCCTCCTCTCGACGGGCGGCTGCGACTTATGGGCTCGCAATGGCGGCGCGTTACCCCCGTTAACGTCTTTTCCGAAAAAATATGGTGTATTTTCAATGTTTACTGAGCCGTATGGCCGCCATGGGTATCATACTGGGTAACAAAGTCGAATAAGCCGCTAGCCGCAGATAATGCGGGTATGGGGCGGGTATATTCATTGATCTAGATCAACAGCCCCAACGGGATAGCACGCGGGCATCAATAACCGCGCGGGTATCGTGGCCATAACCGCACTACGTCGACCGCGGTCAAGGCGATCAGCAAAATCCGAATCGCCATGCGCGTTGCGACTAGGTAGAGGCGAAGGCGGTAGCGTGTCGGGCGTGTCATGCCGCCCTCGCTAACAGGTCCAACCGATAATCATGCTCGGCAAGGCATCTGGCGGCGTCGCGTGCGCGGGTCAGGTTGACCATGTCTGAAGAGTGCCGTCTGGACTGCGGATCCGGTACTTCTTCGGCCAGTCAGGATCGGGCACGACCGTATAGGCGCCGAAGGTCATCTGTAACGGCTGTTTTGACCCTTGATTTATAAGGCCTAAAACAGGATGTAACGGCTCGTTGGCTACCTTGGTACCTAATGAGCCGTTACATGCGTTCTGCAGCCTCTGTAACGGCTCCGGCAGGGGCTTCCTGGTGCGATGGTCGCGGACGCGACAGGCGTCAGAGCAGTAGCGCCTTTGCTGCCTGTGACCGATCCTAGGAGTTACGCTGAAGGTCTTCGGACAACCAATGCGACTGCACGTCCGCGTTAAGGCGTCGGTCATGAAATAAGCTCCGATGGAAAATGAGTAAGTCAAAACGCCATGGCCCAATCAATGATCATCTTGACCGAGTGGCTGGTTGAGGCGGGTGTGCAAAACTATCGACCTGCGAGAAGCGGTTTCCGTTGCGACGCTCCGCACCGCATGATCGCGTTAGCCGCTATTGAAGTGCCGCTTCGCTTTTCTAGCCATCCGCTCGACGCCAACGGCTTTAGCCATGACCGCATGGTCCGCCTTCTCGTTGGGATCCGAGATGACGTTCCGCTTCCGGCCATTTGCATCTTTGAGAATGCCGATCTCGGTCCACGGCGCTTTCGTGTGCAATGTGGGGTTCATCGCTATCATGCTTCGTTGACGCTCGGCTTCACGCATATTCCAGCCGAAATAATTCCACGTTGGTGAAGCGGCCCCGGCCGGGTACACCGCCGGTACGCCCCGCAGGCCAAGCACCGGCTGCGGACGCCGGTGTAGAAGCAGTGGGCGGGCGATAGCAGGGAGACGGGTCAATGAGCCCAGAAGAGTTTCAGTTCGCAACCGCCGCTCTAGAAGACAATCGGAAACTGATAGCAGCGGGCAAACTTCAGAAATGGGACGTGATTAAATGGGCCGTTACCGTGAACGTAGCACTAGCGACTGCATTCATTGCCCTTTTGCAGCACCCTGGAATTGGCAAATTGTGGTACTGTGCACTGGCAGGTTTGGTTGCGTTCGTCGCCTTCGCACTAATGCTGCACTATAACGACCGACTGATGAACACCCGGAATGACGCCAAGGCCACATACGACTACCTCCTCCGCAATAATATCGATGTAGAACAGATTCTCGGAAAACCGCCGGTTGTGGCCACATGGTATCACGACAAGCAGGAACTAATCGTCTTCACGTTTATACTTTTACTGTCACTTTTGCCGGTCTTGATCATTATCATTGGGGGGGTAAGTCGATAAAGTGAGTCGGCACGACATTCCGTCACGGACGCTTACTGAGGTTCGAGAAGAAGGACGTGGTTAGTGCTGTCGATAGACCACGACTTGAGGCGTTCAAGGAATGATAACCCGAGAAGTAGACTACCCTGCATAGGAGCCACGCCACCCGTAACGTTCCCGATAACTATATCGCCAACTCTTAGCGACCTAATTGTGAACCTATACGTTTTATGTGTTGAGCCGTCAGCCAAAACGTACGTTTGTTCGCCGATAACGTCGGAGTCTTGAATGGTTCCTTTTCGCCTCAATGTCGAAAAGACGTCGAGCGGCACGCTGACATCAGCGGCGCCACTGTCGATTGTAAAGTCGAGCGTGATGGCACCATTTATCTCGACCGGTACAACAAATGTGCCGCCAACCTTTTGCATCGGCACCTGTCTTACTGAAGGACCAGTCCGATCTCCTTCTATTGCCCGTTCATCGACGCCATGAGCATCCGTGAAGTCAACGAAGTAAGCGTTCCCAACTCTTTTGCGATATGTTCCCACGACACGACAACGCTGGTTGTCCTCGCAAAGCCCTTTGAAGGGGCTATGGCCCGCACCGCCCCACAGTAAATAGCAGGTATAATCGCCATCTTCCCCCTTGATGCTTGAAAGGGAGTCGCCGTCGGTGTCGTTCTTATAATCGTCGAAGCTTAATTCTTGCTCGTCACGAGTAGCGTAGGTACTGAATAAGCCGACACATGTGATCGGCTTGTCTTGTATGTTGTCGGGAGACCACATTCGCAGCAGGTTGCCGTCGACCCACATGATTGTGCTGATGGTGGCGCCCCCGTTGCCAACCTGCTTGACGAGGTAGCGTACGACCTTTGACGGAGTGCCATTGGCGCTGACCTCGTGGTCGTAGACCTTAACGCCGACTATATGCGACGGAGACGCATGGTTCTCATTATCCCTGTAATTACCGTCGAGGCGCATGACGAGCGGGTTCTTGCCGTCTCGCGTGGTGCAGCGATGGTAATCCAGCATGTCGACGTGCGTCTCGGTAGGGCCGCACCATCTGCCGCCGAGGGCAGCCGGTAGCTTAGCCGCGTGGGCCGTCGCGACGGACATCAGAACTCCGGCCACGGCAGTCATCATCTTCTTCATTCTTATCGCGCCCAAGGGTCAAGGAGAGACCAAAGACGAAATGGCTTCCGGCCGCTGTTGCCCTCATCGCTTTCGAGGCACCACCAGCAATGGCTTTCTATACCGAAGATATAGTGCCAAAAGAGAAGGCCCTTGCAAGTCCGAAGGCTCCGCACGTCGGCGTCGACGCCAAGGCTTATCGCCGTGGGCTATCGCATTGCTGATTATAGCGACGCTCTGTTGAATTTCACCGTTTGGCTTGGTCGTCGCGGTCGTCGTGCTCTCTCTGTTCGCAATGATGCATCTGGTAATATGCGTTGTGGCCTATCTTGTGATGAGCGTCGCGATCGTGGTTCATCAGCGTCGGCAACGGCCTGAGACTTCGTTCTGACTCGGCCAGCTTTGAGGTCACGCTCAAGCCAAGCGACCAGAAAGTCCGCGAAGGCTTCAAGGTCTGCGTTCGAAATCATAGGAGCGCCCACACGATCGCAGAGACGACGAACACGACAACGCCGGTGGCGATGAGAATATCGAGGATCACCAAGTGTCCCTCATCACATTGAGGAAAGCGTCGCAGCCATTGATGTATCTGTGACTGCGAGCGGCGTATTGTGGATCATCTGCGGCCAAGGGCATTTCGGCATGATATCCGTGAGTGCCGAGCGTCATTTCAGGCCGCGTCAGCTCGAGATGGTGCTGGCCTAGGAACATGCGTAGTTCCTCAACGACCGCTGCCGCGGCTTCGAGATATGAGTTCGAGGTGCTCTAGCTTCAACTCTACGTCGACCGCGATCTCCGCGACGTTCCTTTTGTTCTTTCGCATTTACCGCGCTCCCTTCGGTTTGCCGCCGTGCGCTTGATCTGTGGTGAATGACCCACGCATCGAAGCGCGGTGTTTCTCGTTCTCGATGCGTTGCTTTTCGATGATGGACCACTTCAATCCGTGAAGCGGGAATAAGTAGGCCGTTTGCCGCTGCAGGTCGGCGACCTGCTTTTGCAGTTCAGCAATATCTTCGTTAACTGGCATGATGATTACCTCTTCGGTTCGTTGGTATCCACGGTGGGTCGATAACGGCCATATCCGCCGAAATCGTCCTTTGTCGGCGCCTGCTTCTCCGGCACGGGCGTGAAGCCTTTGCGGAAGATTTCGCGGCGGCTGATTGCGCCGGCTCCGGTATGGCTACCTTCATTCAAGCTGCCGCCTGGCGCAGGTTGATTTTCGATTGGTGGTTTTGCGGATCGTTTATCTGTTGAATAATTAGGTCCAGTCATAATGTTTGACTCCGTATTGGTGCCGGATGTGCCGGCGCTGTGATTAAAAAAAGCGACCGGAGTCCCCACTCCGCTCAGAAAGGGAGCCCGGTCGCAGGTGCCGACGCCCATGAACGAAGCAGCGTCGGAGTGCGTGAAAGGGCGAGCACCGCCGCAGAAAACGCCGGGTTGGACCGACGATAGGAACGGCGATGCCCTACGCCATGCGGGAGACTGGCATCACCCGCACGGCGATCTGGAATAGTTCGGCGTGCCCAGGCGTGTTGGGTCTGTCACGCCGATGCGCTCGCCGGGTTACTAAGCCGCAACGCCAGTCGCTCAGGTTATCAAGCTGATGACCGCACATCGCTTGCGCAACGTCGTGCATCCGCGTCCCTTCAACAAAGAACCGAATGCGTGAGGCCCGTGAAGGTTGGCACGGACCATTGCAAGCGCGGCCAATGGACTCAGACGCGTTGCCAAAGTTTGAATAGGTGCGGACTCGACACTCAGCCACGATATGTCGAGCCCGCGGAGCGCAGCAGCGGGACAGCATCGAGGCGGGGGCGCCGGACCGCTTTTGCGCAAGGCACCGGCTAGCAACCAAGAAGACCGGCGCCGTCATGCCACGCCATCGCCATGACGTAGCAAGAGCAGATTGATCAGGCGATTGCGCCGATGGCCGCCAGCGCGCCCTTGAAAATAAACCGCCTATCGGTGGTCCAATGCTGTTTCTTCATAGCAGCATCGATATCGGCAAGAGCCGTGCCGCTGAGCGCAAGACCATCCAAACTGAAACCAAGCTTCTCGGCACCATTTTTGGCGTGTCCGTATGCTTCCCGAGCTTTGGGATTGGTAGACGATGCGGCAGCTTGAACGGCAGCCAATCGAGTCTGAGGGGTTGTGGTTTTGCCAGCCGCGGCGGCACCGATGTCGATGCCATCGAGCCGGGTGGGTTTGCCGACGGCGGTGAGGTCGTCGGTCCTGATCGCGTTGACTTGGTCGCTACTTTACTTTGTTGGTCATTTGTAGTCCTTTGTTTGTTTTAAGAAGTGGATTGAGGATCGTTATGGTCACTCGGCAACGGTGTTGACGTAGATGGTTTCGATATATTGCTGGCAAAGTCTGGATTTTGTGCCCGCGGATGCGGCGGAGTTTCGTAGCCCCTCTCACTCGGAAGCAAATGGCCGCGACGATAAAGATTTTCGACGGCAGGCTCATGGCGATCAACGAACGGCCGCATCTGATGTCGCGGTTCGGCTCTAACGTCGCGAATGGATTGGTGTTCGGTCCGGCGCGGCGGATCAGGATTAAACGCTATTTCATTTTCAGACATTGTAAATCAGTTCCTTGTTGATGGATTCCCAGGATGGGACCCAATTACGTTGATGGGACCCGTTGAGATGGGACCCAAGAAAAAATCCGCGATGGAAAAACTTCACATATATTTTTGGACTTTTGAAAAATCGGTCTTTGAAAGGAGCAAACAAAACAACACGGCCCATCAGACGATTTTTGTCACATACGGTCTCGGTGCTCCGCGAAATCTGTGCATGGGGTTAAAGGCAAGTGGCTTTCAGCAACAGTCACCCGGTAGCCCTATGCCGAAGGTGGCATGGTCACAATCTGGAAATCATCGAGATGTCGACACCGTAAGTCTTAGCAATTGATGCTAACGTTTCACCGGCAGCACGTCGCTTGATGGCTTCAGCTCGCTGATAGTCCGAAAGCTTCGGCTTGCGGCCGAACTTGACACCTTCAGCCATGGCGCGCTCTCGACCGGCGCCGGTTCTCTCGCGTATCAATTCGCGTTCAAACTCGGCTATTGCTGCTAGCATGGTGACCAGCAACCGACCTTGCGCACCCGTAGTGTCGAATAGCGGGTCACCAAGGGAACGGAACGAAGCACCGGCCTTACTGATTTTCTCGATCAGGTCGAGAAGTTCGCGGGTGCTACGCCCCAGCCTATCCAGTTTGGTGACCGTCACGACATCGCCGGCCTGCAGGTTGGCCATCAGCTTGGCCAGTTGCGGGCGATCGGCCCTGACGCCGCTGATTTTCTCCCGGTAGATCGGTTCGGCCCCAGCCGCCTTAAGAGCTGCAAGTTGACCCTCTAGCTTCTGATCGGCCGTGCTGACCCTGGCGTATCCAATGACAGTCATTTTCGCCTCCAATTTCACAAGTAAGATATGCAAACTATCAGGCGTTGATTTTGCTAGTCAAGCAGATCGTTGTGAAACTTACAAGTTTTACAAATAAGGCGGCAGTTTCCACCCGACCTTCCGGGGGCTGCCAGCTTCTTTATCCGCTCTGTAGGCGGCCCAGCGTCGAGCCTGACCCGCTTGAATAGCGGCTATTCCTTCTGCCGTTTTAGGAGCTGCAGGCTTTAGGCTAAGTCCGACATGGGAGGGCAACGCCCGTTCCGTGATAGTCTCGGAACCCAATACTGGCTTTCTGATGCACGGTCGCCCGACACTTCGAGCCCGGGCGCCGCATGGTGGGAATAGATAATTATTACGTCCAGCCATTTGATATAAACCTAAAATAATCAGCCCATCACGCGCGCGTTGTGAGCGGACTGTCGGTCCGGCTTTTCCAGCAGCGCCGGCCGAAAGGAGAGGATTCCTAGTTTGGTTTAGGTCACCATACACGGGGCGCCCGCTTGGATTGCCACGGTCACAACCGGATAGGCAGCCAAACCGAGCGCGGCGAGAGAGCGCCGAAATGAGCACAACGGAACTCGATAAAAGGGCCGACTCGTGATACTTGATTACGTGTCAAAGCCATGTCTTATGGGCACAAGTCGCAAAAAGACGTTCTGGGTAACGCCGTGGGGTAACGTTTTGCCCCCTTTTCCAGGCGATTGCGGTATCAGATCGTAACGGACCCCTGGTCAATCGAACTTCGGCAATCGCGTGTCGACTGACTTCACCAAAGCGATATCCTCAGGCTTGAGCTTGACAGGCTTTCCGACAGGCTTGCGTTTTGGGCTTCTATCCTTTCGTAGCAAATCCTGGTTACCGTTCTGCTCGGCATGGCCAAATCTCGTGGCCGTCCCTGTCAACGTCGTGTCGGCATTCGTTCTGATGCCACGTTGCACAATGTCTCCCGGAATCACGGCGCTCTGACGCCTAATCCCCGGATTGCGGTTCCGACGGATAAGGGCCAAGAGATTATATCTGCCACCGTCAAAGCCTTCTGGGAGCGCTACCGACGCGATGGGACGTCGACCAGGCTCTCCCGGCCAGACGGGTCCATCGCCTCCTGGCGCTGTTGCTGGTCGGCTTTCGGGGACGACCGAATTTCCGCGATCCATTGGCGCGCTGAGGCCCTTTGCCGAACCGGGCGCCAGCGACCGCTTAGGATGCCCGCATGTTCACGTTTCGTTCGAAGCTACGGGGGTAGCTGCAGCACCGTCGAAATCGACCCTGGCTCTCGGCTACGGCGCCCCGGGCCATTCCATTTCTCCGTGAGATCTTCGATGGGGTTTTGCCGCCTAGCCAGGCGGCTAATTCATGATCTGGTGATGCTGAGCATCGAGGCTCTTCTGTGGAAGCGAGGTTATCCGTCTGTCGACCATCTCAAGTCCGGCAAGAATGATAAATCAACGTGGATCGACGCGAAATTCCTCAATGATTTCTCGCGCGCGCGTGGGCGTGTGCGCGTCAGGAGGGATAGCCGGGCGCCGGGCCACCCGGCAGCCCGTCGACCAGACAACGTGATGAGAAGAACTCGATCGTATGCGGGCGGACGGCGCAACCCTTCGATTCCGCCAGAACGATTTCGTTGCGCCACGATAGTCCTCGCGAATTTAGGCAGGGCCACCGGCCGCTTTGTCCGAAGCCCTACAGCCCCGCGGCCGTTGGTGTTCCTGCTCGGGAGTGTCCTGAAAGCCGGTTTGTGTCGCGCCGGCTTGGACTGTGCGACCACATGTCCGCATTCCCTGCAAGGTCCCCCGTAGAAAGGACTGGCAATCGGCCCCAATTCGAGCGGTACTGCGGTCAATCCCGGGCGCCCGGAGCGCTCTGAGATCCTGCCCCGCCGGCTCTCGCGCCGAGGCGTGGCTTCGGTGGTGCGGCGGCAGAGCCGCCTCATACCGAATGGAGGATCCCAATGTTGAAATCTGCCAAGAAGCGAACTGCAGCAACGACCGCAGTTATGGCCGCCACGAAGACAGCAACGCAGAGCCAAAACGAGCGCAAGCCTGAACAGGGGAAGTCGGGCTCCAAGCAATCGCATGTCATTGCAATGCTGCGATCGCCTGTGGGTGCCACGATCGACGCGATGATGAAAGCCACGGGTTGGCAGCAGCACTCGGTACGGGGTTTCCTGGCCGGCGTCGTGCGCAAGCGCCTTAACCTGAAGCTCAGCTCGGAAAAGGTGAACGGCAATAGGATCTACAAGATCAAGAGCAGCGATCACGGCAAGCCCAATGCTCGCGCGGCACAGCGGCAGCCAGCCTGATTCCTATGCCAAAGGTAACCATCGGTCCTGCGCTGCCGGATCGTGAAACGCTTAGCATCGAGATCGCGCGATTGCGCGATCTCGACATCAAGGAGCTTCGCAGCCGTTGGCATACCGTTCTCGGGAGGCCCCCACCCTCTCACCTTCCGCGGCACCTGCTGTTTCGGGTGGTGGCGTACCGACTGCAGGCCGACCGCTATGGCGACCTTGATGACGAGAACAAGCGTCTGCTCGATCATTCCAAAACGCCGGAGGACGCTGTGCGGCGCGCCTTGGCTTCAACCCGTCGGAGTACCGAGGTTCGGCCCGGCACGGTTTTCAGTCGCGAGTGGAATCGTCTGATGCACCAGGTTACCGTAGATGCCGACGGTTTCGCGTGGAACGGCAAGACCTACCCCAGCCTCTCGAAGGTCGCGTTCGCCATTACCGGCAGTCGCTGGAATGGACCGCGGTTCTTTGGGCTGCGAGATAAGCAATCGAAGGTGCCCGCGTCATGAAGACCGTACCAAAGTCGGTCCGCTATGCGATTTACACCCGCAAGTCAACCGATCAGGGGCTCGAGCAGGACTTCAACTCGCTTGATGCCCAGTATGAAGCTTCGCAAGCTTATATTCGGAGCCAAGCCCATGCAGGCTGGACGTTGTTGCGGGCAAAATACGATGATGGCGGCTTCTCCGGTGGCGATATTGACCGCCCTGCCCTACAGCACCTCCTTGAAGATGTTCAAGCAGGTAAGATCGACGTCATCGTCGTCTACAAAGTCGATCGATTGACCCGTTCGCTAGCGGACTTTGCCAAACTCGTCGAGCTATTCGACAAGCACAATGTGTCGTTCGTCTCGGTCACTCAGCAATTTAATACCACCACATCGATGGGCAGGTTGACCTTGAACGTATTGCTGTCGTTTGCCCAGTTCGAGCGTGAGGTCACCTCCGAGCGCATCAGGGATAAGATTTCGGCGTCGAAACGTAAGGGGCTATGGGTCGGCGGCATGGCCCCGCTCGGTTACGACACCAAGGATCGAAGGATCACCGTCAACGAGGCCGAGGCCGACCGGGTCCGAACAATCTTCCGCCGTTACGCCGAGCTTGGCAGTCTCAACCTGCTCATGGCCGATCTGCGCAAGCGAGGGATCGTCACAAAGGTGCGGAATCTTAAGATCAGGAGAAAAGATCGGCGGCATTCCCTTCACGCGCGGTCCGCTCGCGCACTTGCTGCGCAATCGCTTCTATATTGGCGAGATTACCTTCAAGGGCGAGGTCCTGAAGGGGGAACAAAGGCCCATTATCGACAACGGTTTATTCGAGGCCGTACAGACAAAACTCACTGAGCAGACAAACAATCACAAGAGCGTAAGAAGCACTACCGAAGCCCTCCTCACCGGCCGCATCTTTGATGATCGCGGCAATCGCATGACCCCGAGCCACGCCCGCAAAAGCGGGATCAAGTACCGGTATTATCTATCGTCCGCCCTGCTCCATGGCGCGACTAACCGGGCCGGCTCCGTGAGCCGCGTCCCGGCAGTCGAGATCGAGGCGCTGGTGATCAGGACGCTTCGGGAGCATTTAAACCCTCCACTACCGGTCGACGATCGGGGCCTCATCAATAACTTCGTCGCGCGCGTTGAGATCCAGCAGGAACGGCTGGTCATCCAACTCGCCGACGCATTGAGCAAAGAGTCTGGCGAGGGAACTAGCAACATCCTCTACGCGCCGTGGCAAAAGGCAAACTCAACGCGCCGCCGCCAGGTGCTTTTGCCTGAAGGGGCCGAGTTACGAAAGCTCCGTCCAATACGCTCAGAGAATCGCGCGACACTGATCGCGTCGATCGCCCGCGGGCGTCGCTGGCTCGATGAACTCATCAGGGATCCAACAGCAACCAGCGAAAGCATCGCAAGACGAGAGAGCTGCAGCCCCCGCAAGGTGAATATGACGATCTCACTTGCGTTCCTCGCGCCTGATCTAGTCGGAGCCGCCATAGAGGGCCGGCTTCCTCACGGGATGGGGGTAGCTCGCCTCATTGATCTGCCTACCGAATGGCCGCGGCAGTATGACATCCTCGGCCTTTCTACGCAGTAGCTGGCGGCGACATGTTTCAGGCTTCCTCGCAAACTGGTCGACGCGCCCTTGCCAAGAATTCTTAGAGTTTCAATATGACGAATTAAACGAGGACCGCCCGGGGCTCCGCACTAGCCGCGACCATATACTTCCGTCGTTTGTGGTAGCGATTCGATCAAAATAGCTGTGAAGAGCCCGCACTGACACACAACCAAACGCTGGTGCGTTTTTGCACCTGGTGGGCATTCGCGGCAATCATTGCCCGGACGATTATACACGCAACAATCCTACGCGGGTGGCGGATTTGATTCCGCCATTCGGAGGTTCGAATCCTCCCACCCCAGCCAGCCAGTCCCGTCTCCCCGGGCTATTTCCGTTTCTTGAAAAGACTTGCGACCCTTCAGGACTTTAGCGAGCGGCCAGCGCGTCTCCTGCGGGTTATTCGGCCTGTTTCAGCACAGCAAATGCCTAGTTCTACCTGCAAGTCTCCGACCTCGAATGTTCAATATCCGAATTCGTATAGAGGAGAGTCGGTTCGAACCTCCGCAGACCGGTTCTGCATTTACATCCGTTTTCTCGGCAGTCAAGCTGCGCGTTATTTGAGCAACGCAGGTCGGCCCTCGCCCCGCTCCCTACGGCCAGTCAAGCCCCGCGCGTATTTGCGGGGCTTTCGTTTTGACGACGTAACCGCGCGTTTCGAGAACTCGGCGTCTTATTTTTAAGCCATCAACAGGTCTTCGATTTTGATGGGCAGATCACGCACTCTAACGCCGGTCGCGTCGTATACGGCGTTAGCGATGGCAGCGGCAGTGCCGACATTAGCGAGTTCGCCCAGTCCCTTGATTCCCGCTGGGTTGACGTCTCGGTCGATCTCCGGAACAAGAATAATCTCGACTTGACGAATGTCGGCATTCACAGGAACGCGATAATCAGCGAGGTTGTCATTGACATACCGCGCCAAGCGATTGTCTATTTCGGTAGCTTCGTGCAAAGCGGAGCTCGCCCCCCATATCATTCCGCCCATAAGCTGACTACGCGCCGTGCGCGTATTCATCAGTCTTCCGGCCGCGAAGGCTCCGACCATGCGGGGCACGCGAATTTCGCGTGTAAGCGCGTGAATATGGATCTCGACGAACTCAGCGCCCATCGCATACATGACCTTCTTGCCATGGGCGCCCCCCGTCATCGCGAGCTTTCCATCATACAGTTCGGCCATCGCACTCGGCTTCAGTCCTTCCGGGACAAACTCGGAATATTCCTCCAATGCGCTGACTCCGAGCCGCTTGAATACTTGATCCAGCGGCTCGTTTGCACCGTTCGTCGCAATAACCCGATGGTCGCCCAATGTGAGTTCGCCAACGCTCTGCCCCGCCAGCGGCCCGTCATTCGCAGTAGCGGTGGCGCGGAATAACTTTTCACGAATTGCATCGCACGCCTTCATGACGGCGTTGCTGGCGCTGGCGGTGGTGTTCGATCCGCCAGCGACTGGTGCCGGCGGCAGGCGGCTGTCCCCGACCTCGACCGTGACGGCGGACAGATCGACGCCGAGACGCTCGGCCGCCATCTGCGCGAGTACGGTGTACACACCATTGCCGATTTCATGGGCCGCGATTTGGACGCGCACGGTGCCCCCTGGAAGAAGGCGAACGCGCGCGGCTGCCGGACCAATGTGGGTGGGGTAAAGAGCAGTCGCGCATCCGTAGCCAACCAGCCAATCGCCATCGCGCCCACCGTTGCGGTTTGCGCCGCGAGGCCGCCATCCGAAGACCGCCGCCGCGCGGTCGTAGCAGGTCATCAGCGAGCGGCTCGAGTACGGCTTTCCGTCAACGGCGCTCTCCGTGGTGTCGTTGATACGCCGGAACTCGATCGGATCGATGCCGAGCTTAACCGCCATCTCGTCCATGGCACTTTCAAGAGCGTATATGTACGGAACAACCGGCGGCGAGCGCATAAAACCAGGCGTGTTGCGATCGGCGTGCACGATATTGACCTTCGTGGTGATCGTGCCGAACCCATATAGCTGTGAACTGTCTTCCACGCCGGCCACGACATAGGGATCCGGCCGCGAACTGACTTCCCAACCCTCGTGGCTATAGCCGACAAGCTTGCCGTCGGCGCGCGCGCCGAGCCGGACATGATGTCGTGTCTCCGCGCGATAGGTCGCGATTGTAAAGCCCTGTGCGCGCGTCGCGGCGAGCTTTACCGGGCGATTCAGCCGCTTGGCTGCGAGCGCGATCAAGGCGGTGCGCGGGGTCATCGTCCCCTTCGATCCGAACGCCCCGCCGACATAGTGTGAGACGACGCGGACTTTTTCCGCCGGGATGCCCAGCCGCTGCGCCACACCGTTCTTCAGACCGTAAACGAATTGGCTGGGCTCATAAATCGTGAGTTCGTCACCCAGCCACACACAGGTCGTGGTGAACAGCTCGATCGGATTGTGGTGCTGGGTCGGTGTGAAATATTCGGCTTCGTGGATGACATCGGCAGACGCGATGGCCGCCGCGGCATCGCCGGTTTCCGGAATAAGCTTTCGTTGTCCAGGAACTTTGGCTGCATCTTCCTCGGTGACTCCGGCCGCCCCAAAGGTCGCCGCGGGCTCCATTTCCGAATAGCTGACTTTCACGCGAAAGGCGGCCTCGCTGGCCGCCTCGAACGTGTCGGCGATGACAACAGCGATGATCTGCCCGGCGTGAACGATCTCAGGACCGAGACTTTGAATGGATGTGGACGACGAAGCGCCGAACTTCGCTGCTTTTAGTTCGGTCGTTTCCCCGCCCGTTAGAATGTCGAGGACGCCGGGAACGGCGCGTGCATCGTCCAAATCCAATCGTTCGATGCGGCCCTTGGCGATGGCGCTTGTTACCAGAACCGCATACGCGGGGTTCGCAACTGTGATATCGGACGAATAGCGGGCGGCTCCCGTCACCTTCAGGCGCCCGTCAATACGTGGAGCGGGCTCTCCCATGTTGGCTTCCGGGCGGGGCGCGGCTGCCACGAAGGCGTCATTTGCCATATTAGATCTCCAGCATCGCCGCCTGCATCAATGCGCGGCGCAAGGTGCGCTTTCCTAGCTCGACTTTGAAGTTATTGCCGCCGTAGCACGTCGCATCGGCAAAGGCGGCGTCCGCCGCGGCCGTTGTCGTCTGCTCGTTGATCGGCTGACCGACGAGGACATTTTCTGCGGCCTGCGATCGCCAGGGCACGGTCGCCACGCCGCCCAGCGCAATGCGCGCCTGTCGTGTGACGTCGCCCGCCTGGTCAAGGGCGACTGCCGCCGAAGCCAACGCAAATTCATACGACTCACGATCGCGAATTTTGAGATAAACGGAACGTCGCATCCAGGGGGCTGCGGGTATCGCAAAAGCGAGGATCAACTCATCATCGCGCAGGTTGGTCTCGCGGCTTGGGGTATCGCCCGGTTGGCGATGAAGCGAGGCAAATCGCAGCGTGCGCATACCGCGCTCGCCCGCGATTTCCACATGCGCGTCGAGCGCGATCAGTGCCTGGGCAAAGTCGCCCGGGTAAGTCGCGATGCAGCTTTTACTGGTGCCGAGAATAGCGTGGTTGCGATTGACCCCGCTGATTGCGGCGCAGCCCGAGCCGGGATTGCGCTTGTTGCACTCCGCATAGGAGACGTCGCGAAAATAGTTGCAACGCGTTCGCTGCAGCACGTTGCCGCCCAGACTGGCCATGTTGCGAAGTTGCTGGCTGGCGGCGAACTTCAGCGACTGAGCGATAACGGGATAGTGTTCCTTTATCTGTGCATGTTCGGCGGCGTCAGCCATGCGGACAAGAGCGCCCAGGCGCAATCCATTCTGGCTGTTTTCTATTCGCCCTAGCGTCGTGGCCTGAAGCGGATTAATGTCAATAATCATGGCCGGCCGCGCGACGTCGAGCTTCATCAGATCGTAGAGCGTTGTCCCACCGGCTAGATACTCGACGCCCGATGGCGGCAGTGCAGATTGACGCACCATCCTGATCGCGTCACTCGGATTTGTCGCACGCTCGTAGATGAAAGGGCGCATGATCAGAACCTTGCCATTTTCATAAGCGGCCGCGCCTGTCTCACGGCAGCAACGATGTTAGGATAGGCCGCGCAACGGCAAAGATTGCCGCTCATGTACTCGCGTATGTCGGCGTCGTTCTCCGCATGACCTTCGGTGACGCATGAAACCGCCGACATAATCTGACCGGGCGTGCAATAGCCACACTGAAACGCGTCGTTGTCGATGAAGGCCTGCTGCATGGGATGCAAATGTCCGTTGCCGGCGAGACCCTCAATAGTGGTGATAGAGCGGCCCTGGGCTGCGATCGCCAGTGTCAAGCAGGAGAGAACGCGCCGACCGTCGATATGAACAGTGCAGGCTCCGCATTGACCGTGATCGCAGCCCTTCTTCGTTCCTGTAAGCTGCAAATGCTCACGCAGCAGGTCTAGCAGTGAGGTCCGCGCGTCGACCGCTAGCCGATATGGACTGCCGTTGATGGTGAGGACAATATCAGCCGTGCCGTTCTCCGGTGCGACAGCTTCTTGAGTCTCGTGCGCCCGGGCCCCGGCAAACGCGGGGGCGGCCACGCTGGAAGCCGTCGCAAGCAAAAACGAGCGACGGTCCGGTTGCGTCAATTTGTAGTGGGGGGTGAGCGGATTGCGGACGGACATATTTCCCTCTCCCGCGCACGCCACCCCGATGCACGCTGTGTGTCGGATGATTGATCAACAGCGCACACTCCGACCAGTTCCGCGGAACCATTGCGATCTCCAATCTGGATCACGGGCGACGGCGTACTGTGCGGCGCAATCCCACCGCTGATCGCTGCTTAAGGCTGGCCCTGCCGCCTCCCGAACCATAGATATTTCCGGTCGCAAAGCTCGCATCGTCAGCCCCGAGCTGAACATAGATAGACGCCAGCTCCGCGGGTTGGCCGGGTCGGCCGAGAACGGTCGCGCTGCCGAATTTATGGTATTTTTCTTCAGACGCGCCCACAGCTCTTTGCTTTTGCCGGATATTGGAATGGGGAAACACCGAGCTTTCGCGGCGAGTGGCATCTGACCGGAGACAAGGCGCGCTGTTTATTTGATCCGATAGGCCCGCGTTGGGTTCGCGCTGTGTTCAATAAGCATCCGAAAAGACCTGGCGAACACAGAACGAACGTGTAGGTCACCCGCGACGGCATTCGTTTCTGCGGATTCGCCAAAACGAATTCCGCCGATGTCTTTACGACGCGTATAGTTCCTCGGTGATGACCCTGAACCGGGCTAGCGGAGCTGGACCAAAAGTCGTCGAAATGGCCACGTCAGCCGCATCCCGGCCACGCGCGATGACGATGCGGCCGATCCGCGGCTGATTATGTCGAGCATCCAAGGCGTGCCATGAACCCGCTAGGAAAACTTCAAACCACGCACTGAAATCCATGGGTGCCGGGTCGGGCGGCACGCCGATGTCGCCTAGATAGCCGGTGCAATAGCGGGCGGGGATGTTCATACAACGACACAGCGCGATAGCGAGGTGAGCAAAGTCCCGGCAAACCCCAATACGCTCTTCATGTCCCTCCCAGGCCGTTCGGTCATCCCTGGCATGCTGATATCCAAACTGCACCCGATCATGGACATATTGACAAATGGCTTGAGCACGCGGCCAGCCGCCCCTTATCTGTCCGAAAAGGGACCAAGCTTGATCTGCCAATTTTTGGGTGTCGCAGTATCGACTGCCAAGCAGATACATCAGGGCGTCATCCGGCAACGCGTCGATCGCCCACTGTTCCGCAGCAGGCGCTACGGGATCAGGTAGACCGCTGTCAGCGACGACAAAATCGCTGCGAAGCTCTAATAGGCCGCGCGGTGCGACTAGACGGGTGCAAATATTGCCAAAGACATCTTGATAGCTGCGCGTCGGCACTTTTGGTGTTACTTCGATAGAGTCATCGCCCACAAGGTCGGATCGCCGTGAGGGATGGACCTTGAGCATGAGGAGCATCGGAACATCTTGCGGACAAGTGAAAGCCATGTCGTAACCCGCCCGTATCTTCAAAGATCTCAAGCTCCAAATTATTACTTTCAAGCAAGGCGTTCGCAGAATGGTTCCGAGGAAGCTAAAACTGGCATGCCGAAAAATCCGGCAAATGTGATTATGCAACGAGCAACCTTCCCCGTTCTCATGTATGTTGATCGACGCGGCGGGAGGGAGCTGAGCGAATGACTGTTTTTACCGTCCAACACAAAACGACCTATCGGTACAGTCGACCGGTTCGGCTAGGTCCACACCAACTCATGTTTCGCCCACGTGACAGCTTCGACCAGCGTTTGTTGGATTGCGGACTGAAAATAACGCCTGAGCCAGCCGATATTGGCTGGATACACGATGTCTTCGGGAATTGCGTAACGCTGGTCGATTTTGACACTTCCTGCCGCTCGCTCGAATTCGAGACGACGATACGCCTCGACCATTCTCCAGGGAATGCTCCTGATTTTCGCATTGAGGACTACGCGCGCCTCCATCCTTTCAATTACCTTGATGAAGAGCTTCCAGATCTGGCGGCGTATATCAATCGTCACCACCCTGGTCGGGGCGAGCTCGAGGAGTGGCTGGGCAAATTCCTAAATAAGGGTCGGAATCAGCCCACGGGCCAGTTGCTAATGACGCTCAACCAAGCCATTGCGCAGAGCTTTTCGTACCGACGGCGGGTCGCTCAAGGAACGCAGATGCCCTCGGAAACCCTGCGGTCCCAAGATGGCAGTTGCCAAGACTTGGCATTGTTGATGATGGAGGCCGCTCGTTCGCTCGGTTTCGCAGCACGCTTTGTGACCGGGTATATTTACGTGCCCGACCGAGACGGCCCGGCCAGGCTGGGAGGCGGCTCGACGCACGCATGGTGCCAGATTTACGTGCCGGGATCCGGCTGGATTGAATTCGACCCAACCAACGGCATTGTCGGGAACCAAGATCTTATCCGAGTGGCGGTTACGAGGACGCCTAATCAAGCTTTGCCTTTAAGCGGCAGCTATTGGGGTAATGCAGATGATGAACTCGATATGGATGTGAGTGTAAACGTAACGACCGACTTCCCTCGCCTATTCGGCATAGCATCGCTACGCGGCTAGACGACGGCCCTACTTTTCTCCAGTGCGGCAATCACGGGTCGCGAAGGTTTTGACCACATCACGAGCGAGCCGGTCACTCCGTCTCGCAGATAACGGCCATTACAATCGAGAGCGCTTCTCGCGTGGCGTTTCCGACAGACCATTGCTGATGGTCAATCGGCCTCCGGCGTGCAGATGTCGACAGGCTGGAACCACCTCAACTGATACTGTTCAATTTTCAGTGGTTGGCGCCAGTGTCACCATCGCATTTCCGGGCGTTCCCGTACTGTTCGCGACGCCGAGTGTTCACAAATGCGCCCTTCTTTGAACAGGGCCCTACTTTCGTCGACGATATTTCGCCACGATCGTAAATGAGTGTGCGTTCATCTGGTGGGGACCGGGGGAAGCGTAGCGCGGGGCGAGCGCCGAGGGATAGCGGTAACCCCCCGCACTCCACTGTTTCAGAATCCCAATCAAGCTGCCCCGGATTTGTTTTTGAGTGTGAGACTCTGCGCTCAGTCGGAGGCCATTCAGCAGTGGCCGAACTCCTTCCACCGTTGCGAATCATCACGCAAAGCCCAAGGTCAATCCACTAAGTCGGGGGGTTAACCCAACCGGGAGCAAATGGTATAAAACCACCGGAATAAGGATGGGGATGCGGATGTTCACAACGCTTGCGTTTGGCTTTATTGGCGCTTGCCTCGCATTGGGAATAATCGGTGAGACTCTTTGGGGCCGATTGTCCCGATAGCGACCGCCTGCGATTTCGCGGCCGTGTACCTCAGCCGCTACAGCATTTGCGCGTTCAGCTCTTTATGGTCGAACGAAACCAGAGCTGTGGGGGTTACGAATGATCAGCAATGTCATAGGCGACGGTCGGCTGCTGTCGCTGCGAGGTTTTGAATGGCTGATGCTGATGGCCGGCGGTCTCGTGGGTACCTTGATCCTTATGTTCTAGCGAACGGTCGACTGACGTAGCCTTTAAATCTACTGATCCCAATCCGGCCGCTTCGGCTTCGCCAGCTGCCAAATCTCGTCCATCGCCATCTCATTTATACTTTCCAACGCAGATTGGACATTGCGTGGGAACTTTAGATGCAGCGATTCGGTTAAATGAACCCGAGGGGCTCGCTCGACGAGGCCCAGGACGTGGCTCTCAAATATCAAAACGATAAGATAGCTGAGCTAGCACTCAAGTGCGGCTCGATCAGCATTGGCACTCTTAGAGATTTCTACGGCAGTGATCAGGATTTTGCTTCGCTCGTCCGTGGAAAGTCTGTGCAAATCGTCGTTCCCAATCCGCCGCTGTGATTACCTCACTACCCAACCTCTTCCAGCATGGAGGCCGTGATATCCAGGACCGCCCGGCTCGTCATCGACTACAAGCACCACACGGACACGATGGTTGCTCCAAGTTGGCAACGTACTGAACGAACAGGCGAAAGAACACTTTTGTTGCCATCCTCCACGATATTCCAACCGGCACCTCACGCCGCATGGAAATTCCGGCGCGCGTGAGTCACGGTCGTCTTAAAAGTAACTCAAGCTGCACCTGAGTTGGCGCGGTAGCGATGGGCTGCCAAGACTTCGAGTTCCGATCACCCCCCTTGTCGAAATGGGCTTCTGTAGCGCCGATCAGCAGCTTGGCCATCATCATTGCGTTCGAACATTGATTTGACCGCATCTGGAAGGTGGCGGGCATCAGGCCTAAGCTGCGGTTCGTCGGAATTTCGGAAACAGTCTTATGTCGGCGTGCTCTGCCATTAAGCTCGGGGTTAGCAGTCTCGCTGCCGCGCTGCTTTTGGCGAGCTGCGCCGTCGGACCGGATTTTTTGTCTCCCGCAGCGCCCGACGCGGCCGGTTATACCAAGGAGCCGTTGACACCGCGAACCTCCTCGATCGATGCTCCGCACGGTCAGGCGCAGCGGTTCGACATCGGCCGCGACATTGCTGCCGATTGGTGGACGCTGTTTCGCTCGCCCGCGCTGACCGCTTTGGTTCAGCAATCCATCAGGAATAATCCGTCGCTGCAATCGGCGATCGCTAACCTGCGCGCAGCGCGTCAGGCGGTGTATGCACAAGAGGGCAAGTTCTTTCCGCTGGTCACCGCCAATTTCAATCCGACCAATCAGTTGACCCCTGGCGTGCTAACGCCGGTGCTCAATTCGGGCGCAAACCCGTTCGCGCTGTACACGGCGCAAATTGGCGTGTCGTACACTTTCGATGTCTGGGGTCTCAACCGTCGGACCGTGGAAGCCCTGAAGGCGCAAGAGGACAATCAGCGGTTCCAAATCGAGGCGGCATATCTGACGCTCACGTCCAACGTCGTCGTCGCCGCCATCACGGAGGCCTCGCTGCGCGGCCAGATCGAAGCCACCAACGAGCTGATTACGGCCAATAGCAAGATGCTTGACGTTCTGCGCCACCAGCTTGAATCAGGCTACGCCAATCGGAGTGACGTTGCACTCCAGGAGGCGGCGCTGGCTCAAACCCGGGCCACGCTGCCGCCGCTGCGCAGGGCGCTCGCACAGCAGCGTGACCTTCTCGCTGCGCTCGCCGGCATCTTCCCGAATCAAGGACCGGTCGAGTCATTCCGGCTCGTCGACCTGCATCTGCCGACCGACTTGCCAGTCAGCTTGCCCTCGGAGTTGATCCAGCAGCGTCCGGACATTCGCGCGGCCGAAGAGCAATTGCGCGCGGCCAGCGCGGCCATCGGCGTCGCCATCGCCAATCTTCTTCCGAACTTCACGATCAGCGGCAATATCGGATTCGTCAATAGCGCTCTGGCCGGCCTGCTGGCACCTCAGAACCTTTTCTGGCTGGCGGCAGCGAACGCCACGCAGACCGTACTGGACGGTGGCACTGGCTTCCATCAAATGCAGCAGGCCAAGGATACCTACAACGCGACGGCATGGGCCTATCGGGGGACTGTTATTGGCGCCGTCCAGAACGTCTCCGACGCTTTGCGCGCGCTACAAAACGATGCCGCCGCACTCAAAGCGGCGCGTGATTTCGAACGGGCCTCCAAGATCAGTTATGATCTTGCGCGGCAGCAGATGCAGGGCGGTAACGCTAATGTTCTTTTGCTGCTCACCGGGCAGGCGACGAATCTGCAAGCGGTCATCCAGGTGGTGCAGGCGCGCGCCGCCCGCCTCGCCGATACCGCCGCGCTTTTTGCCGCGCTTGGTGGCGGCTGGTGGAATCGGACAGCTCCGTTGCCGGAAAAGACTCTTGATGTGGGAACCGGCCAAGCCAAGCCGGTCGTCAAGCGCTATGACGGATTGTTCGAGATCTTTTTCCCGTATCAAGCGGATTAAGCTGCGCCACCCGCGCACGCAATTTGTCGAGTAATCCGTAGTTGGCCTGGCTTCTGGAACTTTTGCGCCGCGGACGGGGTTCAGGCCGATAATGCTCGATCGAATCCACGGCGAACGGCATCTTGCGGTTGCCTGCCTTTTGGAACAGCGAATGGGACCGCCCGACTTCGAGCCATTATCATCAGACAGGCCAGAGCGTAGGGCTCTCGGAGAGGGCAACCAAGAGGCAATGCCTTTGCCCACCGATCCCAAGTTGATTTTCCTTGGTGGAATATTTTTAATTCTCTTGCTGGCCGCGTTATACATCATCGCGGAAATAGTCTGGCCGCTCGCCTTGGCTTTCGTGTTTTCTTTGCTGCTTAGACCTCTCTTGCGCTTCCTAGAGAGGATGCATGTTCCACGGGTGCTCGGCGCGCTCTTGCTTGTCGTCGCCGTCCTGGCTTTAGTCGTTGCATTGGGAACTGCAGTGTCCGGCCCTGCCGCAAGTTGGGCGGCAAAACTCCCGGACGGGCTTACCCGTTTGCTTGAACGCCTCAAGTTTCTCGAAGCGCCTTTTGCTGCGCTCAAGCATTTCTGGCAACAGATAGAAGACTTTGCCGGCTGGCAAAGTGGCACAGGTTCGTCGACGGGAAGCGCTTTACTAACGCGGCTGTTCACAGGAACCCGCAGTTTCGCTAGCGGCTTTTTCACGACCCTTCTGTTTCTCTTCTTCCTTCTCATCGCCGGCGACATCTTTCTCCAGCGCCTCGTCGAGATCATGCCCCGCTTCAGCGGCAAGCGTCAGGTCGTCGATATCGCCAACCACATCGAAAACGACATTTCTGCCTATCTCCTGACCATTACCGCTATGAACGCCGCTGTCGGAATCGCGACTGCGGCCGTCATGTGGCTCACCGGGGTGGGCGATCCTATATTGTGGGGGACAGTCGCCTTTCTTTTGAATTTTGTACCTATCCTCGGGCCGATAGCAGGTGTCCTGATTTTCCTGCTGGCGGGCGCACTCGCGGCCAAGACGATATGGCTGATGTTTCTCCCGGCCGGACTTTACCTCGGCATCCATTTGATCGAGGGCGAGACGGTCACGCCAATGTTGCTCGCTCGACGCTTTACGCTCAATCCGGTCCTCGTGATTATGTCGCTGGTTTTCTGGTTTTGGATGTGGGGCGTGCCCGGCGCGATCCTGTCTGTGCCAATCCTAGCAATAACGAAAATCGTTTGTGACCGTGTGCGGCCATTGGCGGCGCTTGGCCATTTTTTGGAGGGCTAAACTCCACTCTTACATGGGCTTAGGCGGACGTGGCGATCTGACGTGGGGCGCCCGAAGGTTGCGCCGCTTTATGTGTCTGATCATCCGCGCTGACCGGCTTGGTTGCTCCAGTAGGCGTTACCTCGGCTCCCGCCTTCTCTAGCTGAACTCGTTACCGAAGCAATCAACTCATCCCAGCTTTTGGCAAAGGAGGCGAGCCCGTGCTCCTCCAGCACCTTCACGACATCCTCAAAATCGATGCCAATCTGCTGCAGGTCGCGGAACACCTCACGCGCCGCGTTGTAAGTCCCGGCGACTACATTCCCCCGCGGCCGTCCATGGTCCGCAACGGCATGCAATGTCGTTTCCGGCATGGTGTTCACAGTGTTGGGTGCTGCTAGCTCCACGACATAGCGCGTGTCGTCATACGCCTTGTCCTTTACCCCCGTCGAAGCCCAGAGAATGCGCTGCATCCGACCACCCTTCGCTTGCAATGCTTGCCACCGCGGGGAGACGGCGGCTTGCTCATAGAGTTCGTAGGCTAATTGAGCATTGGCAATAGCGGCTTTCCCGCGTAAGCGAGCGGCGTGCGCGGAGCCCTCTTGAGTCAACTTATCCAGTCGACGGTCAACCTCGACGTCGATCCGGCTTACAAAGAACGACGCCACGCTCTCCAAGTTTTCGAGAGAGCCGCCGGCGGCAAGCCGTCGTTCCAGCCCCTCAATAAAAGCATCGAGGACTTCGCGGTATCGCTCGAGCGAAAAGATCAGCGTCACGTTGACGGAGATGCCTTCCGCCAGCGTCTCCGTGATTGCAGGAAGGCCTGCTTGCGTTGCGGGGATTTTGACGAAGAGATTGGGCCGATCGACCAGCCACCACAAGCCGCGGGCTTCTGCCGACGTGCGGGCTGCATCTTGGGCGATACGTGGATCAACCTCGATTGACACCCGTCCGTCCTGGCCGCCGGTGCGGTCGGCGGTTGATCGCAGCACATCACAAGCACTGCGAACATCCCACGCGGTAAGCAAGCGCACGGCTTCGCCGACCGCGGTACCCCGGAGCGCGAGATCCTTCACTTGCGACTCGTAGCCCGCACCGGAACCGATCGCCTTTGCAAAGATCGTCGGATTAGTGGTGATCCCGACGACACCATCGTGCTCAACCATCCGGGTTAGCTCACCCGATTGAATTCGGACGCGGCTCAGATCGTCTAGCCACACAGCGACGCCGATGTCAGCAAGCTGTCGCAACGCCTTGGTCATGGTGGCCTCCTTTAAGGTCGGTGGACCGAGTGACGAAAACCACGGTTCCGATGAACTATGCGCCATTGACAGCCCGCAAGCTGTCCCGTGCGGCACGTACAACTGCCGTGGTGTTGATGTCGAATTTTGCGTAGACGTCAGCGATTTTCCCGGACTTGCCGAACCCGTGCATCCCGACAAAGCGACCCTGCAGGCCGAGGTAGCGATCCCAGCTCATCTGCACCCCCGCCTCAACCGCTACCCGAGCGAGGGCCGCACCTAAAACGTCTTTTTGATAGTCCAGATCCTGCTCGTTAAAAATCAGTGCGCAGGGAAATGAGACGACGGCGGTCGGCACGCCATCTTGCTGCAGAATGCTGCGTGCCTCGACGGCGAGGTGCAGTTCAGAGCCGGTGGCCATCAGCGTCAGCTGGCGAGGCCCGCCCTCCGCTTCCAAAAGCACATAAGCTCCGCGGGAGGATCGGTTCTCGGTACCCGGCTCGCGACGGAGCAACGGCATCGGCTGCCTTGACAAGGCTAACAATGCCGCCCTGCGCGGATTGTCCAGGACGATTTCCCAGCATTCCGCCGTTTCGACCGGATCGCCAGGCCGGAATACGGCCAAATGCGGAATTGCGCGTAGAGCCGACAGATGTTCGACTGGCTGATGCGTCGGCCCATCTTCGCCTAGACCGATCGAGTCGTGGGTCATGACGAAGATGGTGCGGATGTCCATCATTGCTGCAAGGCGGATAGCGGGGCGGCAATAATCCGAAAAGCACAGGAACGTGCCTCCATACGGAATCAGGCCGCCGTGCAGGGCAATCCCGTTCATCGCGGCGGCCATGCCGTGTTCCCGCACGCCATAATGGACGTATGACCCCTTATATTGACCCGGCCCGATCTCTACTTGACTTTTGGTTTTTGTATTATTGGACGGCGTCAGATCGGCGGAGCCGCCAAGCAGCTCTGGAATTGCCTCGCTTAGGTAATTGAGCGCGGTGCCGCTGGCCTGTCGGGTTGCGAGTTCCTTATCAGCTTTGAGAAACTCCTGACGGGCCCGGGCAATTGCCGACCTCCAGCCATCTGGCAGTTTACCCGCATTGCGCCGCTCGAATTCTCGGCGCAATGCCTCAGGTGCCTGTGCCACTCGCTTCGCCCAAGCTTGCCGGCCGGCAGCGCCTTTCGCCCCAATGGTACGCCAGTCGGCGAGGAGGTGTTCAGGGATGACGAAGGGCGGGGAATCCCATCGCAACAACTTACGGGCACCAGCGATCTCGTCCTCGCCCGGCGCATCGCTATGTGCCTTCTGAGTGCCGGCCTTCGTAGGAAGGCCAAAACCGATAATCGTTCGGCAGGCAATCACGCTGGGCTTGTCGGCAACCCCTCGCGCAGCAACAATCGCCTCGCGAATGGCGTCCGTATCATGCCCATCGATTTCCAGCACGTGCCAGCCAGACGCACGGAACCGCTCGACCTCGTCGTCAGACACGGCGAGGCTCGTTGCGCCATCAATTGAGATCGAGTTGTTGTCCCAGAAAGCGATGAGCCGTCCCAGCTTTAGATGACCGGCGAGCGAGATCGCCTCCTCGCTGATGCCCTCCATGAGGCACCCGTCCCCCATAAACACGTAGGTATAGTGGTTGACGAGATCGTCGCCAAACTTGGCATTCATGATCCGCTCGCCAAGCGCCATCCCGACAGCTTCAGCGACACCCTGACCCAACGGACCGGTAGTAAGCTCAATGCCATCCGCGTGATGATACTCGGGGTGACCGGGGGTCTTGCTGCCGACCTGTCGAAAGCGCTTCAGCTCCTCGATCGGCATGTCTTTATAGCCGGTCAGGTAAAGCAGGCTGTAAAGCAGCATCGACCCGTGGCCGTTCGACATGATGAAACGGTCACGGTCGATCCAATGCGGGTCCGCCGCGTCGAACTGCATGAAGTCGCGAAATAAAACGGTTGCAATGTCCGCCATACCAAGGGGGGCACCGGGGTGGCCGCTCTTCGCTCGCTGGACAGCATCCATGCTTAAGAAGCGGATACAGTTTGCCATATCGCGAAGGTACGGATCCCGCGCGGTCGGAACCGGCTTCGCCATTGTCTGATTAGAGGGCGGTGCAATCATAGCTCATTCTGAAAGGATGGAAAGCGCGGCGGTGACCCGAGTTTCATGCAGTCCGCTGCCGAGGATCAATCTTGAGATTTTCCGCGGAGCCTGCTCGTGTTCTGCTTCTTTGTTTTCAATGAGCGTGGCCTTCATTAGGTTCCTCAGATCGCCGAAGTGCGGAAACGGAGCCCCCATTATTTGCCAGCCTGATTACCGATTTGGCCCAGGCCATTTTCACCGCCGTCATTCTCGCCATTCTCGCCGGTGTGAAGCCGCTGGAACAGATGTATCGCGATCGGAAACAAAGTGTCGCCTTTTGCCGCGACAGGGCCGTGGATGCAATCCTACTAGGCTTCTTTTGGATCCGTTCAGTGAAGACTTCGTGGGATCCTGCACTGTTCGGCTATAAGCTTGAGACTGGGGATAATCTGACTTTCGACGAATGTGATAGTGTGGATTTTGCCGCGATGCCGGGTGAGGATCGCCCCCAAGGGCGTCCTGGGAGTAGACGATTATCTACGAACTCCACCTTCGCAGCTGCGTGATAGCTGTTTGCTCGGAACTACTGGGGCCTTAATACAACATCGTTTTTCGCTCCGAGCGATCGGCAAAGGTGTATCGGCAATAGCTCGATGGCGATGACACTGAGCCTTCGAAGATGATCGAGGACTCCGGGTTCGATCAGGCCGCGATACGTATTGCGCAAATTGTCAGGCACTGAAGGCATTTGTGCCTGATTTGCATTCGCAGAATTCAAGGAAATGGTTGTTAGATTCCACTATGCTAACATCGAAGCCTTTTCCGCGGAGCCTGCTCGTATTCTGCGATGTCCGCCCGCCGCTTTCGCGGCTAGCGAAGGCTGAAGCAAGCCTTGAAGAGCCGAAAACTCTCGACCGCTGGAAGGAGCGCGTCCCCGTGCTATGCATCCCGGGGCCCAGTTTGCTAGACGAGGCGGTTGCGCTAGTCGTCGCGCATCTCGTCTCACGAAATGGTATCGGTGCCCGGGCTGAAAAGACGGATGCCCTCTCCCTGTCACGTTTCATGAGCTGGGAAACAGCTGGCGTCGAAGTGGTCTGTCTTTGCCATTTAGCAACGGCTACATCGGCTCAGATCCGCTACGCAATACGCCGAATTCGCCGCCGCCTACCCACGGCTTCCATCGTGGTCGCCTCGCTCGCGAACCTCGACCTTACTGCAGATGACGAAATCGCCGCGACCGCTAAAATTGTGCAGCAATCAGTTCGCGATACCGTTGATAAGATAATAGTCGCGCTCGTCGGCCACACCGCGGAAAAGCCCTCTGTTGGGAAACCCGCCGCGTCGACTTACGGAGCGCCACTGGCACCCATCGATTGATCGGTATGGTGTCGGGTCGTCGTGCTCCTCTTGATAATGAATCAACCGCACAGGTTTTTCGAAGCCCGATGTCTAACATATGAAATCGCCGAGCACCGATCGGGTGTAAGGGAACCCAGATGGCGGGTTCGGCATCCGGGCGCAAAGGTTGGCTGCGCGCACCTGCCATCTGCCCGGCATCATCTCTTAGGGCTTCCTCTCGGTACACTTCCGCCTGAGCCTCTAACTCCGCGATGCGATCCTCGGCTGCACGGAGCTGGTGCGAAAGTCCGCCGTGTCGATTGCGGCGCGCCTCGCGTCACTGCGCAAATTGCCCCTGTGGTCTGTGCAATCATATCCGTGCCGCTCCTACCATTCGTTGGTCCGCAACTTCAGTCATTCGTGTCCATTGAAATCCCGATAAATCGTGCCGCCGCAGTGATGGCTCGTCGTGGCGTACGGCACACTAGTTTGCCCGCCGCCGTTGGACGCAATACCGCGGCCGCGCCTACACGGCCTCGCTGATCCTATCGGAGATCACATCGCTTGGCGGCGGCCCGCCGCACCAACCGGCGCGCCGTGGGTCTGCGGAATCTTGTCGGCGAACAATTCGACGATCTTGTCGGCTTTGTCGGAGCCAGGGAGCCGCATCGCCTCGTCGGAATAGTTTTTCGCTTCCGGGTTTTTCTTGATCCGCCTCATCATCCGGTAATAACGCCAAAACACCAGACCCCATTGCACGTGCGCCTTGGAGAAATCGTACGCGCGCCAAGGATAGAAGATCAGCGGATGAACGAGCGGCATCCCGTAGCGCCGTTGGGTACGCGACTTGCGCCGCACGACCCCGAACTGCAGCGGGTGCACGCCCTCAATGCGCACGCAGCTGGAGAAAATCGCCAATAGGGCGACGAGCTTCCTGCTCTGGAGCTGGCCCGCCACCGCCCGCCGCATAATCTTTTCGACGTGCTCGTCGGTGTAGTAACGTGCGAAGGCATCCTTGTAGACTTCGGTCCACTTCTGCCGCGACATCCGCTGATGATCGGTGCAGGCGTGCTCGAGATCGTATTTGTTCAAGTCTGGGTCGAGATCGACGCCCGCGGCGTGCAGCTTCTTATGGTCCTCGGAGCCCGGCAGCGGCGTCAGGCAGAAGAACTCCAGGATATCGATCGGCAGTTCCTTCTTGATGATCTCGATGTCGCGCGCGATCAATTCCGGCGTGTCGGTCGGGAAGCCGAGAATGTAGCCAGCATAAGTGATGACGCGGTGGCGCCGCCACGCCAATAGCATCTCGCGGTATTCCCAGATCTTGTTCTGGCGCTTCTTGGTGCCAAGGAGCAATTCCGGATTGATGTTCTCCAAGCCGAGGAAAACGAAGGTAGCGCCGGCGCGCGCCGCCTTCTCGATGAAATTCGGAATCCGGTGGCAGAGCGTGTCGACCTGCAGAATCAGCTTTATGCGGAATTTTTCGCGTTCGCGCAATTCGATCAGCCGGTCGAGGATGGCTTCCCAATTGCGATTGCGGGCGAAATTGTCGTCAGTGACGAAAAACCGGGTGACGCCCTGCGCTGCGTTGGCGCGGACGATGGTTTCGACATCGTCGGCGCTACGGTAGCGCGATTTGCGGCCCTGGACGTTGATGATGGTGCAGAAGCTGCACTGAAACGGACAGCCGCGGCCGGCGTCGAAGCTGGAATATTCCGTGAGCACGAGCTTCACCAAGTTGCTCGGCAAGATCGGCGGGACCGCGCTCGACAAGTCGGGCATGTCGTCGAGGTAATTGTAGATCGGCTTGGCCGTGCCGGTCGCCACATCGCGCAGCACCTCGGCGAAGCGGCCTTCCGCTTCGCCGGCGAAGAGGTGAATGCCGAGATCCAATGCCTCCTGCATTTCCGGCGGGATGCCCGGCAGCATGGCGAGGCAGCCGCTGACGTGGAAACCGCCCATGACGACCGGTATGCCGAGCGCTCGGAATTGGCGGCCGAGATCGAGCGCCCGAATAAACTGGTTGGATTGAACGCCGACCAGACCGACCATGCCGCCGCCGGCGGCGAGAATGCGCCTGGCAATGGCGCGAAGATTAACGAAGCTGTTGCACTCGTCGCAGGCTTCGATCTCGATGGCGACATCGGGACCCAGCGCGTTCGTCTGGGCGCAATCCTTGATCAACGCATAGACGCTGGCGAGACTATTCGAGGGATGTAGGAGCGCCGCCACTGAATGACGTAGCCGTCCTCGTCATAATGCGACGGCTTGATCAGCGCGATCCTAAAAGTGCGTGGCCCCACGGCAAACCCCTTGTCCCAGGCCGATCTGCCTTCCACCGTCGATTGTGGAGGCAAGCCGACGTTTTTGCAATAGTTCAACTGCGAGCTCGGTACGAGTTTCAACGCCGTGATTTTTCAGTTCCCCGCGCAACCCAGCGGTAAACGAAACTTTCTTTCCAGGCAGATCGCCTAAAGAGAATCAGCGTTTCAGTACTGGATTTGATTCAACAACGTTTTCGCGATTATTGCTGGTTCGGCTTTGGGATTTGATCCGCGTCCAATGGATTTCACCTCAACAAGTTTTTGAAGCGCGTCGCCGACGACTCAATAGCGAACGGAGTGCTGGATGCTGCGGTGACCAACCCGATTCTGGATCGCCCAGGGCGGCGATCGTGCGTAAATCGCCCGGACGCGACTGCTAAAAGACGGTCTTCCCCGATCCTCTCGTAGTCCGCCAAAGGATGTCTTAAGCGCGCCTGCTTCCCATAGCCTACTGAGCCCGATCCGCGAAGCCATCCTGCAGGCCGACTATCAGTCTATCGTCGGTCCGGTGAGCTGGAAGGGCGGCGGTCCGAAGAACCCAGTGCCGAATCAGCGTCACGCCATTGGTGGGCGGACAATGGAAGAAGGGCAAAAAGTTCAAATACGACCTCGAAATAGCATTCAACGGGTTGGCGCCCAACATTCCGATCGACAGCCCGTTCGAAGCGATCAAATATTCATGATCACTTTCTGTAAGTGACCCTTTGGCCGGGCTCAACGTAAACATTGGGCATTTCGCTTGTCCCCTTCGTTGAATGAAATCAGCTCGCCTTCTTATGCTTGCCGTGCGCGCGCGGACTCTTTTTGTGCGCCCGCGCGGGCGTCGCGTGCCTGGGCTTTTTCCGCTCGCCGCCGGTTTCAGCCTTCACGCTTGCCCGCAACGCGTCCATCAGGTTGACGACGTTGCTTCGCGCGGGCTCCTTCGGACGCTCGATCTTCTCGCCGGCGGCCTTTTTCTCGATGATTTCCTTGAGCGCCTGTTCGTATTGATCCTCGAACTTCTCAGGCTCGAAGTCACCCCGCTTCGTTTCGACGATGTGGAGAGCGAGGTCCAGCATGTCCTTGGGGACCTTCTCGTCCTTGATGTCGTCGAAATAATCCGCCTGCTTGCGCACTTCGTAAGGGTAGCGAAGCGTCACACCGAGCATTCCCTTGTCCCTGGCCTCCAGCGCGATGATGTGCTCGCGCGAGGTGAAGACTACCTTGCCTACGGCGACCATGCCCTCCTTGCGGATCGCCTCGCGAATGACGGCAAAGGCCTGCTGGCCGACTTCGCCGTCCGGGGCGATGTAGTAGGGATCGCGAATATAAAGTTCGTCGATCTGGTCCCTGGGGACGAATTGCTCGATGTCGATGGTGCGCTTGCTGTCGATCGCGACCGCCTCGAGTTCGTCCGGCGTGATTTCGATGTAGTTGTCCTTGGCGACCTCGTAGCCCTTGATGATATTCGCCTGCTCGACGTCATCGCCGGTTTCGGCATCGACCTTTTTGTAGCGGATGCGGTTGCCGGTCTCCTTATTGAGTTGATTGAAGCTGATTTTCTCGCGCTCGGACGTCGCGGGGTAGAGCGCGATCGGGCACGAAACGAGAGAAAGCTTGAGATAACCCTTCCAATACGCACGCGGGGCCACGGCCGGTTACTCCTAAGAACACGACACTCATCCTCGGGGTATAATGCGAATCTGGCAACGGGTTCTGGAGAGTCAACAGCGGCGTTTTCACATCCGCTTGCCGCGGAATAGTACAGTTGCCATTTTGTTCCGGCGCGCTTAAGTGCGACTACAAACGGGTGTTCTTGATTCGTCGCCCACCCCGGGATGAAACATGTCTGCCGCGCGAAAACTTAAAGCTGAGCCTCAACCAAAACTGCCAAAACTCTTCCATGCCACGATGATGGTGACGCGGGCCGAGGAATGGTGGGTCGAGGCGGAAACGATGGAAGAAGCGCAGGCGCTGCTCGCTTCGGGTCGGGGCCAACGTGGCGCCGCGGGCGAATTGCTTCATGTCGAGATTGACATGATGATGGACGAGAAGGCCTGACTTCGCCGTCCTTAGCTCTTTGCCTTTCCCGCCGCCTGACGCGGCGGTGAGGCTTGCGCTTCCTGATCGATAAGCTCCCGCGCGCGATGCCAGTATTCCTCGGCGCGTCCCTCCGGCGCACCGTCTTCTTCCCAAAGCTGATAGGCGCGTTTGCGGATACGCTCGTCCCGTTCGGCGTCAAACTCTGGCGGGCTCGTCTCTGTTTCTTCGGGCATGTAATGGGTTCTCCCTGGAAACTGCACTGAGTAAGGCCGTGACTAGGCCGCCCGCCGGTTGAGGCCGCTCTCGGCCATGGCCGTAAGTTTTTTGTCCGTCTCCTTCTCCTCGTCGAGCGTCTGCTGAAGCAGGGGCACGCAATCATTGCGGCCAAGCTGCCTGGCCCACGCGATCAGCGTTCCGTAGCGGGTCATTTCGTAATGCTCAACCGCCTGCGCCGCTGCAACGAGTGCCGCGTCGAGCACGGATTTGTCTTCGACCTCGCCGGCGACGTCTTCCGCCTCGTCGAGGATCCCGTCGATGGCGGGGCAATCCACCCCCTTCGGCTCCTTGCGTAGCTTTTGGAAAACCTGCTCCAGCCGTTTCACGTGATTTTCCGTTTGCTGCAGATGCTCCTGAAAGCCGCGCTTCAGGCCGGCGTCTGTGGCTTTCTCGGCCATTTCCGGCAGCGATTTAACGACCTGGTTCTCCGCGTAATAGATGTCCTGCAGGAAATGCAGGAACAGATCGTCCATGGTTTGAATGTCTCTTGAGAAAATACCCATTTCATCCTCCTTGTCGGTCGTTGCCGTTTGGCGGCCGCGCGCCACCCCGGTTGCGTCACACAAATGCCCCCGGAAGACGGGAGTTCCTTGTGGCGTGGCTTTTTCGGCCCTGCTCCGGCGGCCCGCTTGGGAGCCGCGGCCGGCGTCGGCACGCCTGGCCGGCCTGCGGGAAGGTTGCCGGGCTAGACGGGCTTCAACGGGCCGCTCGGACCGGACGGGACAACCACCCGGATCGGATCGTCCCGATAGATGCGGCCGCCGGTGACGACGATTGCCACGACGGCGCGCTTTACCGTCTTCGCACCGTGGCTCTGCTCCGTTACCGCGCTCTGCAATCCTTTGTGAAATTTATTTATCTTGATGCACGCTGCGCGCAGGCCGGTTAACCGGATGACGGCGCTTTCGCCAATGAGGAAGAGAGCGCCCTCCGGGAATGACGTGAGGTTGTGATGTTCTCGCCGAGATCGCATGGCCGAACGCTAAAACCCCTACCCGCGAGCTCGTCCGCGAGCTCGCTCTCGATGAGATGCAGCTGATGGAAATTGGGCCGGGTGTGATCCCTCTTGCGGTCGCTGAGATGTTGGACGGTCGCTCCGCAATGGGCGTCGCCCAGGGCGCCGAGGCCTGCGGGAAGCGTGATGCTGGCGCGCTCCGTTTTGCTGAAGCCATGGGCGCCGGCCTGACAAAGGGCCGCGACCTGGCCCGTGGCCGCAATTTGCCCCAAAGCATCCGGCGCCGAACTCTGCCGCTCCTTGCCTGACATGCGGCGGCTAGCGGTCGGAGTTCGCTGAGGCGAGCTCGTCCGCCGCCGCGCGAAGCTCCCGGTTCAGGTCGTCGATGGTGAACGGCTTGCTGAGAAGCCGGATGCCGGGGTCCAGCATGCCGTTATGAACGATCGAGTTGCGCGTGTAGCCGGTCATGTAGATCACCGCCAGCCCCGGCCTCTCCTTTGCTAGCGATTCTGCGAGCTCGCGCCCGTTGCCGCTCGGCAGGACGACATCGGTGAGCAGGACGCTGATGCGGGGGTTGGCGGCGAACTTGTCGCGGGCGACGGCGAGGGTATCCGCTTCGACCGCTTCGTGGCCGAGTTCGCGCAGGGCGCTGACTGCAAAGCTTCGGACGCCCCCGTCATCCTCGACGACAAGGACGACATGGTTTGCGGGGCGGCCATCCTCCGGAGGGTGCGCGGTTTGAGGCGGGGCTGCGGCGGCGGCTCTCGACCGGTCGCGCGGCAGATAGAGTTTGACGGTCGAAGGCGCGCGCGATCACGTCCGGGTTCATTCCGCAGCCCGTGTCGGATACGGCGACCATCACGTAATGCCCTGGCGTTACTTCAAGATGGGCGTCGGCATATGCCTGGTCCAGTTCCGCGTTCGCGGTCTCGACGGTGAGCCGTCCGCTTCCGGACATCGCGTCTCGCGCGTTGATGACGAGATTGAGGATCGCGCTTTCGAGTTGGGGGATGTCCACGATGGCGGGCCAGAGTTCCGCCGGCGAGAATCGTTTCGAGCTCGATCCCCTTGCCCGCTTCGCTGTAAAGCTTGATGTGTCCTTTTGACTGCTTGAGAAAACCGTGCACTTGGCTGAGGCCGAGGCCGGTGCCCTCGCCGGACGGTTTGGTCGTGTAGACGCCGAGCGTCCGTCTGAGCAGCTCCGACATGCCGCTGACGCACTTGTTGACGTCTATCGATTGCGGCTGCAGCGGCTGCAGCCGCGAAAAGGCGAGAAGGCGCTTGGTCAGTTCCGCGGCGCGCCTTGCGCCCGTCAGCGCGCTTTCGGCAAAACCCCGCGCGCGCGCGTCATCGTTGGAGAGCCGGCGCAGGAGCAGGTCGAGATTGCCCACGATGATGGCGAGCATGTTGTTGAAGTCATGGGACACGCCGCCCGTCAGTTGCCCGAGCGCCTCCATTTTTTGTGCCTGGCGCAACATCAATTCGGCACGTTCCCGTTCCGCTACTTCCGATTGGAGCAGGACCATCTGGGTGCTGAGCTGGCGCACTTGCCGCCGCAGCGTCATGCCGACGAAAATCGAAACCGCACCTGCGGTCAGCCCCGCGACCACGGTGACAAAAAGGAGAAATGAACGTAGGACGAAGACGCGGTGGTTCCGGACCTGCAGGATGGTTGAACTCTTCGCGATCGAATTCCTCCACGGCGGAACGGACTTGCCGCATGAAACCCTGGCCTTCATTGGTCTTCAAGACGGAGATTGCCTCCGCCGTGTGTCCGCTCTTCGCGAGCTCGACCGTCCGGGTCAGCTCCGCGAGTTTGAGGGCGATCGCCGCCGCAGTCCGTTCAGCGCGCCCGCGCTGCTCGGGATTGTCAATGACAAGGTCGCGAAGCGTCGCCTCGGCCGCCGGCATTTCACGTCTGGCGATTGTGAACGGGCTGAGGTAGCTCTCCTCCCCGGTCAGCAAAAACCCTCTTTGGCCGGTTTCCGCGTCCTGCACGAGGCTGAACAGCTCTCCCATGGCCTGCCTCACCAGCAGTGACTGCGAGGCGCGGCGTTCGGCCTCGGCGCTCGCGACGGTTGCCGCGATCGAGGCCGCTATGGCGAGCAGCAGGAGCGCAAAGGCCGCGGCGATCGCCAGCGAAGCGCGCTGTTCATTTCGGGCCGTCTTGAGGGGCGCATGCATGGGTTGCTCCAGCCGGTCCGTCCTTGTACCTCAATGTCTGACGCCCCTGCCCAGAAAGTTTCCTGCAAAAGCCGGCCCGGCCTGGGGCGGGCCGCCGGGCGACGCAGTTTTATGCTTCCCCGGATTCTTCTGGATAATTCGCCCGCCAGTTCACCTGCAAAACCTTGAAGGCTTTGACCCCGCCGGGCGCCTGCACTTCGACGGTCGCGCCGGCCGTCCTGCCGATCAGGGCGCGCGCGGTCGGCGATGCGACCGAAATCCTGCCGCTGCGCACATCCGCCTCCGGCTCGCCGACAATCTGAAAAACTTTACGGTCGCCGCTGTCCTCGTCGATCAGCGTGACCGTCGCGCCAAACTTGATGATGTCGCCTGAGAGCTTCGAAACGTCGATGACTTCCGCGCGCGCGAGGTGCTGCTCGAGTTCTGCGATGCGGGCCTCATTAAGCTGATGCTCCGATTGAGCCGACTGATACTCCGGATTCTCGGCGAGATTGGAATCATCGCCAACCGCCTGTTGGAGTCGACCGACGAGGCGTACGCGATCGATCTGAACGCGGTGCTTCAGCTCCCTTTCCAGGGCGGAATATCCGGTTGGTGTTATTGGAAATTTGGTTGCTAGCTCCTGCACCCGAACGGCCTCCCGTGACTCTGGAAGATGCCGTGAGGGCTTTACGGAAGATGCCGCTGCCCTCACGACCGTTATTTTATTTATTGCCTTCCCAAGCCTTAATTCACCTGAACGCTCCGGGGTTTCGCCTCTTCTACTTTAGGAAGCTTTAAAGTGAGCACGCCGTCGGTCATCTGGGCTTCGATCTTGTTTTGGTCGATCTTGTTCGAAAGGCGGAAGCTTCTTGAATAGTGCCCTATATTATATTCGGTGTAGAGCGGCTGCAGGCCCTGATATTTCGAGAAATCCAGGCGCGCCCCGACATTGAGAGTGCCGTCCTCGATCCGGATCTCGACGGCATCCTTGTCGGCTCCGGGCATCTCCAGGATGACCGTGAGCTCCTCTTTGTTCTCGAATATGTCGGCAGGCGGCACGAATATCCGCGTCGGAAACGTCGCCTCCTGCTTCTTTTCCAGCTCTCGCTTCTGCTGAACTTGCAGCTCTTGCTGTGCCATGACTTTTCTCCAGCTCTGCCGTTATCTGATTTTGATTGTTCGCGGTTTGTCGGTTTCCGCCTGGGGCAGGGATAGGGCGAGGATGCCGTCGCGGTATTCGGCTTTGACGCGGTCGGCGTCGAGCTTGACCGGCAGCGACAGTGTTCGATCGAAATTCCCGGACAGCCTCTCCCTGCGATGCACGCTGACCTCATCGGGATACGAAACCGTTTTCCGGCCCGAGATCCGGATCGTGTTTTCCTTTGCCTGGATCTGCAGGTTGTTCTTGTCGATGCCGGGCAGTTCAACGATCGCAAGGATGTCGTCGCCCTGCTGGAATACGTTGATCGGGGGGAACGGCCCTTGCGCGGTCGTCGCATTGGCTAGCCAGTCGCTGGACAGACGCGCATCAAATTCTCTCTGCAGATTGAGCAGCTGACCGAAGGGGTCCATAAAAGCGGTGATCATGTGTGCACCCTGTATGCTTGCTTGATGATCGTGGCGTTGTCGCCGACAGCATCGATTTGGGAGAGGGCTTGGCACTGTCAAGAGGTGAGTGCTACCAAAAAATCGAAAAGCGTATGCTGTCGGTTCCACTGCGCATTCGATAAGAAGGAACGCGCGCGATTTCTCCTCCCGGACGCGGTGAGCCGGAAGACGTCGCTGATCTAAGGGCTCGCTTTGAGGCGAGTTTTGGATTTGTCAGAGGCAGAACATTCTATGTTTCAGTTTCCTCGTTCGCCGAAATCGGTTTGGCCCGCGGCCCAGCAAACTGCGCGCAAGTCTGAAGTGTTGCGCCGGTCGACAGGGACTGAAGAGCCATCTGGACATAAACGGCACGCTCTTGTAGCGAGCGCGCGGAATTCGCCCAGACTATGCATTGGCCGGCGAAAGCGTAGAACGGGCCGGCCGCGCGGAGCGGGGAGCAGAGCGGATCGTTTTGTTGTTCGGTGCCCAGGGACTTGGTTTCGCACATGACTGTCTCCCGGCCGATGAGCTCAGTGCATTGCGTGTTGTTTGCTGTGGGGAAGACTGGCCGGGCCGGTATCGGCTTGCGACTGGAGCCTTCCGTGACGGAGGGCTGCGCAACGCGCCGCGCTGGAAGCAGCCACCGCGGTGCGGATTATCGAGGCTCCCGCGGCTGGACCGTAGGCGGGGCGGCGACTGCTGGCCGGCCGGCTGTCAAAATCAATGAACGACTTGGAATGATAACGCGCCCGAAAAAGGCCGCCAGTTTGCTGCCGGCGCATGATCTCCTCCTCTATCAAGGAGGCGGCCTGAGTGAGATGGGGTCCCAAGCCACCTCGATACAGACAGACGGAATTCTGCCTGGGCGACGATTTGGGACCGGCCAGCGAAATTTCAAGGGTGTTTGCCGTTGGGATTCCGAGCGGTATCCCGCCCCCAAGAGGGTGGCCGTGCCGGGCTTGGCCGGGGCCGCGGCCGCCGTCAGCCGCGTCCTTTTTTTGCGCGGTCGAGCAGGTCTCTCACGCGGTCTGCCAAAGCCTGCTGTCCGATCGGCTTTTGCAGCAACTCGACGCCTTCATCGAGGCGTCCGTGATGCACGACGGCGTTGCGCGAATAACCGGTCATATAAAGGATCGGCAGTGTCGGCCGGAGAGTTTGCGCCTGCCTGCCCAGCTCACGGCCGCTCGGGCCGGGCATGACGACGTCGGTCAGGAGGAGATCAACCTGTTGTTCCCCATCTTGAAGTATCGGGACCGCGGCCGTCGCGTTGGGCACGGCGCGAACGCTGTAACCCAGACCGCGCAAGACCTCCGCGATGTAGATCCGGAGATCGGCATCGTCTTCGACCACGAGAATATTTTCGTCGCTGTCGGCGGCGCCGGAGAATTCGTCGGTCTCATCTTCTTCCGCGTTTCGCTTGCCGAGATAACGGGGCAGGTAGATTTTAACGCTCGTGCCCTGATCGAGTTCGCTGTAGAGCTTGATATGGCCGCCCGACTGCTTGACGAAACCGTAGACCTGACTCAGCCCTAATCCGGTCCCCTGTCCCGGCTCTTTCGTCGTGTAAAACGGTTCGAATGCCCGGTTCAAGACCTCGGGCGGCATGCCGCTGCCGGTATCGCTGACACAGACAACGACGTATTGACCGGCGACAACTTCAGGATTTTTCCGGCAATACTCCTCGTCTGCAAAGACGTTGGCTGCCTCGATAGTTATTTTGCCGCCGGCCGGCATGGCGTCACGCGCATTGATCGCAAGGTTCACGAGGGCGGTCTCAAAGTAGGTCGGATCGACCTCGACTTGCCACAGGCCGGCGCCTCCCACGGCCTCGATCTCGACGGTTTCCCCTAAAGTCCTTTTCATGAACTCCGCCGTCGCGACAAGAAATTTATTGAGCTCGACCGGCTTCGGACTGAGGGCCTGCCGGCGTGAAAACGCAAGCAGCCGGCTCGTCAGCACAGAGGCCCGGTTCGCGCCGCGAAGTGCGTTCGTGATCGCGCGTCGCAGATTGGGATGATGACCGGGAAGCGATTTGGCATAGCGCTCGATCGTTTCGAGATAGCCCAGCACGATCATCAGCAGATTGTTGAAATCATGGGCGATGCCGCCGCTGAGCTGACCGACGGCCTCCATTTTCTGCGCGGCTGCAAGCTGCTCCTGCGTTTCTTTGAGGGCGCGTTGCGCCTCGTACCGCTCCGTAACGTCCCGGGTGACTTTGGCAAAACCGATCAGGTCGCCCAATTCGTCCCGGATGGGATCGATGATGACGAGTGCCCGAAATTTCGTTCCGTCTTTGCGAAGGCGCCAGCCTTCGGCTTCAAACCGGCCGTCCTGCGCGGCGGTCGCGAGCGCGCGCGCGGGAATTCCCGCCTGGCGCTCTTCGTCCGGATAGAAAAGACTGAAATGCTGGCCGATGATCTCGTCGGCCGTATATCCTTTGATGCGCTGAGCGCCGGTATTCCAGGTGAGGATGTACCCGTCACGGTCGAGCTGAAAGATCGCATAATCGACAACGGCATCTAGGAGCTGCCGTAAACGCGTTTCGCTCGCGTTAAGCTTCTCGCGCGTCTGAAGCCTTTCGGTGATATCCCGCGTGATCTTGGCGAACCCGATAACTTCGCCCTTGTCGTAAACGGCATCAAGGACGGCCATTGCCCAGAAGCGCGTGCCGTCCTTTCTGACGCGCCAGCCTTCGCCCTCCCAACGGCCGTCCCGCGTCGCGGCGCTCAGGGCCGCGCCGGGAATGCCCCGTCTCACGTCCTCGTGCGTGAAGAACGTCGCGTAGGGCTTCCCCACGATTTCATTGGCGGTGTAGCCCTTGAGGCGGCGCGCCCCTGTGTTCCAGCTGACCACCTTGCCTTGGGGGCTTATCAGATAGAGGGCGTAGTCGACGACGCCATCGATAAGCAGCTGAAGACGGCGCGTGTCATCTAGCGTTTCGATACCGTTGCCGGCCATGTTGCCCGCCAAACACTGGATACCAAACGATTTTCAACGCGGGCGTAATTTGGTGGTTCCGGGCGCTCACGGGAACGAGGCGCGGGAGCGGCTCCTACAGGTTATCAGCTAAAATCGCCTCAGCCTGCGGGCCGGCCGCCTGAGGTCCGTGAAAGGTTGAGCCCTCAGAATTTATGGGGGAGTTGAACCGCCACAGCGCGCCGGTCGGAAAGGTCTCTTCAAGCCCGCCACCGGTTTCGCTATAGGAAAGCCCCGCTCCAACGGGAGCGGGGCCGTCGCAGGGCTCGGTTACTTCCAGAACTACTTGGTCAGGTTACGAGCCGCGTCTTTCACGTCGCCGGCGGCGTTGTGAAGGTCGCCTTTGGCCTTATCGACTTTACCCTCGGTTTGCAGCTCCTTGTCATTCATTACCTTGCCGGCGGTTTCCTTGATGCTCCCTTTCGCCTTATCAGCAGCGCCCTTGACGTGTTCTCGATCCATTGTTGGTACCTCCTTGTTAGCGACGAACGTGCACGCGCTTACAATGTTCCTGGAACCTGGTTCATTTCGTTTTGTTGGGTCATCGCAATGGGCTGGCGGAGGGAAGCTGACAGAGGCAACTAAAAATGAGCCGGAAAACTGGACTTGCTCAAACGTTTAAAGAACGGGCCGAGGAATGCGCGCGACTTTCCGCAACTGCACCGCTCGCTGCTGCCCGCGAGGAGTACCGGACCCTTGCGTCGCAGTATATGGCGTTGGCCGACGCGCAGCGGCCAAGGGCGGCCGCAACCAAATCACGGTCGGGGGGTAAGATCTTCCGCTTCGGTAAGGGAGCTGCGTCCCGAAGGGCGGCCGCTCCCTGAGGAAGCCCGGGGGCGTTCTTATGTAAATAGGTCGCGGGGGAGCAGACACAGTTTGTGCAATGCATCATCTACAAATCGTTTCCGATTTGGAGGGGCAAGCGCAGCCACATCACAAACGCGGAACGCAACGCATAGCGGCTACGTTGTCTGGCACATGTTTCAACAACGGAGCCTGATATGTTCAAAATCGCAGCCGCGCTAGCGGCGATGATGGCGGTCGCCGCGCCGGCGCTTGCCGCCAACGACTATCCCGCCGCGCAAATTCAAACCAAGCTTCCGGGCGAGGCGGTGACGGTTACCGACTGGTACAAGCAGAACGTCTACGATCCCAATGAAAACAAGATCGGCGATATCAAGGACGTTCTGGTCGATAAATCGGGTAGGGTCATTGCCCTGATCGTGGGCGTGGGCGGCTTCCTCGGGGCCGGCGAAAAGGATGTTGCGGTGCCGTTCGAGGCTGTCCATCTGACCATGAAAGATAAGAAGTGGTGGCTCGTAATGAACACCACCAAGGACGCGCTGAAGAGCGCGCCCGGCTTTAAATACGATTCCGACAAGACAACGTGGGTGCCGGATCGATAACGGTCGCCTCCAAAGGACGGGCCGTGCTTTCTGCACGCCCGTCTATTTTTGCGTTAGTAATAGCTGATCCGGGCGGGTTACGGTGTGAATCAGCAGGTCCCAGAAACACAGTTTCCCTCGCCGCCCGTAAAACGCCCGCGCCGTGCGCAATCGCGCCCCACGCCGAACACGGCGCCGGATGGGCGTTGACGGCAGGAGAAGTTGAATTGTCTGAAGACAACGAGGACGCTTGTTCAGGTCCGCGAGGTTTTGGTGCGCCGCCGCCGGGTCATGGCCACTGCACTCCTGAAGGAACCCGACCGCTTTGAGGAATTCGTTGGGGTGCAGAACGCGATTAATTCACTTGAGGAAGCCATCAAACAGGAGCGAAGCCGAGCCGCAAAGCCGTGATGAGATCAAGCGCTGAAATCGCAAGGAGATCGCTCCCGTCGCGCAGACCGACTGATCGTCACATCAGATAAAGGGTTTGCCGCCTGTCACGGCCACCGTCGTCCCGGACGTATAGCTTGAAGCGGGATCGGCCAGCATGACGTAGGCGGTCGCGAGTTCGGCGGGCTGTCCAGCCCTCTTCATCGGCACCTGTTTGCCGAAATTGGTGACCGCGTCCTCCGGCATCGTGGAAGGAATAAGGGGCGTCCAGATTGGGCCGGGCGCCACCGCGTTAACGCGAATTCCCTTCTCTGCCAGCATTTGCGCGAGGCCGCCGGTGAAATTCTGGATGGCGCCCTTGGTCGTCGCATAGGCGAGAAGGATCGGGTTGGGCATGTCCGAATTGACGGACGCTGTATTGATGATCGCGGCGCCGGGCTTCATGCGCGGAACGGCGGCCTTGGCGAGATAGAACATCGCATAGAGATTGACCGCGAAGGTCATCTGCCACTCGTCGTCGCTGATGTCGCCGATGTCCTTGAAGGTCGCCTGGTGCGCTGCGTTGTTGACAAGAATGTCGATGCCGCCGAGCTCGTCGGCCGCGCGCCGGACGACTGAGCGGCAATGATCGGGATCGGATAGGTCGCCGCGGACGAGGACCGCTTTGCGTCCTTCCTTTTCGGTCAGGGCCTGGACCTCCCTGGCATCCTCATCTTCGTTCAGGTAGGCGATAAGAAGATCGGCGCCTTCGCGGGCGAAAGCAATGGCGACAGCCCGGCCGATGCCGCTGTCGCCGCCGGTGATGATGGCTTTTTTGCCGAGCAGCTTTCCCGAACCTTTGTAGCTGGACTCTCCATGATCTGGCCGCGGGTTCATCTTTGCCGTCGAGCCAGGCATGGACTGTTTCTGGGCGGGAAAAGGCGGCTTCGGAAAATGCGCGGTCATGTGAACTCCGTCAATTCTCTAACGTAAGAACAAGTCGGGTGCCGGAAGCGCGTTCCGAAATGCCCGACCTTCCAGCTGTTGCCTTGGCCCGATACGAAGCGAGGTTCGATATCTCTTCCGGAATTGTATTCACTGACATGGCGCCGCTCATAAAGCCCCGGCGGGCGCATGTGCGCCCGCCGGGCACCTCCCGCCAGAGCCGTACCGCTGGGTTTGTGGGGAGCTATGCTCTCCATCGGCCCTGGAAGCAGAATATTCGAGCGCTTGGGCGGAGTTCAGGCTGGCGAAGTGGAGCGGCTCAGCGGCAGCACAACCCGGTGGCGCCTGAGACGCGGTGAGCCCAAAGTGTCTCCGCATTTTTGGCATTCGTAGCAGACGGTTTTGACGGGGTGAGGCGTGAAGGGGTCAAAGATTGTTGTGACGGTCGCCAACGGTATTTTGCAGTCGTTGCAGATCGGCGCTGGAAATTTGATCTCGACGCAACGGACTGACTTATCGGACATGCTGGGCGCTCGCTGCTCACATGACGATAATGCCGGGAGGCAATGCCCGTTCCGCCGCAGCTTTCCAGGCTCGGCTTGCAGGGCCCGGAACACCGGGGGGCTTTGGGATTTGAATTTGCAACCGGCCCCCGTTTCTCGCCTTTGTAAGCGTACGGAGGTCGGGGGGAGCCCCGCCCTATTCGGCGGGGCTTCGTCTACGCGTACTTGATGAACGCGCAGCGTGGTCCGTGCTAGCGTATCTGGACAGTGACTTCAGAACGCGGCCCCCTCCGCTGGCTTTCAGACAGGTTACCGCATCCTCATGCGGCCTCTGCGCGAGAACGCCCGGATGGCGGGCGCTCCGCTTCGCGGGCGAGCCGGCTGCGGAGCAGCGCGAGGACCGCCGCCTCTTCCGGCTTCAGGTTCGCCACCTCCCCGCGCAGCTCGCTCTCTGCCTTCTCTTTCAGCCCAAGCACAAGCTGACCGTCCAAATACGAATCCATCACTTCCGGATGCACATAGCATTTGCGGCATATCGTCGGCGTATTGCCGAGCCTGCCCGCCACTTTCTCAATAGCGGCGCGGAGATTCCGCTTTGCCTGCGCGGCGCTGTCGAAGCTTTCAAGTTCGCTGAGTGCCATTGCGGCAAGCACCGTTCCCGCCCAGGTCCGGAAATCCTTCGCCGTGATATCCTTGCCGGTGATCTCCCGAAGATAATCGTTGACGTCCCCGGATGCGACATCCTGGCAGTTGCCCGCTTCATCCACATACTGGAGCAATTCCTGACCCGGCAATTCCTGGCACGCTTTTATGATCTTGGCGATGCGGCGGTCCTTCACGCGCAGCGACCACTGCTTGCCGCTTTTGCCGGTGAAGCGGAAGCGCACTTCATTGCCGTCGACGGCGACGTGGCGGTTCTTAAGGGTAGTCAGGCCGTAGCTGTTGTTCTGCTCGGCGTACTCGTCATTCCCAACCCGGATCAGCGTGGTTTCAAGAAGATGCACCACGGTCGCGAGAACTTTTTCACGCGGCAGCCCGCGGAGTGCCATGTGCTTCTTCACTGTGTCGCGGATCATGGGAAGCGCGTCGGCGAAGGCCACGACGTGCCCGTATTTGGTGCTTTCGCGGACTTCGCGGAAAAGCAGATGATAGCGGTACTGCTTGCGGCCCTTCGCGTCCCGTCCCGTTGCCTGGACATGGCCGTTTTTGAAGGGGCATATCCAGACGTCAGTCCAGGCCGGCGGAATCGCGAGCGACTTGATCCTGCTCAGGACATCCTTTTCTGTCAGCTTCGAACCGTCCGCCCGCGTATAGCTAAAGCCCGTCCCGATTTTCCTGCGGCGGATGCCGGGCCGCGCATCCGAAACGTACCTAAGGCCCGCGGACTCGGCAGCGTCCCTGGGGTCAACAATCGTCTCCCCGCAATCGGATGATTCGAGCAGCAAGAGCGGTTCTTTCCTTAAAAACGCCCGTCGCAACGGTGCCGCGGCACCTGCACGGATGCCGAAGTTCCAACGCTGGGCGGAGCGTCAGGTTCCTGTGAGGCGCCACTCAGGGGGCTCCGAGCACGTCTCCTACGACGTTCGGGAAGAAAAAGCTCGAGACGGAACGATGCTTTTAAAGGCAGGTTCAATGATGAGACGCTCGCTCTAGAGGCTCTTTGAATGTTTGCCAGGGTCCAACATTTCCTTCGTCTTTGGTTCACGGAAAAGACCGGTCTGACGGCAACTTTCCTCATTCTTGGATGCGCGGCCGTCTTCGCCGCGCTTGCTTCGTTTATCTTCTTGTGTGTCAGCCTCTATGCCTGGGCGGCGGTCAAGTTGGGTCCCGTATTTGGGGCGCTGGCGACAGCCGGTGTTTTTCTGATCATTGCCGCCTGCTCCCTGGCTGCCGCGTCGCTAAGCCGAAGCCGCGCGCGGCAGCGTGCCGCGCTCGAGCGTGCGGCCCGAAGCGGCGGCTCGGCGCTGTTCGACCCCAGGGTGGTGCGGATCGGTCTCGAGGCGGGGCGCCGCATCGGCTGGCAGCGGCTTATTCCGATCGTGCTGCTGGGCTTTCTTGTGACCAAGTCTGTGCGCGAGCAGCGTTCCCGCGGGGACGGCGATTCGACTTGATTGCCCGGTCAGAAGGGTCCGCACTCGCGCGGGCGTGAATATCCTGGGCAATGTTTTCCAGCGTTTTTCCTGCTGTTTTTCCACGGCGGCCAGCTCGTTGCGGGCGCCTCGAGGGCCAGGATCAGCTCCGGGAGCTTGATCTGCAACGCGAGCGTGTCGCGATTTTGCGTCGCCTGTATCAGGAAGACCATCAGGAACGTGATGATGGTTGTGCCCGTATTGATTACGAGCTGCCATGTGTCGCTGAAGTGGAATAAAGGACCCGTCACCGCCCATATGGCTACGACGGCGACGGCCCCCAATTAGGTGATCGGCTTGCCGGTGATGATGGCGGTATAAACTGCTAGCCTGCTGAACCAGTCGATTGAGCCGAAACGGAACCGGAGAAAGCGGCGATCGGCTGTGCGGCGCGCATATTTTGAGCTCCTGTCGTGGCAGCGGGCTTCGCGGAGAGCAGATTCCCCCAGAGTGCGGCGGAATGGTCGCAAGAAGGCCTGCGCTGGATGCGAACGGGAACATTGCCTTAGGGGGCCACGTTGCACCGCTGATCCGGGACATCATCGCGAAAGGAGTTCGGTCATGGATGAAAACCGCATCTCGGGCACTGCCAGGAATATTGGCGGACAAATCGAAGAAGGCGCGGGCGTCATCGGAGACGATGCGCGAACGCAGCTTCAGGGAAAGCTCGATCAGGCGTCGGGCGCGGCTCAGGATCTTTACGGTCAGGCCGCCGATGCCGCGCGCGAGAGCGCAGCCGGCCTCGACCAATGGCTGCGGAGGACCATTGAGACGCAGCCTTACACAGCCGCCGCGATAGCCCTCGGTATCGGCTGGCTGCTCGGTCGTCTTCACGAGCCCCTGTGATCGTCTACCATGGCCGGCGACCCGTTCCGCGCGCGCACCGGAGTTGCGGTCGTCTTGCCTCTTCTCTGCTCGGCAGCCTTAATAGCAACGATGTTTGGGGCCGAGGTCGTCCGGGTTTACCGCGCCCAGTCGCGGCAATCGCCTGGCGGCAAGCCTCGTCCGGGGAGTGCAGGCCAGCCTCGCGCCGCGCAGCAAGGGCGGGCGCTGCAACGGGGCCGGGGCCGCCTCGCCGCCGCGCCTTGGCAGATACCGGCGAGAGGATGGAAAGACATCTTGTGGCGGACCTACGAGCGTATCGGCGAGGATCGCCTTCTCGCCGTCGCGGCCGGCGTTGTTTTTTATGGCCTTCTCGCCCTGTTTCCGGCTGTCACGGCCATGGTCTCGCTCTATGGCCTGTTTGCCAAAGCGTCGACCATCACTGAGCATTTGTCGGCCGCGGCCGGCGTTTTGCCCGAGGGTGGGATGAGCATCGTGAGGGACCAGGTCGACCGGCTGGCGGCGAAAGGAGACGCGAAGCTCGGCTTCGGTTTCATAGTGGGCCTCGCCATCGCGCTCTGGAGCGCAAATTCCGGGATGAAAGCGATCCTCGACGCCCTCAACGTCGTCTACGAGGAGAAGGAAAAGCGCGGTTTCGTCAAGCTGACATTGATCTCGCTGTGCTTCACCCTGGCAGCAATCGCCGCCGTATTGATTGCGCTTGGTGCTGTCGTGGTCCTGCCTGTTGCGCTTAACTACATCGGCTTGCATGCGACGACCGATTTCCTTTTACGGGGCCTGCGCTGGCCCGTGCTCCTCGCGCTCATCATTACGGGGCTGGCAGTGCTGTATCGGCTCGGCCCCAGCCGGCGCGAGCCGCGCTGGCAATGGATCAGCGTGGGCAGCGTTGTCGCGGCATTTGCCTGGCTTCTCGCGTCCGCGCTGCTGTCCTGGTACCTGACGAATTTCGCGGGCTACGATGCCACCTACGGCTCGCTTGGCGCCGGCATCGGTTTGATGATGTGGATGTGGGTATCCTCAATCGTGATCCTGTTCGGGGCTGAGCTAAACTCCGAGATCGAGCACCAGACGGTGCGAGATTCCACGATCGAGGGGAACAAGCCTCTCGGCGCCCGCGGAGCCGTCATGGCGGATACCGTCGGCCCCGCCCGTTAGCTGTAATCTGGCACCCTTGGATGCGGCGGCGAAACGGGGCTGCCGGCCATTTGGCAGCCCCGTCGCGCAAGTATCAAGCCGCCTCGGCGTGTTTGTTGACGTGCGATTCGGCAAGCTTGCTCAGGGTCGCATCCGTCTTTTTCTCCTCGGCGAGGGTTTGCTCAAGCAGCCGGGCAGCGCCGGCAAGACCCAGCTCTGTGGCCCAGGTCTTGAGGCTGCCGTACCGTGAGATCTCATAGTGCTCGACGGCCTGTGCCGCCGCCAAAAGCCCGGCGTCGAGGGCGGGCATACCCTTATACTCTTTCATGACCTCCTGCCCTTCTTCGATGATGCCCATGATTGCATCGCAGGTCTTGCCCCGCGGCGCCTCGTCGATCTCCTCGAAGACCTTCTCCAGCCGCTCGACTTGGCCTTGCGTCTCTTCCTCGTGCTTTTCGAACGCCTCCTTCAGATCCTCGGCCTGGGCGGCTTTTGCCATCTTCGGCAGCGCCGAGAGTATCTTCTTTTCCGCGAAGTAGATGTCCTTCAGTGTGTCGTGGAAAAGTTCACGCAGGTCCTTTTGCTTAGCCATTTTACGCTCCTATGGTTGGTTGAAATTCAATTCGCCATGTCCGCACGGCGTCGCCATGCAAACATCATAAATCTGCCGGCCGCTCCTCGTTCCGCGTGTCATCATCGAGCGCACAGCGATGTGGGCAGCGAAACGTGAGCCGTCGGAAATGCACGCAACATGAGCCAAATCAACCGATGGCATTGCATCATTTGATAAAAACGGGAGGCGGATTTTTGCGTCGCACACTAACGGGCGGTCTGAAGATGGCCGTGAAGGTACAGGGGATCGAAGTCACCTTGGGCTGCGAGCAATTTCGGGTCGTGTACGGTCAGGCGGCCATAAGCAAAATCGACCGCGCCCTTGGCGCGCAGGGCCGCGAGATGGCGTTGGGTCGAAATCATTGACATACCTAGCAATTCGCCAAGCTGCGTCTGCGAAAAAGGCAGGTCGCATGAGCCCTTCCTGGCCAGCCCCACCAGCCGCATGCGGTAATAGAACTCCGAGAATAAATGAGCCAGGCGGGCGGGGCCGGGCCGGCCTCTGTTATTTGTAATCGCCTCGCGGAAAATCGCCGCATCGATCAATGTTTCTCGCCACACGGCAAAAGCGACGACGGGCCTGTGGTGGAAGACCTCGATCAGCTCCGCATGCGGGGATTGCGCATAACACAGCGTTTCGCATGGCGCAGACGGAGTGGTCCATACGTTCAAGAAACAGGCCTTGAGCATCTGGCCAGTCGCCCCGAAAGTGAACGGAAAGATACTGCCGACGCCCATTGCTCAAGGTGTGGTAACGCGCAACAACACCCTCCAGGACATGCCGACGCCTTCGGCTTGTCGCCCTGACGAATGAAGTCCTCGCCCGGCAGAAGTTCTCGCGTCCGGAAGCTCAACTTGCGCAGCGCCTCCCTGTCGGCGGCGTCGAGTTTCGAATGCTTGCGCTTCTTGAGGATAATATCGCTCAGGGACATGTTTCGTTGGCTAGCCTCCCTTTCTCCTTGCTGCGCGAAAGGTTCGCGGGGCGACCTCTTATAGCTTCAAAAACGTCCCGACCCTCCGGGTTCTCGGGGCGCGAAGAAAAAGATCATTATTGCAGGTGCGGGCGACATTCGCCCTCGCGTCGTTTAGCCCGCCCCTCTGCCTTCAGGTTGGCATGCAGCCGAACGGCCCCGTGAGAAGGCGGCCACGCCCTTGCTGCTTACTCTACGGCTGCCGGCATCCTCGCGAGCGACAGGAGGGGCTGCGCGACCTGGTCGAGAAGTTGCGAGGCGTTTTGCTCCTCGCCCAACGAGAGCGTCAGGAGCTGGACAAGATCGGGGTTCTGCATCTGCATCGCGAGATTGCGGACCGTCGTATAGGCAGCAATTTCGTAATGTTCCACGCGTTGGGCGGCCCCGATCAGGGCGAGATCGGCGGCGGCATCATCCTGCTCTTTGCTCTCCGCCATCACTTCCTCACCCTCTTCGATCAATCCGGCCATGCCCTTGCAGGCCTTCGCCCTCGCCGGCGCGCCCAGCATCTGCAGGCATTCCGTGAGGCGCTCCGCTTGAGTCTCGGTTTCAGCCAGATGCGTTTCGAGCAGCCGCTGCAGCTGCGTGGAGCGGGCGGCTTTCATCATCTTGGGAAGGGCTTTTGTCAGTTGCTTTTCAGCATGCAGAATGTCCCGAAGCTGTTCGGCGAGAAGTTCCGCAATTCCTTCGCCGCTATTCCCGGAGCTTTGCGCATGAATGCCCTCTTCACCTGGAACCCCGCCGTTAAGCCCCGCAGCGAGGGCGGGGGATTCGACGAATTCCCAACTGTCGCCTTCATTCCAGGGCCCGCGGGTATCGACTTCCCCGTACTCGCCCTCGCCTGTGGAGTCATTGAAAAACTGGTCGACCAACTTCGGCGTCGGGGCGATTTTGCCGATCGTAAATCGAGGCTTACCCATGCTTTCCAGCGCGATCGTAAAAGCCCGCATGTGGGTGATTTCGCGGGTCATTAAAAACTGCAAGGCGTCTTTCGTGCCGGCGTCGCGGCAGAAATTTATCAGCCGCTCATAGACGATTTTCGCGCGTGCTTCCGCGGCGATGTTGCTGCGAAGATCGACATCAAGTTCGCCCGTAATTTTGAGGTAATCGGCTGTCCAAGCATTACCCTGGGAATTGAACAAGTTTACGCCGCCGCCGCCCGCGATCGCGATCAATGGGTCAGCCTCTGCCGCCTCACGTACGGACTTCAGCGGTTTTAGATGCAATCGGGCCAGCGTCCCCACCACCTCGAGGTGGCTCAGCTCTTCAGTGCCGATATCCATCAGCAGGTCTTTGCGGGCAGGATCCTCGCAGTTAAGGCCCTGGATGGAGTACTGCATCGCAGCGGCGAGTTCGCCGTTCGCGCCGCCGAATTGTTCCAGCAACATGTTTCCGAACTGGGGATCCGGTTCGTCCACGCGCACTGTGTACATAAGCTTTTTGACGTGATGGTACATTTTTGAAGGCTCCGATGTTTCATCGGAGCAACCAAACGCTCATTCAATTCGTTCCGATGGCGTGCAGAAACAAATGTCTCGCAAATTTATCAAATGATAAGTCGTGCATTCCCGAGAAGTTGGTAAGCTGATTCGGCGGAAGCATACATTTACTTTCAGCTATGAGGCCCCGGTGAGGCAATGCCGAGCACTCCTCCGCTTGAACGCGATGGCCATCGAACATAGTGGTAATCCAGTGTTATCCTGGATCGAAACGTTTCAGGGAGATAACTGTGCGCTAAGGCCCACTTCCCGATCAGTCAATCAAGGATAACGCAAAATCTCAAGAGCGATCGAGACCTCAAGTCGCGGAGGACAGAGCGAATTGGAAGAAAGGGCTTCTGTTGCTGCTCGGCATCCTGATCGTGATCGCTTGCCGAGGATCGGCAAATGCCGCCCAGTGGCGGGGCAGCACCGCCGAAAGGTACCGCGGCAAAATAAAGCGCTGAGGCGGTGCAGTCATTGCTGATCGTTCGGCAAGAAACGATCAAGCTTTAACCGCAGGATGGAGCGAGGGTCATGGTGCGTCTGGCTCGGGTTCATGCTAGGCGCACCGAGCCGAGTATGAAGCCCTGCAGAGAGAGCTACTTGCGAAGGCAGAGCCCTTTGGTCTCGACAGAGTCAGGGCAAGTAACCCCGTTTGGCGCACCGGCGGAGCAGATAATTGAGACCAAGATCTCGCCCTCATCGCACGAGACGGTCTTTTGCCCCGTAACTATGCGCAGCTGATGGCTTGGTGTCCCGGGTTCTCCTTTCTGTCCTGCAGGACCGGGCGGTCCATTTAGACCAGGCTCGCCCTTCGACCCAACAGGACCAGCAGTCCCTTGTTGTCCTTGAGGACCGGGCGGCCCCGGGGGCCCTTGCGGTCCGACCGCTGGCTTCTGCTCACAACCTGCCAACGCGAGGCTCAGCGCCGCGATCATTAAGATGAGAGCTCTCATTTAACCCCCCTGGATTCTATCTCTCTCGGTCTCGTCCGCGAAACAAACGTGGCCAGGGTGTGTCGCTTGCGTCGAGAACAAAATCCGGTGGCGCGATTTCAGCTTTGTCCGTCGCCGGTTGCTCGCGCGAGGCCCACCATCCGGAACCGGATGATCGGCTTCCCTTCTTGTGCCTACCACGGCTCCGCGACGCCTTCCGCGACGTACGACGCCCCGCATTCCGAGCACAGGCTTTTGATCGGACCGCACTGGCCTCGGCCTTTACGCTGGCCCGGAGCGCATCCATTAGATTGACGACGTTAGACCGTAAAGGCTGTTTTGGTTGCTCGATTTCTCGCCCCGGGCTACAACTCCGATGTGGGCGGATTCAACACAGCAATCCTCACGCAGAACCCGTAACGGTACAGCGCGGTCATACGCCTCGGGAATCCGGCGGCTTGCCCGCCGGTATCACGAGTTACTAGATGCATTAATTTTATTTCGTTCCGTGCTCCTCGCTATGTGCCTTACTCGCATGCTCACCGTGCTCGCGAGCATGGCTCGCGTGCCCGCTGGCAGTGTGTGCATGATGCGCAGCTTTCTCGTGATGACCGCTCTCGTGGTGCTTGGCTGCTTCCCCGTGATGACGAGCAGCATGCGTATGGTGTTCCGACGCTTTGCGATGGTGCTCGGCGGCTTTTTTGGACATGATAGCTCCCGGTTTACGGCGGTGCGGCCTGAAAGATTGATTTCCCGCACTCTAGGACGCGTGAGAAAGTGTCAATGTGAGAACTTAGTTCCCTTGAGGAGAGACCTGTTTGCAATATTGACCTTTCGGAGCGGTGATATGTTTTGACGCTCCGCTTCGAAATCGGCGGAGATGTAGATCAAGCAGCCCCCTTAATTTCGGCCCAAGGTTCCCGATACTCAGATTCGAAAATCGCCGTGTCCGCGCTACGTCAGCGTCTCTGATGCGCGGCGAATTGTATTTGCATTAGACTTAGGTCGGACAGGGTAAGCTTTTTGACGCCGAGCATTCTGGCGACGAGACCGATGGGGTTTGATGAGCGATGAGAAGCAGAGCGCCTGCGCCCATGGAAGCCCGCTCGGTGAGCGAAATTCCGGCTGGTTCACAATGGCAATATGAGCCGAAATGGGATGGGTTTCGCTGCATTCTCTCGCGCGTCGGAAAAGATCTAGCGATGACCTCGAAGTCCGGCCAAGACCTAAAGCGATACTTCCCCGAAGTGGCAGAGGCGGCCCGCAACATTGCGGAGGGTCATTTTGTTCTCGACGGAGAGCTTTTGATCCCACGGGGCAAATCCTTTTCCTTCGACGCCTTACTGCAACGCATCCATCCGGCAAAGTCGCGCATAAAGTCGCTTTCGGGCCAAACCCCGGCTTGCTTTATGGCGTTCGACCTTTTACGGCGCGGCCGACACGATTTCACACGCGAGCATCTTTCCGAACGACGGGCCAAACTTGAGGATTTTGCGAAGAGCTGCTTTGAAAAGACCGTATTCGCCCTCTCGCCGGCGACACTTAAATTGCAAGAGGCTTAAACGTTGGCTGCGGTCATCCGGTGACGGCCGCGACGGTGTCATCGCCAAGCGGCGGGACTTACCTTATCAAGCCGGAAACCGCGATGGCATGCAGAAAATCAAGCATCGGCGAACGGCCGACTGCGTGGTTGGCGGCTTCCGATACGCGGAACGGCCTGCTGCTGGGCGAAAGGTTGTTGGCTCTCTTTTGCTCGGTCTCTATGACAGTAAGCATCTTTTGCATCATGTCGGTTTCACGTCGGGTTTAAGAGCCGCCGAAAAAGCTGCGCTTACGGCGAAACTTGAAGCCATCGTTACAGAACGGAGTTTCACTGGAAACGCACCGGGTGGGCCGAGTCGTTGGTCAACTAAACGCTCAACTGAATGGGTGGCTCTGAAACCGAAATTTGTGGTTGAAGTGTCTTACGATCATGTCAGCGAGGGTCGGTTTCGTCACGGCACAACCATTCTTCGCTGGCGACCTGATAAAAAGCCCAAACAATGTACGATGGAGCAGCTGCAGTAGAAATTAATAAAGCCTGCGCAGGCATACAGTATCCGGAAAAATTGTTATGCCCCGTCGTGATCGGGGCGTATCGGATTGCAGTGTTGACCTCACAAGCGCGAGACAACCGGATAGCGGGCTGAATGGCCTGAATTTAGCCTAGCCATCGGACCGGTTGATCTTGCTCGGCGTTGCTTCCCAATGTGCCATCAAAGGACCCACCCATCGTTAGGCGGAGAAGCCGGGGGGCGCTCCCCAGGGTTCATCTCATTCATGACAGTCCCGCAATTCCCACTCTGTCGCTTTATTTTGCAGGCGCGACGCTCGCACTTTTCTCGGAGAAATTGCCCGAATTGTCTCATTATCGCGAGGTCACTTAGGCTGGATGCCCTGACCGCCGCCCGGACTGCCAGGCGGCGGAATAATCGGCATTTTGCCGGCGTCGGGAGTCGGTGCCTTGATGGCAGGGTCAACGTCCGGTGGGCAGATCACGCCGGCCGTTTGGTCCAGCTTTTCGCTTAATGTTGCGTTGGCGCGCTCCTGCTGAGAACACGCCTTGTCATCCACCGCGAACACATTGCCCGCCGCAAAAGTGACGATCAGTATCACCGCCATCGGTGCCAACAGAACCAACAATGCTTTGTTTTTTCGCATCACATCGTCACTTTTCGGTTTTCACCCATGCCGGGTCTGGAGCCCGAAAGCGCAGCGACTGCCATCTTGACGTAGGCGACAGTCGCCCCCGGCGAGTCCCAATATTGAGCATCGACCGGGACCACCTTCAGCAAACGGATATTCGGATCGTCCGCAGAACTCCACCACGCCTTTGCCGGGATATCCCAAAGCTGGCGGATCATGCTTCGGTCGTCCACAACTTCCGCGTCGCCACTAATCGAGACGTAATACTGGGCGCTGGTATCAGAGAAGGCGAGACAGACTTTGCTATAACTCCTGATATCTTCATCTTTATGATGTCGAGCATCGGCAAGGAAGAATACAGCACCGTCGTCGGGGCGCACATAAGCACGCATAGGACGAGCCTGCAGCTCGCGGCCATCCCAAGAGGCCAGCATGCAGGTGCCAATTTTCTTCATCAATTCCCAAACCCGGTCAATATCACTCATGATTCCTCTCTAGCGTTGTGTTAACTGATAGCAACACGGCCGGCCGAGCGCATGTTCCCGCTGGCATCAAGGAAGTTCTCGGATGAGGACGGTAGGGTTCATGGGGAGTCGGATCGTCCGAAAGCCCGCCCGTCCGGGATATGGGGTCGAGCTCTCGGGCGGTTCGCTGGCGGAGGTCATGCAGGTAAGAGCCACGCCGCGCCGGTCGATCGATGTGGCCGAAATTTGTCTATTACGCGCTGCTCGTCACATATCGATTGTATTGATTAGCGTAAGTTTCTCGTAACGCGTATCGCCTCACCGTTGAAGTCTTGCGGGTCGCGGACCGAGCCCTAAGTACAACGCCATGCCTATGCCAAAGGACAAAATCGCCGTCGGGCGAAAGCACCTCCTCGATCAACGCCTACGGATCGAGCGGCATAAGGAATTTATTGGCAAGCTCGAGCGAGAAGGGCCGTCCAACGTCCTCGCCGAGGCCCGTCGGCTTCTCCGGGAAATGGAAACGACGCTCGCCAACATACAAAGCGATATACGCCGGAAAGGCTCGGCCCACTGAACGGGATCCCAGTGACCGATCTCGTCGGCGGGGCTGCGCGGAATTTGGGGCTGCACAGGCCGAAAAACTCCTACAACGAAGCGCCATATTTGTCATCATGTTGCCCGGCGGGTCGGGAATGAGCCGCCAAGAAAATAAGCGCGCTGAACGTTCGCGTATTTTTTTGAGGCTTGCGTTTTTCAACCACCAAGACTATCCGGCTCTGGCATCGCGTTAGCTTGGACTGACTGGACAGTGCGTTCGTGCTTATCGTGCAAATGCACCGCGAGGGCTTGCCGCAAGGTTTCGCCTCGGGCCCGATCGATCTGGTCGGTTTTTTCTGCGTCAGCCTTATCGACGTCAGAATTTTCGCCTGACAGATCCAGCTCCGCGAGCGCTGCCGAAAGTGCCTGGTACTCCGGCCCCTGCCCTCCGTGCGAAAGGAAAACGTCGACAGCAATATCCGACACGATCCCTCCAGACGCCCGGTTCGCATGATGACGTACCACAAGCTCGCCCCTCCCGCTTCGGGCGAGCGCCCACGTGTCGCCGTTCGGACTGGCGTAGAGCTCTCTCACTAGAGAATCTACCATGAAGTTCTCAAATTCCCCTCGGCTGCCTGCTCTGGCGTTTCGAGCCTGCGCCCCGGCGCCGGTTCCTCGGCCAAAGCTGGCTCACCTTTTTAAAGTCTTTCGCCTTCTACCTTCTTCCTCTCGATAAGGCACTCATCGCGCCGTGGGCTTGATTAGTGCGACGCACTCGCCCGGGCTCGAAAGCACTTCTTCGTCAGTCGACAGTATGGCAGCAAAGGTTCGCGGCCCGGAATTCTCATGAAGAAGTTTATACTGCACGTCTAACCATATTGGTTCACTCCGCCAGCCTCGAGGAAGCTTTACACGTTCCTTGAGTGCATAGGTGCGCTTCGACGCTTCGGCTTTGGTCAGAGCGTCGTCAAATGCTTCCGGCTCGTGGGTCTGCTCGCTCAGCGTCTTAAGATACGAAGCTTGAGCGCCGGTCATCGCGTCGTTACCTGACACCCAATCATCGGGGTCCTTCTCCGTGTTCGACCGAGGGTCGGGTGCTCTTTCCGGATGCCTGCTGCTATTCTCGTGGCTTCAGCATCGAAGGGTAGTCGCCCTGGGCCTATGGGGATCGGGCTTCATCACTGCCGCCATCGCGACGACGCTGATCATCGTCTGCCGCGGCGCGATTGCAGATTTCTGGTCAATCGTTGTCGGCAACGCCCTTCTGGCCACCTCTTATGGGGTCCTGTGGTGAGCGGCGCGCGAAAGTTCGACAACAGAAGCGTCTCAATTCTCCTAGCATTGATTGGTGTCGCGCTCTGGCTCATCGCTTGCTTGATCGGGCCCATCTATTACCGGCAAGAGGCGCGCGCAATTGTGATGGCAACCATCGGCGTTGCCTATACTTTGCTGGTGGCCTTCGAGCTCTGGCGTGGACGTGGCGACCAGGTATGGCGCTGGCCGATCATCGCGTTGCTCCTAATGCATGCCGCCGCAATCCCAGTACACATTCCGCTCGTGGGAGCATTAACCCATCCTGATCCTTCTGGGCCCTCGGATCTGGATTTGCTCACCTTCGCGGTTTTTGAAAGTGCGTTTGTCTGTATTTCCACGGCCTATCTATTCGGCGGACTGGCTAAGGATCGAATTGCCGCAAGTTTCCGAAGAGCGTCACTGATCGACCCTCTGACTGGCGTTACAAACCGCCGCGGGTTTTTTGAGATCGGCGAGCGGCTTTTAATGCGCGTACGCTTTGGAAATCAGCCTCTCGTCCTTGTCATGTTCGACCTCGACCAGTTCAAACGCATCAATGACCAATTCGGGCACGCAATCGGCGATAAGGTCCTCGTCGCATTCTGTCGATTGGCATCTGCGCAGTTGCGTCCCCATGACCTATTTGCCAGGATCGGTGGCGAAGAGTTTGTAACATTGCTGCCGCACTCGGCATCCGAGGCTATTTGCCTGGCAGAGCGGGTGCGTAACGCGTTCGAAATCGCTTCTTACGCTATTGAGGAACAGACGATTCGTTTGACGGTCAGCGTCGGCATCGCATCTCTTAGCCCGGACACGACTGACCTTGACGAGCTTTTAAAGGCGGCTGACGTGGCGCTCTATCGCGCTAAGGCAGCCGGCCGCAACCGCGTAGAAGTGTCTACCGTCTCAGTCACTGACCCCGGGCTGACAAGTCATCAGGCCGCGTAGTTGCGCGCCAACTACGTTCACTTCGCTGGAGGCTCTGACGGCCAAAGATGGTCTGCCCGAAAAAAATAAGGCCGTCGCCCCTAGTGCATAATTAGGTTTTTGTTCTCCAGCGTCCTGTACATTAAGTGACTATCTCGATTGAATACTGACCATGTTTAGTAAGCTTCCGTTTACCAAAAATCTGGCTCCTCGAAACTTTAATTCAAATTAGCTCTTTATCAGCCAAACGACTAGTCCGGGAGCTAAGCCATGACCTTAGTGTCGTCGGTGCTGATCCTTGCCGGAAGCCCGCAGATCCTTTCGGCAGTTGCAGATGCCCGCCCTTCTTTGTTTCCGCTCATTTTTGCGTCTGCATATGGAACAAGCGTCATCAAAGGGGTTGGTCAGGCACTGATTAAGACTCTACTTTTCGCAAGATCTCCCACCGAATTGCTCGCACGCTCTTTAAAAAGCGTCGAACTTGGATTGCCCTCTCTCGCCCGGAGGTGACAGTGAAAGCGATCGTCCTTGGAGGATTAGCCGCGATCCCTTTGATGAGTGCCTCGGTTGCACAGCAGGGTGATACTATCGGACAGCTGATATCGCGGGCTTCCGCTCCAACTCCGGCAAACCATTCGCGGATTGGCGACCATTCTGTGCGCATGGACGGTAAGCAGCGGCGAGCGCCGTCTGCGTTATCCACACCCGAAGCCCGTTCGGCAGCTACTCTGGCAATGTCGGCGACTCCAGTATTTGACGAAGGCACTTATCAGCGCATCAAGGAGACGCTGCTCGCTTACGCCGCAATCCAGGTGCGCGGCGGTTGGCCGGCTATACCCGTGAACACCAATCTTGCATCAAAAGTGGCCGGGCCGGCAGTGGCGTTGCTTCGTAAAAGACTTGTCATATCTGACGATCTTGCTCCCCAATTCGAAGCAGGCGACGCCTATGACGCCGCGCTTGTGGACGCGGTCAAGCACTTTCAGTTGCGTCACGGACTAAATGCGACTGGCATTGTAGACCCACAAACGTTACACGCCTTAAATGTGCCGGTCGCAACGCGTATAAAACAACTGGACGCATCACTGGAACGTCTGCTCGGCATGGATTTCGTGTTTGCCGAGCGCTATGTGGTCGTGAACATCCCGGCGGCGTTTGTCGAGGCGGTCGCAAACGACAGGGTGGAAAGGCGTTACCGGGTCATCGTTGGCAAGGTCGACAAGCCGTCGCCTACACTGAGCGCTTATATCACTGCTGTCGATCTCAATCCCACCTGGACGGTACCGCTGTCGATCACCAGGAACGAGATTATCCGGCACATGCGGCGAGATCCGAGTTATCTAAATCGGATGCACATGCGGGTAATAGGATCGCGGGACGAGGAGATTAGTCCGCGATCGATCGATTGGCTATCGGACCGCTCGCCGAACTTTACGATCCGTCAGGACCCTGGTGCCTCCAACGCGCTCGGTAGGGTGAAGATCGACATGCCCAATCCGTATTCCGTGTACATGCACGATACGCCCGCAAGAGACTTATTTGCCGACGATTATCGTTTCGACTCGCACGGCTGCACACGGGTCGATAATGTCCGTGATCTCGCGGCGTGGATCTTAGAAGATACTCCGGGCTGGGATCGCGCTGCCATCGATGCGGGAATCGCCGCCGGACATTACAGAGCTGTCGATCTGCAACATCGAATACCGGTTGCTTGGGTGTATCTTACTGGATGGGTATCGCGCGATGGCGCGGTGAATTTTCGCGACGACGTCTATAATCACGATCAAACGCTTGACCGCGACGCACTTGCTGACGCCGCGGCGGGCGGCTTCGTTCGCTAAAGTCCGGTCTCCATGCGAACGTCAGACCTATGGGCGAGCGGCAACACCGAAGCGTCCAAGACCAGGGAGCTTCAGCGCAGGTCGGCGCACGTCGAATCCGATAACGGCGCCAAAGAAGTTGAGTTCGAAGCCTTCAACCCAACCAACCGTGAGACCGACGTAGCCGCCAAGCGAGACGTAAAAGCCCATCTTGGACGAAGTCACACCGATCCAGCGACCGTCGTAGGGAAAATCCTTGCCGATGGCGGTCGGCGGCAGAACTGCCCGGAGCTCTGGAACGGAATCCAGGGCGGCGCGAACGAACGTGTTCGAGTTGGGCCCCGGCCAGGCACTATAGTCACCGTACGATCGAAATCTGTAATTTTCGATGACGTAACGGATCCTCGGAATGAGCGCCTCCGCCCGCTCGCCGTCAACCGCCACTACAGTCTCGGGCATCGCTCCGAACCATCGACCGTCCGGAGCGAAACCATTGGTCCGTATAGGTTGCCCCACGCAGTGTAGTCATACCGGCTGTAGCTGGTCGCGCCCTTCTCTTTCACCACGATCCAAGTGTGGACCGCGAAAATGCTGCGCCATCTCACAGTGCGAGCAGCGAAGACTTGAATCAGGGCGTCGGGATGGGACGACGCGAGGGGTAGCAGGCCAGCGCTCGACCTGTCCGCGGTCTGCCAGTTTCCGCGGCCATCCCCGAGATAGAGATAGCGGACGGCGGATGCGGCCAGCGGCAGAAAGAGGAGCAGAAGAAAGACGATCAAGGGCCTCTTCAAGGAGGGAGCGCGGGGGCTGTTCGTTCCAAATATAGTTGGCCTGCAAGCTTGGTGGAAGCTCAGCCACGGCGTGTCGGATTTGCCGTGGTTACGGTGAAGTTGCCCGAGACCGATCAGCGCGCATAAGCAATGAACAAGAACGCCGCTCTGAGGCTTGTGCCAAAGACGCGCTTGATTCTAGGCTCCGACGTAAATTCGGTTTCAACCGCCGCGAACCGACCTTCGAACCCTTCTGGCATCGATCACGATGTGGTTCGACCCCTGTTAGCCATTAACGCACTGAGGAACCGATAGTGGACCGACTGGTGCCTTTTGTTTACCGCGTCCCGGCTTTCGCCGGCTGCTTGGGAACTACAGTGTTCAAACGTGGTTTTGTGAAGTAGGTAGTGAGCAGAGGACAGATCCTATGAAAACCACGAAGTTCTTGGCGGCCGCTTTAATCGGAGTGGGAATCTATGCAGGATCGGCGATGGCCGAAGAGGTAACAACGAAAAGTACGACAACGACAACGACCACTGACCCGGCCCCCGGCGTCACTGTGGGCGTTCCTGGCGTCGTGGGCGTCCAAATCGGTGGGGGTCAGGGCTGCACCACCCAAAGCAAGACCAAAACCAATACCGAAACTGGCGACAGTCGTACTGTCACTCGAAGCGATTGCTAAAAATCCTGCTGACGGGAAGTGTCAATTCAGCGCTCCTCCGTAAAAGCCCCGCGAGTTCCTGCGGGGCTTTTCTATCAATTCCTGACAGGAACACCTGAGGCAGCGGCGTCTTCTTGCCCGTGTGCCTCTGGTGGACGTCGGAGCGTTGGTTAGCGCTGGTTCATGGCTTGTCAGGCCCTATCGAGGGTGTTTCTTTAACAGTGATCGATTAAACCGAATTAGCGATGTGGTTTCCCCGCGACAGCGCGAAGCAGTCAAATCGGACATGTGCGACGGTACGCTTGAATGGGGCAGACTGAGAATGGAAAAAGATTACCCCCTTTAATCGGGAAATATTCCGCACGCTTTGTCATCCGCACGCTTTGTCAAACGACACCATCGCGGGCGGACGATTTATTGGCATCTATCCTAAAAAGCTTGGAGGACCAAGGCCTTTGCGACCGGCCCAGGAACGGTTATCTTTGACTTCGGTCCGATAAGCTCCAAGTGGCTTAGTACTTCCCGAGGTCGGAGTTCCTAAATGTCAGATAGTCCTCGCGCGCCGGCTGTCGCAGCGCACGGTTCCAATCTTTTGCCCGCCGTCGAAGTCGATAGCTACAACGTTGAGCTCAAGGACAATGAAGGATTTATCGGCGATCGCGTGAGCAAGGGCGCCTTTCGCACTATGATAAACCAGATTAGAAGGACCTTACGGAAGTCCGGTGACGATCCGCTCGGCGAGGAAGACAGCGAGGAATTGAGCAAGGGTGAATTAGACGGATTGCTGCTTCGGGGCGAACCGGAGGCGGCCGGCATTATTCACGCGGCGATCGAGGATTTTTCGCAAGAATTTGCGTTGATCATCCAGCGCTACCTCAAATTGAAGGAGTGGAAGGATACTGAGCGCATTGTCATCGGCGGAGGCTTTCGCGACAGTCGCATCGGCGAGCTTGTCATCGGCCGAACGACGATAATTCTGAAACAGCAAAAAATCGACGTGCAGCTTGTTCCAATCCGTAATCATCCTGACGAGGCCGGGCTCCTTGGCGCCGTTCATTTAGCGCCCGTCTGGATGTTCAAGGCCTTCGATGCCGTGCTCGCGGCCGATATCGGGGGGACCAATATACGCGCTGGTGTCGTTCAACTCAATTTGAAGAAAGCCAGCACGCTAGCAAAAGCGAAAGTCTGGAAATATTCATTATGGCGACACGGCGACGAAGATGATGTGAGACGCGAGCATGCTGTCGATCAACTGGGCTCGATGTTGAAAGGGCTTATTAACGCGGCGGGCAAGCGGCGATTGAAACTTGCACCCTTTATCGGGATTGGCTGCCCCGGTGTGATCGAGCACGATGGATCTATCGACCGCGGGGCGCAAAATTTGCCGGGAAACTGGGAGAGCAGCAGGTTTAATCTGCCAGCCGTCCTCCATGAGATGATTCCGACCATTCGCGAACATGAAACCTCCGTCGTGTTGCACAACGATGCGGTCGTTCAAGGGCTGAGTGAAATCCCTTTCATGCACGACGTTTCGCGATGGGGCATTTTGACGATCGGTACCGGCTTGGGAAACGCTCGTTTTACAAATCGTGCGTCATGAGTTCGCCCGGTTTTTCGGCACGCCGATGACGTCTCTCAACGCAACTCGACAGTTTGAGTTGACAAATCGCGTGATGCCCACGCGGTAGAAGACTCCTGCTTCAAAAATAACGAAAACAAAGGTTACGGTCACGCTTTTTTCACCCCGAGGATGCCTTCGAATGCTATCGGAAGCGACGGGAGCATCCTGCCGTAGCATGCAGACGCAAAGGTAGCTTCACGGATGGCCCATCCGCCAAAACGAGAGCACGGTCCAAAGATCGTGACAGAGGGTGTTATATTCGACTTATGGGCGCCGAGCGCTCGCGTTGTTGAACTGCTCGAAATCGGTCAGCCGCCGCAGGTCATGACACGCGATGAGTTTGGTTGGCACCGCCATCTCAGTACGACGGCTCAGCAAGGCTCGCGCTATCAGTTCCGGATCAACGGCGACCTTGTTGTTCCTGACCCGGCATCTCTTTTTCAGCCCGAGGACGTGAGCGAGCCAAGCGAGGTCATTGAAAGGGCAACTCTCCGCGGACGGGCCACCTTTGTAAATCGACCTTGGGCTGAAGCTGTAATTTACGAGCTTCACGTCGGGACCTTCTCGGAAGCAGGCACCTATGCCGGCGTCGAGGAGCGACTTCCCTATCTGCGGGACCTCGGAATTACGGCCATCGAACTGATGCCGCTCAATGACGTTCCTGGACGCTATAACTGGGGATATGACGGAGTGCTTCTCAACGCGCCAAACGCCCGTTACGGCCGGCCGGAGGAACTCCAGGGTCTATTACGCGCAGCACACGAGCTCGACATGCTGGTCTACCTCGATGTGGTCTACAACCACTTCGGCCCGCATTGCAATTTCCTTCACAGCTACGCCAAGAACTTCTTCACGGATCACCATACCACTGGCTGGGGACCGGCGGTCAATCTCGAAGGCGAGGACGGTGCGTTCGTTCGCGATTTTCTCATTGAAAACGCGCTTATGTGGCTACGCGACTACGGTTTCGATGGCCTTCGTTTCGATGCGGTTCACGCACTGAAAGATAACTCGGAACGCCACTTCTTGATCGAACTTGCCGAGACAATCCGGGAAAGACTTCCCGATCGGCAAGTCCATTTAATGGTGGAGAACGAAGCTAACCAAGCAAGCTTGCTTGAGCGCCTCGGGGGCCAAATCAATCTCTACAACGCTCAATGGGGCGACGATTTTCATAACGCACTGCACGTGCTGCTGACGGGCGAGAAGGAGGGATATTATGCGGCTTTCGCCGATAAGCCTCTCGAACATCTGGCGCGGTCGCTAACCGAAGGATTTGCCTATCAGGGAGAAAGTTTCTTGCTCAGCGGCCAACCACGAGGTGAGCCAAGCGCACATTTACCACCGGAAGCAACGATTTTCTTTGCCCAGAACCACGACCAAGTCGGCAACCGCGCTCTCGGCGAGCGGCTCACTCAGCTGATCAGTCCTGAAAAAGTAAAGCAGGCCATGGCTCTTCTTCTTCTGAGCCCGCACGTTCCACTATTGTTCATGGGCGAAGAAGCTGCTGCCGAAACGCCGTTCCTGTTTTTTGCGGACTGGACCGGAGAAGCCGCCAAGCTTACGCGGGAGGGGCGCCGCGAGGAATTTGCAAATTTCACAGCTTTCTCAACTCCGCAATTGCGAGACAAAATCCCCGATCCCTGCGACGAGCGAACCTTCGCGGCCTCTAAGCTGAACTGGGAGTGGATCGAAGAAGGCACCTGCCAGTGTTGAGTTTAGAGACCTCACTGGCACGCTCCTCCAAATTCGCCACGACAAGATTGTGCCCCTTATCAAGCAAGGTTTTCTAAAATCGGACTTCGCGCTCTTTGGTGAGGATGGGGATGTTAGGGGCGTCAACGTTCGCTGGCGGACAGCCTCTACAGCTTGCTTGCAAATAATCGCAAACTTTGGCAGCAAGTCTTTGCGGACGCCTAGTATCATTGCTGGGGAGATGTTATGGCCGCCGGCGAGGACCATCCCAAATTTAATCGAGCCTGCAGAGCTTTTCGCGCGGCTGACATTCGACGAGAATTGAGCGTCCTCGCGATTGCGATCAAGCAGCCCGCAACGGCGAACTGACCTTGTGGCGGAAAATGACGCCGCCGTTCTCCCGAGCATGCGTCCAAAGGGGCGGCCGTGCTTAGACCAGTTGCCGTTTTATTTGCTGACGTCAGCAGTCCCTAGCGACGATCGCAGGACAGAAACGGCCGTCTAGAGACCCAGCCCTTCCGAGTCGCAGTCTCTAACAACGCCCATCGCAATTTACCCTCGCAACGGAATTCCGCGGAAGCGTCTCTAGTCAAGAATCTCAACAATTTGACAACTCCGCGGATCAACCAAGACCGCGTGGTCATTCACATACGCATATCTATAGCCCTGCACATGGTACTCGCCGGGGATATCATAGTAGGTCACCCCGTCAGGAGGCAGCACGGCGCCAACTCGCAAATCGCTATAATGGTACGAAGGATGGTGCTGTCGCACAACGTAATCATGAAAGTGCCGACGATCGTCAACGCCAAGTATTCCACCAATCGTGCCCGTCACGGCGCCCACTGCTCCTCCGACCACGGCGCCAATAGGTCCTCCTTCGCGCTCGCCTTGGGCAGCGCCTTCTTGTGCGCCACGAACTGTTCCCTGAGCATTCACAGCTCCCGGCAGGATCGAGATTGCGATTAAGACGAGCGGCAAAGCGCGAATTATCATGTTCACTCCGATCAGTCAGAACTTGAAGCTGCTTGGGCGAATCCCTCGACGGCGTTCGACAAAACTTCGGCCATAAAGGCGGCGCGAATAAGACTTCCAGGCTGCCACCGCCATTCCGCCGGAACTTTGCTCAAGTGATCGCTTTGTAGAATCGGATCAAACAAGGAGGCTAGATACCAATTTTTTGAGACTTGGCGGTGTTGGCACGTCCGGAAGCCCCATCGGCCGACGTCTGGCCGTCGGGTAGAAAATGTTGCGAGGCGACCTTGTAAGCATGGAAATCCATAATGGTCTTGCGCAAACCCTCCTTACGCCCGCTGCCAGGCGGCTGGTGGAGGATACGCTCCCACCGTACTTGGCGAAGTGTCGCTGGTTTGGGTTAAAAGACCGAGCGATTGAGAATGTGCACATCGCAAACGTCGCCGATTTTGGTGGTTCGGAGCACGACATCGTCTTGTGTGAGATCGAAGTCGCAGCGGCCGGCGACGTTAGCTGCTGGTTCATGCCGCTCGGTATCGTGTGGGGCAATGGAGCACCCGGCGCATTACAAATCGCTTGGCGCTGACAAGGGTCAGTGGCCGTGGCACCGGTGTTTTGACTGACGGCTTTGCACTGCCGGAATTCGTCCGCCAAGTATTCGGCGCTATTATCGATGAAAAGACGGTTCCTTGCGACAATGGCTGCATCCAGTTTCGATCGACGGACCGCGCGCGAGAAGTGCGCCCGGACGTGGGCGCCATCACGTGGTTGTCCGGCGAGCAATCCAACAGTTCGCTGATAATCGACGACGCGGCAATGCTGAAAATTTATCGCCGCATTTCTTCCGGTCAACATCCCGAAGCGGAAATGAGTCGCTATTTGACAACGCAAGGGTTTACGCATGCGCCCCCGCTTCTGGGCGACGTGGTCCACATTACGGCAGATGGCACTCCTTCGACATTGGCGATCTTGCTGCAATTCGTTCCGAATGAGGGGGACGCCTGGAGCTGGACCATTGATCGCCTCAATCGCGCCCTCGACGCCCAAGCCTCGGCTGCTTCGATCCCGACGTCGAGTGAGAAACTGTTCGAAGAGTGTGATGATGTAATCGCGGCGATTGGGCATCGGCTGGGCGAGATGCACACCTGCCTTACAGCGGAGACGCCCAACCCCGACTTCGCGCCCGAGGTTGCCAGCACTGCCGACGCGAGCGATTGGGCAGGCGTAGCCAAGAAGCGTTTAGCCAAGGCCTTCGAGGCGCTATCGGGCGTTCAGACCTGGGAGCGTGAATCAGATCAAACGAGGGCACAGAAACTCTTAAATAAGCGCGATCTCATTATGACTGCCGTGGATCACCTGTCGGCACCCGCGCGCGGCTCGCCCAAGACCCGCACTCATGGAGATTTTCATCTCGGGCAGGTTCTAGTAGCCGGCAGAGACGCATATATCATCGACTTCGAAGGCGAGCCCGCGGCATCGCTTGCACGACGGCGCGCAAAGAACAGCCCGCTGCGCGATGTCGCTGGCCTGTTACGATCCATCGACTACGCTGCCGCTACGATGATTAACCGAGATACCTCGATTACCGAGCCAGTTGGCGAAAAACAGCATGAGCGCCTTCTTGCCGAGTTTAAAACACGGTCTTCTAACCTATTTCTGGATGCTTATCGCGATGCCAACGGCACTCAGCTTGGCAGGGCCGAGCGCGCATTATTGGACCTTTTCTTGATTGAAAAAGCGGCTTATGAAATCAGTTACGAAGCCGCCAATCGGCCATCGTGGATCGGCGTGCCGCTAGCAGGTTTGGTAGAGCTTGCCGAGCGGGTAACCGAGACGTGGGCGTCGGCACATGTTTGAGTACGCCGTGCCGATTGGCCACGACGCGAGTGAGATGACTCTTTTAGAGAGCCCAATAAATGAAGCGGACGATGTTTTGGGGATGTTGCGCGTCACCGCCGCCCGGCGTACTCTCCGCGCCAAATAGGAGACGGAGTTATTCGTCTTACGCTCGCCAGGCCAAGAGACACTGAAAAAATCCCGCAAGGTGTTATGCCGTGCAAGTTACGGAAGACGAACCCAAACCTACAGAGCTGATCGAGCCGGATAAACCAGCGATCAACCGGCCGGGTCCCCATCGGGTGTCAAAGTATTTAGATTTGCCCCAGCATGTCTTTGTTCGAGCGCCGGGAATTCGGGTGGAGCTTGCGACAGTTGAGCAGTCGATAGGTTTCATCGACAAAAATGTGCCGCGAGAGTTGGCTGTTCTCCCACGATGGACTTTTGCGCGGGCTTTGCTGGCAGAGGCGCTGAGGACACGAAAAACCAGAGACCTACGAGCCGCCGCTCGACAGCTGATTCAAGCACTTTCAAATGAAAAGTGGCTTGACATGGAGCGAAGCACTAAAAAGTAGTCCTGGCGTCAAACCAAACACGCCACCGGTAATTCGGCGAAAATCTCCCCGGCTTTTAACTTTTCGTCGCAAGACACGACCTTGCCGCGGTGAAAGACGGAAGATCGTGTGGGACTGGACAGCGATTTCGGCAGAACGATGTGTGTGTCGCCCCACCGCGCATCGCTCGGCGTGATTACATGTTCTGAGTCGAGGATATGAGCCGGACAGCGAATGCCGGTTATAATCGCTGAAGACGACTGATAGGTCCGCGCGAAAGCCACGATGTTTTCGGCTAACGGGCCGGCCACCGCGAGTGGGAGGTAATTTCCAACCGCGAAAAGCGCGGGCGCCTCCTGGCGTAATGCAAGTACGCGCGCGATCATCGATTGTTTAATACGCCCATTGCGCCAGGTAGATGCAAAGTCGGTCGGCGGTCCGCCATCTAGACTGTGCAGACGTGACTCGAAATCGACCGGCGTTCTGTTGTCGGGGTCGACCAGGCTTAGATCCCAGAATTCAGTTCCCTGGTAGACGTCAGGTATACCAGGCGCCGTGAGCTTGATGAGCGTCTGAACTAAGCCGTTGGCCGCTCCTGCCGGACCAATGCGCTGTGCGAATGTGGCCAGTTCCTCCAAAAGGTCGGATGGTCCCGAAAGGAGTGAGCGTACGAAACTGGCCGCGGCCCTTTCGTAGTTTTCGTTGGGTGCCGACCAATCGCTGCATAATTTAGCTTCGCGAAGCGCTTTCTCCTGCCACGCCACAAGGCGATGCCGGTAGGCAGCGAGACCATCCATGTCGTGGATTGTCAAAGCGAGCGGCCAAGCGCCGACAATCGTCTGAAACAGAATTGCAAGATCGCCGTTAGTCGGCATCAGCACTCCGCCGAGCGACCGGCGGTGGGTACTGGCGAGATCCAGCCACCGTTCGACGCAGCGCGACCAGTCATCCGCCAATTCACTCAGCACTGCGACACGAGCGCGGACGTCTTCACCGCGCTTGTGATCATGTGTGGCGGTGGTCAACATCGCATGAGGATACTGTTTTGCTCGCGCCTCCATCCGCTGGTGGAATTCAGCTACCGAACATGAGAAAAGCCGTGCATCAAAACCGACATCATTGCGCGAGACCAATCGGCCATAGCGGTAGAACGCCGTGTCTTCGACAGCTTTGGCGCAGAGAGGCGCGCTTAATTGCTGAAACCGGGTCAACGTGACGGTTTGTAGTGCGTCGAGATCGGGATGCAGTGACTTACCAGACAGCCAACTTTCTAGAATGACCAATAGCCACCGGTCACTCGGCAGGCAAGTAGAAGCGGCTGCTTCGACCGCCAGATTTAGAAACCGATGATCCTCGCCTGAAGCCCTATCGACTTGAGCATACGTCCTGTAAACGGGAAAGTGCGCAAGTACCTCTATTAAACACCGGGCAATCGCGGAGCGTGAAATGTCTCGGGTATTAAGAGCACGTTGTCCGATCTGGTAGAGCGCTCGTACCGTCGCGTCAAACTGCGCTCCAAAGCTACGCGACAGGATCTGTCGGCGCGCCAGCTCTTCTTCGCGCGCAAAGTCGGCGCTTCGTCCGGTGATACGATGCCAAAGCGCGCTGAGCGGCTTCTCCCCGGCCGGGTCATGCTGTAAAGCGCTCACTTCATTCATGAAGTCGTAGCCGGTTGTTCCGTCCGTTGCCCATTCCGTTGGAAGTGTTTCCTCCCAAGCTAGAATTTTCTCAACGATTAGGTAGGCGGGTTCGTTCGGACTATCTGGTGGTCGTTCGGCAGTGAGAGAGTGAAGACGTGCGCGCACGCGTCTGCAATAGTCTCCTGGGCGTGCGAGGCCATCGACATGATCGATTCGTAAGCCATCGATCAATCCTTCGGCATAGAGCCGAAAAATCGTTGCGTGAACCGCGTCGAACACGGCGTCGTCTTCGGCCCGGATAGCAGCAAGTTCATTGATGTCGAAAAATCGCCGCCAGTTGATCTCATCGTTGGCAGAACGCCACCACATCACCCGGTAGTGTTGGGCCTCAAGCAAATCATGCAACCTTGCCCGGCCGTCGGCTTCAGAATTGACGGAATTCCGCTTGGCAAGTGGGTCTTTTGTGAGCGGTAGCACATGATCAAAATAGCGAACGAATGATCGCCCGGCTTCCTGGCTGAGGGAAATTTCGCCGGCTGCAAGCGCTTCGCCATAGGGCCGGCCAAGAATAGGAAGGGCGACCTTGCCATGCAATGATGGGTTCGTCGGCTTCCAATCGATGTCAAAATACTTAGCAAACGGGCTTTTGGCGCCGCGTGCCAGGACATCCATCCACCACGGATTGTGACGCCCGATCGCCATGTGGTTCGGAACGATGTCGAGGATGATTCCCAGTTGATGACGCCGAAGTTCAGCCACGAGCCGGCGCAGCGCGTCCTCGCCGCCGAGTTCCGGATTAATCCGCCCAGGGTCAACGACGTCATAGCCATGGGACGAGCCCGGCCGCGCTGTCAGGATAGGCGACAGATAAAGATGGGAAATTCCAAGCGCCGCCATATAGGGCACGATGGTGCGTGCATCGTCCAGTGTGAACGCTTTATGGAGCTGGAGCCGCATCGTGGCTCGAGGCAACGTCATCGCGCTTTGCGCTCCGCCAACGGCCTCAATCGTTGTTGAACGCTGGGTTCGTCGAGCAACTTAGCCGCAGGGGCAATGTATCGGCGACGCCAATTGGGGTGCTCGTCGATGGTGCCGGGCAGGTTGGGCTGGTCAGTTAGGCCAAGCGCATCTTCAAGTGGAAGCAGAGTGAGTTGGGACCGCGTGCGTGCCAGAAAATCAACCGCGGCATTAGCAACGACCGCGGCATTCTCCGAAGGTGGCAACTCTCCGTCCGCGACTTTAGCAACCCGGAATGCCCGCCAAAGTGCATCGCGGTCCTTATGCCGAGCTTTCCTTTCACCTGCCGGATCGGGAAGTCGGCCCGTCTCATTGCGCACTCTAAGGTCTTGTTCGCGCCACCAACCCGTAACGGTCGGCAGGTCGTGGGTGGACGTCATGGCGGCAACATTCGTGGGCCAGCTCCGCGGCGGCGCAAAGCCTTTGCGCGTTCGTTCAAACCACAGCACACTCATGCCATAGATGCCTGCCGCCGTTAAACGCTCGCGAAATCCGGTCGGAACCGTACCGAGGTCCTCGCCGATGACAATGGCCTTGCGACTCACGGACTCCAGCGCGATCAAGCGCAAGAGATCTTCGAGCGGATACGAGAGATAGGCTCCCTCGCTGGCTTCCGCACCGTCGGGAACCACCCAAAGACGCATCAATCCCATGGCATGATCGATGCGCACGCCGCCCGCATGTCGCAGGCAGGCGCGCAAAGAGGCGAGAAACGGGCCATAGCCATTGAGGGCAAGGGCGCGCGGCGAAAACGTCGTTAGTCCCCAATTTTGTCCATTCGCATTCAACAAATCCGGAGGAGCACCGATTTGAAGGCCGACTAGCACATCTTTCTGTCTGCTCCAGACGGCGCTGCCAGCCGGATCCGTGCCGACGGCGAAATCAGCCAGAAGGCCGACGCGCATGCCGGCTTGGGTCACTTTCTTTTGTGCCTCCCCTAAAGAACGGTCAGCAATCCATTGCAAGAAAGAATGAAAAATGATCTCACGCTGGTTTGTGGTAGCAAAGTCGCGCACAGCCCTGCTCTGCGGATCGCGCCATTGCGTTGGCCAGCTCTGCCAATTCCAATCGTCGCCAGCGTGCAGGCGGGCGGCGTGCAAGGCTTCAAACAGGGCGTGTTCAATAAGGAGCGCCCCGCGCTCAATCCGAAATCGCTCAAACTCTTCTTTCAACGGTGCTGCGACATCGATCGAGCCTCGATCAAATGAATCGAACAACCGTCGGAGCATTGCTCGCTTTTTTTGGCTCGATCGCGGCCAATCGATGAGGTGGCCACCAAGAGCTCCGTCGTCTGCGTCACCCCCTGGCTTGGCCGCCCAAGACTCATCGAAAATGGAAGCAACATCCGCGTGGAGTGGATTATAAAACGTACGGCTCGATGGCGAATACGGGCTAAAATGGCTCGGATCAGCGGCGAACAGTGCATGCAATGGACTGAGCGCCAATACGTCGGCGCCCATGTTCGCTGCCGCCTGGCCGAGCGCCGCGACGCCAGCCATATCACCTAGGCCACAATCCCCTGCCGAGCGCAGCCCATAGACCTGCGCGGCCAAGCCCCAGATTCGCTCGCCGGGTGCGATGTCGGAAACCGTCTTGCACCGCGCTGGCGCAGCGGCGATCGAGATGCGTTCATCTCCGATTTCGATCTGATGATAGCCGATTTCTCGAAAAGGCGGCAGCGATACGCCGTGCCCTTCCGATTCGACTTGCACATCGGCGAAGTCTCCACTCTCGAATTGAATCCGCACGTGTTGCGGACGCGCTTCAACTGGCAGATGCACCGTTCGGCCAATAGTGGCCGTGAGCAGCGCAGGCATGGCTTGCGATTCAAACGATCGAAGGCTTTCCTCGAGATCATTTGGAGTTGCACAAGGCAAATCCATCGCGTCAAGAACTCGACGGAGAGTTTCGACCGTGACCTGATGCCGCCCGCCCGCAAAGTCTCGCCATTGAACAGCGATGCCCGCGCGCTTAGCAAGCTTGTAGAGGGCAGCGTCGGTCATTGTTATCTCAAATGCGACATGGCCACTCGGGCCTTACTGCTCGCGGCGGCGAGCTGCGCCAGCCTTCGCCACCGTCTTCGCTTTAAGGTTTCTTCCGCCACAGGCAATGTCAGTATTCAGGACCCTCTCGGCATGACTAAACGCTTCAGTTGGCAAAGGTTCCCCGTTATAGGGCGCTGACAAAATGATCGCCTGCGACGCGTCGCGCTCAAAGAGGAACTTTCTGACGATCTCATTGGTTGCTCAGTGGAAGCCAGCAACAACAGGTGCCACTTGGATGTCGGCAATCGGCTTGCCACACCGCAAGTCATGACGCGTAGCCGCCTGAAGGAGGGCTCCCCTTTCCCCTGCGGCGCGACCTGGACCGGCCTTGGCGTAAACTTCGCGTTGTTTTCGGCCCACGCAACGAAAGTTGAGCTGTGCCTATTCGATGACCAAGGTAAGGGCGAGATCGAGCGGGTCGAGTTGCCTGAATATACCAACGAGGTTTGGCACGCGCTCCTACCAGATGCGCGACCCGGAACGTTCTATGCTTATCGGGTGCACGGACCTTACGAGCCCGCCCAAGGCTTTCGATTTCAACCACCACAAACTGCTGCTGGACCCCTATGCAAAGACGGTCAGCGGAGAACTACAATGGGATCCGGCTTTATTTGGTTATAAGCTCGAAAGTGGCGATGATCTTACTTTCGACGAGCGAGACAGTGCGGCATATATGCCACGCTGCCGGGTTGTCGATCCCGCCTTCACGTGGGGTGACGATCGGGCGCCGCGGACATCTTGGCCGCAGACGGTCATTTATGAGATTCATGTTCGCGGCTACACCAAGCTGCATCCCTCCGTCCCAGAGCACTTGAGAGGTACCTTTCGCGGCCTTACTGAACCCGCGGTGCTTGACCATCTCCGGCGACTTGGAGTCACCGCTGTCGAACTCCTGCCGATACACACCTTCGTCGATGATAATTACTTGCTCGACAAGGATTTAAGAAATTACTGGGGCTATAATACGATCTCTTTCTTTGCTCCAGCACGTCGTTATTCGTTTGTCCCCGATTTCGCGTTTGCCGAATTCAAGGAAATGGTTGCTAGATTTCACGACGCCGGCATCGAAGTCATTCTCGACGTCGTCTATAATCATACAGCTGAAGGAAATCAGCTCGGGCCAACGATCTCTTTCAAAGGCATCGATAACGCATCTTACTACCGTCTTCTTCCTGACAAAAAACGCTACTTCATCAACGACACCGGCACCGGCAACACGCTAAATCTCTCTCATCCTCGCGTCCTGCAACTCGTCACCGACTCGCTGCGCTACTGGGTCCAGGAAATGCACGTCGACGGATTTCGATTTGACCTTGGCACAATCTTGGCCCGAGAATCCCACGGCTTCGATCAAGGCGGCGGTTTCTTAGACGCCTGCGCGCAGGATCCCATTCTCTCTTCGGTAAAGCTCATCGCGGAGCCCTGGGATGTTGGGCCGGGGGGTTATCAGGTAGGACAATTTCCGCCGGGATGGGCAGAATGGAACGACCGCTATCGCGATACCGTTCGGGCCTTCTGGAAGGGAGATGATGGAAAGCTGCCTGACTTAGCCGCTCGATTGTCCGGGTCTGGAGACTTTTTCAATCGCCGCGGGCGTAAGCCCTGGGCTAGCGTCAATTTTATCACCGCTCACGACGGCTTCACGCTGCAAGATCTGGTCTCCTACGACCACAAGCACAACGAGGCCAACGGCGAAAATAATACCGACGGCACAAATGATAATCATTCATGGAATCACGGGTTTGAGGGGCCAACAAATAATCGGGAGATCATCGACCTTCGTGAGCGCCAAAAGCGCAATCTGCTGGCGACTTTGATTCTTTCCCAAGGGACGCCTATGATTCTGGGCGGTGATGAATTCTGCCGCAGCCAGAACGGCAACAACAATGCGTACTGCCAAGACAATGAGATTTCCTGGATTAATTGGGACCACGACGAACAGTCCGAGGACCTTATCGATTTTGTGCGTTACCTGACGAGCTTGCGCAGACGGTATCCAGTCTTGAGGCAAGCTCGATTTTTGACCGCCGACTGGAGCGAGGAATTGGGGGTCAAAGACTGTACCTGGCTGAGGCCCGACGGCGAGGAAATGGGAGCGTCGAACTGGCAAGACCCTTCAGCTAAGTGTTTTGGTGTACTGCTTGATGGGCGCGCCCAAACAAGCGGCATCCGCAGACGTGGCTCGGATGTCACCCTACTTTTGATTCCGAATTCTTACCACGACCTTGTGGTCTTCACGTTACCCAGCGTTAGGGGCGGTCGTGACTGGGTCAGATTGCTGGATACGAATTTGCCGGATGTCGACATCGGTCCTGATATTCCCGCTCGCTTCCGGTTTGGCCACAAATACGGTGTGACCGGCCGATCACTTCTGCTCTTCGCGCTCCGACAAACGCGCCGCGCCTCTCGTCCCGCTGGTTTGCCAAGTGAAGTCACGGTAAATCGCGCCGCTCGTAAAGACGCTCTGTCTACGTGAACGAGACCGCCTCGATGACTGGTCCGACGCGGAGTATAAGTCGCCGCTGGGAAAATTACTCGGACAAGTCCCAGCCGAGACTAAGCAACGCCCAAGTGGGTGAGGCTAATCGATTGGCGATTTTCGATTAGTGCCCGAAGGAACGTCATGGCCGAAACGCCCTCCGAACGCAAGTTGACCGCAGTTCTGGTTGCAGATGTCGTCGGGTACTCCCGTCTAACCGCAGAAGATGAGGAAGGAACGATTGATCGACTTCGACGCCTGCGCTCTGAGATCGTTGAGCCGGCGATTGTCCGCCATCGCGGCCGACTGGTAAAGACTTTAGGCGATGGCTTTTTGGTCGAATTCGCAAGCGTTGTCGATGCTGTGCGCTCGTCCTTGGAGATTCAGCAGGGCTTAAGCAGTCAGGAAGCGGCGTTCCAACTTCGCGTCGGCATCCATGTCAGCGACGTTATCGTCGAGCCCGATGGCGATCTGCTCGGCGACGGCGTAAACATATCCGCGCGGTTGCAGGCAATAGCGGACCCCGGCACGATTTGCCTGTCTGAAGATGCGTTTCGTCACGTGCGCAACAAGGTGTCTGTTCCCATTGTCGACCGCGGCAATGTCGCCCTGAAAAATATCCCGCACGCGATCCGCGTATACGCACTGCAAGGCAGTGCTCAAGCAAGCGGCGCAGCGCCGACATCTGACGCGCAGGAGTTGGCCCCGCCTTTGTCTATAGTCATTCTGCCCTTCACAAACCTTGGTCAGCCGAGTGCAGACGAGCAATTCGCCGACGGTATTACCGAAAGCCTTACAACGGATCTTGCGCGAATTCCTCACTCCGTCATCATCGCACGCAACACGGCTTTTACTTTTAAGGGCAAAGCGGTCGACGCCCGGATGATTGGCCGTCAGCTTCACGTGCGATATATCCTCGAGGGCAGTGTCCAACGCAGCGGCGACCGCATTCGAATTAGCGTTCAGTTGATCGACGCGGAAAGCGGCAATCATTTGTGGGCCGATCGCTTCGACAAGGCGTCTGACGATCTGCTGCGAATGCAAGATGAGATTGTTGCGCGAATCGCGAACGCCTTGAATTTTCCACTTATAGCCGCCGAAGCGCAACGCGCGGAGCTTTCTCCCGAGCCGGCGTCGATCGATTGGTACTTCCAAGGCATGGCGTGGATAAATAAGGGGCTGCGGCCCGACTGGCTCGATCAAGCGCAGAGCTGCTTCGACAAAGCATTAAGCATCGACAATGCCAACCTCGAGGCGCACGTCGGTGTCGCCATGGTCGAGACGCTACGCGGTGTCGTTTGCGCGACCGATAGTTCAATAAGCGCCTTCCAATCGGCCGAGCGCATATTAACCGAAGTCCTCTCGTCAGTTCCTTACCATGCGTGGGCCCATTGTCTTATGGCCGCGGTTCTCATTTCAACCCGTCGCCCAGAACGGGGCATTATGGAGTGCGAGCGAGCACTCAGCCTCAATCCGAGTTTGGCAAGCGCACATGCCATGCTCGGCTTCGCAAAATATCTAATCGGCAAAGGTGAAGAGACTGAATGCCATGTTGAAGAAGCTCTTCGCCTAAGTCCCCTCGATAGCTTTGCATATCTTTGGATGTTATTTGCAGGCGTGGCGAAGATTCAGGCTGATCAGTACGAGACTGCGGCAACTTGGCTCAGGCGCAGCATAGAAATCAATACAAACTCTCCCTGGGCACACTTTCATCTCGGGGTTGCGCTTTATTTGATGGGAAGCTTGCCAGAGGCGAAGGCGGAGACCTCTACAGGCTTACAACTTGATCCTTCCTTTACGACTGATCGTTATCGATCTTTCGCACTTAGCGATGACCATCGTTATCTGGCAATTCGTGAGCGCACTATCCAGGCGCTCCAAGCATCCGGCGTCCCGTAAGCTTCACGGCGATGGTCCACCCCGCCGTAAGCTTGCAATCATGGCCTTGAGAGCATTTGCGTCATGCGCACCTGAAGATGCCATGTCGACGCGGCCATGAATGCGCGCGTGCAAAAAATCTATCTTAAGAATGGCTGCTGGCGACAAGACAAACGGATAAAGATCACTGAGACCCATGCTGCGATTGATCGAGTTTAGCGCGAAGGTTAGGGGAATCCAGGCTTCAATCAGCCGATCGATCGACGCGGTATAGGGATCGAAATCGACCGCCAGCGCCACCGTCTCGCATGCAGTGGGCACATTGCCACGCACGCCGAAGGCGCGGGCCGTATCGAGCGTATCGATTATATGCAGAAGATGGGCCCACGTCTCAGCAAAATCCTCCCACGGATGCGAACTTGCATAAGCGCTGATGTAGGTCTCGCGCCAATTCGGCGGCGGGCCTTCCGCGTGGTGGCGTTGAAGCGAGGCTACATAGTCGATGCGTTCATCGCCGAAGATCGCGCGGAATTCATCGATGCTGGGGCTGTCGCGGACAAGCTGGTCCCAGTAGAAATGCGCGATCTCATGTCGAAAATGCCCCAGAAGCGTTCGATACAGCTCACCAAAGAAACCGCGTTGTTTTTCCCGAGCCGAATTGTCCGCCTCCATTAAGCTTATCGTGATGGTGCCGTTCAGATGCCCTGTTAAAACGACCTCGGTCGTGGGCGCCAGAAAATCAAAGGCAAGGCCATGCGCATGCTCCTGGCGGTCGGGCAGGGGTAGCTTCAGACGCAGAAGGCTGTAGATGAGGCGCCGTTTGGCGATCTCAATCCGTCTCCAAGAGGCTAGGTTTTGCGGGTCTGACAAGTCAGGAATCGTTCGATTGTGTCGACAGGCGCGGCAGAAGGCGGCGGCCTCGTCGGAGCGAACGAGCCAATTGCAGCGGCCGATCTCCGCGTTCGCGCAAGCCCTATAGCGTTGCCCACCCGCCTCGCCAACAATCTGGTACGCATCGTCTTTACTATCCAGCGCCACCAACGACAAACTTGAAGCCAGAAACCCAAGACGGCGGCCGCAGCTCTCGCAGATGGTGTGCTCGAAGTAGAGCGGTTGTTGGCAAGCCGTGCACTCAAAAAGCCGCATGCGTCAAAAACCGTAAAGGGAATGTAGAATCCTCAATTCGGAACTTCCAAAGTCTTTCGCGCTGCACCGCACCAGACCCATCGGCAATCCCTATCTAGGATTTGTAGATTTTTTGGCGTTTGAAGACAGTTAGCCCATAGGGGTGCATCACGACTAATTTGTGCAACGCTTTCAGCTTTCAAATTTCCAAGGGGCGCGCCAAGGCTGGGGGAACCATTGAGAACTCATCCCGGTTGCTGGTTTGCTCGTCGTCACGCAGCAGACGACCTTTTTTGAGAGGCAACCTATGGACAGCATCATTTACCTCGTCGGCTTGATCGTCATCATACTCGCGGTTCTTTCATTCCTTGGACTACACTAACGCCGTGTCCAACACATTTTCAGAGAGAATTTCCATGACTGAGGTAACGTCCTACGGGGATCCAGTCGCGCCATCCGCTCTGCCCGCGGCTGACGCGCGTGCGGTTTATTTTCAGTGGGGTTCCGTCGTCAGCGGCGCGATCGTCGCGGCCAGCTGCTTTTTTGTGGCGACGGCGTTCGCCACGGCGATCGGACTTGCCGTGTCGTCCGCGTCTCCAACCTGGCGTGACACGTCCGTCGGCCTCGTCGTTCTCTCGGGCGCCTGGGTTGTCTTGACCGCAATTGGAAGCTTCGCCCTTGGCGGCTACATTGCCGGACGCACCCGTTCGACGTGGATCGGTAGCCCCGACGACGTGCATTTTCGCGATGGCCTCTACGGCCTCGTTGTTTGGGGCCTTGGCGTCATGCTCGGCGTCGCCCTTGCTTGCGCGAGCGCGGCATCCCTTTCGCCGGTCAGACAGGTCACAGGGGCTGCGGATCCTGCCGCGAAAGAACCATCCTTTCTGACTTACGAGATTGATCGGCTCTTTCGCTCAGACAATCGGCCTTCCGCCGACGACCCCGGCCTTCGCGCTGAAGCTGGCCGCATTCTTGAGCGCAGCCTTGATCGTCGGGATCTAAGTCAGGACGACACAGATCGATTGGTGCGTATGGTCTCGGCCCGCGCGGGTCTGGCCCCGGCAGCTGCGCAACAGCGTGTTCAGCAGATCATAGTGGAATTGCGCGATGCCGCTCATCAGGTGCGTAAGAGCGCCATCGTCCTCGGCTTTACCCTCGCCGCAGCATTGGTCGTCTCGGCGGCCGCGGCGTGGGGAGCAGCAGTAATCGGAGGGCGGCATCGCGACCAAAACATCACGCCCTCGATGGTTTTCGGCAACCGCCGCCGCGCATCGGTCTACACGGCGCCCTAAGCGTGGTGCGCGTCGAAAAATCGAAACAGCCTTCAGCGCGGCGTTCGGCCAGCGTCGCCCTCCCCAGGTGCTGGCGCTCTGTTACCCAGCGTTGGGCGATATGTGAAGACTGTGTTTTACTTGGATATTTGAAGACTGTGTTTTACTTGGATGGCGTCGCGGTCGTGTCGCGGTCAGGTGCAGTTCCCATTTTCCGATCCCTCGGACCGATTAGCGGGCCCGGCTTGTTCCCTCCCCGACACCCCGGGCCGGGCTCGCTCCAAGCCGCGAGTTGTTTTTAGCAATGAAGTGCACCACCCCTATGGCTCCTGGAACTCTGTTCATCCCGCTTTGTTAGGTCATCGCCACCGGGCATTAGAGGCTTTCAACAATGGCAACAATCCGCGCCAGGGCCCAACCCAACTTCGCGGTTGCGCCATTACCGTTTCGAGGACCGCTCAACCGCTGCTGTAGAATACCAACCAGCTGACGGCGTCGTGAGTACGAAGAGCGTAACCGCCGAAACTCATGCGAGTCACGTCCCGAGCAGCATACATCGGCTACACATACTGGCGAAAGAAAGCCCCACAACACTTTAGTGGGGGCGAGACGGGAGTTTAAGGGCGTCACGGATGATTTAGAGGCCCGTCCTGCCATGAAAATCCGGGAGGCTGCCGAAGGGTTGCAGATGGTTATTGTAAGAGCCAGCTTTTGCTTAAAATTCTATGGACGGACATCTCACTTAATGCCCCTCCTGGCCCATTCGTCGTCGGTCGTGGGCCGGTCTGAAATATAGGGAGAACGAGAACACGAGCCCGCGAGCGACAAAGGCAGCATTGAGGGCCTTCACATATCCCGCCAAACTGACGTTAATCTCACCTGAATGGGACCGCGTTATCATCTTGTTCATTACACAAATCTCAACTCTGTTCTCAAAAGGCTTCTGAATGAAAGATGCCGCCGAGTTATACAAACGTTCGGAAGAAGATAAGCTGATAGAACGCGCTGATCTAAAAATTGTCACAAACGATTATCTAACAATGTCTTCACGCACCCAGCGTGATTACTACATCAAATTTAACGGCAAGACATACGACAATGCAGAAGCCGTAAAAAAGCTGCGTGATACGATTGAACCTGAAGATTTTTTTACAAATGACTGAACGAAGATTTCCGCCGCCCTGGCATGTCGACGAAGTCACCGAGCGCTTCTGTATCCGTGACGCCAAGGGGCAGCGCTGGCCTACGTCTACTTCGAGGATGAGGCCGGCCGGCGCATGGCGATGGGGCGGTTGACGTCGGATGAGGCGTGCGGATCGCGGCGAATATCGCGAAGCTGCCGAACCTGTTGCGGGCAGTGAGCACTTGGGTTTTTCAGAAACCCGGTCTCAAAGAAAAAGCCTCAAGCGAGGACGCCGGCTCGGTCGAGGCTCTTGGTCCCTCAATTGCATCATGCGCGGGGGCTAGTCAACCGAATCGATTAGAAGGGCAGTCTTAGCGCGCTCGATCTAGCCGTGCGTTGTGGCGGCCGTTTGACGCATAAGGCCGCCCCTGAAAATGAAAGCCCCGGCCGCGAGATCAACTGGCGCCCTGGGACTAAGGATGCGTAATTACCGCCTATTCAGGCCAATTGGGCGACGGAAGTCGATTAACTCTGGAACGGCTCGAGAGCGCCGAAGGTGACGTAATATCCGTCAGGATCTTCGAGCGAAAATTCCCTTGAATGCGTGTTAGAACTGACGTGGGGCTCTTCAGCAAATTGGCCGACGAGGTCATTGCACTCACTTGTAGCTCGTCAAAGTTGTCCACGCGAAAAAACAACAGTAGGCCGTTGCCAGGCGCGGCTGGGTGTGGACTTGCGAGGGAGGATGCTCGTGGGCACCCCACTCGTGCAGGCTGCGCAAGATCGTGCCGTCGGGATCGACGATCTGATCGAAATAGTCGTGTGCAGGAAACTGATCTTGGCAACCGAGCAGCGATTGGTATCACCTAAAGCTGACAGAAACGTCAGGAACGCCGATGATCGTCCACAACGCCTCATTCGGTCGGCGCGCGCGCCTCGCGGTTTGCGATCGTTGCGGGACCCCGTTAATTGCATGCCGGGAATTGTCTATAGACGCGATGGAGCCACTGCTCGGCGCGCTCTTGGTAAGTCGCGAGTTCCGCTTCCAACTCCGCAACGCGATCTTCCGCGGCCCAAAGTTGATCTGAAAGCTTCTGCGCCATGCCGAGCGCGTGGGCGGTTGTTTTTCTCAGCGGCGTCTGTAGCCTTGTTCAGAAGCCGGAGATCGTCTCACCCGCTTTGTCGAGTTGATGGCCATCGTCACGCGCGCCTTGCGCGGACCGCGCGAATTGGATCACTTCGGGACTGTTTGATTGCCCCTTTCCCCATATTATTTCACCGATACTACCGCCGGAGTGAGTCGCTCGAAGGACATGACTGAGAAGTCCGAATTATTCTTCAGGCTTGTGCCAGAGCGCAACACCCGGGTCTTTACGGCAGCGGAATCGACCGACTGCTGACTTGGACCGAGCGGGCGACGGTGAAGCGATCGGCTGTAAGGAGCGCGATCTTGCGGTGCAGGGCTGCCATAACCAGCACATCGGTGGGATTTTGCGGAGCAACCGATCTCTTTGCCTCAGACCTAAGTTTTTTTGAATGAGGGCTAGTACCTTCTCGACAATATCGTCATCACTCAGCCGATCAATGAAACGCCCCTCGGCGATGGAGGGCTTTCTGCCTAGGAGTGGGATCACCGTCGGAAATATCCACATCCATGAGGAAGAATGTGTCTTTGGTCCTGGCCTTAACCGCGCGCATAAATTGGAAAGCAAAATCGCGCGGTTTCCCCGGTTCGTCTTTGATCGCGATATTGCGGGGGAGATAGGAAAAACTCGGAGATCTACTGTTTTAGAAGATGACGTGCTATTTCTTAACCCCTTCCGATTGGGATTCATGGATTACATGAAGGCTCAGCACGTTGAGGTAGACAAAGATTTTGTGCTCGCAGCCGGACTTCCGGCGCCGGAAAATAAACTTCCACAGCACAGAAGAGAGCCAATGCTCCGCGCCATTCTACGGCGCTAAAACCGCAAGTAATCCAAACGACTTTTAGACGACGTCACTGACTGCCCTTCCAACATCAAATCTCTCCACTATCAAGCTCGCCCAAGCCCGCGCAATGCGGCACTTTTGCATGCAACCCGTGACCACGCGAGGCAGTTATTGATGCAAAAGGCGTCGATCAAAACCGAGGCTTATCATGAAACGCACGATAGCTGAGTGCTTAGAAAACGCTCGCGAATGCGAGTGGTACGCGGCTCACACTGGAAACGAAGAGGACCGGAAGTTCCTTCTTCGCAAAGCCAAGGAGTGGACAAAGAAGGCCGTAGAGAAAGAACTGGAAATCAGAGCTTCGGCGCGAATTGCCGCTTAGTGCTGACGTGGGTTATGGAGTGAGCGGAACGGTCTTTCGAGGTGAGCATTGACAAACGTTGATGGAGACGGAACCTCGCGCCCCACCCCCGTAGCCCCCAAGGTTCCGGCTCCAAATTGAGAGACCCTGTGAACCCCCACGCGGGGTCTTCTCTCTTGCTAGGCCAACTCACAAACCTCTCAACCAACGTCGCATCATCCGCATCAGCCTTCGAACTATTGACCCGCTTCGACAATGGCCAACGCTGCAGGTAGTCATTCGGCGCGGGCTTAGGATACCGGCTCCCGCCTCCCCGCTGAGCCAGGGCGCGAACTGCCTCTCCGATAGCAGCGCTGGCATCGGTCGTGACTTCAGCAACGGGCTCGGTGATGATCATCGTGCAGGACTTCAATCGCTCGCCAGTCGTCCGGTCCTTCCATTCGTCACAGTCAGCAACGGCGAGTCATCTCGCGCGGGAAATACCAAGGCTGTTTTCCCCCTTTCGCTTTCTGCCACTAGTAATAACCGGAGACCGGGATCAGGCAGCGCGTGCGCTTAAACGCGTCGCGAAAGAAAGGCTTGATCTCGACGGTCTCCACGGGCGTTGAGGCGCTCAAGGAATCGTTCCTTCGCTAGCTGTCGATTGCCTTGGATTACCGAAACTTCACGGAACGGCCAGGCATCGGTGCCGAATGTTCTTGTAGATGTGGGGCACCCATAACCCCAAGGAGAAACAGACAAATGAAAACTGCCCTGTTAGCCACGACCGCTGCTGTGGCATTAGCATTCAGCCAGGTACCTGTGATGGCGCAAACTGCGCACGATCAGACGCCTGCTGTGAAGAGCTCTGCCGACCAATCTTCGCATTCGAAGGAAGGAATGCGGGCCGAGCTCCGAGACATGCTGCAGAAAGCGGGATTTACCGACGTTCAGGTTATGCCTGGTTCCTTCCTCATCCACGCCAAGGACAAGGACGGCAATCCCGTTGTAATGAATGTGAGCCCCAATTCGTTCACCGAAATGACCGAGGTGGTCGGTGACAATTCGGCTGAACGTAGAATGGATCAGTCTGCGGCGGCCGAGTCTTCAGGCTCGCGGTTCGTCAGCGTTCCAAGCGCTGATGAGTTGAGTTCTAATGTCATCGGTCTTGATGTGTACAACAACGACAACAAGAACATCGGCAAGATCAAGGACATTGCACTAAATCAGCATGGTCGAGCGCAAGCTTACATTCTGTCAGTCGGCGGATTTCTTGGCGTCGGTGATCACTACGTTGCCGTAATCCGTCCGAGGTCAAAGTGAGCTTCAACGATTCGGACAAGAAGTGGCACGCCACGATGAACGCGACGGCCGATCAACTGAAAGCGGCCCCTGAGTTTAAGTACACTGGCCAATGGAACGCTAGCAAATCGTAAACTAGGCGTTCATGCCATCTGACTGCGGAAACAAAAGGAGGAGCCGTGTGAGCGTCTCCTCCTTTTGGCATACGTCCAAGCGGGGTAAGCTCAAGAGCGACAAAAGCACCGCAATTACATGTTCGACTTGTTAATCTTCGTTGTCGCGAGGCCACATCGGCGGGCCAGCCCTTGTGTTGAACAAAAGAAGAACATATAGTTCCCCCATGGCACTGACCTTACTACAAAAGCTCGAGATTCTGGCGGACGCCGCAAAATATGATGCATCCTGCGCGTCATCTGGAGGCGAGCGACGCAACGCTCGCTCGGGCGGACTAGGTTCCATTACCGGAGCCGGCATCTGTCATGCCTACACGCCGGACGGGCGCTGCGTCTCGCTATTGAAGATCCTGCTTACCAACTTCTGCCGCTACGACTGCGCCTATTGCGTCAGCCGGCGCTCAAGCAGCGTGGCGCGGGCGCGCCTCTCGGTGGACGAGGTGGTTAAGCTCACCCTCGATCTTTACCGGCGCAACTGCATCGAGGGGTTGTTTCTTTCGTCCGGAATTGCGCGCAACGAGGACGACACCATGGCGGACTTGGTGCGAGTGGCAAAGACACTGCGCACGGCCCATGGCTTCCGCGGCTACATACATCTGAAGACGATTCCGAGGGCGAGCCGCGAGTTGATTGCGGAGGCCGGTTGCTATGCCGACCGTTTGTCCATGAACGTAGAACTGCCGAGCGAGACATCGCTTACGGCTTACGCACCCGAGAAAGACGCTACCGAGATTAAGCAGGGCCTCGCTGCCACTCGCAGCTTGATCGACGATGCCTCGGATGCGCGCCGCAGAACATCCGGCCGCATCGGACGCGCGGCGCCCCCGCGTTTTGCGCCGGCCGGCCAATCGACTCAGATGATCGTGGGGGCCGACGCGACGGATGATGTCGCCATCCTCGGGAGCAGTACGTCGCTCTATGCCTCTTACGGCCTCAAGCGCGTCTATTACGCCGCCTTTAGTCCCACCGGTCATCCCTCGACGCAGCTTCCGACGGTCGCGACACCGCTCGTGCGAGAGCATCGGCTTTATCAGGCCGACTGGCTGTTGCGTTTCTACGGCTTCGCGCTCGATGAAATCGCGGCCGCGGCGCCGGCCGGAATGCTGCGGAGCGACATTGACCCGAAGCTCGCCTGGGCCCTCACGCACCGCGGCGCCTTCCCGGTCGACGTTAACCGCGCCTCACGGGAGATGCTGCTGCGCGTGCCCGGCCTCGGCACGCGCGCGGTGGACCGCATCCTAGCATCGCGGCGCAGTGGTTCGCTGCGGCTCGTGGACGTGGGGCGGCTCTCAGGTGCGCTCTCGCGCGCGCGGCCATTCATCATCACCGCCGATTGGCGTCCGACGCACATCCTGGACGAGGCGCATTTGCGCCGCAGGCTTACGCCGCCAGCGGTGCAGCTTAGTCTGTTCGGGTGAGCCATGTATGCGGTCCGCATCGCGGCCGACGCGGAGGAGGCTGAGTTTCGCGCTGCGGCGCGGCAGTGCATCGCCCATAACCTTACGCCGGAGCAACTCGCTTTCGTCCCGCCCGACGAGCCGGCGCTGTTTCCGCCGCCGCCCGACGGCGCCGGAGGATCGGCGGCGTTCTCGGTGCCGCGCGCCTATGCCGAGCTGCTGCAGGACGCAATCTGCCACCGAGCCGCCGACCGCTTCGCGCTGCTCTACGACGTGCTCTGGCGGATCCGTCACGGCGCCCGCGCGCTGTCCGGGAACGCTGCCGACCCTGTCGTCGCTCGCCTCAACGACTATGCCGTTGCGGTGCGGCGCGACATTCACAAGATGCACGCCTTCCTCCGCTTCCGCCCGCGGCGCGTCGATGGCCAAACGTTGTATGTCGCATGGTTCGAGCCGCAGCATTTCATCCTGCGGCGCGCGGTGCCATTCTTCGTCGATCGCTTCTCCCAGATGGATTGGCTGATCGCGACACCGCTCGGGACCGCGGCCTGGAGCGGTGGCGCGCTGCGCTTCGGGCCGCCCGCGGCTAAGCCGGACAGCGAAGAGGATCCGGTGCTCGACGACCTCTGGGTCACCTATTACCGCACGACCTTCAATCCGGCGCGCCTGCGGCTGAAGGCAATGGTCAACGAGATGCCGCGGCATTACTGGGCCAATATGCCGGAAACGGCGCAGATCCCCCGGATGGTCGCGGGCGCCGAAGACCGGGTCGCATGCATGAACGAAACCGTACCCGACCGGCCGCCCCGCTTCGCTGCCGCCGTTGTCGCGAGCCTTGAGCCGCCCGCCGAGAAAGCTGATACGCCGCTCGCGCTTCTACGAGCCGAAGTGCGCGCCTGCCGGCGTTGCCCGCTCCACGGCCCGGCGACACAAAGCGTGTTCGGCGAGGGTCCGCCCGGCATCATGACGATGTTCGTCGGCGAGCAGCCGGGCGATCAGGAGGATCTTGTGGGGCGTCCCTTCGTAGGGCCGGCCGGCCAACTCTTCGACAGCGCGATGGCAGAAGCCGGTATCGCGCGTGAAACGGTTTACGTCACGAATGCGGTAAAGCATTTCAAGTTCGAACCGCGCGGCAAGCGCCGTATTCACAAGAAACCGAGTGCCGGCGAGGTGACTGCCTGCCGGTGGTGGCTCGAACAGGAAATCACCGCGGTGAAGCCGCAGCTCATCGTGGCTCTCGGCGGCACGGCCGCGAGCGCGCTCGCGCGCCGGCCGGTTTCGATCCTGCGCGAGCGTGGGCCCACCAGCTACGGTCCGCTACGCGGATTCGTGACGGTGCATCCGTCCTTCCTGCTACGCCTGCGAGATGGAGCCGCTATAGCGAATGAATATCAACGGTTCGTAGCCGACCTGCGTGAAGTGAGAGCGCTGATTTCTGATCTGTAGGACGGATTCGCGCCGGGCTTCCGCACTCCGCTCACGTCGCCCAGGTGGCCGTACCGCTCAAGCAGCGAAATGATTAAGCTAGATTGCGCAATGTTTTATTCGAGTGTCCTTGGCAATGCTTTCCGCCGGGTAACGTGTCCGCATCCCGAGCTATCCGCCAGAGTGGCGCCGGCTAGACTTGGCCGTGGCCTCGCCTATTCTTTCGAAATCGATGTCATCCGGTATGACGATGCCATGAAGCCGCGGTGTACCGATGCTGAAGCTCCTAACCATGGCTCTTGTGGCGGGCACGTTCCTTTCACCCGCACCGTACATCTTTTCCGTGGGTACTGACTTAACAACAGCAGCCCGCGATGAGCAGGCCCTCAGCGACCAGGCAACTGGCAATGCCGCCTTGCGGAGCTTGCACGACTTGGCACGTGCCATCGCCAATTATCAACAAGCAGCCAAGAACAGTGACCGACTTGGATGCCACGAAGCATACCTGAGCATTCAGAAACTCGCGCGTGCGGCGCTGACCGAGATGCACAGCGTGTCCTCTCAGCCCATCGATGCGATAGAGCATGTTTCGGTCCTGCTGCGAGTAGGCGAGTTGGCGCGAAATGATTGTTCTTATGATCTTGCGACTAAGTCGCTTATTTTAATTGGCGGACAGGCCATCTTGGCATTGAGGTACGACTACGCCGTCGGGGATGGGGACTGGTACACGATTTCGAGGACGGTGATATCAGCGCCGTCGCCTATGACATTGCTGATCATTCGTAACCCCCACAGCCCTGATTTCGTTCGACCATAAAGAGCTGAACGCGCAAATGCTGTAGCGGCTGAGGTACACGGCCGCGAAATCGTAGGCGGTCGCTCTCGGGACAATCGGCTCCAAAGAGTCTCGCCAAGTATTCCCTATGCTCATAGTTTGTCTCTGCGTGCGGCGACATTCCGTCAGGCGAATTGCTAGTCTTTCTGCGACGGCGCCTTAACCGCCGGCCCCGATTTGTTTCCGGGCATCCCCTTTACGTTGCTCTGATCCGGTTTCGTGCCACTCTGATTGGCCGAGCCTGGACCAGATTTCGTCATGGCTGGACCCGACTTGCTGCCCGGCTTGCCCGGCACCCCGGCGCCGCTGTTCGTGCTAGTTTGGGCGAATGCCATCGACGAGGCGAGCATTGCCGCGAGTGCTAATGCAATTGTTCTGCGCATTGGCGTTTCCTCGGTGATATCGGTTGCTTTTTCCAGGCGCTCAGTGCCGGCTATCTAGGCAACGAAAACGGGCCGCCCTCGTTCCTTGGTTGCGCCCGTCATCGGCGCGCCCAGTCAGCCATCCCGCGCCGCTGGACGCGGGTTGGCTCAGGATCAACGATCTGGGCGCCGCGGCTTCGAGCACTGCGCTTGAACGGCGAATGAGAGATAGTAGGTGCCCGCCACGAGGCCGCGGCGCCCAGCGAAGTAGTTTTAGACGGTCTTAGGAAATTGGGTCCAAGATTGGGTTCAGAGATCAGCACTAGCCTTAGCGTTCGGTGGTCCGAGGCTACACCCCACCACCCAGACAAATTCCTGACAACGCCGCTCAGATCATCCACGGCCGCTCAGATCATCCACGCCAGCTGCGGACGCCTTAAACTTTTCAATGGCTTTGCTGACGGGCGGACGCCCGGATCCCGCTATATCCGTTGTCGATCCGCCACTCAACCAAGCCGGCAGGCGCAGGCAACGCAACCAGATTGGATTAGCCGACGTGGGTCGATCAGCCCCCTCCAACGTCAATGAAAACAACGCTGAGAATCATAAGCACGGTCAGCGCCACCGAGCCGACAACGGCAACCGTTGTCACGTAAGACCCCCGTTCGGCGCGCATATATTGGGGCGCGGGTTTGGGGTTATCAGGCCAGCCTAGTGATATGATTCCAACATCAAAAATGAGAAGTGCGCACGGCAAGACCCAGAGAATGGCCAGCGTCGTCACCACCGCGTCCCGAAGCGTCCTCATAGCAGCGCTCGTCCGATTTCAAAGGTGAGAAAAATAATCCACGCCGCCGAAATGGTCCCTTCACTTCGTTCTCGGCTGCGGGGACTGCGGAGCGGCCTTCGGCAAAAGTGAAGGGCGCCCGCGGCCTCATCGTGTCAACGCTGGTGGAACGGGAGTGGTTCACTTTGCTGCCGACTACAACGCTTGGACGACCGACTTCGCGTTCACGCCGCACGGCCGGCGAATGAGACGTCGCTGCGGCGCATGCCGGTGGCCCTTATGCCGACTGGGCCTACTTTTTACCGCCGCTCCTCTGATCAACTCATTGCGACGTCCATAAAGATGACGCCGAGCATCATAAGCACGGTCAGCGCGACCGCCCCGACAACGGCAACCGTAGTCATGCGGCCTCCTAGGCGTACAGCGAGGTTGGTATCCAGCGCAGCGCTCCGATGAGCGACCATCCCGTCGCCTTGATTGTGCCTAACGCTCTGCCGGTACCGACCAGCCAAGCGACCACTGGTCGATATTGGGAGGCGTAGTGACACTGAAAACGGCTTGCCCCTCCTCCGCTAGCAATTCGACACTCGTACAGCGGCCTGGATTGTGTACGCCCTTCTCCTCACACCATGCTGTGACGGACTTGGGGTCGGGAAAGCGGTCTTTAAGCAGTCCCTGACCGTATCGAAGTGTCTGCGCCAACTGGTCATAAATGCCGCTGACCTCGTCGCTGCTCGCGGCTTCGGCCGGTTCAATCATAATGGTGAGGCCGGTGACTGTCGCCTTCTCGTCGTGTGCGAAGACATTCACTGCGTAGGGCTTGCCGCCCGCACGCGTCCCGCGATTATGACATACGCGTAACGCGTGGCCGCCCTGCTCGCAGATGAAGCCGTGGGACTGCAAGTTGGCGGCGATGGCGTCGAGGTCTATCGCCGTTGCCATTGAGCACGCGTTTGAGAAGCTGAATAGGCCAAGGGCCACCGCTATTGCCGGCCGGATCATCCGTTAGCCGTAAGGTGAGTTCCGAGCGGGTGTCAACTGAATCCGGCCTGATCTGCAATTCGCAAAATTAAATTGGATTAGGAACCAAGAATATCCGATGCTGTTCATCGGTCATGACGGAGGAAAAAATCATAGCGGAGGGTCTCATTGCGCCCCGTTTACATTTGTGACGCTGCTCTCACACAAAGCAAGCGTGCCATTGCCGTAGTTGTTGACGTGGCATCATAGAGGGGGTGCCGTCGGTGCTATTCCCATCGCGGGGGACGCCTTCGATGTTTTCTGCCGCGCCAACCGTCGCAATATCGCATTGCTTCGCGATCACTTCGCCGCAAGCGGGGAACGATAAGTTGGGCGGCAAACGACGATAAGGAACGCTAGGATGGTCAGGCCGTCGACGTCGTCTTCGACCGGGTGCAACGACCGGTGGGGCCTTCCCTCGCGATCGGCGTTTGCTCGGATGCGGCAAGCGGTGGTCATGCTTTCCTCCGTTCGCCGCCCGCGGCCGAAGCTTGTCACAAACTCTTAAAAACGCACGTTCTTCGTTGCGGTTCTTTAAGGTCATTTCCCTGCCGTGGCCGGTCGGCGCAAAGCCTACTGCATGTTATAAAGGCCTCGCGATAAAGGAATGGCGACTGCGCAAACCGCAGCCATAGCCCAAAAGGCGTGCAAGCCGAACAGGCCGTACAAATATCCTGACGCGAGGGTCATGGTTGCTGAGGCGATGCCAAGCGCGCCGGTGCCATAGACGGTCTGCGCCGTCGCAGCCAAGCGGTCGGATACCGCACGGGCGATGATGCCCATTGCAGCCAGATGCATCAAGGCAAAAGTCAATCCATGAAGGACTTGGACACAGACCAGAGCAGGCGCAGCGGTTGTGTTCGCCATCACGCTCCAACGCAGCACGCCGGCACCCGCGGAAAGCGTAGCTGCTCCCCCTAAACCAAGCCGGGCAATCAGCCAAGGGCCGAGCAAAAAGAATACAACGACCTCGGCCACCACCGCCTCTGACCACATCAAGCTAACGGAAAGGTTGCTATAGCCTGCTTCACGCCATTGGATCACCGCGAACGTGTCATTGAGCGCATGGCTTCCAATCACCAGAAAAGCGATGACGATCAATCTTCGGTAAGCGGTGTTTCCCCATAATGCGTCGAAGATGCCTATCTCTCGTTTTTCAACCGCCGGCGGGATTTCAGGGGAACGGATACGTGCTGCGCTGAACGCCATGACGAGAAAGAAAGCGCTGCTGGTAAGGATGATGGAAGGCAGGCCGAAGCGATCGATCAACTGGCCTGACAGCAGGATGCCAACGATAAAAGCAGCAGAGCCGGCGCCGCGCACCCAACCATAATGAAATCCGCGCCCCTGGATCGATGCCACTACTGACAGGGCATCACACAAAGGCGCTAGCGAGGCGGTCGCGGTGGCATGGACCATGCTAACGGCCAACAGCGGCGTGAAGCCGAACGCCACCTGATAAGCAAAGCCAATAAAGCCGGATAAGCACGCTGCGACCGAGAGCACCTGCTTGCGGGCCTCCAGGTAATCGGCTAGCCGGCCCGTGACTGGACCGGCCACTATCCGAACGATGGTACCTGCCGCAAGAATCAACCCGATCTGTTCGATCGCTAGACCGTGGTCCCGCAGGAATACGGGCAAGTACGCCGACTCCGTCCCGTAAGCCAAATAAAGTGCGACATAGAGGACGAGGTAACCCGGCAACGCGTTAGCGGTTGTCGCTGATAGGACCGGCGGATCACCTGCCTGCGAAACCGCTCTTCGCTCGCCACCGACCTGCGCCATCTGGGCCTCTACGCCACGCCCCGCGCTTGCGAATGGTCCTTCCGTTGACCTTTCGGCGATAAGATAGGTACCCAAAAAGCGGGCACCTCAAGCCGCCGTATCAGTGTCGTCCGATATACAGTTGCGTTGTCCGTCTTCAAATGATTTGGGACAATCAGCGGCATTTGTCACCGGAATCGGTATTCAACAACTCAATTCGCTCGTGGAGCATTCGTAACATCAGCGATCCAGTCCACAACGCCTATTATCGCGTCGCGCGCCGTTTTTGTCTCTGATTCATTTAAGATTTTTAACTGGTGATCCGCGCTGGTGCCGGAAGTGATAATGTGTCTAGTTCGTTCGACCTCGTCCACACAGCCAAGCTCGATCGAATCCATGGTGACCTGATCCAGAAGTGAATTTAAATACTGTGCGAATGGAACGGACGTTCGCTTTTCCTCATCGATAAAGTTCGCCTGCACGCCCTTTCTTTGAGCGCGCCAGAGATTTTCTGACACGATTGCACGTGAGACGCTGTTCATTTGCTGATTCAGTTTCGGCGAGCGAACGATGTGTCGAACCAGGCAGCGATACAGAGCGGCGATCGAGAGAGTGTCGTCGAGCTTGGTGCAGCTATCGGGTACCCGAAGCTCTAATGTCGGATAATGAATCGACGGGCGTATTGCCCACCAGAGAAAGCTTGCGTCCTTTATCGCTCCAACGCCCACCATGGTCGCGACGTAGCGCTCGTAGTCCTCAGTGCCGCTGAACAAATCCGGTAGTCCGGTCCGAGGCATTTCCCCCCAAACCGACATCCGATAAGCCTTCAGGCCGGTATCGCGGCCCTGCCAAAATGGAGATGAAGCGGAGAGGGCGAGTAGGAGAGGCAGATAGGTGCCAGATCCAAACGCTCGTATTGAGTTGATGAACCGGTTGCTGCCCCGAAGCACGGCGATCGTTCCGGACGGCCGGCGTAGAAACAGCCACGTTTCTGGCCGCGGGATAACGCACTGAACACCGCCCTAACGTACGTTTGGAACGTCGATACCTAAAGCGGTTGCCAAATCGATCTGATGATCTTGCTCTTGAACGAGTATTTGGCGAATTTGCTCTGCCAATGCGAATTCGCCAATGGCCTCGCACTGCCGAACGCGTTCACGGTAGTTACGAATTGTTTCATTCTCGTTGTCCAAGTCAAATTTCAACATCTCTTTGGGATCCTCCGAGACCTTCACCGGCTTCGGACTGACGGTCGGCATTTTGCCGAGATAATCAATCTGGCGAGAGATAATTAGAGCGTGTTGCAACTCTTGCTGCGCATGAGCCTCAAGTTGATCCGCAATACTCATATACTCCGCGCCTTTTAGCACCTGAGAATAAACCACATATGCAATGATTGCCTGATATTCGCGCGCCAAATCTTCATTCAGCAGTTCCGCCAGTCGATCGCGAGTAATTGCTTTGCCATCCGTCATGATTATTATTTCCTTCTTCTTGAGGTATACACCGGTATTTAAAGATGGTGTAATCGCGTAGCGGCCGACCTCTCGTAACTTTGAGATCAGTGAGTGTGCGACCTAAATCTCCAGTCCCATAAGTATGGTACGGTCTCCCGCCCGTCACGGTATCGTCCAGCGACGACAGCTGCCGCCTACGCCGCAATTGCTCCTAAGAGCGCAGCTGCCCCGGCCATGAATGCCAAAATTACCGCGCTGCTTCGCGCGCGACTTAGGTCCTGTTTGACCAAGGATGCAACCTCATCTACCCGCCGATCAGCGTCGGCCGCGGGAGCGCCCGTGTCGGCTGCGACAAGATGGGCGAGATAGACGCGATCTCCGCCATCCATTCCGTTGTGGCTCGACACTGTCATAAGAATGCGAGCCGCTTCGGCGCGGTCTCAGATCGCCAGCGTTTCTCCTTTCGCTCCCTCTGAACAGCCGATCTAACTCGTACGCGATAAGGGTTTCTCCGGGAACAGCGGTATTAGTCGCCGATGGGACTGCGCTGGGAGAACGAGCAAAGGGCAAGCTCATTACTGCCGCCAAAACCCCGCCAGAATTGTGGCGACACCCCAGACAATGAGCCCATGCATGCCGTCGTCACATTCGACAAATTCGCCGGGCTCCATGCGCCGACGCGTGCGTCCAGCGACGTATCCGCCCAGGCCATACGAGGCCAAAGCCACAAGGACCAAATAGAGCCCGGACAACAACACCAGCGCGAAAGAAGTATCGCGCGGCGCATCTCGAGACTGCGACGGATCTCCGCCAACGCGATCATCCCTCGGCCTTGGCAAAGCGGCGGCCCTGATTATCGCTCCGATCCTTGGTGGTGACATCTCTATTCTGAATCGGTCATATTTCGTCAACAAAAGTGCAGGTGCGGAGACCGCCGCAGTCATCACCGAGCAATTTTCTTAAACACTACAACATAGAATTTCGGATGGGCTTGTTCAAACACCTTTGACATCCTCCTTAGGTAAGAGCGTAGGTACTGATGCGCACGGATCGGCAGTTGCGCAGCATCGTCGAACGGTTGTCTGTGATGAAGTGATACCACCGTTCCACGACGCGCCAACGCCGCGGAAAGCTTCTCACACAAAACGAGGAGTTCGTGAGCGGGCAGATAGTAGACGAGTTCGGAGACAACGATCAGGTCGAACGGTCCGTTGGGCATCTCATACGGGAGTTGTGCGTGTATAAACTTAACGTGCGACTGGCGTGCTAGTCGGTGCGAGGCTTCGGCGAGCGCTGTTGCCGAACCGTCGAGGGCGGTGAGCTGCAAGCAAAGAGGGGCCAAATGACGGGTGGTCTCGCCGATCGCACAGCCCAACTCGAGTCCGCGTCCATGTTTCCGGTGGCCACATGCTCGCAAGAGGGCTTCACGTTTCTGACGCTCAAATTGAGAGTGCCGGTAGTCCCACGGGTCGATATTATGACGAAACTTTTGTTCGAACCCTTCTACAGTGATGGCCTTCATCGCATCGGACGCCAGAAGGTTTCGGTCGTGGTCGTAAGGCGCGCAATGGTACTTGGCATCAATCGGAATCCATCAGGATCGTCGTCTATTAGGTCTGACACTTGCGACTTATGTGCCGCGATAGCAGCGCGCTTTGCCTCTAGAGCGCGGCTCACATCGATTCGAACTACTTCAGCTTCGCCGTCTCTTGGGTAGTCCTCGGATTTTCCAAATTCCTCGAGCCAAATGGCATATTCCAACTCCTCAGAATGGACGGACGTTTGCTTTAAGGCTGTATGATACAGCTGCCATGATGCGCGATGATCGCAATGTGGATCACGCCTCCAGGGTAGGATGCGAGGTCAGGCGAAAAGCTCTGCAATACCTCACGCAATTCAAGGACAGCGGCTTGCCACGCGGGAGATCCGGCAGGCGGCATGGCTGCGTCGACTAAGCGCAGAAACATTCGAGGCTCATTTTGCAGGCCGAGGCACGCAAGAGCATCTTTAGCTTCCTTCTCGCGTTGCTCCGCCAGGCGCGCACTTGGCCAAATCTTGGAGTTAGGGTGTGACGCTGAGCCATCGGTAACGAAGATAACGTAGACAGCACCCCCCAAGCTCCTAAGCCCCTATACAAGTCCACCACACCCAAGGCTCTCGTCGTCTGGATGGGGTGCCACGACTACAGTTCTTTTATACTTGGCGTACGAAAAATCGGGATGACCGGTGTTGTTAGGCATGGAGAACCGTTGCATGTGTCTCGTCATCGGGCGACCATGCGCCGTCGATTACGGCTGCACCGATGGCGGCCAAGGCACCGTCCGGATTGGGCTGCCGCAAATAGGTTCTGAGATCGCGCATGAGACGCTCCAAAGGGTGGGGCGACATCATACCGGCCACGCCGACGGCCCTTTCGGCAAGCTCCAACACGTTTAACGCCGCCCGTTCGATGGCTCCCCGCGCGGCGTTCATGCAAGCAATTACGCTCGTCGAAGATTGATGTTCCATGGAAGCGCATTTCGCGGCGGCAAAATCAAGCCAAGCGTAACCAGTGGCAACCTCCGTTGCTATTTGTCCAAGGCGATGTTTTTGATGAGGGTCGTTCGCGCGATCGGTGGCTTTCAGATGCTCTACGGTGGCGTCGAAAATCGCGTGAGTGCCACCCACGTGGACACCAGCGCAACGTATGATGCCTGCCGAAAAGCGAGGCTCCCTCAAATAGTCATCGGGTGCGCCGAGAAAGAAGTCATCCTCAATGATCTCGTTAAAACTAACAATGTGGCTTCCAGACGCCCGCATTCCCAACGGTTTCCACCAACTCCGGTCAACTGACAGTTCTTTCACAGGAATGATCAACATCTGTCGACCCGCCGGAGAAAATACTGTTATGACGGCATGGGTCAGACCGTCGACCCCGCTTGCAAAACTCTTGGCACCGCGCAGGATCCCATTTTCAATGTGCGCGGGATCGTCGCGTAGATCCGAATTCCAGACGCCAAAGAGGTCCCCTCCTGAGGCACACATTTCGAGACGCTTTCGCTGAGAAGCCGTGCCGAAGCACCGGATTAGCAAAAGAGCGTTCACATGTCCCTCGTAGATCCGGCCGACACTGAGATTCCCGCGACCAACTGCGGCGAGGACACGCAGTAGACGTTTGGTCTCCAGGGGCTCCATTGGCGGCTTGCCAATCAGACCAAGGCACCGAAGGCCGTCGAAGCTACGTTCGGGAAACAGGCCATTGCGATCGCACGTGGCGCCGTCGACCCCTGCGAGCTCAGTAATGGCTCTGTAAGAGATCCATCGTTGAGGATCTTGTGACATTTAGACTGCCTTCATTGTTGGCGATCATCTGCTCAAGTTGCTCGATAGCTGTCTCGACATCAGTCTTCTTCCTCGAGCGCAGCGGATTGCGGATTAGCAATCGCTCGTTACACTCGTTTGCTTCGTGCCGCAGGATGGCACCCGCTCGCTTATCGCGAAGTTGTCGTAAGCGACTAACGATCGCCCTCGGATCTTCAACTAAATGTGGCTCGCCGTTCACCTCGTCTGCCACCCAGGACTTCAGGCAATCAGACATACCTCCAGGGGCTCGCCCATCAAGCCGAGCTGAGACGCTGACCTCAACATCAAGCGGATGACGTAAACGGTAGCCTGCACGACAAACGTTCTGTACGAAGGCCACGTCCTCGCGGAATGGCAAGGCCGGCATACCCCCAACGGCAGCATAGACGTCGCTCCGAACTGCAAGGCTAGCACCGGTGTGGTCGGTATGCCGCGGCCATGGATCTTCGGGCGATGGGTCGACCAATGATGTCAGTCGGTCGATAAGCTTCGTGTAATATAAGTGGCGCGTCGCGCGGCGAACAAATCCCGGTCCGAGGAGAGCCTCCTCATCTCTATTTCCCACGATGTGCCCACCGACCAAATGCGCGCCGCTCGCGATGGCACGGAGGTTGGCGTCCACCCAATCTTCGCGGGGTACGGCATCGGCGTCTGTACTGAGAAGTAGAGAGTTGTCAGGAACCAGGGAAGCTCCCGTGTTCATGGCCACCCGGCGTGCTGAGCCGACATGCGCCTGCTTGGGTAAAAAGTTGACGTCGACTAGGTGGAAATAGATTTGTGGAACATTCCCCACAACCTGCTCGATAACGGTACGAGACTCGTCCGTACAATTGTTGAGAACGACGACCACTCTCAGGGGCCTTTTTTGCGCTCGGATCCATGTTTGGTATTGCAGAGCGCGTATCAAATCTGGCAACCGTGCGGCTTCGTTTCTAGCCGGCACGCATACAATCGGTTCAGTCATGCATTATTAACATCAGTATGAGCATCAGTATGAGCTCGACGCGCCGCCAAATAACGAACATCCAGCACTTAAAACAGAATGTGCTCCACGAAGTTCCATTCCTGCCGTTTAACAGGGTACACAATAAGATGGTTCGCGAAGTCTGCGGAGGAAAAAGAGGGACGTACTCGAAGTAAGTCAACGTTATGGGAGGCTTTGGCAATGCTGCGCTGCCCGGCAGCGAGTTCCCAGGCCCGCTCCTCTTGCAGAGCAGCCATATCCCGCTCCACACTAGCGACCGCCAACAGCCGTCCTTCCTTGACAAAGCGTACAAGTCCGTCGCGACCTGCGAGATCGCCCTCTACCTCTAACTCGTCCCAGTTCGCGGCGTGCCCGACGTAGCGAATTGAAAGATCGAAATGCTTGGTCCAGAAAAACGGCACTGCGTCGTAGCTCTGCCGATGGCCCATCATATTGAGGGCGGCAACTTGGCCCTGTCGCTCTGCCACTACCCAATGTTCGACGCGAACGCGACTGCCGCTGTAGCGATCGGGCCACGACGCGATGTCGCCGGCGGCGAAGATGTCCGGCACACTGGTGGCAAGGTATTCGTCCACCAAAACTCCGTCGTCAACGGCGATGCCGGCAGCCTCAGCCACCCTAACACGGGGTACGACGCCGATGCCAACCACCACGAGATCGCTTTCAAGCAGGGTGCCGTCGTCTAGTCGCACGTTATCTTCAGTAACTTGGTCCACCTTTCGGCCCACGTGCCAATCAACGCCGTGCCGGCGATGAGTTGCAGCGATCAAGTTGGAAAGCTGCGAGCCAAAGATGCGTGCCATCGGTTGCTTTTCCGGAGTGACCACCGACACCTTATGGCCCCGATCGCGGAGGGAAGCAGCGGCCTCGAGGCCGATAAAGCTACTACCGATCACGACGATATGACGCGCGGCCTGTGCTGCGGCAATGATACCGCGACAGTCGTCTCGAGATCGCAGCAACTTAACATGCTGCATTTGGGCGCCGGGGAAATCGGGGCGCTTCGGCGCGGCACCAGTTGCGAGCAGGACCTTGGAGTAGGCGAATGCGCGGCCGTCGCCTAGTATTAGCTTCTGGGTAGCTGGATCAATCCGCTCGACTTTCGTCCGCAGCATCAGTTGAACGCCGTCCTGCGAAAAAAAGATCACAATTGCTCAGTGGTAAATGCGCGTCGTTAAATCGACCGTCGAGGTATTCTTTGGTCAGCAAGGTGCGATCGTATGGTCTCGTGACGTCATCGGAGATCATCGTGATTTCGCTGGGAAAACCTCCACGCAACAGCATATCGGCTGCGGCGAAGCCCTGCACCGCCGCCGATGATGATGAAGTGCTCATCGGAACCTGCGGTACGCGGAGGGCTGTCAATCACCGGTTGTCAGGGTTGGTCGATGGTGTACGGCCATCGGGTAGACGTTGCTTCTTGACGATAAAGTTACGGCCAATCGACGTATCGTAGCGGCAGCAACAGCCTTCCTTGATCTGGCTCAGAGTTCGGTAGCGCTCCCGCCTGTATGGCAAGGGAGCGTGGGCATGATCATGGCTCCTCGCTGGATGCGAATCCGAGAGAAGCCGGCTGCTACGAAGACCGACCGCCCAATGCCATTCCGAGAAGGACGCCGACACCCAAAGCCACCGCGACAGCGATGAGCGGACGTTGTTCAGTTTCCTTAGAGATTTGGCCTAAGGCTGCGGTCCCGTATCGGGCCGCATCTTTGCCGAAGGACGCAGATTGCTCGCCGGAGCGAGTTTGTACCTTGACGGAAGCGATCAGCCCAGGTGGACAAAGCCGATGCAACGGCTTCACCCAGACCGTCCGCGGTATCGCGAGCGTTCGATGAAACGCGTGTTCCCACTTTCTCGATTCCGTTCTGAAGGATTCGAAGTCGGCGCTCGATGTCTCCAACGTCAGACGAGATCGCTCGGGTGTATCGTGACGAGGCAGTCATGGCCGGTTACCCTATCCTCGGTCTGCTCAAAAAGGCCGATGCGCGCGTCCAAGCAGCCATCCTATTCCGAGGGCAACTACAGCGCTGGCATAGGGTTGCGTTTCAATCGTGTGGCGCAGCACTTTCTCAAATCCATTCGCTGCCTCACGCGCGGTGTCTGCCGCTTGCCCGTACAAGTCCTGAGCGGCGCCGGTCGCCTGATTGGCCATGCCCTCGGCTTGTGTTCGCGTATTGCCCGTCACCCTGCCGAAGCCCTCCTGGACCTTTCCCCCTAGGTTACGGGCTGTGCCTTCTACGCGGTTCTCATCCATTGTCGTTTGCTCCCTTTTGCAGTCAACCTGGCACATGCGACCAAGGTTCCATGTCTTGCTTATCGGCGTGAAAGCCGCCGTTTGTTACCGCGAACGCGCTTACGGTAGACGCTCAGTGCCCTTACCAGCGACGGCATCCCCCTGGGCGTCCTCGCATGACCGCGGTCGTCGCCGCCACCTGTGCTTCGCCGGCTGCCATCATTTTCTCAGTCAGCATACGGCTGGCCTCCGCCTCCGCACGTGACCCGCCAGTGGCAAGGCGAAGCATGCGCAGCGCGATGACTGTCGCGCGTGCCGCTTTAGACTGCCCGATTGCTCGGTGCCAATTTTGCCGCCGCCTCACCTATTTTCGTGATGACAATGTGGCCAGCTATCGAGTGATCTATCCAGCGTTGTTTCCCCGCGAATGCCACCACCTGATTGAATAGAGCTTCGTTTAGCCGAAGCTGCTTAAGAGCAATGACTCGCACCTGAGTAATTGTTATCGGCATTTGAAGCCCATATCCCGCGTTGATCAGAGCCTGCAAAAGTCTCATTGCGGTCTCGCGTTCCATATCGCGCAGCCTCTCTCTCCGAAACTATTTGATTCACGATCACCGGATTAAACCTCAATACTGCGGCCGCTTCAGCAGTTCAGCCAGCCTGTGACGTCCACCGCAATCCGCCGCGTCTCGTCGCCGGTCAGCCGACCCATGGCCATGCGCCGGCCGGTCTCATCCTCGCAATAAGTAGGCCAACACTTGGCCCTTGGCGTCGCTAGATTATCCGGTACCGCCAGTGTCGGGTTCATCCGGCGCACGGGGCTCTATCCTAATAGTCACGCCATGGCCCCGTTTGATGTCATTCGATGGCGCAAGGTAAACAGCTTCGAGCGCGCCTTCTCGTGTTGGAAGAGCGCGGGCGGAGGATCCCGCTCACATCCGTGCGGCGCTCGAACAGTGGCGCCTGGATTTCAACGCGCGGCGGTCCGTGAATATCTGCGGGCTTTCACGAAGGACCTGCGCTACGATTTCCGCGGTCTGCCGGAGCAAAATTACTCGCTCCTTTGCGATCGGCTTCAACGGGCGCTTAGCGATGCCACAAGGTCATTCCGTTATGATCTTAGGATCAAGGAGATCATCGTCTTCGGATCACTCGCCATTGTACGACTGACTTGGATCTCTACACTGACCGCGAATGGAAACAGCGACACGCATGAGGAGCCCGGGCTGGATGTGTTCCAGAAACAAGCCGATGGGCGATGGCAAATCATCCGCTACATCGCCTACGAAGTAGAGTAGTGTCTGCAAGGTTGCTTTTGGTCTTCGGCGCCGACGAGGACGAGGCTACAAGACGCTTTGCGCGACGCATCGAAGTTGATTAATCTCTATATGACGTGAGATTGAGCGCCGCTCAGCGGGGGCGGCTTTTTCTTTTGCGCGTAGGGAGGCCTAATCGTTAGGCCCCGCAGACGCACCTGTGCCGCACGCTAATCGTCGTTTATGGGAAGCGCGATTCGAGTTGGGGCCCGGCCAAGCGCTATAGTCTCCGTACGATCGAAATCTGTAGTTTCAATGACGTACCGGATCTTTGGCTCCGCGCGCTCGCCGTCGACCGCCACTACCGTCTCGGGCATCGCTCCAAACCACCAACCATCCGGAGCGAAACCATTGGTCCTTATCGGTTCGCCCCAGACAGTGTAATCGTTTCGACTGTAGCTCGTCGCACCCTTTTCCTTCACTACGATCCAAGTGTGGACTGCGGAAATGCTGCGCCATCTCACGGTGCGGGCGGCGAAGACCCAATTCATGGCGTCGGAGCGCGAAGACGCGGGCGGTAACAGGCCAGCGCTCGACCTGTCGGCGGTCTGCCAGTTGCCACGGCCATCTCCGAGACAGAGATAGCGTACGGCCGATGCGGCGATCGGCGCGAAGACGAGCAGCAGAAAAACGATCAAGGGCTTCTTCATCCAGCTTGGCGCGCAGCGCCTGGGTGTCGCGATATCCCGTTCGGTTGATGAACAGGGTCATGAGCCGCGTGGCCAAGGTGCCGATGGCGGCCCAGCCGAACGTTTCCGGCGAGAAGATAAGCCACGCGACGCTGAAACCTACAACAACGGCAAATGCCATCGGGTGTGTTGTAAATTCGCCGAGGCGCGTAAGCGCCCGTCGCAGAGCATCCAGCATCAGATAAACAAGCGATTAGCACAATGGCAGTTTCCGCTCGCCGAGGCGAACACTGGAACATGCCGCGGCGAGGCTGAAAAACCGCTCTATTCTGTGTTTTAGCGAAGCCGGTGGTAAACCCGAAAAGACGCTGACCTACCAGCGCCGGCCCCACCTTGCCCCGCCTCTCCACCCGGTCGCCAGCCGCAAAATCAGTAACAGAACCACCGCTCCAATAAAGGCGTTTATGATCAACGCAATGATGCCAACGCCGAGGTGGATGCCGAGCTGTGGCAGCAACCAATCGCCTATAAAAGCCCCTACCAACCCTACGAGCAGGTCGCCGATTAGTCCGAAGCCGCCACCTTCCATCACTTGGCCGGCCAACCAGCCCGCGACTATTCCCACAACCAAGATGACTAAAAGGCTCTCGTTGGAAAGGTGCATGTGCGATCCCCCGTGGCGGCGGGAGACACTTTCCACCAGCTACGCTGGACTTGCAAGGCGATGGTCGTCACGGCCGTCGCGGCGAATGTCCGGGAGCCCCGCTAAAGGTTCTACCCTCGATATTTCAGGCCATTGAGGAACCCCTTCCGGGCAAACAAATTGAAGGAATGGCAGCCCCAACACGAAAGAAAGCTGCTGCTTTGCGCGCTCCTGAGGAGCGGACTATTTAACAGAAGCGTCCGGCCGGACATCGACCAGTGGATCGGCATGGCGGTGTACAAGTTTCCAATCCCCATCTTCAAGGCGAAAAATGGATGTTACGCGCAGCGCCATCGATCGAGCTTCTTGTGCGTTGGCAGGGCGAAATTTTGTTCGTGCGATATCAACGCTATAAGCAAGTTCGGGTGTGACAACGAGAGAAATGTTTTCAATATCGTGCCGTTCACTCTGTCCGCCCGCGAACCGCGCTGAGGCCCAATCGTAACGCTTCTCAACTTGTCCGCTCCATCCCTTCTCGTAACCGCCGAATCCGCCCATAATCGTGACGTCATCGGCGTGGGAACAGATGTCCTTAAAGGGCTGAGGATTACCTTTTTCAAATTCCTCCTCTGCTAATCGATATTTGGCAATTGTCTGCTGTATGTCTGCTGCGCTCAACGAATTCCCTCCGCCAAAAATTACTAGCAAGATGACAGTGACGACCAGACCAGCTGCGCGTTTCATGCCCAAGGTCATCGAGCGCCTCCCATGGTTTGTCGCTAGGCCAACGGTTATTCCGTCCGGTTTGATTCCGGCGGGTCCACCATCTCGGCGTCCATGTAGTGAAGCATACTTTGCACAAACACTTTAGCGTAGTTCCAATGTTCGTCAGCCACAGTACCGGCCTCTGCGTCGATGTCTTCGGACAAGGCTCGCAACTGCTTGTGCAGATCCGACGCCGCGGGCTTGATAAAGTCTTTTACGCACTTTCGCACGACCTGATCACGGTTCGTATCATCGGAGTTCTCTAACTGCTTCAATGCCTCAATGCACGCCCGCCGATCCATGTCTTTCCTCCATTTGAGTTTTGAACGTAAACATTAGGTTCAATGCGAATGATCGCCTGTGTGTTGCTATATTCTGCGCGGATAGCGAAATGTCCCCCACGCCAATACCACATCCAAATTCCACAATCTCTCAAACGAAGCTCTCGCCGACGCGATCGGCAATGCCGACTTGACGCTCAAGGCCCATGAGGCCGAGTGCGAGGCGTTGAAGGACGAGTTCAAAGCCCGCGGCATCGTCACCGCCGCCGGCGAGCACTTCACCGTGACGCGCTCGGATCAGGTAAGCAGCCGGCTCGACGTCGCGGCCGTCGAAGCCTTCCTCGGCGACGCATGCCGGAAGTTTGAGATGGCGGGCATCAGACGCTCTGATGGTGCTTCGGGCCTACAGACATGGCCTGAGAGCGGCCGAAATCTACAATTCCCTGTCGCTGGTGACTATCAAATCCGTTTGGCCGTAGATGGAGCGGAAGTTTTGGTCAACACCCTCCACGTCATGAAGCCGCCACCGATTGCATGAATGAGATAGCCCCGGCCAGACAGGGACCGAGGCTAAGTTAGGGTACGAAAGTGCTAACCCGCCTATTCAGGCCGAATGCGCGGCGGGTGTTAAATGCATTTCTGGGACTGGTCCGCGTTCCCGGCGAGACCGGTGTCTGAGGAGATTGCGGAACTTGATGAGCTCTGCGGCGATCGCCTGATGATCAACGCCTTGAAGGCGGCCGAGAAGCGCGGCGCGGGCTTTCCAAGTCGGGCGCCGCGGCTGACAGTCGGCGCCCAAGTTCTTTGGACGGCGTGCAGTCAAGCACCGCATGGACCGGCCACGCCGGATCTGGTTGGTGTTGAACTCGCCGCGAGCAGGCCGTGATTCGCGCTATTTGGACAATTCACGTTCGCGCGGGGCGCCGCACCATCGTTCCGATCGCGGAGATAAATCCCCAGCGACGCGGATCACTGACGTGTAATCTTGCCGAAGTAACGTATCAGAGCCGGGTCGTGAAACGAGGTCCTACACCAAATGGATTATCTGACACCGATCGAGGCGTCCGGACCGCAAGCCCTTATTTCGATGATTTACACACACTCGCCTTAACGATAGGCGTGGCAGTTTTGTCGTTGTGGATGTTGCTTCTCCACACGCCGTCCGGCGCCGCGCTAAACGCCGAACAGATTATTCTGATGCCTTACTGGGGATCCTAACCGAAGCTTGGACGTGAGGCATCCATCGAAAAAATCAGTTTGGAAACGTAGATCCCTTATCGTCCATCGGTGGCCGGGCGCGGCGAGGCCGTGCTGCTCATTGCCGGCCTTGGCGGTCTCGGCAGCTTTTGGCAGATACAGATCGATGCGCTCGCTCCGCATTTCACAACCATAACCTTCGATCACCGCGGTGTCGGCGACAGCACTGGCCGGCCGCCTTATTCGATAGAACAATGGGCAGAGGACTCAATTGCGCTGCTCGATCACATTGGTATCGAGAAAGCTCATTTCGTCGGCCATTCAGCCGGCGGAGTAATTGCGCAAGTGGTTACGTCCGTGCATCCGCACCGTGTCACCTCAGAAGTGCTCGGCGCCACGTGGGTGGTGCCGGATGAGCGTTTCCGGCGCGTATTCGGACTGCGGCGCGATGTACTGTCGGCACTCGGGACCGACGCCTATGCGTTACTCGGCTCGATCTTGATCGCGCCGTCCAATGAAACGCTGGACGCGATGAAGCCTGACCTGACCAATTCCGGTATCATCAAGGCAAGGATTGACGCTCTCCTCAATTATCACGGTATCGAATATTTACGCCGGATTCGTTGCCGAGCCCTCGTCCTTGCTGCAGCCGATGATGTTCTCATCCCGTTGCACATGTCGCGCGCTGTCGCCGCTGGCATAGCAGGCGCCGAATTGAAAATTCAAGCGGCAGTTGTCGAGCAATCACTTCTCGGTGGACGGCACGCTGATCGAAGCATGGGACGGAGATGCAGCTGGTGTTCTTCCAATCTCGATTAGCTTTCATCCTCGACGAGGAGAATGATCGACGTTATGGGTTTCGTTCGCTTCCGACCCCAAGCCTGCATGGGTCCGATTACTTCCATCCGCTTGACACCGGAGGAACCAACTCGCTTGGACCGAATTATGCTCGGCAAAAACCAGTGCAGCGGCGGCGCGATAAAACCAGCAGTGGCAGCGCGATGAAGTTTACGATCGAGGTTCTTCGCAAACGGCTGCCGGTGATAGCCAACGCAGTCGAGCAGCGCAGCCATGATGGAACGCTGTTATCCACACGCCTAATCGTGATCAAAGCAACGGACCGGCGACGCTATGAACGTGAACTCGTCAATGCCCGGACAAACGCGACAAAATTGCTTAAAAGCGAACGCGAGACGGCGGAGCTTCGAGAGCAATTCATAGCCGTCCTCGGTCACGATCTCCGTAATGCATTGGCAGCGATCGGCGCCGGCGCCCGGATATTGCAGCGCTCGGGCGCGCTGCTGGACGACAAGCAGCTTTGTGTCCTCGACCTGATCGCTACCACAATCACACGTATGTCGGGCCTCATTGACGACGTTCTTGATTTTGCGCGCGGTAGGTTGGGCGGCGGCACCATTCTCAACAAAGACGCCGACCGTCCATTGGAGCCTACGCTGCAACAGATCGTCGAGGAACTAAGGGCGGCGTCGGCTGGACGCATCATCGAAACGCGCTTCGAAATCGGGGAGCCCGTTGATTGCGATCGAACGCGCATCGGCCAACTGGTTTCGAATCTTATTGGAAACGCTTTAACGCATGGCGCGTCCAACAAGCCGGTGCAGGTGGGAGCCAGAACGCAAGGCGGTATCTTCGAGCTTTGGGTGGCAAACGCGGGCGAACCCATCCCCAAATCGGCGATACCCAAACTTTTCGAGCCGTTCTTTCGCGGCGATGTCCGGGATAGCCGACAAGGTCTAGGACTTGGCCTTTACATCGCTTCGCAGATCGCTCGGGCCCACGGCGGGAGATTGGCAGTGAGCTCCACTCTCGAGGAAACATGTTTTACTTTTATTATGCCCTCTCATCCCTGATGTATACGGTCCGTCGCGTCATTTCGCGAGACATGCAGCTTTCCGGTCGCTTCCAGGCTTCCCGTCCCTGTGGTGCCCCAGCACGCTGTTGGAGCAAGGTGCTCGGCACTGAAGGCGAGACGCGGCGGCATCGCCTAAATGCTCTTGAGAGCATGCGGGTGCAATTAGTACCCTTTTGAACAAATATGACGCCGAAACCCGTACTGTTGGCGAAGGGGCTGACTGCCGTGACCAGCAATGCTCTGCATGCAGCAACCCCGCTGCCTGCGACGACCCAGGCCGCAATCCTTCTTGGCCATCAGAGGCGATCCTTGTTATGACGAGTGTTCAGCAAAGGAATAAATGCAAATCTCGCCCGCGAAAAGCGGCCGCCAGCTGCATCGTGCAAGCCAGGCCGTTAAAGCGACGGCGCAGGGCCTCGATAGTTGCTGGCAGTCGGAACAAAAGTTCCCTAAAACCGTTTTTCATGATCTTGAACGCCCGCCAAGGCCCGGCGCCTAATGACTCGGGGAAACGATGAAACGTATGCCGCTAGCAGTCATAGCCGCAGGTTTGTCGGCGATTGGGATGCGTCGCAGGTCCAAGGTGTGAAGTGCTGAAAGGAGGCTCATCGCGGGGGTGGCCGGACACAAACCCCAGATTCGCAAGTTGCCTCTGCTAGGCGCGGATAGGTAAAGGTGCATAAAACGAGCGTTACATGGAAGCGGAAGAGCAGCATCAATTATCGACTGGAATCGCTGGGCTGGATGACATCATCTGTGGCGGAACTTCGATCCAGACCGCCTCTACCTCATTGAGGGGGAGCCGGGGACTGGCAAGACTACCCTCGCCCTTCAATTCCTTAATGAGGGTGCGCGGCGGGGAGAAGCAGGACTTTACGTCACTTTATCCGAAAGTGAGCGGGAGCTGCGGCTGGTGGCGAAGCGGCACGGCTGGTCATTGGATGGCATTTCGATCTTTGAGCTCGTTCCGCCGGAAGCAGCTTTAGACCCTGAAAATGAATTGACTCTATTCCACCCGGCAGAGCTCGAATTGAGCAAAACGTCCAAGCTGATCTTGGACAAGGTTAGCGAACTCAATCCCAGTCGAGTTGTGTTCGACAGCCTCTCGGAGATGCGCCTCCTGGCACAGAGTTCGCTACGGTATCGCCGACAGATACTTGCATTGAAACACTTCTTCAGTGGGAGACACTGCACAGTCCTTTTCCTAGATGATCTATCATCAAGTGAGCAAGATCTGCAGCTTCACAGCATAGCGCATGGCGTTGTTACCTTGCAGCAGATAGCGCTGGATTATGGCGCAGAGCGCCGGCGATTGCGCGTCAAGAAGATGCGAGGCATCGATTTTCGGGGAGGCTACCATGACCTCATCATCGAGACGGGAGGCATCAAGATTTTTCCCAGGTTGGTGGCTGCCGAGCATCACAAGGCGTTTCTTGGCGAACTTATGAAGAGTGGCGTGGATGAACTGGACGCCTTGTTAGGCGGCGGGCTGGAGCGCGGGACAAGTGCCTTGCTCGTCGGTGGCGCAGGAGTGGGCAAATCGTCTGTTGCAGTAACGTACGCGGTGGGAGCCGCACGGCGGGGAGAGTGCGTGGCGATGTTTGCTTTCGACGAAGGCCTAGGGACGCTGTTCGCACGCGCCGCAGCCATGGGCGTTAACCTGCAGGATTATGTGGAACGGGGTCTTATCACGATCCAGCAGATCGATCCGGCGGAAATGTCGCCGGGGGAATTCACGCACCTTGTCATGGACGCAGTAGAACATCGAAACATTCGTGTTCTGGTGATCGACAGCCTCAACGGTTATCTGAATGCAATGCCAGATGAGCGCTTTCTCGTTTTGCAGATGCACGAGCTGCTTTCATATCTGAATCAACTCGGCGCGCTCACCATCATGGTCTTGGCTCAGCATGGTTTGCTCGGGCAGATGCAGACACCGATCGATCTTAGTTATTTGAGCGACACCGTCATCATGCTACGTTACTTCGAGGCGGCCGGCCGAGTTCGCCGAGCTATTTCGGTTGTCAAGAAGCGGAGCGGCATGCACGAAAACACAATTCGCGAATTCCAGCTCACGTCCGGAGGCATAACAGTCGGTCCGCCGCTGACGGAGTTCAACGGCATTCTAACAGGAACTCCTACGTACGTGGGAGACCTTAAACCGCTGATGTCGGAACGTGGCGATGACGGCAAATAATGAACAGTTTGCGCAACGCGTTCTCGTTCTGGCGCCTATTGGTCGCGATGCGCTAGCTGCGGCACGGCATCTCGCGGAAAGCAATCTTGACAGCGTCGTCTGTGAGGACATAAATGACTTGCTTATAAAGCTCAGCGAGGGCGCAGCAATTGCGCTCGTAACGGAGGAAGCGTTTCTGCATTCGGGAACGCAGACCTTGGAAAGGTGGGTAGCAAGGCAACCACCCTGGTCTGACTTCCCATTTATCGTATTGACCAGCCGCGCAACTTCCGCAGCTACGCAAACGTATCGCATGCGCTTGCTTGAAAGCCTTGGGAACGTCTCACTGCTGGAACGTCCGCTGAACGCTGTCACGTTGATGAGTACGATCCGAGCTGCGATGCGGGCACGCCGGCGGCAGTATGAGGTGCAAGACCATCTGCTTGACCGAGAGACGTTTACTGCGCAACTGGAAGATCAGGTGCAGCAGCGCACTGGCCAGCTCGAACGGGCCAACGAGCAGCTTCTTCAGCAAATTGCAGAGCGCAGGCAGGTTGAAGCGGTTCTTCAGCAAGCCCAAAAAATGGAAGTCGTTGGCCAGATGACGGGCGGCATTGCCCATGATTTCAACAACCTCCTGACGGCGGTGCTCGGCAATCTGGATCTCGCTGTTCGCCGGAGCAAAGATAAGAATATTCTGCGCTACCTCGACGGTGCCACTCAAGCGGCGCAACGGGGCGCCAAAATCATATCGCAGCTTCTTGCATTCTCCCGCACTCAACGCCTACAGACAGAACCAGTTGATCTGAACGGGATTGTCACGGCAATGGGGGACCTCTTGTTCCGAACCATTGGTGCGACGGTTCGTATCGAAACAGTGCTTGAAGGGAGGCTTTGGCGGGCCACCGCGGATTCGAGCCAAATCGAGTCGGTCATCCTCAATCTTGCTGTGAATGCGCGAGATGCAATGCCTGGCGGTGGACGGCTGACGATTGCAACCGCAAACGTTGCGAATGAGGATAGGAGTAAGCCTGCCGAATTGCCGACGGGGGACTACGTACGCGTTTCCGTTAGCGATACTGGAACGGGAATGACAAAGGAAGTGTTGGAGAAAGCCTTCGAACCATTCTATACAACCAAGCCCGTTGGTAGCGGCACGGGCTTGGGACTAAGTCAGGTTTACGGCATCGCGAAACAAACGGGGGGCACCGTCGCTATTGACACGCGGCTGGGAAGCGGTACCAAAGTAAGCGTATATTTGCCACGGAGTACCGCTGTTCCTATCGTTTGTCCAGCAAATGAATTGCAGAACATTCCGTTGCGGGGGCACGAGGCCACGATCCTGGTTGTCGACGATGATAAAGACGTTCGGCAGCTTGCCATTTCCTGCTTAGAAAGCCTGGGCTATCAAGTTGTAGCGGCCGCTGGTGGACATGCCGCTGTGCAGATTGCGGCGAGCGACGCCAGGATTGACTTGGTCCTAATCGATGTCGCCATGCCGGAAATAACGGGTGTTGAGGCGATGCAGGCTATTCTTAAGAAACGTTCGGGCTTGCCGTTCGTGTACATGACGGGCTATGTGGGCCCGACCAAACTAGACCCTTCCGAAAAGCGGGTTTTGAAAAAGCCGTTCACAATCGCCGAGCTTGCGGCGACAGTGGAGGAGTTGCTGTTTTCTGGCGATGCTGCCAGCACCGGCAAGGTCATTCCCCTTGTACGTCCAGCGTTCTAGGGCCCGTTTTTTGTTCGTCCGTGCGACGCTTAGACCGTGTTCCGCGGACCTTCAGGTCACGGAAGAGGGCCGAAACGGCTCAGGAGATTCAAGGACGCCGGTGCAGAGACAAAATCTCGCTAGGCAACTCCGCCAATTTGGGGCGAATCGCGGGGTTCCGGGAAATCTCCGGTAGCGCGCGACTGCGTGGTGGGGCTGGGAGGACTCGAACCCGCGAACAAGAGATTATGGGCTTGCCGGCCGAACAGCCGTCATCGGCGGAGGCAAGGGAATTGATCTGGACGGCTTCGCCGCGATGGCGGAGGACGCCACTCTGGCGGCGACGGGAATCGGGCTTGGGGACAAGGTCGTCCTGGTATTTGCCGATGATCACAAGCGGATTTCGGCGCGATTGATCGAAGGGGCCAATGATCTTGAAAAGGGCCGCCTTTTGGTGAGCTCACCGGTCAGCAAATCAATCCTCGGCGCCGAGGAAGGCGACGACGTCGAGCTTCCTCTCGAAAACGGAAAGCAGCGCCTCGATCCCATCCGCGTCAGCATCTCCACAAGCTCATTCAGCACGCCATCCGGATCACGGTAGAAGCTGGATGCAAAGCGGCGCCAGAAGGGCCCGTCGGCAAAAGTGAAATAAGGCGGCCGAAGCAACAGTTCACCAAGCACAGGACGATTAAACCGGTTCTCGTCACTGAAGACCGAGCGTACAGCGCGCAAGACTAATCGAACGCGAGACAATGCCAGGGCCGACGTGTTCGACTACATCGAACGCTTCTACAACGCTAAACGTCGGCGCTCCACAATCGGCTACAGGAGCCCCAGGGAATTCGAGTTGCTAGCGGCATTAGTGAAACGGCTGTCATCCAAATCGGGAGCAGGCCAAAAAGGAGAAAGCTTCTATAAGAATAGAGACGTTATACATAAGATTAAGAAAAGAAAGAAGAGTACCGTATGTATACCTAATGTCTCATGTTTCTAAAATCATGAGACACTAACTGTACATGTCGTCAAAGCATCATGAGACACCAACGTCTCATGATTTCACGCTTGCAATATTCGGATTATCGGCGACTTCCTAACTCGCCGCTCGACCGATATCAAGCCGAGACGTTCGAGCTCGTTAAGGGCCCGCCATTTGGTTCTTCGGCTAATGCCATAAGCATCCAAAGCACCATTTGCCAGCTTCACCGGACGGCGGCCCTGTGATTTCCACTCGAGGTGAATGATGAAGAGTGCCACTGCCAGTATTTGACCATGACACCCGCTCAACTTCTCCCACCAGCTAAACGGAGTGCGAATAAAGATCTCTCTTTTCTTCGGTTTAGTTGCAGTGCCTGGCTGCTTACCCTTGGCTACCAAGACAGGCGCCAGTTCAAGTGACTTCAAGTCCAATGTCTTCACTACATCCTCCCCCAGTTATCAAACCCATGACGCGCGCCCACATGACGGCGCCGCGCTCATCTGAAAAGCGATTAGGATAAACAATGACGTTGGCATCGGTGCCGAGTTCGAAACCATCTAATACAATGTTTGAGGCTTCACGCATTGCTTCCTGCATGCGCCCCACATCGGCTTCGAGCCGATCGACAGGAGCACATATCAAGACGGCGTCATGTACTGGTGCGCAGACCTCAATGCCGCATTCAGTCCCTAGACAGCAAGCCAACCGCAACATTTCAGCTCCATTCGCCTGCATCGGAAAGTTGCGGAGCATTCGCGGGTTTGAATCTGCACCAACATGGATGCGCCAGCCAAAGACTGTTGGCAGATAACCACGAGTCATAGCAAAATCCGCAGCGGCATCCGACCAGTTCCAGAATTCCCGATATGTCTCCCGGTGCAATCGCAGCAGACGCCGAGCTTGGATAGCCGGTTGTCCTATGCGGTGCGCAAGCAATTCCTCACCCATTCCGTATTGAACAGCGAGCACGCACGCTTTGAATTGCTCACGTATTGCTTTATGGCTGGCCTTGGTTGCGTCCGGCGGCGCTACACCAGCCTGCTTGGCGAAAGCGAGATACGGATCGCCCGAAAAGTAAGCGGTCTTCATGTTCACGTCGCCTGATAAGGCGGCAGCAATACCAAACTCTTGCTGCTCCCAATCAATGTACGCGACGCCATGACCCGGCGGTGGCTGCATTAAACCGCGCAGCCAAACGCTCGGCCCAAATATAAATTTCGTGTTGCTTGGCTGATTGCGGCCTGATCGAGCTCGGAAAGGCGATAGCAGAGTCCGGTTACGCCCATCGCGCCCGACGGCTAGATCCGCCAGACGCAATTCTGACAATGAGCTTCTAAGTTCACGGAGTGGTGACACCAGAGGATTGGAGCGAGCCATTTGGCGAAACGTATCATCGCTCATATCGAGACGACCCGATTCCAATCGTGGCCAAGCCATGTCTTGTTTGACCAGAAACTGCGCAAATCTGTCTGCCTTGAAAGTTCGACCGTCGAATACACCATAACTCGCATCAATATCAGCAATCAGTTCGTCCTGAATGGTGGTCCAGTTTTGGAGCAGCAAGTTTAGAGTTGGAACATCAATCGGGACGCCGTTGTATTCCATGCGTGCGACCGCGGCCATATACCGGCCACGTAACAATGCACGAGGTAAGTCGATGCGCGGCAGCATCGCCGGCAATAGCCGTGCCAACGATGAGACATCCGATTCGCAATAATTTAAAACGGCAAGCCTCTCATCATGCGTCCACGGTCCACCTCGCAAGACGAGGTCTCGCATTTCATGCTTCTCACCAGCGCCAATGCTATCCAAACCATATTGTGCGAGCGCACCGAGTAATCCGGCGCCACTTATTGTTGACAGACCATTTGTAAGGTTGCGGAATTCAACATATAAATCGAGTATCCGCTCGGGCACTGGCCAGTCTAATGCAAGGTGGCAGCCGACTTCTGCGCTGGCGAAGTAGGCGACGAACAGCGCCTCGGGCCCGGTTGAATAGGGCGGCGTGGCGCCGAACTCCTCACGCCACAACCGCATCTTGCGCCCACTATTCAGCTCCCAGGCAACCAAACACACTGGCTCCGAGATGTCCCCGGGAGGTGTGCCGAATTCGAAATCGACAAGCCAGACTTCTTTGAAAGGAAGAGCAATCATGTTTGGCCCAGCAACTTATGGACGAGAGGGTGGTCCAGGCTGTCGACAACGCGGCTCCGAAAGGCGGTTTGTAGGATCTCCTGGAAAGAGTGTTCTTCCGGCCACTTGGGCTCGGGTATATTGTTGCTTGTCGCCTCAAATATTTCGTAGGCGCCCAAGCTCATGTTTGACGTCATTCGGACCCAACACGACATGGCGCGCTCGGCAGCTTCCGCCGCGGAATGGTGCCACGGGTTGATTTTACCATCAGATCCCGGAAGCTTTACTGGCCAAACTCGCAGGACGGCCTGTCGGTTGATAGCTAAAAACAAGGTGCAGGGAATAAACTCTCCGGGTAAGTTGGCCGCCATCGTTGGGGTGACGATGTAGGTTTCTCGTTCTTCCTTCAGCTCAATGAGAGCCGCGGGAGATAGTCTGAACTCTTCGCCGGGATGCACGCGCACGAAATCTTGCTTGTTGGGTTTCCCCACCGGAACCGTCGCAAGTATCCTCTTTACACCGACCGCATCGGCGTAGTTCTGACTCAACTTCAGTCCATTCAGGTCGTTAAATAGGCCTTCCATTTCACTTACCTCCTGCCGGGCATAGGCCGGCGTTCTTCGCAACGACATTGCTGCGGAAGCGACTTCGCTGTCATACCGGGCACGAACTTGGTCGAGCCGACCGCGCAGGGTTTGTCTCGCGGTTGTTTGTTGTTTGATGTCGGCGGTCACGATAACGCCTCCAGCTTACGTTTCTGTGGATACTGGCGTCGCCGGGCGGCGTGGGTGGCATTGTTACGCTCGAGCGCAACGGCTGAGAGGGGCCATCCCTCGTCGTCGTCACCTTCGTTGCCGACGATTGCAGCTCCAACAACCAGTGAGCAATCGGAGCAAACGAAACACGGAGCGTTCGTGTCATCGAACCACGGCCGATCGTCCGTGCAGGTCGCGCTGCACCGCGCGCATCGTTCGTTCAGTATTACGTGGCCGGCGGCGGCTTGCTTCTCTTCCCAAGCTATGAGCGCCGCTTCGTCCCAGAAGCGTCGGCCCCTGATAATCATCGGCGACGGGTAGTCGAGGGTGGCATCCTTGAGTCGGCGGTCTAAACTCCGCTTACTAATGCAATGACGCGCCATCACTTTGCGCGTCGTGAGATATCGTTTGGGCTGGTTCATTTCAGAGACTCCCTGTCGCCGAGCGCTTCGGCGTTGGGCGTCTATAACGAGGAGGTCGGGGAGATTGAAAGCGAAGAAGTGGGACAACGTGACGTCGTCCCATTACCTAACTATTTGCCGTGTTTGGGAATCTTCGCCGAAATCTAAAAAGTAGAGATTTTGGGACAACGTAACGTCGTCCCAAACGTCATCAGAATGGCACTTCCCAGTCCGTCTCCGCCCCATGTTCTGCTATGTATTCTGCATCCTTTCGATGGGGCCTTATACGTTTGCGCAGAGCTTCGTCTCCGACCGTTAGTTCAATACCCAGTTTTTTCATCTCGTCGTGAACCATTCTGATAATGTCTTTGTCCTCAGGAAGGTTTGGGCTCGCTACCTTGAATGCTCGAGCAATAGCTTTTTCTACTGGTTCTTCCCAACCCTTCTTGCGGACCTTCATCGCCTTAGCGAGGCGACTTTTCCCGTCGCGGCATTTTGGGTCGGGTGATGCGGAGCCCAGCAAATAGGCTTCAAAAATGGCGCACTCAAAGTTAAAACGAAGGGTCTCAGCAGTGTCGGAGTCAAGCTGGTGGTGTTTGCCGATATGTTGCAGCAGGGCATTAAATTCGTTGTAGTAACGGTACAGGTCGCCGTGGTAACTTTCTAGATCATCTACGGGTAACCTCCTGGCTTTCGCTTGGTCCAAGGTTAACTCGATCAACTCCTCGACGGTGTTTCGGGCCGCCTTGTATATGTAATCAATATAACTTGGTACGTGCCGCATCTAACGCTACCTCGCCATCGTCACGACGTTCGGCTGCGGGTCGATGATCTGATTGATCAGTGCTGACAGCTTCTCATAAGCAGTCAACATTTCGGTGCGATATGGATAGCGATTATAAACGCCTTCCACGCCTCGAATAGCGTGGCCCAAACATTTCTCAGAATGCCGCTCTGGAACTTTAGTGCGGGCCAGCAGACTGCTCGCGGTTCTTCGCAAATCGTGCAAGGTCCAACCGGTGACGCCGGAAGCTTTGTCGAGTTCAGACTTACGCCTCGCCATACCACCGAGTCGTCGCCCATCTGATGAGAACGCGAAAGGACTCTCGGCTATACGCGGCACTTTGAACAAGACAGCTAGCGCCGCCGCGCTCAGTGGTCGTGGCGTGTCTTCCTTAGTCTTGGCGCGCGCGGCCGGTAGCCGCCAATCGTCGTCGACAATTTCGCTCCACGGCAGATGCGCCGCTTCGTTACGGCGGCATCCGGTGAGCAGCAGGAAGTGAACGAAGTGACCGAACGGACCGGGCATAGCTTCCGCGGCCTTCCACACCGCCCGAAGTTCAGCGTCATCCAAGATGCGTTTGCGAGCATGTTCTTTGGCCTTGCGCCTCGTCATGCCTCGCACAAACGGTGAAAGGAAATCATCGTCCCGCGTCGCGTGCCAGTTCGCGATCCGGCGGACGATCGCCAACGTGGCATCGGCCTGGGCAAGACCGTTATTATCCTCGATCTGATCGAACAGCCGTGTGAACTCTTTGCGTCGGAGACTGGCAATCGGCCGCTTACCGAAAGTCGGCAGCACCAATCGGCGCATAGTGCTTTCCCACTTGGAGGCAGTGCGTAGCTTGGGACCTACTCGCTTAAAGAACTCGGCGGTGATCGCCTCCAACGTATCGGCCGCTGCTGCTCGCTTTTCTTCCTGGACCCTAGCCTTGGCTTCGGCCGGGTCTGCGCCACGCTGTACCTGATAGAGCGCGTCCGCCGCTTCCTTACGGGCCTCAGCAAGGCCAATGCCGGGCTGCAGGGTAAGCTTCCGCGGTCGACCGTCAAACCGATAGCGGACGCAGAAAACCTTGCTGCCGGTCGGATGTATCACGACGTACAGGCCGCGCTGCTGCTGGTCGGGGATCTCCAGCCGCTTGGTACTCGCTTTAAAATTGCGGACGGCGAGATCGGTTAAACGTGCCATATCGTCACCTGGGTGTCGCTTGGGTAACGATACCCAGCGTCTACGGGTGTTACCCAATGGCGACGACAATAAGCGCCATTAGCGATATGGCAAGGTAAATGCAGCATAGGGGGAGCCGCTATGGTACCGATTGGCTTAATGTGTCGCCGCTAGGGTTGATACCCCCGTAACCGCGCCGCCAGCCGAAACAAGAGTGACCGAAAACCGGCGGGCACAATCGTTGCGAGCGGGATCATTGTGATGTCGGGCGCGCCAGTCACCTTGATCTATATCAACGCGCCACGGCCGGTTCTCCAAATCATGGTGCTTTCGAGCGCGACGGCTTTAAGCTGAATTGACATCGCGCTCGAAATCTTTGGTGGAGCATGATCTTTTCGGAAAACCGGCATCCACTTTTCCGGATCATGCTCCAGAGGACCGGCTCGGGCGGCTTATGCAAACAAATTTGCTCAAATATCTGGATCGGCGGCTGCCGCGTTACACGAGCTATCCGACGGCGGTGCAATTCGGTCCGGCGGTCGATGCTTCGACCTATGAGCGCTGGCTTGCGGACGTCCCGGCCGATGCGCCACTTTCACTTTATCTGCACGTGCCGTTCTGTGCCGAGCTCTGTCTCTATTGCGGCTGCCACACATCGGTCGCCCGCCGGCACGCGCCGGTCGCCGCCTACGCGGCGCTGCTGCAACGTGAAATCGACCTGATTGGAACGGGCCTCGCCCGTCAGACGGTCAGCCACGTCCATTTTGGCGGCGGCACTCCGACCATGCTGCAGCCGAACGAGCTCGAGCGGATCATGGCCGCGCTGCGCGCGCGGTTTCGCATCACGTCGGCGACCGAGATCGCCGTCGAGATCGATCCGCGCTCGCTGTCGCGTGCGCATATCGCGGCGCTCGCCGACATCGGCGTGAGCCGCGCCAGCCTCGGGGTGCAGGATTTCGAGCCGCGCGTACAGCAAGCGATTGGGCGCCGGCAAAGCATCGAACAGACCGCACGCGCGGCCGATGGACTGCGCGAAGCCGGCATCGTCCACATCAATCTCGATCTCATGTACGGGCTGCCGCATCAGACCGAGGCGAGCGTGCGCGACACTGCGGAACGCGCGCTCACGCTCCGCCCCGACCGGATCGCGCTGTTCGGTTATGCGCACGTGCCCTGGATGAAACGCCATCAAAAGCTCATCCCGAACGAGACGCTTCCGGACAGCGAGGAAAGATTGGCGCAGAGCCGCGCCGCCGGCGAAGTGTTCGTAGCCTCGGGCTATCAGCATATCGGGCTTGATCACTTCGCCCGTGCCGGCAATTCATTGGCTCAGCGCCAGCGTGAAGGAAGGCTGCGCCGCAACTTCCAAGGCTACACCACCGACGCGGCAACAACTCTCATCGGCTTCGGCCCTTCGGCGATCGGCTCGCTGCCCGGCGGATACGTCCAGAACGCGCCGCAGATGATCGGCTATCGCGAAGCGATCACAGCCAGCCGCCCGGCAACCGCGCGCGGCCGCGTGCTGACGGCCGAGGACCGGCTGCGCGGCCGCATCATCGAGCGGCTGATGTGCGACCTCAAAGTCGATTTAGCCGGTGTCTGCCGCGCCTACGGCGCGAGTGCCGAGCGCTTCGCGGCGGAACTTTCAGCGCTCGACGCGCTCGCGCGAGACGGTCTCGTTCTCAGGAAGGGCAGCGAGATCACGGTACCACCGCAAGCGCGCGCCTTCGTTCGCGCAGTATGTGCCGTTTTCGATATCTATATGGTCGAGAGCGAAGCGCGTTACTCGCGCGCGTCGTGAAGCGCTAGAGCATTTCCCGACTAAGGAATCGGGAAATGCTCCAGATCTATTTGTTGCATGTCCTTTTCGGAAAACCGGTTTCCACCCATCGGGTCAAGCCCGAGGGCATGCTTTTCGGCGACATGCTCTATTCCAGCCGCTCGACGTCGCGCAGCGACGGAAATAATTTCATCCACAGCAGCGCGACGATGACGGTGCCGATGCCGCCGAGAGCCGCGGCCGGCACGGCGCCGAGCAACCAAGCCGCGATGCCACTTTCGAACTCGCCGAGCTGATAAGAGGCGTTGACGAACAGGTAATTCACGGCGCCGACCCGGCCGCGCATCTCGTCGGGGGTCTGAAGCTGAACCAGCGCGATGCGGATCACCATGCTGACCATGTCGGCGGCTCCCAACACCGCGAGCGCCAGAAGCGACAGCCAGATCGAGCGCGAGAAGGCAAACACCACCGTGGCGACGCCGAAGACGATGACCGCCTGGAACATGCGCATGCCGACCCGACGATTGATCGGATGCCGCGTCAAAACTGCAGCCATCACCAAGGCGCCACCCGCCGGCGCGCCGCGCAACACGCCGAGCCCCCATGGACCGGTCTGCAGGATGTCGCGTGCGTAGATCGGCAACAGTGCCGTGGCGCCGCCGAGCAGCACGGCGAACAGGTCGAGCGATATCGAGCCCAAGATCGGAGGATTGCGCCGCACAAAACCGACGCCGGCGAACAAATCGCGCAACCCCGATTGTTTCCTCGCCGCGATCGGCCGATCGAGCTTGATGGCGGAGTTCAAGAGCGCGGCGACGAACCAGAGCGCGGCCATCAGCGCGTAAGGTATGCCGGGGCCCAACGCGTAGATGAGGCCGCCCAGCGCCGGCCCGCAGATGCTTGCCATCTGAAACGCGCCGGTCGACAGCGCTGCCGCCCGTTGCAACATCCCCTCGGGGACGACGCCGGGCAGGATCGCGGCCGCCGCGGGGCTCTCGAAGGCGATGGCGGCTCCGAACACCGCGACCGCGGCAAAGATCTGCGGTACGGTGATCCATCCCGCGAAGCTGCCCCAGGCCAGGAACGCCGCCGCGAGCGCCGCAGTCAGCTGCGAGATCTGCGCCACGCGGCGCCGATCGTAGCGGTCGGCGACATGGCCCGCGGCGAACACCAGGATCGCGGTCGGAATGAATTGCACAAGTCCGACCAGACCAAGATCTGCGGCGCTGTTGGTGAGCGCATAGACCTGCCAACCGACCGCAACCGCGCCGATCTGAAAACAGAATTTCGAGAGGCCGCGAGCCGCGAAGTAGAAAAGGAAAGGCGGGTGCGCAAACAGCGCGCGGGCGCTGGCAGGTGACACGGACGACATCCTTGAACGTTATCACGACCACGGCGTGGGCCGTGCTGCGAGCAGGCGATTGTTAATGGAAGCGGCGTTTCGAGGTTATCTCAAATCGCCCTGGTGAGATCGTGGTTCTTGATCGGCAGCGAGCGGATGCGTTTTCCGGTGGCGGCAAAGATCGCATTGCAAAGCGCCGGCGCCAGCGGGGGAACCGCCGGCTCGCCGGCGCCGCCCCAAAAATCGCCGCTCGGCGCCAGCACCGTCTCGACCCTCGGCGCGTCGGCGATGCGCAGCATCTCATAGGAATCGAAATTGGACTGCTCGACGCCGCCGTCCTTGATGGTGATCTCGCCGATCAAAGCCGCGGTCAGCGCGAAAATGACGGCGCCTTCGGTCTGCATCGAAATCGACAGCGGATTGACCACGTGGCCGCAATCGAGCGCCGAGATGACGCGGTGGACGCGGACTTCGCCGCGCTCGACGGAAGCCTCGACCACCTGCGCGCAGATGCTGCCGCAGGCTTCGGTCACCGCAATGCCGCGATGCACGCCCTCCGGCAGAGGACCAAACCAATCGGCGCGTTTCGCCGCGGCATCGAGCACCGCCAGGTTTTTCTCGTTGTTGCGCAGCAGGCGGCGGCGATACAGATACGGATCCACGCCGGCCGCATGCGCCATCTCGTCGACGAACAATTCCTTGTAGAAGGTATTTTGCGTGTAATTGATCGCGCGCCACACCCCAAGCGGCACCGGCGATTGCTGCGTCACGTAGTCGACCAGATAATTCGGCACGTCGTAAGCCATCTCCTCGGCGAGGCCGGAGATGAAGGTGCGGTCGACAAAGGTCATGCCGAAACCCGGCACCAGGCCGTGAACAAATGACGGACCGGCGAGTCTGATCTTCCAGGCGACCGGCATGCCGTCGGCGCCCAGCCCGGCGACCAGCCGCCCCATTCCGAAAGGCCGATAATAGTCGTGCTGGATATCTTGTTCCCGCGACCAGAGAAGCTTGACCGGAACGTCGACCTCTTTGGCAATCAAGACAGCCTGGCGGACGAATTCCTGGATGGCGGCGCGACGACCGAAGCCGCCGCCAAGGAACGTGCCGTGGACCACCACCTTCTCGTTCGGCACGCCGGCGGCGCTGGCAGCGGTCGCGAGCGCCGTCATCGGCTCCTGGGTCGGCACCCAGACTTCAACTCCGCCATTGACCACATGGGCCGTGCAAGTCTGCGGTTCCATGGTCGCGTGGGCGAGGAACGGGACCTCATAATCGGCAGCGACATGCTTGATCGCGGTCGGCATCGCAGCCGCCACGTCACCGTCGGAACGGCCGACCTGCGATTTTGTCTCCGACAGTCCCGCGCGCACGCTTGCGGCGATGCTGGCGCTCGACACCCGCCCATTACCGCGGGGATCCCATTCGATCGGCAGCGCTTCGACCGCGCGTTTCGCGCGCCACCACGAATCCGCAATCACCGCCACCGCGTTTGGCAAACGCACAACGCGGCGGACGCCTTTCATGGTGGCGACCGCACTGTCGTCGATCGTCTTCGGCGCGCCGCCGAAGACGGGACAATGCATGATCGCCGCATAGAGCATCCCGGGCAACCGGACGTCGATCGCATAGATCGGCTGCGCCGTGACTTTGGCGGGTACGTCGAGACGCCGCCGCGGCTTGCCGGCGAGCGTCCATTCGCTGGGGTCTTTGAGCTTTACGTCGACGGGCGGCGGCACCTGCGACGCCGCCTCGGCGATGGCGCCGAAGGTGATTTTCCGCCCGCTCGGGCGGTGCGTGATCACGCTCGCGGCAGCAACGCATTCCGACGCCGGCACGCGCCAGCGTGCTGCCGCAGCGGCGATCAACATCTCGCGCGCGGTGGCACCGGCCTGCCGGAGATAAAGCTGCGAGGCGGCGATCGAACGACTGGCGCCGGTCGACATGTCACCCCAAATCCGCTCGCGGCGCGTGTTTTCCTCCGGCGAGACGAATTCGGTCGAGACTTTGGTCCAGTCGCATTCGAGCTCTTCGGCGACCAGCATGGCGAGCCCGGTATGCGCACCCTGACCCATTTCGGCGCGTGCGACCCGGATGACGACGGAATTGTCAGAACCGATCAAAAGCCAGGCGGTGACTTCCGGGGCCTCTTCGGCGGTGCGCACCGGGGCGAACGGAACCGCGAGCGACAGCGCCAGACCGCCACCGACCGCGCTCACCCCGATAAGAAATGATCGGCGGCTTAGCAGCTCGCCCGACGTCATTGCAAATCCCTCCGCCCCACCACCATCCCGGGGTGAAGGCGCCCCAAACAAAGTCCCCAGACTTGGTCACGTCGCCGCCCACCAACGCACCCGTCATGGTAACAAAGGGGGTGGCCCAGGCCAACGGCCGATTTGCGCCTTCCCTTTGTTTACAATGCGAATTTTTCTAACGCGCGGGCTTTGCGCGCCGGAACGCCCACAGCAAAAAAGTTAGGCAGCTCATGGCCACGACCACGCCGGTGACCGGCCAGGCCGACTTGACCAGATAGGCGCCGAGCACACCGGCGGCGATGGCTGCAACCGCCTGCTGCACCAGCCCCATCAGCGACGCCGCCGTCCCGGCTCTATCGGGAAATGGGGTCAGCGCGCCGGCCATGGCCTGCGGCATGGCAAGACCGACGCCGGCGAGGTAAAGCGCCATGGCGGCCACGAGCCACAGGCCCGGAACACCGGTTGCGACCGCCAGCGCCAGCGAAAGCCCCCCGGCAGTGATCACCACCACGCCGACCCCGATGGTGCGGTCCAGGCCGAGCCGCAGCACGAGCCGTGTCGCCAGCATGGCGCCGAGCATATAGCCGGCCGCACCCAGGGCGAATGTGAACCCGAAGGTGACGGGGGAGAGGCCGTAAACGCCTTGCAGCACCACCGAGGCGCCCGACACCCAGGCAAACAGCCCCGCATATGTTGTGGTGATGATGCCGAGATACATGAGAAACCCCGGATGCCGCGCGACCGCGCCGTAGCCGCGCATCATCCCGAAAACCGACAACGCGCCGGCCCGGTCACTCCGGCGCAGCGTCTCCGGCAGCAGCCGCGCCGCCACCAGGAGCGCGATCAGACCGGCCGCGCTCATGCAAAAGAAGTTCGCACGCCAGCCGAAGCCCGTTTGCAGCACGCCGCCGATCATCGGGCCGATGATCGGCGCGGTGGCGCTGATCGAGCCCATGAGCGAGAGCTCGCGCGCCGCCTGCACGCCGGAATGAACATCGCGCACGATCGCGCGCGCCAGAACGATCGCGCCCGACCCGGAAAGGCCCTGCAGCAAACGCGCGGCGATCAGAAGATCGACCGATTGCGCGGCGGCGCAGGCCAGCGTGCTGACGAGATAGAGCACAACGGCCGCCAGCAGCACCGGGCGCCGTCCATAGCGATCGGACAGCGGCCCATAGATCATCTGGCCCAGCGCAAACCCGACCAGATAGCTCGAAATCGTGAGCTGCGTGCTCGCGATCGGAGCGTCGAGCGCGCGGGCGATATCGGGCAACGACGGCAGGTACATGTCCATCGACAGCGGACCGAGCGCCGTCAGCATGGCCAGCAAAAGCGTGAGCCCGAACGTGCCGGGTTGAAGCATGAACAGAGATTCCCGCAGGCGGTAAGAGGCCGCTACCCGGCACTAGAACGCATCCCGACCAGGTCGAATCGGGATGCGCTCTGGATTCATAAAATTGTCGCATGTCCTCTTCGGAAAACCGGTTGCCGCTCATCGGGCCAAGCCCGATGGCATGCTTTTCTGGGACATGCTCTTGCGCGGCGTTCCTGCCACGCCCTGAGGCGGCGCGGTAGGGGAAATGCGCCTTCCGTTAAAAACCCAAAAATGGCCGCCTTCGCCGCCAGTTGTTTGGCGTTATAAGGGGGCGAGCCTTCGTCAGACAGATATCCCGGGACAAGGCATGGATGCAAAAACGGATGAGCGCGCGGCCCACATGCCGCGCGTCGAGGATGATGTTCTGGTCCGCGGCAACGGCCGCTACGCGGCCGATGTTGCCTTGCCCGGCCAAGTCTACGCGTGTTTCGTGCGTTCGCCGCATGCCTTCGCCCGTATTGCCGATATCGATGCCAAAGCGGCCAGCGCGGCACCGGGTGTACTTGGCGTATTCATGGCAAGCGATATGGCGGGGACCGGTACGCTGGGGCGCCACCCGCCGCTGGTGGGGCGTGGCGGAAAACCTTTGATCCTGCCACATAGGCCGCCGCTTGCCGGGGAACGCGCCATGCATATCGGCGAGCCCGTCGTCATGGTGGTCGCCGAGACGGCTTCCGACGCGCAAGACGCCGCGGAGCTTGTGACAATCGACTACGAGCCGCTGACGCCGGTCATCGATGCGCGTGCGGCGCTGGTTCCCGGAGCGCCGCTTGTCTGGCCGGACATTCCCGGCAATCTCGCCATCGACTGGCCGGGTCCCGCACAGGATGCGGAGGCCAACGCGCGGCGCGTCGATGAAATCTTTGCCGCCGCCAAATTCATCGCCCGCATCGCCGTCACCAATCAACGCATGGCCGTGGCCTCCATGGAGCCGCGCGGCGCGACGGCGCAGTACGAGGCCGCCACCGACAGCTACACGTTGCGGGTCTGCTCGCAGGGCACGACCGCGATGCGCGACCCGATCGCCGCCATTATGGACATTCCGAAGGAGCGGCTGCGCGTTCTCACCGAGGATGTCGGTGGTGCTTTCGGCCTCAAGACCGGGCCTTATCCCGAATACATCGCCCAACTGGTTGCGGCCAAAAAGCTCGGCCGCCCGGTGCACTGGATGTCAGGTCGTTCCGAGGCGTTTCTCAGCGACAACCAGGCGCGCGATCTTTACACCGAAGCCGAGCTTGCGCTCGACGAGAGCGGACGTTTTCTTGCGCTGCGCATCCGCAACATCGCCAATCTGGGCGCCTATGTGGGTGCAGTCGGCGCCAACATTCCGACCTGGAATTTCGCCCGCTGCCTGCCGGCACTCTACGACATCAAACATATCGACATCAGCGCGCGCTGCGCCTTCACCAACACCATCGCGACCGCACCCTATCGGGGCGCCGGCCGGCCGGAAGCGAATTACGTGCTCGAGCGAGTCGTCGAGGAAGCCGCGCGGGTCACCGGGCTCGACCCGGCCAAGCTGCGGCGCCGCAATCTCATTCCTGCTTCGGCAATGCCGTACAAGACCGCGGTCGGCACCGTCTATGACAGCGGCGATTTCCGGCCGATCTTCGACAAGGCGCTGGCGCTCGCCGATTACGACGGCTTCAAGGCGCGACAGCGCGCGGCGATGAAACTTGGCAGGCTCCGCGGCATCGGCATCTCCTGCATGCTCGAGCATTCGGGCGGAACGCCGCTCGAAGGAGCGTGGCTCACATTTCCGGGCGACGGCACGCTGGTCGTGAATCTGAACGTGCAATCGACGGGTCAGGGACACGCCTCGGTATTTCCACGGCTGATTGCCGAACGCCTCAGCATCGCATCCGACAAGGTTCGCCATCACCACGGCAACTCGGCTCTGGAGATCGCGGGCTACGCATCGGTCGGCTCGCGCTCGGCGATGACGGCGGGAGCCTCGATCGTCAAATGCGTCGATCTGATCGTCGAGAAGGGAAAACGGATCGCCGCAAACCTGTTCGAAACCGCGGACAGCGACATCGTCTATGAGAACGGCGCCTTCAGCATCGTCGGCACCGACCGGACCATGCCGCTGTTCGAGCTCGCCGCGCGGGCCGCGGCGCTCAAGAAAGCTGGCGCCGTCGACGAGGACCTCGACACCAAGACGACGACCGAGACACCCTTGACCTTTCCCAACGGCGTGCACGTTGCCGAAGTCGAAATCGAGCCGGACACCGGTTGCATGCGCATCGTCGCCTACACGGCGGTCGACGATTGCGGCAACATCCTCGACGCGACGATCGTCGAGGGTCAGCTGCACGGCGCCTTGGCGCAAGGACTGGGCCAGGCCCTGATGGAACAGATTTTCTACGACGACACCGGCCAGCTGGTAACCGGCTCGTTTCAGGACTACGCAATGCCCCGCGCCGCCGACATGCCGGCCGACATCCGCGATGCCGTACACAATGTGCGCGCCACCACCAACCCGCTCGGCGTCAAAGGCGTTGGCGAAGCCGGCACCACCGCATCGATCGGGGCGGTGATGAATGCGGTCGCCGATGCCATCCCGGGCGCCGGCGCACATCTCGACATGCCGGTGACGGCGATGAAGCTCTGGGACGCGTGCCGGAAAGCCGGGCGAGACGCTGCGGGACCGAGCAGATCCTAGAGCACTTCCCGATTCCACTTAATCGGGAAGTGCTCTAGGTGTCATTGTTGCCGCATGTCCTTTCCGGAAAACCGGTCTCCACTTTTCCGGGACATGCTCTAGTCTTGCTCGACGCCCGCATGCTCGAGCAGGTGGGCGACGGCGGCAACGATCGTGGCGGGCCGTTCCGGTTTGGTGAGCACGAGATGGCCCGGCCATTCGGCGAGCGCGGACTCGTTCTCCATTTCGCCTGTGTAAAATAAAAACGGCGTGCCGCAATGCGCGAGCCGACGCGCGACCGGGGCGATGGCTCGCCGCCCGATATTGACATCGAGGATCGCAGCGGCCGGCGGCTTCTGTTCCACGGCTGCCAGGCCGTCTTTCACGTTACGGCAGCAGGCGACGGTTTCCGCGCCGGCGTCTTGTAGAATCGATTCCAATTCCATCAACACCAGTGCATCGTCTTCGACGACGAGAACACGCGCACCGCGGAGCGGCCTATCGATATTCTGCTCGTTGTGAATGTTCCGTTCCATCGCCTCTGTCGCCTCCGACACCGCAACGCGATCCTGCAAATCAAGCCGCGTGGCCAATACTCCACTCGATGCGTGCGCGAATTGCGCCCGCGACGAACGTCTGTTCGTCCTTGAAACGCTGGTTGGACGACACGCGGCCCGGCGACCTCCATCCAGACAATACTGGCCGGGTGTTGGATGTTCCGCTTCGCTGCCGTCGAGGCGCCCGGCTACTCGTTCGAACGTGGTGTCGCTTCCACCATGTGGCGCTCGGAGATGTCCACAAAAGTGATGACGACGCCGTCGATCTTTTCGTCCATGGTGCGATACGGCCGGATGCGCATGTCGTACCAGCGGCCGCCCCGGCTACGCACTTCGCGGCGAATCGGAGCGAAATTCGCGAGCACCGCCCGCGCATCCTGCACGAGGTCATCGTATTGCAGTTGGTGCGCGAAATCGGTGATCGGGCGGCGTTCGTCGGCCTGGGTGATGCTGAACAGCTCGGTGACGCGTTCGGTGAAGCGCTTGATGCGCAGGCTGGCGTCGAGAAAAAGCGTGGCGAAATCGGCTGCCGCAATCAAGTTCTGCAGATCGCCGTGCGCGCGCGAGATCGCTTCCAGCTTCAGCTTCAGCTCTCCGTTGACAACCCGCAATTCCTCGTTAATCGCGTGCAGCTCCTCCTGGCTGGATGCCAGCTCGTCCGACGTCGTGCGATATTCTTCGTTGATCGATTGCAGCTCTTCGTTGGCGGCGCGCAGCTCCTCGTTGGCGGCGTCCGATTCTTCGCGCACGATGCGCAACTGCGCCTGCGTGAGCTCCAGCTCATGCGTGAGACGACGCGAGGCCTCGGCATTGACCCGCCGCTCGCCGGCGGCAGGCGCGTGTTCGACCGCGTCGCCTTCGATGAACATCACCACCGCGGAGCGCGGATCGCTGCCGTGCGCATGCACGGGCTTGACCATGAGATGGACGCGGCGCGTGGCGCCATCGAAGCGCACAAGAACGGGCAAACTGAGCGTCGGCTCCTTCTGTTCGAACGCGCGTTTCAGCGCCGAGCGCAACTCGAACCGCAGCTCCGGCCTGACCAGATCGGCCGCGTCGCCGCTCAAAGGCCCGCCGGAAGGCAGAATGAAGCGGCCGGCATTTTCCGACAGATGCACCACGCGACGCAATTCGTCGACCAACACCGAGGGCGGCGCCAGCTGTTCGAGCGCCCGGCGGTGCATCGCAGCCAGCGCGCGCGCCAATTGCTCCTCGTCGGAATGGCGGATTTCGGGACCGGCGCCCGGATCGTCATTGTCGGCCACGTTCAGTTCGCTCCGCCCCCTGACGCCTCCAATGTAATACGTCAAACCGCTGATATAACAGCGCGATTGTTAGCAACCTCCGATGGGTTGCCGCCTAGCTCCAGCCGAATCGACCCTCGAGCGCCGCCCAGTGTCACACGGCGGACGAGAATTCTGCGGGATCTTTGGCGGCGGTTCAGGAGAGGATCACGTCGGCCCGGTGCGCCACAAATTTAACGTTGCGGCGGCACTCGCCTTGCCACCCTGGAACCCGAGCCTATAATCCATTGCTTCCTTCGCGCAGGGGATCGCCGTTGTCGCCGGAAGCGAAATCCGTTGCCATTATCATGGGCAGCCAATCCGATTGGCAAACCATGATCAATGCTGCCGAAACCCTAGATGCGCTCGGCGTCGGCTACGACGTGCGCATCATTTCCGCGCACCGCACGCCCGAGCGTCTTTACGCCTTCGCCAAGGGCGCCAAGGCCGAGGGCTTCAAGGTGATCGTTGCGGGAGCCGGCGGCGCCGCGCACCTGCCAGGCATGACGGCGGCCCTCACCACGCTGCCGGTATTCGGGGTGCCGGTAGAGTCCAAGGCGCTCTCGGGACAGGACTCGCTTTACTCCATCGTGCAGATGCCGCCGGGCGTACCGGTCGGCACGCTCGCGATCGGCAAGCCCGGCGCCATCAACGCAGCGTTGCTCGCCGCCAGCGTCTTGGCATTGAGCGACCCGGCACTCGGTCAGCGCCTTGAGGCCTGGCGACAAAAACAAACCGCATCGGTCGCCGAAAGACCCCGAGACCCTGATAAAACGCCTGACACCGGCGCGAGCAAAGATTCTCGCAAGGGTTCGAGCGCGTGAGCGTTTCGGTGCTCGAGCCCGGAGCCACGATCGGCATTCTCGGCAGCGGTCAGCTTGGACGCATGCTCGCACTGGCGGCCGCGCAGCTCGGCTTTAAGTGCCATATCTTCGCGCCGGACCGCGAATCGCCTGCATTCGATGTCGTGCGCGAAAGCACACGCGCGGATTATGCCGACGAGCAAGCGCTGGCGCGCTTTGCCCAAGACGTGGACGTGGTCACCTACGAATTCGAGAACATACCGGCGGAGACCGCCGCATTCTTGGCGCCGCTGGTGCCGGTTCTGCCGGATCCGAGAATTCTGGCGACGACGCAGGACCGCGTCGCCGAAAAAGATTTCATCACCAGCCTGGGTATCGGCACGGCGCGCTACGCGGCCGTCGCGTCGGCGGCCGAATTGTCTGCAGCGCTTGAGCGCATCGGTCGGCCCGCGGTGCTCAAGACGCGGCGTTTCGGCTATGACGGCAAGGGCCAGGCAACGCTGCGCAAAGACACTGACGCGGCAACCGCCTGGCGTGAGGTTGGCGCCCAGCCTTCGATCCTCGAAGCCTTTGTGCCTTTCATCCACGAGGCATCGATCGTCGCGGCCTGCGCGGCCGACGGCAGCGTCGAATGCTTCGACCTGACCGAGAACGAGCATCACGATCACATTTTGAAGATCTCGCGCGTGCCGGCGGCCGTTTCCGACTTCACCGCACAGGAGGCACGGCGTATCGCCGAGACGATCGCGCGCAAATTCAACTATGTGGGCGTGCTGACCGTGGAAATGTTCGTCCTCGCCGACGGCGCGCTGTTGGTGAACGAGATCGCGCCGCGGGTCCACAATTCGGGGCATTGGACGCTCGACGGCGCCTCCGTCTCGCAATTCGAGCAGCACATCCGCGCGGTGGCCGGCTGGCCGCTCGCCAAGCCGATCCGTAAGGGCCGCCTGGAAATGATCAATCTGATTGGCCACGAGGTCGGCGACTATTGGAAATGGCTCACCGTGCCGGGTGCTGCGGTGCATCTTTACGGAAAGACGGCCGTGCGCCCCGGCCGCAAGATGGGTCACGTGACCCGGCTTTTGGAAGACTGAAGCGGCGCCACCCAGGCGGGTTGCTCCCAAGCCGCGAATATTTGCGGCGGGGGTGCATCATCTCCTCTCCTGGTAGAGGTGGACTTTCACCCGCCATTCTGGTAGAGAGCGCGCCGAGGTGGTGTAGGCTTGAGCCCACATCCCCAATCCCATTCACCGAGCGCACTGATTTCAGCGCACTGAACAGGAGGATGCGTGCAGGTTCTCGTTCGCGACAATAACGTCGATCAGGCCCTCAAGGCGCTGAAAAAGAAGATGCAGCGCGAGGGTATCTTCCGCGAGATGAAGCTCCGCGGCCACTACGAAAAACCCTCGGAAAGAAAGGCGCGGGAAAAGGCGGAAGCGATCCGCCGGGCCCGCAAGCTTGCGCGCAAGCGGTTGCAGCGCGAGGGCCTTTTGCCGATGAAGCCGAAGCCCGTGACTGCCGGTCCTGGCGGCGCCCGCTCCGGCCCGCCTCGCACGCCGCGTTTCGGCTGAGGCTTTTGATCCGCGCCGCGGCGGTACAGAGCTAGCAGCGATGGCCGCGCATGGCGAAGGGATATCGATCGCCGTATCTGTTGTTGTCGATCCTGGGCCTGCTGGCGCTCACCGCCTGCTCCGGGCTGGGCACTGTTGCCGGCCCCGACAACGAGGCGCCGATCGCGCCGTCGCAATCCAACTTGGCCTCGCTGAGCGAGGCCGTGCAGAAACATCCCGACGATCCGCAAGCCTACAATATGCGCGGATCGGTGTTGGCCGACGCGGGCAATGCGGAAGCCGCGCTGGCCGATTTTAATAAGGCGATCAGCCTCGATCCGAATTACGCCCAAGCCTACGCCAATCGCGGCCTGCTGCGCCGCCAGAGCGGAAAGCTCGACCTGGCGCTCGCCGACTACAACAAGGCGCTCAGCATCGACGGCAATTACGCCGTGGCTTATGTCGGCCGCGGCATTGTCTATCGGCAGCAGGGCAACAACGGCCAGGCGATCGCCGACCTCAACAAGGCGATCGCGCTGCGTCCCGACAACGCTCAGGCTTATTACAATCGTGGTCTGTTGTATCAGGGCCAGCGACAGCATCAATTCGCCGTCGACGACTTCACGACCGCGCTCGCGCTGACGACACAGAAAGCCGATCTGTTCGTGGCGCGTGGTCTCAGTCATCTGGCGCTCGGCGATCACAAAGCGGCGGCGAGCGATCTCGACGAAGCCGTGCAGATGCAGCCGCAAAACCTGCAGGCCTGGACGAGCCGTGGGCTCGCTTACGAGCGCCTGGGCGACAAGGAAAAGGCCGCCGGCTCGTACGCCAAGGCGCTTAACCTGAACGACAAATACGAGCCCGCAAAAGCAGGCTTCGCGCGCGTAGGCGGCAAGGCCGGGCAGTCGTATCAGACATTCTGATCTAACTGATCCGAATGCGGCAGCGCTCACGCACCTCATGGAGTACGCGGAGCTTACCGGCGTCGCGGACGTTATCGACGCGGCGGACGTTATCGACGCGGCGGACCTGGCGGCTTGTCCAAGTCGCCAGCAAGAAAACGGCCGACCGCGTGCAGCGCGCCCTGCGCATCCAGATCCTCATGATCGCCGTCGAGGAAGCGCACGATATGTTTGGGCGCGTTGGTCAAAGCAAACATCCGCTCGCCCATGGCGAAGGCGACGACATGATCACGGGCGCCATGCAGGATGAGAACCGGCGCCCTGACTTTGCCGATGCGCTCGTCGGAACGATATTGGTCTTTCATCAACAGCCGCACCGGCATGTACCAGTAGCGGCTGGCGGCAACCGCGGCGGCTGAGGTGAATGGCGCTTCAAGAATAACGCGACCGACCGGCTTTTCCGCCGCGACCGTGACCGCAACGGCGGTGCCGAGCGACTCGCCCCAGACAACGATCTGCTTCTCCGGATAGCGCGATGCGGCGAACGCATAAGCGGCCTCGGCGTCCGCGGTCAGGCCAGCTTCGGTCGGCGTGCCGCCGTTGCCGCCAAAGCCCCGATATTCAAGCGCGACCAGACCGACGCCGTCGCGCACGAGCTTGCGGAAACGTTCGACCCGGTAGCGCAGCGCGCCGCCATTGCCGTGAAAGTAAAGAACGATCGGCCGGTCGCCGCGCGGCGCAACATGCCACACGAGACTGTATTCGCCGTCGGCCGCTTTCAATTCGACCTCTTGCGCCTCCGGCAAACCGGCTTGCGCCGGACTGGTGTGCGCCGTATCGGGGAAATACATCATCGAACGTTGCGTGAAGTAGAGGATCGCGGCCATGCCGAGATAGAGGCAGACCGCGATGGCGCCGCAAACCTTGAGCGCGATCACGGCCCAGGGCATCCACACGGCGCGCGTGCTTTCGTTCCAGACGTAGGCATGAAACGTCGCAGCGGCACGCTGCGCCAAGGCGCGCGCCGCGTCGACACCGCCCATTCCCGCATCACGCCAGTACGACAAAGAGCGCACGGTAGGGATCTCTCGTCCGAAGAACCTGTTCGCCGGCTCGCCACCCGGACAGCAAGGATATGCGTGGAGCCACGGCGCCGCGCCACCAAAAACAAACGGCCGGCTTGAAACAAGCCGGCCGGGCGATTCGCGGAGCCATGTCCGTCGTTGCTATGCTGAACGTCAGGGGCAGATCTGGACGGGCCGCCGCTGATAACCGTAGCCGTCGACCCACACGGTGCGGCGTCCCCAATAACAACCCGGCGCCAACTGGGCGTAGGCCCCGGGCGGCGGTCCATACGCCGCCGGCGGCGGTCCATATGTGCCCGGGGGCGGTCCATATGCGCCCGGGGGCGGCGGTGGCGGATAGTAGCCGGGCGGCGGCGGTCCATACGCACCCGGCGGTGGCGGATAATAGCCGGGCGGCGGCGGTGGCGGCGGGCTGCTGGCGATCGCGCTGCCGATGATGGCACCGGCGGCCACGCCGCCGATAATGCCTGCGCCAACGGCACAGCCGAAGCAGCCAGCGTTCGCCGGAGCTGGCACCGTCAAGGCGGCCAGACCGAGGCTCGCCGCACCGACAAGCGCGATGATCGACTTATGCATGTAGTTTCCCCAGGGATCGCCGGGTCGCCGATCCGCAGTGCGATGCAGGTTGTTGAAGCGGGAGTCCCCGTCACCCCCGGAAGTTTACGCCCACGTTCGTGTTAATGTCTGAAATCTTTGGCGGAATTTTGTTGGTGCTGCTGAGAGACAAACCTAAACATCACGATCGTCCCCGACAGGAGACGATCGTTTCGCACTCGTAAGCGGGCGCTGCGATCAGTAGCAGGCCGCTACCCAATAGTAGCCGTTCCAGACGCGACGGCAGCCGTAGCCATAGCCGTAATACGGTCCAGGTCCATACGGGTAATAATAGGGGCTGTAGCCGCCGTAATAATACGGCGACGCCGCGCCCGCAGCCAACGCGCCGCCGACAATGGCACCGGCCACGAACGGACCGGGGCCCCAGCCCCAGCCTCCGCGCCAACCCCAGCCGCCTCGCCACCAGGCAGAGGCTGGACTAGACATCGCCAGGGTCGCGGCGCCGATGGTAAGAACCGCGACCAGAGCCGTCAGAATCTTCCTCATGACACACCTCGGATATGCAGAGCGCTCAAACACTCTCAAGCCGACCCCGGGCGCAAGGTTCCCGTATTTGGGTGAATGCGGACTGAACGACTATGCCTGAATCCAGCCATCATTCATCGGCGAACGCGGTCGCGCATCCCGACGCCACGCCGCTGATCTACGCCATCGGTGATATTCACGGTTCGCTGCAGAAATTGCGCGATCTGATGACGCAATGCCGACGGCATGCCGACGACGCTCCGGCGACTTTCGTTTTTCTCGGCGACTATATCGATCGCGGCCCCGACAGCCGCGGCGTCATCGACGCACTGATGGATCTGCAATCGCGACACGACGATCGCGTCGTCGCGCTGAAAGGAAATCACGAAGCCGTCGCGCTGGAAATCATCGACGGCGAGACCGAACCAGAGCACTGGTTGAGCGAAGGCGGGGTGGCGACGCTGCAAAGCTACAATGTCGACCACCCGCGCGACCTCCCGTCCGAACACATTGCCTGGCTCCGCTCGCTGCCGTTCAGTTACGACGACGGCCGGCGTTTTTTTGTTCATGCCGGTGTCGATCCGGAGCGGCCGCTCGGTGCGCAGCGCCCGCATGATCTGATTTGGATCAGAGAGCCGTTTCTTTCGGACGCGCGCGATTACGGCCGCCTGATCGTTCACGGACATACGCCGCAAACCACCGGGCTGCCGGATTTTCGCGGCAATCGCCTCAATCTCGATACCGGCGCGGTCTACGGGCGAGCCTTGACGGCGGCTGCTTTTGCCAGCGCCGAGCGCGATCCGCGCCGCTACCTGCAGGCGTCTTAGACCCAGGAAGTTTCCCTCGTCGTTCGGCATTGGCCGCACGCACACTGCGGCAATCTGCCGCGCCATGCTTTCAAGGCGTTTGCGGGCGCCCTCGTCCTTGCCGCCGGAGCTAATATTGCACGGCGATTCGCTGGGCGGGGCGACGGGGCGTGAAACAAAAGACGGCAGGGTCGCGCGGCAAGCGCGCCGCGCAAAATCCAGCGCGCACGAGACCGCTGCGAAAAGCGCCGCATGCCAAGACAGCCGGCGAAAAGCAAAATCCGCTGCGGCCGCGCGGGGTTTTGCCAACGGCGCGGCTTGCCGCCGAGGTCGAGCGGCTTTCGGCTGAGCTCGCAGCCTCGCGCCTGCGCATCGGCGAGCTGGAAAGCCGGATCGATATCGACCCGCTGACGCAGACATTCAATCGCCGCGGCTTCGAGCGCGCGCTTGCCCGCTCGCTGGCATATCTCAAGCGCTACCGCGCGACCGCGGCGTTGGTTTATCTCGACCTCGACGCCTTCAAGCCGGTCAACGATCGTCATGGCCATGCGGCCGGCGACGCGGTGCTCAAAGCGGTTGCGGCGTCGCTGCTGCGCGAAGTGCGCGCCTCCGACATGGTCGCGCGTTTCGGCGGCGACGAATTTGTCGTCTTGCTGTGGAACGTCACCGAGGCCGAAGCGCTCGGCAAGGCCGCCGCTCTGGAACGAGCCGTCTACGCCACGCCGGTTCGCTGGGGCGCATCCACGATGGTGGTCGGCGCCTCCGCCGGCGTCACCCTCCTGGGTCCGCTCGACACGCCCGCCGAGGTGCTCGCGCGGGCGGATGCCGCCATGTATGCGCGCAAGCATCAGCGGCACGATCATTCGGGCGCAGCAACCATCGCTGAGCGCTAAGCGATGATATCCGGCGTGAGCTGGTCTTCGATAAAGGTGATGCGGTCGCGCAGCTGCAGCTTGCGCTTCTTGAGCCGCTGAACCTGGATGATATCGGCGCCGGGCGACGCCTGCAGTGCAGCAATCGCGGCATCGAGGTCGCGATGTTCTTGCTGCAGGCGCAGAAGCTCGGCCCGAAGCTCGCCTTCTTCCTCTTGCGTCATCGCCGTCGTGGCCGCGCCGTGACCGGTGAGGCAAATTTCGGAGGCGCACCTGGTGGTCAGCCAGGAACCGCCGGTGCGTCATGCCGCCGTTTGCCGTCGCTGGCGCGGCGGCCGAGCGGCACGAAATCACATAATCTATTGGTGCCCCCAAAATCTATTGGCGACCCCAAGCTTTCGTGTGTCGGGGATGCGACTATGTCGCACGAACGTCGGAGTGGGAAGCTGTCGTTGCGCCTAAGTCGCTTTAGATCGCTACATTTTATCGACTATCCAAATAAGTCCCAGCGAATTGGTGCACAGCGGGGATTTTCTCCCTGCGACAAAGGGAGTATCTTGGCGGTCGGTCACGTTGGTATAGAATCGCATTGCCTGTACGCACGAGGTTTGAACGCACGGGGTTGGAGCACAAGACGCAAGGAGGTAGCCTGATGGCGATTGAATCGCATCTTGCCGAACTCGAGAAGAGACACCAGGCGTTAGAGCAGGAAATCAACGAAGCATTGACCCACCCATCGACCGACGATTTGAAAGTGGTCGAACTCAAGCGGCGCAAATTGCATGTCAAAGACGAGATTGCGCGACTGAGACACGACGTCAGCATCCACTAGCCGGTACAGTCAGTATTGATCTTTACGCGCGCTTCTGCAGAGCGGGAGCGATGCATGATTTGCTGCGCCATGCGCCGGCGACGCATAGTTGGCGCATGGTTTGCGCAAGTTTTGTGCGAGCTGTCGTCAACGCGCTTTCAAGCGCACTTCGCTGTATCGCCAACGACGAAGATTGCCGACACCCTCGAGTGTTCCGGCGTCCACAAGCGCGCGTACGCGTGCTGCGATGACCTCGCCGCTGATCGGAAGAGAACGAGCTTCGCAAGCCATCTGGGCGCTGCCGACAATCCGCGCGACCTTGCGCCAATTCTGGACGAGATCCTGAAAGATCAATGCATCCAAGTCCGCGACCGACACTGACGCAGGTAGCGACACGTCCTCCCAGCGTAAGCCGCTGTCCTGCCACTCGTCCGGATCCTCCGACATAACGTTACACCGCCTTCGCCGCGTCACGCAGCTTGAACTTCTGCAACTTGCCGGTCGATGTTTTTGGAATTTCCGCAAACACTACGTGGCGAGGGCATTTGTATGCGGCGAGATGCGAGCGGCACCAGGCGATCAGTTCGTCCGCGGTCGCGCTGGCGCCGGATTTCAGCTCGACGAACGCGCAGGGCGTTTCGCCCCATTTCTCGTCCGGCTTCGCCACCACCGCAACGGCGGCGACGGCCGGATGTTTGTAGAGCGCATCCTCGACCTCGATCGAAGAAATATTCTCGCCGCCCGAAATGATGATGTCCTTCGAGCGATCCTTGAGCTGGATATAACCGTCGGGATGAACGACGCCCAGATCGCCGGAGTGAAACCAACCTCCAGAGAAGGCCTTTTCGGACGCGGCTTTGTTTTTCAGATAACCCTTCATCACCACATTGCCGCGAAACATAACCTCGCCGAGCGTTGATCCGTCGCGCGGCACCGGTTGCATGGTTTCGGGATCGAGCACATCGAGCCCTTCGAGCGTTGGGTAACGCACGCCTTGCCGCGCTTTCTTGGCGGCCTGATCGGGAGGTCCTAATGCCTCCCACTCGCCATGCCACTCGTTGATGCTGGCGGGACCGTAGGTTTCGGTCAATCCGTAGAGGTGGGTGACATTGAAGCCCGCATCCTTCATCGCCGCCAGCACCGCTTCGGGCGGCGGTGCCGCGGCGGTGGCGAACTGAACGAGATGCGGCAACGGCTTTTTTTCTTCCGCTGGCGCGTTGAGTAGCGTCGACATCACGATCGGTGCGCCGCACAGATGCGTGACCTTGTGGTCGGCAATGGCGTTGAAGATCGGGGCCGCGCGCACGGCGCGCAAGCACACATGAGTGCCCGCGACGATCGACAACGTCCAGGGAAAGCACCAGCCGTTGCAATGAAACATCGGCAGGGTCCACAGATAAACTGGATGCTTGCCCATGCCGCAGGTGATGACGTTGCCGACCGCGAGCAAATAGGCGCCGCGATGATGGTAGACGACGCCCTTGGGATCGCCGGTGGTGCCTGACGTATAGTTGAGCGAGATCGCATCCCATTCGTCGTCCGGCATCGACCAGGCGAAATCGGTGTCGCCCTCGCGCAGAAAATCCTCGTACTCGATGCTGCCGATGCGCTCGCCGGCGCCGGCATATTCCGGATCGTCGTAATCGATCACCAGCGGCTTCGCCTTCGCGCGCGACAGCGCGTCTTTCATCACCTTCGCGAATTCGCGATCGACGATCAGCACCTTGCTCTCGGCGTGATCGAGGGTGAAGCCCAGAATCGCGGCGTCGAGCCGCGTGTTGAGGGTGTTGAGCACGGCTCCGGTCATCGGCACGCCGTAGTGCGCTTCGATCATCGCCGGCGTGTTGGCGAGCATCACCGTTACGGTGTCGCCGCGCTTGATCCCGCGCCGCGACAGCGCTGACGCCAGCCGTTTTGCGCGCACATAAAAATCGCGGTAATTGCGCGACAGCGTGCCGTGCACGATGGCACGCGTGTCCGGATAAACCTCGGCGGCGCGTGCCAGAAAGGACAGCGGGGTCAGCGGCTGGAAATTAGCCGCGTTGCGGTCGAGGTCGGTCTCGTATGGCGTCGGCATGGGCGTCGCGTCCCTGATGGGCTTTTGGCTTATAAAAATAGCCCATCAGAGATGAATAGCGAGTAGCGAATTGAGAGGGCCGCCGGCCCCCGGTACGCCCGCTCTTCGCACCTCAGGCGAGCCCGCGAAAGCCCTGCCACAAGAGCGCAACCGCGATCAGAAGCATCAACACGTAGGCGATGCGGTAGAACCGGTCGGTCGGCGTGATGCGCACCAGCCAGACGCCGAGAAAGTTGGTGGCGACCGCAAGCGGCAGGAGCAGCGCCGAGGTGGCAAGGTTGCGGGTCGAGAACTGGCCGAGCGCAAAATAAGGAATAATTTTCATCCAGTTCACGATGGCAAAGAAAATAACCGTGGTGCCGACCAGGGTGAATTTCTCCAGCCGCTGCGGCAACATGTGAATCTGGAACGGCGGGCCGCCGACTTGAATGAGCGTCGAGGTGAAGCCTGACAGCGCGCCCCAGAATACGCCCATAGCGGCGTGCGGTTTTTGCGGCTTGACCGGCGGCCGCCCGAGATAGGCGCGCAACCCCGCGCCCAGCCACACATAGAGCACGAACGTGAGCGCGATCGTCCCCACCGTCAGTTCGATTGCCGCGTTGGAGAAGTATCGCGCGAACAACCAGCCGCCGGCGACACCGAAGACAGAGCCGGGGAGCAGCACTTTGAGGTTCCAGGCGCTCCAGGCCCGATGATAGGTCCAGATCGAAATCGCATCCTGGACGATCAGGATCGGCAACAGGATCGCGGCGGCTTCCAGCGGTGGGATGACCAACGCCAACAACGGCGTCGCCAGCATGCCGAGGCCGGCAAACCCGCCTTTGCTCAGTCCGAGGAAGGTCACGGCCGGAAGGGCCAGAAGGTAGAACAGAGGATCGGTGATCACGGTCAAGTTGCGCCGACAGCCAGGGGGGAAACCCCTGACATAGATCAAAGCGCCGTCCCTGACTCCAGCAAAATGGGCATGACAGACATGGAGACGGGCGAATGGCGAATAGTAAAGTGCGCGAGTAGCGGCATTTTTGGCCAGTTTGCTAATGCCTGTTCGCTCTCCCGCCCGAGCGATATAACCGACCCCATAAGAAGCAGGAGGAACCCCATGGACGCCCGGTCGAGCCGCTATCACGAGGTTTACGCACGCTGGCAGCGCGATCCGGAAGCGTTCTGGGCGGAGGCGGCAAACGAACTCGACTGGTTCGAAAAGCCTGCGGCGAGTTTCGATCCGAAGGCTGGCATTTACGGCCGCTGGTTTCCGGGCGGCGTGAGCAACACCTGCTACAACGCAGTCGACCGCCAGGTGAATGCGGGCCGCGGCGATCAGGCCGCCATCATCTACGATTCACCGCTCGCCGGCACCAAGCGCACCCTCACCTACCATCGGCTCTTGACCGAGACGCAGGTGCTGGCCGCCATGCTGCGCGACCTCGGCATCGAAAAAGGCGACCGGGTGATTCTCTACATGCCGATGGTGCCGGAGGCCGTCATTGCCATGCTGGCCTGCGCGCGCATCGGCGCCGTTCACTCCGTCGTCTTCGGCGGCTTCGCCGCGCGCGAATTGGCCACCCGCATCGACGACGCCACACCGAAAGTGATTCTGTCCGCGAGTTGCGGCATCGAGCCCGGCCGCATCGTGCACTACAAGCCGCTGCTCGACGAAGCCATCAGGCTCGCGCAGCACAAGCCGGACGCGTGTCTCATTCTGCAGCGGCCGCACGCGGAAGCCACGCTGGTTGCCGGCCGCGACCACGATTGGGCCGCGGTGCGCGACCATGCGCTCATTCATGCCCGTTCGGTCTATGACTGCGTGCCGGTGGCGGCGACCGATCCGCTTTACATCCTCTACACGTCGGGCACGACCGGACGCCCGAAAGGCGTGGTGCGCGACAACGGCGGCCACATGGTCGCGCTCAAATGGTCGATGAAAAATCTCTACGGCATCGATCCCGGCGAGGTGTGGTGGACGGCGTCCGACATCGGCTGGGTGGTCGGCCACAGCTACATCGTTTACGGGCCGCTGATGCATGGCTGCACCTCGATCCTCTATGAGGGCAAGCCGATCGGCACGCCGGACGCCGGCGCGTTCTGGCGGGTGATCGCCGAGCATGGCGCGCGCGCCTTGTTCACGGCGCCGACAGCGTTTCGCGCCATCAAAAAAGAAGATCCGCAGGGCAAGCTGTTGGCGCAGCACGATCTGTCGAAATTCCGCACGCTGTTTCTCGCCGGCGAGCGCGCCGATCCGCCGACGCTCGCCTGGGCGGAGCAGATGCTTGGCGTGCCGGTGATCGATCACTGGTGGCAGACGGAGACCGGCTGGGCGATCGCGGGCGATCCGGTCGGACTCGGCCTGTTGCCGATCAAACACGGCTCACCGACGGTGGCGATGCCGGGTTACGACGTGCGCGTGGTCGACGAATCGTGTCACGAAGTCGCCGCCAACAAGATGGGCTCGATCGTCATCAAGCTGCCGCTACCGCCCGGTTGCCTGCCGACCCTGTGGCAGGCCGACGCGCGTTTTCAGGAAAGCTATCTGACGGAATTTCCCGGCTACTACAAAACCGCCGATGCCGGTTTCAAGGACGAGGACGGCTACATTTTCGTCATGGGCCGCACCGACGACATCATCAATGTGGCCGGCCATCGGCTGTCCACCGGCGGCATGGAGGAAGTCCTCGCCGCGCATCAAGATGTCGCCGAATGCGCCGTGCTCGGCATCAGGGACGAGCTCAAGGGCGAAGTGCCGTGCGGCTTTATCGTCCTCAAATCCGGCGTCAATCGGCAGCCGGCCGAGATCGAAACCGAATGCGTGGCGCTCATCCGCGACAAGATCGGGCCGGTCGCCGCTTTCAAGCTCGCCATCACGGTCGGGCGGCTGCCGAAGACGCGCTCGGGAAAAATCCTCCGCGGCACCATCAAAAAAATCGCCGACGGCGAGACGTGGACCATGCCGGCAACAATCGAAGATCCGAAGGTGCTCGACGAAATCGGCGTGGCGCTGAAGGACAAGGGGATCGGCGCTTAAACACTAAAGAAACAAACGCCAAGGAAACAAATCCGACCCCCCGCTATCGGCGACGGAAAATCCGTTGCGGACGAAAAATAGACGAAAAGTAAGGGTCACATCGTCACAATAGATAAACGGCGGCGCGCGTACATAAGGCGGCGCTCGAAAGTGTGACCTCGACAGCGATGGCCGTTGACGAACGGCGGCTGGGCAGCGGCGAGTTGTTAACTCTGCTGCGAACGTGAACTCTGCTGCGAATTTGCGCCTCGCAAATAGACGCGTCGACTATGTGTCGCCAACAAACACAAAGTGTTTGGTTCGCATGACCAGATTGGCCGGACCGTTGCTGATCTGTGGCCTCGTCTGCTGGAGCGCGACAGCGCATGCGCAGACGAGCGTGACGCTGCCTTCGCCTCCACAGCCTTCGACTACAGAGGCTCCATCAACGGAAGCTCCTGAACCAAGCTTCGCCTCCAGCCCCGCGGAGGCGGCCGAACCGCCGTCACAGGCACCAACGTCGCCGCCATCGACATCACAAGCCTCCAGCGCCGAACCGAGCTTCGCGCCGCGGCCGCTCGCGACGGCGCCGCCACCTTCGCCCCCTGCGCAGGGAGGCAACCCTCCGACGGCGGACGACATCTGCCGCACCATCGAGGAATCGGCCGCGGAGAACGGAATACCGGTCGAGTTTTTTGCCCGCGTGATCTGGCAGGAAAGCCGTTTCAACGCGTTCGCCGTGAGCAACAAGGGCGCCCAAGGGATCGCTCAATTCATGCCGCAGACGGCGGGGGCGCGCGGGCTGGCGGATCCGTTCGATCCGATTCAGGCGCTGCATCATTCGGCCGGTTACCTGCATGAGCTGCTGACGCAATTCGGCAATCTCGGGCTGGCGGCCGCAGGCTACAATGCCGGCCCCGGCCGGGTCAGCGCCTGGCTTGCCGGCAAGAAGGGCTTGCCGGACGAGACCCGCAATTATGTCGCCATCATTACCGGGTGGACCGCGGACGAATGGGCGTCCCCGTCGCCGCCGCCGAAGTCCGAAACGACAATTCCGCATGGCGTGCCGTGCACGCGGCTTGCCAATCTGATCCTAGCGCCGAAGGATAAGGCCCAGCAGATCGCGGCGCACGTCCCGCGCTGGGGCGCGCAGCTCACGTCCAACTGGTCGGAAAGCCAAGCGTGGCAGACCTATCGATTGCTGCAAAAACAATATGCCGCGTTGATCGGCGACCGCGAGCCGATCGTCCTGCACGGGCGGCTGCCCGGAATGGGAGCGGCGCCGCGCACCATGATTCGCATCGGCGACGACAACCGCGCGCCGCTGGATGTGCTCTGCAACAAATTGATCGCCGCCGGCGGCGCCTGCGTGGTGATCCGCAACCAGATGGGGCGCACCAGGGTCAGTGCCGACGCACCAAGCGCTGGCGAGCCGACGCCTTCCCGCGGCAAGCAGCACACCGACAACCGGACTTTTTGAAGAACAGCGCGAAATATTCGTCGCCGTAGTCGAAAGTGATTTCCTCGCCTGCCGCGATCGTCCGCAAGGCGACGAGCCGCACCCGTCCTTTTTTCACGACAGGTTCGGCATTCGGCCGGCAACTGTGGTTCACATAACGCCCGAGATTCCATCGCGGCGAGCCGTCGATGGTCCAGGTGCGATTGAGCTCGAACATGTATTTGGCGCCGAACCGGCGTTCGCGCTCATGGGCCTCCGCGGTGGGAATGCGCCGGCCGCGATAGCTGACGATGGGGGCTCGGCGTGCGATCGCCTTGGTGGCGAACAGGCCGAGCCCGGTCGCCGAGCGGCCGACGCGAACGGGGCGTGCAGGCATGCGTCTCGATTAGAGCATGATCCCGAAATGGGGAAGCCGGAACGTAGAGGATATCCCTGTTCAACTGAATCGAGACATCCCCCGACCGGTGATTCGATCAAAAGGAAGCCGCCGGCCCGCGACGTTGCTTAGGCTCGCTCGCGCTCGACCAGCGCATATTGCGAGACTATCCAGCCCATAAGCCACCGCAGCGTCCATGGAATTGGGATGAGGAAGATGGCCGTGACGGCGACCACCACGGTACGCCACAGATAGCCCCAGCCGCTTGCGGTGAAGATCAGTTGCCGGGACGAGCCCTCGACGTGGCGGCAAAACCAGCGCGCCCATGCGGTGACAACCCAGGCCCAGCCGATGATGGAGATCAGCGACACAATTGCGAACAAAGCCCAGCCGAGCATCGCCCAATAACCGCCGGTGAACCGCAACTGCGCGTGCTGGCCCTCCCAAACGATATTGGCGAAAAACCAGCGGGTGATCAGCAGCGCCAAAAGGATTTGCACCGGGATCAGCAACAATGGCAAAGAGCCGTGGACATAGGCGCCAAGGCCGCAGAGCGCGTAGAGGATAAAGACCCACCAGATATCTGCGGGTTTGCCGGCAAAGCTTATGCTGCGCTCACCCGGCACCGAGATCCGCTCGACGAACCAGCGCATGAAGATCGGCGCGACCCACGGAAGCGGAATCACGGATATTAACGAGAGTTCGAGCACGACCGCGCGCCAGAACAATCCCCAAACGCCGACGTGGAGGGATAACGGGCCGGTCGCGCCCGCAAGCCCTGGCGCTAACGACGCTGCCGGCATCAGCCCCGGAACGTCCGCGGCTCTGGCCCAGTTGGCCATGCCCTCGGACCAAACCAGCGTGTCGCCGCGCACGGCGCCGCTTGCGATCAATTCGCGGATGCGCTCGTCGGAAAACGGGCCCTCCTGCTTGCCGTCGCGACCCGTGTACCACTGCCGATCAGCCATTTTCGCCCCCTTCAGAACAGTTGCCCCGTCAGTCATTGCCTCGTTGCATTGACGCCGAGCGGCCGCGCCTTGAGCGCCGGTCGCCGCGTCATCGCGGCCAAGATGGTATCATTGCCAGCGATCAAATACGGTTGTGATACGCACGATCAGGCCGGATGGTTCAAAAATGCTGACCTATAAAGGTTACAAAACAGCGGCCGAATTCGACGCCGGCTATGCCAACAACATCGACGCGGCCGTCGTCGCCCACTGGGAGACGTTTTTCCGCGAGCGCAGTCGCGCGCTCGCCGGCCCGCGTTTGGAGCTGGCCTATGGCGCGCACGAGCGCAATGAGGTCGATTTCTTCCCCGCGCTGAACGCGCCGGCTGACGCGCCGATCCTCGTCGCCATCCATGGCGGCCTCTGGTTCTTGTTCGACAAGTGGATGATGCACTTCTTGGTGCCGGCCTTCACGGCTGCGGGCGTGCATGTTGCGTGCCCCAACTACCGGCTGGCGCCCGCAACCGGTTTGGGCGATATCGTCGGCGATTGCCGGCGCGCAATCGCCTTCGTTCATGGGAACCGGGAGGCGACCGGAGCCGGCGACGGCGGGATGTTTGTGCTGGGACATTCTGCGGCCGGGCAACTGGCCGCCATGATGGCCTCGACCAACTGGCCGGAATTCGATCCGCGCCTGCCGCCTGATGTGCTGCGCGGCTTTGTCGGCGTCAGCGGCTTCTACGACATCGAGCCGTTCGCCGGCACCGGCTTCCAGCAACAAACCAAGTTTGCGCTCCGCGACTACCAGACTTGGAATCCCGTTGCCACGATCCGTGCCGGTATGCCCCCGGGCCTTCTCATCACCGGCGCGAAGGAATCCGGGCTCTTGCACGAGATGATGGATGGGTATGAGGCGCTGTTGCGGGGCGCTGCGGTCAATGTCGAGACGATCGACGTGCCCGCGGAAGATCATTTTTCCGTCTTGGCGCGGCTCGGCGACGGAGCGTCCGATGTGCACAAGCGCATGCTGGCGTGGATGCGGCAGCTTGTTTGAGACGTCCGGAGTGTCGGGATGGGCCGCTTAACGCGGCGGCGGGCTGATTTCCGGTTTCGGAATATCCAACGCATGTGACGCCGCCCGTCGCACACATCCATATCGTCAGCGCACGGACGTCTCGATATTCGGCGGGCGCACCCTGCATTTTGGTCTCTATTCATCCGGCATGAAAAACCTTAAATGGAACGAGTGTAGATTTCCGCGCATGGGATGATTATGAACGCTCCCCTCACCGCCCACCCGCTGCCACCTTACAAGCACACGCCGCTGTTCCCGCTCGGCAAGGACCAGACGCCTTACCGCAAGATTTCCTCCGAGGGGTTGCGGGTCGAACGCGTGCTCGGCGAGGAGGTGCTGGTGGTGCCGCGCGAGGCGCTCCGCGCGCTGGCGGAAGCCGCTTTTACCGATATCAATCATCTGCTGCGCCCGGCGCATCTGGCGAGCCTGAAACACATCGTCCAGGACCCGGAAGCATCGGACAACGATAAGTTCGTGGCCTACGACTTTCTCAAGAACGCCAACATCGCCGCCGGCGGCGTGCTGCCGATGTGCCAGGACACCGGCACCGCGCTGATCATGGGCAAGAAAGGCCGTCTGGTCTGGACCGACGGCAGCGACGAAGGAGCGCTCGCCGAAGGCGCACGCGACGCCTACCTCAAGCGCAATCTGCGTTATTCGCAGCTCGCGCCGCTCTCGATGTTCGAGGAGAAGAACACGCGCTCCAACATGCCGGCCCAGGTGGAGCTTTACGCCGAAGCCGCGGGCGATGCCGACACCGCTTACAAGTTTTTGTTCATCGCCAAAGGCGGCGGCTCAGCCAACAAGGCGTTTCTGTTCCAGGCGACGCCGTCGATCCTGTCCCGCGACAGGCTGCTCGCGTTCCTGAAAGAGAAAGTGCTGACGCTCGGTACTGCCGCCTGCCCGCCTTATCATCTCGCCATCGTCATCGGCGGCACGTCGGCCGAGATGACGATGAAAACCGTCAAGCTCGCCTCCTGCAAATATTACGACACGCTGCCGGATCACGGCTCGGAAGATGGCCATGCCTTCCGCGACCACGAGATGGAACAAGAGATTCAGAAAATGACGCAGTCGCTCGGCGTCGGCGCGCAATTCGGCGGCAAGTATTTTTGCCACGACGTGCGCGTGATCCGGCTGCCGCGGCACGGCGCTTCGCTGCCGATCGGGCTCGGCGTCTCCTGCTCGGCGGACCGTCAGGCGCTCGGCAAGATCACCCGCGACGGCGTGTTCCTGGAGGAGCTCGAGCACAATCCGGCGAAGTATTTGCCGGAGATCGAAACCGATAAGCTCGGCGGCGACGTGGTGAAGATCGACCTCAACAAGCCGATGCCGGCGATCTTGGCAGAGCTCGCGCAATACCCGATCAAGACGCGGCTGTCGCTGTCCGGCCCGATGATCGTTGCCCGCGACGCCGCCCACGCCAAGCTGCGCGAGCGGCTCGAGCGCGGCGAGCCGCTGCCCGATTATTTCAAGAACCACCCAGTCTATTATGCGGGGCCGGCCAAGACGCCGGAGGGCTACGCCTCGGGCGCGTTTGGACCGACCACGGCCGGCCGCATGGATTCGTTCGTCGCCGAATTTCAGGCCGCCGGCGGCTCGATGGTGATGCTGGCAAAGGGAAACCGCGCCGCCGCCGTGCGCGACGCCTGCAAACAATACGGCGGCTTCTATCTCGCTTCGATCGGCGGCGCCGCCGCCAACCTCGCCGAGCATTGCATCAAGAAGGTGGAGTGCATCGAATATCCCGAGCTCGGCATGGAAGCGATCTGGCGCATCGAGGTGATAGATTTCCCGGCCTTCATCGTGATCGACGACAAGGGCAACGACTTCTTCAAAGCGCTGAATTTGGGATAATACGCGATCCGCTCATTCCCGCGTAAGCGGGAATCCAGCGCTGGCTCCCCGCCTGCGCGGGGACGAGCGGGCGAGAGGATACTGAGAGCACCATGCAACAAACAGCTTTGGCACGCGGCCCCTTGGTCTGGCGCGACATGGACCAGAAGGCGCTCGACGACGCCTATAATCAGGCGGCGTATGCGCCGAACATGGAGCTGATCCTTGGGCGGATCGCGGCGGCGAGCGAGACCGCGCGCAGCATCCTCGGCGCGCCGCAACGCGTTGCTTACGGGGCGAGCGAGGATGAGAGGCTCGACATTTATCGTGCGACCGCCGGTTCACCCGCCGGTAGGCAGGAACGCGGCGCCTTGCCGGTCAACGTCTTCGTCCATGGCGGCGCGTGGCTCCGCGGCAGCGCCGCGCAGACTGCCTTCATCGCCGAGGCGATCGTCCGCGCCGGCGCACACGCCGTGGTCATCGATTTCACCAATGTGGGTCAGACCGGCGGCGATCTCATGCCGATGGCCCAGCAGGTGTCGCGCGCGATCGCCTGGGCCTGGCACAACGCCGATAGTTTCGGCGGCGACCGCGGCCGCTTTTACGTGTCGGCCCATTCGTCCGGCGCGCACCTTGCCGCCTGCGCGCTATCGCGCGGCTGGCAGGAGGAAAATCTGCCTGCTGATTTCTGCAAAGGCGCGGTCCTGGTCGGCGGCATGTACGACCTGGCGCCGGTGCGGCTTTCCGCCCGCTCCTCCTACATCAAGTTCACCGACGAGATGGAAGCGCGCTTGAGCCCGCAGCGCCATGTCGACGGCATCACCATGCCGCTCGTCATCGCCTACGGCAGCAACGAAACCCCGGAATTCCAGCGGCAGGCCCGCGAGTTCCACGCGGCGCTCGCGGAAAAAGGAAAAGACGCCGAGCTGATCGTGGCCGACGGCTATAATCACTTCGAGCTGTTCGAGACGATGGCCAATCCCTACGGCATCGTCGGCCGGACGCGGCTGCGGCAAATGGGATTAGTGTAGGAGCTTATGCGGCTTCGGCGCTTTTGACGCGGCTGACGCGCGGCGCCTGGCGCACCGACGTGCGAATAAGCTCGGCGCCGCAACTGCGGCACGCATAGACGGTGTCTTCGAGCTCCGACGATGAGGGACGCTTGGTGCTGTAGACCATACGTCCCGAGCAATCCGGGCACGGCATCATCAGCGAGGGCAAACTTGAGGGGGGAATGACTGCTGGATGACGCATCTGCATACCGCTCTTTTACATTTTTGTAATGTCAGCCCTCCTTTTGCCGGAGTCAACGATTTTGTGCGTTGCAACCGCATGCGGTGCACCGCCGTAAGTTAATATGTTCTGCTGGTTTTCAACCCTGCGCTTGCGATGCGCAAAGTTCGCGCTTCGCAGTGGCGAAAGTAATCCTATGAGCACGCAGGCGAAGCCTCATTTTGCCTGGTGCGCCAGGATGTGACGGTCAACCTCGTCGGCGAGTTGACGCAAGGCGTCCGCGACCTCAACCCCATAGGGAACGCCCTCCTCGAGCCGCTGCAGCGGTTCGGGCAAGCGTTGAAGCTCACGCGCGGTGTGGCGCCGTATGTCATCAAGCGACTGCGCCGGGCCGACACGGCGGCCGTTTTGCATGACCATGCGGACGAGGGGCTCGCCGTTTTGCCCCGGCACCGCGTCGTCGTGCGATGGCGTGGCGAGCGAAAGCCGATCTCCCACCATGTGGCCGTTTCCGCCGTACCGGCGCCAGACTTGCTTACGGCCGGGCCAGGTGGCCTTGTTAGCCGAACGCTTGCGCCGCGGCACGCCGGCATATTCCTGCAATTTATAAACGACATCGAGGGCTGGCACGTCGGACGAGGTGGTCATGGCGGTGCCGATGCCGATGCCGTCGATCGGCGCCTTCGCCTGCGCGAACGCCAGGAGATCGTCTTCGTCGAGCCCACCGCTGACGAAGATGGTGACGTCGCCCAGTCCGCCGGAATCGAGAATGGCGCGCACACTGCGCGCCTGGGCAACCAGATCGCCGGAATCGATGCGGACACCGCGAACGGCGACGCCAGCCTCTTTCAGCTTCGGCGCCAGCGCCACGACTTTTCGGGCCGCAGCCTCGACATCGTATGTATCGATGAGGAAGACCAGATTGTCCGGCCGGGAGCGCGCGAAGGCGGCGAAGGCGGCGCCTTCGTCATCGAATGATTCGATGAAGGAATGCGCCATGGTGCCATAGATCGGAATACCGAACTGCTCGCCCGCGAGCACGGTTGCGGTGCCGGCGAAGCCGGTGAGGTAGCTCGCGCGCGCCGCCATCACGCCGGCTTCGGCACCGTGCGCGCGGCGGAACCCGAAATCGACTAGAACCTTGTTGGGCGCGGCCAGCATCATGCGGGCCGCCTTGGCGGCGATCAGCACTTGATAGTGGATGATGTTGATCAGCCGCAATTCGACCAGTTGGGCCTGCGGCAGCGGCGCGGTGATGCGGAGAATCGGCTCGTTGGCGAAGAAAACCGTTCCCTCGGGCATCGCATGCACGTCACCGTTGAACCGCAGCGTGGAAAGATAGTCGATCAGGTTCGGGCGGAAGCGTCCGGTACTCTTGAGCCATTCGATCTCGGTGGCGGAAAACTGCAAGGTTTCAAGGAATTGCAGCGCCTGCTCCAATCCGGCCGCAACCAGGAAGCCGCGCCGCGGCGGCAGATTGCGGGCAAACAGCTCGAAGACGGCAGTCTCGGTCGACCCCCGGTCCAGGTAGGCCTGCATCATGTTGATTTGATACAGGTCGGTCAGTAGCGCGCTCGGGCGCTCAGTCATCGCTCTTTTCCCCAATTCTGCATCGTAAAGATGTGATGGCCGAAATGGCTCAACGGCAGGTTGCCGACGCCCCCGTCGGCCAAATGTCTGAACTTGCGCCTGAACTTGCAATAATAGTAAATCTTAGCCAACCCATTCACCTCCGATTTACGATGATCTTGCGGGACTCGCCGGAATATCGCATGGTGAACGCGCGCGCTGAGCATTGGGGCCCAAGACAAAAGGGTGACGGCGCGCATGCCTGAATCGGGGTCGGCTAATCGTTCGCGCTCGGGTGGTGGGGGCGCGGCGGGAGCGCGAAATGGATCACGGGTCCTCTCCGGAGGGAGGCTACGGAATAGGTGCGTCCACCGGTCATGTGGATGCAACCGGTGTCGAGCGGGTGGATATTGCGGACGCGGAACTCTTGTTCCGCGGGCATTTCGCGCGCTCGGGTCCCGACCTAATCCTGACCGGACAGGACGGCCACCGCTTGGTCGTCACCGATTATTTTGCCAGCGAAAAGCATCCCGACTTGGTGGCGCCGAACGGTGCGCACCTGACCGGGGACGTCGTCGACCTGTTGGCCGGCTCGCCCACGCATGGGCAATACGCGCAAGCCGGCACAGCCCTGCCGCCGGAAGCCATCGGCAAGGTGGAGAAGGTCGTCGGCCAGGTCACGCTGATCCATAACGGCGTTTCCGGCCCGCTGCATGTCGGCGATCCGGTCTACAAGACCGACGTCGTCCAGACCGGCGCCAATTCGTCCTGCGGCATCGCTTTCCCGGACGGCACCGCGCTTGACCTCGTGAACAACACGCGGATGGCGCTCAACGACTATAATTACCAAGGCGATAGCGCCTCGAACGGCGCCATCTTCAGCTTGGTGCAAGGCACCTTCGCCTTCGTGGCCGGCAAGGTCGCGCACACCGGCGAGGGCATGAAGATCAACACGCCGGTCGCGACCATGGGCATCCGTGGCACGGTCGGCCTATTTCGCAGCGAACCCACCGTCGTCAATGCCAATCTGGGCCACGTCTGGTCCGTGTTCCTGCACGAAGATATCGACGGCAGCCATCATCTCGGCCGCATTGCGCTGATCGACCAGGATCCGACCTCACCGACATTCGGCGAGGTGTTTTATCTTTTGGATAGCTCCGAATATATCGCTTACCTCGAACCGCAAGGTGCCGGCTTGCCGCCGCACGTGCGGCTCGAACCGATCACCAATTCGAAGGCTTTCGACGATCGTCACTTCTACGACGACCTCGGGCAGATCATCAACGCCTTCCAGACCGGCACGGTCAATCCGCAGTCGGTTCCGGGCACGCCCGGCAGCGGCGACAATCCGTCGGACTTGTTTTCGCCGCAGCTGTTCGAAGACGGCATCGGCAGGCCGCTGTTCAACTTCGCTCCATCCGGGCAGGGAAGCAGCAGCCCCTACCAGCCGCCGTTTCCCGGCGGCCTCCCGCTTATCCCGATCCAGCCGGGGCAAATTCCCGGCACCAATCCGCAGAACGGCGGACCCACGAATGGGCCGACGAACATTTTCATCTGGACGGGCGGAAACGGCGTCTGGAATTCGGGGCCCAGCTGGACGCCAGGCACTTCACCGGGTTCGCCAAACGACATCGTTCAGATTCCCACCGGCACGGTGACATTCAACAACCCCAACATCGTCATCGGAACGTTGGTCATAGGGCCCAACGGCGAGCTCGACATTGTCGGTGGTTCGCTGACGGTGCTCAACGGCGTTACCGACAACGGTAAGATCGTGGTCGAAGGCGATCCTCCGGCGCTTCTCATCAACGGGCCCGTGACGATCGGATCGTCCGGCAGTTTCACAGCGACCGGAAAGGGCGACGAGATCGAGTTCGCCAACGGCACCGTCGACAGTCACGGCATCATCACCGCCGTGAACCAAGGCGAGGTGCTGTTCCAAAGCGAGCTGGTCACGAACGAGTCTGGCGCCGACATCGTAGCCGACCATGGCTCGATAGCGTTCGCTGGCGGCGGCGTGACCAACAAGGGCATGATCGACGCGAAAGATTGCGGCGTCATCACCTTCGAGAGCATCAGCGGCAACCCGATCAGCATTACCAACATGGCCGGCGCCATCATCGAGGCGCAGGATCGGGCGCACATCGAATTTGTCGGCACCAGCGGCGGCGGACAGGTCGACAACAAAGGCGGCACGATCGAAGCCGCGCACCACAGCACGGTCACTTTCAACGATATCGCCGTCACCAACGAAACCGGCGGCCTGATCGAGGCCACCGACGGCGGCACCGTCGTGTTCAAGGATGTCGCCGGCGATGCCAATGGCGGGCTGTTCAACGCCGGCATCATCGCGGCCGTCGGCTGCGGTTCGGAAGTCGACTTCCGTCACACCGACATCAATGGCGGTACGCTCCAAGCCGACGCCGGCACGATCTTTGTTAGCAGCGATTCCAATCTTTTTGGCGTGGTCAATATCCAGATCAGCAACGGCGGGCTGGCCAATCTTGCGGATACCGTCTCGGACGCCGGAGTTACGGTCACGTTCTCCGGCGCCGGAGCCGGCACGCTCGAGCTCGCGCATTCGCGGGCATTCGCGGGGACCGTTACGGGTTTCGGCGCCGGCGATGCGATCGTGTTGGACGACGTGGCGTTCGCGAAGGGCGAATACGCTGTCTGGTGCAACGGAACGCTGACGATCTACGATTGCGGCGCAGTACTCGAAACCGTCGCAGTCAGCGGCAGCTACGGGAAAAACAGCTTCGCGATCGTCGATGACGATGGCAAAGCCGAAGTCGTTTTCGCCAGCAACGAGTGGATAGGGCCGTCGCCAGAAAATAGAACCGGAACATGGACGACCGCGTCAAATTGGGGCGACGACCTTGTCCCTAACGCGGTGCTCAATGCCCTCGTCGACCTGCCGGGCAAATACACCATCACGACATCGGGCGATCAGGCGGCGAACGCGCTCACCATCACTGACCAGGATGCCACGCTGACCGGCTCCGGCACGCTGACACTCGGCTCGCTGGAAAACTACGGCACCATCAAACCTGGCCACGGCGACCGGCTCGATATCGACATCGAAGGCAAGAGTGAGAATTTTGGCGTCCTAGGGGCTGCGGCCGCCAAGCTCGTTCTTGACGGCATCACAGAAACGACGGGCGGTCCGCAGCTCACGAACGCGGGCTCGCTCATCGCGCGGCACGGCGGCAAGCTCGGCGTCGAGCACATCGTGCTGGTGAACGGAATAGCCACCGGCGACGGCCAAACGTCTGCAGAAATCGAGGCGACCGGCCGCGGGTCGGTGGTTAAATTCACCGACGGCTCTGTACTCGAGAATTACGGGCTGGCGCTCGCGTCCGACCACGGCCGCATCAAGTTCGACGGCACCTCCGTAACCAATGAGACGTCGCCGCTTGCCGAGGGAGCGCCGGGCGAGACAAAGAGCGCGCCGGGCAAGATCGAGGCCCACGGACGCGGCTCTGTCGTTTCATTCAGCGACGGCGCGTCCCTCGACAATTTCGGCCTGGTGGAAGCGCTCGATCGCGGCAAGGTGTCGTTCCGTGACGCCACGCTCAAAAACGAAGACGGCGGCCAAATCGACGCCACCGATCACGGCACAGTGTCCTTCGACTGGTCGCATGTCGACAACAAGGGTGGCGCCACAATCGACGCCGACGGCTGCGGATCCGAGATCAAGTTCCGCCACAGCAACGTCGATAATTCCGGGCAGATCGAGGCAACCGATAACGGCATCGTGGTGTTCGATCGCTCGCACGTCGACAACGGTCGCCACGGCACGATCAACTCGACGGGCTCCGGCTCCAGCGTTCGGTTTTTCGGCAGCAAGGTCGACAATTGGGGTTCGATCGCGGCAGCGCTCGGTGGTTTGGTGCTGCTCGAATACTCACTGGTCTCCAATGCGCACGGCGCCACGATCGATGCCGACGGCTGCGGGTCACAGGTCACATTCGATCGCGACCTGATCAGCAATTCCGGCGCGGTGGATGCCGGGGCGCGTGGCTCCGTCCTGTTCGAAAGCTCGTTCGTCACCAACGAGCGCCACGGCACGATCGAGGCCACCGGATGGTCTTCGGATGTCATGTTCGAGCACGCGTATGTTCGCAATTTCGGTAGCATCGAGGCCGCATCCAGCGGCGTGATATCGGTCGAATGCAGCACCATCGATAACTGGGGCGGGCGGATCGAAGCCGTCGGACACGGCGCCGCCATCGACCTCGACCATGCGGTTATCGTCGGCGGCAGGCTGGAGACGAAGTCGGGCGGCGTCATACAGACCGTGTCCGGAACGAGCACCCTCGACGACGTGACCATCGCCCACAACAGTCACGTCGATGTCGATCACGGGACGACGCTAACGCTTTCCGGCGGCACGGCAATGTTCGGCGGCACCCTCGACATCGAGCATTGCGCCACGCTCGCTATTGAAAGCAGCGCCGGCGCAACACTCGACGACGTCAATGTCTTCAACGATGGCACGATCACGTTCGGTGCTACGGCCGAAGGCGCCCATGTGGGCGATCCCAATCTTTACATCGCCGGGACTGTGACGCTGCGGGGGACCGGCGATCTGGTCCTCAACGGCAGTGGCGATAGCATTCTAGGCGCCAGGGGCGGCGGCGAGCTTGATAATGACAGCACCATCGTGGGGGCCGGCCACATCGGCAACGGCAGCGAATCGCTGAAGCTCGTCAACGAATCCTGCGGCATCATCGACGCCAACGATCGCGGCGAAACGCTCGCGCTCGATACCGGCCATCACGCCATCGTCAATGACGGCCTGCTGGAGGCGAGCAACGGCGGCACGCTGCTGGTCGAGAGCACGCTCGACAATTCCTGTGGGTCGATTGCGGTCTGCTCCGGCGGCACCGTCGACCTGAAAGGCCTCGTGCTTGGAGGCTCGGCGACGATCGATGGCGGGACGTTGATTTATGCGGCTGCCTGGGACGTCGACACTACGTTCGCCCACAACTCGCTTGGCGAGACCAGCACGCTCGTGCTGAAGGGAACCGGTCTTTCCTTCATCAGCGACGCGATTTCCGGTTTCTCTCATGGCGATGTCATCGACCTCGCGGACATCGCCTTCAATGGATCGACGTCCTTCAAACTCTGGGGCGATTTCCTGACCGTGTACGACAACGGGCCATTCGGCCCGTCGATCACGATCCAGCTCGACGGCGATTACAATGCCGGCAATATTTTGCTGAGCAGTGACGGTAACTTCGGCACCGAAATCACGTTCAATTCATCGCTGCTTATTACCGGGACGGACACGACCGGCGCTTCATATCGCACCACGACGCAGCATCATGGGCCGGACGAAGTACGCGGCTCGGTGGACGGCGACATCTCGTTCGATGATCCGAGCGGCGGTCACGTCGGCGCCACTGTGTCGCCTGATGGCGGAAACTATGTGGGCACGTTCCACGTTGATACGCCCAGCGAAAATAACGGTACCGGCTCCGTCGATTGGAGCTTCGACTTCAGCAATGTGGCACTTGCGCCTGGAAAGACGCTGACCCAATCATACGATGTGTCTCTGACAGGCCAGAACGGTTCCACGGCGACCCAGCAAATTTCCGTTTCGATCGGCGGACCGGGCAACGACACCTTTGTCTTCAATGGCGCCGATCCGGGCGTGGGCGCCGATACCATCGCCAATTTCAATGCGCATGCCGACCACATCGACCTGGAGCATTTCGCCAACATCCAGAATTACCAGGAACTGGCGGAAGCGATCACCGCGGACACGCATGGCAACGCCGTCATCGAACTCGGCCACGGAGACAGCGTCACGGTCGCTGGTCTATCGGAGAACGCGCTGAAGGCTAACCTTCACAGCCTCGTGCATCTGGCTTGAGCCGCCGGCCCGGCGCTTTGCCGGCCGCCCGCAGGCGCGCTACCCCGCGATCGGCGCCGATATCCCGGTGGGCCGGTCGGCGGTGCGGAGAAGCAATTCCCTGCCCCTGGTCTCGATGAGGACCGGCGGCGCCGACACGACGCGATTGCGGCCTTCGGCCTTGGCCCGATAGAGCGCCCGGTCGGCGAGTGCCAACAACGACGACAACGAGCGCCCCGCCTCGCTGGTCATGGCGACACCGACGCTGACCGTCGGCTTTATCGTCAGGCCCCTGAAGGACAGCGCCGCGAATTCCGTCCGCAGCCGCTCGGCGGTCTGCAAGGCCTGGGTCACCGACACGTTCGCCATCATGTAGGCGAATTCCTCGCCGCCCAGCCGGCCGAACAGATCGTCTGGGCCGAGCGACGCGCCAACCAGATCGCAGAAGGCTTGCAGCACCCGGTCGCCGCCCTGGTGGCCGGCGGTGTCGTTGATGGCCTTGAAACGATCGAGATCGAACAACAACAGCGCCGCCGGCTGGCGTTCGGCGACGAACCGTTCGAGCAGAGGATTGCCGCGATCAAAAAACGCGCGCCGGTTGGGCACGCCCGTCAGCGGATCGGTCTGCGCTGCCCGCCGCTGCTCCAGCTCGGCCCGCTCCTTCGACATGGCCACGCGCAGGAACGGCAGGCAGAAAGCCGCGAACAGCGCCTCGAATGCCATGACGGTCGCCACCACGCCGTGGGGATGGCCGCTGTTCACCGTCGAGGCCAAGTCTTGCGCGTAAGGGACGCGCGCCAGCAGAAAAGCTGCATGCCCGATCACCAGCAGCAATGTCGGCCAGCGCGAAAGCAGATCGCGATCGCGCGCGTACCACAGTTCGCACGCGGAAAGTAACGCATAGCTGGCGCTGATGATGGCGACCAGGCTGATCCGCGCCGCCAGCGACTGCGCAAAGCCATCGAATGCGAGCGCGCCAACCGCCAATGCCGGGCCCAAAGCCAAGCCGATCAGATTGATGCGCCGACCTTCGAAGCTGCGCGCTCCGCACCACATGAGGCCGTAAGCGGCGCACAGCAAACCGTTGGCGCCACAAGCGACCCACACGTTGTGGACGCCGCCTTGCGTGGACATCAGCGCTCCGCCGACGGAGCCGACCAAATAGCCGACGCCCCACAATGCGAGCGCTGGCGTGTTGCGATTCTGCAGGAAGGTCAACAGCAGCAGCAAGCCGCCGACGACCGTGATGAACAAGGTCACCGCGAACAACGTGGGCACGTCGAGAACCATAACGGTCGGCATTGCCGTTCCCACTATCTCGGTTCGGGGGTGAATGCCGCCGTTGATAGCACGTCGTCCCTGCGGCTGAATTGCGGGTTTAGTTCAAATTGGAATCGATTCGGCGGCGGACGGCACAACCCGAATCGATGAAGCTGGCTATTTTCCCCAGCCAAAGCGGTAGTTCAAGCCGGCGCGAAAGACGTTCTCCTGGAGCGAGACGTTGCCGGACGGCGCCGGCGTGCAGCCGGTGCAATTGAAATTACCCAGGTCGACGCGCAGATACTCGGCCTTCGCGGTCCAGTTGCCCGGCAACGCAAACTCGACGCCACCGCCGAGAGTCCAGCCCGCATTGGTCGACGTGCCGCCGGAGAAACCCGGCATGGCCGCGCGGATATCGCCGACCGCGAGACCACCGGTGGCATACGGCATCACCCGATCGAATGAATAGCCAATCCGCCCGCGAACGGTGGAAAGCCAAGTCTCGCTCGTCGAGCAACCGCCCGGACAGCCGACACTCGTGCCGGTCCCGTTCAGGCCGGACCAGTCGATGTCGCCCTCGACGCCGAATACGACATTGCCGATTTGGCGATTATAGCCGGCCGTTCCGCCCACCTGGCCGCCATTGACACCAAAGCCGGTGCCGGTGGCGCTCCAGTGGGAATGGCCCCAGCCTCCGCCGCCATTGATGCCGAGATAGAAGCCGCTCCAGTCATAGGGTACAGCCACCGGCGAGGGCGGCGCCTTATAGAGCGGCGCAAGCGAAAGGTCGGCCGCGGCAGCACGCTCCGCCGCCATCAGCGCGGCCAACACAAAACCCGCTGCCAACAACCGCCTCACGAAACCCTCATCATCTGCCAATTCCAACGCATTCTACGGCCGTGACATCCATCTTTCGCGCGGCCGCGCGGTTCCGATCATGCACACAGGTTCCTTACGCGCGACTTACTGGCCATCAGGCTTATTGCGCGCAAACAATAAGGAGAACGGCCCAGGCACGCGTGCTAGATCGCGCCACACCGTCCTCGATACTGTAAGGCTGACAGAGGCGAAATTGCGTCCTGTCGGCGGCCCGGACAGCGGCAAACCAGACGACGCCAAGGGAGTTTGGGCCGCAAAAAGGTTAACGTCGTCGGCGGCGGCGCCTTGTCGCACCGTGACCTCGCCGGGCTGGGCTTCGATTTCTTCCGGCAGACGCCGCCTTTTTCCCGTTTGCCGTCGCCCGCTCGTATTGGCAGAACTCAGGCATGGCTTGGCTCGTCTTCGCTTTTTCCGGTCCGGTCCTCTGGGCCATCTCCACGCACTTCGACAAGTACCTGGTGGAGCGATATTTCAAGCACACCGATGTCGCGGTGCTGCTGCTGTTCACCGCGCTCGTTGGGCTCTTGACCCTGCCGTTCATTGCCTTTTTCGAGCCGACAGTCTTCGCACCGCGCCCGGCCAGCATCGCGCTGATCGTTCTTTCGGGCGTCCTCTATATGGGCGCGATGCTGTTTTATCTGCATGCCCTGCAATCCGACGAGGCTTCGGTGGTCGCGCCGTTTTTCCAGGCGGTGCCGCTGTTCGGCTATGTGCTGGCCTACTTCATTCTCGGCGAGCGGCTTTCGACCCAGCAGATTACGGGCGGCGTCTTGATCGTCGCCGGCACGCTGATCGTCTCGCTGCGCTTCGGTCAAAAGACGCACCAGTTCAAGCTGCGTCTTGTCCTGCTGATGCTGTACTGTGGATTGGCAGCGGCGACTGCCAGCCTGATCTTCAAGATGTTTGCGATCGAAGTCGCATTCTGGACCACCACATTCTGGATGTTTGTCGGCGAGGCGGTCTTCGGCGCGGCGCTCTTGTGCGTCGGCAGCTACCGGCGGCAGCTTGTCGATCTCTTCCGTTCCAATGCGGCCGCGCTGTTGAGCATCAACGGCTCGAACGAGCTCATCAACCTTGGCGGCAGCCTGGGCAATCGCTACGCGTTGATGTTCGCGCCGCTGTCCATCGTGCAGGCGATCAGTTCAACGACCGCGCTGTTTGTCTTCGCGTTCGGCGTTGTGCTCAGCATTCTGTTCCCGCAATTCGGCCGCGAGACGCTGTCGTGGCGCGATTTGCTGCAAAAGGGCGCGGCCGCCGTGCTGGTCGGGATCGGCGTCGCGCTGGTTACCCGGTAAACACAACGATCTGCAGCACGAGGGCATAGCGCCTGCGAACTTTCGGCAATTAATGCGATCCCTGCGCGCAGACGACGACCAGCGGCGCATTGGCGGAGGTCACCTCCAACCCGCACGACACCTGTCGCTCGTCGAGAAAAGTCGGCGGCTTGTGCGTCGGCCCGCAATAGGCGGAGACCAGCACTTCATCGCCACGACACGCGAGCGTGCAACTTCCGCCAAGGCAATCGTTGCGCAGGACCCTCAAGCTCGGACTCGGCGGTCCTTCCGCGCCCGGCGGCCCTGGAGGCCCTGCAGGACCGACCGGCCCCGCCGAACCGGCGACGCCCGGATCGCCCTTCGGGCCAGGCGGACCGGGCTGGCCCGCGTCGCCCTTCGGTCCCTGACCGCATCCGCCGAGGCCGAATAACGCAAGCCCCACCAGCAAAACAGCCAACGAAATCAGTCGCGGGCGTTCCATTATTCCCATCCGTGTTCTTGGGACGGCCGCATCCGCGCCCCACATAGTCAAATACATACAATGCAAAGGCGGCCCACGCGTTCACCGGCCCGCACCGTCTGCAATATTGCAGTATGATAGCCGCCATGCGGCGAAGTGCGGTATAGAAGCGGCAAGGCGATCATGGCGTGGCGCGCGTCATACCGTTGGCGCCGGTCAGGTTCAACCACTTCAAGTTCAAACATCAAAGTGAAACGATGAATTGGATTTCGAACGTCGTACGACCGAAGATCCGCGGCATGCTCCGGCGCGAAGTGCCGGAAAATCTCTGGATCAAATGTCCGGAAACCGGGCAACTCGTCTTCTACAAGGACGTCGAAGCCAATCTGTTCGTCATTCCGGGCTCCAACTATCACATGCGCATGAGCGCGAGCGCACGTCTCAAATCGGTCTTCGACAACGAGACCTGGTTTGATATCGCGTTGCCCGAGGTGCCGGTCGATCCGCTGAAATTTCGCGACGAACGCCGCTATGTCGACCGGCTCAAGGACGCGCGCAGCAAAACCGGCCTCAACGATGCGATCAAGCTCGGCTACGGCAAGCTCGACGGGCTCGGCATCGTCGCCGGGGTACAGGATTTCGATTTCATGGGCGGCTCGCTCGGCATGGCGGCCGGCGAAGCGGTCATCAAAGGTCTCGCCACCGCCGTGGAAAAAGATTGTCCGTTCGTCTTGTTCGCGGCCTCCGGCGGCGCCCGCATGCAAGAGGGCATTCTCTCGCTGATGCAGATGCCGCGCACCACCATCGCCGTGCAGCGGCTGCAGGAGGCGCGCAAGCCCTACATCGTGGTGCTCACCAATCCGACCACCGGAGGGGTGACCGCCTCGTACGCGATGCTCGGCGATGTGCAGATCGCCGAACCGGGCGCGCTGATCGGCTTCGCCGGCCCGCGCGTGATCGAACAGACGATCCGGGAAAAACTGCCCGAGGGCTTTCAACGTGCGGAGTATTTGCGCGATCACGGCATGATTGACATGGTCGTGCATCGCCGCGATCTGCGCGCCACCATCGCGCGGCTGTGCAGGCTGTTGTTGAAAGCGCCGGCGGAGGCGGCGAAGCCGCGGATCAGTTTGCCGGCCCCGGCGTAATCGTGCGCCATGACCGCCATCGACGATATTATGGGGCGGCTTATTGCGCTTCATCCCAAGCGCATTGATCTTTCGCTCGACCGCATGAGGCGCCTGCTCGATAGCCTCGATCATCCGGAACAGAAACTCCCGCCCGCCATCCACGTGGCGGGAACCAACGGCAAAGGATCGACTGTCGCTTTTATGCGGGCGATTCTCGAGGCGGCGGGCAAGCGCGTCCACGTCTACACGTCTCCCGAACTGGTGCGACTGAACGAACGCTACCGCCTTGGCGCCCGGACCGGAGGGATTCTGGTTTCCGATGACGAGCTCGCCGGCGCGCTGCTCGAATGCGAAGCGGCCAACCGCCAGGCGCCGATCACCATCTTTGAGATCACGACAGCGGCCGGCTTTCTTTTATTCTCCCGCAACCCCGCGGATTTTCTCTTGCTCGAGGTCGGGCTGGGCGGACGGCTTGACGCGACCAATGTGGTCGCACACCCGGCCGCATCGGCGATTACGCCTATTTCGCTCGACCACACTGAATATCTCGGCGAGACCCTCGCGCTTGTCGGCGCCGAGAAGGCCGGTATTTTGAAAGCCGATACGCCAGGAATCATAGCGGCGCAGGCCGGCGAGGCGATGCGCGCCATCAAACAATGCGCACAAAAGGTCGGTGCGCCTGTGCGAGTCCAGAACGAGGATTGGAGCGTCACCGTGGATGGCGGCCGGCTGACCTATCAGGACGACAACGACCTGCTCGATTTGCCGGCGCCCAAGCTGCTGGGACGACATCAATTCGACAATGCCGGACTGGCGATCGCCACGCTCCGCGCTGTTGGCATCGACCTGCCGCATCGGGCCTACGAGGCAGGGTTGAGCAACGCCGAATGGCCGGCGCGCATGCAACGCATCAGCCACGGCCGTCTCCTGTCCATAGTGCCGGACGGGACCGAAATCTGGCTCGACGGCGGTCACAATCCCGCCGGCGGCAAAGCCATCGCCGCGACGTTGGCGGACCTGGAGGAGCGCGTCTCCAAGCCGCTAATCATCATCGTCGGCTTGCTGCGCACCAAAGATCTCGATGGATTTTTGCGCCATTTCGTCGGCCTCTCCAGCCATATCGTGGCGGTGGCGGTCCCGTCGCGGGAGGAATGCTGGTCGCCGGCTGAAATAGTCACCGCGGCGCGCAAGCAGAATTTTTCGGCCATCGCCTGCACCGATCTGGAATCGGCGCTGTCTAAGGCAAAGAACTTCAAAACCGAAAGCGCTCCGCGCATCCTGATCACGGGTTCGCTCCACCTCGTCGGCAGGGCTCTGGCGCTCAACGGCACGCCCCCAAATTGACCCCGCACGCCGCCTTGCGCCTGTTCAATGCGATCACCTCGGCGGTCCGGCGCCGCCGGAGCCTTTGATGCGCTGCGCTTCATACCAAGAGGTTTTGGACGCCATTTATCGGAGCTACATGGTGGCAAAGCCAAGCTTGAAGGGCAAGCACGATCGAGAGGTACGGCGGCCGGAACGCATCGTCTCAATCGCCTCCCGGCTGGGCCTTATTCCCTCGCCGCAGAAAATCATTCGCGTCACCGGCAGCAAGGGAAAGGGCACCACCGCACGTTTGATCGCTGCATACCTGCAGGCGACCACCGGTCAAACGGTCGGATTGCTGGTATCGCCGGAGGAGCTCGAACACACCGACCGCATGCGCATCAACGGGAACCCCATCTCCCAGGCGGAGATGACGGGCTTGTTCAATGAGCTGTCCGACGTCCTTGACGTTGAGGAGCGGGCATTGCCGGCCGGCGAATACTTATCGCCCTCAGGCCTGTTTCTGCTTCTATCTTTGCTGTGGTTTCGTCGTCGCGACGTCGGGTACTTCGTTCTCGAAGGCGGACGGGGCGTGCTCTACGACGAAGTGGGGCAAATTCCCTCCGCGGTCAGTGTCGTGACGTCGATCCTTCTCGAGCATGCCGATTATCTAGGGCCCACGTTGGCGGACATCGCACGGGACAAACTGGCCATCGGGGCAAACTCCGCGCGCTTGGTCATTCCCGAAAGCGTAGCAAAGGCGAGCGAAGCGCAGGCCGTGGCCCTGCGGGGCGACGAAATCATCGTGCCGCGATCGGGCGGATTGAACGCGGGTCCGTTACCAATGCCGCGTTGGCTTTTGGAAGACGCCCGCCTCGCCGCGGCCGCCACTTCGACCTTTCTCGATTGCTCAATCGATGCACTAACGACACCGGACTTGTCCAATGTGTCGGCAGCATTCGGTACCGGGTCGGTGGGGGCCACACGATATGCGTTCGAGGCGATCGTCAATGCCGATTCGCTCGACCAGGATATGTTTGCGCGCTGGCGGAACCAATATGAGGACCTGCTGGTGATCGCTTCGCTTCCGGATGACAAGGATCGCGACCGTTTGCTCGCCTTCTTCACGGAGCGCGATTGCCGGATTGTGGACGTTGCCCTTGAAGGCACGCGCGGCTACCTCGACTATGCTCTCGCGCGCCGGTCCGCATATGACTTGGTCGTGTGCGACTACCGCGATCCGGTCGCGTTCGAGACGAAATTCATTCGGCCCTTGCAAGCAGACGGGCCCGATTTCGTCTACTTCGCCGGCACTCACACATTTATCAGGCTGGTCAAGCTCGCGTTGCGGCAGCTCGATGGCAGGCAATCGCTACAAAACTGATAGATGCGAATATTGCGCTTCAGCTCTATTTGTTGTCGCATGTCCTTTCGGAAAACCGGCTTCCACCCATCGGGTCAAGCCCGAGGGCATGCTTTTCCGGGACATGCTCTAGCGCTTCACCACATTCTGCATTTCGCCCTGCCGCTCGGCGAGGAAGAGCCGCATATTCTCCAGGATCAGCGGCATGATCAGATCCTCGTATTCACTGGTATAGCCGCCGAGATGCGGAAGGATGAAGGCGTTCGGCAAATCCCAGAACGGACTGTCGGCAGGCAGCGGCTCGGTCTGAAAGACATCAAGGCCGGCGCCTGCGATCCGGCGCTCGCGCAATGCTTCGATCAGCGCCGCTTCGTCGACGGTCTGGCCGCGACCAGCGCTGATGTAATACGCCGAGGGCTTCATGGCGGCGAAGATCGCACGATCGAACAATAACAGATTGTCCTTGCTGGCCGGCAGGATGTTGATCAGGTAGTCCGCGCGGGCGGCAGCCGCCTTAAGCTCGGCAGTCGGCACGATCTCGTCGAAACCGTCGATCGCGCGCGGCGTGCGCGTGACCCCGACCACCTGCATCTCGAACGCCTTCAAGAGCTTCGCGGTCGCGATCCCGATCACACCGACGCCGACGATCACGGCCGTCTTCCCGGTCAACAGGCTCCAGAACTGCCGATCCCACAGATGCGTCTTCTGCGCCTCCGCCAACCGCCGCGCCTCACGGGCGACGCCCATCATCAGAAAAACGATAGTTTCGCGCATCGGCGCGCCATGAATGCCGCGACCACTGGTGAGCAGCGTTTCCGGCCTCAGCGAGGGGCAGCGGAGAACGTGATCGACGCCGGTGGCCAGGCATTGCACCCACTTCAAGCGGCCGGCGCGTCGATAGAATTCGTCCTTCAGCTCGATGGCGAATGAAATCAGCACGTCGACATCGGCAATGTCGGGCGGCAGATCCGCAGCCTTGTGCGCGGGCACAAATTGCAGCGCCGGAAATTCCGCGCGCAAGCGGTCGCGATAGATTTCGGCATGCGGATCGACGATGAGGACTTTTGCGCTCATGGAGCAATGAAATGAAAGGACCCGCGATGCATGCTCATCCTACGGTGTCGGGAGCTTGAATGCGCGCGCCGCATTCTTGAACGCGACCGCCTCGCGTGTGCTCTCCGGCAGCGTCACCGCGTCGAGAAACGCGCCGGCTTCGGACGTCTGCTCGAACGGATAATCGGCCGCGAACATGACGCGGTCGTTGCCCAACGCCGCGAGCGCACAATTGAGCGGCTCGGCCGAGCACATCCCGGACGTGGTCACGACGAAATTCTCTTTGATATAGTCCGACGGCTTCTTGCCGAGCTTGACGCCATAGAGCTTGGAGCGGCTGTCGAAGCGCCACAGCAGATATGGCAGCGTTTCGCCGAGATGACCGAGCGCTACGCTCGCCCGCGGGAAGCGATCGAACAAGCCGGAGAAAACCAACCGCAGCGCGTGCGAGCCGGTCTCAAAGCCCCATTCCCACGTGGCGCGGCGCAGGCCCTCGACACCGGCCAGTGCCGGAGCCGGCGAAACCGGATCGGTCGGATGGATATAGATGATGGCGCCGAGCGCCTCGGCCCGCTCCCAGAACGGGAAGAGCGACGGATGGTCGAGATACTGGCCGTTGGTATGGCCGTTGATCATCGCGCCGCAGAATTTCAGCTCGCGGACGCAGCGTTCAAGCTCATCGGCGGCGGCACCCGCGTCTTGCATGGGCAAATGTCCAAAGCCGGAATAGCGATCGGGACGCTTGGCGATTTCGCCGGCAAGAAAGTCGTTGGCCTCGGCGGCGCGCCGCCGTGCCGTGGCGGTATCGCGTTCGCTTTGCACGCCGGGGCCGGAAATCGACAATACCGAACGCGCGATGCCGGCGCTCTCCATCCCTTCAAGCCGCGCGTCGCCGAAGTCCTTCAGCCGTGCCAGCAGCGTGTCCACCGCTCTCCGATCGACGTTGCCCATCGTGGGCAGCCAATAGTCTTCAAAGCCGGGACTTAAGAAATGCTCTTCGAGTGCAATCTTGCGGACCATGTCACCCCCCGGCTTGACTTAAACGTTACCGCACCTGCTGTACCGCATCCCGGCTATCCTGTATCAAAGAGGGGTGCAGGCAGCAAGAACACGGCAAGGCCGGGACAACGGCGGGGACGAAATGAAAGCGGTCGGCGGACGAACAAACGAGAAAAACGCGGGCCAATCGCAGTTGCGCAATCGCGCACCGAACGGCGCACGACCGCAAAGCCAAGCGCAGTCGCCAGGCCAAATAAAACCCGGGAAGCAAGTTCATTCGCAAAGCCAGGTGCAGGTGATCGCCCGTGCCGCCGCGATCCTGCGCGCCTTGGAAGACGAAACGGCCGGGCTCAGCCTTGGGCAGATCGCGCAGCGCGTCAATCTCGCCCGCTCCACCGTGCAGCGTATCGTGGCCGCACTCGAGGCGGAAAAGTTTTTGATCGCCGCGTCGCCCAATGGCCGCGTCCGGCTCGGACCGACCATCCTGCGGCTCGCCAATTCCGCCCGCACCGATTTCGTGGCGATCGTGCGTCCCTACCTCACCCGGCTCTCGAGCGAGCTTAAGGAGACGGTGGATCTTTCCTTGGTGAAGACGGATCATCTGATTTTCATCGATCAGGTGATCGGCTCGCAGCGTCTGCGCATGGTGTCGGCGGTCGGCGAAACCTTTCCGCTCTATTGCACTGCCAACGGCAAGGCCTATCTGGCGACGCTGGACGATGCCGCGATCGCAAAAGTGATCGGCGCGAGCTATGAAGCGCGCACGCCGCGGACGCTGACGCGGCTCGAGGATCTGCTGCGCGATCTCAAGACTGTGCGCAAAGCCGGAGTCGCGATCGACCGCGAAGAGCACGCCGTCGGGGTTTGCGCCGCCGGCGTCGTGACCCGGGATCCGGTCGGCAACGTTGTCGCCATCTCGGTGCCGGTGCCGGCACAACGATTTTACAAGCACCAGCGCACGATCGTGACCCGGCTTTTGGCCACCAAGGAAGCGCTGGAGCGGCACTTGCTGGCTGACGCCGCCTGAAATCTTAAAGGGTCTGATCTTTACAGGCTCGGCGGCTTGTCCTCGTGACCGTAATTCGATACAGATGTACCATATCTTGGTACACAAAAGTCTGCTTCACAAAAGTCATGGGTCCTCGCCGCGCATAAGCCGGCGGACCGGGGAAACGCGGAGGGTTCAGCGTGGCGAAGAAAATTCGCGGTATCTCGTTTGAAGAGAACGAGGACAACGCGATGGGACTGTCGTTCTTCAATCTGTCTCATCGCTTCGGATACCAATCCCCGAACTGGCCGTATTTCGAAGACGTCAAGATCGAGCGCATCCACTACATGGCGAAGTCGGGCGTGCTGTCGCAGCGCATCACCACCAGCATGCACAACACCACGCATATCGACGCGCCCGCGCATGTCGTGCAAGGCACGCCATTCATCGACGAGGTGCCGCTGCCGCACTTTTTCGGCTCTGGAATCGTCGTCTCGATCCCGAAGGAAAAGTGGGAGCCGATCACGGCTGACGATCTGGAAAAAGCTGCCGGCAAGACCGTGCGGCCGCGCGACGTGGTGATCGTCAATACCGGCTGGCACCACAAGTACGAAGACAGCGAAGATTACTTTTGCTACGCGCCCGGCTTCGTGAAGTCGGCCGGCGAATGGTTCGTGGAAAAGAACGTGAAGGTCGTCGGCCACGACACCCAGGCCAACGATCATCCGCTCGCCACCGCGATCGGGCCGCACCGCAATGGTCCGCTGCATCCGCACCTCGCGGCGGAATACAAGGAATGGTCGGGCGGCCGCGATTGGAAGGACGACTTTCCCGAGTGGGAGCCCGTGCACCGCGTCCTGTTCAAAAACGGCATCCTAGGCATCGAGAATGTCGGCGGCGACCTCGACAAAGTCACTGGCAAGCGCTGCACCTTCGCGTTCTTCCCCTGGAACTGGGATCGCGGTGACGGCTGCATCATCCGTCTCGTCGCCATCACCGATCCCAAGGGCGCGTACCGCATCGAAAAAGGGGAGGCGTTCTGATGCAGGTCAAACGCTTCTCCGAGATCAAGGGCTATGACGCGCCCAACCACCGCGCCTGCTCGACGCTCCGGGTATTCGGCGCCGAAGCCGGCGGCACACAGAGCTTGATTGTCGGCATATCGCACTTCCTTCCCGGCGGCGGCGCCGGGCCCGACGCCTCGCCGCCCGAGAAGGTCTATTTCGTGCTGGAAGGTGAACTGACGGTGATCATCGACGGCAAGGAAACCGTGCTCAAGAAGCACGATTCCTGCTTCATCGGCCCGAACGAAAGCCGCGAGATCATCAACCGCGGCAACGCGGTGTGCTCGATCCTGGTCGCCATCGCGCCTGGGCCTAAGTGATTTCTCGGCGTCATGCCCGGCCATAGACGTTCGAAGAACGGCGTCGCTCGCCTATGTGCCGGGCATCCCGCTTGGATTGGCAGTGCCCACCTAAGCGGGATGGCCGGGACAAGCCCGGCCATGACGAAGTCATCAATCAATTTCACGGTGAGCCTTGCCATGTCCACTCATTCAACATCCGAAGACTTTCTGAAAAACCCGCTGTCGCTGTTCGACGTGCGCGGCAAGATCGCGATCGTGACCGGCGCATCGGGTGCGTTCGGCGCGCTCGCCGCCAAGGTGCTGGCGGGCGCCGGCGCCAATGTGGTGCTCTCCGCCAGCAATGCCGCCGAACTGAAAAAGGTCGCTGACGCCTGCGCGGCGCTCGGAGGCAAGACTGAGATCGTCGCCAAGCGTCCGAGCTCGGAAGCGAACTGCGACGCGATCGTGAAGGCGGCCGTCGACACATTCGGCCGCGTCGACATCCTGGTAGTCGCCTCCGGCCTCAACAAAGTGTCCAAGATCGTCGATCAGCCGGCCGCCGACTTTCTCGAAATCATCGACGCCAACGTCACGCAATCGTGGCTGATGGCGCGTGCCGCCGGCCGGCAGATGCTCAAGCAGGGCGATGGCGGCAAGGTGATCCTGATGTCGTCGGCGCGCGGGCTGCTCGGCCATCCGGCCGGCTATAGCGCGTATTGTGCGTCGAAATCCGCAGTCGACGGCATCACCAAGGCGCTCGGCTGCGAATGGGGCGAGACTGGCATCACCGTGAACGCGCTCGGTCCCACGGTTTTCCGCTCGCCACTGACGCAATGGATGTTCGAGGACACCGAACGCGCTAACACGGTGCGCAAGGGGTTTCTCACCCGCGTGCCCAAGGGCCGGCTCGGTGAGCCGTCCGATCTCGCCGGGCCGTTGCTCTTCCTTGCCTCCAAGGCATCGGATTTCTACACCGGGCACATCCTCTACGCCGACGGCGGCTACACCGCTGGCTGACGCACGGGCTTTTCGACGCGTCGAGCGGCGCGACGGCAGGATGCTGTAAGGCCGGGCGCCTGCCCGGTTTAGCTGGCAACAGTCTCGGATCAGTAGCCACCGCTCCGTGCTACATCGCGTCCGGGACATCTGTTTGGGATCATCAGATGAGCAAGGCAAAAATCACCGTCATCGGCGCCGGCCTCATGGGCCACGGCATCGCGCAAGTGTTCGCGGCCGCCGGCCACGACGTAACCATCACCAACTCGGTCAAGCAAAGTCTCGATACAGCGAAAACGCGCATCGCCGCCAATCTGCGCGATCTCGGCGACGACGAAAAAGCCGCCGACAACGTGCACGTCCGTGCCGACCTGGCCGAAGCCGTCCGTGACGCCGATTACGTCGTGGAAGCCGTGCTCGAAGATCTGCCGCTCAAGCAAAAACTCTTCGCCGAGATCGAGCGCCACGTCCGTCCCGATACGATCCTTGCCAGCAACACGTCGGTCATTCCCATCACGGCGATCGTGCAGGAGGTGAAGCGGCGCGAGCGCGCGCTGGGGACGCACTGGTGGAATCCGCCCTTTCTGGTGCCGCTGGTCGAGGTGATCGAAACCGAGTGGACCTCACCCGCAGTCGTCGACTGGACGATGAAGCTGCATGAAGACGCCGGCAAAACGCCGGCGCATGTCAAGAAAGACGTGCCGGGCTTCATCGGCAATCGGCTGCAGCACGCCCTTTGGCGCGAGGCGATCTTTTTAGTCGAAGAAGGCATCTGCGATGCCGAAACCGTGGACACGGTGGTCAAGGCCTCGTTCGGCCGTCGCCTGCCGGTGCTGGGCCCGCTGGAAAATGCGGATTTGATCGGCACCGACCTGACGCTCGCCATCCACCGGAACGTCATGCCGCACGTCGACAGCCGGCCGGATGCGTCGCCGTATTTGGCGAAGCTGGTCGGCGAGAAGAAGCTCGGCTTCAAATCCGGCGAAGGCTTCCGCGCGTGGAGCGCGGAAGAGCAGGCGGCGTTGCGCAAGACGCTGATCAATCATCTGAAAGCGATGCGCGGGCAATAAGGCCGCGAGTTATCTGACGCCCTGCCCTTACGAGCGAGTGCCCGGCACAAGGCCGGGCATGACGCATAAGAGGGAAGTCGCGCGCGATTTGTCGGGCTCGTCATTGCGAGCCAACGGGTCCGGCCCGAAGTGGCCGCCCCGATGACAGGCTCCGCGAAGCAATCCAGGGCCGCTTGCGCGGAAAGCTGGATTGCTTCGTCGCTGACGCTCCTCGCAATGACGAGACGCCAACATCTAGCGAATGAACGTGCCTTGCCGCAGCTCCGTGAAGGCCTGCTGCAGCTCGGCTTGCGAGTTCATCACGATCGGGCCGTGCCAGGCGACCGGCTCCTTGATCGGCTTGCCGGACACAAGAATGAAACGAATGCCCTCGTCGCCGGCCTGCACGGTGACTTCGTCGCCGGAATCGAACAGCACGAGCGAACGGTTGCCGGTCTGCTCGCGCACCAGGATCTCGTTCACGCCGTCGGTTTTTTCGGTGAGCACACCGAAGGGCTTCGAGGCGGCGCGGAAATTGCCCGAGCCCTCGAACACGTAGGCGAAAGCTTGACGCTCGATCTCGACCTTCAGCGTTTTACGTTTGCCCTGCGGCACCCAGACGTCGAGATAACGCGGGTCGGCGGCGACGCCCTCGACCGGGCCACGCTTGCCCCAGAAATCGCCGCAGACCACACGCACCCGCGTGCCGTCATCGTCGATCACTTCCGGCACTTCCGCCGCCTTGATGTCCTGATAGCGCGGCGCCGTCATCTTCAGCGACGACGGCAGATTGGCCCAAAGCTGAAAGCCGTGCATGCGGCCCCTTTCGTCGCCCTGCGGCATTTCCTGATGCAGGATGCCACGACCGGCGGTCATCCATTGCACGTCGCCGGCGCCGAGATTGCCGCGATTGCCGAGGCTGTCGCCATGCTCGACATTGCCGGCCAGCACGTAGGTGATGGTCTCGATGCCGCGATGCGGATGCCACGGAAAACCGGCGCGATATTCCTCCGGCCGATCGTTGCGGAAATCGTCCAGCAACAGGAACGGATCGAATTCAGTGGTGTCGCCAAAGCCGAAGGCGCGGCGCAGATGCACGCCGGCACCCTCGAGCGTGGGCTTGGATGGAACGATGCGTTTGACAGGGCGAATAGACATGATGTGTTCCTTGCCAATGTCTGATCGGCCGGCGTTCGCGGCGACCGTGGTTGCAAGAGATCGGGTTGCAGCAAAGATGGACCACCGGCGGCGCGCCGCAAGAAGGCACACGCTTGTTCCCGGATGGCCGGTCACCTGCAAACGCGCTCGCTCAACAGAGTGAGTGACAACGCCGTCAGTGCAGGCTCGGCCCTTTGAGAAAGCGATCGCGCTCGCTCGATTTCACCCGCAGCTGCAGAGTCTCGCCATCGCGATAGATGGTCATGGGCACATCAACGCCGGCTTGTCCTTGGGACCAGATGCGCCGAAACAAGCTAGCCAAGTCGTGAACCTCGCTGCCGGCGACCGCGAGCAGAATATCGCCGGTGCGAATATCTGCGCGTTTTGCCGGCCCGCGATCGGCGAGCCCGACGACAACCAGACGGTTTTCCACTTCGGTCGCGTAAAAGCCAAGCCACGGCCGTGGCGGCGCGTTGCGTCGGCCGTATTCCATCAAATCGTCGAAGATCGGCTGCAACAAATCGATCGGCACCATCATGTTGATGTTTTGCGCCGGTCCCTTGTCGACCGCATGTTGCAATTGCAGCGAGCCGACACCCAGAAGATCGCCGCGCGGTCCGATCAACGCGGTGCCGCCCCAATTGGGATGCGAGGGCGCCGTAAAAATCGCCTCGTCGAGCACGTATTCCCAATAGCCGGCGAATTCCTGCTTGGCGACGACGCGCGCCGCCACCGAATGATGCCGCCCGCCGGCGCCGGCAATAACCACCCGCTCGCTCACCGACAGACCGCCGGATTGGCCAATGGAGAGAGCCGGCATGTCGATTTTGGCGAGCGCCTGCACCAGCCCGAAGCCGGTCTCCTGATCGTAGCCGAGCACGTGACCGGGCACCGAGCGTCCGTCACTCAGCGTCAGCCAGATCGTTTCGGCTTCCGTGATCAAATATCCGATCGTCAGGACGAGACCATTGTTGCGAATGATGACGCCGTTGCCGGCGCGCTCGGTACCCAGTGTCTCGGCCGTGAACGCGTCGGCCGGGATGTTGGCGCGCAGCCCGACCATTGACGCCAGAGCCAGGTCGAGATCGTAGGAGTAGTCCTCAGGCTTTGGTTGGACCGAGGGTGAAACCTTCCAGTCGCTCACAGAGGCCATCCGCTCATTCCTTCGCTGAAGTCTTGTAACCCGGAAATGGGCGGCGGCGAAATCCCGCATCACGCCCCTTGCTGTCTCGGCCGGGTTTTTTGCGCATTTGCGTAGCACGACTTGCCGTGTGCAAAGCTTAACTTGCCATGCGCGAAGCACGAAACCGCCGATCAACTCCCTCGGAAAAGCCGATGGCCCGACGTGCCCAACGAGGAGCGGCCGGATGCCGCATGATCTCGCAAATCGGCTTATTCCTTTTTTTCGGCCGTTGCGGCCGCGGCCTGCAATTCCTGCAATTCTTTTTCAAGCTTGGGCAGATTCTGGACGAGTTCACATTTGCGTTTGTCTTCTTCTGCCTGTCTCTTCACTTCCTCCCAGCGCATTTTTGCGTCCTCAAGAGTCCAGGGGCGTCGCTTCTCCGGATTATAAACTTCGGCCTTCACCATGCCCTCCAGAGCGCGCAAATATTCTTCCAGATTGAGAACGCGATTACGCAACTGAAAATAAAAACTCTTGCCGTCCAGATCGGTGCAATATTTCAGACCGCCAAATGTCTTCTGCGCCATATGCGCATCGAATATCCTGCCTTTGAGATCGTCGATCTCGGGGCTTTGCGCGCGCCCGTTCGACGCAGCGAGAACTCAGGAGCGTCGCACAGCCGGCAAGCAGCATCACGCGGAGTGTTTCCACGTCGTCGACCTCGCTTCTTCTTCGTTTACCGTCATATTATCAGCCCCAGCGACCGAGCCCAACGGCAAACCGCCACCATTGAGAATTTGTTATCCATCGTGTGGTCCTATCTGCCGCGCGGCCGGTGCGGAACCGGTTGCCGGACTCTCCTCGTTTTGTTGCCTTGTTCCCGCCCCATCCATTGAGCAAAGAATGCCAAGGTTGTTGCGGGTCGGTGGGGACCTCATCGTGCGCATTCATGTCGGACTTGTCGTTGTCGCGTTGACCATGGGCGGCTCGCTTGAGGCAGCGGTGGCGCAGTCTTATTATCCGCCGCCGCCGGAATATTATCCGCCGCCGCAGGGCTATTACCCGCCGCCTTCCGGCTATTACCCGGCGGATGACTACGATTATCCGGTGCCGGCCCATAGCCGCGCCCCGGTACCACCGGGCGATGTCGGCTATGCGCAGCCCGGCTATGCGCAACCAGGATATGGGCAGCCCGGATATGGGCAATCCGGATACGCGCAGCCTGCGCCCTATCCCGCAGAACGCCCAGCGTATTACGGTCTTCCGGATCAGTCGGCCGGAGCCCCGCGACCGCCTGGCGGCGTCGGCGGTGGCCAAGGTGATGCCACCGGATCCATCAATCAGTCTCCGTCCGCAGCTGTTCCGCCGAACAGCGGAACTGTCGTCGCCGGGCTACCGCCGGAAGATCAGCCCGAAAGCAACCCGGCGGAACTACCGCCGCAGCTGCACCGGCAATTGGTCGGTTACGCGAGTGCGGAACCCGCCGGCACCCTCGTGATCGATACGTCGCACACGTTCCTTTATCTGATACTGGGCGGCGGCAAGGCATTGCGCTATGGCGTCGGCGTCGGCCGAGAGGGATTCACTTGGTCCGGTAGCGAACGTATCAGCCGCATGAGCGAATGGCCGGATTGGCATCCGCCAAAAGAAATGATCGAACGGCAACCCTATCTGCCGCGCTTCATGGCCGGCGGCGAGGGCAATCCCATGGGCGCGCGCGCTCTTTATCTGGGCAGCACGGTTTATCGAATCCATGGCACCAATCAACCATCGACGATTGGCCACTTTGTTTCGTCGGGCTGCATCCGCCTGACCAACGAAGACATTCAAGATCTTTATGGCCGCGTGAATGTCGGCACGCGCGTCGTCGTGTTGCCCGGCTCGGCGCCTGCTTCCGTGTCCGCGCAGGGCCCCATCACACGCTGAACGCAAGTGCTGCGCATCTGACACTCCGCATTTTCGGCGGTGAAGGCCGCAGACCGGACCTGCGCACGCAACGCCGCTTACCGACCGCGTGGGAATTTTTGATTTTGGATTTTCGCCGACTCACTTAATCTCCGTGTTGGATTCGGTGGACGGGCGTATGTCCGCGATCCGATCATGTGTCGGCCGAAAAACTCTGCGTTGAAAATTTCGGCCGCCACGAGGCCACAGCCTCGGCGACGACCTGTTGTTCAATGTGACGCGTGCTTGCAGGATCGCGCGGGGCGTTCAGCAACGAGGTCGAATGCTACCGAATCTACGCCTGATGATCGCGGCGATATTGACCTCGGTCCTGGCGCTGAGTTGCGGATTCGGTATTTTCGCCGCGTTCCGCATCAGCCATGATCCGTTCGCGCACCTCCCGGCAGCGATGTCGGCGCCGCAATTGGCGACGGAGAATGCCGCACAGCTTTTGGCGTACGATCTTCGCGCCAACGACGTGGCCGGCCGGCCAGTCGATATTCCACTCCGCGGCGGGGAAGAGGCGACCGCCTCCGCGAGCGCCGCGGAGATCCATGCCACGGCATATGCCGAGGAAGCCGAACAGAGGGGCGCCGCCGATGCCGTCGTCGCCGCGGTCCTGCAGCCGCCTGCGGCACCGGACGCTCAAGACAAGCCGGCCGCCGACACGGACGATGCGATCGGTTCATCCGCGCAATCATCGACAACGACGCCGGTGACAGTCAGCGAATTGCCGCCTCTCCCACAAAGTGACGCGCGCGCGAGCGATACAGCCGAGGTCTCTGCGAACGATCAGCGGCCGCGTGAGCCCTCATCCCCACCGCCGGCAGCCGCAAACCAGATACCAGCCGACGCGGGGACAACGGATGCGCCGTCAAGCCCCGCGCCCGGCACCGCCGCCGACGTGCAGCCCTCAACAACAGCGGTGGCCGATCTGACCCCTCCACCCACGGCCGCGGACGAGCCGTCGGCGGAGCCTGCAGCGAACGAGCCCGTGGCGCATAGCGAAGCCGCGGAACACGTCGCGCTCGCGACGCCGCCCGATTTTCCGCTCCCGCGTGAGCGGCCCAACAACACGGTGCAAACGCAAGCCCCCGCTGCCAACAGCGTGTCCGAACGCCGGCCAGGCCCTGCCGCCACCCCAGCCAAACGCTCGCTTGCTGCCGCCGCTAACCCGCCCAAGCGGCCGCGTGCCGTCGCAAGCTCCGTGCGGGCCGTGCGGTTTACGTCGGCCTACTATGCGCGAGCGCAATACGTGCAGAGTGCCGACCCGGGCTACGGCTATGGGCAAGGCGGAGAAGCCGCTCAAGAGCCAATCGTCGTCCGGCGCGTCGTGCGGCCGCGGCTTGCGGCCAAAAGAGTATATTAGAACTAACGCGCGCCGCCCGTCAGCACCCGGCTTGACCGTCTGGCCGCCTTTCCCCACGTTGTCTGCGTACAAAGAATTTTAAGAGTCGCGGGCGCGCTTCGTGATCCCATTGTCCGTTCTTGACCTGTCGCCCGTCACCACCGCCACGCCGGGCGCGGCCGCTCTGCGCAACTCGCTCGATCTGGCGCAGTTGGCGGATCGTCTCGGCTACACGCGCTATTGGCTGGCGGAACATCACAATCTCTCCAGCATCGCCAGTTCAGCACCGGACATCATGATCGGGCAGGTGGCGGCGGTTACGTCTCATATCCGCATCGGCTCGGGCGGCGTCATGCTGGTGAACCACGCACCGCTCATGGTGGCTGAGCGATTCAAAGTCTTGGAAGCGTTGTTTCCAGGCCGCATCGATCTCGGCCTTGGCCGCGCGCCGGGCACCGACCCGGTCACGTCTTACGCGCTGCGCCGGCGCCAGGATGCGCGCGAGGGCGATGATTTCCTGGAGCGATTCCAAGAACTCTTGCTGCTGGAACGAAACGGCTTTCCGCCCGAACATCCTTTCCGCAACGTTCAGGCGATGCCGGCGGACGTGGCATTGCCACCGATTTGGCTTCTCGGCTCCAGCGGTTACAGCGCGGAGCTTGCCGCGGCGGTCGGCATGGGCTTCGCGTTCGCACACCATTTCGCCGACTACGATCCGGCCAGCGCGATGTTGAGTTACCGCTCCCACTTCAAGCCGTCCGCAACCATGGCGGAGCCGAACGCAATCCTGGCGGTGGCGGCGATCACCGCCGACAGTGACGCTGAAGCGGAACGTCTCGCAGCAAGCGCGGATCTGCATTTCGTCCGCCGCGCCAAAGGCGAATTCGTGCCGCTCGTTTCGCCCGAGGAGGCCACCGCCTATCCGTACGCGCCGGTCGACCTGCAGCGCATCGCACGGCAACGCGAGCGCGTGGTGGTCGGCAGCATCGCGGCGGTCAAGGCGCGTCTCTCGGCACTGATCGAGGCCACCCGAGCCGACGAACTGATGATCACCACCATGGTTTACGATCACGCTGCACGGCGCCGCTCGTACGAACTATTAGCGGAAGCATTCGGTTTACCTTCTACTGGCTAATGTTCGATTCTTCCTCTAAATCGCCGCAAAAATTCACCTGTCAGAAATCTGTCGCGTGCAACCTCGCGGCGAGGCAGAAGCGTTGCAAATCTGCCGCGGGTCCCGGTTAATTTAAACGACGCTAACCTTTCGCTTGGCGAAGACGTGGCGGCGCGCTGGGACCTCAACTAGAATTTGTGTCGAGAATCGTACTCACTTGGCTGGGTGGCAAATTGAGCACCAACACAAGGCACGTTGTACGTTGTGAAGAGCGTGTGCGCCGTTTCGCTTGTTTGTTCAACCGCTCCTTGCTCGCCGCGACCGCGGCGATCGTTGCATTGACACTCGTGACGCCGGTCAGGCCGGCGGCCGCGCAGGGCTGGAACGCCTACTATTATGAAGTACAGAGGCCGCGACTGCGCGTGCGACCAAAACCGAGGGCGCAGGCGCCGGCACCTGAGCAAGTGGCCAAGGAGCCATTTGGCCAGATCCGCAAAGGGCCGCTGCAGATCATCATCTCCATCGATCAGCAGAAACTGCACCTCTATAGCGACGGGTCCGAGGTCACAGAAGCGCTGGTGGCAACCGGCGTGCCCGGACATCCGACGCCGGTTGGTGTCTTCAGCATCATCCAAAAAGATCGCCTGCATCATTCGAACATCTATAGCGGCGCGCCGATGCCCTTCATGCAGCGCATCACCTGGTCGGGTGTCGCGCTGCACGAAGGCGGCAATTTGGGTCATCCGGCCTCGCACGGCTGTGTGCGACTGCCGCACGATTTCGCGACGCGGCTATGGGTCCTGACAAAACTTGGCGCGCGGGTTGTCATCGCGCGGCCGGAATTGCGGCCGGAAGAGATCGCCGATCCGCACCTGTTCGCGCATCGCGAGATTTCGCAGGCTGTCCCGACGGCATCGCAGCCGACACCAGAGCAGCCGATCAAGACGGCGCAAAGCCTTCCCGCCGATAAGACAAGTGACGCGCCCGCGGCGAGCGCAATGGAGCCGAAAGAGCCACCGAAGGAGCCGGTATCCACGGGCGATGCCGGAGGTTCGGCACCCGCTCCGTCGCCGGTCGCGGAATCCAGCGCCGCCAGCGCATTGCGCCCGAGCATTTCCGATCCGGCGACAACGCCGGCAGCCGAGCCTGCGCCGGTCAATGCGGATACTGCCAACGCTCCGCAGACCGAGAAGCCGCCGGCACCGGTAGCGCTGCCCGCAATTCCAGTACCGCCCATCAAGCCGACGGAGATCGCGCGCAATACGCCGAAGACGCCGATCTCGGTTTTCGTCAGCGGCAAGGAAAAGAAGATTTACGTGCGCCAGGACTTCGTGCCCCTGTTCAGCGCGCCGGTGACCATCGAGCATCCGGACCAGCGTCTGGGCACGCACGTTTTCACGGCGCTGTCCTTCTTGGACGATCATTCGCACTTCCGCTGGAATGTCATTTCGCTTCCCGGCGAGCAGGTCAGAGCCACGCCCAAGACCCTCGGCCGGGGCAAGCACGGTGACGTGCTGGCCGACGCGCCGCCGCAAACGGCCAAGGAAGCGCTGGCGCGGATTGAGATCCCGCAAGACATCATCGATCGGATTTCCGATCTGATGGTGCCGGGCTCGTCCTTGGTCATCTCCGATCAGGGCCTCGGCGGGGAAACCGGCGAAGGCACCGACTTCATCGTCACGATGCGCTAGACCTTGATCCAATTCGATCGGATCAAGGTCTAGATTTCGCGTTAGTGTATGATCCTTTCCGAAAACCGGTTTCCACTTCTCGGGATCATGCACCAGGGCACGATCTGGAAAAGCATGCCTTGCGGCTTTCACCTGATGAGCGAAAGCTGCCTTTTCTAAACGATCGTGCTCCAACAAAAAGCCGAGCCGCATCTCGCTCTCGGCCCTGATCTTGCGGGATTTGCATCTCGCTGAAATCTGCCTGAAAGCCCAATCTGCAATACGGAACCGGCAGCGACGCTGCCGGCGTCGGCCTTCATTTCGACCGACATCATTGGCCGGTATATGCTAGGCGTGGCCCTGAGGGGCCGTCATTGCAGTCGAAGGAGGACGTAATCTTGGGTCAGCATTTTTCACTTGTCGCCTCGGACAATTTCAAGCTGGGCGCTTATCGTGCCGAACCGAGCGGGACCCCGAAGGGCGGGATCGTCGTCGTTCAGGAAATATTCGGCGTCAACCATCACATTCGCGCGGTCTGCGACCGTTTCGCCGCTGAGGGCTATGCGGCGGTTGCGCCCGCCGTCTTCGACCGACAGCATCCGAATTTCGAAAGCGGCTACTCGCCCGACGAAATCGCCAATGCCCGCAAGTTCGTCGCTAGTCCCGATTGGGGAGCGATGATGAAGGACGTTCAGGCGGCGATCGACGACGCCAAAAAGAGCGGCCCGACCGCTATCATCGGCTACTGCCTCGGCGGCAGCCTCGCCTTTCTCGCGGCCGCGAAGCTCAACGGCCTGTCGGCGGCGCTCGGCTATTACGGCGGACAGATCGTCAAGCATGCCGACGAGAAGCCGAAAGTGCCCACGCAGCTGCACTTTGGTGAAAAAGACGCCTCGATCCCGATGAGCGACGTCGAGACGATCAAACAAAAACGCGGCGGCGATTGCGAGATCTACGTGTACCCGGGCGCACAGCACGGATTCTTTTGCGACGAGCGCGGCAGCTACGACGAGGCGGCCGCGAAACTCGCCTGGGAGCGATCGCTCACCTTCCTGCAACAACATTTGAAGAAATAACCGGGCGGCAACGCCCTAGCATTCACGCAGGCCCGGACCGGCCAAACCGGTCCGGCATCTCACGCTGACGCGCGCGTTTGAGCGCCGCCGGAAATTCCCGTCAGAACCAGCGCTCTTGCACGTTGACCGTGTCGCCCGGGTGTAACGGGAAGCTCGGCGGGACCGACATGCGCACGATATGGCCGCCTTCGGGGCGATCGAGGATCAAATTTCTGCGAAACGCCCGCGGCGTGTAACCGCCCGCAATGGCGACCGCGGTTTCGGCCGTCATCCGTGGCACGTACGGATATTGCCCAGGCGCCGTCACCTCTCCGAGAATGAAGAAAGGCCGGTACGCGACGACCTCGACGGCCACGTGGGGCTCGCGAACGAAGCCGTTGCGAAGCTTGGCGGCAATGCGATGGGCGAGCTCTATGGTGGTGGCGCCACGCGCCATCACCTGGCCGATCAGCGGCATGTCAATCAGCCCGGCGGCGTCGACCAGATAGGCGTTGGTCAGTCCTTCCTGACCGAACACGACGATACGAAGCCGATCGCCTGAATCCAGCGCATACTCGGGCGCCGCGACGACCGGCACGTAGGCCGTCGGCGCCGGCACGGCGACGGCGGCCGGGACGGCCACCGCAGGACCCGCGAAAGCAACGCGCGCCGGTGCCGCTGCTGGCGTGGGCGTCGGCGCAGATGCGGTGGCTGGGAGCGGAACAGCGTCGCTCGTCGAAGCGACACGGACCGGCGCCTGAGCCGGCGGCGCAGGCGCCGTCGCGACCGAGGGGGCGGGAGGCGCCGGAGTTCGGAAAGCGCCGGCGACCATCGGGACTAGACCTGCCGGGGGCACCGCGGCAGCGGCTGGTGCGGCCGGCACAAAGGGCCCGCCGGTGCCATAAACGACGTGATCGATTCCCGCCGCCGGATACGAGGCGCCAGCCTGCGGGTAGGCGATGTAGGCCGGAGGCTGCTGCGCGCATCCGCTCACGGCCGCCACACCCGCCAGCAGAAGGAGAAAACGAACAACCCGCATACGCGCCATTCCGGCCGGTTTGAGCAAAACGTGCGGTACGGATTAACGCCCGTTATGGTTAAGAATCCCTCACCGGCCAGACGCGCGCTTTCCTTCGACTGCGAGCGCCAAGGCGCTCGCGGCGCAGCGGACGTTCTCAAACCAGGAGTACAAACCCGACGCGGCCGCAGCCGTCTTCCGGGACGCTCAGGACGGTGGGCGGTCGTGGCGCGACACACGGTCGGCGACCGCCATGAGCAGCATCGCCACGACGAACACCAAGGGGAAGGCCGCGACCCATGTGAGCTTGACGTTGTCGGCGCCCTTTTCCAGATCGAGATACCACGCCAACGCATCGACCGCGGCGATGACCGCGATCGAGCCCATCACCCTTTGCTTGAGCGCGCCGAAATCGATCGCCGTCAAGCCCTCGGGCCAGTCCTCGTGGTTGCGCGCTTCCACCTTATGCAGGAAGTTTTCATAGCCGGAGAAGATGACGATGAGTACCAGATTGGCCGTCAACACGATGTCGACCATGTTGAGCACGCCGACGATGAGCTCGTGCCAGCTCAGGCCCCGCAGCCGCACCGCCACATCAAGGAAGTCGGCGAAAAAACGGTAGATCAGCAAAAAAAAGTCAGCACCAAGCCGACCAGCAGCGGCGCCAGCAACCAGCGCGAGATTGATATCACCGTCTCGAACCCGCGCACGATTGGCTGCATTGAATCTCCCCGCCGAACCCTCGATCGCGCGACTGTGCCGTCAATGGCTCTGCGCGGTCAATGCATCAGGCGTGCGGTCGAAAGCCTAGTCCTCTTTCGGAAGCTCGGCCCGCTCGATGTACCAGTCGGCGCGAGACGCCCATTGCATGTGCCGCTCCGGCTCGACGCCGAGAGCGCCGTCAAACGTACCTGCCGGCACGATGACCTCGCTGCCGCCGCGCGTGGGGTGCGGCAGCGGCGAGCCGCATCTGCGGCAGAAGGCGGTAGCGAAGCTGCGCGCGGTGGGAAGGTCGTAGCGGACGATCCATTCCTCCCCGTGCAACCAATGAAGGCCGCCGGCCCTGACCACTGCGTTGGTGGCATGTGCCGTTCCCGTGGCCTTCCGGCAGCGCGAACAATGGCAGTGCACGAAACGCACGAACGGCAGCGTTACGGCAAAGCTGACAGCGCCGCAGAGGCAGCTGCCGCGCGCCGTCATCTTTGCGTTTGCCGCCTCGGCGGGGTCGTCAGACGTGGGCGGGCGTGCTGGCAACGCCAGTTCCGATCTGGCAGGCCACGCCGGTACCGCCGAGACCGCAATAGCCGTGCGGATTCTTCGCCAGATATTGTTGGTGATAATCCTCGGCGAAGTAGAACGGAGGCGCATCGCGGATCTCGGTCGTGATCGGGCCCAAACCTTTGGCCGCCAGCGCCTTGGCATACGTGTCGCGGGAAGCTTCCGCGGCGGCGCGCTGCTCCGGCGAGAACGCGTAGATGCCGGAGCGGTATTGGGTGCCGACATCGTTGCCCTGACGCATACCCTGCGTCGGATCATGGTTTTCCCAGAAGGCTTTCAACAACCGCTCGTAGGAAATCTTTTTCGGGTCGTACACGACCAGGACGACCTCATTGTGCCCGGTACGACCGCTGCAGACTTCCTCGTAGGTCGGGTTCGGCGTGAAGCCGCCCGCGTACCCGGCCGCGGTGGCATAGACCCCGTCGCCAAGCTCCCAGAATTTGCGTTCGGCGCCCCAGAAGCAGCCAAGCCCGAACATCGCCATCGCCAAGCCTTCAGGATACGGCCCCTTGAGCGGATGACCGTTGATGAAATGCGCGCGGGCCGTCGGGATGGGTGACGAGCGACCGGGCAGCGCGTCGGCGGCAACCGGCATTTCGACCTTCTTTCCGAATCCGAACATCGGTGTCTCCTTGATGTCTGGACCAAATATATGCGTTGGGCGACGATCGCGCAGCCGATGAACGATCACGTTTTTACCGTGCCGGCTTGCGTCCGACAGGCACGCGCACCTGCGTCATGAGTGTGACGACGCTTCCACCCGGCCCGTTTGCCGCTTATTGTGCCGCTCCGCGCCCCGCCTTTTTGAGTCGGTATGCTATGGAGATAATGGAGATGTCCCGGAAGCTTGCGCTTGCCTGCGCGCTGGCCGTCTTTGCCCTGGCGGCCGGCACGATTTTTACCACCGCGTTCGCCCAGCAAGCCTCGACTCCCTACGGAATGCCGATCACGCTCGACGATGCCAAGCGCGCGATGGCGGCCGCCGAGCTCGAAGCGGCGAAGAATTCCTGGCAGGTGGCCATCACCATCCTCGACAGCGGCGGCAACATGGTGATGTTCCACAAAGCCGACAACACCCAGCTTGCCTCCATTGGCGCGTCCGAAGGCAAGGCGCGTACTGCGCTCACCTTCAAGCGGCCGAGCAAGGCGCTCGACGATGCGATCGCCGCCGGCGGCGCCGGCCTGCGGCTTCTCGCCGTGAAGGACATCACGCCGCTCGAAGGCGGCATCCCCATCCTGGTTGACGGCCGGATCGTCGGGGCGATCGGGGTGTCGGGCGCGCTGTCCTCGCAGGACGCGCAGGTCGCCAAGGCCGGGGCCGACGCGTTGACCAAGTAACGGGTCGTCGCTGCGCCTGATGCGAGATTGTCGCCCGGACGGAGCGGCCACCGCACTATTCCAACAGTCGCCCGATCCGGAGCACGGATTGGCGGCCAACGCGCCATCAAAAGATCAAACGCTCCATGGCCGAGCATTGAACCCGCCATAATTCCTCACCAACTTTACCGGCGGCTGGGTTTTGCGGGGTGAAGGCATGAGCGGATCACGGCAACTGCATTTCTGCGCTTTTATGCGCCCGACGACTATCCATACCGGCGCCTGGCGCTATCCGGGCGCGTTTCCGGACGCCAATTTCAACCTCGCCCATCTGAAGCGCCTCGCGCAGACGCTTGAGCGCGGCAAGTTCGACGCGTTTTTCATGGCCGATCATCTGGGGGTGCTCAATATGCCCCTGGATGCGCTCAAGCATAGTCACACCGTGACATCGTTCGAGCCGTTCACGCTGTTGTCGGCGCTGGCCATGGTGACCGAGCATCTCGGGCTGATCGCCACCGGCTCGACCACCTTCGACGCGCCCTTTCACGTCGCCCGCCGCTTCGCTTCGCTCGATCATTTGAGCGGCGGCCGCGCCGGCTGGAATATCGTGACCACGTCCAATCCGGATTCGGCGCTCAATTTCGGCATGGACGATCACATGGAGCACAGCGAGCGCTATCGGCGCGCGCGCGAGTTCTACGATGTCGTCACTGGCTTATGGGATTCCTTCGCCGACGACGCGTTCGTGCGCGATGCTGCCAGCGGCATCTATTTCGATCCCGACAAGATGCACGTGCTCAATCACAAGGGCCGCTATTTGTCGGTGCGCGGGCCGCTCAATATCGCCCGGCCGGTGCAGGGCTGGCCGGTGGTCGTGCAAGCCGGCGCCTCGGATTCCGGCCGTCAGCTCGCGGCCGAAACCGCCGAAGCGGTGTTCACCCCGCCCGCCAATGTGGCCGCCGGCCGCGAATTTTTTGCCGACGTCAAAGGCCGCATGGAGAAAGCCGGCCGCGCCCGCGAACACATGAAAATCATGCCGGCATGCTTCGTTATCGTCGGCGACAGCATCGAAGAAGCGCGCGCCAAGCGCGCCAAGCTCGATAGCTTGGTCTATTACGACAACGCCATCGCCTCGCTGTCGATCGCGCTCGGGCACGACGCCTCGCGCTTCGATCCCGACAAGCCGCTCCCGGACAATATCCCCGAGACCAATGCCAGCAAGAGCGCGCGGCAACGCGTGGTCGACTTGGCGGAGCGGGAGAAGCTGACGGTGCGGCAGCTCGCGCAACGGCTCGGCGGCTATTCGGGGCTCGCCATGGTGGGCACCCCGCAGACGATTGCCGATGAGATGGAAGAGTGGCTTCACACCGACGCCAGCGACGGCTTTACCATCATGTTTCCGTATCTGCCCGGCGGGCTCGATGATTTCGTCGAGCGCGTGGTCCCAGAATTGCAGCGCCGCGGACTTTACCGGCGCGAATACGAGGGCAAGACGCTGCGCGAAAATCTCGGCCTGCCACGCCCGGCCAATCGCTTTTTCGAGACCCGTAAGGCGGCGGAGTAAGCCGGCACGCAGGCGGACACCCGTCTAGCGCGATTTGATTGGCCGAGTATTTGATCGGCCAATCATCGTCATTGCGAGGAGCGAAGCGACGAAGCAATCCAGAACCGGCGCGCGGAACTGGATTGCTTCGCGGAGCCTGTCATCGGGCCGGCCACTTTGGGCCGGACCCGTTGCTCGCAATGACGAGTTTGTCGGTCGGCGACATATGACGACAGCAAACTAAAAATGATAGTTGATGCCGGCGCGAACGATGTTGGTGTTGGCATTGCCGCTGATCGCCGTCACCGTCGGCACGGTCGGCGTCGATGACGGCGTACCCATGTACAAATACTCGACCTTCGCGCTCCAGCAGTCGCCAAACGCCATCTCGACGCCGGCGCCGGCGGTCCATGTCCAGAACGTCGAAGAGTTGGAAAACGAACCGGCCGTTGAGACGGTCCCGTTCCAGGTGCTGTCGCCGTAAGCGGCACCGCCGGTGGCGTAAACCAGGACCCGCTCGATGGCGTAGCCGACGCGGCCGCGCACCGTACCGAACCACGGCATCTTGGCCGTCGCACTGACAGTCGGCCCCGCTATCGCATTGAGCGAGCCGCTGCCGGTCGCACCCTGGAAATCGGTCTCGGCGCCGAGCACGAACGAGCCCACCTGCCAATTGTAGCCGGCCTGGGCGCCGCCGAGAAAACTGTTGTTGTTGCTGACGGTGAACGGATCGGCGCCGCGTGCGGTGGTGAACGTGCCCGAACCGGTCGTCCGATCCCAGCCGACGTTGCCGCCGATATAAAAGCCGGTCCAGGAAAATATCCGTACCATCGGCACGGGAAGCGGCGGTGGCAGCGGCGGTGGAGGCAGCGGCACCACATCGGCGGCCGCGGCAGCTCCGATTTCGCCGAGCAGGAGAACTGCACCAAAGCCGAGTACACGCAACACAGAACGCATTTTCACACCCGCACTCATTCACTACTGATTCACTCCATTTGTTATGAATCCGGTAGGGTTAAATGCGGGTTAAACGTCAGTCCTGCTTGAGAAATTTTCGCACGCTCAGCACGCTTGGATCGGCGTCCTGTCTGGTGATCGCACGGCGAAACCCGTCGCGCTCTTTCAGGCGTTGCCAATAGTCGGCGACGGCTGGGGAGAATTTCGCGTCCAGGCCGATGAATTCAGCCAGCATCAAGGCGAAACCGACCGAGATGTCGGCAACGGTGAAACGCCCGGCGCACATGGTCGGTTGCTGGGACACGACCGCATCGACGCCGCGCAGGCGCGACAGAAACCATCGCGCATAATCCGCCGCGACCTGTTCGGATCGCCGCTCCGGCGGTTCGAGCACCGAATAGCGCAGCACGATCGTCTGCGGGAATGTCAGCGTCGCTTCGCCAAAATAGAGCCAATTGAGAAATGGGCCGAAGTCCGGCTCCGCGGGCTCGACCGCCAGGGGGGTCGGACCATAGCGAGTCACCAGATATTGGCAGATCGCCGCCAACTCGGTCATGCGCATCGTGTCGTCGAAGAATGTCGGCACCGTGCCCAGCGGATTGACGGTGAGATAGTCCGGCGCTGCCGCCCGCGGCGGGAAGGAGAGCATCTTCAATTCATAGGACAGGCCCATTTCCTCCAGCGTCCACAGCGGACGAAACGAGCGCGCATCGTGACAGTGATAGAGCGTGAGCATGCGTTCCCCCCAATCGCAGTTTTGCGCGGTGCTGCGCGGCAATTATAATTATAAGGTCAAATAAGCACGCTGGATGTCGGTATTGGCGGCGAGCTCCGCCATCGTGCCCTGCCAGCAGATCCGGCCTTTCTCCAGCATATAGGCGCGATCGCAAACGAGCTCGGCAAAGCCGACATTCTGTTCCGACAACACGATCGAGAGGCCGCGTTTTTTCAAGGCGATGATCGTGTCGGCGATCGCTTCGACGATGACCGGCGCGATCCCTTCCGACGGCTCGTCGAGCAACACAATCAGCGGATTGCCCATCAGTGTGCGCGCAATGGTGAGCATTTGTTGCTCGCCGCCGCTCATGCGGGCACCCGGGCGCGTCCGCAGTTCGGAAAGATTGGGAAACAGCGCAAACAAAGCTTCCGGGGTCCAGGCGGGCGCTTCCGAGCCGTCGGCAAAACGGCGCGGCGGCTGCCGGCCGGTATCCAAATTCTCCTCGACGGTGAGATCGGAGAAGATGCGACGGTCTTCCGGCACGAACCCGACACCGAGACGCGCGATCTCAAACGGCCGCAGCCGTGATGCGTCGTGGCCGTTGACGCGAACGCTACCGTTTCGCCGCGCCATCAGTCCCATCACCGTCTTCATGGTGGTCGATTTGCCGGCGCCGTTTCGTCCCATCAGCGCCACCACTTCGCCGCGGCCGACGCGAAAGCTCACATCGTAGAGAACTTGCGCGGCCCCATACCAGGCGTTGAGATTGTCCGCAGCAAGCGCCGGCTCGGAACTCACGACGATGCTCCCGTTCGCTCGAAGGTCCGGCCGCTACCGAAATACACCTCGCGGACCAGCGGATCGGCGCGGATCGTCTTGGCGTCGCCGTCGGCGATCAGGCGGCCGCGGGCCATGACCAGAATGCGGTCGGCGAAGGCGAAGACCACGTCCATCGAATGCTCGGTAAAGAGCACCGAAATGCCGCGCTCGACGACCAGGCTCTTCACCAGGGCAACGAGCGCGCCGCGTTCCCCGGGCGCCATGCCGGCGGTCGGTTCGTCCATCAACAGAAGGCGCGGTTCGCTGGCGAGCGCAATCGCCAGTTCGAGCCGTTTGACGTCGCCATACGCGAGCGCGCGACAGGGCCGGTCGGCCGCGTCCTTCATGCCGACCTGCGCGAGAAGCTCGAGTGCGCGGCCACGGTGGCGCGACGTCGCCGGCCGCCACAGCCGATAGGTTTCGCGCGCGTGCGCGATGAGCGCCATCTGCACATTCTCGGCCACCGTCATGGAGTGGAACGTGGCTGCGATCTGAAACGTGCGGGCGACGCCGCGGCGGCAGATTTCGCGTGGCGGCAGGCCGGCAATGTCGTGACCGTGGAAGCGGATCGTGCCGCTGTCGGGAGCAATTTGCCCGTTGATGCTGTTGAAGCAGGTCGATTTGCCGGCACCGTTCGGACCGATCAGCGCCAGGAACTCGCCCTGCCCCACGGAAAAGCTCACATCGTCGACGGCGCGGATGCCGCGAAAGCTTTTGCACAAAGACGCGACTGCGAGTTCGCTCATCCGGATCGCCGCGCCACGCGTTCAACAAAAGCGCCGACAAGCCCGGACGGAAACGCCAACACCAAGACCAGAATGATGCCCCCGAGCAGCGCATGCCAATATTCGGTCTGCCGCATGACGAAATCCTGCAGCACGGTGAAAATCGAGGCCCCGACGATCGGGCCCAGCAGGGTCTGCACGCCGCCGAGCAGCACCATCACCAGCCCATCGATGGAACGGCCGATGCTGATGGTTTCCGGCGAGATCGAGCCCTTGGCGAAGGCGAAGATCCCGCCGGCGACGCCGCAAACGGTCCCCGCGATGGCGAAGCCGAGCCAGTGCACGCGCTTGACGTTGATGCCGATCGCTTCGGCACGCAACGGCGAGTCGCGGCCGGCGCGCATCGCATAGCCGAACGGCGCGAACAAGATTCGCCGCAACAGCAAGACGCCGAGAACGACACAGACCAGCGTGAGAATAAAAAACGCCGCCGACCGATCGAACGGCGCGCTCGGCCAAACACCCAGCACGCCATTGGAGCCGCCGGTAAAGTCCTGCCACTGAAATACGATCGACCAGACGATCTGGGCGAAGGCAAGCGTGAGCATGGCGAGATAGACGCCAGACAAGCGCACCGCAAACCAGCCGAACAGCAGCGCGCCGAGCGCAGCCGTGGCCGGCGCCAGCGCCAGCGCCAAGCCCATCGGCGCGGCGAGCCATTTGACGGCGAGCGCCGTCCCGTAGGCGCCGAGACCGAAATAGGCGGCATGGCCGAAGGAATGCATGCCGCCCGGCCCCATGATGAAATGCAGGCTGGTCGCAAACAGAACCGCGATCAGCACGTCGATACCGAGCACCAGCACATAGGGCTGAGAGCGGGCGATCAGCGGCAGGCACAGCAAGACGACCAGCACCGCAATGCTCGCAACCACGAGCGTAGGCGAAGCCGGACGGATCGGCGCTTCGATGGCGCCACCGCCGCGCGCGGCAATGTGCGGCCTGCCGAGCAGGCCCTGCGGCCGCGCGATCAGCACGACCGCCATCACCAGAAATTCAGCGACCAGCGTCAGCTTGGAAAAATTCACGGAAAAGCCGGCAAGGCTCACAAGGCCGATGCCGATGCACAAGGCCTTCACCTCGGCGACCAGCACGGCCGCGATATAGGAGCCGACGATCGAGCCCATGCCGCCGATCACCACGACCACGAAGGCGTCGGTAATCACTGTGAGGTCCATGCCCAGATTGGCGGGCTCGCGGGCGATCTGCAGCGCGCCGCCGAGCCCGGCGAGTAATGAGCCAAGCGCAAACACTGCCGTGAACAGCACCGACTGATTGACGCCGAGCGCGCCTAGCATCTCGCGGTCTTCGGTGGCAGCGCGCACCAGCCGGCCGAAGCGCGTCCGTGCGAAAATCACATGCAGCACCAACAGCACCAGCGGCGCAATCGCGATCAAAAACACGTCGTAGCTCGGCATCCGGCGGCCGAGAACTTCAATGGCGCCGCGCAGTCCCGGCGCGCGCGGACCGAGCAAATCCTCCGGACCCCACAGCCAAAGCGCCGCATCGTTGATCACCAGGAGCAGCGCGAAAGTGGCGAGGAGCTGGAACAATTCGGGCGCCGAATAAATCCGCCGCAACAACAATAGCTCGATCAGCGCACCGATGATTCCGACCGCGACGGCACTGACAACGATGCCGCCCCAGAAGCCCAGCGCGCCATCGAACCGCGTCGCCAGCGAGACGGCGATATAAGTCCCCAGCATGTACAAGGAGCCATGCGCGACATTGACGATGCGCGTGACCCCGAAGATGAGGGAAAGCCCGGCCGCGACGAAGAACAAACCCGAGGCGGAAGCAAGGCCGTCGATGGCCTGAAAGGCGAGGCCTTCCCAGTTCATCGGATGCGCGCGGCTCCTAATTCGCCGTCGCCGGCCGTAACTTTTTCACCTCGGCGTCAGACGGCAGAACGCTTGCGCCATCGACGTATTTGAAACCCGTCATGGTGCCGCGGCCGTCCTTGAGCGTGAGCTTGCCGACGAAGGCGCCCACCGTCGCCTGATGATCGCTGGCGCGGTAGATAAACGGGCCGAACGGGCTGTCGACTTTCAGATCGCCGAAGGCTTCGACGAGCTTCTCGGTATCGGTCGAGCCGGCCTTGGCAATGCCGGCGGCGACCGACTTGATCATCAAATAGCCGACGATCGAGCCGAGCCGCGGATAATCGTTGTAGCGCTTCCGATACGCCGCGAGAAAAGCCTTGTGCTCGGGCATGTCGATTTCGTTCCACGGATAGCCGGTCACGATCCAGCCCTCCGGCGCCTCGTCCTTGAGCGGATCGAGATATTCGGGCTCGCCGCCCAAGAGGTCGACCACGACGCGGTCCTTGAAGGTGCCGCGGGTTGAGCCCTCGCGCACGAATTTGGTCAGATCGCCGGCGAACAAGGCGCTGAAAATGGCATCCGGCTTGGCGTCGTCGATCGCTTGCGCCACTGCGCCGGCATCGATCTTGCCGAGCGGCGGCGCCTGCTCGGTGACGAATTCCACGTCGGGCTGTTTGGCCTTCATCATTTCCTTGAACGCCGCGGCGGCGGACTGCCCGTACTCGAAATTCGGATAGACCAGCGCCCAGCGCTTTTTCTTCGCCGCAAGCGCGTCCGGCAACAGCATCGCCACTTGCATGTAGGTCGAGGGCCGCAGGCGGAAGGTATAGCGGTTGCCGTTCGCCCAGGTGATCTTGTCGGTCAGCGGCTCGGCGGCGAGAAAGAACACTTTTTTCTTGCCGGCAAATTCCGTGACCGCGAGCCCGACATTGGACAAAAACGTGCCACAGAGAATATTGATGTCGCTGCCGGTCGTCAGTTCCTCGGCGACCCGCACCGCATCGCCCGGATTGGCGCCATCGTCGCGCGATACGATCTCGAGCTTCTTGCCGAGCACGCCGCCGGCCGCATTGATCTCGTCGACCGCCATTTCCCAGCCCTTCTTGTAGGGATCGAGAAAGGCCGGCTGGCTCTTGTAGCTGTTGAGCTCGCCGATCCTGATGGTCTGTTGCGCCAAGGCCGGCGCGGCCGCCGCGCAAAGGGTCAGCATGGCCGCAGCAATGAGAGCGGGAGCGCGCATAAAACTCTCTCCTATCAGCATGTTCCGGCGTCCTTGCTCATATCACGGCGTGCCGGTGCCCGCAGCAACGATCGCCTGCATCTTCGCCGCATCGAGCCGCCGGCCGTGGCTGATCACATGCGCCGGCTGGGCATGATGGCGGAGCGCTTCGACCTCATCGGGTTGCCCCAGCACCACGAAATTCGCCGGGGCGCCGACCGCGAGGCCGAATCCGGGCAGATTGAGCGCTTTCGCCGGCTCGATCGTGATCATGTCGTAGAGCGTCGTGATCTCCTGGCGGGTCATCATCCAAAGCAGGTGCGCGGCCAGGAACGCCACTTCCAGCATGTTGTTGCGGCCGAAGGGGTAATAGGCATCGGAAATATCGTCCTGACCGAGGCAAACGCGCACGCCTTCGGCGCGCAATTCCTTGACCCGGGCATGCAGCGGCCCGGTATGCGGATCGCTGACCACGGCCACGCCGGCCTTGTTGAGAAGCCGCGCCAGACGCTGCAGGTAAGGATCAGCATAGAGGCTCATGGCGCGGCAATGATGCGCCAGCGCCCTGCCTTCCCAGCCGCGCTTGACCGCTTCGATCGCCATCATTTCGAGCGTGCGCAAACCCGGATCGCCGGCATCGTCGAGCAGCATCGAGATATCTTTGTCGAATTCCCGTGCCAGATCGAAACACATGCCGATGTGCGCCGCCGCATCATCATCGGTGAGCTCGATCCAGGGAATACCGCCGACCACATCGGCGCCGAGCGCCATGGCGTCACGCATCAATTCGGCCGCGCCCGGCTCACGCACAATGCCGTCCTGCGCGAAGGCGACCACCTGCAGATCGACAATGCCGCGAAATTCGTCACGCACGCGCAGTAGCGCTTTGACGCCCTCGAGCCGCGCCTTGGCATCGACGTCGGCGAAGGCGCGAATGTGCAGATTGCCGTGCAGGGCCGCGAGTGCCACTGCGCGGCGGGCATTTTCCACGATCCAGTCCTCGGCGTATTTCTCCTTGATCTTGCTGGCGAGCTCGATGCTGGAGAGCGCCTTGCCCATGCCTTCGCCCTGGTAGGCCTGGAGCGCCTCCTCCTCCATCATCGGCAAGGTCCAGACCTTGCAAAGATGCAGATGTGGATTGACGAAGCTTTCGGTCGCCAGATTGCCGTGCGCGTCGATCTCGGTCGCGCCCGCGCCATCGAGGTGCGGGGCGATGGCGGCAACGCGGCCGTCCTTGACGCCGATATCGGCATACCGATCGGCGGAGCCGCGCAAGCGGGCGTGACGGATGACGATGTCGAATGCTTGATTGTTCATTTCGGCGGAACGCAACGGCGCATCCTAATGCACGGAAACAATTACGAGCAAATATAAGAAACGCCACCGGCATTCGGCCCGCTGTGGGTCGAATGCCGTCGGCAAAAAGCGGCGCGTAAGAACCGGAAGGTTCAGCCGATGTCGCTCGATTCGATTTTCTTGACGCCGAGTTTCGCCATCTCAGCCCACGCCTTGGCGACCGAGCCGTTGATGTCGATGCCGCGGCATGCGTCGTCGACCACATAAACGTTGAGGCCGGCGTTGCGCGCATCCATCGCCGTCCAGGCGACACAGAAGTCGGTCGCCAGCCCGGTCACGAACACGGTGTCGATCCTGCGTTCCTTCAAGTAGCCGGCAAGGCCGGTTCTGGTCTCCTTGTCGGCCTCGAGAAACGCCGAATAGCTGTCCACGTCGTTGTGGAAGCCCTTGCGGATCACGAGTTGCGCCTGTGGGATGCTGATGTCCTTGGCGATCTGCGCGCCCTCGGTGCCTTGCACGCAATGGTCGGGCCACAGCACCTGATCGCCATATGGGAGCTTGATCATCTCGAACGGCTTCTTGCCGTCGTGGCTCGATGCGAACGAGACATGATGGGCGGTGTGCCAATCCTGGGTCATCACCACGTTCTGGAAGCTTTTGGCGATGCGGTTGATCACCGGGATCACCTGATCGCCGTCCTTCACCGCCAGGCTCCCGCCCGGCAGGAAGCAGTTCTGCACATCGACCACGATCAGCGCGCTCGACGGGCCAGGTACGATTTTGTCTGCAGCCAGTGCCATGCTGACGCGTCCGAGCAGGGAATGTGCCAGCGTCACGCCGGCAAGACCGAACAGCATTTCACGCCGTTGTAGGTGGATCATAGAAACCTCCCTCGGCTTTGTCGCCCAAATTTCAAGCGATTGAAGCGCGAATCGCCACCTCCTGGCAACATGCGCGCGGTCCGGTTCGGGGTAAAAAATTCCGAACCGATCCAGGGTAAAAATTCGATGTGGGCGGCGCCTTCGCGAGTCCCGACGCCAGCGTTGCCGGGCGTCTGCCGGCGCCGGGACCCCGAAGCGCGGTTTAGACGCCTCGAGGGTGCCTGTACCGACCGGCGCCTCCGCCGCCAACTTAATTCCTGTTCATGCGCGAAAACGTGATCGCAAAACGGCGCGTGCCGATGCAGACTGGCGGGGCTACGAACCTCACAATCGTAGCGCTTAAAAATAAAATGCAAGGGAGGGTGTCATGCTTGGAATGCTGGCAGGGCTTATTGCGTTTTTGGCGATGAGTGCCGCGGTCGTTATCGGCGCCGGGATCCTCTACGATCCGGAGCGCAGCTACCATCATCATTAACAAAAATCGTTTTTGTTTCAGAGATTGCCAGGAGGCGCGCCGGCCGGGTGAGTGTGCACGACTGCGTTTCTCATCGGCGCAAGGCTCACCGAGCAACGTCCGCCTTCCGCGGCGGCAGGAAATTTCGGCTCTGTCGATGTCTATCCACGTCGACTTTATCGATCAAAAAAACAAATCATTCGCGGCCTGAGCCTACGAGGGATCTAGCTAATCACTGGAAATGCCCCAGCTGCCCGTGCAGGAAGCGCCTGGCTCCAGCGTGATTAAGGACGCTCCGGTCCGAAATGCATTCGGCGGGCAAGTCATAGGCTCCACGGCAAGGCCGCGCCGACGGCTGACCTCAGGAAGCGTGTCGCCGCTGAAGAGCATCAAATAAGGATAGCTCTGATCGACCCAAAGCGAGATTTGCTTGCCACTGTCCGGATCGCGAAGCTTGACGGAAGCGATCCCGCTCTCGTCTCGTTCAAGGTCGGTGAATGCATGGTCGAGCACCGTCGAACCGATCGGCCGCGATTGTCTGAAATCGAAGCCCGTGCCTGCTACGGCTTGCGAGCCGACGGGAAGACCGCGCTGGTCCGCGCGCAAGACGGTTCGCGCCGGGAGCGTGAGAAATAGCCGATCGATGGTCGCAGTCCCGAGCGTCAGATAGGGATGCGCACCGCGTCCGAACGGACACGTTTCAGAACCGAGGTTCGTCGTGGTCGTCTGGACCCGAAGACCGCGATCCGACAGCGTGTATTCGGCACTAATTCTCAGTGAAAATGGATAACCGGGCTGCGGATGGAGCACGTGCTGCATGGTGACCCGATGCGCCTCCCGCTCGGCAACGGACCACGCGCTCCAGCGGACGAGCCCGTGAATTGCGTTGTGTCGCGCCGCCTCGTTGAGGGGAAGTTGATGGCGCCTGCCGCCGAATTCGTAGCTGCCATCTTCCAGCCGGTTCGGCCACGGGATCAGCACCTGACCTCGTCCCGAGGAGCTCATTTGGTCGGCACCATACCCGTCAACAAGCTCTCGGCCAGCGACCGCGTAAGAGCGCAGACCGCCACCAACTTCGACGATCACGGCCTGCTGGTCTCCAACCGCGATCGTTATCTGCTCTCCGGATGGTAAGATCATCGTGTCTCTCTCGCTATATTGACTTCATCCGATGTCCGCGGTGGCACCTCCAGTGTAGCAGCGGATGCCGCCGTCACACTGCCGACAGTCACGGTCATGGCTCACAGATGGCGGTGAATTTTATGGTTCGCCCCCAACAGCTCATGACACAAATCCTTGTTGTGTCTGCGCCTTCTAGTGACGAGGTAAGAGTGCCGTGGCGATTTCTTCAACCCTTTTAATTGAAATGCCATGGCGTTGTTCAATGGCGAGGGGATGATCGGTCGGCTCAAGCTCAATCAACGGCCTTCTTCCACCGTCCCGCACATGTAGATGCGTCTTGAGATTGAGGGTCGTTGGATAAATCGAGATGTTGTTACAGAGCCAGCCAAATTTTGGTGATTCATTTTCAATGCCCGAGGCTTCCCACAGTTCGAGAATGCGCGCGAAGCTTGCTTCCGATACCGAAACCCATACGCCCCAAATAAAGCAATCGTCCTGGCCAATAATTGGAATTTCGAGACAACCGCGAACAAAGATATCCCTGTCATCGAGGAGACAGACGTCGCTATCAAGCTTGCCACGCAGGGCTCGCTCCAACTCGGGAATTTGAAACCAGTGGTCAGGCGCTTGGCAGGCGAAGTCGAGCGGCAGCGTATCGAACTGCTTTCCGCAACAACGGCAAATCCAAGCGTGATCCATTTGAGCCCCCTCTCGAATGCCAAGATTAGCACCGAGAGGGCGCCATTCTCGACAGCGCAACCGCCTTGCCGACGCGCCGGGCGGTTCGATGCGACCAAGCCTGTCGCAAGGCTCTCGCAAGTTGGCGTCAAGACCTGAACGCGCGACAGCCGCGAAATCGGCCGTTCGTTTATGGTCGGAAGGCCAGTTCGGCCGCGATCACGACGGGGCAACTCAGCGGTGTCGCCGCAACCCCCATGGCCGTGCGCGCATGGGGGGCGATCTCGGCGCCGAAGATGTCCGCAAGGAGCCGGGAGCAGCCGTTGACCGCATTTGTGGTTCGATCGAAGTTCGGCGCGACCAGCACGTAACTTTCGATGCGCAGCCACGCGGTGATGCGGTCGAGATCGCCGATCGCGCGTTTGACGCTCGCCAGAACGGACAGTGTGGCAAGCCGCGCGGCCTCGACGGCCTGCTCGGGCGTGACTTCCGCGCCGACGCGTCCAAACGGGCCAACCAGCGTTCCGTCCTCGGCTTGAGGCCCGTGCCCCGAGGCATAGACCCTGTCGCCGAACACGCGCGCCCAGGCAAAATCGATCACAACGCCCGCAGGTGCTTGGAGCACCGCCGGCAAGTAGAGCCCGAGATCTTTTATTCTTTGTTCGATCAACATCGCGTCGGCATTCCGTGGTTCATGGTGTGTGGCATGCCCGGTCGCGCGGACTGGGCCGAAAAGTCATAGAAACAATTGGTGACGGATATCTGGCGGTCCCGGCAAAAGTGGATAAGCGCAGTTACAGTAATAGCTTGCGCGCACAAACATGCTCAAGCGCACTCACTAAATTTAAAAAACGTTTTTCCCGAGGCCCCAAGCATTTTGGCGTCCGGCGATATCATTGGCATATCGCGCGCGAGCACAAAGCAGGCATTGGTACGGTTCTCCGGGTCAAAGCGGAGAACGTTACCTTACGAGCGTGCACTTCGACTGTGCGAGCGGCTGGGCCGCTTCCTCCGCCGGAATGACCCGACGTATCTTGTAGTAGTCCCACGGCGCAGCGGACTCACTTGGCGCCTTTACCTCTGCCAGGAAGAAATCGTGCAGCAGGCGCCCGTCCTCGCGCACTCGGCCTTTGGCAAAAAAGTCATCGACCGGCAGGGCCCGCATCCGCGCCGCAACCATTATTCCCTCCGGGGTCCCGGCGGCCTGCATCGACTTCAGATAGTGCATGACCGATGAATACGTCGCGGCCTGCACCATGCCCGGCATCCGCGCCGCCCGCGCGAAGAAGCGCTTCGACCAAGCGCGCGTCGCCTCGTTCATATCCCAGTAGAAGCTCTCTGTGAACACTAAGCCGTGTGCGGTCTCCAATCCGAGCCCATGGACGATGCTGATGACGATTACCAGTCCCGCGAGCTTCTGGCCGCCGCGGGTGATGCCGAACTCCGCCGCCTGCTTTATGGCGTTGGTGGTGTCATCCCCACCATTGGCGAGACCGATCACCTGCGCCTTCGAAGTCTGTGCCTGCAGCAGGAAACTCGCGAAATCAGGGGTGGAGAGAGGATGGAATGCCTCGCCAACCACTTGACCGCCTCCGGCGGTGACGACTTCCCGCAGGTCGTGCGCCAGCTGGCGTCCGAACGCGTAGTCGGCCGCAAGTAGGAACCAACTTTTTCCGCCTTCTGCCAACATCGCTTTGGCGGTGCCGGTAGCTTGCGAGTAAGTGTCGAATGCCCAGTGAAAGCCAGTGGGCGAGCATTCTTCGTTGGTAAGCTTCGTGGTCGCGGGCCCCGTCAGTAGCGTGATCTTGCCGCGCTCGCGCGCAAGCTGCTGCACCGCGAGCGCGGCCGCGGAATTGGTGAGATCGGCGATCGCGGTGACGCCCTGACGATCAAACCAATTACGCGCGATCGCCGAAGCAAGGTCGGCCTTGTTCTGATGATCAGCGTCGATCACCTCGATCGGGCGGCCGAACACGTTGCTGCCGAAATCCTCGACCGCCATGCGAGCCGCGAGCACCGAGGTCGGACCGCCAAAGTCGCGATAGAGACCGCTCTGATCGTTGAGCACGCCGATGCGGATCGGCTCCTGCTGCGCTCGGCCGACCGAGGCCGGCAGAATAGTAGCCGTCGCCACCGTTCCGATTAGTCCACGGCGAGAGAGCATCACGATGTGTCCTCCCTTCCTGTACACGGGTGGCGTGGCCCGGGGGGCCATTCCGCCGGGCCAGCGTTGCTGATTTGATCGTTTGAAAGATTCTTCTGTGATTATTTGGCGCCTACGCCATCAACGATGACGAACCGCATACCGGTGCTGTATTTCTGGCCAATCTTGAAGTCATCCTTGGCCTCATTCCAGAAGGCCATCTCGGCGTCCATGCTCGCAGCCTCCGTGACCACGACACGGTTTGGCGCTTCCGGTCCGATCAGGGTCTGAATTCTTGCCGCCTCGCGCCAGATATTTGATTCCGTTCTTCTCGAGCTTCGGTACAACCAGGGACAAAAACCTGTCCTTGTAGTTTTCCTGATCGGTGACGTTTGCTTCATAGATGCCATAGACGGGCATACTGCCCGCCGCCCGCAGGGGCTGCGGCTGCGTGAAAGAGCCGCCAACCACGGCGCCGAGGATAAAAGCAGCAGTAAGTGCTGGCACTGACCATTTTGTCATGGCCGTCCTCCCAGGTTGATGTTGGCTTATGAAGGTGGCGCCCTCAAATGGGCGCCCTACAATGATGCGCGCAGACCGGACTATGGTCAAGCATAGGTTGTGGTAGCTGAGAGAGCCAGGGACGCTGCCGTAATCCGTGCTAAATGCCGCGCGGCCGATCAAAGCCGGCGGGAACGTCGATCTACTCTAGGTAGCGGCCGTGGCGCGGTGGCCCCCGTCGGCATCACAAACAAGGCCGAAAATTAGTGACGGGATGGATTGGCGGTCCCGGCAAGACTCGAACTTGCGACCTTCGGTTTAGGAAACCCATGGGCGGCGGTTGTCTTGTGTTTCCCCGTCTTTCCGATAGTGCCATAAAATCCTTGTAACAAAGCCATTTCTTGCCCTAATTCTCTTGCCCTAATTCACATCGACATGTTGTGTTTTGAAAGCTTTACGTCACATCACCAACCAAAAGTTTGATTCAGATTAGTTTGCTTCTTCGAAGCGCGCATTTTTTGTTGCTGCGCAAGACGCATTACCATCGCACCGCCTGCTGAATGCAAAGCCGTCCTACATTGCGTTGTCGGCGATCAAATAACGTGCCGAGGTTAAGCGCTTTGGGGAGAATGTGCGCGTGGGGACATTCCGGCTGCTTTTAGCCGTCATCGTCATGCTCGGGCATTTGTCCTTTTACCCGCAGCCGATACCGTACTTTATGCCGGGCGGCATCGCCGTGGAGGCCTTCTACATCGTCTCCGGCTTCCTCATCACTCTTGTCCTAGTCGAGAAGTATCAGGACAGATTGCTGCTTTTCTACAGCAATCGCGCACTTCGTATCTATCCGATCTATTGGACTTGTCTGTTGCTATATCTGTTGGTCAATGCGCTTGTTGTTTATGGCTTTGTGTCGACAACATCGAATTTGCCTTCAACGAGCGCCTTATGGTGGGCGCAAAACCATCAGATCGATGGAGCTACGAAAGCAGCGACCGTATTGCTGAACATTTTCATCGTCGGCCAGGACATTGTTCGAAGCGGTTTTGGCAACCCCACTAATTCCTTTCTGCACAATTTCGTGTATGTGCGCGTAGCCTGGTCTGTCGCGGTTGAGCTTTGCTTTTATGCGATTGCTCCTTTTGTGGTGCGCCGACTTTGGTTGACGGGAGTGCTGCTGACCTCGTCATTCATGGCACAGACCTGGGGTGTACATACCCAATTCGAAATCCGTCCTTTCGATTTCAGTGCGTTTCCTTTTCCTCTCTGGTGCTTTATGTGCGGGGTGTTTGCTTATCATGCGTACGCGAAATTAAGGACCGCAAAGCCGCGGTGGCTGACATCTTATTCCCTGGCTGCAACCGCCACCCTCATTTCGTTGACGATGATGTACAACAGCTTCGGGCCACCGCGGCTGTTTTACCTATTCGCAGTCACCATCTGCCTGCCAGGCTTGGTGTTGTTTGGGCGACGAAATCCGTTAGATAGTGCCATGGGCGAGTTATCGTATCCGCTCTACTTAATCCACCCGTTGGCAACGATCATCATCATTACCGGCAGTTGGGGCGAATATGTCTCAGTCCTATTGATTCTGGGGTTATCGTGGGGGGTGGCTCAGTTTGTTGAGCGACCGATTGACCGCTACCGACAGTATCGCGCTCGACGGCAGGACGACGCTCTTCACCACCCGATGTCGCTATCACCCTTGTAGTATTTCACGCTGACTTGCAGTGTTTTGAAAGCTTTACGATCACGCCGCCACTGACGCACGAACGCGTCTGCATTGTGTTGGTCTCCGACCGTCGTGCTGGCTATGGGGTTGTATGCGGCGCCCTCAGCTATCTCGCGCATTTAATATTCCGCCGGCGGCCGCCACCGACCGGTTTGCCGCGACTCTGAACGGTACACGCTGTTATGTTCCTCGCGATGGCTCGCGCGGCAAGCGAGCCTTGATAGCGTAAGGACGCGATGGACCAGGCCGGCGGCCCTTTGCAGCTTCCAGGGCTCGACTTGACGTCCTTGAACGATTCCGGCGGCGGCGCGTCGTCCTCAGTAAATCCTGTCTTTCCACAGGACAAAAAGGCCGTCGAACGCGTGAGCATGACGGCGCTTCAACTGCGCTATCACAAGTTCGGTCTGCTGCTGCCGAATGCCGTAGTCGTTGAGGTTGAGGTAAACCACAAGCCAGGCGCTACTCCCGTAGCATTTCGCGATTTTTCGGCTGATCGCGTTTTCGAGGGCTTCTGGAATGGCGTCAGCCCGCGCTAGCCAGTCCTCGACCGGATCGAATTCGATGCCCGTAGCGAGCTTATATTCTTCGCCCATCTTTCGACCGGGCATGAGGGCGATCGTTACCTCGACGTTCTTCACTGCGCCCTGACTGCGCACATAGCCATCCGGCCAACGGTCGCGAGGACTCGTGAGCTTCACCTGATCCACGGTTGACAGACGCACTGCAAACTCCGCCAGCGTCCATGCGTCGAGAAGGAATTTTTGGCGCGGTTTGTTGAAAAGGACCCTAGATGTGGTGCGCCGATGCAGGGTCCTTACTGCGCCTTGGAAATCGGCCGGCGGTCGCCATGCCGTCAAGTCATTGTGGGCCTCCCTCAACTCACTATCTTGCAACGGCGGCCCGCTGAGCTTGTTGTCATCGTCTATCCAGCCGTGACTCGCCGGGTCGAAACCATCGTCGCAGGCAGCCGAAATCCAGCTCTCAATATCATCGTCGCGTTTGTTGCCTTCAGTCACTTTTGCCACCGCACTTCTATTCCTAGACAGAGTACGACAGGGTTTCGATACAAGCTTCAGTCTATCAAAAAGGGCGGCTGCCGGCGCCAGCTATCTCTCTGCACCGCGCGCAACCCCGAAGTTTCCGACGATAAAAAAATTAGCGGAGCGGCCGATGCGACCTTCCCGGCCCGGCGGGCGGGGGTTGGGAGGAGGGTTTGGCGGCCTGCGCGCGCAAAGGATGGTCAAGCGGCGCCGTCGATTGCCGCGCTGTCGCCCACGCGTCGCGCCACCGGGCACCCCTTAGGTTTTGGCCGCCGTGCTTTCCTGGTGCTTCCCCGGCCATTCGCCAACCCGCGACATAAGCCGACTGCAGCCAAAAACATCATATTTATGAGGGAATATCTGGCGGTCCCGGCAAGACTCGAACTTGCGACCTTCGGTTTAGGAAACCGCTGCTCTATCCGGCTGAGCTACGGGACCAATTCAACGGCGCACGCGCAGGCCTGGAGCATTTCCCGATTAGTGGGATCGGGAAATGCTCCAGATCTCTTTGTTGTCGCATGTCCTTTTCGGAAAACCAGTTTCCACCCATCGGGTCAAAGCCCGAGGGCACGCTTTTCCGGGACATGCTCTAAATCCTGCAGCGCGCTCTATAGCATTCGCCGCCGGCTCCGAACCAGTGTCTTATGCGGGCCACCGGCGGAGCTTGAGGCCATTCTATCGTTGGTCTTGTCGGCTCCGGTACGCTTATTCTCCCCGGTACTTTTGGGGCCAAAATATTGCACACATTGGCTTGCACTGAAGACCGATGAAGCGAACGCCCTCACCCCTTCTCGCCGCCGATGAAGCAGAGCCTGTCAGCGTCCGCAACGCCGGCGGCGCCTCGCCGCTGTTGTTGGTTGCCGACCATGCCGGCGTCGCGAGCCCGCGCGCCCTTGGCCGCCTCGGAGTCAGCGCGTCGGAATGGCAACGCCACATCGCCTACGACATCGGCATCGCCGGGCTCGGCGACAGGCTCGCCGATGCGCTCGATGCTACGCTGATCCGGCAAAATTATTCGCGGCTGGTCATCGACTGCAACCGGCCGCTCGAGGCGCCGACATCGATTCCGGAAATCAGCGAACTCACGCCGATTCCCGGCAATGTGGGCTTGAGCGCCGACGCGCGGGCGGAACGCGCGCGCGCGATTTTTGTCCCCTATCACCAGCGCATCGAAGCCGAGATCGAAAGCCGCCGGGCCGCCGGCCGGCTTGCCGCCTTGCTGGCGCTGCACAGCTTCACGCCGAACTTCAAAGGCCACGCGCGGCCCTGGCACGTCGCGCTTCTCCACAATCGCGACCGGCGCTTGGCCGATCGGCTGATCGGGCTGTTCAAACAAGAGGCCGGCCTGGTGGTCGGCGATAACGAACCCTATTTTGTCAGCGACGCGACCGACTACACCATTCCGGTGCACGGTGAACGTCACGGCTTGCCGCACGCGTTGATCGAGATCCGCCAGGACCTGATTGCCGAGGAGGCCGGGCAGCAGCAATGGGCCGAACGCCTGGCGCGTCTGCTGCCGCAGGCTTGCGGGTTACCGGCACCGGGAAGCTGATCGACATCGGCGCCCGAGGCCCCGCCCGCTTCGGCCACCGTTATTCCGCGAACAGCTCTTCGAGCTCGACATGGACGCGCTCGCCCAACGCGGCGCGATGCCCTTGGCCGGCGGCAAGCAACGCGCTGGCTTCCTCCGCCGTCTCGGCTTCAATCCACCATTCCTCGACCCGCGTCACCCGCATGGTGGCATGAAAGACTTTCGGCTGCGGTCTCGGTTTGATTTTGCGAGCGGCTGACATTTTCCAATTCCAGTACGAATCAAATTCCGGCACGAATTCAAATTCCGGCACGAATCACTTGGCGCGAAAAACTTTACCGTAACCATGGCAGTTTTGGAACAAATCAGAAACGAACAAGCCGCACCCGCTCCCCGGAACGACCGGAACGCGCTATGATGTTTGATCGTTGTCAGAAAACGACTGGTAGGAGTAGCACGTGGCCCCGCGCGCGTATTGGAAAGGCTATTTGCGACTTTCCCTGGTGTCGTGTCCGATCGCGCTTTATCCGGCCACCTCCGAGCGGGAAAAGGTCAGCTTCAATCAGATCAACAAGACCACCGGTCATCGCGTCCGGTATCGCAAGGTCGATGCCGAGACCGGCGAGGAAGTTCCATCCGAGGACATCATCAAAGGCTACGAGGTGGCCAAGGGCGAATACGTCGAGATCACCGACGAGGAGCTCGAGTTCGGTCGCGCTTGAAAGTACCAAGACCATCGACATCGACGAGTTCGTGCCTCGCGACGAGATCGACGATCTCTACAACATCCGCCCCTATTACATCGCGCCGGACGGCAAGGTCGGGCAGGACGCCTTCGTGGTCATCCGCAACATCATCGAACAAATGAAGATGGTGGCGATCGGCCGCGTCGTACTCACCAGCCGCGAGCACGTGATCGCCATCACGCCGCGCGACAAGGGGCTGATGGGCACGCTGCTGCGCTTTCCCTACGAGGTGCGCGATCCGGCCGAGTTTTTCGACGACATTCCCAACGTCAAGCTCACCAAGGACATGATGGATCTCGCGCGGCACATCGTAGAGACCAGGAGCGGGCACTTCGCGCCGGACAAGTTCGAAGACCATTACGAGCACGCGCTCAAGGACTTGATCGAGAAGAAGGCCAAGGGCGAAAAGATCGAGGTGCCGAAGGAGCAGCCAACCGGCAAGGTCATCAACCTGATGGATGCGTTGCGACGCTCGGTGCAGGCCGAAAAGGCAATCGCACCCGCCGCCGCTGCCCGTCCGCCGCGCGCCAAGAAAGGGCGCAAGAACACCGGCCAGAAGGAAATGCTGCTGCCGATCGCCGGCAAGAAGTCGGCCCAGTCTGAGACCGGAAAGAAATCGGCCCATGCTGAGACCGGCAAAGCACGCCCGCATGCCCGGCAACGCAAGGCGTCATAGCGCACCATAGGCGGCGCATTCTTTCCCGCGAAGCGGCGGCGGTTTCCGGATACGCCGCAGAGATGCCGCAATCTCGCCATTGGCTGGTTAACGAATGCGCGGGCGGGATGGAATGATAGCGGTGTGTGCGGCTGGCTTCGCGGCGGCATGCGGCTGGGGCGGCGTCTGCGCGCAACAAGCGCCGAGCCCAAGTCCGCGGCCAAGTCTGCCTTCAAGTCCACCCTCAAGCCTCGGCTGCAATGGCGAAACTATCGGCCAAGGTACGGCGGAGCGCGTCGTCGACGGTCGCACATTCCTTCTGGGAGACGGGCGCGAAATCCGTCTCGCCGCCATCGAAGTGCCGGCGCTCGCCGAGTTGCAAGAAGGGAGCCCGGCGGTTCCCGGAGGACCGGCTGCGAAAGACGCCCTCGCCGCCTTGTTATCCGGCGCCCAGATCACCCTCAAACAAGCCGATGCGCAAAAGACCGACCGCTACGGCCGGTTGGTCGCCTACGTGTACGCCGCGCGCGACGGCGTCGATCGTTCCGTGCAGAGCGAGCTGGTGGCGGCCGGCTTTGCGCGGGTCGGAACGCACGTAGGCAGCCGCATGTGTGCGGTGGAACTTCTGCGTCGCGAAACTTTAGCGCGAAAGGGCGAGCTTGGCCTTTGGGCCAGTTCGTATTATGGTTTGCTTAACGCTGACGAGCCCGCCGATGTGCTGGCCAAACGGGGCCATTTTGCGCTGGTTGAAGGCAAGGTCCTCTCGGTACGTGAGAGCGGCGCGACCATCTATGTGAATTTCGGGCGGCGCTGGACCGAGGACTTCACCGTTACGATCTTGAAGCGAAATGAGCGTAATTTCACGGCGGCGGGGCTTGAACCCAAGACCTTCGCTGGCCGGCAGATACGGGTCCGTGGCTGGGTCGAAGAGCGCGGTGGCCCGTGGATCGAAGCGATGCGGCCGGAGCAAATAGAGTTCGCCGATCGCGAGTAAGTGCGCCGCGGGGGCGGCGGGTAACGACTGGGATGTGGCAGTGATCGATTCGGGACCCATCGGTACGGGACCCATACGTGTTCGGCGCGCTCGTTGGCGACGCTGGGGGACCAGGAAGCTCAGGATAGCCCATGTGGGCTTTGCCGCGCTTTCGCTGGCGCTTGCCGCTTGTACGGCTTCGCCACCATCCCTCGGCCCGCAAACGGCGTCGCTCGCGTCGGCGAAGCCGGCGGACATCTCCACAGCCGATATGTCGCCCGCGGTCTTACGCGAGCACCAGCGCATCCTTGCGGCTTACGGCGGCGTCTATACGGACCCGAAGCTGCAGACCATGGTCGAAGGGACGGTCGAGCGGCTGGTCGCCGCCTCCGACCGGCCGGACCTGCGCTACAAAGTCACGATGCTCAACTCGCAGTCGATCAACGCATTTGCGTTGCCGACCGGACAGCTTTACGTCACCCGCGGCTTGGTGGCGCTCGCCAACGACGAATCCGAGCTGGCCTCGGTGCTGGCGCACGAGATGGGCCACGTCGTCGCGCGCCATGCCGCGATTCGCGAAGAGCAGGCCAAGCAAGCGGCGCTGGTCGGCCGTGTGGTCTCTGACGTGATCAGCGATCCGGAAGTCGGGGCGCTCGCGCTCGCCAAGTCGAAGCTCGCGTTGGCAAGCTTCTCGCGCTCTCAGGAATTCGAGGCTGACGGGATCGGCATCGGTATCGCCTCGCGGGCCGGCTACGACCCCTTCGGGGCCGTGCGCTTTCTCACCTCGATGGAGCACAACTCCGAGCTCAAGCCGCAGCAATCCGCCACCGCCATCGACCCGCGTGCACCCGACTTTCTGTCGTCGCATCCGGCGACGCCGGAGCGAATTTCCAACGCGGTTGCCAATGCACGCCAATATAGCGGCAGCCCGACCACGACCGGCAGCATCGCCGGGCGCGACAAGAATGCTTATCTGGGCGATATCGACGGTATCGTTTTCGGTGAGGACCCGAGCGAAGGATTCGTTCGCGGCCGGCGCTTTTTGCACCCGCGGCTCGGCTTCACCTTCACCGCCCCGGACGGATTCAATCTGGAAAACACCGCGCAGGCGGTGCTCGGCGTCAAGCATGGCGGCGGCCAGGCGCTGCGGCTCGACGTGGTGCGGGTGCCGGCCGAACAAACGCTTGCCGCTTACCTGACCTCGGGCTGGATTGAGGGTATCGACGCGAAAACGGTCGAGGAGACTTCGATCAACGGCTTTCCGGCCGCGACCGCGGCAGCGAAGGGCGATCAATGGGATTTCCGGCTCTATGCCATCCGCTTCGGCAGCGACGTCTATCGTTTCATCTTCGCGACCAAACATAACTCGGCCGAAACCGATCGCATTTTCCACGAGTTGGTCGGTACGTTCCGCCGCATGAGCTTGGCGGAAATCCAGGGTGCCAAACCGCTGCGCGTCCAGATCATCACAGTTGCGCCGGGCGACACGGTCGAGAAGCTGGCGACCCGCATGGCTGTCGCCGACCGTCAAGTCGAACGCTTCCGCGTGCTCAACGGGCTTGAGCCCGGCGAGCGGGTCAAGCCGGGTGGCGAAGTCAAGATCGTCGTGGAGTAGCGGCTCCGGCGCTAGAGCATGATCCGGAAAAGCATGCTCTCGGGCTTGACCCGACGGGTGGCTACCGGTTTTCCGAAAAGATCATGCTCCGCCCAAGATCCAGAGCGCGATGTCAATTCAACTTAAAGCCATCGTGTTTTAGGACTTCGCCAAGGCCCGGCGCTGACGGCTGCTAAGCCCAGCATATTCAAGCGCGAATCGGGTCGGCGAAAACTGTTCGCAATTTGCACCTTGGCGGCCAATATTGCGGTAGCGACGACCCGATGCGTGGACAAAACTTAATGTCCCAGTGCATTGAGTTCGCGGACTTCCGAAAATACCTATAAGCTAATAGGCCATTCCGGGCGGCACCCCATCCCCCGACACCCCTGCCGCCCGGAGTTAGAAGCCTAGCTGAGGCAACAACTAGACTGGTCTAGCAACCCCAAGCTTTCATGCGCTTGGGGTTCTTTTTGTGACCACCAAAGAGCTTTGTTATCACGAAGATACTTTTGTGAACGCGCGTGGCTTCGCGGCCACAGTTGGAGAAGTGCATCCGACTCAGAACATCAGGATCAGCGATCCGGCCAATCCGCCCGCGATCAAGATCAGCCATTCACCGGCTTGAAGCGACAGTAACCTGCCGTCGCTTACGAGGTTGCCGAGCATTCCAGCCTCCGCCCACAGAGCTTTCAGTTGCTCCGACCATAGCGGAAGCCTCAGCAAAAAGCTGTCACGCGCGGGTCACACCGGTCCGGAAAATACAGCTGGTGGCTGCTTGCTTTCGCCGCAAACGCCGCGATCAAAAATTGATCGCGCGCTTGCTCACCGCTAGCGCCGCTTCCTTCACGGCCTCGCTCAACGTCGGATGCGCGTGGCAGGTACGTGCGATATCCTCCGAGGAGGCGCCGAATTCCATGGCAATGGCGGCTTCCGCAATCATCGCCTCGGCGTCGGGGCCGAGAATGTGGACGCCCAGCACGCGGTCGGTTTTTGTGTCGGCCAGAATTTTGACAAATCCTTCGGTCGCCAGGTTGGCGCGCGCACGTGCATTCGCGGTAAACGGAAACTTACCGACCTGATACGCAGTACCGGCGGCCTTGAGCTCTTCCTCGGTTTTGCCGACCGAAGCGATCTCCGGGAACGTGTAGACCACGTTCGGGATCACGTCGTAGTTCACATGCCCGGCCTTGCCGGCGATGATCTCCGCGGCCGCGACGCCTTCATCTTCGGCCTTGTGGGCCAGCATCGGGCCCGCGATCACGTCGCCGATGGCGTAGATGCCGGCAACGTTGGTGCGCAGATGCGCATCGACGATGACACGGCCGCGGTTGTCTTTTTTGACTCCGATCGCCTCAAGTCCGAGCCCCTCGGTGAACGGCACGCGCCCGATCGCCACCAGCACCACATCGGCGTCGAGGGTTTCCGCAGCGCCGCCGGCTGCCGGCTCGACTTTGACCTTCAGGGTCTTTCCGGAAGAATCAATTGCCGTCACCTTCGACGACAGCTTGAAGCCGATGCCTTGCTTCTGCAGCATGCGATGGAATTGGCGCGCCACCTCGCCATCGATACCCGGCAGGATGTGATCGAGAAATTCGACGATCGTCACCTGCGCGCCGAGTCGCCGCCACACCGAGCCAAGCTCGAGGCCGATGATGCCGGCGCCGACGACGACGAGCTTCTGCGGCACCTTTGTGAGATCGAGCGCACCGGTCGACGACACGACGCGCTTCTCGTCGACGTCGATGCCGTTGAGGCGGGCGACGTCCGAGCCGGTGGCGATAACGATGTTCTTGGTCTCGAGCGTCTGCGTCTTGCCGCTATCGTCTTTGACCTCGACCTGACCCGGAGCGACGATGCGACCGGTGCCGTGAAAGGTCTCGATCTTGTTTTTCTTGAACAAAAACTCGACGCCCTTCACGTTGGCCTCGACATTCTGCTCCTTGAATTTGAGCAGCGCCGGCAACTCGACGCTCGGCTTGCCGACTTTGATGCCCATCTGCGCGAAGGTGGTGCCGGCTTCCTCATAAAGCTCGGAGGCGTGCAGCATCGCCTTGGAGGGGATGCAGCCGACATTGAGACAGGTACCGCCGAAGGTTGCATCTTTTTCCACCACGGCGGTTTTCAGACCAAGCTGCGCCGCCCGGATGGCGCACACATAACCGCCGGGACCGGTACCGATGACGATGAGATCGTAGGACATGGCAATCACCTGTTGATTGTCATTGCCGGGCTTGTCCCGGCAATCCCGTTAAATCGGCACAGCGAGTGCCAACCTGAACGAGATGGCCGGGACATGCCCGGCCATGACGGACAAAAATCAAAGATCCAGCACCAGCCGTGCCGGTTCCTCCAGAGATTCTTTCACCCGCACCAGGAAGGTCACGGCTTCGCGGCCGTCGACGATGCGGTGATCGTAAGAGAGCGCCAGATACATCATCGGCCGCGCTTCGATCTTGCCGCCGACCACCATCGGCCGCTCCTGGATCTTGTGCATGCCCAAGATGCCGGACTGCGGCGCATTGAGGATCGGCGTCGACATCAGCGAGCCGTAGATGCCGCCATTGGTGATGCTGAAGGTGCCGCCCTGCATTTCGTCGATCTTGAGCGAGCCGTCGCGGGCGCGGCGGCCGAAATCCGTGATCGATTTCTCGATCTCGGCAATCGATTTCTGATCGCAGTCGCGCACCACCGGCACGACCAAACCGCGCTCGGTGCCGACCGCAATGCCGATGTGATAGTAGTTTTTGTAAACGATATCGGTGCCGTCGATCTCGGCATTCACGGCGGGGATTTCCTTGAGTGCCTGCACGCAGGCGCGCACGAAGAAGCCCATGAAGCCGAGCTTGATGCCGTGCTTCTTTTCGAACAGGTCGCGATACTGGCTGCGCAGCGCCATCACGTGGGTCATGTCGACCTCATTGAAGGTCGTCAGCATGGCGGCCGTGTTTTGCGCATCTTTCAGCCGCCGCGCGATGGTCTGCCGCAACCGCGTCATGCGCACACGCTCTTCGCGCGCAGCGTCGTCCGGGGTGGATGGCGCACGAAGCTGCGCCGACGCGACCGGCGTGGGCTGTGACGCAGCACGCTCGATCGCGGCGAGCATGTCGCCCTTGGTCACGCGACCGTCCTTACCGGTGCCCGAAACTGCGGACGGGTCGATGCCGGTTTCGGTGGCGATCCGGCGCACTGACGGCGCCAGCGGAATATCTCCGGCGGGCTTGGCGGCGGCCGGCTTCGGCGCCGCGGCATCTTCCCCCGGCTTTTGCTGCTCCGGGCCGGCGTCAATGGCCTTGGTCTTTTCGGTCTTTTGATCCGGCCGCCCAGCGGGCACCGCGCCCGACCGTTCCTTGATCGCTCCCAATAGCGCTCCGACCGCGACCGTATCGCCGTCTTTCGCGGCAAGATCAGTGAGCACGCCGGCGGCCGGCGCCGGCACCTCGATGGTGACTTTGTCGGTTTCCAATTCGACCAGTGGCTCATCGACGGCGACGACGTCGCCCGCCTTCTTAAACCATTTGCCGATTGTGGCCTCGGTCACCGACTCGCCGAGGGTGGGTACGCGAATCTCCGCCATGGCAATCCCTTTAGTATCCTCATCGTCATGGCCGAGGTCGTGATCGAAGGACGTCGCTCTTCAAACGACCATGGCCGGGCAAGACGGCCTTGCAGATTACGCCAAGGCCTCTTGCAGGAAGTTCTTTAGCTGTGCCTGGTGCTGCGACATCTGTCCCACCGCGGTCGAGGCCGACGCCGGACGCCCGGCATAGCGCGCGCGCCGGTGCTTGCTGCCGATCTGGTTGAGCACCCATTCCAGGAAGATGTCGACGAACACCCAGGCGCCCTGGTTGCGCGGCTCCTCCTGACACCAGACGATCTCCGCGTCCTTGAAGCGCATCAGTTCGGTCATCAGCGCCTTGGTGGGGAACGGGTAGAGTTGCTCGATACGCAGCAAATAAACGTCATCGATGCCGCGCTTCTCGCGCTCGTCGTAGAGATCGTAATAGACCTTGCCGGAACATAAGACGACGCGCCTGATCTTGGCGTCGGGAACAAGCTTGATCGGATCATCCGGTGCTTGTTGCGCATCGTCCCACAACAGCCGGTGGAAAGACGTTTCCGGCCCCAGCTCATCGAGCCGCGACACCGCGCGCTTGTGGCGCAAGAGCGATTTCGGCGTCATCAGGATCAAGGGCTTGCGGAAATCGCGTTTGAGCTGACGGCGCAGGATGTGGAAATAGTTCGCCGGCGTCGTGCAATTGGCGACCTGCATATTGTCTTCGGCGCACATCTGCAGAAAGCGCTCGAGCCGCGCCGAAGAGTGCTCTGGCCCCTGCCCCTCGTAGCCATGCGGCAACAGGCAAACGAGGCCGGACATGCGCAGCCATTTGCGCTCGCCCGACGAGATGAACTGGTCGAACAACACCTGCGCGCCGTTGGCGAAGTCGCCGAATTGCGCTTCCCACAGGGTCAGGGCGTTCGGCTCGGCGAGCGAATAGCCGTATTCGAAGCCGAGCACCGCCTCTTCCGACAGCATGGAATTGATGACTTCGTAGCGCGCCTGCCCTTCGGCCACATGATTGAACGGCGTGTAGCGGTGCTCGTCCTGCTGGTCGATCAACACCGAATGGCGCTGCGAGAAGGTGCCGCGTTCGGAATCCTGGCCCGAGAGCCGCACTCGGTGCCCTTCCGTCAGCAGCGAGCAGAAGGCGAGCGCCTCGGCGGTCGCCCAGTCGATATTTTGCCCGAGTTGATCGCTTTGCGGCGGTTCTCGATGAAGCGCAGAAGCGTGCGATGCAGATGGAAGCCCGGCTCAAGCGTGGTGATCTTGTCGCCGATCGCCCTAAGCTTGGCGATCTCCACGCCGGTCTTACCGCGGCGCGGATCCTCAGTGTCGCCCGCCGTCTTGAAGCCGGACCAGCGGCCGTCGAGCCAGTCGGCCTTGTTGGCGCGGTAGCTTTGCGCGGCTTCGAGCTCGGTATCGAGACGGGCGCGCCAATCGGCCTTCATCTTTTCGACTTCGGCCGCCGTCAGGACGCCTTCGCCGACCAGCTTGTCGCTGTAGATCTCCAGCGTCGTCGGATGCTTGGCGATCGCCTGGTACATCAGCGGCTGGGTGAAGGACGGCTCGTCGCCTTCGTTGTGGCCGTGCCGGCGGTAGCAGAACATGTCGATGACGACCGGCTTCTGAAACTTCTGCCGGAATTCGGTCGCCACTTTGGCGGCGAACACCACTGCTTCCGGATCGTCGCCATTGACGTGAAAAATCGGCGCCTCGATCATCTTGGCGACGTCGGACGGATACGGCGACGAGCGCGAATAGCGCGGATTGGTGGTGAAGCCGATCTGATTATTGACGATGAAGTGCACCGAGCCGCCGGTACGGTGACCGCGCAGGCCGGACAGGCCGAAGCACTCGGCGATCACGCCCTGGCCGGCGAACGACGCATCGCCGTGAATGAGGAGCGGCATCACCATGGTGCGGTCGTCGCGGGTGGCGCCATGCTGATCCTGCTTGGCGCGCACTTTGCCGAGCACTACCGGGTCGACGATTTCCAGGTGCGACGGATTGGCGGTGAGCGACAGGTGCACTTTGTTGTCGTCGAACTCGCGGTCCGAGGAGGCGCCGAGGTGGTACTTCACGTCGCCCGAGCCTTCGATCTCGTTCGGCGTCGACGAACCGCCCTTGAATTCGTGGAAGATCGCACGATGCGGCTTGGCCATGACTTGCGCGAGCACGTTGAGCCGGCCGCGGTGGGCCATCCCCATCACGATCTGCTGGACGCCGAGGGCGCCGCCACGCTTGATGATCTGCTCGAGCGCCGGGATCATCGATTCGCCGCCGTCGAGGCCGAAGCGCTTGGTGCCGGTGAATTTGAGATCGCAGAATTTCTCGAAGCCTTCCGCTTCCACGAGCTTGTTGAGAATGGCGCGCTTACCTTGGGGCGTGAACGAAATCTCCTTGTCCGGCCCCTCGATGCGTTCCTGGATCCAGCTCTTCTGCGCGCCGTCGGAAATGTGCAGAAACTCGACGCCGAGCGTCTGGCAATAGGTGCGGCGCAAAATGCCGACGATCTGACGGACCGTGCCAAATTCCAGCCCCAGCACTTTGTCGAGGAAGATCGGCCGGTCGAAATCGGCCTCGCGGAAGCCGTAGGTCGCGGGCTCGAGCTCCTCCTCCTTGCCCGGCGGTTGCAGCCCAAGCGGATCGAGATTGGCGTGAAAATGGCCGCGCGCCCGATAGGCGCGGATAAGCATGAGGGCGCGAATCGAGTTGCGGGTGGCCCGCTCGACATCGGCGCTGGAAAGCTCGACGCCTTTGGTTTGCGCCTTGGCCTTGACCTTTTCACCGAGCGCCTTGCCGGCCTCGGCCCAGTCGCCGTCGAGCGCCGCGACCCAATCGTTCCGCTCGCGCTGCGGCCAGTCCGAACGACGCCACGACGGACCTCGTGCGTTTTCGCTGACCTCGCGCGGGTCATCCTTCAGGCTCGTAAAGAAAGACTGCCACTCGGCGTCCACCGATTTCGGATCGGCCTCGTAGCGCGCGTAGAGGTCCTCGATGTAGGGAGCATTGGCTCCATAAAGGAACGACGTGAGGGCGAAGGCGGCGTTCGCGTCCTGGCGAGACATTTGCAGATCCCGAGCTAAGGGAGAGGTAGGTCCAGAGAGAAGCCCAACGAGTACGGAAGTGCCGAATCAGCCCGGCCCGGCGCGGGGCAATTTCCCTTGTACCTTATTTAAGGTGCCGTTGAGGCAACGAAAAGACGTAATAAATGAATCTCATTTCACTATTTCGGCGAGGGTCTTTCCAAGCCGCGCCGGTGACGGCGACACCTTGATGCCGGCCGCCTCCATGGCGGCGATCTTGGACTCGGCGTCACCCTTCCCGCCTGCGATAATAGCGCCCGCATGGCCCATGCGGCGGCCGGGCGGCGCCGTGCGGCCGGCGATGAAGCCTACGGTCGGCTTCTTGCGGCCGCGCTTGGCCTCATCGGCAAGGAATTGCGCGGCGTCCTCCTCGGACGAGCCGCCGATCTCACCGATCATGATGAGGGCCTCGGTCTCACGGTCGGCCAAAAACATCTCCAGGACGGCGATGAAGTCGGTGCCCTTGACCGGATCGCCGCCGATGCCGACGGCGCTGGTCTGGCCGAGCCCTTCCTGGGTCGTTTGAAACACGGCCTCGTAGGTGAGCGTGCCCGAGCGCGAGACGATGCCGACCTTGCCGCGCTTGAAGATGCTGCCCGGCATGATGCCGATCTTGCATTCGCCGGCGGTCATGACGCCCGGGCAGTTCGGGCCGATCAGCAGCGACTGCGAACCGGACAGCGAGCGCTTGACCTTCACCATATCGAGCACCGGGATGCCCTCGGTGATGCAGACGATCAGCGGAATTTCCGCATCGATCGCCTCGCAGATCGCGTCCGCCGCGCCGACCGGCGGCACATAGATGACGCTGGCGTCGCAGCCGGTTTTCGCCTTGGCCTCGGCGACCGTGTCGAACACCGGGAGGTCGAGATGCTTGGAGCCGCCTTTGCCCGGCGAGGTGCCGCCGACCATCTTGGTGCCGTAGGCAATCGCCTGCTCGGAATGAAAGGTGCCGTTCTTGCCCGTGAAGCCCTGGCAGATCACCTTGGTGTTTTTATCGATGAGGATGGGCATGACTGTCTCTTCTGGCCTCCCCCTGAAAGGGGGAGGACGGCGCGCCAGCGCCGGGTGGGGGTCCGTCCCGCGTTACTTCCGCACCGCCTTGACGATCTTCTGCGCGGCGTCGTCGAGATCGTCGGCCGGAATGACGTTGAGGCCGGACTTTTTCAGAATCTCCTTGCCCAGCTCCACATTGGTGCCTTCGAGCCGCACCACCAGCGGAACGGGCAAGCCCACTTCTTTGACAGCGGCGACCACGCCCTCGGCGATGACATCGCAACGCATGATACCGCCGAAGATGTTGATCAGTATTCCCTTCACGTGCGGATCCGACGTGATGATCTTGAACGCCGCCGTCACCTTCTCTTGCGTGGCGCCGCCGCCGACATCGAGGAAGTTCGCCGGCGTCTCGCCATAGAGCTTGATGATGTCCATGGTCGCCATGGCGAGGCCGGCGCCGTTGACCATGCAGCCGATGGTGCCGTCGAGCGCCACATAGTTGAGATCGTAGCGCGACGCCTCGATCTCCTTGGCGTCCTCTTCGTTCGGATCGCGCAGTGCTGCGATATCCGGATGGCGATACAGCGCGCTGTCGTCAAAGCCGATCTTGGCGTCGAGGCAGATCAGCGCGCCCGACTTGGTCACCACGAGCGGATTGATTTCCAACAAGCTCATGTCCTTGGCGACGAACGCCGCAAAGAGCTTCGGCAGCACGCTCGCGGCCTGTTTGGCCAGTTCGCGATTAAAGCCGAACGCGTGTGCGACGGCTTGCGCATGATGCGGCATAAAGCCGGTCGCCGGATCGACTGAGAAGGAGAGGATCTTCTCGGGGCTTTTGTGTGCGACTTCTTCGATCTCGGTGCCGCCTTCGGTCGAGGCGACAAAAGCGATGCGCGATGTGGCGCGATCGACCAGGGCCGAGAGATAATATTCGCGGTCGATCGCCGAGCCTTCCTCGATATAGAGGCGGCGCACTTCCTTGCCGTGCGGGCCGGTCTGGTGGGTGACCAGGGTGGAGCCGAGCAGGCGCTTGGCCTCACGCTCTACGTCGTCGACCGATTTCACGACTTTCACGCCGCCCGCCTTGCCGCGGCCGCCGGCATGAATTTGCGCCTTCACCACCCAGACCGGGCCGCCAAGCTCATTGGCAGCCTTGACGGCCTCGTCCACGCTCATGGCGGCAATGCCGCGCGGCACCGGCACGCCGAATTCGCGCAGCACGGCTTTCGCCTGGTATTCGTGGATGTTCATGGGGGCGCCTAGACCACTTCAACCCTAGTCCGTCATCCTAAGCGAGCGAGCGGAGAAGAGCCTCGAAGGACATGGCCGAGGCGCTCGCGGTGTCTTATTTCCCGAGATTGGGAGCAATTTTCATGCAGGCCTCGACCAAGCCTTCGACCGCCTGCACCGACTTGTCGAACATCGCGCGTTCGGCGCCGTTGAGCTCGATCTCGACCACGCGCTCGACCCCCTTGCCGCCGATCACAACCGGCACGCCGACATAGAGGTCCTTCACGCCAAACTCGCCATTGAGATAGGCCGCGGCCGGCAGCACCCGCTTCTGGTCGCGCAAATAGCTTTCGGCCATGGTGACGGCGGAGGTTGCCGGCGCGTAGAAGGCCGATCCGGTCTTGAGCAGGCCGACGATCTCGCCGCCGCCGTTACGGGTGCGGTCGACGATGGCATCGAGCCGGGCTTGGGTGGTCCAGCCCATTTTGACCAGATCCGGCAACGGTATGCCGGCAACCGCCGAATAGCGCGTCAGCGGCACCATGGTGTCGCCATGACCGCCGAGCACGAAAGCAGTCACATCCTTGATCGACACATTGAACTCGTCGGCGAGGAAGTGGCGAAAACGCGCCGAGTTGAGCACGCCGGCCATGCCGACCACCATGTGCTTGGGCAGCCCGCAGCATTTCTGCAGCGCCCAGACCATGGCGTCGAGCGGATTGGTGATGCAGATGACGAAGGCGTTCGGCGCATATTTCTTGATGCCAGCGCCGACCTGCTCCATCACCTTGAGGTTGATGCCGAGGAGATCGTCACGGCTCATGCCCGGCTTGCGCGGCACGCCGGCGGTGACGATGCAGACCGAGGCGCCCTCGATCGACTTATAGGAATTGGTGCCGACGATGCGGGCGTCGAAGCCCTCCACCGGAGCGGACTGCGCAAGGTCAAGCGCCTTGCCGTGCGGAATACCCTCCGCAACGTCGAAAAGAACGACGTCACCGAGCTCCTTGAGCCCGATCAGATGCGCCAGCGTTCCGCCGATCTGACCGGCACCGATCAATGCAATTTTGTTTCGCGCCATCGCAGAAAATTCCTCGATTGGCTGGATATCCCACCGAGCATGATCGGCCCCGAAAACCGGGCGCTCACCCATACTCCCCGACTGCCGGGGTCCTTAACCCGTCCGGCAGGCGTGTTCAAGCCGCCCACTGCATCAAGCCGCTCTACGCCGGAAGCGTTTTCAACTGGGCTGCCATGCGGCACAGGCCATGGACCCACGCCGCAGCGGCAAAGCGCTGAAAAAACGCCACCCCACGGTCGCGACCGGCATTTTGCCGCCGCGGCTTTTGCCGGAGACCAATCAAGCACCGATCAACGACCGATCAGGTCTCGACCAGGCCGCTCGACGAACCGGAGAGGTGCGAGGGCCCGGCGCCGTGCGGGCGCGCCAGATAATCTTGCGAACGCATCTCGATCAGGCGCGAAGCCGTCCGCTGGAATTCCAGCGCCTCATAGCCTTCGTCGGCGTGATAGAGCGCATCCGGCTCCGCCGCGGCGGAGGCAATGAGCTTCACGTTCGTGTCGTAAAGCGTATCGATCAGGATAATAAATCGCTTGGCCGCATTGCGATTGTCGAACGACATGACCGGTATGTGGTCGAGAATGATCGTGTGATATTCGTGCGCAATGCGCAGATAGTCGGCGGCGGCAAGCGGCTCTTCGCACAGATCGTGGAAGGAAAAGCGCGCGACCCCCATGGCGGCGCGCGGCACGTGGATGCTGCGGCCTTTGATCGGAAGCTCCTGGGCGCCGCCATCGTGATCGCGCGCCAGCCGCCGCCAGGCGTCGTCGAGCGCCGCATCGGCGGCCGCATCCGCCGGCACGTGCCACACCGGCAGGCCGGCGAGTTTTTCCAGCCGGAAGTCGGTGCGTGAGGCAAGCCGCACGATGTCCATGCGCTCTTCCAGCATATGGATGAAAGGCACAAACAAAGCGCGGTTCAACCCATCCTTGTAAAGATCCGCCGGCGCCACGTTGGAGGTCGCGACCACGACGACGCCGCGCGCGAACATTTGCGTGAACAGGCGCCCGAGGATCATGGCATCGGCGATGTCGGTGACGTGAAATTCGTCGAAGCACAGGAGCCACGCTTCACTCGCCAGGTCTCTGGCGACCAGCTCGATCGGGTCCTGGTCGGCGTGCTCACCGGCTTTCATTTTCTGTCGCAGCGCGTGGACGCGCTCATGCACGTCGATCATGAATTCATGAAAATGCGCGCGGCGGCGGCGCTTCACCGGGCTCGCCTCGTAGAACAGGTCCATCAGCATGGTTTTGCCGCGGCCGACTTCGCCGTAGATGTAGAGCCCCTTCAGCAGTGCGGGTTTGTTGCTGCGGCCGGCAAACAGCCAGCCCAGCGACGAAGATTTGCGCGCCAGACGATGCTCGACGATCTCGTCCTCGAGGCGCGCAAGCCTTTCGACGACCGCAAGCTGCGCTGGATCGCGCTCGACTCTGCCGGCAGCGACAGCCGCGGCGTATTGCCCAGTAATCGAGCTCGGCATAATCTTGTTAACCGTATGACGCAAATGCGGATGAGGAGAATTCGGCGGGACGGCGAGCGTTCAATGCCATTTGCATCCAAGACGTTACGCATCCAAAACGTTAGGACGTGCCGTCAAACAACGATGTCGCCAAACGGTCACGAAGTTAATCAGCCATGCGTATACGGAATGCGGCTATTTTGCTCAATGCCTCTGGTTGCCAAAATTCGGCGACATCCGACATGTGTTATGCTCGCGATTCTGGACGTGTGAGCACGTGGTAACGCGGACACTTTGTTACCGTAAGACGTCCAGCCGGGAGGATGCGGTCAAGAGGGCCTTTAGCTTAAGGAGGCCTCTGGAATGCAGGAACTACTTCCCGACGGCGGCGTGATCCGCAAGTTGTGGCTCGGCGAACACGATAAATATCGCGACCACCTGTTGCGGCTCGATGCGACGAGCCGGCATAGCCGCTTCGGGGGCGGCGTCTCCGACGACTTCATCCGCAATTTCGTCGACCTGTCGCTTTCGCTCGATGCGGTGGTGCACGGCTTCTTTATCGACGGCGTGATGCGTGGCGCAGCCGAGCTGCGCCAGCTTGGTGGCGGATTTCCCGGACAGGCGGAAGCCGCGATCAGCGTGGAGAAGCCGTGGCAGAGCCACGGCGTCGGCTCGGCGCTGCTCCGCCGAACATTGCTTGCGGCGCGCAACCGCGGCTATCGCCAACTGCACATGGCCTGCCTTGCCGAGAACCGGCGCATGCAGCAACTCGCGCGCAAATTCGACGCCGAACTCTCGTTCGACTTCGGCAGCGTGGTCGGTGAAGTGGAATCGTGGCGCGCCAATCCGCTGTCCGTCATGCAGGAATTGATCGACGACAGCCACGGCTTCGCGACCGCAATGCTCGATCTGCAATCGCGGATGTTAAGGGCTTAGCGAAACTCCATCGGGAAAACGACACTTGCTCCGCTCGTCCCCGCGAAGGCGGGGACCCAGTTTTATGCGCGCCGCCCCTGGATTACCGCTTTCGCGGGAATGAGCGGGATCTCTTCACAGATGCGCGTATCGGAGCTCGGGCGCGCCGAGCGGATAATCCGCCTCAACCACATACGGCCCGCCGCCGACCGAGGAGCGCGACGAGAACAACACGAAGCGTGAGACCTCGAAGCTCGCGGAGCGGAAGTGGCCGCGCGCCGACAGATAATCGGCCACCTGCCAGCTCGATGTGTCGCGCAAGCGCGCCAGCGTGACATGCGGAATATACTTTCGCCCTTCGGGCTCGAGCCCGAGCCGCTGCAGCAGGCGTTCGTGCTCCGCCTGCAGCTCCAGGAGCTGCGGCACCGCGGTCACGGAAGCCACAAGGGCGCGCGGCTTGCGGCCGCCGAACGAGGAGAGCCCGTCGAGCCGCAGCTCGAACGGCCGGCGCTGCACCCGGCCCAGGAGCCCGGCAATATCGCGCGCCCACGCGTCATCGATGTCACCGATGAAGCGCAATGTCAGATGATAATTTTCTGGATCGATCCAGCGCGCCCCAGGCAGGCCGCCGCGCATCATGGAGAGCGACTCGGCGACGTGGCGTGGTATTTCAAGAGCCGTAAACAGACGAGGCATGACCGCGGTCCAAGATCGGGAAAACTCTCGACGAATCGCAGCAGGGACAGCATGCGGTGATCAGCGGCCGTATGCAACCCTCACGATGAACGCCGATCGTGAAGAAGCTTAATCAGCTGTTCCACCTGCGGCAGGATACCGGCAACCATGACATCCACGCCCGCGGCGTTTGGATGCAGGCCGTCGCGCTGCAGGCGGCCGAGATCGGCGGCAACGCCGTCAAGGAAGAACGGATAAAGCGGAAGATCGAACTTGGCGGCAGCATCCGGATAAATGCTCTCGAACGCCGCCCCATAATCGGTTCCCAGATTAGGCGCCGCGCGCATGCCGCACAAAAGCACGGCGATGTGCCGCTCCTTTAATCGTCGCAAAATTGTCTCAATCGCCGCGCGCGTCACCGTGGGCTTTATTCCCCGCAGCATATCGTTGGCGCCGATTTCCAGGATCACCGCATCGGTGTCGTCCGGCACCGACCAATCGAGCCGCGCCAGGACATCCGAGGCGGTGTCGCCGGAGACGGCGGCATTGATGACGGTCGCGGCAAGCCCTTTTGCGGCCAGCGCCGCCTGCAGCCGCGCCACAAAGCCTTCGCTCTCCGGCAAGCCGAGGCCGGCCGTCAGCGAGTCGCCGAGCGCCACGATCTTGATCGGCTTGGCCCCGGTTTCCGCATCCGCCGGCGCGATTGAGGCAGCCAAGACAAACGCAAAGAGAAGCGCAACGCTACAAACAGCCGCACGCACGACGTGGCGCAATATGACATGGCGCAATATTTTGCCGCCACCATATGATCTGCCACGCGACGATGGTGCGGGGCGCTCGGTCGAAGACATGCACGACACGTTGGGGCTTCCTTTCGGCGGCGCGGCCATTGCGCTGCGCGGCGTCAATCTCTCGCTCGGCGGCGGCGCGGCCCGCGTCCACATCCTCCGCGACATCAACCTCAATATAGGACGCGGCGAAGCGGTCGCACTGCTGGGCCCCTCCGGCTCGGGCAAATCAACGCTGCTGATGGTGATGACCGGGCTCGAGCGGGCCGACTCCGGTTCAATCACCGTTGCCGATCGGGATCTGAGCAAGCTCGGCGAGGACGACCTCGCACGCTTTCGCGGCAAACATATCGGCATTGTCTTTCAGGCCTTTCATCTCATTCCGACCATGACGGCGCTGGAGAATGTCGCCGTGCCGCTCGAACTGGCCGGCATGGACGATCCCTTCGGCCGCGCCGAGCGCGAGCTGATTGCCGTCGGTCTTGGCGGCCGGTTGTCGCACTACCCGGCGCAGCTTTCCGGCGGCGAGCAGCAGCGCGTGGCGCTTGCGCGCGCGGTTGCTCCTAATCCGGCAATCCTCGTGGCTGACGAGCCAACCGGCAATCTTGACGAGGCGACGGGAAGTGAGATCGTCGAGCTTCTGTTTCACGGTTACCGCCAGCACGGCACGACGCTGGTGCTCGTCACCCACGACACCGCGCTGGCGGAGCGCTGCGACCGGGTGCTGCACATTCACTCGGGCCGGCTCGACGAGCGCGCCTCGCCGGCGGCGAAGCCCCGATGACGCCGCTTCCGCTGCGTTATGCCGTGCGCGAACTGCGCGGCGGCTTGCGCGGATTCGGTGTTTTCATCGCCTGCATCGCGCTCGGGGTCATGGCGATCGCCGGCGTCGGCTCGGTCGCGCAGGGCCTGGCCGACGGTTTGGCGCAAGCCGGCAGCACGATCCTGGGCGGCGATCTCAATTTCGCGTTGGTCCAGCGCGAGGCTACGGATGCAGAGCGGCACTTTCTCGATGCGCACGGCACGGTGTCGGTCGTCGCCACGCTGCCGACCATGGCGCGCGCCGAGGACGGGCGCACGACGCTCGTCGAGATCAAAGCGGTCGACAGTGTGTATCCGCTGTTCGGCGCGGTGACCATCGAGCCCGACATGCCGCTGCCCGCATTGTTGCAGCAGACCGGCGAGGTCTTCGGCGCCGCTGCGGATCCGGCCTTGCTGACACGCCTCGACCTGAAAGTCGGCGACCGCGTGACCATCGGCAAGGCAACGATTGAGCTGCGCGCCATGCTCAAGAACGAACCGGACCGTTTGTCTGGCGGCATCGGATTTGGTCCGCGCTTGTTGGTCAGCCGGGAGGCATTGCGCGCCAGCGCGCTGCTGCAGCCCGGCAGTCTGGTGCGCTACGGCTATCGGCTGCGGCTGCCGGCAGGCAACGCCAGCGATCGTGCGCTTGCTGCGGTCGACGAAGCGGCCCGCGCTGCACTCCCGGATGCGGGCTGGGACATCCGCACCCGCAAAAGAGCCTCGCCACAACTCGAACGCAACGTCGAGCGCTTCAGCCAGTTCCTGACGCTCGTCGCCTTGACCTCGCTCCTTGTCGGCGGCGTCGGCGTCGCCAACGCGGTGGCCAGCCATCTGGCGCGCAAACGCGACGCGATCGCGACCATGAAGGCGTTAGGCGCCACCGGCGCCGACGTGTTCGCCATCTACTGCGCGCAGATCATGCTGGTCGCGCTATTCGCGACACTGATCGGCGCCGCCATCGGCGCCGCGCTGCCGTTCGCCATCGTCGCGGCATTCGGCAGCATCATTCCGCTGCCGGTCGCGGCCGCATTCTATCCGGGCGAGCTGCTTCTTTCGATTGTCTACGGCTTGTTGACGGCGCTGGCCTTCGCGCTGTGGCCGCTTGGGCGCGCCCACGATGTTTCGGTCTCGATGTTGTTTCGTGACACTGTCGCGGGCGAGCGCGCCTGGCCGCGGCGCCGCTATGTGATCGCTACGGCGCTGATCATCGCGGCACTGGCTGCGCTCGCGATCGTTGCCGCCTACGATCGGCGGCTTGCCGCCATGTTCGTCGTTTCCGCCGCGGTGATTTTCGGGGCGCTGCGGCTGGTCGCGCTCCTGACCATGGCGCTGGCGCGGCGCCTGCCGCCGCAGCGCTCGACGCTGTTGCGGCTTGCCGTCACCAATATCCATCGCGCCGGCGCATTGACGCCGAGCGTCGTGCTGTCGCTCGGGCTCGGTCTTTCGCTGCTGGTGACGCTCGTCGAGATCGACGGCAACCTGCATCGCCAATTCGCCGCGGCGTTGCCCGAGAAGGCGCCCTCGTTCTTCTTCATCGACATTCCCGCAGCGAATGCCGACGCGTTCAACACGTTCGTGCGCGAGCAAACGCCCGGCGCGACGATCGAGCGCGTGCCGATGCTGCGCGGCCGCATCGTCGCTGCCAATGGCGTCAAAGCCGAAGCGCTGAAGCCCGGCGAGGGATCGGCCTGGGTGCTGCGCGGCGATCGCGGCATCACCTATGCGCCGGCGCTGCCGGCCGGCTCGCGTCTCGTCGCCGGCGAATGGTGGGCCGCCGATTACGCGGGACCGCCGCTGGTTTCGCTCGAGCAGCGAACCGCGGACGATCTCAAGCTCAAGCCCGGCGACACGATCACGGTCAACGTGCTCGGCCGCAACGTCATCGCCCGCATCGCCAACTTGCGCGCGGTCGATTGGCAGAGCCTGGGCATCAATTTCGTGCTGGTGTTCTCGCCCGGCGCGTTCGCCGGCGCACCGCATACCGACATCGCGACGCTGACCTTTGCAGATGGCGGCAACCCCGCCGAAGAGACAGCCCTGGTCAAGGCGCTGGCCGACGCCTTCCCGACCGTCTCCGCCATCCGCGTCAAAGACGCGCTCGACATGATCGATCACCTTGTCGGCAATCTGGTCCTCGGCTTGCGCGGCGCAAGCTCGATCGCCTTGATCGCGGCCGCATTGGTGCTGGGCGGGGCGCTCGCCGCTGGTCAACGCTTTCGCATCTACGATGCCGTGATCTTGAAAACACTGGGAGCGACCCGCCCGCGCCTGGTGATGGCCTACGCGCTGGAATATCTGCTGATCGGTCTGGCAGCGGTCATATTCGGCGTCGCCGCCGGTTCGATAACCGCGGCGCTGGTGATCACCCGCGTGATGGAATTCTCGTTCGTCTGGATGTTTATGCCGGCGCTCGCCACGGCGGTTCTGGCGCTTCTTGTCACCGTCGTTCTCGGGCTGATCGGCACTTTCAGCGCACTTGGGCATAAACCCGCGGAGGTCTTAAGGAATCTGTAGCCAGCCGCGATTATGAAGGAACGGTAATTCGCGCAAATATCGCACTTCTGCCATCTGGCGCGGCCACGGCTTTCGCACTAGATTTCAGGCCAAGAGAGAGTCCGGGTTCCGGACAAAACTGCCCGGCGGAAAACCGGGATAACCCCAGGGGTAACTTCCATGTCGGACTTCGACCGGAATATCGCGGCCGCCCGCACCGGCTATCGCACCACACAGGTCGCGATCGATGCCGGCCTGCGCGCGCATATGATCCGCGTCTACAATTACATGGGTGCCGGCGTTGCGCTCACGGGCCTAGTCGCCTGGTTCGCCTATCAGGCGGCCGGCGGCGATCAGATCCAGATCATCGGTCGCCAGGTTTCTGGCCTCACCGCTTTCGGTCACGCGATCTTCGCAAGTCCGCTGATGTGGGTATTTGTGCTCGCCCCGCTCGCCTTGGTGATGGTGTTGAGCTTCGGCATCAATCGGCTGTCGGCCAGCACGGCGCTGACCTTGTTCTTCGTCTATGCGGGCTTGCTCGGTCTGTCGCTGGCAACGATCTTTCTTGCCTATACGGGCGTGTCGATCGCACGGGTGTTCTTCATCTCCGCGGCGACCTTCGGCGCCATGAGCCTTTACGGCTACACGACCCAGCGCGATCTGACCGGCGTAGGCTCGTTCTTGTTCATGGGCCTGATCGGGCTCGTGATCGCAAGCCTCGTCAACATCTTCCTGCAATCGAGCGGGCTTAGCTGGGTCATCTCGGTGGCGGGCGTGCTGATCTTCGTCGGTCTGACGGCGTACGATACGCAAAAGATCAAAGAGATGTACGACGTCAACGATGATGGCACCATTGCCGGACGCAAGGCGGTGATGGGAGCGCTGACGCTCTATCTCGATTTCATCAACCTGTTCCTCATGATGCTGCGCCTGTTCGGCGATCGGCGCTGAGCCAGCGGTTCTCGAAGCTACCAACGCCCCGGCCTTTGGCCGGGGCGTTTTCTTTTCGCCGGCGTGTCGCGCGCAACTGCGTTTGCATACCAGCCCGTGCCGCAAGCGCACGCCAAGGTACCGATGCAGCTTAATGCGGGACAGCGGGCGGTCTTCGACGCGAAAGTGCGCGAGAAGTATCAAAGCGCACCCACTTCGCGACCATAGATTAGAATGATTCGCATGCGCGGTGTGTGAGTTGACCGCGACCTTCAAAGACGAAAGAAGGTAGTGTCTGCATTGCGCGGGTGTGTGGCCTCGCCAAACACCCGGGGGCCGCAACAACCATGTCTAGCCAACCGTGTTCGCTGCTGCGAGCGCTCGCGGCGGCGCCCTGTGCGTTGCTTCTCCATCTCGGGACGCTGCCAGTCGCGTACGCCGAGGACGAACCTGCCGCGTCCGCGGTGCAACGCAAAGGCAGCGGCTTTCCCGACCTCGAAAGCAAGGACATTTTTGGAAGCTTCACACGCGGAGCATCCGTCGGCGAGGAAGGGGAACGTGCGATTGAGCCTGACACGGCGGCGAATCTCGGACGCCGCGCCGGCCTGTACACGGCAACCGAAACCGAGCTTGAGCTCGAATACACGCCGACCAAATTCCTGCAAATCGAAATCGGCCCGACGATTTCTTATTACAACATTCGCGGCGTGCCCGGGCTTGAGGATCGCAGCAACGCCGGCGGTATCAACGGCATCAACGGAACGATCCGCTCGCTGCTGATCGAACACGGACAGTCGCCTTTCGCCGTGACGCTCTCCGTCGAGCCGATGTGGCATAGCCTCACCGAGACCAGCGGCGCGGCCGTTTCCACCTACGGCCTCGAAACCAAGATCGAGGCTGACGCCGAGCTGATCAAGAACCGCTTATTCTACGCTTTCAATGCTCTCTATGCGCCGGAGACGACGATCGCCGAGGGTGCTGCCAGCACCTGGCATCCGGAAGGGACGTTGGGCCTTTCCAGCGCGCTCGCTTTTCAGGTCGTCCCCAACGTCGTCATCGGCGCCGATCTTCGGTACCTGCGGCACTATGAAAGCCTCGCCACCGGCGCGTTCACCGGCGACGCCGTCTATCTCGGACCTACGTTTTTCTGGAAGGTCAGTCCGAAAATCCTGATCAGCGCATCCTGGGAAGCGCAGGTCGCCGGACGCGAGAGCGCGGGCTCGTCGTCGCTCGATCTGACCGATTTCTCACGCCAACGTGCGCGATTGTTGGTGGAATTTGATTTCTGATCCGGCAAACCGGAAACTCGCTGGTCCGTCGGAAAATGGAAAAAACGGCGCGGTCCTTAGAGAGAATCGAACTGTCGACGCCCTGGCCAATGCCGGGGCGTTTTCTTTTCTGCTAGAGCAATCCCCGGAAAAGCATGCCCTCGGACTTGATCCGACGGGTGGAAACCGGTCTTCCGAAAATGGCATGCGATAACAATAAGGAGCGGGCGATGAGCGACGTCCGCATTCGCACGGCGGCGCCCGGCGATATCGCGGCCATCAGCCGCATCTACGCGGACGCCGTGCGGAACGGCACAGCGACCTTCGAGATCGAGCCGCCGACCGAAGCCGAAATAGCACGCCGCGTGCAGGCACTGCTGGCGAACAACTATCCGTACCTTGTGGCCGAGCGGTCGGGCGCTATCGCGGGTTACGCCTATGCCGGCCCTTATCATCTTCGCCCGGCCTATCGCTGGACCGTTGAGGATTCGATCTATCTCGATCCGCAATTCCAAAGGCAAGGAGTCGGCCGCCTGCTGATGCGGAAACTGCTCGCCGACGCCGAGACGCATGGCTTTCGGCAAATGATCGCTCTCGTTGGCGACTCCACCAACACCGCATCGATCGCACTCCATTCCGCAGCCGGCTTCCAACGCGTCGGCACGTTGCGATCGGTCGGATTCAAACACGGCCGCTGGCTCGATGTGGTGATGATGCAGCGGCCGCTCGGCAGTGCGGACACAAGCCAGCCTTAGAGCATGTCCCAAAGCACGCCCTCCGACTTGATCCGACGGGTGGAAACCGGTTTTCCGACCAGGGCACGCGGCAATAAATGAATCTAGACCTTGCCCGCCTCGCGTGGATGGTCGGAGGCGCAAGGCCAACCGGCATTATTGGCGTTCGTCAACGCCAAGCCTGCGCCAGGCCGGTCCGTCAGATCGAGACCAAATTCACCGAACGATCGAGCACACCGAGCACGCGCTCAAGCTCGTGACCGCGGCGCAGGATATGACCGGTCGCCGAGATGACGCTGTAAGCGCCCTGGCGACGGGCCAGGCGGGGATTTTTTTCGATCCGGTAAATCGGGAATTCGGTGGTCCGTCGGAAAACGGAAAAAACGGCACGGTCCTTGAGGAAATCGATCGCGTAGTCTCGCCATTCACCGGCCGCCACCTTGCGGCCGTAGAGACTGAGAATACGGTCAAGCTCGCGGCGGTCGAAGGTGACTTTGCTTGCCGGGGCGGCCGCTCGCATCTCGCCCCCGCGCCAAGTACTCGGCTCGACTTCGCCGATGGCCATACGGCGCCTCCTTTTGTGCCGAAGCGTCCTCGATGGAAGCTTCACCCAGACGTCATGATCGCGCCGGACCGACACGGCGGCAAGACCCTTTCCGTCCGGTTTCCCCCGGCTGCGCGGACCCGGCGCACGACCCGCCCTTCGCGGAGCTGCTTGGATCCGGTGCACCACTGCGGCATTTTCGACCAGTAGAATCACGGATTCGTTAGGCGGATCATAAAGAGGCCCTATTTCGGTCAATCGCGTGCCTAGCTGGAATGAGAAACATTCCATCGTTGCCTCAGGGCCCGATCCGGTTTGCATTCCGGATTCCTCAGCCCCCCAGCCCCCCGGGGTGTGGACGGATCGGGCCAGAGTTTTCGTAGGGTTAATCCCCAGTGTGCTTAAGGCCGGCTTGCCGCCGGCCTTTTTGTTGTTTGTTGCTGCCTTGGGGGTTCAAACTCTTGGGGGTTCAGACTAGAGCGTCGGCGCTGACCTCATCGCCATGGGGCGAACGGGCCTCGACCTTCAGCTCATGCGCTAGCGAACTTGACTGGTCTGACGGGCAATCGGCGCAAGCGCCGCGCCCAAGACGATGCCGGGCTCTTCGCGCGACCCTTGTTGCACCATCACAGCCGCAGCATCGATATCGTCGCCCAGGACATCGGCAAGCGGAACGTTCCAGAGCGCTTCGGTGCCGGCGAAACTGCCGAGTTTGATCCAGCGCCGCACGACGTTGTGGTAGGTCACGGTATGTCCGTGATTTTCACCGCGGGCAATATTGACCGCGATTGAGCGCGTCAGCGGGCATAACCACACTTCGCCGCCGCCATGGTCCTTCAGCGCCGAGACGTCGACCTTCAAGGCGGTGCCGTGCAGCGTGAGCGCGACCGCGGTCGACATGACCGCGGTGTTGCGGTCGGTTACCGTAATGGCGCGCTCGACGGCGCCGGCGTCGCTGCCGAGCACCTGGGTCGCGCCATTGACCACAATCTGCGGCGTATAGACTTCGCGATCGCCGCGGGCCTTGGCGTAGGCACGCTGCCGCGCCGAGTGCTTTGGATTGGCGAGCGTATCTTTCCAGCCGAGATAATCCCAGATATCGATCGGCACGCTGATAGCGACCAGCGATGGATCCGCCGCGAGCTCACCCAGCAACTTGTCGGCGGCGGGGCATGACGAACAGCCCTGACTGGTAAACAGCTCGAGCAGCGCGCGCTGCTCTCCCGCATCGGCGAGCGCGGACCCGGCAAACAGAAACCCGGCGACCAAAGGCACCGTTGAGAGACGGCAACACAGCATCCCGACCTCCACCAACCGCCCCCACAGTTGGACCCCGATGACCCAACCCTTGATATCGAGGGTGCCGGTCACTCGCTACTCACTTCGCATCACTTCGCGGTGAGACGTGATTGGTCTCACTGCCACTCTTCAATCAACCTTAATCAGGCCGCCAGATGGCGAAGAACATACTGCAAGATGCCGCCGTTCTTGAAATAGTCGAGTTCATCGACCGTATCGATCCGGCAGATCAGCGGGACACGCTTTAAACCGCCATCGGCGGCGACGATTTCGGCCACCAGGCGCTGGTGCGGCTTGAGATCCGTGTGCAGGCCCCGAATGGTAACCTGCTCGTCGCCTTTCAGGCCGAGCGTCTGCCACGAGGTCCCTTCCTCGAACACCAGGGGGACCACGCCCATTCCGACCAGGTTGGAACGGTGAATACGCTCGAAAGACTGTGCGATCACCGCGCGCACGCCGAGCAGGACCGTGCCCTTGGCCGCCCAGTCGCGAGAAGAGCCGGTACCATATTCCTTGCCCGCAAACACCACGAGCGGCACGTGCTCGGTCTTGTAGCGCATGGCCGCGTCATAGATCGTCATGCGCTCGCCGGAGGGATAATGCACGGTGTAGCCGCCCTCCACCCCCGGCACCATTTGGTTCTTGAGCCGGATATTGGCGAAGGTGCCGCGCATCATCACTTCGTGATTGCCGCGGCGCGTGCCGTACTGGTTGAAGTCTTCCTTCTTGACGTGGTGATCGATCAGATATTGCCCGGCCGGTGAATCCGTTTTGATCGAGCCCGCGGGCGAGATGTGATCCGTGGTGATCGAATCGAGGAACAATCCGAGCACGCGTGCCTCCACCACATCGGTGGGCGCCTCCGGCCGCGGCGACATGCCGGCGAAATAGGGCGGGTTCTGCACATAGGTCGACCCGCTGTCCCACGGATAGGTCAAGGCGCCCTTGACGCTGATCTTGCGCCAGTGCGCGTCGCCCTTGAACACATCGCTGTATTTGCGGGTGAACATCTTTTTGTTGATGTTCTTGCGGACGAAGGCATCGATCTCGCGGCTCGTCGGCCAGATGTCGCGCAGATACACTTTGCGGCCTTTGGCATCAACGCCGAGCGGCGCCTTGGCCAGGTCGAGCTGCATCGAACCGGCAATGGCGTAAGCGACCACGAGCGGCGGCGAAGCCAGGTAATTGGCGCGCACGTCGGCGTTCACCCGGCCCTCGAAGTTGCGATTGCCGGACAAAACAGCGGCGGCGACGAGATCGTTTTCATTGATCGTTTTCGAAATCTCTGGCGGCAGCGGTCCCGAATTGCCGATGCAGGTGGTGCAGCCGAAACCGACCAGATTGAAGCCGAGCTTGTCGAGGTCTTTTTGTAGGCCGGACTTGCTCAAATATTCGCCAACCACCTGCGAGCCGGGCGCAAGCGAGGTCTTCACCCACGGCTTCACGGAGAGCCCCTTCGCTACCGCCTTGCGGGCAACGAGGCCTGCGGCGATCATCACGCTCGGATTGGACGTGTTGGTGCAGGACGTGATCGCGGCGATCACCACGTCGCCATGACCGAGCGTGTACTTGCGGTCTTCGACCGGCACGCGCTTGTCCATTTCGCCGCTCTTGTTGAACTCCTTGTCCATCGCTTCGGCGAAACCGGTTTTCACCGCTTTGAGCGGCACGCGGTCCTGCGGCCGTTTCGGGCCGGCGAGCGACGGCTCGACCGAGCCGAGCTCGAGCTTGAGCACCTCGGTGAAGACCGGGTCCTGCGCCGACTTGGTGTGGTACATGCCTTGCGCCTTCGCATAGGCCCGTGCGAGCGCGACGCGATCGGCCGCGCGCCCGGTTTCGCGCAGATAGCCGATGGTGTCTTCGTCGATCGGAAAGAAGCCGCAGGTGGCGCCATATTCGGGCGCCATGTTGCCGAGCGTCGCGCGATCCGCGATCGAGAGGCCGTCGAGACCCGGGCCGAAATATTCAACGAACTTGCCGACCACGCCACGCTTGCGCAGCATCTGGGTGACGGTCAGCACGAGGTCGGTCGCGGTCACGCCTTCCTTCAGCTTGCCGGAAAAGCGCACGCCGATCACTTCCGGCAGCAGCATCGAATAAGGCTGCCCGAGCATCGCCGCCTCTGCCTCGATGCCGCCGACCCCCCAGCCCAGCACCGAGAGCCCGTTGACCATCGTGGTGTGCGAATCGGTACCGACCAGCGTGTCCGGATAGGCGAGCTCGGTCGCCGTCACCTTGTCGGTAATCTTGATCTTACGCTTTGCCGTCCACACGGTCTGCGACAGATATTCGAGATTGACTTGGTGGCAGATGCCGGTGCCGGGCGGCACCACGCGGAAATCCTCAAACGAGCGCTGCGCCCATTTCAGGAAGCGGTAACGCTCCTGGTTTTGTTTGTATTCCTCGTCGACGTTCTTCTTGAACGCGCCGGCGTTGCCGAAAAAGTTGACCACCACCGAATGGTCGATGACGAGATCGACCGGCACCAGCGGGTTGATCTTCTTCGGATCGCCGCCGAGCATCTTCATGGCGTCGCGCATGGCCGCAAGATCGACCACCGCCGGAACGCCGGTGAAATCCTGCATCAGCACACGCGCCGGCCGGAAGGCGATCTCACGGTCGGAGGTCTTGTTCTTGAGCCATTGGGCGACGGCGAAGATGTCTTCCTTGGTGACGGTGCGGCCGTCCTCGTGGCGCAGCATGTTCTCGAGCAGCACTTTGAGCGAGTACGGCAGCCGCGAGATGCCCTTGAGCCCGTTCTTCTCAGCCACCGGCAGGCTGTAATAAGCGTAGGTCTTGGACCCGACTTTGAGCGGCCTTAAGCATTTGAAGCTATCGAGCGAAGCCATGATTATTTTCCCATCCCGCCGGCCGCCCGCCGGCGCACATCGTTGCAATGGATTGCCGGAACAGGTCCAACGGAGCGTTGGCGCCAAGTGCGGAAAGCGTCGCTGAAGCGCCGCCGACCGCGGCTCGGCTTATAAGAGCTTTTCCAGACTTGTGCCAGATCGGCAACGATTGCTCGATATTGTGCTGCTTGCCGTGGAGGCGCCAGCGCGCTTCCGCGCGGCCGAATAGGCCTTCGTCGATGGTAGAATTCATTGTTTGCGCATGTCCTTTTCGGAAAACCGGAGCCCACTTTTCCGGGACATGCGTCGAGGTGCGTTGTTGATGCGGCTTTCCGCCACCGATCTAGCCTGCCGGCGCGGCGGCCGCGACGTCTTCGCGGGCGTGAATTTCTCCGTCGCCTCCGGCGAGAGCCTGGCGATTCGCGGCCGTAACGGCGCCGGAAAATCCTCGCTTTTGCGCATGGTGGTGGGATTAGTCCGCGTCGCTTCCGGCCGGCTTTCGCTCGAGGGCGGTGACCCCGAGCTCACCATCGGCGAGCAGGCGCATTATCTCGGCCACCTTGACGCGTTGAAGCCTTCGCTGTCAGTCGCGGAGAATTTGCAATTCTGGTCCGCGTTTTTTGGTGCGGATAACGCCGGCCTGAATGAGCCTTTGCGCGCCGTCGGCCTCGACGCGCTGGCCGACCTGCCCGCGGCCTACTTGTCCGCCGGCCAGCGGCGGCGGCTTTCGATCGCCCGGCTGCTCGCCGTCAAACGTTCGCTCTGGCTCCTGGACGAGCCGACCTCGACCCTCGATGCCGCAGCACAAGTACGCCTTGCCGAGATCATGCAGGCGCATCTGGCCGGAGGCGGGATCATCCTGGCCGCGACCCATGGCGCGCTTGGGCTCGACGACACGCGCGAACTGCGGCTTGCAGATACGCCGCCTCCCTCCTTCGTCGAAGAGGATCAAGGCGGACGGGAGCAACAGGAAACATGAAGCCGCTCGCTGCCATCCTGTTCCGCGATATGCGCATTGCCGTGCGGGTGGGCGGCGGCGCGCTGATGGGCGTGCTGTTCTTCGTCGTCGTGGTCACGCTGGTGCCATTCGCGCTGGGGCCTGACCTGGCGCTGCTCAAGCGTGTCGGGCCGGCGATCCTTTGGCTCGCCGCCTTGCTGGCCAGCCTGTTGGCGCTCGACCGCCTGTTTGCCGCCGATCACGACGACGGCTCGCTCGATCTCATCCTCATGGGCCGCGCGCCGCTGGAAATCGTCGTGGCGACGAAAGGCCTTGCCCATTGGCTCTCCACCGGCTTGCCGCTGGTGATTGCCGCGCCGCTGATCGGGCTCTCGCTCAATCTCGACGGGCCAGCCGCAGCCGCTTTGGTGTTGACGCTTTTGGTCGGCACGCCGGCGCTAACCTTTATCGGCCTCATCGGCGCGGCGATCGCGGTGACGTTGCGCCGCGGCGGACTGTTGCTGGCGGTCCTGGTCTTGCCGCTCTGCGTGCCGGTGCTCATTTTCGGGGTTGCCGCCGCCAACGCGGCCGTCGGTGGTACGGTCCCGTTTGGGACTCCGTTCACCATCCTGTGCGCCTTGACACTCGCGAGCCTGGTCGTGGGGCCGTTTGCCGCGGCAGCAGCCCTGCGGCAGGAGATGGAATAGGCTAATAACGCGATCTGGAGCTCCTATGGCCATTGCCGACCTCGCCAACCCGGCGCGCTTTCTCGCCTTTGCCGATCGCACCATTCCGTGGCTCGGCGGCGTGGCCGTGATCGCGTTCGCGTTCGGCATCAACCAGGCGATGCTGGCGCCGGATGATTATCAGCAGGGCGCCACGGTCAAGATCATGTTCCTGCATGTTCCCGGCGCCTGGCTCGGCATGCTCGGCTGGGGGGTGATGACCGTCGCGGCGCTCGGCACGCTGGTCTGGCGCCATCCGCTTGCCGATGTCACCGCCAAGGCTACGGCGCCGATCGGCGCTGCGTTCACGCTCATGTGCCTCGTCACCGGGTCGCTGTGGGGACGCCCGACCTGGGGCACTTATTGGGTCTGGGATGCGCGCCTGACCTCGGTGCTACTGCTTTTTCTGCTCTATCTCGGCGTGATCGCCGTCTGGCGCACCGTCGAGGATCCTTCGCGGGCGGCGCGTGCCGCCGCCATTCTCACGCTGGTCGGCGCGATTGATTTGCCGATCATCAAATTTTCCGTCGAGTGGTGGAATACGCTGCATCAACCGGCTTCGGTGATGCGCATGGGCGGCTCGACGATCGACAAGTCGATCCTCATTCCGCTGTTGATCATGACGGTTGCGTTTACGCTCACGTTTGCGACCCTCGTTCTCGCCGCCATGCGCAACGAGATTCTGCGGCGACGGGTGCGCACACTGCGGCTGATACAAGCGAGCGCGGCGAGCTGACCATGTCGGAGGCGGCTCACACGGGTTTCATCATCGCGGCGTATGCGGTCGCCGCCATCGTGGTCGCCGGCTTGTGTGCCTGGGTAATGCTCGACTATCGCGCGCAACGCCGCAGCCTTGCGGACCTCGAACGGCGCGGCATCGCGCGTCGCTCGGCGGCAGCACGGCCGGAATCGATCGAGCAAAGGGCGAAGGAAAAAGCGTGACCACGGCACCAAACGAGCGCACCGGCATCGCGCGGCGCCGCCTGATCGTGCTGCTGCCGCTCCTGATTTTCCTCGCCGTGGTGGCACTGTTTCTGATCCGGCTCTTTGCCGGCGATCCTTCCCGCATTCCCTCGGCTCTGATCGGCCATCCGGCGCCGCAAACAACCCTGCCACCGGTCGCCGGCCTCGAGCGCGACGGCAAGCCGGTGCCGGGGATCGATCCTGCAAGCTTCAAAGGCGCGGTGACGCTGCTCAACGTCTGGGCTTCATGGTGCGTGCCGTGCCATGACGAGGCGCCGCTGTTGATGCAGCTCGCACAGAATCCGCGGCTGCGCATCGTCGGCATCAACTACAAGGACGAGGCGGAGAATGCCCGCCGCTTTCTCGGCCGTTACGGCGATCCATTCGCGGCCGCGGGAGCTGACATCAGCGGCCGCGCCGCCATCGAGTGGGGCGTTTACGGTGTGCCGGAAACCTTCATCGTCGGCCGCGACGGCCGCATCGCCCATAAATTGGTAGGGCCGATTACGCCGGAGAATCTCGAGACGACGATCAAGCCGGAGATCGAGAAGGCGCTCGGCGCGGCGGGCTCGTAGTCCCTCCGCATTTCCCGGGCGCAGCGCTACGCGCTGCACCGCGTCCGGGGCACATGCCGTCACTCGCCGGGTTCTGCGGCGTATTTCTGCAGCAACGGATATTGCAGCGCGCCGAACACGAGCGTGAGCGGCATCACGCCGAACACCTTGAAGTCGACCCAGATGTTGGTGGACGTGTTGCGCCAGACGATCTCGTTGAGAATGGCGAGAAAGAAAAAGAACAGCGCCCAGCGCAATGTCAGCTTGCGCCAGCCTTCGTCGGTGAGATGGAACAGCGAATCGAACACCACGCCGAGGAACGACTTGCCGAAGAAAAGCCCGCCGAGCAGCACCGCACCGAACAGCACATAGATGATCGTCGGCTTGATCTTGATGAAAAGATCGTTGTGCAGGATCAGCGTCAGCCCGCCGAAGACCAGCACGACGATCGCCGTCACCACCGGCATGATCGGCAAATGCCGCGTCAGGGCGTAGGACACCGCCAACGCCGCCAGCACGGCGACCATGAAGGTGCCGGTGGCGACGAAAATGTCGAAACGCGAATTGGCAAAGAAAAACAGCGCCAGCGGCCCGAGGTCGAGGGCGAGCTTGAGCAGCGGGTTGAGCTGCGGCTTGGCAGCTTGTGTCTTGGCGGCCTGAGTCTCGGCGGCCTGCGTTTTAGCGCTTTGAGTTTCGGTCATGTGGGGGGGTGTTTAGCGCGGAGATCCGATCCGCTCAACCTCGCTGCCTCTCCACCGTCATCGCCGGGCTTGACCCGGCGATCCCGATACACCTTGGCACACCCCGTGAAAAATCAATCGGGATGACCGGGACAAGCCCGGTCATGACGCCTCCGCGGCCTCCGCGCCCGCAATCGCCCGGGCGAAATCGCCCGCCGAGAACGGCGCCAGATCGTCGACGCTTTCACCAACGCCGATGAAATGCACCGGCATTTTGAACTTCGCCGCGATGGCGACCAGAATCCCGCCGCGCGCGGTGCCGTCGAGTTTGGTCATGACCAGCCCGGTGACGCCGACCACCTTGCCGAAAATCTCCACCTGCGACAGCGCATTCTGCCCCACCGTGGCGTCGAGCACGAGCAACACCGCATGCGGCGCCGAGGCGTCGACCTTCTTCATCACCCGCACCACCTTGTGCAGTTCGTCCATCAATTCGCTGCGGTTCTGCAAACGGCCGGCGGTGTCAATCAACAACACATCGACGCCACGCTCCTTCGCCGCGCGCACGGCATCGAACACGAGACCGGCAGCGTCCGAGCCCGGTTCCCGCGCGATCACCTCGGCGCCGGCGCGTTCGCCCCAGATCTTGAGCTGATCGATGGCGGCGGCGCGAAAGGTGTCGCCTGCGGCCAGCATCACCTTGCGGCCCTCGGCGCGGAATTTCGACGCCAGCTTGCCGATGGTCGTGGTCTTGCCGGAGCCATTGACACCGGCCACCAGAATGACGAACGGTTTTTGCGCCGGATCGATCGCGAGCGGAAGCGCCACCGGCTCGAGAACCTTCTCGATCTCAGCGGCGACCACCGCATTGACCTCGGCCGCCGAGATCGCCTTGTCGTGGCGGCCGTGCATCAGCGCATCGCCAATGCGGTCGGCCGTGTCGAGCCCGAGATCGGCACGGACCAGCACATCTTTGATTTCGGAAATCGTCTCGGCGTCGAGCTTGCGCTTGGTAACCAAATCGGAAATGGCGGTGCTCAGCGCCGACGACGTGCGCTTGAGCCCGCCGGTGAGGCGCCGCCAAAAGCCGCGCTTGGTTTCGCTTGCGCTTTCGTCTTCGCTCATTTCAATGCCGCTCTCGCCCTTCATTTCGCGTGTCCTTATCGGAAAACCGGGCGCCACTTTTCCAGGGCATACGCTGCGCCCGTGATAGCGGTTCCACTAAAGTAGGCAACATGACCCCGCAGGAGATGGTGTCGCAACTCCTCTACCGCGATGGCCTGATGTTGGTGATCGACAAACCGACGGGCTTTGCGGTGCACCGCGGCCCGAAGGGCGGCGAAAGCCTGGAGGATCATTTCGACGCGTTGCGCTTCGGGCTGCCGCGGGCGCCGTCGCTCGCGCATCGGCTCGATCGCGGCACCTCCGGGTGCCTGGTGCTCGGCCGCCACCGCAAGGCGCTGGCGCTGCTCGGCCGGCTGTTCAAATCCGGCGCGGTGAAAAAGACCTATTGGGCAATGGTCGAAGGCGCGCCTGACGCCGACGAAGGGACGATCGAGCTTCCGCTCGGCCGCCTCGACGAAACCCGCGGCTGGTGGATGAAGCACGATCCGAACGGACAGCCGGCAGTAACGAAGTGGACGGTGATGGGGCGTGATTCCCCTCCCTTTCCGGGCCGTTCCCCTTGTGGGGAGGGGCTAGGCGTGGGGGTCGCGCCGCTCGCTGCAGGCGTCGTCGACACCTCGTCCGCCCTGCCGATCCCCCTGCCTTCCCTCCCCCAAGGGAATTACACGTGGCTTGCACTCGAACCCATCACCGGCCGCACGCATCAATTACGCGTGCATTGCGCCGAGATGGGTTGGCCGATCGTCGGCGACGCGATCTACGGCAACGCGCCGCGCAGCGGCGGGCCGATCCTGCATTTGCATGCGCGTGAAATCGTCGTGCCGATCTCAAAAAATCGCCCGCCGGTCCGCGTGACCGCGCCGGTGCCGCCACACATGCGCGAGGCGCTAGCGGCGTGCGGGTGCAGCGCTGACGACTTAATCCTCCCGCATGGAATTGGGGAGGAACGGAGTTCATCGAAAATCATCGGAGAGAGAGATGTTAGTCACGACCACGAATGACGTCATCGGCTACCGCGTGGTTCGTTACCTGGGACTTGTCCGTGGAATTACAGTGCGCTCGCGCAGCGCGATCGGAAATATCGGGGCCGGTCTGCAGGCATTTTTTGGCGGCAATATCACGATCTTTACTGACCTCGCCGAGCAAGCACGTTCGGAAGCCTATGACCTGATGGTTAAGCATGCGACCGAACTCGGCGCCAACGCGGTCCTCGGCATGCGGTACGACGCGAACGAGATAACCGACGGAATTACCGAGGTTCTGGCGTACGGGACCGCCGTCGTCATCGAACGCAGCTGAGCGTAAGCGCGCAGCTCGACCTCCGGATCGCGGACAGCACGGTTGCAATAGTTTACGCCGCCAGCAATTGCCTGCCGTCGTGGCCAGCGATTTTCACATCCACGAACGCACCAGGCGTTCCGGCGCCGGCGAGCGACACCTGCGTAAAATGCTCCGTGCGACCTTGGGCTTCCGTTTCCATCAGCACGCGCCGCATCGTCCCCACTTCGGCTTCGAGATGCGACCGTAACGCCTGCGCGCCGCGCTCGCGCAGGCGCGCGGCGCGCTCCTTCACGATCGCGCGGTCAAGCTGCGGCATGCGCGCGGCCGGCGTTCCGGGCCGCGGCGAAAACGGGAAGACGTGCAGATGGGTAAGGCCGCAGTCCTCGATCAAGGCCAGCGAGTTGCGAAACATCGCTTCGGTCTCGGTGGGAAAGCCGGCGATGATATCGGCACCAAACACGATGTCCGGGCGCAGCCGCCGCAGCTCGCTGCAAAACGCTATCGCATCGTTGCGCAAGTGCCGGCGCTTCATGCGCTTGAGAATGAGATCGTCACCCGCTTGCAGCGACAGATGCAGATGCGGCATCAGCCGCGCGTCGTCGGCGAATGCATCGATCAAGTCACGGTCGGCCTCGATCGAATCGATCGACGACAAGCGCAGCCGCTTGAGCTCGGGCACATGCTTGAAAATCTGTTTGACCAGCGCGCCGAGCTTTGGCGCGCCGGGCAGATCCGCCCCATAGCTGGTGATATCGACGCCGGTGAGCACGACTTCGCCAAAGCCGTTGGCAACGAGCCGCCGCACGTCAGCAACGACCGCGCCCATCGGCACCGAGCGCGAATTGCCGCGGCCATAGGGAATGATGCAGAAGGTGCAGCGGTGATCGCAGCCGTTTTGCACTTGCACGAAGGCGCGCGCGCGGCCGGCAAAAGCCTCGATCAGATGCGGCGCGGTTTCCTTCACCGCCATGATGTCGTTGACCAGCGTTTTCGGTGCGTCGGCGACGCCGAAATCGGTGCGCGTGCGCACCCACGCTTCGGTGCTGAGCTTCTCGCTGTTGCCGAGCACGCGGTCGGCTTCCGCCATCGCCGCGAAGGTGTGCGGCTCGGTCTGCGCCGCGCAGCCGGTGACCACGATCTTTGCCGACGGCCGCTCGCGGCGCAGTGCGCGGATGGTCTGCCGGGCCTGACGCACCGCCTCCGCCGTAACCGCACACGTATTGACCACGACGGTATCGCTCAAGCCGGCCCGCTCCGCCTCGCGGCGGATGACTTCCGAACTCGGCGGCGTTAAGGCGGCAGCCGAAGGTGACGACGTCGACGCTCATGCCGACGCCACGCCGGCGGCGAACAGCGCCGCATCGAAACGGCCGCGATGCTCGTATTCGGCTGGGCCGGTCATCAGCACGTGCTCGTCGCGATCGCGCCAGTCGATGGCAAGATCGCCGCCCGGCAACGTCACGATGACCTTTCGGTCCGTGCGGTCGAGGCGTGCCGCCGCGACCGTAGCGGCACACGCCGCCGAGCCGCAGGCCCTGGTGAGGCCGGCGCCACGTTCCCAGGTGCGGATGACGATGCGGTTGCGTGCCGGCGTCGCCGCAAGCGTGATATTGGCTCGCTGCGGGAAAAGCTTGTGGTGCTCGAGGTCGGGGCCGATCCGGCGCAAATCGTAGGCCTGGGGATCCTCGACCCAAAAGATCGCATGCGGATTGCCCATGCTCACCACCGCGGGCGCCCGCAGAATCGGCGCGTCCGGTGGGCCGTATTGCAGATCGATCGCGCCCGTATCGGGCATCGGGACGGCCAGGGGAATTTCATCCCAGCGCAGCCGCGGCACGCCCATATCGACCGTGAACAATCCATCCGCCCCGCGCCAGCACGCGATCACGCGGGTGGACGTTTCGAAACTCAACTGCGCCGTGCCGGTTTCGGCACCGACCAGCGAGGCGACGCAGCGCATGCCATTGCCGCAGGCGCCCGCCTCCGATCCATCATTGTTGTAAATCCGGACGAACGCATCGCTGCCGTCGCGGGCCGGATAGAGCGCCATCAGCTGGTCGTAAGGTTCCTGCCGCGCGGCGGCGCGCGCTTCCTCCGCGATGATTGGCAGCGCATCGTGGCGTAAATCCACGACGACGATCTCGTTGCCGAGGCCGTTCATCTTGACGTAGTCGCGATTGGTCAGCGCGCCCATGATAATGCCCGAATGTGCCGGACTTATATGAGGACTTGCATTGCCTACGCCAGTAGGACGATGGATGGGGGCGACGGCCGTTCGCGCATGATCCCGGAAGCCTGCCGCGGAGTTGATCCCGGGGCCGGGTTTTTCGCACGGATGATGCGCGAACAAAACGCTAGCAGCGGGATGACGGATAGGGGAAGAGTCATACCATCTGGCGGCTGTGCTACACGTGACCTGGGGAGAATCCGGATGTTCCTACGCCTTGCGCTCGCTGCCACCCTGGCCGCTGCCATTTTTGCCGCCGCCGGAGCGCAGCCGGCCCGGGCCGAAAGCCCCGCGCAATCGCCGCCGGCCGCGCCGGCAAAGCCCGATGCCGCACAACCGGCTCCGGCCGCTCCCAGCCAGCCCGGCGATCCTTTCGGCGAAGACGCCACGCTGACCGCAAAGCCGATCGTCTACATCAAAGGCACCGGCACCTGGGACAACGCCTTCGAGACGATCACCAATTCCTTCAAGACCCTCAAAGCCTATATCGCCAAGGAAGGCCTCAAGATCGACGGCCAGACCATGACGATCTTCACCGCCACCGACGATACCGGCTTCCAGTTCCAGGCCGCCATTCCGGTTGCGGAGCCGCCGAAAACCCCACCCAAGGGCGAAATCGGTGTGGGCACGTCACCGGAAGGCCATGCGCTGAAATTCATTCATCGCGGCTCGTACGACGGTCTCGACAACACCTACGAGGCGATCACCAATTATCTCGACGAGCATAAGCTCGAAGCCAAGGACATGTTCATCGAGCAATATCTCACCGATCCGCTGACGGCCGACGAAGATCACTTGGTCGTCAACGTGTACGTGCTGGTCAAATAGCGAGCGGCGAGACCGCAAACGGCGGAACCATCTTTCGCGCTATGATTGCTGTTCGCTATTTGCTGCTGTCCACACCTGTCCGGGTTGCAGCGCGCGAAAGCGTTCCGAGGCAATGTTTGCTTCCCGCAGCGCCTCGGCCAGCGCCACCAGCGGCGCGTCGATTCCTTCGTCCGTGAGTTGGAACGTGCCGTAGTGATGCCCGAGCGCATGCTCGGCACCGCAATCGCCGAACGCTTTGACCGCTTCCGCCGGGTTCATGTGCTGGTCGGCCATGAACCAGCGCGGCTCGTAGGCGCCGATAGGCAAAAGGACGAGCCGCAACGGGCCGTGGCGCTCGCGCACGTCGCGGAAATGGCCGCCGTCGCCGTAGCTCGAATCGCCGACGAAATAGATACGGCCCGCGGCGGTTTCGATCACGAACGAGGCCCACAGCGCCATATTGCGGTCAGAGAGATTGCGCGCCGACCAATGCCGTGTCGGAACGAGCGTCACCGTGGCGTTCCGGCCGATGACGACACGATCGTGCCAGTCATAAGCTTCGGCCGCGATCTTCTTGTCGTGCGCGCGCATGATCGTATCGTTGCCGAGTGGCGTGATAACGCGCGCGCGATGCGCGGACGCAAGCCGCGACAGCGTCGTTACGTCGAGATGATCGTAATGCGCGTGGGAGACGAGAACGATATCGATCGGCGGCAAGTCGGCAAAGGCGATGCCGGGATCGTTCACCCGTTTCGGCCCGACATGCCGGAACGGCGAGGGGCGCGTCGACCAGACCGGATCGAGCAGAATGTTGAGACCCGCGCTTTGAACCAGAAAGCTCGCGTGCCCGACATAACAAACCCGGTAATCGTTGCCCGCGACGCGCGGTGGCGGGCGATCCACATAGGGTGATGGCGCCCAGGCCGGCCACTTCGCCCGTGTGCCGCGCCAATAGCGATCGACCAGCCAGCGGCGCAAGTCCGGGCGGTCCCTCGGCGGCGCGCCTTGGGGATCAAAAAAACGCTCGCCGTCGAAATGATCGGAGACCGGACCGGAATAATAGCGGGACATTTACCGCTAATTATATCGATCGGCGCGGCTTGCCGGGACGGGCATAACGCCACGGTTGACGGGCGGGCGCGTCACACCTATTTTGCCGGCGCTCTCGCAAGAGACTGAAGTTAATGAACCGCCGACCGGTCCATGAGGCCGGAGGCAACCGCCCGACAGCGCGATGCGCCCTCGGGCGCTATTTGTCGTTGCCGGACTTGATCCGGCAATCCATGCAGCGGATGTGCCGCAAGGATGCCCGGGTCAAGCCCGGGCATGACGAGAAAAGGGCAAAGGATGTTCGACAGCCTTTCCGAGCGTTTGAATGCGGTCCTCGACCGCCTGACCCGGCGCGGTGCGCTGTCGGAAGGCGATGTCGACGCCGCGTTGCAGGAAGTGCGGCGCGCACTGGTCGAAGCCGACGTCGCGCTCGATGTCGCGCGCGCCTTCGCCGACGAGGTCAAGAAGCGTGCCGTCGGCGTCGAAGTGATCAAATCGGTCACGCCCGGCCAAATGGTCGTGAAGATCGTGCACGATCAATTGGTCGAGACCTTGGGCTCGACCGCGCAGCCGATCGATCTCAACGCAGCACCGCCGGTCGCCATCATGATGGTCGGCCTGCAGGGCTCGGGCAAAACCACCACCACGGCGAAATTGGCCAAGCGCCTCGCGGAGACGCAAAAGCGCAAGACCCTGATGGCTTCGCTCGACACCCGCCGCCCCGCCGCCATGGAGCAGCTTGCGGTACTCGGCCGGCAGGTCGGCATCGACACGCTGCCGATCGTCGCCGGCCAGACGCCGGTGCAGATCGCCAACCGCGCGCTGCAGGCCGGGCGGCTGGGCGGCTACGACGTGGTCCTGCTCGACACCGCGGGCCGCATCACGCTCGACGAAGCGATGATGAACGAGGCCGCCGAGGTGCGCCGCGCCGCGTCGCCCCACGAGGTGCTGCTCGTCGCCGACGCGCTGACCGGCCAGGACGCGGTCAATCTCGCCCGCAGCTTCAATGAGCGCGTCGGGCTCACCGGCATCGTTCTTACCCGCATCGACGGCGATGGCCGAGGCGGCGCCGCGTTGTCGATGCGCTCGGTCACCGGCAAGCCGATCAAGCTGATCGGCACCGGCGAAAAGCTCGAGGCGCTCGAAGATTTCGATCCGGCCCGCATCGCCGGCCGCATTCTCGGCATGGGCGATATCGTCGCGCTGGTCGAGAAGGCCGCCACCACCATCGATGCCGAGCAAGCCGCGCGCGTTGCCGAGAAGATGCGGAAGGGCGCCTTCGATCTCGCCGATTTGCGCGCGCAGCTCACGCAGATGCAAAAGCTCGGCGGCATGAGCGGGCTGATGACCATGCTGCCCGGCATGGGCAAGATCAAAAATCAGCTCGCCGACCGCAATCTCGATGAAAGCGTGCTCAAGCGACAGATGGCGATCATCGACTCGATGACGCCGGCCGAGCGGCGCAATCCCGACATCCTCAAAGCGAGCCGCAAGCGTCGCATCGCTGCCGGATCGGGCACCAAGCCCGAGGACATCAATCGCCTGCTGAAAATGCACCGCACCATGGCTGACGTGATGAAGGCGATGGGCACCAAGCGCGGACCGATGGCGGGGATTGCCAACATGCTTGGCCTCGGCGGTCTCGCCGGCGGCATGCCAAGCCCCGAGCAGATGGCAAAACTCGCCGAGAAGATGCCGGGCGGATTGCCCGGTGGTTTGCCGGGCTTGCCAGGCGGACTTCCCGGCGGTTTGCCGGGGGGACTTCCAGGCGGGCTTCCAGGTGGACTTCCAGGTCTTGGCCCCAAACTGCCCGGCGGCCTGCCGCCCGGATTTCCCGGACTCTGGAAAAAAGAAATGATCTCCACCCACCCGCACGAGCGCTTTTCCGCGACGGTGTCACTCGAGCCGGGTGCCGTCAGCGCGTTCGCGTATGCGGTTGGCGATACCAATCCGGTGCATCACGACGCCGAATATGCCGCCGCATCCCGGTTCGGCCGGCTACTCGCCAGTGGACCGCAAACGACCGCCCATCTGCTAGCGCTGACCGCAGAGCATTTCGGCAAGCGCGGGGCGATGCTGGGACTTGAATTCTGGGTCCGCTTTCAGCGCCCGGTCTACGCCGACGAGACGATCACGCTGGAATGGCTCGTCGTCTCGGTAAAGAAAAACTCTCGCCGCGACGGCGAGATCATCGATCTGCGCGGCCGCATCCGCAAGGAAAACGGCGAAACCGCCGTTGGCGCCAAAGGCCGCGTTCTTGTCACCGAAAAACACTGAGATCTAACAGAAGGACTTGAGTAGATGCTGACGATCCGTATGGCCCGCGCCGGAACCAAGAAGCGGCCGTTCTACCACATTGTCGTTGCCGACAGCCGCAGCCCGCGCGATGGCCGTTTCATCGAGCGCCTCGGCTATTTCAATCCGCTGTTGCCCAAGGACAAGACCGACCGGCTGCGGCTCGATCTCGACAAGGTCAAGGATTGGATGACCAAGGGCGCGCAGCCTTCGGACCGCGTGATGCGTTTCCTCGATGCCGCTGGCATTGCCAAGCGCGAGAAGCGCAACAATCCCGAAAAGGCGATCCCGCGCAAAGAGCGCAAGGCGCGCGCCGAAGCCGCCAAGGCCGGCGGCGCGGCTGCTCCGGCAGCCTAAGGACCCATCATGTCGGCGAGCGTCGCGCGCACCTCCGGAGCTCGCGTTTGTCTCGGCCAGATCGGCGCCGCGCATGGCGTGCGCGGCGAAGTGCGGCTGCGCTCGTTCACGTCCGATCCGGCCTCGATCGCCGACTACGGGCCGCTCGAGACCGAAGACGGGCGGCCTATCGAAATCGAAAAGCTGCGGCCGGCGAAGGATCATTTCGTCGCCCGGCTTGCCGGCATTCGCGACCGTGACGCGGCGAGCGCGCTGACCAATGTGAAACTTTACGTGCCGCGCGAGCGGTTGCCGCAGACCGACGATCCAGACGAGTTTTATCACGCCGACCTCGTCGGCCTCGCCGCCGTCGATCAAAGCGGAAATGTCTTCGGCACCGTCATCGCGATTTTCAATTTCGGCGCCGGCGACCTGATCGAGGTGCGGCCGCAGAACGGCGGCAAGACCGAGTTGGTGCCGTTCGACGCTACGCATGTGCCCGAGGTCGATATCGCCGCGGGCAAAATCGTCTTCGATCCGCCGGACGGCATGTTCAAGGCGCATTGAGCGCCGCTAAAGCATCTCCCGGAAAAGCATACCCTCGGGCTTGACCCGATGGGTGGCATCCGGTTTTTCGAAAACGACATGCGACAACAGAGAGACGGCCGAGAGGTCGCCGCCAGAGACCGCCGCCATGGTCATCCAGTTCTTCTCCCAGTCGGAAACGCACGGCGAGTTCTCTAATTTCGCGCCGTTCGGCATCAATCTCGACGGCGCCTGGTGGCCCACGGTGGAGAATTACTATCAGGCGCAGAAGTTTACCGACCTGCACTTGCAGGAATTGATCCGGCAGGCCGCGCAACCGATCATCGCCAAGACGCTTGCGGGTGCGAACAAGAGCGCGATCCGGCCGGATTGGGATGCCATCAAGGACGCCGTTATGTATCGCGCGGTGCGGCGCAAATTCGAGCTCCATCCCGCGCTCAAGGCGATGCTGCTGGCGACCGGCGCGGAAGACATTGCCGAAGCCAATCCGGCCGACAGCTATTGGGGCATCGGCGGCGACGGAGCCGGCCTGAACAAGCTCGGCAAGATCATGGCCCGCATCCGCACGGAATTGCGCGCGGAGGCGAGCTGACCATGTGGCGGACGAGCGTTCTCACCATCTTCCCCGACATCTTTCCCGGGCCGTTGAGCGCGAGCCTTGCCGGCAAGGCGCTGGCGGCCGGCACCTGGTCGCTGGAGGTCGCCGACATCCGCACCTTCGCCGCCGACAAGCATCGCAGCGTCGATGATACGCCGGCCGGTGGCGGCCCCGGCATGGTGATGAAGGCGGATGTGCTCGCCCGCGCCATCGACGCGCTCGGGGCCGACGAGCGGCCGCGGCTCCTGCTGTCGCCCCGGGGAACCGCGTTAACCCAAAGCCGCGTCGAAGCCCTGGCCGGCGGGGCTGGCGTTTTGCTGGTCTGCGGCCGCTTCGAGGGCATCGACGAGCGGGTCATCGCCGGGCGTGCTCTGGAGGAGGTCTCGATCGGCGATTACGTGCTGTCCGGTGGCGAAATCGCCGCCATGGCGCTGATCGACGCCTGCGTGCGGCTGTTGCCCGGCGTCATGGGGGCGGCGGCTTCCGGCGCCGAGGAAAGCTTTGCCGGCGGCCTACTCGAATACCCACACTATACCCGCCCGCAGCTCTGGGAGGGCCGGCCGATCCCGGAGGTGCTGCTCTCCGGCGACCACGCCAAAATCGCAGCCTGGCGGCGATCGGAGGCGGAACGGCTGACCAGAGAGCGCCGGCCGGACCTTTGGGAGCGCTACGCGACGTCGCGCCCGGGCCCGGTAAAATCGCGATAACCATGCGTGACCAGCACGTGACAAATCCCGTCCGGTAGCGTAGAAGCTCGCCCAACCCGATCAGTCCTGGCCGGTCACCGCGCCTTTTCGAGCGCGCCGCCGATGGAGAATTCGCCATGAACCTGTTGAAGCAAATCGAAGACGAACAAGTGGCGAAGCTGACAGCCGGGAAGGAAATTCCCGAGTTCCAGCCGGGCGACACGGTTATCGTCAACGTCAAGATCGTCGAAGGCGAGCGCTCCCGCGTGCAAGCCTATGAGGGCGTGTGCATCGGCCGCGCCGGTGCCGGCCTCAACGAGAATTTCACCGTGCGCAAGATCTCGTACGGCGAAGGCGTCGAGCGCGTGTTTCCGCTTTACTCGCCGATGATCGAACTCGATCAAGGTCGTGCGCCGCGGCCAGGTGCGCCGCGCCAAGCTCTATTATCTGCGCGGACTGCGCGGCAAGTCGGCGCGTATCGTCGAGCGGCAGGATCACAGCGAAGCCGCACAGGCCGCGGCCGCCAGCAGAAAAGCCGCGAAAGCAGCGAAGTAATCGCGCCGTCTTTTTGGCGGCTCGGCGACGCGCGATCGGTTTTGCAAGGCCGCCTCGGACACCATCCCGGGCGGCCTTTTCCTTGTTGCAGTCAGGTTGGCATGCGCCGGCGCAGGCGACTGCAATCTCGCTCTTTTCCTTGCGCGCTCAAGGCGCTAAAGGACGGTTTCGAGACTATATAAGGTTCTGCCGCCGGCGGGACGGCGAGGAGTTTTTCGGCAATGGCCAACCACAGCACCAAGCCCAGTACGCTCTACGACAAGATGTGGACCGACCATTTGGTTGACGAAGCGCCGGACGGCACCTGCCTGATCTATATCGACCGGCATCTGGTCCACGAAGTGACGAGCCCGCAGGCGTTCGAAGGCTTGCGCCTTTCGGGCCGCAAGGTGCACGCGCCGGACAAAACGCTGTGCGTGGTCGACCACAACGTGCCGACCACCGATCGCCGGCTGAAGAATCCGGACCCGGAAAGCGAGCAGCAGATTGCCTATCTGGCCGAGAACGCCAAGCATTTCGAGCTGGAGTATTTCAACGAGTTCGATAGGCGCCAGGGCATCGTTCACATCATCGGCCCCGAGCAGGGCTTCACGCTGCCGGGCACCACCATCGTGTGCGGCGACAGCCACACCGGCACGCACGGCGCCTTCGGCGCACTCGCCTACGGCATCGGCACCTCGGAAGTCGAGCACGTGCTGGCGACGCAGACGCTGATCCAGAAGAAATCGAAGAACATGCGCGTGGTGGTCGACGGCAAGCTGCCGGACGGCGTCACCGCCAAGGACATCATCCTCGCCATCATCGGCGAGATCGGCACCGCTGGCGGAACCGGCTACGCGCTGGAATATGCCGGCGAGGCGATCCGCACGCTGTCGATGGAAGGCCGCATGACCGTCTGCAACATGTCGGTCGAGGCCGGCGCCAAGGCAGGCTTCATCGCGCCGGACGAGAAGGCTTACGCCTATCTCAAGGATCGCCCGCGCTCGCCCAAGAGCAAAGCCTGGGACGAAGCCATGCGCTATTGGGAGACCTTGCGCTCCGACGACGGCGCCCATTTCGACCGCGAGCTCAAGCTCGATGCGGCAAAGCTGCCGCCGCTCGTCACCTGGGGCACGAATCCCGAACAGGTCGTGTCGGTGACCGGGCGCGTGCCGCGTCTGGAAGACATTACCGAGGCGAACAAGCGCGAAGCGGCCGAACGCTCGCTCGCCTATATGGGCCTCAAGGGCGGCGAAAGGGTTTCCGATATCGCCATCGACCGCGTATTCATCGGCTCCTGCACCAACGGCCGCATCGAGGATTTGCGCGCCGCAGCCCTGGTGATCGATGGCAAGAAGGTGCATGAGAGCGTCAGCGCCATGATCGTGCCCGGCTCCGGCCTCGTGAAGGAGCAGGCCGAGGCCGAAGGTCTGGACAAGATCTTCCTCAAGGCCGGCTTCGAATGGCGCGAGCCCGGCTGCTCGATGTGCCTCGCCATGAATCCCGACAAGCTTTCGCCGGGCCAGCGCTGCGCCTCCACCTCGAACCGCAATTTCGAAGGCCGGCAAGGCTACAAGGGCCGCACCCATCTGGTGTCGCCCGCCATGGCGGCGGCGGCCGCCATCGCCGGCCACTTCGTCGACGTGCGCGAGTGGCGCTGAGCAAGCGTTGTTTCAAGCCCCCCGCGGGAGCAGGAGAATTGCCAAGCGACGCGCTGCGCGCCATCGCGGTCGGCATCAACGTCGCCAAGAATTGGTTGGATGTTTGCGTTCGCCCGGTGGCTAATCCAACGCAGGCCCCTGGCAAGCGAGCGAAGACAGACCCTACCTCGGCTTATTGTTTCTTGCGGCCGTAATCGATTAATTCGAAGCTGATACTGTCTGTAACATGCCCCCAGCGCTTACGCTCGGCGGTGCGTTTGACCCAATGGTTGATGCTTGGACAAAACCAGGTCCGCATCGAGATTTGATTGACCAGCGTGGGATCTTGCGCGTTTTTGCTCGTGGCGGTCGTCTCGACAACGAAGGTGTCGAAAGTTCCCGCCGGCGTGGAAATGGTTTCCTCCCCAACAACCTTTGACGCGCCGGTGCGCTTACTTAAATGTCATTCCTTCCTTGGTATTGATTATGTCGACCGAGGACTTCCAAGCGGCACCGACCTTCAGCGGAAGTTGCACGCCGTTACCGTCGTGCGGCGAATACTTGAAAGGGAACTCCTGTTTGATGTTCCATGCGCCGTCATAGAGGATAACGTTCGGACTATCCCGATCCGAAGCCTGGATGCGGACGGTAATTTCATTCGGCGTCACTTCCGTGATCGTATCTGTCCGGGTGCGTTTTACAGCGCCGGATATTTCATCCTTTACCCGGTAGACCCAATGATCTCCGGGCTGGGGCTCGCGCATTTCCACCGAAGGCGGCGCGGCGACCTCCGCAGGACTAGAGGGATTTTCCGCCGAAGCGCCGGCGCAACAACCAAGGAGCGCCACGGCTACGGTTACGCCGCGCCAATAAGTGAAATGCGAGAAATTCACGTTGTTGTTCCTCAAAAAAAATCGCAGTTCTTGAAATTAGGTTGGGCGCTTTAGCGCCTGCCGTATTCCACGAGAACGGTGGATGTATTCTCAGTGGTGCGTCCATCAAACAAAAACTTTGTCGTCCGCTTCACCCAATGATTGATCGATGGAGCGTACCATGTCGTTGTATTGGATTTGTACTTTTTGGTGGCGTCATTGGTGAGCTTGATGACGATCGCGGTCTCGATCTTGAACGTTTCGAACGTACCTGCGCTGGTCGTCACTGTCTCAGCAGCCACGACTTTCGATTTGCCGGACCGCTTAAAGAAAGTGCCGTGCTGGGTATCGCTGTCGTCGCTCTGAAAGCTCCATTGATTTCCGACCTTGAGGGGCTCCTTGATGCCTGTCCCATCGTTAGGAGAAAACTTCCAGGTGCCGCCGTTATCCTTCATGCTCCACGAGCGATCAAACAGAATATAGCCATGCGGCTTGCCGGGCCATTCGAGGCGGACGGCGATATCGGTTGGCGTTATCTCGGTTATGGTGTTTGTGGTCGTGGCCTTCAGCAAACCGGTGAGCTCATCGCGGATTTCGTAAGTCCAATGGTCACCTACCGCCGGCTGCTCCATGGAGTTGGAGGATTGGGAAGGGTCGGCGGACGTTTCAGTCGTGACCGTGTCTGCCGAAGCGGCCGCGCAAGCGTATGTCAAGACGCCAATGATGATCGCTGATCTCAAGAACATCTGAAATGATTCTCCCCCGAAACTCGCCGAACTCGGCCCACCCGTCATGATTGCATATCGCGATTTATCGCCCTAGACAATGTTTATACGGACATCGTCATTGTCCAGGCGCGTGTCCGCCGACATTGAGCGGCCTGTCCACGCTTACGATCCCGACGTTTGCTTTATGTGACGATGAAATGACGTGAACAATGCCGCGGTCCATGACACGCGCGCCTTAGACAATGGCGTGAGCGCCTACCCGGCATGAGATTGCATCGCGTCCGTTGGACTATGCACGGAAAGTAAAAGCCGGTTTTCTGAAAAGACCACGCGACAGCGCACGGGTCGAAATCGATTTCCGATTTAACTCGATCGGGAGCACTTCACGCCGCGCTCATTCTGGCAGCTTCACCGAGCGGAAAGGTGCACGTTACGGTGGTGCCCTGGCCGACGACGGAAGCGATCTCAACGGTTCCACCGTGCAATTCGACGAAGGAGCGCACCAGCGACAGTCCAATGCCGGTGCCGCGGTGATGCGAGCCAAGCGAATTGGTCTCGAACCAGTCGAAGACGCGTTCCAGCATGTCGGAGGGGATACCCGGGCCGCGGTCGGTGACCGAGAAGACGACCGCGCCGGCGCGCCGCTCGGCGAGCAGCCTCACGGCGCCACCCGGCGGCGAGAAGCTCACGGCGTTGGCGAGCAGATTGAACAGGATTTGGCGCACGCGGCGCTCGTCGGCGACGAAACTGCCGATGTCGTCGGGCGCGACAAGATCGAGAGCGAGATCTCCGCTCACCAGGCGGTCCTGCACGCCTTCGGCCGCGGCCGCCATGGTCTGGCGGATGTCGACTGCCCCGAGATTGAGCTGCATGCGCCCGGCGTCGATGGTGGCGAGATCGAGAATGTTGTTGATCAGGGCCAGGAGCGTATTGGTCGAGACCGTGATGTAGTCGAGATATTCACGCTGCTTCGCCGCGAGCGGTCCGGTAGACGGATCGGCCAGGAGATGGACGAAGCCGATGATGTTGGTGAGCGGCGAGCGCAATTCGTACGATACGTGATGAACGAAATCGATCTTGATCTTGTCGGCATCTTCGAGCGCTTCGTTGCGCTCACGCAGCGCCCGCTCGACGTTCACTGAATCGGTCACGTCGTGGAAAGCGACCAGCGTGGCGCCGTCGGGCAGCGGCACGGTGGCGCAATCGACCACCATGCCGTCGCGCCGTTCGAGCCGTTGCGATATCGGTTCGCGATTGTCCATCGCGGTCACCGCATCGCGCAGCGCTTGCCAGATCGCGTGATCGCCATGCAACGGCTGGCACATGGCCGAGACCGCTTCGATATGCGGCCGCTCGCTCAGGCTTTGCGGCGACAGATTCCACATCCGACTGAACGCCGAATTGGCAAGCCGCAGCCGGCCGTCGCTGCCGAACACGGCGACGCCCTCGGCAAGATTGTCGAGCGTTTCGCCCTGCACACGGATCAGCTCCTGGAAGCGTCGCGCCAGATCGAGCCGTTCGGTCACGTCGTCGAACAAATAAGTCACGCCGCCGTCCGGATTTGGCGTGGTGACGACGCGCAGCGTTCGCCCATCGGGCAGATGCCAGGTGTGATCCTTGGCTTCGAGCGCCCTATAAGCGGCGTGAAGCTCTAGCCGCCATTGCCGGTAATCCTGCTCCTCGGGCAGCTTGCGCGCGGTGCGCAAGGTGTCGAGCAGGGCCTGATCGGTCGGCTGTTGGTCGAGATAGGCGGTGTCGAGATTCCACAGCGCCGCGTAGGCGGCATTATAAAATGTGAGCTTCTGGCCGGCGTCGAACATGGCGACGCCGGTCGAGAGCTGATCGAGCACGCGGCGATGGGCGTCGGTCAATCGCGCCAAAGCGCCTCGCATGCTCTCAGCTTCGGTTGCATCGATACCGAGGCCAGCGCTGCCGGTGTCGGTGCGGAAATCGAGCACATCGAAGCTGCGCCGGGCGCCGGCGACGATGGCCGGAAGCCGGCCCGCGTAACCGCCGGCCTGGGCGCGCGCGCGCGCGATATTGTCCCGCGCCGCGCGGTCGAGAAGCTCAAGATTTCGCTCGACCGCATCAGCGGCATCGCGCGCTTCGACCGCGCGGGCGTAGGCGGCGTTGACGTAAGTCAGATGCCCGGTCGCATCGCGCGTCCAGACCGGCGACGGCAGCTCCTCGATCAAGGCGCGCAGCGAAGCCACTTCGTTGAGCAGCCGCTCGTGCCGGTCGGCGAGCGCCAGCAGCTCGCGCTTGACGCCGCTCGCATCCTTGAGGCGAAGCACGGCACGTCCGGCGATGGCCCGGCCCTGGGCTTCGATCGGGCGCCCCGCGAGCGTGGTGAAGGCCATCGAAAATGGCTCACCGCGGGTGCGCAATGCTTCAACCGCCTGCTCCATGGCGGCGGCGCGCTGCGGATCGAGCCAGCTGCCGAAGGCGAGCACGCGATGCGGAGCCGCGGCGCCGACCAGCGCCGGATCGCCCTCGATGGTCGGCTCGTCGGATGCGGCCTGCCAATCGACCATGACCTGCGGTTCGGAAAGCAGGAGCGCATTGGCGCGATCGAGATCGCTGCGCAGCGCAGCGATGTCATCATGGGCGGACGCTTCCAATCGGCCGAGACGGCCGCGCGTGCGCAGCAGCAAAATCGCTGTGACCACCGCAAACAACAGAAGGCCGGCGAACAAAACGAAAGCCGCCACCTCATGCCTATCGATGCTGCGGGTCGCCCCCTGGATGAATTCGTGCAGGACAAGCTTCGGCGGCGGCTCGGCCCAAGCCGGTACTGCGGCCGTGCACGACACCACAGCCCCTGTGAATCCGCCCAACCACGGACGAGCCCCGCAGCTCCGGGTCGTGTCCGGCATGCCCCTTCGCCTCTGCTGGCCGCCACCGCCCTCGCCAGCGGGTCCATCGCGTGCAAACCGCGAATTGCTCGACTTTACTCTCAAGGGGAATCGCGCGGAAAGAGTCCAGATCGTGAACGTGATGCCGGCGCCGTTTTAGATCAGGTTCTTGTGCTCGCCGCTGCCGTTGAGGCGCTCGGCGTGGCGCGTCATGTCGTCCAAATTGATTTGGCTGAGCGCAAGCCCGAACGCCCGCTCGGCGGCCGACAATACCGGCAGCACGACTTTGGAGACGAGCTCGGAATTCGGCTCCTCCACCACGTCGTCGACCGTGCCGGCGGCACGCAAAATATCGTTTGCGGTTACGCCTTGGCGCTCGCGCGCAAGCTCGTAGCCGCCGTGCGGACCGCGGATGCCCTTGAGGATGCCGTCGCGGACCAAAGATTGCAGCATGGATTCCAGATGGCGCGGCGGCAGGCCATGGCGCGTCGCCAGCGTTTTGGCGGAGACCGGCCGCCCATCCGTTTGCAACGCCACATCGACGACGGCGGCGATTGCGAGAAGTCCTTTGCGCGGGAGTAACGACATGAGCAAATAGAAAACGTCCGGATCGCGAAATAGTTCGCGGCGAAACGCGATAACGTCGCGAATGCGGCTCTTCTTAGTTTGTTCCGGTCGATCCGAATCCGCCCTGCCCGCGCGCGGTGGAATCGAGCGTAACAGTTTCCACGAGCGTAACCTGTTGCACGGGAGCGATAATGAGCTGCGCGATCCGCGTCCCACGGCTCACCGCGAACGGCTCGCTGCCCAAATTCGCCAGCACGACTTGAATCTCGCCGCGGTAGTCGGCATCGACCGTGCCGGGCGCATTGAGCACAGTGATACCGTGACGCGCCGCAAGACCGGAGCGCGGTCGCACCTGACCTTCGTAACCTTGCGGCAGCGCGATCGCTATTCCGGTTGGTATGAGCGCGCGTCCCCCAGGCGGGATCACGACCGCAGACTCGGCCGGTACCGCCGCGAAAAGATCGAGGCCGGCGGCGTGAGCACTTTGGTATTGCGGTAAGGGCAAATCCGCGCCGTGCGCAAGCCGCACGATGCGTACTTCGACGCGTCGGTCGCTACTCACCGCGCCTCCCCCTCGAACGCGGCGGCGATACGCGCCACCAGTGCCCGCGCAACGCCGTCCTTGGATTGCGGCGGCCAGTCTTCCACCGCGTCGGCGGTGACCAGATGAACGGTGTTGCTGTCGCCGCCCATGATGCCGGTCGCCGGCGAAACATCGTTGGCGACCACCCAGTCACAGCCCTTGCGGGCGAGCTTCGCTTTGGCATTGGCGATGACGTTGTCGGTCTCGGCAGCGAACCCGACGACCAGCCGCGGCCTGCCGGATTTGCGCTGCGCGATGGTGGCCAGAATGTCGGGATTCTCCACGAGCGCGATGGTCGGCGGTTGGCCACGCTTCTTGATCTTGCTGGCGCTCGCTTGTTGCGGCCGCCAATCGGCGACGGCGGCGGCAAAAACCGCCACATCGACCGGTAACGCTTTTTCCACCGCCGCCAGCATCTCGCGCGCGGTCTCGACATGCACGACCGAGACGCCCGGCGGATCCGGCAAATTGACCGGGCCGCTGATCAGCACGACCTGCGCGCCGGCGGCGGCGGCCGCCGCCGCGATGGCGTGGCCCTGCTTGCCCGACGAGCGATTGGCAAGCACGCGCACCGGATCAAGCGGTTCGCTGGTCGGCCCCGACGTGATCAGGACGCGTTTACCCGCAAGCCGTCCTTCGCTGCGCAGCATCGCGTCCGTGGTGGCCGCGATCTCGAGCGGCTCGGCCATACGGCCGACGCCGGCCTCACCGCGCTCTGCCATCTCGCCCGCATTGGGTCCGATGAACGCAATGCCATCCTGGCGCAATCGCGCCAGATTGCGTTGCGTCGCTTTCGCCGCCCACATGTGCGGGTTCATGGCCGGCGCGAGCAGGATCGGCTTGTCGGTCGCAAGCAACACGGCGGTCGCCAGATCGTCGGCGAGCCCGGTTGCGATTTTGGCGATCAGGTCCGCGGTCGCCGGCGCGACGACGATCAAGTCGGTCTCGCGCGCCATGCGAATGTGTCCGACATCGAATTCGCTCTGAGCATCGAACAGATCGGTGTAGGCGCGCTCGCCTGCGAGCGCGCCTACCGCCAGCGGCGTGACGAAATGCGCCGCCGCTGCCGTCAGAATGCAGCGCACCCGTGCCCCGCGATCCTGCAGCCGCCGGATCAGGTCGAGCGATTTATAAGCCGCGATGCCACCGCCGATGATGAGCAAGACGCGTTTTTGTTCGACCGTGGCGGCGCGCGCCGGCCGCACCGATGGCGCCGCCGGCGGGTTTGGCGGATCAATCAGATCGAGCGCCTCGCGGCCGGTCTCCTCCGCGGCCTGGCGGAGGATGACACGCACCTCATCTTCCATGGACCGGCCGTGCCGGGCGGCGCGCAGCCGCAAAAGCTGCTTCAGGCGGTCTTCGAGCTGCCGAACGGTGAGACTCGCCATGCGGTCTGGCCCTGGCTCTGGCACCACGTCTTCCCAATTGCCGAACCATCTAGCATAGCGTCGATATCATTGCAATCAATGCAATCATCGCAGCAGCAATATGACGATCCAGAGCAGCATCAGCGCAATCGCCCACTGGGCCAGTACGCCCCAGCGATTGCGGCGCGCCTCCGCTCTGGTGAGTTCGGCGATGGTTTCCGACGACAGCGTCACACCACCGTGCGCACGGTGATGGAAATGCTCAAGGAGACTGGCCCCACGCATCAGCAGCCTCGGTAGATCGCTGGCCAAACGGCCGATCTCGCCAGCGCCTTCGGCTACGGCCTCAAGTTTCCCAACTGGGCCGAGATTGCGGGTCATCCATTCGCGCACGACGGGTCCGGCGGTCGACCACATGTCGAGCTTGGGATCGAGCGAGCGCGCCACCCCCTCGACCACCACCATGGTCTTTTGCAGCAACAACAGCTCCGGCCGGGTGCGCATGTCGAAAAGCCCAGTCACCTCGAACAAGAGCGTCAACAGTCGCGCCATCGAAATGTCTTCGGCGGTGCGGTTGTGAATGGGCTCGCCGATGGCGCGGATCGCCTGCGCGAAGCTTTCGACCGAATGGATCGACGGCACGTAACCGGCCTCGAAATGCACTTCGGCGGTGCGATGATAATTGCGCGTGATAAAGCCGTGGAGGATTTCGGCCAGATACAGCCGCTCCTTGACGCCGAGCCGGCCCATGATGCCGAAGTCGACCGCAATCAGCCGCCGCTCATCGTCGACGAACAAATTGCCCGGATGCATGTCGGCATGGAAGTAGCCGTCGCGCAGCGCGTGGCGGAGAAAGGTCTGCAGCACCGTGCGCCCGAGCTGCGGCAGGTCGAAGCCCTTGGCGACGAGCCGGGCCCGGTCCGACAACGGCGTGGCGTCGATCCATTCCAGCGTCAGTACGTCCTTGGTGGTGCGGTCCCAGTCCACCGCCGGCACGCGGAAATCCGGATCGTCCTTGGTGTTCTCAGCCATCTCCGAGAGCGCCGCGGCCTCCAAGCGAAAATCCATCTCGACGGTGACCGAACGGCGCAAGGTGTCGACCACTTCGACGAGCCGCAGCCGCCGCGCTTCCGCCGAAAGCTGTTCGGCATAGCGCGCCAGATACATGAACGCGCGCAGATCAGCGTGAAGACGCGGCTCGACGCCGGGACGCAGCACCTTGACGGCCACGGGCTTGAGGCCGTCCGCTGTCAGCACTTCGGCGCGATGCACCTGCGCGATCGAGGCCGCCGCAACCGCCGGCCCGAAGTTTGTAAAAACCGCGTGCACCGGCTTGCCGAAAGCCGTGCTGATCACCGCCTCCGCCTGCGCTTGCGGAAACGGCGGCATCTGGTCCTGCAGCCGCTCCAGATCCTTGGCGAAGGCAGGGCCGACGACGTCAGGCCGCGTCGCCAAAAATTGGCCGAGCTTGACGTAGCTTGGACCGAGCCGCGACAGCGCGGTCGAGAGCCGCATCTCGGCGACGCGGCTCGACGGCCGCTCGATCAGGCGCGCCACGCGGACCAAGGGCCGCAGCGACGGCGGGATCGCCACCGGATCGATCACGCCGAACACGCCCTCGCGGGCAAAAATAAACCCGGCACGGCCGAGGCGGACAAGACTGGTGAGCGCGGAGATCACAGAATGCGACCTCGGCGTTTGCAGCTTTTCTGTCTGATCACAGGCGCCAGCCGGAATGCAGAGCGACAATGCCGCCGCTCATCAGGCGGTGGGAGACGCGGGACAATCCGGCCGTGCGCATCATTTCGGCAAACACCTGCGGCTTGGGAAAGCGGCGGATCGAACTCGACCAGATAGCGGTAAGATTCGGCATCGCCGACCACGGCACGGCCGAGCGCCGGAATGACGTTGAATGAATAAAGATCATATAGCGTGTCCAGACCCGGCATGGTCACCGCGGAGAATTCGAGACAGACAAAGCGGCCGCCGATCTTGAGCACACGGTGGGCCTCCGCGAGCGCGACCTCGATCCGCGGTACGTTGCGAATGCCGAACGCGATCGTGGCGGCGTCGAAGCTCCTGTCGGCGAACGGCAGCGCTTCCGCATTGGCCTCGGCGAAGGTCAGCACGTCGGCGAGCCCGCGCACCGCGGCGCGATCGCGTCCGACCGCCAGCATGTCCGGATTGATGTCGCACACCGTGGCCCGCGCTTCCTGGCCGGCGGCCTTCACCACCCGCATGGCGATGTCGCCGGTGCCCCCGGCGATGTCGAGAAGCCCAAACGGCCGATTCTTCGGTGCATGGATGGCCGTGACCAGCGCATCCTTCCAGGCGCGATGCAGGCCAAACGACATGAGATCGTTCATGAGATCGTAACGGCGCGCGACGCTGCGGAAAACGTCGTCCACCAATGCCTGCTTGTCGGCAAGCGGCACTTGGCGTGCACCGAAATCGGCATATTTGCGTTCGCTATCGGGCATGGCAGAGCACCGGGGTTATGGCGTGCCGGACGATAGCGCGCTCGGCGGCGCGGCGCTACAAAGCGCTGCGGCATGCTTGCGGGGATGCGCCCGCAGAGGCAAGAGGTAAACCCGAGAGGTAACCGATGACTCCGATTGGCATGCGTCGCCGGCAAGGCGTGAGCGGCTGATGCCCGAGCTTCCCGAAGTCGAAACCGTGCGCCGTGGGCTCGAGCCGGCGATGGACGGCGCGCGCTTTGCCAAGGTTGACGTCAATCGCGGCGATTTGCGCTGGCCGCTGCCCAAGGACTTCAAAAAGCGCCTGCAAGGCACGACCGTGACCGGGCTGGGCCGGCGGGCCAAATACCTGCTCGCCGATCTGTCCTCCGGCGACGTGCTGCTGATGCATCTGGGCATGTCCGGATCGTTTCATGTTTTCCGCGGATCCGGCACCGAGAAGCTTGCGCACTACCATCACGAGCGCGAGAAGCACGCGACCCACGATCATGTGGTGTTTCACATGTCGTCGGGCGCCATCGTGACGTTCAACGATCCGCGGCGCTTCGGCTCGATGAAGCTCGTGTCGCGCGGCAAGCTCGGCGATGAGCCGTTGCTGGCTCGGCTCGGGCCGGAGCCGCTCGGCAACGCCTTCGACGCCGCCATGCTGGCCGCTGCTTGCAAGGGCAAGAAGACGAGCCTGAAAGCGGCGCTCTCGGATCAACGTGTCGTCGCCGGGCTGGGCAACATTTATGTGTGCGAGGCGCTGCATCGCGCGCTGTTGTCGCCGAAGCGGATCGCTTCCACCATCGCCAGCAAATCCGGCGCGCCGAACGAGCGTGCCGAGCACCTGGTCGAGGGCATCAAGGCCGTGCTCAACGATGCGATTGCAGCCGGCGGCTCGTCGTTGCGCGATCACAAGCGGCCGGATGGCGATCTGGGTTATTTCCAGCACCATTTCCGCGTCTATGACCGCGAGGGCGAGCGCTGCGTCACCCCGCGCTGTCCCGGCATCGTCAAGCGTATCGTGCAGAATGGGCGCTCGACCTTCTACTGCCCGGTATGCCAAAAGTGACCGTCATTTTTTCGTTCATGCCTCCCCCTGAAAGGGGGAGGACGCGCGCGAAGCGACGCAGGCGGGGGTCCGTCACTCCCACCACCGGTGCAAGCTTTGCGGCCGCGGACCCCCGCCCTACCCTCCCCCTTCCGGGGAGGAATTTCGCACTGCTCACGCGTGAACGTTGAGAGAAACGCCGAGAGAAAACGCCATGGCTGATGAGAAGGCTTACGAGAACATTATTGTCGAAACCCGCGGCAAGGTCGGCTTGATCCGGCTCAACCGCCCGCAGACGCTCAACGCGCTCAACCGCGCGCTGGTGGCTGAGCTGACGCAAGCCCTCGATGCTTTCGAGGCTGACCCCGCGATCGGCTGCATGGTGATCACCGGCTCGGAGAAGGCGTTCGCGGCCGGCGCCGACATCAAGGAGATGGCGGAGAAGACCTTCACGGATGCCTATCTGGGCGACTTCGCCGCCAATTGGGATCGCGCCGGCACGGTGCGCAAGCCGCTGATCGCTGCAGTCGCGGGTTTCGCGCTCGGCGGCGGCTGCGAGCTCGCCATGCTATGTGACATGATCATCGCCGCCGACAATGCCAAATTCGGCCAGCCGGAAATCAAGCTCGGCGTCATTCCGGGCATCGGCGGCACCCAACGTCTCACCCGCGCGGTCGGCAAGGCCAAGGCGATGGATCTCGTCCTCACCGGCCGCATGATGGATGTGCAGGAAGCCGAACGCTCAGGGCTGGTGGCGCGCATCGTGCCGCTTGCAAGCCTGCTCGACGAAGCAATCAAGACGGCCGAGACCATCGCCGCGCTGTCGCTGCCGTCGGTATTGGCCGCCAAGGAGGCGGTGAACGTGGCGTTCGAGACCTCGCTCGCCGAAGGCGTGCGCTTCGAGCGGCGGATCTTTCATTCCATGTTCGCCACCGCTGACCAGAAGGAAGGCATGGCGGCCTTCATCGCCAAGCGGCCGCCGAAATTCGAGAATAGCTAAGCGCTTGTGTGGCGAACGCGACGCGGCTCGTTCGCGGCTATTGCGACAACGATGACAATCGCCACGCCGACGGCCGCGGCGTACGGTGAGGCGTACGCAGTAGCCTCGCCGATCTTCACCGGGAAGGTATTTCTCCATGATCGCTGCCGATGTGCACTATCCCTCAACGCAGATAGCGCTGCGCCGCGGCGCGCTCGGGCGCTGCCCGCGATGCGGCCGGGGAGAGTTGTTTCGCCGTTATCTCAAGATCGTCGACGATTGCTCGGAGTGTCACGAGCCTTACGGTCATCTGCGCACCGATGACGCCGCGCCCTGGCTGACGATTCTCATCGTCGGGCATCTCGTCATACCGCTTGTCCTGATCGTCGAGCAGGCGTTTCGGCCGCCATTGGAGCTCATGTTCGCCATCTGGCTGCCGGTGACGGCGGCGCTCACCCTCCTCTTGCTGCCCCGCTGCAAGGGGGTCATCGCCGCGCTGATGTGGGCGATGAAATCGGAAGGCTCTGAAAGGACCTGACCGAGACGCCCTCGCCTGCCGCGAGCGCGTAGTGGAAGAAGCAAGCGTCGCAGCCGCGCGAGCCGCTCTTGACGATCAGCGCTTGGTGATTGGCGTCTGCCCGGACGCGCCGGTTCGATACAACCGCCGAACACCGACATCGCGGAACGCCGACACCGCGGAAATTTTCATAAAATTTTCCGCCGTTTGCGTCGTGCGCGTGGCGCGAATTTTTGCTTTTTATCTTTACCCCTAGGCCAGTCCTGCCGTCCGCCGGTCTGCGCCGTTCGCGCGCCGATGCAGCGAACGAACATCGTGTTTTAACACCCGCTCCATTACTGTCCCCTGATTGTGATTCCCCATGGTCGAAGCTGTTGCCGCCGTCACAAAACCAAAGCACCACGACAATCATTCGCTGATCGACGAGCTCAACGCCGCGCTGGCAAGCGGCGGCGACGACGAGCGCCGACGCATTCTCGAGCGGGTCGCCGATTTGTTTGCTGCCGGCTCGCGCGGCTATTCCACCCAGCAAATTGCCTTGTTCGACGATGTGCTGCAAAAACTCTGCGCCGACATCGAAGTCAAAGCGCGGACCCGGCTGGCACGGCGTCTTGCCGAGATCGACAACGCACCGCCGCAACTAATGCGCTCGTTGGCCTTCGACGACGCTATCGCGGTGGCCCAGCCGGTGCTCATCCACTCGCAGCAACTCACCGACGCCGACCTGGTCGAGACTGCGACGACCAAGAGCCAGGACCATCTCTTCGCCATTGCCCAGCGCCTTAAGCTCAGCGAGCGCGTCACCGACGTTTTGGTCGAACGCGGCAATCGCCGCGTGATCCAAAAAGTCGCCACCAATTCGGGCGCGCGCTTCTCGCTCGCCGGCTACGACAAGCTCACGCAGCGCGCCCGCCGCAACCGCAGACTGACACTGGCCCTGGCGCGCCGACGCGACTTGCCCCGCCAATATTTCCTCAAGCTTCTGGAGACCGCGTCGGCCTCGGTGCGCGCCACGCTTGAAGAGGCCAATCCGGAGGCCGCCGCGGCCATTCGCGATGCCGTCGACGAGGTGGCGACCGGCTTGCAGCAGGAAGCGCGCAACACGTCACGCCGCTTCGCCGCCGCGATGCGCGACGCCAATCGTTGCTTCAACTCCCAGCCCTTCACCGAGGCCAACGTGCATGCGCCGGCGCATGCGCAAGAATTCACCCGCACCGTGATCGCGCTCGCCAAACTCGGACGCTTCCCCGTCGACCTCGTGGAGCGCGCGCTGATCGACAAGGGCGAGGACATGATCCTCATCCTCGCCAAAGCAGCCGGCTGCTCGTGGATAACGGTTAAGGAATTGCTTTTGATGTACGTCGCCGAGCGCGATCTGCAGCCCGACGAGCTGACGCGCACGTTCGAGCGCTATTCCAAGCTGACCCAAGAGGCGGCACGCAAGATCGTCGATTTTCACGGACGGCGCACGAAAGTGCTGGAGGAAAATCCGCGCGAAGGCGAAATCGCCGCGACCGAGGCCGGCGGCCGGGCCTAAGCGCTGTTGAAATCCGAAATCTCTGCTGGTGCGGCCAATCGCCCACGTTGCGTTTCGATTATCAGAGATTTGAAAGCCGCAGCAGCGAGCGATCGCCGATCCAGACCTCGGCCAAGATCGCTTCGGCCTGCTTGGCCGCTGCGCGATTGCCTTGCGCCGCATAAACCTTGGCGAGGCCGAAATAAGACCAGCCGTTGTTCGGCGCCCGCTCGAGCGCGCGCTTGAACTGCGCCTCCGCTTCGTCGAGACGGCCCGCCTGCAACAGGGCGGCGGCCAGCGTCTGCCGCACCGGGTAGTACCAAAACGGCGGCTCCGCATAAGGCAATCCATCCTGCAGCGCCGCCGCCTCTTCGAACGACGCGATAGCGGCTTTGCTGTCGCCCTGCGCCTGCGCCAGGCGGCCGTCGGCGACGGCGCGCGCAAGTTTCAAGATATCCAAGGCGGGCACGCCGTCGGCTTGCAGCGCCGCGAAATCGGCGCGATTGGCGATGCCGGTGATGGCGTTCGCTTCCGCTTCGGCACCGGTGAAGTCGCCTTTCGCGGTGGCGGCAAGCGACCGCGCATAGCGCCACATGGCTTGTGCGTACGGAATGTCTTCGCCCGGATCGGGCAGCGCCAGGATCGTATCCGGCGCACTGAATTGCGCGTGGGCGAAATAGGGCGCCGCCTTGATCGGATGGATCATGGCGATGCCGCGGGCGACATCGTCGGGAATGAGATTGCGCAGCTTTTCGGCCGCGGCGATCGCAGTTGCGCCGTCGCCGGCCATTTGTGCCGAGACCATCATGAAGTGAATGTTGTGCGGATAATAGCCGAGCCGGTACACGCTCATCGGCGCATCGGTGGCGCTCAGATAGGTTTCGTCGACCACGACTGCCGTCTTGTTAACCGCGTAGGCGTCGAGATAGCGGCCGACGCGATAGTAGATGTGACTCGGCATATGCACGAGATGTCCGGCGGCGGGCATCGCCGCAGACAACCGGTCGGCAAACGGCACGGCGCGCTGCGGACGATCGGAAGCCTCGACGGCGTGAATGTAATAATGCGCGGCCCCCGGATGTGACGGATTTCGCGCCAGCACGCGCTCGAGCGTCGGCACGATCGGCGCCGCTTGCGGCGTCGGTTCGTGTCCTCCCGCCTGCCAGTAATTCCACGGACTCAGATCCATCACCGATTCCGCATACAGCACGGCGATGTCGTCGTCGTCGGGAAACTCCTCGGCGGCTTTGCGCATGGCGGCGGCATAAGCCGCGTCGAGCGCCTTGCGGTCTGCCTGCGGATCCTCCGCATAGCGTTCGGACAGCGCGCCGATCAGCGTCCGTTCGCGCGCGCTCGCGAACGCTGCCAGTTCTTGCGCCTTCCGCACAGCCGCGAAAGCGGGCTGCACCGCCGCCTCCGTCATCGGCTCGTTGATATTGGGACCAAGCACCAGCGCCTCGCCCCAGAAGCACATGCCGCAGCGCGGATCAAGCTTCTGCGCCTTGCGGAAGGCGCGCTGCGCCTCGGCGTGATTGAAAGCATAAGCGAGTCGCAGCCCCTGATCGAAATAGCGCTGCGCCAAGGGATTTGCGGTGGTAATTTTATAGGTCAGCGAGCCGAGGCCTTCCCACAATGGCGGATCGATGTCCGCGAAGGCGGCATCTGACGCCGCAGCCCGCATTTCGGCATTCGGCACTTCGGTACCCGCGGCGGCCAGCCGGATGATCGCGCCGGCCCGCGTGACCGCGCGTATCGGGCTGTGGCACAGTGGAATGTTCGCAGGTAACAGCGAAGACCATTGCGGCGAAGACGCCTTGGCTTGGAAATAAGCCGGCCACGCAGCGATCGTAGCGACGGCCGCGAGCGCGGTTGCGACGCTCAAGAGCGCGATCGTCACAGAAAGCCGCGGCGCGGGCGCTATGCCGGAAAGACCGCTGCGAGCGCCTTCCGTCATTCTCCGCAAGGCTTTTATGATGTTCACGAGCTGCCTCCACGCGCGAAGCGAAGCATACGGAACGTAAAAAGGCGGGCAAATAAACGGCCGTGGGCCAGGCCGGAACGCTGAGGGGGAAAGCCTAGAGCACTTCCCTATTAAGTGGAATCGGGAAGTGCTCTAGGTCTCTTTGTCGTCGCATGTCCTTTTTCGGAAAACCGGTTTCCACTTTTCCGGGACATGCTCTAGCGGCCTTCCCCCTGATCAGCAACGACGCAGCGCAGCAAAAGCGCAGTCGTCATCCGGCGCTACTTCTGCGTCAACGCCGCCGAGTAGCGCGCATAGAGCGAATCGACGCGGGTGCGCCACATCTCGACGAAGGCGGCCGAGGTCAACTTCTCGACCGACTTCCAGGTGCTCTTGATCGCCGGGAGCGTGTTGCCCCAAATGGCGCGCTTGCACCAGCGCTCACCCTTCTCTTTGCCTTCGTCGGTGGCGCACATCGACTGCCAGGCCACGCGCTCCGGATGCTGGACATGTTCGGAAGCGCCCTGCCAGCCTTGCTGGTGGATCAAATAAAGATCGCTGGCGTTCGGAAATTTGTGCGTGTCCAATTCGAACAGCGTCGCCTCGTTGACGAATTTGTAGGCCGCCGCCACCGCATTGTCGCGCGCGTTGGTGATCTCGCCCGAGCCGTATTTGGCAAACTCCTGCTTGCTGAGCTGAAACAGGCCGATGTATTGGCCGGTGCGGTTCTTGGGATCGAAATCGGATTCGATCTTCGCCACCGTCTTCATGAAATTGAAGTCGAGGCCGAACGCGTCGGCGGCGCGCTTGATCTCCTCGATCGGCGTCCCCTGAGGAACGTTTTTCAGAGAATCCAGCACGATGTCGGCCGGCCGCTTCTCCGGCGGCAATTCGGAATAGACGTAAAGGGACACGTACGTGAGATTCTGCGTCGGCGCCGCATCGCTGGACAGAGGGGTCTCGTGCGTCGAGCTGGACGGAGCGATCTCGTGCATCGCGCTGGGCGGAGCGGTCTCGTGTATCGAGAAGTCCTGTTCCTCGAGAGCGGCGACCTTCGTCTCCGCGGCAGCAGGAGTGAGAGCCGGAGCAACAACGCTGAGCTGCCGGTCGGTCTCGTAAGCGAGTTCGCGCGGCGACAAAGCGATCGGCGGAATCACCACCGGCGTCGAGCTCACGCGGCGCACTTGCGCGGTCGCAGGCACCACCGTCTCTGCTACTGGCGCGCGCGTCTCAGCAGGCCCTTGCGTCGTAGCTGCCGCCTGTACATCCGGTAGTGCGCTCGTCGTCTCCGTTTCCACCGCCGCCACCGGCGGCGCACCGATCAGTCGTTTTGCGATGAGAGGCTGACAGACGGCGATGATCGTAATTGCAACAAGCACGCAAATTACTTGCAAGATCTTCATCGTGTCCCCGATTGGTGGTTCAAGGTCCCCGCCACATTACTAATTTTGGATTATAATTACGTCGAATATGAGCAAATTAGTTAATGCGAACGTCTACTTACCGCGCGGGAGACAAATTTCTTGTTGACGGACACATTTTGGGACGAAAAACGCCCGTCCGCCGACCAAAAGTATGCGAAATCCGGCGAAAATGCGCGGAACCTTCACGGTTAATATAGGAAGCCTGCGGAGCGCCGAAATGATTCGGAATGTCGCAACCAACAAAGAGTTCTGAAAGCGGTCGAGGCCGGTATGGTTACTTGCGAGGGTTACTTGCGTACGCAGATCACGCGCAGGAGCGACTGATTGATCGCCGCGTTATCCGTGGCCGCAGGCGCGATGTGCTGTGCTTGCAAAAACGCGCGGATGATGTCGACCGGCACCATTGCCACCGCTGTTCCAACGCCCGCGCCAGCTATCGCCGCCGGCCGCAGATCCACCATGCCGACCAGGCGGCCGCGCGCATCGGCAACGGCGGCACCAGAAAAGCCGAGCTTCGGCGCCGGCTCGAGCGCCGATGCCGACAGACGCGCCGGCACCGCCGTGACCATGTCGCCGGCCTCTGCAAGCGGATCGGCAAGACCGATCAGCGTGACCTCGCCCGCCGCGACGGTGTTGTCGGCAAGCGGTGCCGGAGCAAGATTGCGCGCGCCGTAGAGACGAATGAGCGCGAGCCCGCTCGACTTATCTTCGGTGACAAGTTCGGCGTGACCGAACGGCGGCACGGTGATCGCGTCACATTGATCGACGACGCCGGCCGCAGTGATCAACGCGCCGTCGCGCGCAACCACGAAGGCCGAGCCGTATTCGACGCGCCGCCGCAGGCCGGCGGGCGGCGGCACCTTCGGATCGGGAAAGCCAACGAACGCGTTCGCGACCGCGATCGCAACGCTGCTCATCGTGCCTTCTGTCGCCTGATCGTAGAGCACCGTAACGCCGCGCACCTCGCCGCCCTGCGCGGCGGCGCGCACGACAAAGTTTTTCAGACCTTGGCTGCCGAGAATAAAAAATCCGTCAGGCTTGAGATTGCTGGAAGCGATCTGACGGTGCGACGATTTTCTCTCTTCCTCGAACAGCGCCGGCAACGCCGCCTCCGAGAAGCGAAACGTCTCGATCTGAATCTGGCCCTGCGCCGAGCTCCAGCGCGTGCCGCTGCGCGAAACGCCCAAGCGCGGCACGAGCTTCTCCGGCACGCCAAGCCGCACCCCGGTCTTGGCATCCTCGACCAGCTCCCAGCCGACCGCCTGGGTCGAGAAGCTTGGCGTTTCCGGCAGCGAGCCGGTCTCCTCTTTGTTGCGGCGCGCGGCAGCGGCGGCGGGCGGTTTGGCGGCGGGCCGCTTGGCTCCCACCTTCGGCGGCAGCGCGCCCGGAACGGCGGTCGCTGGCGCCGCGGTGCGCGTCGGTGCCGGAGCCGCCGCAGCGGACGGATCGCGCGCAAAGCTCGACGGCGCGAGCGCCGATACGCCGACAACGATCAGGCCGAGAAAAACAAGGATCGAAAGCTTCATGTGCCCGTCCGCCCCGCGTGCGAGCGTAGCCGAAGGCCGGACGGACGCCAATCGCCGGATACGGGCTGCGCATGCATTGAGCACTGAGAGCGGGTAGCTGCGCCCGCTTTTCACACCTATGTTGCGGTTATGTTGAGCAGCGACGAGCTAGAGCGTTACGCCCGCCACATCGTGTTGCACGAGGTGGGAGGCCCCGGACAAGCGGCGCTGCGGCGTGCGCGCGTTCTCGTGATCGGCGCCGGCGGGCTGGGTGCACCGGTGCTGCTCTACCTCGCCGCCGCCGGCGTCGGCACGCTCGGCGTCATCGACGACGACGTCGTGTCGCTCTCGAACTTGCAACGGCAAGTGATCCACGCGACGCCCGACATCGGTGTCGCCAAGGTCGACAGCGCCGCCGCCGTCATCAACCGGCTCAATCCGCATGTCGCGGTCGAACTGCATCCGCTGCGGCTGACCGCGGACAACGCGCTCGATCTTGTAGCCCGCTACGATCTCATCGTCGACGGCTCGGACAATTTCGCCACCCGCTATCTTGTGTCCGACGCCTGCTATTTCGCGAAGAAGCCGCTCATCACCGCCGCGCTCGGGGTTTTCGACGGCACGCTCACCACCATCCGGGCGCACGAGAAGGACGCCGGCGGCGCGCCGAACCCGACCTATCGTTGTCTCTTTCCCGAGCCGCCGCCGCCCGGCACCGTTCCGACCTGCGCCGAGGCCGGCGTGCTCGGCGCGCTCGCCGGCGTCATCGGCTCGATGGCGGCGCTGGAAGCGATCCGCGAGATCGTCGGTTTCGGCGAAGGGCTTGTTGGTCGTCTGATCATGCTCGACGCGCGCGCCATGCGCTTTGAAACCTTGCGCTACGCCTGGGATCCGGCCAATCCGCTCAGCGGTGAGAATCCGCTCATCAAGGATTTATCGATTCACGCCTGACTCCCCGCCCCCCTTGGGTGCATCATGGCGGCTCCTTCTGCACGTCACGTTGAACGTCACGGAGCTTCAGCAATGCCCGAGTCGAACAGCGCGCCTGGCGCGCGCCCGGCGGCGGTGGACGAAGCCTATGGGTACGCGACCCACGAGGTCCTCAACCAGCCGCCCGCGCTTGCCGACTATGATGTCTATGGCTCCGACCCGCTTCTGCAGAGCGTCGTGCGCACCTTCGATGCGCAATGGGCCGAGCAAAAACTCCACGATGCCGGGCGCGCGGTCGGCTCCGCGCAGGTGCAGGAGCTCGCCCGCCAGGCCAATCGCCACTTGCCCGAGCTTCGTACCCACGACCGCTTCGGCAATCGCGTCGACCGCATCGATTTTCATCCGGCCTGGCACGACCTGATGACGCTCGCCGTCGGCCACGAGACTCACGCGCTGTGCTGGAACGATCCGCGCCCCGGCGCGCAAGTTGCGCGCGGCGCCCTGTCTTACATGTGGAATCAGGGCGAGAACGGCATTTGCTGCCCGATCGGCATGACCTATTCGGCGATACCGGTGCTGCGCCGCGATCCGGCGCGCTGGGCCGAATGGGGCGCGCTCATCAGTTCTTCCCGCTACGACCGTCGTCAGGTTCGCGCCGCCGACAAGACCGGCGCCACGGTCGGCATGGCGATGACCGAAAAACAGGGCGGCTCCGATCTGCGGCAAACCCAGACGACCGCTCAGCCTAACCACGACGGCACCTGGTCGATCGTCGGCCACAAATGGTTTTTCTCGGTCCCTCATTCCGACGTATTCTTGACGCTGGCGCGCACCGCCGAGGGCGTGTCGTGCTTCGTCTTGCCCGGCTGGCTGCCGGACGGCTCGCGCAACCGGCTGCACATTCAGCGCCTCAAGGACAAGTGCGGCAACAAATCCAACGCCTCTTCCGAGGTCGAATTCCGCGGCGCCATTGCTTATTTGATCGGCGAGGCCGGGCACGGCATCCGTACCGGGATCGAGATGAATCATTATACTCGGCTCGACTTCGCGGTCGGCTCCGCCGGCTTGATGCGCCAAGCGCTCGCGCAGGCCGCGCATCACGTCGCCCATCGCCGCGCCTTCCAGCGCGCGCTGATCGATCAGCCGATCATGGCGAATGTGGTCGCCGACATGGCGCTGGAGGTCGAAGCCGCGACCTGGCTCGCTTTCAGATTTGTCGCCGCACTCGATCGCGAGAGCACGAGCGAAAGCGAACGGCTGTTGGCACGCATCGGCGCGCCGGTCGCCAAATATTGGAATTGCAAGCGGGCGCCGGCGGTCGTGGCCGAGGCGGTCGAATGCCATGGCGGCAACGGCTTCATCGAAGATCATCTGATGGCCCGGCTCTACCGCGAGGCGCCGCTCAACGGCATCTGGGAAGGCACCGGCAATGTCATTTGTCTCGACGTCCTGCGCTCAATGACGCGCGAGCCCGATTGCATCCCGGCGCTGTTCGACGAGCTGGAGACCGCCGCCGGCGCCGACCGCACCTACGATGCCTGCGCCGCCACGCTCCAGGATGAGCTTTCGAACCTGCGCAAACACGAAGGCCAAGCCAGGCGGCTGGTGGAGCGGATCGCGTTGTTGCTCTCGGCATCGCTGTTGCTCAGGCACGCGCAGCCCGAAGTCGCCGACGCTTTCATCGCCACGCGCTTGGCGGGCGGCTGGGCGGGTCAATTCGGCGACCTGCCGGCGAACCTCGACGCCGCGCGCATCGCCCGCCGCGCCGTGCCCGAGGTTGCGGCGGCGCACTGACGGCGCCGCGCGCCTTGTGCCGGCGACGACGTATTACTCCCGCTGACGACGTCCTTGTCATTGCGAGGAGCCAACGGGTCCGGCCCGAAGTGGCCGGCCCGATGACAGGCTCCGCGACGAAGCTATCCAGATCCTTGCGCAAGCGAGCCGGATTGCTTCGCCGTTGCCCGCAATGAGGCGGCGAACGGCGCGTTACTTGCTCCAGGTCGCCATGATGGTCGAGCCCTTGAGCACCGACCATTTGTTGTCGCCGGCGGCGGCCACGGTGAAGCAGCTATCCTTGCCGCCCTTCCAGGTGGTGCAGAAGCCCTTCTCCGAGAGCTTCCAGGTGCCTTCGCCGCGGTTGCCGGTACCGATCGGCTGACGCTTCATCTTGCCGTCGGCGGTGAACGTCATCTTGAATTTGAGACTGGAGGGCGTCGTCGCCGTAAAGGGCTTGCCGTCGAAGAAGGTGCTTTGGATATCCGCAGGGGCGAGCTTGGGCGTAGCGGCCGGTTTTGCGGCGGGCGGCTTTGCCGCCGACGGGGCCGCGGGCGGTGCCGCCGGCGGGGCTGCAAGGACGGATACGGTCAGCAGCATACTCGAGGCCGCCACCGCCAAAATCGTTCGCGCTGAAAAGTGTTCAACCAAGCATTTTGCAATTAGGACCTTCCGGTCCGAAACGCGCGCAGCAATTGCACGCATGGTGAGCCTCCTGTGAGCTCTGCAAGCTCATGATTCGAAGCCGATAGCATAAGCGACGAAGTTGATTTCGTCATGACTGACGTTGTTTGGGCCGCCGCCGTTTACACAAGCCTCCGGATCGCGACTGTCGTGACTTGTATCCGCTCATCGCGCCTGGCCGTGATAGACGCTGTTCGGCCGCATGTCGGTTGCGGATGCGATCCGGTTCGACATGTTGAAAAAGCCGGCGACGGCGGCGATGTCCCAGATGTCGCGATCGTTGAAGCCCGCCCGCCGCAGCGCCTCGCGGTCCTCTTCCTCCACCCCATACGGCTCGGCCGAGAGCTTGACGGCGAAGTCAAGCATCGCCCGCTCGCGCTGCGAGAGCCGCGCGGCCCGATAATTCATCGCCATCAGTTCGCCGAGCGCCGGATCGCCCGAGAGCGCCCGCACCGCGGCCCCATGGGCGACGAGGCAGTAATAGCAGCGGTTATGGGCGGAGACGGCGACCGCGATCATTTCGCGTTCGAGCTTGCTCAGGCCCGAAGGCGCCAGCATCAGATCGTTATACATGGCAACGAAGGCTGAAAGCTTGGCGTTGTCGAAAGCATACGCCTGCAGCACGTTGGGCACGAAGCCGAGCTTCTCCTCGCATTTCTGGAAATAGGCGGCCATTTCGGGAGAGAGCGGGTCGGGCGCAAGCTTGAGCGCGGTGATCGCCGTGTCGTCGCCCGCAGTCGCTGGGGCGCGCTCTTTGGTCGCGACCTTCTTTGTGACGGATTTGTTGCTGTTCTTATTGGTTTTCTCGTTGCTTTTCTTGTCGCTTTTTTTGGCCATCTTCTCCTCTGGGCTTTTCCTCTTGGGGCCATGCGGCTGCGCGGTGGACAGGAGCGGCATTATAGTCCCACGCGGTAGCGGACGACCGGGCCGCGCGGCTATGATCGGCGCATATTTTTGCGGCCGCCTCCGCGCGCCCGCAAGGGCGCCCCAACGGCGGGGACGGGCGAACAAGAGCAAACCAGGGGGAGACAATGGCCGTCATGAACTTGACACGGGCCGAGGAAGGCGAAGCCGGCCAGACGCTGGTCGAGGCGGCCGCCGCCTTGCTGGCTGCCCGGCGCAGCGACGTTCCCCGCGACTTTCTGCTCGCGCTGTTCGAGCGTGCCACGCCCGACGACCTTGTGCGCTACAGCCCCGACGAGCTTGCCGGCATCGGCGAGCAATCCTGGTCTTTCTTCCAGCACCACCAGGCCGGCGCGGCAAAGGTCGCGTTTCGCTCGGCGCATGGCGGAACGAGCACTGCTGTGCTCGAAGTTCTCAACGACGACATGCCCTTCCTGGTCGATTCGGTGCTGGCCGAGCTGTCCGAGCGGGCGGTGGACATCCGGCTTCTGGTACATCCGGTTTTCATGGTCGAGCGCGACGCCTCGGGGAGGCTCGTCGCCTTCAAGGGCGCACGCAAAGGCGACGGCCAGCGCGAAAGCTTCATCCACGTCCATATCGCCGACACCGACGACGAGGAAGAGCGCGCCGCCATCGTGCGCGCGCTCGAAGCCGTGCTGGCCGACGTGCGCGTTGCCGTGCAGGATTGGCGGCTGATGCTGGCGCGCGCCAGCGAAGTCGCCGCCGAGCTCAAGGCCAACCCGCCGCCGCTTGCCGCCGACGAAATCGCCGAAGCGATCCAGTTCCTGCAATGGATCGCGGCCGACAATTTTACCCTGCTGGGCGCCCGCGACTACACCTATGCCGACACCGACGACATGCTGGAGCCGGTGTTCGAGACCGGGCTTGGGCTTTTGCGCTCACCCGACACGCGGCTGCTGCGCCGCGGCACCCAGCTCGTCATGATGACGCCGGAGATCCGCGAATTTCTCAAGGAGCCGAAGCTCCTGATCATGACCAAGGCGGCGATCCGCTCGCGCGTGCATCGCCGCGTATATCTGGATTATATCGGCGTGAAGCGCTTCGATTCCGCCGGCACTCTGGTCGGCGAGTGCGTGTTCTGCGGGCTTCTCACCTCGACGGCCTATACCCGCTCGGTGCGCGCCATCCCCTATCTGCGGCGCAAGGTCGACCGCGTCATCAGTCGCGCCGGCTTCGACCCGGCAAGCCATTCGGGCAAGGCGCTGGTCAATGTGCTGGAGCAATATCCGCGCGACGATCTGTTCCAGATCGACGACGACACGCTTTATCAGTTCGCCATGGCGATCATGCAGCTCGACGAGCGCCCGCGGGTACGGGTGCTGCCGCGGCGCGACCGCTTCGACCGCTTCGTGTCGGTTTTGGTCTATGTCCCGCGCGAGCGCTACAATTCGCGCATCCGCGCCAAGGTCGGCGAATATCTCGCCAGCACCTTCGCGGGGCGGCTGCGCGCGTTTTATCCCTTCTTCCCGGAAGGCCAGATGGTGCGGGTGCACTTCATCATCGGCCGGTATGAGGGCGAAACACCGCACATCGACCGCACCACGCTCGAGAGCGCGGTCGAGGCGATCGTGCAGAGCTGGACGGATGCGCTCGGCGAAGCGCTCGCGGCCGCCCATCCGCCCGCCGAGGCACGGGCGCTCCTTGGGCGCTACCGCGAGGCCTTCCCGGTGGATTATCGCGAAGTTTACGCGGCACCGCCGGCGCTATCCGACATCGCGGTCATCGAGACGCTGACCGCCGCGCGCCCTCTGGGCGTGGAGCTTTACCGCGACGCCAATGCGCCTTCCGCCGGAGCCGGCCTGAAGGTCTTGAGCCGCAGCCGGCCGATTCCGCTCTCCGAGCGCGTGCCGGTCCTGGAGAATATGGGTTTTCGCGTCGTCGACGAGCGCACCTATCACATCAGGCCGCATGCCGCCGACGATGTGTGGTTCCACGATATGACGCTCGAAAGCGCGCTTGACCGGCCCATGGATCTCGATGCGCTGCGTGACCGTCTGCAGGATTGCTTTCTGGCCGTCATGGGCGGCGAGGCCGAGAATGACGGCTACAACGCGCTGGTCCTCGCCGCGGGCCTTGTCTGGCGCGATGTCGCGCTCATCCGCACGCTTTCGCAATTCCTGCGGCAGGCGCGCGTTCCCTATTCGCAGGATTATATGTGGGCGACGCTGCGCAAGCACTCCGCCATCGCGGCGCAGATCGTGGACCTGTTCCACGCCCGCTTCGACCCGCAGCTCGGCATGGCGCCGGAACAGCACGGCGAGCGCGAAGGCGAGATCGCGGCCGCGATCGAAAGCGCTCTCGGGGCCGTCGATAGCCTCGACGAAGACCGCATTCTCCGCCGCTTCGTCAATGCGGTGACGGCCGCGATCCGCACCAACTTCTACCAGCGCGACGAAGCCGGCGCGCCGAAGAGCCTGATGGCGGTGAAATTCGCAAGCCGCAAGCTTGACAACCTGCCGCTGCCGCGCCCGCTTTATGAGATTTTTGTTTATGCGCCGCGCGTCGAGGGCGTGCATCTGCGCTTCGGCAAGGTCGCCCGCGGCGGCATCCGCTGGTCCGACCGGCCGCAGGATTTCCGCACTGAAGTTCTCGGGCTCGTCAAAGCGCAGAATGTAAAGAATGCCGTGATCGTGCCGGTCGGCGCCAAGGGCGGCTTCGTGCCCAAGCGGCTGCCGGCTCCCGGCACCCGCGAGACCATCCAGGCCGAAGGCATCGCCGCCTATAAGCTGTTCATCTCGACGCTGCTCGACATCACCGACAATATCGGCACTGGCATCACCGGGGTCGTGCCGCCCGCCGACGTGGTGCGCTACGAAGGCGACGATCCCTATCTGGTCGTCGCCGCCGACAAGGGCACCGCGACCTTCTCGGACACCGCCAACGCGCTCGCCGCCGCCCATGATTTCTGGCTCGGCGATGCCTTCGCCTCCGGCGGTTCGGCGGGTTACGACCACAAGAAAATGGGCATTACCGCCCGCGGCGCCTGGGAATCGGTCAAGCGTCATTTCCGCGAGATGGACGTCGACATCGGCACGGCGCCGTTTTCGACCGTCGGCGTCGGCGACATGTCAGGCGACGTCTTCGGCAACGGTCTCTTGCGCGAGAGAACCACCAGGCTCGTCGCCGCCTTCGATCATCGCGACATCTTTATCGACCCCAATCCGGATCCGGAACGCACCTTCGCCGAGCGCCAGAGGCTGTTCGATCTGCCGCGTTCGAGCTGGCAGGATTTCGACAAGTCGCTGCTGTCGCCGGGCGGTGGGGTCTATTCGCGGGCCGCCAAAGAGATCAGGCTCTCCGGCGAGGCGCAGGCGCTGTTCGGGGTCGGGGAAAAGCTGACCCCGGCCGAGCTGATCCGCGCACTGCTCAAGGCGCCGGTCGATCTGCTGTTCTTCGGCGGCATCGGCACCTATGTGCGCGCCTCCGACGAGAGCGACGAAGCGGCCGGGGACCGCGCCAACGACGCCGTCCGCGTCGCCGGAAGCGACCTGCGCTGCAAGGTGATCGGCGAAGGCGCCAATCTGGGCATGACACAGCGCGGCCGCATCGAAGCGGCGCTCTCCGGCGTGCGGCTCAACACCGATGCCATCGACAACTCCGCCGGCGTCAACACCTCCGACATGGAGGTCAATATCAAGATCGCGCTGAGCATTCCGCTGCGCGACGGCCGCATCGCGATGGACGCGCGCAATGCGTTTCTGGCCGGGATGACCGACGAAGTCGCGGATCTGGTGCTGCGCAACAACTATCTGCAGACGCTGGCACTTTCGCTGTCGCAGCGGCGCGGCATGGAGGACTTCGGCTTTTTGCAACGGCTGATGCAGACGCTGGAAGCGCGCGGCCTCCTTGATCGCGCGGTCGAATTTCTCCCCGACGATTTGACGCTCGCCGAGCGCCGGCGGCGCTCGCAAGCCTTCACCCGGCCGGAACTTTCGGTTCTGCTCGCCTATGCCAAACTCTCGCTCCATGACGATCTGCTCGAATCGTCGGTGCCCGACGATCCGTATCTGGGCCGCGAGATCGGCCGCTATTTCCCCAAGGAGATCGCGGCGCAATTCCCCGACGCGCTGACGCGCCACCGGCTGCGCCGGGAAATCATCACCACCCAGCTCGGCAACTCGATGATCAACCGCGGCGGACCGTCGCTGATCGTGCGCATTGCCGATCAGACCGGCGCGGCTCCGGCCGCCATCGCCGGCGCTTTTGCCGCGGTGCGCGACAGCTACGGTATGACCACACTCAACGGCGCCATCGATACGCTCGACAATCGTATTCCCGGAAAGCTGCAGCTCGACCTCTATGCGGCGGTGCAGGACCTCCTGCTCGACCGCATCATCTGGTTCTTGCGCAACGTTGATCTGAAAAGCGGTCTTGCCGGCGTCGTCGCGCACTACCGCGACGGCATCGCCGAAGTGGATGCGTCGCTCGATATGGCGTTGCCAGAGACGCCGCTGCGGGCGCGCGCGGCACGGCAACAGGAGCTCGCGCAAGCAGGCGTTCCGGACGAGCTCGCGCTCGGCATCGCCAATCTCGGGGCGCTGGCGGCGGCGCCCGACATCATCCTGGTCGGCGATCGCACCGACAGGCCGGTCGGGGAGGTGGCGGCAACCTATTTCGCCGTCGGCGCATATTTCAATCTCGACCGCATCGCCAGCGCGGCCGGCAAGATCCCCGTGACCGATTATTTCGACCGCCTGGCGCTCGACCGCGCCCGCGATTCGATCGGCGACGCCGAGCGGCGTCTGACGGCGGCGATGGTCGGGAATGGCGTAGCCGGCACAAGCGCTGTCGAGGCCTGGGTGGCGCCGCGCAAAGGCGAAGTCGAACGCATTCGCGGCGCCATTCACGAAATCGCCAATTCGGGCCTGACCCTGTCGAAGCTTGCCGTCGCCGCGAGCCTGCTGTCCGATCTGGTTAAGGACTAGAACGCGACCCCCAGGGGTCTGTCGTTGCCAGCACGCCGGAGGCGCACCGTCCGAGCACATCGAGAGTGTTTCTGTCGGGCTGCTCCTCCCGATCAAAAAGCACCATCGCAGGTAGCCGTGAAACGCTTTCCCGGATTATCGTTTGCGCCAGCGCTTCAAGATGCCTGACTGTCCGACACTGTAAATTTTTAGAAAGATAAACGCCGGAGCGGCTTTTGAGCCGCGAAGCCGTTTGGCCAAAAAAGAACCCCAAGCAAATACGCGCTTGGGGTTCTCGAGTTGTTGCCTCAACACTGGCTTATATGGCCGGGCGGCGGGGTGTCGGGGGATGGGGGAGCCGCCCGGTCTGGCCTAGTGGACAGGAGATATTGTGCTCCCTTTTCAGATGCAACGCGGATCACGCGTTAGTGTTATTTGCTGCGGCAAAACGCCTCCCGGTCGTTACAGTTTTTGCAGCGCAGCGTTTACGTGGCGGCTGCATGTCGCGTGGCCGACGAGGTTCGCCACCGAACGCACCTGCGACGAACGCACCTGCGATGAACGCACCTGCGATTTTATTCCCGCGCGTCGTTTCTGATTTCGGCGACCCGGCGAAAAGGCTCTTCAATTCAGGGCGGCAGTTCGCGACGGCGATTTTATCCGGTGGCATACGGTGCGCGGGCGGCGAAAATCCCTTAATCTTAGAGGGTCGATTGCGCGAGATTGAAATGCCCCCGGGGTCGCGACCGGGGACGCCGGGACGACAGCATGGGTGCGATTCATTCGATACCGTATCTCTATACGATATCCGGCTTTGCTGTCGGATTGTTGGTCGGCATGACCGGGGTCGGCGGCGGCGCGCTGATGACGCCGATCCTGATCCTTTTGTTCGGTATTCATCCGGCCGCGGCGGTCGGCACCGACCTTTTGCACGCCGCCGCGACCAAGACCGCCGGCAGCGTGGTCCACGGCCTTAAAGGCACCATCGACTGGATGGTGGTGCGGCGGCTGGCCATGGGCAGTGTACCGATGACCCTGCTGACGATCGCCGCCATGAGCGCGCTCGACATCAACGGCAGCGTCGGCCGCAATCTGGTGAACGGCGTGCTGACGCTGGCCTTGCTGGTCACCGCCATTGCTTTGGTTTTTCGCGGCCGCATCGTCGCGCGCTACGCCGACCGGCTTTCCGGACTTGCGCCGAACCGCGTGGCCGCACTGACGATCGTCGTCGGCGCGGTGCTGGGCACTATCGTGTCGCTGTCATCGGTCGGAGCCGGCGCCATCGGCGTGACCTGCTTGCTGCTGCTCTATCCCCAGCTTCCGGCCGTCAAGATCGTTGGTTCCGATATCGCCCACGCAGTGCCGCTGACGCTGGTCGCGGGAATCGGGCACTGGCTGCTGGGTTCCGTCGATTTTACGGTTTTCGGTCTGCTGATTTTGGGCTCGGTGCCCGGTGTCCTGCTTGGCAGCTATGCGGCGGTGCGCTTGCCCGAGACGGCGCTGCGGCTGGTGCTGGCGGCGGTGCTGCTCGTTGTCGCGGCCAAGCTGTCGTTCGGACTGGTGACGCCGCCCGCCGATCTGGTCGCCGTGGAAACGCAAGGCCGACATTAAGCAATCTGTTTGAGGCGATTTCCGCTCATTCCCGCGAAAGCGGGAATCCAGTGAAACGCTGGGAGACTGAGCCAACCCCCTGGGTCCCGCTGGAGTTTATCCCCGACTTGATCGGGGACGGGGAGGAGCGGGCGTGGAAATTCGAGGCTTATACCTCAGCACCGTTCTGCGGCAGGCCATAGCGATGCAGATCGCTGCCATGGACATCGAGCCAGACTTTCGCCCGCTCGTGATCCGGGCACAGCCGCTGCACCAGCCGCCAGAACCGCGCCGAATGGTTCATCTCCAGGAGATGCGCAACTTCATGTGCCGCCAGATAGTTGAGCACGAAGCGCGGCGCGAGAATGAGCCGCCACGAATAGGACAGGACGCCGGCTGTTGAGCAGGAGCCCCAGCGGCTCGCCTGGTCGCGCACCGAAATCCTTCGGATCGCGACCCCGAGCTCGTCCGCATAATAATGGCTCGCGGCTTCGAGATCGCGTTTGGCCTCGCGGCGCAAAAAATCGCCGACCCGCCGGTCGACATGCGGCGCTTCGCCGGCAACGCACAGTAAGCGTTCGCCGTCGTCACCGTCCTCCGTCCACACCGTGCCGCGGACGTTGCGCCGATGCGCGATCCGATGCGGCACGCCGCGCAGCGGAATGACAATGCCGTGCGCAAACCGCACCGCTTCCGGCAGCCGCCCAAGTCGCGCCGCAATCCAGCCACCGTGCTTCTGCGCAAAGTCACGTGCTTCCTTGAGCGTGCCGCGTGGCGGGATGGTCAACACCACTTCGCGTGTCGCGGCGGCGATGCGCAGCGTGTAGCGGCGCGCCTGACGGTGCCGGCGCACGCGCACGAGATAAATCGAGCGATCGAAGATGACTTCAATTGCTTGCGGCTCACTCGGCCGACGATAAAGCAGAGCACGCGATGACATGGCCGGCGACCCAAGAAGCAACCCAAAACCCAACCCTGAGCCGATAGTGCCACATCCGTGGAAGAGTGAAGTGCCTTTCATAAAGGCGCCGCCGATATACCAATCGTGGTGGTCATTAGAATCGCGGCACACAATATAACGCGTTTAATACAATGAATGCGGCTTCATACTTTCACTTGTCACACATGCGAAAATTTGACGTCCGTGATTCCAAAAAAATGTCGATTTCTCAGACGCTTGCCGTGGACAACCCGGTTCGGACCATGGCGCCCCGCGATTTTGGCTGATAAGTCGCGAGTCCGAGGCGGAGAGCCCCGGCGTCCGCTCGCCAAAGTTGCAACAATGTCAGGCTTTGATCTTTGCGCGTTCCGCGGCGTCCGTGGGTGACGCGGCGGCCGAACCTCGCGGCCGGCTTGGGTTCCCGTGGCTCATCGACAGAGCGAAGTCGGCGATGCGCGGCGCGATTTCGGCGCGGAAGCGTGAGCCGTTGAACACGCCGTAATGACCGACGCCCGGCTGTAGCCAGTGCGCTTTGCGGTCCGGCGGAATGTTGACGCACAGCCGATGCGCCGCTTCAGTCTGTCCCACCCCGGAAATATCGTCGAACTCGCCTTCGACCGTGAGCAGGGCCACGCGGCGGATTTTTGCCGGATCGATCGGGCGGTCGCGATACATCATCTCGCCTTTGGGCAGCGCGTGACGCACGAATACCGTGTCGACGGTCTCCAGATAGAACTCAGCCGTCAAGTCCATGACAGCGAGATACTCGTCGTAGAATTCCTTGTGCTTTTGCGCCGAGTCGCCGTCGCCTTTCACCAGATTGAGGAACAGATTTCGGTGCGCCTCGATATGGCGATCGAGATTCATGCTCATGAAGCCGTGGAGCTGCAAAAAGCCCGGATAGACGTCGCGCATGAAACCGGCGTTCGGAAACGGCACCTTGGTGATGACGTTATGCCGGAACCAATTGATGCCGCGCTTCTGCGCCAGCATGTTGACCGCCGTTGGATTGACGCGCGTGTCGATCGGACCGCCCATCAGCGTCATGGTGACCGGCACGTAGGGATCGTCGTCGGCTTCCATAAGCGCCGCGGCCGCAAGCACCGGCACGGCCGGCTGACACACCGCCACGACGTGCGTGTCGCTGCCGAGCGCGTGCAGCATGGAAATCACGTAATCGATATAGTCGTCGAGCCCAAAGACGCCTTCCGACAATGGCACCGTGCGCGCATCGCTCCAGTCGGTGATGTAGACGTCGTGATTGGGCAGGAACGCTTCGACTGTTCCGCGCAGCAATGTCGCGTAATGGCCCGACAATGGCGCCACCAGAAGCAACCGCGGCTGCTGCCGGCGCGGCGGCCGCTCGAACACGCGCTCAAAATGTAGAACCCGGCAGAACGGTCGCTCCCAAACCGGGGTGACACGCACCGGCACGCGCTCGCCGCCAACCAGTGTCGAGGAAATCCGCCAATCCGGTCGGCCATAGCGCCGCGTCGAGCGCTCAAACAACTCAGTGGCGGCAATGACCGATTTGCCGAAGCTCGTGGAATAAAATGGATTGATCGGGTTTCGAAACGCGAGCCGCGTCGCGTCGGCAACCGCACGTGCAGGATTAAGCGCGGCGTGGGTCAGTTCGTAGAGCCAATAGAGCGGCGTCGACACCAGTACGCCGCCCGGCACGGCTGGCGCACCGCCAAACTCCCCAATGGCCATAGACGATCCTTGCCCGGCTTGCTGCATTGCAGCAATATAGGAATGATTTGTCATAACGGGATCACAAAAGCAAACCTTTCCGGCCTTCTCGCGGAATCGCGGGCGGCTGCGTGGGAAATAAGCGGCCGCGTTCGAGTTCCGCCGCGAGCGCCGATTACTCGCCGGTCTGCATCAAAGAGCCGTGCCGGCGCGCCGCCTGCAGTAGCTTGAGAAAGGCGAAAAGGCCGCCGGCCATGAAGACGGCGTTGATCGCCAGCGCCTCGAGCATCAGGTCGGCGCGAAAAACATGGTCGATCAGCAGCGCGCGCATGCCCTCGAACACGTAGGTGGGCGGCAGCACCCATGCCGCGGGCTGCAACCAGGTCGGCAGCGTCGTGACCGGGTAATAAACGCACGCCAGCGGCATGAACAAAAACATGATCGACCAAGCGAGATTCTCCGCGCCGAGGCCGTTGCGCAGCACCAGGCCGGAAACGAAAATCCCGACCGCCCAGCTGGTCAGCATTAGATTGATAAAGAACGCCACCAGCGCGAAGCCGAGCGCATAGAGATTGAAGCCGAAGAACACGATCGCCAGGATCGTGACCGGCACCACCCCGATCGCCAGCCGTACGATGCTCATCACCATCAGCGCCGAAACAAACTCGATCGGGCGCAACGGCGACATCATCAGGTTGCCGATATTGCGCGCCCACATCTCTTCCAGAAAAGAGATGGAAAAGCCAAGCTGGCCGCGGAATAGAATATCCCAGAGCAGCACTGCACCGATCAGCGTGCCGCCGGCGCGGGCCAGAAGACCGCCGTTCTGCATTACGTAATACTGGATGAATCCCCAGGTGATCATCTGCACCGTGGGCCAATAGATCAGCTCGATCAGCCGGGGCCAGGACGAGCGCAACAGATACCAATAGCGCAGCATCATCGCCGCCACGCGCCGCGGCGAGAAGGCGAACGCGCTTTCGGTTGCCGCGATCATTGCGCGGCCTCGGCTTCGTCGCGTCCGCGCGCCACGTCGAGAAACACCTCTTCGAGCGTGCGGCGTCCGTAGCGGGTGAGAAGGCGTGCCGGGGTGTCGTCGTCTTCGATGCGGCCCTGCTTCATGATGATGACCCGCTCGCACAGGCGCTCGACTTCATGCATGTTGTGCGAAGCGAGCAGCATCGTGGCCTGCCGCTCGCGGCAATAGTTTTCCAGATGCGAGCGCACCCAATCGGCGGTGTCGGGATCGAGCGAAGCCGTCGGCTCGTCGAGCAGCAACAGCTCCGGTGAATTGATCAGCGATTTGGCAAGCGAGACGCGAGTCTTCTGCCCGGCCGAGAGCTTGCCGGTCGGCCGGTCGAGCAGTTGGGTGAGGTCGAGCGCCCGGCCCAGCTCTTCGATCCGTTGGTCGAGACCGGTTACCCCGTAAAGCATGCCGAACACCCTCAGGTTCTGCCGAATGGTAAGCCGCATCGGCATTTCGACATACGGGCTCTCGAAATTCATCCGCTGCAGCACCCGGTAGCGCTGGTGCGGCATCTGCGCGCCCAACACTTTCACGGTCCCGGAGGTGGGCAGCAGCAAGCCCATGATCATGGCGATCGTCGTGGTCTTGCCGGCGCCGTTGCCGCCGAGCAGCCCCGTGATCGAGCCGCGCGGGATCGAAAATGAGATGTCGTCGACGGCCGGCGCCTGCTTGTAGATCTTGACCAGGCGGTCGACTTCTATGGCTGGGTCCCGGGACATGACCCGCAGATGTGGCGCGACCGGCGCGCCGAAGCAAGAGGATCGCGCATGGCTCTGCTTCGCGCCCAGGGGATGGCTGCGGGATAGCGACGTGATGCGGAACATGGCAGGTAAAGGGAACAGAGAAAGCGCCACACGCTGACGCAAATCAGCGCGCTTAAAATTGGCGCGGACGAAAATAGCTCAGCCGCGTTGCGGGGGGCCAGGGAGGGATCGCGTGAAAATCGGACTTTTCGACCATGTTGAGGATGGGGCCAGGCCGGTCGCCCAGCTCTATGATGAGCGAATAGAATTCGCGATTGCGGCCGACGCGGCCGGCTTCTACTGCCTGCATGTCGCCGAGCACCATGCCACGCCGCTGAATTTGGTTCCGGTGCCCGGCATCTATCTTGCGGCCATCGCGCGAGAGACCAAGCGCCTGCGGTTCGGTCCGCTGGTATACCTGTTGCCGCTCTATTCGCCGCTGCGACTGATCGAGGAAATCTGCATGCTCGATCATTTGAGCCATGGCCGGCTCGATATCGGCGTCGGCCGCGGCGTGTCGCCCTACGAGCTCGAATTTCACAATGTCGCGCACGACAACTCGCGCGACATTTTTTTCGAAGCCTACGAGTGCGTCAAATCCGGTCTGACCTCGGAGACCTTCAGCTTCAAAAGCAGTCGTTATCTGTACAACGACGTGCCGATCGCGCTGCGGCCGCTGCAACAGCCCCACCCGCCGTTCTGGTACGCGTCTACCAGCGAAGCCGGATCGGTCTGGGCCGGCGAGCACGGCCTGCATTATGTGACGCTGGGGTCCAACGTCATGGCCAAGGCCAATATCACCACCTTCAAGCAGGCGCTGGCGAAACGCGGCGCGCCCGCGCAGCCGAAGCCTGAATTCTCAGGCGGCGTGGTATCGGCGTGCAGCGCCACATCTTCGTTGCCGAAACCGACGCGGAGGCGCACCGCGTGTTCAAGCCGGCCATGGAAGCGCATCTCGCCAACCTGAACTGGCTGCGGATCTACAAAAACGACACCGGCCTCACCTCGCGGGTGAAAATTCCGCACGGCACCAGCTACGAAGACATGCTCGGGCACGGCGGCGTCATCGCCGGCTCACCGCAGACCGTGCGTGCCGAGATCGAACGCCAGGTGGCCGAGCTCGGCATCAATTATTTGCTCACCTACATGTTCCTCGGCACCATGTCGCTCAAGGACGCGGTGCGCTCGCTGGCGCTGTTTCGCACCGAGGTGATGCCGCACGTCGAGACGCTGTGACGCGATGTAGGAGACGCGCGTCGCTTTCGAGGCCAAAGCTTTGGCCGGCCTCGAAGGGACGTCGCTGTGCCGATACCGATTCGAAACGGGGCTATTTGACCGGATCGGCGCTGACCAGAATCGCCGCGAGCACGCACGGCTTATCCGAGCGATTGAACCAGCTGTGATTGGTACCGCGCTGGACCAGCACATCACCGCGCTTGAGCAGGGTCTCGCCTTTGTCCATCGCGGCGTAGATCTCGCCCTCCAGGATGATGATATAATCGACGGTGCTGGTGATGTGCATCATCGGGTCGCCGCTGCCCGCCACCGGCGCGTGATCGGCGCCGATCGATGAGAAAGCGCCGGAGACGTCCTTGCCGCGCCAATCCTCGTCGGGCGGAAACTCGACGATCCGCAGAATCGTACCGCCGTCCGGAGGCTCCAAATTGACTGGACGCGTCGCCGCGTCTTCGGCGCCGCGATTGTCGGCGCGCGGTCCTTTGGTCTCCCACAAGTCGGTGAGGAAGAGCCCGCTCATGCCGGTCATTTCTTTGTAGTTTCCGGCAATCCCATCGGAGACGAAATACGATTTGCCGTCTTTGTCAGTCGCTGTGACGACGCGCCGAGCTTTCCACATGATGTCTGGTCTCTCCTTAGGTCAACGATGCGGGATCCGTAATCTCAAATAGTCGATGCGGACGCGGCGGCCCGGAGCGGGGTCCGGTTTTCGGAAAAAGATCATGCTCCAGCCGTACATCTACGACCAAAGGTGCTTGCTCGCGAGACGCGCGCCCTGCACGAGCGCGCCGAGCTTGAGCCACGCCACCTTGGGGTGAACGGCGCCAAAACCCACAAATGTTCCGAAGCCGCAATCGGTGCCGGCGATAACGCGCTCGCGGCCGACGAGAGCGGCGTAGCGCTCGATCCGCTGGGCGACGAGTTCCGGATGCTCGAGCACATTCGTCTTGGTGTCGATAACGCCCGGGATGATGATCTTGTCGGGCGCAAGCTTGACCTTTTGAAACAGCGTCCACTCATGCTCGTGTTGCGGATTCGCGCCCTCGAACGAATAGGCGGCGACATTGGCGGCGAGCACGGGCTCGAGAATTTCGCTCAGCGGAACGTCGTGATGATGCGGCCCGGAATAATTGCCCCAGCACACGTGCAGGCGAACCATGCCGGGCGGCAGTCCTTTGATAGCGCGATTGATGGCCTGTATGTGCAACTCGGCATGTCCCCTCACGCCGTAGATTTTCTTTCCATCCTGCCATCCCCTTGTATGGGCGATCATCGGTATGTCGGGGCAGTCGAGCTGGAGAACAAAGCCGGCCTCGACGATCGCCCGATATTCCTCCGCCATGGCATCGGCGACGGCCCACAGGTAATCTTCATAGGATGGATAGTGTTTGTTCGCCGCGCACATCGTCACGCATCCAGGTGACGTTGCCGGAATAAAGGCGTCCGCCACGGGCGACTGGCCGACGGCGTGCTGGAGATGCGCGATGTCGTGCCGAACTTCGTCCTGCCCAACAAAGGAGACTGGCCCGACGCACTCCGGCATCAGAATGTGCTGGCCGGCGGCGCCGCCATATTGCTCCATAACCAATTCGGGCAGGTCGTCCATGTCACCGAGCGCCCACGGCGCTCCGACGCCGCCAAAACCGGCAAGCCGTTTGGCGATGTAGTTGACGAAGCCGGGTTTGCTGACCTCGCCGTCCGATACGACGTCGACGCCGATGTCCGCCTGCCGGCGCACCAGCTCGTCGACGGTCTTGCCGACCATCGAATCGAAGGCAGCGCCATCGACTGTCTTCCCTTCTTGTTTGCAGTAAACAAGATCGATCAGTTGCTGCGGCCGTGGCAGGCTGCCGGTATGGGTGGTCAAGACATGATCGCTGCTGATCTTCATCACACGCTCCTCCCGGGTGATAGCCGTGCGCGACTTGCGGCGTCGCGCAGGTGCGGCCTGGCTCGCGACTGCCGGTCGCTTGTTTTAGCGGGAGCATTAAGCCATATGTTGATCGTATGTTCAATATTGTTGTTTGCTCGTTCAAATCCAAAGTAAATCAATCAGTTATAGCATGATAGGCGACCCATGATGCGCAAAGGTCAAGCGGCGAAAGCCCGCGACGGCGGAGCGAAGGCGGAGCCCGACAACCGCCCGACGCAAGATCGGATATTGGCGGCCGCCGAGGAATTGTTCGCCGACGCGGGCTATGAAGGAACATCGATCCGGCAGATCGCCCTGAGGGCCGGCGTGCCGGTGGCGCTCGTCAGCTATCATTTCGGCGGCAAGCTCGGCCTCTATCGCCGCGTGTTCGAGTTCGCATGCGCCGACGCTGGTCGCCGAGCGCCGCGCCGGCCTTGCGCTCGCGGCGCTTGAGCCGGATCCCGATCGGCGGCTCGCCGCGATCGTCAAAGCGGTGCTGGTGCCGATGCTCGGATTGCGTAGCACCGAGGGCCGACAGTCGCTGGGCCGTTTGCTGGCGCGCGAAGTGTCTGATCCGCGCTCGATCGAACGCGGCATCATCGGCGATCTGCTCGATCCGGTCGCTGCGGCGGTGATCGATCTTCTCGGCACGACGCTGCCAGGCCGCAGCGCCGCGGAGGTTCACTGGGCCTATCAGATGATGATTGGAACGATGACGTTCATCATGGCCGACGCCGGGCGCATTCGCCGGATCAGCGGCGGCGCCTGCGATCCCGAGGATGTGGAGGTGACCATCCGGCACATCGTCCCGCTGATCCTCGACGGATTTCGGAACGGACGGGTGGCGAAAGCGGACTGATGCGGCGCGCCTTATCGTGCCCTCTCCCCTTGCGGGAGAGGGCGGCACCGACCGAGCCACAAACACGAACGGGTGAGGGCGGGCCGGCCCGCCCCCTCACCCGACCCTTGTTGCTGAATCGCCGAGCCGCCCTCTCCCACAAGGGGAGAGGGCGCGCCCTTTTTGTTCAGCGCGAACCCTACGAACAGCTCACGCCTTCGGCGCGCGCAGCGCGATGAGCACGAAGTCCAGCATTTGCTCGAGCGTCGCACTCGGTTTGTCGACGAATTGCGCGATCATTTGCGGATGAATAAAGCGCAGCATGGAGGTCAGGATGCACAGCGCGGTGATCGTTGGATCGGCTGGGCGAAATTCACCCGACCTCATGCCATCCGCAACCACGTCCGCAGTCACCGCAATGATCCGGTCGATATGCGCCTGACAGACGTCCCAGTTTTCGTCCATCGCGACGGCGACCATTTCGTGCATTTTCGAGTCGCCCGCGAAGCGCTCGGAATTCATGCGAAACATGGTGGCCAACATCTCGCACAGCCGGTCAGTGGCGCTGCGCGGCTGCGGAGCAATTTCCCGCAGCGCCTGATCCACGTCGGCCATCTGCCGGCTGACGACGCCGGCGGTGATCGAGCGCTTGGAGTCGAAGAAACGATAGACATTCGCCGGGCTCATGCGCAGCGTCTTGGCGATGTCGGCGACCGTGGTCTTCTGATAACCGACCTCGCGGAACAAACGCTCGGTCGTGATCAGAATCCGTTCGCGAATGTCGGTCTCGGTATGGTCAATCACATCGGTCATGGCCGTCTCTTCGCTTCTTTGTCTTGTCTCGTTTCTTTGTTTTGTCAGCATCGCGCTGCCGCAGCGGCTTTTATTCGGCCGCGACAGGAAGCGGTACGACGCGCTCCCTCTCTTCATCAGCCCGGACAACGCCGCCCGGCTGGCCACGCTCGTCAAGCCGTTTACGATACCATAGCGCGTACAGGCTGGGCAGGAACAACAGCGTCAGGAACGTCGCCACGAACAGGCCGCCCATGATGGTAATCGCCATCGGCCCCCAGAATGCCGAGCGCGACAGCGGTATCATGGCCAGGATTGCGGCGAGCGCGGTGAGCACCACCGGCCGCGCGCGGCGCACGGTGGCTTCGACGATGGCGTCGCGGCGCCGCGCGCCGTGGCTGACATCCGATTCGATCTGGTCGACCAGGATCACGCCGTTGCGCATGATCATGCCCATGAGCGCGATCAGTCCCAGAAGCGCGACGAAACCGAACGGCTTGTTGGCGACGTTGAGGCCGAGCGAGGCACCGACGATGCCGAGTGGCGCGGTGAGGAATACCAGGATCAGCCGCGAGATGCTTTGCAACTGGATCATCAGGATCGTCAGCATCACAAACAGCATCAGGGGGAACAGCGCGAAGATCGAGGCATTGCCCTTCTGCGATTCCTCGATGGCGCCGCCGATCTCGATCCGATAGCCGGGCTCGAGCGCCTCGCGGATCGACTGCAGCTTCGGCCAGATCGCATTGGTGACGTCCGGCGGCTGGGCGCCGTCGACCACGTCGCCCCGCACCGTGATCGACATGTCGCGATTGAGCCGCCACAGGATCGGCTCCTCATGGCCGTATTCGACATGCGCGATCTGCGACAGCGGAACGGCGACACCGTTGCGCGAATAAAGCGACAGATCGTCGATATGCGCGAGATCGAGCCGCTCGGCCGGTACCGCGCGCGCAACGACGGCGACCTTCTCGATGCCGTCCCGCACCGTCGTGATCGGGGCGCCGGAGATCAGCATGCTGAGCGACTGCGCGATGTCTTGCGGGGTCAGCCCCATCGCGCGCACCCGATCCTGATCGACGACGAGCCGCAAGAACGGCGCCTGCTCGTTCCAATCGAGGTGCGGATCGATCACCTTGTCGTCGGCACGCATGACCTCGCGCACCCGATGGGCAATGTCGCGCACCTTCGCGGCATCCGGGCCGATGACGCGGAATTGCACCGGGAAGCCGACCGGCGGACCGAAATTGAAGCGGTCGACGCGCACGCGCGCTTCCGACAGCGCGCCGTCCGCAACGGCCTTTTCGAGCCGCGTCTTGATCCGCTCGCGCGCCTCGACGTCGTTCGACAGGATCACGATCTCGGCGAAGGCCTCGTCGGGCAGTTGCGGATTGAGGCCGAGCCAAAAGCGTGGCGAGCCGCGCCCGACATACGCCGTGTAGGTGGCGATGTCTTTGTCATCCTTGAGCAGCGCTTCCGCGCGCTTGACCGATTCGAGCGTCGTGCCGAAGGCGGTGCCCGCCGGCAGGCGAAGCTGGAAGAACAATTCCGGCCGCTCCGACAGCGGGAAGAATTGTTGTTGAACGTGGCCGAACCCCACAATCGACAGCACGAAGATACCGACCGTGGCAGCCACGACGGTGATGCGCCAACGCACGCACCATTCGATGACGCGGCGCAGCCCGCGATACATGCGCGTTTCGTAGATCTCGTGCGGATCGTGACCGGGCTCGAGCTTCTTGAAGTTGGGCAGGAGCTTCACCCCGATATAGGGGGTGAACAACACCGCAACGACCCAGGACGCGAGCAGCGCGATGGCGACGACCCAGAAAATGCCGCCGGCATATTCGCCCACCGACGAGTTGGCGAAGCCGATCGGCAGAAAGCCGGCGGCGGTCACGAGCGTGCCGGTCAGCATCGGAAACGCAGTCAATTCCCAGGCGAAAGAAGCGGCGCGCACGCGGTCCCAGCCCTGCTCCATTTTCACCACCATCATCTCCACCGCGATGATGGCGTCGTCGACCAGGAGCCCGAGCGCAATGATCAACGCGCCGAGCGTGATCCGGTGCAGATCGATGCCCATCGAATTCATGATGATGAAAACGATCGCCAGCACCAGCGGCACCGACAGCGCCACCACGATGCCGGTGCGCCAGCCGAGCGCGAGGAAGCTCACGAACAGCACGATCGCCAGCGCTTCGATGAAGGAATGCACGAACTCATTGACCGCGTGGTCGACGACCACGGGCTGATCGGCGATCTGTTCCAGCTCGAAGCCTTGCGGCACCGCCGACATGAATTCCGCGGTCGCGCTCGCGACGTCAGGGCCGAGCTCGAGAATATTGGCGCCCTTGGCCATCACGATGCCGACGCCGATCGCGGCCTTGCCCTTTTGGCGGACCTGAAAGTCCGGTGGATCGACAAAACCATGGGTGACGGTGGCGATGTCGCCGACCCGGAATACGCGGCCGTTGGCCTCGACCGGCGTTTCGGCAACCGCCTTTACGCCGTCGAGCGCGCCGGTGACGCGTAGCGGCACGCGCTGCGCCGTGGTCTCGAGGACGCCGGCGGGCACGACTGCATTTTGCCGCGCGAGCGACTGGAACAACTGCTCCGGCGTGATGCCGAGCGTAGCCAGCTTAGCGTGGGAGAATTCGACGAAAATCTTTTCGTCCTGCGTACCGTAGAGATTGACCTTGGTGACATTTTTGACCTTGAGCAGGCGCTGGCGAAAAGCCTCGGCGACCTTTTTCATCTGCGCATAATCGGCGCCGTCCGCAGTCAGCATGTAGAGGATCGAATCGACGTCGCCCCACTCGTCGTTGACCGACGGCCCGATCAGACCGGACGGCAGATCGTCCTTGATGTCGGAGAGCTTCTTGCGGAGCTGATAGAAGAGCTGCGGCACGTCACGCGCCGGCGTGTTGTCCTTGAAGGCAACCTGCATCGCCGCAAAGCCCGACTTGCTGTAGGTCGTGACCTTGTCGATGAACGGCAGCTCCTGCATCTTTTTTTCGATCGGATCGGCGACCTGCGTCTGCATCTCCGCGGCTGTCGCGCCCGGCCACATGGCGGTGACGACGACAAGCTTGATGGTGAAGGACGGATCTTCGCCGCGCCCCAGATTGCGGTAGGAAAACAGCCCCGCGGCGCCGAGCATGACGATCAGAAAAAGCATCAGCGCCGGATGCGCAACGGCCCAGGCGGAGAGATTAAAACGGCTCATCGGGCTCTCCTGCTCTTTGCAACGTCAGACCTCGTGCCGTGGAGCATCATTTCGTCGATCCAACAAATTTCGTCATTGCGAGGAGCGAAGCGACGAAGAGAAATTCAGCTCCTTGGCTCTGCGTCTGGATTGCTTCGCGGAGTTCACCATCGGGCCGGCCATTTCGGGCCGGACCGTTGGCTCGCAATGACGAAGTCAAACCAAGTCTGATCTCGCTGCGCGACATCAGGTCCTAAAACGACAACGACGAAACAATCCTGACCTTCTCGGCGGGATTGAGCTTCTGCACGCCGAGCGTGACGACCTTGGCGCCCTCTTCGACGCCGCTGCTGACCAGAACGTCGTTGCTCTCGTAAGCTTTCACCCGGACCGGCTTGAGCGTAATTGTGCCGGTCGCCGGGTCCGCAACGTAAACCGCCGGGCCGGCGCCTTGATCGAACATGGCCGACAGCGGCAGGCGCGCCACGCGCTCGCTCGCCGGCTCGGACAGGATCAGCATCGCCGTCATGCCGAGCTGCACCTCGTCGCCGACACCGGGGATGGAAAACTTCGCCAGATAGGTGCGTGTCGCCGGATCGGCCGACGGCGCAAGCTCGCGGAGCTTGGCGACATAAAGCTTGTCGGGCACCGACCAGATCGAGACGCGCGCCTCGCCGGATTTGGCGCGGGCAAGCAGCGTTTCCGGAACCGCGACCACCACTTCCTTCTCGGCAAGCCTCGCCACGCGGAACGCGGTCTGCCCAGACGACACCACCTGGCCGGGCTCGATCAAGGTGGCGGTCACGACGCCGGCGGCGTCGGCAAGCAATGTGGCGTAGGATAAACTGTTCTTGGTCAGGTCGACCTGGCGCTCGGCGCGACTCAGCCGCGCCCGCGCCTCATCGCCGGCGGCCTTGGCCTGCTCCATTTGCGCGTCGGTCGACCAGCCCTTCTGCCGCAGCTCCTTGGCGCGGCCCTCGGCCGCGCTTGCCTGCGCCAGGACGCCGGTGGCGGCGCGCCATTCCGCCTCGGCCTGTTCGGCCTGCAATTTCAGATCGACTTCGTCGAGTGTCGCGAGCGGCGTGCCCGGCGTGACCATCGCACCAACCTCGACCAGGCGCTTGAGCACCTTGCCGCCGACCCGAAATCCGAGGTCGCTCTCGATGCGGGGGCGCACCGTGCCGACGAAGGAGCGGTCGCGCGCCTGCGCCTCATAATGCACCGCCGCAACCAGCACGGGCCGCAAAGGCGCCACATGCTGTGCGGCGATCTCATTGCACCCCGCCACGGCCAGCGCCAACGCACCGACTGTCATCAATCGCGTTAATACACCGGCAGGCCTCGCGGAATTAACGTGCTTCCACATCGCAGACACCTCGCATTGGAGTTAAAAGTGTCCTGACGAGTGATGAATGTCAATATTCGTCATTAGTCATAATTTGGGCACAGTCGCTGCCTCCGCAGGCAGCCCGCGCAGCTCCGGAGCGATCCAGAATTCACATATTGTTCCGATAGTTAGGCGGGATCGCGGGAGCCAAGGTCAGGCCGCTGCATATTTTGCCGCCAGCGCTTGGTCGCAAACCTGTGATCGCCGACCCGGTCGATCCATCGGCAAGCTATTCCGGACCGGCGGCGCCGTGGGCTGCCAGAAGCATCCGGGCTTCCCGTAGAGCCGTTGTCCATCCGATATTTGTAGGATGGGTTGAGTGAAACGAAACCCATCAAACTTCGATCGAGCGTCGTTGATGGGTTTCGCTACGCTCAACCCATCCTACGGGTCGTGGTTTCGTCGTGCACCGTGTCTAATCCCCGCCGCGTTCGCGATCGGCGCGAAGCGCCTCCGGATGCGGCATGGCGATGACGTTGTAGCCGGAATCGACGAAGTGAATTTCCCCGGTCACGCCGGCCGAAAGGCTGGAGAGCAAATAAAGCCCGGCGCCGCCCAGATCGTCGAGCGAGACACCGCGATGCAGCGGCGAGTGACGCTGCTGAAAGGCGAACATCGAACGCGCATCGCCGATGCCGGCACCGGCGAGTGTCCTAATCGGCCCGGCCGAGATCGCATTGACCCGGATCGCCTGGCCGCCGAAATCGACCGCGAGATAACGCACCGACAATTCCAGCGCCGCCTTGGCGGGCCCCATCACGTTGTAATTCGGCATGGCGCGATCGCCGCCATTGTAGGTCAGCGTCACCATGGCGCCGCCGTTCGGCATCAGCGCCGCCGCGCGCTTGGCTGCTTCGGTGAAGGCGAAGCAGGAAATCAACATGGTGTGCAGAAAGTTTTCGCGCGTCGTGTCGGCATAGCGGCCGGCGAGCTGGTTCTTGTCGGAGAACGCGATGGCATGGACGAGAAAGTCCATCGCCCCCCAGGTGCGCGCGATCTCGGCGAACACGGCGTCGACCGAAGCGATATCTTCCACGTCGCACGGCATCACCAGATCGGCATTCACCGATGCGGCCAGCGGCTTGACGCGTTTGCCGAGCGAATCGCCCTGATAGGTAAAGGCGAGCTTGGCGCCGTGCGCCGCCAACGTGCGCGCAATGCCCCAGGCGATCGAATGGTCATTGGCGACCCCCATGATCAAGCCGCGCTTGCCCTGCATCAAATCCGGCATCGATCTTTGCTCTCCCATCGTGCCGGGCTTTATGCCCAGCGTCCCCTTCCGACAATCTGAATTTGTTTGGTAACCCCGAGCCCTAAGACGTGGATGGCCGGGACGAGGCCCGGCCATGACGTTCGTGGCGCACCAGCATCGCTACGCATCCGGGTGTTTGAATACGAGCGATGCGTTGGTGCCGCCGAAGCCGAACGAATTCGACAAGACGCAGCCGAGCGTCACGTGGTCGCGACGCTCGCGCAAGATCGGCATGTCAGCAAAAGCCGGATCGATGTTTTCGATGTTGGCGCTTTCGCAGATGAAGCCGTTATTCATCATCAGCAGCGAATAGATCGCCTCGTGCACGCCGGTCGCGCCCTGCGAATGGCCGGTGAGCGACTTGGTCGCCGAAATCGGCGGGCACTTGTCGCCGGAGCCGAAGACGTCACGGATCGCCTCGATCTCCTTGAGATCGCCGATCGGCGTCGAGGTGGCATGCGGGTTGATGTAATCGACCCGCGGCTTCACATCCTTGAGCGCCAGCCGCATGCAGCGCGCCGCGCCCTCGCCCGAAGGCGCCACCATGTCGACGCCGTCGGAAGTGGCGCCGTAGCCGGCGACTTCGCCGTAGATGCGCGCGCCGCGCGCCTTGGCGTGCTCGAGCTCTTCCAGCACCAACACGCCGGCGCCGGCGCTGATGACGAAGCCATCGCGATCCGCATCGTAGGCGCGCGAGGCCTTGGCCGGTGTGTCGTTGAATTTCGATGTCAACGCGCCCATGGCATCGAACAGAACGGTGAGCGTCCAGTCGAGCTCTTCGCAGCCGCCGGCAAACATCATGTCCTGCTTGCCGTATTGGATCAGCTCATAGGCATTGCCGATGCAATGGTTCGAGGTCGCGCAGGCCGACGAGATCGAATAGCTCAAGCCCCTCATCTTGAACCAGGTCGCGAGCGTCGCCGACGCCGTCGACGACATCGCCTTCGGCACCGCGAACGGCCCGACCCGCTTCGGCCCCTTGGTGCGCGCGGTGTCGGCCGCCTCGACGATGGCGCGGGTGGACGGTCCGCCCGAGCCCATGACCATGCCGGTGCGTTCGTTCGAGATTTCCAACTCTTCCAGGCCGGCGTCGCGGATCGCCTGCTCCATGGCGACATGATTCCAGGCGGCACCGCCGCCCAGAAAGCGCATGGCGCGGCGGTCTACCGCTTCGCTGGCGTCGAGCGTCGGCGCGCCGTGCACATGACAGCGGAAACCGAGCTCGGCGTATTTGTCGGCCCGCACCACGCCGGATTTCGCCTCGCGCAGCGAAGCCAGCACTTCCTGAGTGTTATTGCCGATGGACGAGACGATGCCCATTCCGGTGACGACCACCCGTCTCATCTTGCGCCTCGTCCCTGTCGTATCGTGTGCAATTGCGCCGGATCGGGCTCAGGCTTCGCTCGCCTGCGGCTCCGGATCGAGAAAGAGCCCGACCTTGAGGTCGAGCGCCTTATAGATCACCGAGCCGTCCGCGGACAGCCAGCCATCGGCGACGCCGAGCACCAGCTTGGAGCGCATCACCCGTTTGATGTCGATGCCATACACGACATTCTTCATGGTGGGCAGCACTTGCCCGGAGAATTTGATCTCGCCCATGCCGAGCGCGCGGCCCTTGCCGGGAGCGCCCAGCCAGCCGAGGAAAAAGCCGAGCATCTGCCAAAGCGCGTCCAGCCCCAGGCAGCCCGGCATGACCGGATCGCCCTTGAAGTGGCAGGGAAAGAACCAGAGATCGGGCTTCAGCTCGAGGACGGCGCGGACAAGTCCTTTGCCATACTCGCCGCCGACCTCAGCGATCTCCGAGATCCGGTCGAACATCAGCATCGGGGGCAGCGGCAGCTGCGGACCTTTGACAAAGAGTTCGCCGCGCGCACACGCGAGCAGATCCTCATAATCGAAATTCGAACGACGTTCTTGCATCCTCCGCCACTCCGCCCCCGTCCGTCCCCAGTTCCCAGAAAATTCGCAAGTCCCAGAATTCGCAAGTTCCCAAAGTTCGAAATCCGCAGCAGCACCCTACTTCGGACAACCTCAGGGGTACCAGCACCTATTAAGAATCCAGCAACGCTCCTTGATTTGACTTTCCTTAAACGCGCACGGGAAAATGCGCAGGGAACGTCAAATCAGCGGCGCAGGCACCGTTCCCTAACACATGGGATTATGCCCGCAAAGCCGCACCCCCTGATCGGTCACAATTGCTGCAGCGCCGAAGGCCGGTTGCTGCAACCCGGTTGTAACGGTGAGCACTACAGCCCGGTAAACCTTGGGTGTTGCAGGCAAGGCACCGAGCAGCATATAATGATTTCACTTGCAACGATCTTGCCGTGGCTCGGACATAAGTTCATCATTGGCAAGGCGGTTTAGCGTAATGGCCTGGATAACAGGTGGCATAATGGCCTTTCTATCGGGCCGTCAGGTGTAGAATTATGAACCAGTCGCGATTTCCGGGTCGCCCCCTCATTCCCGCTGCCGGCATGGCGCCGACGCCGCCGTCGTTGCAGGCGCGTTTGCCGGGCGGCGCCGACGATCTGACCGGTTGCCCCTGGCACGACGTGAAGGCGAAGCTGCGCGAAGTCGGTCTGCGCCCCACCCGCCAGCGCATGGCGCTGGGCTGGATCCTGTTCGCCAAGGGCGACCGCCACATCACCGCGGAAATGTTGTACGAGGAGGCCAACCGCGCCAAGGTGCCGGTATCTCTGGCCACGGTCTACAACACGCTGCACCAGTTCACTGAAGTCGGTTTGTTGCGGCAGGTCGCCGTCGACGGTTCCAAGGCCTATTTCGATACCAACAACACCGAGCACCATCACTTCTTCATCGAAGAAAAGAACGATTTGCTCGACATCCCGTCTTCGGACGTCGTCGTCGGCAAGGCCCCGGTACCGCCGGAAGGCTACGAGATCGCCCGCATCGACGTGGTGGTGAGGCTGCGCCGGAAGCGCTGAGGCTGGCGAGCGCTGACACCGCGAGCACTAAGACGCATTAGTCGTCGCCGGCCGCGACCGTTTCGGCATTATCCGCCGCTTTGATTTTCGCCCGCGCGGCCGCCATAGCGGTTTCGAGCTTGGCCGTGAAATGCACTTGCGGCGGCCGCACGCCGTGGGTCAGCAGCATGCGACGCGTGCCGACCTCGGCACCCGAGATATAAACGAGCGCATCATCCCGCCGGGCTTTGCGCACGAAGCCCTCGATGGTCGAGGCGGCCGTCGAATCGATCACCGACACAGCGGAAAAGTCGATCACGAACGCGCGCGGATGTTCACCGATCCGGTCAAGCGCGGCAGCCACCGCCGCGGCAGCTCCGAAGAAGAACGCGCCGGAAATACGGTAGACGACAACATCGGGATCGGTGGCCATTGCGGCGTTATAAGGCCGCCGCGGTGTGTCGCCCGAATTGTCCGGCACATCGTCGGTCGTCGCGGGCTTGCCGGTCCGTACCTCGACCGCTTGCGCCATGCGATGCATAAACAGCAGCGTCCCGAGGCAGAAGCCGACCACGATTCCCTCGGTCAGATCGCGGAACACGACCAGCAGGAATGTCGCCAGCAAAATAACGGCGTCGCCGCGCGAGCCGCGAACAAGCGTCGCGAACTGATGACGTTCCGCCATGTTCCACGCGACGACGCAGAGCACTGCGGCGAGCGCGGCGAGCGGGATGTAATTCGCCAGCGGCGCGGCGATGACGACGAACAACAGCAGGAACACGGAATGCATCATGCCGGCAAACGGACCGCGCGCGCCGGCGCGCACGTTGGTCGCCGTCCGCGCGATGGTGCCGGTGACGCAGATGCCGCCGAACAGGGCCGAACCGACATTGGCAATGCCCTGCGCGACGAGCTCCGCATTGGAGCGGTGGCGGCGGCCGGTCATGCTGTCGGCCACGACCGCCGACAGCAGGCTTTCGATACTGCCGAGGAGGGCGAACGACAGCGCCGCCGGCAGCATTTCCAGCACCTTGTCCGGCGACACATCGGGCCAATGCGGCAACGGCAGGGTGTTCGGGATGCCGCCGAATCGGCTGGCGATCGTCTCGACGTGAAGTCCGAAAGCCCAAGCGGCGACGCCGGCCGAGACGACACCGATCAGATAAGCTGGCCAGTGCGGCCGCCATCGCCGAACGGCGAGGATCGCGCCGATCGATAGGGCTGCGACCGCGACGGCCTGCACGTTCACGGTCGGGGCGGCATCGAAGAGCGCCATGAGCTTGGGTACGACCGGTCCAGGCACCTTGCCGCTCAGCGTCAATCCGAACAGGTCGGCGAGCTCGCCCGAGAAGATGATGACGGCGATGCCGGCCGTGAACCCGACCGTGACCGGATAGGGGATGTATTTGACGAAGGTGCCGAGCCGCAGCAAGCCGACCGCGAGCATGATCAGACCCGACATCAGAGTCGCCAGGACGAGTCCGTCGAATCCATGCTGATTCACGGTCGCGGCGACCAGCACGATGAAGGCGCCGGCCGGGCCGCCGATCTGAAAGCGGCTGCCGCCGAATGCGGACACCAGAAATCCGCCGACGATGGAGGTGTAAAGCCCGCGCTCCGGCGAAACCCCGGACGCGATCGCAATCGCCATCGACAGCGGCAGCGCCACGATCGCAACCGTCAGACCTGCGACAATGTCGGCGCGGAAATCGCCGAGCCGGTAGCGCTCGCTCAGTACGGTGCAGATTTTGGGGGTATAGAGCTCGACGAACGTCGGCTGCCGGGAGGCGACTAGCATTCCGAGGCGCCCTCCTTGCGACGCGTTGGACGACTATACAATCTACCGCTTTGTACCGTTCTGATATTGCTCAAATATGCGTCAGCGCGCAGGGGCCTGGATCTATTCGATCTTCTCGTCCGGATAGACGCCCCACAGCCGGTTCTGCTCGATCCAGCCGTCATAGCCCTCGCCGACAAGCCGGCACCACAGCCCATTGCAGCTTTTGACCGAGCCGAGCACGCCCGGTTGCAGCTGCGCGGTCACCACCAATTCGGCGTTCGGCTTGGCGTGCAGCGGCACCAGATCAGTCTTGGTCTTGAGCTGCACCACGGCGGTGCGTTTGCCCGATAGGAGCGAATGATAGACCCAGCCCTCCGTGCCGTCGGAATCGCGGATGCGGCGCCAGTTCTCAAACTCGGCGGTGATCTCGACCGGCCAGCCGACGCGGGTATAGATCCAGGTGACGTCGTGGTCCTTGTCGGGACCGCCGCGCGCATTCACCCGGTCGGTCTTGATGCTGACAAAGCGCGGGATCGGCAATCCGCTGGTCGTGTCGCCCCCGGCGCGCGCTACGGACGCGGCGCCAACCGCACATGCCACCATGGCAAACGCGACGCTAACGACGCGCGCCGCCCGGCGGACTGTAGCCGCTATCCGAACGCCCACGCTGTTGCCATGCCAATACGCCGCCACCGTCACACGCCCGGATTTCTACTGCAAAACACGGTGCTGGCCGGGTGCCCCGGCGCGCTTTGTGGGATCGGAATCCATCTGCTAGAGAGATTTGATGAACCGCCCCCGGCCTTACTGTCGGCCAGAGGGGTTAACGAGGCTTGAACGGGCGGAAGCGCGTAGGGCCGCGATCGATCGGCCGGTCGGGCATGGCCGGGAATCTGCACTTGGGCGCGGTCCGGGACACAATCTTGGACGCGGTCCGGGGTGAAGTGGATTTCCGTAAAAGACTAGACCCGCCAAGTGGGGCAGCGAATGGCATCAAATAAAAAGCCGCTGGTTGTGGTAACCCGCAAGCTGCCGGACAGCATCGAGACCCGCATGTGCGAGTTGTTCGACACGCGGCTTAATCTCGACGACAAGCCGATGACGCCGACCGAACTCGCCGAGGCCGTGAAGGCCGCCGACGTGATCGTGCCGACGGTGACCGACCAGATCGACCGTTCGGTGCTCAGCCAGTCCGGCGACAAGCTCAAGCTCATCGCCAATTTCGGCAACGGCGTCGACCATATCGACGTGGCGACCGCGCTTCAGCGCGGCATCACCGTCACCAACACGCCGGGCGTGCTCACCGAAGACACCGCCGATATGACCATGGCGCTCATTCTGGCGGTGCCGCGCCGGCTCGCCGAAGGCGCGCAGGTGCTGACCGGCGAGCGCGAATGGACCGGCTGGAGCCCGACCTGGATGCTCGGTCATCGCATCTGGGGCAAGCGGCTCGGCATTGTCGGCATGGGCCGCATCGGCCAGGCGGTGGCGCGCCGCGCCAAGGCGTTCGGCCTGCAAATTCATTATCACAACCGCCGCCGCGTGGCGCCGCGCATCGAGGAAGAGCTCAACGCCACCTATTGGGAGAGCCTCGACCAGATGCTGGTGCGCATGGACATCATCTCGATCAATTGTCCGCACACGCCCGCGACCTATCATCTGCTCTCGGCGCGCCGTCTCAAGCTGGTGCGGTCGGAGGCCTATATCGTCAACACCGCGCGCGGCGAGGTAATCGACGAGAACGCGCTGGCGCGGCTGATCGAGACCGACGATATCGCCGGCGCCGGCCTCGACGTATTCGAGCACGAGCCCGCGGTGTCGCCGAAGCTCGTCAAGCTCGCCAGGGCCGGCAAGGTGGTGCTGCTGCCGCATCTCGGCTCGGCCACGCTCGAAGGCCGCCACGACATGGGCGAGAAGGTCATCGTCAACATCAAGACCTTCATGGACGGCCACCGGCCGCCCGATCGCGTTTTGCCGTCGATGTTGTAGCGGTCATGGTGCCCGCATAACCGAGAAATCGTAGGGTGGGCTAAGGCGCACAAGCGCCGTGCCCACGCGACGTTCGATAAAGACCGCGTGGGCTTCGTTACCGCTCAGCCCACCCTACAAAATTTCATCGAGCGCCGAGCCCGCATAAGCGAGATGGCCGGGACGAAGCCCGGCCATGACGCCAGCGCGTAGCGCGCCGGTTACGCCCCGGTGCCGACGACCTGGCCGCGCGGTGTTGGGCTCAGCCAGCGATACAAAAAGCCGCCGACGACACCGCCAACAAGCGGCACGACCCAGAACACCCAGAGCTGGGCGAGCGCGGCGCCGCCTTCGATCAACGCCGGTCCGGTCGAGCGCGCCGGATTGACCGAGGTGTTGGTGACCGGAATGCTCACGAGGTGAATGAGCGTCAGGCAGAGCCCGATCGCCAGCGGCGCGAAGCCGACCGGCGCGCTGCCGTGGGTCGACCCCATGATGACGAACAGGAACACCATGGTCATCAGGAATTCCGTCAGCACCGCCGACGCGAGATCGTAATGCCCGGGCGAATGCTCGGCATAGCCGTTGGTCGCGAATCCCTTGCTGAGATCGAAGCCCGGGGCTCCCTTGGCGATCGAATACAGCAGAAGCGCCGCCACGATGGCGCCGACGACTTGCGCGATGATGTAGGGAATGATCTCGCCTGCCGGAAAGCGGCCGCCTGCGGCCAAGCCCACGGTGACCGCCGGATTGAGATGGCATCCGGAAACGTGACCGATCGCATAGGCCATCGTTACCACGGTGAGGCCGAAGGCCAACGAAACGCCGAGAAGCCCGATGCCGACCTGCGGGAAGCCGGCGGCGATGACCGCGCTTCCGCACCCGCCGAACGTTAACCAGAAGGTCCCGATCGCTTCGGCCACATAGGCTTTGTGATTCATGACGGCGTTCTCCCTGTCCCAGGCCTTGGCTCGGCCTCGAATCGCGGCCGAGCCAGCGCGGGAAGATTAGACGTTGGCCGGGCCTTTCCGAACCCGCGCTGGCAAAATGGCGCGTGTTATCAACACATAGCGTCTTGGGAGGCCCCTTCCGACGACAACCGTTGCGGCCGAACCGCAACGATTGCAGCCGGTATTTGTGGTGCCACCGGATGCGCGATTCACGCGGCGGGCCTTATCGTGCCCTCTCCCCGTTGCGGGAGAGGGCGACGCCTCCCTAACCGCAAACACGGAAGGGTGAGGGGCCCCCGCCCCCTCACCCATGTTTTATTGATCAAATGCCGAGCCGCCCTCTCCCGCGAGGGGAGAGGGCATGCCCTCTCTTTGTTCGCGAACGATAAAAAATGGAGCAAATAACCTGAGAACAAAAACCTACCGCCTCCTCGGTGCCGACGGCCGCTCCTACGAGAGCGAAACAAAAGGCACGCTCGGCGGCAATCGCCGGCTGAAAATCTACGGCCGGCTCGATTGCCCCTCGGCGCTGCGCGCGCTCAAGCGCGGCGGTCCCTATGCGCGCCATCGCGTCTTCTTCGCCAACGAAGTAAGCGCAATCGCGGCCGGCTTTCGCCCCTGCGGCGTTTGCATGCGCGCGGCTTACCGGCAATGGCGCACCGCCGAACAGAAGAACAATCTGCCCGCGCGACCAAAGACCAAACAAACCACCTACGAACCGAACAAAAAAAGCTGAAGAGATTTTCGAGCCAAAATCCTAGTCTTGATCCTTGAGACTTGGACCTTGAGAGAAGGCCTCGTCGCCAACGCCAGGAGGGATGCCATGGGGTTAGAAAAATCGTCGTTCGAAGATCTGTCGCTCAAGGATATCATCGTCGCGACGCAAGCCGACTTGCGCGACTATCCCGACCACGCGAACGCGACATTCGCGGCGGATTCGCGTCAAGTCGCGGGCCTGCGCAGCGAAGCCAAGATCCGCCAATTCTCGCTGACGGTCGACGAGCCGACGAGCCTCGGCGGCACCGACACCGGCCCCAATCCGGTCGAGCTGGTGCTCGCCGCGCTCGCCACCTGCCAGGAAATCACCTACCGCGCCTACGCCACGGCGCTCGGCATTCCGCTCGAAAGTGTTTCGGTCAAGCTCGAAGGCGCACTCGACCTGCGCGGCTTCTTCGCCGTGAAGGACGGCGTCCGCGCCGGCTTCAACGACGTGCGCGGCACCGTGCACCTGAAAAGCAGCGCGCCCGCCGCCGAGCTCGCCAAACTCAAAGACGTGGTCGACGCCCATTGCCCGGTGCTCGATATTTTGCGCGCGCCCGTACCTGTCGACCTGAAACTGCAAACTGAACGCGCCGTTCACGCGGCTTAAGAATTCTCTCCCGTCGGGAGCACAGCCAGCGGGTGAGACGGGGCCGGCCGGGAGCCATCCGGGCCGGCCCCTTCGTTTCTTGCGTCGTCATTGCGAGCGTCAGCGAAGCAATCCAGAGGCTTGCGCGGGAAGCTGGATTGCTTCGTCGCTAACGCTCCTCGCAATGACGAGATCCAGGCGGGCGGCCTCCAGCTCTCCCCGCGTGCAGGGGCCGGGACCAAGCCCGCCTGCCGGGTGGAATGCTGGGGAGGAAAAGCTGCTCGGCCAGCTCCTCGCGACGGCATAACCGCCCCCCATGCAAAGCGCGCAGAGATGGCTTATGTGTAGGGCCTCGGAACGCCTGCGTGCCGGTGCGTACGGCGAAACGCCCAAAAGAGCCTCAAGACAGAGCCTCGAAATAGAGAACAATCGGAGGACCGCATGCCCCCTGCCCCAATTTCGCTGGTCGACCGCGCCGGTCTGGACCGTCCGAAGCTTGCCAAAATCATCTCGCGCGGGCTCGAGGGCGCCGACGACGGCGAGCTGTTCCTGGAATACCGGCAGGCCGAAATGCTGGTGTTCGACAATGGCCGGCTGAAACAGGCGACCTACGACACCTCCCAGGGCTTCGGCCTGCGCGCCGTCAAAGACGAAGCGGTAGGCTATGCGCATGCCTCTGACGTATCCGAGGCGGCGATCGCGCGGGCAGCCGACGCCGTGCGCGCCGTCAAGGGCGGCCATTCGGGCCATTACTCCGAGCCGCCGCCGCGCAGCAACGTGCGGCTTTATGGCGAAGAGAGCCCACTGGCATCGCCGGCATTCGACGCCAAGGCGCGGCTTCTGGAAACCATCGACGCCTACGCGCGCGCCAAGGATCCGCGCGTCCGCCAGGTAACGGCGAGCGTGGGCGCAACCTGGCAGGCCGTGGAGGTGGTGCGGGGCGACGGCGAGACCTATCGGGACATCCGCCCGCTGGTGCGCGTCAGCGTCTCGGTCGTGGTCGGCGATGGAGACCGGCAGGAGAGCGGCACCGCCGGCTATGGGGGTCGCGAGGGCTATGAGGGTTTCATCGTCACCGACAGATGGCAGCACGCGGTCGACGAGGCGGTGCGTCAGGCGCTGGTGAATCTCGAAGCGGTGCCGGCGCCGGCCGGTGAGATGGATGTGGTGCTCGGCCCCGGCTGGCCGGGCGTGATGTTGCACGAAGCCGTGGGTCACGGGCTCGAGGGCGACTTCAACCGCAAGAAAACGTCGGCCTTCGCCGGCCTGATGGGGCAACGCGTCGCCGCCGAGGGCGTAACCGTCGTCGACGACGGCACCATCGCGCTGCGCCGCGGCTCGCTCTCGATCGACGATGAAGGCACGCCGACCAACCGCACCGTCCTCATTGAGGACGGCATCCTGGTCGGCTACATGCAGGACCGGCAGAACGCGCGCCTGATGGGCATGAAGCCGACCGGCAACGGCCGCCGCGAGAGCTTCGCGCATGTGCCGATGCCACGCATGACCAACACCTACATGCTCGCCGGCAACCGCGATCCGAAGGAGATCATCGCCTCGGTGAAGAACGGCATTTATGCCGTGCATTTCGGCGGCGGCCAGGTGGACATCACCTCGGGCAAGTATGTGTTCGAATGCAATGAGGCTTATCGCATCGACAACGGCAAGATCGGCGCGCCCATCAAGGGCGCCATGCTGATCGGCAACGGCCCGACCGACCTGCACCGCATCTCGATGATCGGCAACGATCTGGCGCTCGATGACGGCATCGGCACCTGCGGCAAGAACGGCCAGGGCGTGCCGGTCGGCGTCGGCCAACCGACGTTGCGGATGGATCGCATCACCGTCGGCGGCACCGGCGGCTGAGAACGGCCGCAGGCCGCTCCGGAATGTGATATCTTTTGTCAGTTATGTCCTCCGAATCTTCGTGGATAACTAAAGGTCTGCAACGGCTGGGGGTGTGCAGTATGCGTGGCTGGGCGAAACCGTTTATCGATGCGGCGGCGCTTGTGCTGATCGTGTTGGCGGCAAAGACGGCGATCGCGGAGCCGTATTATGTTCCGTCCGGATCGATGGAGCCGACGCTGCAGATCGGCGATGAGCTTTTGGCCACCAAATATCCTTACGGCTATAGCTCGGCGTCGCTGCCGCCGTTCATCAACCTGCCCGATACGCAGCGCATCCTCGCCGCGCTTCCGGCACGCGGCGATGTCGTCGTGTTTCGCTGGCCGGGCGATCGTTCGCAGATTTGGGTGAAGCGCGTCGTCGGCCTGCCGGGCGACCGCATTGCCGTGCGCGGCGGCCGTTTGTGGATCAACGGCAGGCCGGTCGAGATCAGGCCGGACGGCAGTGGCGAGGTCGAAGCCGAAGACGGCTCGCTGCATGCCGCGCCGCGCTACATCGAGACGCTGCCGGGCAATCGCAGCCACACGATTTTCAAGCATGCCGGCATCGGCGCATTCGACGACATGGCGGAAATCACCGTGCCGGCCGAGCATCTGTTCGTGATGGGCGACAACCGCGACAATTCAGCGGACAGCCGCGTCGCGCTCGAGTCCGGCGGCGTCGGTCTGTTGCCGACCACCGATCTGGTGGGTCGCGTCGAAGCGCTGGTCGGATCGTGGGATCTCGCCGTGCGGCGGAAGCCGATCTGGACCTGGCCCGCCGGTTTGCGGCTGTCGCGTTTTTTCACCGCAGTGCAGTGAACGTGGTGATCCCGCGGTCCTAGTCACCGCGCAAAGCCAATGTAGCCCGCATGAGCAAAGCGACATGCGGGAAGTCGCACCAATGTCGTTCCCGGATATCGCTTCGCTCATCCGGGATACTCAGCTGGATTCCCGCCTGCGCCGGAATGAGCGGGAGTTCAGCTGCGTGTCTCAGCGCACGACGCCGGAGACGCAACACGGGCTGCGGCGCGGCGGTTTGAGCGTATCTTTCAGAAAGCACTGCGCGGCGCTGGTGCCGTATCCGGGCCGCAAATAGGTCCAGGCGCGGCAATGACCGTCGGCCTTGCAGGCGGCGGCGCAGGCCTTGCCACGTGGATCGGCCGGCGTCTCGAAAGACCGGTAGTCGCCGCCGATCCGGTCGATCGAGTATTCGACCTCGCCCAAAGCCGGCTCGACCACGCCGGCACCGCGAACGCCGGAGACGCAGCAATTGGCCTTGGCGCGCGGGACCACATCGCGCTTAAGCCAGCACATGGCCTCCTCGCCCGAAGCGGACGGATACGCGAAGCTCCACGAGCGGCAGCCGCGATCGTGCTCGCAGCGGGCGGCGCAGACCGCGGGATCGCCGCTCGGCACCGGGGCGCTGGCATAATCGCCGCCGGGCCGATCGAAGCCTAGTTGCGCGCAAGCGGGCGTTGCGCCCGCCAACGCTGCCAGGATGACGAACAGGACCACAAAGCCGAATGTGTGTCTAAAAGCCCGTACCAGGGTACGTACGCGCATGCGCCGCTCTGCATTGCCTCGTCGCGTGCCCCCGCCGCACAGCAAAACGTCCTTCTCTCCGAAATGCCACAACAATTTTGGTTTTACGCCCGCATTCCTTTTGCATCGCGCAAAATTGTCTCAGCGCTCCACTTTTCGTTTGCGTGAGGGTCGTCCGCTTCGCCTTCCGCGCAGACTGAGCTGCCACTGCTTGCACTCTTTGAGCGAACACCTTCTGCGCATCCGGCCGAGCGTTCAGTTGCGGAAATGCTTGGACAGTTTCAAGCCCTGCGCCTGATAATTCGAGCCGATGCCGCTGCCATAAAGCTGGTCCGGCATGGCCAGCATCTTTTCGTACACCAGACGGCCGACGATCTGGCCGTGCTCGAGGATGAACGGCACTTCGCGCGAGCGCACTTCCAGCACGGCGCGCGACCCAAGCCCGCCGGCGCCCTCATAACCAAACCCGGGATCGAAGAAGCCCGCATAGTGCACGCGAAATTCGCCGACCAGCGGATCGAACGGCACCATCTCGGCGGCGTAGCCGGGCGGCACTTGCACGGCTTCGGTTGAGGCCAGGATGTAGAATTCGTCGGGATCGAGAATGAGGCTGCGATCGGCGCGCGCTGATATCGGCTCCCAGAAATCGGCAACATCGTAAGCCGCGCGGCGCTCGACTTCGATCACGGCGGTGTGGCGCTTGGCGCGGTAGCCGACGACGCCGGCGACCTCTTCGCTCGCGTTTCCGGAAAGGTCGACGCTGACGGCGACGCCTTCGCCCATGACAGCTTCCGTGCGATCGACCAGACGCTCGCGCGCATGCAGCGCGCGCAATGCATCACCGCCGAGCACCGTGTCGCCATGACGGAAGCGGATCTGCGACAGCCGCGATCCCTCGCGCACCAGCACCGGGAAAGTCTTCGGACTGATCTCGGCATAGAGCGGTCCGCGATAGCCGCCTTCGATCCGATCGAAGCCGCGCGTCTCGTCGGCGATCACACGCGTAAAAACATCGAGCCGTCCGGTCGAACTTTTCGGATTGGTGATCGCTGCGATGTCCGGCGGGAGATTAAGGGCCTCAATCAGCGGCACGATATAGACACAGCCGGTTTCCAGGACGGCGCCGTCGGTCAGCGCGAATTGGTGCAGCTTCAATTCGGCGATGCGGCGCGCGACAGTGGTACCGGGGCCCGGCAAGAAGCTTGCACGCACCCGGTAGGCGATATCGCCGAGACGCAAGTCCAGGCTTGCCGGCTGTATTTGATCGGAGGCGAATTGTCGCGTCGGTAAAATTCCGCCCGCTTCCGCCAGCGCCGCGATCAAGCGGTCGGGCAGAATGCCCTTGTCGGACGGGGCAAAGGAAAGCGGCATACGTTCATCCATCGTCTCGGCGCACACCGGCGGCGCCGGTGCCTGATCTCGAAGAAGCCGGCCCGCGCCTGGTCCATCTGGCGCGCGATTTTGCGGACAAGATCATGCTTGGAACGAACAGGCTAGAAGGTGATCCCGCGATCGGGCCGCGCGACAATTTGGTTATTCCGATCTAAGCCGACGGCCGGCTTGACGGAAAGACGCGCGCGGCGTATGACCCACGTTATCCCGTGGTCATTTGAGCCGGCCGGCTTGCAGCCACGTAAAACAACTTGCTAAAAGGCCGGGGACGCTTGAGCCCGGCCCGAGGACGTGTCCTCCCGGCCGGGTTTTTGTTTTGGCCGAGGAGGGCCAGGATGTCAGCGTCTCAGCAAGATCGTTACCGTCCCGAAACACGTTTGGTGCACGCCGGCACGCTGCGCTCGCAATTCGGCGAAACGTCCGAAGCGTTGTTTCTGACGCAGGGCTATGTTTACGAAAATTCCGCGCAGGCCGAGCGGCGCTTCAAGAACGAAGAGCCCGGCTTTCAGTATTCGCGCTTCGCCAATCCGACGATTGCGATGTTCGAAGAGCGCATGGCAGCGTTCGAGGGCGCCGAAGCGGCGCGCGCAACCGCCACCGGCATGGCGGCGGTGACGCTGGCGCTGTCCGGTCAGCTCAAAACCGGCGATCACGTGGTCGGGGCAAAGGCGCTGTTCGGCTCCTGTCGCTACATCGTCGAAGATTATCTGCCGCGCTTCGGCATTTCCTCGACGCTGGTGGACGGCACCGACCTCGACCAATGGCGCGACGCGATACGGCCGAATACCAAGACGTTTTTTCTGGAAACGCCGACCAATCCGACGCTGGAAATTATCGATATCGCGGCGGTCGCGGATATCGCCCACGAGGCCGGCGCAACGCTCGTCGTCGACAACGTGTTCGCGACGCCGATCTTTCAGTCTCCGCTCGCGCTCGGCGCCGACTGTGTGGTTTATTCGGCGACCAAACATATCGACGGCCAGGGCCGCTGCCTCGGCGGGATCATCCTCGCGTCCGAGGAGTTCATCGCCAAGAACATCCACGTTTTGCTCCGTCAAACCGGACCGTCGCTGTCGCCGTTCAACGCTTGGGTCCTGCTCAAGGGATTGGAGACGCTCGCGGTGCGCGTGCGCCGGCAGACCGACAGCGCCACGGCACTTGCGACGGCGCTCGCGCAGCATCGCAAGATCACGCGCCTGATCTATCCGGGCCGTTCCGATCATCCGCAAGCCAAAGTGGCGCAGAAGCAGATGCGCGGCGGCTCGACGCTGGTGGCCTTCGAGATCGAAGGCGGCAAGAAAGGCGCGTTCCACTTTCAGGACGCGTTGCGGCTCGTGCATATCAGCAACAATCTCGGCGATGCCAAGAGCCTAATCACCCATCCGGCGACGACCACGCATCAGCGTCTTGCGCCCGAACAGCGCGCCGAGCTCGGCATCAGTGACGGCTTGGTGCGCCTGTCCGTCGGACTCGAACATCCCGACGACATCATCGAAGACGTGCTGACGGCATTGGAGGCCGTGTGAACGGCTAAGCTAGAGCGCATCTCGCTTTAATTGAATCGGAAGTGCTTTAACATCTTGGGAGCGTCTCGCCCTCTCTCGCGTCATGCGCGGGCTTGACCCGCGCATCCCGATCGTCAGGACTCAGTGCCCACAATGAATTCCCGACCGACGGCAAGGAAGAGGGGCGGGACTCGCGACAACGGCTGGTCGCCGCCGGCTTGAGCGTCTGGGAGCCCGATCCGATCCACGCGCTCGCTGGGATCGAGCCGCCGGCCTGACGAATTTTTCGGGGGTGAGAAAAATGGATTACTTGAAGCTTTGCCTATGCATCGGCATCGCCGCCATGCTTGCAGCGATTGCTTGCCTTTTCTTGGTAGCTTTCGCAAATAGCGGCTCACGCAATATCCCGCTGGCGCTCGGCACCGTTTTCGGTGCCTTGTTGCTGCTATCCATACAGATGATGTTTGAGCTTAGATCGACGAAAAGCCAGACAGCCTTTTCCACTGAGTTTACAACCGACACCCAAGACCACAAGATTGTTGCCTACCGGTATAAGCCAGGCGGCCCAATGCTGCGCGCAACAAACGAATTGGAAGCAAACAAATATTTGAGGAATACGAATATTCAGGCGTTCGACGATGACGAAAAGCTTTGGAAAGATATGTCGTTGTTCTCTTTAGTGGCTTATTTTTGGACCGAGCAACATGATTGGCAGATCACACGCGAAAACCTGAATAGCAGCAATTCTCCCTTTCAGACTTTTCAATTTCTCTCAAAAAGCGACGACAGGGCACAATGCGCCAAAGTCGATTTTACCGCGGTACAAAAAATGCTGCGAGGGACCCACAATGTGTTTGCCGAATTCAAACCAGTTGGCCTTCCATTCGAGTATATGTGCTTACCGCCGAACTCAACGATTGTCATTGAACCGGAGCACGTACTAATCAGAAATCCGTTTTGCGCGATTAACTTTGCAGTTCAACAAATGCCGTCCATGCAACTAAATGCGAGGCCTCGGATGGCGGATACACTGCTGCCTGATAAGCGACCGAGATTTGAGACCCGAACCGGCGTGATCCGGGTGACCGTAAAATACGACTGGATACGGGCGCAAAGCCGCGACATGCCGAAGTACCAGACCTGGGCAAATGATGTCGTTGAGCGCGCGAGACTTTGGTTTGAAAACGGGACGCCGGAAGGCGGTATTCGTTTTGCTGATGGGATAGAATGAGCGGCGCAAAGACACTTCCGCTATCCACCTGGCCCCGACGCGAGGCAACACCTTAGCGCGGGCTATAACGGCAATGCGTAGGGTGGGTGAGCGCGTCGCAGGTACCATGTAGAAGGCAACGAGCATGACCGTCTATGTGATCATTCACACGACCGTCAACGACACGGAGACCCACCACCGGGAGATCGTACCCAAGATCATGAGGACGGTGCAGCGCCACGGCGGCAAGCGCATCGCCCTGGGCCACGGCGAGCAGCTCAGGGTCCACATCGGCGAGCCGCCTAAAAACGCCAATCGCCTAGTCGTTCACGAGTTTCCCAGCCTCGGGGCCGTCGAGGCCTGGGTCGAGGATGTCAAGGCCAATCGCGAGCAGTTTCACACCCTCGGCGATCTGACGATCATCAGCGTGCCGGCGATCTGATCATCAGCTTAGCGACGAAGGTCGAGACAAAGTATACTGCCGCGGGAGTTTTTCCGGGCGCCGTTGACGTCACACGACGAAACGGTATGGCACACAGAGTATAACCACGGCGATAGCTTATTCCTGATAATCGAGGGGAACATAACGCTAGCTCGCGCAAAACGCCGTTCTTCGAACGGCTAAGCTCGGCCACGACGACGTGATTAGGTTGCGCAAGCTGTTCTAGCTGAAAGACGGATCAGTGTCGCGAATGCGCGGAGGCAATTGGCCGCGTCGCGGCTTCGACGATGGCGTCGGCGAGAAGCTTGGCGACGCAGGCATAGCCCCAATCGTTCATGTGCAGCCCATCGGGCGCGACGAACGTTTCGAACGAAATGTGCTGAATCTCATGCCAATCGCGCATGATGGCAAACCGGTCGAAGAGGTCGATGTTTTCCCGTTTGGCCGTCATGGCGAGTTGATCTTCCATGGCGGGGGTTTCCGATTTGCCGAGCACCTTGGGCACGTATTGCATGTCCATCAGGACCACGTCGGTCCCGTTTTTCTTGAGTTGCTCGACGCCTTCGCGCAGTAACACCTCATGCGTCTGCAGCGAATGATCGCGCATGACCGAATTGGTGCCCACCTGCCACAGCACCAAATCAGGATGGGCTGCGATCACATCCTTTTCGAAACGCGCCAGCATCTGCGCGGTCTCTTCGCCGTTGACGCCGCGATTGAGCACGGTGATGTCGCGGGTTGGAAACCGCAACTTGAGCTCCGCGGCAAGACGGTTCGGATAGCTCGCCGCCGGCGAAGTGGCGCCGGCCCCGAATGTCGAGGACGAGCCGATGGCGACGATGACCAACGGGGTATCGCTCGCCAGCCGGCGTGCGGTATGGGCCAGCGGATGGACAAAACGCGTGAACTCCGCGGGCGCGTTGCAGGCGGGCGCCGCAGCCGCCGGCTGATTGGCCACGGTCGGAGCAGGCCCGGCACCTGGAGGCCCGGCGACTTCAGCGCGCGCAGCAGGCGTCACGGCCAGCGCCGCCAGCGCGAGGCCGCATGTAACGATGGCACCTGGGAACTTGTTATTAGCTGACATCAACGCGTCGTCTGCATCTTTGCGGCGTCAAGATGGGCGGCATTAATGATCTGCGACGCCAGGGCCCGACCGATGCATTCATGAACACGTCGGGCCATAGCATAGCCGGTGGTCGCCGCATAGAGGTCGAAAGTTCCCTCATCGCTCCAATAATGCATGATGCCCAGGCGGTCGAACAGCAAAATGCCGCGCTGCTCTGCCACCCAATGCATGACATCCGCAAAGGGTGCGACGCTCAACATTGAGTCCGTGCGCGGGCTGTATTGCATGTTCATCAGTATAACATTGGCGCCGGCGGTAGCGATGGCATCGAGGCCCTGGTCAAGACTGTTGCGGAAATCGTCAGCGTCGACCCCTCGCAACGCATCGACGGTACCGGCTTGCCAGATCACCAGCGCCGGTTGGTCGTCGGCAAGGATTTTCGGCAGTGCAGCAGCCATGTCGGCGGTGGTCTGGCGCGACGGAACGTGGGCGATAACCTTGACGTCGATGCCCGGCATCCGGTCCCTGAGTGACTGCTCCAATTGCGCCGGATAGGCGAAGCGGGCGCCGTCGGGACCTGCCAGAGCGGAGGAACCTGATCCCACAACGGTGATGGCCAGGCGGCGGCGGTCTTTGACGTCGGCACCGACGTGGGCGAGGTCCTCGTCGGTCGGCAAGAGCCGGTCGGGAACGTCGCAACTGGGAGCAACCGGCGGTTCCGCCGCGACCGCGCCGCCCGCGAATGCGATCGCGGCCAGAAGAGCCAGAACAAACGTCATGCCTCGCCTCCCGCGAGGTCGGCGTCACGTGATTTGACGCGCGAAGGAGAGCTCCGCGCTTCAATGCCTTTGTACCACGATACCAGATACGCGGTAGCAACCATCAGAATAATACCGATTAGGCTAATAGCCGTTTGTAGCACAGGCCCGCCCGAGGATTCGGCAATAACAAATTGCCCGGCAAATGCCAAAAATACCCCTAGACAGAAAATTTCCAGTGAATGCTGACCGCAAACGATCGCCGGCCGCAGGAGGGGCGATTTCAAGCCCGGCCAATGGCGCGGTACGAAGCGGACGGTGACGGCGGCAAGTGCCAGGAAATGCGCGAAGCGCAGAACGTCGAGATCGGTCTTGTCGATCGGATACATCCAATCGGCGAGCCAGCCGGGCATGAATCGATCGAGCGATTCAAAATGCCAGGTCAGCGTAACCAGGAAGGCGAACACCAGATAAGCAATCGCCAGGACGAGCACGACGCGCGATCGCAGAACAACGCCGAGCTTTTGCGCTCCGCCGAGCGCGCACCAGGCGCCGAAGACAAACAGCAACTGCCAGGCATACGGATTGAAAAACCAGACGCCGTTCGGATAAGCGGGCAAATTCCAGCCGAGCCGCCAGGCAAGAGCGTAAACCAGCGCCGAGCCGCCCAGAGCGATATTGGGATGACGCAGCAAGACAAACAACACGGGCGGAAATAGCAACAACAACACGATGTAAAGCGGCAACACATCCATGTTGACCGGTTTGAACTTCAACAACAACGCCTGAAAAATCGTGACGTCCGGCTGCTTCAGAAAATCGAGGATTTTCATTTCTTCGGCATAAAGCGGATTTTCGAAGGTCGAGGCGACGTAAGCGATTTCCGCCATGAAAATCGTGAACAAAAAAATATGTGCGACGTAGATCTGCCAAGCGCGGCGCAAGATGCGCGCGCTCGCCAGCACAAAGCCGCGCTCGCGCATGGTGCGGCCGTAGACGAACGCGGCGGTGTAGCCGGAAATGAAGATGAAGATTTCGGTGGCGTCGCTGAAGCCGTAGTTCCGGATCGTGATCCAACTCACGATGTTGTCCGGGATATGGTCGAGAAAGATCAGCCACAGCGCCAAGCCGCGGAACAGATCGAGCCGCAGATCGCGCTCGCTCGCGGTCGACACTGGCGGGGGTGCCATCGCCATGGGGTCTGCAACCATCAACGAGTCTGCAACCATCAACGGCCGCGGTGCAGCCAATACGGATCCGCCCCCGGCCCATGTAATGCACGGGTCTTGTACATGCGCAAGCGATCGTGACGCGTGCGGCGCTTGATGACAGTATTCACCTTGCTGTTGCAACTTCCTGCTTAACGCGATTCACTGAACAGCCGATGCGTCCATCCGTTATCGGGGCCGTGACAGTTCCATGGCGCCTGGCGGACGGAATGATTTCAACGGAACGTCTGAATTCAAATCGACCTGGATCTTCAACGGAGCGCCTGGATTTCATATGTATCGCGCAGTCACCCGGAACATCGAGGTCGTGGTGACCCCTCGTTTTGTCGCCGATCGTTCGTCTGCGGATAACAATTATTTCTTCTGGGCGTATACGATCGCGATCACCAATCACGGCACGGACACTGTGCAGTTGAAAACCCGCCATTGGCGCATCACTGATGCGAGCGGCCGCCGTCAAGAAGTGCGTGGCGCCGGCGTGGTCGGCGAAGAGCCGGTCCTCAAAGCCGGGGAGTCGTTTGAATACACCAGCGGGGTGCCGCTGCAAACGCCGTCGGGTTTCATGTTCGGCACCTACGGCATGGTGACTTCGGCCGGTGAGCATTTCGACATCGAGATTCCAGCTTTCTCGCTCGATGCCAGTGAGGACAAGCGGACATTGAACTGAGCGCCGGCACCGCGCGGAATTGACTTTTTTCGATAACGGGAACAAAATAAGAACAATATTTGACCGGGACCAAAAACAATGACACGACGCGCGGGCAGCGCCGATTTGCCACTCCATGGCGGTCATGTGCCGAAATGGCTGGCGGACCGCATGGTGCGACTTGGTGCGGTGCTGACCGAGGCGGTCGTCCATCACTACGGTCGGGACGAATTCCTCCGCCGCATCGCGCATCCTTTTTGGTTTCAATCCTTCGGCGCGGTGATGGGGATGGACTGGCATTCGTCCGGCATCACCACAAGCGTGCTGGGAGCGCTCAAGCGCGGGCTTGCACCGTTGAGCGGGGAACTCGGCTTGCACGTTTGCGGCGGCCGCGGCCGGCATTCGCGGCTGACGCCGGGCGAATTGACGGCGCTTGGCGATCGGGTCGGTTTTGACGGCGGTGCGCTTGCGAACGCGAGCCGCCTGATCGCCAAAGTCGACAGCGCCGCCGTTCAGGACGGCTTCGATCTTTATTTGCATGGGTTCATCGTCAGCGACGAAGGGCGCTGGACGGTCGTTCAACAAGGCATGAATGGCGATCGCAAGCAGGCGCGGCGCTATCACTGGCTGTCGGAAGGATTGCGCAGCTTTGTCGACGAGCCGCACAGCGCCATCGAAGGTCGAGATCAGGGTCGTATCATCAATCTTACCGACCGGCGCGCTGAGCGCTCACGGCGCCAGCAGATCGAACTGCTCGGCGTGCTTGGCCCCGATCGCCTCGCGCGTGAGGCATCGGCGCTCGCGCGTCGTGAGACGGCACCCACGCAGCCTTCTCAAGCCGAGGAGGCCGCACAGGCGATGCTGCCGCATCTTGTTTTGCCCGCGCATCACGAGGTGCGGGCAAGCGATGTCCACATGCGACGGCTGCACGGCAATCTTGCCGCTGCGGCCGAGCGCGCGCCGGCCGACTTCGCCGATTTGCTGCTCACGCCGGGGGTTGGCGCACGCACGGTGCGCGCTCTCGCGCTGGTCGCCGAAGTGCTTCACGGCGTGCCCTGCCGGTTCAGCGATCCCGCACGATTTTCACTGGCACATGGCGGCAAGGACCGGCATCCGTTTCCAGTTCCCATCAAGGTGTACGATGAGACCATCCGCGTGCTTCGCTCCGCCGTCGATAAGGCGAAGCTTGGCCGAGAGGACACCTTGTTTGCTTTGCGCAAGCTCGACGCCGAATCGCGGCGGCTCGAATGCGTTGCCGAAGGTCCGACATTCGGCGATTTGATTGCCGACGAATTCGCCCGATCGCACGACTATGGAGGCCGGAGCGTCTTTGGTTGGGAGCCGGCAGGAGCGTCTGCGGAGTCAGCGCCGCCGTCCCCGACGCCCACTGACGCGCGCCTCTCAGGTTGAACGATAGTGCTCTGCTAAGGGGCGGACGGTTCGGGCGAAGCAATCTCCGCCGGCGCAAAAACATAGGTCGAGCTGCAGAACTCGCAGGTCACCGTGATCTTGCCATTCTCGATCATGTCGTCGCGATCTTCTTGCGGAAAGCTTTGCAACATGTTTTCCACGCTCTGGCGCGAGCAGGAGCATTGCGCCTGTATCGCGGCCGCGCGGAACACGCGCACCCCGCGCTCGTGAAACAGCCGGTAGGCCAGCCGCTCGCTCGACAGCGCCGGATCGATCAACTCGATATCGCTGACCGTCTCCACCAGCGAGCGGCCTTCGACCCAGGCATCGTCCTCGCGCGGCGCCTGCGCTTCCGTGCCGGGCGGCGCATCGCCGGGAGGCAGATCCTGCCGCGCGCGCTCGGGCGATTTGGGCAAGAACTGCAGCAGGATTCCGCCAGCACGCCAGCGCCGCCGGGCGCCGCCATTCTCGCCGCCGCGAAACTCCTCGGCGACGGCAAGGCGCACGCGCGTGGGAATCTGTTCGGAGCGCAGGAAATATTCATGCGCCGCGTGCTCTAAATCGTTGCCTTCGAGCGGCACAAGACCCTGATAACGGCTCATTTCCGGGCCCTGGTCGATGGTCATCGCGAGATGGCCATGCCCGAGCAATTGGCCGGGCTTATCGGCCCCGGCCGCCATGGCGGCCGCGACCCGATCGGCATCGAAACGTGCACAGCCACGGACATTGCCCGGCGAGGTAAAGTCGACCACGAGCATGCCGACCGGGCCGTCGCTCTGCGTCTGCAGGATGAACCGGCCGTCGAATTTGAGCGCAGACCCGAGCATAGCGGTGAGCACGATCGCCTCGCCCAGAAGCTTTGCCACCGGCAGCGGATAATCGTGGTTGCTCAAGATGGCGTCGACCGCCGGCCCCAGCCGAACGATCCGGCCGCGCAGATCGAGCGCGGACACCTCGAAAGGCAGGATGGTGTCGTCAACGCTGGTTTGCGCCGGCGCCCGAACAGGGATGTCCACATGAGGATTATTCATTGCCCAACAATATAGGCGACACAGGCGAAATTGTGAGCCCCGCGGAACTCGATCGCGCCGGGTTCAGGCGGCGCCCTCAAGGCACCAGGTCAGGATGCCTTTCTGCGCGTGCAGACGGTTTTCGGCTTCGTCGAATACGACCGAGTGCGGGCCGTCCATCACCTCGTCGGTGACTTCTTCGCCGCGGTGTGCAGGCAGGCAATGCATGAACAACGCGTCCGGCTTGGCGTGCGCCATCAGCCGTGCGTTGACTTGGTAGTGCTTGAGCAGGTTATGACGGCGGGCACCATTGCGGTCCCCCATCGAAACCCACGTGTCGGTGACGACGCAGTCGGAGCCTGTGACGGCCGCTTCGGGATCTGTCCCGATAGTAATGGCGGCGCCGGATGATTTGATCCAGTCGAGCAACGGCTTTTTCGGCGCAAGCTCCGGCGGAGTCGCGACCCGCATCTGAAAAGCGAACCGCTCGGCGGCGTGCATCCACGACGTCAGAACGTTATTGGCATCCCCGGTCCAGGTGACGGTCCGCCCGCGGATCGGACCGCGATGCTCTTCGAAGGTCATCACATCGGCCATGACCTGGCACGGGTGCGAGCGTCGCGTGAGCCCGTTGATCACCGGCACCGTGGCGAATTGCGCCAGCTCGGCGACCGCCTTCGCATCAAGGGCCCGAATCATGATGGCATCGACGTAACGCGATAAGACCCGCGCCGTATCGCCGATCGTCTCGCCGCGGCCGAGCTGCATCTCATCGGCGGTCAGCATGATCACATCGCCGCCGAGTTGACGCATGGCGACCTCGAACGACACGCGCGTGCGCGTCGACGGCCGCTCGAAAATCATCGCCAACGTCTTGCCGGCGAGCGGCCGTTCGTGGCGCGAACGCTTCGCCTTCATCGCGCGCGCCAGATCGATCATCCGACGCAATTCCTCCGCCGGCACGTCGATCAGATCGAGAAAATGACGGATCGCCGTCATTGCGCCGCCTTTTCCTGGAGCGTCGCCTCCCGTGCGCGCAAAAGCCGCCCGCATGCGCGATCGAGCCGCGCGATGCCCTCGGCGATTTCCGGCTCGCTGATGATCAGCGGCGGCAGCAGCCGCACGACGTTGTCGCCGGCGGCGACCGCGATCATCTTTTCGGCGCGCAGCGCTTCGACGAGTTCGCCGGCGGGCGGACCGGCGCGCACACCGACCAACAGTCCCTCGCCACGCACCTCGGAAATGATCGCCGGATAGCGGTCTTTGATTTCCGCCAGGCGCTGCTTGAAGAAAAGTCCCGTCCGCCGCACCCGCTCGAGGAAGCCGCCTTCGAGCATCACGTCGAGCACCGCGTTGGCGGCGCTCATGGCAAGCGGGTTGCCGCCGAAGGTCGAGCCATGGGTGCCGACCGTCATCCCTTTGGCGGCCTCGCGGGTAGCGAGACACGCGCCGACCGGGAAGCCGCCGCCCAGCGCCTTGGCCAGCCCCATGATATCCGGCTTTATGCCGCTGCGCTGATGCGCGAACAGCTCTCCGGTACGGCCCATGCCGGTCTGCACCTCGTCGAGGAGCAGGAGCAAGCCGCGCTGATCGCAGAGATCGCGCACCGCGCGCAGGAAGGAGGCATCGAACACCCGCACGCCACCTTCGCCCTGGATCGGCTCAAGCAGAATCGCGCCAGTTTCCGGCGTGATCGCGGCCTTGGTCGCTTCCAGATCGCCGAACGGAACGTGATCGAAACCTTCCAGAACCGGGCCGAAGCCCTCAAGATATTTTTTCTGGCCGCCGGCGGCCAGCGTTGCCAGCGTGCGGCCGTGGAAAGCGCCCTCGAAGGTAATGATCCGGTAACGCTCGGGCGCACCGTTCGCCGAATGGTATTTGCGCGCCATTTTGATGGTGCATTCCATCGCCTCGGCGCCGGAGTTGCAGAAGAACACAACCTCCGCAAAGCTTGCGTCGCACAGGCGCTGGGCGACCCGCTCCGCTTCCGGCACCTGATACAGGTTCGAGACGTGCCAGACTTTTTGCGCCTGCGCGGTAATCGCGGCGACCAGATGCGGATGCGCGTGACCGAGCGCATTGACGGCGACGCCTGATGTAAAATCGAGATAGCGCTCGCCGTCGGTCGCGACGAGCCAAACACCTTCACCCCGCTCGAAAGCGAGGTTTGCACGCGCATAGGTCGGTAACAGATGTGATGTCACGGTTGGGCCCGCGCATTGTTGCGCAGTTTCAAGCTGCTCGGCCGAAATAAAATATGCCGCCTCTGCGGGCGGCACGACTTGAACATTTTATTTGCGCGCCGCCGCTTGGTCAACTCGCCGGCCGCATTGGACAAACCACAGATTTGTCCACCTACTCGTCCACATTGGACAGGAATATGTGGACGCGCAACGCCCGAACTCTTGCGCGAGACTCGCGCCATATTGTAGTCTTTCGCTTGTCAAGTACGACATCTCGTGCGGCGGACAGTTCCTCGAAAGCGTCGGTTGGCGTGCATGTTGGGTGGCTAGTGCCGCCCGACCTGGAGGGGGATTCCGCCGAAAGGCTTGCACCCGCACTAGGAGGAGGATTGAGCATGTCGTGGACTGACGAGCGGGTCGAATTGCTGAAAAAGCTGTGGTCGGATGGGTTGTCGGCCAGTCAGATCGCGGCGGAACTCGGCGGTATCACTCGCAATGCAGTCATTGGAAAGGTGCACCGGCTCGGCCTCTCCGGCCGTGCCAAGACCGCTTCCAGTTCCGCACCGCGGCAGCGCAAGGCACGTTCGTCCACCCATATGCTGCGGATCGGACGCGCGGCGATCCGTGGCAATACGGCGCTTGCGCACGCCTATGAGATCGAACCTGAGGTGACCCCGGAACTGGTCGAGAATATCGTTCCCATCGGCCAGCGCCGCACCATTCTGGAGTTGACCGAACAAACCTGCCGCTGGCCGATCGGCGATCCCGGCAGTACGGAGTTTTTCTTTTGCGGCGGCCATACCATCGCGGGTCTGCCTTACTGCGCGTATCACTCGCGCGTCGCGTATCAACCGGTCAGCGATCGCCGTCGCGATCGGCGTTCGCCTGCCCGCTAGAGGCAACAACAGCGCGGCCGGGCGGCGCTCCATCTCCGCGTCAATGCGGAGTCACGCCTGGTCACTTGTTGCGCGGCGCACGCGGCCGGACAATTGGTCCGACCGCGCAACATCGCCCCGACTTCATGTCGATCGGCCGCCGCTAGAACACATTCCGATTAAGTAAAATCGGAATGTGCTTCAGCTTTATTTATTATTGGACGTCCGTTTCGGAAAACCGGTCTCTACCCATCGGATCAAGTCCGAGGGCAGCCCTTTTCCGAAGCGCTCTAACTAATGCGTGAGACTTCAAGACGTATCCCGGGCGCGGCGCAGCACGCAGTGATGCGCCGCAGACCCGGGATCTTACGAAACTCCGACGCCGCGTGTGCGGCGATCCCAAATCTGCGAAGCAGCACTCCGCGCTGCATCGCGTCCGGGAAAAGCGGCTAGTTAGCTTGCCTTGCCGAAGCGATCGTCGAGCGAGTAACCGGCACCCCGCACCGTACGGATGGGATCAATGCCGTGGCCACGGTTGAGCGCCTTGCGCAGCCGCCCGACATGCACATCGACTGTGCGTTCATCGATATACACGTCACTGCCCCACACGCCGTCGAGCAACTGCTCGCGCGAAAACACGCGGCCGGGGCGCTCCATGAGGAATTCCAACAGCCGGAATTCGGTCGGGCCGAGATCCACAGGCCGGCTCGAGCGCGACACGCGCTTCTTCTCACGATCGAGCTCCAGATCGCCGATCATCAGCACCGTCGCTACCCGTTCCGGACTGGCGCGGCGAAGCAACGCGCGAATTCGGGCTAGCAATTCCGGCACGGAGAACGGCTTGACGAGGTAGTCGTCGGCCCCGGTTGCCAAGCCGCGCACGCGTTCGCTCTCTTCGCCGCGCGCGGTCAACATGATGATCGGCAGCGACTGCGTCTGCGGCCGCGCACGCAGCCTGCGACACAATTCGATGCCTGAGAGCCCGGGCAGCATCCAATCGAGCACGATCAGATCCGGTGCGGTCTCGCGCAGCCGCGTATCGGCCTCGTCGCCCCGCGCTACGGCATCGACGTCGTAACCCTCTGCTTCGAGGTTGTAGCGCAGTAGCGTCGTCAATGGCTCTTCGTCTTCAACAATCAGGATGTTCGCGCCCATCCGCGCCTCCTATTTATTTTTGCAGCAGAGCTGCTCCAAAGCTGGTGGTATCGCCTTTCGGGCGCTGGTCGGTGATCGGACGGCCCTCGATCATGTAATAGACCGTCTCGGCGATGTTGGTAGCGTGGTCGCCGATACGCTCAACATCCTTCGCGCAGAACATGAGATGCATACAAAAAGTGATATTACGCGGATCTTCCATCATGTAGGTCAGAAGCTCGCGGAACAGCGAGGTACAAATTGCATCGACCTCCTCGTCGCCGTTCCAAACCGCCAGCGCGCCCGCCACGTCGTGGCTCGCATATGCATCGAGGACCCTTTTGAGCAGGGTGGCGACGAGCGTCGCCATATGCTCAACCCCGCGGATCAGCTTTTGCGGATGCAGATCGAGATCGAGCGCCACGACCCGCTTGCCGATATGCTTGGCGTGATCGCCGATCCGCTCGAGGTCGTTGCACACCCGCATGGCGCCGATGATCTCGCGCAGGTCGACGGCCATCGGCTGGCGACGGGCGATCGTCAGTATAGCCTTCTCCTCGATGTCGTGCTGCATCGTATCGATGAGCAGATCGTTTGCGATCACCCGTTCGGCGAGATCGACGTCCCGCTCGCCCAAGGCGCGGGTGGCGTCCGCGATCTGTCGCTCCGCCAATCCGCCCATCTCCGCGACCTTGCGTGAGATATCCTGCAGATCGGCGTCGAAGGCCTTGGCCGTGTGGTCTACTCTGGAGGAGATGTCGGTCATCGCGGTCACCCGAAGCGGCCGGTGATGTAGTCCTGCGTGCGTGGATCGTGCGGCGCCGTAAACATGTGGCTGGTAGTGTCAAACTCGATGAGCTCGCCGAGATACATGAAGGCGGTGAACTCCGACACGCGCGCCGCCTGCTGCATGTTGTGGGTGACGATGACGATCGTGTAATCGTCCGTCAGTTCGTCGATCAGCTCCTCGATCTTGGCGGTCGAGATCGGGTCGAGGGCGGAGCACGGTTCGTCGAACAGGATGACTTCCGGCCGTACGGCCACGGTGCGCGCGATGCACAGCCGCTGTTGTTGCCCGCCGGAAAGGCTCTGTCCATTGGCCCCGAGCTTGTCCTTTACCTCGTCCCACAGCGCCGCCCGGCGCAACGAGGTTTCGACGCGCCCATCGAGCTCGGACTTCGGTAGCCGCTCGTAAAGGCGGATGCCGAAGGCGATGTTTTCATAGATCGACATCGGGAACGGCGTCGGCTTCTGAAAGACCATGCCGATGCGCGCGCGCAGCAGGTTGAGATCCTGCTTCGGCGACAGAATATTGCCGCCGTCGAAAATCACGTCGCCGGTGGCGCGCTGATTGGGATAGAGGTCGTACATCCGGTTGAGCACGCGCAGCAAGGTTGATTTGCCGCACCCCGACGGACCGATGAAGGCCGTCACCTTATGCTCGTAGAGCGGCAGGCTGATCGACTTCAACGCCCGCAACTCGCCGTAAAAGAAATTCAGGTCGCGGATCGTAACCTTTTCAACGAGACCGGAGCGGTCGCTGGGAGCGACGGAAACCGAGGGAACGGCGACGGAGGTGACGCTCATGACTGCCTACCTGATGAGACGAGACTGCGTGCGGTGATGCTGAGCGCGAGTACGGCGAGCGTGATGATGAGGGCGCCGGTCCATGCGAGGGCTTGCCAGTCCTTGTAGGGACTGAGCGCGAACTGGAAGATTACCACCGGCAGGCTCGCCATAGGGGCGTTGAGATTTGTGCTCCAGAACTGATTGTTCAAGGCCGTGAACAACAGCGGCGCCGTTTCGCCGCTGATGCGCGCGACGGCGAGCAGCACGCCGGTGACCATGCCGGCGCGGGCGGCGCGATAAGAGATGCGGGTGATCGACATCGAGCGCGGCAAGCCGATCGAGGTGGCCGCTTCGCGCAACGCATTGGGGACAAGCGTGAGCATGTCCTCGGTGGTGCGCACCACGACCGGAATGACGATGACGGCCAGCGCGACGCCGCCGGCGAGGCCCGAGAAATGGCCCATCGGCGCGACCATGACTTCATAGATGAACAAGCCGACCACGATGGAGGGCGCGCTCAGCAGAATATCGTTGATGAAACGCACGACGCTGGAGAGCCGATCGTGACGGCCGTACTCAGCCATGTAGGTCCCGGCCAAAATCCCGATCGGCGTGCCGATGGCGACCGCCAAGATCGTCAGAAAAAGACTGCCGACGATCGGATTGAGGAGGCCGCCGCTGGCGCCGGGCGGTGGCGTCATTTGCGTGAACACCGCCGGCGACAGGCCGCTGAAGCCCTTCCACAACAGCGCGCCCAGAACCAGCACCAGCCAACCGAGACCGAATGCCGTCGCAGCCAGCGCTAAACCCATCGCGACTTGGTTGCTGCGCCGACGTGCATTGTATCGAACAGTATCCATGGCGTTCATCCGACACGACGCTCGATGCGCATCAGCATGTAACGTGCCGCCGCCAGCACGATAAAGGTGATGACGAACAGAATGAGGCCGAGGGCGATCAGCGAGGAGGTGTAGAGATCGCCGAGCGCTTCGGTGAATTCATTGGCGATGGTCGCCGAAATGGTGGTGGCGGGCGCGAGCAGCGATGCGGAGACCCGGTGGGCGTTGCCGATGACGAAGGTCACCGCCATGGTCTCGCCAAGCGCGCGACCGAGCCCCAACATCACGCCGCCGATCACGCCGACTCGCGCGTAAGGCAGCACGACGTTGCGCGCAACTTCCCATGTGGTGCAGCCGATACCGTACGCCGCCTCCTTGAGAACCGGGGGCACCGCTTCGAACACGTCACGCGATATCGATGTCACGAACGGTAGTACCATGATGGCCAGGATGAGCCCAGCCGTGAGCATGCCGATGCCGTAGGGCGGCCCGGTGAAAAGCGGGGCGATGCCCGGCACGTTGCCGAGCGTATTGATCAGGAACGGTTGCAGGGTGTCCTGCAGAAACGGTGCAAAAATGAACAGGCCCCAAATGCCGTAGATGATACTCGGAATTCCCGCGAGCAGCTCGATGGCGATGCCGATCGGGCGCCGTAGCCATTGCGGGCACAGCTCTGTGAGGAAAAAGGCGATCATCAGCCCGACTGGGACCGCGATCAGCATGGCGATAAAAGATGTAACCAGCGTGCCGTAAACCGGAGCGACCGCGCCGAATTTCTCGGTAACTGGATTCCACCGATCGCTGATGAGAAACTCAAACCCAAAGGCCCGCAACGCCGGCAGCGACCCCTGGATGAGCGAGACGATCACCCCGCTCAAAAGCAAGAGGACGGCAATAGCGGCCGCGCGCGTTATATTGCGAAAGGCGATGTCGCCAAATCGAAGCCGGTCGAGCACTCTGGCCCGCATCCCTGCTTCGGCGGTTGCCATCGCCTCCTCCTGCAGCGTCACGTCTACCACGGAACGTCTCCGCGCCAAGTCCTCAACCCAAGCCGCCTTCGACTAACGCGCATCTCGACTGACCACTGCCTACTCAAACAATCTACCGGCCGCCACACAACACACGTTGTGCGGCGGGCCGGTTCTACAGGCGACATGCCGAGCGATCGTTCGCCGCGGCGTGCTGCATCAACTAATGAGCCATCGAGCCTTCAGTGTAGAGCGCCTTGCCGCCGGCGTCCTTGATCTGGCTCGCCCACATCTTCTGGACCTCCCCGACGACCTTGTCGGGCATGGGCACGTAATCGAGCTCTTCCGCCGCCTTGTCGCCCTTGTCATAGGCCCAGCCGAAGAACTTCAGCGCCGCCGCAGCGGCGGCCGCGTCATCGGGCTGCTTGTGGATCAGGATGAAGGTCGCCGCCGTCATCGGCCAGGATTCCGCGCCAGGCTCATTCGCCAATATCACGCCATAGCCAGGCACCGAATTCCAGTCGGCATTGGCCGCCGCCGCCTGGAACGCCGCGCTGGTCGGCGCAACCGCCTTGCCGTCCTTGTTCACCATCTTGGTATAGATGAGCTTGTTCTGTAGCGCATAAGCATACTCGACGTAACCAATCGAGCCCTTGGTCTGGCTCACGTTGTTGGAGACGCCTTCGTTGCCCTTGGCGCCGATGCCGGCGGGCCACTCGACCGAGGTCGCAGAACCGACCTTGGATTTCCAATCGTCACTGGCTTCGGCCAAATAATAGGTAAAATTGAAAGTCGTGCCGGAACCGTCCGAGCGGTGCACCACCGCGATCGCCTGCGACGGCAGCTTGGCGTTCGGGTTCAGCTTCTTGATCGCCGGATCGTCCCAGGTCTTCACCGTGCCGAGAAAGATGCCGGCAAGCGTCGGGCCGTCAAGCACCAGTTCTCCCGGCGCGATTCCGTCGATATTCACCACCGGTACGATGCCGCCCATCACCATCGGAAACTGCACGAGACCGTACTTTTCCAGCTCCGGCCCTTTGAGCGGCGCGTCAGTCGCGCCGAACGTCACCGTCTTTGCCTCGATCTGCTTGATGCCACCACCAGAGCCGATCGACTGATAGTTGAGGCCGACGCCAGTCTCCTTCTTGTACGTGTCCGCCCATTTGGCGTAGACCGGATACGGGAAAGTAGCACCGGCACCCGAGATCTCGAGGGCAGCGGCGGGAAGGATGCCGGCGGCTAGAAAGCCGGCGATGGCTAGAGTTCTCAGCTGTTTCACTGGATGCTCCTGTCAGCGGATATTTGAGGCGGCGCGGACCTAAGACCACGCCGACGCGGTCCCGTTCGGGACTTATGTGTTCGACGCCCAATATGCGACTGCTCGACGCCCGAGAGGCAACGCGCTGCGGCGAGGTTCGGTCGAGCGGCTCACAGCGGTGAATGCTTATTTTCAGCGCTTTACCGTTCTATGAGACCCGCATGTCAGCTCGATGACAAGCTATCGCTCTGATTTCTTGCGGGTTTATCGCTTGCGCCGACACCGCTCAGTGGAAGGTAAACCGTGAAGGTGGCGCCCGCTCCGGGCATGCTTTCGATCGAAAGCCGACCGTGATGCCGGTTGAGGATGTGCTTGACGAGAGCCAAGCCGAGGCCGGTTCCGCCCTGGGCGCGGCTCTCGCGCACGTCGACGCGATAGAAGCGTTCGGTCAGCCGCGGAACGTGCTCCGGCGCGATACCCGGACCGTAGTCGCGCACGCTGACCAGAGCCTCTTCCTCGCCGTCGGGGGATTCGCCCCGGCTAAGCGCGATGTCGACTCGTTTTCCGACGGCGCCGTATTTGAGCGCATTTTCCACCAAGTTTTCGAAGACGCGAACGAGCTCGTCACGATCGCCAGGAACCCGAAAGGCATTCGCCGCGTCGACCTGAACCGTTACGCCCCGATCGCGCGCCAAGGTCTGCAGGCTGTCGGCAACCTGGCGGACAATCGGCGCCAGCTCGATCGCGGTATCCGGGCGCCGATGGGCGTTGAGCTCGATGCGCGAGAGCGACAAGAGATCGTCGATCAGCCGCGCCATGCGCCGTGCCTGCTCCTGCATGATGGGAAGGAAACGCTCGCGCGCTTTGGCATCATCCTTCGCCGATCCCTGCAGGGTCTCGATGAAGCCGGAAAGGGCCGCAAGCGGCGTGCGCAGCTCATGGCTGGCATTGGCGACGAAATCGGCCCGCATCTCTTCCACGCGGCGCAGCGGGGTGAGGTCGTGAAAGGTCATCAGCACGAGATCGGGCATGTGCAGTTTGGGGTCGCGCCGGACCGGCTTGACGATCACTTCGAACCAACGATCGATCGGCACCCGCTCGGAATACTCCACGCGCTGTTCGTCGCTGGTGGCGTAAGCGCGGCCGATCGCCTCGATCAGCTCCGGCATACGCAGCGCAAGCGAGACCGGCTCGCCCTGGCGCAAGGCCGGCGCCAGCGAACGCGCGCCATCATTCAGCGTCAGCACCCGGCCGTTGCGATCGAGCGCGATGACCGCATCAGGCACCCCGGCGATGACGGCCTCGAGCGGCTCGCCGGCGCGTTCGGTCACGGCCACCGGCCGCGCGAGCCGGTCGGCCCCTTCGGTCGCACGGCTCGCCAGCAGCGCCGCCAGCAGCAGAACGACAAATCCGAGAAGTGCATAACCGGGCGACATCGCCCCAAGCGCGACAAAGCCTCCGAACACAATCGCTGCTGCAACGATAACGATCCGGCTGCCGCGCCACCGGCTGGGTGTGCGGCCAACTCCATTCAAGCTCATCGACAAGCCTTTCGGGCAAGCTCTCGATGTTTATCCTCGCCCGTTCCGCCAGCGGATCAAGCCACGTCGGATTTTTCTCGCACCAGACCGTTGATCGGCGATAACGGCCTTGTCTTCGGGCGCGCGACGCGACGCGACGCTCGCCCATGTAACACCTCACGCGTTCCGAGGATCAATAGCGAAAGTGCGAACGGGATGATGTAGTAGAGCAGCCGAAACAGCAGCAGGCCGGCCAGCAGGTCTTCTTTGTCGAATTGCCATAGCGCGACCATCATGGTGGCATCGAACACGCCGAGGCCGCCGGGCGCATGGCTGGCAAAGCCCAAAAGCGTGGCGGTGACAAAGATGACCGCGACCGGAATAAAGCCAAGATGCGGCTCGTCCGGCACCAGCATGTACATGGCAGCCGCACAGAACCCGAGATCGAGAATGCCGATCAGAATCTGGACGAGCGTCAGCGGCCCGCCCGGCAGCGACACCTTCCAGCCGTCGCGGCCGATCACGCGCGGTTTCGCCCAGACCCAGGCGATGTAGGCCGCCAGCACGAGCAAGATCACGATCGCCAGAACGCGGTTCACCCCGATCGGCAACCGGTCGATATCGCTTGCCTGTTGCGGGGCAAACAGAATTCCGATGCCGAGCATCGCCGCATTTCCCAGCCAGAACGTTAGTCCGGCGACGAAGCAGATCTTCGTGACTTCGACGACGCCCAATCCCCAGGGGGAATAGATCCGGTAGCGCACGGCGCCGCCGGAAAAGACACTGGCGCCGACATTGTGCCCGACCGCATAACTCGTGAAGCTGCCCAGCATGGCGGCCCAATAGGGCACCTCGGGACGGCCGATCGTGCGCAACGCGAACAGATCGTAAAAGCTCAGCGTAAAGTAGCCGGCGGCGACGAAGAGTCCGGCGATGATGAGGGTCCGCCAGTCGGTCGCCTCGATTGCGTCGATCAGCGCGTCGAAGTCCAAGTCGCGCAGGATGTGATAGAGGACGAAAGCCGCAACGATAATGACGGTAACGCTCAGCACGAGGCCCAGTCGGTGGAAGCCGATCTTATGCTTGAACACGTGTGCGACGGTGCGCAATCCGCTCAACATTCCGCGCTCCCAATCGCCATCATCGGCCCGCTCGCCGGCCGCCTCGCGCCGACCACAAGCCGCCCACCAAACGGCTCCAATCGCGACCGCAGCGAATCGCGGCGATAACGCCTAACATTTTGGAGACGCATGGTCTTTTCGGAAAACCAGTACCATTTTCCTGAGACTGCTCTAGCAGATGCGGGATCATGGCGCGAGGGCGGCGCGGACGCCGCCACGGGCCGCGCTTTTTGGCCACACGCCATGGTCGGGTCTGCATCCTATGGGACAGCGCCCATTTGCGGCGGGCACGTTTGCGGTTGACGAACGCCGCGGCTGACGCTTGTTACCTCTCGAAATCTTCAGGAGCCCTTGCCGATGACCAGAACCAAACCGCCGTTCCGCGCCGACGTGGTCGGCAGCCTGTTGCGCACCGCCCCGTTGAAGCAAGCGCGGGCGAAGCGGGAAAAAGGCGAGATCAGCACGGCAGCCCTGCGGGAGATCGAGGACCGCGAGATCGAAAAGATCATCACGAAGCAGGAAGAGGTCGGGCTGAAGGTCGCGACCGACGGCGAGTTTCGCCGCTCCTGGTGGCATTTCGATTTCTTCGACATGCTCGACGGGGTCGAGATCATCGAGGTCGATCACGGCATTCAGTTCCACGGGGTGCAGACCAAGCACCGCACGCCGCGGATCGTCGGCAAACTCGGCTTTTCCGGCCACCCGATGCTGGATCATTTCAAGTTCCTCAAGGCGCACACACGGGTCACGCCGAAAATGACCATACCGAGCCCGGCCATCTTGCACTTCCGGCTCGAGCCGGAGGCGATCACGACCAAGGACTACGCCGATCGCGATGCCGTTTTCGACGATTTGGCCAACACCTATAAACAGGCTATTCGGGCTTTCTATGACGCCGGTTGCCGCTACCTGCAATTCGACGACACCGCCTGGGCCTATCTCTGCTCGCAAGCCGAACTGAAAAAAGCGCGCGAGCGCGGATTAAACGCCGAACGGCTGGCACAAGACTATGCCGGCATCATTAATAAGGCGCTGCAGGGCAAACCCGCCGACATGGTGGTTACTACGCATATTTGCCGCGGTAATTTCCGCTCGACCTGGATTTCCGAGGGCGGTTACGAGCCGGTCGCCGAAGTGCTGCTCGCGCAGCTCAACTATGACGGCTATTTCCTCGAATACGACACCGAGCGGGCCGGCGGCTTCGAGCCGCTGCGCTTCCTGCCGAAGGGTGACAAGATCGTCGTGCTCGGGCTCGTCACCACCAAATCCGGGCAGCTGGAAAAGAAGGACGACGTCAAACGCCGGATCGACGAGGCGACCAAGTTCGCCGCGCTCGAGCAGCTGGCGCTGTCACCGCAATGCGGTTTCGCCTCGACGGAAGAAGGCAACGAACTGGCCGAAGAAGAGCAATGGGCGAAACTCCGCATGGTGGTCGAGCTTGCCGATAAAGTGTGGGGCTAGCCTCGCTCGCGCTGAGATCAACTTCGCCTCGTCATGGCCGGGCATAGCCGTTCGAAGAACGGCGTCGCTTTGCTCGCCTATGTCCCGGCCATCTCGCTTATGCGGGCGCAGTGCGTGACGATCGGGATGCGCGGGTCAAGCCCGCGCATGACGGAGCAGGGTTAGGGCCGTGCGGAGTGTACACTTAGGCGCGCCGCCGCAACTCGCCATCACGCAGCCGAGCGCACCAGCGCCGCACGCCGGCTGAGCCTTTTGTGCACGTGCACCATGAGGCTCATGGCAAAAATCGGCGTCGCCAGATTGACGATGGGAATGGACACAAAGGCCGCGATCAACAGGCCGGCCATGAACACCGTCCCGCCGTGGTACTTGCGGAAAGCCTTCGCCTCATCGGGCGGACGAAAGCGCATGGCGGCGAGGTCGAAATACTCGCGGCCGAGAAGCCAGGCCGTCGCCACAAAGAAAATGACCGCGCCGAAACCGGCAAATAGCAGAAACGGCAGCGCGCAGAGGTAGACCAGGACCGCCAGCAGCGCGGTCTTGGTACCCTGCATGATGGCGACCCAAAGCGGAAGCGCCACCCCTGGCGGATCGGCGGAATAGTATTCACGCTCGACCGCATCGGCGATCTCGTCGGCGAAGAAACTGGCGACAAACGCAGTGACGGCCGGCATCAACATCACGCTGCCGACCACGATCCCCAATCCGGCGGCGATCGACAGTACCCAGCCGAGCACGATCGCGGGGGTATGGGCGTGCGGTCCCAGGCCGCTTTCAAGAGCGGCGCCGCCGGCGCCGAGGAGCCAGATAATCAGCCGATTGAGGACGATCGCGACGACGACTATGAGGACGAGTGCCAGCCCGATCGCTTTCCACAGCACCGCGCGTAACGGCGGCGAAAGCATTTGGCTGAGCGCCCTCGCGGCATCTTCAAGCATGAAACCCTCCGCTGGGTCGCAGAGGTAAAGCCGGCACGGCGCAAGAACAAGGGGCTGCCACTTCGCGACCATGCCGCGGTATTCGCCGACGGGAGGCAGGGGCGCACACCGAGGCGTCGGACTTCTTCAACGCGTCTTCTTTGGCTGCGACCTTACGCAGCGGGCGCCGCGATTCGGTTCGCCTAGGGCATGTCCCGGAAAAGCATGCCCTTGGGCTTTGACCCAGCGGGCGGGAGCCGGTTTTCCGAAAAGGCCATGCGATAACAAATCGATCGAGCTGACAACACGCCATGCGTTCAATCTTGAGGATTGTTTAACCATGGTGTTTGCCTCGCTCGGTTGCTTCGGGCACTCTGCGCGCGCCAGCCAACATCTGGAACCCCAGCCTCCAAAGCCCATGTCACGGCCCATGTCACGATTGAGCCGCCGCTCGTTTTTGACCGTTTCGGCGGCGCTTGCCAGCCGGTCCGCCTTCGCAGCAGGTCCGGCCGCGACGCCGCCTGTGGATGTTGTCATTGTCGGCGCCGGCGCTGCCGGGATCGCGGCGGCGCGGCGCATTGCCGCTGCGGGCCGAAAATTCGTCGTGATCGAAGCCGCCGACCGCATCGGTGGGCGCTGCGTAACGGATACGCGCAGCTTCGGCGTGCCGTTCGACCGCGGCGCGCACTGGATTCACACGCCCGATTTCAATCCGCTGATGAAGCTGATCCCTCGGCGCGGCCTTGAAGTCTATCCGGCGCCGGCGAGCCAAAGGGTGCGCATCGGCCGGCGCTACGCACGGGAAGGCGAGCTCGAGGATTTTCTGGCGCTGCAAGTGCGCGCCAACCGGGGCATCATCGAGGCCGCGCGCAAGGGCGATATCGCCTGTGCGCAGGCGCTCCCGAACGACCTCGGCGACTGGCGGCCGGCGATCGAATTTGTGCTCGGTCCTTTCAGCTGCGCCAAAGACCTCAGCCAGGTTTCCACGGCGGACTACGCCAAATCGGCCGAGCGCAATACCGACGCTTTTTGCCGGCAGGGGCTCGGTACGATGCTTGCGACTTTCGCCGAGGGGATCGCCGTCAAACTATCGACGCCGGCGACCGCGATCGACACGCGGCGCGGCGTGGTCGTGGAAACGCCAAGTGGCGCAATCGCCGCGCACACCGCGATCGTCACGGTATCGACCAATGTGCTCGCGTCCGGCGCGATCAAATTCACGCCCGAGCTGCCGAAGCGACAGGTCGATGCGCTCGGCAAGCTCTCGCTCGGCAGCTACGATCACATTGCACTGGAACTGGCCGGCAATCCGCTCGGCTTCGAGAGCGACGAACTGGTGCTTGAAAAATCCACCAACACAAAAACGGCTGCCATTCTGGGCAACGTCTCCGGCACCCAACTGTGCCTGATCGAGGTTGCCGGCAGCTTCGGCCGCGAGCTCTCCAGTAACGGAGAAGCCGCCATGGTCAATTTCGCCGCCGATTGGCTCGCCGAGCTCTACGGCAGCGATGTGAAAAAGGCGATCAAACGCTCGCAGGCGACGCGCTGGAACACCGAAGCCCGCACGCTGGGCGCATTTTCGGCCGCGGCTCCGGGCGGACAAGGCGCGCGCAAAATCCTGATGGAACCGCTGCAGAACGCGATCTGGTTTGCCGGTGAAGCCGCGCACGAAACGCTGTGGGGCACGGTCGGCGGCGCCTGGGAATCGGGCGAGCGGGCTGCCGACGCGGTCCTGCACCGGCTCGGCGGCGGCAAGGAAGCGGCCGAAACCACCGGAACGCCGGCGCGCACGCCGCAGCGCACCCGCGTCGCGCCGCGCTACTACCGACAATAATTCCGGCTAGGCGCGCAGCACGCCGCCCGTCCGCTTGCCGACTTCGCCGACGATCTTGGCCGCGAGCGCCTCGATTTCGTCGTCGGTCATCGTACGCTCACGCGGCTGAATGGTGACGGCGATCGCGATCGACTTTTTGTCGGGCGGGATGCCGGCACCTTCATAGAGGTCAAACACTGTCACGCCGGTGATCAGTTTCCGATCGACGGATTGCGCGGCGCGCACGATGTCGGCTGCCTTGACACCCCGGTCCACGACAAAAGCGAAATCGCGCTCGACCGGCTGGAACGGCGACAGTTCGAGCGCGGCCTTGGCGCGTGTCGCCTTGGCCTTCGGCTCCGGGATGCGCTCCAAAAAGACCTCGAAGGCAACCAGCGGACCTTCGGCCTTCAGCTTTTCGAGCGTGCTCGGATGTAATTCGCCGAAATGCCCGAGCACATTCTGCGGCCCGATCTGGATCGTCCCCGAACGGCCGGGATGAAACCAGGCCGGCCCTCCCGGCACGATTTGCAGCGCCTGGGGTGCCGCGCCAGCCGCCACCAGAACGCCGAGCGCATCGGCTTTGGCATCGAAGGAATCGACTTCGCCATCGTGCTTGGACCAAAACCGCCCGGCGCCGGAAGGCTTCGCCAACGCCCGCCGCAGTCCGGCGGCGGCGGTGATCTGATCCTGCGGCTGGTCGCCGCGAAAGATTTGGCCGACTTCGAACAAGCCGACATCCGGAAAGCCGCGATCGGCGTTTCTTTGCGCGGCGGCAACGAGGCCCGGAATGAGGCTCGGCCGCATGTCGGACAACTCGGCCGCGATCGGGTTGGCGAGCGAGAGCTCAGGCTTGCCGCCGCCGAAGAATTCCGCCTGCGGCTTTGCGATGAAGGACCACGTGACCGCCTCGACCAGATTGCGCGCCGCGAGCGCGCGTTTGGCCTTGCGGGTGCGCACCTGGATCGCGGTCAACACCGGCTTGCGCGGATTATCGCCGCGCGGGAACGGCGTCAGCGGCACGCGGTCGACGCCGAGAATGCGCACGACCTCTTCGACGATGTCGGCTTTGTTTCTGACATCGGCGCGCCAAGACGGTACCGCGACCTTGACGCGCTCACCCTGGCCGGCAACAAAAAATCCCAGCCGCTCCAAGACGCCACGCATCTCCGGCAGCGACACCATCAGGCCGGTGAGGCGCTTGAGCTCGGACAGCGGAAAATCGATCACGACGTCGGCGACATCGACCGCACCCGCAAGGAGGATGTCCGACGGCGTGCCGCCGCACAGATCGAGCACCATTTTGGTCGCGAGCTCGAGCCCTGGAAGCGCGAAGGCCGGATCGACGCCGCGCTCGAACCGATAGCGGGCGTCGGAATTGATGCCGAGCTTGCGGCCGGTGCGGGCGATATTGATTTCGTTCCACAGTGCCAACTCGATAAGCACGTCGGTCGTTGCTTCCGAGCAGCCGGTTTTTTCGCCACCCATGATGCCGGCGAGCAACTCGACCCCATCCGCATCCGCGATCACGCAAACGCTGTCGTCAAGCGTGTAGGTCTTGCCGTCGAGCGCGAGCAGCGTCTCGCCGGCGCGCCCGCGCCGCACAGTGAGATCACCGCGCACCTTGGCGGCGTCGAACACATGCAACGGCCGCGCACGGTCGTAGGTCATAAAGTTGGTGATATCGACGAGCGCGTTGATCGGGCGCAGGCCGATCGCAGTCAGCCGCTGCTGCAGCCATTCGGGCGACGTGCCGTTCTTGACCCCGCGCACGAGCCGCAGCGCGAACGCCGGGCATAGGTCCGGCGCTTCGATCTTCACCCCGACCGGACAGGGAAATTCGCCCTTCACCGCCTTGATGGTCGGATCTTTGAACTTGCCCATGTCGGCGGCACCGAGATCGCGGGCAATGCCGTGCACGCCGGTGCAGTCGGCGCGATTGGGCGTCAGGTTGATCTCAAGCAGCGCATTGTCGAGCCCGGCCCACTGCGCGTAGTTGGCGCCGACCGGTGCATCGTCGGGCAGATCGATGATGCCGTCATGGTCGTCGGAGATTTGCAGCTCGGCTTCCGAGACCAGCATGCCGCGGCTTTCCACATCGCGGATCTTGCCGACGCCGAGCGTCACGTTCTTGCCGGGAATGAAGGCGCCGGGTGGCGCGAACACGCCCTTCATGCCGCTGCGCGCATTCGGCGCGCCGCAAACCACCTGGATGGGATCGCCTTTGCCGATATCGACCATGCAGACTCGCAGCCGGTCGGCGTTGGGATGCTGTTTGGCGTCGACCACCCGCGCGATGACGAACGGCGCGAACACTTTCGCCTTGTCCTCGATGCGCTCGACCTCGAGCCCGATCATGGTGAGCTTGTCGGCGATCTCGTCCAACGGACGATCCGTGTCGAGGTGTTCTTTCAGCCAACCGAAGGTCAATTTCATCGCAGCATCTCAACAGCGAAAGCGCTCACGAGGCCAATCCACTCCGCGGCACGTATAGATAAAGCAGCGGCAGGCTCAGCAGAACCAGCAAAGTGAGCAGGATGGCGGCGCGATTGCACAGCCGGAAAATCTTGTGACGCAGGATAAGCTCGTTGCGCGCGGCCTCCTTGGCGGGCTTCTCCAAATCGTCCTGGAACATGGACAGGCAGCGCAGGCAGCCGAGCGCGACCAACAGATAAAACATGATCTCGACGACGATCACGCCCTGCTCGAAACGATCGTTGGCGACGACCGGCGCGGAAACGCCGAGCGCGGCGATCATCATCGACGTGTGGGTGAGCAGGCCACCGGCCTTGCTGTCGATGATCTGAAAGCCGCGGCCGATCACATTCGGCACGCTGGTTTCGTCGTGGTCGACCGCAAGATGCGTGACGTAACGCTCGACGTGATCGTCGCGCAAGTCGTGGGTGATGAGGCGATAAATGAAACGGTCGACCGTCTTGGTCAGCGACATGTCGGACACACTGCGGTCACGAGGACACGATCATGCGCTCAAGCCGGCGGCGAGCGTCGGCAGGTCGAGCGGGCGGAAGCCGTAATGCGAGAGCCAGCGCACGTCGGCATCGAAGAACGGGCGCAAATCCGGCATGCCGTATTTGAGCATGGCGATGCGGTCGATCCCCATGCCCCAGGCAAAGCCCTGGTACTCGTCGGGATCGAGCCCGCAGTTGCGCAGCACGTTCGGGTGCACCATGCCGCAGCCGAGGATTTCCATCCAATCGTTGCCTTCGCCGAAGCGGACTTCGCCTTTGTCGCGGCGACATTGGATATCGACTTCGAGCGAAGGCTCGGTGAATGGGAAGAAGGAAGGGCGAAAGCGCATGCCGACACGGTCGACCTCGAAGAAGGCCTTGCAGAACTCCTCCAGGATCCACTTGAGATGGCCGAGGTGCGAGCCGCGGTCGATGACTAGGCCTTCGACCTGGTGGAACATCGGCGTGTGCGTCTGGTCGCTGTCGCACCGATAGGTGCGGCCCGGAATGATCACCCGGATCGGCGGCTTCTGGCTCAGCATGGTGCGCACCTGCACCGGCGAGGTGTGGGTGCGCAGCAAGAGCCGCGATCCGTCCGGCTTCGGATTGAAGAAGAACGTGTCGTGCATCTCGCGCGCCGGATGGTCTTCCGGAAAGTTGAGCTTGGTGAAGTTGTAGTCCTCGGTCTCGATATCGGGACCTTCGGCGACGGCGAAGCCCATGTCGGCGAAAATCGCGGTCAATTCGTCGACGACCTGCGTGATCGGATGCACGCGGCCGCTCTCGAACGGCGCTTCGCGTACCGGCAGGGTCACATCGATCGTTTCGGTATTGAGCCGTGCCTCCAAGGCGGCGCGCCTGAAAGCCTCGCGGCGTTCGGCGAGCGCGCTATTGACGCGGTCCTTCAACGCATTGATGAGCGGCCCCTGGGTCTTTCGCTCGTCCGGCGCCATGGCGCCGAGCGTCTTCAGGAGCGCCGTGATCGAGCCTTGTTTGCCCAGCGCTCCGACCCGCACCGCTTCCAGCGCGGGCTCATCGGCTGCAGCCGCCACCTCGGCCAGGATTTGCGTCTCAAGCTGGGCTGTGTCGGACATCGCGCTTCACTCCGGCATGAACGGCAGATCGGTATCGTCGGGGTGCTCGCCGGCTTGGGTGAGCATGCAATGCACCTGCCCGCGATGATGGGTCTGGTGATTGAACAGGTGTGTAACAAGCACCCAGTGCGGCTGGGTGACGTCGCGTTGAGCGGCGAACGAATAATAGGTCATGTCTGCCGCAAGCCGGGACGGCGCGACGGTCTCAGCCCAATCGATGATCGTTTGATCGAAGCGCGCCCGTTCGGCCTTCAAGTCCGCCCAGTCGGCATGGAGCGCGCCGGAATCCGCAATCCCGACCGCCGGCCGTGGCGTACCGGCGATCCGGTTCATCCACATTCCGTCCCCCCACAAGAGGTGATTGAACGTCTGGTGGATCGAGCCCCAAAAGGCGCCGCGGTCGCGGCGCCGCTCGTCATCGGACAGCCGGTCGGCCGCGCCGTAGAGGTTCTGGTTCTGCCAGCGGTTATAGCGCGCCATGCGCACAACATAGGCGCCATCGATCATGACACGTCAGGCGGCCAGCGCCGATTTCACCTGTCCGACGATGGCCTCGAACGCGGCCGGCTCACGGATGGCGAGATCCGAGAGCACCTTGCGGTCGATGACGATATTGGCCTTGGTCAAGCCGTCGACAAAACGGCTGTAGTTCAGCCCGAATGGGCGAACGGCCGCATTCAAGCGCTGGATCCACAGCGCCCGGAAGGTGCGCTTGCGGCGCTTGCGATCGCGGAAGGCGTATTGGTTGGCCTTCTCGACCGCCTGCTTGGCGATGCGGATCGTGTTCTTGCGCCGGCCATAATAGCCTTTGGCAGCCTTGAGGACTTTCTTATGCTTGGCGTGAGCGGTGACGCCGCGTTTGACGCGTGCCATGGCTGATCTCCTTGAAAAATAGCGGAATCTAAACGAGCGACAGGCCGCAACCAGCGGCCGGACTTCAGCCGTTGGGCAAGAAGTACTTCTTGATGTTGTCGCCGTCGGTCTTGAACAGCACGTTGGTGCCGCGCAACTGCCGAATCTGCTTCTTCGAGCGTTTGATCATGCCGTGGCGTTTGCCGGCCTGGGCGTAGAGCACCTTGCCGGACCCCGTCACCTTAAAGCGCTTTTTAGCGCCCGACTTGGTCTTTACCTTGGGCATTTGGCTCTCCTATGGCCGCGAGCGCGAGCGCTCGGCAGGCCGATAAATGCTCGTCAACGAGCGATGTGTGCTTGGTGCACGCCGCCGCCACGGCAGCCCTGATCAGCCGGGCGACGGGAGGGCGCCTTATGGCAGAGCCAAGCGCTTCTGGCAATGGTGGAAAAGGAAAAGCGGCCGGGCGACCCAACCCCGTGACCCAGCCGCCAAAGGCGAGACGCCGCGGTTAACGCGGCGCCAGAACCATGACCACTTGGCGGCCTTCGAAGCGGGGTTCCTGCTCGATCTTCGCGATCTTGGCGGTGTCGCCTTTCACCCGGTCGAGCAGCTTGTAACCGAGATCCTGGTGGGCCATTTCGCGGCCGCGAAATCTCAGCGTGACTTTAACCTTGTCGCCTTCTTCGAAAAATCGCGCGATCGAGCGCATCTTCACGTCGTAGTCGTGATCGTCGATCATCGGCCGCAGCTTGATTTCCTTGATTTCGACGACCTTCTGCTTCTTGCGCGCTTCGGCCGCCTTCTTCTGCGCCTGATATTTATATTTACCGAAATCGAGAATCTTGCAGACCGGCGGGACCGAATTGGGGGCGATCTCTACGAGATCAAGCGACGCCTCTTGCGCCATGGCCAGCGCGGTCTGGATGGGTGTGACGCCCATGTTGGCGCCATCTTTGTCGATGAGTTGGACCTCGCGGACGCGGATCTCCTCGTTGATGCGCGGCCCCTCCTTGGTGGCGGGCTGCGGCGCTCTGATTGGACGACGAATGGGTGCTCTCTCCTATGCTGTTGCGGACTTGGTGCAGATGCAAAGCTTAAGGTTGCGAACTTCTTGCAACGGAGCGCCTTCGCATCCGACGCCTAACATGATGCAACGCCTGCCATGATGCAATGCTTGCTATGATGGATGTGCGTCCATGATGCTATGCGGCGAGTGCCCAAGATTGGGATTTTTTGTCCGTAAGTCAACGACAATAGGGCGCGATATCTTGCATTTGAGCGCCTTTTGCTGCGAAACGTGATGGCGAAACACAACCCTACCGTCCTCCCCGCCTCGGCGCCGATTGCCGGCATGAATGATAACGGCCTGAAATTCTTGGGAATTGGAACAGGCAGCGAAGCGCGCCGGATTGCGGTGCGGCAAAGCGCTGGCGCCGCTCCGGGGCTGTTCTGGCTGTCCGGCTATAAATCCGACATGAAAGGCACGAAGGCTGCGGCGCTGGCACAGTGGGCGACGCAATGCGGTCGGGCCAGCACGCTGTTCGATTATTCCGGTCACGGCGAATCCAGCGGCGCCTTCACCGACGGAACGATCGGGCGCTGGCTTGAGGACGCGCTCGCCGTGTTCGAAGCCTGCTGCCGCGGGCCGCAAGTCCTGGTCGGATCGTCGATGGGAGGCTGGATCGCCTTGCTGTTGGTGCGCGCTTTGCGGCGGCGCTCTCCACCACCCCCTGCGTCGGTCGCCGGACTGGTTTTGATCGCGCCGGCTGTCGATTTCACCGAGGAACTGATGTGGCGGCGCTTTACGCCTGCGATCAAACAGGAGCTTGAGGACAAAGGCGTTTGGGAGCGGCCATCCGAATATTCGGCCGAGCCTTATCTGGTCACGCGCCGGCTGATCGAGGAAGGACGCAGTCACCTCCTTTTGGGTGGAATGATCGAAACCGGATGTCCGGTGCGCATCCTGCAAGGGGTCGAGGATCCGGACGTGCCGTGGCAACACGCCGTCGAGCTCGTGTCGCGGCTTGCCAGCGACGACGTGGTGCTCACGCTGGTGAAAGACGGCGACCACCGGCTGTCGCGGGCCGAAGATATCGAGCGGCTGCTCGGCGCAGTGGCGGAATTTTGATCGCGGCTCAGTGCCCGCACGAACGAGACGGCCGGGACAAGCCCGGCCATGACGACGCGATGTAGGGCGCGCAAACTGTTCTAGCCTAGCTAGCCAGAGCGTTAGCCGATTCAACTTGAAGCGACTGACGCTCCCACTTCACTTCGCGGCTATACGCACTTCACGGCTACACCGCGTCGAATGCGGCCGCGAAAATGATAAGGCGGACGGAGCGTATTCCGTCCGCCAGGTGCGTAGCTTACGCCTTCATCTGATGATCGACGCTGACCGGGCCGGCGCCGTAGGCGACGACGTACAAAAAGCCGCCCGCCATCGTCAGGTTCTTGTAGAAATTGATCATGTTGGGCAGGTCACCCGCTGGCAGATGAATTGCGAAGCCGGTGACAAGGCAGAATATCGCCAGCACCAACGCCACCCAGCGCGCCTGAAAGCCGATCAAGATCAACAAGCCGCCGATCAACTCGATGATAATCACGATCCAAACCAGCACGTCGGGCGCCGGCAGATGGTAGCTTGCGAAATACCCCGCTGTGCCGGACGGATTCATCAGTTTACCCCAGCCCGCCCAGATGAAGAGGCTCGACAGCAATATCCGGCCGAGCGGCACCAAATAAGTCTTAGCGTTCTCCATGTCCTATCCCCCAACTCCTGTTAGCGCCTTAGGCGCGACGCGAGCCTAACAGTCAGTCGAGAGGCCGCCAATCACAAACACGGGAGACCTTCGCTGCGCTGCGCAACGGATTGAGAAATCACGATGCGTTGGTCACCTGCGTGATACCAACGCACACGCGTGATTGCGCCGATGAGCGCACGCACGCAGGCGCACACGATCAGGACAGGAATTGCTGCACTGCATCGACCGCTTCGCGCTTCTCGTCGAGCACGAGGTGGCCGGCACCCTTGAAGATCTGGATGTCAGCTTTGGGGATGAAGCTCTGCCAGATCTGGGCCTGCGCCGGCGGGATCAGTTTATCCTCGTCGCCCCAAACCAGGAGCGTCGGCATGGTCAGCCGATGCATATAGCGCGGCAGTTTCTTGTCGTAGGGATGCTCCCACCACAAACGCGCCAGCGTTCCGCCTTCGCGATAGCGCGCGCCCATGAAGTCGAGATCGTTGGGATTGTCCGGGAGGAACGGCTTGATCACATCGAAGTTCGAAACCAGCATCGCGGGAATTTTCTCCGGCGGCAGGAGAAACAGATCGCCCTTGGGGCGCTCTTTGCCGCGCAGCCCCGCGGGGCCGACGAGAACAAGCCGCTCGACGCGGTGACCGTGGCCGACGGCGAAGTTGGCGGCAAGCCAGCCGCCGAGCGAGAAGCCCACGAGATTGAGCTTCTCCAGGCCGAGTGTGTCGAACAAATCGAGATAATGCATGACGTAGTCGTGGATGTCGGTCATCGCCGGATCGTCGTCGGCCTCGCCAAGTCCGGGATGGAACGGAATGATGACGCGGAATTTTTCCGTCCACGGCAACGCGAAGTTGACGCCGTGCCAAATTCCGGCGCCGTGCAAGAATACCAGCGGCGGGCCGCTTCCGGCCGTGAGCACCGTGGTGTTCAGGCCGTTGACCGAATGCGTTTCGCGCTTGAACTGCGGAGGAAAGGCTGTCGCGGTCATCGAATTCTCTTTCTCACTGACTATTCGGCGGCGACGCGGCGTTGGGCCGCCGCGCGCCCGCGCATGCGTGGAATGACGTCCTGGCCGAAGAAGTTCAGGTTCTTGACCACCTTCCAGTGCGGCATGTTGCCGATGGCGCCGAGAATGTTGAAGTGGTTGGTCCCTAGCCGTTCGCCCCATTCTTCGAGTTGTCCGACAACCTGATCGGCGGTGCCGACCGCGACGAAAAACGACTCGTTGATATTGTCGAAATTGAATGCGCCGTGCAGCTTGTCGGCGAGCGCCGCGCGCTTCTTGAGTTCGGCGACCGAAAGATATCCCGGAGGCGCCAGAAATGTCGGCGTCGTGCGCAGCGCATCCTCGAAGAAGTAACGCAGGTGCTCGACGGCTTCCTGCTCGGCCTTTTCTTTGGTCTCCGCCACATAGGCGATGACCTGGACCGGAAGCTGCTCGGGCCGGATATGATGCCCGTGCTCGGCCGCGAGCCGGCGCAGATTCTGATTGAGCTCGAGCGCGCGCTGCTTGGTGACGAAAACCGACGAGTAGCCGAAGCCCAGCTTGGCGGCGAGGTCGATGGTTTCCTGACTTCCGGTGCCGACGATATAGCAAGGCGGATACGGCTTCTGATAAGGCCGCGGCCATGGGTTGAGGTAGCGATACGTATAGAAATCGCCGTAGTAAGTGGTCGGGCCGTCCTGCGTCCAGGCCTGCAGAATAATGTCGATCGCTTCGCGATGGCGATCGCGCGCCGTCGCCGGATTGATCGGGTTGGCCCAATATTCCATGCCGGTGCCGAGCGGGAAGGCGACTTCGAGCCGTCCCTCCGACATCACATCGAGCATGGCGTATTCTTCCGCCAGCCGGTTGGGATATTCCAAATTCGGCGGTGTGCCCCAGACGCAGATCTTGGCGTTCTTGATCTGCGGGATGATGGCGGCGGCGATCAGATTCGGCGCCGCCATCATGCTGTAAGCGGTATTGTGATGCTCGTTGACCACGACCGCGTCGAAACCGACCTGATCCGCGATCACGAGCTCGGCAAGGTAGCGCTGGTAGAGCGCGTGTCCCTTCTTCGGATCGTAATATTTGTTGGGGAAGTCGACCCAGGTCGATTTGTAGTCCTTGTGGTTTTCCGGCAAATGCACATACGGCATAAAGTGCATGAAATCGAAACGGACGGTGCCGTCCATCGTAACCTCCCTCAGCGACGCCCGAAGCGGCGATCGCTTGCGTGTTGTTGATCCGACCGACCCGCGCTCCTCCGCTGAGGAAGCAACAATCATGGTGCAGTCAGGGGCTTTAGCTTACTCATACGCGCTCCGCCGCGGTGGCGCAAACCGCCGCGAGGCGGTTATTTTCGACCGCGTGCCCTTTTATTTTGGAATGAGCGCCCCGCCCTTTGAGCACGGCGGCGAGCAACATAAGAAAGCTAGAGCGCGGCGGCGCGGATGCTGCGTGGCGACACGCCGAATTCTTTTTTGAAGCAGGTCGCGAACGAGCTTTGATTGGCAAAGCCGTTGCGGCTGGCAATCTCCGAAATTGAGCGCTGGCGCAGCCGCTGGTCGGTCAGATCCTCATGCGCGCGCTGCAGCCGCCTGCTGCGGATGGAGGCGCCGACGGATTTCTCCGATGCCTCGAAGACGCGGTGAAGATAGCGGGTCGACACGCCGATGGCCGCAGCGATCATAGCGGGATCGAGCTGCGGGTCGCCAACGCGGCGATCGATATAAGCGAGCGCGCGCCGGCGAATGGCGGCCTGTGCAAGCGATGGTCCCTCCGGCATGTCGGTCGGGCCGGCTTCGAAGGCGATTGCTAGAATGTCCAGGATCTGCGTCGCCAGGCAAGCGGCGCCCCGCTCGCCCGTCTCGCTCCCATTCTGCACCAGCGAGGCGATCATGTCGGCGGCGATACTGCCCATGCCCGGACCGATCGGCCGGGCCACCGCGCAGTGCGATTGAATGTCCTTGAACTTGGATCTGAGAACGACCTCGGGCGCTTTGAGGAAGAACGTATCGGTCAGGCGTGCGTGCTTGAGGACGTAGGGCGAAGCTAGATCCACCAGCGAGCAACTGTTGGAGTTGAGCAGCGCTTCACGGCCGAACTGCTCGAGCGTCATCGGACCTTTCTTGACGAACAGGAAGACGCAGCTTTGACTGACGTCGCTGGCGATGTGACGGCGCTTGCGGCTGGCGATCTCGTACTCGACGATCGCGCGCGTCAGGTCGAGATCGTCGAGGGAGCATTGCGTGATCTCGCCTTCGAATTTGCCGGCGTCCGCTACCTGCACCTCCATGGCGGCGTAGAGCTGGCTAACGACGGCCTCCCAGGCGCGCCGCTTGTCCTCTCCGAACGATCGACTGGAGTAAACCGCGTTCATGGCTCCTCTCTGGTCGTTCCTCGTGTCCGCACGTTGGCGGACGAAAAGGGGGAAATCGCCCCCAATATGTTGTTGCTGCAAATTATAGACTTTTGTGCCCGGGCAGCGCTAGGCGTCCCAACCGCATCGTGAACTGGAGCGGCGGCCGCGCCGCGCCCCTAGCGAGGCGCGCGTCGCCAGGAGCCGGAGCAAAATCGCTTATGCGCCCGCCGTGACGAGGGCCTGATGCCGGGCCGCCCTTCGGGCCGGCGCGGCAACAACGGCCTGGCAACAGCGCAACGGCGCTTAAATCAACGGTGTGATGTTATTTTCGACGCCGAGCAGCGCCTTGCCGAGCAGCTCATAACCGATCGGCGGCAACACCACGGCGTGCCGGGAGGCAACCGCAGCGTCGCGCCAGATCCGCTGCAGCGGGCTTGCGTCGGCAAAGGCCGCCGAGCCATGCGCGAACAACAGCTTGTCGATGGCCTGGGTGATCTTCTCGACCGTATAGCCGGTATCGGCGCGCACCCGCGCGCGTATGAACATATCGGGATAAACGCCGCGCACGGCCGCCCCATCGATGTCATCGGCGGCCCGATAGGCATGCAGATGCGCGGTGTCGATCATCATCGCGGCTTCCCCGACCTGAAGCTGGAACGCCACCGACGCGCTTTGCTTGTCGAAGAAGGTATAGGCGATGGTCCGCGAATTGGCCTTCTGGCGGACGAAATCAAGCGCCGCGCGGCCGAGCCCGAGGATCGGCCCGACCAGAATGATCGACAGGATCGGGATGAAGGCGGAGCGATAGAACGTCTCCTGGCTGCGCATTTCGGTGGGATAATTGCCCTCGATGGCTTGCGGCACAGACAGCACGCGATGCTCCGGCACGAAGGCATCGGTTGCCTTGAGCGAAATGCTGCCGCTCGCCTTCATGCCGGCGACGAACCAGGTGTCGACCTGCTCGAGATCCGACATCGGAAACAGCGCCAGCCCCTGGTCAATGGCTTCACCGGCCTCGTTGACGATGGGCATGCCGAGAACCGCCCACTGCGAATGCCAGCCGCCGGAATTGTAGTGCCATTGGCCGGTGACCCGATAGCCTCCGTCCACCTTGCTCACCGTCGCCGTGGGATTGAGCACGCCGGAAATGCGGACGTCGGGATTAGGGCCGAAAACCTCGTCCTGCGCCTTGACTGGAAACAAGCTGGCGAGCCAGCAGCAAACGTTGTTGAGGTTGACCACCCAGGCAGTGCCGCCGTCGGCCTCGGCGACCGCGGAGCTCACATCCAGCATGGCGCGGGTATTCATCTCCCAGCCGCCATAGCGCTTCGGCGTGCAGACCTTGAAGAAACCCGCCTTGCCGGCGGCTTCGATCAATTCCTCGACGACGCGGCGGTTGGTTTCGCCGAGCGGTCCGTTCTTGCTCAACAGCGGCTTGAGTTCGCGCGCCCTGGCGACCAGCTCTTCGACGGTCGGCACGGCGGCGCTGCGCACATTGGCAATTTTGTTCATGACACACGTCCTCCCACGTATCGCGCCATTCAGCGCGCGCTTATTGATTCTGCATCGGAACTTGTTGCTGCGCGTTGGCGCAATGGCGGCGAAGCCGCGAGGATATCGGTCGTTTTTTTCAGATGATCGTCGATCAGGCGGCAGGCGAGATCGGGGTCACGCTCGAGACAGGCGTCGAGAATGGCCTTGTGCTCGGCGTCGACGTCGCGATTTTCACGGCCGAGCGCGAACGACAGATGCCGATAACGTTCGCTCTGGGCGTAGAGCATGGTTCGCAGATTGATGAGCCAAGGACTGTCACAACCGGCCGCGAGCGCGGCATGAAATGTCGTGTGCGCCGCGACCCAGCCGCCGTTCAGTCGAGACGCCATGTCGGTAACGACAATCGGCACACGATGGAGCCGGTGGTAAGCGGCGACGATCGAGGTTTCCCACTCGACATCGCCGTGCGCGATTGCCGAACGCAGGCACATCTGCTCGATGGCGATGCGCGTTCGCGTCAGATCTTGCAGATCTTCGAGGGAAACCGGCGCCACCGAATAGCCCTTTTGCGCCGTGGCGATCGTCCACTTTTCAGCGGACAGCCGCGACAAAGCCTCGCGTACGGCGCCCGGGCTCAGCCGCAGCCGCGACGCCACATCGCTGATCGTGATCTTCGCACCCGGCGCCAGCCGGCAGTCGAGGATTTCGGCCAGCAGCGCCTCATAGGCCTGGTCGGCCTGAGTGGCGGCGCGATCCAATCCGGCAAGCTTGGTCATGCTCATAGCGCGTGGAGCATGCGGTATCGTGACTATCGGAGCAAGGAAAAATTATTTTCCGTTGACAAAAATATTTTCGAGTGAATTGAATCTCAAACCAACGGCACGGACTTGGTCATGGCCGCGCACGCGGCCTGACCCGGTCGGGCCCGGACCGATGATCAGAAATGAGGAAGCGCAATGACGGCGATTCACGGATACATCCAGGCGAACCGCCGCCCTGGTGAGCTCGGCGTTCATTCGGTGGATCATTTCCACTTCGCGGTGCCCGACCTTGCCGTCGCGCAGAATTTTTACGGCGAATTCGGCCTCGATGTCGGCCAGCGCGGTAATCGCCTGACGCTGAGCACGTTCACCCAGCCCCATGTCTATGGAACGATCGGCGAGGGGCCGCGCAAGAAGCTCGGTTACATCTCGTTCGGTGCCTTCGAGGACGACATTGAGGGGTTTGCGCGGCGCCTGCAGGACATGGGCGTCAAACGGCTCGATCCGCCGCCCGGCATCGACTCCAATGGTCTGTGGTTTCACGACCACAACGGCATTCTGGTCGAGATCAAGGTCGCGGCGAAATCATCCCCCGACGAAAAAAGCCGTTTCGGCTACCAGCCCACGGTCGCCGGCCAACGCGGAGCGCCCTTGCGCAGCGCGATGCCGCGAACGCGGCCCCGGCGGCTATCGCATGTGCTGATGTTCACGACTGATGTGCGCAAGGCGATCGAGTTCTATACCCGCGTGCTCGGCCTTCGGCTCTCCGATCATTCCAGCGACAACATCGCCTTCATGCACGGCATTCACGGCAGCGATCACCACATGATCGCCTTCGCGCGCTCGAATGCTCCGGGGCATCATCATTTCAGCTGGGACGTGGGCTCGGTGGACGAAATCGGTTCCGGTGCCATGCACATGCTGGAAAAAGGCTTTGCCAAGGGCTGGGGCCTGGGCCGCCACGTGCTCGGTTCGAATTATTTTCACTACGTGCAGGATCCGTGGGGCAGTTTCAGCGAGTATTCGGCGGATATCGACTACATCCCCGTCACCTGTGACTGGCCAGCCGGCGATCACGCCGCAGACAACTCTTTCTACGCCTGGGGTCCCAACGTCCCGGAGGATTTCGTTCATAACTACGAGGCGTAAGGCGCTTCGGCGGCTCGGGCGCCGGCGGCGCCCGTTTACCGCAAAGTGCGAACGCCTACTGGCCCGCATCCCGGGTCAATCTACCCCGTATCCTGGGTCGGACCGATAGTGTATAGGACGGTTCGGCTTGGTGCCGCATCAACGGCAACGGGTGCAAAAGAAGTCGATCCAATCGTGAATTGGACAGCAACTCTCAAACCAGGGAAGGGAAGCCCGAATGAAAGCAGCGTGGGGAAGGAATCGGTCGCAAAAAGTCGACCAGCAACGCCGCAAAGTCATTAAATTGATGGGCGCGGCCGGCGCCGGCGCAATTGCCTCGCCGTGGATGTTTCAGTCGTCGCGCGCGGCCAGCAAGACCATCAAGATCGGCATGGTCACTCCGGAGACCGGCCCTATCGCCGCATTCGGCGAGCCGTCACAATGGGTTGCGGCAGGGGTGCGCAAGCAGCTTGCCGACGGCATTACGGTCGGCGGCCAGAAATACAATGTCGAGATCATCACCAAAGACAGCCAGTCGAACCCGAACCGCGCTTCGGAAGTTACCGCGCAGCTGATCAACAACGACAAAGTCGACATCATGACCGGATCGTCCACGTCGGACACGGTCAATCCGGTGTCCGATCAGTGCGAGCTCGCCGGCGTTCCGTGCATCACCTCGGACGATCCCTGGCAGGCCTGGTTCTTCCCGCGCAAAGGCGATCCCAAGAAGGGCTTCGAGTGGACGTACCACTTCTTCTGGGGCTTCGACATGATCGGCAACACCTTCGTCGACATGTGGGAGACGCTGCCGACCAACAAGGTGGTGGCGACGTTGTTCACCAACGATCCGGACGGCATCGGCGCCTCCGACAAGGAGCGCGGACTGCCGGCGCTGTATCGATCCAAGGGATACGACGTTCACGAGCTCGGACTTTATCCGCCGCTGTCCGACGACTTCTCGTCACAGATCGCGGAAATGAAAAAGGCGAACGCCGAAATCGTCTGCGGCATTTTCAATCCGCCGCAATTCGCGACCTTCTGGACGCAATGCGCACAGCAGGGATTCAAGCCGAAGATCGTGACGCCGCCCAAGGCGGTGCTGTTCCCGACCGCCGTCGAGGCGCTCGGCGACCGCGGCGTCGGCATCTCCACCGAAGTGTGGTGGTCGCACCACCATCCGTTCAAATCCGGCCTGATGGGCCAGACCGCGCAAGAATATTGCGACGCGTACGAGAAGGCGACCGGCAAGCAGTGGACGCAGCCGCTCGGTTTCAAGCTCGCCAATCTGGAAGTGGCGATCGACGTGCTCAAGCGCTCCAAGAAGCTCGAGCCGAACGCTATTCGCGAAGCCATCGCCCAGACCGAATATAATTCGATCGTCGGACCGCTCACCTGGAAGGGTGGGCCGCTGAACCCGGTGCCGAATGTGTGCATCACCCCGCTCGTCGGGGGGCAATGGAAGAAGGGCAAGAAGTTCAAGTACGATCTGGAAATCGTATCCAACAAGACGGCGCCGAACATTCCGGTCGACAGTCCGTTCGACGCGATTAAGTATTCCTGATCTGCTGCTTGGTGGGGAACAAATGCCGTCGCGCTTGCCGCGCGGCGGCATCTGCTGATAGTCGTCCATGACGGTGCTTCTGCAACTCGATGGCGTCTCCAAGTTCTACGGTGCGCTCAAGGCCGTAGACACGGTCGATCTCACCGTCGATGACGGCGAGGCCCTTGGGGTGATCGGCCCCAATGGCGCCGGCAAATCCACGATGTTCAATCTGATCACCGGCGACGTGGCGCCGACGGCCGGACGCGTGCTGTTCGCCGGCGCCGACATGACGGCCAAGCCGCCGCACGCCCGCTCGCGCATGGGCATCGGCCGGTCCTATCAAATACCGCACCCGTTCGCGAACATGACCGTGTTCGAGAATCTCCTGGTCGGCGCGATCTTCGGCGGCGGCACGCGCGAGCGCGACAGCTACAAGCGCTGCAGCAATGTTCTGAAAATCACCGGCCTTTACGACAAAGCCAACCGGCCGGCGCGGACGCTGACCCTGCTTCAGCGCAAGCGCCTGGAGCTCGCCCGCGCACTGGCAACTCAACCGAAGCTTCTGCTGCTCGACGAGATCGCCGGCGGCCTCACCGAGCACGAATGCGCCGAACTCGTGAAAACCATCAAGGAAATTCACGCCAGCGGTACGACCATCGTGTGGATCGAGCACATCGTCCACGCCCTGGTCTCGGTCGCGAGCCGGCTCGTGGTGATGAATTTCGGCCAGGTTTTGGCGCAAGGCGATCCGCACGACGTCATGGCGAACGCGCGCGTACGCGAGGTCTATATGGGCATCCCGGTGTCATGACGCTGCTGCAGACGCAAAATTTGTCGGCCTTCTACGGCGACTTCCAGGCTCTGTTTGATATCAACGTGACCGTCGAGGAAGGCGAGACGGTCGCCATTATCGGCGCCAATGGAGCCGGCAAGACCACGTTTCTGCGTGCCGTCGCCGGCGCGCTGGAAACCGCGCCCGACATGGTGATGTTCGAAGGCCGCCCGATCGGCCACCACACCGCCCACGACATCGTGCGGCTCGGCATCGCGATGGCGCCGGAAGGCCGCCGGCTGTTTCCGAGCCTTTCGGTGGAGGAGAATCTCCAGCTCGGCGGCTACAGCAAGCGGCCGGGTCCGTGGAGCCTCAAGCGCGTCTATGAGCTGTTTCCACGGCTGCACGAGTTGCGGCGTCTGCCGGCCACCGATCTGTCAGGCGGCCAGCAGCAAATGACCACGCTCGGGCGGGCGCTGATGTCGAATCCGCGGCTACTCTTGTGCGACGAGCTTTCGCTCGGGCTTGCTCCGGTGGTGATCCGCGACATCTACGACTGCCTCGGCAAGATCACCGCCGAAGGCACGACGGTGGTGCTGGTGGAGCAGGACATCAATCGCGCGCTCGATGCTTCCGCACGCTTTTATTGCTTCCAGGAAGGACGGCTCGCCTTGACCGCGCCGACCAAGGGCTTCGACCGCGCGGCGATCAGCGCGGCATATTTCGGCATTTAGAGCATGTCCCGGAAAAGTGGACACCGGTTTTCTGAAAAGGACATGCGACAACAAAAGATCTACGGCATGATCTTGAATAGTGGAACCCGGTCTTCGCAACAGATCGCGCTCAAACAAAGGTCAGGGTGGTAGCCGCGATGGAATGGATCAACACGATTATCCAGGGCACCCTGCTTGGTGGCATCTACGCGCTGTTCGCGATCGGGCTGTCGCTGTCGTTCGGCATCATGCGCCTTGTCAACATTGCGCACGGCGATCTGATCGTGCTCTCGGCCTATGTGGCTTTGGTCGTCGGCCAGGGCACCGAACTCGATCCGTTCTCCTGTCTGATCATCGTCGTGCCGGTGATGTTTCTGGTCGGCTACGCCTTGCAGCGCGGGCTGCTCAATCAAACGCTGAGCGGCGGCCTGCTGCCGCCGTTGCTGGTCAGCTTCGGCATTTCGATCATCATCCAGAACGGGTTGCTGCAGGGGTTCGGCGCCTACACCCACCGCCTGCAGGAAGGCGCGATCGAGACCGCAAGCCTGCAGTTCCCGGGCGGCATTAGCATCGGCGTCTACCCGCTCGTGGTGTTCGGCGTGGCGCTCGTCGCCCTCGCGAGCCTGCAGCTTCTGTTTTATCAAACCGGCCTCGGCCGCGCGTTTCGCGCCGTGTCGGACGACCCCAACACCGCCGAGCTCATGGGCGTCGACAACCGCAAGCTCTATGCCGTGGCGCTCGGTATCGCGATGATCTTCACCGCCATCGCCGGCGTCCTGTTCGCCATCCGCACGAACTTCGATCCGGCGGCCGGTCCGATCCGGCTGATCCTGGCCTTCGAGGCGGTCATCATCGGCGGCCTCGGCAGCATGTGGGGCACGCTGATCGGCGGCATCGTGCTCGGGATCGCCCAATCGGTCGGCGCGGCGTTGTCGCCGACCTGGCAAATTCTCGCCGGCCACCTCGCCTTTCTGCTCATCCTGATCATTCGGCCGAGCGGCCTGTTCCCGCGTACGAGAGACTGACATGGAAACCGTTCGGGTCGAGCGCGGTACACGAACCAGCTACGCTTTTGCCGTGGTCGCGTTGGTCGCGCTCGCGGCGCTGATCGCGATGCCGTGGTGGGGCGAAGCCGGCCAGATGCGGCTCGTCGCCGAGATGGCCTATTACCTGGCGCTGGCTCAGCTCTGGAATCTGCTCGCCGGCTACGCGGGCCTCGTCTCGGTCGGCCAGCAGGCCTATGTGGGCCTCGGCGGCTATGCGTTCTTCTATCTGACCGGCGCGCTGAACGTGAATGTCTATGTTGCGCTCTTGATCGCCGGGCCATTCGCAGGCCTGCTGTCGATCCCCGTCTCGATCGCGGTGTTTCGGCTGCGCGGCGCCTATTTCGCCATCGGCACCTGGGTGGTTTCCGAAGTCTTCGCGCTGTCGGCAAGCCTCATCACGGCGCTCGGTGCCGGCTCGGGCCTATCGCTGACGCCGGCCATCGTGCGCGAGATCGCGCCGGATCGTGCTGCGCGCGAGACCATCCTTTATTTGATGACGCTGGCGATCTCGGCAATCGTCTTCGGCGTGGTCTATCTGTTGCTGCGCTCGCGGCACGGCCTGGCGCTGACCGCGATCCGCAACTCCGAGCCGGCGTCGGCCAGCCTTGGGGTCAACACCTTCCGCACCAAATTCATCATCTACATCGTGACCGCGGCCTGCACCGGCCTGGTCGGCGGGCTGATCTTCCTGCAAAAGCTGCGCATATCGCCGGAAGCCGGGTTCAGCATCAACGACTGGACCGTGGTGGTGATCTTCATGGTGGTGATCGGCGGCATCGGCACGCTCGAGGGCCCGTTTATCGGCATGCTGGTCTTTATCGTTTTGCGCGAGCTCTTGGCCGATTACGGCGCCTATTATCTGATCCTGATGGGCGTGATCGCCATCATCGTCATGCTCAAGGCGCCGTCAGGGATCTGGGGCTATATCAGCCACCGCTTCAACATCGAGTTGTTCCCGGTCGGGCGGCGGCTGGCGCTGGCGCCCGCGGAGACCGCCGGCAAGAAATAGCGCGCCATTCCGGGCTCCTGCCTTTGGACCTGCGCCACCAGGCGCTTCGATGGAATCGTCATGCCCGCGCTCGTCGCGGGCATCCACGTCTTAGGAGCCGGAACAAGTCCGGGCATGACGCATGTGTGGTGTTGTCAAAACGCGACGAGCGCTAAAACTCGATCTTGCGCTTGTCGAAGAACGCATCGATGCCGGCGCGCGCATCGTCGGACACCATGCTGACCGCCTGCGCGACGCTTTCGGTCCACAGCCCGTCGGACGCCGACATGTCCTCGATGCGCGGAATGGCCTGCACGATCAAATAATTCGGAATGCGGGCATTCTTGGCGATCGCTTCGGCAAGCTCCATGGCCTTGTCCAGCGCCTTGCCGGGCTCGACCAGATAGTGCGAAAGACCCAACCGCTCGCCGGCCTCGGCATCGAGCCGCCGCCCGGTCAGCATCATTTCGACCATCCGGCCGGAGCCGATGATCTTGGCGACCCGCACGCTGGCGCCGCCGCCGACGTAAAAGCCGCGGCGGCCTTCCGGCAGTTGATAAAAAGCCGTCGTGTCGGCCACGCGCACGTGGGTCGCGGTCGCGACCTCGAGCCCGCCGCCGATCACCGCGCCTTGCATCGCCGTCACCACCGGGCGGCCGCCGAACTGAATGGCATCGAGCGTGGCGTGCGCAAAGCGCGACATGAAAATGCTCTCGAACGCTTCGCGGTGCCGATGCTCCGACAGGTCGAGCCCGGCGCAAAAGTGCTTGCCGGCGCCGGCCAGCACCACGCAACGGACATCGGGCTCGAAAGTCTCGAACGTCGTTTTCAGTTCGCCCCACAGCTTTTCGCTCAACGCATTGCGCTTATCGGGACGGTTGAGGGTGACGACGGCAATCGGGCCGTGACGTTCGACCACTAGGAGTTTTTCGGTGTCACTCATGTCTTTTCCGTTGCTGGTTGATCGGATGAAAGCTCGGCGGCGCCACCCAGCGCAACGTCGCGCAGAGCGCGCCGCAGCACCTTATTGGTGGGCGTGCGCGGCAGTTCGGTCACAAACGCATAGGCGCGCGGCCGCTGGTAAGGCGAAAGGTCGCTGGCGCGCACGTGCAGATCAAGCGCCGCCGCATCGAGCGCCGGATCGGCGCGCACGATAAAGGCTTGCACGCGTTCGCCCCACTCCGCGTCCGGCACTCCGACCACGGCGCATTCGGCGACGCCGCGATGCGCGAGCAACACTTCCTCGACCCGCGCTGGCATAATGTTGATGCCGCCGGAAATGATCATGTCGTCGCGCCGCCCCTCCAGATAGAGATAGCCGCCCGCATCGATGCGGCCGAGATCGCGCGAACGCCACCAGCGCCGGTCGCCGTCGAGGATAAAACTCCCGGCGGTCGCCTCTGGATCGCGCCAGATACCGGCCGCAAGCGATGGACTGGAGATCAGAATTTCGCCGACCTCGCCGCGCGGCACTTCGTCGGCAGGGCCGCCTCCCGGCACCACAACCCGCATGTCGCCGTTGAGCAAGGGCCGGCCGACACTCACCAGCCGCTCCCCCGTCATTTCCTCGGCGGTGATGCATGTGCCGGCCGCGCCAATCTCGGTTGAGCCGTACATCTGCACGACATTGGCGCTGATCTTTTCGCGCAGGCGCTTCAGCGTCGGCGCATCCATGGGTTCGGCGGCGAAACCGATCAGACGCACGGAGCTGAAATCGGTACCCTGTTCGCCGGAATTCAAAAGCCGGCGCCACAGTGTCGGCGTCAGAAAAACGTGCGTGGCGCGCTCTTTGACAACGCGCCGCAGCAGATCGCCGAGATCGAAATGCTCCATGAAAATGGTGCAGGCGCCGGCGTTGAGAAACGGAAACCAGCCGTTGTAGCAACCGATGAAGGCCGTGCTCAGCGGCACAAGCGAGCGGTCGCGCGGCAGCAATCCCTGATAAAGGTGCAGGTTCGTGCGCGCATTCTCGATGAAACCCCGATGGGTATGCACGACCCCCTTGGGGAGCGACGTCGTTCCGGAAGAAAGAACGATCACCGCCGGATCGTTCTCCGCCGGCCGCGCCAACGCAATCTCGGGACGGCCGGCGTTGAGGTCGTCTGGGATCGATGCAGCCGGCGTAAACGTTCCGCTGCGCTTCGGCGGCAGCGCCGACAAGGCCTCGACGCAGGCAAGGGGTTGCGGATGCGCGGCCGCGATGCCGGCCGCCAGATCTTCCATCGCGGCGTCGTAGACGAGGAGACGCACACCCATCCGGCGACAAACCGCGGCCAGCGTCGCGGCGGATTCACGCGTGTGCAGCGCCATCGGCAGAGCGCCCAGACGCACAGCTCCGAGCCACGCCACCAGATAGATCGCACTCGGCGGACAGAGCAACGCCAGCGGCTCGCCGGGCACGGCGCCGAGCGATGCAAACAACGCCGCAGCGCGGCGCGAGAGACGATCGAGCTCGGCGTAGGTCAGCCGCGTGGCAAAATCGACCACGGCTTCGCCGTCGCCGAACCACCGCGCGGTGCGGGCAAAGGAATTCGGAATGGTGAGCGGCAGGCCGATCGTCATCGTGTGTCGAACGCCTTATTGGACCTTGAGGCCCATTTGGCCGGCAATCAGGTTGCGCTGGATTTGCGAAGAGCCGGCTGCGACGGTCGCCGCGCGGGCGTCGCGGAAATGTCGCTGCATGTCGAACTCCATGTTGTAGCCGTAGCCGCCCATCACCTGCATGCCGGCCTCGGTAGTCTTCACATAAGTTTCGGCGGCCAGGAGCTTCGCCATGGTGATCTCCTTGAGCGCGTCTTCACCGCGGCTGACCCGCCACGCCGCTTTGAGCGTGAGCGCCCACGCGGCTTCCACCTGCGCCTCCAGGTCGGCGAGCATGTGCGCGATCGCCTGAAAGCTTCCGATCGGCCGGCCGAACTGTTTGCGCTCCTTGGCGTAATTCACCGCCATATCGAGGGCGCCGCGGGCGCTTCCGCAGTCGCAGGCGGCGGCAACAACGCGCTCGGCCTGCAGGCCGGTCATGATGCAGTCCCAGCCTTTGTTCTCGCCGCCGATGAGCCGCTCCGGCGGGATGCGGGCCTCGTTGAAGAAAAGCTCATAGGTGCCGACCGAGCGGCGGCCGAGCATATCGAGCCGACGGATTTCGAGGCCTGGCGTGTCGTTATCGACCAGGAACAGCGACATGCCATGCCGGTAGTGTGCGCTCGGGTCGGTCTTCACATAAACGTTGATGACGTTGTCACGGGCGCCGGCGGCGGTCGCCCAGATCTTCTGGCCGCTGATGACGTACTCGTTGCCGTCGCGGCGCGCCTGCGTGCGCATGGCGCCGACGTCGGAGCCGGCATCGGGCTCCGACATCGAGATCGACATGCGGATCTCGCCGGACATCAGTTTCGGCAGCCAATAGCGCTTCTGCTCTTCGGAGCCTTTGCGCGCGACATTCAGCGCGCAGAAGATGCTGCCGCCGAACGCCATCACCACGTCGGCGCTGTAGCGACCGAGTTCCTCCGACACGATGGCAAGATCGACGATGCTGCCGCCGGCCCCGCCATACTCTTCGGCGAACGGGAGCGCGAGAAGACCGGCCTCGACCCAAGCGTCGTAGAGCTCATAAGGATAAAGCCGTTCCCGATCCAGGCGACGCAGATAGTCCGGCGTCGCCACGCGCTGCATCAGCTTGTGCGTGCTTTCCCACAAGAGCTTCTGCTCGGACGAATATTCAAAATCCATGTCCTCTCCCGGGTACGAGCGACACCAAGGCTTACGCGCGCTGACGCGCTCGGCGACCGACGGCCTTGGGCGCACCCAATCGCCGCTGACGCTGCGGGGCCGCGAGCGCCGCATCGCCCTTGCTCCTGCGTGATTGCCGGATCGGCTCCGCCAATAGGCCGGCGATAAAAATATCGGTCATCGTCTGCGCCACGCTCTCGGCACTGTTGGGACGCGCCGGATCGAACCAATAGGCGATCCAGCTCGCCATGCCGATGCCCGCAAAGGCGGCGAATGTCGGCGCGGCATCGGCGCGACACCGCTGTTGTTGCTGCAGCTCCTTGATTGCGTCGCGCACAATGTCGAAGCCGCGGCGCCAGGTCTTTTTGATCTCCTGCAAATGCTTCGGCGACAGCCGCCGCGCCTCGCGGATCAGCAGCATCGCCGCCGGATTGAGCGCCAGCATGCGCGCGTGCTCATGCAGAAAGACGCGCAATCGCCGTTCCGGATCGGCTTCCCGCGCCGCCGCCGCGAACACCGGCTGCAGGCCTCGCTCCATCGCGGTCTTGTGCACGACGAAAAGCAGATCCTCCTTGCTGGCGAAGTGATGATAGATGCCGGCCTTGGTCAGCCCAAGCCGCTTGGCCAAGAGCGACATCGGCGTGTTGTCGTAGCCGCGCTCGAGAAAGAGCTGCAGCGCCACTTCCACCACCTCGTCGACCCGATCGAGGTCCTGCGATTTCGTTGGCATAGATTTCGTTGGCATATCAGGTAGTTCGCTTTGGCCCAGCGGGGCGATTTGGGACCCGACTGGGCGATCGGCTTTTGGCCCGGCGGGAGCCGGTCTTCGCGGCCGGGGCGCGTTCCCGCGCAAGCCTCTTTACCTACCGGCCGGTCGGTTTGTATATAGCTGGCAACGCTTCGAACTGTCCAGTCGCACGCCGGGGCCCGTCCTCCAGGATTGAGCCTTGTCTTCCGGGGCCGCGGCGGCGGCGGTGCAGATTCAACGAAGGTACGCGGCGGTGTTGACGCCTGCCGTTTGCAAAAAGAGGGGGTTCGCGTGACGACGATGCTCGCAGCCAAGCTCTACAAAGTTGGCGAACCGATGCGGCTCGAGCAGGTGCCGGTGCCTACGCCGCGTCCCACTGACATCCTGGTCGCCGTGAAGGCATGCGGCGTCGTTCCCAACCTGATCAACGTTTTGACGCATTGGCAAACCTGGTTTCCTGAATTGTTGTTGCCGAAACTGCCGGCGATCTTTGGATTGGATGTGGCCGGTGTGGTCGCCGCTGTCGGCGATCAGGTGCAGAATTTTCACGAAGGCGATCGCGTCTATGTCACGCCCGGCTTGTTCTGTGGCTCCTGTCCGGCCTGTCGCGCCGACGATACGATGAACTGCGCCAACTACACGTTCCGCGGCTATTTCGGCTTCGGCCCCGACGTGCAAAAGCAGTTCGATGCCTATCCGTATGGCGGCATGTGCGAGTACATCACCGCGCCGCAGCATAATCTGGTGCCGCTGCCGGACAGTGTCTCATTCGAAGAGGCGGCACGCTTCGGCTATATCGGCACCGCTTATGCGGCCTTGCGCAAAGCGGACGCTGGCCCAGGCAGGACGATCCTCATCAATGGGCTGAGCGGCACGCTCGGTCTCGGCGCGACACTGTGCGCGCTGGGCCGCGGCGTGACCCGCATTCTCGGCACCGCGCGCGACCGCAAGCGCCTGGCGCGCGTCAAGGCGCTGGCGCCGAGCCGCATCGAGACACTCGCCGAAGCCGACGGCCAATCGGTCGCCGATTGGGCGCGCAGCCTCACTGGCGGATACGGCGTCGATGCGGTGATCGATTGTCTTGGTCCGGGCACCTCGGGAACGCTGCTGATGAACGCGATCTATGCGCTGCGCCGCGGCGGCAAAGCGATCAACATCGGTGGCGTCGGCGAAAAGACCGTGATGGATATCCATTGGATGATGGACAACCAGGTCGCCTTCATCGGCAGCAACTGGTTCACCGTCGAAGACGGCGAGGCGCTGGCCGCCATGGCGCACGCAGGCACGCTCGATCTGTCGGTGTTCGACCATGTCCGCGTGCCGCTCGCCGAAGTGAACCGCGCGCTCGACGGCTCGCAATTCCGCGACGGGGGCTTTACCAACGTGGTGATTGTTCCGTGAGGCATGACCAATGTCGCAATCGCATCGCGTGATCGTTACCGGCGTGAACGAGGCCGGAAAGTCCGTCGTCGCCGAGGATGTCCAGGCGCCGCTGACCGGCCCGGGCAATTTCGATTTCTGGCAGACCAAGCCCGGCCAATCGCCGCACGACCTGGCGTTCGGCCGCTCGCCGATGAAGTTCTATCCGCAGCCCGGCGGCACCATGTTTCGCCTGTTCACCATCCCGCCCGAGGACCCTAGCAAGAGCGCAGCCGACATCGCCGCTCTTCGAGATTGGTTCTTCAACGAGGTCGGCGATCCGGCAGCGCGCGCCGACACCAGCCGCCACCCGATGATGCACGTGACGGCGACAATCGATTACATCGTTCTCCTCTCGGGTGAGATTTCGCTCCTGCTCGACGAGGGCGAGCCGATCCGGCTCAAACCGTTCGACGCGGTCGTGCAGCGCGCCACCAACCATTCCTGGGTGAACACTGGCTGCGAACCGGCACTCTTGATGTGCGTCATGGTCGGCGGCGAGTAAGCTTCCGAACAAAGTGACGCTTCTGCACAAGACCGGGTCAGGCACGGAATGAACAACAACAACACCCGCTCCGCGGAGGAGATATTTCCATCCGGTCACCAGCCGCCGTCGGACTATGAACGGCCGGCCGAGCATTCGGGGATCGTCTGCGACAAAGACATCGCGGTGGCGATGCGCGACGGCGTCAATGTCGTGGTCGACGTCTATCGCCCGGACGCGCCGGGACGTTTTCCGGCACTGCTCGCCTTCGGCGTCCATTCCAAGGAGCTGCAAGGCAACGCCTATCCGCAGACGTTTCCGCCGCAACCCTCATGGTCGAGCTTGTGGCTCGGTCACGCGGAGGCCGGCGACACCGAGTTCTTCGTATCGCGCGGCTATGTGCATGTGGTCGGTTCACCTCGCGGCTATCTCAAATCGGGCGACGGCGGCTCGCGCGAATGGGACAGTTACGATGTGATCGAATGGATCGCGCAACAGCCCTGGTGCGACGGCAATATCGGCATGATCGGCATCGGCGCGTTCGCCTCCGAGCAATTTCACGCGGCGCGGCAGCAGCCGCCGAAACTCAAGGCGATCTTTCCCTACGACCCGCGCGGCGCCTACGGCAAATTCGGCGGCTTCCGCGAGGAATATCCCGGCGGCGTGCTGCATGCTTTCCGTTATCTGATGGACCATTTCTCGTCCGTCCATATGAGCCGCGGCGTCCCCGGAGAGCTGCCGCCGGACAAGGAAGATAAGTGGCGCGAGGCGATGGCCGATCCGGACATCCGCATGTATCCGCACCTGCACAATGTGCTGGTGCAGCGCGGACAACACATGCCGCGCTATTTCGATGTGCTGATTGATCCTTATGACGATGAGAAAACGATCGTCGAGGCCGACGCGGAATTCGGCAGGATCGCGGTGCCGACCTATACGGGCGCCGGCTGGTACGGCTACACATACAAGACGCACCTCGCCGGCGCGCAGACCTATTTCAGCAAGATCGCCGGCCCAAAAAAGATGGTGTTGACCGGCCCGGCGCATCCCGACCGGCCGCTGCGCGCGCTGCGCGGCCTGATGCTGCGCTGGTACGATCACTGGCTCAAAGGCCGCGACAGCGGCGTGATGAACGAGCCGCCGGTTCGCTATTGGGTGATGGGCGCTAACCAGTGGCGCCACGGGGCGGATTGGCCGCTGCCGGAAACACGCTGGACCAGGCTTTATCTGGCGAGCTGGGAGCGGCTGACGGCCGAGCCTTATCTGGCCGCGAGCGTGGATAGCTATATCCCGCCGGACGTGTTCGCGCAGATGCCGCCGATACAGACCAACCGCATCGCCAAGCTCCGCTTCCTCACCGATCCGCTGCCCGACGATGTACTGGTGGCGGGACCGAGCGTTCTTAACCTCTTCGCGGCGATCGATTGCGACGACACCAATTGGATCATCATTCTGAAAGACGTCGGCCCCGATCCGACGGTGCGCACGGCACGCGAAGGCGAGCGGGAAATTCCGACCGATCTGCCGGAACGCGAACTGACCCGCGGCTGGCTCAAGGCCTCCAATCGAGCGCTCGATCCCACGCGCTCAAAGCCGTGGAAACCGTGGCACAAGCTGACCCGGCAGGCGCGGCAAAAGGTGACGCCGGGCAAGATCGAGGAATACGCGATCGAGATTTTCGCGATGGCCAATCTGTTCCGCAAAGGCCATCGGATTTGCGTCGAAATCACCAATCTGGATCTGTCGACCGGCGTCCTCGGCGCCACCGATGTCGAATATATTCCCTATCACGTCTGCTCGAGCCGCACGGTGGTGCATCGTATCTATCACGACGCGGCGCACCCCTCGCACCTCTTGCTGCCGGTTATTCCGACCGACGCCGACCGGCAAGGAGCGGGCGAAGAATAACGAAGGCTGACAGCCGAGGTGCGGACGTGGATCTTCATCTGAGCAACAAGATCGTCCTGATCACCGGCGGATCAAAAGGGCTCGGCCGCGCCATGGCGCATCGTTTCGCAGCCGAGGGCTGCCATCTTCACCTGGTCGCTCGCACCCAAGCGACCTTAGACGAAACCGCGCATGCGCTCCGCCAGCAGTTTCCGGTCACGGTCAAAACCCTTGCCATAGACCTTGCACAACGCGGATCGGCAGAGCACATCGCCGAGACGTGCGGCGACGTCGATATTTTGGTCAACAATGCCGGCGACGTTCCGTCCGGTTCGCTGGAAGCGGTTGACGAAGAGCGCTGGCGCGCCGGCTGGGACACGAAAGTGTTCGCCTACATCAATCTCAGTCGCGAATATTGTCGCCGCATGAAGGCGCGGCGCAGCGGCGTCATCGTCAACGTGACCGGCATCGGCGGCGACCTGCTCGATCCGGGCTACATCGCCGGCGGCGTCGGCAATGCCGCCATGGCCGCGTTCACCAAATCGCTGGGTGCCAGCAGCCACGCAGCGGGCGTACGCGTCGTCGGCATCAACCCCGGCCCATGTGCGACGGAGCGCTTCGAGCGTTTGGCCCGTGCAAAAGCGCAAGAAAAATACGGCGATTCGGAGCGCTGGCGTGAAGCCACCGCGACACTTCCGTTTGGCCGTCCGGCCACGCCGGACGAGATCGCGGCCGCAACCGTCTTCCTCGCCTCGCCCCTTTCGGCCTACACGACCGGCACGATCCTCACCATCGATGGCGGCATTACCGGCGGCAGAGAAATTCCGCGTTAGCGCGTGTGCTCATAAATACTAGCGTGTCCTAACTTCAGCCTCCGGAGGATACCGGACATCGCAAAGTCTCGTTGAAACGGTCGAAAATGACCCAAAGCGAGCATCACACGGAATTGTCTTCATGCCCATTTTGACCCGACGGGGCCTCGCCGACCCGTGGTAGCGTCCCCATCACACTGAAATCTGCAGTTATGCCTCGGGAGAGCAAAACATGAGTAGAAGCGCGTTTGCCTTAATACTCAGCCTTTTTCTTTGTCTCGCCCTTTCACTCACCGCGCACGCACAAAGCTCCGTCAACGAACAGGAGGCGCAATCCATTGCGAGGGATGCCTACATCTATTTCTATCCGCTTGTGACCATGGATGTGACGCGTAAGCAGCTGACGAATGTCGAGCCCGGTAAAGGGATCGGCGCGCCTATGAACATGTTGTTCAGCGTTCCGACCTTTCCGCCTGCCGACATGAGACAGGTCGTGCGACCCAATTTCGATACGCTGTACTCCTTTGGATACGCCGATCTTACGAAGGAGCCGGTGGTCGTCTCTGTCCCGGACACGAGCGGGCGCTATTACCTGTTACCATTGCTCGACATGTGGACGGACGTGTTTGCATCGCCGGGTTGGCGCACCACGGGGACACAGGCGGGCAATTTCCTCGTTACGCCGAGAGGCTGGAGTGGAACCGTACCGGCGGGGTTTACGCAAATCGAAGCACCTACGCCCTATGTCTGGATCATTGGCCGCACTAAGACTGACGGTCCCGCGGACTACGATGCGGTTCACAAAATCCAGGCTGGTTACAAAATCACGTCACTCTCGGAGTGGGGCAAGATGCCCAAGCCAGTCGAGGTGAAAATCGATCCGAGCATCGACATGAAGACGCCGCCGAAAATTCAGGTTGATACCATGAAGGGCGGTAGCTACTTCGCTTATGCGGCAGAGCTTCTCAAGCTGCAGCCGCCACACCTGACCGATCAGCCGATTGTCGCGCAGATGAAGCGGATCGGCATCGAGCCGGGCAAGAGCTTCGACATCAGCAGGGTCGATCCTGTGGTAAGGAAGGCGCTCGAGGCCGCGCCGGAAGCGGGGCAGCGACTCATGGCATGGAAAGTGCCGACGATTGCCCGTGTCGCCAACTACTGGTCGATGAACACCGACACGATGGGCGTGTACGGCAACTACTATCTCAAGCGCGCCATCGTCGCACAGCTTGGCCTCGGTGCGAACCTGCCGGAAGATGCGATATACCCGCTTAATCTGGGTGACGAAACCGGCAAGCCGCTCGATGGCGCCAACAAATACACGATCCACTTCGACATGGGCGCTGCGCCACCGGTGAATGCCTTTTGGTCGATCACGCTCTATGACAGCGATGGGTTTCAGGTCGCGAACGGCCTTAATCGGTTCGCGGTGAGCAGCTGGATGCCATTCAAATATAACACGGACGGCTCCCTCGATCTTTACTTCCAGAATGAAAGCCCGGGCACGGACAAAGAAGTCAATTGGCTCCCCGCGCCGAAGGGAGCCTTCAACTTGACCATGCGTCTGTATGCCCCGAAGTCCGATGCACTAACCGGCAGATGGAACCCGCCGCCGATCACGAAAGTTCAGAGCGCATCCAATCTAATAGCCCAATGAGATTAAAAGCACCGACGATTACATATCTGTGCTCGCGTTATGCCGAATGTCGCCTTATGGCACAAACAGACGCCGGAACCGCACAAAGCGATGTCCGATCTCCCAGCGAAGCGGTCGTGGGGCGGCGACTAGCGTCAAGCTCACGAGGCACCATAGTTTGATCGAGCATTTGCATCGACTACTGCCTGGTATCCTACTTTGCGTCGCGATCACTGGCGTTGCGTTATTGCTTCAGGCTGTGGAGGTGCACTTCGTCGGCCAAGCTTATCTCGAAGCACTGGTGCTGGCGATTTTGGTCGGCGTTGTCGTGCGCACAGCGTGGGTGCCGACGCAGCGCCTTGTTCCAGGCATCGCATTCAGCGCGAAATTCTTGCTCGAATGCGCGGTCGTGATGTTGGGCGCATCGGTGAGCGTAGCGACGGTTCTCGCGCTTGGCCCGTTCCTCTTGGTTGGCATCGCTTCGGTGGTAGCAATGGCGCTCGGCGTCAGCTTTGTCATTGGCCGTGTGATCCGGCTGCCGCTGCGGATGGCGATTCTGATCGCATGCGGCAATTCGATCTGCGGCAATTCAGCAATCGCTGCGGTGGCGCCAGTGATAGGCGCCGACAGCGACGACATCGCGGCGTCGATCTCCTTCACCGCGGTGCTTGGCGTAATCGTCGTGCTGACGCTGCCGCTGTTAGTTCCTGTGCTGCAACTATCGTTAACGCAATATGGTGTGCTGGCCGGACTGACCGTCTACGCCGTGCCGCAGGTGCTGGCGGCGACGTTACCCATTGGCGCGTTGAGCAATCAGGTCGGCACCGTCGTCAAGCTCGTCCGGGTCTTGATGCTCGGGCCGGTGGTGCTCGGACTGTCGGTGTTGGCGCGCGATCTGCGCACAACCGGCGTTCGCACCAGCAAAAGCACGCCTAGTTGGCAAGAGCTTGTACCTTGGTTCATCACGGGCTTTATCGTCGTCCTGATCGTCCGGTCGCTCGACCTAATCCCGCAAGTCGCATTGCCGACGATCACCAAGATCGCCGCAACCCTAACGACAATCGCAATGGCCGCGCTCGGCCTTGGCGTTGACATTCGCGTGGTGGCGAAAAGCGGCGTGCGTGTGACACTGGCAGTAACGGCGTCGCTGATCGTACTTGGCTCAATCAGCTACGTCCTCATCCGGGTCGCCGAGATAACCTAGCGTCGCAGGCGCCTAAGCGCGACCTTGTAGCCGGCCTCTATTTTGTGAAGGGCGTCGTAATCCTCGGGGTCGTCGGTCTTGGCGCAGCCGATGGTCGACACTATGGCGTGGACGCCGTGTTTCAGGTCGCTTGACGGGATAGTCGGCGGCGCGAGCCACAGTGGCCACTAACCGAAGCGGTGCCGGCAAACTCACAAACGGTGCTTCGCGAGTTGTGGGAGCGATGCGCGATGTCCGCTTTTGGCCCAAAACGGACCTGCCGTGGCAGCCTGGCGATGTCCCCCCTTAGAGTAAAGCCGACATGGCGGACTTATGAGTTACACGCTCTGAGGTGACCGCGCACGCGACAGCAGCCTGTGGGCTAACGAAGGTTTGAGAGAACGGCGTCGCTTGCCGTGATAGCCTCGGCGCATTCGAAGCTGAGGAGCCCATCATGCACAATCGGATACTGGCGGCGATCGTCGTCGCATTCGGCGCGTTGAGCGCATCCACCGCATTTGCCCAAAACATGAAGCTGACCAGCACCGAGGTGGCCGACGGCTCGACCATCAAGGAGCCGCAAGTCGCGAATGTGTTCGGCTGCAAGGGCGGCAATGCCTCGCCGTCATTGACCTGGAGCGGAGCGCCCAGCGACACCAAGAGCTTTGCCCTTACGGTCTATGACCCGGATGCACCGACCGGCAGCGGCTTCTGGCACTGGGTGGTATTCAACATTCCGGCTTCGACCACCTCGATACCGCTCAATGCCGGCGACGTAAAAAAGAAGCTCATGCCGAAAGGCGCCATTCAGAGCCGCACCGACTTCGGCACCGACGGCTATGGCGGCCCCTGCCCGCCGCAGGGCGACAAGCCGCACCACTACATCTTTACGGTCTATGCGGTCGACGAAGACAAGCTGCAGTACGCGAAGGATCACAACGTCTCGGCGGCGGTAGTCGGCTTCGAGCTGCATTTCCACAGCAAGGACAAAGCAAGCCTGACGGCGACCTACGGCCGCTGATTAATCCCTCGGTTCGCACGTTCGCAGGAGACGCTGCGCCGGCCGGCCGCACCATGTTATAGATTTGCAGCATAGTGCGGCCAAAATCGGCGCAACTTCATCTTCCGGCCGGCTTTCGTGTTCCGGTCAGCCTCGTCTTCTGTCCAACTTCGTCTTCTAGCCCCACGTTTCTTGGCCCACGTTTCTTGGCCCACGTTTCTTGGCCCACGTTTCTTGGCCCACATTTCTAACCCCATGTCGGCGGTGAGCATGACACAACAGAGCGACGCGCATGCGCACGTGGCGCAGACCCGCCCTCCCTTCGAATGCATCGCCTTGGTGTTGCAAGGTGGTGGGGCGCTTGGAGCCTACCAGGCCGGCGTCTATCAGGCGCTCGACGCGGCGAATCTCGCCCCAGACTGGATCTGCGGCATATCGATCGGTGCCTTTAATTCCGCAATCATTGCCGGCAATCCGCCCGGCGCGCGCGTCGACAAGTTGCGGGAGTTCTGGGAGAGCATCACGCAACCTTATGTGGACTGGGAGCAACCGCCCGGCTGGGAAATCGCAGAAGCGGAAGCGGCAGCCGCCGCTTCACTGGCGCCGCAATCGTCGGACTTTTGGACTTTGGCCTGCAAGTGGGTACCGGGGCTGAACGCCGACACCTCGCGCGGCTTCCTCAACCAATGGTCCGCCGGACGGGTGCTCTGGAACGGCACACCTGGCTTCTTTGCGCTGCGACCGGTGACGCCCTGGTTCTGGCCCGGCACGTCGGTCCGCGCGACGAGTTATTATGACACGACAGCGCTGAAGAGCACGCTGGAGCGCTTGGTCGATTTTGATCGCATCAACCACGGTCCCATGCGCCTGAGCGTGGGCGCCGTGAATGTGCGCACTGGCAATTTCGTTTATTTCGACACGACCAAGGACCGCATCCGCGCCGAGCACATCATGGCGAGCGGGGCGCTGCCACCGGCGTTCGCGGCCGTCGAGATCGACGGCGAATATTTTTGGGACGGCGGGCTCGTCTCCAACACGCCGCTGCGCTGGGTGGTCGACGGCCGTCCGCAAAAGGACACGCTGGTTTTCCAGGTCGATCTATGGCCGTCGCGCGGTGAGCTTCCGAACAACATGGCGCGCGTGGGAACGCGGCAGAAAGAAATCACCTATTCGAGCCGCACCCGCGCCGCCTCGACCCGCTTCATCGAGATGCAGGTCATGCGCAATTCGCTCGGCGCGCTGTTAAAGAAACTGCCGCCCGAATTGGCGAACGATCCGGACGTCACGGTGCTGCGACCGCTTGCCGACCGCAAGGTGTGGAATCTGATCCACCTGATCTATCGGGCCAAAGGCTACGAGGGCGACTCGAAAGATTACGAGTTCTCGCGCCAGAGCATGGTCGATCATTGGCATGCAGGTTACGAGGACACGGTGCATACGCTTTCGCATCCGGAAGTGTTGGAGCGTCCGCGCTCGCCCGAGGGGGTTTTTATCTTCGACATTGCCGCCGACCACCACTAGGCCGGTGGCGCTCTTTGTTGTCGCATGTCCTTTGCGGAAAACCGGTGTCCACCCATCGGGTCAAGCCCGAGGGCATGCTTTTCCGGGACATGCTCTAAGCCGGCGACAAGCCCACGCTGCAAAACCGAGAGGACGTCATGAAAGAAGACAATGTGCGTAAGCGTGCCTTTGCCATGCCGCTCACCAGCCCGGCTTATCCGCCGGGACCATACCGGTTTCGCGATCGTGAATTTGTCATCATCGCCTATCGGACGGATCCCGATAAGTTGCGCGCGCTGGTGCCCGAGCCGCTGCAGATCGATGAGCCGATCGTCAAATACGAGTTCATCCGCATGCCGGATTTCGACCGGCTTCGGCGACTACACCGAAACCGGCCAAGTGATTCCCGTCTCATTCCGCGGCCGCAAGGGCGGCTACTCGCACTGCATGTTCCTCAATGACGAACCGCCGATCGCCGGCGGCCGCGAACTGTGGGGCTTTCCCAAGAAGCTCGCGAACCCGACCTTGCGGGCCGAGATCGACCAGATGGTCGGCACCCTCGACTACGGCCCGGTGCGGGTCGTCACCGGCACCATGGGCTATAAGCACAAATCCGCCGATCCGGCGGCGATCATGGCTTCGCTTCAGGCTCCGAACTATCTTCTGAAGATCATTCCCCACGTCGACGGCACCGCGCGTATTTGCGAGCTGGTCGAATATTATCTGGAAGATATCGAGCTCAAGGGCGCCTGGACCGGCCCCGGTGCGCTCGAGCTTCATCCGCATGCGCTGGCGCCGGTCGCCGAATTGCCGGTGCTGGAAATCGTCTCGGGGACCCACATCATCGCCGACCTGACGCTCGGCCTCGGCAAAGTGGTCTACGACTATCTGGAGTGAGCGGCGTGCCGGCCGCTCAGTTGAAACCTTCGATCGCACTCCAATACAAAAAGGGCCGGCTTGCGCCGGCCCTTCCTGTTGACGCCTGATCTTGTTTTTATCGCATGTCCTTTTCGGAAAACCGGCTTCCACTTTTCCGGGACATGCTCGATCGTTTAATCGTAGTTCTTCTTGCAGGGCGGATTGTCGCGACCCGGCGGGACGAACTTGTCGAACGCCGCCTTTGAGAAGCCGAGCCGTTCCTGGACGTTGGGGATCATCTTCACCACTTTGCTGATGAGCTCGCCCTTTTCGTCTTTCACGACCTCGGTGACGAAGTTCGTGCCGATGGCCTGGCGATTCTCGTCAAGGGTGATTTTTCCGTTCGGCGCGTCCAGCACGAGCTTATTGAGGGCTTCGCGGAATTTTTTGTTGCCGTCGGACAGATCGCCTTTGACTTCGTCGAGGGCTTTGAACACCGCATCGGCGGAGTTGTAGTAATTGATGGCGAGCAGCGAGGGGCTGTTGAAGGCGTTCTTGAAATAGCCGGTCTTGGCATGCCCCTGATAGGCTTTCACGAACTCCTGCCACTTCGGATTCGGATCGTTGTCGGCCATGCCGCTGGCCGCGATGGTGCCGATCATCGCTTCCTTGGCCTTGCCCTTCGACGACAGCACGGTCTGGTCGACCATGATCGAGCCACCGAGCAGATGGGCATTGCCACCGGCCTGCTGGTACTGGTTGAGGAAGTTCACCGCATCGGCGCCGCCCAGTCCGAGATAGATGGCGTCGACGTCATCGGGCAGCGCCGAGATGACCGAGGCGAAGTCCTTGGTGCCGAGCGGAACCCAAAAGCGCTTGGTGATCTCGCCGCCGGCCTTGCAGTACTCGACCGTCAAGCCCATGACCTGCGTGTAGACGAAGGAGTAATCCTCGCCGACCGTTGCGATCTTTTTGTAGTGCTTGACGTTGTAGGCGTAGTCGCCGAGACCCGCCTGCCACTGGGCGCCGTCGAGGTTGGTGCGGTAGAAGGTCGGCGACGGCGTGACGCCCGCGGACGGGTCGCCATAGGTGGTCTCGAGCGCGCCGGACCCCGCATTCATGACCGTGATCTGCGGCTGGGTCTTCGAATAGTCGCGAATCGCGATGCCTTCCGATCCCGACAGCGGCGAGATCAGGACATCGACCTTGTCCTGCTCGACCAGCTTCTTGGCTGCGCGCACCGCCGAATCCGGACTGGCGTCCGTCGAACCGACGATGGTTTCGATTTCCTTGCCGCCGGCCTTACCGCCATGCGCTTGAACGGCAAGCTCGTAGCCGCGCATACCGTCCTCGCCGAGCACGGTATAAGTGCCTTCAAGCGTGCCCGTAACGCCGATTTTGAGTTTGTCGGCAGCGTTGGCTGCGCCGGTGCCGGCAGCCGCGGTCAACGCCACCGCGACAGTTAATCCAATACCCTTGACCATTTTGGGGTTTCCTCCTGATGCCCGAACGCCGTTGGACGGTGTCGTTTCGCCGTTCGAAATGCGCTTGTGCGTCTTCGGAGGGCAAAACCATGTCCCCCGCTTCGAACGGCCGACAAATCGTACCAGCGGGCGGAACCGTGCGACAAGCCTGACCGCCCGGTTGCTCCGGCCTGGGCCGTGTCTACTAGTCTGATTCTTCTGTTAACCGCCCGGCGAGAGCCGGTGCGACACGTGTGCAGCGCAGCGCGCGATCTCCTTGTCAACGGCGAAAAGCCGTCGTTTAATCCGACAAAACAATAAGCTGCACGTTGGGAGGCGCCCGTGAGTACCGCGTTAGCGGTTTGTCATGGATCGTTTGGCCGCATTACCGTCTATCGGCTGGACAAGCCGATGCGCACCCATGCGCATCGCGAAGGCCATTTAACTTTTCTTCTCAATGGGCCGCCGGCGATCATCACGATCGATGAGGTTCCCCACCTCGTCGACCAGACCGCGGGCGTCGCCATCAATCCCTGGCAGCCGCATTCCTTTCAGCCCTGCTCGAGCGACCAGGCCTCGGTTTTTCTGGTGGCCTATATCTGTGAGAACTGGCTCGACCGCGATCACGAGGGGCGCGGCAGTCTCCGTTTTGGCAGCAATATGCTGCGGGTGGGAACCACCATTCGTTCCATCTGCGCGAGCTTAGCGCACACGCTGGTGACAAACGCCAGCTATCGCATCGTCAACCGCTACCTCAATCAGCTGTTTGATGCGAGCTTCGACGAGTCCTGGCGGGCCGGAGGCCGGCAGAGCCTTGCCGCGCGGCTCCCGCAGCCGATCGATTTTCGCGTGCGCAAATCGCTGCGCATTCTCGACGACGGCATCGCCGACGGGATCGAGCTCGACAACGTGGCGCGCGACGCCGGGCTGTCGCGGCCACATTTCTTCAAGCTCTTCCGCGAAAACACCGGCGTAACCCCGGCGCTCTATGCCAACACCATGCGGATCGAGCGGGCGCTCGACCGGCTCATGGGGACGCAGGCGTCGGTGACCGATATCGGCTTCGAGCTCGGCTTCTCGTCGCAAAGTCACTTCACGCATTTCTTTTCAGCCCATGTCGGCATCGCTCCGACGCAATACCGGACGATCGCTCGCGTCGTATCCGAATAAGGGGCGCGTAACGCCTTACGCCGAAAGGGTAATCCGCCTCGCCCGCGGTGCGGCGGGACGGCTTCGCGCCACCGTCAGCCAGGATCCACAGAGAAAATCAGACTGCCGAGCATGCCTGCATGCTTTTGTTTGGTTAGGTTCCCGCAAAAATCGGAGGAAACGCGGTGTCCACGGCTTTCGGCGAGGACAACCCGGCTGCGGCGCGCGGCGACGCGCTTGGCCGCTGGATCGGACGCCATCCGGTGTGGTCGCTCGTGATCGCCGTGGTGGTAATCATTTTCCTTTGGCTCGTTCTTGCCCCTTGGCCGGCCGGCTTCGAAGCCGTGTTCGGGAAGAAGCGATTGTTCGTCAACGCATTGTTCAATGGAACAACGCTGGGCGGCCTGTATTTTCTGGTCGCCACCGGCTTCACCCTGATCTTCGGCCTCATGCGCAACGTCAACCTTGCGCACGGCTCGCTCTATTTGTTCGGCGGCTATATGGGCTACGAAGCGACGCAATGGACCAATTCGTGGCTCTTTGGCTTTGTCATTGCGTTTATCAGCTGCGCGATCGTCGGCATGGCCATGCAGTTCTTCATCTTTCGCCGGATGGAGGGCCAGGACCTGCGCCAGACGCTGGTGACGCTCGGGCTTTCGATCGTCTTTGCCGACCTGATGGTCTGGGTCTGGGGCGGCAACGCCATTCAGATCGACACCCCGGATTATTTGCTGGGCCCGACTCCGACGCCCATCGTCGTCGCGCTCAAGTCGAGCGGCGAAGCGGTCTTTCTGCAATATCCGATCGTCCGCCTGGTGATCTTCGCCGCCGCGGTCATTATCGGCGTCGCCATGTGGATTGCGCTCAACCGCACCCGCATCGGCGTCATGATCCGTGCCGGCGTCGATGACCGCGACATGCTTTCGGTCCTCGGCTACCGCGTCCAGCTCCTCTTCATCGCGGTGTTCGCATTCGGCGCGGGCCTTGCCGGGATGGCCGGCGTCGTCGGCGGAACCTTTCAGTCGATCTCGCTCGGCGAGGACTCGCATTTTCTGCTGGCGTCCTTGCAGGTCGTGATCGTCGGCGGCATGGGATCGATCCCCGGGGCCGCGCTCGGCGCGCTGATCATCGGGCTCGCCGAGCAATTCGGCCAAACCTATTTCCAGAATTACGCGACCGTCTCGACCTTCGTGATCATGGTCATCGTGCTGGCCGTGCGTCCGCAAGGTCTGCTGGGGAGACGCTGACCATGGCGCTCCTGCAAACAACCGAGCGCAGTCCGGTTGGTATCGCCGACGCCCGCGGCGGCGCTTTCTCGCAGTGGATCGGGCGCAACGCAGCCATCCTGTTGCTCGGCGTGGTGTTGCTCGTCCTCCCGGCTGTTGCCACCAACTTCTGGCTCGACCAGGTCGTCGGCTGGACCATGATCCTCGGCATCATTGCGCTGTCGCTGATGTTTCTTGCCGGCTACGGCGGCATGGTGAGTCTGGCGCAAATGACCGTGGCCGGTGTTTCCGGCTACATGATCGCGGTGTTCGGCGTGAGCTCGCTGCCGGCGATCAGCCTGTTCTGGCCCTGGTGGGCCGCCGCTCCGATGGCCATCGTCATCGCCGTCGCCTTCGGCGCCTTGACCGGCATCCTGTCGTCGCGCACCGAAGGCATCTACACCATCATGATCACGCTCGCGATCGCCGCGGCGTTCTTCTATCTCACTCTGCAGAATTGGCCGATTTTCAACGGCTTTGCCGGCTTCACGACAATTCCCGCGCCGGTCGCTTTCGGCGTCAACTGGAAGGAACCGATTCCGCTCTATTATTTGATCCTGTTCTTTGCCGCGCTCAGCTACCTCTCGGTCGCCTATATCTCGCAAGCGCCGTTCGGGCTCGCGCTGCAAGGCATCCGCGACAATCCGCGGCGCATGGAGGCGATCGGCTACAACGTCACCGCCCATCGGGTTGCCGCCTACGCATTCGCCGCGCTGATCGCCTCGATCGGCGGCATTCTGATGGTCTGGCTCAACAACCAGATCTCACCGGGCTCGGCCGGCATCGAGGCCACCATCGATATGCTGGTGATCGCCGTCGTCGGCGGCCTCGGGCATCCGATCGGCGCATTCATCGGTGCCTTCATTTACGTGATCCTGCGCACCTTCTCGCTCGATGTGCTGGTCGCCGTCGGCCTCGACGGCCGCCGTTTTCAGACCCTGATCGGGCTTGGCTTTCTGGTGATCGTGCTGTTCTCGCCCGACGGCGTGATCGGCCTCTGGCGCCGCCTTGTCGATCGCGCTGGGCGCTCCAACAGTTCCGGCAACGGGAGCGGCCATTGAGCTCGATCGCCGAACGGATGGCGGCAGCCGGCACCGGCAATGCACTCGAATTGCGCGGTGTGAGCCGGATGTTCGGCGCGCTCGCGGCATTGGCCAATGTCTCGCTGACGGTGCGGCCGGGCGAGCGGCGCGCCGTGCTCGGATCGAACGGCGCCGGCAAGACGACGCTGCTCAATTGCATGACCGGCGACTTTCCGCCGACGTCGGGCACCGTGCGCTTTTTCGGCGAAGACGTCACAACACTGCCGCCGCATGAGCGCATCCGCCGGGGACTGCGCCGCACCTATCAGATCTCGCTGTTGTTCGCGCGTCTCACCGTGCGCGAAAACGTTTATCTCGCCTGCCGCGGTGTTTCGCGTGGGCGTTTCTCCTTTATCCGCACCCGCGCCCACGATGCGATCATGCAGTCGACCGCCGATCTCATCTCGCTCGTTCATCTGGAAGCCGTCACCGATCGCCTGGTGGGCGAGCTCGCGCACGGCCAGCAGCGGCAGCTCGAGATCGCGCTCGCGCTCGCGGGCGCGCCGCGCTTTATCCTTTTCGATGAGCCGGCCGCCGGCCTGTCGCCCTCCGAACGCGGCGATCTGGTCGCCATCCTCACCGCGCTGCCGGCGCACATCGGCTACATCATCATCGAGCACGACATGGACGTCGCGCTGCGTGTCGTCGAGAGCGTGACGATGATGCACAACGGCCGCATCTTCAAGGAAGGTGCGCCGCACGAGATCGAAGCCGATCCGGAAGTGCAGGAGCTTTATCTCGGAGGCGGCCATGCCTGAGCGGCGGCCCGCCAATCTTCTGGAGATCAGAGGGCTGAACGTCTTCTACGGCCGCAGTCATGCGCTGCAGGGCGTCGACCTGACGCTTCCGCACGGCGTGCTGTCGCTCGTCGGCCGCAACGGCATGGGCAAGACGACGCTGTGCAAGACGATCGTCGGGCTCACCCCGGCGGCAAGCGGCTCGATCCGATTCATGGGCGAGGAGCTCGTCGGTCGCACACCCGCCGAGATCGCCCGCATGGGGCTGGGCTATGTGCCGCAAGGCCGCCGCCTGTGGCCGTCGGTTACGGTCGACGAGCACTTGCGCCTTGCCGGCGGCAACGGCCGCGGCGCCTGGACGATACCGCGCATCTACGACACCTTTCCGCGGCTCGCGGAGCGGCGCAGCAATCGCGGCAACCAGCTTTCCGGCGGCGAGCAGCAGATGCTGGCGATTTCGCGCGCGCTCCTCCTCAATCCGCACCTTCTGGTCATGGACGAGCCGACCGAAGGTCTGGCGCCGGTGATCGTCGAGCAAGTCGAGCAAATTTTGCTCAGCCTCGGCGAGGAAACCGATATCGGCGTGCTGGTCGTCGAGCAGAATATCGGCGTCGCCACCGCCGTGGCCCAGCAAGTCGCCATCATGATCAACGGCCGGGTCAACCGGCTGATGGAAGCCGCGCGTCTGGAGGCCGACCGCGAACTGCAGCAACGGCTGCTCGGCGTCGGCCAGCACGGCCAGGCGGAGCCAGCCGAAGAAGCCGCTGCGGCGATAACCGGTGCGCCAGGCTCGCGTCAGCCGGCGAAACAACGCGGGCCAATCCGCGTCTACAACGCCAATCCCAACCCGCCGACGCGCTGGTCGCAGCCGGTGCCGGCGGCGCAAATCGAAGCCGCGGCACGCACGCGGACGCAAGCGCCGGAACCGAGCGCGGCCGACATCGCGCCGGCAGTCGAAATCCGGCCGATCCATCGCGGCGGTGTGGCACCGGTCATCGTCGCCGGCACGCTCGACACCAAAGGCGAGGAGTTGCGCTTCATTCGCGACCAGATCGCGGGCGCGGGCGTTCGCGTCCTGCTGGTCGACCTCTCGACCTCGGGCGGTCCTTCGCCGGCGGATGTGCCGCCGCATCACGTTGCCGCCTATTATCGCGGCGGGCCGAATGCGGTGTTTACCGGCGATCGCGGCGCCGCGATCACCGCGATGGCGGAAGCGTTCGAGACCTGGGTCAAGCGGCATGAGCCGGTCGGCGGCTTGATCTCGGCCGGCGGCTCGGGCGGTTCTTCGCTCGTGGCGCCGGCGATGCGCGCGCTGCCGATCGGCGTACCGAAAGTGCTCATCTCGTCGGTCGCGTCCGGCAATGTTGCGCCTTATGTCGGGCCCGCCGACATCATGATGCTCTATTCGGTGACCGACGTTGCCGGGCTGAATTCCGTGTCGCGCCAGGTCCTAGCCAACGGCGCCGCCGCCATGGTCGGCATGATGCGCGCGCGCGCCGCCAGCCATGTCGAGCGCGACCGGCGGCCGACGCGCGCCAAGCCGGCGATCGGCCTGACCATGTTCGGCGTGACCACGCCCTGCGTCGACGCGGTCGTTCGGGCGCTGGAAGAAGACTTCGAATGCCTGGTGTTTCACGCCACCGGCGTCGGCGGGCAGTCGATGGAGAAGCTCGTCGATTCCGGCGCGCTGGTCGGTGTCATCGACATCACCACCACGGAAGTCTGCGATTTGTTGCTCGGCGGCGTATTGCCGGCGAGCGAGGACCGCTTCGGCGCCATGGCGCGCATGCGCGTGCCCTATATCGGCGCCTGCGGCGCACTCGACATGGTCAATTTCGGACCGATGGACACCGTCCCCGAGCGCTATCGGGGCCGCACGCTGCACGTTCATAATCCGACCGTGACGCTGATGCGCACGACGCCCGAGGAAAATACCCGCGTCGGCCGCTGGATCGGCGAACGCCTCAATCGCATGGACGGCGCCGTGCGTTTCTATTTGCCGGAAGGAGGCGTGTCGGCGCTCGATTCGCCCGGCCGGCCGTTCTCAGATCCCACCGCCGATGCGGAGCTGTTCCGTGCGCTGGAAGCGACCGTGCGGCAAACCGGCGCCCGCCGGCTGATCCGCATGCCCGAGCACATCAACGACCCGCGATTTCGCGACAGAAATCGCCGCCGAGTTCCGCCGCATGTTTGGCACGCGGTTCGCCCGGCGCCGCGCAAGAGGTTAGAGCATGTCCCGGAAAAGTGGAAACCGGTTTCATGCGACAACGAAAGAGATCTAGAGGTTAGGGAATGCCGCGTATTCAACGTTCTGAAATTCTTGCCCGCTTCCGCCCTATGAAGGCGCAGGGCCAGCCGATCATCGGCGCCGGCGCCGGTACCGGCATTTCCGCCAAGAACGAAGAAGCCGGCGGTGCCGATCTCATCGTCATCTACAATTCCGGCCGCTATCGCATGGCCGGCCGCGGTTCGCTCGCCGGCATGATGCCGTATGGCGACGCCAACGGCGTGGTCGTCGACATGGCGCGCGAGGTGCTGCCGATCGTCGCCCGCACTCCGGTTCTCGCCGGCGTCTGCGGCACCGACCCGTTCCGGCAGATGGACGTGTTTTTGGACGAGGTGGCGCGACTGGGCTTTTCCGGCGTGCAGAATTTCCCGACCGTCGGCTTGATCGACGGCCGTTTTCGCGCCGGTCTCGAAGAGACCGGCATGGGCTATGGCGGCGAAGTGGAGATGATCGCCAAGGCGCACGCGCGCGACCTGTTGACAACGCCGTATGTCTTTAATCCCGCCGAAGCCGAAGCGATGGCCCGCGCTGGCGCCGACATTTTGGTCTGTCACTTCGGCTTGACCGTCGGCGGCACGATCGGCGCCGCCACGGCGACCAAATTGGAGGAGTGTCCGGCGCTGACCGACGCGATGGCGGAGGCGGCGCTGGCGATCAATCCGCAAGCGCTCATTCTGGTGCACGGCGGTCCGATCGCCGAGCCGGAGCATGCCGAATACGTGCTGGCGCGTGCCAAGCACTGCGACGGCTTCTACGGCGCTTCGTCGATGGAACGGCTACCGGTCGAGCGCGCGCTGTCGGCGCAAGTCGCCAAGTTCAAAGCGATCAAAAAAACCCAGAGGACTTAAAGAAGCGGCCCGCGCCGAAGAGCGCGGGCGGGAGGAGAGCAAGATGTCCGTCGCCATTCTCGGCAGCCTCATCATCTGGCTGATTGTCGCGGTGATCGTCATCGCGATCGTCGTCTATTTCGTCAACTGGCTCTACCGCCGCTCATCGAAGGAAGTGTCCTTCGTGCGCACCGGTCTGTTCGGCGAAAAAGTCGTCATCAACAGCGGCGCCTTTGTGCTTCCGTTCATTCACGAGGTCACGCCGGTCAACATGAACGTGCTGCGCATGCAAGTGGTGCGCAACCGTGACGACGCACTGATTACCAGGGACCGCATGCGCGTCGACATCGAGTCGGAGTTTTACGTGCGCGTGCCGCCAACCCGCGAAGCCGTGACCATCGCGGCCGCGACGCTCGGCCGCCGCACCATGAACGTGACCGAGCTCGATGCGCTCCTCTCCGGCAAATTCGTATCCGCGTTGCGCTCGGTCGCTTCCGAAATGACCATGGAGGAGATGCACGAACGGCGCGGCGAATATGTCACCAGAGTCAAAGAAGCGGCGCTGGAAAGCCTCAAGCAGAACGGCCTCGAGCTGGAATCGGTGGCGATCACCGATCTCGACCAGACCGATCTTGAATTCTTCAATCCGTCGAATCGCTTCGACGCCGAAGGCTTGACCAAGCTGATCGAGGACATCGAATCCCGCCGCAAGCTGCGCAACGACATCGAGCAGGAATTGATGATCCTGATCCGCAGCCGCAATCTCGAAGCAGAGAAGCAGGCGCTGGAAATCGATCGCGAGAGCGAGACCGCGCGGCTGAACCAGGAGCGCGATATCGAAGTCCGCCGCGCGGTGCAGCGTGCCGAGCTCGCCCGCGAACGGTCGGTGCGCGACACCGAGGCCGAGCAGGCGCAGATCGCCGGCCGCGAGGAAGTGGAAAAGTCCCGCATCGCCCACGAGCGCGCGTTGGCCGAAGCCCGCATCGTCTCCGAGCGCGATATCCGTGAGCGAGAGATCGAGCGCAGCCGGCAGATCGATGAGGCCGAAATTGCCGCGCGCGAGCGCGTCGAGCGCGCGCGCATTGCGCAGGAGCGCGTCCTCACCGACGCCCGCATCGCTCGCGAGGAGGACGATCAGCGCCGCGAGATCGAGCGGCAGCGCAACGTCGAATACGCCGAGATCACCGCGCGCGAAGAAACCGAGAAGGCGCGCATCGCCCAGGAACTTGCTGTTACCGTGGCGCGTATCGCCCAGGAGGAAGAAAACCGGCGGCTCGAAATCGAACGCGCCCGTAATCTCGAGCAGGCCGAGATCGCCGCCCGTGAGGCCACCGAGCGCGCCCGCATCGCGCAAGAGCGTGTCGTCACCGACGAGCGCATCGCGCTGGAAGAAGAGATCCGCCGCCGCGAGATCACGCGCAATCGCGCCATCGACGAGGAAGAGATCGCCGCCGCGCAATCGACCGAAGCTGCCCGCATCGCCCGCGAGAAGGCGCTCGCTGCCGAGCGCATCGCTTCCGAGCTTGCCACCCGCACGCTCGAAATCGAGCGCAGCCGCGCGCTTGAGGAAAGCGACATCGCCGCCCGCGAAGTCACAGCCGCGGCGCGCATCCAGCAGGAAGAGCGCGTGCGCGCGCTCGACATCGCCCGCACCCGCGCGGTCGATGAGGCCGAGATCACGGCCCGCGAAGCGGTCGAAGCCTCCCGTATCGCGCGCGAGATGAAGATTGCGGTCGACCGCATCGCCGCCGAAGAGGAAACGCGCAACCGCGAGATCGGCCGCATCAAGGCCATCGAAGCTGCCGAGATCGCCGCGCGTGAAGCGACCGAAGCGGCGCGCATCGCGCTTGACAAGAAGCTTGCGTCCGACCGAATCGGCGCCGAACGCGCCACCCGGGGGCTCGAAATCGAACGCAACGAAGCGCTCGAAGCGGCCGAGATCAGCGCCCGACAATCCGTCGAGTTGATCCGCATCACCGAGGATCGCAAGCTCGCCGCCGAGCGCATCGCCCGCGACGAAGAGGTGCGCGAGCTGGAGATCGCCCGCAACCGCGCGATCGACACCGCCGAGATCACCGCACGCGAAGCGGTCGAAGCAAGCCGCATCGCTCAGGAGAAGCGCCTCGCCGCCGAGCGCATCGCCGCCGACGAGGCGACGCGCGCCCGCGACATCGCCCGCGAGAAGACGATCGAGGACGCCGATATCAAAAAGCGTGAGGCGATCGAGGTGGCGCGGATCGTGACCGAGCTTGCGCTCGAGCGCGAGCGCATCGAGTCGTCCAAGACCCGCGACGTGCTCGACGTCGAACGGCGCAAGATCATCGAGATGGCCGAGCAGGACCGCTCGATCGAGATCGCCGCCAAGCTGGTGGAACGCTCCGATGCCGATCGGCGCCTGAAGGAAGCCGATATCGTCGCTGCCCAGCAGGTCAGCCGGACCGACGTCACGCGCGAGCAGGCGATCGACATCGCCCGGCTCGAACGCCGGCGCGCGGTCGAGCAGTTCGAAGTGGCACGGACGCAGGCGCTGCAGGAGGCCGAGATCGCCGCCCGCGAAGAGGTGGAGCGCGCGCGGATCGCCTCCGAGCGCGGCATCGACGAAGCCCGCATCCTGCGCGATCGCGAATTGCGCCAGCTCGAAATCGGACGCGAAACCGCGGTCGAGAACGCGCGCATGGAAAGCGCGATCGAAATTCATCGCAAATCGCGCGAGCAATCGGCGGCGCAGGCCGATGCAGAAGCGGCCCGCGCCCAGGCGGTGGAAGCCGAGGAGCGGGTTAAGACGGTGCGCGAAGCCGAAGTCGCGCGCCGCCGCCGCCAGGTCGAGGTGCTGATCGCCGAAAAGGAAGCCGACGAGGTGCGGATTGCGGCCGCCGCCGAACAGGTGCGCGCTGCGGTCGAAGCCGAGGCGCAACGGCTGATGAACGAAGCCGAGAACGTCCTCTCCGACGCCTCGCGGGCCTCGCTCTATCGCCGCCGGCTGTTGGAGCGCATCGAGGGCATCGTGCGCGAGAGCGTCAAGCCGATGGAGAAGATCGAAGGCATCCGCATCCTGCAGGTCGACGGCCTTGCCGGCGGCGGCGGCAATGGCAGCCGCAGCCCGAGCGACGAGGTGATCGAATTCGGCGTTACGCTATCGCGTGCAAGCGCCGCTGATCGACCAGGTGCTCGCGGAGATCGGCATCGAAGGCGGCAGCCTCACGCGCATGGGCGGCCTCATTCGCGAGGCGCGCGACATGCAGGGCATCCGCAAGGACAACGCGCCGAAGAAGCCGCCGGAAGGCGGCGGTGGCGGCGGATCGTCGGGCCAAAGCTGACGCCACCGCTCGCAGACAAAAGAGGAAACGATATTTATGGCGCGCGTTTACGTTTCAAGTGTCATCAACGGCCGCTCCGATCGCGTCTGGGCACGCGTGCGCGACTTCAACGGCCTGCCGTCCTGGCATCCGGGCATCGCCGAAAGCCGAATCGAGAACGGCGAGCCATCCGACAAGATCGGCTGCGTCCGCGATTTCCGCCTGCGGAACGGCGACCGCATTCGTGAGAAGCTGCTCGGCCTCTCCGACTTCGACCTGTTCTGCACCTATTCGATTCTGGAATTGCCAATGGGTGTCGAGAACTACGTCGCCACCTTGCGGCTGACACCGATCACCGACGGCGAGCGGACCTTCGTCGAATGGACGGCGGAATTCGACTGTCCGCCGGAACGCGAGGCCGAACTTGTTTCCGGCATCGGCGGCGGCGTTTTCCAGGGCGGCTTCGATGCGCTCAAGCGGCAATTCGGAGGCTAGCGGTGATCCGCATCGTGCGCTCCACGATCATTGACGCGCCGACCGACCGGGTGTGGGCGTTCCTGCGCGATTTCAACGCCCACGACCGTTGGCATCCTGCGGTCGGCAAGAGTGAGATCGAGCGCAATCAGAGTTCCGACAAGATCGGCTGCGTGCGGCACTTCTTTCTGCGCGACGGCGCCGAGCTGCGGGAAAAGCTGCTGACCTTGTCCGACCTCGAGCAGACCTTCAGCTATTGCCTGCTCGATACGCCGGTACCGCTGTTCAATTACGTCGCCCATGTCCGGCTCGCCCCGGTCACCGATGGCGACCGCACATTCTGGGATTGGCGCTGTTCCTTCACCACCCGCCCGGGCCTCGAAGAGGACATGCGGCGGATGGTGAGTGAGGACATTTACGAAGCGGGATTTGCCGCAGTGCGCACCCATCTAACGGGTACAGCAACCGGCGCTTCGCTAGAGGGTCGCGCATGAGCGTCAGTGTCAAGACTTTCCCGCACCTGGCCGATGCCGCCGGCGCCTTGTCGCGCGAGCGCAATGCGCGCTTTCTGGGCGGCGGCACCCTGGTGATGCGCGCGGTCAACGAGGCCGATCCGGCGATCGAAACCATCGTGCGCTCGACCGATCCGGCGCTCACCCATATCGGGCTCTCCTCGGCGCGTGTCGAGCTTGGCGCCGGCGTCACCATGGCGGCGATCCTGGCCGAGCGCGAATTGTCCTATCTGCATCCGGTGGCGCGCATTATCGGCGGTCCGGCGGTGCGTGAAGCGGCGACCGTCGGCGGCAATCTGTTCGCTCCGGCGCCTTACGGCGATTTCGCCGCGGCGCTGCTGGCGCTCGATGCCACGGTGACGCTCGCCGGCGGCTTCGGCCAGCGCGAATTGCCGCTTGATGAGTTGCTCAGCCGCCGCGAACGCGGAGCAACCTTGGTGGCAAGCGTCGCATTCCGGCGGCCCGCAAACGACACCTTTCGCTTCGTGAAGGTCACACGCGTGCATCCAAAGGGCGTGTCGATCATGTCCATTTCGGCGCAGCTTCCGCTGGCGAGCGGCCGGGTGAGCGGCGCCCGCATCGCCTACGGTGCGATGGGTCCGGCACCGCTGCGCGCCAAGGCCGCCGAGCGAGCGCTCGAAGGCCGCACGCTCGATGCGGCCGGCGTGGCGCCGGCCCTGGCTGCGGCGCACGAGGGGACGTCGCCGACCGACAATGCGCTGGGCAGCGCCTGGTGGCGCCGTGAAATCCTTCCCGTCTATCTGCGCCGGCTGTTGCTCGGCGAGCAAACCGCGAGGCACGCGTGAAAACGCCGATCCAGTTTCTTCTCAACGGCGAAGAGGTCGCCACCTTCGTGGAGAGCGGCGCCAATCTGCTCGACACGCTCCGCGAAGCCGTCGGTGACCTTTCGGTCAAGGGCGGATGCTGGCAGGGCACCTGCGGCACCTGCACCGTACTGGTCGACGGCTCGCCGCGGCTGTCCTGTTTGACGCTCGCCGAATCCTGCGCCGGTCGTGCGATCGAGACCACGGCCGGACTGCGCCGCGGCCCCGATCTGCATCCGCTGCAGAGCGCATTCATGGAGCGCTTTGCCGCCCAATGCGGTTATTGCACGCCGGGCATGCTGATGGCCGCCAAGGCGCTCTTGGACAAGAATCCGAACCCGACGCGTGAAAACGTCGTCGATGCGATCAGCGGCAATGTCTGCCGCTGCACCGGCTACGAGCCGATCATCAATGCGGTGCTTGATGCCGCAGGCGGCAACAACCGCCGCGCCTGAAGGACAAAGCCATGCTGGAATTCCGCAAGGACATCTTCGCCGACGAACGCGACGATAACCTGCACGAGATCGGCCAGCCGACGCAGCGGCAGGACATGCTCGGGCACGTCACCGGCACGTCGCCCTATTACGACGATCATCGTTTCGGCAATCTGCTGCACTTAAAAATTCTGCGCAGTCCGCACGCGCACGCGCGCATTCGCTCGATCGACGATTCGGCTGCCGCGCGCGCGCCGGGCGTCAAGCGGATCATTCGCGCCGCCGACGTTCCGGTCAATCTGAACACGCTGTTGAGCCTCATCCAGTTCGGCAAGGACGACGAGCCGTCGCTGGCCGCCGACGTGGTGCGCTACAAGGGCGAGCCGATCCTCGGCATCGTGGCGACCTCCGAACGCGCGGCGCTCGAAGCCATGGCGCTGGTGCGGATTTCCTACGATCAGTTGCCAGCGGTGTTCGATGTCGAGGAAGCGCTCAAGCCGGGCGCGCCTTCGGTGAATGCGACCTATCCGAAAAACACCTTCGAATATTACAACAAATACGATCATCAGAAGCTTCGCTATGGCGACGTCGAGGCCGGCTTCGCGCAGGCCGACGTTGTCTTCGAAGATCGCTACCAGATGTCGCCGATCGAGCACGCGCCGACCGAGACCAACGGCTCGATCGCGGTGCCCGACACCAACGGCCGCTTCATCGTCTATACGTCGACGCAGGCGCTGTTCTTCTCGCTCGACACCTCGGCGAAGATCAACGCGGTGCCGTCGAACCAACTGCATTTCATCGGCGGCACTGTCGGCGGCGGTTTCGGCGGTAAGGTCGATACCCTGACCGAGCCGCTGTCCATTCTGGCGGCGCGGCTGGTCGGCGCGCCGGTGCGTTACCGTTTCAGCCGTCACGAGGAGATGCAGTTCGGCTCGCCGCGGGGCGGTGAGCGCATCTATGTCAAAGACGGCATCATGCGCGACGGCCGCATCGTCGCCCGTTCGGTGCGCGCTTATTTCGACAGCGGCGCCTACACGCGGCTCTCAAGCTACGCGGTGGTCAAATGCGCGGCGCACATTCCCGGGCCGTACACAATCCCGAATGTCTCGGGTGACGTCTATTGCGTCTTCACCAACCGCACGCCGGCCACCGCCATGCGCGGCTTTGGCGTCACCGCGCTCGACTTCGCGCTCGAATGCCAGATGGACAAAGGCGCCACCGCCATCGGCATGGACCCGCTGGAATACCGCATTCTCAACGCCTATCGGGACGGCGACATGAAGGCGCATCGGCGCGAGGCCAAGAACACCGCGCTGATCGAATGCGCCCAAGTCGCCGCCGAGAAGGCCAACTGGCCGCTGCGCGAAGAATTCCGCCGCATGTCATCGCGCAAGGGCGAAGGCACGGCGCGCCCGGGCATTGCGCCCGACCGCAGCCGGGCGCCGGCAGCTCCCGCGCCCGCGCGCGCACCGGCGGCCGCGCCACAGCGAATCTCATACGAGCGGCCCACGCCCGCGGCATTGCCGCCTCGTCCGGCGCCGCCCGCGCCGCCGCCGCGCAGCGCACCACTGCCGCCGGCCACCGCACCCGCCGGCTCGACACACGGGGCGCCGCGCTTTTCCTCCGTTTTCGGCACCAGGAGACGCTGATCATGGCTAAGCATCGCGGACGTGGCGTTGCCACCATCAATTATCCGATCGGCATGAATCTCGGCGGCGATCCGAGCCAGGCGCTGGTGCATTCCAATCCGACCGGCAAATTCACCGTCGCGCTCTCGTCCATCGATCTCGGCCAGGGCATGAAGTCGGTGACGCGGCAGATCTGTGCCGAGACGCTCGGCGTGCCGGTGGAAGACGTCTATGTCGACACCGCCGATTCCGACACCGGCCCGCACTGCATGGGCTCGTTTGCTTCGCGCGGCACGCACCGCGTCGGCAACGCCGTAATGGTCGCAGCACGCGAAGCCCGCGCCGTGATGATGGAAGCGGCCGCCGAAGAGCTTGAAGTCGATCCAGGCGATCTCGAGACCGACGGCAAGGGCTCGATCCGCGTCAAGGGCGCGCCACACCGCTCCATCTCGGTGCGCGATGTCGCCATCGCGGCGCAATTCCGCCAGGGCAAAACCATTTCGGGCCGCGGCATCTTTCTGGTGCCATTGTCCGACGTCGATCCGGAGACCGGCGAGATGTCGCCAGCCACCTGCTATGCGCACGCCTGCCTGATCGCCGAAGTCGAAGTCGACGACGAGACCGGCGACGTCGCGGTGCTCAAAATGACCAGCGCCTACGAGATCGGGCGCGCGCTCAATCCCAGATTGGTCGAGCAGCAACTCGTCGGCGGCGCCTGGATGGGCATGAGCCACGCGCTCTACGAGACGCCCGAACCTTATTATCCCGACCCCCGCGAGGGGCCGCGCGACTTCAATGAGTATTTGATGCCGGGCCCCGGCGACATTTGTCCGCACGACATCGTGGTGCTGGAACGGCCCGCGCCCGACGGCCCTTACGGCGCCAAAGGACCCGGCGAGATGTGCGCCAACCCGGTGCTTCCGGCGGTCGCCAACGCGATCTTCAATGCCGTCGGCGTGCGCATCAATGATCTCCCGATCACGCCCGAGAAAGTCTTGCGCGCCTTGAAGACGCGCAGCGGCGCACAGCCGGCGCGCGCGCGGTAACGCTTCATGGCCGTACGCCACACCATTGTCGGCATCGGCAGTCCGCGCGCGCTCGAGGATGCCTTGCGGGCCGCCTATTATCTCGCCGACGAAGAGCTCTCGACCGCCGCTTATCTGGCGCTCGCGCTGGGCAAGCCTTTGTTGCTGGAAGGCGCTCCCGGCGTCGGCAAGACCGAAGCTGCGAAAGCGATTGCAGGCGTGCTCGGCCGCACGCTGCTGCGGCTGCAATGCTACGAGGGCATCGATGCCTCGGCTGCGCTGTACGAATGGAATTTCCCCCGCCAGATGCTGGCGCTGCGCCGGCAGAGCGAAGGCGATAGCGGCAGCATTAATATTTACGGCGACGAGTTCCTGATCGAGCGTCCGATGCTGGCGTGTCTGCGGCGACCGCAGGAAACCGTGCTGCTGATCGACGAAATCGACCGCTCGGATCATGAGTTCGAGGCGTTCCTGCTGGAGTTTCTGTCGGACTTTCAGATTTCCATTCCGGAACGTGGCGCGATCCGGGCCTATGAACGACCGGTCGTGTTTCTCACCTCCAATCGCACCCGCGAACTGCACGAAGCCCTGCGCCGGCGCTGCGTCTATCATTGGATCGAATATCCGACGCCCGAGCGCGAAATGCGCATCATCATGATGCGCGCCTCCGGCGTGAGCGAGCGCGCCGCGCGCGCCGTCGTCGCCGCGGTGGGACGTTTGCGGCGGGAGCCGCTCGCAAAGCTTCCGGGCATCGCCGAAGCGGTCGAATGGGCAGAAGCCGCGACGCTCCTCAACGAGCAAGGCGCGCGCTGGCCCGACGCTTTTCGCCGCTCGCTCGGCGTCGTGCTCAAGGACGAGGACGATCTTGTCCATATTGCACCGAAGATCGATGCGATCCTCATCGAGGCGCAGGCATGAGCGACACCGCGCGGCCGATCGCCCATTTTCTCGGCTTCACCGCGCTGTTGCGGCGTACCGGCTTCGCCGTGGCGCCGGAGCAATCGATCGCCTGGCTCAGCTCCATCGAACTGCTCGGCCCGCGGGACATGGACGACATCCGCCGCGCCGCGCGCGCTACGCTGGCGCCGCCGCCGGAGCGCTTCGCCGAATTCGACGCCTTGTTTGATGCGCATTTCCTCGGCTCGGTCGTCCCCGGCCTTGAAGGCGAACCGAGCGATGAGGAGCCACTGAAAGCGGCCGAGGATTCATCGATTGGTCCGGAGCCCCTGTTCGGCGACGAGACCCGCGAGTTGGGCGCGCAAGCGACCACCGCCGAGCGGCTCACCGAGCGGCGTTTCGCAACAGGCAGCGAGGGTGAAACGCTGCGGCTCTTTTCGCGCGCACTGCCAGGACGCATGCCGAAGCGGCGCGGATATCGCTGGCGGTCCGGGCGCGGCGGTGCAAGCACCGACACTCGGCGCATGTTTCGCGACGCCATGCGGCATGCCGGCGAGATCGTCCGGCTGCGCCACCGGCGGCGGCGGCTGCGCCAGCGCCGCGTCGTCGTTCTCATCGACGTCTCCGGCTCGATGAAGGAGCGCACGCAATCGCATCTGGCTTTCGCGCACGCGCTAGTGCGGACCGCTGATTCGGTCGAAGTGTTTACGATGGGAACGCGGCTCACGCGCATCACGCGGCCGCTGCGCCTGCGCAATCGCGAGCAGGCGCTGACTACGGCTTCGTTGCTGGTCGCCGATTGGGATGGCGGCACGCGGATCGGCGATGCGCTCAATGCCTTTTTGGCAGTGCCGCGTTTTGCCGCGTTGTCGCGCGGCGCGGCGTTGATCGTGCTCTCGGATGGACTCGAGCGCGGCGATCCAACCGCCATGGCGGACGCCGTCGCGCGGCTCGCGCGCCTGTGCTGGCGCATCATCTGGCTCACGCCGCTCGCGGCCGATCCGGCCTTTGAGGCGCGGACCGCGGGCCTGGTGGCGGCGCGGCCGTACCTCGACCGCCTCTCTGACGGCTCGTCCATCGAATCCATCTGCGCGAGCGTTCTCGACATGGCCAATGAGAAGGCGGCATGACCGACATTATCGATGCACATCACCACATCTGGCGCCGCCGCGATCTTCCATGGCTCGACGGACCGATGCAGCCGCGCATCTTCGGCCCCTACGAGGCGATCCGCCGCGATTATCTGATCGACGAATACGTGGCCGATCTTGCCGGCACCGGCGTGACCCAATCGGTCTACGTGCAATGCAATTGGCCGAAAGACCGCTTCGAGGACGAAGTCGCCTATGTGCAGCAGGTCGCCAATGCGCACGGTTTTCCGCAAGCCATCGTCGGTTACGCCGATTTCCTGGTGGACGACGTGCGACCGCAGCTCGACCGGCTGACCAAATATCCCGGCATGCGCGGCTTGCGCATGCAGCTGCAGTGGCATCAGAACCCGCAATATCAGTTCGCTTCCAGCTCCGATCTGGCACGCACGCCGGCCTTGCAGAAGAACGTCGCCTACCTCGCCGACTACAACTGGTCGTTCGATCTGCAAGTGTTCGCCGGCCAGATGCAAGGCGCCGCCGAACTTGCCGACAGCGCCCCCAAGGTGACGTTCATTCTCCAGCATGCCGGCATGCTCGAAGACCTTTCGCCGCAAGGCTGGGAGGAATGGAGGCAGGGCATGCGGCTCCTCGCCTCTCGGCGCAACATCGTTTCCAAACTCTCGGCGCTCGGCACCTTCATTCACAAGAATGATCCGGCGCACATCGCCGCGATTGTGCACGAAACCATCCAGATTTTTGGGCCAGAGCGTTGTTTGTTCGGCTCGAATTTTCCAGTCGAGAAATTGTGGACCAACTATGCGGATCTGATCGCGGCTTACCGCAAAGCGGTCGAACCGCTCGGCGACGTGGTCGCGCGTGCTGCACTCCACGACACGGCGAAAAAGATTTATCGGCTCAAATGACCTGCGGCAACGACCGCGGGCGGGGAGGAAAAAAGTATGGCGCTTGAAATTAAAGTCCTCGATTACGGGGACATCGAGCTTGAATCGAGTTTTCTGGTGCTTGGACGCGATTGCGGCCGCGTGCGCCGTGTTCCGGTACTCGGCTTTCTGGTGCTGGGCGGGACTTGGCCGATCGTCATCGACACCGGCTATCGCTCCAACCAGATCATGGAAACGCTCGGCATGCGCGGCCTGCAAAGCCACGAGACCATGATCGAGAACCAGCTCAAGAAGCACGGCCTGCGGCTCGGCGACGTGCGCTACGTGCTGCACACGCATCTGCACATCGACCATGCCGGCAAAGACGATCTCTTTCCGATGAACACGACGGTCGTGCTCACCCGTCGCGAACTGGAATATTCGGTGTCCGGCCTGATGCATCCGCAATATCCGGCGGTCGACATCAAGCATTTGATCGACCGCCTGCACACCAAAGGCGCGCTGCGTTTCCTCGACCTCGAAATCACCGGGCCGGTCGAACTGATGCCGGGCGTGATCTGCGAAGCGGCCGGCGGCCATACCGAGGGATCGATGAACGTCATCGTCAAGACCGCCGAGGGCGATGCTACGATCTGCGGCGACGTGATCTACGACTTCAACGATCAGATCGTCGAGCCCTTCCACGAGATCAGCGACATGGAGCCGCGCGTGACCGGCAACCACGGCACCACCAAGCGGCAGGAGAAAGCAGCGATCAAGAAAGTGCTCAATCAGTCGCGCTTTGCGCTGCCGATCCACGACTTTCCGGCCCTTATCGAAGGCGGCCAGGTGGTCGGCCGCTTGCGCGATTCCGTGCCCGGCCCGATCGTGCAGTCGCTGCCGAAGCGCAGCTGGTTTCCGGCGTAGAACGGGATGACTTCTCTTCGAGCCGTCATCCCGTTCTAGCATTTTTTTGCGCATGATCTTTTTGGAAAACCGGCTTCCACTTTTCCAGATCATGCTGGAGCCAAGGAGCCCCCGATGAGCCACACCGCTCTGCGCCGTGAATTTTCCGATTTGATTGATCTCGAAGCGCCTGTCGACCGCCTCGCCGGCGGCTTCACTTTCACCGAGGGGCCGATCTGGCATCCGCGCGATCAGTATCTGCTGTTCTCCGACATGCCGGCCGACATACGCCGTCGCTGGGATGAAAGAGGCGGCGTGCGCGAAGTCATGCAGCCGTCGAACAAATGCAACGGCATGACCTATGACGCCAACTTGGGCCTCATCGTCTGCGAGCACGCCACATCGAGCCTCATTCGCGAACGCGACGGCCGCCGCGAGGTCTTGGCGTCGCATTTCCAGGGCAAGGAGCTCAATAGCCCGAACGACGTGTGCGTGCGCTCCGACGGCTCGATCTATTTCTCCGATCCGTGGTACGGGCGCATGCCGGTTTACGGCGTCGAGCGGCCGCGCCAGCAGGGCTTTCAGGGCGTCTATCGGGTGCCGCCGGGCGGCGGCGAGCCGCAGCTTCTGGTCGACCGCCATCTGTTCGAGCAACCGAACGGACTTTGCTTCTCGCCGGATGAGAAACTCCTTTATGTCAACGACACGGTGCGCTGTCTGATCCGCGTGTTCGACGTCAACGCCGACGGCACGCTCGGGCCCGACCGCATCTTCGCTTCGGGCATCCGCTCCGAGCTCGAGCCCGGCGTGCCCGACGGAATGAAATGCGACAGCGCCGGCAATATCTGGGTCACGGCGCCCGGCGGCGTCTGGGTCTACGGAAAGAACGGCGCGCTCATCGGCAAAGTGCGCGTGCCTGAATTGGTGGCCAATCTGCACTGGGGCAAGTCCGACTGGCGCACATTGTTCATGACCGCCACGCATTCGCTCTATGGCGTGCGCACCAAGATCGGCCCGCGCGTCGAGCCGTTCATGCGCGCGAATGCCGGCGCTTCCGGTTCGTCGTCGAGCGCGTCCGCTTCCGCACCCGCGGCGGCCGAACGCGCCAGCGGCCGGCAAGGCATGACGCTCGATCCGTCGCGCTGCGCGCTCATTATCCAGGACATGCAGAACGACGTCATGATGGACGGCGGCGCTTTCGCCTCGTCCGGCGCGCCGCAGCATGCCCGCGAGCAGAATGTCGTGGAGAATATCCGCCGGCTTGCCGACACCGCCCGCGCACGCGGCGTGATGATCATCCACGTCTGGTTCGTCGTCGAACCGGGCGCGCCCGGCTTCACGCTGAACGCGCCGTTATTCGAGGGCCTTCTTGACGCCAAGGCAATGGTGCGCGACACCTGGGGCGCCGCCCCGGTCGCGGGCCTCGAGCCGCAGCCCGGCGATCTCGTCGTCGAAAAAATCCGCATGAGCGCTTTCGAAGGCACCAAGCTTGAAACCGTGCTGCGCGCCGGCGGCCGCGACACCGTCATCGTCACCGGCGCCTGGACCAATATGTCGATCGAGCACACCTCGCGCACCGGCGCCGACAAGGGCTATTTCATGATCGTGCCGGAAGACTGCTGCTCGACCATGAATGCCGACTGGCACCGCGCCTCGGTGCAATACGCCATGCAGAACGTCGCCGCCGTGACCAAGTCCGGCGAGGTGATTGCGGCACTGAGCTAAGGTCGCTTTCGTCATTGCGAGCGGTAGCGAAGCAATCCAGTTCCGCGCGCTGAGTCCTGGATTGCTTCGTCGCTTCGCTCCTCGCAATGACGAACACCTCATATTTGTCGCGCTCATTCGACGACAAGCTGCAAACTAGAAAATATAACGCACGCCGAAATCTGGATCCCCGCCTTCGCGGGGATGAGCGGATCAGAAGCAGCGCCTTAAAAAACAACAAAACTCAACTCGGCAACTGCAAGCCTTCGGTCGCGAATGCGTGCTGCACTGCCGGGCGCCGCGACACGCGGCGCGCGTGTTGGGTCCAGCGTGGAAAATCGCGCGCCATGTCGTAGTTCAAAAGCGGCCCCTGTCCCCACAACCAATAAACCAGCAGATAAGGATCGGCGACGCTGTAGCGATCGCCTATCGCGTAAGGCCCGTGCCCGATTTTTTGCTCGACCGTCTCCCATAATATCCGGCAGTTTTTCCGCGCGGTGGCGGCGACGTCTTCCACGGCGCGCGGATCGGAAGCGTAACGGGCGGCGCGGCGCACATGCCCGGCGCCGACATGAATCGTCGACGACAGCCAGCCGAGCCACTCGCTGCAGCGCGCGTCTTCGCGCGAATCCCACGGCCACAAGCCCGCCGCCGGATGCCGCGCCGCGATATAGCGCAGGATCGCCGGCGCCTCGGTCAAGACCCAATCGCCGTCGACAAGCAGCGGCACCCGCGCTTTCGGATTGAGCCGGACGAAGTCCGGATCGTTCTGCTGATTGGTGGCGAGATCGACGCGCGCAAGCTCGTAGCGCTCGCCGGTTTCCGCGAGCGCGATGTGGGGCGCGAGCGAACAGGCGCCGGGTGCGTAGTAGAGTTTCAGCATCGCCGTGGCCGCACTCTCATTTTCTCGTCATGGCGAGGAGCGAACGCGACGAAGCAATCCAGCGTCCCGCGCAAGCCAGCTGGATTGCTTCGCTGTCGCTCGCAATGACGAGTTTGCTCGTATTCACTACAAAAAAAAAAAAATCGAACCATGCCCTAATACGTCGCGCGGCCGCCGGAGAGATCGAACACGCCGGCGGTGGTGAACGAATTTTCTTCAGTCGCGAGCCAGCAGATCATCGAGGCGGCCTCATCGAGCTCGAGCATGCGGCCGCGCGGAATCTTCGAGACGATCATGGCGATGAATTCCGGCGCCTGGCTCATCCCCAGCGCCGTCTTCGCCACCGCCGGCGTCACGCAATTGGCGGCGATGTTGTAGCCCGCCAGTTCCTTGCCGAGCGACTTGGTGAAGCCGATAACCGCGGCCTTCATCGAACTATAGGCCGGCGCTTTCGGATTGCCTTCCTTGCCGGCGACCGAGGCGATGTTGACGATGCGGCCGTAATTTTGCGCGATCATGTGCGGCACCACGGCGCGCGCGCAATAGAACGTGCCGATCAGCCCGATATTGACCACATCGCGAAACGCTTCCGGCGGATATTCCCAGGTGTTGGCATTCGGGCCGACGATGGCGGCATTGTTGATGAGAATGTCGATCTTGCCGAACTGCGTCAGCGTCTGTTTGGCGGCCGCCTCGACCGCGGCAAGATCGGCGATATCGACCGTGAGCCCCTGCACGCGCGCCGGATCGTTCAGGCCGGCGACAGTCTTGTTCAGAAGCGCGGTATCGCGGTCCCAAAGCGACACCTTGCCGCCCGACGTCAGGATGCGGGTGGCAACCGCAAGCCCAATGCCCTGCGCGCCGCCGGTGACAATCGCAACGCGGTCTTTCAGATCGTAGGTGTTCATCGTGACAGCTCTTTCCCGGCCGAGCGCGTCGGCAATCCTTTTTGGACGGACACTGTAAGCGCCGGCAGCGAAAACCGGATGCCCGCCAGTCTGAAATTCTCGCCGTTGCACACCGGCTGTAAGGCTGTGGCCGCCAGCATATTGTTCATGATATGTTCGGTGCGAGTTTTGATCATGCTTTGCGCCTCACAGGCTCGCGTTTGCGAGAAGGTCCTTTCAATGGCCAACTTGGATTTCTACGCCTCGGCTGACGACCTCCGCTCGCTTCTCGCATTCCTCTATGCGGAGACGGATGTCGTCATCTACGAACTGTGTTCTCGGAACAACTGCGAGCTCCGCAGTTTCCATACCGCGAGCGAAGTGACGGAAGCGTTTGAGCTCGGAGCTTACGAGACAGCGCATCTGACTCTTTGGTCGCCCTCCGTCAGGGCGCGTCCGCTCATTGAACGCGTCGAGGCCACACAAGCGCCCGTGCCTTTCTTTCGCTATGACATCCGCGGCGCCGGTCTCATCCGTCTCTATCTCGGCGGCGTTCGCGATAACGTCATCCATCACAGCCATTTCGGACACTGGAACGAGGCAAGGGCTAAATATTTGCCCGAGGAACTGGTGAATGGCTGCGACTGGGCTGCACTGCGCCGGCTGTCGGGCAAAATACAAAGGCATATTCGCGGAAAGTGCGCGACGTTCAAGCTGCAGTCGCGTCCCGTTCTGCATCAAGCCTGGGACATGGTGCAGCAAGGATACGGACTGATGCGTGGGTCCACTATTTATCGCGCCGGCTCGCCCGCCTTCCAAGACATTCGACGATAAAGCGCATGGTGCGTGGCGTCCGACGCGACGTCTTTGCCGGCCGATGTCGCATGCTTCGCCATAACCACCGAAGCGGCGGGCGTTACTCACTCAGGACGATGACGCCGAAGGGATAGAGGCTGTTTTCCGGGCCGGTCTCGAGCCGCTTGAGCACATGCTGGGTCGGCCGCACCAATGCGCCGGATTTGAGCCGCACCGCCAGCGTGATTTCCGGCCAGGCGTCGCGATCGTTGCCTTCCCATTGGCCGTTGCCCTGGCGGCGGATGGTTTCGCCCAGATAAGCGCCGAGCCCGAAGATCTGGGCGCCGAATTGCTGGGCCAAATGGCCGCCCGGCTTGGGCTTGCCGTCAGGCGCTTCGTCGTCGATGAAGCGGTCGACCTCCTTGAGGCTTTCGAGGCTGAAATCCGCCTTGTAGCCCTGATCGACGAGCGACTTGGCCATCCAGTCGGCGGCCTCGATCGCATCGCGGACGATGGACGGCCGTGCCGCGTCGGGCGAAAGGCGCTTGATCGGAACCGTCTCCGACGCGCCTACTGCCGGCGCGCTCAGGAGAGCAAGCCCGAGCCCGATTTTGGCCAGCGACCGGGCGACCCCCGCAAGGGCAAACGGCAGACGGAACAGCGCTTTGGGCTTCGGCACGGCTTCCTTCGCCTCAGGTTGTTTCGACGCGGCTCGGTGCAACAAGGCCTCGCTTGATACGGCTTGAACCACCACGACCTTGCCCAGCAAGAGCTGGCGCGCCCGAGAGGATTCGAACCTCTGACCTTTGCCTTCGGAGGGCAACGCTCTATCCAGCTGAGCTACGGGCGCAATGACGCGGAATTGCGGCTTAAATAGCGGAACGCGGCCAAACCGGCAATGTGCGATTAGCGGACGCCGTGCGTCGTCGCTTGGCAGGCTGGATCGGTGCGATTTTCCCGGGCTTCGCTTCTGCAAAGGTCCCGGTTCTGCGGCGCACCACTTCGCTCCGCTGCGTGCTGCACCGCGCCCGGGACATGCTGCGTTCGGTGAGTGCTTGCCGCTGCCGCTTGCGGCTCCTATAGGAAAGGCCTGACAGCCCACCGTCATCCTGAGGCGGCCGCGAAGCGGCCCTCGAAGGATACGGCCGAGGAGCCCGGGCCGTCGCCCTTCGAGGCTCGCTTTCGCTCGCGCCTCAGGGTGTCGGATCTTTTCAAGGAGTAAGTCATGGCGCAGCCTGCGGAAAAGCGCGAAAGCAACAAGGCCACCGCGATCAAGGACGCGGCCTTCAATTGGGAAGACCCGCTCGACCTCGAGGGCGAGTTGACCGAAGAAGAGCGCATGGTGCGCGACACCGCGCGCGACTATGCGCAGGACAAGCTGTTTCCGCGCGTGCTGCGGGCCTATCATGACGAGAGCTACGATCCGGCGGTGATCCGCGAGATGGGCGAGCTTGGCCTGCTCGGCTCCACCATCCCGGAGGAATATGGCGGCGCCGGCCTCGGCTATGTGGCTTACGGGCTGATCGCGCGCGAGATCGAGCGCGTCGATTCCGGCTATCGCTCGGCGATGTCGGTGCAGTCCTCGCTGGTGATGCACCCGATCTACGCCTACGGCAGCGCGGCGCAGCGGCGCAAATATCTGCCGAAGCTCGCGACCGGCGAGATGGTCGGCTGCTTCGGGCTGACCGAGCCAGACCACGGCTCCGACCCCGGCTCGATGATCACCCGCGCCGAGAAGGTGGCGGGCGGCTTTAAGCTCAACGGCGCCAAGATGTGGATCACCAATTCGCCGGTGGCCGACATCGCCGTGGTGTGGGCCAAGCTCGACGGCAAGATCCGCGGCTTTATCGTCGAGCGCGGCACCAAGGGTTTTTCCACCCCGAAGATCGAGGGCAAGCTCAGCCTGCGCGCCTCGATCACCGGCGAGATCGTGCTCGAAGACGCGGTGGTGCCGGAAGAGAATTTGCTGCCGAATGTGAGCGGACTCGCCGGCCCGTTCGGCTGCCTCAACATGGCGCGCGCCGGCATCGCCTGGGGCGCGCTCGGCGCCGCCGAATTCTGCTGGCATCGCGCCCGCGACTACGTGCTCAACCGCAAGCAATTCGGCCGGCCGCTCGCCGCCAATCAGCTCATCCAGAAAAAGCTCGCCGACATGCAGACCGAAATCACGCTCGGCCTGCATGCGGTGCTGCGGCTCGGCCGCATGATCGAACAGGGCACCGCTTCCCCGCCGGCGATTTCGCTGCTCAAGCGCAACAATTGCGGCAAGGCGCTCGACATCGCCCGCGTGGCCCGCGACATGCACGGCGGCAACGGGATTTCCGAAGAGTTTCATGTGATGCGCGTGCTCGCCAATCTGGAAACGGTGAACACCTACGAAGGCACCCACGACATCCACGCCCTGATCCTCGGCCGCGCCCAAACCGGTATCCAGGCGTTTATGTGATTCTGTCTTATCCCTCCGCGCGCAGCGGGGAGGGGGGACCGCGCATAGCGCGGTGGGTGGGGCACTCTGACTCGCGGTTTGCGCACCCCGCTCGCAGTTTGCTCAACCGCCCCACGCCCCCTCCACCATGCTTCGCATGGTCCCCCTCCCCCGCTCCGTTTCACTCCGCGGGGGCGGACACTCTCTCGTCATTGCGAGGAGCGGCAGCGACGAAGCAATCCAGCTTCCCGCGACAGCCCACTGGATTGCTTCGCTGCCGCTCGCAATGACGAGCAAGCGTCGTCGCGCTACGCCTCGTCACCCCAGCCTCGCCACCTCTCCATCGTCACCACCGGGCTTGACCCGGTGGTCCATGCTGAAGCGCCACGAATCAAACAACGCGGCGAATCTCAGCGAGCGGAAGCCCCGCATGGATTGCCGGGTCAAGCCCGGCAACGACGAAGCAATCCAGCTTCCCGCGCAAGCCCGCTGGATTGCTTCGCTGCCGCTCGCAATGACGAGCAAGCGTCATCGCGCTGCGCCTCGTCACCCTCAGCCTCGCCACCCTCACCATCGTCACCACCGGGCTTGACCCGGTGGTCCATGCTGACGCGCCACGAATCAAACAACGCGGCGAATCTCAGCGAGCCGAAGCCTCGCATGGATTGCCGGGTCAAGCCCGGCAATGACGCCGTAAAGGCACCCACCTGCCCCAACCTCGTCATTGCGAGGAGCAACGCGACGAAGCAATCCAGCTTCTCGTGCAAGCCCACTGGATTGCTTCGCTGCCGCTCGCAATGACGAGGTGAAACATCGTTCTCGCGGCGCGAGCGCGCCCGAGCTTTGCCAACCACCACCACGCCAGGAAAAAATCGCCCCCACCATGCATGATCCCGAAAAGCATGCCCTCGGACTTGATCCGATGGGTGGCGTCCGGTTTTCGGACCAGATCATGCGCAGAAAAAGGGAGGCGAAGCGCCGAAAGGCGCATGCCAACCATGTCCGCGCAACAGCGACGAATGTCACCATTCGCCGATGCCTTCCGCGCGGCTGCGCGCCACTCTCGGAGGCGCGCCCGCCTTCCGGCGCTTCACCGCGGCACTCACCACCGGCTTCTACTCCGATGGCTCAGCCCCAGAACCGGGTTTCCTCAAAGCACGGCGAAAAGAGTGTTTTGCCCGCTCGCCGCACAACGCTTTGAGTTAAGCACGCTCCGTGCGGACCGGTCTTTTTGCCGGCCGACCGGTGCCCCAGGGCCGCCCGGGAGCGGATCGCATAAATCCGCGCGCGGGCACCGCATCCCGCTCCGCTTTCCGAAAGTGCCCTCGCGAAAGGCGCCCTTGGTGAGCTGGGGATTTTGTCAAAGTAACTGAATTGGAGACGAATGTCAACATGGACGTTCCGCGAATCGCGACACGATTGTCGGTTGCAACGTCAGGGGATTGCGACTTTGTGCGAGAATTTGATTATTTACTTGCAGCTCCGCCAAGCCAAGATTTCCCAATGCATCTCGGATTTGAGGAACTCGACGAACTTGCGTTTGCAGCCGCCGCAGGCGGTAATCTCCATGCGAGACCTACCCGATGGACGGCGAAAAACCTCGGGACAGTCATTGAACTGCAATGGCTCGCCACTGCAGGGATCAGAGTGCCATCGCTCAATGACTTGGTGGCGTCGAGACGCGTTCAACTCGTCAGGTCGATTGGTGAAGGGCGAAACACCGCGGTTTTCGAACGCGAAAAATGTCGTTCGAGGCTAATCCGGTGCTATTGGGCTGAGGATGAAGAACCGGACGAATGGTACGAATTTTGCCGGTCGCTACAGGCCGCAGCTATTGTGGCCGGCTTCCCGACCAAAAATGCCCAAGAACTCGTAGCTGCTACACGTGAGTTGGTCTCGAACGTATTCGAACATAGCGCTGCACCTACCACAGGCATTGTGGGCTTTGCGACGCTCAGCAACGAACTGGAGATCGTAGTTGCTGATCAGGGAATTGGCGTACTTCAAAGTTTACGCAGTTCACCGGAGTTTTCGGCGCTTAGGGATTCCGGTGAAGCCCTCCAAGCAGCATTAACCGACGGGACCTCAAGATTTGGGCGATCCTCCGGGCATGGCGGTGGCTTTCGCAATCTCTTTCGTGGTTTGCTCAACCTCAGCAGTTCTCTTAGATTTCGAAGTGGAGATCACGCGTTGAGTATTAACGGAACCAACCCGCAGCTTGAAATCGCGAGAATTGGTCAAAAGGTCAAGCTGCCTGGATTTATCGTCTGCATAGTTTGCAGGCGGTAATCTTCGTTTGAGATATCTTGCAATGTGCGGGTTTTGCATTGAATATTCAAATCTCAATTTTGCGGCGGCGACGTTTTGCACCACCAACTGATCAACTGGAACGCCCTCGGCTAGAGGGTTTTTCACAATCCTCATTCGTCCATCATTGCCGAAAATCATGCGCTGCCGATGTAGCGCCCTATGCAGAGGGTCGGAGTCGATAACTACAATGTGCGAGTAGGCGCCAGACAAGGCATTCAGGGCTTGTGTGCCGCCGCGTAGCACTAGCTGCATCTGTCTTGGAAGTTTATTCTTGATTTCGATAAGTTTTCGTATGTGCCACCACATGCGACTTGGGTAGCCTGGCCCCGTGATGAAATCGAAGGAGATGGCCTCGAACTCGGGTCGAGCCAACAGGAATGCATAATATCGATCGTAGTCGGTATCGGTGCATGCATTGACGTGTAGGGCTGTAGGCACCCCCGCAGCAAGGAACTCTCGCGAAATCAGCCCGATCCTTTTAATATTGTACAAATTCTCCGGCCGCGGGACATTGTTATAAACACTGAAGTTTGGAGGCGTGAAGATTGCAACGCCTATTGATTTCAGCATAAGGGCAATTGAAGTCCTATGCGGAGAGGCCCAGACTTGCTCCAGAAACCGATCCTCGTGAACACCAGAGACGATCAACTTTGCATCAGGACTGATGCGAAAATTTCTAACAACGTCATCGCGAGAGAAGTATTTCGGCGAGCCATCGCGAGTCAGCAGCTCGTACAGTGAAACCGCAGCGACTTCTCCAACGAAGGCTTCTTTGCGAGAATAGGCATGATGGAATAAGGGGGCATATCCGCGAATACGTTCAAAGCGAACTGGATCGCATCCCTGAATGTTCGCTAAATCAAAGCCTCCGATTTCTTGAAGGCGTTTGGCATAGTTGATTGGCGAATTGAAACACACCAACTGACAATCCGCTTTGTGACAGCAGAAGCGCTGGCAATCGAGGGCGGCACCCTTGACACGCAAGCCGCCACACGTGGATTGCAGGTAACAATCCGCGCAGCCAAATGCTGGCGGGTGATCCGGTCGAAAATGCCAATCCGTACCATCGAGGCGTGATTTTTTCATTTGGGCGAGACCTCAATCGAATTGGTGATTACCCCCACTCCGATTACCTCGACGCATATTGTGCCACCGACCTGAAGCTGTTCCGTGATCGAAGCCGGCACTTCCGAGCATTCCGCAATTACGTTTGGACCTTTGGTGAGAAACTGATTGACGCCTCCCGTATGCAGCAGAAGTTCTTCCCCGACCGCACACGACCCCGCAGAACCCTTGAGGCTGACGCGGAAGGAGCGACGTGCGAACGTTGGATAGACGTCGAATAATGATAGTTGAGGTGAATTAAGCAGGCGCTCGCTTGCTTTGTTCCAGCCGCGTTTAGCGTTGTCTTTTATTTCTTTAAGGCGATCCGCGCCCATGAGCATGGTCTCAAAGTTTGTGTAACGGATGAAAAAATTTCTGCTTACCGACTCGACTCTCAAACACCAAACCTTGCTTAGACAAACTCGCCAGACGGTTGTTCCACGCGGTTACGCCAACCGATTCGGTCGAATTTGTGCTTTTCCACAGCGTAGCTGCGTCGTGGCCAAATCCCCGCTCGATCAGGTCCAAAGTCTCTTTAAGTTTCGGATCTATTCGACCTATCAAACGTCGGCCCTTGACAGCATTTCCCTGCAACTCAAAGAGCCAAAATGCTTCATTCATTTGGTTTAGAAGACCGATGAATTCTTCTTCTACCGCGTCCGAGAGACTCGAAACGACTGGATAAAGATCCGTCCGATTTGTGCGCACGAGGTCTCGAAGACCAACAAGCCCCTCCCGCAAAAAGCTTGTTGTCGCGACATCCACCCCTTCGCAATTGACAACAAACAACCCCGGAGCACTTGTTTTTGCGATCTCCCACAATTGGTCACGAATTCGCCTGCCGGTTGAGGCACCGGCCAGAACACTTTCGCCCTTCGCAACGGCAAGGAGTTTCAATTTATTCATTCACTCACCTGATGTGAGTGAATATAAGTTTAGCGCCCCTCTCTGTCAATGCGAAGATGCAGCGGCTCCCGGAAACACTTCTCTGCGTTAGGGCTACGATCTACCCCGCCGCCTTTGGCTCCGCCTCGTCGTCGGCCGGGCGGTCGGAGACGCCGGCTTCGGCGAAGGTGGCCATGCCGGTGTGGCAGGCGAGGGCGGCGCGGAGAATCAACAAGGCCGTGGCGGCGCCGGAGGCTTCGCCGAGCCGCATGTTGAGATCGAGGAGCGGCTTCAGGTTCAGCTCGTCGAGGAGCGCGCGGTGGCCGGCTTCGGCGGAGACGTGGCCGGCGAGCGCATGGGCCAGCGTGTCGGTGCGCAGCTTGTGCAGCGGGGCGACGGCGGCGGTGCAGACAAAGCCGTCGAGCAGCACCGGAATGGCGTGGCGGCGCGCGGCGAGCGTGGCGCCCAGAATGGCGGCGAGCTCGCGGCCGCCGAAGGCCGCGGCGATGCGCAGCGGATCGTTGAGGATGAAGCGGTGGCGGGCGAGGGCGCGGTCGATGACCTCTTGCTTGCGGAGAAGCCCCGGATCGTCGACGCCGGTGCCGCGGCCGGCCCAGCGCTCGCCGCCGCCGCCGAACAGAGCGGCCGCGATCGCCGCCGCCGCGGTGGTGTTGCCGATGCCCATTTCGCCGAGACACAGAAGATCGCTCTCCGGCTCGACCGCGTCATAGCCGGTGGCGACGGCGGCGATGAATTCGGGCTCGGTGAGGGCGTGGCTCTCGGTGAAATCGGCGGTGGGGGTTTCGAGATCGAGCGGAATGACCTTCAGCGCGGCGCCGGCGGCGCGCGCGAGCTGATTGATGGCGGCGCCGCCTGAGGCGAAATTCGCCACCATCTGCGCGGTGACCGCGGCCGGATAGGCGGAGACGCCCTGGGCGGTGACGCCGTGATTGCCGGCGAACACCAAGACCTCGGCGCGCTCGAGCCGCGGCGGCGCGTGGCCCTGCCAATGGGCGAGGAAGGCGGAGATCTCCTCCAGCCGTCCGAGGCTGCGCGGCGGCTTAGTGAGCGTATCTTCGCGCACGGCGACGGCGGCGCTGGCGGCAGGGTGGCCGCTGGGGAGATCGAGGCAGAGCGCGCGCAGGTCGGCGAAGGAGGCGAAGGCGGGCATGTGTGGACTTTCCGTTGGCGTTTTGGGGGTTTTAGCAAACGCGCAGAGGTTGGGCCACGGTTGGGGGCATTAGGGTTCGGCGATGATCTCCGTTTTGACCGTGACCTGAGCGAGCGGACACGACCCCCACCCCACCCTCCTCCGCTCGGGGGGAGGGAGTGCGAAGCTCGCCGGGCTTGCGAATGAGCAGCAATCAACGAGATGATTTGTTCGCCGCAGGCGGGCCGACACTCTACCTCCCCCTGAAAGGGGGAGGATTGGTGGGGGTCCGCGGCAGTGAGGCTTGCGCAAGCGGGGCGGAAGATTGCGGCGTTTGCCGTTGTGCGCTCGTGCGCTGAGCGAGCGGCGAGGACCCCCACCCCACCCTCCCCCGCTCGGGGGGAGGGAGTGCGAAGCTCGGAGGTGGGAGTATTAGCGGCGGCGGGAGGGCGTGCGAAGCGCGGCAGCGGTGATACAATTTGCGTCGCTGGCAAAGCGGAGCGAGGGGCACCATGGCGGTATTGGGCGAATGGGGAGAGCGGCTCGGGGCGCGGATTGGCGAAATCTCCGCCAGCATTCATTTTCTCACCCGGCTGCCGATGTTGCGGCACGAGACCGGCGCCGGCACGAACCTGGCGCAGGCCGCGTGGGCGTTTCCGCTGGCGGGCTTCGTGGTGGGGCTCGTCGGCGCGCTGGTTTACACGCTTGCGGACCGGCTGGTGCTGTTCTCCTGGCCGGCGGCGGCGCTGGCGCTGGCGGCGACCATGCTGATCACCGGCGCGCTGCATGAGGACGGGCTCGCCGACACCGCCGACGGCTGCGGCGGCGGCGACACGCGCGAGCGCAAGCTTGCGATCATGCGCGACAGCCGCATCGGCACCTATGGAGTGTGCGCGCTGATCATTTCTTTGTTGATCCGCGCCGACGCCATCGCCAGCCTCACCGAGCCGGTGCTGGTGGCGCCGGCGCTGATCGCCGCGCATGTGGGGGCGCGCGCGGTGCTGCCGCTGGTGATGTGGATCTTGCCGGCGGCGCGCAGCGACGGGCTTGCATTCACGGCCGGCGTCCCTTCGGGGATCGGCGTCGCGGTGGCGGTCGTGCTCGGATTTTTGGCGCTGCTATTTTGTCTCGGACTTGGGCACGCGCTGGTGGCGGTTTTGGTGCTGGCGATCGCGGTGGGGCTGCTGTGCTGGCTCGCCATGCGGCAGATCGGCGGCCAGACCGGCGACGTGCTCGGCGCGGTGGAGCAGGTGAGCGAGATCGCGATTTTGCTGGTGGCGCTAAGGTAGATGTTCGTCATTGCGAGCGAAGCGAAGCAATCCAGCTTCCCGCGCAAGCCTCTGGATTGCTTCGCTGCGCTCGCAATGACGAGGATACCCGGTGCGTCAACCCGCCGTTTACATAATGGCCAATCGACGTAACGGTACTCTTTATGTTGGAGTGTCCTCCAACCTGCCGCAGAGAGTTTGGTTACATCGTTCTGGTAGTGTCGCGGGCTTCACCAAGCGTTACGGCTGCAAAATGCTGGTTTGGTATGAGATGCACGCAACCATGCCGAACGCAATTGTTCGCGAGAAACAAATCAAAGGCGGATCGCGAGAGAAGAAGCTGGCCTTGATCGAGTCGCTCAATCCGATGTGGCGAGACCTGTTCGAGGAGCTCACATAAACTCGTCATTGCGAGCGCAGCGAAGCAATCCAGTTCGCTTGCGCGAGAAGCTGGATTGCTTCGTCGCTGTGCTCCTCGCAATGACGAGTTAAGCCGCCCGCCGCGGCGCGAGGGAACAGCGCCGAAGACGACGAACTCGATCAAAATCGCCCAATCAACGTGGCGGGATCTGTTCGAGGAGCTCACATAAAACTCGTCATTGCGAGCGCAGCGAAGCAATCCAGTCCGCTTGCGCGGGAAGCTGGATTGCTTCGTCGCTGCGCTCCTCGCAATGACGAGTCAGGCGGCCCGCCGCGGCGCCAGGCACCAGGCGCCGAAGACGATGGCGAGCGCGATCAGCGACGGCGCGATGGCGAGCACGGGACTGAGCGCGGCAACGGCGGCGGTGGCGGCCCAGCCGATGGAGGAAAAGGCTTCGGCGAACGTAGCCACGCGCGAGGAGACCTGGCGGCGGCGGAATTGGCTGCGCTTCGCCTGCGTGCGGAACCAAAGCTGGATCGCGGTAGCGCAGGTGGCGGCGATGACGACGCCGGAGCCGGTGACGGCGGCGTGCCAGGGCGACGCAATGGCGATGGCGATGACCAGCGGGCCGAAGATCGCGGCAACAATGGCGATCACGGCCTCGATCTTGGCGCGCAGCAGATAACGTTGCGGGATCGGCGCGGTGGCGACGAGGTCGGGCGCATCTTCGCCCGAGCCAGTACGGACCGCCGCGAATGGCCAGCACGTTGATGAACGGACCGGCAAGCGGCAACGCCATCGCGGCGATCGCCAGCGCGATGGTGGCAATGCGCACAGCAAACAAACGCTGCGCGGCCACCGGCGAGGCCAATATGAGATCGAGATCGGCGCGTGTGTAGAAGGCGCGGGTGATCAATTCCATCGCCTGTGACACCATCAAGAGCCACGACAACACGATGGTGGCGCTGACGGCGATCAAAAAATGTTTGTCGACGGCGGCCGAGGCGAAATCCTCGACCACGAACCAGGCGACCACGTGCATGCCGAGGACGAACGCGGCGATGCCGAGCGCCACGCCGCGGCGGCGCGACGCCTTGCCGGCAGTCATCATCGCCACGAAATCGCGCCAGGCGAGGCGGGATTCGTGGCGCGCGAACCAGACGGCGGTGCCGGGCTGGATCATGGGGTTACGCGGCCGTCATTCCGGGGCGCGCGAAGCCCGAGCCCGGAATCCATAACCACGATCAGCGCAAAACAATCTCCGCTCGTGGTTATGGATTCCGGACAGCCGCTCCGCGGCTTCCGGAATGACGGCGATTTGCTAACAACTTTCACGCGGCTTCCACCAACTCGGCGACGAGCGCGAGGAAGGTGTCTTCCAAACTCGCGTTGCTGCTGACGTCACCGCCGGCCGCGCCATCGCCCGCGGCTTGCTTGCCGGCCTGGCGGCGCAGATCGTCGAGCGTGCCTTCGGCGATGAGCTTGCCGTGGGCGATGACAACAATGCGATCCGCCATGCGCTCGGCAACTTCGAGAATGTGCGTGGTCATCAGCACCGCGCCGCCCATCCGCGCGCGCTCGCGCAGCACGTTTTTGACCTGGCGAGCGGAGCCGGCATCGAGCCCGGTGAGCGGCTCGTCGAGAATGATCAGCAGCGGGTCGTGCACGAGCGCACCGGCCAGCGCCACTTTCTGCCGCATGCCCTTGGAGAACGTCTCGCAGCGCTCGCGCGCATGCGGGGCAAGCCCGAGCCAGTCCAGCAGATCATGCGCGCGCGTCTCGGCGAGCGGTGGTTCGACGCCCCAGAGCCCGGCGACGAATTCCAGATATTCCTCGGGCGTGAGCTTGTCGTAGGTCATCGGCTCGTCGGAGATCCAGGCGGTGAGCCGCTTGGCGCCGACCGGGTCGGCGAGCGCATCGATGCCGGCGATGCGGATGGATCCGGCGTCCGGCCGCAGCAGGCCGGCGATCATCCGCAAGGTCGTGGTCTTGCCGGCGCCGTTGGGGCCGAGCAGCGCGTAGAATTCGCCGGTGCGCACGGCGAGATCGAGGCCGTCGACGGCAGGGCGGTCGAAGCGTTTGGCGAGGCCGCGAATTTCGAGGGCGTGGGGTGGGGGCCGATGTTGCATGGTGCTCTCACAAACGCGTCATTGCGAGCAGAGCGAAGCAATCCAGAGGCTTGCTCGAGCGGCTGGATTGCTTCGCTGCGCTCGCAATGACGAGGAACACGGTCTAGCCGCCACTGGTTGCGGTGCCGTGAATCGGTAGCCCCGATTTTCCGCAAGCCTCACGGCGCGTCATTGCCGGGCTTGACCCGGCAATCCATGCGGCATGCGAGCCACGGCAGGCTAACCGCAAAGCGCTCGACTAGTCACCCGTCACCATGGATGCGCGGGTCAAGCCCGCGCATGACGAGGGAAAAGGGCGGCCGAGCCCGACCGGCAGTTCGTCAGCCGCTGATATTGTACGCCGCGAGCGCTGCCATGTTGACGAGTTGCGAGTCGTTGGCGCCGAGCTGCACGATCTGCACCGAGCGGTCGAGCCCGACCAGCAGCGGGCCGATGACGGTGGCGCCGCCGAGTTCCTGCAGCATCTTGGTGGCGATCGAAGCCGAGTGGAATGCCGGCATGATCAGCACGTTGGCGGGCCCGGACAGGCGGCAGAACGGATAGGCCTCGCGCAGCTCCATGTTGAGCGCGACGTCGGCCGCCATCTCGCCGTCGTATTCGAAATCGACGCGCTGGCGGTCGAGCAGCCGCACCGCCTCCTGCACCCGCTCCGAACGCTCGCCCGGCGGATGGCCGAAGGTGGAGAAGGCAAGCAGCGCCAGCCGCGGCTCGTAGCCGAGCGCGCGCGCCACTCGCGCCGCCTCAATGGCGATATCGGCGATGTCGGCGGCATCGGGCATTTCGGTGACCGCCGTGTCGGCGACCAGCACGGTGCGGCCGCGCGCCAGCACCATCGACACACCGATCACCCGGTGACCCGGCTTCGGATCGATGCAGCGCTGCACGTCCTCGAGCGCCACGGAGAAATTGCGGGTGACGCCGGTGACCATCGCGTCGGCATCGCCGAGCGCCACCATGCAGGCGGCGAAGTGATTGCGGTCGGTGTTCACGAGGCGCTGACAATCGCGCTGCAGATAGCCGTGGCGTTGCAGACGCTCATAAAGGTGCGCCGCGTAGGCGGCGTTGCGCGACGACAAAGCCGCATTGACGATCTCGATGCCGCCGCCGAGCTCGACGCCGGTGGCCTTCGCGGTATCGCGCACGCGCGCTTCGCGGCCGACGAGCATCGCGGTGCCGAGCCCCTGCTGCACGAACGAGGCGGCGGCGCGGATCACCTGCTCTTCCTCGCCCTCGGCAAAAACCACGCGGCGCGGCTGCCGGCGCAGGCGCTCATACACGCGCTGCAGCACGCCGGCGATGGGATCGCGGCGCGTGCGCAATTGCTGGCGGTAGGCGTCCATGTCGACGATCGGCCGCCGCGCGACTTTGGAATCCATCGCCGCCTGCGCGACCGCCGGGGGAATAAAAGAGATGAGCCGCGGATCGAACGGCACCGGAATGATGTAATCGGGTCCGTATTTGGGCCGCGCCCCGTAGGCGGCGGCGACTTCGTCGGGGACGTCTTCGCGAGCCAATTGCGCCAGCGCGTGCGCCGCCGCGATCTTCATTTCCATATTGATGGCGCGGGCGCGCACGTCGAGCGCGCCGCGGAAGATGTAGGGGAAGCCGAGCACGTTGTTGATCTGGTTCGGATAGTCGGAGCGGCCGGTCGCCACGATGGCGTCGGAGCGCACCTCCGCCACTTCTTCCGGCGTGATTTCCGGATCCGGATTGGCCATGGCGAAGATGATCGGCTTCTCGGCCATTGCCTGCACCATGTCGGGGGTCACGGCGCCCTTCGCCGAGAGGCCGAAGAACACATCGGCGCCGACCAGGGCGTCGGTCAGCGTGCGGGCGTCGGTCTTCACCGCGAAGCCCGACTTCCACTGATTCATGCCCTCGGTGCGGCCTTCGTAGATGACGCCCTTGGTGTCGCAGAGGACGAGATTGTTCGGATGGAAGCCGATGGCGCGCAAAAGCTCGAGACAAGCGATGCCGGCGGCGCCGGCGCCATTGCAGACCACCTTGGTGTCTTTGATCTCGCGGCCGGTGAGCTCCAGCGCATTGATCAGGCCGGCGGCGGCGATGATGGCGGTGCCGTGCTGATCGTCATGGAACACCGGAATGTCGAGCAGTTCACGCAGCCGCTGCTCGATGATGAAGCATTCCGGCGCCTTGATGTCTTCCAGGTTGATGCCGCCCCAGCTCTTGCCCAGAAGCTTCACGCAATTGATGAATTCGTCGGGGTCTTCGGTCGAGACTTCCAGATCGATGGAATCGACGTCGGCGAAGCGCTTGAACAGCACCGACTTGCCTTCCATGACCGGCTTGGCGGCGAGCGCGCCACGATTGCCGAGCCCGAGAATCGCCGTGCCGTTGGTGATGACGGCGACGAAATTGCCCTTGGTGGTGTAGTCGTAAGCGCGGCTCTCGTCCTCGGCGATGGCCAACACCGGCACCGCGACGCCGGGCGAATAGGCGAGCGACAAGTCGCGCTGGGTCGCCATCGGCTTGGTGGCGACGACCTCGAGCTTGCCCGGCCGGCCCTGGCTGTGAAACAGCAAAGCTTCCTGATCGGTGAAAGTCGGCCGCTGCGAGCGGCCACCGGATTTCGTAGTCATTTCAATTCCTTGATGAAAAGATTCGGCGGTCGAGCCTGGGAGGCGAGCAGACGTTAGCGGAAGCCATTGCCGGAGGCTATGGGCCACCGCGCGCCGGATGGCAGCCCGGCGTTGATCGCAGGCGCCAAAAGCGCCGCACTCGTGGGCTCATCATACAAAGAGACATACAGACGAAGGGAGGTGTAGACATTGGAATGCAGACATTGGGAATGCAGACATTGAATGCGGGGATTTGACAGGGTAATGCCTGCATGGGGACCTGCTAGGTCATTTGCCAGGTCATTTCCGTCCGGCCGCTTCGTCCACGATCAATGGCTCGTAGCAAACACTCATGATCAAATTCCTGCTGCGCCTCATCGGCCTCCTCATCCTGGCGCTGGCGTTTGTGCTGCTTGTTTATGACGGCACCCGATCGATCGCCGCCCAGCATCTGGTTTGGGCGAAGCTCGCCGACGATTGGGCGATGGTCGATCAGGCGAGCCTCAATCAGGCGCAAGCCTGGCTCAAGCAGAAGGCGTCCTGGGCCTGGGACCCTTACATGCAGGCCGTTTTCGACCTGCCGGCCTGGGGCGTGCTGGCGATCCTGGCGATGATCCTGATTGTGCTGGGGCGCAAGAAGAAGCCTCTCATCGGCTATGCGCGGAACTAGAGCATGTCGCCGGAAAGACCTGCTCTTGGACTTGATCCGAGGGTGGAAGCGGCTTTCCAGGGAGGAGATGCGAAAAGGCATGAATCGAATGCACATCAATCGCGTGCACATCCCGATTCGGTCGAATTCGGGAGAAGCTCTAGGGCGAAAACCGCGCGTGCGCCTCGCCCTGCCGACAGGCCTGCGGCGCTTGCTCGTGGCTCTCGGCATCATCGTTCTCCTTTTCGTGGCGCTGCCTTATCTGCTCGTGCCGCTCTATCGGTTCGGGCATCCGGTGTCGCTGCCGATGCTGTGGCGCTCCCTGACCGGCAGCCGGGTCGAACGCATTTACGTGCCATTGAACCGCATCGCGCCGAGCCTGCCGTTGACGGTGATCATCGCCGAGGATGGCACCTTCTGTCGCAATCGCGGGGTCGACTTCGGCGCCATCCGCGAGGCGTTGCACCAGGCCGACGACGACTTGCAGGAAGCGCGCGGGGGATCGACCATCACCCAGCAGACCGTGAAAAACCTGTTCCTGTGGCAGGGCCGCAGCTTCATCCGTAAGGCGCTGGAGATTCCCCTGGCACTCTGGATGAGCCTGGTGCTGCCCAAGAGCCGGGTGCTGGAAATCTATCTCAACATTGCCGAATGGGGCCCGAACGGCGAATTCGGCGTGGAAGCCGGCGCCCGCCATGCCTTCGGCAAATCGGCGCGCGACCTGACGCCTCAGGAAGCGGCGGAATTGACCGCAATGCTCCCCAACCCAGTCCATCGCAGCGCCCGACAGCCGAGCCTGCAATTGCGCAAACTGGCCGGCGTTTATGAACGCCGCGCCGCCGCCCACCCGAGTTTCGACTTCTGTCTGCGGGGGCGGGCGCCTTAGCGGGCGATCGTGAAGGCGGCTCCCTCTTCCCGCACGCGGGGAGAGGTGAAATGCACCCCTGGCCGCGCATTTCCAGAGCGTTGGATTCATTAAGGCTATCCGGAGTTCCGAGAACCGGCGGCGATCGAACCGGTCGCCACAGTCCACGATCCCGCAATCCGTTCTGGCGTTTTGCCGCATCTTCTTCTATAAGCCCGGCAACCCCAGCATAGCGGCGACCCCGTTCAGGAGACGTTCACCATGGCCGTGCCGAAGAAAAAGACCTCCCCGTCGCGACGCGGCATGCGTCGCTCGGCCGACGCGCTCGCGCGTCCGGCTTATGTCGAAGACAAGGATTCCGGCGAATTGCGCCGGCCGCACCACATCGATCTCAAGACCGGCATGTATCGCGGCCGGCAGGTGCTGACCAAGAAGGCGGAAGCCTAAGAACGCGCCGCCTCTCTCCGCCGGGACATCGGTTTGCGGCGCGAGGGGCACATGGCGGCTGCGTCCAAAGAAATCTCTAGACCCCTTCAATTCAACTGCAGCGGATCTCGCGTTCCGTCCGGAGCGCGACCTTGTCCCAGAACCGGTTCCACTTTTCGGGATCATGCTCTAGGTTGAAAGCCTCTCTCTTCGAGTAAAGCGTACACGCGTTTTGGGTGCGGTTTTCGTCCTCAGTGCGGCTTTGAGACAAGAGGCGCGCGGTATGTTTATTCTCGGCTTTCCCCTGCTTCTCATTCCCTTCGTCGTCTACAACATGATCGCGTTTCTCACGCCGGGCGTCGAATGGACGACGCCGGTGGCGACCATCCAGATGATGTCCGGCAAGAACTGGGTGTTGACCTGGGAGGATCTGCTCATCGCCTTCGCCATTCTGCTGCTGGCGGTGGAGATCATGAAGGCGACGCGCATGAGCATGCGCAGCATCGTCGATCATGTGCTGGCGATGGCGCTGTTCATCGTGATGCTGATCGAATTTCTTTTGGTGGCCCAGGCCGGAACATCGACGTTCTTTCTGCTCACCATGATCGCACTGGTCGACGTGCTGGCGGGTTTCATCGTCAGCATCCGCAGCTCACAGCGCCAAGTCGAGATCGACGCTTCGTCGGCGACGTAGATAGTTGCCGTTGCTGCAGCTTCGGCGCCTTGGCCGCTCATCCTTCGAGGACGCTTCGCGGCAGCGAACAGAACCCTTACAGCGAACGCAGCAGCGTGGGACGAAGCACGCGCGGGCTTTGCTCGACCGTTCCATACACCGCCGTGGCTTCCGCCGGTTCGGCGCGCCGGCGCGGCCGGGTCTGCGGCGCTTGCGCGGCGGTGGCGATCAATTGCGCCAGGAAATCCGCCCGCGGCCGCGTGCAAGCGCCACCGGGACCCACGGACGAAACGGTGGCGGCGTGGAGAATGAGGGCGGTGCTCACGTTGCGCTTTCTGTACCGAAATGGCGCGCCGCCGCCCGGAAGCGGGACGCGAGGCCGTTGTCGGCGCAACAGGCGCAAACGGCGTGCCGCTTCCCGGCGTTACAAATCCGCAAACGTCATTTTCCGAATTCTTTAGGCCGGCGCCATGGTTTAAGGTTAAGTCTGCAGCGTCCTCCAGGCGCACGCGCAACACGAGACCGACGGTGAACGACACGCTAGATCCGATGAGCGCCGCCGATCGTGACCGCGCGCCGGCGCCTGCGCGGCTCGACGCCGCCGAGATTCTCGCCTCGGTGGGCGAGGCGCTCTATCGCTGGGACATCAAGAACGACATCCTCACCTGGAGCCCCAACGCCGCCGAGGTTTTTCTCGTCGCCGACATCGGCACGATCGGCAGCGGCCGCGCCTACGCCCAGCTTTTCGAACCCGACAACACGCAGGCGCCGTTCGATGCGATCGTCAAATCGGTCGAGCGCGACGAAGGCCAGGGCGTGCCCTACCGCATTCAATATGCGATCCGGCCCGATCCGGCGGCGCAGACACGGCTTTGGGTCGAGGATACCGGACGCTGGTTCGCCGACGCCGACGGCAAGCCCGCGCGCGCGCAAGGCACGATCCACATCATCAACGAACGCCACGAGCGCGAACGCCGGCTCGAGCGCCTGGCCCGCCGCGACGAGCTCACCGGCGAGTTCAACCGCTATTCCCTGACTGAGATCCTCGAGACGACGCTCGAGGAGGCGGCGCGCTTTCGTTCCTCCTGCGGGTTCCTGCTGGTCGCCATCGACAACCTTGGTGGCATCAATCGATCGTACGGACACGAGACCGCCGATCAGGTGATCGGCGCGGTGAGCAAGCGCATCCGCCGCCTGATGCGCGGACGCGACGCGCTTGGGCGCTATTCAGGCAACAAATTCGGCGTCGTCCTCAAGGATTGCACGCCCGACGACATGGCGGTGGCCGCCGAGCGCTTGTTGGCCGGAATACGCGACCAACTGGTGCCGACCGATTCGGGGGCCATCGCGGTGACGGTGACGATCGGCGGGGTGACGGCGCCCCGCCATGCGCGCACGGTCGCCGACGTGCTGGCGCGGGCACAGGAAGCGCTCGACGGCGCCAAGGCCAAACGCCGCGGCTCGTTTCTCGCCTATCGTCCCAGCGTCGAGCGCGAGGCATTGCGCCGCGAGCATGTCCGCGCCACCGACGAGATCGTCGCCGCGCTCAACGAGCGGCGGATTTTTCTCGCCTACGAAACGGTGGCGCGGAGCTCCGATCGCACGCCCGCTTTCTATGAATGCCTGATGCGGGTGCGGCGCGGCGACGGCAGCCTGTTGGGCGCGGGCGATGTTATCCCGGTGGCCGAGCGGCTTGGGCTGGTGCGGCTGCTCGATCATCGCGTTCTCGAGCTCGTGGTCGAGGAAATGGTGGCGACGCCGAACTTGCAGGCAAGCGTGAACGTCTCGCCAGGCTCCACCACCGACCCGAACTGGTGGACGGGCTTGGGCTCTCTGCTGCGCACCCATCCGGGCGTGGCCGAGCGCCTGATCATCGAGATCACCGAGAGCGCGGCGATCCACGATGTCGACGAGACGCGTGGTTTCGTGGCGCGCGTCAAGGACTTCGGCTGCCGCATCGCCATCGACGATTTCGGTGCCGGTTACACATCGTTCCGCAACTTGCGCAAGCTCGGCGTCGATATCGTCAAGGTCGACGGCGCCTTCGTGCAGAACATGATCCGCTCGGAAGACGATCGCGCCTTCGTGCAGACGCTGATCGATCTCGGCAAACGCTTGAAGCTCGCGACTGTCGCCGAATGGGTGCAGGACGAAGAGACCGCGGCGCTGCTGCGCGCCTGGGGCTGCGATTACATTCAAGGCGCGCTGATCGGGCTCGCCACCACCGAACGGCCGTGGCGCGCAGCCGGCGGAATTGCGAAGGCGATGTAGCCGGATTCGATCGAGCTGATACTTCCGTCATGGCCGGGCTTGTCCCGGCCATCCACGACTTAATTCGCACATCTGAAAAGACGTAGATGCCCGGCATAAAGCCGGGCATGACGAGGTTTGCTGCCGCGTAAGTGCTAAGAGCCGCGCTCCGACAAGCGATCGACTTTCTTCTGCATCTCTTCAAGCTGGCGCTTGAGATCGTCGATATCGCCGCCGGGCTTACCGGGAACGGGCTTGCTCGCTTCCGCTTCGTTCTCGCCGCCGGCCGCGCCCGCGCGGGCAAAGGGAGCAAACATCGCGAAGGTGCGCTCGAACATGTCCATGTTCCGCCGCACCTGCTCTTCCAGCGAGGTGAAGGCGCCGACGCCGAAGGCTTGCGCCATCTGCTGGCGGAATTTCTCCTGCTCGCGCGTCAGCGATTCGATCGAGACTTCCAGATAACGCGGCACCAGCATCTGCATGCTGTCGCCGTAGAAGCGGATCAGCTGACGCAGGAAGGTGATCGGCAGAAGGTTTTGGCCTTCTTTGTTTTCCTGCTCGAAGATGATCTGGGTCAGCACCGAGCGGGTGATGTCCTCGCTGGTCTTGGCGTCGTAGACCACGAAGTCTTCGCCGGTTTTGACCATCGCGGCGAGGTCTTCAAGCGTCACGTATGTGCTGGTACCGGTGTTGTAGAGGCGCCGGTTCGCATATTTCTTGATGGTAATGGGGTTTGGGGTCTTGCTCACTACTTCCGGCTTGGCCATCGGTTCTGCCATGGGACAACCGCCATATGTTCTGTTGTCATCAAAATAGGCGGTTTCCGCCACAACGGCTACCGTTTTGTGCGCCCGCGGCCGCCCCCTACCCGCATTTCTTCAATACGCTACGGCCGGCAGGACGCGTATGGCTGCGATGCGCCTGCGCACGGCGCACGGCTTGTCGGCGGCCCGTCGCCTCCTTATGACATAGGTCAAGTCAGCAGCGGCTCAGCCGCGTTAACACGCTAAGCCCCGACAAGCCTGGGAAAGGGACTTCCATGAAGGACGACATTGTCATCGTTGGCGCGGTACGCACCCCGGTCGGCGCATTCAACGGGGCATTGGGCACCGTGCCTGCCCACGAACTCGGCAAAGTCGCCATCAAGGCGGCAATGGATCGCGCCGGCGTCGAGCCGTCGCGCGTGTCGGAAGTGATCCTCGGGCAGGTCCTCGCCGCCGGGGAGGGCATGAACCCGGCCCGCCAAGCCTCGATCGGCGCCGGCATTCCGATCGAAGTGCCGGCTTGGGGCGTCAACCAGGTCTGCGGCTCCGGATTGCGCGCGGTCGCGCTCGGCTACCAGGCCATCGCCAACGGCGATTCGGAGATCGCCGTGGTCGGCGGCCAGGAATCGATGAGCCTCTCGCCGCACTGCGCGCATCTGCGCAACGGGGTGAAGATGGGCAATTTCGACATGGTCGACACCATGATCAAGGACGGCCTCTGGGACATCTTCAACGGCTACCACATGGGCAACACCGCCGAAAACGTGGCCCGGCAGTGGCAGATCACCCGCCAGCAGCAGGACGAATTCGCCGTCGGCTCGCAGAAAAAGGCCGAAGCGGCGCAAAAGGCCGGCAGGTTCGCCGACGAAATCACGCCGGTCACGGTGAAGAGCCGCAAGGGCGATATCGTCGTCGACACCGACGAATATCCCAAGCACGGCACCACGCTCGACGTCATCGCCAAGCTGAAGCCGGCGTTCGACAAGGAAGGCACGGTCACGGCCGCCAACGCCTCGGGCATCAATGACGGCGCCGCCGCCATGGTGCTGATGAAGGCGAGCGAAGCCGCCCGGCTGGGCAAGACGCCGCTCGCCCGTATCGTCGCATGGGCGCAGGCCGGCGTCGATCCGAAGATCATGGGCACCGGGCCGATCCCGGCCTCGCGCGCCGCGCTCAAGAAAGCCGGGTGGAGCGTCAACGATCTCGATCTGATCGAGGCCAACGAGGCGTTCGCGGCGCAGGCCTGCGCGGTCAACAAGGATCTCGGCTGGGACACCGACAAGGTCAACGTCAATGGCGGCGCCATCGCCATCGGCCACCCGATCGGCGCGTCCGGCGCACGTGTCCTGGTGACGCTGCTGCACGAGATGCAGAAGCGCAACGCCAAGAAGGGGCTCGCCACGCTCTGCATCGGCGGCGGCATGGGGATCGCCTTGTGCGTGGAGCGCTAGCGCGCGACACCCTAGAGCATGATCCGGAAAAGTGGATACCGGTTTTCCGAAAGGATCATGCTCCACCAAAGATCTAGAGCGCGATGTCGATTCCATTTAAAGCCATCGCGCTCTAAGACATTGATCTGCAGCATGGCCGGGTCTGTCCCGGCCATGTACGTTTCGGGTGGGTTAGAAGTGGTGGATGCCGGCGAAGTCTGGCAGAGGACGGAAGAGAGATCAGGGAGGAGATCATGCCACGCGTCGCACTCGTGACGGGAGGAACCCGCGGCATTGGCGCGGCCATTGCCAAATCGCTCAAGGCTGCGGGCTATACGGTTGCCGCGAATTACGCCGGCAATGACGAAGCGGCGCAGAAGTTCAAGGCCGAGACCGGCATCCCGATTTACAAATGGGACGTGTCGTCGTTCGAAGCCTGCGCGGCCGGCGTCACGCAGGTGGAGGCGGATCTCGGGCCGGTCGAGATTTTGGTCAACAATGCCGGCATCACCCGCGATGCGCAGCTGCACCGCATGAAGCCCGAACAGTGGACCACGGTGATCAACACCAATCTGGGCTCGCTGTTCAACATGTCGCGGCAGGTGATCGAAGGCATGCGCACGCGCAAGTTCGGCCGCATCATCAATATCTCCTCGATCAACGGACAGAAGGGCCAGTTCGGCCAGACCAATTATTCCGCCGCCAAGGCCGGCGAGATCGGCTTCACCAAGGCGCTGGCGCAAGAGGGCGCGCGCCTTGGCGTCACCGTCAACGCCATCGCGCCGGGCTATATCAACACCGAGATGGTGCAGGCGGTGCCCAAAGACGTGCTGGAAAAAAGCATCCTGCCGACCATCCCGATCGGCCGGCTCGGCGAGCCGGAAGAGATCGGCCGCTGCGTGGTGTTTCTCGCCTCCGACGACGCCGGCCTGATCACCGGCGCGACGCTCACCGCCAACGGCGGGCAGTATATCACCTGAGGCCTGCACGGCTTGACCGCGGCCAGCGGGGCATCGTCTCCTGCGGCGGCGGCCGGCGCCTCTGATTTCATTGGCGTTCAAGCGGGAACGCCGGCGTCGCCAGTTTGCGCTCGAACTCTAGATGCGAAGGAACTCGTGGCGTGCTATACTTGCGTCGCTTGTCGAGGCCAGCGCGGAGTAGTCATGCGTAAGGTCTGTAGCATGCGGAGCGGTGTGACCTGGCGGGTGTCGGCTTCCCGGCCAGCGCTATTTGTCACCATCATGCTCACGGCAATAGCGCTGCTGGCAGGATCGCACGCCGCCGCTGCCGAAGAAGGATTTTTTGATTTTCTGTTCGGCGGCGCGGGGCGATGGGAGCCGCCATGGCGTGCCCAGGAGCATCCGGCTCCGACGCCAGTGCCCGGACGCATCGCACCGGCGCCGCTCGGCCGCGAGAGCGTCACCGAAGGCGGCGGCTCGACCGGCCATGGCGTCGCTTATTGTGTGCGGCTGTGCGACGGCCACCATTTCCCGATGGAGCAAATGGTCAAGGACACGCCTGGCGAAACCTGCCGGGCGATTTGCCCCTACAGCAAGACCAAGGTGTTTTTCGGCGCCGAGATCGGCGGCGCGGTGGCACAGGACGGCCAGCGCTACGCCGACCTCGACACCGCCTTCGTCTACCGCAAGCAACTGATCGACAAATGCACCTGCAACGGACGTGACGCGATGGGCCTGGCGCCGCTCGATGTGCGCAACGATCCGACCCTGCGGCCGGGCGATATGGTCGCCACCAAGGACGGGATCATGAGTTATACGGGCCGCTCCGGGACCGGTGCGAATTTCACCCCGGTCAATCCGGCGTCGCTACCGGTCGATATTCGCGAGCCCAACGTCGTTCGCTAGAGCCTGTCCCGGAAAAGTGGGAACCGGTTTTCCGAAAAGGGACATGCGACAACAAATAGATCTAGCGGCTTTATTGCGGCTCCCAATCCGGCGGCGCCAACTCGAAGGTGGCGAATTCGAAACCCGGCGCCACCGTGCAGCCGACCAGCGTCCAGTCGCCGCGCGAGACCGCCGCCTGCCAGGCGTGCGGCGGAACGATGCCTTGCGGGCGCTCGCCGGCGGCAAGATCGGAGCCGAGCACGATACGCTCACGGCTTTGCGCCGTGGCGATGTCGAGCTCAAGCGGCGCACCGGCATGCCAATGCCAGATCTCGACCGCATCGATGCGATGCCAGTGCGAACGCTCGCCGCGCGCCAGCAGAAAATAGATCGCGGTCGACGCCGCACGGGTGACGCCGATGCCGCGCTCCCCCGCGAACGGGGGAGGCAAAGGGAGCGAGATATCGCGAAAGGTCTCCCGGTAATGCCCGCCTTCCGGATGCGGCTTCAGATCCAGGGTCCGGATCACATCGGCGGCAGTGAGCATGATCAGAGTGCGCCCCGATGTGTCAAAACCGTCATGCCCGCGCCTGTCGCGGACATCCACGTCCTGAAGCGCCACGGCCAAACCAAAGACGTGGATGGAACACGTCGGGCCATGACCCCCGCATGGCTTTATATAACAACATCGATCTAGAACTTATTCTTGCGCTCGCGGATTTCCGCGAACACTTTCCAGGCTGGGCTGCCGGCAAGGCCGACGGATTGCGCGACCTCAGCAAGATCGGCGCGCAGAAACGGATTGTCCTTTTTCTCCGCCCCGATCGTGGTCGGGATTGTGGGCTTGCCGGCGGCGAGCTGCTGCCTGACCTCTTCGGCGCGCGCGGCGAGCGCCTGGTTGTTGGGCTCGATGGTCTTGGCAAAGCGGATGTTGGCGTCGGTGTATTCGTGGCCGCAATAGAACTGCGTATCGTCGGGCAGGCCGCGCAGCTTGAGCAGCGATTCCCACATCATCTCCGGCGTGCCTTCGATGACACGACCGCAGCCGATCGAAAACAGCGTGTCGCCCACGAAGGCGAGCTTATCGGCGGGAAAAAAATAGGAGATGTGGCCGATCGTGTGGCCGGGCGTGTCGATGATACGGCCCGAGAGTCCGCCGACCTTCACGGTGTCGCCCTCGCCGACTTTCTCATCCGCATGCGCGATCGGCTGCTTCTCGGCGCCCGGCACGATCACCCGGCACTTGTGCTTGGCCTTGAGCTCGCCGACGCCGGCGGTGTGGTCGGCATGATGATGGGTGACCAGGATCTCGGTCAGCCGCCAGCCGGTTTTTTGCAGGGCGGCCTCGACCGGCGCCGCCTCCGGAGCATCGATCGAAGCGGTGGCGCCGGTTTGCGGATCGTGCAGGAGCACACCGAAATTGTCCTTGAGGCAAGGAAATAAATAGGTCTGCGCTGGCATGTTCACTCCCGGTTATCCCGGCGCCGCGTCGCGAGCGCGCGCCCACAATCCATCGTCACGATCCGTAAGGTAGGGGCTGCCTATGATCGACCGCAAGGCCGGCGGCCGTCGATTCAAGCCGCGCCGAGGAATTTACCATCGCGGCGGAGGTGGCTGCCGCGGCTACCGGACGACCGCAGAATTCGTGGTAATTTAGCGCCATGGACGTTGTCGACCTGCGCAACTTCTATGCTCAGCGCCTGGGCGTCGTGGCGCGGCGCTTCATCAGCCGCGGCATCCGCGCGCATTGGCACGACACGTCGACGTTCCGCGTGCTCGGGATCGGCTACGCCACGCCCTATCTGGGCCTGTTTCGCGGCGAGGCCGAACGCTGCCTGGCGCTGATGCCGGCGCCGCAAGGCGTCGTGCGCTGGCCCTCATCCAAACCGGCGCTGGCTGCGCTGGTCGAAGAAGACGACCTGCCGCTCACCGACGCGGCGGTCGACCGCGTGCTCCTGGTTCATGCGCTGGAAAATTCGCCCGATCCGGTCGGCCTCTTGCGCGAGGTCTGGCGCGTGCTGGCCGCGGGCGGCCGCCTGCTCGCCGTGGTGCCGAACCGGCGCGGGCTGTGGGCGCGTATCGACACCACACCGTTCGGCCACGGCCGTCCCTACTCGCGGCCGCAGCTCACACATCTGTTGCGCGAAACCTGGTTCACCCCGGTGGCCTGGGGGGAAGCCCTGTATGTGCCGCCGGTAGGGCGCGGCTGGTTTCTACGCTCTGCGGTCGCCTGGGAACGCGCCGGTGCCACCATTTCGGCGCCGTTTGCCGGGGTGCATATCGTCGAGGCGACCAAGCAGGTCTATCGCGCCGTTCCGACCCGGCGCGAGCGGCGCCGTCTGGTCCCGGTCTTGCCACCGGTGCTGGCGCCGACGCCGGGTGCGGCCACGCTGCGGGTCGAAGATAGTGGCAGTGGAAAAAAGGTCCGCTAATTCGGCCAAGGCTCGGCCGTGACCGCGGCCGCGTCGGCCCCGACTAGTTCGGCAAGGCTGTCGAAGCGATGGCGCTCGAGCGCACGCAGCAGGACCGATTTGATGTCGTCAACGAGACCGAGACCGCGAAAGACCAGCGCCGAATAGAGCTGCAGCAGCGTGGCGCCGGCGCGAATTTTGGCAAGCGCGGCCGCGCCGGAATCGATGCCGCCGGCGCCGATCAGCGGGAAGACGCCTTCCACTCGCACATAGGTTTCCGCCAGCATGCGCGTTGCCAGCGCCAGCAGCGGGCTGCCGGACAGGCCCCCGGCCTCGCTTGCGAGCTTCTTCTCACGCAGGCTCGGCGGACGCGACACCGTCGTGTTGCCGACGATCATGCCGTCGACCCGGCGCGAGCGCGCGATACCGACCACATCGTCGAGCTCGGCGAGCGACAGATCGGGCGCGATCTTCAGCAACACCGGCGTGGGCCCCGCGTTCGGCGCCACGCGCTCGCGGGCATCGACGACGCGCGCCAAGAGATCATCGAGGGCTGTGGCCTGATGCAGGTTGCGCAAGCCCGGCGTGTTCGGCGAGGAGATGTTGACGGTGACGTAACTTGCGACCGAGGCGAAGCGCTCGATCAAGGCCACGTAATCGGCGACGCGATCGGGCGAGTTTTTGTTGGCGCCGACATTGATGCCGACAATGCCGCCGGCATCGGCGCGCGCCGCAAGCCGCCGCAGCACCGTGTCGGCGCCTTGCGAATTGAAACCGAGCCGGTTGATGACGCCGGCATCGGCATCGAGGCGAAAAAGGCGCGGGCGCGGATTGCCGGCCTGCGGCCGCGGCGTGATGGTGCCGACCTCGACAAAGCCGAAGCCGAGCCGCAACAGCACGTCCGGCACTTCCGCATTCTTGTCGAAACCGGCGGCCATCCCGACCGGACTGGGGAAATTCAGCCCAAAGGCACGCACCGCCAGCCGCGGGTCGTCAGGGGCGTGCGACAGCCGCGGCGCGAATTTCAAGAGCTTGAGCGTGAGCGCGTGAGCGTCTTCCGGGTCGAGCGCGTGCAGGACCGGCCGAACCAGACGCTCGAACGCAGCCATCACGAGACCAACTCCGGAAAGGCACGGCGGCCACCGACTTCGTCGGCGAGCGGGCACGTCCATAGCACCGCCGAGAGCGGGAGCGCGGTATAGAGGTGGGGAAAAAGCTCACCGCCGCGCGACGGTTCCCATCGCAGGGCCGCGCCAAGCGTCGCGCCGTCGACGGCAACCAGCATCAAGCCCGGTTGGCCGGCGAAATGTTTCGCTGCCGTACCCGGCAATTGCGCCGCGGTGGAGAAATGGATGAAGCCGTCGCTTCGATCGGCCGGTGATCCGCCAAATACCCCGGCAGTTTGGGCCTCTTCCCACGCCGCTTGCCCGCAAATTTTATAGATCGTTGTCACAACTCTTGCCCTGCGTCTCGACCGGCGATTCCTGCATCCGCGTAATACGCGCGGCGTGGGTTGCTGGTAAGGTTCTGAGCAACCCGACTTGTGACAGGACTTGAGCCTTCAGGCAATCATTCCTATCATCGGTGCGGCGGCTTTGGGGGCTTTCCATGCTCACCCATGCGCAAATCTGGTCGGCGATCGATCGCCTGGCGGAGCGCGCCGGTTTGTCGGCATCCGGACTCGCGCGCCGCGCCGGGCTCGATCCGACGACATTCAACAAATCGAAGCGGATGACCGCCGAGGGTCGCGCACGCTGGCCCTCGACCGAATCGATCGCCAAAGCGCTGGCGGCGACAGCAACGCCGGTGGACGCTTTTGTGGGATTAATGGATTCCGGCGACGGCCGCGGCGGGACATCGCCAAAGACACTGCCGCTGCTCGGCTTCGCGCAGGCCGGCAGCGGCGGCTATTTCGACGACGCCGGCTTTCCGTTCGGCGAGGGCTGGGAGCAGATCGCCTTCCCGGAAGTCGCCGACGCGCACGCCTACGCACTGCAGATTTCCGGCCAGTCGATGCTGCCGGTCTATCGCGACGGCGACGTGATCCTGGTCTCCCCCTCGGCGCCGCTGCGCCGCGGCGACCGCGTCGTGGTGAAAACACGCGACGGCGAAGTGATGGCAAAAGAGCTCGACCACCGCAGCACGAGCGCGATCGAGCTGCGCTCGCTCAACGCCGCGCACGAGGACCGAACGCTCGCCGTCGAGGACGTGCTCTGGATGGCGCGCATCGTGTGGGTGAGTCAGTAGGCGCGGCGGCACTGTTTGTTTCGCTGAACAAACAAAGAATTTTGCAGGCCAATACGCAGGCAGCCACGCCCTCTCCACGTCATTGCCGGGCATAGCCGTTCGAAGAACGGCGTCGCTTTCGCTCGCCTATGACCCGGCAATCCATGCGGCTGTGCCGCATCAACAATCCGATTTTTTGATCGCTGCACGTCAGCATGGACCACCGGGTCAAGCTCGGTGGTGACGCACGAGGGTCGGTAAGGCGGTATCGATCGAGATTGAATCGATTGACGCTCCGCAAGCAGCGAAGATTTCTTACATTTTTGCTTTGACTGATCGGGAATAGCTTCAGCCGGCGCTAAAGGATCTTCGTGTCTTACTGCGACCGCTACGCGGTAATGCGGGAGACCCTTATGTGGCGCGTCGGCGGCATTGTGGCAGTTCTAGCGATCCTGGGCTTGAGCGCCGGCGGATTGGTCGCGGCGCAGAAGATCACGATCGTCGCGTCGTCTTCGTCCTCACCGGCGACGTCCGGTTCGCCTGACCCATCGACCACGCAAGCGACGGCCGCCGCGTTACGGCGCGCGGCGGAGCCGCTGAAGACGGCCGCAGCTCCCGACACTCCGGCGCCGGATGCATCGGTTCAGGACAAGGCGCCCGCGCCTTGCGACAAGCCGGACGCCATGGGTCTTGGCCGCACCGTGGAGATCGACACGACCGGCGGACCCGGCTTCGGCGAGCCTTTCAAGCAATATGATTTCTTGCGCTACAAGGAAGTGATTTTGACGTTCGACGACGGTCCATCGCTCGCCAATACGCCGGCGGTGATCAAGGCGCTGACCGATGAGTGCCTGAAGGCCACCTTCTTCGAGGTCGGCGAGCCGGCGACCTGGCATCCCGAGATCACCAAGCTGGCGCTCGAATCCGGCATGACGGTGGGCACGCATACCTGGTCGCACAAGGATCTGGCGCGCAATCCCTACGCCAAGGATCTCGAGAAAGCGAAAGCCGAGATCGAGATGGGCATCAGCGCGGTGCACATCGCCGGTGGTGGCGGCAAGATCGCGCCGTTCTTCCGCTTCCCCTATCTGCTGAAGCCGCCCCCGCTCGTCTCCTACCTCGGCGAACGCAACATCGCGATCTTCTCGGCCGACATCGACTTCGCGCGACTTCAAGCTGCACAAGCCCGAAGACGTGATCAAATCGGTGATGACGCAGCTTGAAAAGCGCGGGCGCGGCATCGTCCTCTTGCACGACCTGCATCACAACACCGCCGAGGCGGTGCCCGAGCTGATTCACCAGCTCAAGGACGGCGGCTACAAGATCGTGCACCTGGTGCCCAAGGGCGAGCTCACGAGCCTCCCGAAATACGACGACATGGTGCGGCAGAAGGCCAAGCTTTCGTCCAACGACTCGCGGCCCGCCGGCGGCGTGGTGCGCACGATCGGGAATTAGATTTCGGCGACGGGAAACGTCATGCCCGCGCATAGCCGTTCGAAGAACGGCGTCGCTTTGCTCCGCCTCGCATGGAACAAAGACGTAGATGGCCGGAACAAGTCCGGCCATGACGTTTGTGCATTCCATCAAATGTGACATTCGATCAAACACGTCGTGCATGCGGCACGGCCGTGACCCCCACCCTACCTCCCCCTTTTAGGGGGAGGCTATTATGGATTTCGCGAGGAGTTGTTTTTGATTAGGCCGAGCGGGCGAGTGCGCCGTCGATCATGTCGACGGTGTTTTGAATGCCGTAGGCGGCGACGAAGGAGCCGAAGCGCGGGCCCTTCTCCTGGCCGAGCAGCACCTGATAGAGCATGTTGAACCAATCCAGCGATACACCCGGCTTGCCGTCCTTGGCTTTCTTCTTGTGATCGAGAAACGGCTCGCGGCGGCCGACCTCATAGACCACATCTTGGATTTCCTGCGCGTCGGCTTCGGGACGCAGTTGCGACAGCGCATCGCGCAAGTCGCCGAGCGCGGCGCGCTCGGCATCGCTCGGCTCGCGGAATTTCTTCGCCGGCAGCACGAAATCGCGGAAGTAATGGATGGCGTAATCGACGAGCCGGGCAAGATGCGGGTGGCTGTCGCGGGTGACGCCGGGCCGATAGCGGCCGATGAAGCCCCAGAGCGTGTCGGCATTTTCCGCGTTCGAGGCGGTGACAAGCGACAGCAGCATCGCGAACGGCACCGGATTGTCGATCGTGGGCGGCGCGCCCGAATGAATGTGCCAGACCGGATTCGACAGCCGCTCGCGCGGCTGCTGCCGGCCATAGGCGTCGAGGAACTGATAATATTCGTCGACGTGGCGCGGGATCACATCGAAGTAGAGCCGCTTCGCCGCCTTCGGTTCGCGATACATGAACACCGACAGGCTCTCGGGGCTGGCATAGCGCAGCCATTCCTCGATGGTGAGCCCGTTGCCCTTGGACTTTGAAATCTTCTGGCCGGTCTCGTCTAGAAAAAGCTCGTAGTTGAAGCCTTCGGGCGGCACGCCGCCGAGCGCGCGGCAGATCTCGCCGGAGAGCTTCACCGAATCGATCAAATCCTTGCCGGCCATCTCGTAGTCGACGCCGAGCGCCACCCAGCGCATCGCCCAATCGGGCTTCCACTGCAATTTGCAGCGGCCGCCGGTGACGAGCGTCGTCACCTGCTCGTGTCTGTCGGGATCTTCGTAAGTGATCGTGCCGGCCTTGGCGTCGTGGGCGATCACCGGCACTTGCAGCACGGCGCGGGTGCGCGGCGAGATCGGCAGGAACGGCGAATAGGATTGCGCGCGCTCCTCGCGCAGCGACGGCAGCATGATCGCCATCACCTGCTCAAAATGGGCGAGCACCTTAAGCAGCGCGTCGTCGAAGCGGCCTGAGGTGTAGCAGGCGGTCGACGACATGAACTCGTAGTCGAAGCCGAACTGATCCAGAAACGCGCGCAGCCGCGCGTTGTTGTGCTCGCCGAAGCTGTTGTGGGTGCCGAACGGGTCCGGAACCTCAGTGAGCGGCTTGTGCAGATGTTGCCCCACCAATTCCTTGTTGGGGATGTTGTCGGGCACCTTGCGCAGGCCGTCCATGTCGTCCGAGAAGGCGATCAGGCGGGTCTTCACCTTGTCGTCGGTGAGTACCCGGAAGGCGTGGCGCACCATGGTGGTGCGCGCCACTTCGCCGAACGTGCCGATGTGCGGCAGGCCGGAGGGGCCGTAGCCGGTTTCGAAAATGACTTCGTGCTTCGGATGCTTCTTTAAGCGCGCGACGATTTTGCGCGCTTCCTCGAACGGCCAGGCGTTCGACTGCTCGGCGAGCGCGCGTATATTCGATGCATCTTCGGGGGTCATTGTCGTCATTTGTTTGTTTCTTCGGATATGAACGGCTAGAGCCGGATTATTTTTGACCGAACCAGCCCCATCGTCATTGCGAGCGTTAGCGAAGCAATCCAGTTGGCTTGCGCGGGAAGCTGGATTGCTTCGTCGCTGACGCTCCTCGCAATGACGAAAATATTTTGCATCTGCATCGCAGGCAGCGTCAAAACGGGCTGATCGGGAAATAGCGCAGCCACAAGTCGGTGAACGTGCCTTTTTCCCAAAGCTGAAACAGCGCCCAATTGAGCGCTTGGCGCATCAGATCGTTGTCGCGTTTCACCGCGATACCGACACCTTCGCCGAAGAAGCGGCTTTCCAGAAACGGGCCGCCGCGGAAGCTGCAGCAGCCTTCCGAATCCGCGCCGTTGAGCCAGAAGGCGAGCGCGATGCCGTCGCCGAACAACAGATCCACCTCCTTGTCGCGCAAAGCCTTGCGGGCGGCTTCGGCATCCGGAAAGGCGCGCACCTGCGCCTCGGTGAACATGGTTTTGAGATAGGCTTCGTGCGCGGTGCCGGCGACGACCGCGATCTTCTTGCCTTCAAGACGCTCGGGCAGCACATCGGTGATCGGCGAATCGAGCCGCGCCACGAAGCGCGCCGGGGTGCGGTAATAGGGATCGGTGAAATCGGCGCGGCGGCGGGTATCCGCCGTGGGCGCGATCGAGGCGATCACCGCATCACCGCGATTGTCGTCGAGCGCATCGAGCAGCGAATCGAAGGAGCGCGCCTGGATGGTGCAACTGACCTTGATTTCCTCGCAGATGAGCCGGGCGAGATCGACATTGAGGCCGGCCGGATTGCCGTCCTGGCCGGTATAATCGAAGGGCGGATAATCGACGTCGGTGAGAAAGCGGATGGTCTGGATGCGCGACAGGTCCGGCCGCTCCGGACGGTGGCGCGGGTCCCAGAAGCCCGGAAGCACGACGGCGCGCGATGCGGCCACCGCATCGCCGGCGGACGCGGCCGTAGCCGGACGCTGCGGCGCTGCGAGCGCGAGCAGAATAACGCCGGCAGCAAGCCAGATGGCCCGGCGCCCAAGGCGGACGACGGCGCGCGCGTGCGCGCGCGAAGCCTTCGCGCCCGCAGATGCAGCGTGGCAGGCAGCACGGCGTGGCAAGCGATGTTCCATTCGACAAAGGCCCGATTTTGCTGGCGCGGCCCGCTTAGCGGGATCGCGGCCAAAAGTCGAGCCGAGCCATCCGCCGCGCCGCCGGTTGCGAGAATATTGTTGTCGCCCCGCACAGTATCCAAATTAAGGAACTATCGTTTCGCCAGAACCGTTCGCTTGGCCGGACGGGGAGATGCTCCATGGATTATGTGCTTCATCGGCCCGCAAAATCATTAACGAAAACGAAGCCGCCGAAAATGCCCGGCCAGGTGGTGCTGGTGTTTCAGGGCGGCGGCGCGCTCGGCGCCTATCAGGGCGGGGTCTATGCGGCCCTGCATGAGGCCGGTATCGAGCCGGATTGGGTGGTCGGCACTTCGATCGGCGGCATCAATGCCGCGATCATTGCCGGCAACGAACCGGCCGACCGGCTGCCGCGCTTGCGCGCCTTCTGGCAGGGGATCGAGAGCCGGCCGCCCTGGAGCGACACGCCGTGGGGCAATCTCGTCGGCCATGCGGCGGCCTATTGGAATACGATCCTGGGCGGCATTCCGGGCTACTTCTCACCGAATGGCGCGGTGGCCTGGGGCCCCAACGCTTTGGTCGGGGTCGAGCACGCGGCCTTCTACACCACCGACGGCCTGCGCAAGACCGTGGCGGATCTGGTCGACTTCGAGCGGGTAAAGACGCTGAAGCCGCGGCTGACGGTCGGCGCGGTGAATGTGCGCACCGGCAAGATGCATTATTTCGACAGCCGCACCATGCCGATCAGGCTCGATCATGTGCTGGCCTCCGCCGCGGTGCCGCCGGGCTTTCCGGCGGTACGCATCGACGGCGATCCTTACTGGGACGGCGGGCTTTACTCGAATACGCCGGTCGAGGTGGTGTTCGACGACAATCCGCGCCACGACTCGGTGGTGTTCTCGGTGCAGGTTTTTCCGATCGCCGGACCGGAGCCGGAATCGCTGCTGCAAGTGATGAGCCGGCAGAAGGACATCGCGTTCGCCAGCCGCGCCGACAGCCACATCCCGCGCCAGGAGCACATTCATCAGCTCCGCCACATGGTGCGGGAGCTGGTGCGGATGATGCCGGAGGCGCAGCGCGAGACCCCGGAGGTGAAAGAGATCGCCGGCTATGGATGCGGCACGCTGATGCACATCATCCGCCTCAACGCCGCGCCACTCGAGCACGAGGACTATCTCCGCGACATCGATTTCTCGCCCGAGGCGATCGAGCGGCGCTGGGAAGCCGGCTACGCGGACACGCAGCGCACCCTGGCGCACAAGCCGTGGGAAACGCCGATCGATCCGATCATGGGGGTCGCGGTGTTCGATTCCGATGGCACGGTGGCGACCTCAAGCATCGAGAAGGCGAGTTGAAGCGCGCCCGACGCGCGGAACCGTAGCGTTCCTCCGGTAGTTTTGTTGATGGACGCGAAGGGTCAAGGAAGCACCGCGAGAGGACCGCATGGCTCCAACTGCAACGCGCCGCAAGACCGCACCCCGCAGCACAGCCGCAACAAAGAACGCTCGACGCAAATCGGCGCCGAGAAAGACGCGCAGCGCCTCGACCAAAAAGCGCACTGCGGGCCGCTATTGGTCGGGCCGCGTCACCCGCGAGAGCGACGCGCTCGACCTGCAAGGCGGCGTCTTCAAGCTGAAAGACCCCAAACGCATCGCGGCGTCGCTCAAGCGCTCGGCGGAAAAAAGCCACCGGCGCAAGGCCGAGCCTTATCGCTCGGCGCTGTCGATGCTGGTCTTCTACATCAACCGCGCCGGCAAGAATTTGCCGGCGAGCCGCCGAAGGACGCTGGAGCAGGCGAAGCTCGAACTGCGCAAGCAGTTCGGGCGGGCATAAGAAGTACCGCGGACAGCCTCACGCATCCGCTCCAACAGTCCGAGCGCGCGCCGCCCTTCATCCGCCCCCGCGAAGCGGGGGAGGGGGACCATGCGCAGCATGGTGGAGGGGGCGCAGCGGTGCCGTAGTTTCTGCCACGTCGAAGCAAGCGCCCTCGCCCCTTCCACCACTTTGCTGCGCAAAGTGGTCCCCCTTCCCCGCTTCGCGGGGCAGGATAAGCTCGCAGCTCGTCACCCCTCAAAAATCAAACAGGTCGTCGTGCCGTGGGCGAGCAGGCGACCGTTGCCATCGGTAATGCGGCCTTCGGCGGTGCCGACGCGGCGGCCGCGGTTGAGCACGATGCCTTCGGCGCGGATCAGCCCGGTCTCGGGCGTAATCGGCGCACCAGCGAGATCTTGAATTCCAGCGTCGTCTGGCCGAGACCCTTTTCCAGGGTCGACCAGATCGCGAGCCCCATGCAGCTATCCAGGAGCGTCGCCGCGAAGCCGCCATGCACCGTGCCGGCGGGATTCAGCAGCGCACCAGTCGGTGTCGCGGTGACGACCACGCGCCCGTCCGTCACCTCGCTCACGTCATAACCGAGCGTGCGGGCGATGGTGTTGAGCGGCAGCGTGCCCTCGACAAGCCCGCGCACAAAGTCGCCGCCGCTCATCTCCCTGCGCCGCTCCGCGGCGACGGTTCCGTAGGTCTTGTTGGCGGCAGCGCTCAACATCGTGTTCTCCCGGCGCGATGCGAAAACCGGAACCTTCTTAGTGGAGGCAACGGGGGGCGGCGCGCGGAATTCGGACTTCATCTCCGGTTCGCTCCATCATCGGCCGAACGAAAATCGCCGCGCGTCGCACGGCGCAATTCCCGGATATCGCTTGCGCTCATCCGGGCTACGGCGGAGCCGCTTGCTCAGCAGCGTGTGTGTTCGCTATTCTGCGGCCCGCGCGGGCGTAGTTCAGTGGTAGAACATCAGCTTCCCAAGCTGAGTGTCGTGGGTTCGATTCCCATCGCCCGCTCCAATACTTAGAGCCGGTTCCTCCAGGCGGTTTTGCTGAAGGTTTTGCACGTTACGTTCTCTGTCTGTTGAGTTGACGGATTACGGCCTGGGTCGCCGCGTTCCGGTCCACGTACCGGCGGATTATTCTTGCAACGTGCCCCTCCTCCCAGGCCATGATTTCGGCAATGACCCGCTCCGATAAGCCGGCAACATAGAATCGGGTGGCCGCCGTACCACGCAGATCATGAAAGTGCAGATTGCTGTCTGACATGCCCCCAGCAACCTTCGCCTTGTTGAACGACGAGCCGAAGCCGTTCGTCGTCCAAGGCCGGCCACGGGTGCTGGTCAGGATAGTAGTCGACCGCTTCGGGATGCCGGCCAGTACGCTCTTTAGACCATCGTACAATGGGATGATCGCCTCGCGCCGAGTTTTGCTCTTCCCGGTGGTGATGGTGATGCTGCCGGAAACAGTGTCCACGTGCGACCACGAAAGGCGCAATAGATCGCCGAGCCGTAAGCCGGTGGCTGCAGCAAGGTCAACGGCGTGAGCGATCTCCTTCGTGCAGGAGCGCTTAAGACGCGCGATGTCCGCATTGGTCCAAATGATTTCAGACCGATCAGTACTGTAGAGCCGCTTTATGCCTTCGCATGGATTGCCAGCGAGCTTGCCGAGCGGATCGACGGCGTGTGATAGCACGCGCGACAACACCTGCATCCCATAGTCAGCGGCGCGGGGCTTGTCGATCCATCGGTTGCGCCAGCGGCGGATCACCGGCCTAATTTTCTCGGGGCGATCAAATTGCGCAATGCGCAAGCCGCCGAAATATTCGGAGATGCGATCGAGCCATGGAGCCCAATTGCGTCGGGTCGAAGGGGCCAACCTCTGGTAATCAGGACTCGCCTTGTAAAGCGTGACCAGAGAGCGAAAACGTCCGGGATCGGAAACTCGCCGACTTTCCACCGCCTCATAATAGGAGGCCATGAACTCCGATGATCCCGGCTGACCGCGAAGCCGTGGTCCACCACGCCACGCGTACCAATACGTACGGCCCTTGGCCGTGACCTTTGCAATTCCTTTCAGCTCAATCTTGATCATGGCGCGCGTTGAATTCCGCAAGCTCGACGTCGAGTTCATCTAACTCTTGAGTGGGGTCAGCCCATCTGTTTGCTTCCGCCGTGTTGTCGACCTCGCCGGGGCCACCGGGCACGACGACAATCATGCCGCCATCCGGCCGGACCTCGACCCGACGTACTGATAGCCCCGCGGCCTGTACGGCGTGCACGAGACGGACAAGATCACCTTTCTTGAAAGTAGAAGGACGCCGCATAACGCCTCCGAATGCTCCAACTGTCGCCATCAAGCGTAATTGGAGTTCCGGAAAAAGCCCGGTCCTACAATTTCCGGAATATCTCTTGGAGCTCCGCGTCGATGGTGTTCCCGTCTATCGTCTTTAGTTTTTCATTGCGGCGGACGTACCGCTTGGCATCCTGAAGCCTGCTCTCTAACGTCTCGATCCACTGTTGTTTGGACGCCTTGTGATAAGGCGGCGGCCCCCAAACGGCCGCGTACCGCTCATTGTTCGCCATAAAGGACAAGGCTTTTTTATCCGTAAAGCCATGCTTCGATTTCAGAGTCTCGACCGTCTCAAACAGCTCCTGATATCGCGTTCCGTCCCAACGGCGTTTGCGACCCCTTTTTTTCCTCGTCTCCGGTAGTAGCTGGAAGCCCGGAACGTGCGCGAATGCGAGTGCAATCGCCAACCCTGCCATATCGTTTTGATCGGCAATCCCATAGTGCTTCATTAGGAGCCCAAGCTTTTCTGACAATCGCTGTTTTATAAGGCGCTCCGTCTTGCGCTGATGTTTTTCATATTCGCGCCAGTAATTCTCCACCCGCTTCGGTGTGGCCGCCCCCTCAAAGCTGGCCGGCGCGGCCAAAACAATTGGAGCCGCAAGTTCGCCGTGGTACCGGCGCCGTTTCGCAGGCATTGTACCCACCGCCACCGCCGGAAGAGTGGGCGGGGCAGCACCTCGGCGGTAGTAGGAGGTGTTACGGGTGGCCACCCGGCCCCGCGCCACGGATTAAGATAGCATCATTATCCTCGGCATTGGCAGGCGTTTGTTTTGGCGCGGCAGTTCGCGGCGCGGTCCACCTTGCGGCGAAGCTAGCAGTGGCGGACGGCAACGCCATGGCAACGACGATGCCGGTGGTGAACGGCCCCCCATGGCTAGAAGATGCCGATGGTGAGCTCCCGTGATGGCTTACGGCCATCCCCAAGCGCGCCGCTGTTCTTTGAACAGACTGTCGGACAGCGGCGCCCCTTTTTAATGAGTGCAAGGCCGTTGTGCGGACGCTCGCACGGAAGAAGACACATGCCGGACGCATCGCCAAAACCTTGAAGCGATCTGAAGGTGCAACGCGTCAGAAAGCCTTCAGCATGGGACTGTCGTTGGCTTCTCGTTGAGCCATCTGACGTCATTGAAACTGATTTGTCCGATTAACACCCGCTTGGCGTTCGGCCTGAATAGGTAGGGTGAGAAGCCCCCCAAGCCACTCAGACTCGGAAGGGTCCCGGTCATATTCATCTGGCCGGGTTTTCGTTGTCGGGCCGACGCTCGCGTCGCGTTTCTGCGACTGGCACGTCGTTTGCGCGCTAGCGATCGCTGGCGGGGTGTTTCTCCTCCACGAACTCTCCGCAGGTGCTCCATTAAACTTCGCCCCGGTCCCCGTCTGGCCGGGGCTTTTTCGTTGCGGCGAGCTACACCGCGAGCGGCTTCGGCCGCCCTTTTTGTTTGCGGCGGCATCTAACTATAAGTTGCGCTTTTCGCTCTCTTCCAGGAAAATGATACCCTGATTCGGCTTTGTCTTTGGTGCCGACCTAAGCATCTAAGGGGATTGGCCCGATGAAAAAATCGCAAGTAGCCAAACGTTCGATCGTTGTTGGAGGGCATAAGACGAGCGTCAGCTTGGAAGAACCCTTTTGGCAGGGCTTAAAGGACATTGCCTCGAAGAGACGCCAGACGCTGTCCGAGTTGGTGGCCAGCATCGATACCGAACGCAAATTCGGCAATCTATCGTCAGCCGTGCGCTTGTTCGTGCTCAAGCACTATCAGGAGCGCGTGCCGAGCGAACGCGCAACACGCCTGTCAGATGATAGTTCGGTCCGCGCATCTCATTGATGATTCGACTCCCACGGAGCGATCGGCCTGAATAGACGAGCATAGCCAACTTTGCCCCGGTCCCCTTTGGCCGGGGCTTTTCATCGGCCCCCATTTAGAAGTCAAATGCTTTTCCGCGAGGGGAGTGCCTCGATCTTGCGCTTGCCAAGGGCATCGGCCACTGTAACGCTCCGGGTCGGACGGGAGAGCCGTGAGCAACACTCCGACACTTCGAAAGCAGCGCGAAGCACACGATCGGCGTGCGCGGATAATCGATCAGCTGCATGCGCAGGCGACCGCGACAGCCGATTATCAGAGGGCTCGACGCGGCCAGGTCAAGGCGCAGATCGCCAAGGGTGTTTGGCGACGAAGGGGGATGGCTTCTTTGTTGGCCGCAGGATGCCTCTTTTGGGGGTTGGCCATAGTCGTTGTCGGCTATCTGATTGCCAGAGGCCCGTGATCGAATAGACCCGACGCCAAACCGACGCAGTTTCCCGACCTGCGGCCTCACCAATGCCAAAAGCGCGTGAAAAATTTCCCGCAACCCTGGCGCAGCAAATCGGTGCGACCATTAGGAAGCGCCCAAAACCGCGGGCATCCGCAGATAAAATAGCGGCTTTTCGGAAGGCTGTGCTCGATCTCGACGGAAACAAGGAGCGGCTAAGGGCAGCCTTACAGGACCTTTCGAAGGATTCAGAGACCACGGATTCGGACGGACAGCCACCGGCCACGCCCGCCAGCCCTTGAGCTCTGGGCGGCTACCGCCGCGGTTACCAGGATGAGTAGATGGTACCCCTCGTCGCCTTGTGGGTCCTGAGCTGAGCGACAAGAGACACGCGGGGGACGAGCCGGTGGATTGAAGATCCGGGCAACACCGTGGGTGAGTAATCCGGCCGCTCCCCTTAACCCTTTATTAACCGTCAATCGGCGATCAGTCGGACTTCCGAAACGAAAGAGGTGGTCCCCATGGATCAGGCCATAATGTTTCGTGTTCGTGAGCGCGCGTACCACATCTGGGCGGCCCAAGGTGGAGATGCGGAGAAGAATTGGTTGCAAGCAGAGAGTGAGATTATGCAGCTTACCACAATAGATTCGCGGGCAGAGGTACAAAAACCGAAGGCGCGATCGCATCAGCGAAAGGCAGCCCGACGCAATTGAAATGTGCAGGCAATATTGGACCCAGAATTGTCGCTGACTTAGGCCTCGCATGCGGGGCCTTTTGTTTTAGGCACTCAAGCTACTAACTCTCGAGTAGATTTGACGTGCTCTGCAGAGGGTAGCCGCGTTCGTGCGCGTCGGTTGGGTTCACCCCTAAGGCCTTGAGTGCCTCTGCGTTGAATGCACGTCGGCCGGTTTTTTCATCGCGGACAAACAACGCGATCTGACCGTCGGAATTTTCTCGCATAGGCGTTTCCCCTCAGACGCGACAAACTGACTGACCGACGATTTAGCTTCAGCTAGGGAACCCTCAAATATTCCAATTGCCGGAAGGTCAAACGTACCGGACGGTAAGGGAAGGCCTTGCCGCGCTCCTTCCGAACTCGATGACAACCCGGCTGCTCATCGTTGCCGGCATGATTACGCTTGCGTTTGCACTGTCTGCATTTGCTTGCGATCGGCTAGGGCACAAGATCATCAGCCCGTTCCTAGCGGCCGGCGCGTGGTTGTCGGGCGCCTTTGCGGTCTTAGTGTGGCTTTGGCGGTAGCGTGGCTACGCGCGGGGCCTCATGGCCATGACCGACCGAGCGGCCGCATTAGCACGAAGTTTGCCGATCCCGCGTAAAAAACCGCGTGATTGTCGGTCCAGTATCTAAAGATCCATTGCTCAGCGATGAGGGAGTTGAGGTGCCCAATCGACCCCTGCAGCAATTGGCACGGCGGCGGGGGCTATGGCGGTTATCGTCGCGGCTTCGGCTACGGTGGGCTCTACGCTTATGCCCCGTACAACACCCTCCCCCTAGTAGTCGAGCAGCGGCACCGGTCAGTCGCGGCCGCCGCGCTGCGCCGGTTTTTCGCTTACCCACCACTCTTTGTCGGCGAGCGCACAGAACGTGGTCGATAGTGGCGTGACATCCGCGTGCCGCAATCGGTTGATTTTCTTCAGCGGCCGGGCTGCGGGAACGTCAATGCTGAGAAAAGACGCGGAGCGCGAGATAATTCGCGAGTGGATGGCGTTGCCCGAAGCTGAGCGGCAGACCGAGCGACAGGCGGCGGAGTTTGCATTACGCATGAAGCGGAAGTACCCCTTCGACTACCTTGGTGGGGACCGCTATCAAGAAATCCGTCGGATGATGCTGCGACATGAAAAGCGGACTACTGAGCCGACATAAACACCTTCGCTCGAGCGGCGGTGTGCCTGCAAGTGTCGACGACCCCTCGAGTAAGCAGCATGGTGCCGCTTCGCTGCCGCAAGCGGCCGACCTCATCGGCCCACGCTAATGTCAATTTCCAAAAAGCGCGAACACGGCCTGCTGGCCGATGTCACATCAAATCGGCCGTGCGCCGAAGGCCTCGGCCAGACCTTATGCTGGCCGGGGGCAACGGTCATTTGTGAATTGCGAGCTACCCTCTACCTTCGTGCTGTAGGAACGGCTCCTTTTGACGCGGGTTAGCATTCGTCAGAAGAGACTCAAACACCCGAGCGCCGGCGCGTCTGGTAATAGTCCATGCCAAATCGGTTCGAAGACCAGCCTTGGTATCCTGAGTGGAAGAAAACGATCGACCGGGTGGTGACCGCCCGGATGGCGCTCGACGCCACGACGCCCGGCACGCCGGAGTGGGAAGCGGCCGATCGGGAGTACGGAGCTGCGCTATCCGCCTTTCGCGTGTTGGCACAACAGCATCAAGCGGGCCGGAATTGACGGCGCGCCGTGACCACTAACGCCGGCGAGCACCAAGAAAAAAATCAAAGAGCCCAAATAGGCGGTGACGAGGCCGTCAGGACGGTGCGAATTGTCGAACAAAGAAGTGGGAGGCATGTGCTCGCGAGTTGCGCTCTTTCGTAGCCCACCGCAGAAGCAGCAATCCGGAAACTCTGCGATCAATCTTTGTGTAGCTGAACGCTTCCTTTTTGCTTCGCCCACAACGATCTTTCCAGATTCATGCGCAAACTGACCTAGCCCCAGCTCCCTGTGCCGGGGCTTTTCGTTGCGGCGATTAGCTTACTACTCGCGCGGTCCAAGAACATCGATCACCGGTGTTTCTACAGGAGGAGTTTCGTCTACGCCGGAGAACGCGTCGCGAGCCACCATGCTTTTGAGGCTCTTCTTCGTCACTCTACGTTGCAACTTGGCTCGTCTGGCCTTTCTAGCCTTCACCGGTTTCAGCTTCTTGGCCTTCACGCGCCTAGTGGCCTTCTTGGCCACCCGCGCCTTCCGCAAGCTTGTTTTGGCCCTCCTCGTGGCCTTTGTGGCTCTCGTCCGCTTGGCCTTCAGGCGCTTCGCCTTCACACGTTTAGCCTTCTTCCTTTTCGCCATGTCTCGTCTCCCTCAAAGCCTGCTGATCATAGACACCGACATAGGGTAAGAGCGAGCGATTGCCGCAAGCGTCTCAACGCCACACGACGGCGACGGCACCCGCTGGAGTTGCTTGCAACATTCAAGTACCTTTAATCTCTTGGCGACGCTCGTTGGTCACGTCGTCATGCCCGTGGTTCATTTCGATACTCCACCGAGGGGCATTTAGCTTCCCGTCGGCGCTAAAGAATACATGCCGCGGACCAGGTTGACGGCCTTTAGGGCTTCGCCGCGTGCGAACGACGGCAATTCGGGTTTGAATGCCAGCACTTCCCAGTTCGGTCCGCCGCCCAAAGGCTTAATTCTGCCAATCACCACTCGCTGCAGATGCGTGCAGCCGGGACGACGTCGACATGCCGCCAAGCATAACGATTCCAGAAAAGCCTTGCTCTTCTCCTGCATCAATATTCGCCAAGGCGGCCCTCGATTCGGCAGTCCAGAATTTCAGAAGTCGCGTGGCGCCTTTATGAGCACGTCCTTACGAGCGGGTGATCCACTTTTTATCACGTTCACGCGTGTCAACAAAAATACCCACCGTGAAAGTCGTGGCCAACCATAAGCACAACAGCACAACGGCCACGTACTTGGGCATGGCCAAACTCCCATCGGTCCAAATATTACCCGCTAGGCCGAGCGGATTGCCGGTGAGCTGGTGGAAGACCGGGTGCGATGTCCACGATGCGGATCCCGCTAGGTTCGGGTGCCGTTCGATCCGTCGCTCAAACAGGCCATCAGGCGGTGAGGCGCGGATCACCAATTCGACCAGTCGATCCATCCCTCAGGTCGCGGGTCCATAAAACGGCGATGACATGTCGAATCGTAGACAAATTCATGGAATGGGCCTATAGTCCATCCCCTAATATTGGGGGGTGGCATGCTTGCGAAACCAGAATTGCAAGCGACCGCTCGACGCCTCTTCGGGGCGCTGCGCGGGCGTTTTCCAGATCGCTATGTCATGCTGGCGGTACTCGTGGTGGCCCCGTTGGCCTTCGGAGCATTCCTCATGGCCCTCATGATCCGACCGACGCATCCCTTCGTTCCGTAGGGACGGGCACGGTTCGGCCTGCCAGGTTTACCTGCGACCAGGTTGACGATCTGCTCATCCCACAGTGACTACGACCTCGTATTCAAGATCACGACGGCGATTCCAATCACGATTATCGCTCCCGCGGCCACGAAGACCGCGACAAAGTCCGTCAACGTGCTCAACGGCATTCGACGCCCACGGGCTGCGGCGGGATGCGGTGCATTGTTCTACCCTTTGCCCCAGATGTTTTTGAACCTTCCCGGCGCCAGCGCGGCATAGCGCGTGGTGGAGTTGATGGAGCGATGGCCCAGAAAGGCCTGCAGCGTCCGGGTATCCAGGATGTAATCGCCGCCGTCTTGTTGCTGCACGAGCGCAGCGTCGATGAGATCGCGCCACAGCTCACCGCCACCGAGCTTGGGCAGGTGATTGTGCTTGTCGGGCGCTCGCCGCGCCTGTATGCGCGCGGCGCGCTGGAGCCCCTCGAAAACAAGAGGCCCACGCGGCAGCCGCCGCCGGCCGAAACCGTCCAACCCAACGCTGTCGCGCGCGAAAAGGCCGCGCCACCTAACCACGCCCGTCTGGAACGCCGAGAGGCGTCCGCCCAAGCGGGCGCCGGCAAACCTTGGGGACACGATGTGCAGCCCCCTTTCAGAACAAGGCCCAGGGGCCCAATGGAGGCCGCCAGAGCCGATAAAACGCGGCATGAAAGCGTAAATTATCGAGACGGCGCAAACCGCACCGCACGTGTAAAATGGAGTGCTTGATCGCTATGGGGACACCGCCCCTTTAGGCGGAAGCAGCCGAAAACTCAGCCACGTCTTGCATGCGTTCCGCGGTACGCCGAAACAACCCCGCGAACTGGCGCCAACTCCTCATTCTCCCACGTGCACGCTGTATCTCGCTTGAATACTTAATCGGCATTCGACGTCCGCGCATACGTCGCCGCTAATTTTGGATGCACCGCCACACTTCGGCTCCACTGCTTTGTAGCTAGCCCATCCCTTTGGGTCCGGGGAAAACTTCCTGCACCAGTCGCATGTCCTTGGGTGCGTGCCGCGCAGCGGCGAGAATTCGACGGTTGTCGACTTTGCCCTTTCAGCCTTTGTAGCTAATGACTCGACAAGTTTGAGCATGTTCCCCCAATAGTACCTTAAGGCACACCAGTGAAGCTCGTCCGCATCCGACCGTTAATGCGCGGTTTCGGCGACAAGAAGTGTGTAGGAGATCGCCGGTTTAACCCTAGCCTTTTCGGCGTAATACGTGAGGTAACAAAACCCACACGCTTGCTCGATTGAACCGAAAGGAAAAAGCATAATCATTTGTTGAAATACACGCCGTGGCACTCGGTCATTGCGACTCCTCCAGCAATGCCGTTGCAACCCTAACATCGCGGGCATCGAACCCTCCGTGAACCACCCGTAGTCCGAAGCTAACAGTTTGATGCCCTCGCTGCCGTTCACCTTCTCACGCCAAAGACGAGTGAGGCTCGTTGCGGCGCGTAGCTCGTAGGCTTTGGCCTGTTGCTCGCTGGATGATGAGCGCGCCTGAGCGGCTTCTCAAAGACCACGGGAGACCGAAGTGTATTCGGGTCGAACATTGCCCCGAGTTGGTGTCCAGAGTGCTCGATCACTGGGCTATCACCACGGCAACATTCTGGACTCCAGTATGCCGGGCAGGCAATCGAGAATTGCTACGTGGAATCTTCCAACGGTCGCTTCCGCGACGAATGCCTCAACACACATTAGTCTTGTCGATCGCCGTTGCCCGCGCCAAGATTGAGGCGTAGCGACTGGACTAATGCGAGCGACCTCACGGTGCTCGGGGGTAACTGACGCCCTTGATTTTGCAGCTCAATCCGCCGCAATTGGCGAGTTCATAAGGCCGGAAGCTCTCCGCTTGATCGGGCCAGGAACGGGTAGAGGCTCATCGTCCATTAACTTTGTAGTACGAACGGGACGCGTTTCGGGGGAAACTCGCAGTAAGCACTTTTCTTGCACTGCTGACGCAACGGAATCTTCACTCTGACGCCGATTACCATGGTGTCGTTGCGGAAGGCCCCGTCCCCAATGCTGTCGCGTCGGTTCAAATGGTGGAAAGCGATAAGGTGCCATCCGATGATTTCGGCGTGGCCCTTCGTCGTTGTCATCCTAATCCAGATGACCGTTGGCGGCTTCAGCGTCTACGTCCTCTCCGCCACACGCGCCCTCGTCACCGGCGAGAGCCTCTGGTCGAAGGGCCAGCACGAGGCGATCTACTTCCTCAACCTCTATCTTGACACGGACGAGCAGAAGTACCTCGACGCGTTCCGGCGAACCATCGCCGTCCCGCTCGAGTACAGAAAGGGCCGTCAGCACCTCGAGGCACGGCCACCGGACAGGGTCGCCGCCCGCAGGGCCTGGGAAAAGGCCGGCAATCCGCCGGAAGACCTGACGAGCGTGATCTGGATGTTCCGCAACTTCCGCGGCTTCTCCTATCTCGAGGAGGCGATCGCGCGTTGGAAGGAGACGGATCTTCCGATCCTCGAGATCGAGCGGATGGGCGAGACCGCAAGCACGGTCCATACGCCGGCCGAAGCTGCGGCGCTGCGCGAGCGCCTCGTCGAGATCGACAACGAGATCACCCCAAAGACGAACGCCTTCTCCAATGCCCTTAATGCCGGGGCGCGGCTCGTCGAATCGCTGCTGATGCTGTCCAATTTCGCGCTGGCCGGCGTGCTGGCCTGCCTGACCGTCTGGCGGGTCGGACGCGTCCTGGCGCAGCGGCGACAGATCGAGAGCAAGCTCGCGTGGCAGGCCTCGCACGACGAACTGACGGGGCTGCTCAATCGCCGGGCGTTCGAGGAGAGCCTGGGACGGTCGATGCGGCCGCCGCGCACCGGGGCGCCGTCTTCCCGGACGGTCATGTTCGTCGATCTCGATCAGTTCAAGATCGTCAACGATACTAGTGGCCACGAGGCCGGCGACAAGCTGCTGCGTCTCATCTGCCCGGGCCTCGAGGCGGTGCTCGACGAGGACGCCGTGCTCGCGCGCCTTGGCGGCGACGAGTTCGGCATCTTCCTCTGCAACAAGGACATCGGCCAGGCCCTCTTGCTCGCCGAGCGCGTGCGCGCCGCGGTCGAGCGCGTCAGCTTCATTTGCAACGGCCGCCGGTTCGGCGTCACGGCGAGCATCGGCCTCATGCATGACCCGACGAGCAACGTCTCGCGCGACGACATCATGCGGGCGGCCGATGTCGCCTGCTTCATGGCTAAGGAGAAGGGCCGCAACCGGGTCCACATCCACCGCGAACAGGATCTCGACCTGAGCAACCGCGTCCGCGAGATGAACTGGGTGCAGCGCATCCAGCACGCGCTCGACGAGGATCGCTTCTCTATCTACGCGCAGGAGATCGTCAAGCTGAAGGAGCACGACGCGTCGGGCCTCCATGTAGAGATCCTGCTGCGCCTGCGCGACGAGTCCGACCAGATCGTGTTGCCGGCGAGCTTCCTGCCCGCGGCCGAGCGTTTCGGGCTGATCAAACAGATCGAGCGCTGGGTCGTCCGCAAGACCTTCCTCTGCCTGAAGGAGCGCGCGGCGACGCCCCGCGCCAAGCAGATCGCCTGTTGCGCGATCAACCTGTCCGGCCCGACGATCGGCGACGAGGCTTTCCTGAGCTTCTTGGAAGCGGCGTTCGCCGAGTTCCGCATTCCGCCGGAGAGCATCTGTTTCGAGGTGACCGAGACGAGCGCGATCCTGGATCTCAACGCCGCGCGCCGCTTCGTGCAGGCACTGCAGGCGTTCGGCTGCACCTTCGCGCTGGACGACTTCGGATCCGGGATGTCGTCCTTCAACTACCTGAAGGAGCTGCCGATCGACTTCGTCAAGATCGATGGCAGCTTCGTCAAGGGAATGCTGCGCGACCGCGCCGACCGCGCCATGGTCGAGATGATCAGCCACGTCGGCCACGTCATGGGCAAGCGGATCATCGCCGAGTGCGTCGAGACTAAGGCGATCGCCGAGGCACTGCGGGAGATCGGCGTCGACTACGGGCAGGGCTACGGCATTGCCAAGCCCATACCCTTCGACGCGAGCTTCAAGGGCGCCGCCAAGTGGCAGCCGTCGCTGCCGACCCGGTCCCGCAAGCTGACGGCCTAGTCGGCCGCCACCGGGCCCGCCCTGCCCGCCTATGCCGCGACGGATATCTGCTTGTCGTAATAGGCTTCGACCTCGTCGGCGGCGGCGCCGAACAGCGCCAGCCCCTGGATCACGAGATCCTCGATGCGCTGCGGCGAGCCGAACTCGTCGTAGGCGCGGGCGAAGTCCATCACGATGTCCTCGTGCGACGGCTCGCCGTCGTGCGGAACCGTGTGGACCTCCATCCAGATCGCCCGGCGCCTGTCGAACAGGCGCGTATAGCCCGGCGCCGTCGCCAGCATCTCAGCGAGCGCCTCGGCGATGAACTCGGTCGAGGCGAGCGCGCCGGCGAAGAAGACAACGAGGTCGTCCGCCGACGTCTTGTCGATCAGGCGCTGCACGAGCGGAAGCGTCTGCCCGGCCTGGAGCATCTCGTAGCTCAGGCCGAGATTACGGGCGTCGGCCTCCCAGTGCTTGGAGTGCCGAAACTCGTCCTTCTGCATGTCGAGCAGGCCAGCGCGCGCCTCCTCGAAGACGCCGGCGATCTCGCTGTCGCGCAGGGTGCGAATGGTTCGCGCGGAGCCAGCCAGCGTCTCGCGCGACTTGTTGCGACCAAACTTTGCGTAGAGTGGCGCCCGCGGAAGATTAGCGGAGTTCGCACGACGGTCGATCGCCTTCTCGAAGTCGCGCGTGAATGGCCAGAAGCCCCGGCTCAGGGCGATCGCCGCAGCGCGATCACCGTCGCGGCAGCGGCAGATCAACGACAAACTCGATATTATATCCCTCGCTGCCTCTTCGAGGCGGTCTATGTCGAAATAATCGTGATTGTCTTCATGAAACAACGACATAGCGCCCTCTGTATTAAGGTTAATAAATCCTTTCGAAAACTAAGCTTTCCACAGCCGTGTGGTTTGCGCACCCCCCAAAATTGGGGGGGTCTGATCAATAAAAACGCACGGTATGGCTGATACCGCTGTTGCTCAGCGCGCCGGGAAAATTTGGCAGACAACCCCAGGAGAATTTTCTTCAGTCCGCCGTTTGCTGGCAAACACATTTTTCAGATCTCCGGCGGCGTTCGAGACGCGCCGCCCGCCCATTCAAGCGACCTTCCCGCATTGACTGACGCGATGCGTGACGTTGCAGGCGTCATTTCTGGCTGCAGCCGTGGCCCCTCAATAAGCGGTATTCCGCAACCAAATTCAAAAGCTGCCCGCACGAGGACTGCAATTTAGAGCTGTCCCAGACTTGACTTGAAAGCTATTGCTATACCTTCCGATCAGTTGGAAGGTTGACGGTGGGGCCTGGGATGGAACCTTGTGCTGGCTGTGGCCTACCCAAAATTGTTTGTGCAGCTTTGACGACATACGAGAAGGCGTTTAACGCTTTCGAGACTGGTGACGTCAGTGAGGCTTACAAGAGAGCGGATGAAGCCCGCGCGCTGATAAATCAATACCGCGCGCGATACACGCCGGCTAGACGAATTGAGTTATCTGACAATGAGAGACTGCGATTGAGCGGTTACTTTTGATTTGGGGACCCCCAAGCACCGCACTCTAGCGAAAGCGGATGTGTGGTTTATTGAACTCTCGAAACGCTCCAAAGCGCTAGGCGCCGATGATCACGCAGCCGGGCAGAATTTGCTGGACGTAGCCGCCGACTTCGAGAAGGTCCATGGCGTTGGACAGCATGGCGACGAAGATCGAGCCCAGAATGGCCGGAATGATGCCCGCCGACGCCGGCCTGCAGGCTGACACCGCCAATCACGGCGGCGGAGATGCTTTCAAGCATCAGGTTGCCGCCGAGGTTGGGTTCGCCGGATCCGGTGCGCGCGGTCAGCATCAGAGAACCGAACGCGGGGCGGACGTCGGACATAGCGCCTGAACGCGAATAGCTGGCCGCAAGGCGCCGAAACTACGGCTTCCCACGCTTCTTCACTTCCGTATGCGGCGCGACCTAGCGTCAGGACTGACCCGCATGTCGCGATGCGTAGCGAGACGAAGGCTACTTGGCGCACGAAAACTACGACATACCAAATACCGGAGCCCCTCGGAACTAAAGCTACCTCTAGGAGCACTCAGCACCGAGAAAAAACGTCTCCATAATGCCCTTTGATTTGGATCACGCCTCGTCGTTCGATCGCGAAAGCATCGCCCAATGCAGCACGCGTTGCCGCTGAAAGCTGAATACGACCCGGCAGTGAATGGGCTCGCGGTGTTCACCGTGTCGCCCCGCACATCGTAGACGAATTTGTGGGTGCCGATAACACCGGCAACGATTGGACCGGTGTACATGCCGACGCGCGCCGCAAGCGTCAGGCCAACGGCTTCGGCAATATCGGCGACTGCCGAGAGCATGCGGGGAGCGAGCGCGGCAATCCGAGCCGCATGATCGCGCTGCATCTCAGGCACGCCCGCCGCGGCCATGTACGCGTCGCCGATGGTCTTGATCTTCTCGACGCCCGCCTCGTCGGCCAGCCGATCGAAGGTCGAGAAAATGCGGTTGAGGAAGTCGACTGTTCGCTCCGGCGCAAGCTCCTGGTTCAGATCGGTGAAGCCGACGAGGCTTGTCGCCCAAAACGCGGTAGGCATGGTTTGAACCGGGCAACGGACTGCTCCGCGCGCACCCGGCGCCGGAGACTCACGGCATCGCACAGGATATCGCCGCAAAAGATATGCGGCAAGGCTGAGAATGACGGCCCACTGCGCCGCAGAACTAAAGTTGGCTAATCTACCTCTACCGGCACGACCGCCCTTTGAGCCAAGCGGCGGATCGTCAAACTTGATGCGGTGCTCGATCAAGTCGAGCACCAACTTTCAGCCTCCGCATTCAGCGATGCGGCTTGCGGCAGGCCGTGGCCGCTGCGCACTACAGGGGGAGCAAGGCCGTTCGCGTGTTGCCGTCGATGAAGCCGTGATTGCAGGCCAGCAATTCCAGTAGTGCGGCACCCTTCTCTTCGATCGAGGAATATTACTTAGTGGTTAGCCTGCTGACGGCAGCCTGCGATCCCGGATTCCCTGGAGGCGCCGAACTGGCGGACTTTACCCTCGTGAAGCGCGATCACGTCATCGACCGTGATGACGTAGTGTTCGCTACTTATCGGCAAGGTTCGTGAGCGGCGGCCCGAGCACCGCGATCCCAAACGCGGCGACCGTGCTCGTAACTTCGCTTGCACTATTGACGAGCCGTCTTCCGCGCTCGCTGTGTTCCAAGTATTGAACAAGCGACGTCGTGCCCGTGCTGGAAAACAACGAGCTCAGTTTGTCCTCGTTCGAAACTCAGGGGCAAAGCCCTCCCTCGGCGGCCATCGGGTAGCTGTACTGGCGCGGCTTCCTCATCTGGCCTATCAAAGCGGCGTCGCCGCCAACCGCTGCTTGTACGCCTCGACCTTGAGCTTCATCGTCGGCGCACAGCGGGTCGTCCCAAGCGCCAGGACGGTTAGCTCTTCTTAGTGAAGGTGTTCATAGGTTATCCTCACCGTCCATTCGGCTCCCTCAACGAAGGGCGATGAGCCCCATCTTGCTGACGTTTGTGAGCGGCCTACTACACGAACGTCCTTTTGTTGCGCCAACCATTGATCAGCCTTTCGGTTAGCTTCCTTGACTGTCGGCGCTGTAAACACCTGTTCCATGCGGCCTCCGTGATCTACCCGCTCAATCGGGCCAACAGCCGCACAACCGTCGTCGGTTGCCACTCGCCACCACGCGGCGTCAGGATGCCACGGCGGTTCAGCTCGTCAGCCATCTTACGGACACTGGTGATCCCTTGGCCACGTATGTCCGCCACTATGGCCCGCAGGTTGATCGCGTGCTCGTCAGCTTTCTGCTTGATGGCCTCCACGGCTTCGGCGTTGCCAACCTGCTTGCCTCGGAGAGCACGCGCACCATTGGGATTGCCGAGCTTCACGCCACGAGCCTTCGCGGCGGCGAGTGCCACCTTGGTGCGTTCGCTGATTAGGCCCGCTTCCAATTCGGCTACAGAGGCCATCTGCGTGAGCAGGAAGCGACCCATAGCTCCTGGTGGGACATTCGGCAGGTCACAAAAGACAAGGTCCACGCCGCTTGCGACGAGCGTGCGCAGCAGGTCAACGCTTCTAGTCAAACGGTCAAGCTTGGCGAATACCACGGTGGCACCAATGGCCTTCGCGTGTGCCAAGGCCGCTGCGAGCTTGGGGCGATCATCACGCTTCCCGCTCTCGGTCTCGACGTATTCGGCCGCAAGCGTCCAACTGCCGCCGTTGAGGTAGCGCGTCACGGCTTCTCGCTGCGCCTCTAAGCCAAGACCACTGCGACCCTGCTTGTCGGTGCTCACCCGGAGATATGAGATGCATTTGCCAGTGGCCATGCGTTTCTGCCATGCGTTCACAATTCGATGCAACGACCATTGCATGATTTTGTGTACGACGGCGAGATGTACTTGATCAAGCCCGACTTCGGCACCGGTGTCTGGCGTCGAAGCCCAAACGCGAGCACGAAGAGTGCTGGCCGAGGCTGGCTACCGATGGTCGGAACATCTGCCGGACGGTGAACTGAGCCCGCTACGGGATCAGCGTTCGCCTGAGAGAAAGCGCGGCTGAGTGCACAGCGCTGGCACTGCGCGACAGATTTGTCATCTCAGCAGAGCGGGCAATGAGCCAAGAACTGATAACGGGGCTTCCTCGGCATGTTTGGCCAACTGACAAACAAGTTCAGAAAACAAAACCAGAATTGAGCTGCGGGGTATTCCATGCGGCTACCAATTGCGTAGCCTGCTGGGCCGATCAGATCGCTAAGGGTCGCCGTATGCCGAACTTCGTCAGCTCTGCGGGCCTACGATCAAATCGACTCGCCAGGGCACGTGAAGGTCCCTGTCCAACTTGCAGTCACCCCGTCGTCTGCGCTGAGGCCGAGGCGGATTTTGATTCCCAAGGCTTCGAAAACCATCAATTGAATTGCGGGTTCTGCCAAACCCCGCTTGACGGTATCGTTGATCCTTTCGACAACGCTCTGTTGCTAACCGTCAGAGTAAGCCATCCGGGTCGTCGCCGGCATCCACGAACCGCATTCCTGTGACGCGCAACAGTTGGACTGCCGAGCCACCATGATTTCATCAATCGTGGATCGACATCAGCTCGAACGGAATCGTGTTGATGACAGACGACGAAAGCGCTCTTTTACCAACGAGCTCAACGCCTCGGCTACAACGTCCGGCGTATGGATGGTGAGTATTCCCTCAATGGACGGATCCACTGGCTGCGGGCGTGGGCGGCGCCGACATCGAACGCATTCACCGGTGGCTTGACCAGATAGAACGTGGCAGCGCCTCCTAATCGGTCAAAGCGAAAACTTGTGGGCAACGTCACTTCGGCCCGAAGCGAGAGGCGATACACTCAGCCGGTGATTAGGATGAGACGCTCTAAATTACCCCCTTTTAAGTTCGCCGTAGCATTCCAGTTTTCTCCGCCCGCCCATGGCCACGCCGTGGACCATTTCCAAATCCTTTCGCCTTCATGATGTGTTCGTTCTCGGTGCCGCCAGAAGAGCAAGAACGCCGCAAGCGAGCGCTGATTAAGGGCCCGAAGGAGTTTCGCGAAATTCGCGAGGATCTGGCGTGGCCCCAAAAAAGCTGACAAAGTAATCAAAAAAATCTTCCCGGCGATTGTGAAAGATCTTAAGCGTCAGCGCGAGCTTCCGTTTAGTTTAATCGACGTCGATAGTTCCGATTTACGCTTCCGCAATTAGGGCACGCCTACTTTTGTGGGCAGCGCGCAAGGATCGGAAACTGCCATACCTATGCATCTGGCATCGCAAACGCTGCGACGACTAATTTCTCAGATTCTCGGCTATCCCAACAACTTGGTCGGTGATGAGGCGATTGAAGGGCGGATACGTGCTGAGCAAATCAACAACATAAAGCGTTATCTCACCTGGGTCTTGCTTGCCAACATCTGCAACGCCCTGGTGCTCGTTGCGGCATTCTGGTCGTCGCCCCTTTGGAATTTCGCGGTCGCGTGGGCCTCTGCGGTCGTATTTGTTTGCCTTTACTTCGGTCTCAGACAGCGTCGAGCGGCTTCTGCGAGGCAGACATATGTCTCACCGCATACAATCCATCGAGCAATCCGAAACTCCCTAACGCTCGGAAGCCTGTGGGCAACTCTTCCACTGATCTTCTTCGGCGAGGCATCGGCCGGCGGTCAGGTAATAATTGCCTGTCTTTGCGCCGGAATGCTGGGTGGCGGCGCATTCGTGCTCGCCAGCATCCCTGTAGCAGCTATCGCATTCACAGCTCCAATCGTGGTATCCAGTGCCGTTACCATTGGGCGTAGTGGCGACACGGCGTACTTTTTGGTCGCCGTTCTGATGGTCAGTTACATATCCATCCTGTGGCGCGGCATTTACGTTTACGCGTCCCAAGTCGGCAAGCGGATCGAATCGCAAGTCGCCGCGGAAAGAAATGTTCGTCGAGACGAGCTAACCGGTCTTCCGAATCGACTGGCGTTTTTTGAAACATTACAAACTGCATTTTCACGGTTTGCGCACACGGGTGAACATTTTGCCGTCTTGTATCTGGACCTCAACGACTTCAAGAATGTGAACGATCGGTTCGGGCATATGGCGGGCGACAAGCTGTTGATCGAGGTCAGTCGCCGCCTGAAGGACAGCGCGCGTGAAGTCGATTTGGTCGCGAGATTGGGCGGAGACGAGTTTGCTATTGCCGTCGTCGACACAGAGGACTCCACAATCCCAACGACTTCAGCGGCCCAAATTGTCAGCAGCCTCGATCGTCCCTTCTTGATCGACGATCGTGAATTTTATATTGGCGCCTGCGTCGGTATTGCCTTGGCCCCAACCGATGGTGACACCCCAGAGCACCTTCTAAAGAATGCCGATGAAGCACTTTACGACGCCAAACATCGACCCGGCGTCGTAATTCAGCTTTTCGACGCCGGACCGAGAGATGCGGCGCGTCAACGTCGCAAACTTGAGCGCGATTTAAGTCTCGCTCTTCATCGAGCCGAATTTTTTCTAGTGTTTCAGCCAATCTTCAATCTAAAAACGAAGACCGTCGAGGGATGCGAGGCTTTGCTCCGATGGAGGCATCCAATCCTCGGGGTGCAATTGCCGAAAGCGTTCATGAGGACGATGGAGGAGACGAGCTTAATAACGAAAGTTGGTCAGTGGGTCCTTCTGGAAGCCTGCAAGGCAGCGGTGACTTGGCCGAGACACACTAGGGTCTCGGCGAATGTGTCTCCAGTTCAGCTGCAGGACACACAGCTACTGTCTGCGATTGTCAACGCACTGAGCGTGTCAGCGCTTCCGGCCAAGCGCCTCGAAATTGAAATCACCGAAACCGCGGTCATCGATGATAGCGAACAAGTTCTTGCAAACTTAAACGCTCTCCGCGAACTAGGTGTCAGAATAGCACTTGACGATTTCGGGACGGGATATTCATCACTCACGTGCGTGCGGAAACTTGCCCCCAATAGCATCAAAATTGACGGTACATTCGTACGCGAGTTGGGCGCCGACGACAGGTCGCGATCTGTTGTTAGGTCGCTGATTTTCTTGTCGCGGGACCTCGGCATCAACGTGGTAGCCGAAGGAATCGAAACAGCCGAACAACTCGAGTTTCTGCAACTCAATGAATGCAACGAAGGACAAGGGCATTTTATCGGCATGCCAAGGGTGGCAAGCGAAATTGGACCTTATTTGTCAAATCCGAGTACGCTAGAAACTAGTGCTGCCTAATTCGATACGCGAATTCTGACGGGGGGCGATGCCAAATCATTTGGCGGCGACGGCGAAAACGTATGCTGCTGCACGTTACTGGCTGACAGACGGCACCCAGGTATTTGGGCGTGCTTTGGCAGACGTACCGTTCTTGGCCTCGCGAACGTGCAGGGTAGCCGTTTTGTAGTCGGCTTGCTCCCAACCAATCGAACAATTCGGCTGTTCTACGACCATGCGGCGGGCCGGCGTCCGGTATATCTTCTGCCACATGACGAATCGCTTTGGCGTTGAGCTGCATCCGAAGGACGTTCGCTGGGCTGCCGCTGAGGGGTTTAGCCAGGATGTAATCGCCGCCGTCTTGTTGCTGCACGAGCGGAGCGTCGATGAGATCACGCCTCAGCTCAGCGCCGCCGAGCTTGAGCAGACGATCGTGCTCGTGGCCGCTCGCCGCGCCTGTACGCGCGCGGGACGCTAGAGGCCCTCGAAAACAAGAGGGGCACGCCGCAGCCGCCGCCGGCCGAACTCGTCCAACCCAACGCTGTCGCGCGCGAAAAGGCCGCGCCACCTAACCACGCCCATCTGGAACGCCGAAAGGCGTCCGCCTACGCCGGCGCCGGCAAACCTTGGGGACACGATGCGCCCCCTTTCAGAACAAGCCCAGGCGCCCAACGGAGGCCGGCAGAGCAGATAAAACGCGGCGAGGCATCTGGGACGCCCGCAGAGCTGAAAACCGATCCACGGCCCGCGAACCAGACTGAACTCATCGGCTAGCCTGGACAATCATGAGTGGTAGGCCGTTGAGGGCGCCATCGATGGACGTCGTGGTCTGGCTGCGGAGTTTGGGTTTCGGGAGGTACGAGGCAACCTTTCGCGAGAATGATATAGACGAAGCGGTTCTTCCCAGTCTGACGCACGAGACCCTGAAGGAGCTTGGGGTCACGGCAGTCGGGCATCGGCTGAAACTTCTCGATGCCATTGCTGCCCTGCGCAACGACGCGAGCCAGCAGACTGCATCGGTCGCGGCACCCCCCGCCCTGCCGTCGGCTACGACAACGGCCGTGCCGATTGCGGAAGCGGTTGGCGAGCGCCGACATGTTACGGTGATGTTCTGCGATCTTGTCGGTTCGACGAGCATCTCGGCGGGGCTTGATGCCGAGGATTGGCGCGATCTGGTCGGCGCCTATCTGGATGCCGCTTCGGCAGCCGTGACCGAGATGGGCGGTCATGTGGCCAAAAAACTGGGTGACGGTCTTATGGCGCTGTTCGGCTATCCGGTGGCGCAGGAAAACGATGCCGAACGCGCAGCGCGCGCAGCCCTCTCCATCCACCGCGCGCTCGCTGAGGTCAATCACAAGAATGGCGCTTCCGGCAAGCCAATGCTCAACGCGCGCATCGGTATCGAAACTGGCCCAGTGGTGGTCGACGCAGCAGGCGAAGTTTACGGCGATGCCCCCAATACTGCCGCCCGTGTGCAGGCGCTGGCCGAGCCGGCTACCGTCATAATAACAGCGAGGGTGCTGCGCCAGATTGCCGGTCTTTTCGTGGTCGAGGAGCGCGGCACTCATGAACTGAAGGGCCTGCCGGAGCCAATAACGCTGTTCCGCCTGGCGCGAGCGAGCGGTGGTGGACGCCGGGCAAGCCAGCGCAATCTCACGCCGATTATCGGTCGTGAGGAAGAAATCACCATGTTGATGCGGCGCTGGGAGCGGGCGCGACACGGTGCTGGCCAGTTAGTGCTTGTCGCGGGTGAGCCTGGTCTAGGCAAATCCCGCCTGATCGAGGAATTTCATACTCGCCTGGGCGAGACGCCCCATACTTGGGTCGAATGGTGCTGCTCTCAGCTTCTCCAAAACACACCGCTGCATCCGATTGCTGAATGGGGCCGCCAGCGTTTCGGCGGTGGCGACATGCAGCAGAGCAGCAACTCGCCGAATTGGAAAACACTCTGGTGCTAATCAAGCTTGATCCGAGTGAAAACGCTTCTTTGCTGGCACCACTACTCGACATTCCGTTATCATCGGAACGAGCGCCAGCTTTGGCGCCGGAGGAATCGAGGCGCCGCCAGTTGGCTGCGCTAACCAACTTTATAATGGCCGGGGCGCGGAGCCAGCCCGTAGTGCTTGTGCTTGAAGATGTGCATTGGGCTGATCCGAGCACGCTTGATTTCATCAGAGGGATTGTCGATCGGGGCGGTCTGGCCCCCTTGCTTCTCCTCATCACCGCCCGCCCCGAATTTCGCCCGCCCTGGGCAATTCGCTCACATCACGCCACGATTTCTCTCGCCCCGCTTGATCGCTCACAGGTGCGCGAAATGGTAGCGGAGCTATCGGCCCGCTACGCTCTGCCAAAGCAAATCATTGATGGCGTGACCGAGCGGACCGGCGGTGTGCCTCTTTTCATCGAAGAAGTGACGCGGCTTCTACTGGAGCGTGGCGAGCAAGGCGGCGTGCAGGCCATACCGCCTACACTCCACCAATCACTCATGGCGCGGCTTGATCGCCTTGGGCCAGCGCGCGAGGTAGCGCAGATCGCGGCTGTGATTGGACGCGACTTTTCCTACGGTCTGCTACGTGCGGTGGCCGGGATGGACGAAGTTGCTCTACAGGGGGCATTGGATCGGCTCGCCGAGGCTGACATCTTTCTGGTGCAAGGTGTACCGCCGCAATCGGAATATCGCTTCAAACATGCTCTAATTCAGGATGCCGCTTACGAGAATTTGCTAAAAAGCCGGCGGCAGGTATTGCACCGCCGAGTAGGCGAGGTATTCCGCGACCAGTTTCCAGCTATTTCCGCCGCTCAACCAGAGTTGGTTGCGCACCATTTCGGCCAAGCGGGACTTGCCGAGTCCGCCATCGAGTGGTGGGGCGAAGCAGGCCGGCGGTCAATGGAACGTTCCGCCCTGGTTGAAGCCCTGGCACAACTCACTCGCGCCCTCAACGTGATTGCGACCTTGCCACCCACGCCGGCGCTGCGCCAGGAAGAAATCGAGCTTCAGGTCGCGCTCATAACACCGCTCATACATCTCAAAGGATACAGCGCACCGGAAACAAAGGCGGCTTCAGAACGAGCACGTCTCCTGATCGAGGATGCTGAAGCGGTTGGCGAACCGCCTAAAGATTCGCTGCTTTTGTTTTCCGCATATTATGGTCTGTTCGGCGCGAGCACCTTGACATTCAATGGTAACACAGTTCGCGAACTTTCGGCGAAAGTGATGGCGCTTGCTGAGAAGGAAAGAACCGCCGCTGCTCTACTGCTGGCACATCGCATTATGGGCATTTCTTCGCTATATACGGGATGTTTTGCCGAGGCTCGGACGCACATGGATTCCGCGATTGCCCTTTACAATCCAACCGAGCATCGAGCGCTGGCGACACGGTTTGTCACGGACGTCCGAGCGCATGTCTTGTGCTATCGTTCGTTGGCGTTATGGGTGCTCGGGTATCCGGCCGTTGCGCACGCAGCCGCGGGCCGCGCGTTAAGCGAGGCTCGTGATGTTGCCCAAGCGGGATCGTTGATGAATATTCTCTAGCGCTTGCGACGACAACTTATATCCTCTCCGGAGATTACGCGGCCGCGAGTGCAGGTTTGGATGAACTCATTGTCTTGGCGGGCGACAAAGGCTCAGTCTATTGGAAAGCTCGCGGCACATGGTTGTCGGGCTGGCTCTCCAGCCTGACTGGCGAGCCCGCGAACGCGGTGGAATTGCTCACTTCGGGAATCGCGACGTTGCAAACGACCGGAGCAACACTGCTTGCGCCTACGCAGTCGTCCTGTTTGGCCGCGGCCCATGCGCAACTCGGTCAGTCCGCAGACGCTCGTCGCTGCATCGACGTTGCAATAGCCGCCATAGGAAAATCGAAGGAAACCTGGTTCGAAGCCGAGGTCAATCGCATCGCTGGCGAACTAACTTTGGTCTCGCCTGAGCACGATGCCACAAAGGCTGAAGCGTATTTCAAACAAAGTCTGGCCATTGCGCGCCAACAACAAGCCAAATCTTGGGAACTCCGCGCCGCTATGAGTCTCGCACGCCTCTGGCGTAGCCAGGGCAAGATGCAAGAAGCTCGCGAACTACTTGCTCCGGTTTACGGCTGGTTCACTGAAGGGTTTGACACGCGTGATTTGAAGGAGGCGAAGTCACTGCTGGAACAGTTATCGTGACGATGCCCCTGATTTCTCTTATTGGCCCATCTGTATGGAGCGGCCGCGCGTTGCAAGCCGAAAATGGTGATCTGGGGAAAGTTGGTTCTTGCGCTTCTGTATCCGGCCCATTGCTGGAGCGGTTGGAGGAACCAAATGGCCATTTCTCGTGAGCGATTGATGATCGCTTTATTTGCCGCGTGCCCAGTCTTGCTAATTACTTTCAACGCCACTCATGCCGCGCCTGTCCGTCGGATAACGCTTCCGCAATTGCAGCCACGAAGCGATATGATGCTCCCCGCTCGGACAGGGGAGGCATCAATCGATCCAGTTGACGAGGCGGTTGGTGCACGCATTCGACTTCTGCGCAAGCGCCGCAAGATCAGCCAAGAAGAGCTCGGCAAAGCGATTGGAGTGACATTCCAGCAAGTTCAAAAATACGAGAACGGCAAGAACCATGTTGGCGCCAGCCGGCTACATCTGGTCGCTATCGCGCTCGACGTTCCGATCAGTGAACTCTTCGACGGTACTTCGGGGACGAGTGGCACGTCGAGGGCAGCGAAATCAGTCGCGTTTGACCCGCAGGCGCTTCGCTTCGCCGAAGCCTTCGTCAAAATCTCCGACAAAGAGTTGCGCTCGTCGCTGGTCGATCTGGTGGAAGCGATGGCGCCGAAATTCGGCTCTCGCAACTAGGGCGTATTCGGCGTGTTTCCGTGTGCTTCAGGGTGACCGAGATGTCACGGCCCACAACAATCTCAACGCGACCCCGAATTGATTTCTTGACCGCCACAAAAAAGAACCCCGGGCAGTCAACGCTCCCGGGGCTTCTACAGGTTGTTGCATCAGCTTGTAGGCTCGGGCGGCGGGGCTGGGGGACAGTTGCCGCCGAGGTTGACCTGGGGCGTTCGGGTATCGATGCCCTTGTTGGCCGATGCACATAGCCAAGACATACCGCAGCATGTGGGCATGCGCCTTGGGGCTGAGATCCGCAACAGCGCGCCCACTCGACCATACGAGCGAAACCCAACGGCGCCACGTTCCGAAACGAAGACGAAAGAAGAGGCCGGCCTTTCACGTTGATGCCGACGCAGCTCGCGCATCTCCCGGCCATTCAACGGATGCTTTGGCAGACGTACCGTTCTTGGCCTCGCGAACGTGCAGGGTAGCCGTTTTGTAGTCGACTTGCTCCCAACCAATCGAACAATTCGGCTGCTCTACGACCATGCGGCGGGCCGGCGTCCGGTATATCTTCTGCTCCATGACGAATTGCTTTGGCGTTGAGCTGCATCCGAAGGACGTTCGCTGGGCTGCCGCTGAGGGAGTTAGCCAGGATGTAATCGCCGCCGTCTTGTTGCTGCACGAGCGGAGCGTCGATGAGATCGCGCCTCAGCTCAGCGCCCGCGAACTTGAACAAACGATTGTGCTCGTTGGCCGCTCGCCCCGCCTTTACGCGCCGGGGACGCTTGAGGCCCTTGAGAGCAAGAAGGCCACACTGCACGTCAACGCAAGCGTCGTCGCGCGCGAAAAGGCCGCGCCACCTAACCACGCCCGCCTGGAACGCCGAGAGGCGTCCGCCTACGCCGGCGCCGGCAAACCTTGGGGACACGATGCGCCCCCTTTCAGAACAAGCCCAGGCGCCCAACGGAGGCCGCCAGAGCCAATAAAACGCGGCGAGGCATCTGGGACGCCCGCAGAGCTGAAAACCGTTCCACGGCCCGCTAAAAGCGGGACACGGCCGGGGACAGAGACGGCCCGCCGCCGGCTGGTTGTCGATGACTTCAGGGGGGCCGGCTTAACCGTCCGGCAGATCGCCGACGTCACCGGCATCCCGCGCTCGGCGGTGCATCGCGCCATGCGCGCCGGCGTGCGCGCGGAAGCGAGGAAGCAGATTGCCATAGCGTTGCTGGCCGAAGAGCTTCTCGGCAAGAAGCTTCACCGTCGGCGTCGGGCGCGACGATGAGCGCGCGGCGACGGGTCAGCGCGAAGGCATCCAAATCGGCTCGTCACCGGGCAGAAAGGTCGCCCAAAAATCTAGCCAGGGAGTTCCTTGACGATCTTAACCGCTCCTGGGAGCAGCACGGGCGCGGTCTACTTGATCGGCTGAGTGTGGAGAATCCAAAAGCGTACTTCGTCGCTCTATTGGAGCTGACAAAACTGCAACAGCGTCGCGTGGACGATTGTCCTGGATTCGATCGGCGGCGCTTTCGTGCGGACGTTCTGGAGCACTTGGAGCAGCAATGACAGGCGCAGGGCCCGCTATCGTGCGAGGGTAATGGAGCGGCCACAGCGACGCACGCAAGCCACCCCGGCACCGTCAGGCTCGGATGGTTGAAAGGCTCGGGCGGATGTTATTTGGTCCGCGCCTTATCACCGGCCAGGATGATGGGCGTCGGGTTCGCAGAAAGCGCGTCGGTAGGAGCCGAGAGACGTTACCTGGCACACCTTTCCCATCGCAGAACTTCGCCGATCCGAGCTCGCGTACGAGGGCTGTGGTATTGCCACAAGTCAATGACGTTCAGCGATCGGAACCAACGAAACTCCCCGGCCCACGGCATAGAAGTGTACGTTCGCCTGTCTTCCTCCGGGATGGTCCACGCTCTTAGGAAAGCATCTTCCTGTTTTTGCTCGCTGTCCATCAGGGTGCACGGCATGGATCGTTATATTGAAGAGAAAAAGCATAATAACAGAATAGACTCTATTAGACGTCGACCGGATGCTGCATAAACGCACAGGTACCTGCTGCGTAAGCGCACTGGTGGCAGTCAATCCGTCCACCGCACCGTCACGAGAGGCGCCTTGCCGTTCCGCCTAACGATCGCAACGAGCCCCGCGTTGCGAAGCGCCTCGAGCGCGCGCCATTTGCCGTGTCGGCTTACGCGATGCTTCTCCAGTACCCGATTGCCAAGGGTCACTGGGTTAACGAATCCAGCTTTATCAAGCAGGTAGAGCGCTACGCGATAGACAGAGCCATCGGCTTGGATTTCTGCGAGACGCACGCGCCACATGTCTGGAAATTTCACAAACTTCCGGCTCATCCCCGAGGTCTCCCGAACTGCCTTGCCTGCACGAAATGAAAAACCCGATCCCACATTTGGCGGCCACGTGGATCCATATAGCGCTCCGGGTAGCGCACCTCCTTCACGTCCGTTGCTAGCTCAAAGCCATCAAGCACAACGCGCGACGCTTCCGCCATAGCTGCGCGCATCGTCGCCACATTGGCCTCAAGCTGATTGATCGGCGCGCAGATCAGCACGGCGTCGTGGATCGGCGCGCAAACTTCAACCCCCCGCTCAGTTGCAAGGCAGCAGGCGATCCGAAGCATTTCTGCGCCGTTTGCCTGCATCGGAAAATTACGCAAAGAACGTGGATTGGACCTTTCACCGGTGTACACCGGCCACCCAAAAACGGTATGAATAACCCCTAAGAGCATGGCCTGGTCGAGGGCGGCATCAGACCATTCCCAGAACCGGCGGTACGTTAGGCGATGGGATCGTAACAGCTCACGCGCCACAAAACCGGATTGGCCTACCCGCAGCGCCAAAGACTGCCATTCCATGCCGTACTGCACCGCTAACATGCACTGTTTGAAAAGTTCGCGCTGGGCGACGTGCGTGGCTTTTGTGGCGTCGCGCGGGACCGCGCCGGCCTGTTTGGCAAAAGCGAGGTAACAATCGCCCGACTCGTAGGCGGCCTTCAGCGCGGGATCACCAGATAGCGCTGCCGCGATGCCGATCTCTTGCTGCGACCAGTCGATGTAGGCGACACCGTGTCCAGCCGGTGGTTTGATCAAGCCGCGAAGCCATACGCTAGGACCAAATATAAACTTAGCATTCGAAGGCTGATTTCGGCCGGTGCGCGATCGGAACGGTGATAGTAACGTACGATTCCTGCCGTCTTCGCCTACAGCTAAATCGTTAAGTCGCAAGTCCGAAAGGGATGATCTCAACTCGCGCAACGGCGACACCGCCGGATGGACGCGCGCCTGCTGGCGGAACGTATCGTCAGTTAGATCGAGGTTGCCGCTCTCGAGCAGCGGCCAGGGAATGTTGTTGTTGGCAAGCCACCTTGCAAACCGTTCGGCTTTGAATGTCCGGCCGTCAAACACGCCGTAGGCGGCGTCGATGTCGCTGATCAATTGAGCCTGTATGCCGATCCAGTGCAGCCGGAAAAGCCCGAGCGTGGACACGTCAATTGGCGTGCCGACGTGTTCCATTGTTGCGGCGGCGGCCATGTATCGGCCACGCAGGAGAGCGCGAGGTAAATCGATATTCGGCAGCATCGCGCAAAAGAGGCGTTCCAGGGCCTCTACATCGCTCTCGCAATAGCGAAGGATTGCCGCGCGGTCGCCCTCGTTCCAAGGCCCACCTCGCAGGATCAATGCTCGCATGTCGTCCTTCTCGGTCGCGCCCATACCATCGAGGCCAAAATATGAGAGGGCGCCGAGCAGACTGTTGCCCGCCGGCGTGTCGAGCCCGTTAGTTCGGGCACGAAACTCCGTGAACAGATCGAGGATTCGGTCCGGCATCGGCCAGCCGAGTGTGCGATAACAGCCGAGCTCGGCACTCGCGTAGAACGCGACGAACAACACATCCGGACCGGTCGCATAGGAAGGTGCCGTGCCGAACTGATCTCGCCACACATGGATGCGACGGCCGCTGCGCAGCTCATGGGCGACTAAGCAAACCGGTATCGGCCGATTGCCGGGGGTGGCGATGAACTCGAGGTCCACCGCCACCACTTCGCGGAATCCCTCAAGCATCAGGCGAGCCCGCGAAGTCGCTTTACAACCGGATGATCTAGGCTCGTGATCATTCGATCCCGATAGGCGATACGTATCAGTTCCTGGAAAGGCAGATCGGGCCACACCGGCTCGGCCATCTCCCCCGTAGCGACAAAGATCTCGTACGCGCCAAGACTCTTGTTGGCCTTGACGCGCAACCACGTATCCATCGCCTTTTCCGCCGCCTCCCGCGACGTCCGCCACCACTCAAGCTGACGATCGTCTGCCGTGGGAAGGCGTACCGGCCACAGGAAAACGTTGCCCTGACGGTTGATGGCCGTGAAGACGGTTTTGTAGACCACCTCACCCGCTAGCTCGCTGAGGATACCAGGGGAGACCAAATAATCTTCGCCATCATCCTTGAGATCGATCAGCGCGAAGTTCTCGCGAAATTCCGGCGATCGGTGAACGCGCACGAAATCTTGCGGGTTAGGCCGTCGGGAGGGTACCGTCGTCAGTAGTTTCTTAACTCCAGCCGTTTCGATGAAGGATGGATTCAGGCGGAGGCTCGCCAAATCGAACGGGTCTGGCGCCGGTGTGGTGGTGGGAATCTCAGATGAGCTTCGTGTGTTAAGGGTGAGATTAGTCATAGTCTACGCTCCTTGTTGAGATACTGCTGCAGTTCATCTGGAAAATTCTTGCCCGCACCTCTGGTACGGGCTTTTCTTTTGAGGCGCAGGTGGACCGGGCTGCGGGAAAAAGCACGCCAAGCTGTCCCGCGTGGCGATGACGTGGCCGCTGATGGGCTTGGCCGTGCCGACGTTCTGCGCTTCGGCCAACACGCCGGCGGCGCAAAAGCGCATGACGACTGTTGCGCGTCTGACTAGGCGCAGGTAGTTTTGCAAACGACCGATAGGCGTTTGATTCAATTGGAGCGATGCTGACCCAGTTTTGCGGCTAGCTTGTTGATTTATCTGAAAACAAGTTAGCTTCCCAAGCTGAGTGTCGTGGGTTCGATTCCCATCGCCCGCTCCAATCTTCCGGCCGGGATGGCCCGGCGCAGGACGGCGGGGACGGATTGATGAACGAGGCGGGCGGAGAGCGGCGGGCGTGGAGCTGGTGGTACCTGCTCTTCGTGGTGCAATTCCTCGCCGTGCTGTGGCCCCCCTTTTATAACAAGGCCGAGCCGACGCTGATCGGCATGCCGTTCTTCTACTGGTATCAGCTCCTGTGGGTGATCATCGGCGCCGTTTTGACCGCGATCGTGTATTTCGCGACCGGGCGGCGGCGTTAGGGCGCGCGTGGGGGACAGTGCGAGTTTGTCGTTCGGTGCGAGGCGAAGAGGTCCGTCGTTCGGCTCGCTGGATTGCTTCGTCGCTTCGCTCCTCGCAATGACGACGTAGCGGTGACGGCGCAGGGGCCTTCGCAAGCGTGGCGCGCAAAAGCGTAATGGGGAAAATGCCGTGCAGGACGTGAACTGGACTGCGCTGACCGTGTTCGTCCTGCTGTTCGCTTTCATCACCTGGCTCGGCTTTGCCGCCGCGCATTGGCGCAAGGGCGATCTTGACCAGCTGCACGAATGGGGACTCGGCGGCCGGCGTTTCGGCACCGTGATCACCTGGTTTCTGATCGGCGGCGATCTCTACACCGCCTACACCTTCATCGCGGTGCCCGCGCTCGCCTTCGGCGCCGGCGCCATCGCCTTCTTCGCCGTGCCCTACACCATCATGATCTATCCGATCCTGTTCCTGGTGTTTCCGCGGTTCTGGCAGGTCTGTCACAAGCACAACTACATCACGCCGGCGGACTTCGTGCGCGGCCGCTTCGGCAATCGCTGGCTGGCGCTGGCGGTGACCATCACGGGTATCGTCGCCACCATGCCGTACATCGCGCTGCAGCTTGTCGGCCTGCAGGTGGTGATCGCGGCGATGGGGGTCTCGGGCACCGGCTATGTTGCCGACGTGCCGCTGTTGATCGCTTTCATTATTCTGGCGGCCTTCACCTATTCGAGCGGCTTGCGGGCGCCGGCCTCGATCGCGGTGGTCAAGGACATTCTGATCTACATCACCGCGTTCGCCGCGGTGATCGTCGTGCCGATCCAGATGGGCGGCTTCGGCCATATCTTCGAGGCGGTGGGGAAGAAGGCGCTCCTGCCCGAACCGCCGCCCCTCTCGACCGGCCTCTATGGCTATTACGCGACCTTGGCGCTCGGCTCGGCGCTGGCGCTGTTTCTCTATCCGCATTCGATCACCGGCATCTTGAGCGCATCGAGCGGACAAGCGATCCGCCGCAACGCCGCGCTGTTGCCGGGCTACTCGTTCATGCTCGGCCTATTGGCGCTGGTCGGCTTCTTCGCCATTGCGGCCGGCGTCGCGGGCCTTCCCGAATTCGCCACCGGCTTCAAACAATTCGGCACCAACTTCGCGATCCCGGCCTTGTTCCTGCACAGCTTCCCCGCCTGGTTCGTCGGCATCGCCTTTGCGGCGGTCGGCATCGGCGCACTGGTGCCGGCGGCGATCATGTCGATCGGGGCGGCGAACCTCTATACCCGCAACATCCATCGCGAATTCATCAACGCCAACCCGACCGACAAACAGGAAGCCCAGATGGCCAAATGGGTGTCGCTCGTGGTCAAATTCGGCGCGCTGATTTTCATTGTCTTCGTGCCGACGCAGTTTGCGATCTATCTGCAGCTGCTCGGCGGGATTCTCATTATTCAGACGCTGCCGGCGGTGATGCTCGGGGTCTATACTCGCTGGTTCGACGATTGGGCGCTGCTGCTCGGCTGGGCGATCGGCATGGCGACCGGGACGGCGATGTTCGTCGCCGTCAACACGCCGAACTATCCGCTGGTGATCGGCGGCTACACCCTGCCCGGCTATGCGGCGATCTACAGCGTCATTCTCAATCTTGCGGTCGCGGTGGTGCTGACGCCGGTGTTCCGGGCGCTGCGCGGCGGCAAGCCGCCGGCCGATGCCACGGTCGCGGCGGATTATGTGGGGTGATTAAGATCGTAGCCCGGATGAGCGGGAGCGACATCCGGGAACAGAAGACCCGCATATCGCTGCGCTCATGCGGGCTACAGCACGACCAATTTCAGCGCGTCTTCCGCCCAACCTGTGATTATGGATTCCGGGCTCGCGGCTTGCGCCGCGCCCGGGAATGACGGCTACATCCGCGTGACTTTCACATGCAGCAGCGCGCTGCGGCCGCCGCGCACTTCCTTGGCGCAGCGTGCGATGGCGGCCGGCACTTCGGCCGGGTCAAAAACCTTCTCCGCATAGGCCCCGAACGCCTCGGCGACTTTGCCGAACTCGACCTTGGGCGCGAGCTCGGCCTCGAACTCGTTGGCGACGCTGGCGTCGCCGTCCGGATAGACCCGCAGCGTCGATTGCTTCACCGCCGACCAGCCGGAATTGTCGAGCACGATGGAGAAATACGGCAGGCCGTATTGCTGCGCCACCGCGAACACCGAGGCGGGATTGCAGAAATAGAAGCCGCCGTCGCCCACCACCTGCACCATCATCCGCCCCGGCGCCGCGAGCTTGGCGCCGAGCGCCATGGCGCCCGACCAGCCCAGCCCGGCGCCGTTGGTGTTGAAGGCGGTGTTGGGAACGCGCCGCGGAATTTGCATCAGCACCGCCGGCGTGTTGGTCACCGCCTCGTTGAAGACGATGTCCTCGTCGTCCAGCACCTTGCCGAGCTCGGCCATGAAGTAGTGCGGATTGATGGCGCCGGACTGACCGTGGCCGGCGGCAAGCTCCGCCGCCCGCGCGAGCCGCGCCGCGCGCACCGCGGCGATCCGCTGGCGACGCTCCGCAGCCGCCGCGACGAAAGCCGGCGTCGCCTCCGCCTTCAATGCGACGAGCAGTTGATCGAGGATGCGTCCGGTGTGGCCTTGCAGCCGCAAATGGCCAGGGAAGGTCCACATCGGCGAGCCGAGCTTGAGCACGTCGACGTCGATATGGGCCCAGAAGGTATTTTCGTTCGGCTCGACATCGGCCGGGAACCAGGGCGCTTCCACATCGACCAAAAGACCGACATCGACGTCCGGCAGCGCCGCGTCGGGCGAGAAGCCGGCGAAGCACGGGCTCTCGTAGGAAACGTTGCTCTTGGAATTGGCCTCGTAGATCGGAATGCCGGCGAATTGCGCGAGCTCATCCATCTTCTGCGCGCCAAGCGCATCGAGGCCGCCATAGCCGGTGATCAGGATGGGATTTTGCGCCGCAAGAATGCGATCGACCAGCGCAGCGATGAGATCCGGGTCGGCGCCGCCGCCGGCGATTGCGCCGTAGCGATCGTTGGGGTAGCGGCGGATGTCATCGACGCTCCAGTGCTCGGTCAGCGTTTCCCGCTGCATCATCAGATAGACCGGCCCGCGCGGCTGCGTTTGCATGATCGCGTAGGCGCGCTGCAGCGCTTCTTTCACGACCACGCCGGAGGGCAGCGTCCATTCCCATTTGACGTAGGGCCGCACCAGGCTGCCTTGGTCGAACGGCTCCTGCACGAAATGCACGTGGGTGTCGCGGGTGCCGACAAGCTCGTCGTGCGAGGTGTAGGGGGCCTTGCCGGCCATCAGCAGCACCGGCAGCCGGCTGCGATAGAGATTATGCATGGCATTGGCGGCGTTGGCGGTGCCGACATCGACATGCACCAGCACACCCTGGCCGCGGCCGGTCACCAGCGCATAGCCGCCGGCCATGTGGGCGGCGGTGTTCTCGTGCGGGCAGCGCACCACTTTCGGCAGCGCCTCGCCGCGCTTGCGGCGGTGGGCCATCTCTTCGATGATCGGGGCGTGATCGGTGCCGAGATTGCAGAACAGGTAATCGATGCCGATCTCGTTCAGCCCCTCGAGCAGATAGTAGGCGCTGGAGAAATTGCTGAGGTTGGTGTCCCGCCCTGCCGCTGTGTCCATGGATCCCGCCGATCGTTTCTGGTTAAAGCGCGCCCACTATAGCATCAGCCCGGCGCCGCCCCACCGCCGCGTGCTCGCCGCATTCGCGGCACCGCGGGGGCTTTGCTTTTTCGGCCCAAGCCACGTTTGTGCCTGTCTGCTAAATGTTTGACGGCGTTAATACTTATGTCGTGGTAAACGGTTCCTTTGCCGCGCAAATGTCCATTCTATTCACGATTGACTAGACTGCTTTTCGAACTCTCGCCACAATAGCTGACAATGGTCGCGGGCGAACGGGGAAAGGCTTAAGCATGAAATGGCAGGCTGCCTTGGCCGGCGCTCTCGCGTCGGCCTTCATCGCGACTGCGGCGCCCGCAGAGGTTCACATCGTTAACGACGCGGGCGGCGAAGTCAGCGAATACGTCGAGAAATTCCACGAGTTGCGCAAGGCCGGCGAGCATCTGGTCATCGACGGCCCGTGCCTCTCGGCCTGCACGCTGTTCACCGGCATCATCCCGCATGACCATGTCTGCGTGACGCGCCGCGCCGTGCTTGGCTTCCACGCCGCCTCCTATTTCGACGACGCCCGCCACACGCTGGTGCCGACCCGCCAGGGTACGGCGGTGATCATGCGGCTCTATCCGCCGGAAATCCGCGAATGGATCGAGCGCCACGGCGGTCTGAAGCCGCAGATCATGGCGTTGCGCGGCAAGGAGCTCTCCGCCCTCTACGATGTCTGTCCGGAAGAGCAAGTCGGCAACTGACCGGCTTGGGCGACTGATCGCCCGCCCGCTGCGGCTTTGAGCATGATCCGGAAAAGCATGCCCTCGGACTTGATCCGATGGGTGGACACCGGTTTTCCGAAAAGATCATGCTCCAATAGAGACCTAACCGCGATTAAAGCCCTTGCGCTCTAAGTTTCGCCCCGGATCGATCCGGGGCGACGCGTTTTTGGGAGGCGTCATCCCGCACCCCGCGCGGTCGCGCCACGTTGTCGGCTGCGGCATTCGCGACTATTTAATCGCGACGCAAACCGGCGATGCGCGAGCGTCTTGTGTCCGAAAACTATAACCCACGCCCCCTATCGATCTCATGGCCGCTCGCATGGGCGGGCGCAGCCGTGGTCGTCGCCGCGGGCGGCGCCGGATGGCTGTGGGCGCACTACGGCGCGACGATATTTTTCGAGAGCATCCGTGCCGGCTTCGCGGCGTGTTTCGGCTAGAGCATTTCCCGATTAAGCGGAATCGGGAACTGCTCTAGATCTATTTGTTGTCGCATGTCCTTTTCGGAAAACCGGTTTCCACTTTTCCGGGACATGCTCTGACGGAGAGAATGTTGAGCGAATCGCAATCCGCCGTGAGCCGCGCGCCGGTGATCGCCGCCTTCCTGGCCGGACTGGTGCTGGTTCTCGCTGCCGTGCTCGCCGCCACCAGTTATTTCTCAAGCCGCTCGCCGGCGGCGATCGGCGCGGTCGGCGGCCCATTTCGTCTGGAGGACCAAAACGGCGCGGCGATCACCGACCAGACCATGAAGGGAAGGCCGTATCTGCTGTTCTTCGGCTATACGCACTGTCCCGACGTTTGCCCGACCACCCTGTTCGAGATTTCCGAGGTGCTCAAGGCGCTCGGCAAGGATGCCGACCGCACCGGCGCGCTGTTCATCACGGTCGATCCGGAACGCGATACGCCGGCGATGCTGAAAGATTATCTGTCGAATTTCGACCCGCATTTGCGCGGTCTGACCGGCGACCCGGCGGCGGTCGCCGCGGCGCTCAAGGCCTATCGGGTCTACGCCAAGAAGGTCCCGCTCGGCGACGGCGACTACACCATGGACCACACCGCCGTGGTCTACCTGATGGACAAGGACGGCCGTTTCGTAGCGCCGTTCAATCTCAAGCAGACGCCGGAAGCCGCCGCTGCGCAATTGCGCGGGTATTTGTGAGTTTCATTGGAGCGACGATGCGTGTCCCGGGCGCGGCGCAGCATGAAATGATGCGCCGCAGACCCGGGACCTTTCGAACGCAGAGTCTTCGAAGATCCCGGATCTGCAGCGCAACGCAAGCGTCGCGCTGCGTCCGGGAAACGCCTCACAGCGTACGGGAATTAATCCGAGATCCGCCCGAGCGCGTAAAGCGCCTCGAGCAGGAGGCCGGGCCGCGAGCCGAAAAACCAGCGCTCGAACAGATCGTTGGTCTTGCCGGCGCGGAAGAACTGCGCCAGGCCGGTATTGACGGCCAGCCGGAACGCCCAATCGCCCCGCGGCAGCACGATGGCGTATTGCTCGATCGACAGATCGTCGGGCAGCATCACCAGCGCTTCCGGATTCTTGACCTGGGCGCCGGCCAACAACAGCTTGTCGCTGGCGAAACCGTCGACCTTGCCGGACTCCAGCGCCGCAATCGCCTCGTCACGGTCCTTGACCTGAACGATCGTCGCATCGAGGCTGCGCAAGCGCAGTTGCTCCTTCACGACCCGCTCGTTGGTCGTGCCGGTGACCACCGCGATCTTCTTGCCGGCCATGTCGGCAAAGGCGTGGATGTTCGCATTGGCCGACACCAGCACGCCAGTCGAACTCGACAAACACCAGGTTGGAGAAGTCGATCTCCTTCATGCGGCTGAGCGTGACCGTGCTGGAGCCGCACTCCATGTCGGCCTTGCCACTGGCTACCGCGGAAAAGCGGGTATCGACCGTGACCGGCACCCACTCGATCTTGAGATCGCTGAGATTGAATTGCTGCTGGATCGACTTCACCACCTGCTGGCAGAGATCGATGGTGTAGCCGAGCGGCTCTTTATTATCGTTGAGGAAGGCGAACGGCCGGGCATCCGCCCGATAGGCAATGCGAATGACTTTCTTCGCCGCGATGGCCTTGAGCCGGCTGTCCGCCGGAACCGAGGTCTCCGCAGACCACGCCGTCGCTGACGCGAAAAGGCCGCAGGCGACTGCCGCGAAGAAGAACGCGATACCGGCACCCCGGCGATAAAGACCCTGCATGACTGACCACCACCCCTGTTGTTCCAATCCCATTGAGGGCGCGCGACTTTAGACTTGGCGACGCTCCGCGGATAGCCGCCCGCTCCAGGAATTTACACCCAATACGGCCTTAACCGTACCGGCCCCCCGGAGCATAAGGGCGGCATGTGACGGCCGGGCCGGCCCTTGCGGCCGTTTGCCGAGGCTTTCGTAACCGTGAACAGAAGAAGCGTTGACGGGAGCGCCCGGCATCCCCTATAAGCGCCGCTTCATCAAGAACCATTGTTGATCATGGCCAATACCAAGTCTGCCAAGAAGGCCGCGCGCCAAACCGTCCGCCGCACCGTCATCAATCGGGCGCGGCGATCGCGTCTGCGCACCGCGGTGCGTAAAGTCGAAGAGGCGATCAGCGCCGGTGATCGTACGCGCGCGGTCGCCGCGATGGCCGAAGCCGAACCGGTGATTATTCGCTCGGCGCAGAAGAACATCGTGCACCGCAACGCGGCGCAGCGCAAAGTGTCGCGGCTCGCGCACCGCATTGCCGCTCTGGGCAAATAAGCCGCCCGCGGCCGGTCTGTCGTAACCGCGTCATCGCATCAGTATTCTTCGCTCGATCGCCGTTCGCGTGGCTTGGAGCTGAGGGGCTTAGCGCGCCTCAGTGCTAGAGCGCGAGCGCTTTAAGTTAAATCGACGTCGCGCTCTAGATCTTCGGTGGAGCATGATCTTTTCTGAAAACCGGCATCCACCCATCGGGTCAAAGCCCGAGGGCATGCTTTTCCGATCATGCTCTAAAGGATTTCAGCGCGAGCGGCGGCAGCGGGCTTGGCGAATCGAGGCGACACGAGCACACTTATCAATGGGCGCGGGCTTTTCGAATTTGGCGTACTCAACCGAATTCGCCGCGAGGCCTGAAAGCGCTTGAGTGAGATCTGATCGGAGACGGAGCGTTCCGTTTTCCTGATCGTGCTCAAGGCGACGCAGAAACTCGGCGCACCATGTGCAGCGCAATGCTCGATCAGCATTGCGGTGAATTGCCATGAATTTGTTGCAGAATTGTCGCGTCAATCTGCAAAAGTGGCGGCGGTAGCATTCCGATACGCTTTCCCTGATCGTGTTCTCAAGTTTTGTTTGGTCTGAGCGAGGCCCCGAGGGGCTACCCTGATTTCTTGAACAAAATAATCGACGCGACCTGAAAGGGTTATCCCTCATGGGCGGCGATGGGCTTGGAGTCCACGCCGAATCCGACGGATACCTGTCTATTTGTTCAAGGACCTGATCGGCTCTCTTCCCGACTGCGACTCTAATGTCACGGATTTGTGAATCGCCCATTGAGTCAACGTCTTGGGCGCGCGCGCTGAACCGATCCAGCGGCTGGCGAATCTGAAACTCCCCCATGGCCGGGTTTTTTTAGAGTTGCGGGCCGGAAACGGCGTGGTAACTTTTATCTCCTGTCGGCTTTCCGACGGGCCTTGCAAAAATCGTTACGGCCAAACTCATCGAGTATGGGTGCGGGAGTATTGTGTCCGGCGTCACGTTGAAACGCGTCTCGTTATTGTAAGCGTTGCGTCGCAAGTTTCAGATTTATCGACGATAGCAAGCCGCGACGGTCCTTTCGGGCCGATGTTGAAGGTTTGCCATCGACTTGAAAGTACATCGACTTGGGAGCGATGGAGTGGGGGCATGATAAAAATGACAAGCAACCAATGCGCGTCTGCGCAGTTCTGTGCGTCCTCAGTTCGTCGGTTTGTTGCGTCTGAGCGGCCGCCGGCGCCGAGCCGCTACTGTCGATCGACCATCACGTCCAGCGGCTAGTAACCCGCCACGTCGATCGGCGTGGGCATTCGTGCCCGCACGCCGCACAACATCATCCGTTTAAACGTTCTCTTATGTTTCCCGAGGTGGAGCATGGTGGGTGGAAGCGCGCCCGAGATTCTTATGTCGAATTCCTTTCCGGCAAAGAAGCAAAGCGACATGACCGGCACGGATCAGGAACGCTGGCAGCGGGTCAAGAACAGGCTGCGCACCGAGCTTGGCGAAGACGTCTTCACGAGCTGGTTCGCACGCATGGAGCTCGACGCCGTTGAGAAAGGCGCCGTCCGTCTGTCGGTGCCGACACGTTTCCTGCGCAATTGGATCCAGTCGCACTACAGCGAAAAAGTCCTCAGCAACTGGCAGGCCGAAGATTCGTCGATCACACGTCTTGAATTGAGCGTGCGCTCGGCCACGATGCGGCCCATACCGGTCAAGCCTCGTTCGGTAGAACCCGTAGCGCCTGTGCGCGATGCGCATGTTGGACTCGTCAACGGCGGCGAGAGCCGCGCCAATGGCGCTGCGCCGTTCATGTCGGTGCACGATGCGCTCGGCGGCTCGCCGCTCGATCAGCGGCTGACCTTCGACACCTTCATCGTCGGGCGCTCGAACACGCTGGCGCACGCGGCGGCGCGGCAAGTCGCCACCACCCGGCGCGGCGATCAGCTCATGTTCAATCCGCTTTACATTCATGCGGGCGTCGGTCTTGGCAAAACCCATCTGCTGCAAGCCATCACCTGGACCGCCAATGGCGGCGACCGCAAAGTGCTGTACCTCACCGCCGAGCGCTTCATGTACGGGTTCGTCTCGGCGTTGCGCAGCCAAAACACGCTCGCCTTCAAGGAGGCCTTGCGCGGCATCGATGTGCTGATCATCGACGATCTGCAATTCCTTCAGGGCCGTTCCACGCAGGCGGAGTTCTGCCATACACTCAATGCGCTCATCGACGCGGGCCGACAGGTGGTGATCGCCAGCGATCGCCCGCCGGCCGATCTCGAAAGCCTGGACGATCGCGTTCGCTCGCGGCTTGCCGGTGGGCTCGTGGTCGAAATCGGTTCGCTCGGCGAAGAGCTGCGGCTCGAGATCCTCAAGAGCCGGATCGCCGCCGCTTGCATCCATCATCCGGGCTTCGAGGTGCCGACATCGGTTCTCGGCTTCATCGCCAAATCGGTCACCCACAACGGCCGCGATCTGGAAGGCGCGATCAATCGCCTGCTCGCGCATAACAAACTCACCGGTCAGCCGGTGACGCTGGAAATGGCCGAGCGCGAAATGCGCGACCTGATCCGCCCGGCCGAGCCGAAGCGCGTGCGCATCGAGGACATCCAGCGGGTGGTGGCGCGTCAGTATAATGTGAGCCGCGCCGACCTTTTGTCGTCGCGGCGCACCGCCAATGTGGTTCGGCCGCGGCAGGTGGCGATGTATCTCGCCAAGATCCTGACCTTGCGCTCGCTGCCGGAAATCGGCCGTCGCTTCGGCGGCCGCGATCACACCACCGTGCTGCACGCGGTGCGCAAGATCGAGAACTTGGCCGGCAACGACAGCGCTTTCGCCGACGAGATCGAGACGCTCAAGCGGCTGCTGCAGGACTAACGCTGGTCCCGCTTGCGGTCGTAATCCATAACGGGGCCGGCGACTTCCCGCCGGCCCCGCTGGCTCAACCGCCGCGCCGCCACCCTCGACCCGCGAGTTCCCGTGACGCCTGCGCCTGTGACGGCTCTGTGAAACGCCGGGGAAAAGCATCGGCCGGGCCCCTTCCGCCCTTGCCGAAAGCGCGCCGCCGCGCCACTTTTGCTAACTCTCAGCGCATGATAGCGGGTGTTCGGAAGCGATCATGCCCCAACCGCGTGAACGGATGTTGCGATGAAAGTCACTGTTGAGCGTTCCGAGCTGCTGCGCTCGCTCGGGCATGTGCATCGCGCGGTCGAGCGGCGCAACACCATTCCGATTCTCGCCAATGTGCTGCTGCGCGCCGAGCGCGCGACGCTCAGCCTGAAGGCGACCGATCTCGATCTTGAAGTCACCGACGCCATCGCCGCCGAGGCCGCGCCGGCCGGATCGACCACCGTGCCGGCGCACATGTTCTACGACATCGTGCGCAAGCTGCCGGAGGGGGCGCAGATCGTGCTCGAATCCTCCGGCGACCGCGCGGCGCTCGCCATTCGCGCCGGCCGCTCGCGATTCACTTTGCAAACGCTGCCGGAAAGCGACTTTCCCGACCTGGCGCCCGGCGACATGACGCACAAATTCCCGCTCAAGGCGTCCGACCTCAAGCGCCTGATCGACAAGACGCAATTCGCCATCTCGACGGAAGAGACCCGCTACTATCTCAACGGCATCTACCTGCATATCGCCGGTGCCGGAGCGGCGCAGGCCCTGCGCGCCGTGGCGACCGACGGCCATCGGCTCGCACAAATGGAATTGCCGCTGCCTGAGGGCGCCGCCGGCATGCCGGGGATCATCATTCCGCGCAAAACGGTGAGTGAAGTTCAACGCCTGCTCGATGAGCCCGATGCGGAGGTCACGGTCGAACTGTCGCCGGGAAAAATCCGCTTCACAGTCGGCGCGGTGATCCTCACCTCGAAGCTGATCGACGGCACATTTCCGGATTACGCGCGCGTCATCCCGCTCGGCAACGACAAGGAATTGATCGTCGACAAGAAGGAGTTCGAAGCCGCGGTCGACCGCGTCTCGACGGTGTCGAGCGAGCGCGGACGAGCGGTGAAATTATCGGTGAATGCCGGCAAGCTTCTCTTGTCCGTGACCAATCCGGATTCCGGCAGTGCCACCGAGGAGCTGGAGGTCGAATACGAGGCCGAGCCGATCGATATCGGTTTTAATTCGCGCTACCTCCTGGATATCGCCACCCAGATCGAAAGCGAAGCGGCGGTGCTCAAGCTCGCCGATCCCGGCTCGCCGACGCTGATCCAGGACAAAGACCCGCACGGCGCGCTGTATGTCTTGATGCCGATGCGGGTTTAGCAGCGACTAGGTTTTACGCGCGTCATCCCTGATCTTGTACGCTTGGTGTGGGCCATCCACGTCCTTGACGCCCAAAGACGTGGATGGCCGGGACAAGCCCGGCCATGACGGTTAAGACCTCCCATGGCCCGTATCGACCGTTTGACGCTGAGCAATTTTCGCAACTACCGCGGCGCCACGGTCGAGGCCGGCGATGCCCGGACCATCGTGCTCACCGGACCCAATGGCGCCGGCAAGACCAACCTGATCGAGGCGATTTCCTTCCTGGCGCCCGGACGCGGATTGCGCCGCGCCACGCTGGAAGAAGTCGCGTTCCTGGAGGGGGACGGCTCTTGGGCGGTGGCGGCCGAAGTCGACGGCGCGCTCGGACTTGCGACGCTCGGCACCGGTATCGAACACGCCTTCGATGATGCCGCATCCGCGCAGCGCAAATGCCGCATCGATCGCGAGCCGGTCGGCTCTCCCGCAGCGTTTGCGGATCATCTGCGCGTGATTTGGCTGACGCCGGCGATGGATTCGCTCTTTGTCGGCGCGCCCTCGGAACGGCGGCGTTTCCTCGACCGGCTTGCGCTTGCGGTCGACGCCGAGCATGGCAGCCGCGTCAATGCGCTCGACCGGGCGCTGCGGTCGCGCAATCGCCTGCTGGCCGAGCGGCCGGATCCGCATTGGCTCGATGCCGTAGAGCATGAAACGGCGGAACTCGCCGTCGCGGTGGCAAGCTTGCGGGTCGAGACCGTGAGCCGATTGCAGCACGTGCTCGACGATCGCCGCGATTCTGATTTTCCGCCCGCCGAGCTTGCGCTTGAAGGCTGGATGGAGCGGCTGTTGCCCACCCATCCGGCCCTCGACGTCGAGGAACGCTACCGCGCCGTGTTGCGGGAAAACCGCGCTCGCGACGCCGCCGCAGGCCGCACGCTCGACGGGCCGCATGTGAGCGACCTTGTGGTCTTCTATGTGCGCAAGGCGATGGCGGCGAGCGCCGCCTCGACCGGAGAACAAAAAGCCTTGCTCATCGGGCTGGTGCTGGCGCATGCCCGACTGATCACCGAGATGACGGGCGTGACGCCGGTGCTGCTGCTCGACGAGATCGTCGCCCACCTGGACCCCGGACGGCGCAGCGCCCTGCACGGCGAACTTGCCGCGCTCGGCGCCCAGGCGTGGATGACTGGTGCCGATCCGGCCTTGTTCGCCGAGATCGCGGACCGCGCGACCATGCTGGACGTTCGCGCCGGGCGGGTGGAACGCAAGCGCTGAACGTTCGTCGCGCCCGGCGCCTAGAGCATGTCCCGGAAAAGTGGAAACCGGTTTTCCGAAAAGGACATGCGATAACTAGTGAGTCCAGAGCACAACCGTGCTCCAGCAAATCGCACGCGAATATCGGTTTTGCGCTCCTCAAAATTTTGCGGAACGACAACACCCATAAGCCCCTTGTCCTCTCAGACACCCATGCAAGCCGGAGCGAGTTTCACTTGTGTCTGAGAACGCGGAAGATCTGATCGTGCGGAACTTGACGGAGGCCGTGAACCGGCTTGACGCCGATCTCGACCGCGTCGAATTCTGGAGCGCCGCCTTCGCGGCTTTTCAAGCGGCAGTCCCGCACTATCAACCCGGCAGTGATTTCCTTTTGCCGCCGCGCCGGCCGGCGAAGCACTCGACCTGAGGTCGAGAGAATTTCCGCGCACGGCGCCCGCAGCGGAACCCAATCCGTGCCGACGTTGATGCACGCATCTTCGACACGCGCGTCGCTTTCGCGACGAGAAACAGCACGGTCATCGAGCACATAGACGCGGTTTGCAGGGGTTTTGCGAACACGCGAGAATCAGCCCATTCGGAGCTTGCGAATTTAGCTTTTTTTGTGCCGCAAAAACCTTGAAAAATCACGTTCCGACAATATCTTACGGATAACCAATTACCCCTGTACGAACCGCCGTTTTCGTGTACAAGTCGATGGGCGATTCACGCCTGTTTCAGAAGCGATTCGAAAGCTCTTTCATGGCTGAAGCCGCCCGCAAACCACCCGCCACACCGTCCGACTACGACGCCGAATCGATCAAGGTCCTCAAGGGCCTCGACGCCGTGCGCAAGCGGCCGGGCATGTATATCGGCGATACCGATGACGGCTCCGGCCTGCATCACATGGTCTACGAGGTGGTCGACAACGCCATCGACGAAGCGCTGGCCGGCTACGCCAAGGAAGTGCTGGTGCAGCTCAATCCGGACGGCTCCTGCACCGTGCGCGACGACGGCCGCGGCATCCCGGTGGACATCCACAAGGGCGAAGGCGTGTCGGCTGCCGAAGTGATCATGACGCAGCTCCATGCCGGCGGAAAGTTCGATCAGAACTCCTACAAGGTGTCGGGCGGGTTGCACGGTGTGGGTGTGTCCGTCGTCAACGCGCTGTCGACCTGGCTGAAGCTGACCGTCTGGCGCGACGGCCACGAGTATTTCATGGAGTTCCACGACGGCGAGGCCGTGGCCCCGCTCGCGATGGTGGGCGCCGCTTACGACAAGCGCGGCACCGAGGTGTCGTTTCTGCCGTCGAAAGGAACCTTCACGCTCACCGAATTCGACTTCGCCACGCTGGAACACCGGCTGCGCGAGCTTGCCTTCCTCAATTCCGGTGTGCGGATCGTGCTCTCCGACAACCGCCACGCCGTCGAGAAGCGCGAAGAATTGATTTACGACGGCGGCGTCGAAGCGTTCGTCCGTTATCTCGACCGCAACAAGACCCCGCTCATTCCGCAGCCGGTGATGATCCGCGCCGAGCGCGATGGCGTGATGGTCGATTGCGCGCTGTGGTGGAACGACGGCTACCACGAGTCCGTGCTCTGCTTCACCAACAACATCCCGCAACGCGACGGCGGCACGCACTTGGCCGGCTTCCGCGGCGCGCTGACGCGCCAGATCACCGGCTACGCGGAATCCAGCGGCGTCGGCCGCAAGGAGAAAGTAGCGCTCACCGGCGACGATTGCCGCGAAGGCCTGACCGCCGTGCTTTCGGTGAAGGTGGCGGACCCGAAATTCTCGTCGCAGACCAAGGACAAGCTAGTCTCCTCCGAAGTACGGCCGGCGGTCGAGGGCGTGGTCAACGACATGCTCAAATCCTGGCTCGAGGAACACCCGGGCGAAGCCAAGATCATTGTCGGCAAGGTGATCCAGGCGGCCGCCGCGCGCGAAGCCGCCCGCAAGGCGCGCGAGATGACGCGCAAGAGCGCCATCGGGATCACGTCACTGCCCGGCAAGCTCGCCGACTGCCAGGAGCGCGATCCGGCGAAGTCGGAGCTGTTCATCGTCGAGGGCGATTCCGCCGGCGGCAGCGCCAAGCAGGGCCGCGACCGGGCATTTCAAGCCGTGCTGCCGCTGCGCGGCAAGATCCTCAATGTCGAACGCGCCCGTATGGACAAGATGCTGTCGTCGGAGCAGATCGGCACGCTGATCACCGCGCTCGGCACCGGCATCGGCACCGACGAATTCACCATCGACAAGCTGCGTTACCACAAGATCATCATCATGACGGACGCCGACGTCGACGGCGCCCATATCCGCACCTTGCTGCTCACCTTCTTCTACCGGCAGATGCGCGAGATCATCGACCGCGGCCACTTGTTCATCGCCCAGCCGCCGCTCTACAAGATCACGCGCGGCAGATCGGAGCAGTATCTCAAGGACGAGCGCGCGCTCGAAGATTATCTGATCGACACCGGCATCGAGGAAGCCTCGCTGCGGCTGTCCTCGGGCGAGGTGCGCGCCGGCGGCGATCTGCGCAAGCTCGTGGAAGAAGCGCGCAGCATCCGCAATCTGCTCAACGGCCTGCACAGCCGCTATAACCGCAAGGTGATCGAGCAGGCCGCCATCGCCGGCGTGCTGCATTCGCGCGTCACCGGCGATGCGCCGACCGCCGAGGCGGCCGCGGCCTATATCGCCCGGCGCCTCGACGCGTTGGCCGACGAGACCGAGCGCGGCTGGACCGGCACCTTCAACGAACACGGCTTTACGTTCGAGCGCACGCTGCGCGGCGTGAAAGAAGTCGCCGTGATCGATCAGGCGCTGCTCGGCTCGGCGGATGCGCGCAAACTCGACGAATACGCCTCGTCGCTGCAGGCGATCTATCCGCGCCCGGCGCCGCCCGCAACTTTGCGCCGCAAGGACGAAGAAACCCCGATCCACGGCCCCGTTGGCCTGTTCGAAGCCGTGATGGCTGCCGGCCGCAAGGGCGTAGCGCTGCAGCGCTACAAAGGCTTGGGCGAAATGAATCCCAGCCAGCTCTGGGAAACCACGCTCGACACCAACGCCCGCTCGCTGCTGCAGGTCAACGTCAAAGAGATCGACGACGCCAACACCATCTTCGACGAACTGATGGGCGACAAAGTCGAGCCGCGCCGCTTGTTCATCGAGGAGCACGCGCTGGCTGCGAGTGTGGATATTTAAGAAATCTCCTTCCAACTCAGTCGTCATGGCCGGGCTTGTCCCGGCCATCTCGTTTGCAGGAACGCCGCGCGAAATGGTCGAGATGCCCGGCACGGAGGCCGGGCATGACGCATCACCTCAAAACAGATCGAAATATTCGTCGTGTTCCCAGGGCGTGACGTCGGCTTCGCCGCCGGTTTCGGCGGTGAAGCGGGCGAATTCGGCTTCTTTGATGTGGGCGAAATAATCGACGAAGGCGTCGCCGAAGCCTTGGCGGAAAACCTCGCTTCGGCGCAACGCGGTGACGGCTTCGCCGAGATTTTTTGGCAGCGCCGGCGCCTTGGTCTCGTAGGGGGTGTCGGCCGAGGGGCCGGGGTCGCGGCGCGCGGCGATGCCGTCGAGGCCGGCATAGATCTGCGAGGCGATGTAGAGATACGGATTGGCGGCCGGCTCGCCGACGCGGTTTTCCAGATGCGTCGATGGATCGCCCGGCTGGCCGAACACCCGCACCATGACGCCGCGATTGTCGCGCGCCCAGATGGCGCGGTCGGGCGCCAGCGCATAGGGCCGGTAGCGCTTGTAACCGTTCACCGTCGGGGTGGTGAAGACGGCGGCCGCGTGCGCGTGCGCCAGCAGGCCGGCGAGATAATGCACGCCGGTCGCGGACAAGCCCTCACGCTCGTCGCCCGCGAACGCGTTGCGGCCGCCTTTGCGGGCAAGCAATGATTGATGCAAGTGCCATCCTGAAGAGAAAAGATTTGGCAAGCCCGGCCGGCACATGAAGCTCAGGAGCATGCCGTTGCGGCGCGCGATCTGTTTGGTGGCGGCGCGGAATAGGATCATCGTGTCGGCCGCTTCCATCGCGCGCTGCGGCCGGAAGGTGAACTCGCACTGGCTCGGCCCAAGCTCGACCTCGAGCGAGCGCAGCGGCATGCCGAGCGCTTCGACGCCGCGGCGGATCGGCTCGAGCGCGGCATCGAGCTGATCGAAGCGCGACTCGGTGAGATACTGATAGCCCTGCGTGAGTAGGCTTACCTCGGGCGCGCGCGGCGGCCAGGTGGCGTCGGCCGGCTCAAGCCGCGGATTTTCCAGCTTGAACAAATGAAACTCGACTTCGAGGCCGGCGAGGAAATCGTAGCCCTCCCCTGCCAGCCGCGTCAGCGCATCGCGCAAAACCTGGCGGGTCGAGAACGGCACGCGCTTGCCGTTGGGAAAATAAATGTCGCAGAGGAGCCAGCCGGTGTGCGGCGCCCAGGGCAGCACCTGAAACGTCTCCGGATCGGCCACCATGACGAAATCGCCGGCGCCTTGCATCTCCTCCATGGCGAAGCCGCCGCCGGCGGTGAACACCGGATAAACGGTCTTGTGCGCGGTGTCCTTGGCAAGGAGCGTCGTGGTCATGGTCACGCCGCTTTGCATCAGACCGGCGGCTTCGGCGGCGACGACCGTCTTGCCGCGCAGCACACCGTGCTGGTCGGCGAAGGAGAAGCGCACCAGCTCGAGCTTTTTGGTTTTGATCGCCTGCGTCACCGCTTTGGCTCGGCGCGCCTGTTCGTCGGTCCACAGGCCGTGGCGCTCGACGAAGGATGCGGACTTACGACGGGCCGGTGCCATCGTTCACCGTCATTCCGGGGCGCGACGAAGTCGCGAGCCCGGAATCCATATTCGCTGACCTGTGGTTATGGATTCCGGACTTGCCGTTATACGGCAATCCGGAATGACGAGCGCGTCAGTTCGCATTCGTCCAGCTCTTGGTGGCCTGCCGCTCGTTGTTGGTGCGCTGCCAATAGCCTTCCCAGTCGGCGGCCGGGCCGATGCCGTCCACGCACGCCGGCCCCCTGATGCCGGCGGCCGAGGCAGCGTCGAGCACCATCATCGGCGTCTCGCCCTTATCGGCCTGGTCGAGCGCCCGGCGCAGCAGCCGCCGGTAGGCGGCGATCGCCTTGTCTGAGGTGCCAAGATGCTCCTGGGTGCGGTCCTGGATCACGCCCATGGATTCGCAGGCCCATTGGTCGTGCACATTGATGTCTGTGCCCATGCCCGTGTAGGTCGTGTGCTCCTGCTCGTGCGCATCGAAGCCGTATGCGTTGCTCTTGTTCCGGCGCGGCACGTAATCCGGCAATTCGTAAAGCTCGAGCCGCTGGCGACGCATCTCGTCTTTGTTCACCGGCGCGCCGAACGAGGTAAAAATCGCATACCAATAATGCCGCGTATCGTCGATCGGCACATGCCACTGCGAAATCGTCATCTCGCGGCTCATCGGGATGATGAAGGCGTTGGGGAAAATCAGGTTGGTGACGCGCACGTGTGCGTTGGCGTCGCTGATCTGGCGCAAGGTCACCAGGCGGAAGCCGTAATCGGTCGGCTCCACTTCGATGCGCGGGCGCGAAAACTCGCGCATGATCTTGGTCATCGGCATGTCCGAGTCCTTGGAAGTATCGCGGAACATCTTGCCGTAGCCCTGGTTCGGATCCTCGTCCTCGAAGAAGCGGTGCAGGAACGAGGTGTGCACCGGATCGATGCCGACCTCGAGCGACTGCAGCCAGTTGCAATCGATCATGCCCTTGAAGGCGAAGGTGTGGGTCGAGGGTGCGACGAAGCAATCGAATTGCGGCAAGGCCGGCGGCTCGCCACCGCCCAGATAAGCAAACAGGATGCCGCTCTTTTCCACGACCGGATAGGATTTGAGGCGGATGTTCGCGCACATCTTGCTGGTGGCGGGCTCGGCCGGCGTCTGCAGGCAGCGGCCGTCGACATCAAACAGCCAGCCGTGAAAGGCGCAGCGCAGGCCACCATCCTCCAGCCGGCCGTAGGCGAGATCGGTGCCGCGGTGCGGACAGTGCCGGCCGACCAGGCCGTAGCGGCCGTCCTGGTCCCGGAAGATCACCAAATCCTCGCCCAACAGCCGCACCGGCTTGATCGGGCGGTTGGCGCCGGCGAGCTCGTCGACCAACGCGGCCGGCTGCCAATAGCGCCGTATGAGCGCCCCGGCCGCAGTTCCGGGGCCGGTGCGGGTGATGAGATCATTCTGTTCCGCGCTGATCATGGCTTCTCATCCGGTTCGTGCTATCGTTCGTTGACCGAACATTTGTTCGATTCTAATCTACCACGACCTGCCGCTTCCGCCAAGCGTGTGCCGAGAGTCATGCGTGGCGTTGCGGCTGCCACAGCCAAGGACGGCCAAGGAGCGCCATGCCGCGTGTCAAACGAACGCCAGCGGAGCAACGTCTCGCCGACGATGCCGGACCGGAATTTTTGGAAGCGCTGGCGCGCGGCCTGCGCATCATCCAGACGTTCGGCCGCGACCGGCGGCAACTAACGCTCAGCGACATCGCCCGGTTGGTCGATCTGCCGCGCGCCTCGGTGCGGCGAACGTTGCATACGCTGGTGCATCTGGGCTTCGCCGAAACCGACGGCCGGCTGTTCCGGCTCACCCCGCGGATCCTCACCTTGGCGAGCGCCTACCTGGCGGCGAATGCGGTGTCCGACATTCTGCAGCCGGCGCTCGAACGTCTTGCCGCCGAGGTTGACGAAGCCTTCTCGGCCGCGGTGCTCGACGGCGACGACGTGATCATGATCGCGCATGCGGCGCCGAACCGCGTGCTCAACCTCGCCGCCCAGATCGGCTTTCGGTTGCCGGCGATATCGAGCTCGCTCGGCCGGGTATTGCTGGCCGCGCTCGACGCGGGCGAATTTGAGCATCGCCTCACGCGCATCACGCTGCAAAGGCTGACGCCGATGACGATCGTCGACCGCGCCCAGCTGCGCCTGACGATCCGTAAAGTTCGTGAGGACGGGTATTCGCTGGTCGATCAGGAGGCGGAGCTCGGCTTCCGTTCGATCTCGGTGCCGCTGCGCCGCCTCGACGGCCGGATCATCGCCTCGCTCAATATCGGCGCGCACAGCCGCCGCTGCACGCTCGACACCATGCGCTCGGTGTTTTTGCCAAAACTCTCGGCGCTGGCGCGCGAGCTGCAGAACCAGATGATTTGACGCGAGGAAGCCCAGCGTGCGTTCTGCAGAGGATTCGTTTTCCCCTCGTCATGCGCGGGCTTGACCCGCGCATGACGATTGTCGCGCACAGTGCCGCCTAAGCGAACACCAAACAAAAAACTTAGCGACGCCGTCGCCGCAGTGCCCTCTCCCCTTGCGGGAGAGGGCTGCTCAGACGTCGACCCTGAAAGGTCGGGTGAGGGGGCGGGCCGCCCCACCCTCACCCATTCGTGTTTGTGGCTAGGCCGGCGCCGCCCTCTCCCGCAAGGGGAAGAGGGCACGATAAGGCGCTCGGCGACACGAGCAATCATTTCCTCGCGCACAGTGCCGCCTAAGCGAACACCAAACAAAAAACTTAGCGACGCCGTCGCCGCAGTGCCCTCTCCCCTTGCGGGAGAGGGCTGCTCGGACGTCGACCCTGAAAGGTCGGGTGAGGGGGCGGGTCGCCCCACCCTCACCCATTCGTGTTTGTGGCTAGGCCGCCGCCGCCCTCTCCCGCAAGGGGAGAGGGCACGATAAGGCGCTCGGCGACACGAGCAATCATTTCCTCGCGCACGGTGCCGCCTAAGCGAACACCAAATGAAAACTTAGCGAGGCGTCGCCGCAATGCCCTCTCCCTTGCGGGAGAGGGCTGCTCAGACGTCGACCCTGAAAGGTCGGGTGAGGGGGCGGGCCGCCCCACCCTCACCCATTCGTGTTTGTGGCTAGGCCGGCGCCGCCCTCTCCCGCAAGGGGGAGAGGGCACGATGAGGCGCTTCGCATGGATTGCCGGGTCAAGCCCGGCAATGACGAATTTCTAAAACCCGGTCAGCACCAAAACTTTGGGGCTCTCCGGCAGCGTCGTTTTCGACACCACGGTCATTGGAATTTCCGAGCGCTCCACCGGCCATTGCTGCGCCGCGCGTTGCAGAAAGCGCTCCAGCGTGCCCGGACCGAAAAAATGCATCGGGATGATGATCTGCGCCTTCAGTGCGGTGAGCACTTCCATCATGCCGTCGAGATCGAGCGTGTAGTTGCCGTCGACCGGCGCCATCACCACGTCGACACGCCCGATCGCGTTGAGCTGCTGCTGGGTGAGGGTGTGATGCAGATGGCCGAGATGGGCGATGCAGAGATTGGCGATCTCGAACACGAAGATCGAATTGCCGTAGCGCTCGGTGCCGCCGCCCCAGTTGCGGATGTTGGTCGGCACATTGCGGACGCGAACATCGCCGTATTTCAGGTCCCAGACCGCCGGCTCGTCGGGGCTCGGCCCCCAGCCGCGCAGCACGTATTTGATCGCCGGGTTGGGATGATCGCTGAAATGCGTGTCGTGCGCATGGTTCATGGTGGCGATGTCCGGCAGCGCCGGCAGCCGCAGATAGTCGTTATAGTCGGTGGCGATGCGCACGCCTTGCGGGCTTTCGATCAGGAACGTGGCGTGGCCGATGAAGGTAAGTCGTACCTGATCGGCATTGAGCGCGGCGAGCTTCAACGCCGCGCGAACAATTGGCGGCCGGGCGTTGGCAAGAAGACCGGGGCAAGCCTCGCGCATCTCCGGCTGTGGCTCGGCCTGCGGCGGCGGCGCGGGGCTCTGTGCACGGGCGACGCTGTCGAAAGCGACAGCGTGCAAAACAGCGGACAGGACAACGGCAAACGCGATGCGCGGCAACGCGCCAAACGCGCCGGCGAGCGACAGGCTCATCACCTCGCACTCCCAAAGTCTGCACCCCGGCAGACTTTATGGAAGCGCGAAAATGAGCTGGGAATGAGGCTGAGATGAAGTGCATGCGTGCAACCCGCTCATTCCCGCGAAGGCGGGAATCCAGCGGCGGGCGCAAAGAAACTGGGTCCCCGCCGGAGCTTGTCCCCGACTTGATCGGGGACGGGGACGAGCGGAGTTAAAAATTACGGCGCCGAAAAGATCACGCCGTGCGCAGTGACGACGACCCATTGGCCGTCCTGCCGCTTGACGCTTTCGACGCGGCCGAGCCCCGGAAGCACGCTGCCCGTCGCGATGTCGAACATGCCGCCATAGCGGTTTTCGACCAGTGCGCGGCCGCCGCGCGCCTCGCGAACGATCCAATCGGGCAACACCTTCTCGGACGATTTCGCTTCGCTCGCACTCGGACCGGCGCTGCCGATGCTGCCGGTCGTCTCCGGAGCGGCCGTAGCCGACGCCGTCGCCGCCGCGTTTTTCTTCTCCAACCGCTCGATCGCTTCGGCGAGCCGGGCAAGCTTCGCGGCCGGTTCGGCCTGGGCGCGCTCCAGACGGTCGAGACGCTCGGCGAGCTTGGCGAGCTGACTGTTCGTCCCGCGTGCCGCTGCATCAACATTGGCCTTCAGCGCCGGCATATCAGCCGGCTCGGTCTTTGTTGTGGAGACGGTGCGCACGGGAGCCGGGCTCGTCGCAGCAACCGGCCAAAAATGCTCGACCCCCGTCGCCGAGAGCGAACCGATGAACGACCCGATCGCCGCCGCGCCGGCAAGCGCCACAGCCACCATGGCAAAGCGCAACGAACGCTGCGGCGGCGCGGCGCCGCCAGCGGACGCAGCCGTTGCGTCGGCGCCGGCTTCGCCGTCCGTGTCCGTTTGCCCGTCGGCAGAAGATCGCAAAATCTCTTCCGCATTCACCTCATCGTCGCCGAGGCTCGGCGACCACACCACCGGCAACGCGCCGTCGGCGGCCGCGCCGTGAGCCGGCACTTGCGGCAGGTGCTCGCCCGACACTGCGGGCACGTGCGCCGCTTTCGCGCCGGCGGATTGCGCATCGGCGGAGGCCGCGTCATCCGGCGGCGCGTCGCTCGGCGACGTCTTGCCGCCGGCTTCGTCGGCTGGCTTTTCGTTCGTGAGCTTAGCGGCTTCGGGCTCTTGCGATTGGCGTTCGCCCGAGGTCTCTTTCGAGCTCTCGTCCATGGTTTTTGGATCCTCCGGATGGTGGAGAATCCGTAGCCGGCGTTGGTTAGGATTTGGTTACTGGCGGCGTGTAGCGAACGCGATTCTCTTGCACCGCGAGCAGCTTCAATCCAGCAACCCGTTGTCGCGGGCGAGATCGCGCAGCGAGGCTTCCGGCCGCGCGCCCAGATGTCCGATCACCTCAGCCGCGGCGAGCGCGCCGAGCCGGCCGCAGGTGCGATCGTCAGCGCCGCGCGCGAGACCAGACAAGAAGCCGGCGGCGAAAAGGTCACCGGCGCCCGTCGTGTCGACCACACGTTCGACCGGGAAGGCCGACACGGCCGCGATCCCATCCGGACTGACGACCACGCAGCCCTTTTCGCTGCGCGTCACCACCGCGGTGCTGACGTCGGCGCGTAACGCCGTGAGCGCCGTGTCGAAATCGGCGGTTTCATAAAGGCTGCGCAGCTCGGCCTCGTTGGCGAAAATGAGATCGACCGTCTTCGAGCGCATCAATTGCAAAAACTCGGCGCGCCAGCGGTCGACGCAGAACGCGTCCGACAGGCTCAGCGCTACGCTACGCTCAGACTCATGCGCAATCTTGGCGGCTTTGACGAAGGCATCCTTGGCGTTCTTCGGATCCCACAAATAGCCTTCGAGGTAAGTCACCGCGCTCGCCGCCACGAGATCGGCGTCGATGTCGGCCGGGTGCAGATCCTGGGCGGCGCCCAGATACGTGTTCATCGTGCGCTCACCGTCCGGCGTAACGAGCACATAGCAGCACGCGGTGGACGGACCCTCGGCCGCTGGCGATGTCGTGAAGGTCGCGCCAGCGGCGCGGATGTCGTGCGCGAAGGTGCGGCCGAGCTCATCGTCTTTGACCTTGCCGATGAAGGCCGAGCGCGAACCGAGCGAGGCCAGACCGACGATCGTATTGGCGGCCGAGCCGCCCGAAGTTTCAATCGCCGGCCCCATGGCCGCATAGATCGCCTGCGCGCGCGCTTCGTCGATCAGCGCCATCGCGCCTTTATGCATGCCCTGCTTGAGCAAAAAATCTTCTTCGGTGCGGGCGATCACGTCGACGATCGCATTGCCGATGCCGAGAACGTCAAAACGAGCGGAGGGCATAGCTGAAACTCTCATGAAAGTACGCTGCAGGGACGCGCACTATAGCGGCCGGCCCTTGCGGGGCAAGGCGCGAACACGGTATTTGACGCGGCCTGCGGCTTTCGGCATTGACCGCCGCAAGCGGCGCGGCCAGTGGGCCGGCGCTGATGTGTTGGAGACCCAGATGGGATTTCAGGAGCGGGTGTTTTCGGGGGTGCAGCCCACCGGCAACCTGCATCTCGGCAATTATCTCGGCGCCATCAAGCGCTTTGTCGAGCTGCAGGACCGTTACGACTGCATTTATTGCGTCGTCGACATGCATGCCATCACGGTGTGGCAGGATCCCGCCGAGCTGCCGCGCACCATCAGAGAAGTGACGGCGGCCTTTATCGCCTGTGGGATCGATCCCGCAAAACACATCGTGTTCAATCAGAGCCAGGTGGCGGAGCACGCCGAGCTTGCCTGGGTGTTCAATTGCGTCGCCCGCTTGGGCTGGCTCAACCGCATGACCCAGTTCAAGGAGAAGGCCGGCAAGGATCGTGAGAATGCGTCAGTCGGGCTTTACGCCTATCCGGCGCTGATGGCGGCCGACATTCTGGTCTATCGGGCGACGCATGTTCCGGTCGGCGACGATCAGAAACAGCATCTGGAACTCGCGCGCGACATCGCACAGAAATTCAACAACGACTTCGCGCAGTCGATCCACGCGCACGGCTTTGGCGAAGCCTTCTTCCCACTGCCGGAGCCGGTGATCACAGGCGAAGCCACGCGGGTGATGTCGCTGCGCGACGGCAGCAAAAAAATGTCGAAGTCGGACGCGTCCGATTATTCGCGCATCAACCTCACCGACGATGCCGACGCCATCGCGCAAAAAATCCGCAAGGCCAAAACCGATCCGGAGCCGCTGCCGAGCGAAGAGGCCGGGCTGAAGACGCGGCCGGAGGCCGACAATCTGGTCGGGATTTATGCGGCGCTCGCCGATACGACGCGCGCCGACGTGCTCAGCCAATTCGGCAGCGCGCAATTCTCCAGCTTCAAATCGGCGCTGGTGGATCTTTCCGTCGCCAAGCTCGGCCCGATCGCGACCGAGATGCAGCGGCTATTGCGCGACCCGGTGATGATCGATGCGATCCTCGCCGACGGCTCGGCCCGCGCGCGGAAAATCGCCGGCGAAACCATGAAGGCCGTGAAGGACATCGTCGGCTTCGTGCGGTCGTAATCAAAGAAATGATCGTTAGCTGACTGACTGCGGCGCGCTCGCGGCTTCGCCCCGCTTGTCGAACAGCGTACCGCCATGGCAGCATCAAGGGCTGTGGCGCGTGAAACGCGCCGCCGGGGGAAATCGATGTCGCGCAGGCGCCGCAGCTACGAAGCGGGTCACAAGCCGAAGCTGCTCGTGGTTATCGACGACACCGAGGAATGCGATCGCGCCGTTTATTTCGCCAGCCGGCGCGCAGCGCGCATCGGCGGCAACGTGATCATGCTGCGGGTGCTGGAAACGCACGATCAGGGCCAGCAATGGCTCGGCGTGGCCGACCTCATGCGCGCGGAGGCGCGCGAGGGAGCCGACGCGGAGCTGGCGAAATACTCGGCCCGCGCCCGCGCGATCGCCGGCGTTTCGCCGCAATGCGTGGTGCGTGAAGGCGACCCGGCGGAAGAGATCTTGAAGCTGATCGACGAGGAGGAGGATGTTTTTATCCTCGTGCTCGGCGCCGGCACCGACACTGAGGGGCCCGGTCCGCTCGTCGCCACCATCGGCCGCACCGCCGGGGATTTTCCGATTCCTGTCGCCATTGTGCCCGGCCACCTGAGCGACGACGAGATCGACGCGCTCTCGGGTTAGGGTCGTGATTGCCCAACATCGCGTCACCGCCGGGGCTTGACCCGGCGGTCCATGCTGCCTCGCCGCTCCATGAATCGCCGGATCAAGTCCGGCAATGACGATGGGAGAGCCCAAAGCATACGCTTCCGTGTCCCGGCGCCACAAAACAACGTTTGCCACTTGAATTTTCAGCGAAATTCGCCACGTATTGTGCGGAGATTTTTCGTCTCGGGGCGCGCCCGCATGGCAGCGCAAGGTGAAGGAGACACCGATGTTCATCCAGACCGAAGCGACGCCTAACCCGGCGACCTTGAAATTCCTGCCCGGCCGGACCGTGCTGGAGAACGGCACGCTCGATCTGCGCAGCGGTGACGACACGGCGCAATCGCCGCTCGCGCAGCGGCTGTTTACGGTCGACGGCGTCAACGGCGTGTTCTTCGGCTCCGACTTTATCGCGGTGACCAAAGACGACGCGGCCGAGTGGCAGCATCTCAAGCCGATGATCCTCGGCGGGATCATGGAGCACTTCATGTCGGGGGCGCCGGTGTTGAGCGGCGCCAATGCGCAAGCCGAGACGGGCGAGGACGAGTTTTTCGATGCCGCCGACTCGGAAACCGTCGCCACGATCAAGGAACTGATCGAGACGCGGGTACGGCCGGCCGTCGCCAATGACGGCGGCGACATTACCTTTAAGGGCTTCAAGGACGGTGTCGTTTATTTGAACATGAAGGGCGCCTGTGCGGGCTGTCCGTCGTCGACCGCGACGTTGCGACACGGCATCCAGAACTTGCTGCGCCACTTTCTTCCCGACGTCACCGAAGTGCGGCCGATGTAGCCCGGCGTTTCGCCGGGTCTCTGCATGAGCGACTATGCGCGTACTCGCCATTGATACGGCGCTGGCGGCGTGTTCTGCGGCTGTGCTCGACACCGAGCATAACGGCGGCATCGTTGCCAGCGAGAGCCTGCCGATGGTCCGCGGTCATGCCGAGGCCTTGCTGCCGCTGTTGCAGCGGGTGATGCAGGCGGCGGGTCTGACCTTTCCGGATATCGACCGCATCGCGGTGACCACCGGCCCCGGAAGCTTCACCGGGCTTCGGGTCGGCATCGCTGCCGCGCGCGGCATTGCGCTCGCGGCGGATAAGCCGGCGGTCGGCGTGTCGACCCTTTCGGCATACGCGGCGCCGCATGTGGCGGACGACGAGCGCTTTCCGGTCGTGGCCGCCATCGATGCCCGCCATAGCCATGTGTATCTGCAGGTTTTCGCGCCCGGCGGCCGGTCCTTCACCGCGCCGCGGCTCGCGCCATTGCACGAAGCCGTGAAGGCGGCGGCCGAGACGTCGTCGTGCATCGCAGGCTCGGCGGCGCGCTTGGTGGCCGAAGCCTTGTCGGCCCGCGGTCTGGCGCCGGTGTCGGTCGATGCCAGCCCGGCGCCGGATATCGGCTGGGTGGCCCGCATGGGCGCGGTGGTGCCGCCCGAACAGGCGCCGCTGAAGCCGCAATATCTGCGGGCGCCGGACGCGCAGCCGCAGAACGCGGCGCAATTGCCCCGCCGATGAAGGGCTTGGTGGCGCGTCTGCTCGGCCGGGCCGAGCCGACCCTGGCGGAAGCGAGCGCGCGCGACGCGGCGGCGATCGCGACCGTGCACGCGGCCTCGTTTCAGCGCGGCTGGGGCGAGGACGAGTTCCGGCGGCTCCTTATTGAGCGCAATATCGTCTGCCACCGCGCCCAGATCGGCCGCACGCTGGTTGGTTTCATTCTGTCGCGGGTTGTGGCCGGCGAGGCCGAAATCCTCTCGGTCGCCATCGCCCCCGGCTGGCGTGGCCGCGGATTTTCCCGCCCGCTCCTCGACCTGCATCTGCGCCGGCTCGCCGGGCTCGGCACCCGCACGGTCTTCCTCGAGGTGGACGAGAAAAACGCGCCGGCGCAAAGGCTTTACCGTAAGGCCGGCTTTTACGATGTGGCCCGCCGGCAAGGCTATTATGACAGCGGCGCGAGCGCGCTGGTGCTGCGCCGCGACCTCGGCTGATGGGCTCGGTTCATGTTCTTGGCTGCGGTTCTTGGCTGATGTGCTTGGCTGACGCCGACCTTGCTGACGCGATGGCCGAAAAAGCGATATGATGCTGTTACACAAACCCGCCAGCGTGAGGCGAAGAGAAGGCTCGATTCGACCGGAATGACAGGTTCCCGCAAGCTGTACGTCAAGTCCTTTGGCTGCCAGATGAACGTCTACGATTCGCAACGTATGGCGGACACGCTTGCGCCCGAAGGCTATGTCGAGACCGGCAGCCCCGAAGACGCCGACCTCATCATTCTCAACACCTGCCACATTCGCGAGAAGGCGGCGGAGAAGGTCTATTCCGAACTCGGCCGCATGCGGGTGCTGAAAGAGGCCGGCAAAGCCGAGGGACGCGATGTCCGTATCGCGGTGGCCGGTTGCGTGGCGCAAGCCGAAGGGGCAGAGATCGTCCGCCGGGCGCCTGCCGTCGATCTCGTGGTCGGCTCGCAGAACTATCATCGGCTGCCGGAACTGCTCGCCCGCGCGGCGCGCGACGGCAAGGCCGTTGACACCGAGTTTCCGCTCGACGACAAATTCGATCGTCTGGCCGCGCCGAGCGCCGCGGCAACGCGGGCGCGCGGCGTGGCGGCTTTCGTCACCGTCCAGGAAGGCTGCGACAAATTCTGCACCTTCTGCGTCGTGCCCTACACGCGCGGCGCGGAAATCTCCCGGCCAGTCACAAAAATCGTCGACGAGGTGACGCGGCTCGTGGACGCGGGCGTGCGCGAAGTCACCCTGATCGGCCAGAACGTCAATGCCTATCACGGCGAGGGACCGGACGGCCGAACGTGGTCGCTGGCGCGCCTGCTTGAACGTCTCGCCGCCGCCGGGATCGGACGGCTGCGTTACACGACGAGCCACCCTGGCGACATGGGCGACGATCTGATCGCGGCGCATCGCGACCTGCCGGCGCTGATGCCGCAACTGCATCTGCCGATACAGTCCGGATCGGATCGCATCCTCGCCGCGATGAACCGCCGCCACAGCCGCGCGGACTATCTGGCGCTGGTCGAGCGGCTGTTCGCCGCGCGGCCGGACCTGGCGCTGACCTCGGATTTCATCGTCGGCTTTCCGGGCGAGACCGAAGCTGATTTCGCAGCGACCATGAGCCTCGTGGAGGAGATCGGTTTTTCCGGCGCCTTCTCGTTCAAATATTCGCCGCGCCCCGGCACGCCCGGCGCCGAGATGACGGACCAGATCGACGAAGCGGTGAAGTCGGAACGCCTGCAGCGGCTGCAGCGGGCCATCGATCAAAGCCAAGCCGACTTCAACTGGCGCTGCGTCGGCCGCACGGTTTCGGTGCTGTTCGAGCGCCTGGGCCGCCATAGCGGCCAGATCGTCGGCCGCTCACCCTATCTGCAGCCGGTGCAGATCGAGGCGCCGACATCGCTGATCGGAGAGATCGCGCCGGTGACGATCACCGACGTCGCGACCAATAGCCTGTTCGGTGCACTGACCCAACAGCCGGTCTTCGCCGGCTCCGGAGCCTGAATGCGCACATCTAGCCCTGCTGGACCTTTGACGACCGGTGCCGAAACCTTGGTGGCCGCACCCGAAACCTCGACCCAAATCGTTCTGACCTTCGACGACAATCGCCTGGCGTCGACGTTGTTCGGGCAATACGGCCAGAACCTCGCGCTGATCGAGCGCCGGCTCGGCGTGGCGGCAACCTCGCGCGGCAATCACGTGACGCTGCAAGGCACCCGCGAGGCCTGCGAACAGGCGCGACAGGTTCTCGAGAGCCTTTACGAGCGACTCAAACGCGGCGACGAACTGGTGCAAGGCGACGTCGACGGCACCATCCGGATGACGCTGTCGCAAGGCTCGTTGTTCGATTTCGATCCGGCGTCGGCGCGAGAGAATTTCGAGGAGATCAATCTGCGCAAGCGCCGGGTGCGCGCACGCACCGCCGCGCAGGACGCCTATGTGCGCGCGCTCAAGCGCCATGCGCTGGTCTTCGCGACGGGGCCGGCCGGCACCGGCAAGACCTGGCTTGCGGTGGCGCAGGCGGTAATGTTGTTCGAGCGCAAGGACGTCGATCGCATCATCCTGTCGCGGCCGGCGGTGGAAGCCGGCGAGCGGCTCGGCTTTCTGCCGGGCGACATGCGCGAGAAAGTCGACCCGTATCTGCGGCCGATCTACGACGCGCTGTACGATCTGATGGACGCCCGCATCGTCGAGCGCGCGCTGCAGAACACCGAGATCGAGATCGCGCCGCTTGCTTTCATGCGCGGCCGCACGCTCTCGAACGCCGCGGTCATTCTCGACGAGGCGCAGAACACCACCTCGGTGCAGATGAAGATGCTGCTGACACGGCTCGGCGAAAACAGCCGCATGATGATCACCGGCGATCCGAGCCAGGTGGATTTGCCGCCCGGCCAGAAATCGGGGCTTGCGGAAGCCGTGCGCCTGCTCGAGGGCGTCGAAGGGATCGCGCATGTGAAATTCGGCACCGCCGACGTGATCCGCCACGAGCTCGTGGCCCGCATCGTCGAGGCCTATGATCGAGAGACGGCCAACAAACGCGAGCGTCCATGACGGCGGGGACGGCGGCGCGGACAACGCGCGAACCGCAGACGGCGTCCAAGACCAAAACAAGCAAGATCAGAGCAAGCAAGACCAGAACAAACAAGGCCAGCGCAAACAAAGCCCGGACGGGCCGGACTCGAGCAAGTGTCAAGATCGACATCCGCGTCGAATCCGACCTCTGGAAACGCAAACCAGACATCAAGACGGTGGCACGGCGTGCGATCGTCAAAGCCGCTACCATGGTGGCACTTCCCAAATGCGAGCTTTCCGTGCTCTTGACCGACGACCCGACGATACGAACGATCAACGCCGACTGGCGCGGCGTCAACGCACCGACCAATGTACTATCGTTTCCAGCGCCGGGCGGCGGCGACCGGCCGTTCATCGGCGACATTGTCTTGGCGTATGAAACCATTGCGGCCGAAGCGCGCGCGGAGCGCAAGCCTTTTGCCCATCACTTTGCCCATCTGGCCGTACACGGCTTCCTGCACCTTTTGGGCTATGATCACATCCGCAAGAAGGATGCCGAGATCATGGAAGACGCGGAACGCGGTATTCTGCGGCAGCTTCGCATCCCCGATCCCTACCGCGGCCAGGCATGATTTGAGCGGGCGCAGGCCCTATAATAACCCCCCATTAGATCCCGATCCCCAAAAGCCGATAGGCCGCTCAGCGCCAATGTGGCGATAAGCAATGACCCAATCCCCAATCCCTAACGAACCCAGCGAGCCCCAGCGCGCGGGCCTGCCCATGGTCTTGCCTGAGCCCGGCAGCGACCCGCGCGAAGGCTGGATGTCGCGCGTCATGCGCATTCTGTTCGGCTGGCGTGCTTCTTCGGCGACCCGCGCGGACCTGGAGCTTGTGCTCACGGCCGATCAGCCGGAGTCCGGCTTCTCGCCGACCGAAGCCACGATGCTCAAGAACATTCTTGGGCTGCGCGAATGCCGGATCGAAAGCGTCATGGTGCCGCGGACCGACATTGTCGCCGTGCAACAGGATGTCACCATCGGCGAACTGCTCCTGCTGTTCGCCGGCGCCGCGCATTCACGGCTCGTGGTCTATAACGATACGCTCGACGATCCGGTCGGGATGGTGCATATCCGCGACCTTCTTGGCTTCATGGCGGCGCGCGCGGCGGTCAAGCCGGCCGGCACCGCCGATTCCGCCGCTGCTTCGGACCAAGACCCGCCGTCCGCGACCGATCTCGATTTCAGCAAGATCGACCTGACCATGCCGTTGAAGACGACCAAAATCGTTCGCGACATGCTCTACGCGCCGCCGTCCATGCCGGCGCTCGATCTGCTCGCCAAGATGCAGGCGACGCGCATTCATCTGGCACTGATCATCGACGAATATGGCGGCAGTGACGGCCTGGTCTCGATGGAGGACCTGGTCGAGCTGATCGTCGGCGATATCGCCGACGAGCACGACGAAGCCGAGACATCGGCGGTGACGCGCCAGGCCGACGGCTCGTTCATCGCCATCGGCCGCGCCAGCCTGGATGACGTGCGCGCCGTGGTCGGCGACGAGTTCGACGTCGGCGAAGCCGCACAAGACGTCGACACGCTGGGCGGCTACCTGGTGATGCGCGCCGGCCATGTGCCGGTGCGCGGCGAGCTCGTTCCCGGCCCGGAAACATTCGAAGCCGAAGTGCTCGACGCCGATCCGCGCCGGGTCAAGCGGGTGAAGATCTATCGCAGCAAAGACCGCCGGCCGCAGACCGCGCGCGATTTGCCGCAAGCCTTGCGCGCGCCGGCGCCGGCGCGGGCGACGCCGCCACGCGAGGAAGCCGGCAAATCTTCGTCGAACACTCCGCCACCGTGAAGCCGACGGCCCTCGTTCATATTATCGTTTTGTCCTATGGATGGCGGCGATGGCTGATCGCCTTCGCCGCCGGCGCGCTGTCCGCCGCCGCCATGGCGCCGCTCGGCTTTTGGCCGATTTTGTTTCTGACATTTCCAGTTCTGGTTTGGCTGATCGACGGTGCCGGCGCGGGGGAATGGCGCGGGCTCGCGGGAGCCGCCGCGACCGGTTGGTGGTTCGGCTTCGGCTATTTTCTCGCCGGCCTTTATTGGGTCGGCTTTGCCTTTCTGGTCGATGCACCGACATTCGGCTGGCTGTTGCCGATCGCGGTGATCGGCCTGCCCGCCGGGCTCGCGATCTTCACCGCCTTCGGCGTGGCGCTAGCGCGCCTCTTGTGGACGCGCGGTGCATTGCGCGTGCTGGCGCTCGCGGTCGCGCTGACCGCCTCGGAATGGTTGCGCGGACACCTGTTGACCGGATTTCCGTGGAACGCCTTCGGTTATGCGCTGACCTCACCGCTCATTTTGGCGCAGAGCGCGGCGCTGATCGGCGTTTGGGGCCTGACCTTTCTGGCGGTCGCGATCTTCGCCAGCCCGGCGACCCTGTTCGACGACCGTAGCGAAACCCGACGGCCGCGGCTGCCGCTGACCCTGGCGGTGGCCATGCTGATCGCGCTCGCCGCATTCGGCGCGCTGCGGCTGGCGCAGATGCCGACCCGGCTGGTTGAGGGCGTGCACTTGCGCATCATGCAGCCGAACCTGCAGCAAGATGTGCGTTTCAATTACGCCGCCAAGCAGCAAGTGTTGGACCGCTATATCGCGCTCTCCGAACGCCCGGCCGAGGGATCGGCGGGCGTGGGCGGCGCGGTGACGCATCTGATCTGGCCCGAATCGGCGTTCCCGTTCTTTCTCACCCGCGAGCCCGATGCACTGGCGCAGATCGCCCGCATGCTGCACGGATCGACGGTGTTGATCACCGGTGCGGTGAGATTGGCCGAGCCGGTCACGCCGCCCGACATCGGGGTCTATAATTCGATTTACGTTCTCGATCGCGATGGATCGCTCGGCGCGACCTACGACAAGCTTCACTTGGTGCCGTTCGGCGAATACTTGCCGTTTCAGCGTTTCCTGGAAAGCCTCGGCCTCCAGCAGCTGACCAAACAACGCGGCGGATTTCTCGCCGGCAATCGGCGCCGGCCACTCGCCATACCGGGCGCGCCGCCGGCGCTGCCGCTGATTTGCTACGAGATCATCTTTCCCGGCGAAACGAGTGTCGAGGGCGCCAGCAAAAATGGCCGGCCGGGCTGGATCGTCAACGTCACCAATGACGGCTGGTTCGGCATTTCGAGCGGACCCTATCAGCATTTTCAGCAGGCGCGCGTGCGCGCCATCGAAGAGGGCCTGCCGCTCGCGCGTGCCGCCAATACCGGCATCTCGGCGGTTGTCGATCCACTGGGCCGTATCGTCCAGGCGCTGCCGCTCGGCGTCGAGGGGGTCATCGACGCGCCGTTGCCGCAGCCAATTGCCGCGCCGGTTTACAGCCGCGTAGGCGACGTGCCGGCGGCAATGATGATCGCGATCGCCCTTCTGCTGCTGGTGCACCGGCGCCGGCAACCGGCGATAGCGAAATCCGATGGTTTTCCATCAGTGCGGTGAAGACGAACGAACGCGAACAGTGTTAAGAATAAACTGCAGGGTTGTACAATCTGCGGTGTACTCAACTATATCGTGCAAGATCAACCATGCGAATCTACTAATGTCTATTATGTAAATTTTTTTTCCAAACATTTCAGGGCCAAAGCCCGCTGTTGAGGCCCGGATAGTTACAATAATGAGCATTGCTCATGTTTGATATTTAAAGCAATTACTGTACAAAGCGTGCTGGTATAGGAGACCGGTTCTATGATGGCCAAGAAGGCACCAAACCCCATTGACAAGCATGTCGGCAGCCGTGTGCGCATGCGCCGCATGATGCTGGGGATGAGCCAAGAGAAGCTCGGGAATAATCTTGGCCTGACATTTCAGCAAGTACAAAAGTACGAGAAAGGCACTAATCGTATCGGCGCCAGTCGGCTTCAGCAAATCTCCCAGATTTTGCAAGTGTCGGTTTCTTTCTTCTTCGAGGGTGCCCCGGCCAATGCAAACGGACTGCGGACCGACGAGATGAGCGAAGCGCCGTCGCCGGCCTACGTATCGGATTTTCTCGCCACCTCCGACGGCCTGGCGCTGACCAAGGCCTTCATGCGCATCTCCGATATGAAGTTGCGGCGGCGGATCGTCGATCTCGTCGAGCAGATTGCGGTGGACGACGAAGTTTAAGCGGCGCGATTTCGCGACTGCATACGGTGCGTCGGCGTTGCGACGCAGGAACGCAATCCCACACCGAAAAACGCGGCGGGCACCCAACAAATCGCCCACATTCGGCCCACATCTTGACCGCGCAGAGCGACACTGCAACAACTTTGTCACGGTCAGCGCGGGGTCTCGTCGGCGCCGGAACCGAACAACGCCCGAGGCGACGAGAGTGACTCATTAGGGGAGTGTCTTTCAGTGCAACGTTCAAACTACCTGTTCACAAGCGAGTCGGTGTCGGAAGGACATCCCGACAAGGTCTGCGACCAGATCTCGGACGCGATCCTCGATGCGTTTCTTGAAAACGATCTCAAGCTCGGGATCGCCGACGACAGCAAGGTCAATACCCGGCTCGGCTGCGAGACGCTGTGCACGACGAACAAGATCGTCATCGCCGGCGAGGGGCGCGGCCAGGCACCGCTGTTCCGCAAGCATGGCGACAAGGCGGTGGTCGATCGCGAGATGATCACCGAAATCGCGCGCGGCGTGGTCAAGGATATCGGCTACGACCAAGACGGCTTCTCCTATTACGGCGCCGACGTCGAGGTGCTGCTGCACGGCCAGTCGCCCGATATCGCGATGGGCGTGGACGCCAAGAAGACGAAAGACAGCGAGGAAGAAGGCGCCGGCGATCAGGGCATGATGTTCGGCTACGCCTGCACCGAGAGCGAAGTCTACGAAAAGGGCTCGTTCATGCCGGCCCCGATCTACTTCGCGCACAAGATCCTCAAGGTGCTGTCGGAAAAGCGCCGGTCGAGCGCGCTGTTCGATCTGCAGCCCGACGCCAAGAGCCAAGTGACGGTGAAGTATGTCGCCGGCAAGCCGGTCGGCGCCACCAAGGTCGTGGTCTCGACCCAGCACAACGCCGAGACCCGCAACGGCAAGAAGTACTCGCCCGACATGGTCAAGGAGCTGATCAGCGACTCCGTCGGACAGGCGTTGCCGGAAGGCTGGATGCCAACCGATCCAAACGACTTCCTGGTCAACCCGACGGGGAATTTCGTCATCGGCGGCCCGGACGGCGACTGCGGCCTGACCGGCCGCAAGATCATCGTCGACACCTACGGCGGCTACGCGCCGCATGGCGGCGGCGCCTTCTCGGGCAAGGACCCCACCAAGGTCGATCGCTCGGCGGCTTACGCCGCGCGCTATCTGGCCAAGAACGTCGTGGCCGCGGGCCTGGCGCAAAACTGCACCATCCAGATCGCTTACGCGATCGGCGTTGCCGATCCGATGTCGGTGTATGTGGATACCCACGGCACCGGCCAGGTGGACGAAGCCAAGCTGCAGAAGCTTCTTCCGGAATTGTTTCCGCTGCGGCCGACCAACATCCGCCGCGCGCTCAAGCTCAATCGGCCGATCTACCGTCGCACCGCCGCCTACGGCCATTTCGGCCGCGCGCCGGAAACCGACGGCGGTTTCTCCTGGGAGCGGACCGATCTCGCCGACGCGCTCAAGCGCAGCTTCAGCTAGAGCTATTTGCTATCGCCGCCGCCAGCGGCGTGTCCTATGCGCAAACGAGGCGGTGGATCGCAACGATCCGCCGCCTCTTGCTTTGTGAGCCCCTCCACACACATCGCGAGCGAACCGAAACGCCGGATGTGCGTTGCTGAGATGACTTCTGGAGAGGAAAAAAATGAAAGCGACATTTCTTGGTTGCGCATTGGCGCTGGCAATGGCCGCGACGGCAGCCCCGGCCGATGCAAAAGGCTGCATCAAAGGTGCGGTGGTTGGCGGCGTGGCCGGACACTATGCGGGTCATCACGGCTTGTTAGGCGCCGCGGCTGGATGTGTGGTCGGCCATCACATGGCCAACAAGCAGCGGGCGACGCAAAACGCCGCGCCCGAACAGATGCATTAAAGATATCTCGAAAGATATCGCTCCGCGACACAGCACGTTTCTTTGCTCGCCGCTTAAGTACGCCCCGGTTTGGCTAAATCGGGACGTGCTCCCGCTTTAGCTAGGCTTATTTCGTTTAGTTGATACGCCACACACGTCATGGCCGGACTTGTTCCGGCCATCTCGCTTAGGTGGGCATTGAGCCGGGACAATCGGGATGCGCGGGTCAAGCCCGCGCATGACGCGAGGGAGGGGAGACGCTCCCAAGATATTAAAGCGCTTCCGCTTCAATCCAAGCCAGATGTGCTCTGTCGCATGTCCTTTCGGAAAACCGGCTTCCACTTTTCCGGGACATGCTCTAAGGCGGCGACGATCATGGATTGCGAACCGCACCAGGCTCGGGCCTTTTTCGGCCGGCGCAAAGGCCACAAGCTGCGCGCGCGGCAAGCCGAGCTCATAGAGTCATTGCTGCCGCGGCTCTCCGTCGACGTCACGAAACCGGCACCGGCCGAGCTCGCTGCGCTGTTTGCAGTGCCGGTCGAGGAGGTTGCGCTCGAGATCGGCTTCGGCGGCGGCGAGAACATGATTGCACAGGCGACCGCACGCCCGCGCACCGGCGTGATCGGCGTCGAGCCTTTTGTGAACGGCATGGCCAAGGCGCTGACCGCGATCGAGGCTGGCGATCTGCGCAACATCCGTCTGCACTTCGACGACGCCGCCGGGCTGATCGCGTGGCTGCCGAACACATCGTTGACGCGCATCGATCTTATTCATCCCGATCCCTGGCCGAAGCGGCGCCACTGGAAGCGGCGCTTCGTTCAGGACGCGACGATCTCGCAATTCGCCCGCATTCTGCGCCGCGGCGGCGAGTTCCGCTTCGTTACCGACATCGCCGACTATACGGCATGGACGCTGCGGCATTTCGCCCAGTCGGCAGATTTCGCCTGGACCGCCGAGCGCGCCGACGACTGGCGCAAGCCCTGGCCGGATTTCGCCGGCACCCGCTATCACGCCAAGGCGGCGCGCGAACAGCGCCCCCCCTGTTTCCTGATTTTTCGGCGGCTGTGAGTGCCGCTGTCGTGCGTGATCCGTTGCGAAATCCGGCTGCCACTCTTTGCGATCACGCGCCGTTTGCCTGCCGCACCTGCCAGAAGCGGACGACGCGTTGCGCGGTCGAGGCCGATAGCCGCCCGTAATTGGCGCAGGCGGCATCAAGTTCCGACACCGAAATTCCGCGCCCGGCTGAGCGCAACAGAATCAACGCCTTCACGGCCGGCCAGCTTAAGTTCGCGGCCTTGCACAGAATCAATACCGGGTCGAAGCGGTCGCCCTCCATGGACCGGTCGACGATTTCGATCTGCACTTTGGCCAATGTCGCAAGCGTGACCACGGCCTCTTCGTGTTTCCCTTCGCCACAGAAGGCACCCAGTGCGGCTTCGTTAAGCCCGCCGGTCTGGCCAAGGGCGAGCACGATCCGTTGCGCGGCACGGTAATCGCGCGGGCCGACGCGGGTGCCGACGTCCTTGGCAACCTTGGCCAGCACATCGCCGATCGCGGTTCGCAGCTGCGGTGTGGCCGATGCGAGAAGACGGTGGTGCACGACGGCGGTCGCCTGATCGAGCAATGTGCGGAACATCGGCAACGGAATGTCCGGCCGCGATCCGACTGTCTCGGCCAGAACGCCGTCGCTCGCGCTATCTTTGACCAGACGGGAAAACGCCGCCGGCGAAATGTGGGCGCCACGATTCCCCGCCACGCTGCGCACAACCGCGCCATCGCCGCGGCGGATCAGCACGTCGGTCACTGCCTCACCGAGAGCGCGCCGTTCCGAAATGGCGCGCAGATGGTCTTGCCCTTTGCTGTCGGCGATGGCGACAAGATCGGTTTCCGAAAGCCGCGGGGAGAGCTTCAAGACCGGCTCGGCGACCCCGATATCGTCGTCGTTGGCAAGTGTGCGCACGACATTGACGGGCGCCTTGAAAATCGGAGCGAGCTGCCGCGAGAGCTCGGCGCGCGCCTTGCTCTCGATCTCGTCGATGAGCAACGAGAAGACGTCGTCGAACAGATCGACCTGCGCATCGTCGTAGCGGCCGGCGCCGGCCAGATAGAGCGCGGTGATGCGTTGCAGGATTTCGCAGCGCCGGGCGCGCGAGCCGCGCTGAACGATGTCTTCCAGTTCCGGGATCAGCGAAAGGGTGCCACCCATGTCGATCAGCCACCCATCTCGGTCATCGGAACCATGTCGGTCATCAGAAATCGTTAAGCTTTTCGGCCTGTTTCTGCTTAGCGGCGACCGATTACCGTTCCCTGAACGGCTCTTGCAACGTGGCGCGGAAGGGCTATATTCCGCGCATTCGGTTATGGCTGATAGTGCATACCGGATACCTCATAACGGTCGGCTGATCCGAACGGTTTGTGAGAGTGGGCCCTCCGGGACCCGCTCTTTTTTATTACCTCGGGGCCGAAGTTGCGTTTGCGGACACGACGTTAAGGACAACAGCTTCAAGGACCAAAGCTTCGCCGCATGGACGACAGGCCGACAGCCTTTGCCGACGAGCCGCGGCTGATCACGGAGCCGGGACGGGCGGCGCGCGTCGCCACGCTCGCCGAGCCGGTGCTCGCCGATCTCGGCTACCGGCTGGTGCGCGTGCGCATTTCCGCCGCCAACGGCGGCACGCTGCAGATCATGGCCGAACGGCCGGACGGCAGCATGGCGATTGAGGATTGCGAATTGGCCTCGCGCGCGCTCTCGCCGGTGTTCGACGCCAACGATCCGATCGAAGGGCCGTATCGGCTGGAGATTTCTTCGCCTGGCATCGACCGTCCGCTGGTACGGCGCTCGGATTTCGACCGCTATGCGGGCCATGTGGCGCACATCGAGATGCTGGCACCGGTCGAAGGGCGCAAGCGCTTCCGCGGCGATCTTCTGGGCACCCAGGACGAGAGCGTGCGGCTTCGCCGCACCGATGCGGCAGCGCCCGATAATCCCGAGGTCCTGTTGCCGATCGACGATATGGCCGAGGCCAGGCTTGTTCTCACCGATGCGCTGATCGCCGAGGCATTGCGGCGAAGCAAACACGGCGACAAGCCGGAAGAAGACGCTGACGCGCCGCAGCGCGGCCGGCAGCACAAACACAAGCAGCGCGAACGCGCCGAACATCAAAGCGGACATGAAGGCGCCGCGCCGGGCAACGACCGGCGTGGCACCCGACGCAAAGGAGACTGACCATGGCGACGGTAAGCGCCAACAAACTCGAACTTTTGCAGATCGCGGACGCGGTCGCTCGCGAAAAGGCGATCGATCGCAAGATCGTGCTCGGCGCCATGGAGGACGCGATCGCCAAGGCGGCGCGCTCACGCTACGGCAGCGAAACCGAAGTACGCGCGGAGATCGATCCGAAGAGCGGCGAATTGCATCTGTCGCGCCACATGCTGGTGGTCGACGCGGTGGAAAACCCGTCGTTCCAGATCAGCCTGGAAGAAGCGCGGCGGCGCCATCCGGCTGCGCAGATCGGCGACACCATCGCCGACCCGCTGCCGCCGCTCGAATACGGCCGCATCGCCGCGCAATCGGCCAAGCAGGTGATCGTGCAGAAGGTGCGCGAAGCCGAGCGCGACCGCCAATATGAGGAATACAAGGAGCGGATCGAGGATATCGTCAACGGCATCGTCAAGCGCGTGGAATACGGCAACGTCGTCGTCGATCTCGGGCGCGGCGAGGCCATCGTGCGGCGCGACGAGATGCTGCCGCGCGAGGTGTTCCGCAACGGCGACCGTATCCGCGCTTTCATCTACGACGTGCGCCGCGAGCAGCGCGGCCCGCAGATCTTTTTGTCGCGCACGCATCCGAGGTTCATGTCGAAGCTGTTCGCGCAAGAGGTTCCGGAAATCTACGACGGCATCGTCGAGGTCAAGGCGGTGGCGCGCGATCCCGGCTCCCGCGCCAAGATCGCGGTGCTCTCGCGCAATTCCTCGGTCGATCCCGTCGGCGCCTGCGTCGGCATGCGCGGCTCGCGCGTGCAGGCCGTGGTCAACGAGCTGCAGGGCGAGAAGATCGACATTATTCCGTGGTCGCACGACATCGCGACTTTTGTGGTGAACGCGCTGGCGCCGGCCGAAGTCGCCAAGGTCGTGCTCGACGAAGAGCGCGAGCGCATCGAAGTGGTGGTTCCCGACCAACAGCTGTCGCTCGCCATCGGCCGCCGTGGCCAAAATGTGCGGCTGGCGTCGCAGCTCACCGGCTGGGACATCGACATTCTCACCGAACAGGAAGAATCGGAACGCCGCCAGGCCGAGTTCGAAAACCGCACCCGCATGTTCATCGATGCGCTCAACGTGGATGAGGTGATCGGCCAATTGCTGGCCTCGGAAGGCTTTAATTCAGTGGAGGAACTGGCTTTGGTGGACACCAAGGAGATCGCGGGCATCGAAGGCTTCGACGACGACACCGCCGCCGAATTGCAGACGCGCGCGCGCGAGTATCTGGACAAGATCGAGGCCGAGCTCGACGCCAAGCGCACCGAATTGGGTGTCGCCGACGAGCTCAAGGACGTGCCGGGCGTGACCACCGCCATGCTGGTGCGTTTCGGCGAGAACGACATCAAGACCGTCGAAGATCTGGCCGGCTGCGCTACCGACGATCTAGCCGGCTGGACCGAGCGCAAGGACGGCGAGACCGTGCGCGAAGCCGGCATTCTCGACGGCTTCGATCTGTCGCGCGAGGAAGCCGAGGCCATGGTGATGCAGGCGCGCCTGAAGGCCGGCTGGGTGAGCGAGGCCGATCTGGCGCCGGCGGTACCGACCGAAGAGACCCCGGCCGCCGAGGCCGAGGCCTAGAGCAATGAAGCGAGCGTATGATCGCTGCAGCGCAAGAACACGAGACCGCCGTTGAGCTTGACCGCGGACCCCACGCGGGCGAACGCACACGCATGTGTGCGGTCGGCCGCGAGGTGCGGCCGATCTCCGAGCTGATCCGCTTCGTTGTCGGCCCCGACGGCACCGTCGTCGCCGACGTTAAGAACAAGTTACCCGGCCGCGGCCTATGGGTCACGGCGACGCGGCAAGCGCTGGACGAGGCCGTCAAACGCAAGGTGTTCGCCCGCGGTTTCAAGCGGGACGTGCGGCTGCCGCCGAACCTTGCAGAGCAGACCGAACAGGCCTTGGAGCGGGCTGTTCTCGATGCTTTGGCGATAGCCGGCAAGGCCGGAGCGGTCGCACCCGGGTTCGCCAAGACCGAAGCCGCTTTGGACCGCAAAGAGGTCATCGCGGTGCTTCATGCCGCCGGGGCGGCACCCGACGGGAGACGCAAGCTTTGGGCCAGTACCCGCCGTCGGGGGGGGGAAACGCCCGCGGAAATTGGATTTTTGACCTCGGCGCAATTGGATTTGGCATTGAACCGCCCAAATGTGGTACATGCTGCCCTGCTCGCCGGACCTGCGAGCGAAACCTTTTTGGCGCGTTGCCGGCGCCTGGAGTGGTTTCGCACTGGCGATCAGCACCATCAGGCTGGAAAGGCTGCGCCGAGATCACACCGGCCGGAGATATGAGCGCGTATGACTGAGACGAACAAAAATAGCGGCGACAAGCTGAGCGTCACTTCAACCAAGACACTGACGCTCAAGCGTGGCGGGGTCGAGCAAGGCGTGGTGCGCCAAAGCTTCAGCCATGGCCGCAGCAAGGCCGTCGTTGTCGAGAAGGTGAAGCGCCGCGTCGCCGGCCCCGGCGAGACGACCAAGCCCGAACCGGCGCCGCCGGTCGTCGAGCGCGCGGCCCCGCCGCCACCCAAGCGCGTCGTCACGTCGTCCGGCCGTGCGTCCGCTGGCGGATCGGCCGCGCCGGCGAAGCCGTCCGGCGTCGTGCTCCGCACACTGACCGAAGAAGAGCGCAGCGCCCGTGCGCATGCGCTCGCCGACGCGCGCCTGCGCGAAGCCGAAGAGCGCAAGATCGCCGAAGAAGAAGCGCGGATCCGGCAGAGCCGTGAAGAGATCGAAAAGGCCGAGCGCGCCAAGGCGGAAGCGCGCAAGCGCGAAGAGGACGACCGGCGCAAGCACGACGAAGAAACCAAGCGCAAAGCCGACGAGGTCGCCAAGAAGCGATTCGGCGGGGAACAGACTGCTGCCGCTCCGGCGGCCGCTGCGGTAACGACCCCGCTCAAATCCGCAGCGCCTGCCCGGCCGGCGCTCGAAGCCGACGACGAGGAAGCACCGCGCACCGTACGCCGCGGCCCCGGCGGGGCCCCGGCACGGCCGGCGCCGGCACCGAAACCGGCGCGCGGCGGCGAAGAGAAACGCCGCGGCCGTCTGACCGTCGTGACCGCGCTGACCGCCGACGAGATACGCGAGCGTTCGGTCGCGTCCTTCCGCCGGCGCACGCAGCGCCGCACCGGCCATCGCGATGAGCAAAAGGAAAAGATCGCCCGCGAGGTGACGATCCCGGAGACGATCACCGTTCAGGAACTGGCCAACCGCATGGCCGAGCGCGCGGTCGACGTGATCCGCATCCTCATGCAGCAAGGCCACATGGCGAAGATCACCGATACGATCGACGCCGATACCGCGCAGCTCATTGCCGAAGAGCTCGGCCACAGCGTGCGGCGCGTCGCCGAGTCCGACGTCGAAGAAGGCATGTTCGACGCGCCCGACGATCCGGCGAACCTGCAGCCGCGCGCGGCGGTGGTCACCATCATGGGCCACGTCGACCACGGCAAGACCTCGCTCCTGGACGCCATCCGTTCGACCGAAGTGGCGGCCGGCGAGGCCGGCGGCATCACCCAGCATATCGGTGCTTATCAGGTCACCTCGCCGTCCGGCGGGCGCATCACCTTCATCGATACGCCCGGCCACGCGGCCTTCACCGCCATGCGGGCGCGCGGCGCCAAGATCACCGACATTGTCGTGCTGGTGGTGGCCGCCGACGACGGCGTGATGCCGCAGACCATCGAGGCCATCCATCACGCCAAGGCCGCGAAGGTGCCGATCATCGTCGCCATCAACAAGATCGACAAGGCGGACGCCAAGCCTGAACGCGTGCGCACGGAGCTGTTGCAGCACGAGATTCAGGTCGAATCGCTCGGCGGCGAGGTGCTCGAGGTCGACGTCTCGGCGAAAGAGAAGATCAATCTCGACAAGTTGCTCGACGTGATCGCGCTGCAGTCGGAAGTGCTCGAGCTCAAGGCCAACCCGAACCGCCCGGCGGAAGGCACCGTGATCGAAGCGCGGCTCGACCGCGGTCGCGGCCCGGTGGCGACCGTGCTGGTGCAACGCGGTACGCTGCGCCCCGGAGACATCATCGTCGCCGGCTCGGAATGGGGCCGCGTGCGCGCGCTCGTCTCCGACACCGGCCACGCCGTGGTGGCCGCCGGCCCCTCGATGCCGGTGGAGATTTTGGGCTTCAACGGCACGCCGGAAGCGAGCGATCGCCTGGCCGCGGTGCCGACGGAGGCGCGGGCGCGCGAGATCGCCGATTACCGCGCGCGGCAGAAGCGCGACATTGCCGCTGCCCGGCAAACCGGCATGCGCGGCTCGCTCGAGCAGATGATGACGCAGCTCAAGACCACCGGGCGGAAGGAATTCCCGCTGGTGATCAAGGGCGACGTGCAGGGCTCGGTCGAAGCCATCGTCGGCGCGCTGGATAAGATGGCGACGCCGGAAGTGGCCGCGCGCATAATCTTCTCCGGTGCCGGCGGCATCACCGAATCGGACGTGACCTTGGCGAGCGCCTCGGGCGCCGCGGTGATCGGCTTCAATGTGCGTGCGCACAAGGAAGCGCGCGAAGCCGCCGAGCATGCCGGCATCGAGATCCGCTACTACAACATCATCTACGATCTCGTCGACGACGTGAAAAAGGCGATGTCCGGATTGCTCGCGCCCACTTTGCGCGAGACCATGCTGGGCAACGCCACGATCCTGGAAATCTTCAAGGTCTCCAAGGTCGGCAGCGTGGCCGGTTGCCGCGTGACCGACGGCACTGTGGAACGCGGCGCCAATGTGCGGCTCATTCGCGACAATGTCGTCGTCCACCAGGGCAAGCTCTCGCAGCTCAAGCGCTTCAAGGACGACGCCCGCGAAGTGCTCGCCGGCCAGGAATGTGGCATGGCGTTCGAGAACTACCAGGACATGAAAGTCGGCGACGTTATCGAGTGCTATCGCGTGGAGACCGTGCAGCGGACGCTGTAGGAGCTACCCAGCATAGTCGTTGGAAGAACGACGTCGCTTCGCTCGCCTGTGCCGGCCAGCCACGTTTTTTAAAGGTTCATCGCAAGTTTGAGGCGTAGATGGCGGGGAAATCCCCGCCATCCGGCCATGACGCACAACGGTATAACTAACGATGCCTCGTCACCACCAACGCGCTCAACCCGCGGGCGGCTCGCAGCGCCAATTGCGCGTCGGCGAGCTCATTCGCCACGAGCTCGCCGCCATGCTGTCGCGCGGCGACGTGCACGACCCGGTGATCGAAGCCCATATGATCACCGTACCGGAAGTGCGCATGTCACCCGACTTGCGCTTGGCGACGATCTACATCATGCCGCTTGGCGGCCGCGACGAGAAAGACGTGCTGGAAGCGCTCGAGCGCAACGGGCGTTATGTACGCGGTGAGATCGCGCGGCGCGTTAACTTAAAATTTGCTCCCGAGATTCGTTTTCGCATCGACGAACGATTCGACGAAGCGGAACGGATCGAGAAGCTTCTGCGAACACCCGACGTACAGCGCGACCTCGCGGAAAAAAAGGACGAGTGATGTCGGCAACCAACAACGTCGTTGCGGCGCGCACCGGCGAGATCGATGGCGATTCGCTGCTCGCGGCCAACGAAACCAAGCCGGCGCCGCCCGAAAAAGCCGGCAACAAAAAACGCGTGAAGCGCGACGTGCACGGCTGGGTCGTGCTCGACAAGCCCATCGGCATGACGTCGACGCACGCGGTTGCGGTAATCAAGCGCTTGTTCTCGGCCAAGCGCGTCGGCCATGCCGGCACGCTCGATCCGCTCGCCTCCGGCTGCCTGCCGATCGCGCTCGGCGAGGCGACCAAGACGGTGCCGTTCGTGGTCGATGGCCGCAAGATCTACATCTTCACGGTGCGCTGGGGCGAAGAGCGCGACACCGACGACGCCGAAGGCCGCGTGGTGAACACGAGCGCGAGCCGGCCGGAGCGTGACGCGATCGCAGCACTCTTGCCGCGCTTCACCGGCACCATCGAGCAGGTGCCGCCGCGTTTCTCGGCCATCAAGATCGAAGGCGAGCGGGCGTACGATCTGGCGCGCGAAGGCGAAATCGTCGAGATCGCGGCGCGGCCGGTAACCATAGATCGGCTCGATATCGTCGATATGCCCGATGCCGATCACGCGGTTTTTGCCGCCGAGTGCGGCAAGGGAACCTATGTGCGGGCGCTCGCGCGCGATTTCGGACGAGCGCTCGGCTGCTTCGGCCACGTTTCCGCCTTACGGCGCAGCCGCGTCAGCCCGTTCATTGAAAGTGACATGATTTCGCTGGAACGGCTTGAGGCTTTGTGCCATAGAGCGGCCGCTGGCGAGGGAAACCTTGCCGACCTACTACTGCCGGTCGAGACCGCGCTGGACGACATCCCGGCGCTGGCCGTTAGCCCGGCAGACGCGGCGAGACTCACGAGAGGTCAAGCCGTTTTGTTGCGCGGACGGGACGCTGCCGTCATTCGCGGCGCGGTCCAGGTCGCTTCGGGCGGACAGCTCGTCGCCATTGCCGAGATCGACCGCGGTGAAATCGTCCCCAAGCGCGTGTTCAACTTATCCGGCGTGACAGGTCGCGCCGACAGACAAAAGGATTGGTGACGATGTCGATTACGGTCGAACGTAAGGCGGATGTCATTAAGACATACGCCGTGAAGACCGGCGATACGGGATCGCCGGAGGTTCAGGTTGCGCTCCTGTCCGAGCGGATCAACAATCTGACCGAACATTTCAAGACGCATACCAAAGACAATCATTCGCGGCGCGGGCTTCTCAAGCTCGTTTCGCAGCGCCGGCAAATTCTCGACTATCTGCGGCGCACCAACGAAGGACGATACAAAGAGCTGATTGAACGGCTGGGTATCCGCCGTTGAAGACTTGCGCGCGGCTGATACCGCGCGCCGTTGGCGGTGCGCAAAGGCGACCGCCGCATGTGCGGCAGCTCAAGCTGCCGATTTTGAACGACGGGCCGAGGGTCCGTCCCATCGAATGAAGGTCCGAAAGCCATGGCAGGATCGCCGGACGCTGGAATGGCACGGCAGCTTCGCTGCGCCAACAGTGTCTCGCCGTCTTGCTTATGGCTTTCGTGCTTTCGCGAAAACCATGAGAGACAAACGCAATGTTCAATATTCATCGAGTCCAACTTGACTGGGGTGGCCGCCAACTCACGCTAGAGACCGGAAGGTTTGCGCGCCAGGCCGACGGAGCCGTGTTTGCTTCGTACGGCGACACCACCGTGCTGGCGACCGTCGTCGCCGCCAAGGTCCCGAAGGAAGGCATCGACTTCCTGCCGCTGACCTGCAACTATCAGGAAAAATATTATGCCGCCGGCCGCATCCCGGGCGGCTATTTCAAGCGCGAGGCGCGACCGACCGAAAAGGAAACGCTGGTTTCCCGGTTGATCGACCGCCCGATCCGCCCGCTGTTCGCCGACGGCTGGCGTTGCGACACCCAAGTCATCGTGACGGTGCTGTCGCACGACCTGGAGAACGATCCCGACATTCTGGCGATGGTGGCAGCTTCCGCTGCGCTGACGCTTTCGGGTGCGCCGTTCATGGGCCCCATCGGCGCCGCCCGCGTCGGCTTCATCAACAATGAGTATGTGCTCAATCCGCAGATCGACGAGATGGCGGAGAGCAATCTCGATCTCGTCGTCGCCGGCACGCAGGACGCCGTGCTGATGGTGGAATCCGAAGCCAAGGAATTGTCGGAAGACATCATGCTCGGCGCCGTGATGTTCGGCCACCGCCATTTCCAGCCGGTGATCGACGCCATCATCCGGCTGGCGGAAAAGGCTGCCAAGGAGCCGCGCGACCTGACCACCGCCGACAATGCGGCGCTGGAAAAGGAGATGCTCGAGCTGGTCGAGAAGGAATTGCGCGCCGCTTACGCGATTCCCGACAAGATGCTGCGCCACAAAGCGGTCGAAGCCGCCAAGGAGCGCGTGCTCGGACACTTCGTGCCGGCCGGCGCCGAGGATCCGAAATATCCGAAGCAGCAAATCGCCGGCGTGTTCAAGGAGCTCGAAGCCAAGATCGTGCGCTGGAATATTCTCGACACCGGCACCCGTATCGATGGCCGCGACGTGAAGACCGTGCGTCCGATCGTCTGCGAAGTCGGCGTGCTGCCGCGCACCCACGGTTCGGCGCTGTTCACCCGCGGTGAAACGCAGGCGCTGGTGGTGTCGACGCTCGGCACCGGCGAGGACGAGCAATTCATCGACGCCCTGCAGGGGACCTATAAGGAAACCTTCCTGCTGCACTACAACTTCCCGCCCTTCTCGGTCGGCGAAACCGGGCGGCTCGGGGCTCCAGGACGGCGCGAAATCGGCCACGGCAAGCTTGCCTGGCGCGCGATCCATCCGGTGCTGCCGGCGCACACCGAGTTTCCCTACACGATCCGCGTCGTCTCCGAGATCACCGAATCGAACGGCTCGTCCTCGATGGCGACCGTTTGCGGCACCTCGCTGGCGCTGATGGATGCGGGCGTGCCGCTGAAGCGGCCGACCGCCGGCATCGCCATGGGATTGATCAAGGAAGAAGAGCGCTTCGCCGTTCTTTCCGACATTCTCGGCGACGAAGACCATCTGGGCGACATGGACTTCAAGGTCGCCGGCACCGAGCGGGGCGTCACCTCGCTGCAGATGGACATCAAGATCGCCGGCATCACCGAAGAGATCATGCGGGTTGCCTTGGCGCAGGCCAAGGACGGCCGCATCCACATCCTCGGTGAGATGGCCAAGGCGCTCACGCAAGCCCGCGCCGAGCTCGGCGAGCATGCGCCGCGCATCGAGGTGTTCTCGATCCCGGTGGACAAGATCCGCGAAGTGATCGGCTCAGGCGGCAAGGTGATCCGCGAGATCGTCGAAAAGACCGGCGCCAAGATCGACATCCAGGACGATGGCACCGTGAAGGTCGCTTCCGCCAGCGGCGAGTCGATCAAGGCGGCGATCAACTGGATCAAGTCGATCGCATCCGAGCCGGAAATCGGTCACATCTACGAAGGCACCGTCGTCAAAGTGATGGACTTCGGCGCGTTCGTGAACTTCTTCGGCGCCAAGGACGGTTTGGTGCATATCAGCCAGCTCGCCTCACGCCGTGTGCAGAAGACCAGCGATGTCGTCAAAGAGGGCGACAAGGTGAAGGTGAAGCTTCTGGGCTTCGACGAGCGCGGCAAGGTCCGGCTGTCGATGCGCGTCGTCGATCAGGAGACCGGCGAAGATCTGGAAGCGAAGCAGAAGGCCGAAGGCGAAGCGCCCGAGGCAGCCGCCGGCGGCGCGGAATAGTTTTCGCACACACAAGCACGAAAGGCGGCCGAGCGGGCCGCCTTTTTCTTATCTGAAGCGCCTTGTTTTGGTGGCTCGCCTACTCGGCGATGATCGGCTCGGCGGGCGGCGCGCCGGCCGGCTTGCGGAACACCATCAGCAGCGGTAGCACCGCGAGCGTTGCGATCATAAGGAACTTATAATCGTCGATATAGGCGATGACCTGCGCCTGCTGGGTGATCAGCGCGTCGAGCGCCGCGCGGCCGGCAGCGGTGAGTGGATCCCAGGCGCGCGCGACCATCGGATTTTCAAAACCGCGATTGACTGCGTTGACACTCGGCACAATGGCGGCGTGATTGGCCTGGGTATTTTGCACCAAAAGACTGTTGACGATCGAAATGCCGGCGCTCGAGCCGATATTCCGCGAGAGATTGTAGAGCCCTGCCCCTTCGGTGCGCTCGTGAAGCGGCAGCGTCGAGAGCGTGGCGGCGCTCAGCGGCACGAACAGAAAGCCAAGGCCCGCGCCCTGCACGATGCCGACGCTCATGATGGTTGCTTGCGAGACGTCCGGCGTCCATCCAGTCATCTGGTTGAACGACCAGGCGGTGAGCGCAAGCCCGATGCCGAGCAAAATGCGCGTATCCATGCGCCCGGTCAGCCGCCCGACGATCAGCATCGAGGCCATGGTGCCCATGCCGCGCGGCCCCATGACCATGCCGGCAGTGACCACGGGATAGCCCATGAGGGTTTGCAGATAAGGCGGCTGCAGGGCCATCGACGAGTAGTAGGTGAGGCCGACGACGGAGACGAACAACACGCCGGCGGCGAAGTTGCGATCGCGAAACAATGCCGGCCGCACGAACGGCTTTTCGGCCGTGAAAGTATGCACCAGGAACAAATAAAAGGCGCCGGCCGCCACGATGGCTTCGATCCAGATTTCGCCGGAGCCGAACCAGTCTTTCTGCTCGCCGCGGTCGAGCATGACCTGCAGGGCGCCGATGGCGAGACTGAGCGTACCGAAGCCGAACCAATCGAGCTTCTGCTTGGCATCGCGCGGCGTATCCGGCAGGAACACGACCATGCCCAGCAAGGCAACGATGCCGATCGGCAGATTGATATAGAACACCCAACGCCAGCTGTAGTTTTCCGTGAGCCAGCCGCCGAGCACCGGGCCGAGCACCGGCCCGACCATCACGCCCATGCCGAACAGCGCCATGGCGAAGCCCTGGCGCTCGCGCGGATAGGTGTTGAGCAGAACGGTTTGCGACAGCGGCACCAACGCGGCCCCGAAGGCGCCTTGCAGCACGCGGAACAAAACGATCTGCGTCACCGATTGGGCCATGCCGCACAGCATCGACGCCACGGTGAAGCCGGTGATCGAAGCAAGAAAAAGGTTCTTCAAGCCGAAGCGGCCGGCCAGAAAACCGGTCGGCGGGGTCATGATCGCGGCGGCAACGATGTAGGAGGTCAGCACCCAGTCGATCTGGTCCTGGCTGGCCGACACGCTTCCCTGCATATAGGGCAGCGCCACGTTGGCGATCGTCGTGTCGAGCGCCTGCATCAGCGTGGCGACGATCGCACAGGCCGTGATGGCGCCGCGGTTTCCGTTAAGGAAGGCGTTGTCGGCTTCCGCGGCCATCACGACCCTCGATGGCCGAACAGCGATCTGAGAAAGCTCGGAAAACCGCGGGCGTGGCCGGTATCGACATCGACCACGACACTCATGCCGGCGCGCAGCGGTGGCAGATTCTTGTCGGTGGTGTCGATGCGGATGCGCATCGGCACGCGCTGAACCACTTTCACCCAATTGCCGCTGGTGTTCTGCGCCGGCAGCAAAGAGAATTCCTGCGCGGCCGCCGGGCTGACGCTTTCGACAACGCCGTGCCATTCGGCATCCGGATAAGTGTCGACACTGATCGTGGCCTTCTGCCCGGGGCGCACATAGGTGAGCTCGGTTTCCTTCGGCGTCGCATCGACCCATACGTGATCGGTGTCGACCAGAAAGAATGCCGTGGTCGAGGCGGACAAATATTTGCCCGGCGCGATCGACGGCACATTGGTGACGGTGCCGGCGAACGGCGCGGCGATGACGGTGTGATCGAGCTGGCGTTGCGCTTCGTCGACCATGGCCTTGACCTGACGGTATTGCGGATGGTCGGTGGTCGGAATTTCCGGGTCGCCGCCAAGTTTGGCCAACTGCACCTGGACCTGCCGCTGCAGCGCGGCGAGCTTGCCCTTGTCGTTGTCGAGCGTATAGCGCGCCTGGTCGAACACCGCCTGCGAGACCGTGGCGGTTTTCAACAGCATGGCATTGCGCTCGTAGTTTTTCTGATCGAGATCGACCTGCGCCTGCTGGGCCGCCACATCGCTCTCCATGCGATGATAATCTTGTTTCATCGCATCGATCGACAGCGCGATCTGAGACAGATTGGCCTTGGCATTATCGAGCGCGATCTGAAATTGGCGCGGATCGAGCCGATAGAGAACCTGCCCGGCCGCGACGTGCTCGTTATCCTTGACCGCGACATCCTGCACGATGCCGGAGACGTCGGTGGAGATGCCGACACGATCCGCCTGCACGTAGGCATCGTCGGTCGACATGATCTGACCGCCGGTCACGTAATAATAGCCGCCGCCGAGCAAAACGAGCGGCAGGAGCGCGAACAATCCCCAGCGCACACGATCGCGCCGCCGCGAACGGCGGACCGTATCGGCACCGCTTTTTTGTTCTTTGGTACGCTTGTCGGCCGGAGCGGCCGGCGGTACCGCATGCGGCCGCGGGCTCTCGGCGGTTTCCTCCGGCACCGGCGCGACGGCAGGTTTGCGGGCGGGCTCAGCCATAATGCCGCTCCCGGCTTGCCGTTGCGGTCGCCGCATGAGCGTTTCGCTTTTGAATGAGCTGACGCAAGTTGTCGCGCACGACCTCGAGCTGCGACACCATTTGCTCGACTTGCGCCGGCTCGACGCCTTCGAGCGTGTTCGCCATGGTCTCTTCTCCCAGTGCCGCGAGCTGCTCAAGCAGCGGGCGCGCGGCGCGGGTGAGAAACAGGCGCTTGGCGCGTCGGTCATCGGGATCGGGACGCCGCTCGATCAATCCGCTGTCGCACAGCTTGTCGAGCAACCGCGTGAGCGTGATCGGCTGCAGATCGAGCATCTCGGCGAGCTCGGACTGGTTGAGGCCTTCGTAAAGATCGAGCCGCACCAGCACGGCCCACTGGGCGCGGGTCATGCCGAACTGAGCCGCCCGGTAATCTGCGTAGGTCCGCAGCAGGCGGGCTACATCGTTGAGAATAAAGGCAAACTCTCTGTTCTTCGAAGGCCGCAACATGTCCATAAACCTGTACTTATAGGCATGCATATTATAAGCTGGCTTATATTCTCGCCATGAACCTTCCAGCAGAGCAGACCTGCGTCGGGCTCAGGGGTGCAGGCTGCTGAGGCGGATGCCTCGCAAAAGGTCAGCGGCTAAACGAGGCCGAGGTCGCTGAAGGCGGCCACATGATGATCCGCGGCGGCCGGCGAGAAACAGCAAAGAACAATCCGCGTGGGGCCGCCGCGCGGCCTGGCCGCGAGCTCCGCCGCCACCGTCCCGACGGCGATGCGCGCAGCACGATCAGGCGGAAAGCGATAGATGCCGGTCGATATCGCCGGGAAAGCCAGAGAAGTCAGCCCATGCGCCGCGGTGAGGTCGAGCGCGGTGCGATAGCAAGACGCCAGGAGTTCGTCCTCACCTTTGCCGCCGCCGCTCCATACCGGGCCGACGGCGTGAACCACATACTTGGCCGGAAGCCGATAACCGCGGGTCATCTTGGCGCTACCGGTCTCGCAGCCGCCAAGCGTGCGGCATTCCGCCAGCAGCTCCGGCCCGGCGGCGCGATGGATGGCGCCGTCGACGCCGCCGCCCCCCAGCAACGATCGGTTCGCCGCATTGACGATGGCGTCGAGCGCAAGCGTTGTGATATCGGCGACGCAGACGTCCAAGCGCGCGGCGCCGATATCGGCGGATAGAAACGGGTTCACATCCGGCATCGGCGCGATGCTATCACGCCCATTCGGCTTGCGCTTCCGCGCGCAGATCGACGGTGCTCTTCACGCCGATGTCGTCGAAATGCTCATCGAGAAAACGCCGCGCCGCACGCTTGCCGTTGGTGCGCAGCATGTCGAAGAAATCATAATCGGTGGTCAGTTTCGACGACGCGTCGAATTGTGTGCCGAAGCGGTCGAGCACGATGCGGTGCACATTGATGCGGCGGTATTGGCCGGGGCCGACGCCGTGCGGCACCCGCCCCTGGTCGATCAGGCGGGCGACGAATTCGATCGCCCGATATTCGGCGATCAGCGGCGAGTTGAAGGTGATCTCATTGAGCCGATTCATGATTTCGGCCGACGACGTCGGCGTCTTTTGCCGCACCAGCGGATTGATCTGCACGACCAGCACGTCTTCGGTCTGGGTGGTGCCGAAGAACGGAAAGATCACCGGGTTGCCCAGATAGCCGCCGTCCCAATAGGGCACGCCATCGATCTCGACCGCACGAAAAAGCTCAGGCAGGCAGGCCGAGGCCATGACCGCATCGGCGGTGACTTTTTCGCGTGGAAAGATCCGCACCCGCCCGGTCTGCACATTGGTCGCCGAAATAAAAAGCTGAATATCCGGAAAGGACTGCACGGCTTTGAAATCGACAAAGCGCTCGACCAGCTCCTTGAGCGGATTGATGTTGAGCGGGTTGAAATCGTAGGGCGAGAAAAAGCGCGACATCAGGTCGAGCCAGGCCTGCACCGGCGAGCCTTCGACCGGCGTAAACGCCAGAAGCCGCTCCACCACGGCGCGCTGCAGCGGCGGCAAATCGCCGGTGCTGCTGACCGAGCGCCAAAAATCGCCAAGCCGCTTTTGCGCCTCGGCCCGGCCGCCGCGCGCCAGGCCGTCCGTGAGCATGATTGCATTCATGGCGCCGGATGACGTGCCGGAGACGCCTTCGATCACCAGGCGATCGTCGCTCAACAAATGTTCGAGCACGCCCCAGGTGAAGGCGCCATGCGCGCCACCGCCTTGCAGCGCCAGATTGATGCGCTTGCCGGCCGGGCCGGCATTCGCGGTGCCGCCACGGCCGGGCAGCACCGCTTGAATGATCTTCTTCACCGGCATGCGCGCCTCACGACCTAGACCTTGATCTGATCAAATCGAACCGGATCAAGGTCTAGATTTTACGTTGGTGCATGATCTTTTCCGAAAACCGGGTTCCACCCTTCGGGTCAGGCCCGAGGGCACGCTTTTCGTGATCATGCACTGGTGGCCGCAGCACCCGTGCCGAAGTGCGGCATCATTCTGCCGTCCAGCCGCCGTCGATCGACATATTCGCACCGGTGATCGCCTTGGCGGCATCGGAACAGAGATAGACCGCGAGCGCCGCCACTTCTTCGACAGTGACGAATTCCTTGGTCGGCTGCGCTGCCAGCAGCACGTCCCGCTTGACCTGATCGGCGGTCATGTTGCGCGCCTTCATGGTGTCGGGAATTTGTTTCTCGACCAGCGGTGTCCAGACATAACCCGGGCTGATGCAGTTGGCGGTGATGCCGAACGTCGCGACTTCGAGCGCCACCGTCTTGGTGAGACCGGCGAGGCCATGCTTGGCGGACACGTAGGCCGACTTGAACGGCGAGGCGACCAGCGAGTGCGCCGACGCCGTATTGATGATGCGGCCCCACTTGCGCGCCTTCATGCCCGGCACGGCGGCGCGGATGGTATGAAACGCCGATGACAGATTGATCCCGATGATCTGATCCCATTTCTCGATGGGGAATTCCTCGATCGGCGCGACGAATTGAATGCCGGCATTGTTGATGAGGATATCGAGCGAGCCGTATGTCTTCTCTGCGGTGTGGATCATGTCGGCAATTTCGGCCGGCTTGGTCATGTCGGCGGGCGAATACGCCGCCTTCACGCCGAAATCCTTTTCGATGCCGCTGCGCTCTTTTTCGATGGCGGCGGCTTCGCCGAAGCCATTGATGGTGACATTGGCGCCCTGCTCGGCAAGAGCACGCGCATAGGCCAATCCGATGCCCGACGTGGAGCCGGTCACCAGCGCATTCTTTCCTTTCAGCATGCTCATCCCCAAATGTAAGGCGCTGCGCCTGCGGCGCGGAGCGCGGAAGGTTCAAGGTCGGTTGTCTCAGGCCTATGGGCAAAGCGCCGGCACTCTGCGGCGCTTTGTGTTGCAGTGCAATATTTAAGTCGAAGGTTTACCCTCGGCCCTGGTGTTACCGTGAAAGTCGCTACAAAATCGCTACAATGGCCGAACTTGCCAGGATGGTGTCGCCCCTTGATGGCCAGGACATGACAAGAGCGACGGTCTTCCCGGCGCCCGATCACGACCATGATAGCTGCGCCAGCGCTGCCATCATGCATGCAGAAGAGTTCTGCGCCGCGCGCGGACAACGCCTGACGCCGATGCGGCGCCAGGTGCTGCAGGCTTTGTTGGCGAGTCACAAGCCGCTCGGCGCTTACGAGATCATCGAGCGCCTGGCGCAGGGCGGCCGGCTGGCGCCGATCACGGTCTATCGGGCACTCGATTTTCTGCGCGAGAACGGCCTTGTCCATCGCATCGAAAGCCGCAACGCCTTCGTCGCCTGCGTGCACCACCATAGCGGCGGCGACCCGGTCGTGTTTCTCATCTGCGAGCGTTGCGGCACCGTCGGCGAAGCGCCCGGCGGCGCCATGGCGGACGCGCTCAAGCAGTCCTGCCGCGCGGCAGGCTTCGCGCCGAAAAGCCCGGTGATCGAAATCGCGGGTATTTGTTCGCACTGCCGCGAGTGATCGCTGCGTTTGAGTCTTGTTGGAAGAGCGCTTTGTTGGAAAGCGTGGATCGCGTTGTGAATACGAACACGATCGGGGCGATGCGCCGGGCTATTCGAACAAACAAAAGGAGGAGACGCCGAATTCACCGCGAAGACACGCGCCCGGCACCTCTCGTGCATGATCCCGAAAAGCATGCCCTCGGGCTTGACCCGATGGGTGGAAACCGGTTTTCGGAAAAGATCATGCATCAACGTAAAATCTAGACCTTGATCCGATTCGATTTGATCGGATCAAGGTCTGGTCTCTGAGACTCTCTTCGACGCCGCCTTCTGCATCCCCCTTTGAAATCGCACTGACCTTGAAATCGGACTGAACGTCCTTGCAACATTCCCCGCAATCCCGCCCGCTCGACGCCCTCGCGATCACGGTGACGATCGCGTTGTGCCTGATCTGGGGCTTCAACCAGGTCGCGATCAAGCTCTCGATTCACGACTTCCCGCCGCTGATTCAGGCCGCGGGACGTTCGACCGTTGCGGCGCTTTGCGTTACCGCCTACGCCCTGTTGCGTGGCATTCCGGTGTTCAAACGCGACGGCACTCTGCTGGCCGGTATCGCCGCCGGCATCTTCTTCACGGTCGAATTTTTCTTGGTCTATCGCGGTCTGGTGTGGACCACAGCGACCCGCACCGTGCTGTTTCTCTACACGGCGCCATTCTTTGTCGCGATCGGCTCACGCCTGTTCATACCCGGCGATCATTTTTATCCCTCGCAATGGATCGGCCTGCTGATCTCTTTCGTCGGCATCGTGATCGCCTTCGGCCTGCCGACACCGGCCGCCGACCCGCGGCAGATGCTCGGCGACCTCATGGTGCTGGGCGCGGCGTTGGCCTGGGGGGCGACGACTATCGTGATCAAGGCGAGCCCGCTCAGCCGCGTCAGCGCCGAAAAGACAGCGCTTTACCAACTCGTCGTGTCGGCGCCATTGCTGGGACTTGGAGCGCTGATCCTGGGCGAACACATGGATGCAGTGCCGTCGGCGCTGTCGATTGCCGCCTTCGTCTATCAGGCCGTATGGGTGGTAAGCGTCAGCTTCGTGGTCTGGTTCGCTCTGATCCTGCGCTATTCCGCCAACCGCCTCTCGGCATTTACCTTTCTGACGCCCTTGTTCGGCGTGGCTGCCGGCTACCTGGTGCTGAACGAGCCGCTGACGCCGGCTTTCGCCGTGGCGGTGGCCTTCGTGGCCGTCGGCTTGGTGCTCGTCAACCGGCCGCGATAAGGCTATATCGGTGGCTGCAACGGCGTCGGCGCGGCCCCCGAGGGTCCCGGTTCGACGCCGGGACGTCGAATTCTACAGGTAATTCAAAGGACTGAAGGATGATCGCGTTTTCCGGGCCAGCCCCCAGGCACCAGACAGTCGCGGTGAAGGTCGGCAATGTCACGGTCGGCGGGGGCGCGCCGGTCGTCGTCCAATCGATGACCAATACCGACACCGCCGATGTGGAAGGCACCGCCCGCCAGGTGGCGGCGCTGGCGCGGGCAGGCTCGGAACTCGTGCGCATCACCGTGGACCGCGACGAGGCGGCGGCCGCCGTGCCGCACATCAAGGAACGCCTCCTGCGCATGAATGTCGACGTACCGATCGTCGGCGACTTCCATTATATCGGGCATAAGCTTCTGGCCGACCATCCGGCCTGCGCCGAAGCGCTCGACAAATACCGCATCAATCCGGGCAATGTCGGCTTCAAGGAAAAGAAGGACAAGCAGTTCGGCGCCATCGTCGAGACCGCGATCCGGCACGACAAGCCGGTGCGCATCGGTGCCAACTGGGGCTCGCTCGACCAAGAATTGCTCACCCACCTGATGGACGAGAATTCGCGTTCCGAAAAACCGGCCGACGCGCGTGACGTGACCCGCGAGGCGATGGTGCAATCGGCACTGCTCTCAGCCGAGCGCGCCGAAGAAATCGGCCTGCCGCGCTCGAAGATCATCATCTCCGGCAAGGTCTCGGCGGTGCAGGATCTGATCGCGGTCTATGCGGAGCTGGCGCGGCGCTCGAACTACGCGCTGCATCTCGGCCTGACCGAAGCCGGCATGGGCTCGAAGGGCATCGTCGCGTCGTCAGCCGCCATGGGTTATTTGCTGCAGCGGGGCATCGGCGACACCATCCGGGTTTCGCTCACGCCGGAGCCGAAGGGCGACCGCACGCTGGAAGTGAAAGTCGGCCAGGAGATTTTGCAGACGCTCGGCTTACGCACCTTCGTGCCGCTGGTCGCCGCCTGCCCGGGCTGCGGCCGCACTACCTCGACAACGTTCCAGGAACTCGCCGCCGGCATCCAAAGCTTCATCCGCGAATCGATGCCCGAATGGAAGACGCGCTATCCGGGGGTCGAAGGTCTCAACGTCGCGGTGATGGGCTGCATCGTCAACGGGCCGGGCGAAAGCAAGCATGCCGACATCGGCATCTCTTTGCCGGGCACCGGCGAGGCGCCGGCGGCGCCCGTGTTCATCGACGGCAAGAAGGCGCTGACGCTGCGTGGCCCGACGGTGGCGGCCGACTTTCAGAAACTCGTCATCGATTATATCGAGCGGCGCTTCGGCACCGGCGCCACGCGGCAGACCGCGGCCGAATAGATCAGGCGGCGCGCCATGCGGCGTATCTCGTCGCGTATGACGTTCGTCAACAAGCGCGTCTTCCCGGTGGTCTATTTCGGCCTTCTCCTAGCGTTTATGGCCGTTCCGCTTGCTCTCAGCATCGTCCGCAATACCGCGTCGCCGCCATTGGCGGCTTTCATCGTGCCGGCGATCTTGATCGTCGGCGGCTATTTTTTGATGCGAAGATTGATCTTTATTCTCGTCGACGAAGTCTGGGACAACGGCAATGTGCTGGTGATCAAAAATCGCGGTGAGCAGGAGCGGATTGCACTCAGTGACATCAAGACTGTCAGTTACTCGCCGTTTGCAAATCCGCCGCGCGTTACCTTGTCTTTTCTCAGATCGACTGCATTCGGCGATGAAATCATCTTCAACGGGCCAATGCGCTTTATGGCATTTGGCGGCAATCCCGTGCTCCAGGACCTGATCGACCGGGTCGATCGCGCAAGACGAAAGGATTAGCGCCGCGTCGCGTTGGACTTTTGCGGTTTTGTGTGCGGCCAATCTCGGCCTGAATTTCCTTACTGGACCGTGTCAGCTATCGTTGGCTGCGGCCTCTGTTAAGTCCTAAAGACGACTGAACGATTTAAGCGCTACCGCGTTATGGCAGATCGTCCTGGTAAGTCGTGGTCTCGTTGCTTGACACTTGTGCAAATTTGTCTGCAAACGCCGTTCGCTGGAAGCGATGAGGCATTGTGGAGCAAGAGTTGGCTAGACAAGGCTTGGCTGGACAGGACTTGATTGAGCTGCACCGGCGCAAAGCGCCAGTGGCCTCGCTGCTCGCGGGCGGGGTCGGCAACCTGCTGGAATGGTACGATTTCGGCATTTACGGCCTGTTCGCGCCGATCCTGGCGCATTTGTTTTTTCCGGCACATGACCGCGTCGCTTCGCTGATCGGCGCCTATGCGGGCTTCGCCATTGGGTTCGCGGTGCGCCCGCTCGGCGGCATCGTCTTTGGCCACCTGGGCGATCGCATCGGCCGCCGCCTGGTTCTTGTGTCCTCGGTGGTCATGATGGGGCTCGCCACGACCGCAATGGCGTTGTTGCCGACCTACGAGGCGATCGGCATCGGCGCACCCATTCTTCTTTTGTGCATCCGGGTGCTGCAGGGATTTTCGGTCGGAGGCGAGTTCACCGGCTCGGTCGCCTATCTGGTCGAGACTGCTCCCGCCAATCGCCGCGGCTTCGCCGGCAGCGTTGCCAATATCGGCGCCAGTGCCGGCATGCTGCTCGCGGCCGCGGTCGCCACGGCGACCGCAACGTTCGCTACCTCGGCGGAAGTGCAAAGCTGGGCCTGGCGGGTGCCGTTCTTGATCGGCGGCATTATTGCGATCACCGGCTATTTTCTGCGCCACGGTTTGCCCGAGACCGGATATGTGCCGAAGGCATCGGCGCGAGAATCCTTGCCGCTGCGGAAAGCGCTGGCGGAAGCACCCGGCCCGATGCTGCTCGCCGTCCTGTTCACCTCTGGATATGGCGTGGCCGATTACGTGACCATGGTCTTCCTGCCGACCTACGCGTCGTTGTTCGGCGGCGTCGCCGAGAAAGACGCGCTTGCGGCCAACACGGCCGGGCAGGCTCTGACCCTGGCCGTCGTACCGATCGCGGCCTGGCTGACGGATTGGGCGTTCTCACGCCGGACATTGCTGATCGGCGTGTTCGTCGCCGAGCTGGCCATCGCCTGGTGGGGAATCTCACTGGCGCGGCACGGCGGTGTTGAAGGCATATGGGCCGCTCAGCTCGCGTTCGCGTTTTTGTTTGCTCTGGTCATGGCCGCCGAGCCCGCCACATTGGCGGAGCTGTTCCCAAGCGAATATCGCCTGAGCGGCTATTCGCTGTCGTTCAATCTCGGGATCGGCATCGCCGGCGGCACGGCGCCGCTGGTGGCAACCGCACTGATCGCCGCCACCGGCAGCGATCTGGCGCCGGCGTGGTATCTGATGGTCGCCTGCGCGATTTCCGCCGGTGCCGCTTTTCTGATGGTGGACTGGAGTCGAAAGCCGCTGCGGTGAGGCGCGCTGCACTCGTCGTCGAGACGAGCATCAAAACCGTTGCGCAGAAATCGAATACGCGGCGCGATTTCCCCGCTCATTCCCGCGCAAGCGGGAATCCAGTCTGGGTCCCCGCTTACGCGGGGACGAGCGGTGTTAGAAATCCTGATCGTGCCCGACTGATTTCGCCGCGCCGGCAACGACCGATATGGCTGAATGCTTTTGGTTCAGCCTTGACTCGTCATTGCGAGCGAAGCGAAGCAATCCAGGGCGGCTCGCTCAAAAGCTGGATTGCTTCGTCGCTGCGCTCCTCGCAATGACGAAGCCCTCGCAATCAAATCAGATCAGCGATCCAGCCGCGCAATAATGTCGTCGAGCTGTTCGAGAGTCTCGTAACGAATGCTGAGCGTGCCGGCGCCCTCGCGATCATTGATCGTCACCACAAAGCCGGTGGCATCTGATAGGCGCCGCTCCAGCGCCAGCGTGTCGGCATCCTTTTCAGATGCGCTGCGGGCGCGCTTGCCGCCCGTTTGTTTCTTCCCGCTCTTGTGCGCGCGCTCGCGCGCCATCGATTCCACTTCGCGCACATTGAGGCCGCGCGCGACGATGTCGGCCGCCAGCTCTTCGGCATTGGCTTCGCCGATCAACATGCGGGCGTGACCGGCGGTGAGCTTACCCTCCTGGATGTAGCCCTTCACGGCATCAGGAAGTTTCAGAAGCCGCAGCGTGTTGGCGATGTAGCTGCGGCTCTTGCCGACGATCTTGGCGATCTCTTCCTGGCTGTTGTGAAACTCATCCATCAGCGCGCGATAGCCGTCCGCCTCTTCCAGCGGATTGAGATCGGCGCGCTGCACGTTTTCGATGATGGCGAGCTGCAAGGCTTCCGCATCGGTCGCCTCGATGACGACGACCGGCACCTCGTGCAGGCCGGCGCGCTGGGCCGCGCGCCAGCGCCGTTCGCCGGCGATGATCTCGTAGTTGTCCGGCACGCCGCGCAGCGGACGCACGACAATCGGCTGAATGATGCCGCGTTCGCGCAATGACGCTGTGAGCTCTTCAAGCTCGGCGGCGGCAAACACCCGGCGTGGATTGCGCGCGTTCGGCCGCAGCGCCCCGATCGCCAGGCGGCGCTGAGGCCGCGGCCGCTCGGTCGGGCTTTCCTGGCCGACATCGCCGATCAGCGCGGCCAGCCCGCGCCCCAATCGCGACCGTGACCCCTCCTCCGCCATTGCGGCTTCTCCTGCACGTTCCGTCATGCCGACTCCGCGGACCCAAAGCTCGCCGTCGTCGAAAATTTGAGAGCGCCGCGCCGGCGCCTCAGACGACGCACATTTCTTTCTCGCGCTGAATGACCTCGGTCGCGAGCCGCAAATACGCTTCGCTACCGCTGCACTTGAGATCGTAGACCAGCACGGGCTTGCCATAAGACGGCGCTTCCGACACGCGCACGTTCCGCGGGATGACGGTGTCGTAGACCTTGGTGCCCATGAACTCGCGCACGTCGGCGACGACCTGGCCGGAGAGATTGTTGCGCGCGTCGTACATGGTGAGCACGATGCCGTGGATCGTCAGCTCCGGATTGAGCTGCTCGCGAACCTGGTCGACGGTCTTGAGGAGCTGCGACAAACCCTCGAGCGCGAAGAACTCGCATTGCAGCGGCACCAGGATCGCATGCGCTGCCGCCATCGCATTCACCGTGAGCAAATTCAGCGACGGCGGGCAATCGACCAACACGTAGGTGAAGTTTGTTTCCTCCGGCCGCGGCGTCTTCAAGGGCGTCAGCGCATTGCGCAGCCGAAAGGCGCGGTCGCGCTGCTGACCGATTTCGAGTTCGAGACCGGAGAGGTCGAGCGTCGATGACGCAAGCTGCAGCCGCGGCACGGCGGTCTGAACGATAGCCTCGCGCAAGGGCTGCTCGCCGGTGAGCACATCGTATGTCGAATGGCGGCGGCTGCGCCGGTCGATGCCCAGGCCGGTCGAGGCGTTGCCCTGCGGATCGAGATCAACGATCAGCACCTCTTCGCCGATGGCGGCGAGGGCGGTGCCCAGGTTGATCGCAGTCGTCGTCTTGCCGACACCTCCCTTTTGGTTGGCGATGGCGAGAATACGCGGCGGCCTCGGCACGCCGATCCGCGTGTCGCGGATTGACGGCGGCAGCTCGGGTACGAGGGGAGATTTGTCAGGAGCGGCGTCGTCGCTCATCTCGTCGCTCATGGGGCCGATGTCCCTTGTTGCGTGGTTGGTTGAGGTCGCCGCCGCGCCGCGGCTCAAGACCGCTCACAACCACGATTTGCGCCTTCTCATCCGTTCGACTTGCGATCAAGCTCGCGTCAATTTTCCAATATTTAGCGGCGTCGGTCAATTCAGACGCCACATCTTGACCCTTGGGAAACAAGCCCAAAGCGCCTCTTTTCAACAAAGGGTATGCGAGTGTCAGCAGTTTCGGCAATGGCGCCAAGGCCCGCGCGGTAACAACGTCGATGGATTCGGGCTCTTTGTCCACAAAGTCCTCGACCCGCATGGCATGCACGATGCCCGGCGCTCCGGTAGCCTGCACAGCCTCGCGCAAAAACGTTGCCTTTTTGCCTATGCTTTCGACCAGGTGGATGTCTGCGCCGTCCGTATCGGCGAGCGCGCAGGCGATCACGATACCCGGAAAACCGGCGCCTGAACCAAGGTCGATCCATGTTTTGGCGCGGGGCGCCAGATCGACCAGTTGCAGCGAATCGGCGATGTGGCGGGTCCAGAGCACCGGTATGGTCGAACGCGCGATCAGATTGGTGTGGCTCTGCCACGAGAGCAATAGCTCCACAAAGCGATCGAGCCGCGCCGATGTTTCACGTGAAACAGGGGTGAGGGTAAGGGCACGTTCGCGATCGGCAGTGAGATCGATCGTCTGATCCTGAGCCGCCGCCTCCCCTGCCCCCGCCGTGCTCATGCGGCACCGCGGCTCCGCTTGCGGCGCTCGCGATTGACGTGCGCGGCAAGGAGCGTCAGCGCCGCCGGCGTGACGCCGTCGATCCGGCTCGCATGGCCGATGGTCCGAGGCTTGTTGATCTCGAGCTTATGGCGCACTTCGTTGGAGAGCCCGGGCAGCGCTGCGTAGTCGAGGTCGTCGCCGAGGACGAGCGCTTCATCGCGGCGATAGGATTCCACGTCGGCTGCCTGCCGATCCAGATAGACCGCATACTTGGCGTCGGTCTCAAGCTGCCCGGCGATTTTCGGATCGAGCTCGCCGAAGCGCGACCAGATCCGGGCGATGTCGGCGATGCCGATATCCGGATAAGACAAAAGATCGAACGCCGAGCGGCGTTGCCCGTCGCGCCGTAGCGCGAGCCCATGCCGGGCCGCCTCGTTCGGCGTGACATTGAGGGCCTCGGCCATGCTGCGGGCTTCGCCGAGCGCGGCCATCTTGGCGCGATGCCGGTGGCTGCGCGCGGCTCCGACGCAGCCGAGCGCGATCCCCTTGTCGGTCAGGCGCTGGTCGGCATTGTCGGCGCGCAGCGTGAGGCGATATTCGGCGCGCGAGGTGAACATGCGATACGGCTCGGTGACGCCGCGGCTGACGAGGTCGTCGACCATGACGCCCAGATAGCCCTCGGCCCGATCGAAGACGATGGCGTCCTCTCCCCCTGCCCGCTTGGCCGCATTGAGGCCGGCGATGAGGCCCTGCGCCGCCGCCTCCTCATAGCCGGTGGTGCCGTTGATCTGCCCGGCCAGGAACAATCCCGGCAGCCGCTTGGTCTCGAGCGACGGATGCAGCTCCCGCGGATCGACATGATCGTATTCGATGGCGTAGCCCGGCCGCGCCACCCGCGCCCGCTCGAGGCCCGGGATCGACGCCACGATGGCGCACTGAACGTCCTCCGGCAGCGAGGTCGAAATGCCGTTCGGATAAACGGTGCTGTCGTCGAGCCCTTCCGGCTCCAGGAAGATCTGATGCCCGTCGCGCTCGCCGAAGCGCATGATCTTGTCTTCGATCGAAGGGCAGTAACGCGGCCCACGGCTTTTTATTTGGCCCGAGTACATCGGCGAGCGATGGACGTTGGCGCGAATGAGCGCGTGCGTGGCCGGCGTCGTGCGGGTGATCGCGCAGTGCACCTGCGGGTTGGTGATACGCTCGGTCAGCATCGAGAACGGCTCGGGGGGATCGTCGCCCTGCTGCATCTCTAGCGCGGTCCAGTCGATGGTCGTTCCGTCAAGCCGCGGCGGCGTGCCGGTCTTGAGCCGGCCCAGCGCAAAGCCCGCGCGTTCGAGCGTCCCCGAAAGGCCCAGCGCCGGCGCCTCGCCGACGCGGCCGGCCGGAGTCTGCCGCTCGCCGATATGAATGAGGCCGCGCAAGAACGTTCCGGTGGTGAGCACCACCACACCGGCATCGAGGCTACGGCCATCGCCGAGGCGCACCCCGGCGACACATCCATCGACCAGGACGAGGTCATCCACCTCACCCTCGACGATGGACAAATTCGGCGTCTGCCGAAGCGCCTCCTGCATGGCCCCGGCATAGAGCTTCCGGTCGGCCTGCGCCCGCGGGCCGCGCACCGCCGGCCCCTTGCGGCGATTGAGCATGCGGAACTGAATGCCACCCGCATCGGCGACGCGGCCCATCAAGCCATCGAGTGCGTCGATCTCCCGAACCAGGTGGCCCTTGCCGAGCCCCCCGATTGATGGATTGCAAGACATCGCCCCGATGGTCGCAAAACGATGCGTCACCAGTGCCGTGCGCGCGCTCATGCGCGCGGCTGCAGCGGCGGCCTCACAGCCGGCATGCCCGCCCCCGACGACGATGACGTCGAAGCGATTGTCCACGTTTTATCTCCGGAACCATGGTCTTTTAGATAAGCCGCGGGCGCGCGTCAAAAAGCATTTGGCCGATGTTTCACGTGAAACGTCGGGATTGCGCTTCCCGCCCAAGGCAAGCAATTGCGAGATCAGCCGGCGCTCGAACTCTGGGGACTATTCTTTACCGATCACTTGTTTTTACCGATCACTTGCCGATGCAAAAATCTCGGAAAATCACGTCGAGAATGTCCTCGACGTCGATGCGCCCGGTCAGCCGCCCCAGTGTTGTGGCCGCGGCGCGTAGCTCCTCCGCGATCAGCTCTTCATGGCCGGAAGGCCCTACTGCCAGCGCGCGGTCCAGCGCCGCGACGGTTTCCTCCAGCGCGTGGCGATGGCGTGCGCGCGTCACCCATGCGCTTTCGGTTGAGGCAAAATACGCTTCCGCGTACGCCGAAAGCGCACCAATCAGCGGCTCGATTCCGCTGCCGGTCAAGGCCGAAATCGCGAATGTCTTGATGGATGTCTCGGTCGAAGCCGCGAACGGTGATTTACAATTTATCCACAGCTTATCCACAGAGAGATCGGCCTTGTTGAGCACCATCCAAACCTCTGTTTTCACTAGCTTTCCTGGCGCATCGTCAGTCAGCCTCTGGCCCTCCAGTGGGTCAATGACCCACAGGACGAGATCAGCTGCCGCAGCACGCGCCAAAGCGCGCCGGACGCCCTCCTGTTCGACCGGATCGTCGCTGTCACGGATGCCCGCCGTATCCAGCAACGTCACCGGGTAACCGGCCAAGTCGAGATGAACCTCGATCACATCGCGCGTGGTCCCAGCATGGGGCGACACGATCGCCGCCTCGCGCCGGGCCAGACGGTTCAGCAGCGTCGACTTGCCGGCGTTCGGCGGTCCCGCGATGGCGACCACCAACCCATCGCGCAGCCGCTCGCCCCTGCCCCCGTCGGCTAGTGCAGTCGCGATCATGCTGCGCAATTGCTGCGCAGCATTGAGCGCTGGGCCAATCAAATCCTCCGGCACATCGGCTTCGTCGGAAAAATCGATCCGCGCCTCGACCAGCGCCAGCGTCTCGATAATCTTCCGCCGCCACGCGTCGGCCTGATCGCCGATGACGCCCTTGAGCTGGCGAAACGCCTGGCGGCGTTGTGCCGGCGTCTCCGCCGCGATCAGATCGGCCAGGCCCTCCACTTCGGTGAGATCAAGCCGCCCGTTGAGGAAAGCACGCCGGGTGAACTCGCCCGGCTCGGCCGGCCGACAGCCTTCAATCCGCCCCAAGGCACCCAAAAGGCCCGCGATCACCGCCTGACCGCCATGAACCTGCAGCTCGGCCATGTCCTCGCCGGTCTCGCTGTGCGGCGCCGGAAACCAAAGCGCCAACGCCTCGTCGATGACGTCGCCGGCGGCCGGATCGCGTATGCGCGCGAGCGTCGCTCGCCGCGGCTGCGGCATCCGCCCGATCAGCGTTGCCAGCGCCCTGCCCGCTTGCGGACCGCAGATCCGCACCACCGCCACGGCCACCGGTGGCCGCCCCGACGACAACGCAAAGATGGTGGAGCGATCATGCATCACGGTTATCCGACCAACGGCTGACGCTTGAACGGTCCGAATGCGTCATGCGGCCGAGGTGCCTATTCCGTACGATCTCGGCAACTGCCACGGATCGGCAAACGTTGTAGGAAGAAACCACCTAGAGCGTGTCCCGAGACAATGGAAAATCGGTTTTCCGAACTGGACATGCAACGACCCAACTTCAGCAAGCCGGGACTCCAACCATGAGCGCAACGACGCCGTCAGCAGAAGGCCAAGCCCGGCACCAAAACCGGCTGGCCCAGGAAACGAGCCCTTATCTCCTGCAGCACAAGGACAATCCAGTCGATTGGTGGGCCTGGGGTCCGGAGGCGTTGGGCGAAGCCAAGCGTACCGGCAAGCCGATCCTGCTCTCGGTCGGCTACGCCGCGTGCCACTGGTGCCACGTGATGGCACACGAAAGCTTCGAGAATGACGCCGTGGCGCGTGTCATGAATGCGCTGTTCGTCAACATCAAAGTCGATCGCGAGGAACGGCCCGATATCGATCAGATCTACATGGCGGCGCTGCATCATCTGGGCGAGCAGGGCGGCTGGCCGCTGACCATGTTTCTCACCTCCGACGGCGAGCCGATCTGGGGCGGTACGTATTTTCCGCCGACGTCGCGCTACGGCCGGCCGGGTTTTGTCGATGTGCTGCACGAGATCGCGCGGCTGTTTCGCGAAGAGCCGGAGAAGATCGAGCAGAACCGCGCCGCCCTGATGGAGCGTCTCGCCGGCGCGGCGCGCCAGCCGGGCAGGGTGACCGTCGGCACGCTCGAACTCAACAACGCCGCGCAACAGCTCGGCGGCATCATCGATCCGGTCAATGGCGGCACGCGCGGCGCGCCGAAATTTCCGCAGGCGGCTTTGTTTGAACTTCTCTGGCGCGCGGGCCTGCGCACCGGCGAGGCACGCTATTTCGGTGCCGTCGACATTACGCTTCACCACATCTGCGAAGGCGGCATCTACGATCATCTCGGCGGCGGCTTTGCGCGCTATTCGGTCGACGAGCGCTGGCTCGTGCCGCATTTCGAAAAGATGCTCTACGATAATGCGCAGCTTCTTGAACTGCTAGCCGCCGCGTATGCGCGGCTGCACAAGCCGCTGTACTGGCAGCGCGCACAGGAGACCGTCGACTGGCTGGCGCGGGAAATGACGACAGGCGAGGGGGCATTTTCCGCTTCCCTCGATGCCGACTCCGAAGGCGAGGAGGGCAAGTTCTACATCTGGTCGTGCGACGCGGTGATCGGAGAGCTCGGCGCCGAAGACGGCGAATTTTTCGCCCGGCACTACGACGTCACGCCGGAGGGCAACTTCGAAGGCCACACGATTCTCAATCGTCTCAAACCCGTCGCGCGCAGCGAAGCAGACGAGCGGCGGCTGGCGCCACTGCGCGCCAAGCTCTTGGCCGCACGCGCGCCACGGGTGCGGCCGGGCCTCGACGACAAGGTGCTGGCCGACTGGAACGGCTTGATGATCGCGGCCCTTGCCAACGCGAGTCAGATTCTCGGCGAGCCGTCGTGGCTCGCCATGGCCGAACGCGCCTTCGCCTTCATCGCGCGCGCCATGACCCGCGGCGACCGCCTCGGCCATTCCTGGCGGCAGGGGAGGCTTAAATTTCCCGGGCTTGCTTCCGACTTCGCCGCGATGATCCGGGCAAGCCTGGCGCTCCATGAAGCAACGGGCCGGCCCGACTATTTGCAGCAAGCGCTCACCTGGCAACAGGCGCTCGATCGCGATCATGCCGACGCAGCGGCAGGGACCTATTACCTTACGGCCGCCGACGCCGAGGGTTTGGTCATTCGCCCGGCGTCGACGGCCGACGAGGCGACGCCGAACCACAATGCAGTCGCCGCGCAAAACTTGATCCGGCTTTCTCTGCTCACCGGCGACGATCAATGGCGCGACAAGGCCGACCGGCTGATTGCCGCGATCGCGCCGGCCGCCGTCGACAATCTTTACATGCACATGGCGCTGCTCAACGCCATCGATCTGCGGCTGCGCGCCGCTGAGATCGTCGTCACCGGGGAGGGAGTTCGCGCCGACGAACTTCTTGCTACGGCGCGCAGCATCCCGCCGCTCGACCGTATTGTGCTGCACGCGCGCACGGCGCAGGCGCTGCCGCCCGCACATCCGGCGCAAGCTCAACTGCAAGCTTCGTCGGAGCCACGCGCCTTCGTGTGTGTTGCGCAAACGTGTTCGCTGCCGGTGACGGACGCAGAAGGGCTTATGCGGGCTCTCGAAGCAAGCCGGCAGGTCCGAGCGCAAGACTGAATGTCTGCGATGCGACAAACAAAGACGCGTTCATGGCGTCTTTGTTGGCGGCGACACTCTCGCGTTCACGAGATTCGCGACGCTCCGGCGTCTATCTGATCGCTGTTTGTTTTTCGTCTGTCACAAGCGCCACGTAAACTTCGTCCTGCTCATCCATTGATTGTTCTTGAATCGCTCTTGCGCCACACCGCGCCGCGAATGGTCGTGCTGCGAGGCTTAAACGCAGGACGATAAACAACCGAGCGCGCGCTCCCGGAGGATCGCCATGGCCCGCACGCCACGAGGTCGTAAGCCTAAAGCGACAGCTGCGTCCGAACCGATCGACAACGTCGGAACGACCGAACTCGAACAGCCGGTCTTCGCGCAGCCGGCACCGACGCCGGACCCGGCCAAATTCGAAGTCAAGCACCCTTCCGACAATCCGATTTACAAACAAATCGACCAGCTCAATCGAGAGCACAAGATCACGACCCTGCCGTTCCCGGCGCCGCGCGGGGTACCGGAGCCGAGATTGAGCCTAGCCGAGGTGCTTGATGTCGACGCGGCCACGCTGGACAGAAAAATCACCGGGCAAAAGCAACTGGTGTTCCACTCGGTCGGCGATACCGGCAGCACCCGCGGTCCGCAGGATCAAAATCAGGTCGCCGACAAGATGGTCGGCGATTTCTCCGATTATGACGAGCAGGATCGGCCGCTGTTTTTCTTTCATCTCGGCGATGTCATCTACAATTTCGGCGAGGAAAAATACTACTACGATCAGTTCTACGAGCCGTATCGCGATTATCCGGCGCCGATCCTCGCGCTTGCCGGCAATCACGACGGCATGGTGGCGCCGGGAATAAAAATCGCGACGCTTGCGGCATTCCTGGACAATTTCTGCGCCGCACCTCCGGGCTTCCATGTCACCCCGGAAGCTGGCGGCCTGTCACGCACGGCACAAATTCAGCCCGGCGTGTTTTTCACGTTTGAAGCGCCGCTGCTTCGCATCCTGGCGCTCTACAGCAATACGCTGGAGGATCCCGGCGTGATCGCCGATGACATCATCGGCAACTTGCAACTCACTTACCTCAAGGCCGCCTTGAGCCGCGTGAAAGAAGAAAAATTTGCCGGCGCGCTGATCATTGCGCATCATCATCCGGCCTACACGGCCGGCACCCAGCATGGGTGGAGTACCGCGATGCTTGCGCAGATCGATGCCATCTGCAACGAAACCGGTGTGTGGCCGCATGCGGTGCTGTCCGGACACGCGCATAACTATCAGCGCTTCACCCGCGTTCATCACAACATGCAAATTCCCTACATCATCGCCGGCAACGGCGGACATGCCGTGGCAAAGCTGCGCCGCAAGGGCGAGAGTCCGTTGCGCACGCCGCAACCGCTCGAGGTGCCGAAAAACTCCGACAAAGTCATTCTGGAGAATTACGACGACCAGGATTTCGGCTATTTGCGCGTCGTGGTGACGCAGACGCAGCTGCGTATCGAATATCATCCGTCGAGCGACGGCACCGAAGCGAAAACGCCGGACGACTTCGTCACTGTCGATCTAGCCACGCGCAAGCTCGTGCACTTCACCGGCGAATAAATCGATAGCGGCGAATATATCGTATTTGTCTCAACCAAGCTCAGTCCCCAGGGCATCGCGAACGCCCGAACGCGCGCATTCCGCTACGATCCCGCCGGAAAAGTCCGAGCGACATGAAAGGCCTTTGCGGTCACCAGCCATTTTCCGTCGATGCGATGAAATATAAGATGATCGACGAAGCCGGTTTGGCCGATCCTCACCCGTACTTTGGCCGACGCTAAATCGGGCGCGGTCGATTCGACGCTGACGATCTCCTGCTCGCGCGGAGATTTCAAAGCCGCCGGCGACGGCCGGCCGCGCATCACGTCGCGAAATTCGGCCGCCGACCATGCTGTCAGCTTGCCGTCGCGAATACCATGAATGAGACACGCGCCATGGAACACTTCGGGGAAACGATTGTCGTCCGCGTCATACATGAGATCGAAGTATCCGTTGATCGCGTCCGCGATCGCTCGAATTTGCTCCATGAAAGTCTCCGTCACTGGCTTGCGAAAATCACCCGGGTGCCACCGAAAGCTTTCCCGGCCGCCTCAAAGGGTGGCGCAGCCGGCGGCGGCGCGCTACCCGCACGGCGATCATCTCTTGAATGACTGAGAGGCATCGATGATGGACGGAATTGATGGTCGACTGGTCGGCGGCTTGATGGTTCTCGCGGCCGTTGCCGACGCGCGCAGCTTCGGCAAGGCCGCGCAACGGCTGGGCATGACGCAATCCGGCGTCAGCAAAGCGATCGCGAAACTCGAATCCCGTCTCGGCGCCAAACTCATTCACCGCACGAGCCGTGCCGTCGAACTGACCGAGGAGGGACGCATCCTTTGTGAACGTGTCGCCGAGCATCTGGCCGGGATCGGCGAGGCTGCGGCGGAGACTTCGAAATCGCGCGATGCGGTCCGCGGCAAGCTGCGCGTCAATGTCGATCCGCTGTTCTCACGTGTGGTTCTATCGCCGAAACTGAGTGAGTTTCTTCTGCAAAATCCGCAAATGGAGCTCCGCCTCGAAACAAGAGACCGCGTTGGCGATTTGGTCAGCGACGGCTTCGATCTGGCGGTCCGTTTCGGTGAGCCGACGCCGTCCGCACTTATCGCCCGTCGCGTTCTGGCGGCGCGCATCCTTACGGTCGCTTCACCGGTCTATATCGACCGACACGGCAGGCCCGATCATCCGGAGGATCTGGCGAGCACCGCTCACCAATGCATCAGAGCCATCGACCCTTCGAGCGGACGTCCCTTCGACTGGGAATTCCGGCGGGGCAAGGAAACGATTGCGGTCGCGGTCAACAGCCGCCTCACGGTGACCGATTCGGGAACCAAGCTCGGCGCCTGCCTCGCCGGCTTTGGCGTGGCGCAAGTCATCGACCTTGATCTGGACCAGCATTTACACAGCGGCGCGCTGGTCAATTTGTTTCCGGCCTGGTCGGATGAACGATTTCCGCTCTACGTCTATTACACTTCCCGAAACCACGTGCCCGCGAAAGTGCGAAAATTCATCGACTTCATCAGCAACTCGCTCGGCAACGGGAATGCGTCGCTGACCGATCCCGTCGCCAAGGCTGCGACGACCGCTGCGGCTTTAGATTCCTTACAAGGCCGTTGATCGAGTGCCGCCGAGGGAACTGAAAGGTTCGCGGCCCGTGGCCTCATTCCAGATCGAGCGCCATGTAGGTCGCGCCGGGCAGGGGATTGTCGTAATAGGCCGGCACCGGTTTGAATCCGAGCCGGCGATAAAGCTCGACGGCAGGCTGCATGGACGAGAGCGTATCCAGCACCATGGTGCGGTACCCGCATTGGCGCGCGTCGAAAATCAGCTCTTCGGCCAGCTCCCAGCCCACATGCCGGCCACGGAATGCCGGCCGGACGTAAAGCCGTTTCATCTCGCAGACGGCTGGCTCCAGCATCCGGTAGGCGATGAGGCCGGCATCGTCGGTGTCGCGGTCTTCGCTTCTTGCGATCAGCACGACTCCGGTCGGCCGCGCGTATTTGCCCGGCAACGTCGCGATCTCGGCTTCGACATCCTGAAAGCCGATGTCCGCCGTCAGCGACGCAACGTACTCGCGGAACAGGCTTTCCACTGTTTCGCGGTCTTGCGGCCAGCACGCTTCCGAGATTCTGATACCAGCAGACGCCGTCACGACCTTACGTGTTCATCGAGTCGAAGAACTCGGCGTTGTTCTTGGTGTTGCGCAGCTTGTCGAGCAGGAAGTCCATCGCATCCATCGTGCCCATCGGGTTGAGGATGCGGCGCAGCACGTACATTTTCTTGAGCTGATCCGGCGGCACCAAAAGCTCTTCCTTGCGCGTGCCGGAGCGGGTGATATCCATCGCCGGAAAGGTGCGCTTGTCGGCGACCTTGCGGTCGAGGATAAGCTCCGAGTTGCCGGTGCCTTTGAACTCTTCGAAAATCACTTCGTCCATACGGCTGCCGGTATCGATCAACGCGGTCGCAATGATCGTCAGCGAACCGCCTTCCTCGATATTGCGGGCGGCGCCGAAGAAGCGCTTGGGGCGCTGCAACGCATTGGCGTCGACACCGCCGGTCAGCACCTTGCCGGATGAAGGCACGACAGTGTTGTAAGCGCGACCGAGCCGGGTGATCGAGTCGAGCAGGATCACCACGTCGCGGCCATGTTCGACCAGGCGCTTGGCCTTCTCGATGACCATTTCGGCGACCTGCACGTGCCGCACCGCCGGCTCGTCGAAGGTCGAGGAGATCACCTCGCCCTTCACCGAGCGCTGCATGTCGGTGACTTCCTCGGGGCGCTCGTCGATCAGAAGCACGATCAAATAACATTCGGGATGATTGTGCGTGATCGAGTGCGCAATGTTTTGCAGCAGCACCGTCTTACCGGTGCGCGGCGGCGACACGATCAAGGCGCGTTGGCCTTTACCGACCGGCGCCACGATATCGATGACCCGCGCCGAGAGATCCTTCTTGGTCGGATCCTCGTATTCCATCTTCAGCCACTCATCCGGATAGAGCGGCGTCAGGTTGTCGAAATTGACCTTGTGACGGGCCTTTTCCGGATCTTCGAAATTGAGCGAATTGACTTTGAGGAGGGCGAAATACCGCTCGCCTTCCTTGGGGCTGCGAATATGGCCGTCGATGGTATCGCCGGTGCGCAGGCCGAAACGGCGGATCTGCGAGGGCGAGACGTAGATGTCGTCCGGGCCCGGCAGATAATTCGCTTCAGGCGATCGCAGAAAGCCGAAGCCATCCGGCAAGACCTCGACCACGCCCTCGCCGACGATGTCGGTTTCGCGCGCCGAAAGCTGCTTGAGGATGCCGAACATCAGCTCCTGCTTGCGCATGGTCGAAGCATTTTCGACCTCAAGCTCTTCGGCAAAGGAGACAAGCTCGGCCGGGGTCTTGGCCTTGAGCTCCTGGAGTTTCATTTCCCGCATACAGAATGTCCTATGGAAATTGGGCCGGCGGCGGGTGGGGAATAGCGACGCAGCCGACTGAAAGAGAGAAGAAGTGCCGTAGGTCGTGGGCAGAGAGGAGCTTGGGGCTCCGGTCCCGATGCCACCAGCCGGCTCCAATTCACTGGAGCCACAACCCAATTGCATCCGCCTACGTTCGGTGGGATTTCCCAAACATAAGAAAACAAAGCGTGTCAGGCAAGAGGCGAAACGTTTTGTGCACCGGCAACGCGCCCGGCTCAGAACGGTTTCAGCACCACAAGCAGCACGATGATGATCATGGCGACCGTGGGCACCTCGTTGATTATCCTATAGAATCTCTGCGAATGCCGATTGCGGTCGGCGGCAAAATCCTTCACCCAGCGGGCCAAAAATCCATGCAACGCGGACAGCAGAACCACAACCGCAAGCTTGGCCTGGAGCCAACCCGCACTAAACCATCCTGTGTGAGAATCAGGCCCCATCCAGGCGAGCCAAAGCCCAAGCACCCAGGTGGCGATCATCGCCGGGTTGATGATACCGCGCAGGAGCCGCCGCTCCATCAGCTTGAAGGTCTCCGATTGCACGGAGCCATTCTCGGCGGCGCAGTGATAAACAAATAAGCGCGGCAAGTAGAGCATACCCGCCATGCAGGCGATGACGGCGATGATGTGCAAAGCTTTCACCCAACCATAGAGGTTCGCCATCAATTCCTTCCCGATTGCGGTAAGCCGCTACTGCGCCATCGTTCCAGATCGAATCGCTGGTCGCTTGAACTTTTTGTTTGCGGCAGAGTGATCCAACGAGATCGATCCGACATTACGGGATGATTTTTCCAGAATCATGCGCTAACGCGCCGCGGACCGCCGGCGCACCCGTTCGACCAGCCGCTCGACGTGCGCTATCGGGGTTTGCGGCAGAACACCATGACCGAGATTGAAGATGAACGGCCGTTGAGCGAAGGCGGCAAGAACGGCGTCGATCGAACGATCTAAAGCCTCGCCGCCGCCCAGCAAGACCACCGGATCCAGATTGCCTTGCACCGGGCACCGGGTCTGGATCGTCGATCGGGCAAATTCCGGCGCGATCGTCCAGTCGAGTCCCACAGCATCAACCGCCACGGCATCGAGATAGCGGCTGAGCTTTGTCCCGGCACCGCGCGGAAAGCCAATGATACGCGCGCCGGGAATCTCGGCGCGAACCTTGTCGATGATTTGGGCATGCGGACGGACGCACCAATTCTCGAATTCCTGCGCCGGGAGGATCCCGGCCCAGGTATCGAAAATCTGCACTGCCTCGACGCCTGCTGCAAACTGACGCACCAGGTAGCTTGCCGAAGCGTCCACCAGAAGCGCGATCAGCTCGGCGAAGGCTTTCGGATACCGATAGGCGAACAGGCGCGCCGGCAATTGATCGGGCGTACCCTGACCCGCGATCATGTAGGTGGCGAGCGTCCAGGGCGCGCCGCAGAAGCCCAGAAGGGTCACGGCCAGGGGCAAGTCCTGCCGCACCCGTGCGATCGTCTCATAGACCGGCTCAAGCACCGTGTGGTCGAGCGAAGCTTGCAAGACCGACTGTACGGCCGCCGGATCGCCAAGCGGCTCGAGCCGCGGGCCTTCGCCCTCGACAAACCAAACCCGCTGCCCAAGCGCATGGGGCACAACCAGAATATCGGAAAACAGGATCGCGGCATCGAAGCCGAAGCGGCGGATCGGCTGCAAGGTGATCTCGGCCGCGCTCTTGGCGTCGAAGCAAAGCTCGAGAAAACCGCCGGCCTTTTCGCGCAGCGCCCGATACTCCGGCAGGTATCGCCCGGCCTGACGCATCAGCCACAGGGGCGGAACGTCTTCTCGTTCGCCTGCGAGCACGCAGAGCAAAGGTTTACGCACAAGGGAAGCCGTCACGCTCTTATCCTAACCAAACCAATCTTAGAGAATCTTGTTGTAGTGCTTGGACCGTTGATTGGACTCATACAATTGGATGCACATGTCATCCACGGTCGACCCACATATTCTCTCCGCGGCCGGGGGTGTGGCGCTGCGGTTGAAAACGCCGATTGGCGGGCTTTTCCTGCACGATCTTTCCGGCTTATTGCATACCTGTCCACATTTCACCGATGCTCTCTTGCCGACTGCCCCGGCTATACCGGAAGGGCACGATTGTGGACGACTGCTAAGGTTTTCCCGTCATGATTCTTGCCTCGCCGGTCCAGGCGTGGCCTTCTCCCCATTGATCGACAGGTTATCCGCATCTTGATGATGTCCGCGCCCGGCTATTTTCACCTGCACCTGATCTCCGATTCGACCGGAGAAACGCTGATTACGGTCGCGCGCGCCGCCGCCGCCCAATATTCGCGGATCATGCCGGTCGAGCACGTGCATCCGCTGGTGCGCACGCAAAAGCAGCTTGACCGGGTCCTCGCCGAAATCGAGGAAATGCCCGGTATCGTGCTCTATACGCTGCTGCAGGAGAACCTGGCGGCGCGGCTCGAAGAGAAGTGCCGCGCGCTCGGGCTGCCCTGCCTCTCGATCCTGGGCCCGGTCCTGCACCTGTTTCAGTCCTATCTCGGCGCCGAATCGACGCATAAGGTGGGGGCCCAGCACACGCTCAACGCCGAATATTTTCGCCGCATCGACGCGCTCAACTACACCATGATGCACGACGACGGTCAGTTGGCCGACGATCTCGAAGAGGCAGACGTGGTCTTGATCGGCGTATCGCGCACCTCGAAAACGCCGACATCGATCTATCTGGCCAATCGTGGTGTGAGGACGGCTAATATTCCGCTCGTGCCCGGGGTGGCATTGCCGACGATTGTAGAGGCGCTCAAGCAGCCGCTTGTGGTCGGGCTTTATGCCACGCCCGAGCGGATCGTGCAGATCAGGCAGAATCGGATGCTCGGTCTGCGCGCGCACCGCGACGATGACAAATATATCGATCAGCAATCGGTGGCCGAGGAAGTTTCCGCATCGCGCCGATTATGCGCGCGGCACAATTGGCCGGCGATCGATGTCACGCGGCGCTCTATTGAAGAAACAGCCGCTGCCGTGATTGCGCTTCTCACCGAGCGCCGGCGTCATCTGGCTTCGTAAACGATTTGGTTTCGTAAACAATTGGGCCTCGTAAACGATTTGGCTTCATCAGCGATGGCGTTGTGGCTGGCTTCCGCTCCCCTGATGTTGGCGTCGCGCAGTGCCGCGCGCCGCTCTTTGCTCGAAGCCGCCGGTGTGCCGGTCGAGCTTTTTCCGGCCGATATCGACGAGCGTGGGGTAGAAGCGCAGGCGCGCCTGCACGATCCTGTCGCAATTGCCGGTTTGCTGGCGCGCGAGAAGGCGGCCTTTGTCGCCAAGCGGCATCCGGGCCGGCTTGTTCTTGGCGCCGACCAGACTTTGGCGTTCGCGGATCAGCGTTTCTCCAAGCCGGCCGATCGCTCGGCGGCCCGCGCCCAGCTCAAAGAGCTTGCCGGCCGCACGCATGCGCTTCACGCCGCCGTCGCCTTTGTGCAGGACGGCGCGGTTCTGTTCGAGCATGTCGAGACCGCGCGCATGACCATGCGGGCTTTCTCCGACGATTTTCTCGATCGCTATCTTGAAGCGGCGGGCGGCGCCGCGTCGGCGAGCGTCGGCGGCTATCAGCTGGAAAGCGTCGGCGTTCAGCTTTTCGAGCGCGTCGACGGTGACTATTTCACTATTCTGGGTCTGCCGCTTTTGCACGCGCTCGATTTTCTGCGCCGGCGCGGGTGCCTTGCACGATGAGCAATGAACGCCCCTTCGTTCTGTGTCTGACCGGATCGCTCGGCATGGGCAAATCGCGGACCGCGAGTTTTTTTGCCGAGGAAGGGATACCGGTTCACGATTCCGATGCTGCCGTGCATGCGCTTTATGCCGGCGAAGCAGCGCCGTTGATCGAAAGCGCGTTTCCGGGCACGACGTCCAACGGCGAAGTCGATCGCGGCGAGCTTGCCGCACGGGTGGTCGGCGATGCCGCCGCGCTGGCGCATCTTGAATCAATCGTGCATCCGCTGGTCGCCAAGGCGCGTGACGCCTTCATCGCCGAAGCGCAAGCGCGCGACGCGCCGGTTATTTTGCTCGATGTGCCGCTGTTGTTCGAAACCGGCGGCGAGCGTCATTGCGATGCGGTGGTCGTGGTGTCGGCGCCGCTCGACATCCAGCGCCGCCGCGCCTTCGAGCGGCCCGGCATGACCGAGGAGAAATTTGCCGCGCTGGTCGGCAAGCAGGTTCCGGATGCGGAAAAGCGTCGCCGCGCCGACTTTATCGTGGACAGCTCGCAGTCGTTCGATCACGCCCGGGCGCAAGTGCGCGACATCCTGCGCGCGATCGCTAAAATGCTTGAGGTCCGCGGTGATTCGGCCAAATAAGCAATGGTCGCCGAGCTGCCAGTACGGTTTCGATGCGCGAAATTGTTCTTGATACCGAAACGACGGGTCTCGATCCGCTGGACGGCCATCGTCTGGTCGAGGTCGGCTGCGTCGAATTGGTCAATCGCATCCCGTCCGGCCAGACCTTTCATGTCTATTTCAATCCCGAGCGCGGCATGCCGGCCGAAGCCTTCGCGGTTCACGGCCTGAGCGAAGAGTTCCTCAAGGACAAGCCGTTCTTTGGCGAAAAGGCCGACGACCTGATCGCTTTCCTTGGCGATGCGCCGCTTGTCATTCACAACGCGTCGTTCGATCTCGGCTTCCTCAATGCCGAGCTTGATCGCGCCGGCCGGCCGTTGATCGCCCGCGAACGGCTGGTCGATACGCTTTTGATCGCCCGCCGCAAGCATCCCGGCGGTTCCAATCGGCTCGACGATCTGTGCCTGCGCTACGCGATCGACAACTCGCGCCGCACCAAGCACGGCGCGCTGTTGGACGCCGAACTGCTTGCCGAGGTCTATGTCGAGCTTATTGGCGCGCGCCAGGCGCAGCTGGTGCTGTCGCAGGCAGCAACGCCCAGCCAGGCCATGGGGATGCCGATTATTGTCCGCGAGCGCACGATACCGCTCCTGATCGCGGTGACCGAAGACGATCGCGCCGCTCACCAGGCGTTCGTCGCCACATTGGGCGAGAACGCCATTTGGCGAGACTATCTCAGTTCGAATTAGCCGGTTGCGCCGGCGCGGCTTGCCCCGCCGCCAGGCGCTGACGGTAAAGCCCGACAAAATCGATCGGATCGAGCAGGAGCGGCGCGAAGCCGCCATTGCGCACGGCGGTGGCGACGATTTCGCGCGCGAACGGAAACAACAGCCGCGGGCATTCGATCAGGACGATCGGCTGTAGCGTCTCTGGCGGCACATTCTGGATGCGAAACGCGCCGGCAAAGACCAATTCGAAGTTGAACAACATCATCCCTTGCGCTTCGGCCTTGCCTTCCAAGCGTAGCGTCACCTCAAAATCGGTTTCGCTCATGGGCGCGGCATCGACATTGACTTGAATGTTGATGCTCGGCTGCTGACCGGTCGGGGTGATCGAGCGCGGTGCGTTAGGATTTTCGAATGACAAATCCTTCACGTATTGCCCGAGCACGCCGATTTGCGGCATCGCCTGCGGCTGCGGACCACCGTTACCTTCTGACATATTGTTGATCTCCGGCCGCCGGTTGGCGTTAAGGGTTGGCTAACACAGGGAAAGCCGGTGAACAATGGCAGCCGCGGGAAAGTTCTCTACCGCCGAAACGACGTGCCAATGCTGAAAATTGTGCCAATTGTGACCGCTAAGCGGCGACGGTCGTTTTCCGTTCGGTGCGACTGAGGGCGACAATGTTGGCGTCGGCGCTGCCGATCGTTTAAGGTTCGGCGAAGCACCCTATGGCTTGCGACCCACTGGATGGTCTGCAGTACGTGCCTACATAAGCTTGAAGACCCCGGAACCCTAAGGGTTCGCAATCTCGAACCGCCTTCAGGGTTTGGTCCGCAATCGCGACGCCGAGAGAGTTGAGACGTGTTCGACATCTACACCATCATCTTCCTGGCGCTCGCCGTATTCATCTTTTTCCGGCTTCGCAGCGTTTTGGGACAACGGACGGGGCGCGAGCGGCCGCCTTACGATCCCTATTCGGCGCGGGACGCGGTGCGCAGCCCCGCCAGCGACAAGATCGTGACTTTGCCGCAGCAGCGCCCGGCGGCCGAACCGGCCATCAGCCGGCCGGCGGAGCCGGTGGCGCCGGCGGCGGATCGCTGGAAGGACGTGGCCGAAAGCGGCTCGAGCGTGGCGGCCGGGCTCGATGCCATTGTGGCGGCCGATCCGGGCTTTGACGCCAAGCACTTTATTGCCGGCGCGCGTGCCGCCTACGAGATGATCGTGACCGCGTTTGCCGAGGGCGATCGGCGCCAGCTTCGCAATCTGCTGTCGCGCGAGGTCTATGACGGGTTCGATGCGGCCATCGGCGAGCGCGAGCGCCGCAGCGAGACGGCGGAGTCGCGTTTTGTTTCGATTGACGGCTCGACCCTCACGGCTGCCGAATTGCGGGCACGGACCGCGCAGGTCACGGTGCGTTTCGTTTCCAAGCTGATCTCCGTCACGCGCGACCGCGCCGGGGCTGTGATCGACGGCAACGCCGAGAAGGTCACGGACGTGACCGACGTGTGGACCTTCGCGCGGGAAGTTTCGTCTCGCGATCCCAACTGGAAGGTTGTGGCAACCGAAGCCGGTCAGTAAGGCGGGGAGGGCGATCGCTTCGCGTTGAAGCGGATTGCCACTCGCAATGTGGTGGAGCATGATCGTCGCGGACAACCGGTTTCCACCCCGGATCAAGTCCGGGGCGGGCTTCATCCGGATTATGCTCTGATGGCGACGATCGCTCGAGCGTGGCTTCCTGTCGCCATCGTCGCCTGTGTTGGCGTCGCCACCCTTGGCGCCGGAACGGCCACCGGCTATTGCGCGGAGCGCGAGCCGATCAAATGGCCGGACGCGCAATATCAGCCGGTCGATTGGGGCAATATCGATGGCTGGACGACCGACGATCACGCCACCGCTTTTGCTGCCTTTCTCGAAAGCTGCCGCGCTCTCAATGGGGCTCACCAGCAGACGGCGCAACCGTCGACGATCACGGACGCACTCAGGGCCGTCTGCGTGCGCGCCGTTGCGGCGGTGCCGCTTGAGGAAGAGGGCGCGCGCAAGTTCTTCGAGGACAATTTCCGTCCGTTGCGCATCAGCAGGCTCGGCGACACGGAAGGGCTTCTCACCGGGTATTACGAGCCGATCATCGATGGCTCCCGCGTTCCGACCGGTGAGTTCACCGCGCCGCTCTATCGCCGGCCGCCCAATCTGGCGATCGCCGGCCGCCCAAAGCCCGGCGATGCCTTTCCCAGCAAGGGCGTGAAGGTCGGCCGGCGTGTCGGCCGCCGCAAGCTCGAGCCTTACTACGACCGCGGTCAGATCGAGGACGGTGCGCTCGACGGCTGGCATTTGGAAATCTGTTGGGTGCGCAACCAGGTCGACGTCATGTTCGCGCAGATCCAAGGCTCGGCGCGCATCCGGCTCGAAGACGGCACGATTTTACGGGTCAACTACGACTCGCATAACGGCTGGCCCTACACCGCCGTCGGCCGCGCGCTGATCGAGCGCAAGGTCTTCACCAAAGATGAACTGTCGATGCAGCGCATCCGCGATTGGATGGTGGCCAATCCGGAAGCGGCGAAAGACGTCAGGCGCACCAACAAATCTTATGTCTTCTTCCGCATTACCGGGCTCGGTCCGCAGGACGAGGCGGTCGGCGGCCAGGGCGTTCCCTTGATGCCGGGCCGCTCGATTGCGATCGATCGCGCCCTGCATGCTTACGGTACGCCGTTCTTCATCGCCGCGGACCTACCGATCGCCAACGAAAAAAACGGCATCAAATTCCGCCGGCTGATGGTCGGACAGGATACCGGCTCGGCGATCGTCGGACCGGCCCGAGCCGACATCTATTTCGGCGCCGGCATGGAGGCCGGCAACATGGCCGGCCGCATCAAGAATCTCGGACAATTCGTGATGCTGATCCCGCGCGAGCTCGATCCGGTCGTGGCCGGGCAGAATGTCCCCTTGCCGCCGGAGCGGCGCGGCGTCGTGGCGCAATTGGGCGCCGGCAATATGATCGATCCGACCGCCGAAGATGTTCCCTTGCCCGAGCCCCGGCCGGCGACGGCACCCGCTGCTGCGGCACCGACGCCGTCGCCGCCGCGGGCGAAGGCTGCCGCGTCGAGAACCTGGCGCGTGCGATGAGCCGGCGGCGGTCCTTGAGCGCCGAGGAACGCGCGTTGTGGACCGGCATTGCACGATCGATCAAGCCGCTGCATCGGGCGCGGCGCACCGCCGAGACATCCGACCCGCCGCCGCCCGAGAAGCGTTCCGCCGAATCTGTCGGCAAGTTCGCCGGCAAGTCGACCGGTAAAACCCCCGCGCAGAATGAACTGTCGCGACCGAGTACCGCTACGCCCGACGAGCCCCGCGTGGACAAAAAGCCGCCGCCGCTGGCGCCGCTCGAGCGAAAACTCAAGCGGCGTGTCGCGCGCGGGCGCGAGCCGATCGATGCGCGGATTGATTTACACGGTTTTACCCAGACGCAGGCGCATGGGGCATTGCTGGCCTTCCTGCGGCGCGCGCAAGCCGACGGCGTGCGCATCGCGCTCGTCGTCACCGGCAAAGGCACGCGCAAAGCGGACGAGGCGCACGAGCGCGGCGTGCTCAAGCGGCAGGTGCCGCTTTGGCTCTCGCTGCCGCAGTTTCGACCGCTGGTGGTCGGATACGAAGATGCGCATCTCGCTCACGGGGGCGCCGGCGCCTTGTATATCCGCGTGCGACGCGCGCTGCCCGATGGCGAATAATCGTGCCCTCGAGGAGCCACAATTCATATGTTGTCGCATGTCCTTTCGGAAAGCCGGCTTCCACCCATCGGGTCAAGCGCGAGGGCATGTTTTTTCCGGGACATGCATTGAATTCATTTGCTGTCGCATGTCCCTTTCGGAAAACCGGCTTCCACTTTTCCGGGACATGCTCCGGACGCGCCCACGAATTCGTCAACTTCGCGAGTCACGATGCGGCGTTCAGTGGAGTATGCCGCATGTCCGACGTCGACGATGCGTCGTCCAAACCGGGTGCGAAGCGCGATGCGCGCACCGACGATCAGGCTTTCACGCAAGTCGAGAAGTGGCTGGCGATGATTCGCGAGATCGATCGCGAGCCGCAGCCGGAGCGCAAGCGCGCGGAATGAGCGCGGCGAGCCCCGGCAGAGCAGGGGGCTAGGCCGCGGGACACTGCGCTATAGAATGTATCGGCTCAGATCGGCATTCTTCGCCAGATCGCCGATATGCTTTTCCACATAGGCGGCGTCGATCCGCACGGTGTCGCCGTGGCGGTCGGGTGCGGCGAACGAGATCTCGTCGAGCACGCGCTCCATCACCGTCTGCAGACGGCGGGCGCCGATATTCTCGACGCTTGAATTCACCGCGACCGCCATATCGGCGACCGCATCGATCGCATCCTCGGAGAATTCCAGCGTCACGCCTTCGGTCTGCATCAGGGCGATATATTGCTTGATCAGCGAGGCTTCCGGCTCGGTGAGGATGCGGCGGAAATCGTCGCGGGTGAGCGCCTTGAGCTCGACCCGGATCGGCAAACGGCCTTGCAGCTCCGGCAGCAGATCCGACGGCTTGGCCGTGTGGAACGCGCCCGAGGCGATAAACAGAATATGATCGGTTTTCACCGAGCCGTGCTTGGTGGCGACCGTCGTGCCTTCGATCAGCGGTAACAGATCGCGCTGCACGCCCTCGCGCGAAACGTCGCCGCCGATGCGGCCGTCGCGGGCGCAGATCTTGTCGACCTCGTCAAGGAAAACGATGCCGTTATTCTCCACCGCCTTGATGGCTTCCTGGGTGAGCTGCTCGGTGTCGAGCAACTTGTCGGATTCCTCGTTGATCAGGACCTCGTAGGAATCGTGCACGGTGACCCGGCGGGTCTTGGTGCGGCCGCCGCCGAGCTTGCCGAAAATGTCGCCGATCGAAATGGCGCCCATCTGCGCGCCCGGCATGCCGGGAATTTCAAACAGCGGCATCCCGCCGCCCGAGGATTGCACCTCGATCTCGATCTCCTTGTCGTCGAGTTCGCCGGCGCGCAGCTTGCGGCGGAAGGCCTCGCGGGTCGAAGCACTCGCATTGGCGCCGACCAGCGCATCGAGCACGCGGTTTTCGGCCGATTGCTGCGCGCGCGCCTCCACGCCCTTGCGCTTCTTGTCGCGTGTCAGCGTGATCGCGATCTCCACCAGGTCGCGGATGATCTGCTCGACGTCGCGGCCCACATAACCGACCTCGGTGAATTTGGTGGCTTCGACCTTGAGGAACGGCGCGCCGGCGAGCTTGGCGAGGCGGCGCGAGATTTCGGTCTTGCCGACGCCGGTCGGCCCGATCATCAAAATGTTCTTGGGCAGAACCTCTTCGCGCAGACGGTCTTCGAGTTGCAGCCGGCGCCAGCGGTTGCGCAACGCGATGGCGACGGCGCGCTTGGCGTCGGCCTGTCCGACGATGAAGCGGTCGAGCTCGGAAACGATCTCACGGGGAGAAAAATCACTCATGGATTGCGAACCATCAAAACTGCTGCGCCGTCGGGCGTGTCGATCGGACGCTGTTGGCGAAAGCCGGCTTTCTCATATGCCCGGATGGCGCGGCGGTTGGCCGGACTGGGATCGGTCAAGACTTGCGGCACGCCCGTTTTCAGCAAGTCTTCAACAAAAGCGCGAATAAAGGCGGTGCCGTGGCCGCAGTCGACCATGTCTTCTTCGCCGATGAATTGATCGATGCCGCGGGCGCCCGGCGCAAGCGCACCGAAGCCGTGATTGGCCCAGGCATTTGGATCGTAGCATTGCAGATAGCCGAAGGCCCTGTGGTCGCATTCGACCATGAATTGATCCATTGCCGGATGGGTCAGGTCTTCGCTGACCAGCGCGAATTGTTCCGCCGGGTCGCCCCACCATTCGGCGACATGCTGTTTGGCAAGCCATCGCCCTACGGTCGGAAGATCAGCGGCCGTCATCGGCCGAAACGCGTAAGACCGTGATGCCATCAGTCGCTCGTAAGTGTTTCGACCGTGACATTGCGGTTGGTGTAGACGCAGATGTCGGCCGCGATATCGAGCGAGCGGCGCACGATCGCTTCGGCGTCGAGCGGGCCATCCGCCAGGGCCCGCGCCGCGGCCAGCGCGTAATTACCGCCGGAGCCGATGCCGATAATGCCGGCTTCCGGTTCGAGCACGTCGCCGGTGCCGGTGAGGACCAGCGATACCTCCCTGTCGGCGACGATCATCATGGCTTCGAGCCGGCGCAGGTAGCGGTCCGTGCGCCAGTCCTTGGCGAGCTCGACCGCCGCCCGCATAAGCTGGCCGCGATACTGCTCGAGCTTCGATTCGAGCCGCTCGAATAGCGTAAACGCGTCCGCGGTCGCGCCGGCAAAGCCGCCGATCACCTCGCCGCCGCCGAGCCGGCGCACCTTGCGGGCGTTGGATTTGATGATGGTCTGGCCGATGGACACCTGCCCGTCGCCGCCGACGGCGACAAGGCCGTCCTTGCGAACGGTCAGGATCGTGGTGCCGTGCCATGGGCCGGGTGTCCATGGGCCGGGTGTCCCGGTCGGGCCGGATTCGGAGGAAAGCATGCGCTGGGAGGCCTTCGTTTACGGCATGATTTAGGATTTAGGCCGCGGCAATGCAAATGCGGCATAGAGAGATTGGCGGCGCGGCCAAAGCCCTGATAAAAGGCCGCTTCGCGCCCTGGAGAGCACGATGCGCAAGGCATCTGTCAAGCGGACGACCAAGGAAACCGCGGTCGAGGTAACCATCGACCTCGACGGCGAAGGCCGTTCGGCGATCGCGACCGGCATCGGCTTTCTCGACCATATGCTCGATCTCCTGGCGCGCCATTCGCGCATCGACATGGAGATCAAGGCCAAGGGCGACCTGCACATCGACCATCACCACACCACCGAGGACGTCGGGATCGCGCTCGGCCAGGCGGTGCGCCAGGCGCTGGGCGACATGAAGGGCATCACCCGTTACGCCGACGTGCATCTGCCGATGGACGAAGCCTTGACCCGGGTGGCGATCGATATTTCTGGCCGGCCGTTCCTGGTCTTCAAGGCCGAGTTCTGCCGCGACAAAATCGGGCCGTTCGACACCGAGCTGGTGCAGGAATGGTTCCAGGCCTTTGCCATCAATGCGGCGGTGACGCTGCACGTGGCGACGCTCTACGGCACCAACGACCATCACATCGCCGAATCGTGCTTCAAAGGTCTGGCGCGGGCGTTGCGGGCCGCGGTGGCCATCGATCCCCGCGCCGCGCATGAGGTGCCCTCGACCAAAGGCACGCTCGGCGGCTAAAGCATGTCTCGGAAAAAGCATGCCCCCGGGCGCGACCCGATGGGTGGAAAGCGGCTTTCCGGAAAAGCCATGCGACAACATATAAATCCAGGGCACATCTTGACTCGACTTTATCAAGATGGGCTCCAGTGCATGATCCCGAAAAGTGGAATCCGGTTTTCGGAAAGGGTCATGCACCAACGTAAAATCTAGACCTTCATCCGATCGAATCGGATCAAGGTCTAGAGAATGGGTTGAACAACGATCGCGCACGCCGTCCTCGCCGATGAGGATCTGGGTGCGTCTGGCGGCGAAGCGCAACAACGCCGCACATACAATCGGGAACAGCGCATGCCCACCTATACGGTTCACGAACCACCGGCGCGCAACAGCAGTGCCGCTTCCGAGCCAGAGCGCTTTGTGTTTGTGCGCGATGGATTTTATGTCTGGGCCTTTCTGCTCGCGCCGCTGTGGCTCATCTGGCGGCGGCAATGGCTGGTGCTGTTGATCTATCTGGTGGTGACATTCGGCCTCGCCCTGGCGATGCGCTATGCGGGCGTCGGTGTGGCCGGACGGTCCTTTGTTCTGTTGCTGATTGCTTTTTTGGTCGGACTGGAAGCCAGCACACTGCGCCGCTTCACGCTGGCGCGACGCGGATGGAGAAACATCGGCCTGGTGAGCGGCACCAACATGGAGGCTGCCGAACAGCGTTTCTTCAACGACTGGGCGGCCGCCAACGGCACCGACTATTCACCGCCCCCGTTGCCGCCTTCGGCCGCGTCGCCGTTGCATTCGCCACCGATCCTCGGGCTGTTTCCCGAACCCGGCGCCGCCCGATGAGTGTTGCGATCGTCGACTACGGGTCCGGCAATTTGCATTCGGCCGCGAAAGCGTTCGAGCGCGCGGCGCACGAGGCCGGTATCGACCAGCCGATCCTGGTGACGAATGATCCCGAGGCCGTCGTGGCGGCCGATCGGGTGGTGCTGCCCGGCGTCGGCGCCTTCGCGGATTGCCGGCGCGGCCTCGACGCGGTCGACGGCATGGTCGATGCGCTCGAAGAAGCGGTGCACCGCAAGGGCAAGCCGTTTCTCGGCATTTGCGTCGGCATGCAGCTTCTGGCCGAACGCGGGCGCGAATATGAGGTCACGCCGGGTCTGGGCTGGATCTCCGGCGAAGTGGACCGCATCGCACCGTCCGATCCGCAGCTGAAGATCCCGCATATGGGCTGGAATACGCTCACCGTCCGACGGCCGCACAAACTGGTGGACGGTCTTGGTTTTGGTCCTGAGGGCCGGCACGCTTATTTCGTGCACTCTTATGCGCTCAACGTCGCGCGTCGTGACGATTTGGTGGCGGAGGCCGAATACGGCGGCCCGATCACCGCCATCGTCGGGCGCGACAACATCGTGGGCACGCAGTTTCATCCTGAGAAAAGCCAGAAGCTCGGGCTCGCTTTGATTGCCAACTTCCTGACGTGGAAGCCGTGATTCTTTTTCCCGCCATCGATCTGAAAAACGGCGAAGCCGTGCGCCTGCAGCAAGGCGACATGGCGCGCGCCACGGTTTTCCATACCGATCCGGCCGAGCAGGCGCGCCACTTTGCGGCGCAGGGATTCGAATATCTCCACATCGTCGATCTCGACGGTGCCTTTGCGGGCAAGCCGATGAACGCGGCTGCGGTCGAGCGCATCCTCGGCCGGGTGCAAATTCCGCTGCAGCTCGGCGGCGGCATTCGCGATCAGGCGACCATCGAGGGCTGGCTGGCGAAGGGCGTGACGCGCGTCATCATCGGCACCGCCGCTGTGCGCGACCCCGATCTGGTCCGGGCCGCCGCCAAGGCCTTCCCCGGCCGTGTCGCGGTCGGGCTCGATGCGCGCGACGGCAAGGTCGCGGTGCAGGGCTGGGCGGAGCGCTCGGAGCTCTCGGCCTTCGATATCGCCCGGCGTTTCGAGGATGCCGGCGTTGCGGCGATCGTTTATACCGACATCGCGCGCGACGGAATGCTCAAGGGTCTCAACATCGACGCCACCATCGCGCTTGCGGAAGCGATATCGATTCCAGTGATCGCCTCCGGCGGGCTCGCCTCGCTCGACGACATTCGGGCGCTGCTGCAGCCGCGCGCCAAGACGCTGGCCGGCGCCATTGCGGGGCGTGCGCTTTACGACGGCAGGCTCGATGCGGCGGCTGCTCTGACACTCATTCGCTCTGCGGAAGCCGCCTAGACGATGTTCAAGGTTCGGATCATTCCCTGTCTTGACGTGAAAGACGGCCGCGTCGTCAAAGGTGTCAACTTCGTCAATTTGCGCGACGCCGGTGATCCGGTGGAAGCGGCCATTGCCTACGACGAAGCCGGCGCCGATGAGCTGACTTTTCTCGATATCAATGCCAGCCACGAGGGCCGCGCCATCATGCTCGATGTGGTGCGGCGCACCGCCGAGGCGTGTTTCATGCCGCTCACCGTCGGCGGCGGCGTGCGCACGGTCGACGACATCCGCGCGCTCTTGTCCTCGGGCGCCGACAAGGTGTCGATCAACACCGCGGCGGTGGCGCGGCGCGCCTTCGTGAAAGAAGCGGCGGAGAAATTTGGCGATCAATGCGTCGTCGTCGCGGTCGACGCAAAAAAAGTTTCGCAGTCGGGCGAAGCCGCGCGCTGGGAGATCTTCACCCACGGCGGCCGCAAGCCCACCGGGCTCGATGCCATCGCGTATGCGCGCGAAGTCACGGCGCTGGGCGCCGGCGAGATTCTGCTCACCTCCATGGATCGTGACGGTACGCGGCAAGGTTTCGATATTGCGCTGACCCGCGCCGTGGCGGATGCGGTGACCGTGCCGGTGATCGCGTCCGGCGGCGTCGGCAATCTGCAGCATCTGGTCGACGGCATTCGCGAGGGCCATGCCGGCGCGGTGCTGGCCGCGTCGATTTTTCACTTCGGCGAATATTCCGTGCGCGATGCCAAGAGCTTTATGAGCAAGGCCGGGCTGCCGGTGCGGCTTGATCCGTAGGGCGGTGACGTTCGTCCCATCGCGTCGCCCGCTCTTGTCGTCAACGCGAAAGTCTCGTCATTGCGAGCGAAAGCGAAGCAATCCAGTTCGCTTGCGCAAGAAGCTGGATTGCTTCGTCGCTTCGCTCCTCGCAATGACGAAAAATCTTCTTAGTTAGTCTGCTTGGCCCAGGCGATTGCGCTTTCCAGGCGGTCGTTCCCCCAAAACATCTCGCCGTCCTGGGTGATGAAAGTCGGTGCGCCGAAGATACCAAGCTGCTCCGCGTGCGCCGTCTGCGCGCGAAGCTTGTCTTTTGTTTTGTTGGTTTGCGCCGCCGCCAGTATCTCTTCGGCGTCGACTTTCAGCTCAAGCAAAATATCGCGGATCGTTTCCGATCGATCGATGCGGCGGCCTTCGGCGAATTCGGCGCAATAGACGGCGCGGCAGAAGTCTTTCGCCCAGGGCGTCTGCTGTTCCGATCCGAGGAGCGCGACCCGCGCCGCCAACAATCCGGATTGCGGAAAAACCTCGGGTCGGCGAAACGGCAGCGACAGTTCAGCGCAGACGCGTTCGACGTCGCGCCACGCATAGCGGCCCTTTTGCGGATAGAGAACGAAAGGCGAGGTGTCCCAGCCCTGCGCCCGCAAGATCGGCCCCAGGAGAAAGGGGCGCAAACGCACGGCGACGCCGGAAGCCGCCGCCAACGTGCCGATACGCATGGCCGCCGGATAGGAATAGATGGAGGCAAATTCAAACCAGAAATCGAGCGCCGGTGCTGGCATGAACGAACAATCCGCTGCAGAGAACGCTGCCCTGAGGGCGAGATGCGATGCCGGGAAACTGCGCCGGCGGGCTAATCCAATAAACCATGGTCCGCATCAATCAAGAAACCAGTCGGAGAACCATCTTTGCATCCGGCCTCTCCCCGGCCATACGGAGAGATGCTAAGTAGCCGCCATGGAGCCATTCACGATCCACGACCTGGAAAAGCGGGTAGAGGGCCGGGCCAAAGCCGATCCCGGAACATCCTATACGCGCACGCTGGTCGATAAGGGCGTTGCGCATTGCGCCAAGAAGCTTGGCGAGGAGGCGGTCGAGGTGACGATTGCCGCCGTCAGCGAAGACCGCGGCCGGCTGGTCGCCGAGGCGGCCGATCTCCTCTATCACCTGCTGGTGTTGCTGCAAGTGCGCGGCATCGCGTTTGCCGAGGTGGAAGCTGTGCTCGCCGAGCGCACCCGGCAAACCGGCCTCGAGGAAAAGGCGGCCCGCAAGGGCGAATAGGACATCGACCAGCCTCATGGACCAGCGTACCGCACCGGAAGTTTCGCCCTATCGGGTGTTTTCCCGCGCCCAGTGGGCCAAGCTGCGCGACGACACGCCGATGACCCTCGAGCAGGAGGAAGTGTCACGGCTGCATTCCATGCACGACCGGCTCGACATTTCCGAGGTCGAGGAGATTTATCTGCCGTTGTCGCGCCTGCTCTCGTTCTATGTCGCGGCCACCCAGCGATTGTTTCGCGCCCAGCAGGGCTTTCTCGGCACCGAAGACGCCAAGGTTCCCTACATCATCGGCGTCGCCGGCTCGGTTGCGGTCGGCAAATCGACGACGGCGCGCGTGCTGCAGGCACTGCTTGCCCGCTGGCCGAATGTTCCCAAGGTCGGGCTCGTCACCACGGATGGCTTTCTCTATCCCAACGCCGTGCTCCAGCGCGAAGACCTGATGGAGAAAAAGGGCTTTCCGGAAAGCTACGACCTCTCGGCGCTGCTGCGCTTTTTGTCCGACATCAAAGCGGGTCTGCATCCGGTGCGGGCGCCGGTCTACTCGCATTTGATCTACGACGTCATTCCGAACCATTGGATCGAGATCGAGCGGCCGGACATTCTGATCGTCGAAGGTCTCAACGTGCTGCAGGCCGGTCGCCTGCCCAAGGACGGCAAGGCCATCCCGTTCGTCTCCGATTTCTTCGATTTCTCGATCTATCTGGATGCGGATGAGGACGTGTTGTTGTCCTGGTACGTTAACCGGTTCTTGACGCTCCGCGGCACTGCCTTCGTCGATCCGAAATCCTACTTCCATCGCTATGCCAAGCTGTCCGATACGGAAGCGACCGATGTCGCCACCTCGATCTGGACGCGCATCAACCTCGTTAATCTGCACGAGAATATTCTGCCGACGCGACTGCGCGCGGATCTGATCCTGAAGAAAGGCGTAAGCCATCAAATCCAGGAAGTGGCGTTGCGCCGGTTGTGACCTGCCAGCTCCCGGCTTCGCCACGGCGCGCCGGTGCTATGCGGCAAGCGCCGCCTTGCCGGCATCCGTCAGCGCCGTGGCCAGGCGTTCGCGATCGAGCGGCTTGACCAAAAAGCCGTCCATTCCGGCGGCGAGACAAGCGTCGCGGTCTTCGGCCGAAGCGTTGGCGGTCAGCGCCAGGATCGGGGTGCGCGGCGTTGCGCGCTCGGCTTCGCTGGCGCGGATGCGGCGGGTAGCCTCCAAACCGTCCAGGTCCGGCATGTGCAGGTCCATGAGGATGCGATCGTAAGGCCGCTCGCCGGCGCGTGCCGCAAGCCAGCAGTCGATTGCCGCGGCGCCGTCGGTGACGATGGTCGGGCGGTGGCCGAGCTTGATCAGCAGCGCGCGGATCAGCAGCGCGTTGATCTCGTTGTCTTCCGCCACCAAAATTGAGAGTCCGTCGCAACCAGCAGCGTTTGGCAGCGCGGCGCCGTCGCTCATTCCGCCCGATTCGAATCCGTCTTGTGTGAGGAAGCGGGCTGCGAGCGAAGCCGCGCGCACCGGCTTGATCAGATAGCCGGTGAAGCCCGCCTCTTTGAGAGCCGCGAGCTCGCCGCGCATGGCCGGCGTCGTCAATACGATCCGCTGGGCAACGCCGGCGGCGTCGCGCGCGAGCATCGCGCTGGTCTCGGTGCCGAGGCCGTGATCGACAATAAGCGCATTCCAGATCCGCTCGGAGAGAATGGCTGCGGCGGCCTTTTCGTCGGTCACACTCTTGGTGCGTGCGCCCCAGCGGTGCAGGCGCCGGGCGATCAATGCGGCCCCAGTGAAGGCCGGCGCCACGATGAGAATGTGGTTGCCGCGCAAATCGGGTGCAGTGAACGTCGGCAGTCCGCCTTCGTCCGCATTCGGCAGCCGGACTGTGAGCCGAAACGTGGAGCCCTGTCCGGGGGCGCTGTCCACCGTGATCGCGCCGCCCATGCTCTCCACGATCCGGCTCGAAATCGTCAGTCCAAGGCCGGTGCCGCCGAACTTGCGGGTCGAGCTGCCGTCCGCCTGCTCGAACTCTTCAAAGATACGCGCCCGGTCCTGCGGTGAGATGCCAATGCCGGTGTCGCTCACCGCAAAGGAAATCACATCCGCTTGCGCCGACGGCTCGACGACAATGGAGACGCCGCCCTTCTCCGTGAACTTGATGGCGTTGCCGGCGAGATTGAACAACACCTGGCGCAGCCGTCCGGCATCGCCGACCACGCGCAGCGGCAGGCGCTCGTCCACATAACAGCCGATTTCCAGGCCTTTTTCCTGCGCCCGCGGGCCGAGCAGTTCGACCGCTTCTTCGACAAAGGCGGCGAGTAGAAACGGCCGCGCCGCGAGCTCGAGCCTGCCGGCCTCGATCTTGGAGAAATCGAGAACGTCTTCGATCAACGACAGCAAGGTTTCGCCCGAGCCTTTCACGGCTTTCAGATACGTTGTCTGTTCCGCAGTCAGCGGCGTATCGCCGAGCAGGTCGGCCATGCCGAGAATGCCGTTCAGCGGCGTGCGGATCTCGTGCGACACCATCGCGAGGAAACGCGACTTGGCGCGATTGGCGGCTTCGGCCTGATCGCGGGCGACCGCGAGCGCGCGTTCGGCGAGGACACGTTCGGTCACGTCGCGGCCGACGCTCTGCATCTCGGTTGCGCCATCGGCGCGCACGGTCACTTCGCGCCAGGCGATCCAGCGCGCGCCATCGGGCGCGGCGATTTTCTGATCGTAGGCGCGCGCGCCGTCGGCCATGACGGTGGCGTCGCCTTGTTCCAGCACCGGCAGCGTAAAGTTGGTGCGCAACAGGTGTTCGCGGCCGCGGCCCGCCAGGGCGCAATAGGCATCGTTGGCATACGTGATGGCGCCGTGATCGCCGCGGCGCACGATCACATCGTCTTGCGCTTCGAGAAAGCTTGCCGTGCGTTCTTGGGCTTCGCGAATTTCCCAGTTCCGATCGGCGGCCTCATCGAGCCGAACCGTCAGATCGCGCAACTCGGCCTTCATTTGCCGCAGGCGGGCCAGGAGGATGCTCATGCCGCCGCAAGCGGCGCCGAACAGTGCCGCAACCCCGATGGCGAACATATATGGGTCGTAGTGAGCGGCGGGGGACGTTGCGCCGGCGACAAAGCCGAACGCGACGGCAAACGACATGGACAAAACGATCGCTGAGCGAATAACGAAGGAGGACAAGCTGCGCGTGAAAGTGGCAGGCTTCCGCAAGTGTGCGCCAGGGCGCATTGGTTCGCTCGCAGGATCAAATGAGGCGCCGCCCAAGCTGCGGAGCGTGCGCGTCGCTATCGGTGCACTTATCTATGTAGTCTCGCGAAATTTGGCGTATGAACCTTGCGCAACCCTTGCCTTCCAGACCGACGATTGGAGCAACGGTTGACCCTTTGTTAACATTCGTCGGGCGGAACCGGATGGTGGTAGTCGGGCCGGTCGGAGATGAGTAAATGGATAAGCCAGTCAATACCAAGCTTTCGGCAACCAAATCCGCGATCGCAGCGCCGGTTACGCGCGAGGAGGCCGAAGCGGCCGTGCGCACGCTGATCCGCTGGGCTGGCGACGACCCCGATCGCGAGGGGCTGCGGGCCACGCCGTCGCGCGTGGTTAAGGCCTACGAGGAATGGTTCGCCGGTTATAAGGACCATCCGCGCGACTATCTCGGGCGCACGTTCGAAGAGACCGGCGGCTATGACGAGGTGGTGGTGTTGCGCGACATCCGCTTCGAGTCGCACTGCGAGCATCACATGTGCCCGGTGATCGGCAAAGTGCATATCGGCTATTTGCCGCGCAACCGCGTTGTGGGCATTTCAAAGCTGGCGCGACTTGTGGACGTTTATGCCAAACGGCTGCAAATTCAGGAAAAGATGACCGCCGAGATCGCAGCCTGCCTCGATGAGGTGCTCAAGCCGCACGGTGTCGCGGTTGTCACCGAGGCGACGCATCAGTGCATGACCACGCGCGGCATCCACAAGACCGGCGTCAGCATGGTCACCAGCCGCATGCTCGGCGTGTTTCGCGATCACGCCGAAACCCGGCAGGAGTTTTTGGCCGCGATCGGCATCCGCGGCGGTGGGCATTCCTACAACGGCGGCTAGAGCATGATCCGGAAAAGTGGATGCCGGCTTTCCGAAAAGATCATGCTCCAACAAAGATTTGGAGCGCGACGTCGATTTCACCTAACGTGATCGCGCTCTAGGCGCGGCCGCGGTTTGCTGTTGATGCTGAGTCGAAAATCGCGCGGATCGAGACGATAACGAAATAAAATATGCGCCCGGACGGCGATGTGGAGAACGTCGTATCCTGAGCACATCCCGATTGGGTCGAGATGTGCTCAGAGTTCAGAAGTTGTCGCATGTCCTCTTCGGAAAACCGGTTTCCACTTTTCCGGGACATGCTTTACGAAGCCGCCGGTTGCTGCTCGAATTTCAGGTGCTTGAGGCATTCATCTGTTTTGTGGATCGCCAGCAGATTGATTCCGCTCGGCACCACGGTGTAGCCCTGCTCCTCGAGCCAGGTGCGCAGCTTGGCGGCATCGACCTTCAGCGCCTCGATCAGCATGATCGGACGGTGGGCCTGGATTGAATTGGCGGCGCCCGCCAGCGCCTCCAGCTCCATACCCTCGACGTCGATTTTGACGAGATCCAGGCGCGGCAAGTTGAAGGCGTCGACGCTGATGGTGCGCACATCGATCATCCTGGCTTCGGAATAATCGATCGTCTGCCCGATGAATTCGGTGCCCTGTCGCTGCCGGAGCTCGAGGCTGCCGAAGCTGCCGGGGGCGAGGTAGTTCGGATTGGGAATCTTCATCGTGCCGGGGGCGGCGCCCACCGCGGCGTGAATGGCACGGGCGTTGAAGCAATTGTTGATCGTCAGATTGCCGGCAAGCGCATAGTAGATGCGCTCTTGCGCCTCGATGGCGATGACGATGCCCCAGCCGGTCATGTGCCGGGCCCATTCGACGCTATGCACGCCAATATTGGCGCCGCAATCGACGGCGATGACGCCGGCGCCGTAACAGCGGTGCCGCAGGTCGAGCAATGTCAGCAACAGGCTGACGTCAGCCGGATCGTACGCGGCATTCTCGAGGAGCTGAAAGCCGACGCCGAAGGCGGAATTGTCGGGCCGGCGATATTCGTCAAAGCGATTGACGATCATCGTGCCGTGCTCGGTCGCGGCGAGAACGAACGAAAGTTTGCGGGGCGGATTGGTCATCGAAGCCGGTGCCGCGTTCGGCAGACGCATCCTGGCGCTGGCGGCGAATCAGATCGCAGGGTGCAGGGCGATGCTCCGCGCTTCGCCCGACGCCGTCAATGGTATGTCTTTACTCGTCATGATTGGTCCGATGGACGCCGCCGGCCGTTTGTCTGCTGGAGAAACGCCGAATCGGGAGAATCGCCGCGGCCACGTTTCAGGCCGCGCGCCGGATCTCATCGGTGAGTGCCCGATAGGAAAGGGCTTCTGCCAGATGGACGCGGCCGACTTTGTCCTCACCGTCGAGGTCGGCGAGGGTGCGGGCGACGCGCAGCACGCGATGATAGCCGCGCGCCGAGAGCCGCATGGCGTCGGCGGCCTCGCGCAGCAGCGCCAGGCCGCTGCCGTCCGGCCTCGCCACATCCTCCAGCGCGGTGCCCGAAACGGTGGCGTTGCTGCGCAGATGCGGCAATCCGATCGCCGCGTAGCGCGCGGCCTGGCGCTCGCGCGCCTGCGCCACCCGCGCGGCGACCTCGCGGCTGCCTTCGGCCGGCGGCGGCAGCAGGAGATCGGCGGCGGTGACGGCCGGCACCTCGATATGCAGATCGATCCGGTCGATCAGCGGACCGGAAATGCGGGTCTGATAATCGGCCGCGCAGCGGGCATTGGCGCCACGCTTGCAGCTATAGCCGACATCGTTGGCGTGGCCGCAGCGGCACGGATTCATCGCCGCCACCAGCATGAAGCGCGCCGGATAGGTGGCGCGATGATTGGCGCGCACGATCGAGACCTCGCCGGTCTCCAGTGGCTGGCGTAGCGAATCGAGCACCTGCGGCTGGAATTCCGGGAGCTCGTCGAGAAACAGCACACCGTGATGGGCGAGCGAGATTTCGCCGGGCCGCGCGTGCAGACCGCCGCCGACCAAAGCCGGCATGCTGGCGGAGTGATGCGGCGCCCGGAACGGCCGCCGATTGGTCAATGCGCCGCCTTCGATCACGCCGGCGATGGATTGCACCATGGAGACTTCAAGAAGCTCGGCCGGCGCCAGCGGCGGGAGAATCGAGGACAGCCGCGAAGCCAGCATCGACTTGCCGGCACCGGGCGGGCCGACCATGAGCAGGTTATGGCCACCGGCAGCCGCCACCTCGAGGGCGCGTTTAGCGCTTTCCTGGCCTTTGATGTCGGCAAGGTCGGAGAACCCGCCGACGGCTTCCAGGATCTTCGGCTGCGGTCGCGACAACACCTGCGTGCCCTTGAAGTGGTTGGCGAGCTGGATCAGCGAGGCGGGCGCGATGATCTCGATCTCGGGGCTCGCCCACGCGGCTTCGGGTCCGCATTTGGCCGGGCAGATCAAGCCTTCGCCACGCGCATTGGCGCCGATCGCCGCCGGCAGCACGCCCGCCACCGGGGCGATAGAGCCGTCGAGGCCGAGCTCGCCCAAGACCGCAAAGCCGGACAGCGCGTCATGCGGAATGGCGCCGATCGCGGCCATCAGGCCGAGTGCGATCGGCAGATCGTAGTGGCTGCCTTCCTTGGGCAGGTCGGCCGGCGCCAAATTGATGGTGATGCGGCGGGACGGCAGCGCCAGCCCCGAGGCGATCATTGCCGAGCGGACGCGCTCACGCGCCTCCGATACCGCCTTGTCCGGCAGGCCCACGATGGTGAAAGCCGGCATGCCGGGCGCGACCTGCACCTGCACATCGACAGGCCTCACCTCGATGCCCTCGAACGCGACCGTGGTGACCCGCTGAACCATGTCCGCCCCCGCCTGCGCGGCACAGTAGCGGAACTTTTTTGGCGCGGCAAGAACATTTAGGGAACATCGGACGCGCGGGCGCTTAACACTGTCAGTGCCAGCTTAGCGTTCCGCGGCTGCCAACAGCTCGTGCTTCACGGCGGCGATGATTTCGTCCGACAACGCCGGGTCGCCGACGGCGCGGGCCAGCGATACCGCCCCGACCAGCGCAGCCATGGCGGCGACCGCTTTGCGCCGACGGGCGGATTTGCTGCGGTCCGGCATGCTCTGCGCCAAAATATCGATCAACGGCTCCAGCCCCTCGGCGAACGTGTTGCGCACCGGCTTGCCGCTGCGCGCGGCGTCGTTGCAGAGCGCGGCAAAGCCGCAGCCTTGGCCCGGATCGTCGCGGTGGCGCCGGGTCAGATAGTGCTGCAGCAAGGCCGCATAGGGGTGGTCGGGTGCCTCGGCGGCAACGCGTGCCCAGTTCGTCGCCGCCTGCCCCATGGTGCGGCGGCTCGCTTGCGCGACCAGATCGTCCTTCGAGCTAAAATGCCCGTAGAAACCCCCATGGGTAAGATCGGCGGCCTTCATGATGTCGGCGACGCCGATCCCGGAAAAGCCCTTGGCGCGAAACAAGGCGGCCGCCGCATCGATGATGCGCTCCCGGTTTGCCGCCGCCTGTTCCCGGCTCACCCGCATGTCTTGCAATCCTATTCTGCAATTGGTCTGGCGCCCGATTCCGCGGCCGCGCCTCGCCCTTGACAAATTATATGATGATCGTCATCAATCAGCAAGAATGATGATGAGCGTCATTTAAAGGTCTCGTCGAGACTATTGAATCCTTCGCTCTCTCGCGCAGATCGACCGTAGCCGCAGTCGCAAGGGTCCGCATGATCTCGTCTCCTCTCGCCGCCGCTCTCGGCCGCCGCAACATCCATTACGGCTGGGTGGTGGTCGGCGTCACCTTCCTGACCATGCTGGTGACGGCCGGCGCCATGGGTGCGCCTGGCGTGCTGATCGTGCCGCTCGAACGCGAGTTCGGCTGGGACAACGCGCAAATCTCCTCGGCGCTGGCGCTGCGGCTGTTGCTGTTCGGGTTGTTCGGTCCGTTCGCTGCCGCTTTCATGAATCGTTTCGGGCTGCGGCGGGTCGTGATCTGTGCTGCGATCTTGATCGCCGGCGGTCTTTTGGCTTCGCTGGCCATGACGCAGGTCTGGCAGCTTGTGCTGTTATGGGGCGTCGTGGTCGGCGTCGGCAGCGGACTGACAGCGATTGTGCTCGCCGCCACGGTGGCGACGCGCTGGTTCACCGCGCGCCGCGGCCTTGTGGTCGGGCTTTTGTCGGCGAGCTCCGCCACTGGACAACTCGTGTTCCTGCCGTTGATGGCGTCGTTGACCGACCATCTCGGCTGGCGGTCCGCCCTTGTTTTTGTTTGTTGTCTGCTCGCGGTCACAGCCTTGCTCGCCTTCGCGTTGATGCGCGACCGGCCCAGCGACCTTCGCCTGCCGCCCTACGGAGAGCGTGACATCGTGCCGCCGCCGCCGGCCGGCGTCGGTCTGGCCTCGCTCTTGTCGACGCCGATCGAGGTGTTGCGCGATGCGGCGCGGGTGCCGTTGTTCTGGGTGTTGTTCGCGACCTTCTTTATCTGCGGCTGCAGCACCAACGGCTTGATCCAGACGCATTTCATCACCTTCTGCGGCGACTACGGATTGCCGGCCGTCACCGCGGCGGGCGTGCTCGCCATGATGGGCGTGTTCGATTTCTTTGGTACCGTCGGATCCGGCTGGCTGTCGGATCGCGTCGACAATCGCTGGCTGTTGTTTTGGTATTACGGCCTGCGCGGCCTGTCGCTCTTGTTCCTGCCGTTCACGTCGTTCACGTTCTACGGCTTGTCGCTGTTCGCCGTCTTCTATGGTCTCGACTGGATCGCGACCGTGCCGCCGACGGTCAAGCTCACCGCCGATCGCTTCGGCCGCGAGCGTGCCGGCATCGTGTTTGGCTGGATATTCGCCGGCCATCAGATCGGCGCGGCAAGCGCTGCATTTGGTGCCGGGCTTTCACGCACGCAGTTCTCGACCTATTTGCCGGCATTCTTCGCCGCCGGCGCGCTATGTTTGCTCGCCGCGATCCTGGTGCTGACCATCACCAAGCCGAAGCGTGTGGATGTCGTGGCGCCTGCTCCGGCGGCGGCACGCTGACCAATAGCGAGAGCACATCCCGATTAGATTGAATCGGGAGTGCTTTAATATCTTGGAAGCGCCCCCCTCTCTCTTGCGTCATGCGCGGGCTTGACCCGCGCATCCCGATCGTCAGGCTCAGTGCTCACACAAGCGAGATGGCCGGGACATAGGCGAGCGAAGCGACGCCGTTCTTTGAACGGCTATGCCCCGCCATGACGACGCGATGTAGGAGCGCGCAAACTGTTCTAGCTACCCTAGTCTAGATTCAGTCGCGCTGATGCTCGGCTCGAATATGCAGCCGGTCGATATCGGCGGCCGTATAGAGAGGCCCATTGGCGCCATTCACCCGGATTGTCGCTTGCGCACGCTCTTCTTCCGGCAGATGCAGCCAGGCCAGCACCGCTTCTTCCAGAGTGTGGCACTCGTGAGCTTCGCCGTCGTGCTGCAAGGTCGCCGGCAGCGTGGGATCCACGTAGATTTTTTCCGGCGTTTCCTGCTGCCGATCGAAACCTTGCAGCAACGCGATGATGGCGCGTTCCGCATTGCCGATCGTTTCCGGCGTCAGCGTCCGGGTCTCCAATGATCCGCTGACGGCGCTGAGTGCGCTCGCGGTGTCGGCGCGTGCCGCGTTGAGGGCGGCCTCGCCCGATGTCGCCCGTGCCATCGCCGTGGTGATCTGCCGCGTTGCGCCACGCAACGTGGACATTGCGTCGCTACCCTGCGCGAGGCCGGTGGCAAGGGTCTGGAGAATTGCGTACGCCTGGGTAACCGCCTTGCGTTCGTCTTGCGCGCTCATGGTGGACAAAGCCTCCAAGTGCCAAGCGCCCAGCTTCAAAGTGCCAAGCGACGCTGTTTTATCTAGGTGCGCTTGCGCTTCTTCTCAATGCTGTCCCAGATCAGGGCGGCCACATCGGGGCCGCCGAGATTTTTGATGGCGCGGATGCCGGTGGGCGAGGTGACGTTGATTTCGGTGAGAAAGTCGCCGATCACGTCGATGCCGACAAACAGAAGGCCGCGCTCGCGCAAGGCGGGCCCGAGCCGCGCACAGATTTCGCGCTCGCGCGCGGTGAGATCGGTCGCCTTCGGCGAGCCGCCGCGCACCATGTTGGAGCGCAGATCGTCCGGCGCCGGCACACGATTGACGGCGCCGGCAAATTCGCCGTCGACCAAAATGATGCGCTTGTCGCCGTTCTTGACCTCCGGCAGAAATCTCTGCACCACCCAGGGCTCGCGAAACATGGTGGCGAAGAGATCGTAGAGCGAGCCGAAATTGAGGTCTTCGCGCGCCAGCCGGAACACCGCTTCGCCGCCCTTGCCGTAGAGCGGCTTCATGACGATGTCGCCATGCTGAGCACGGAATGCCTTGATGGCGTCGAGGTCGCGCGTGATCAGCGTCGGCGGCATCAGGTCCGGAAATTCGGTGACGAACACTTTTTCCGGCGCGTTGCGTACGTGCGCCGGATCGTTGACCACGAGCGTCTGCGGATGAATGCGCTCGAGCATGTGCGTGGTCGAGATATAGGCGAGGTCGAATGGCGGATCCTGGCGCAACAGCACGACGTCCAGCGTGGAAAGGTCGGTCACGCGCGGCTCGCCCAGCGTGAAATGATCGCCGGGCGTGTCGCGCACCGTCAGCGGCCGCACCGCTGCCGATACCTTGGTGTCGGCGAGCGCGAGGCGATCGGGCGTGTAGTAAGAGAGCGCATGACCGCGGCGTTGGGCTTCCAACAGTAACGCGAACGTCGAATCGCCGCGGATATTGATCCGCTCGATCGGGTCCATTTGTACAGCGACATTCAGGGACATGAAACGCTTCTGATGAAGGATTGAAGGAAACAAGCTCTACGCAATTTTCGCGACCGCCGCCATGGGGCCACGCGTTCCCGGCAAATCACTTGCTCGCGTCGAAAGCGTTCGGGATATGCTGCGGCAGCTTGCCCGGCGTCACCAAGACCACATCGAAGCGAATTTCGGCCTGCGCGTCGGCCGGATTGCGGGCAAGCCACATCTCGGCAGCGGCGACGATGCGTTGCTTGCCGCGCGCGGTTACGGACTCGGCGGCATCGTCGGATGTCTCGCGCGCCTTGACCTCGACAAAGACCAGCGCCCGGCGTCGCCGCGCGACGATATCGATCTCGCCGAGTGGCGTTTTGAAGCGGCGGGCGAGAATGCGGTAGCCCTTGGCGATGAGAAACATGGCGGCGCGGCTCTCGGCCGAAAGCCCGAGCCTGAAGGCTTCGACGCGGTCGGGCCGCGGCGTCTTGGGCGGTCGAAGCGGTTCAGCGCGGCGTGCCATTAATCGCCGTCCTTGTCTGTCTCGTCCGCCAGCGCCAGCGCCCGTTGATAGAGCGTGCGCCGCGGCAGTCCGGTCGCGACCATGACTTCGCCGACGGCTTCCTTGAGCGAGGTGCGTGCGAGCGCGGCGCGCAGCAGCGCATCCGCATCTTCCGCACGCGGGGCTGCGTCCGCAGGTGGCGGCGCGATGACCAGGACGAATTCGCCACGGGTTTCTTGGTTCGCGCTGGCTTGAGCGAGCGTTTTCAGCGGGTGCCGGCGGACCTCTTCATGCAGCTTGGTGAGCTCGCGGCAGACCGCGGCTTCGCGCTCGCCGAGGCCGGCGGTGAGATCGGCCAACGCTTCAGCAAGGCGCGGCCCGGTTTCGAACACGATCAACGTTGCGGGCACACGCGCCAATTCGGCAATGCGGGCGCGGCGTGCACCCTGTTTGGGCGGCAAGAATCCAACGAAGAAGAACTGGTCCGTGGGCAGGCCGGCGACCGCCAGCGCCGCCAAAATGGACGAAGCACCGGGGATCGCCGTGACGGGGTAGCCGGCCTCCCGCACGGCGCGGACCAGCTTGTAGCCCGGGTCGGAAATAAGCGGCGTGCCGGCATCCGATACCAGCGCGATCGCCGCCCCTTCCGCAAGCCGCTGCAAAAGCTTAGGCCGTGCTGTCGTGGCGTTGTGGTCGTGGTAGGGTGTCACCGGGGCAGCGATGGCATATCGGTCGAGCAACTTGCGCGTCACCCGCGTATCTTCGCAGGCGATGAGGTCGGCGGCCGCGAGCGTTGAGAGCGCGCGCAGCGTGATGTCGCCGAGATTGCCGATAGGGGTGGACACGATATGAAGCCCAGGCGTGATGGGCGCAGCTTCCACGCGGTGACCATCGAGACTATAGCTGCGGCGCAGGCGATCGTCGCGCCCAGCCGGATCCGCGGGTACTTGGCTGCCGTGCTCTTGGGTCATGGGCGTCACCGTATCGGCAAGGCGTCCCCGGGTCACGGTCGGAGCGCATTCCGCATCTTTCTGGCTTGGTTAACGATTCGCCCCCAGAATGACAGATTGGCGCTGCCCTATCGTTCCGGCGCAATGCCGTGAGGAGGGCCGCCTTGTCTGCGGGATTGCCGGTTAAGGGGTCGGGGGAATGCTGACGCGGCGCCGTACACTCGCAGGTCTCCTGGCGGCATCCGGTGCGGTGTTGGGGGGCTGCTCCGGTGCCTCCTTTTCGTCGTTGCCATCGCTCAACCCGTCGGCGCAGCCGCAGGCGCCGGGCGGCCCGCCGGTCCCGGAGACGACGATCGGCACCGGGCAGGTCCGGGTGGCGCTCATTCTGCCCCTGTCGGCCGGTGGCAATGCCGGCGTCGCCGGTCAGGCGATGCGTAATGCCGCCGAAATGGCGCTGGCCGAATTCAACAACCCCAACATCCAGCTTCTGGTCAAGGATGACGCCGGCTCCGCCGACGGCGCGCGGCTTGCGGCGCAGCAATCGGTTGACGAAGGCTGCGAACTGATTCTCGGCCCGCTGTTCGCGCAGGCCGTGAGCATCGTCGGCCAGGTGGCGCGTTCGCGCAACATTCCGGTGATCGCGTTTTCCACCGACGCCAATGTGGCGTCGCGCGGTATTTATTTGCTCAGCTTTCTTCCCGAGACCGATGTCGCGCGCATCGTCCAATATGCCGCCTCGGTTGGAAAGCGCTCGTATGCGGCGCTCATTCCCGACAATCCCTACGGCACCGTGGTCGAGGCGGCGTTCCGCCAGGATGTCGGCCGCCGCAACGGTCAGGTGGCGGCAATCGAGCGTTATCCGCATGACAAGGCCGCGATGGCGGGGCCGGTGCGGAATATCGCCCAAGCGCTCGGCCGCGCCGACGCCTTGTTCATTCCGGACGGCGGCGACTCGCTCCCGGACGTCGCCCAGGTTTTGGTGGCGAACGGTGTCAACACCAAGCGCATTCAGTTGCTGGGCACCGGACTTTGGGACGATCCCCGCGTCTTCCAGACACAGGCACTCGATGGCGGCTTGTTCGCGGCACCGGACGGCGCCGGCTATCGCAATTTCGCCAATCGTTACGCCGCGCGTTTCAAGCAACAGCCGGTGCGCACGGCGACGCTCGCCTACGACGCCGTCGCGCTCGTGGCCGCGCTGGTGAAGACGCAGGGCCCGCAGCGCTTCTCGCCGGAGATTCTCACCAATCCGTCGGGTTTTTCCGGCATCGACGGACTGTTCCGTTTCCGCCAGGACGGCACCAACGACCGCGGCCTCGCGATCCTGCGGGTGACACCTTCGGGGCCGCAAATCGTCCAGGCGGCGCCGCGGAGCTTCGGCCCGGCGGCCGGGTAGGGCCCTCACCCATTCTTCGGGAAAAATGGCCGAGGAGCCCTCTCCCGCAAGGGGAGAGGGCATGTTCGGCGTTGCTGTTGCAGGCAAACCCGCGCTTAAGCAGCGAGATCGGCGACCACCGCATCGAGCACGGGGAAACCCGGCAAGCTTACGCGCAGTCGCCCGGCGGGTGTCGTTTCGACGAGTCCGTATTCGCGTAATGCTGCAATGCGCGCGGCATCGAGCTCCCGGCCGGCCACGGCAGCAAAGCGTTGCGGATCGATGCCTTCGGCGAGCCGCAGGCCCATCAACAAAAACTCGTCGGCGGTCTCTTCGCGCGTGAGCACCTCGTCGGTAACGAGGCCGTGGCCGTCTTGCTCGACGCGCGTGAGCCAGCTTTCCGGGCGCTTTTCGGTCGCGGTCGCATGGCGGTCGCCGTCGATATCGAGGCGGCCGTGCGCGCCCGGGCCGATGCCGGCATAGTCGTGCATGCGCCAGTAAACCAGATTATGCCGGCACTCGGCACCGGGCCGGGCATGATTGGAAATCTCGTAGGCCGGCAGTCCGTGCGCCGCGCAAATCTCCTGCGTCGTGTCGTAGAGCGTGCGCGCCGTGTCGTCGTCGGGCACGTGCAGCTTGCCGGCCGCATGCAGCGCCGCGAACGGCGTTTCCGGCTCGATGGTGAGCTGATAAAGCGACAAATGCTCGCCGGCCTGGCGCAGCGCTTCTTTCAGCTCGCGGCCCCATTCCGCCGCTGTCTGCTGCGGCCGCGCGTAAATCAGATCGAACGAGTAACGCGCGAAGACGCTGCGCGCTATTCCCACCGCCGCGATCGCCTCGTCCGCCGTGTGCAGCCGGCCGAGCTCCTTGAGCACGCGATCATCAAGCGCCTGCACGCCGAGCGAGACGCGATTGACGCCGGCGGCCCGATAGCCGCGAAAACGCTCGGCCTCCACGCTGGTCGGATTGGCTTCGAGCGTGATTTCCACATTCTCCGCCACCCGCCAATGGCCTGCGATCGCATCCAGAATGGCGCCGACGGTCGCCGGCTGCATCAGCGAGGGCGTGCCGCCGCCGAAAAAGATCGTCGAGACGGTGCGGCCCGGCGTGCGCGCCGCCGTGGTTGCGATCTCGGCCTTGAAGGCGCGCACGAACCGCGTTTCGTCGATCGCGGCGCGGCGCACATGGCTGTTGAAGTCGCAGTACGGGCACTTCGACAGGCAAAACGGCCAATGAATGTAGACGCCAAATTGCGGCGCGTCGCTGTCCTGCAGAGGAACGAGCGGCGTATCCGGGCTATCCAAGACACGCCTCCGCGAGTTTCAGAAAGGCGCGGGCGCGATGCGAAAGCCCTTTGCCTCTCGGCGGCAGCCCGTGCTTTTCCTCGCTCGGCATTTCACCGAAGGTGCGGGTCTGCCCATCCGGCAAGAAGATCGGATCGTAGCCAAAGCCTTTGTCGCCGCGCGGCGGCCATACGATCGTACCGTCGACGCGGGCTTCGAATTCTTCGACATGTCTGTCCGGCCAGGCGACGCACAAAGCCGAAACGAAATGCGCCTTGCGCTGCGCCGCCGCGATAGCGCCGACCCCCTGGAGCTTCTGCTCGATCGTTTCCATGGCACCGCGAAAGTTCTTATCGGGTCCGGCCCAGCGTGCCGAATAAATACCCGGGGCGTTATCGAGCGCATCGACCACAAGACCCGAATCGTCGGCGAAGGCCGGGAGGCCGGCTGCCAGCGCCGCCGCCTCGGCCTTGATCCGCGCGTTGGCGCGAAAGCTCGTTCCGGTTTCGTCGGGTTCGGGGAGGTCCATCTCGTCTGCTGATATGGCCTCGATTTTGTAGGGCGCCAGCAATTCGCGCATTTCCGCAAGCTTGCCGGGATTGTGGGTCGCGATCAGGAGGCGCCCGACGATGCGGCGATGCGCGGGGGCGCTCACATCACCGCCATTTTCTGCAGGTCAATCAACTTGGTCACGCCTTTGCGGGCCAGCGCCAGCAAGGTCGTCAATTGCTCTTCTGAAAACGGCACCTTCTCGGCGGTGGCCTGTATCTCGACGATGTGGCCGGTGCCGGTGAGCACGAAATTCGCGTCGGTCTCGGCCTGCGAATCCTCCGCATAGTCGAGGTCGAGCACCGCGGTACCGGAGCACACGCCGCAGGAAATGGCCGCGATGTGGTCGCGCAGCACGTCTTCCGAGATCATCTCGCGCGTTTTCATCCAGGCGATGCAGTCATAGAGCGCGATCCAGGCGCCGGTGATCGAGGCCGTGCGGGTGCCGCCGTCGGCCTGGATCACATCGCAATCGATCGTGATCTGACGCTCGCCGAGCGACTTGAGGTTGACGACGGAGCGCAGGCACCGGCCGATCAGCCGCTGGATCTCCACCGTGCGCCCGTTCTGCTTGCCGCTCGATGCCTCGCGGCGGGTGCGCTCGAGCGTGGCGCGCGGCAGCATGCCGTATTCGGCGGTGATCCAGCCACGCGCCTGGCCCTTCAGCCAGGGGGGCAGGCGGTCTTCGAGTGTCGCCGTGACCAGGACATGGGTGTCGCCAAAGCGCACGAAGCACGAGCCTTCCGCATATTTCACCACGCCCCGTTCGAGCGATACGGGCCGTAATTCGTCGGGCTGTCGGCGGCTCGGCCGCATTGCGTGTCTCCTTGGGCATGATTTGGGCGCAAGATCTGGGTGCACGGTCGGTGCATGATCCTGCTGCCGGATTGGCCCAGTCTTTTAGGGGGGCGAAATGGCAGCGACAAGGGCGGAAACCTGCCGAAATATCGCGGCGTAAACCCCGCATTGCCTCGGCGGCCACCTTGCCGCTAGCTTTTGGGTTTGGGTTGTTCGCCTTTCGGCTTGCAAGAACCCGGGCGCGCCAACACCTACTGCGCCAGCATCGGAGCGTAGCCTTGAGCAATCACGATCATCCGGTTGCCGGAAACCAGGCGGGCCTTGCGCAGCTCAACGAGCGTTCGCGCGAGATTTTCCGCATGATCGTCGAGAGCTATCTGGCCACCGGCGAGCCGGTCGGATCCCGCAACCTGGCGCGCATTCTGCCGATGACGCTGTCGCCGGCCTCGGTGCGCAACGTCATGTCGGATCTTGAGCAGCTCGGCCTCGTGTACGCGCCGCATACGTCGGCCGGCCGACTGCCCACGGAGATCGGCCTGCGTTTCTTCGTCGATGCCCTCATGCAGATCGGCGACCTCACCGAAGACGACCGCAAGACCATCGAGGCGCAGGTGGCTGGCCGCGGCCAATCCACGACCATCGAAGCGGTGCTGACCGAGGCGTCCGGCCTGCTGTCGGGCCTAAGCCGCGCCGCTGGCGTGGTGCTGACAGCCAAATCCAACCAGAGGCTCAAGCATATCGAGTTCGTGCGGCTCGAGCCCGAGCGCGCGCTGGTCGTGCTGGTGGGCGAGGACGGGCAGATCGAAAACCGCGTGCTCAATATACCGGTCGGGCTGCCCACCTCGGCGTTGGTCGAGGCATCGAACTTCCTCAATGCGCGCGTTCGCGGTCGCACGCTCGCCGAAGTGCGGCTCGAGATCGAGCGGCGGCTCAAGGAGGGCCAGGCCGAGCTCGACGAACTGACACAGAAAATCGTTGCCGCCGGGCTGGCGAGCTGGTCCGGGGGCGAGCGCGACGAGCGCAAGCTGATCGTCCGCGGCCAAGCTCACCTCCTGGAGGATCTGCGGGCGCTCGACGATCTGGAGCGGGTGCGGCTTTTGTTCGACGATCTCGAGACCCGCCGCGAGGTTGTCGACTTGCTCGGGCGGGCCGAGCATGCCGAAGGGGTCCGCATCTTCATCGGCTCGGAGAATAAATTGTTCTCGCTGTCGGGCTCATCCACGATCGTTGCGCCCTATCACGACGCCGCGGGCAGTATCGTCGGCGTGCTGGGTGTCATTGGTCCGACGCGGCTGAATTACGCGCGCATCGTCCCGATGGTGGATTATACCGCCAAAGTCGTGAGTAAGCTGCTCGCCGGGTAGAGGTCCTGCGCGGCCGGCTGGCGCCACCTAGTGCATGATCCCGAAAAGCATGCCCTCAGACTTGATCCGACGGGTGGAAACCGGTTTTCGGAAAAGATCATGCACCGCCGCAAAATCTAGACCTTGATGCGATTCGGTTTGATCGGATCAAGGTCTAGGAGTTCCAAACTGCTTGATTTTTGTCCCATCAGCCCTGATATGCCGGGTCAGCAAAAAACCAGATAGGTACGGACATGACGGATAAGACCGCGCGTGCTGAGGACGCAGCGGCCGCTGCCGAGGCCGGCACTTCTGCAGACCCGGCGGCTCAGCAGCCCGATCCGGTGGCGGTCGCCACCGAATTGCGCGATCGGCTGCTGCGGACGCTCGCCGAGATGGAAAACCTGCGCAAGCGCACCGACCGCGAAGTCACGGATGCCCGCCTCTATGGGGTAACAACGCTTGCCCGCGACCTTCTTGGCGTTGCCGACAATATGCGCCGCGCATTGGACGCGGTGTCTCCGGAGCTCCGCGCGAGCGCCGAGCCCGGCGTCAAGGCGCTCGTGGACGGCGTGGAATTGACCGAGCGCGAGCTGATCAAGGCGCTGGAAAAGAATGGCGTGCGGCAGTTCAGCCCGCGCGGGGAGAAGTTCGATCCCAACGTGCATCAGGCGATGTTCGAAGTTCCCAACCCGTCCGTGCCGGCCGGGAGCGTGGTCGAGGTCGTGGCGCCCGGCTACATGATCGGTGAGCGGGTGTTGCGCCCCGCCATGGTCGGGGTATCCAAAGGTGGCCCCAAAACCGCGCCGGCCGCGCGATCGGTCAATGACAACGCCACCGCCGGTGCCGCCAAGGATTCGTAGGCGTCTTCAGAACTCTTAAGCGTCCTAGCCAGCTAAAAGCAGCTTGCGCGACCCTACATCGTGTCGTCATGGCCGGGCATAGCCGTTCGAAGAACGGCGTCGCTTCGCTCGCCTATGTCCCGGCCATCCCGCCTAGGTGGGCACTGAGTCCTGACGATCGGGATGCGCGGGTCAAGCCCGGGCATGACGCCAGAGAGAGGAGACGCTCCCAAGTTATTGAAGCACTTCCGCTTCAGTTTACGCGAGATGCGCTCTAAGGGGGTCGCCGGCGCTATTTCAGTTCGACGCTGTCGCGCACCGCGCGCAGCCGCGTCAGCATTGCGGTCCAGCCGTCGGCGCTGCCGATGGCGACCATTTGCAGATAACCGCCGCCGCCGAACCGTAACCATTGAATGACGCGCACGTCGGAGCCGGTACGCACATCCTGCGCCTCGGCCATCGTCTGAAAACCCGGTTGGCCGTTGATGCGCAGCGGCTCCGACAGCACGACCCGGACCTGCTTGATGCCGCCGATTTCATTGAACATCAGCCGCGCGAACTCCGCACGCTGATCGGCCTCGGGAGGGCCGCCCGGCACCGCCGCGATCAACATGCGCGCTTCGACGCCGTGGCTGTTTGTTTCCTTGTTGGCTTCCTTGCTGGCTTCCTTGCTGGCGTCCTTGCTGGCGTCCTTGCTGCCGTCCTTGCTGCCGTCCTTGCTGCCGTCCTTGCCGGTATCGGCTGCCGCCGGAACGTCATGCAGCACCAGGGCGCGGCCGCGCAGGACGTCGTCGACACGAAATCCGGCAAGGTCTCCCACCTCGAAGGGCAGCAGGCCGAGCTCCTCCGCCTCCGGCACGGTTGCGCGAACCGCCAGCGTCGCCAGCGAAGCCCGCAACGCCGCGTCCGTATAGCTGTCGTCCGGGTCGGGAACCTGAACGGTCACCATCGCGGTCAAATCATTGGCGGAAGCGACCAGCAGCCATTTCCGGTAATGCGCTTTATCCGCGACCTGCCGACCGATGAGAAGAATTCCGCGGCCGAAGCTCAGCTGTAACGACTCGCGTTTCTCCACCGTCACGCCCTGCTTTTTCAGAGCATCGGTGTCGAGCACTTTCTCGATCTCCGCAAAGGCTCCGGCCGGCAGAACGGCGATGAGAATTGCGGCATCCTTGGCCGGATCGGCAAAGCCGTCGAAGGTCTTGCTGACTGCCATTCCGGGCGGCGGCACCAACCCGACGCGCGAGCCGGGCGGAAAGGTCGCCTCTTCGGCCCGCACCGGCGCAGCCTGGACGGCCAGCGCCAATACGGCAAAAACGGCAAGGGCTCGGGCGGAGCGAAAGCTAATGCATATCATACGGGATCTCTGCTGGCGCCTTGGCGGACGCTGTTTGGTTCGCGGACATGTTCAGCCGCTGCGGTCACTCGGCGCAGCGTCAGATTGATCCGTCCGCCCTCCGGGAGCAAGCGCGATGTGCCGGGAAGAATCCGGTCGACACCGTGAAAGGCCAGCCGCGAAGCGCCGCCAAGGACGACGACATCGCCGGAACTCAAGCGGACGGATCGGGTCGGTTCGTTGCGTTTGCACCCGCCCACGCGAAACAAGCAGGTATCGCCGAGCGAAATCGAGATCACCGGCGCAGCAAATTCTGTTTCGTCGCGGTCCTGATGCAGGCCCATCTTGGCGTGCGGACCATAAAAGTTGATCAGGCAGGCTTCGGGCGGCTCGTGAAACTGCGCAAGCCGGTCCCACAATTGCATCAGTGCCGCAGGTATCGGCGGCCACGGCCGACCGGTCTGCGGGTGCGACACCTGATAGCGATAGCCGCTTTCATCGGAAACCCAGCCGAGCGCCCCGCAATTCGACATGCGGACGCTGAATGGGCGTCCTGATTTCGGCATGCGCGGCACAAACAGCGGCGCCGCGTCGAGAACGTCGCGGACGGCCGCCAGTAAATCCACCTGGGCGTCGCGGTCAAAATGGCCCGGATAAAGGCGAAAGCCGGTCGGAAAGCCGCTCATGTTCGATTGCAGATGCATCACCGAATAGTCGTGTTCTTTATCGGCTTTAGTCGTCAACCCGAATGCGCCTCACGCGTGCATTCCTGTCTTGCGGCACGATACCGCCCTCCTATATGAGCCAAGGGAAAATCGCCCGGAAGCGTCCGGGCTGATTTGGTTTAAGGCTATTCAAGGACTATCAGGGGGTCGGACAAAGGGCGCCTTTCGGGCCTGCCCGACCTGCCGATAAAGAGAGGATTAACTCCATGGCCAAGGTCATCGGTATCGATCTCGGGACGACCAATTCCTGCGTCGCCGTAATGGAAGGCAAGTCGCCCAAGGTCATCGAAAACGCCGAGGGTATGCGCACCACGCCGTCGATCGTCGCTTTTACGGACGAGGGCGAGCGGCTCGTGGGCCAGCCGGCGAAGCGCCAAGCGGTCACCAACCCCGAGCGCACCATTTTTGCAGTCAAACGCCTCATCGGCCGTCGCTACGACGACCCGATGGTCGAGAAGGACAAGAAGCTCGTCCCTTACAAGATCACGCGCGCCTCCAATGGCGATGCCTGGGTCGAGATCGAAGGCAAGACATATTCGCCCTCGCAAATCTCCGCTTTCATCCTGCAGAAGATGCGCGAAACGGCGGAAGCTTATCTCGGCTCCAAAGTCGAGCAGGCGGTCATTACCGTTCCGGCATACTTCAACGACGCCCAGCGTCAGGCCACCAAGGATGCGGGCAAGATCGCCGGACTTGAGGTCCTGCGCATCATCAACGAGCCGACCGCGGCCGCGCTCGCCTACGGGCTCGACAAGAACAAGACCGGCACGATCGCGGTTTATGACCTCGGCGGCGGCACGTTCGATGTCTCGATTCTCGAGATCGGCGACGGCGTGTTCGAAGTGAAGTCGACCAACGGCGACACCTTCCTGGGCGGCGAAGATTTCGACATGCGGCTGGTCAACTACCTGGCCGACGAATTCCAGAAAGAGCAGGGCATCGATCTGCGCCGCGACAAGCTCGCGCTGCAACGGCTGAAGGAAGCCGCGGAGAAAGCCAAGATCGAGCTCTCGTCAACCACGCAGACCGAGATCAATCTGCCGTTCATCACCGCCGATGCCTCGGGTCCGAAGCATCTGACCATGAAGCTCACCCGCGCCAAATTCGAAGCGCTGGTCGACGACTTGGTGCAGAAGACGATCGACCCGTGCCGGCAGGCGCTGAAAGACGCCGGGCTGACGGCGGCTGAGATCAACGAGGTCGTCCTGGTCGGCGGCATGACCCGCATGCCGAAGGTCCAGGAAGTTGTGAAGCAATTGTTCGGCAAGGAGCCGCACAAGGGCGTCAATCCGGACGAAGTGGTTGCGGTCGGCGCCGCGATCCAGGCAGGCGTCCTGCAAGGCGACGTCAAGGACGTGCTGCTGCTCGACGTCACGCCGCTGTCGCTCGGCATCGAAACGCTCGGTGGCGTGTTCACGCGGCTGATCGACCGCAACACGACGATCCCGACCAAAAAGGGCCAGGTGTTCTCCACGGCCGAGGACGGTCAGACCGCGGTGACGATCCGGGTGTTCCAGGGCGAACGCGAGATGGCGGCCGACAACAAGATGCTCGGTCAGTTCGATCTCATCGGCCTTCCGGCGGCACCGCGCGGCATACCGCAGATCGAGGTGACGTTCGATATCGACGCTAACGGCATCGTCAACGTCTCGGCCAAGGACAAAGGCACCGGTAAGGAGCAGCAGATCCGCATCCAGGCCTCCGGCGGTTTGTCTGAGGGCGATATCCAGAAGATGGTCAAGGAAGCCGAGGCGCACGCCGAGGAAGACAAGAAGCGCAAGGCCCAGGTCGAGGCCAAGAACCATGCCGAGGCGCTGGTCCACTCGACCGAGAAGACGCTCGCCGAACATGGCTCGAAGGTCGGCGAGGGTGACCGCCGCGCCATCGAGAACGCCATCGCCGACCTGAAGGAAGCCCTCAAAGGCACCGATGCGGAAGCGATCACGGCCAAGACCAATGCGCTGGCACAGGCTTCCATGAAGCTTGGCGAAGCGATGTACAAGCAATCGGCCGAACAGCCCGGCGGTGCCGGAGCGGCCGAAGGCCAGAAGGATGATGTCGTCGACGCGGAGTTCACTGAAGTCGACGACGATAAGAAGAACAAAAAGTCCGCTTAAGCAGCGGGGACGGGTCAATGCCACTGCGCGCTGTCAAATTTGCACCCCCGGACGCAAAACGGGGGTGCTTGTTTTTGACGGACGCCATCCCGACGTGGAATGATCGGACGTCATCGGGTGGGGAATGATGGCCAAGCGCTGCTACTATGAGACACTGTCCGTCGAGCGCACTGCGACGGAGACGGACATCAAGACCGCCTTTCGCCGGCAGGCGATGCAATGGCATCCGGATCGCAATCCCGGAGACAACGACGCCGAGCATCGTTTCAAGGAGGTCAACGAGGCCTACGAGATCCTCAAGGATGCCGACAAGCGGGCAGCCTATGACCGCTACGGCCACGCAGCCTTCGAGCACGGCAATGGCATGAACGGCGCCCACGGCTTTGGCGCCGATTTCGCCACCACCTTCTCGGATATTTTCGACGATCTTTTTGGCATGAGCGCACGGCGTGGTGGACGCGGCTCCGGCCGCGAGCGCGGCGCCGATCTGCGTTACAACATGGAAATCTCGCTGCTCGAAGCCTTTGCGGGCAAGACCGCGCAAATCCGCATTCCAACGTCGGTGACGTGCGAAGCGTGTTCGGGCAGCGGCGCAAAGCCCGGCACCAAGCCCAAGGCCTGCCCGATGTGTGCGGGCCAGGGCAAGGTGCGGCATGCGCAAGGCTTCTTCACACTCGAACGCACCTGCCCGAATTGCCAGGGGCGCGGCCAGGTGATCGAGAGCCCATGCGGCTCGTGCTCGGGCTCGGGCCGGGTGATGCGCGAGCGGACGCTGTCGGTGAACATTCCGCCCGGCGTCGAAGACGGCACGCGCATTCGGCTCGCGGGCGAAGGCGAAGCCGGCGTGCGCGGCGGTCCGGCCGGCGATCTTTATATTTTTCTGTCGCTCGGCAGCCATCCTTTCTTTCAGCGCGAAGGCGCCGACCTGCATTGTCGCGTGCCGGTTTCGCTGGTGACTGCAACGCTTGGCGGCGAATTTGAAGTGCCCACCATCGACGGCGGCAAGACCCGCGTGAAAGTGCCGGAAGGCATGCAGACGGGCCGCCGCTTCCGCCTGCAGAGCAAGGGTATGCCGGTGCTGCGCAGCCGCCAGTTCGGCGACATGTATGTTCAGGTGGTGGTGGAGACACCGCAGAATCTGACCAAGCGTCAGCGCGAACTTTTGCTCGAATTTGATCGACTTTCGTCGACCGAGACGCATCCCGAATCGTCCGGATTCTTTGGCAAGGTCAAGGACTTCCTTGATGGGCTCGGCGCCGGCCGCGCCAATTCGGCATAACGCTCCCCTCTCCGGCCAGGCGTGCTAGTCTTCTGTCATCAAATGGTCTAAAAGGGCGGCCGTTCGGTCGCGCGTGAGTGCTATGCCGCTGATGGCCCTGCGTACTTTCGAAGAAAGGATCGAGCGGCAATTGCGGCTCCTCGAGCTCAAGAAGACTGTGCTCGAACGCAACATCGGACGCCACATCCGGTTGTTCGAGCAACGTCGCGACGACATCGGCAAAAAAATCGAAGAACAGATTTGTCGGTTCGAGCGCAAGCGCGGCACTCAGCTCGACGATGAGGTGCGTTTCATTCGCTCCTGGATCGAGCGGCCTTTGACCATCGGCGCGGTCGCGCCTTCAAGCAAAATGCTCGCGCGCGCCATGGCGCGTTATGTCGATCCGCACAGCGATGGGCCCGTGGTCGAGCTCGGCCCGGGCACCGGGCCGGTCACGGCGGCTTTGGTTGAGGCCGGCGTCGATCCGGGGCGGCTGGTGCTGGTCGAATTCAATCCGGCGTTTTGCCGGATTTTGCGCGCGCGCTATCCGGACGCGACGCTGGTGCAAGGCGATGCCTACAGCATGCGCCGCCTGCTTGAGACCTTGCTGCTGCAACCGGCCGCCGCCGTCGTTTCCGGTCTGCCGCTTGTCACCAAGCCGATGCGCATGCGGCTTCGGCTCATCCGCGACGCCTTCGACCTGATGCTTCCGGGCGCGCCCTTTGTTCAGTTCACCTATTCGGTGGCGTCGCCGCTGCCGCGCCGGCTCGGCGGCTTCACGGTGGAAAAATCCGAACGAATCTGGATGAACATCCCGCCTGCGCGGGTATGGGTCTACCGGAAGATTTGACGCCGTCGGCATGGTCGGACCCAAGATCCTGGTGATGGCCGGCTCGCTGCGCGCAGGCTCGCATAACGGGCGGCTTGCGGCTTTGGTCGCCAAGGAGCTGACGCTGGCCGAGGCTAACGTCACCCGCATCTCGCTTGCCGATTACCCCCTGCCGTTGCTCGACGCCGATCTCCTGAACACCTCGGGACCGCCCGACAATGCGGTCAAGCTCAAGCATATGCTGGCCGCGCACCAGGGCGTGTTCATCGCCAGCCCCGAATATACCGCCTCGGTCACGCCGCTTCTGAAAAACGCCATCGATTGGATCACGCGCGTGCGCGAGCGCACCGACGAGCCGTACGCCGCCTTTCGCGACCGCGTATTTTGCCTGGGCTCGGCGTCGGCCCGTGCCGACGGCGGTTTGCACGCGCTCCTGGCGTTGCGGCAAATTCTCGAAGTGGGCTGCAGCGCGCTCGTTCTGCCCCAGCAGCTCAATGTCGGCTGCGCCGACGACGCCTTCGACGACATGGACAATCTGCGCGACGAAGTCCTCACTATCGCCTTGAAGGACACGGTGCGACGGCTTATCGACTTGGCGAGCACGATGCCGAGAGTCTGATTTGCTGTCGCATGGCCTTTTCGGAGAACCGGCTTCCACCCATCGGGTCAAAGCCCGAGGGCATGCTTTTCCGGGACATGCTTGAGGAGTAAACGAGCCGCATGCCAATCGCGCCGCGTGAGCGCCTGATCGTGGCGCTCGACCTGCCGTCGGTCGAGGCCGCGGAGGCGTTGGTGGCGCAGCTCGGCGATGCGGCGTCGTTCTACAAGATCGGCTATCAGCTCGCTTATGCGGGCGGTCTTGCCTATGTGGAGAAGCTCGTCGGCGCCGGGAAAAAGGTTTTTCTCGACCTCAAGCTGCACGATATCGGCAACACGGTCGGGCAGGGCGTGAAAAGCGCCGCGCGGCTCGGCGCCACGTTCCTGACGGTGCATGCTTACCCGCAGACCATGGCGGCCGCGGTCGAGGCGCGCGGAGATGCGTTGCGCATTCTCGCCGTCACGGTGCTCACCTCCTACGACGACGATGACCTCAAGGCGGCCGGCTACGAGACCTCGGTCAAAGCGCTGGTGGCGCGCCGTGCCGAGCAGGCGCGTGCGCTCGGCATCGACGGGCTGGTCTGTTCGCCCGAGGAGGCCGCAAACGTGCGCGCCGTCGCCGGCGCCGGCATGGCGCTGGTGACGCCCGGCATCCGCCCCGCCGGCGCCGCGACCGGAGACCAGAAACGCATCATGACGCCCGCGGCAGCGATCGCGGCGGGCGCCGATTATCTCGTCGTCGGCCGGCCCATCGTTGCCGCGCCGGAGCCGCGCGCCGCCGCAGAAGCGATTGTTGCCGAGATCGCACAGACCGCGAAGGAGACACAGCATGGCTAAGGGCTACTGGATCGGGCGCGTCCACGTACATAACGAAGAAGGTTACAAGGCCTATGCGGCCGCCAATCCGGCGATCTTCCGCAAATACGGAGGCCGATTCGTCGTGCGCGGCGGCAAGTTCGAATGTCCCGAGGGCGAAAGCCGGTCGCGCAATGTCGTGATCGAATTCGACAATTACGACGCCGCGGTCGCCTGCTACCGCTCGCCCGAATACCAGGCCAACATCAAAGTGCGCCAGCCGCACGCCATTGCCGACCTGATCATTGTCGAAGGCTACGACGGCCCGCAGCCGTAGTTTCTATTTTCGGCCCCGAGACGTGAGGGCAGGGCGCTGCGTTTGCGAAACGACGCAGGCGCCAGAGAAGGACCCCCACCGGCTTCGCTCCGCTACGCCGCCTCCCCCTTTCTGGGGGGATAGGGCCACGTCGTTTGCTCCCGTGCACGGCTGCCGCTATATCGCGAGCGCACGGAGTAAAAGCGCATGGCTGGTGAAAGTTCGAACATGCGGCTGGTGATCGCGGGCGCGGGTGGGCGCATGGGCCGCACGCTCATCCAGGCCGTCGCGGCGACCAAGGGCGTCACGCTTGCGGGCGCCGTCGAGCCGCCGGGCTCGGCCGTGATCGGGCGCGATGCCGGCGAGCTCGCGGGGCTGGGCCCCAATGGCATCAAGGTTACGAGCGACGTCGCGCCGCTGCTGCGCGATGCCGACGGCCTTATCGAATTCACCATTCCGGCCGCGTCCGTCGCCCTGGCGGAGCTCGCGGCTTCTGCCGGTGTCGTGCACGTCATGGGCACCACGGGGCATTCGGCGCAGGAAGAAGCGATCGTCGCCAAGGCGGCGAGCCGCGCACCGATCGTCAAATCCGGCAATATGAGTCTCGGGGTCAATCTGCTGGCCGCCCTGGTCAAGCGCGTGGCGCAGACGCTCGGCGAGGATTTCGACATCGAGATTCTGGAAATGCATCACAACAAAAAGATCGACGCGCCCTCGGGCACGGCTCTGATGTTCGGCCGCGCGGCGGCGGAAGGGCGCGCCATCAATCTGGCGGAACGCGCGGCGCGCGGCCGCGACGGCATGACCGGGGCGCGCCGGGCCGGCGATATCGGTTTTGCGTCGCTGCGCGGCGGCACGGTGGTGGGCGATCATTCGGTGATCTTTGCCGGCCCGGCCGAGCGCATCGAGCTCACCCACCGCGCCGAAGACCGTATGATTTTTGCGCGCGGCGCCTTGCGCGCGGCGCTCTGGGCGCGCGGCAAGGCGCCGGGGCTCTATTCCATGGCCGATGTTTTGGGAGTGAAGGATTTTTGAAGCATTTGGCCAGTGGGGTCATGCCGACTGGCGGATGGTTCGACGTTGCTGCATGGATTGCCGGATCAAGTCCGGCAATGACGACGATAAGAGGACAGTGAATGAGTGATCGGCTGCTTGTGCTCGTGCGTCATGGCCAGAGCGAATGGAATCTGAAAAATCTGTTCACCGGCTGGCGCGATGTCGGCCTGACTGAGAAAGGCGTGGCCGAGGCCCACAATGCCGGCCAGAAACTCAAAGCCGAGGGGCTGCATTTCGATGTCGCCTTCACATCGGAGCTGGTACGCGCCCAACGCACGCTCGATATCGTGCTCGCAGAAATGGGACAGACCAACATCACCGTGATCAAAGACCAGGCGCTGAACGAGCGCGACTACGGCGATCTGTCGGGCCTGAACAAAGACGATGCCCGAAAAAAATGGGGCGAGGAGCAGGTCCTGATCTGGCGCCGCTCCTACGACGTGGCGCCGCCCGGCGGCGAGAGCTTGAAAGACACCGCGGCGCGGGTGCTGCCCTACTACATCCAGGACATTCTTCCGCGCGTGCTGCGCGGCGAGAAAGTGATCGTCGCCGCCCACGGCAATTCGCTGCGCGCGCTGATCATGGTGCTGGAGCGGCTGTCGCCCAAGGAGATCGTCAGCCGCGAAATCGCGACCGGCGTGCCGCTGATCTACCGGCTCAACGCCAACTCGACCGTCGCCGCAATGAAGGACTTGGCGGCGTAGCCACCGCGGTTTTGCTCCCTGATGCGTCATTGCCGAGCTTGACGCGGCTTGATCCCACCATCGCGCGGCGCGCCTCATTGTGCCCTCTCCCCGTTGCGGGAGAGGGCGGCGCTGGCCTGGCCACAAATACGAATGGGTGAGGGTGGGGCGGTCCGCCCCCTCACCCAATCTTTTAACGTCGACATCCGAGCAGCCCTCTCCCGCAAGGGGAGAGGGCACATGCGGCGCCGTCGTCGCTAAGTTCTCTGTTTGCTTTTTGCTTATCCGGCATGGTGCGCCATGGCCGGATGCGCAGGTCAAGCCCGGTGGTGACGACGCGAGGGTGCGCAACCCCCGAGAAAGCTACGCCTGTCTTTCGGCCCGCCCGGCTTCCCACCCGAGCATCGCTTGCTTGCGGGTGATGCCCCAATGATAGCCGGTCAGTGCACCGGATTTGCCGATGACGCGGTGACACGGCACCACGAACGCCAGCGGGTTCTTGCCGACCGCGGCGCCGACCGCGCGGGCCGCCGTCGGGGCGCAGACATTTTTGGCGATGCCCGAATACGTTGCCACGCGGCCCATGGGAATCTTCAACAGCGTTTCCCACACCCGGACCTCCCAGTCGGTGCCGATCAGTACCACCCGGAGCGGGCGGTCCTGCCGCCACTGCGACGAATCGAAGATGCGGCGAGCGAGCGCTGCGGTGCGAGGCTCGTCTGAGACGTACGTGGCCTTCGGCCAGCGGCGGCGCATGTCCGCCAGTGCGGCGTCTTCGGTGTCGGCGTCCGCGAAGGCGACGCCGGCGAGGCCGCGTTCGGTCGCCATGATCAGCGCCTTGCCGAAGGGGGAGGGGTGAAAGCCGAAGCTCACCGTCAAGCCCTCGCCGCCGGATTTCCATTCGCCCGGCGACATCGCCTCGTGGGTGACGAACAAGTCGTGCAGGCGGCCGGGCCCCGACAGGCCGACTTCGTAGCTGGCATCGAGCACGCTTGCGGAGTTGCGCAACAACTGGCGGGCGCCGTCGAGCGTGAGTGCCTGCACAAACGCCTTCGGGGTCAGTCCGGCCCAGCGGCGAAACAGATGATGCAGTTCGGTCGGGGTGACGCTGGCGGCGTCGGCGATGGCCTCGATCTCCGGCTGCTCGCGCCAATGGTTGCGGATATAGCCGATGGCGCGGCGCACCACCTCGTAATCGGAAGCGGCCGCGTCGAGCACGCTGAGATCTGCGATACGATCGGGGGAAAGCATGGGTGTCTCCATCATTTGCTCCCCATTTAGGCCCGCACGATGCGGCGAACCACCCGATTTCTGGGCCCGTGAACGCGCTCAGGTCGATCAGCTAAGCAACTGAAAAAGCCACAATATTAGCTACATCGGGCGGCCTGCGGCACTTGCTAGATCTATTTGCTGTCGCGTGTCCTTTTCGGAAAACCGGTTTCCACCCGTCGGGTCGACGCCCGAGGGCATGCTTTTCCGGGACATGCCCTAAAGCGCCGTCCGGGTCGGCCCGCGTTTCGCCTCGCCCAAGGCGGCGGCAAGCGCCTGCGCGAAGCTCGCCTTCTCGTCCGGGCTCAAAAAGCCCGCGATCGACAGCCGGCGGCCGCGGGAAACCAGAAACAAACGCTCGATGCCGAATTCAGCGTGCACCATGCGGTCGAGCTGCACCCACAGCGGATTGAGCGTCCATTCGCGTACGACGCCGTGATGGCTGACCTTGCGCACCGTGAGCTCGGAGGCCGTAACGGTGACCTCCTCATAGGCGCGGGCGGCGCGGAAATTGGCGCGGAAGGCGATATAGATCAAAAGCACATCGAGCCCGAAAAAGCCGAAGACCGGCCAAGCGCCGAGCAGCAGGAAAAACACGCCGGACGCAAAGCTGACCGCCCCGATGCACAGCATGAGGACGAGAAAGCCGGTCGAACCCAGCGAGCGGTGGGGCGTGATGGTGGCCGCGAAAATCTTGGGTTCGGAGGCTGCGCGGTTGTCGCCGTTCATGCCGCCGATTATACGAAAAAAGATGGCCAAAAAAACCACCGCCTCCGCCGCGCGCAAAACGGCGCGGCCCCCCGGCAAGACCGCGCGCAAGGGCAAGGTCGCCCGCAAGGCCGCCAACGCCAAAGCGGTGCAGGTCGAAAACGCGCACCTCAAGGGCGCCAAGGCACAAGCCCGCGCCGACCGCGAGGCTGCTCACGGCGAGATGCCGCAATGGACACCTGCGGAGGTCGAGGAAGCGTTCCGCCGCTTCGCTGCCGCAAACCCGGCGCCGCGCGGCGAGCTCGAGCACATCAATCCGTTTACTTTGTTGGTCGCCGTGGTGTTGTCCGCGCAGGCGACCGATGCCGGCGTCAACAAGGCGACGCCGGCTCTGTTTAAGCTTGCCGACACGCCGAAGAAGATGGTCGAGCTGGGCGAAGTACAGGTCCGCGCGCTGATCAAGACCATCGGGCTTTTCCGCACCAAGGCCAAGAACGTGATCGCGCTATCGCGCATTCTCATCGCCGAACACGGCGGCGAGGTTCCGCACGACCGCGACGCGCTCGAGGCGTTGCCGGGCGTCGGCCGCAAGACCGCGAATGTGGTACTCAACATCGCGTTCGGTGAGCCGACCATCGCGGTCGATACCCACATTTTCCGGGTCGGCAACCGCACCGGTCTCGCGGTCGGCAAAACGCCGCTGGATGTCGAGATGAAGCTCATGCAGGTGGTGCCGGAGCGCTACCGGCTGCATGCGCATCACTGGCTCATTTTGCACGGCCGCTACGTCTGCATTGCCCGCCGGCCGTTATGCGAAAAATGCCTCATCGCCGACCTGTGCAAATGGCCGGGAAAGACGGTCGATGCTGGAGCGCTTGCCTCCCGACCCTGAAGAGGGGACCGGCGAAAATCCCTACTTGGAAACGATGGCGACAACCTTTCGGGTCCGCGCCTCGACGATCAGCACTTGGCCATTGACCAACGCGTAGGAGAAGGACTTTAGCGCCGGTACTGACTTGCGAAGGTGGCGGTCGAACGGCAGCACCCGCATCGGATCCGGCACAGTCTGGCCCACCTCCAATCCGGCAGCGACCTGGGTGTCGGCGGCGTTTTTGCCCAGGCTCTTCCAGATGGCGGCCCGACCGTCTGAGGAAAGATCGACAGTCTGCGCGTGCGCCGCCAGCGGCCACGCCAGCGTGGCGCAAAGCGCGATGACCGAAAACTTCAATTTGCCTGACATGCCAGCCCCCGTGGCGAATCCGCCGTATCGTCCCATTATAGCGTCGCTCGCGACTTTCGAACCGCCAAGTTTCGGTCACGCAGCCTCGTTCTTGCCGGTCATCTCGCCGGTTGCGCGGGCGGCGCTTCGGCCTTGGCGGCCAAAATATCGAAGCCCTGATTGATCGCGGCGAACATCTGGTAGAAGCCCGAAATTACCACGATTTCGACCAGACCGGCGTTGCCCCATTCGGCGGCGGCTTGCGCCTGCAACGCGTCTGGGATCGGCTGCCAAGCCAGTGTCTTGGTGAGAACCTCGCGCAAAAGCGCGAACGGATGCGGCAGGCTCGCCTTCGCGCTACCGGCAATGCCGTCGACGATGTCCTGCGGCAGACCGGCGGCCAGCGCATGCTGCACATGATCCTGCCATTCGAACGCCGCGCCGGTTGCGTGCGCGACGCTGAGCACGATGAACTGATAATGGGCGCGCGGCAGCACGCCTTCGAATTTCAGATAGAAGCCGAGCGCCTCGACCCGTTCGGCCAACGCCGGATGATTGAGCAACGCCAGATAAGGCCCACCGAAGCCCTCGCCCTTGGCGCGGCGGCGCGCGGCGATGTCCTCATAGAGCGCTTTGGCGGGCGCGGGGAATTTGGCCGGATCCATTTCGAGGACACTCATCGCCCGCCTCCAATTGTCTGCGCATGATCTTTCGGAAAGCCGGTGTCCACCCATCGGACCAAGTTCGAGGGCATGCTTTTCCGGATCATGCTCTATTCGTGATAGGACCATGCACGCGCGCCTGCCGTGAAGTCGTAGACCGGTGTCGGGCAATCCTTGTCGGCCTTCACGTCGATGACCACGGTGGCATCTGTCGCCAGCGCCTGTGAGAACGCGGCGGCCAGTGCCGCCGGATCGTCGACCGTCATGCCCTGGGCACCGAGCGAGCGCGCGAAACCCGCCCAATCGTGATCCGGAATGGTGGTCAATTCCGCCGGCAACGCACCTTTTTGATGCGCCCGCAGCCAGACATTGCCGAGCGCCTGATTGTTGAGCACGACATAGATGATCGGCAGACGGTAACGCGCGGCGGTCTGAACCTCCATGCCGTGCATGTGCATGCAGCCGTCGCCGGTGATCACGGCGACGCGGCGTTTCGGCTGTGCGCATTGCACGCCGACAGCGGCCGGAATAGCCCAGCCCATCGGTCCGAGATTGGTGGCCGAGATGTAGGTGCGCGGCTCGTAGGCCGTCCAGTAATGGCCGGCGAACGCACGATGGGCGCCGGAATCGACCAGGACAATACCGTCGCGCGGAAAGACCGCGCGCAGTGCCGCGATCGCGGCCGCCGGATGTATCGGCCGGGTCGTCCGCTGGCAATTCTCAATGTCATAGCATCGCGGACCGGCTTTCATCTTGGCGAGGAAAAGTTGCCGCTCGGCCGCGCTTTCCGAAAGCGCCGCCGCCGGCGCGCCGGTCACGTTACCGAGGAGTTGCAGGAAGGCGCGACAACTTCCCGGCACCGCATGGTCGGCTTCGCCGTGCGACGTGATCTCCCACATGTCGGTATTGACGTGAATCCTTTTCGATTTCGATTTCTGGCGCAGCGTCCAATGCATGGTGTCGCGCTCGTTGAGACCCGAGCCGAGGATGAGCAGGAATTCAAGCTCTGGATCGAAGAGCGCTGCGGTCGCATGTCGCGTGCCGGCATAGCCGAACACGCCGAGCGACAGTTCATGGTCTTCTGGAAAAATGCCCTTCGCCCGCAAGGTCGTCGCGACCGGGATCGACCAGCGCTCGGCTGCGGCTTTCAATTCGACGGCTGCCGAAATCGTGCTCGACGCCGGCGCCGGCAAGGATCGCGATGCGCTTTGCGCCTGCGAGCAAGTCCAACGCGTGTATCGCCGCTTCCTGACTCAGCGGCGCGACGCGCTGGAAGAAATCGGAGACCGGCACATACTCCGCCGCGCAGTCCGCCGTGAGCGTATCGTGCGTGAGCGACAGATGAACCGGCCCGCTCGGTTGCGACAGCATCGCAGTCAGGCCGTGGCGTAGCCAGTGGTTCAGATTGCGCGCGCTGGCAACGGTCGTCGAGAACCGGGTCAGCGGCTTCATCACCGCAGTGTCGTCGAGCGAGGCCTGGCTGGAGTCCTGGAATTCGCCGAGACCTTCCATGTCGACGGGGATTTCGCCGCTGAGAACGAGCACCGGAGACGAATCAGTCTTCGCCGCCGCTACTGCGGTCGTCATGTTGCAGAGCCCCGGGCCGCCGATGCCCAGTGCTGCGCCAAACCGGCCGCTGCCACGCGCGTAGCCGTCGGCCATGTAGGCGGCTCCCCCCTCATGGGCGGCGACGATCGCCTTCAGGCCGGGATGTCGGGCCAGCGCCGGCAGAAACGGATCGACCAATCCGCCAGGCACCATGAACAAGTGATCGAGCCCCTCGCGGATGAGAGCATCCAGAACGAAATCAGTGCCCGCAACCATGCCTACCGCCCCCTTTGCGCGCCTGGCGTCCCGCTCGCCCAGCTTGCCTGGAAACCCGGCTGCGCGAAAGCGCGGGACGGGAATCTCTGGTCCAACATCGACAATGAGTGTGCGGTGGAAAGTGCGTGGCGGCGGTGCAAGCGGGCACTGCTGCTTACGCAGACAGCGAGCATGGGCCAGTCGGCCACATGAGAGACATCAAGCCGCGTGTAGGTCGCTTTCAGCGCAGAAATTCGACGCCGACCTGCGTCTTCGAGCGCCAGATCACGCGACAGCGACGGCGGGAGCTGAAATCCAGGGTCATGTAGATGTGAAAAAGGTCGGGCATTGCTTCCGGGGCCTCGACCACGAGGCGGGCGCCGTTTTCGGATTCGTCCCAAACCGTGCATTCGCGCAATTGCTGGCCGACCGAGTTTACAAACCAGCCACAACGACGCACCAGCGCGCGCTGACTGCCGCGTGCATCCGTCTGAACTTGCGCATGATCTGCGTCGGACACCTCCGACCTCCAACGGCTTAAAGCGATGCCGCCGGTCCGGCACGTTGGCGGAGCCATTACATCGCAGTCCTTAACAGGGGGTAACCCGGATCGAAGGAATTTGAGGATATGTTGACGATTTCGGCGGGCTGGGCGACTGGCAGCCTTCGGCGCCTGAGAAGTTGTTCTGGCCGTCACAGCCGCTGCGCCAGAAAGCCAAGCGCCACCCCGGCCGCCAGCGCCAGGAAGGTCAGCAGGGTCATGACCGGTACCGGAGGACGGGTCGGCGCCCCGGTATTCATGGACATGGCGGTCCCGCCGTGGGTCATATCGGCCATGCCATCGGGCTCTCCGGTCATGCCGTTTTGGGCGCCATGCCCGCCCGCGCCGCCAAGCCTCGCGGCCGGCCGCACCGTCATCATGCCGTGCTTGAGATGATTGGCGACCAGCCACCAGTTCATCGGATAGGCAACGATGAAGCCGGCCAGAAGCCCGATCGACATGACGAACCAGAATTGCGGCGTCGCCGGATCGTTTGCCGATGCAATGAACGTCCTGAGCGTCATCACCGCCGGCACCATGGCGGCCATCAGCAGGTTCATTGACAGCAGTTCGGGCACCAACGTATTGGCGAGCGCGGATCGATAAGATCCGCCGGCCGAGCCGCGCATGAACAGCGCTTGAAAAATCGTCCAGCCAAAGCCGAAACCCAGAACATATTCAACGATCACCTCGGCCAATCCAGCCAGACCAACAAGGCTTGAAATGACCGCCCCGGCCAAAATGCCGAGGCCGTCGCCAGCGACGCAGTGCATGGTCGAGCCGAGTGTTTGTCGCCAGCGCGCTGCGGTGTAGCGCTCATGCAGCCCGGGCAAGGGCTCGCGGCAGCCGAGGACGTAGAGAAAGGCGCCGAATACCCCGGTATAGGCCGTCAACAGCACGAAGCCCCATTTCAGGACCGGTGATTCCGGCGTCGAGCGGATATCGATGGCGACGAACAACAATGCCAGCGCGGCGAGCGCAAACCATAGCAGCATCACGCCATCGAGCATCGTGCGCTCCCCCATCTTTGGTCCGCTGTGATGACGGTATCAGATGACGGTATCATACGGTGCCGCCGCCCTGCGATCCGGAGATTTCAACGAAATCACGATCGATTGACAATCGATTACGTGCCCGATGCCGAGATTCCTTCTTATTGCTCACCGCCGATTACCGCGAAATTCCCTCTGTTTGCACCTGTGCTTGTTCGGCGGAACGGAATGAAACCGTGATGGTTCTTCCGAAACTTGTGAGGATTAAGATTTGTCGTGTTTGGCCATACGCACGACCTATGGAGGATACCCGTGAGCTTCTTTCGCAAGAAACCTGCGAACGATCTGGTTCCCATCCATCCGGACAACAGCAGCAGCAAGGATTGGGCGATCTTGCTGGAGGCCGGCACGATCGTCAGCCCATCACAGCAGCGCATTCGTGTGGCGCGGTGGATGCAGGACAAGAAGATCGTCAAAAAATACGACATGTTTCTGCGCACGAAATATTTCATCGTGATCGAAGGCTATAATCCGCGCATTCATGCACTTTATTTCTGCCCGCAACTCTTCCGCCACGTGGCCGACGAGCTGGTGCCGCTGGAAGGCGAGGAAATCGGCCAACTCATCGCCCGTGCGGTCGAGGCGAGCGCCGTCGAGCGTCGCCCCTGGTATGGGCCGATGGATGAGCTGCCGCGGGAGCCGCTGATCAGCCGCGACATTCTGGGTGAATTCGACACGCTTGTCGTCGAATTGCCGCCGGAGCGGGAATCGCTGCCCGCGGCGAGCCAGCCATTACTCGGGCGCTCACCGAGCGAGCCAACAGAAGCCCACGCTGAAGATGATGCGCCTGACGCCGAAGCATCTGATGCCGAAGCGACCGATGCCGAGAGTGGACTCGAAAAGCCCGGACTGGCGCTTGAGGAATCCGAGTCCAGCATTGGCAAAAGCCGGCGCCCGAAAATGCCAAACAGCATGAACGTGGGGTCCGACCTTTAATCTGCTGACGGGCCTTACGTCGTCATCGCATGTATCGATCGGAGATCACTGCGCGAGCATTGATTAGTCTTCGAATCCCGCCGCCGGTCTTTGGCGCGCTGTCGCCGTTGCCGGCTCAATCGCAGCCATAGAAGCGCTTGGAGCATGTCCTGGAAGGCATGCCCTCGGGCGTCGACCCGATGGGTGGAAACCGGTTTTCCGAAAAGGACATGCGGCAGCAAATAGATATAGAGCATATTTCGCGCTCTGTTCTCCAGGTTGGCCGTTGCGAAGCGCGCCCGGTGGGCCCTCTCCCGCGAGGGGAGAGGGCGAATTCGGCGACGTCGTTGCTGCAGATAAGCCAAAAGACCAGGCTATAGCTGCGCTCAGCAGACCGTGACGAGCAAATTCAGAATTCTGTTTTCGCCAATCAAAACAAGAAATAGCGCTGCGCCATCGGCAGCGTTTCGGCCGGCGCGCAGGTGAGAAGCTCGCCGTCGGCGCGGACTTCGTAGGTTTCCGGGTCGACCTCGATCTCCGGCGTGGCGCCGTTGTGGATCATACTTTTCTTGGAAATCTTGCCGCGCGTGTTTTGCACCGCGACGAGCTCCTTCTCGATGCCGAGTTTCTTGCCGAGCCCGGCCTTGACTGCCGCCTTGGAGGCGAACACCACGGAGGACGCGGTGCGCGCGCGCCCATAGGCACCAAACATCGGCCGGTAATGCACGGGCTGCGGCGTCGGGATCGAGGCATTCGGATCGCCCATCTGCGCGGCGACGATGGAGCCGCCCTTGATGATGCATTCGGGCTTCACGCCGAAGAATGCCGGCGACCATAGGACGAGGTCGGCGAGCTTGCCCTTCTCGATCGAGCCGATGATCTTCGATACGCCGTGCGCGATCGCGGGATTGATCGTGTATTTGGCGATATAGCGCTTCACCCGCGCATTGTCGTTATCGCCCTTTTCCTCTTTCAGCCGGCCGCGTTGCTTCTTCATTTTGTCGGCGGTCTGCCAGGTGCGGATGATGACCTCGCCGAGGCGGCCCATGGCTTGGGAGTCCGACGACATCATCGACAGCGCGCCGATGTCGTGCAGGATGTCCTCTGCCGCAATGGTTTCCTTGCGGATGCGGCTTTCGGCGAAAGCGAGATCCTCGGCGATCGACGGATCGAGATGGTGGCAGACCATGAGCATGTCGAGATGCTCGTCGATGGTGTTGCGCGTGTACGGCCTGGTCGGATTGGTCGATGACGGCAGCACGTTCTTGAGCCCGGCGACCTTGATGATATCGGGCGCGTGCCCGCCGCCGGCGCCCTCGGTGTGGAAGGCGTGAATGGTGCGGCCCTTGAAGGCCTTGATCGTGTCCTCGACAAACCCGGATTCGTTGAGCGTGTCGGTGTGGATCATCACCTGAATGTCGTAGTCGTCGGCGACCGACAGGCAGCAATCGATGGCCGCGGGCGTCGTGCCCCAGTCTTCGTGCAGCTTCAGCGCACAGGCGCCGGCCTTGATCATTTCCTCGAGCGCGGCCGGCCGCGAGGCGTTGCCTTTGCCGGCAAAGCCGAGATTGACCGGAAAATCGTCAGCCGCCTGGATCATGCGCCCGATATGCCAGGGGCCCGGCGTGCAGGTGGTGGCGAAGGTGCCGTGCGCCGGCCCGGTGCCGCCGCCGAGCATCGAGGTGACGCCCGACATCAGCGCCTCGTCGACCTGCTGCGGGCAGATGAAATGAATGTGCGTATCGAAGCCGCCGGCGGTAAGGATCTTGCCTTCGCCGGCAATCACCTCGGTGCCGGGGCCGATGACGATGGTCACGCCGGGCTGAATGTCGGGATTGCCGGCCTTGCCGATGGCGAAAATGTTTCCGTCCTTGATGCCGACATCGGCTTTGACGATGCCCCAGTGATCGAGGATCAACGCGTTGGTGATGACGGTATCGACCGCGCCCTGTTTGTTGGTGATCTGGCTCTGGCCCATGCCGTCGCGGATCACCTTGCCGCCGCCGAATTTCACTTCCTCGCCGTAGCTGCAAAAGTCCTTTTCCACCTCGATGATGAGGTCGGTGTCGGCAAGCCGCACGCGATCGCCGGTCGTCGGCCCGAACATGTCGGCATAGACCGAACGTGAAATTTTGGACGGCATTTCACTTTCCTCCATCGGAAAACAGCGCTCCGGACCGTCGCGGATGCGCTAAGCCAAATCCTTGTCGACGCAGCCCTTATTTGTGCGCCTTGCGACCTGAGAGAAAACGCCGCCGGCTCAAAGACCGGCGCTCGCTTTCAACAAATCCCCAACGTTATCCCCACTGCGTTGCACAACTCAACAAACACACGCTTTTGCTTGCTTCGCGCCGCCCGCGCGATATCATCACTTGCAGATCGCTCACGTTTGGTTCCGCCGAATGAGGGAGATCGCCGAGGTCAGATTGGCCTGGTGTGCAAGCCGCTACCGGCGTAGCACCAAAAGCTGATTTGATCCCGGTCCCAGCAGCGGTAGCAGCGCTGAGAACGTGACGAGCGGACTTGCGCAAGTCCGCTCGTCATGATTCTTTCGATTTCCTCTTGTCCGGTTTGCCTGCCTTTTCCAGCTTGCCCATCACGTCCTGGCGAAAGCCGTAAACGGTGCGCGTGCCGGCGAGCGCCACAAGGTTCACGTCGCGCGTCTGGCCCGGCTCAAAACGAACCGCCGTTCCGGCCGCAATATCGAGCCGCATGCCGCGCGCTTTCTTGCGGTCAAAAACGAGCGCCGGGTTGGTTTCAAAAAAATGATAATGCGATCCGACCTGGATCGGCCGGTCGCCGGTATTCGAGACGGTGAGGGTGAGCCCTTTGCGGCCTTTGTTGAGCTCGATCTCGCCGTCTTGGATGAAATATTCGCCGGGGGTCATGGGGATTGGCCCTGTTGTGTTTCGTCATTCCGGGGTGACACGAAGTGGCGAGCCCGGAATGACGTTTGAACAATCATCGGATCGGCTCGTGTACGGTGACCAGCTTGGTGCCGTCCGGAAACGTGGCTTCCACTTAAATCTCCGGGATCATTTCGGCTATGCCGTCCATCACTTCGCCGCGCGAGATGACGTGAGCGCCTTTTTCCATCAGTTCGGCCACCGTGCGGCCGTCGCGGGCGCCCTCGAGAATGAAATCGGAAATCAGCGCGACCGCCTCCGGGTGGTTGAGCTTGACGCCGCGCTCGAGGCGGCGGCGCGCTACCATCGCCGCCATGGCGATCAGCAGCTTGTCCTTTTCGCGCGGTGTGAGATTCATCGATCGGCCTTGCTTTCAATCGGACGACACATGCTTTTGACGAAAACGATCTCCGCCCTTCGGATGGGCTAATTCAGCCAAAGGCGCGGTATCGGCATATTGCCGAATGCGGTCAAAACGGCAATCAGGTCGCGATGCAAGGCGGCGCCGTCGGGTGCAACGAGTCGCGCCAACGCCAGACCATTCCATGCCGAAACGCCGACTTCGCCGGCGAAATCGTCCCTTGCGGCGACGGCCGCAGCCGCCGCTTCATCGCCCGGGATCGTGAGCACGCTCGCAATTGCGACTGCGCCGCCGGCTACGGCGCGCCGCGCCAGCCGTTCGGCAATCGCATCCTCCAGCCGGAGACTTTCGGCAAAGACCAGGCGGCCACCGCGGCGCACCCGCCAGCGATCGAAGAAACGGCCTTGCGAAACGATTTCACCCATGGCGGAGCGGCCGAAAACCACGCCTTCGGCCAACAGCAGGCTCGCGTCGGGCGCGAGATCGACCTCGATCGAACGACGCAGCCGTACTTGATCGAACAGAATTGTTTCCTGCGGCAGCCAAGCGAGCGAACCGCCGGCACCGGCCTTGAGCCTGACATTGATTTCCGTGTCCGGCCCCAGCGACCGGTAGATTTTCTCCGCGGCCGCGGTGGTCATCATCAGCTTCGCGCCGGCGCCAAGCGCGATATCGATGTGGAAACGATCGCCCCCGGTCATGCCACCGGCGGTATTGACCGTCACGGCTTCGAGCACGTCCCGGCTGGCGGCATTGGGAAAGCGGACCCGCAACGCGCCTTCCTCGCGAACGCGTTGGCGGCGGCTGCCACCTGCGTCGGCCACGACTGAAAGGGAGATGCCGCCGATGGACCGGTTGCCTGCGAAGACTTCACTTTCTGCCGGCGCACTCGCAAGCAAGTCTGCCCCCAACCTTCAGACGGTCACGGCCAAGACAGCCAAGCGTTAGATCGCCATGGCTCGCTTGAGCGCACCCTCGTCGAGCTCCGCACGAGCCGACGCATAAGAGATGGCGCCGCGTTCCATGACCGCGAAATAGTCGCCGAGTTCTTGCGCGAAGTCGAGATATTGTTCGACCAGCACGATGGCGATCTTGCCGAGCGAGCGCAAATAGGAAATGGCGCGGCCGATATCTTTGATGATCGACGGCTGAATGCCTTCCGTGGGCTCGTCGAGCAGCAACAGCCGCGGCCGCATCACCAGCGCGCGGCCGATCGCAAGCTGCTGCTGCTGGCCGCCGGAAAGATCGCCGCCGCGCCGCCGCAGCATGTCCTTGAGCACGGGGAACAGCGTAAATACGTCGTCGGGGATGTTGCGCTCGTCGCGCTTGAGCGGGGCGAAGCCGGTGCGCAAGTTTTCCTCGACGGTGAGCAGGGGAAAAATCTCGCGGCCTTGGGGCACGTAGGAAATCCCGCGCCGCGCACGGTCCGGCGGACGCAGCGCGGTAATGTCCTGGCCTTCCCATACGACGCTGCCGCGCGTGACCGTGTGCTGGCCGGCGAGCGCATCAAGCAAACTCGTCTTGCCGACGCCGTTGCGACCGAGCACGCAGGTGACTTTGCCCGGCTCAGCCTTGAGCGAAACGGCGCGCAAGGCCTGGGCGGCGCCGTAGTGCAGATCGATGGCGTTGACTTCAAGCATGGCTATCCTCACTCCGTCATTCCGGATTGGTGCGACCAGCGCCAAGTCCGGAATCCATAACCACAGGTCAGCGAATATGGATTCCTGGCTCGCGGGCTGACGCCCGCGCCCCGGAATGACGCTTCGTCATCGTCCCAAATACACCTCGACCACGCGATCATTCGCCGAGACTTGATCGATCGTGCCTTCGGCCAGCACCGAGCCTTCGTGCAAACACGTCACCTTGACGCCGAGCTCGCGCACGAAGGCCATGTCGTGCTCGACCACCACCACCGTGCGGTCGCGATTGATCTCCTTGAGCAGTTCCGCGGTTTGCTGCGTCTCCACGTCGGTCATGCCGGCGACCGGCTCGTCGACCAGAAGAAGCTTTGGCTCCTGCGCCAGCAGCATGCCGATCTCCAGCCACTGCCGCTGCCCATGCGAGAGACTGCCGGCCAGCCGATGGCGCACGGCGGTGAGGCGAATGATCTCCAGGAGCCGATCGATGCGCTCTCGCTCGTCGGCGCTCTCCCGCCACACCAATGCGGCGCGGGCGCGGCGGTCGGCCTTGAGCGCCAATTCGAGATTGTCGTTGACGGTGTGGCTCTCGAACACGGTCGGCTTCTGAAATTTCCGCCCGATGCCGAGCTCGGCGATCTCGGCCTCATCGAGGCGGGTGAGATCGTAGGAGCCGTCGAACATGACGTCGCCGAGGTCCGGTCGCGTCTTGCCGGTCACCACGTCCATCATCGTGGTCTTGCCGGCGCCGTTCGGCCCGATGATGGCGCGCATCTCGCCCGGCTCGATCGCGAACGACAGATTGTTGAGCGCCCGGAAGCCGTCGAAGGAGACGGTCACGCCGTTCAGATAAAGGAGCGAAGTGGTGAGCGCTTCCATTGGTTTTCCCTCGCTCACTCCGCCGGCAGCGGCTCGCGCACGCCGTCTTCGGCAGCCGCGGAGGCGCGGTCGCGGCGCAGCGCATTCCAGTGCCGCAGCGTGCCGACGATGCCGCGCGGCAACAACAGCGTCACCAAGACGAACAACGCGCCGAGCATGAACAGCCAATAGGGTGCGAGGAATCCGGAGGTGAAAAAAGTCTTGGCGTAGTTCACCAGCACCGCACCGATGACGGCGCCGGTGAGCGTGCCGCGGCCGCCGACCGCGACCCAGATCACGGCCTCGATGGAATTGCCCGGCGCGAACTCGCTCGGATTGATGATGCCGACCTGTGGCACATAGAGCGCGCCGGCGACGCCGGCCATGCAGGCCGAGAGCGTAAAGACGAACAGCTTGTAGGATTCTACCCGATAGCCGAGGAAGCGCGCGCGCGCTTCGGCGTCGCGGATGGCGATCAGAACCTTGCCGAATTTCGAGGTGATCAAGGCGCGGCAGAGCAGGAAAGCGATCATCAGCGCCACGCAGGTGATCGAGAACAGCGCCGTGCGGGTGCCTTCCGCCTGCACGTTGAAGCCGAGAATGTCCTTGAAATCGGTCAGCCCGTTATTGCCGCCGAAGCCGAAATTGTTGCGGAAGAAGCCGAGCATCAATGCGTAGGTCAACGCCTGGGTGATGATCGACAGATAAACGCCGGTGACGCGGCTGCGGAACGCGAACCATCCGAACACGAAAGCCAGTACGCCCGGTACTGCGAGCACCATCAGGACCGCATAGGGAAAGTATTGGAAGCCATACCAGTAGAGCGGCAGTTCCTTCCAGTTCAGGAACACCATGAAATCCGGCAGGATCGGATCGGCGTAGACGCCGCGGGTGCCGATCTGGCGCATCAGATACATGCCCATGGCGTAGCCGCCGAGCGCGAAGAAGGCGCCATGGCCGAGCGAGAGAATGCCGCAAAAGCCCCAAATCAGATCGATCGACAGCGCCAATAGCGCATAGCAGGCGTATTTGCCGAACAGCGCCACCAGATAGGTCGGGATGTGGAACGGCGAAGGCGGCGGCAGCGCCAGATGCAGCACGGGAATCAATACCGCGATCGCCGCAATGACGATCAGGAATGCGGTCGAGCCGCGATCGAGCGAGCGGATGAGAATGTGCGGCGTCATGCCTCTACCGCCCGTCCCTTGAGCGCGAACATGCCGCGCGGCCGCTTCTGGATGAACAGAATGATGAGCACCAGAATCGCGATCTTGCCGAGCACCGCGCCCGCATAGGGCTCGAGGAATTTGTTGGCGATCCCAAGAACGAACGAGCCGACCAGCGTGCCCCAGAGATTGCCGACGCCGCCGAACACCACGACCATGAAGCTGTCGATGATGTAGCCCTGACCGAGATTGGGGCTGACGTTATCGATCTGCGACAGCGCCACGCCGGCCATGCCGGCAATACCGGAGCCGAGCCCGAAGGTGAGCGCATCGACCGTCGCGGTGCGGATGCCCATCGAGGCGGCCATTGGGCGGTTCTGGGTGACGGCACGCATCTCCAGGCCGAAGCGCGTGTAGCGCAGCAGCGCCAGCAGGGCGACAAACACCGCGAGCGCGAAACAGATGATCCACAGCCGGTTATAGGTGATGGTGATGCCGCCGAAGTCGAAGGCGCCGCTCATCCAGGACGGATTGCCGACGTCGCGATTGTTCGGCCCGAACACGGTGCGCACGGCCTGCTGCAGGATCAGCGATAGGCCCCAGGTCGCCAGCAGCGTTTCGAGCGGGCGGCCGTAGAGGAAGCGGATGATGCAGCGCTCGATCAAAATGCCGATGAGGCCGGCCACCAGGAAAGAGGCCGGAATGGCGATGGCAAGCGAATAGTCGAACAGCGCCGGATTGCGGGCGCGGATCACTTCCTGCACCACGAAGGTCACATAGGCGCCGATCATGACCATTTCGCCGTGCGCCATGTTGATCACGCCCATGACGCCGAAGGTGATGGCGAGCCCGATGGCGGCCAGAAGCAGCACCGAGCCGAGCGAGATGCCGTACCAGGCATTCTGCACCGCTTCCCAGACCGCCAGGCGATTCCTGATGGCGCCGATGCCGGCGGCGGCGCTTGTTGCAACCGCAGGTGAAACGTCGGCCGGCAGGTTGGAAAGCAACCCGAGCGCTTCCTGATCGCCGCGTTGGCGGGCGACCTCGATGGCGGCGAGCTTGTCTTCGTCGCTGCCTTTGTCGCTGGTCAGGATGATCGCGGCCCGCGCCTCGGTGAGGGCGCGCTTGACGCGTGCATCCTGCTCCTTGGCCAAAGCTGTTTCGATGGTCGGCAGCGCGCTGGCTTGGCGCGATTTGAACACGGCCTGCGCGGCCTCGAGGCGTGCCGATGGATCGGCGGCCAAGAGCGTCAGCCCGCCGAGCGCAGCTTCGATGGCGCCGCGCAGCCGGTTGTTGATGCGCACGGTGTCGACATCGGCCGGCGCGTCGCCGGCGATCGGCTGTCCGCTCGCCGCATCGAGCAGCTTGCCGCTCTCGCTCTTGATATAGACCGTCTTGGTCTGCGCGCTGTAGAGAAGCGTTCCGTCCTGCAGGGCGCGAAGAATGCTTTCGGCCCGCGGGCTGGCGCTTGCGACTACGTCCTTGATGCCATCCGCGGTTTCGCTGAAATCGTCGGCGGTGAAATGCGCCAGGGCCTCGTCAAGGCTTGCGGCATGGACGATCGTACAGCTCAAGATCGCGGCGAGTGCGAACACGAGAGCGGCGAGACCAGCTCGGCAAAAACGCATTGTTGTCAGGGCCCGGCAGCATGTTGACGCGGGAAGGCGAGGGTTCGCCTTCCCGCATGTTTTACCTCATCGCTGATGGTTAGGAAGCGCCACCGCACTTTTTGGTGACGGTGTTGTAGTTGCCGCACTTGAGCTTCACCCAATCGGCATCGAGGTCCTTGGAGCCGGGCAGGAAGTCCGACCAGGCGTCGCCGGGCACTAGGCCCTTGGTTTTCCACACCACGTCGAATTGGCCGTCGCCGCGGATCTCGCCGATATAAACCGGCTTGGTGATGTGATGGTTGGGCAGCAAGGTCGACATGCCGCCGGTGAGGTTCGGGGCTTCCGTGCCCGGCAGCGCTTCAATCACCTTGTCGGGATCGGTCGTGCCGGCCTTCTCCACCGCCTTCACCCACATGTTGAAGCCGATATAGTGGGCTTCCATCGGATCGTTGGTGGTGCGCTTCGGATTCTTGATGAAGTCGTGCCATTCTTTGATGAAAGCTTCGTTCGCCGGCGTCTTGATCGACTCGAAATAGTTCCAGGCGGCGAGATGGCCGACCAGCGGCTTGGTGTCGAGACCGGCGAGCTCTTCTTCGCCCACCGAGAACGCCACGACCGGGATGTCGGTCGCCTTGATGCCCTGGTTGCCCAGTTCCTTGTAGAACGGCACGTTGGCGTCGCCGTTGATGGTCGAGACCACCGCGGTCTTCTTGCCGGCCGAACCGAACGCCTTGATCTTCGAGACTTCGGTCTGCCAGTCGGCGAAGCCGAACGGGGTGTAGTTGATCGTGATGTCCTCGTCCTTCACCCCTTTTTGCTTGAGGTAGGCTTCGAGGATCTTGTTGGTGGTGCGCGGATAGACGTAGTCGGTGCCTTCCAGCACCCAGCGCTTCACCGAGCCGCCGTCGGCGCTCATCAGATAATCGACCGCCGGAATAGCCTGCTGGTTCGGCGCGGCGCCGGTGTAGAACACGTTGCGCTCGCTCTCCTCACCCTCGTACTGCACCGGATAGAACAGGATGCTGTTGAGCTCCTTGAACACCGGCAGCACCGACTTGCGCGACACCGACGTCCAGCAGCCGAAAACCACCGAGACTTTATCCTTGCTGATCAGCTCGCGCGCTTTCTCGGCGAACAGCGGCCAGTTGGATGCCGGGTCGACGACCACGGCCTCGAGCTTCTTGCCGAGAACGCCGCCCTTCTTGTTTTGCTCTTCGATCAGCATGAGCATCACATCCTTCAGCGTCGTCTCGCTGATGGCCATGGTGCCGGACAGGGAATGGAGAATTCCAACTTTGATCGTCTCTTCGGCCTTGGCGGGCAACGCCGCCGAGAGGCCGAGGGCAAGACCTGCCGCAGCAGCAAGCCAGCGAAGGCCCCGCGGCCGCTGCGCGGCCGCGCCAATGGATTTAAGCATCGCGATGTCCTCTGTTAAACGCGCGCGTACGGCCCGGTGCCGTCGCGTATCCGAGAAATCGCAAGGAGCGTGCCAAACCACCACAGCGTTTAAGCCTTTGGCGGCGCCGACTATTTCGGCAAAGGCGCCGCTCGGGCAGCCAAATGCGCCCAATTTGAATCCGATTCCACTTATGGCTGTGCCTATTCTTTGGGCGGAGCGTGCCTAGCCCTGGACGGCGGCGTTGTTGATTTTTTGAGCAGACTTGGTCCGCTTCGTCTTCTTCGGAAGGCGATTGAGGAGTGTGGGCGAGCGCACTCCGTCAAAACTGCCTACGGACCATCAAACCCCTGCTCGAACGGCCGCGTTGCGAAACAACGCGTCCGCTCGATCGGGACGGTTTTCCGCGTGCGCCTTAGCGCCGTGTCGGAAACAGTGCCGCGGGAAAATCCGCCGCAGAGCGCGGCTGCCGTTGCGGCCGCTCGTCCGGCTGATATTCGGCGCTCGGTAAGGCGTCGGACACGACGGCTTTGCGATAGAGGTGCCACGTCGCGTGGCCGAGAACCGGCATGACCACGGTTAATCCGAGGAAGATCGGCAACGAGCCCGCCAGCAGCAGCAGCGCGACAATCAAGCCCCACAATGCCATCGTCACCGGATTGTCCAGCACGACGCGAATGGACGTCAAAACGGCGCCGGCAGCACCGACATCGCGATCGAGCAATAAGGGAAAAGAAATGGCGCTGATGACCAGCACCACCAGCGCGAACAGAAATCCGATCATGGTTCCGACGATAATGACGGTCCAGCCGGCGGACGTCGTGAAAATGTCGCTGACGAATTGACCGATCGAAGCGGGCGTCGCGTAGCCGAAATTGGCCACATAAATGGCGTCGGCCACGGCGACCCAAACCAGGAAGATCAGCATCAGCATGACGCCGAGTGCGACGATGGCGCCGATCGATCGCGATCGCAGAACGTCGAGCGCATGGCCCGATGAGGTGTCGAGGCCAAGCTCGCGCCGGCGGCTCAATTCGTAAAGCCCGAGCGCGGCCAACGGCCCCACCAGCGCAAAGCCTGCGGCAATCGGGAAGGCAAGCGGCACCATCGCGTAGCCGGAGACGAAGGCGATCAGGCACAGGCCGATCAAGGGATAGAACACGCACAGGAACACGGCGTGGCTCGGCATGGCGGCAAAGTCGTCAAGGCCGCGCGCCAGAGCCTGCAGGACGTCGCTCGGACTAAGCCGCCTGATTTGGATCTGGGCCGGCGTGGTGGCGCCGACAAGAAGATGTGAAGAAGACATCAGAGCCTCCTTGCATGCCCCCCCCAATCTTCCCCGTATCATCGCGCCAACAGGGTCGGCGTGCCATCCATAAACGCACCGCCACATGCTTATCGGTGTTCACAAACGAGTGTGCGCGCGCTCGATTGTGCGATGCGGTTGTGCGGTGCGGTGACGAACTGAAAGGCGCCAAGCCGATCGATTGTTCCGCTGCGGTATCGCGATGTCTTGTCCCAGCTTCGGGTCGCTCGCCCGAAACAAATCGGACGGGCGGTGAGCAAACAACGATGAGCAAACAAAAAGGGCGCCGGAACAAGCCGGCGCCCTTCTTAAACTCGTGCAGCGCGATCAGAAGACCGACGCGAACGCCCAGTACAGAGCGCCGGAAATGATCATCGCGGCGGGGAGCGTCAGCACCCACGCGAGCGCGATGTTGCGCACCGTCGAGAGCTGCAGCCCGGACCCGTTGGCCGCCATGGTGCCGGCGATACCCGACGACAGCACGTGCGTGGTCGATACCGGCAGGCCGTAAACGTCGGCGGCGGCGATCGTGGCTGCGGCGGTGATTTCGGCACAAGCCCCCTGAGCGTAGGTCAGGTGGGTCTTGCCGATCTTTTCGCCGACGGTCACGACGATGCGCTTCCAGCCGATCATGGTGCCGAGGCCAAGTGCGATGGCGACGGCGATCTTGACCCAGGTCGGGATGAACTTGGTCGCCTGGTCGAGCGAGCCTTTGTACGCGTTCAGGGCCTTGATGTCGTCGGCCGACAGAGTGCTTTCCTTGTCCTTCATCAGAAAGCGGATGGCTTCAGATGCCAGATACATGTCGTTTCGCGTATTGCCGACGATGTCGTTCGGCATTTTCGCGATCGAGCCGTATTTGGAGATCTGCTCGGAAATGTCCTTCACCATCGCCGCCAGCGCCGGGAACGTCCCCTCGGTGATCGTACGCGAGGTCACGTAGGCGGTCACGGCCGGACGCGGGTTGCCCAGCACGTTATAGCCCGCCGCCTTTTGGTTGATTACCGCGCTGGCCGCTTGCGAGGTCTGCACAAAGGTTTCCATCTGGCTTTCGGGCAGCGCGCGATTGAGTGCGTAAGCCGTGGGCACCACGCCGATCAGGATCAGCATGATCAAACCCATGCCCTTCTGGCCGTCATTGGAGCCATGGAAGAAGCTCACCAGCGTGCAGGTGAGGATCAGGATGCCACGAATCCACCACGGCGGCGGCTGGTTACCCTGGGGTTCGGCATAGAGTGCCGGCACGCGGACGATGGCCCGCAGCAGCAACAGCAGCGCGGCGGCAAGCGCAAAGCCGAACAGCGGCGAGAGCAGCAATGCTTCACCGACTTCCTTGGCCTTGCCCCAATCGACACCGGCCGTGCCGTCACGGCCGCGCATGATGGCGTTCATCACGCCGACGCCGATGATCGAGCCGATCAAGGTGTGCGAGCTCGACGCCGGCAAGCCGAAGGCCCAGGTGCCGAGGTTCCACAGGATGGCCGCGATCAACAACGCGAACACCATCGCGAAGCCGGCGCTGCTGCCGACCTGAAGGATCAGTTCCACCGGCAACAGCGAGATGATGCCGAAGGCCACCGCGCCCGAGGAGGAGAGCACGCCGAGAAGGTTGAAACATCCCGACCAGACTACGGCGATGTTGGCGGGCAATGAGCGCGTGTAGATCACGGTCGCGACCGCATTCGCGGTGTCGTGGAAGCCGTTCACGAACTCGAAACCGAGCGCGATCAGGAGGGCGACAAAGAGCAACAGGAACGGCGCATAGCTGGTGATCTTGGCGCCGCTTGCGTTGATATCGCTGTAGATGCTGTACGCAACGAACAGCAAAACCGCGGCGATGACGCCGCCGAAAATAATGCCAGTAATTGGGTTGATGGCGCCCGAGAGATCCGGTCCCTTGTGCGCTGCCGGCTCTATTGAACCCGGTAAAGCGACATCACTCATGATTTCCCCTCATTTTGCTCGGAAGGGCTTTGAATCTGCGCAAGCTGTGTGACAATCGAATGAAGAAATGGGCAAGTTCTGACAATGCACCGTTGCGGCCTCGGTTTTCTTGCGGCCGCACGTTCGCGGTTGGCGTTCTCGCCAAGCGCCCGGATCATCGTCTCGGTGTATTGTGGGAGGCCGGATTGAACCTCCCTCAGACCATTTGCGGATTCCATTCGCCGATTGTCATGCAGCAACGCTCGCGCGCATCATGGTCTTCGTCAACGATGAAGATAG
>CAWFRC010000008.1:0-743963 GCA_963818155.1 uncultured Alphaproteobacteria bacterium
TCGGGGCTTCTTCCCGAGATGCGATGCCAGAGCGCGCTGAGCGGCTCCTCCCCACTCGGTTCATGCTGTAAAGCGCTAACTTCATTCATGAAGTCGTAGCCGGTTGTCCCGTCCGTTGCCCACCCCGTTGGAAGTGTTTCGTCCCAGGCTAGAATTTTCTCAACGATCAGGTAGACGGGCTCGCCCGGGCTATTTGCCGGCCGTTCGGCAGTGAGAGCGTGAAGACGTTCACGCACGCGTCTGCAATAGTCTCCTGGACGCGCTAGACCATCCACATGGTCGATTTGTAAACCGTCGATAAGACCTTCGGCATAGAGCCGAAAAATCGTTGCGTGCACCGCCTCAAATACGGCGTCATCTTCGACCCGGATGGCAGCGAGTTCGTTGATGTCGAAAAATCGCCGCCAGTTGATCTCATCGTTGGCAGAACGCCACCACATCAGCCGGTAGTGCTGGGCCTCGAGCAAATCGTGCAAGCGTCCCCGTCCGCCAGCTTCAGGATCGACGGAATTCTGCTTTGCGAGTGTGTTCTTCGCAAGCGGGAGAACATGATCAAAATAGCGAATGAATGACTGGCCATTTTCTTGAGTGAGGCAGATCTCGCCGGCTGAAAGCGCTTCCCCATAGGGCCGGCCAAGAATGGGAAGGGCCACTTTGCCATGCAACGATCGGTCCTGCGTCTCCCAATCGATATCAAAAAACTTGGCAAACGAGCTTTTGGCGCCGCGCGCCAGGACATCCATCCACCAGGGATTTTGGGGACCGATCGCCATGTGATTTGGAACGATGTCGAGGATGATTGCCAGTTGGTAACGCCGAAGTTCACCCATCAGCCGGCGCAGGGCGTCCTCTCCACCGAGTTCCGGATTAACCCGCGTAGGGTCGACCACGTCATAGCCATGAGACGAGCCCGGCCGGGCTGTCAGGATGGGCGACAGGTAAAGATGAGAAATGCCAAGCGCTGCGGCATAGGGCACGATAGTGCGCGCGTCGTCCAGTGTGAACGCTTTATGGAGCTGAAGCCGCATCGTAGTGCGTGAGGCAACGTCATCGCGCTTTGCGCTCCACCAGCGGCTTCAATCGCTGTTGAACGCTGCGGTCCTCGAGCAAGTTCGCAGCAGGGCCGGCGTATCGGCGGCGCCAATTGGGGTGCTGGTCGATGGTGCCGGGCAGATTTGGCTGGTCTGGCAGGGCGAGCGTGTCTTCGAGCGGGAGCAACGTCAGTTGGGACCGCGTGCGCGCGAGAAACTGAACCGCGGCATCAGCGACTACAGTAGCTTTTTCCGAGGGTGGTAACTCTCCGCCCGCAACTTTAGCAACACGGAACGCTTGCCAAAGTGCATCGCGATCTGAGGCGCCGAGCCTCCCTCTCGCCTGCCGAATTGGAAAGTCGGCCTGTCTCATTGCGCACTCTAAGGTCTTGCTTCTGCGCCACCACCCCGTAACGGTCGGCAGGTCATGGGTGGACGTCATAGCTGCTACATTAGTGGGCCAGCTCCGCGGCGGCGCAAAGCCTTTGCGCGTTCGTTCGAACCACAGCACACTCATGCCATAGATACCTGCCGACGTTAGACGCTCGCGAAATCCGGTCGGAACCGTACCGAGGTCCTCGCCAATGACAATAGCCTTATGGCGGGCGGACTCGAGCGCGATCAAGCGAAACAGATCTTCAAGCGGGTATGAGAGATATACTCTTTGCTGGCTTCCGCGCCGTCAGGAACCACCCAAAGGCGCATCAATCCCATCGCATGGTCGATGCGCACGCCACCCGCGTGTCGCAGGCAAGCACGTAGAGGAGCGAGAAACGGGGCATATCCATTGAGGGCAAGCGCGCGCGGCGAAAACGTCGTGAGTCCCCAATTTTGCCCATTGGTATTCAACAAATCAGGAGGGGCGCCAATCTGCAGCCCGACTAAGACATCGTCTTGCTTGCTCCAGACCGCGCTGCCCGCCGGGTCCGTGCCGACGGCAAAATCAGCCAGGGAGACGACGCGCATGCCGGCTTGGGTCACTTTCCGTTGCGCCTTCCCTAAGGAGCGGTCAGCAATCCATTGCAAGAAAGAATGAAAACCAATCTCACGGTGGTTCGCAGCAGCAAAGTCCCGCACCGCCCTGCTCTGCGGATTGCGCCATTGCGCCGGCCAGCTCCGCCAATTCCAATCGTCGCCCGCCTGCAAGCGGGCAGCGTGCAGGGATTTGAACAGGGCATGTTCAGCAAGCAATGCCCCGTGCGCAATCCGAAATTGCTCAAAATCTTTTTTCAATGAAGCCGCGCATCCGGGGGTTGGTCAAAAGCGTCGAATAACTGTCGGAACATTGTTCGCTTTTTTTGGCTCGATCGCGTCCAATCGATGAGGTCGCCAGCAAGAGGTCGTCGTCTGCGTCAACCCTTGGCTTGGCCGCCCAAGACCACGCAAAAACGGAAGCAACGTCTGCGTGAAGTGGATTGTAAAACGTCCGGCTCGATGGGGAATATGGGCTAAAATGGCCTGGATCAGCTGCGAACAACGCATGCAATGGACTAAGCGCCAATACGTCGGCGTCCATGCTCGCTGCCGCCTGGCCGAGGGCCACGACGCCGGCCATATCGCCTATGCCGCAATCCCCATCCGAACGCAGCCCATAGACCTGCGCGGCCAGGCCCCAAATCCGCCGGCCGGGCGCAATGTCCGAAACCATTGTGCATCGCGCCGGCGCAGCGGCAACCGTGATGCGTTCATCCCCGATGTCGATCTGATGATAGCCGCTCTCTCGAAAAGGCGGCAGCGATATGCCGTGAACGTTCGTTTCTAGGCGCACATCGGCAACGGCTCCACTCTCAAATTGATTCCGCGCCTTTGCCCCACCGCTTTAACCGAAAGATGTACCGCACGGCCAGTGGTTGCCGTGAGGAGAGCAGGCATTGTTTCCGACGCAAGCGACCGAAGGCTTTCCTCGAGATCATTTGGACTTGCGCAAGGCAAAGCCATCGCGGCGAGAATTCTACGGAGACTTTCAACCGTGACCTGATGGGCCTGCCCGCGAAGTCTCGCCATTGAACAGCTATGCCCGCGCGCTTAGCAAGTTTGTAGATGGCGGCGTCGGTCATCGTTAAGTCAAATGCGGCATGGGGCAATCGGAGCTTCCTAGCGACGGCGAGCTACGTCAGCCTTAGCCAACGTCTTCGCGATCGTTTCAAGGCCACTCCGCCAAATGCGATGTCAGTTTTGGCGGCTTTTCCCGGCATAATTAAACTACTTAATTGGGAAAGGTTCCGTCCGGCTCAGACAGGAGGTCGCCCGCGACGTCTCGTTTCCAGGAAGGGAACTTTGTGGTGATCTCATCGGTTCGTTACCGGGATCCAGCAATAATAGGTGCCACTTGGATGCTCGGCTTGCGACACCGCAGGTCATGACGCGTAACCGCATAAAAGAGGGCTCCCCCTATCCGTGCGGCGCGACGTGGACTGGCCTCGGCGTAAACTTCGCGCTATTCTCGGCCCACGCAACGAAAGTTGAGCTGTGCCTCTTCGACGACCAAGGTGAGCGCGAGGTCGAGCGCGTCGAACTGCCCGAATACACCAACGAAGTTTGGCACGCGCTCTTACCAGATGCGCGGCCGGGAACGTTTTATGCTTATCGGGTACACGGACCGTACGAGCCTACTCAGGGCTTTAGATTCAACCACCACAAGCTGCTACTGACCCGTACGCAAAGACCATCAGCGGAGACCTACATTGGAATCCGGCCTTATTTGGTTACAAGCTTGAATCTGGTGACCATCTAACTTTCGACCAGCGAGACAGTGCGCCATATATGCCGCGTTGTCGGGTTGTCGATCCAGCCTTCACTTGGGGTGACGATCGTCCGCCGCGGACACCTTGGGCGCAGACCATCGTCTACGAGTTTCACGTTCGCGGATATACAAAGTTGCATCCGTCCGTTCCAGAGCACTTGAGAGGCACCTTTCGCGGCTTACCGAACCCGCAGTGCTTGATCATCTCCGGCGGCCGGAGTCACCGCCGTTGAACTCCTGCCGATACACACGTTTGTGGATGATAATTATTTGCTCGACAAAGGCCTACGGAATTACTGGGGCTATAATACGATCTCTTTCTTTGCTCCAGCACGTCGCTATTCGTTTGTCCCGGATTTTGCGTTTGCCGAATTCAAGGAGATGGTGGCTAGATTTCACGATGCCGGCATCGAAGTCATCCTCGACGTCGTCTACAACCATACAGCGGAAGGAAATCAGCTCGGGCCCACAATCTCATTCAAAGGCATTGATAATGCCTCCTACTACCGTCTGCTTCCGGCTGAGAAACGATACTTCATTAATGACACCGGCACCGGCAACACCCTAAATCTTTCTCATCCTCGCGTCCTGCAACTCGTAACCAACTCCCTGCGCTACTGGGTCCAGGAGATGCATGTCGATGGGTTTCGCTTTGATCTTGGTACAATCTTGGCTCGGGAGGCGCACGGCTTCGATCAGGGCGGCGGATTTCTAGACGCCTGCGCGCAAGATCCTGTTCTATCATCAGTGAAATTAATTGCGGAGCCTTGGGATGTTGGGCCAGGCGGGTATCAAGTAGGGCAATTCCCGCCCGGGTGGGCTGAATGGAATGACCGCTACCGCGATACCGCTAGGGCCTACTGGAAGGGAGATGACGGGAAGCTACCCGACCTAGCCGCTCGGTTGTCCGGATCGGGTGATTTTTTCAATCGCCGCGGACGCAAACCCTGGGCCAGCGTCAATTTTATCACCGCGCACGACGGCTTCACCCTGCAAGATCTGGTCTCCTACGATCATAAGCACAACGAAGCCAACGGCGAAAATAATACCGACGGCACAAGTGATAACCATTCATGAAATCATGGTTTTGAGGGCCCTACAGACGATCAGGAGATCACCGGACTCCGTGAGCGACAAAAGCGCAATCTGCTAGCTACCCTGATTCTTTCTCAAGGGACGCCTATGATTTTAGGCGGTGATGAGTTCGGCCGCAGCCAGAACGGAAACAACAATGCTTACTGCCAGGACAATGAGATTTCCTGGCTTAAATGGGATCACGACGAGCGGGCCAAGGATCTTATCGATTTTGCGCGTTACCTGACGAGCTTGCGCAGACGATATCCAGTCCTGAGACAAGCTCGGTTTTTGACCGCCGACTGGAGCGAAGAACTGGGACTTAAGGACTGCAGCTGGCTCACTCCCGACGGCGAGGAAATGGCGACGTCAAACTGGCAAGATCCTCGAGCTAAGTGCTTTGGTGTACTTCTGGATGGCCGTGCGCAAACAAGCGGCATCCGCAGACGTGGCTCAGCCGTGACCCTACTTTTGATTCCAATTCCTACCATGACCTTGTGGTCTTCACGTTGCCCAGCGTCAAGGGCGGTCGCGATTGGGTTCGACTGCTTGACACTAATTTGCCGGATGCCGACATCGATCCTATTCCAGCTCGTTTCCGGTTTGGCCACAAATATGGTGTAACCGGCCGGTCGCTTCTGCTCTTCGCGCTCCGGCAAACGCGCCGTGCTTCGCAAGATGCGCATGCTACTCGTTTGCCGGCTAAGCATGAACAAGTCCGCCTGTGAGTGCGACCAGGTCTGCCCGCATGCGGATCAGAGGTTTTCGGCGGTGCCCGAAGGAACGTCATGCCCGACACGCCCTCTGAACGGAAGCTGGCAGCAGTTCTGGTCGCAGATGTCGTTGGGTACTCCCGCCTCACAGCCGAAGACGAAGAGGGAACGATTAATCGGCTTCGACGCCTGCGCGCTGAAATCGTCGATCCGGCAATTGCCCGCCATCGCGGCCGTTTGGTGAAAACTTTGGGCGATGGCTTCCTTGTCGAATTCGCCAGTGTCGTTGATGCCGTGCGGTCGTCTCTAGAAATTCAGCAGAGCTTAAGCAGTCCAGAAGATTCGATGCGACTGCGCGTCGGCATCCATGTCAGCGACGTCATCGTCGAGCCCGACGGCGATCTCCTCGGCGATGGTGTAAACATATCCGCGAGGCTACAGGCAATAGCAGAACCCGGCACGATTTGCCTGTCTGAGGATGCGTTTCGTCAAGTGCGCAACAAGATCTCCGTTCCGATCGTCGACCGTGGCGATGTCGTTTTAAAAAATATTCCGCACCCAGTCCGCGTGTACGCGCTGCAAGGCAGCCCTCCTTCAGGCGGCACGGCGCCCGTAGCTGAATCCCAAGACTCCGCTCCGCCCCTCTCTATGGTTGTACTGCCCTTCGCGAACCTTGGGCAACTTAGTACAGACGAGCAGTTCGCCGACGGTATTACCGAAAGCCTTACGACCGATCTGGCGCGAATTCCTCACGCCGTCGTCATTGCCCGCAACACGGCCTTCACCTTCAAGGGCAAGGCCGTCGACGCGCGGATGATTGGCCGTGAGTTGCAGATACGATATATCCTCGAGGGCAGTGTACAACGGAGCGGCGACCGCATCCGAATTAGCGTTCAATTAATCGACGCAGAAAGCGGCAATCATTTGTGGACCGACCGCTTCGATAAGGCGGCTGATGATCTCCTGCGAATGCAGGACGAGATTGTTGCCCAAATCGCAAACGCCTTGAATTTTCCGCTGATGGCCGCCGAAGCGCAGCGGGCGGAGCGTTCCGCCGAGCCCGCCTCAATCGATTGGTACTTCCAAGGCATGGCATGGATAAATAAGGGGCTGCGGCCCGACTGGCTCGATGAAGCGCAGAGCTGCTTCGACAAGGCTTTGAGTATCGACAACGCAAACCTTGAGGCTCGCGTCGGAATCGCCTTGGTCGATACGCTACGCGGCGTCGTTTGCGCCACGGATAATCCAATAACCGCCTTCCAATCAGCCGAGCGCGTATTAACTGATGTTCTTTCCTGTGTTCCGTATCACGCATGGGCGCACTGCCTGATGGCAGCGGTTCTTATTTCAACGCGTCGCCCAGAACGAGGCATTATGGAGTGCGAGCGGACACTCAGCCTCAACCCAAGTTTGGCGAGCGCACATGCCATGCTCGGCTTCGCAAAATATCTAGTCGGCAAGGGCGAGGAGACTGAAAGCCATGTTGAAGAGGCGCTTCGCCTGAGCCCACTCGATAGCTTTGCCTATCTTTGGATGTTATTCGCGGGAGTGGCAAAGATTCAAGCTGACCAGTACGACGCTGCGGCAACATGGCTGAGGCGTAGCATAGAAATCAATACGAACTCCCCGTGGGCACATTTTCATCTCGGGATCGCGCTTTATTTGACAGGAAGCTTGGCTGAGGCGAAGGCAGAGATCTCTACAGGCTTGCAACTTGATCCCTCCTTTACCACTGATCGGTATCGATCTTTCGCACTCAGCGATGATGGTCGGTATCTGGCAATTCGTGAGCGCACCATCCAGGCGCTCCGAGCGTCTGGCGTCCCCTAATGCACTTCGGACCGTTCGATGATCTGCCGTCACTTGGCGGCCGCAATCATTCCTATGCGACGATCTGGAGATCCGATCACAGGTGGCCGGGACATATCCTGCTTAATGTCGTAGACATAAAGCCGGTATGGCGTTAGGCGGAATTGCGATATGAAAGCCCTCTCCGCGTGGATGAGAAACGCTGCTGGCAACGGGGTCGCAGACACCATGTCAGCGATTTTCAACCCTTCCGCATGTCGGCGACCGAGGTCTTCATTAGAATCTAATCGCCGCCTTCCTTTCCGCTCGCGGCATCGCGTGCTAAGATCTGGACAACCGGACGGGCGGTGTGGTGGCGGCGTATCGGAGCAATGGGCGCAGGTCTACAACAGCAATAAGGGGACGAACATGAGTCCGGTTGCGGAGAAAGAGCTTTACTCCAGTCCGAATGGCGATCGGTGGACCCTCGCGCAGGACGGCGATGGTAAACTCATCGTGCGTCACCAGCCAATCGGGCATCCGGAGGTATCAATTCGGAAATCCCAGTGGACATTTTCCTAGCACACGGCGGCCACGGACCAGAGCATCAGGCACTTTCCGCTGTGCTCGCGGAGCTATCGAACAATGACGCTGATTCCGACAAGTCGGATGCAGAGATATCGGAGCGGGTTAACCGCGTTCTTGGACAAGCTGTGGTAAGGTGTTGGAGCGAGCTCGCCCCAGAGATACAGGCAACACTCTTTGAGGCTGCCGTGCAGGCCGAGGGCGAAACAATGCGGCAGACCCTGGCCATGCATCTCCATGATCGGCACGAACGCACTGTCCAATCGGTGCAAGCCAAAGCGATGCCAGAACCTGACAGCCTTGGCGGCTGAAAACCAGACGCTGCCTGATCTGGCGGCGCCAGCCCACGCGCAATTGCGATCAGGTCGCCAAGCTTGTGATGCAGAGTTCAAAAGTTCCTCGTTTCCACGCGCGCGCTCCTCTGAACGAAGCTGCTGATTTGAGCGCCTCGCCACCAGAGCGGGGCAGTACTTACAAAAGGCAACATTCGGGGGCGTGTCGCCGAGTACAGGGTGGTGCCTCCGCCCAGAACCTTCGCAGCAGCCCTGGGAATTTGCGGAACGGAAGAAGGGATGGCGTTTGCGCCGTGCCTTTGAGGCCTATGGCCTTCCGTTTGACTACCGATCGCGCACCAATGCGGAGACCTATGGAAGCTGCTTTCGCTCGCGCGTAAGATCAAGCGTGACCTCGCATCGTTGCGGCCCCGCGACATGATCGACATTCAGTCTTTTCTCTGGATCCAGGGCTCCGACGAATATCCCGACTAGCTGTTTACCTCGGCGTGTCTGACGACCAGTTCCGTGTGGTGTGGCAGCGGCCGCCGCATTGCTCTTTGCCACGACGATCTGGGGAGACGCTTATGACATTGGTCGGCTGCCGTTAGAACCGGGAACACTGGGAGAGTGTTTATGACCGACCAAATAGGGTCAATCCTCTCCTTTGCCGAACGGTGGGAAAAACGTCTCTGTCCCAAGTTGGCTGGGCTGCTCCGGCGTCGTTTTGACGATCAAAGGCGTTTCTTGTTGGGTTTCATTCGCAGGCACGGTCGGCGACGTCGGCATGGGCGGCCCATGCACGGTACGGTGGGCTGTACGGCCTCGCTGGGGCTTTTTCTTGTAAGTTGTTTTGAACGGGCGAGCAGCGTCAACGCTACGCTCGGCCCCCGCCAAAACACCGGATGGTGGCACGGCGACAGGTGCTGGCTGAGGGGTAATCAGTACGCCGGCGGGGGGCGTGGAACCGGTTATCTGCGCGACGACTGTTCTACTCGAAGGCAGGCGCAATCAACAGACCAATGCCAACAATGAGGTTGGACACCGTCAATTTTCTAGTACACGCAATTCGCACATCGACGCCGAACGCGTTTCGGATGACCCTGGCAACCAAGCTTGTAAAGGCCGTAGGCAAGACTTCCGAGCCAGGCCAAATTTATCATAAGGGCTCTGTGTGGGCCAAACTACACGCCCCCCATTGCGCCGTACTTACCTTCGCCCATTAGGGTTGGCGCTTAAGGGTTGACCGTGGAGGCGCCTCTTCCTCTCAAAGGCTTGTAGTGTCCGCGGCGCGCAACGGCGCGGCTAACGGCCAACGAGGATGATTACCTGCTCAAGCTCGGACGGAAGGTCATGGAATTCTGCCGGCCGCAGCTGAGCTGCCAGAAGAGCCCGGCGGAAAACTTCCAACGCTGGCGCCGGTGGTGCGCGAGGTTAGCCCGAGCGTTGTGCGACATCATCATTGCGGTCGATGGCAAGCTGATCCACAGCGCGGCGCAACTCAGTAACATCGTCGGGCTGAGCTCCGTCGGCCGCCATCTGCAGATCACGTTCGAACGCGCCGGCATCGGCCATACGGTGACCGTCGAGGTTGAGGCCGGGATCGACAAGAGAGCGGTCTTTACGGCAAGCCTGCCACGTTCTCAGGGAGTAAGCCCTCCTCCGGAGGAGATTGGTTCGGTAGTATTGCGTCAGCATGGCGCGCTCGAGCGCGCTGTGCCGGCGGACGGACAGACGGGCCGTCGTCCCGATCGAGCCGCGAATGCACGTATCGATGCGAGCTCGACATCTAATCACTGGTGTGGACCCGCGGGCGCGATTTCCCGCTGGAAATGTTGGAGGACCGGTTGCGATGTCCACGGTGCCGGATCCCGATATGTCCGGGTGTAATCCAGCCGGCCGTCGCAACTAAGCCTTTCCACCGGTAGCCGGAGCATCGGGCGGTGGAGGATCGATCCTGATCGTGACCCCGTGACCTTTCTTGATGTCGTTCGACGCCGCCAGATAAACGACCTCAAGCGCTCCTTCCCGCGTCGCGTAGTCAGCGCCCGGCGCGGAATCATCCTCCGACACGCACCAGTGGTCGGCGCTTCCGAAGACCCGATAACGCTTCTCAGCCATAACTCAGGACCGCTCTCGCCGAACGCCCTTGTATTTCTTCGCGCCCGGCTTTTTCTGAGACAAGAACTCGCCGCTCGTGCGGCTGCGCTTTGTCCATGTCTTATGGCCCATCATTTTGGTCTGCCGTTGTGACCGCTTCTTGACTGCGCCCTTGCGTGAGCCTCTGCCAGTGTCCGTCGCCATTGCAGCTTATCTCCGTGTCTTTGTAGTTAGAAGTGCAACATCCATACCGGTCTGTAGTTCCGACGCGGTAATCAGCTAGCCTTCTTATGTTTGCTTTGGCCTCGCGACGTTTTCCGTCCGCTACGGCCCGCATTGCGCGGCGAGGCTTTGGAGCGGCCGGTACTACCTTCCGCTTCGACGCTAGCCCGTAGAGCGTCCATTAGATTGACGACATTCGAGCGTGCGGGCTGTTTTGGTTGCTCGATCTTTTCGCCCTTCGCCTTCCTTTCGATCAACTGCCGCAGAGCATCTTCGTACTGATCTTCGAACTTCTCAGGCTCGAAATCGCCGCGCTTGGTGTCGACAATGTGTAGCGCCAAATCCAACATGTCCTTTGGCACTTTCTCTTCTTTGATATCATCGAAGTAATCGCTTTGGCGCCGCACCTCGTAGGGGTAGCGCAGCGTGATGCCCAGCATCCCGTTGTCACGCGCCTCCAACGCGATGATGTGTTCGCGTGAGGTGAATACGACCTTTCCTACGGCGACCATGCCTTCCTTGCGAATGGCTTCGCGGATCACTGCAAACGCTTGCTGCCCGACCTCGCCATCCGGCGCGATATAGTACGGGTCGCGAATATACAACTCATCGATCTGCGTTTTCGGGACAAACTCCGCTATCTCGATGGTCCGCTTACTCTCAATGGCCACGGCCTCAAGCTCTTCGCGGGTGACGTCGACGTATTCGCCCTTGGCGAGCTCATAGCCCTTGATGATGTTGGCTTGGTCGACGTCATCGCCGGTCTCAGCGTCTACCTTCCGGTAGCGGATCCGATTGCCGGTTTCCTTGTTGAGCTGATGAAAGCTGATTTTCTCGCGCTCGGATGTCGCCGGGTAAAGAGCGATCGGACAAGAGACGAGCGATAGCTTGAGGTAGCCTTTCCAATATGCACGCGGGGCCACAGACATACTCCTACAAACTAGGCCAAGATGATGATTCGAATCTGGCTATGCCTCCGCGTGAGTCAACGAGCCATTTTCACGTTTTTAGATTGTAGATAAGGACCGTTGCCGCTTCGTTCTGGCAGGCTTATGTGCGGTGTTTCCTGACACACGATTGGCTTGGAAGATGCCCGGGAAGCGAAAAAGAACGAGGCTATCCGAATCGAAGATTTTCCACGCGAGGATGGTGGTGACGCGCGCGGAAGAATGGTGGGTGGAGGCCGATAGTCCCGAACAGGCGGAAGCTTTGCTGTCCGCCGGAAAAGCGCACCGTCATACGCTCGGCGAGATGTTGCACGTCGAGCTGGATGAAATCCTGGTTGAGCAAGACTAACAGCCGCCATGGCGCGGAAACTCAAAGCGTACCAGACGTCGGTCGGTTTTTACGATCTGGCCATTGCCGCCCCATCGATGAAGGCCGCGCTAGAGGCGTGGGGCGCCGGGAGCAATCTTTTCCATCAGGGCTTCGCAAAAGAGAGCGAAGATCCCGACGTGGTAGCGGCGACTATGGCAGCGCCTGGCATCGTCCTCAGGCGTGCCGTGGGCTCAGATGGGCCATTCCGGGAGCACGCAAACCTGCCTAGTAATCTTGTAGACATCCAGCACGAGAAGCGAACCACAACGTCAAAAAAGCTGGCGCCCCGGCCGCCCGACGAAAAGGCAACTCGGAAAGCTGCTCTTCTCTTCGAGAAGCAAGAGCGACACCGCGAAACGCTGCGCAGGAAAGAGGTAGCCGCCGAGGAGAGGCGACGCGAGAGACGTGATGAAGCGATTGCGAAGGCCCAAGCAGCGTTGGACCGGGGTAAAAGGGAACACGACAAGGCAATGGGAGCCATTGAGGACCAGCGAAAGGTGCTGGACCAGCGATCAGAAAGGGAGGCCGCGCACTGGGAGAGAGAGAAGCTGAAGCTGGAGGAGGCCCTGCGAAAGGCGAGAGAATAGCTAGGCTGATGCCAACTGTTCAATTTTCTGTGGTTGCGCGCTCAGCGGCACCATTGCTTCTCCGGCATGCGTACGGTTCGCGCCGCCAGACCGTGAGGGCGAAGGGGGTGAGGGCATAGGTGGCCCAGAGGGATTTTGTCAGCAAAGCCGCTATAGACTCCGGGAATTGAGATGGTGCCACCAGGGCGCCGCTTGAGAAGGGTCCTGAAATGTACAAGGTCTTTCGCGTCCTGCTGGGCGCCAAACAAATCGTCGCCTTAGACCGAATTCCTGAGCGTCTCACGCTGGCGGAGGCGGGCGGAGCGGTCACGGTAAATTTCGCAGAAGAAAGCTTGACCGAACGCATCGATGCACTTTTGGGGGCCTTTCCCGTCCGTAAGCTCGTTAAAGCGGTACCGCGCAGTCAATGGTCGCCACGTGATGGCAATGGCGCATGGCATGGCCGGCGATGAAATCCTTAAGAACACATTTGCGAACGATGCCTTTGAGCATTTTGAAATCGCGGCTTACAAATCTATGCTTGCCCTTTCCGAACGCGCCGGGCTCGATTTTGCGGGTCCGCTTCAGACCTCCTTAAGCGAGGAAGAAGCGATGGCAACTTGGATCGTCAGCCGCGTCAAAGATGTCACGCTGCAATATCTCGCGCGTCGGGAGCGCGCCGCTTAGCTCCTCGTCCTAAGTTTAATCCGGGCGTTGCCGGGCGAGGCTAACGAGGAGCTCATTCGGCCGAAAGTATATCCGATGGAGCAGTATTCCGTCACGGACCTCGACAGCCGTGAAAAAATGGAACAACTCGTTGAGTTCTCCCAGCAAGCGATAGGTGAATCTGGGATCCACCGGCGAAGGCATCTCAGTATTTTGGCTAGTGCCAGCCGAAAATTTCATGGACAACGTTAGCTCCGGAGGTATTAGCGAATAATGGAAAGCACGATCTTCATCGAACGATTTTCAGCGTTCGCAAAGAACTATGACGTTTTGCTCTGTGACGTCTGGGGGGTAGTGCACAATGGCATTGCCGTCTTCACACAGGCCGCCGATGCGCTCGCGCGGTTTCGAACCGACGGCGGTACGGTGATCCTTGTCACCAACGCGCCATATCCGGCCGACGCGGTCCAACGGTTTCTCGACCGCCTCGGGGTCCGGCGCGACGCCTATGACGCGATCACCAGTTCCGGCGACGTGACGCGCAGCATCGTTGCGGCGAGGCTCGCCGAGGGCGTGTTCCATCTCGGCCCGCCCCGCGACCTGTCGATCTTCGCGGGACTCAATGTCACCTTCGCTCCGGTCGAAAGCGCCGACTACGTTGTGTGCTCCGGTCTGGTGGATGACAAGACGGAGGCGCCGGAAGATTACCGCGCCATGCTGGCGTTCATGTACGGACGCTCGCTAGTCATGGTCTACGCCAACCCCGACGTCTTCGTCGAGCGAGGCGACGCGCTTATTTATTGCGCGGGAGCGCTAGCCGACGCCTATGCAGCGCTTGGCGGCGAGGTGCTCTATTGCGGCAAGCCGCACGCGCCGATCTATGAGGCTGCGATAAACCACGCCGCAAAGGTCGTTAGCGGCGGCGAGGTGCCTCCGCTCGCCCGCGTGCTCGCGATCGGCGACTCGATCAGGACTGACCTCAAGGGTGCGGCCGCTTTCGGTATTGACTGTCTCTTCGTTGTTTCGGGCCTCCACGCTAAACAAATCGGTTCATTTGAAGCGCCAGATCTTGCCGCCGTGAAGCTAATGTTCGCCGCTGCCGGAACCGCCCCCAAGGCGGTCACTCGCCGATTGGTGTGGTGACCTGTGCGCTAAACTTGCGCGCCAGCAAATGCGCACATCAGCGGCCCTAAGCTTTCGTTTAAGTATTTCTTGGCCGTCGGGTCCAGAGCTTCATTCCTGGAATGGCGCGTCGGCCGCGCCGGCAATAGAGTGATGTCCCGCCCGGACCATTAGCGTCTCAAGTAATCGCCTATTGTTCGCGGTGATGGGCGCATGAAGCGGCACACGCCCGCTAATCTCAATCCCGCTGTTCGAAAGCCCAGCAAGTTTCGCGGGATTATTGGTCAGCAGCAACACCCGCTGACAGCCGAGCAATTGCAGCATCCGTCCTGCAGCGCTGTAGTCGCGCTCGTCGCTTTCGAAGCCAAGTGTCATATTCGCTTCAACCGTGTCCAAACCCGCATCTTGAAGTTCGTAGGCACGTATCTTGTTCAGAAGACCAACGCCCCGGCCTTCCTGTCGCAGGTAAAGAATTATTCCGCCAACACTTTGTATTCGAGTGAAAGCCAGTCGGAGCTGGTCTCCACAATCGCAGCGGCGAGAGCCAAAGACATCCCCGCTCAAACATTCCGAATGCAGCCGAACTAGAACGGGCTGCGATAGATCCGGAGCGCCGACGATCAACGCAACAGGCTCGTTGGCGATCGCGTTGCGAAACACGACCAAACGCGCGGCTTCCGTTCCCTCAAGCGTCATGGCTGACGAGCCCGCTATTTCCAATGAATCGACGAGATGTTGGCGTAAGCCGGAAACGGCGGCTGCCTCGAATTTTGCGTAAAAGTCGCCTTGACGCTCCGATCTCAATTCCGCGATCAGCAAAGCTGGCAGCTTACCCGCCAGTTTGGCCAGCTCGATACCCGCCATTGCTGGGCTGCGAGCAGGCGTAACGCTGAAGCCTCGCGGCAGAGATTTTCCGCCGGCAATTGCGATAGCATCGCAAATAGTCACTTCCCCCTGGGTCTCCAGCGACACCGGGGTTTGCGTTTTGATCCCGAGTGCATGAGCTCGCCGCGCGCTGACAGCAAGTTTCACGGCCGACACATCAAAGCTGCGCTGAAAGAGTTGTATCGACTCTCTGCTGCAGCCATCGATTGGCATGGCAGCGATGCTTTGATCTCCTAAAATAACAACAGGCCTGCCGCAGCGAAATTCAGCCAAACCGCGTTCCACGCCGAGATAGTCGGATCGGATGAACAGGGAATTTGCTGAAGGATTCATGGCTTTGGAAAGTGGTTTCACGCTCGATGTCGCAACGCGCTATCTTGCGTCCTGGGGCGCTTCGGTTTGCGGCCCGACTTTAACGTTCGGTCGCGGCAACAGTTCCTCCGGGCAATAGGTTTGAACATCGGCAGCAGCCAAACGGCCGAATTCGTATCAATGTCTTCGATGGCGCGTGCGAGGTCCTTTCACTTCTACCGGCAGCTACCCAACCCCCACGGCAACGCTGGTACGGCGCCGCCTCTCGGTGGCAACACGTCCGTGCGCTTCGCTACGGCCAATGGGAGGGACATTGAACCCTGTCAACTATAGACGAATTTCGGTGCGGCAAACTCATACGCTGATCGGGGCTTCCATTGTGTCATTGACTTGCGAAGTTTCTTTTGCATGAACTGCGCCCCGTGAACGGGCCACTACTGGTGCTGACCTTTCTCACCGGAGGAACCCATCAGAGGAACGACGAGGCGAGGCAGTTGATCGGTTTTAGCCAAGAAATAACACGTACGGTCGTTTCAGAGCGCGACTGGTACCGGATTCTCTATTGTGCGGAAACTTCCACATAATGAACTGCGCGTCACGTTCGCCGTGCCGGGTGATCTCGCTATGCCGACTGGAGGCTATCGCTATGACCGGCGCATTATTCAGGAGCTTCGGCGGCTCGGTTGGCAAGTGGATGTCGCCGATATAGGAGGCGGCTTTCCGTTCCCGAGCAGTGAGCAGCGAGCCGCGGCATTGGCGGTACTGTCTGCGGTGCCTGCCGGCCGTCCCGTGATTCTCGATGGGCTTGCGTTCGGAGCGCTGCCCGAGGCCGGCACCCTCCGATGCCACATGCCGCTCATCGCGCTAGTGCACCAACCACTTGCTATGGATCCCGGCCTTAATACCAAGCAGGCAGATGCCTTTCGTAGGAGCGAGCGTGCCGCGCTCGCCGCTGCCGAGCGCGTCGTGGTCACGAGTGAAGCGACTGCTCGGATCCTGATCAGCGATTATGGCGTCCCTCCTCACTGCATTAGCGTTGTGCGCCCGGGAAATGATCCGGTCCCGCCGGCGCTTGGCAGCGAAGACAGCATCGTCCGGCTCCTTTCGATTGGGTCTGTGCTCCCGGTCAAAGGATACGATTTGCTAATTCCAGCAGTTGCCACGCTTAAGGAGATGCCCTGGCGGCTGACGATCGCGGGCGACCGGACCCGCGATCCGGTCGCGGCAGCGCTGCTAGACGCTGACATCGAGGCCTATGGCCTCGGCAACAAGGTCACGGTGCTCGGCGCCGTGTCGCCTGAACGTGTCCGGGAACTGTATCTGGCATCCGACGTGTTTGTCCTCGCGTCGCGTTTCGAGGGGTATGGAATGGCGCTCGCGGAAGCGATTGCACACGGGCTACCAGTGGTCTCTACCAGGGCCGGCGCAATCCCTGAAACAGTACCTCCAGGGACTGGTTTATTGGTGCCTCCAGATGATGCGGCCGCACTTGCCGAGGCACTCCGCCGTCTGGTCACTAGACCGACTGAACGGCAGCAGCTTGCCACGAACGCTCGGGCAGCAGCGGCTCAGCTCCCCACTTGGCAAGACTCAGCTCGACGGTTTGCCACCGCAATTGAGAACGTCAGACATAAGCGGCTTTTCGGAGAGAGCGGGTGATGTGCCGGGAACAAGTCGGCCCGGAGAAGGGTTCAGCTGTCTAAAGAACAGAGTCTCCGCAAATCTGAACCGGATGACGGAGCAAGCCCCAGCGGCAAGGAGCGTATCTTGAGCGACCCAGTTGCAACCGGGACGTTGCACCGAGACACCGGGTTGCGAGAGGACGATTTTAAGGACAGCTGGCCGCAAGTGCCCCGCCTATTTCGGACATGGATCACTCCGCTACCCCCGCCTTGGGAAGATGTTTTCGGACCGCTGCGTGTTGGAAATGTTGATGATCTTGTTGTCGTCGGTCAGATTGGTCAATCCATTGACGGTCGTGTCGCGACGACCACCGGCCGGTCTCACTATATCAACTGTCCCGCCGGCATCACCCACCTCCATCGCTTGCGGTCATTGGTTGACGTCGTCATCATTGGCGTCGGCACGGCTTGCGCAGACGACCCACAGTTAACGGTGCGCCGCGTCTGCGGCCCAAATCCGATCCGGGTAGTAATTGATCCTCATGGGCGGCTGTCACCCGACGCTCGCCTTCTTAGCGGAGACGCAAAAACAATACTGATAACTGCCGACGGCAACGACCGTAAACTTGCCGGTGTGGAAATCCTGTCGCTGCCGGCAACAGGTGGAAATATTTCGCCCTCCGTAATACTTGCCGGACTTGCCAACCTTGGCTTGCGCCGGATGCTGGTCGAAGGCGGCCCAAATACCGTGTCGCGTTTTCTTCAGGCAGGCTGCCTCGATCGTCTGCATGTGGTGATCGCACCAGTCATCCTCGGTAACGGTCGACCAAGCTTTGCGTTCGGTGCAATCGATCGCCTGGAGGAAGCAATACGGCCGCCAGTACGCACACATCGGCTCGACTGTGATATGTTGCTTGACTGTGACCTATCTGCTCAACGGGTGCCAATCTGGCGCGTTCAGATTTGATTTAGAAATCGATGATTCGACTGCCGCCAACAGATCCACCCTCACGGGAGCCGCGTCAATATCAGTCGATTGAGAGCAATGGTCACACCGTTCGCCGGCGTCGAGATCGCCCAGAACGAACACGATTTGCAATCCTACAACGGCGCTTCGTACCACGCACGCGCAATATGCGATTCCGAAATTGTGACTCTGATCGCCGTGAGTTCGCGGGCGTCCCGGCCGAATGTACCCGCACGTGCGATGTGGGCTAGCTGATCGAAGATATACTTGCTCAAGAATTCGGTCGTAGTATTAGCGGATTTCAGTTCTGGTAGTTCATCGAGATTGCGATAATTCAAAGGGCCGAGCACTGCTTTGAGCGCTTTATGTGCCCGATCGATATCGATGACCAGACCGTTTGCATCCAACGTCTCTGCAGTGAACGTCGCGTCAACAATCAATGTCGCCCCATGCAATGCTTGCGCCGGTCCAAAAGCGGCGCCACGAAATGAATGAGCGATCATGATGTGATCGCGAACCTCAACGGCGAACACGCTCACCTCTCAAGGGTATCGAATCAACTGGCAGAGTACGTTGCTTTTGCCATTGAAAACGTCGGAAAGCCGCGCCGGTAATTCCCAAAATGGGATTGCGGGAGCGATTAAGGCGTCTAAGCGGTCGTCACCCAGGAGTGATAACGCGGCAGCGAGCCGGCGGTTGCGGGTCCAACGTGGCCTTCGCGAGGGAGCAACTTGACCAACCTGGCTCGAAATTAAACGCAGTCGGCGACTATGGAACGCGGCGCCGAGTGGCACTTCAATTCGACCCTCGCCGTACCAGCTTAGGTCAATTACAGCCGCCTCCTCGCCACAACTGTTGAGCGCCGTTGCAAGTCCGGTCGCTGTGGCGCTGGCGTGGAAGACGAGATCGCAATCGGTCGGCGCCCCGGCAGGTTTGGTGAAGTCGACGCCCAATCTGTGGGCTACCTCCGCCCGGGCGGGGTTAATATCGACAAGCGTAACATCCGCGCCAGCAATCCGCCCGCAAAGGAAAGCGACCAGCGCACCAACGGCCCCGGCACCAATAACGGCGATGCGGTCGGCTGGGCCTGGCGCACCGTCCCAAACGGCGTTGAGAGCCGTTTCCATATTAGCCGCCAGCACCGCGCGGCTGTGCGGCAACCCCGTCGGAAGGGGCACCACGGCGCTCATGGGGACATTGAATAGGTTTTGATGGGGATAAAGCACAAACACGATCTGGTCCAACAGGTCTGCCGGTCCAGCCTCGACCCAGCCCACGATTGAGTAACCGTACTTGACGGGGAACGGGAAATTGCCGCCCATGAAAGGTGCTCGCATGCGATCGAATTCACTGGCCGGCACCCGTCCGGTCAGAACAAGCCGCTCCGTGCCCAGGCTTAGTGCCCCGCACTGTGCGCGCACCCGTACCTCGCCCGGGCCAGGTGGGCTCAGTTTTTCTTCGCGGATTTCGGCCTGCCCTGGCGCCACGTACCAAAGTGCTTGAGCAACGTCATCATCGATGGGGCTGGTCAGCGCCGTCATGATCCTAAGTTACTTCAAATCAACGACACCGCCCAGGCACTTCCCTGGGCCTGCCAATCGATTGGACCGACCATCAGGGAGGCCTGTGGCGGCCGTGAATATGAGCCTCGAAAAAGGCGCACGGGGCAAAAGTTAAGCTGGTGCCGGCGCCTATTTAGCTAGGTGTGATCTCGCCTCAAACCGCTTGATGAGTTAGCTGTGAGCTTTCATTCTCGCTGACAGGCCGGGAAACGCCAATCATCAAGCAGTTCATGCTGGCAATGGCAAAGGCGTGGACGCGCTTGGCGCGGGACGATGAGCGCCAGAGCACGGCAATCGGCTAGCCGAAGTTCCTGTGCTATATATAAAGCGCTGGCGTATTGGGGTATTCGCGATGCGAAGAGACAGAAGCAGCTCCTTGATCGAGTGCGGCGAATTTGCGTTTCGATGATCGTAATCGGCCTGATCATCTATAGCGCGTGGATTACCGGCCAGATGCGTCGTACGGCAATCGCGAACGCCCAACATGATGTTGTGGTCCATCACTGATTTGGCGCTTCGATCGGGCCGCAGAGACCTGCCTCAAGATGGCCGGATCCTGGGTGCACATGGCAAGCTGAGCGTTCGGGAGGTGGAACGAAGCTCAAAGACTGCGAGCCTCCCGCGGTTGCGGGCTTTTTTGTCAGCGAGAAAACAGTCGCGACTTCAGAGTTTCCGAACTGTGTTGGGACGCATCTTGAGAGCCGAAAGTTGGTGGCTGGGCAGCCGGCGGGGTGTGAGAGTTACGGTCCACCCTGGCCCTAGTTCTCGTTCGACCGCAGCAATTGCATTTTCCTGAACCGTGGCAGCGGCCCAATGCTCTTGGAGGCCATCTCTCTCTGCGCGCACGATGTAAATACTGCCGATCAAATGTTTGCGCATGCGAACACCTTACGAGCGCAAAAATGACCGCCGCTAGTGGGCTGATCGGGACGAGTTCCTCGGGGTCCGCCCTTGGCCTGCAACGCTTACGCTCGCCAGCGCAGGTCCCGCCGACTTGGTTGTCAAGATCGTCGGCTTAAGTAAAATCGCCTAAAAGGCATCTGTTCCCAGAAAGCTAAGGCTCGCTTCAATTCGTGGTAAGGCCCTTTCGCCGGCGATCGCAAGCACCCATGCGGCAACTCGACCTGGACGTCCTTCTCGTCCAAGCTGGAAGTTGGCTAGCTATCCTAAGCGCGAGAATTGTAGTCATCGGATAGTCCAGCGACTTCAGCATATAAACCGTGAAAAACGGGGCCAAATTGGCCGCAAATGCCAAGACGCGCAATCTATGAGGCGAACGAAAAAGCAAACCTTGCTGACTTTCAGATTACCGCCGCGGGCCAGCGAAGCACATTGACCGTACGCGTGCGAACACCTCGCCCGGGTCTGGTGTGACAGCATACGCAATGTCAGCCCGAACAACCTTGATGACCTTACGCAGCAATGCCCAAACACCAGGTTTAAGGCTGCCTGGTAGACCAGTCTCAATGAGCCGCGTTTCGGCGGGCAGTATCGCGCGATTCCGAAAATAACGCTCGGCTGGTCTTCGGCCGTTTTCTCCATCGTTGTGCGGCCTTGCTTGTGAAAAGCTCCGCCAGATCACGATAGAAGCCGGCCGAGAATGCTTGGCGGTACTAACCGACCTACGAAAGCAATAGGCGCCCTGCGCTACCTTGGGACAATGGTGACCCTACATCCGGCCCCAGGCGGCCACGATCAGAAAATGTGGCTTTGGCAGACCGGGGCACGATGCTCGCGGACTTACTAGTCGACAAGCGCCACTGCATCCCGAATTCCAAACGTTCGGATTCACCCAGGCTAAATGCCACGTTTTGCCAGAAGTCCGCTGGACATCTTGCCTTAAATTCGCCGGAACAAATACTCCATGCGAAAAGTTGGTCCGCTGACACACTGTTGTCACGACACCTAAAAACCTGATTTGACAGAAGAATGCGTGGATTGAGTGCGTGTCGGAGCAAGACAAAGCAAGACCGGTGATCTTAATCGTGGACGATGAAACGCTCATCCGCTTGGCCGCCGTTCAGATTGCTGAAGATGAAGGTTTCGATGTCGTTGAGGCCGCTAATGCCGACGAAGCAATTGAAATTCTTGAGGGTCGCGACGATATCCGCGTGATATTCACCGACATTCATATGCCCGGGTCCATGGACGGGCTGAAACTTGCTCGTGCCGTGCGCGATCGATGGCCGCCGATCAAGATCATTGTCACCTCGGGGCGGGAGTACCCGAAAAAGTCCGACATTCCGGAGGGTGGCCGGTTTTTTCCCAAGCCCTATAGCCCGACGCAAGTTCAAACCGCTCTTCGAGAGTGGGCTTAATTGGAGCTGATGATGTGCGGTGGCATTAGCGAAGCAACGAAGGCGCACCCGCTTCAATATCAGCTCTGTGCAATGCAGCGAGGCGACGCCAAGGTCCATCGCTGCTCACGAGACAAAAGTAGGCTGTACCAAGGTGTGGCATCGAGATTTGATGGATTGCCGGATTAGCCTGCACGCCCAAATGTCACCAGGCCTCTTGACTTCGAAAATGTTATTGTGGGCGGCTCAAGAGGGCCCCGAACGGCCTTCGGCAAACTCTTAACGGTCATGCCGATTTCACCCCGTTTTGTCGTGAATTTCACCGTCCTCCTCTTGAGCGTCGGCTTTCTCGTTCTCTTTGGCATCATCGGAATGACGGTCTGGCTTGGCGAGCGAGCACAGATTTATTTCGATGAAGCGAGCAGCCTCCGGGACCTCCGCATCGCGGCGGTTGAGTTGCGCAGCGCGCTGCAAAGCGCAGAGTCAAGCGAACGCGGCTTTTTAATCGGCGGCAATGAGATCTATCTCGCGCCCTACGACAGCGCCAAAGCGCACATTGATGATAGCCTCGCACGTGTGCAGCAGCTTTTGGCAGGGTCCGCTCGAGACGACCTGCTTACCCGGCTCTCCAATATCATCAGCGACAAGATTACCGAGATGGATCGCACCATCGCCTTAAGAACCGAGTTTAAGGAAAACGAAGCGCTCACCGAATTCAGCACCAATCGCGGCAAGGCGCTGATGGATGAAGCCAATGTCTTCCTATCAAGCATCATTCGCAATGCAGACGAAAGCTTGACTGCCGGCATTGCCGAGCAAAGGCGCAACGCCCTTTCCCTGCGACTTTTATCCACGATCGGCGGATTAGTTATCGTGACCGTTGTGGGAGGCGTCATCTTCACCCTCTTCCGCTACGCGGGCGAAATTTCGCGAGCTCGCGATGAGGTGCAGTTCCTCAATTCCTCGCTCGAGCAGCGTGTGAACGACAGAACGGCAGCGCTCGTGCGGGCCCGCGACCGCGCGGAAGGCCTGCTTTCGGAAGTTAATCATCGTGTCGCCAACAGTCTGGCTCTTGTGGCTTCGATGGTGCGATTGCAATCGAAATGCGTTAGCGATCGTACGGCAAATGAAGCACTCAATGTAACCGAGGCCCGGATCCACGCGGTAGCGTCAGTTCATGAACGGCTTTATGCATCGGGAAACACGAGCGTGGTCGATCTCGACGAATATTTGTCGAGCCTTTTGCAAAACATGGAGGTAGCCCTGCGCAGGGAGGGGCACGGCGCATCTATACGTTACGAGCTCGAACCAGTGAAGCTTAAGACTGATTTCGAGCGTGAATCTCGGGGTGATAGTCACCGAGTGGGTCACCAATGCCTTCAAATATGCATATCCAACTGGTTCCGGCGAAGTGCGCGTAAAGCTGAAACGCGTGGCTAATGGACAAAGTGAGCTTGTAGTTGAAGACGACGGAATTGGTCGTACGGGCGGTCCCGCCAAGGTACGGGCTTAGGCACCCGGATCGTGTCGGCAATGGCGCGGACCATCGGCGCCGAGATCGACTACTTTCCACGTCATCCCGGAACCGGCGCGAGGCTTTCATTTCCATCTACTGGCGAAAGCTAGACATGCTGCATATCACAGGACAAACGGTCAGATCGATCGCGCTCATTTTAGCGAACCTTGTCGCCATTGGCTCCGGCGCCGCGCCTCTGGATGGGCCGCCTGGAATTATACGGCCGATTGTCTTGCCGCCCTTTGATCCTGGTGCTGCCGTCTGCAACCCTCCTTCGGGGCTTCGGCACGTACTTGGTTTTGCGCAGGACAACCAACGGAAATTCATGCAAGGCGTCGCTCGTGGGTTAGCGCTGGCTGCCGAAGACCGGGGGTTGATGTTCAAGATCGCTCAAGCTGACAACGATGCTGCAAAAATGATTGAGCAGGTCAAAGGCTTTAACGATGCAAAGGTCGGCGCCGTGGTTGTCGCGCCTGTTGACACACCCTCCATTGCTCGACATCTGCAGGAGCTGATCTGGTCCGGCGCGTATGTGGGCACGGTGGTTCCACCGCCGGCGACGTCGCTGCTGAATGCCCCGCAATATCTTACGGGAAAAGTGCTGGCTGACGAGGCAGCGGATTTTATCAATACCCGGCTTGGCGGAAGGGCGCGGGTAGTGCTGCTTACGCATGATAGCCTGCAGTTTCTGGCCCCCCGGTTTACAGCCATGCGCGACGTCTTCAGAAAAATGCCCGGGGTGGTGATCGTAGCCGATATTTCTCCACTGACGGTGGATGAAGCCGGCGGAGCCGCGATGATGAAGACTGTACTGCTGGCCAATCCAGACATCGATGTCGTGTTAGGGGCAGATACAGTCGTGCTCGGCGCGCTGTCTGCGCTGCGGGAAGCCGGTAAGACCCAGCCAGATCAGTTTCTGGGTGGCATCGACGGCGAGCCCGCAGCTGTAGCGGAGATCCGATCGGGCGGCCCTTACAAGGCGAGCGTGAGCCTAGCCTCTCCGATTTTCAGCTACGCGATGGGGCAGCATGCCGCCGATTGGCTACAAGGCAAGAGTATTCCCCAGGCAATCGATATCCTGCCGCGGGCGCTTACTCTGCAGAATCTCGATGCTTACGAACGGGACGTGGCAGACCCCGGCGCCGTTTACCGTGATCCGCAGAAACGCGCTCTCTATCTCAGAATGTACGGAAACATCTGTTTTGACACCCGCGATCACTATATTAACTTTCCTTGGTCTTCGGAACGAAGGTAAATCGTTACACCGCAGCCGCGGCGCTGCTGTCCTCTGGCCGCTCATTTTGGCGGACGACTTGACGGTTTCTCTAAACCAATGAGGTTGGAAGTCAGCGCCCACGACCCGAAGGGGTTGCCGCGTGTTCACTTAATGCGGGCAATGGAGCCATAGCTCGATCTCAGATGACGGCGAGCTGAGGTAGCGGAGCATACCGCGGATCACCACACCCCCAGCGGAACGAACCTCCTCAAGCTCGGTTCATCAAAAACGGACGGGAATGCATCGCGGTATCGAGGCCCTTGCATGTTTGCGAACTGGCAGCAGACCGGAAGTCTTTGGTTCAGGGAAAGGACTGGCTTGACTGCGAACTTCTTGATCCTTTCGTGCATCGCCGTCATTGCCGCGCTCGTTACGTTCATTTTTCTCTGTGTCAGCGGTTACGCGTGGGCAGCGGTCGAGTTCGGACCAGTCTTCGGAGGCCTCGCCACCGCCGGCGTTTTTCTGACGATTGCCGCGTGCTGCTGGGCCGCCGCCACGCTGAGCCGGGCTCGAGCTCGGAAACGCGCCATTTTGGAACGGGCGGCTCGTAGTCGGCGGGCCCCCGCGCTCTTGGACCCCCAAATGCTGAAAATAGCCATACAGGTGGGGCGTCACATCGGCTGGCAGCGGGTGATCCCCATCGCAGTGCTTGGTTTCCTCGCGTCTCAGCTGGCGCAGGAAAGCCGGCGCGAGCAGCCGCCTGACGAAATTATTTGATCAAGCACATTGAAGTTCACCGGCGAGGTATCAGGGCCTTTTTCACAGCCGTGCCGTGGCTTTGTGGGCGATAGCTGATGAAGCATACAGCCGGAACATTGCCCTTAGGCCCCACGTTGCATCCCTGATCTCAGATGATCGACAACAGCCCATCTGTGAAAAGGAGCACCGCCATGGATGAGAATCGTATCTCTGGCACGGCCAAGAATATTGGCGGCAAGATTGAAGAAGGAGCAGGCGCCGTCCTCGGCAACGCCAAAACCCAACTTCAAGGCAAGCTGGACCAGGCGACCGGAACAGCGCAGGACTTATACGGCCAAGCTGCAGATACTGCTCGCGAGAGTGCGGCCGGCTTTGACAATTGGCTCCGGACATCGATCGAAACCCAGCCTTATACGGCCGCCGCTGTGGCCCTCGGTATCGGCTGGCTCCTGGGTCGCTTTCACCGGCCTCTATGAACAAAAGACTATGGCCGAAGAAGCCCTCCGCTCGCGCGCCGGGCCCTCTGTGGTCTTGCCCATTCTGTGCTCGGCCGGATTGGTCGCAGCGGTGTACGCGGCCGAATTCGGCCGCTTATATCGAGCTCAGTCACGACGGTCTGCCAAGGTCCTTTCCAGAAGTCCTGAAGAGCCCCGGGCCGCGCAACAGGGGCGCGCGCTCCAGCCGGGCCGGGGCCGGCATGCCACCTCGCCGTGGCAGATTCCGTGGAGGGGTTGGAAAGACATCCTGTGGCGGACCTACGAGCGTATCGGAGAAGACCGCCTCCTGGCGGTAGCAGCCGGCGTGGTCTTTTACGGGCTGCTCGCCCTGTTTCCCGCAGTCACGGCCATGGTCTCGCTCTATGGCCTGTTCGCTAAAGCCTCGACAATCAGCGAACATTTGTCGGCGGCCGCAGGTCTTTTGCCCGAAAGCGCGATGAGTATCGTCAGGGACCAGGTCGATCGGCTGGCTGCAAAGGGAGATGCCAAGCTCGGCTTCGGATTCGTCATCGGGCTGGCCGTTGCTCTGTGGAGCGCGAATTCCGGAATGAAGGCAATCCTTGATGCCCTCAATGTCGTCTATGAAGAAAAGGAAAAGCGCGGTTTTATCAAGCTGAACCTCGTCTCGCTCTGCTTCACGCTGGCGGCCATCGCATCCTTTCTGCTTGCTCTCGGCGCCGTTGTTATCATGCCGATCGCCCTCAATTACTTGGGCTTGCACGCCATGACCGATTTCCTTCTGCGGGGACTGCGTTGGCCGCTGCTTCTGGCACTGATCATCATCGGCTTGGCGGTTCTTTACCGCTTCGGCCCCAGCAGACGGGAGCCGCGCTGGCAATGGATCAGCGTCGGCAGCGTGGTAGCGGCACTTGCCTGGCTTGCGGCATCCGCCCTGCTCTCCTGGTATTTGGCACATTTCGCCAACTACGACGCCACCTATGGCTCGCTCGGGGCCGCCATCGGCTTGATGATGTGGATGTGGATTACCTCGATTGTCATCCTGTTCGGAGCCGAGCTCAACTCGGAGATTGAACATCAGACAGCGCGCGATTGGATTTTCCCCCTCCGCAAGCAGAATCGCGCGGTCGCGACGGAAAGGGGAAGGGGCTTTCGTTTGAGCAGTTCGATCAGCGCCGCCGTATCTACGCGCCATCTTACGAACCTCTGACGCGGCGCCTAGCGATCCGAACTTTATGCGGTCACGCTCGAGCCGAAATTGCGCTTTCGCTGCTCGGCGAGGGGCGGGCGTTCCATTGGCATAGCCTCTGATTGCTTCCATCAAACAACCAGGGCCCGATCGTTCGGTTTCAGGGTAGGCGAGCATGGAGCGATACGGACAGCACAGCGCGCAGCCCAGGAGGGTCGCCAGTGTCGAACCAGAAAGACGACAAAACGCTGGCGTTGCCGGAGATGACCCCGGTGCAGCGAGAGGCGTTCGAGGCCACCAAGGCAAGCGTCGAACGCGTGGCGATGCAGATCGTGGCGATGCCAAAGGAAAAATGGGAAGCTGCTTTCGACGTGGTCCGCGAGAGCCAACACGAGGATGCACACCGGAAGAGGGGCTTCCCGCCTGATCATCCGGACGTGAAGCTGTGGCTCGACGGATATATGGCGGGCGTGCGGATACTCGTTGCTGAAATCGAAGCCAGCGGCGGAGTTGCTGGCGGCAACGCCTGACCCCGGCAAGTGCGAGTTAGTGTTCCGTTTCAAGTCGATCATGTCGACTGTCTTGGCTTGACCCCCATACCGTCGCAAACAGCGAACCGCCGCTTCGGGCCATTCGCGTCATTTTCGCAGCGCGGCGCTAAATGTTTCGCGCGAAGGACGCGGGAGCGATCCACGCATTCGAGCGTTCAATTAGCGATGACCTTTAAGAGCGCGGCGGCCCTAGGGAACCTGTCCAGCCCACCGCAGGCGAAATGGAAACAAATCGATGAATTCATTTGAACGGTTGGCGAACTCGGGCACCTCCGTCTGGCTGGACGATCTCAGCCGACCCTTGCTGCAATCGGGCGAGCTGGAATGGATGGTCGCGAACGGCACCATCGTCGGCGTTACGACCAATCCGACCATCTTTTCCAAATCGATTAGTGCAGGTTCTGGATATGACGAACAGCTTCGCGAACTTGCCCTGCGAGGAACGGCAATTGGGGAGGCTTTACGGCTACTGACCGCCTGGGATGTTCGGGCCGCATGCGATGTTCTGCGTCCGGTCTATGAGCGCAGCGGCAAGCGTGACGGGCGCGTGTCGATTGAGGTGGACGCGCGGATTTCCGGAGATGCCGAGCGAACCGCGGCAGAGGCGCGGGGTCTATGGTGGCTGGTCGATCGACCTAATCTCTTCATCAAAATACCAGCTACCCGCGCTGGCCTGCCTGCGATCACCAAAAGCCTGGCGGACGGTATCAGCGTCAATGTAACGCTGATCTTCTCGCTTGATCGATACGGGGCCGTGCTTGACGCGTTCATGACAGGACTAGAACAACGGGCGGCGAAAGGAGAAGAGCTCGCCGGCATTGAGAGCGTTGCATCATTCTTCGTCAGCCGTGTGGACACGGAAGTGGACCGGCGGCTGAGGAACATTGGAGACGCCGATCCGTCCCTGAGAGTCGATTTGCGCCGATTGTCTGGGCAAGCCGCGTTGGCGAATGCTCGGTTGGCCTACGAGATTTATGCGGCCGCCCGGTCCTCTGACCGTTGGAAGGTGCTCTCAGAGCAAGGCGCGAAACTCCAGCGCCTGCTATGGGCATCAACGGGTGTTAAGGACAAAGCTTTCCCCGCGACGCGATATGTTACGGAGTTGGTTGCGTCCGATACGGTCAACACGATGCCGAAAGCCACCCTTGCTGCGGTTGAAATGTATGACGGCGCGATAGCCGATGCGGTTACCAACCGCTATGCGGAGGCAGCCGCGGTTGTGGCGAGCCTTGCCAAGTTGGGCGTTGATTTGGGGGACGTCGCCGATGTGCTGGAACAGCAGGGCGTCGCCTCCTTCGCCCAGAGCTGGGATGATCTGATAAAATCCGTGCAAGAGCGGTTGGAAAATGCCGGCGGGGACGCCATGCCCGGCGGTGCAGTCATTCCGGCGAGAAGCGGGGGGGCCTCAAGGGCGCCCGCAGCTGCGGCGCTGGCCTGAAAAGCGTCTCCGGCTTGCGCAACTGGCGCTGATCGTTGGCCCAAAAGAAACCAGGCCTGGGAATGACCGAAGCTAAGTCAGTCGCCATCAGTACCCGCTTTTTCAGGATGCCGATACTCGTCCGCCGCGTCAATTTGCTCACACGTTGGCGTACGACCGATGGGTCTCTGGCATATACGTTGTCGTTCATTGCGTTCACCTGCACGCAAGCTAGCGCTGTGCATACCGTGACCGGCTGCGCCACGCCAATTCGTTGGTGGATAAGCAATAGTCTGCTCAGAAATACAGAAAGTTCGGCTTCCGAATTTGTGAGTACATGCCTCAGCTATTCGAGAGAACTCTTGAAGGCGGGCATTTTGACTTCGCTCGCTGGCGTTTTTGCAAAAGCTTCGGCCAGGCTCTTTGCTTGTTCCGCGAAAGTTTGCATTTAAGTCTGCATGAACTCGGCCTGTAGGCGAAACACTTCCTGAAAGTCTTTAGCCTGGCCCAGTCGCCGCACAAATTGATGGGTGGTGATTACGTTTTTCTCAGAGAACGTCTTTAGTTTCTCACCGAACTCCGTTCCCCCAGACGGAAACGACGAAATCGCTCGATTGAGGAACTCAAAATAAGTGTCCATGGCGCTGAGTGCCTGCACTTTTGTCTCCTCAACAGATTGCTTCATTCGCTCTGTTGCCTCTTTCGTCTCCTCAAAAGCCTGCTTCGTCCGCGTATTCAAAACTTCCAAAGGTCTGGTTTCCTTCGCCATGTTTCGTCCCGCCTAAAGGTTTAATGGGTACTACCTGTCAACTGGTGTACTCATTTCACGTTCCAATGCCGATATCTTGCCGACGACTGCCACCGCATCGTGATGCTGCGTCCCGGCTGGGGTTTGAGTTTACCGGCAGCCACCCCATCTAACGATTATGCTCAAATTGGTAGAATCGCTGGCAGCAAAAGCTGAACGGGCGAACCGCACAACGGTCGAATATCTACCGTTGCAGGAGGGTGCTTCCCATCACTGTGCTTGGTGCGGTCTGTACGCGAAGGGAAGGCCGAAGGGCTGGCAACGGTATAAGGCATTAGACGCCTCTCTTCCCGGTGGGGGTAAGGTGATGGGCGAAGTCTGCGGAAATCCGGAATGTCGCGTAAGCATCGAGGCGAAATACCCTCAGCCGGAATAGCTCGGGTACGTGCTCATTGCGCAGGTCGGTTTGCATCAATGACTGTATTGGCGTAAAGGCCGGTTACTTCGGCTTCATTTAGCGGCGTTGCGAGCCAACGCTTTTTGCACTTCGGTTCATAAATTCCGAATTCTTGGGCGATCCTCGCGGGTGTCACACCTGCTTTAAAAGCGGCCCGTACGGCGTTGAGTTTTCCAAGCGGTAGCACTGATCGCAGCGTCCAGGTCGGTAGGGAGAGTGTAGCGTGGGCTTGCCAAAACGTCGGCTTCCGGTGCTGCAGAGAGTCCCACACGTAGGGATACTTCCGGCTCTGACGGTATGTTCGGCTTGTCGCCCATATTTCGATCATGCAGCCCCTCTCTAAGTCGCTGCAAATCACAAAATACGCTTTGAGGGTCCAGGAGAATTAAGCACCGAAAATCAGATCGCAATCGCCTAACAGTGTCGGGCCCGGTCTGGATTTTCCCAAGGGCCAAAAAAGAAGGACCGCTCGCTACGAAGCGGTCCCCGATAAATCATTTGTTCCAACTTGACTACGGTCTGACGACGTTCTTCACGGCATCCTTGGCATCACCGGCCGCGTTGTGAACATCACCCTTCGCCTTATCGACCTTGCCCTCTGCACCTCTAGTCCCTTGTCACCCGAGACCTTGCCGGCGGTGTCGTTATCTGCGCCTTTCGCCTTGTCGCCAAGCCTTTTTACGTGTTCCTTCTCCATCTTGGTCCGCGGGAACAACGGACAGCCTTCCAAGCCAAGGTCGCAGCCGGTAGTAACAATGAACGACGAAGGCGTCACGATCACCAAGAGCTGGCGATCCTGTGCGATATGGTGGGCGGAATAAGTTCGGCGCGGGCCCACCGGCAAGAGAGCCCCGACAGAGAAGTCCATCGGGGCTCTCCCGCGATCGGCTCGCGGGGAGCGAGGGGAGCGGACGCCAGCCAATTACCTCAGCCTCAATGGCTCTCCGCGTCTTTGCGTTTTGCCATACGCCATCCCGGAATTGGCACAAGAGCAGAACGTACGTGCCGTTATGATCTTCGCAGAGAACCTCGAGCGATTTGTTGAATGGTGGGCTTCCCTCGTGGATAAACTCACCAAGCCTCGCTTGCCGAGCGACCAATTGTTGTTCCTTCGCTTCAGAGCGGCCGCTGTTCTTGCCATCTCCCTGGTCAAGTGCCGCAAAAAGTTTGGTGCACGACTTGATCGGGCAGAGGCGGACCGCCGCAGCGGCTGAAGGCCGGTTGATCCTCGTAAGGCATGGAGAGCACCGCCAGCAAACTCTCGAAGGGGTGGAAATCCCCAAAGTTCACCGCCGCGTAGATCGCCTCTTCCACCAGATGGTTGCGCGGGATGAAAGCGGGGTTGGCCGCGCGCATTGCCGCCCGTCGTTCGCTCGCTTCTCCACCCTCCTCTGTGAGCCGATGGCGCCATCTCATCGCCCAATCGTCGAAGGAGCTCGGATCGGTAAACAAGCTGCGCACACCCGCGTCGCCGTCGGGGCTGGCAGCGGCGTCGCACAGCCGCCGGAACGTCAAGGTGAAATCGGCGCCGTTGCGAGCCATGCGCTCCAGGAGGTCTTGTGCCAGGGACAGATCGTCCGGCCGCGGTCGGAACAGGCCGAGCTTGCGGCTGATGCCCGCGGAATAGGCCGTCTCGAAGCCGGTGGTGAACGCGTCGATTGCCTCTTGCGCCTCTTTGACGGCAGCGTCCTTGTCCTCTGCAAGCAGCGGCAACAGCGTCTCCGCCAGACGGGCGAGGTTCCATTGGGCGATGCGTGGCTGGTTGCCATAAGCGTAGCGCCCCATGCCATCGATCGAGCTGTAGACCCTCTCTGGGTGATAGATGTCCATGAAGGCGCAGGGACCGTAGTCGATGGTCTCGCCCGCAATCGACATGTTGTCGGTGTTCATGACGCCATGAATGAAGCCGACGAGCAGCCACTTCGCTATCAGCGCTGCCTGGCGCGAGATCACCAAGTCGAGGAGGGTGCGGTACCGGTTCGCGGCGTCAACCGCCTCTGGGTAATGCCGCGCGATGACGTGATCAGCGAGGCGCCGGATCGCATCCAAATCTCCACGCGCCGCGAAGAACTGGAAGGTGCCGACACGAATGTGGCTCGACGCGACGCGGGTCAGTACCGCGCCAGGCAAAGGCGTCTCGCGCCAAACCGGCTCGCCGGTCGCCACAGCAGCGAGCGCTCGGGTCGTCGGGATCCCGAGCGCCGCCATTGCCTCGCTGACGATGTATTCGCGCAGGACCGGCCCGAGCGCGGCGCGTCCGTCGCCCCGCCGGGAAAACGGCGTTGGGCCTGCCCCCTTGAGCTGGATGTCGCGGCGCACGCCGTCGCGATCGATCACCTCGCCGAGAAGAATGGCACGTCCATCACCGAGTTGAGGTACGAAAGTCCCGAACTGGTGGCCGGCATAAGCCATGGCGAGCGGCTCGCCTCTCTTGGGCACCCGGTTGCCCGCGAGAATCTCCACACCCTCCGGCGCGGCAAGCATTCCGGGATCGAGCCTGAGATGCCAGGCGAGTTTCTCGTTCAGCCGAACTAGACGGGGCCCAGTGACGGGAGTGGGCGGGAGCCGCGCAAAGAATCGGTCCGGCAGCCGGGCGTAGCTGTTGTCGAATGCAAAGAAATCGACTGCCTCGACTTGTACCGTCATGTCAGTTCCAGCGTGCGGCGTTTGAGATCGGCAAGATCGACAACATCGAGAGCCGCTTCGTGCGTCGATTGAAAGTGGACGGGAAGCCCGCCGATTGATGGCTGCAAATGGTCGATGCGGGCCGTCTCCGGGCTCTCAAAAGGGATTGACCGTATGCCGCGCATGAGTCGCCCTCCAAGACGCCACCGCGCTCGTGATTTTTTGAGCGCCAGCATTTCGCCAGATCAGGCATATATACCCTAGAAGGAGTTGAAGAAGGTCTTTCAAGTCATGCCTATCGAACATAAGCCGCATAGAGCGTCTTCAAGCGCGCTGGCCCATCTTGATGGGCTACTCGACGAAGCGCTCGAACAGACATTTCCCGCGAGCGACGCTGTCGCGATCGATTTCGAGCGTGAATCGGACTACCGCAACGCACGAGTTCTTAATTCCCGCACTCCGCTCGCTGGCAACCGGAAGGTGGGCTAAAGAACTGCACAGAAACACTACGCGTGTCCACCAGCGCTCGAACGCCTACTCGCCGCGGAGATGCGAAGCAATCTAACTGTTGCGCTGATGTATGCTGCAACATTTTGGCCCGAATCGCGGCTGTTCAAAGTATGAAACACCCCTCCGAGAATCGGTCGCAAGAAGTTCTTGCCGGTCTCGTCGAACGCGTCACGTACCATAATGTTGAGAATGGCTTTTGCGTGCTGCGGGCCAAGGCGCGCGGGCATCGTGATGTCATAACCGTTGTTGGTCACGCTGCAGCCGTCGCAGCCGGGGAGTGGATCACTGCGTCAGGCGAATGGGTCAACGATCGGACGCACGGCCAGCAGTTCAAGGCGCGGTTCCTGCGGACATCGCCCCCAACTTCGGCCGACGGCATCGAGAAGTACCTCTGCTCCGGCATGATCCGGGGCATCGGCCCGGCCTACGCCAAGAAGCTCCTGCGCGCTTTTGGCGAGAAGGTGTTCGACATTATTGAGGCGACGCCAGACCGACTGCGTGAGGTCGATGGCATCGGACCGATACGAGCCAGCCGCATCACCGCTGCCTGGGCCGAGCAGAAGGCAGTGCGGGAAATCATGGTGTTCCTGCACAGCCACGGCGTCGGTACGGCACGGGCGGTCCGCATCTACAAGACCTACGGTCCTGACGCCATCCAAGTCATGACCGAAAACCCGTACCGACTGGCGCGCGACATCCGGGGCATCGGTTTCAAGACGGCCGATGCGATCGCCATGAAGCTTGGAATCGAGAAGGCCGCCATGGTGCGGGTCCGCGCGGGAATTTCCTATGCGCTGACCGAGGCGATGGATGAGGGACATTGCGGGTTGCCGACAGAAGAGCTGATACCGCTTGCCGAAAAGCTGCTCGAGGTTCCGCAGGAACTCATCCGCACTGCGCTCGATCTGGAGCTGCATGAGGGCACGGTGGTCGCCGAGCGGGTTGGCGAAACACCGTGTGTATTTCTGGCCGGCTTGCATCGCGCGGAGCGCACCATCGCCGAGCGGCTGATGCAGCTGGCAAATGGAAAGCTGCCCTGGGCCTCGATCGATCCGGACAAGGCCTTGCCGTGGGTCGAGGGGCGTATCGGTCTTGCCCTTGCCGAAAGCCAGGTCGCCGCGATCCGGCTCGCACTGATGTCCAAGGTGTTGGTCATGACCGGTGGCCCCGGCGTTGGCAAGACAACCATCGTTAATGCCATTCTGCGCATCCTCTCGGCGAAGGGCATCAACCTTCTGCTTTGTGCTCCGACCGGTCGTGCCGCTAAGCGTATGACCGAGACAACTGGCTTCGAGGCCAAGACCATCCACCGGCTGCTTGAGGTCGACCCCAAGGGCGGTGGCTTCAAGCGTGCCGATGACAACCCGCTCGACTGCGACTTGTTGGTTGTCGACGAGACCTCCATGGTCGATGTCATGCTGATGCAGGCGCTCATGAAGGCTGTGCCGGACACGGCCGCCCTCTTGATCGTTGGCGACATCGATCAGCTTCCTTCGGTCGGTCCCGGTCAAGTGCTGGCCGATGTCATCTCATCCGGCGCCGTGCCGGTTGTGCGCCTCACCGAAGTATTCCGGCAGGCGGCCCAAAGTCAGATCGTCGTGAAGGCCCACGGCATCAATCAAGGTGTCATTCCCGATCTTCGAAGACCTGAAGCCGAGAGCGACTTCTATTTCGTCGAGGCTGACGATCCCGAGACCGCGGTTGCGCGCATCATCGAGTTGGTCAAAACCCGCATCCCGCGCCGCTTTGGTCTCGATCCAATCCGCGATGTCCAGGTTCTCTGCCCGATGAACCGCGGTGGCGTTGGAGCACGCTCCGTCAACATCGAACTGCAGGCCGCATTGAATCCGGCGGGCGATCGCAAGGTCGAGAGATTCGGCTGGACCTTTGCGCCCGGCGACAAGGTCATGCAGATCGAGAACGACTATGACAAGGAGGTCTACAATGGCGACATCGGGTTTGTGGCGGACGTTGAGCCTGACGAAGGCGAACTAAGTGTCAGCTTCGACGGGCGCTCAGTCACCTATGGCTTTGGCGAGCTCGACACCCTGGTGCCGGGGTACGCCGCAAGCATCCACAAGAGCCAAGGCTCGGAATACCCCGCCGTGGTAATTCCGGTCATGACGCAGCACTATGCCATGTTGCAGCGTAATTTGCTCTATACCGGCGTCACGCGCGGCAAGCGGCTCGTGGTTCTGGTTGGGCAGAAGAAGGCCGTCGCCATCGCGGTTCGCAACATCTCAGGCCGACGGCGTTGGTCGAAACTGGCGGAATGGCTAAGCGCGAACGACTTAAAGCGTCACGTGAGTGCATGAATTCGGGCGTCACTGTTTCTGAGCGAGGCGGGTCTCGTTGAGCGCCCAACGCTGAGGACTGAGAATTCACACCGAGCTGGTATGATGAGGCCGAGCTTTATTGTCAGTCTGAATGAAATCTCGGATCGGACCGTTTAAGCTTCTCGGGCGTTACTGCCGAGGGGCTGTGCGCGAACGGATCCAGCCGTGGCCGAAATAACTCCTAATTCGCCCTCGCCCCCCCACGTCGATCCCCCGGCGACTCCGAGTTATCACACCCTGACCGCACTGGCGGTAGGAGTGACGGTTATCGCCGCGCTCTATTTCGGCAAGGATATCCTACTGCCCATCACCGTGGCGGTGTTACTGAGCTTCGTACTGTCACCGCTGGTAGGGACGCTGCGGCGGCTTCGGATTCCGCGTGTCGTCGCTGTTGTGTTCTCAGTGGGACTAGCGCTCGCGATTATTGGTGGCGTGGGGGCCCTGCTTGGTAGCCAGATTGTCGAAGTTGCCAGCGATCTGCCGTTATATCAGACCACGATCGAAAAGAAGGTCGATGTTCTCCGCAAGGCTACGCTCGGACGTATTGCCGAGGTCGCGAGCCGTTTTCGCGGGACGCTTGGTCGAGCAGACCAGATGGTTCCTCCACCTCAGTCGCCCGCGGGTGAGCAAGCCGCGCCACCAGAACAAACGCCCATTCCCGTGGAAGTTCGTCAACAGCCGCTTGATCCGGTGGCCTTGGCCACGAGAATCTTGACGCCGGTGCTGCATCCCCTAGCCGCTGCAGCGATCATCTTCATCGTGGCCATCTTCATCCTCATGCAGCAGGATGACCTCCGAGACCGGGTCATCAGGCTATTTGGCTCTCGCGATTTACACCGCACCACCCTTGCCATGGATGACGCCGCCCGGCGGCTAAGCCGGTTCTTTCTCATCCAGTTAGGTATCAACACTGCCTTTGGTGTGATCATCGCAGCGGGGCTCTATTTCATCGGGCTTCCAGTCCGTTGCTGTGGGGCGTTATCGCCGCGTTGATGCGCTTCGTTCCCTACATTGGTAGCTACGTGGCTGCGGGCGTCCCGATCCTACTTGCGGCTGCCGTCGATCCCAGCTGGTCCTTAGCGCTTTGGGTAGCTGCACTATTTCTCCTGACTGAACCCATCATTGGACAGTTGGTTGAGCCGATGCTGTACGGGCGCAGCACCGGCTTGTCACCCATCTCGGTTGTCATCTCGGCGATCTTTTGGGGTTGGCTCTGGGGACCGGTTGGCCTGATCCTCTCGACTCCGCTGACGCTCTGCCTCGTTGTGCTGGGCCGGCACGTGAAGCAACTCGAATTTCTGAATGTGCTTTTCGGCGACCAGCCCGCACTCACCAGAGTCGAGAACTTCTACCAGCGAGTGCTGGCCGGCGACCCAGACGAGGTGCAGGAGCATGCGGAAGAATTGCTCAAGGAGATGTCACTTTCGTCGTACTACGATGAGGTCGCGTTGAAGGGATTGGAATTAGCGGCCCAAGATCTAGCGCGCGGAGTGCTCACCCGCCCCCAAGTGGAGCGCATCGAGAAGGCAGTGACGACCCTGGTCACGGAATTGGCGGATTACGACGACGTGGACCCGGGGACCGCACCATTGGCCAAAGCGTCCCCGGACAGAAGCGCCGCTCAGAATTTGCCCAAGCATCCGGCTCCCTCTGCAGCGATGCCCGAGAGCTTGAAACTTCCCGCCAGCTGGCGCGACGAAAAGCCGATCCAATGCGTCGCCGGCCGAGGCCCACTGGACGACGCAACGGCTGCCATCCTGGCGCAACTCTTGGAGAAGCATGGCTTGGGCGCAGAAATCGTTGCGCATGAGGCAGTGTCACGTAACGCGATCGGTGAATTTAATAGGGAGGGCGTCCCAATGGTCTGCGTCTGCTATCTCGACATGAGCGGCCACACGTCACCCCTACGTTTCCTGCTTAAGCGATTACGGCAGCGCGTTGGCGACGCGCGGCTCCTTGTCGCTTTGTGGCCATCGGATCATCCTGTCATGTCAGATCAGAAAGTCAGAGCTGCCCTGGGCGCCGACGAGTATGTGACGTCGTTGCGGGACGCCGTGAACGCCTGCCTGAAGGCCGCTCAAGACGCCGCCGCCCACAAACGCGGTGCTATTACCACCAGTGAGAATGAGCGACCGGAAACCGAGCGACGACCCCCCGAAATCTTGTCGCCTACAGACGCTCGCGGGATGAGTTAACGCCCGCCGGAGGCGCTTCAGCGAGCGACCTGCAGAAACCCTGGCATGTGTGTTCTGAAAGCTCAAAAACTGACAGCGCATCGCAACACGATACGATCGCCTCGCCCGACATCATGGCTGCCGTTGCTGTTGCTGCAATCTTGGTCGCGTTGATTAATTGAGTCCCCAACGACGTACCGTGAGGATTCGAATTCCAACACTCAAGCGCGCACTATTTACCGAGAACCTTATCAGCGTCCTTTTCTTCTTCGCTAGGGCCCGATGAAACTGGGAGATAGCTGACAGTTTTTCCATCAGAATTAATTACCAGCGTCAGCGATTTTCCGTTCTTCTCGGCTTGGACGACAAAGGAACTCGGCATAACACGGATATTTTTGAAGCCTGCCTGCTCAAGAGTATTTTTGACCTGGGTCTCTACTACAGCCCACGTTCCACCCGGCGTCTGCGACTGCATGGTCGCTCGCGCGGCTGACTCCTCCGGACTAGAACTTTGGGCAATCAATGATTGGACGGTCGCAAGCGTGATGACTAGGCTGGACGCCACTAGTAAAGGTCGCACAGCGAATCCTCCTCGTAAGCCTTTTAAGCGCAATCACTCAATTAGCCCAAAGTTCCGTAATCGAGACGACGTTCGACAACGATCTTCCACTCGACGAGCCTCATCGTTCGCCTGTCCGACATCCTGAAGTAATCGCCATAAACCTTGGCTGCCTAGGACGTCTTAGTACGCCGCGGCTGCTCTCCGAGGCCGGTTCGACCACCCAGAGCGCATTAAACGCGCGACAGTTTGGATTGCCCTCGATCACAACTCTTCAGTCCATGCGTCGTCGGCCTCGGCTGCAAGATCTAGTGGGTTAAATATCATTGGGCAGACCACCGTATTGGTCGGACACATGTCTGTTCCCGACATGCGTCCTGCGCAGATAAAACCTCCACCCACGAGATTATCCATGATCATGACGAGGCGCGCTCGAATTCATCTCCATCCATGATGACCCCGTTACCGTCACATTGACCAGTGACGAACGTGTGCGGCTGACGAACCTGGATCGGCTTAACTGGTTCTAAAAGCGGGTGATCCGAAAACGGTATGGGTAGAGTGTACTTCACCGGACTTTTTGACTTTATGGACTTGCATTGCGGGGTCTATTCCACGAGGGGTCGATATTTGAACTAAAATTCACTTTCCTAACACGCGAGCCTCTGCTAACGCGCCAGTGTTCCAACCATTCGGAGAAGCTTTATCATGAAGAACGGCAAACGACGGTCGTGGACGACGGATGACGTGCGAACCTTGAAGTCACTGGCGCGGAAGAAGACCCGCGCCGGCAAGATCGCCAAGACACTTAAACGGACCGAGGGAGCGACTTGCCAAAAGGCGTTTAGTTTGGGTGTATCGCTTGACGCTCGGGTCTAGCGCCTGAAAGAAACCTGAAAATGATCAAAAAGGAGCCGCAAGGCTCCTTTTTCCTTTTGGCGTTCTCAATGATCTAAAGCTGCGGTAGGATTTGTCATCAGCCGCAATGCCAACCAAGCTTTGGGCATCAAAGTATGCGTCGTTTTGGTCTATGCGCGGCATTGGCACTGTTTTTCTGTGGGTTGCCAGCGACCGCAGCACCAGAGCGTTTTGGACAATGGTCGCTTGACCAACCAGGCGACTTCATTTTCGCGCTATCACTAAGCGGACCATTTCGTTCGATGATAGAACCGCAAACGGCATCGTCGCCTAAGAAATTCAACGCGACAACATCCCGATTTCCATCAGCCAATTGCTTTTCGTCTATTGACCAATTGGCTTGTTTTTCCGTTGCGGGCTGTTGCGTCTGATTTTTGTCCGGAGCTTTTGGTTGCTCCGAATCCTATGCAAGCAAAGCATCAAAACACTTCAACCGCCCTGTATTGTCAGCAATTGCCTTGCAAGCCTTTATCTCGCCAGGAAGGTCTTGGGGCGGCATCGCAACTGAGTTCTCCCGGACCAATCGCGATGAGCATGCCGACTATTGCAATGACCCGGACATTCATGATGGAGCATGTCCTCATCGCACCGCAGGTTTATTCGGCCAAAGTAGCTCAGATCTCAGTTGAACTCGATCCATTGACGAGCTGGCGTATTTCCGCTGCCGCGTAGAGCTTCCCGCCAATGATTCTTATCGATGCTTTCTGGGCCAGCTCAGGTCTAAGTTTGTGCCACGCCATGACCGCATCTTGCAGCGACGGAAAAACCGTTGAGACAGCGCCGTTGTGGAGGGTCGCTGGCGAACTTCCGTCGAGATGCACCTTTGTCTCTTCGCTCATTGATCGGTTGGCACTGAGCGCTTCATGATCGCCCCGAGGTCCCTCGTCGTCTTTCTTCTGGCTCGCGAATTAGGCGTTCCTCAATCTCCGAAGCAATTTTGTAAAGCCATGCTTCGGCACGCTCTGAGTTGCCTCGACAAAACTCAAGGTGGCCCTCCAATTCCGTGATCCGGGCTCTTGCAGCTTCAAGGCGACGCGAAATCTGTTGTGCGGTTTCCAGGGCACGTCGGCTGTTGGTCTCCGCTGTATCCGCAGCTCGGTGCAACAACTTCAGAATAGCCTGCCCCGAAGAATCCAAAGGATCGCTGCCATTCGACGGAAAGCCGTCCTGGCCCCGTGAATGTGACTTCAACTCAGACTCTGAATAATCACTCATCCGAGAAGTTTCCCCCTTCCAAAAACCAGTTTAGTCGAAATTCTTTTCTGTTGGAAGCAGCACACCATCGCAAGACGTGAGACAATAGAAGCATATGATATTTGCCATCGTCAATTTGTTGAATTGGCGGCGCGATCCCAGGAAGCCCACAGTAAGCCCACTTCTAATAGTCCGGCGATTCCAACGATGACCACGAGCCTACGCGGAAGCGCCGCGGGACCAGATTTTCCCGAAAGCGGATGTCGGCTTGGCTGCATTGGTAAGGTCCGAGGCCGCAGGTTCCACAAGTCCCCCCGCACCTTTTCTGGCGGCTCTTACAGAGTGTGTGTGCGGGGGCTGAGTTCGAATACGAGTGGCAGGCTTAGAACCCGGCCTCTGTGTCAGGCTGGCCATGCGATGCGAGCCAATCCCGTGCCGTGAATTTGCCCCCGCGAAGTCCTGCTCGGCAAGGTTACTGAAGCCGATCTTTTGCTTCAGGTCGGTTGAGTAGGCGATCCTCAATCTCCGAGGCGATCTTTTCCAACCACCCCTGAGCGCGCTCCGCCTTTGCCCGATAAAGCTGAACCTCGTCCTCTAGCTTCTCGATCCGATCTTTAGCCGCCTGAAGCTCTTGAGAGATAGTATGAGCCGCCCCCAACGATTGTTGGGTTTCACTTTCCAGCCTGTCCGATGCAGTACGCAATAAGCTCAAAATCGACTGTCCCATGGAATGCGGCTTTTGCCCAATTTCCGATCCAATTTCTCCCACCGGCGATGCGGGTGGTTTCGAATTGATGGAGTTATGTTGCGTACCCACGACGCACCTCCTTGGCGAGATCCGATATGCGTATAAAGGAATTCTTGGGCAATAGTCCGGGCCAATGGGGGGAGGGAACGACTTCAAGCCAACGTGAGCGACCAAAGGATGATCGGTCACAGAAGTGAAATGTCCCTGATCTATCTCAAGCGGCTTGCAAGGTACCCTGTCACGACCAGAGCCGATGAAGAGACGACCCATGTTCATGTTCGGAATACATTGTGTTCGCTGCAACCATGAGATCATCGCCCCGCGTGAAACCGAACTCTTGGATGACAAAGTCATTCGGCACTTCTGGCATTGCCCGAGTTGCAAAGCGCGGTTTGAATCCTTTCCGCGATTTCCGAAGGGCGCAAAGTTAGTGAGGGACGTGATGAAAAGCGTCGATGTGTTTCCGCCGCTGAGCGGGACATAACGTTTGCACTGACCTGATGCGATGCCTTTTGCAATTGGCGTTTTGCATGCACCATGCCTGAATGACGAACACCTCAATCCAGCAAGGTAACTCGTACAAACGGTCCGTCCACGCCCCGATAGATATCGACCCGTATGCGGGGTGTCCCGTTCACGATCCGAGAGAGTACACCGGGATCAGCCCGCCCCCGATCGAGCATTTGCTCAAGGACTGCGCGATTCCCTTCGTCGGCAAAGAAGGTATCGTTCTCGTCGTCCAGGTCTCTCTTGCCATACCGGTGAACATTTGCTCGATCTTGCCTTATTATAGCGGCTGCGGAAGTAAGCCGTTGCCCACTCGAATTGAAATGATCTCCCTCACTCAACCGAGCAACGTAGCTCCCTATTTGTTCGGCGTTTAACTGTCGCGTTTGGTCCAGTAACGTGACCCGGATAAATGGTCCATTTCCTGACCGATAGATATCGACCCGTATGCGTGGTGTCCCGTTCACGATTCGCGAGAGCACACCCGGTTCGGCTCGCCCCCGATCAAGCATTTGCTCAAGGACTGCGCGATTCCCTTCGTCGGCGAAAAATTGGTCACCCTCGTCATCGGGGTCTCTAACGCCATAGCGATAGTCGTTCGCTCTGTCTTGCCGAATTATCGCAGCCGCACTCGTAGCCGCTGGCCGTTGGAATTGAAATGATCCGCCTCACTCAATAATGCGGAGTACGATTCAATCAACTCTTGGGCGTGAGTTCGAGACGGGGGTACTTATAGCGAAAAACGGGACCCAGCACAGGGAACGGTCATCGTCCAACCGACTCTCGGCGAACGCCGCTTGACCGGAAACGCCAAGTATCGGGACGTGGTTCCGAAAAAGGCTTGTCGTCATACCAGACGCTTATAGCAATCGCGAGTGCTCGACGGGCGTTGCCTTTCCGGCTACGACATCCCAACCTCTGTTTCGGAGGGATTTGAACGCGACGTTGGTCTTGAGAACGGTAACGCGCGTTTTCGCCAGCCAATCGTTGACCTGCTTATCGACTGCGAACCGATGTGAGCCCGTGAAGGTTTTGACCTTCATGCTCGCCTCCCGATGGCTCTATGCCATCAGCCTACGCACTCCGGCGACTAGCAAAAGTGGGGCAAGCGCGTAACGCACAGCCCAGGTGGGTAACCTGGGCATGCCGAGCCATGAGCCAAACGCCCTCCACAAATAACCGCGAGCAACCACGGCCAGGGGGGAGCGACGAACGCGCGAGACGTCATCCACAGTCCAGCAAGTGCGGCGGACGAGTTCACGAGATTAAACGCGGCCGACACACCGACAGTCTCGCGGACCGTTCCCCATTTTCGAGCGAGCATCAAAGGGGCGAGCAGAATGCCGCCGCCTATCCCAGTAATGCCAGCGGCGAAACCGACGACTGCCGCGGCCAATACGGTTACCACGGGCGGCGACTCGTTTTGGCCCTCGTGTCGGTATGAACCGCCTTCTGCGCGGAGCGGGCGAGACGCCACGCGGCATAAAGCAGAAGCGCGCCCACCACCGGGTGGTAGATGGTGGGAGGAAGGTGAGTCACGCCACCGAGAATCGAACATGGCACACCCAACACGGCGAAGGGATGGAACGCCTTCCAGCGAAGAAGCCCAGCATGTGCGAACTGGGCCGTGCCTATGAGGGCGCTCCAAAGATTTAATGTGATTACTAACGGACGGATGGGAAATGCCGAGTCGCTCTGCACCGGCAACAACCCCACCCGACTCCACGACCGTGATGAATACTTCTAGCCGCCGAAAGCTGGAGGGAAAATACCTGGTCATCACGCACGAATAAGGCTCTGGTCATCGTCAGGGGCGTTCCTTTGATGTCAAGACCGCGAGACCGCCTGAAAGTAGCATGGGATGTCCGATATCCCAAGCCACACTGACCTGCAAAGTGCGCCCTATTCAGGCCGATCCCTTGGCGGGAGTCAGCCCCATCCGTGTTGTAGAAGTCGGAACTCGGCCGGCGTGTAGGCTTTGCCGCCCTGGGGCCGGTCGACGATCAGGACGTCAATATATCCCTTGCCGAGCATCATGAATATTTGATCGCTTCGAACGGGCTGTCGATCGGAATGTTGGGCGCCAACCCGTTGAACGCAATGTCGAGGTCGTATTTGAACTTTTTGCCCTTCTTCCATTGTCCGCCCACCAGCGGCGTGACGCTAACATTCGGAACCGGGTTCTTCGGGCCACCGCCCTTCCAGCTCACCGGACCGACGATCGACTGATAGTCGGTCTGTAGGATGGCCTCGCGGATAGCGTCCGGCTCAAGCTTCCTAGAGCGCTTGAGCACGTCGATCGCGACTTCGAGGTTGGCGTGCTTGAAGCCGAGCGGCTGGGTCCATTGCCTTCCGGTGGCCTTTTCGTAGGAATCGCAAAACTGCTGCGCAGTTTCGCCAGTTAGGTTGGATTTGAACGGGTGGTGATGCGACCACCACACTTCGGTCGACAGGTCGACGCCGCGGTCGCCCAGCGCCTCGACCGAGGTCGGGAACAGCAGCGCTTTCGCCGGCGTCACGATCTTGGGCTTGAAACCTTGCTGCGCGCATTGGGTCCAGAAAATCCCGAACTGGGGCGGGGTAAATATGCCGCAGACGATGTCGGCGTTGATCTTCTTCATTTCCGCGATCTGCGACGAAAAGTCGTCGGACTGCATCGAATAGAGGCCGAGATCGTGAACGTCGAAGCCCTTAGACTTGTAGAGCGCCGGCAGACCCTTTTCCTTGTCATCGGCGGCGAGGCCGTCCGGATCGTTGCTGAACAAGGTGGCCACGATCTTGTTGGTCGGGATTGAGGCCCACATGTCGGCGAAGGTGTTGCCGGCTTGGTCAAAGCCCCAGAAGAAGTGATAGGTCCACTCAAAACCCTTCTTCGGGTCGCCCTTGCGCGGGAAGAACCAAGCCTGCCATGGGTCGTCCGACGAAACGCAGGGAATGCCGGCTATCTCGCACTGGTCCGAGACCGGATTAACCGTGTCTGACGTCGATGACGCGGTCATCAGGTCGACTTTGTCGTTGTTGATGAGCTGGGCCGCCACTTCCGACGCGCGGTTTGGATTTGACTGGCTGTCTTTGGTAATGATCTCGACGTTATATTTTTGGCCTCCGACCGTAATGCCGTCGGATAGAACCTTCTTTACGCCGTCGACCACCCATTGAGTTCGGCTCGCCGAAGGCGGCAATCGGGCCGGTTTCCGGGGTCACCATCCCGATCTTGATGGTCTTGCTGGCTGCGCGCGACGACTGAAACATCCACGGCGAGGCGATTGCACCGGCGCCGGCAGCGCCCAGGAGCTTGATGACTTTGCGGCGCTGCGGGTCAACCTTTTGCCGCCCCTTTTTTCCGCGCACAGTTTTCATTCTGGATATCCTCCCTTTTTCAGGCGTTGCCGTCCAATTCAGGTATCGACCTCATCTACACTTCAACCCATGGCATTCCGAAACTTAGTGCTAGACGGCGCTAAAGGCTTGGCGGTAACGGCACCAGACAGAAAACCGCGACGCTATGATAGGAGATCGCGGCGAATATCCAGGCAGTTCCAGAAGGATTGCCTTGGGCCGGCTTGGTAACATGGCGCGGCTGGACGTGGAAGATCGTTCCAGTGGGGATCTTTGGCCGAAAGGTGTGGTCCGGATATTGACGGGCTTCGCCGTTACTCACGCGCGCGACCCATTCGTCGTTGTCGCCTCCGTCTTTCAGGATTTCCACCTCGTAACCGTCCGCTGGTCCGCAGCACTTTTGCGATGGCAAAGTCGGATTCTCTAAGGCGTCCATCCAGGCTGGAATAGGCTCGTTGAGATCGAACCCCTTGTTGGGTTTCGCCCCGACGCGAGCAGAAGGCGAGATGTACGCAAGGTAGCCGAACTTGTAATCTTCCTCTGAAGTACCGGGCGCAAATTCGATCCAGTCGTCGGGTGCGGCTGGCCACTTGTCGGCGGGCACCCAGTCGGCCTGACCGAAGGCGCTCTGACTGAGGAGAATTATCGCGCCAAATGCGAAGCTCGTGACAATCCGCACGGCAATTTCCCGTGCGGGCGACGGCCGTCTTTCGACAACCTCGGCGCCGACTCTACAAAGCACAGAATTGGTTCCTCAAATTGGGATCAGCTTACAACGAAGGTTTTACGGTGAACCACCTGCATAGGAGTTGCATCTGACCCGCGCAATCGTCGTGGCCGCCGTCAGTCGGCCGTGTTCAGCTCGCCGGCAAGGACGCTAAGGCGATTCTGCTGTGAGGCAGAGGCGGCCCAGCACATGCACCTTTGGCCCATCGGTAACCGATCCAACCTACGCTCCCGAATCGGGACGGTGGGTGTTGCGAGCGGATGCACCGACCCGGGGCCCCGGCGCGCGATAGTTGCGTACCCCATGCGCAGCACTGGGGCCTCCCTACACCAAGACGCCGCCACGCGCATTTACACGGAACTGGCCCGCCAATGGCGCTAAAGGGAGGACCAAGCTGAAGCCCTCGAACGGCCGCTTGCGAGAAAGCACAAATAATTCCTTGCTCACCAGCGAGAGCCGGGCAGCCGCGCCATCGCTTCCGCTAGAGTGACCAGGGATGAGCGTATTTCTTTGTTGGATATTTTAACGAAGGCTTCGGCAATGCGGAGTGCCTGCGAGTCAAACGCAACTGATTTTGTCGCCTTCAACCTGGGACCGCTTTCCGCTACGCCGTCGAAGAGTTCAGCGATCGGCACGTCGAGAGCGGTGGCGACTAGATGCAGCCGGCTGGCGCCCACGCGGTTCTTGCCGTTTTCGTATTTCTGAATTTGCTGGAAAGTTATGCCAATTGCTTCGCCCAGGTCTGTCTGGCTCATTTTGCGCCGCTTGCGCAGAATGCGAATGCGCGCACCAACCAAGGAGTCGACAGAATTGACTTTCTGAGGCATGCCATTCCCTACTCGACCACCGCTACTCCTACCTGGTGATTTAAATTAAGTCACAACTGACGCGGGCGGACAAGGCTAGGGGTTGTGCAAAAAAGAACGCGATTGGAGCAGGTGCTCATTCTGCCGGCTTGCGAGCCCGGCCACTCGGCAATGCGAGCGCTGGCGAGTGGTGGTTTGCGAACCCGTGTTGCGCGGCAGTACCTCGCCTCGAAAGGCGGACTAACGGATACCTGCATTCGAACCGTGTCTCTTCGAACCGGAGTATCTGTTTCCGGGAAACGGAATTTTGTGCGCAGAGACAAAGGCGACGAAACATCCAGAGAAGTTCACAGAGAGCCGCGGCAGAGACGAAGCTCACGTCACAACTCGGCCAATTCGGCACTAGTTGCCAGACGGCCGGGAAATCTCTTTGAAAGTCGGAATGCGTGGTGGGGCTGGAATGACTCGAACCTGCAAACAAGAGATTATGAGTTTGCCTTTCGGTCAACGCTTCAGGCCCTGCTTTTTCCCAACCTATTAAATGACGCGTTCGCCGCTCGAGCTGGGCTGGCACCGAGAGGTGTCTCTCGCCGGCTATGAATTTATTGGTCGCGACGCCCTTCTGGTTGAAAAGGACCGGCGCCAGATTGCGGCCTCGTTTGGAACACCGACGACGTCATCGATATTTTCGCATCGCTATTCCACGAAGGCGATCGTTTACAGCCCATGGAAATGCCGCGCGCCATCGTGCGGCATGCGATTGAGCCGATAAGGTATCCCGGAGTGGCAATGTCGTTGGATGTTCGACATCCCGAGTTTATAGTTCATACCTTAGAAAAATGTCGCCGTGTGATCGACCACGACCTGACGGCGCCTAGCACGGAAGTAACCATGGTCTGGGGCTACAGGGGAACAACGCAAAAGCGCGTCGGGGCGACGGTCGCAAGCATTCCCTTCAAAGAAGACAACCGCGTCGAACCACACTTTAAGGCTGCAGCTTACCGCCCCTAATCGGGGCGCGCAGCCGCGCAACTGGCGTGTGCGATCTGCCGGTGGCGGCGGCGGATATAGGCCTATGATTGAGTAATGTAAATCCAAACAAAAAAAGATCTTCAGATTTGCAACTATGTGTAACTTGTTATGTTTGCAGGCATAGCTACGAAGCTTGCGGCTACCTGACCCTCGAAATCGTATTTGGCGAAACACCATAGGATCGAGCCAGGAACCTGACGGATTCACCGCCAGCCTTTCGTCCTCGGATTTCCGCAATCTGATGCGGCGTGAGCAGTGGTTTCCTTCCCATTTTGACCCCGGCACGTTTGGCTCTTTCACGGCCTTCCGTGGTCCTCACTTTGATCAGCTCTCTCTCGAATTCCGCGAGGCCACTCAAGACTGTAAGCATCAGCCTTCCGGCTGCCGTGGTGGTGTCGGCCCACGGGTCCGCCAACGATTTGAACAGGCAACCACGGTCGGCAATCTGCCCCACGATGGTCAACAGGTCGATTGTCGACCTCCCAAGCCGGTCCAACCGTGTAACGACCATCACGGATCCAGGCTCCAACGCCTTAAGAAGCCGTTGCAGCTCGGGCCGGTCGCGTTTAGCGCCGCTAATCTTCTCACTGTAAATTTTCGAACAATCTGCCTTCCCCAGCTCTTCGAGCTGAGACTCCAAGGTTTGGCCCTGTGTGGATACCCGCGCGTAACCAACGTTCATGGAACCGATTTGACACGCAATTATGGCACATTCAAGCCTTTGATTCTATTGGATTTGGCGCGTGTGTCGAAACTGCTGAATTGAGACACATTATGCGATGCGGTCGGCGTTCGCGGTGATTGTATGGCTCAGGATTTATTCGACCGACATCTACAGATGGAACCCTAAAGGAGGCCGTAGCAATGAATCAGCATTCTTATTTTCGCATTGAAAACACCAACAATTCGTTAGCCGCAGGCTCAACCGCTATCATCTATAGGCCAGCACAACACCCCCTAAATCCGGCCTGCAATGATTTCGGCACAGCCTCTTTCGCTCTGTCAAAAGCGATTCACCATTGGAAACCTAACGCTAGGGAGCTGATGCGCAAAAAGGCGGGCAACGCCAAAAAGGCGCTTCTGGAAAACAAGAATAGATTAAAAGGCGCTGTCGCTGAGAATCGCAGACCCAACAATCGACGAAATCCAATCTATATTCCTGATGTCCTCGACGAAGTGCGAGCACCCATAATTTGATGCCGATAGAGCCCCCGCTGAATGGTTAAACCGCAACGCGGCATTATCTATTTTAATATTTGGAAACTTCAGAATAGGCGTATTACGAACTTACATTGCCGCGATGATACGTTCGACTGCGCATCGCTGCCAACGCAGCAGCTCTCATGAACGAACTAAAATCTGTGTTACGCCGTTTACACTCTTGCTTGATCATTTCCTCCAGATCCTCACTGACTCGAAATGAAAGCATGCGTCTAGGCTTCCATCTATTTGATCTATCCGAAGTCTCTGCCATACCTTGATCCCCACACTCCAACGCCACGGCCATTGCTATAATTGTGTCCCCGGTTTCACTCATCTTCCTATGCCATTTAGAAGGTCGTCCATCAGTCTCGCAATTCGGCGCTGTCGTATTGCGCTCCTCGAGCAGCCTGCGGGGCGTGCAACGCATCAAAGGACGGGATTATACACCCCGCCGCTTGATGCAGTCTCTTAATCTCTTGCCCGATACTCGCCCTTTTAGCCTTCCGCGAAGGCGCTCAGGTAAAATCGCTCTGAGACGTTTCAGACGTCGGGGTGCTATTGCATGATTTAATCCCATGACTTTTCTCCTTTTTAACTTGGTGACTCTTGATGGCAACCTTGATTCCACTCTGCGAACCATTCTTTTTGCGGTTTAGGTGCATCGGGGTCGGGAATGGTTGCGTTCTGACTTTTCAGATATTGCATGACGCCACGTCGAAAGACCTGCGACCGCGTTAGATCTTCCCTTGCGCAAATCGCGTCAACGGTCGCAAGAATTGCTCTCGGCAGTCGAAAAGCCGTGGCCGGATCCGATGCCTTCAATGTTAATCCTCCTCGCTGTTGCTAATAATGGAATCTATGATGTCGTCTCGTTCAACTGGAGCTCCGGCGACAAAACGGGGGGAAAGTTCAACCGTAAGATATGAACTGTTGTAATCTTGATTACGCCACGCCGCTATGTTGCAGACAACTTCCTCGATGCCATCGTGGCTAAACTGCTCAACGATCGCAGCCGCCGTATGCCTCTGTAACTTCATTTGGCCTGTGAGATCAGGCGATTTCGGCTTCGTTTTATTGTTTTTGCGTAACGCTCCCAACGAGCGCTTTTGTTTAACGGAATTGTCTAAATGCATTTGGTGCTCTCCCATTTTCTTCTGTTGTGCTACTGTGTATTTATCTGTCGTCATTGTTTAACAACGTCATCTCGCTAATAGAATGCAGCGTATCTTTGTGGTCTGTCATTTTTAGTTAATAGCCTTCAGGCCCACCGAACGGCAAATCGGTCTCTGGGCTCCAATCGATAGGTTGTTTATTGCGTTGTCTAGGGCGTGTTGTTAATTGCGCGGTCTGCGTCAAGCTCTTCTGGCTTTGCGTAACCAGCCGGGTTCACGATTCTTTCCGAGTGTAACGATCCGGCGATGACGATACTGGCGGCGATGTTCCGGCGGACAGCGGGCACCTTGCGCGCGGCACCAACGCCGATTACAGCTCCAGTGACGGTATGAGTAGCCGAGATCGGAATCCCCAGATAGGTCGCAGCGAAAAGCAAGATGGCGCCGTCGGCCGAAGCGCAACAGCCCCGCACTGGCGCACTGATTGGTTTCGGTTTTCACCGCATACGGCCTAGGCTTGCTTCCCGAGAGGTCGCTTTGCAGGAGGCCACGACGCTCCCCGCCACCGCCGGCCAGGTCCTCCTGAGACTTCAGGCGCACCCACACCCTCAACCAGGAGACGACCAAATGGCTACCGTTCAACATTTGCTAAACCAAAAAGGTTTCTCCGTTTATTCTATTCATCCCGATGGCACTGTGTTCGATGCAATCGCGAAAATGGCCGAACATGATATTGGGTCGCTGCTTGTGATGGATCGAGACAAACTCGTGGGGATTTTTTCCGAGCGAGATTATGCGCGCAACGTCATACTCAAAGGTAGGTCATCCCCGACAACGCCGGTGCGAGAAATCATGGAGCCGCGGGTCGTATGTGTGCAGCCTGAGCAAACCGTTGAGGAATGTATGGCTCTCATGACCGACAAGCGCGTGCGCCATCTTCCAGTATTAGAGGGGCAAAAAGTAACTGGCATTGTGTCGATCGGTGACCTCGTCAAGAGCATCATCAGCGATCAAAAATTCACCATCGAGCAACTTGAACACTATATTCATCATTGATGCTTCTGCGCGCTATTGCGCCAGTTCAAATGTAGGCCGTGCGTACCTTCTTCGGACCACCGGCAACGCGCCCTGTTTCTAATTTCGACTCATGAGAGAGCGTGCGATACAAGCCAAAGAATTTGGTTTGCAATGTTTTGGTCTATGAGGGCGAAGTCGACCTTCAAACGTTCCGAGAGTTGCGTGATCGCTTGGCTCTTACCCAGAACGACCTCGTCAAACGGCTCGGTGTAAGGCGCAATATGTGTCGCGCTCTCAAGTCCCGGATATAGACCTACGCTCGACACATCTTCCCTTTCTTCTCCACAAAGCAGAGTACGTCCGTGTTTGGCCTAATCGTTTCTGAGGTCTTCGTGGGCGTGTTTTGGAATGAATAGAACACACCATGAACAAGAACCGGAGCGCGCGTTCTCAAATTCTGCAGGGAAGGCGTCCGCTGAGGCTGTATCGCTGGAGAAGTCGACGTTCTTGGTTTCGGCTTTTGCGCGCCTTGAAGCCCTTGCTGAAGGAGAAGCCCGATCGATGTTTTTAGCCGCCGCTTCTCCAAGAAGATCTGCGAGCCATTTTTTTCTGAGATGGATTTCTTCTTATTATATCTTTCCAACGTGGATCGACGGCTAGAAGCTGTCATCCGATGAGAACGCGTTCATTTCGAAATCCAGGGAAATACGCGCCGGCTTTTCCGTTTGCAACTATACCTCCAAAATCTGTCAAACATAGTCGCAAGAAATTGTCCGGTTTTGTTGCTGCTGAGATGCAGAAGATGCACACCTCATCAAACAATGTTCTGTTTGTTTCTGTATCCCGCTATTGACCGAATGGGTGAAGGTACACCACATAGTTCTTATGTTGTAAATCCGGCTTTATGGATCGGGGCAACGTCAACCGAGCCGGGTCCATTTTACTGTTGAGCGAGTTGGAAGGCGGTGTGCGGTCCTGCAGCCGCTTCGTCAAGTCACCATATGCCGACTTTGCTTTCCGGTGTCGTATTCGGCGAAATAAAACTGGCCGATATTTCCCCGGTGGCAATTCCTTATCGAATGCCCTGTCAAAGCTCTCATTTGGATCAACACCAAATGCCCTGGCGCCATCCCAAACGGTCGAGGGCCTTCCGAAGGTTATTACTCGCCAAGGCCTCGGCATGTGGAATTCCACGGTTTGCCGAATTGGCTAGGCCTCTTGTTTGGTGCATTGTGCTGAACGCCGGGCGCGAACATCGAATTTCGATCAACAAAAACAGGACTGTAGGCAGGAATAACAAGTTAACGAACCAACCAAAGACATATCCCTCAAAACGTCTTCAACATATCAAACCGTGATTTTAGCAGCGAAACTCTACTTGGCTGTCGCCTTTGCTTGGATCTTCTTGACTTCTCCAAGGCGCCTTATCACCCCCCATTCCCTCTTCGGGCCTTCTCAAAGCAGACAACCATTGCCATATCACATTTTTGGCCACATCTTCTTAATTACGTGTTTTGTTCGTTTTCTTCTAGGTACAATTGGTGTGTTGTCCTTGGGAGATATGACATAGGTACATGAATCATGGGATCATCGATGCATCTATGGAACAGACAATACGATCATAGAATCCCCGTTATATAATCTGTTGTTGTATAGAGACAAAGAAGACGAAGAATCACTGTTACGCTGCAACTCATGCTGCACCGTCTTTCATTCCCATTGCGAGATATTTCTTTGGTTTTATCCTATCGCTGATCCAACGATCAGACACGCAAGTGTGCGAAAATATCTTTACCCGCAACCTATTACCTTACATCACCCGGAAACTGTCCGGATCATACGCCGCATAACGAGCAACGTAACTATGAAACCGATTACCGTTCTTCCAATCAAAATCGACGTGCACGTCCTTTTCCCAATGTTTTTTCGACCTATCGCAATCGATTTCAGTGATTGCTTTCGCGATTTGCTCATCTGACCAATTATGATCGCCTTCAATGGCCATCAAGGCATGATAGTGCCGGTTGAAGGTCGCACGTGAGCCTTGCTCGAACACGAAGAATTTAATCTCCGCACCTCTGCGACGAAAATTGTTGCCGAACATTGCCTTCAACAAATGCACACGAATATAGTTCAAGCGTCTTGTTGCTTCCGCTTCCGACACGCTCCAACCCAATCCCTGACTGATCGTAATGCCATGCCTCCAGTACTCGGGACTAAATCCATGTTGCCACGCATCCGCAATCGACGCGCCTTTATACTCGCGAAATGGGTTGTGCGTTGAATTATCTGAAATCGCCAAATTATCTATCATAACAAACTCTGCTCGCTATCAGCTGAAAAGTCATACGTATTATCGTCCTTCGGGTTCCCTTCACTCAAGTTCTTGACACTCCGCTCGTATTCAACGGTATTTTGCTGAGCAGATGCACATCTTCCGCATTTGGTGGAAATAACTTTATGGCCGTTCTGCTTGAGTCAAACTCATACTTCTTAGAATAGATCTAACTTTTCAAAATTGTGGTTTCTGCTTCCGCTCCTTCCACTTCTTCGGGAGTCGTGGAAGAATGATTCATTAATTTTCCCCAAGTTGTGGATCACCTTCCGCGACCTTCACGAGAAGAAGTAACCGCACCACACGTCCACTTTTATCACTTTAAGTCTTCCCCGCTTCACATGAACGAAACGCCAATCGAGCCGCAAACAACTCACCGCTAATATGTGCCTTGAAAGAATCACCGATGCCCATGACGCCAGTTCTCTAAAACACCTGTCATGCTAACGGAGGTTTATTTATAATCTCGTCGGCGGGATTAGTCCGTGGGGAAACCCCAGCTTACGCCTGTCGCGCTCCCAGAGAGCTTGTGCGTCGCTTCGGATTCGCGCAAAGTACTCATGCCCGCTCTGTCCCTCGTGATACCTCTCTTGGAGGATGTCATAGGGATCATTCATGTCGGTCCAAAAGAATGCCGTTTCCGCGGTCGCAGGATCAATCGTCGGCCCAATCTGCCGAAGGCGCTCGATTTCGATCCTGCGTTCCTCAAGGTCGGCCTCGTCACTTGCAAGTCTATCTTTGTACATTCGCTTCTTCTCCTGTGCTTGCTCGCTGAAATTCATTTATCCTCAAAGAGCACAGCCAAGAACCACTCTTGGCTTAAGTCTGCTAAGGTCTCACCGCCTTGATCATCGGCAAGACCGTTTCGCCACCGCCTCTGGACTTCAGTCGATGATCAGTCCCCATTTTCCTTTGATGACGTCTTGCTGCTGGATAATGTCTGGACATTGTTCGTAAGTTCCGTTGATAAGGAGTTGCAGCAGTGCTGATAGAGACACCGTTTGGCTTTTCGCCAGCAATCTTCCTCGCTTGTAGGTCTCATCATCTAAATTTATGGATCGTCGTTTGTATATGGTGCTACCCATCTGTTCGTTCTCTTCTCCCCATGGTTGCTATCGATGGTATTTATCCAACGAAGGAGCAGAAAATGCGCTTCTTGCAAAAATAATCATTTCTATGCGACGGAGGTGCAGAAGATGCACACCTTCACAAAGCACCTTTATCACCTTCCACACCGTCCACCTTCGGGAAGTGCTGGACGGAAGCATCAACATAGGTATCATCACAGATCGGCTCTATTGCCTCGCGCGATCAAATGAGGAAACGGCATCCTCTGGAACGCACGACCGACGTGATCCGCCTCGGCCTCTTTAGAAATGTCGGAACGCCGAATTACCTCATCAAAAGCGATTAGTTTAATTCCTTTCGAGAGGATATGTTCTCTGTCTCGTCCCTCATTATACAAGCTAATTGCACGGTCATATGCCGCAATCGGCTCCCGCTCACTGTAACAATTTGCAAGAATGCAAAGCCAAAAGCTGCCGATCCGAAATATCGTGTATGTCGTCAGTCGATTCATTCTGATCGTTCATCGCTATCACGCCCAAAGATCTCACACTTTGAAAAGCGAATGTGAATTCACCCTTATCTGTTCCACGTTGAATTCATTAGGGCGCCCCCGTCAGCAAGCCAGCTGACGTCAGACGATATAACTAAAGGCCGACGCCAAAGGGGTCACTGCTCCCGATCACCCATCCAGGAAGTGCTGAACGCTCCGCTGCCGAAGCTCGCAGTTGCAAATATCGCACCTTATCCCGGTGTCGCTCACCCAAACTCAACTCGACGTTATTGGCGATTGAGCGTAGATGCGGCGACCTGGCTTCGATGATTTGCTTCAAGCGCAATTTGTCGACGCGTCGCGACCGCCATGCGCGTTAAGGTTGGTGTGTCGTAGCCCGCTTCGCGGAGGCGTCTGATCGACTCGCGACTTAATCTAAGGTTTCGAGCACCGGACACCACTAAGACGAACGGATCGTAATACTCCGTATCCCTGTGGGTCCAATAGTCGGCAAAAAGAGAACCGTCCACCGACCCACACACATGCCATTCGGCGCGGCCATCGGATCGAACGAGAAGCCGCTCGTGACGAACGACCCCTCTTGATACGCACACCGCTACAAATTCAATCGTGCCTTTCCGGAGGTGCGGTGAAATAAGTGCGCTAAGCTCGCAGAGGGTATATTCGTCCCAATTGAAAGCACCGTCGTCCTTATCTGCTTCCCATTGTTTAATAATCGACGCATCCGCATCATCGACAAAGCAACGCCGCCCGTCTTTAAGCACAAAAATCTTCCCAACTGGGCGCAGGCTCGGCTCGAGAGAGTCGCCGTTCAGCACAATAATTTCGCGCTTTTTATGTTTTTCTTTCTTTTTATGCCTTTCTTTATTGTCATCCCCGTCGGCTGCGCTGCTTTTCTCGACAGCCCACTCGCGGTCCCCGACGCTCTGGAACCCCCATTGCATCGAATTTAGCTTATTGACGATTGCATTTAGATTTCCCTCGTAATCGCCGAATACCATAATCTTTCCAAAATCATCAGTCATTATATAATCTCCAGTTCTGTTGCGCAGTCCGCAACGTTGCAATCCACGCGCACCACGCGGTGGAATTCGGCCTGAAGCCAGTTTTGTTGCGGTTGCACTGACGCGGCAGGCACGAACAAAAATCAATTGGCTCAAAATTATTTTTCCCGACAACTTAACCAATGTTAAGAACATCGGGTCTATCGATTACAAGCATCGTAGCATAAACGCGTACATGCGTCAAGATTTATTTGTTGTTTGAACATGGTTTTTTAGAACTAACAAGCCAAGAAATATAACTACTCTGGCCCATGCTCCGACCTTTGAATCCCAGTTGTCTTCGACGCACTAAGCTGTGATCTTTGGAATCGTCAAGAGTTTCAACGATCCCACTCAAAACCCACCTCCGTCCCCTTTATTCCTCGCTGCGATTCAATTTCCCCCACCAGCAACGGCCAAGAACCATTATTGGTTTTAAATCCATGCCACTTAATTCCATTTTTTGTCACCCAAACTCGAACTCAATATTATTGGCGATTGCGCGTAAATCCGGGAAGTGGACATCGATGATCTGCTTTATGCGCACCTGGTCGAACTCGAAACCGTTCGCCGGTAAGATATTCTCGTACCGTTTCATCAATCGTTTTTGCACTTCTTCACGATCCTTTTGGGCGACCTCGAAAGAGATCTCCATCAATCTTGAGCGGAGCGTGGGTATTAGCTTCGTGATACCAGTTGCTGCGAAAATGAAACGACGGCGGCAACAACAGTCGATAATATCAGGCAGGGCTATTTGGTCAGGTTTCGAGATAAGATGCGCCTCGTCAACAAAGCACGCGCCCTTAGCGGCTCGTCCAGCAACGTTTTGAATGTACTTTGATAAATTGGGAGATGTCTTAGACGCGCGATTGATCTTCGAGCACCATCCGATGGCGTTTAAAAAGATATTTGCTGCGCTGGTCTTCCCCGAGCCAAGTGGTCCACAAAATAGCAAATTCGGCATCGAGCCCGTCTCAATTCCGCGCTGAAGACGCTCGATGGTTGGCATCGGCAAAGTGAGGTCGGTAAGAGCTTCCGGGCGCAAAATCTCGGACAATGATGGCCTCGGACGCTTCCAGTTAGAACGATCACGATTAAAATCAGTAGTCATAAAATGCTTTCCTTCTGCAAAGATATTACCAAACTTAAGGGTTCGCTTTCCCTAGGCGAACTCGAATTCCACTTTCTGAGCAATCGCGCGCAGATCGGGAAGGCTGTTGCAAATAATCTCGGTCAAACGCTGCTTGTCGTACTCGATCCCATATTCAGTGAGCTTACTTTTATAACGGCCAATCAGTCGCTCCTGAACTTCCTCGCGATCCGATCGTTCGGTGTCGAAACTGATGGGCATCAGCCTTGATCGTATCTCAGGAATAATCTTTGAGCGGTCGTTCACAGTGAAAAGAAAACGGCAGTGGCACATTGCCTTATCTATGACACTGGGTAACACTTGCTGCGCTGCTTTGGGCACTACGTCAGCTCCGTCAAGAACGAATATTCTGAAACCTACCGAGGAAAGACCTCTCGATATATTTGTTCTGACAGACTCCACATTTTTCACTTCCGAACCTTCCCACACGGAGAACGCGCGGCACAATAGTGTTGGCTCAGCTTTCACTTCCGAACCTTCCCCCACGGAGAACGCGCGGCCAAATAGTGTTGGCTCAGCGCAATCCGCAAATAGGCGTGTTGCCGATGTCTTTCCGGTACCAACTTTTCCATAAAACAGCATATTCATAGGCGAGTTCGTTTCGACCATCTTCTGTAAACGCGCGATCGTTGGTGCCGGCAGGGTGAGGTCGCTCAGCCTGTGCGGGGACATTATTTCAGACACCGCTGGCCTTGAACTGACATTCGGTGGTGTCTGCCGCTGCAGTTGCCTCGATTGGTCATGAGTTTGAACAATATCTTTCATCAAATTTCTCCCTCGTGTGCGCCTCGGTAGTCACCGCAAATAATCAAAGTGCCAAATTCTCCATGATTGGCATAAGTCATAGGTTCATCTCCTAAGTTTGCGTTGCAGAAACCTGCAATACTGCAATTACCGCGGCGCACCATGCGACGCGGACTCGGCGTTAGCCGAATTCGTGGTGAAGCCATTATTTTGTCGCGCTGCATTGCAGCCGCAAGCAAAACTAGACGGCTTGAAATTGCTTTTTTGACAAAAGACGACCCCTTGGCCTTGAGCACCCAAAGCTCAAGTGAATACAAACATCCTATCATATTCTTGCGGTTTTGTCACCGGAGCAGGAGTCTCAACAATTCATCGATTTACAAAACGTGGTCGCAAGTTGTTTGGTCCAGCCTTCAGACGAGCGCTGCGTTTCGAACTCCGAAACCGTCTTGCAGTTAACACCTGCAACCTTCGCATAGTCCAATATTTCAACTCGCTCGTTCATTTACGTCCAAGCATAACCTTCAGACAGGTTTCACCCACCACATGCAAAACCGGAGCGCGGGATCCGGCGCTAGCCGGCTCAGTAACGTCATTTTGGTTTCGCCACGTCTGGCTAGGCAATAAACTGGCTTACCGACACTAATCGTAGCACGTTCCGGCGTGTTGTTGTTGGAAACAGAGTCTCAATAATAGTCGATTTAGCCGAAGCCACGCCGAACAAAAGCGCCCCCGAAAACAAACAACAGAACGGCAACCTCCGAAACTTTAAGTTGGCGCGCTCTCAGGTCTTTCGATCAACGCGCGAATGTCCTCGACACGCCAAGCCGTGATTTTGGGACCTAGTTTTACCGGCTGCGGATATCGCTTCGAACGTACTCCAGACCACCAGGTGCTTTTTGACACCGGAATAGGCCCGTGCGGGGCAATGATATTCTTGAGCCGAATGAACCCGATGGTCGGCAATTTCGATGCGGCAATCGCAGCGTTAGCGAGCAATCCGCTCATAATGTTCTCTTAGCATTTTCAATCTCCTTCCAAATTTGTATCGCGAGAAAACGGTTGTAATTGCCCGCCTTGGGGCAAGCGAATTGTGAATTTGGCGCTAGGTGAAGCTTTCGTTCGGTGTGGCAGACGGAAACAAATACCTCAAATCCGTGGCCGACCAAACGAGATCACCATCGCAAATCGTTCGTTGATAAAAGGGATGGCGTACTAGCGCCAACGTCTTCGACCAATTCGGTTCTCAACTGCATACAATATCATGGCACGTTTCTTGTGTTTTGTCTTTAGGATGCGAGTCTCAACAATTCATCGAATTGGAAAGCCTCGTCTTATCATTTAGCTGGTCTAGGTTTTGGATTGCCAGCCGGCTTATGTGGCTTGCATCGGTCCCAGCGGCGGTAGAAGGTGGAGCGGCTGGTTCGGTCGTGCAGTTGCTTTAGGGGAATCTTACTTCCACTTTTCTCCGCCTCGCGGACACGATCCGCCGCATCGCGAACAAGGAGCGTCGCCGGATCTATGTCTATGGGATCAGGTATAATACCCCCCCAATATTTTCGCGGAGATTTAAGGGGCGGCCTGCCACGTTTTCGCTGCTTGAGGTCGAACCGAAATTGACCATGCGAATCTGGATCAAGCATATCTGCAAGCGTTCGAGGACATCGGGGGTCAAGCGGCTCCGCCCCAGAGAATAGCTTCGTAAGATTTACAATGGTTTCGTTGAAATCACGCTCCCCCTGTTTTGTGGGCTTACCGCGAAAGCGATATCGGGCGTCCAATCGCCATGAGTGGTTTGAGGTCGCATTCAGCATTTCGGCTAGTTCGCGACGAACTCGCGGATCGATTTCATCCGCCTCCCGAAGGTATCGCACGAGTATCGCGCGATTGCCATGCTGGATCGCTTCCAGTGCGCACCCGTGGCCGACGTCTTCGTATATTTTGGGCCACTTCTGGGAGGCATCGACAGTGGTTTTACGTGTTGGAGTGGGCTTCTTCGACATAAGGATCTCTTCCATCTCAAAGTCGGCGCGGGCGGTTTTGTGCCACCGATGACGACCAGGACGCACAAGGCGGCCGAGGCGAGAGCGGTGACAGATTGAGTGTGCCTCTCGCTGTCGTAATTCAGCTTCGCCTAACAGAAAAACCGCCCCACGGGAGCGGCCGCGACAAAAATGACTTGAAATTTTCATCTTACCCAGACCACAGCGAGGCTTTGCTCAAACTGAGACCGATCACTTGGAGACGGGCAGACAATAATATCCTTTGAAGTGACCCGTTGAGGAAGGCTAAACGGGATCAACAAACGAGGTTTCTTCAATCTTGGTGTTTTTGCTGCTGTCCTAATTGGAAATAAGAATATCGTGTGAAAGATTATTTATAGGATACATTTATAGGACGATACTGATCAAACCGACTGGGGGCGCTGCGACGATCCGACAGCGTTTTGTCTAGCAAGACATCGAATAATTATAATCTTGAGCGTATTAGCCGAGTCGTTCGAACGGTCGTTTCGATGGCCAATAGATGAACGCGACCGAGTTCGTTGCCATGACGAGTACAGGCAATTTGACCGCCACCTAAGGCTTAACCCGGAGTAGCTGCTCCCCTCATGTCAGTCCGAGTCTTTCGGTGTTTTTGTTCGCGAAGCCTTTTACCGTGCGACTTCACGTTCTTTGAGCTTTCGGGATTTGCTTTTTCCGCCTTCGGATTTGCCGCATCTGGCATTTCCGCAGATCGGTCATGGGCCGCAGAGGACGGCCGTCGAATAAGGTGCAACAAAAATAGTGGCGCCGCCCCCGTCAACTTTGACGCTCACAGGACTGGCAAGCGCGGGTGCAGGAGCATTTCCGGGAGTTGGGCGCATGGTATTTGCTGCACGTTGACGAGGCTAATGCTCGTCGCCGCGCACGAGGTAGGCCCCCCACAAGGATTGAGGCGGAAGCGCCATAGGCTCTTGCCGGAGATCAATCGGCGCACAACCGCGCAACGGGTCTGTCGGTGCGCGCAATCGCGCGCAATTATCGTCATCCATGAACGGTCGTGTGTCATCGACGATTAAAGGGGCGAGAGCAGCGTCGTGTGCCCGACACAGGGATTTTTTCTGATTTTCTGAAAACGCTCAATCCTCGACCTAAAGTCAGCAAACAACGTCACGTCTTAGGGCGACGATTAGGGTACCAATCGGTTCTCGCATGTAAGTGGTTGAAAAAGTAAGTATTATTTATCGTAATGGTGCCCGTGGAGGGAATCGAACCCCCACTCCTTGCGGAACACGATTTTGAGTCGTGCGCGTCTACCAGTTCCGCCACACGGGCATTGGGCGCCTTCTATAGCGAGCCAAATCCGGGACGGCAAAAGGAAATCCGTTTATGCCCACCCTTGCCGCCGGCGCGCGAGGCACGGGTGCGACAACGGCTCCCGGCGTGTCCGGTTGGCGAAGGAAGGACGCGAACAGGCCGCGTGAAAGTGAGCGCACTGTGATGCGTTGGCCTTGAATCCGCCTGCGAGATCGGCACAGTGCGGCGGCGGCAGCGCTTAGGTGGATGATGCAGCGATGACCGACATGGCAGTGAAGGCCAACTGGCACGACCGAATTCACCGCGAGCCGGCCGCCGCCGCGGCGCTGGTGGTCTTTGCCGGAAGCGCGGCGACCATCCTCGGCGCCTGGTATTTTCAATACGTGCGCGGGCTCCCGCCGTGCCCGCTTTGTCTCGAAGAACGCCTGCCGTATCACATCGTCATTCCGCTCTCGCTGCTCTTGGCGATCGCCGCCATGGTGCGGGCGCCGCGCGCCCTCATCGTCGTCGGCTTCCTGGCGATCGTTGCCGCCATGCTGGTCAGCGCGGCGCTGGGCGCCTATCACGCCGGCGTCGAGTGGCTCTGGTGGCCCGGCCCGACCGATTGCTCGGGCCCGCTGAGCGACTTCGGCAGCAAGGGGCCTTTGCTCGACCAGTTGAAATCGATTCATATTGTGCGCTGCGATGAGGCGGCTTGGCGCTTCCTCGGCCTTTCGCTTGCCGGTTATAATGTTTTGATCTCGCTGGCATTGGCGGCGGTTGCCGGCCTCGGCCTCGCAGCCATCCGGAACGAAGCCAGAGCGGAACGGGATCTTTTCGGAAAAACAACGGTACGCGGTTAAGCCCGGACTAGGCTTCTTCGCCATCGTGGCGAGGCGGCCGTCCTTGCATAATGTCAAACAATTGTCGGTTCGGACCTATATCGTCCTACATTCTGCTTGCACGCGCACGACTTGCGCCGGTTCGGATCGCGCAGTCGGGCGCCTGACCTAAGGGAGACCACTATGAGCATTCTGGGATCAATCGTATCGACCATTTTCGGACACGCCAAAGCCGCGACCGCGCCAGCCGGTACGGCACCTGCACCGTCCGCCCCCGCCGGCTCGTCGACATCCACGGCGGCAAAGACCGAGTCGACGGCGGCGCACGGCGCGACCGTCGATGTCGAGGCCATTCTCACCAAGCTTGCCGCGAGCAATAAGGAAAAGCTCGATTGGCGGCATTCGATTGTCGACTTGATGAAGCTTCTCGACCTTGATTCGAGCCTGTCGGCGCGCAAAGAGCTCGCCAGCGAGCTTCATTATACTGGCGACAAGAACGATTCGGCTTCGATGAATATTTGGCTGCACAAGCAGGTCATGCACAAGCTCGCCGAGAATGGCGGCAAAGTGCCAGACGATCTGCGGCACTAGGGCCGATCCGCCACTCTTAGATACACATCAAGCTGCAATTTTTTCGCTGCCGGGCGTTTGCCTCTGGCAGGTCGTCATTGCTTTGACTAAACTATGCCTGAATTTGGAAAGGCTTCGGCGCGCGGCGTTGTCTCTGCGCGGGTAGCGCGTCGAAGCCGTCTTTGCGCTTGTATTCCGCGCAGACCGGCGTATCCGGCGCAGATCAGCGTATTTGCTGCAGACCAGCGCGTGAGACGAGTACCGCGTATTCCTTAGTCGCCATCCGCGTGCGCGAAGCCGTGGGCATGGAGGCCGTAATGGGCTTGTTGGACAATCTCGGACTTGGCGACATGCTCAAGGGCTTGCTGGGCCAATCCGCCGCTTTGCCGGCACTGGTCAATGGGGTGCTGGCCAAGACCCAATATCATGATCTCAACGGGCTCGTTGCCGCCCTACAACAGGGCGGCCTCGACGCCGAGGTCAAATCCTGGCTCGGTCCGGGTGCCAATCTGCCGGTCACCGAAGATCAGTTGAAGGCAGTGCTCGGCAACGCGCAGGTGCAGGACTTTGCCCGCCACCTAGGGCTGCCGGTCGACCAGGCACTCAAGATGATGGTGCAGTACCTGCCGGACATCGTCGACAAGGCATCTCCGGATGGCGTGCTGAAACGGGCGTAATCGCGAACGGACGTGCCTCTGATGAATTTGCTCCGACTTGGCGTGAGAATCGTGCCGAGAGAACATTGGGGAGAGAACCGATGAAAATCTACGCAATCGTCGTCGCCGCATTTTGTCTGACCGCAACCGCCGCATTGGCGGAGGATAGCTGTCAGCTGCAGGCCACCGGCAAAAATCTGCACGGTGCCGCGCTGACAAGCTTCGCCAAGAAGTGCTGCAAGGACCAGGCTGCGGCGCAAAAGCTGCATGGCGCCGCGGAAACGAGCTTCACTAAAAAGTGCCTCTCCGACGCCACCGGTTCTTGAGCGTTTTTCAGGTCGCGTTGCACGATTGATCCGTCACCAGGAGAATTGCTCCGATGAAATCGGCTCTGTTGGTCGCCTCCGCTATTGTTCTTGCTGCACTCGCTCCCGCTCTCATCGCTTCGCCGGCACAGGCCAAGACCATGAAGGAGTGCGCCTCCGAATGGCAGGGGATGAAAACAGCCGGCCAGACCGGCGGCATGAAATATCGCGATTTCAGCAAGCAGTGTATGTCGGGAGGAGCGCCGGCCGCCGAAGCGCCGCCGCAGCAGCAGCCTGAAGCCGGTTCGCCGCCGGCCGCGAAGCCGGCGACCGGGGGCCGCGCCGCCATGGTGACGCGCCTGCGGGCCTGTGCGGCCGATTGGAAGGCGGCCAAGGCCGAAGGAAAAACGGCCGGGCAGAAATGGCCGCAATTCTGGAGCGCGTGCAACAAGCGCAAGAAGGCGGAAGGGATGTGACGCGGCGCCGCCGCTGAAGATCGAACGCGCCGGCTGGTCTTTCGTCGATGCATTCCGAGCGATCGCGGTATCGTCGTCTTTAATCTGCCGCTACGCCACCGAAGCGGCTTGCGCCAATGGGCCGCGAACCGCTTCCGGCGCAGGGTGCGAACAATAGGCAGCGCGAAGCGTTTCCGCCGCCCCGCGTTGCGGCTATTGTTGCAACGCGCGCACAGCAGGCCCCCAATTACTCACTCTTCAAGCATTGACGTCTTGGGGGGCGGATATGTCTTGGAGCGCGGATATGTCTTGGAGCGCGGATGGTGGGCGGTAGAGGGATCGAACCTCTGACCCCTTCCATGTCAAGGAAGTGCTCTCCCGCTGAGCTAACCGCCCTATTGGGCCCTCGGTTTACGTTCGAGCGCCGGCATGGTCAAGGCCGCCGTCAATGGGCCGAGCACAAAGCGTGACCATTCCGAAGTCCAATCCCCGCCGCAGGTAAACGCCAGCCAGGGGTCGGGAAACCAGCACGTCAGAACCAATTCCGGCCGGAGCGCGGGTTGGTCACGCCGCGCTCCGGTCGGCCATGCAGCGTTAAACCTTAAGCTATGACCTCTGCATGATGGGGAATGCGTAAAAGCGTTTAGAACTTCACCCGGTCGGCACCCTTGAGGCCCAGCGTGGCGCGCGCCTCCGCGGGCGTGGCGACTTCAAAGCCGAGCTCCTCGACGATGCGGCGGATCTTCGCCACCTGCTCGCCATTGCTTTTGGCGAGCTTGCCGGGCCCGATATAGAGCAAATCCTCCAGACCGACGCGAATGTTGCCGCCCAGCATCGCGGCATTGGTGCCGAAATTCATCTGGTGACGGCCACCCGCGAGCACCGACCAATAATACTCCTTGCCGAACAGCTTATCGGCCGTGCGCTTCATGAACAGAAGATTGTCGAGGTCGGCACCGATACCGCCGAGAATGCCGAAGATGAGCTGCACGAATACCGGCGGCTTGAACATGCCGCGATCGATGCAATGGGCGAGGCTGTAGAGGTGGCCGACGTCGTAGCACTCGTGCTCGAATTTGATTCCATGCTCCTCGCCGAGCAGCTTGGATATCTTCTCGATGTCGCGAAACGTGTTGGGAAAAATGTAGGCATCGGAATTGGTCAGATAGCCTTCCTCCCAATCGTACTTCCAGTTCTTGTAACGCTTGGCCATCGGATAGAGCGCGAAGTTCATCGAGCCCATATTGAGCGAGCACATTTCGGGGGAAAGTTGCAGCGCGGCCGAAATGCGCTGCTCGACCGTCATGGTCACGGCGCCGCCGGTGGTGATGTTGACCACAGCGTCGGTCGCCTGCTTGATGCGCGGAAGAAACTGCATGTAAACGCTCGGATCCGGCGTCGGGCGCCCATCCTTGGGATCGCGGGCATGCAGGTGCAAAATCGCGGCGCCGGCGTTCGCGGCATCGATCGCCTGGGTGGCGATCTCATCGGGGGTGACCGGCAACGCGTCGGACATAGTCGGGGTGTGGATCGAGCCGGTAATTGCGCAACTGATAATGATTTTATTCGCCATCGACGTTTCTTTCCCTTTCGGAGCATGCACAGCGACGGACAGCAAAGGCCCCGCTTGTCAGCGAGGTGTCATATCCCGCCTTTACGGCCGCGGCCACCACTATGACGCAAGCCGCACGATGCGGCCACATCGCCGCCGAAGTCCGGCCGCGGGGCCACCCGCAACCGCACATTGGAGGCAAATTTTCGCCCGGCAAAACGTCTTGCATCTCCAGGCCTTTTTGTCTGCGACGAGGCCCTTTCGAACGCCGTGAGGCGGAAACCCCGCTTGCCGGATGCGCGTTAGGTGCTTTAAGTTTCGCGCCCGTCATTAGGGTCGGCCCCGAAAGCGATCGAGATTCGGAGAACGCAAGATGCTAGCGAAGTACGCGATGGTTGCTGCCGGTCTTTTGTCGCTTTTGGCCACCGGCCAAGCGCTTGGTGCGGAGCAGACGGCTGCAGGGCTTTGGCAATCGGTCGACGACGACACGAAGGAGCCGACCGGCTGGTTTCTTATTCGCGACGACGGTGCCGCCTATAACGGCTCCATCGTGAAAATGTTTCTCAAACCCGGTGAAGACCCGAACGCCGTTTGCGCCAAGTGCACGGACGACCGTCACAATAAGCCTTGGCTGGGCCTCGAAATCATCCGCGGCATGAAGCGCAACGGCAACAAATACACCGACGGCACCATCCTGGATCCGCGTTACGGCCGCATCTACAGCGCCGAGATGACGCTGTCGCCTGACGGCCAGACGCTGACAGTGCGCGGCTATCTGGGCATCTCGCTGCTCGGCCAGAACCAATATTGGACGCGCTTGCCGGCGTCGGCCTTCAACGAGATCGATCAGCGCTTCAATCCCAACGCCGCTGCGGCAGCGCCCGCTTCCGGAAAGAAGAGCGCTGCGCCGAAGCCCAAACAATAGCGCTGCGCCGCCCACCCCTCGCCGGGCTTCGGTTTGTCGAAACGCCGAGGAGCCCTCTTCCGCAAGGGGAGAGGGCATGATCCGTTTGGCTGCGGTGCGCCGGCGGCCGCCCCCTCACCCAGCTTCGATTTGTTGAAACGCTGAGTGGCCCTCTCCCGCAAGGGGAGAGGGCGTTGCCCGCTTGGCTTGGGATACGCAAGCGCCCGCGGCGCATCGGATGGTGCCCTCTCCCCCTGCGGGAGAGGGCTACGCAGGCATTCCAACGAACGCGGTCGGGTGAGGGGGCGCGCTTTGGTCTTTGTAGTGCGATCCTAATCCGACACCGCCGCAACGCCCTTGAGCCGGTCGTGGTGGTGCAGCTCCTTGTCCCGCGGCTTACCCATGAGGATCGGCTGGAAGAAGGCCGCCGCCGTCATCGTTGTCAACAACGAGATGGCCAGCAGCTTGCCCATGCTCGACGTCCCGGGATCGCTGGAGAAGTAGAGGCTGCCGAACGCTGTCGCCGTGGCGCAGGCGCTGAAAGTGACCGCGCGCGTGAGTACCGATTGCAACAACCGCGTCTGCCCTTCGCGCCAGGCCATGATGTAATAGATCTTGAACGCCACGCCGACGCCGAGCAACAGCGGCAGCGCAATGATGTTGGCGAAGTTCAGCGGCATGTCGATCAGCGCGCAGATTTCCAGCGTGACAAGGCCAGCGACCAAAAGCGGAATGAGCGTCAGGAGCACGTCGCCGAGCTTGCGCAAGGTGATCCACAACAACACTGCGATGGAGAGCAATGCCCAAGCGCCCGCTTGGAGAAAGGCGGTGATGACGGTGCGCCGCGCTTCCAGAATCGAAACCGGGCCTTCGGTAGCGTTAGGCTCCACGTTTTGCACATCGCGCGCAAAGGTGCGCAACGTCGCGTTATCGTTTTCGTTGCCGCTCGGCGCCACCTCGAGCCGCGCTTGCCCATCCTTGGTCATCCACTGATTCACCAATTCGGGCGGAAGATTTTCCCGCGTCACCGGCTGGGCTTTGAGCAAGCTGCGCAGATTGTCGAGCGCGGTTTTCAGCGGCTGAACGAAAGCCACTTCGGCGCGTTGGCGGGCGGCCTGATCGCCCTTGGCCAGCGCCTCCATTGCTGCTGACAGTCGCTTGGCGGCATCGGCGCCCGCGCCTGCCGGCGCCTCGGCCGCGAGCTTGTTGAGCACGGTCAGCGTGCTGTTGATGGTGGCCACGGTTTCCTGGTCCGTCGGCGGCGGGTTGATCGTGGCCGGCGACAACGACGGTCCGAGGGATTCAGCAACGCTGTGAATTAGCGGCAGCTTTTCGTCCTGGTGATCGGGGATGAAGGTCGACAGCGTCGTCACCCGCGCCACCTGCGGCAAGGTGCGAAGCTTGATGGCCATCGCATCGGCGGCAGCCAACGACGGCTCCAGCGCCACGATGTCGTTGGCGGCATTGTCGGGCTGGCCCTGAAGCTCGAGATAGGTCGCCACCAATTCGACGTTGCGGTTGCGCAGATTCATCGGATTGAAATCGAACCGCAGCCACATGAGCGACGGCGCGGCACCGATGATCAGCACCCCGGTGATGATCAGGATCAGCGTGCGATGACGCTCGAGAAACTCATCGACCGGCGCAAGATATTTGTAGCCCAGCTCTCGCGGCTCGCTGCTTGGCTTGAGCCTGATCAAGAGCGACGGCAGCAGCGTGATGCTGGTCAGGAAGGCGATCAACATGCCGACGCCGGCGATCAAGCCGAGTTCGGACAGTCCCCGATAGGCCGTCGGCAGGAACGCCAGAAAGCCGCAGGCCGTCGCCAGGGCCGCGAGCGTCAACGGTGCGCCGGCGCGCCGCCCGGCATGAAGCAGCGCCTCGTAAAGGCCATCGACCTCGTGGCGTTCGGCGCGATAGCGCACGCTGTATTGAATGCCAAAGTCGACCCCGAGTCCCACGAACAGCACCGCGAAGTAGACCGAGATCAGGTTGAAGGCGCCGACCATCAGGATGCCGAGCGCCGCCGTGATCGAGAGCCCAACCGCAAGGCTGATGAACACCGCCAGGATGATCTGCCACCAGCGCAGCGCCAGCCACATGATGAAAAGCACGACCGCGATCGTGATGACGGCATTGAGCGCGGCGTTCTCTTTGATGGTAGCGAACTGGTCGTCGTTCATCGGCACCGGGCCGGTCAGGCGCACGTGCGCCTTGTATTTCGACGCCAGATCGAGATCGGCGACCGCCTGGCGAATGGCGTTGCTCGCGCGCATGCCCGGCTGCAGTTCGGAATAGTCCATCACCGGCTGGACTTTTATGAAGCGCAGCAGGTCGGAGGATTTTGCCGGCCGCCCTTGGGCGAGCACCTGCCAGGAAAAGGTCGCCGGCTTGCCTGCATCCACCTGTTCAAGCGTGTCGGCCGCTTGCGTCAGCGGCCAGACCATTTCGTTGAGCGTGAGGTTACCGGACTGCACACCGAGCAGGCCGTATTGCAGAGCTTTGATGGTGCCGCGCAAGCTCGGATCGGCGGCCAGGACCTGGATCAGGCGCTGCGCCTGCGAGAGCATCGCGGTCTGACGCTGAAGCTGTTCGGTCGGCAGGAACAACAATCCGTTTTGGGCGAAGAACGCATTGCCCTGCGTCTCATCGACGGAGGTAAAATAATTGTTCTCCTGTCGCAACTTTGCGACCAGCGTGGCGGTCGCTTCCTGAACCAGCTCGGGCGTGGGCGCATCGATGACGATGATGGTCAGGTCGAATTGCGGGAAAGCCTTTTCGAACGCCAACTCGCGCTGCCGGCCGGGGCTATTGGCGGACAAAAGCTGGTTGATGTCGGTGGTTACCGAGAAATGCGAAGCGGCGTACCAGACCGATACAGCCGCAAGGAGGATTGCAACGGCTGTGACCCACCAGGGATGGTGGAGACAAAAGTGAATGGTGCGAACGACAAAAGAGGTGATCGTTTTCATGGGCAGAATTCAAATAGTGAGGTTTGGCGTTTGAGGCGTTAACACAACGGCGAAATAGCGGCATTAGTGCCCGAACTAGCCGCGCCTTCTAGAGGCAAATGCGCGGCGGGCGTCGGTCAATGACATTGGGGTCGTGCATAGATCTCCCGGCAACTTGGGTTTCCCCGGCGCAGCCGGCGGCCCTAGATGCCCTGAAACCGCTCAAAAGTGAAATCGGGATATTTTCCTAACTTTGTATCGAGGCAAAACCAGGACGCCGGCGCGGCGCAGGCCTTCGGACAGCGCAACGCGCCGCCCTAGACAACGCGACCGTTTTTGCCCAATGGTGGTGCGGGATGCTGGCATGGCGAACTCCCCGAGCTTAACGGGCCAAACTGCTTGATAATCACACCATCGTGGCCAACTTGATTGCCACGGCGTTGTGACCAAAGTATTGGTCCTGGAATACTACGGAAGGTCTATGTTGCGGCGCAACGCCGCAGCCTCTCGCCCCCGGAGGTTATTTGATGAAGGTTATTCTCGCTCAGCCCCGCGGTTTTTGCGCCGGCGTGGTGCGCGCCATCGAGATCGTCGAGCGGGCCCTGCAAAAATACGGGCCGCCGGTCTATGTCCGGCATGAGATCGTGCACAACAAGCACGTGGTCGAAAGCCTCAAGGCCAAAGGCGCGCGTTTCGTCGAGGATCTCTCCGAGGTGCCGCCGCACGCTGTCACCATCTTCAGCGCTCATGGGGTCGCCAAGAGCGTCGAGGAAGAAGCGGCTCAGCGCGAGCTTCCGGTCCTCAACGCCACCTGCCCGCTGGTCACCAAGGTGCACAATCAGGGCAAGCGTTACGTGGCGCAGGGACGCCGGCTCATCCTCATCGGCCACGCCGGTCACCCGGAGGTGGAAGGCACGATGGGGCAGATCTCCGAGCCGGTGACGTTGGTGCAGACAGAGCGCGACGTCGACAGCCTGGACATTCCGCATGATACGCCGGTCGCCTATGTGACGCAGACGACGTTGAGCGTCGACGACACGCGCGGCATCATTGCGGCGCTGCATCGCAAGTTCCCCGACATCGTCGGCCCCGAGATCCGCGACATCTGCTACGCGACGCAGAACCGCCAGACGGCGGTGCGCGAGCTTTCGAAGCTGGTCGATGTGATCCTGGTGGTCGGAGCTACGAATAGTTCTAATTCCAATCGGCTGCGCGAGATCGGTAACGAGGTCGGCATTCCCTCCTATCTGGTCGCCGACGGCAGCGAAGTGCGGCCGGAATGGTTCAACGGCGTGCAGACCGTCGGTCTCACCGCAGGAGCGTCGGCGCCGGAGGTTTTGGTCGAAGACGTCATCGACGCCTTGCGGCGGCTCGGACCGGTCGACGTTTCCCAACTGACCGGCCGGCAAGAAACCATCGAGTTCCGGTTACCGCCGGAGCTCTCCGAAGGCCGGCGCAGCGCCGCGCGCGCTGAGGCGAAGGTTTAACACGCGAGGCAAAAGCGCTATTGTAGAGCCGCTGCAGGGGATGGCGCGGCGACACATTCGGCAAGAAGGCGACGCTTTCGCCAAGAAAGAAAGCGACGCGTTCGCTAAGAAGAAGAAAGAGGGACCATAGTGGCAGTATCACTTCGACAGACGGCAGCCGTCGGCGCTTATCTGCTCAAGCAGCGGCTCGCAGGACGCAAGCGTTACCCGCTGGTGCTCATGCTGGAGCCACTGTTCCGGTGCAATCTTGCCTGCTTTGGCTGCGGCAAGATCGATTATCCGGATGCGATCCTCAACAAACGCCTGTCGGTGAAAGAATGCCTGGACGCAGTCGACGAGTGCGGCGCGCCTATGGTGGCTATTCCGGGGGGCGAGCCGCTGATCCACAAGGAGATCGGCGAGATCGTCAAAGGCATCGTGGCGCGCAAGAAGTTCGTGTCGCTGTGCACGAACGCTCTGCTGCTGGAAAAGAAGCTCGATCTGTTCGAGCCGTCGCCGTATCTGTTTTTCTCCGTTCATCTTGATGGCCTTAAGCACCATCACGACAAGTCGGTGTGCCTCGAGGGCGTGTTCGACAAGGCGGTATCGGCGATCAAGGCCGCCAAGGCCAGAGGCTTTTCGGTCAACGTCAATTGCACGATTTTCGAAGGTCACCCGCCGGAAGATATTGCCAAGTTCCTCGACCTCACGGCCGAGCTTGGCGTCGGCGTTTCGATCTCGCCCGGCTATGCGTATGAGCGCGCGCCCGATCAGCAGCACTTCCTGGCCCGGCGCAAGACCAAGGACCTGTTCCGCAAGGTGTTCGCGCTCGGCAAGGGCAAGAAGTGGAACCTCACCCATTCGGGCATGTTCCTCGACTTCCTTGCCGGCAACCAGGAATTCCACTGCACGCCGTGGGGCATGCCGACCCGTAACGTGTTCGGCTGGCAAAAGCCCTGCTATCTGCTCGGCGAAGGCTACGTGAAGACCTTCAAGGAGCTGATGGAGACCACCGATTGGGACGCCTACGGCACCGGTCGTTATGAAAAATGCGCGAACTGCATGGCGCATTGCGGCTACGAGCCGACCGCGGCCGACGTGAGCTTCAAGCGCCCGTTCAAGGCGCTGGCGCTGGCGCTCGGCGGCGTCAAGACCGAAGGTCCGATGGCGCCGGAGATTTCGCTCGCCAACCAGCGGCCGGCGAAATACGTGTTCGACAGTCAGGTGCAGCTGCGGCTCTCGGAGATCCGCGCCAACGAAGCGCGCGAGAAAGCCGCCAAGGAAGCCGCGAAGAAAGACGCAGCAGCCAATCGGTCCGCCAGCGCCGCCTGAGCTACCGCGAACGCATCCCGATTCGCTCGAAACGGGATGCGTTTTCGATCCGCGGTCCTTGCGGACATTGGCCTACAGCCATCAATCAGATTCCGCCCATCGGACTGCATCCGTTCGCCGGGCATCGTCTGGTAAACCTGTCGCCGGTAAGCCCGCAGCATTCCTTGATTGCTGTGCGGGCGATTAGCCGCCGTCGGTCTCCAGAGCGACCAGATTGTCGGTAGGCTCCGGCGCGTGCACCTCGAGCTTCGGCGGATTGGTGCTGGCCCAGCTCGCCACGTTCACCACCACACCCATACGGCTCGTGTCCTCTGCCGACGTACCATCGCCGGCAGCGGGTTCGACAATATTGAGGCCGTGTTGATCCAGAAAATAAGAGTGTTCGCCGAACATCTGATTGAGCTGCGGGACCAGAGGATGATCGTCGGGTATCGCCTGAATCTGCAGTTGATTTACGGTCTTCTCGATCTGCGCGAGACTGAGCTTCATCATGCTCTCCTTTCGGGACATTGATCCGCCGCCGCAGTCCCAAGACTTCCGCCATGACTTCCGCTGATCTCAAAAGTTCCGCGCTCGCAAGAGCAAGCGCACCTCGTCCGGAGTTGCATCGCCGGAACTTGGCCACGTCGCAGCGGTGGACGTACGGGTAAAGCCGCCAAGCAGCGCCCGGTTCAATGACCGGCATCAGGGAGCGCGGAACATCACATCCCGTAGGTCACCGCCTTGGTATTACCGCGCTTGAGATTGCGGTAGCGAGCCATCGCCCAGACCGGGAAGAATTTTGAATAGCCGTGATAGCGCAGATAAAACACCCGTGGAAAACCGGTGGCGGTGTAGCGCGGCTCATCCCAGAAGCCGTCGGCGCCCTGGTTGGCGGACAAATATTTGATACCGCGCGCGACGGCCGGATGATCGATCTCGCCCACGGCCATAAGCCCGAGCAGCGCCCAGGCGGTTTGCGAGGCGGTTGAGGGCGCGCGCTCGTAGCCGTGATAGTCGAGCTTGTAGCTTGCGCCGTCCTCGCCCCAGCCGCCGTCCTCGTTTTGGATGTCGACCAGCCAGTTCACCGCCTTGCGCATTTCCGGCGCGGCATGATCGACGCCGACTGCATTGAGCGCGCACAGCACCGACCAGGTGCCGTAGATGTAATTCATGCCCCAGCGGCCGTACCAGCTGCCCTCGGCGAGTTGCGTGCGCCGCAGATAATCGACGCCGCGCGCCACGGCGGTGCTGCTGGCCTGCGTCTCGCCGAATTGCGCCAGCATCGACAGGCAGCGCGCGGTCACATCCTCGGTGGGCGGATCGAGCAGCGCGCCGTGATCGGCAAACGGGATGTTGTTGAGATAATAATATTCGTTATCGGCATCGAACGCGCCCCAGGCGCCGTTCTGACTTTGCATGCCGATGATCCATTCGCGCGCGCGCGCCAAAGCCGGATCGTAGCTCTTGTGGCCCGAAAAATTCTGCTCGCGATCCATCGCCATGGCGACGACGGCTGTGTCGTCCACGTCGGGATAATGGGGATTGGCATATTGGAAGGCCCAACCGCCCGGACGCACATCGGGGCGCCGCGCGATCCAGTCGCCACGCACATCGAGCACCTGTTTGGGGACGAGCCAATCAAGCCCGTTTTTTACCGGCGCGGGCACCGTCTCGCCGCCGACTTCCAGCAGCGCATGACAGACGAGGCCCGTATCCCAGATCGGGGAGACGCATGGCTGGCAGTAAGCTTCGTGCTCGTGCACCACCAAGAGCTTCTCGACCGATTTGCGGGCGATGGCACGATGCGGATGATCTTCCGGGTAGCCGAGCACATCGAACATCATCACGGTATTCGCCATGGCGGGGAAAATCGCACCCACACCGTCCTCGCCGTTGAGATGCTCGACCGTCCAGGCCACCGCACCGTCGATCGCGCGCTGGCGCGTCGCCCGCGGAAAGAACGGCTCGGAAAACCGCAGCACATTGTCCACGCCGCGGAAGAACCAGAACCACGAGGCTTTCTGCTGCGGCGCCTTTGCGGTCGGCCCGATGCTCTGCGGCGGGGCGACGAACAATTCGTCGATGCGCACGCCCTTCGCGTTGCGTGCGCGTGGCTTCTTCACCATTAGCACCAGCAACGGCACGATGACGGTGCGGCTCCAATAGGAGATCTTGTCGAGGTGGAACGGAAACCATTTCGGCAGCAGCGTCACCTCGACCGGAATCACCGGCACCGCGCGCCAGAGAATGAAGCCGAACAGCGCCAGCATGATGCGGGTAAACACGTTGGCGCGCTCGGCACCGCCACGCTTCAGCACGGCCTCGCGCGCGCGCCGCATATGATCGGCGTCGATGGAATCGCCGATCATCTTCAAGGCGAAATAGGCCTTCACCGTCGCGCTGATGTCGAGTGCGCCGTCGCGGAAGAGCGCCCAGCCGCCGTGGGGCTCCTGGATGCGGCGCAGATAGACCGCGATCTTTCGTTCCAGCTCGGCGTCGACCGGCTCGCCGAGATAATGCCGCAGCAGCACGTACTCGGCCGGAATGGTGGCGTCGGCTTCAAGCTCGAACACCCAATGGCCGTCGGGGCGTTGCTGCGCCAACAGCGCCTGCGTGCCTTTCTGGATCTGCTGCTCGAGCGCGTCGATGCTCGCGCGCGCGGCATCAGTTTCTTTGCCAGCCAACGTCTGCTGTTCGATCATGGCGTCGATCACGATGGTTGGGATTGCTTGGCGATGATGCCGGCGGCACGGTTGCCCGAGCGGATCGCACCCTCGATGGTAGCCGGCAGGCCGGTATCTGTCCAATCGCCGGCCAAGACGAGATTACGCCAATTGGTGACGGCACCGGGGCGCTTGGCGTCCTGCGCGGGGCTCGCCGCGAAGGTCGCACGGCGCTCGCGCACGATCTGCCAGGGCGGCAGTTCGGGTGACAGTCCGGTGAGCGTTGAAAGCTCGCTCCAGATCTTTTTCGCCAGTTCTTCGCGCGGCGCGTCGATCAGCTTATCGCCGGCGCTGATGGTGACCGAAAGCCGGCCCGGAAAAGCGAACAGCCACTGCGTCGTGGCGTTGAGCACGCCCATGATCGGTGGCTGCGCCACCGGCGGCGCGACGCGAAAATGGGCGTTTACGATGGCGCGGAATTCGGTCGGCACCGTGAGATCGCGCAGCAAAGACGAGGCGATGTAAGGCGGCACCGCAAGAATGACCGCATCGTCGGCACCGAGGCTGATCGTCTCGGCGCCGAAATCGAGTGCTTCGACTCGCCCCGCCCCAAGCCGCAGCGCGCGCAATTGGTGCTCCAGACGCACGCCGGCGCCGCGCGCTTGCAAAAAGGCCAGCGCCGGCTCGATCAGGGTTGAGCCCAATCCTTCGCGCGCGATGAGCGGCCGGCAAGCGCGGCCGCCAACCGCAAGCGTCTCGCGGACGATGGCGCCGGCAAGGCGCGCCGAACCGTCGGGCGCGTCAATGTTGAGCGCGGCGAGCAGAAGCGGCTCGACCAGCCGCTCGTAGAGCGTACCCTTGCAGGTGATGACTTCACCTACCGACTTGCCCGGCGGCGCCCACAGAAGCCGCGCCAAGGGCAAATAGTCGAGGACGCCGGTGCCCGGCACCCTTCGTGCCGGATCGAACACCCAGAACGGAATCGGTCCGTCGTTCATGCGCAGCGTCCAGCGTGCGCCGCTCGTCAGATCGGCGAAGGAAAACTCCGCGTGCGCCGGGCCGATCAGCCTGTATTCGGCGCCGATGCTGCGCAAATATCCGAGCGCCGCGTGATTGCCCGACAGCAGCAGATGATTGCCGTTGTCGATGGTCATGCCGACCGAGGCGTCGTGATAGGAGCGACAGCGGCCGCCGGCAAAGGCGGTCGCTTCGTGGACCACGACCGGGCGGCCCTGCGCGGTGAGGCTTATCGCCGCCGAGAGACCGGCGAGGCCGGCGCCGATGATGTGAGTTGTTCCGCTCATCAGATGAGATTGCGCAGCACAATGAGAAGAAGCTTTGCCTTCGGCAGCTTCACTGGCGCGCGCGGCGCCGTGAAGCCGCGGGCGACGAGCTTCTCCAGAATGATGTGATAGGCCTCGCCCATGATGCGCGGCGCGCGCACCACCCGGCGAGGGCTCTTCGCCATGATCGTCTGCGCCGCGCGAAATTCGCTCTCGGCCGCGTCGACGATCGGCGTGCAAGCTTGCGCGATCGCGGCATGCGCTACGACCTCCTGCGGCTCGCTCGAAGCAATGCCGGCCGCCTGCAGCGCATCGCGCGGCAGATAGAGGCGGCCCATCGAGGCGTCTTCATCGAGATCGCGCAATATGTTGGTCAGTTGCAGCGCGCGGCCGAGATGATGCGCCAGCGCCAGACCGGGCTCTTGCTCCATGCCGAAGACCCGCACCGAAAGCCGTCCCACCGCGCAAGCGACGCGATCGCAATAAAGATCAAGGGTCGGCCGGTCGGGCGCGCGGATGTCGGCCACCACGTCCATTTCCATCCCGTCGATGACGGCGATGAAATCCTCGCGCTGCAGATCGAACGTGCGCACGGCCTGCGCCAGGCCGGCAAGCTCATCCGGCGCGGCGCCGCGATAAACCGCATCGATGTCGGCGCGCCATTGCGCCAATTGCCCGCGGCGCGGATCGCGCGGACCGGGATCGTCGGCAATGTCGTCGACGGCGCGGCAGAACGAATAGATCTCGAACATCGCTTCGCGCTGGGCGCGGGGCAGGATCCGCATGCCCCGGTAAAACGAGCTGCGAGAGGCGCGCTCGGCCGCGAGAGAAGGCTTGTTCACTCACGCCCCCCGTGGCGTTTGCGTCGTGACCGCCGGGCGCCCGCCAAGTCGGCGGAAGGCGCCGCCGACAACGCCCGCCAGCGTCAGGCCGGCGATGGCGGGCTTTGACAGATGGACGCGGTCGCACAACGGATCGCGCGCGATCAATAAGCGCGCAATCCGGTGCGCCAGCGTGTTGATGACCGAGACTTCCAACGCGAGCCGCCGGTCGTTGATCAGAAGCGCAAACACATCGCTCTCGGACAGGAGCCGCTCCGTCCGCTCGGCAAGACCGTGCAAGGCCGCCAACAGCGCCGGCGATGACTTTGGCGCGCCGAGCGCCTCGACGCCGACGCCGTGCGCGGTAAGAACATCGAGCGGAACGTAGACCCGATCGAGATTGCGATAGTCTTCCTGGCAATCCTGCAAATGATTGTTGATCTGCAAAGCTGCACACAACGCATCATTGGCCGGCCAGGTGCTGCGGCTCTCGCCATGCACGTCGAGCACGAAGCGACCGACTGGCATGGCCGAAAGGGCGCAATAGCTGATCAGATCGTCCCAATCGCGGTAGCGCAGCTTGGTGACGTCGAGCCGGAATGCGGCGAGCAGATCCTGCGCGTGGCGCGGCGACAACGAGCGCTCGGCAAGTACTGTGCGCAGGCGCACCGCCGCCACATCCTCGCTGTTGTCGCCGACGAGGCCCGCGCCGAGCCGGTCGAGCAGCCGCAGTTTCTCTTCCGGCGAAAGCGTCGCATGGTCGGCGATGTCGTCGGCGGTGCGGACGAAATTATAGAACGCCATAATCGGAGCGCGATGGCGCGGGCTGATGAGAAAAGACGCGACCGGAAAGTTTTCGTCCCGGTGTCCTTTTCCCGAGCGCCAATTGGTCGCGTCGGTCATGCTCGCATCGTTCATCGTGGTTCCGAAACGTTGCTGTTGTGCAGGTCGGCTTCCTGCAGATTTACATCTTGCAAGTTGGCCTGCGCTCGCCCCTTCCACATGCCGCCGCGTCCGCGGGCATGCTGATAGGCGGAATCGAGGGTAAACGCCATATAGGTTGCCGCAATGGCGGGCAACGCCAATCCCCAGAGCGGCGATGCGCGATAAAAGCGCACGATCGGCTGGAAAGCCAACGCCATCAACAGCCAGGCGGCAAGGCCGAGGATTTGCGCCCGGCCGCTGGCAAAGATCGTCAGCAGGACCGGAAACAGGTAGGTCACCGCTAGGCCCAAAACGGTTCCGACAAGAATGAGCGGCGAGTATCGCAATTGCGCGTAGGCGGTGCGGGAAACCATCTTGCGGATGTCGGCGACCGCCGGATAGGCGCGGACGCTGTGCACGCCATCGGTCAGGCCGATCCAGATCGGGCCATGCGCCTTGAGGCGCTTGGCGAGCGCGCAATCATCGATCAAGGCGTTGCGGATCGAAGCCATGCCGCCGGCCGCGCGCAAGACCTCACGCCGTACCAGCATGCAGCCGCCCGCCGCTGCCGCTGTGCCCCGCCGCGGATCGTTCGCCCAGGCAAAGGGGTAGAGCATCTGGAAGAAGAAGATGAAGGCCGGAACGAACATGCGCTCGGCGAAACTCTCGCAGCGCAGTTTGGCCATCAGCGAGGTGAGCACCGCGCCGCCGGTGCGCGCGCGACCGACGAGCTTGCGCAGCTCGTCTGGCACGTAAACGATATCGGCATCGGTGAAGAGGATATAATCGGGGGGCTCGGGAGCCCCCTCGGCGGCCTCGACGCCCTGGCTTTGCGCCCACAGCTTTCCCGTCCATCCAGCCGGAAGCGACCGCCCGGATATCACCGTCAGGCGATCGGCCGCGTTAAGCGCGGCCGCCGCGGCGCGGGCCACCTCCGCAGTGCCATCCTGGCTCTGGTCGTCGACCACAATGACGCGGAACGGCCCCGGATAATCCTGCCGCAGCAGCGAAGCCACCGTGTCGCCGACACATTCGGCCTCGTCGCGGGCCGGGATGACGGCCATGACCGGCGGCCAGGGCCCCTCGGCCGGCGCGGTTCTATCGTCGCGCTCGCGGCCAAGCCAAAACAGGCCGCGTCCCACCAGCAGATACAGCCAGATCGCCAATACCATTGACGCTATGAGCCCGTTTGTCACAGATAGCCCTTGCAGTGGGGACCGCCCTTCACCGACGCCAAGGTTTTGGAGCTCGAAGTCTTCTGAAAGCCAAAGCCTTCTCGAACTCTTGGAGCCCCCTCCCGGCCGGCTCTTTTATCGCGTATCGAGCCGGATAGACACATCCGGGACGCCGGGTAGCGTGGCAATATGAGCTTGGCAAGAACGTAATGAACGGGAAAATCAGCCCTTTTCTGAACCGCCTGGAAACGACGGCCAAGGATGTCGACGACCTCCTCGATCGGCTTCTGACCTCCGCACCGGTTTCGGGTGAGATCGCTCGGCCGGAACGCCTCATGGAGGCCATCCGCTATTCGTGTCTTGGTGGAGGAAAGAGGCTTCGACCATTCATGGTGGTGGAATCGGCCAATCTGTTCGAAGTTCCACGCCCCCAGGCGCTCATGGCCGGAGCGGCGCTCGAATGCGTGCACTGCTACTCGCTGGTGCACGACGATTTGCCGGCCATGGACAATGACGACCTGCGGCGCGGACAACCGACCGCGCATAAGAAATACGACGAGGCGACCGCCATTCTGGCCGGCGACGGCCTTTTGACCTTCGCGTTCGATCTGCTTTCGCGCACCCAAACCCATCCGGATCCGGCGGTCCGCGTCGAGCTCGTCGGCGGGCTCGCGCGCGCTTCCGGGCTCGGCGGCATGGTCGGCGGGCAGATGCTTGATCTTGCGGCCGAGGGGCGCTTCACCGGAAGCGGACCGCAGCGACTGGCCGAAGATGGGGTGCTGACCTTACAGGCGATGAAGACCGGCGCGCTCTTGCGTTTCGCCTGTCAGGCCGGCGGCATGCTCGGCTTAGCGACAACGCAGCAGCGCAAGGCGCTCGAGCGCTACGGGGCGGCCGTGGGCCAGGCCTTCCAGATCGCCGACGATCTTCTCGACGTCGAAGGCGACACCGCACTCGTCGGCAAACAGACCGGCAAGGATGCGGGCGCCGGCAAGGCCACGATGGTCGATATTCTCGGCACCGATGGAGCCAAGGCCCGTCTGCGCGAACTTGTCGCCGAGGCCGAGCAAGCGCTAGCGCCGTTCGGTGAGAGCGCGGCGGTCCTGATCGAAGGCGCGCACTTCGTCGCCGACCGGCGCATGTAGCGCGTCCTAAATCATCGGGTCGCTGGCGAATCTTTTTGCAGCGATCATAATTTTTTTGCACGCCCGCCTATCAAAAAGCTCGTACGCTTTTCTCCTGGTTTGATGAGCCGCCAGTCGGCTCTTTGATTTCGAGCAACGACGCTCGGAATGAGCGGCAACGAAGCCCTTGCAGCGTCTCGCGACGCCCGGGGGCTTTTTTGCTGTTTGGGGGACTGCGTTTGAAAAACCGCCTTCGAGGATTCCCTTCGAAGGCCTGCGCAAACTGCCGGGGCGACCAGGGGAGCGTGCAATGTCAACCACCACAGCAGTAGAGTCGGAAGTCGAACAAATCGATCACGTGCTTGGGGAAGAGTACGAACACAAGCCGGTACCGCCGGCGGCGCGACGAAGCTTGTTTTCGGTGACGATGGTCTGGATCGGCTTTCCCATGATCATCACCGGGGCCATGACCGGATCGGTGCTGGTGCTGGGAATGGGCTTTCAGCGGGCGCTGATCGCCATGATCATCGGCAACCTGATCATGTTCGCCTATGTGGGTGCGCTCGGTGCGTTGGGCACGAAAAAGGGCATGAATTTCGCCCTCATCGCCAGCATCGTGTTCGGCCGCAAGGGCTATGTGTTTTCGTCCGGATTGCTGTCGACCTTGCTGCTCGGCTGGTACGCGGTGCAGACCGGCATCACCGGCAATCTCATCAGCTCGACCTATCATCTCAATTATGTGCTGATGACCGTGATCGCCGGCGTGCTCTATATCGGCATCACGTTCGTCGGGGTGAAGGGCCTGCACTATATCGGCCTCGTCTCGGTGCCGCTCTTTGTCGTGCTTGGCGTATGGGTCGCCGGCGACGCTGTCGCACATCACGGCTGGGGAGCGGTGATGTCGTACGCCGGCGCCGACGGCAAAGGCGCGATGTCGATGGGCGTCGGACTGACCATCGTGCTTACGCTCTTCATCGATGCCGGCACGGTGACCGCCGACTTCAATCGCTGGGCCAAGGATCTGAAAGGCTCGCTGATCTCCACCTTCAGCGCCTTCCCGTTCGCCAATCTGGTGGCGATGCTGGTGGGCGGCATCATGACGGCGGCGTTGGCGACGCCCAATGCCAATCCGTTCGGCGCCGACAACATGTTCGGCTACATGAACGACAAGCAGATGGTCTGGCTCTCGGTCATCGCTTTCATCTTCCTCTATTGCAACCTCGGCTCTGTTTGCTCGCATTGCCTCTACAATGCGGCGACGGGCTGGTCGCGCATCCTGGGAAGCCATATGCGGATCCTCGCGGTGGCGCTCGGGATCATCGGCATCGTCGTCGCCGCCGGCAATGTCTGGGCTTTCTTCATCGAGTGGCTGACGCTGCTCGGCATTCTGGTGCCGCCGATCGGCGCGATCATTCTGGTCGACCAGTACCTGATGCGAGCGAACTCGGAAGCGACCAGCGAATGGCGCGTTCTGCCGTTCATCGCCTGGGCGGCCGGCTCGATCGTCGCCTTCTTTGTCAGCGAATACGCCGCGGAATATTCGACGGCCATTTCGGCATTCGTCGTGGCCGCCGTCGTCTACGGCGTGTTGCAAAGCGTGGCGGCACCGAAAACGCAGTACGCCTCGTAGAGGTCGGCAAATCGCGAAAGACGGCGGCTGGCGGTCAAGTGGCCGCAGCCGCCGAGGACCCCGGCAGGCCCAAATGGTCGGGGAACCCGGAGTGGTGGGCTCGCTCGCCGAATTCGGCGTGGAACGGACGCTTAGCCGGGATCTAAGGCGGTGGGCCGGCGGAGGATGATTCGTCCATTATTCTCCCGAATGGGCTTCCAGCAATTTGGTGGCACCCCGCGATCAGGCCGCGTGACACACGACGTGATCTGTGTCACAGCGGTAGGGAACCGGACTGCTCATGATCCCAGCTGTTTCAAGCCTTCGCCTTCCAAGCTGGCTGGGCGCGATTGATCTTGGCGCCGGCGGGCCTTATCTGGTCAGGATTGCGCAATCGCGCGACAGCCACTACCCCATCCGCCGGCGACATGCTCATGAACCTCAGACTGCGATCAACTCTCAACGCGGCCACCGCACTTGCCATGATGACGCCGCTGTTGCTGGCGGCTGGAGCGGCAACGCCGGCCCAAGCACAGGCGCTTGGCAATACGGCAGCGGGCATGCCTCACCTGCAGGTGGTCACGCCGATCCGTTCGAAGCACAAAGCGCCCGCAAAAGCTCCGGCGCCCGAGGCCCCGGCGCCGGCGGCGAATTCATCGGAACTACCGCCCCGCATCGATTACACGGCCGCTGAGGCGGTTCGCGCTGCCATTCCGGGAATGCCCGACGCGCGCTTCTGGAGCGATTCGGAACCCGACTATAAGGCGGCCTTACCGTCGCAGCCCGGACCGTGGCTGATCCTCTCCAGCGGCGGCGCCGACGGCGCCTTTGGCGCCGGCTTGCTCAACGGGCTGACCGCGGGCGGCAAGCGGCCCGATTACGCTGTCGTCACCGGGGTCAGTACCGGCGCGCTGATCGCGCCGTTCGCGTTCGCCGGAACGAAATACGACGAAGCCCTGCACAAGTGTTTCACGGAAATCACGGCCGCCGACGTATTTGAGGCCGGCAGCAGCACCGGCGAGAGCTTCGTCAATTCCTGGCCGTTGCGCGACTTCATCGACAAGCAGATGACGCCGGAACTGATGAAGGATATTGCCGCCGCGCACCGGAGCGGACGGCGGCTCTTTATCGTCACCAGCGACCTCGATTCCCAACGCTCGGTCGTATGGAATATGGGCGCGATCGCCGCGCACGGCGGCGACGAGGCCGCGAAGCTCTTCCGCAAGGTACTGCTCGCCTCCGCCTCCATCCCGGGTGGCTTCCCGCCGGTGCTGATCGACGTCGAGGCCGACAGCAAGCGCTTTCAGGAAATGCACGTCGACGGCGGTCTCGGCGGACAATTCTTTGTCGCGCCACCGTCACTGATGGCGAGTACGAGCGACTATCGGTTGCCGGCCACGCAGCTTTACATCATCGTGAATACCGGCCTGCAGCGCGAATTCAAAGTCGTCGATCGTTTTGCGCCGATGATCCTCACCCAGTCGATCGGCATGGCCGTTCCTGTCGATACCAGCTTGATGCTCGATCGCACATACGTTGCGGCTAAGCGCAGCGCTATCGACTTCAACGTTGCGAGCATCCCGGCGACATTCAGCGCACCGAGCCGGGGTCCGTTCGATCCGAATTACATGAAAGCGCTCTATCAGGTCGGCTTCGACCAGGGCAGCGGCGCGACCGCTTTCGCTGTGCAACCACCACCTCCGCCCAGCGGACCTGTACCTCAAGTCAGTCACATTCAGAAAACCGGAGCAAACTGATGAGAAATTTCGTGCGTCCGATTTTTGCAACTGCCTTCGTCGCCCTGCTCGCTGCAGGCGGCACGGTTTCCACCGAGGCTTTCGCAGCCGCGCCGAGGGGATACGGAAATTTTGACGGCGCTTGGAGCGTGGTCATCAACACCGCACGCGGCGATTGCGGCAGCGGCCTGCGCTATGGCGTGCGCATCGTCGGCGGCCGGGTGGTCGGCGCTAATGGTGGCTATTCGGTCGGTGGCGCCGTGGCGCCGAACGGCGCGATCCGCGTGATGGTCGCCGAAGCCGGGCATTCGGCGAGCGGCACCGGACGGCTCCACGGCAACTCGGGCGGCGGCGTGTGGCGCACCGCGGGCGGCGAATGCTCCGGCAGCTGGGCGGCGGCGCGCGGCGGCGGTGGCTGGTAAGCGCAAGATTGGCGATCTAGCATTTTTTGCGAAGGCATGCCCCCGGGCCAAGCTCGGGGGCATGTTTTTCGGAAGAGCGAATGGCCTCCCGTCTCAAGCCTCGAGAGCGCGCTTTTCCATTGATATTCCGATCCAGCGTTATCCCGACTTGCCGGCGCCCGTGCTCGCGTTCCACCAGGGGCATACATCGCGCGCCCGCAGGTAATTGCCGTCCATCACGTTGAGCGGCACGCGCTCACCCGCCGCCGCGATAGCGATGCGCAGCGCTCGCGCCTCTTCGCGTTTTTCCGGCGAGAGCCAGGCGCGGTCATGGCCCCAGAGGCTCGGACCATCCTGCCGCTCCTGCGCTGTCCAGGTCGCGGGATCGATACTGCGGCCGCCCCAGCCATATTCGACCATGAATTTCGACGGTGAGATCGAATAGAACGATGTCATCTCGTCGTTGGTGTGCCGGCCAAGTGTCGTGCCGATGCGGGCCGGATCGCGCAAAGCCAGGTCGTAAGCCTGCCCGACGTCGTCGAGGTAGCAGAGCTCGACCATCAGATGATGCACACCATCGCTGCCGGTATCGACGAAGGCGAGGCTGTGGTGCCGCGGATTGAGATGAAAGAAATAAGCCCGGAATGGCCGCAGGATGTAATCGCTCAAGCGGAAGCCGAGGGTGTCCGTATAGAACGGCATGACTTGATCGAGCCGCGCGGTGGTCAAGACCGCATGTCCCATGCCGAGCGGCCCGGTGCGAAAGCCCGAAATCGAACGGCCCGGCCGGAACGGCTCGGCGGCAAGCTCGGCGCCGCAGAAGGCCTCGAGCCGATTGCCGACCGGATCGGCGAAGACGATGAGATCGCGAACCCGCCGCTCCTCGGCCAGCACGCGTGAGCCGCGCGCAACAACGATCCCGCACTTTTCCAGATGCGCCGCCAGCGCGTCGAGCGCGGCGGCGTCGGCGACCTCCCAGCCATAAAAGCCTATGCCTTCGCCGGCATCGGCATTGACGATCAAGCGCTGCTTGCGGTCGTCCATGCGGAACGCGCGCGTGGCGCGGCTTTCGTCGACAAGCTGCATGCCGAGAAAACGCGTCGCATAGGTCGCCCATTGGTCGACATCGCCGGTGCCGATCCCAACATAGCCGAGCGCCTGCAAGAGCATGGCGTTTTCTCCCTGCACGCGCATGTTATCAGATCCCGGCGGATTGGCGAATTTTGCGGCATAGAGCTACAGAAATCGCATCCGCCCGAAACATCCTCGCCGGCGAGCAGTTCAACCTACGCCGTATAGCTCGCGCTGTCGCCGCCGGTGACGTCGTAGGTTGCGCCACTCACCATGTAGGCGTCGTCCGAGGCGAGGAACACCACCGCCGGCGCAATTGCCTCCGCTTCGATCCAGGGAACGCCCAGCGGGGTTTTTGCCATCAGCCGCTCGCGGGCTTCGCGTTCAAGGGTGGCGGTGGACTCTTTCGATTGCAGATCGTCAACGGCTTGCTCATAGCGCTGGCGGTGTCGGGTGAGCGGCGTATCGATGAGCCCGGGGATGACGGCATTGACGGTGATCTTGTGCTCGCCAAGCTCGAGCGCCGCCGATTTCATCAGCCCGATGATGCCCCATTTGGAAGCCGAGTAGGCTGCGCCATATTTGGTGCCGTGGCGCCCTTGCGTCGACGAGGTGACGATGATGCGGCCGCCGCCATTGTCGACCAGATGCGGCGCCACCGCGCGGATGGCGTTGCAGGTGCCGGTCAGATTCACGTCGATCTGATCGTGCCAGTCGGCGTCTTGCATCTCCAAGATCGGCTTGAAGGATTGAATGCCGGCATTGGCGAACAGAATATCAAGCCGGCCGAAGGTGGAATGCGCTTTCGCGGCGGCCGCGCGCAACGCCAAAAGATCGCGCTGATCGAGCGCGGCGTCACACCAGCGCCGGCCCTCCGCTTCGACCAAACGGCCGGTTTCGGCAAGCTCCGCGGGCGTCGCCGGCATAACTTCAAGCGTGGCGCTGACCGGGCCGGCAATATCGATGCCCATCACATCGGCGCCCTCGCGGGCAAAGGCGACGGCCACCGCGCGGCCAATCCCGCGAGCGGCGCCAGTCACAATGGCGGCTTTGCCGGCGAGCCGCCCTTCGCCGTGGTTCCGGCGCGGCGTTTGTTTTACGTCCGTCATGACGCGTACTCCGCTAGCAGGGCTATCGTTGCTGCAACAGCCGCACTAAGCCTGCAGCGCGCGCGTGGTGTCGTCGAACAATTCCTCGACCGAATAGCGACGCGGCGTCAGTTTCATCTCAAAGGCATAAGCACTCATCAGCTCGAGCGACGGCAGCACCGCATCGAAACCGAACGGTATCAGATCGACAGCGCCGGGCTTCGGCAAACCGGCGGCGTGCTTGCTTGCGAGGAGCAGCCGATAGACCTCGCGCACCAGCCCGGGCTGCGACTTCGCCAGGCTCTGCTTGAGCACCACCATGTGGTTGACCGGCACTGCGCCATTTTTTTTGTACCAACCCTTCGCCGCGGCGTCGGGATCGGGAATGACGCTTTTGAGCTGCGGCTCGCTCGGCATGGCGCCGCCGAAAATCGCGGCGTCAAGCTCGCCATCGAGCAACATTTTGGTGATGTCCTTGCCTGGGGCGGCGCGCTCGACGCCGGGCGGATCGCGATATTCGGCGACATGGGCGTCTTCGAACGTGACCCACTTCACCGCGCCGAGATCGAGCCCATAATCCTTCCACAAGATGCCGCGGATCCAAACCCCGGTGGTCTGCGAGAAGGCACGCACGCCGACGCGTTTACCGGGGAGATCCTGCGGCCGCAGGATGCCGCGCTCGGAATTGTAGAGCATGGTGCCGTGCTGAAAGCGCCCCATCATGGTCGCCGGCATCAGCACCAGCGGCTTGTCGTAGGCTTTGGCCTGCAAATAGGTGACGATGGCCATCTCGCTGATGTCGAATTTCTGCTCGCGCGCCATCGGCATGAAGGCGCGGTTGACCGGATTGATCTCGGTAAATGCAAATGCGACCCGATCGGATTCGATCTGGCCTTCCTTCAACGCCTTGGTGTGCGGATAGCTGCCAAAGCAGACATTGAGCGTTTCGATTGTGTTCGCAGTCGTCATTCCCCACCTCGCCATTCGCGCGGCGATTCTATGATCCGGCGGCGGACGAAGCGAGTCTTTAGGGCGACAAGCGCGAACGGCTGTCCGGGTGCCAGGCGCTTCAGGCCCGCTTGGCGCGCGGGCGTCCGTCGAGGCGCGCTTTTACCGGCGATCGAACACCGGCGCGAGCGACCGAGACGACGTTCGGCGTCGAGACGAACAGCCCCTGCAACGCCTGACGCTCGATGGGCTTCTGCAGGATCGGAATGTGGCTGAAGCGATCGTCGATGGTGTCAGCCTCGTAGCCGGTGACAAAGACGAACGGAACGCCGCGCGCCGCGACAATGTCGGCCACCGGATAGGCCATGCCGTCGCCGAGATTGATGTCGAGGATCGCGGCGTCGTACTCGACCTCCTTGGCGGCCTGCAGCGCATCGGCTGCGCGCGAAACCGGCCCGATGACCGAATGCCCCGATTCGCTCAAGCATTCCTGGATCATCATCGCGACCAGCGCCTCGTCCTCGACCAGCAGCACGCGCCATCCCGACGGCGACTGCGGCGTAGCCCCGCCGTTGACCGCGGCGGCGCCGGCCGGCTTCGTCTCGCGCGCGCCGGCGTTGCTGCCGAGCGGTATGGCCAAGGTGCATTGCATGCCTTGCGGCACCCATTCGAAGATGGCCTTGCCGTTGAGCTGGTTTTCGATGCTGGTGCGGATCACCTTCAGGCCGAAGCTGCGCGCCGATGGCGCGGCCACGCGCGGACCGCCGCTTTCGATCCAGCGCATCACCAAAAGATCGGGCCGCAACTGCCAGCTCAAGCTGAGCTTGCCGAGCAAAGACGACAAGGCGCCGTGCTTGGCCGCGTTGGTGGCAAGTTCGTGCAACGCCAGCGCCAAGCCTTGTGCCATGTAGGGCGGCAGCGACACATTCGGCCCGGTGACCTGCACCTTATCGGCTTCGCCGGCCCGATAGGGTGCCAGCTCTTCGGCAACCAGAGCGCCGAGGTCAGCGCTGTGCCATCTCGCATCGGACAAGAGCGCATGGGCCCGCGCCAGCGCCTTGATGCGCCCTTCGACTGCGCCGACATAATCGTCGATGCTGTTGGCACGCGTCAGCCGCACGATCGACTGCACCACCGCAAGCGCATTGCGGGCCCGATGATCGACCTCGCGGGCCAAGAGGTCCTGGCGCTGTTCCGCCTCCTTGCGCTCGGTGACATCGATGGTCACGCCGCTCACGCGCACGAGCGTATTGTTGGAATCGAAACTCGCAGCCGCCGTGCCGGTGCACCAACGCACGCCGCCGCTCGGCTGCACGACGCGAAAATCCGTTTGCACGGTGCGCTCGCCCCGCGCCATGCGCCGGCCGCTTTCGGCCAGGCTGTACCAATCCTCCGGATGCACCATGCCGCGAATGTTTTCGATAGTGACCTCGAAGCCTCCGCGCTCGACGCCAAAAATGTGATGCTGGCCTTCATCCCATTTGCATTCCCGGGTCACCGGATCGAAATCCCAGGAGCCCATTTGTCCGGCTGCGAGCGCCAGGCTGCGGCCTTGCTCGCTCTGCACGAGACGCATATTCGAGGCTTCGAGCTCCGACGTCCGCTCGCTCACACGCCGTTCCAGCTCGGCGTTCAGCCGCTCGAGCTGCCGGGTCTTGCGGTAGAGCTCGGCGAAGATCTTGACCTTGGCGCGCAGCACCGCCGGGACGACCGGGACCGGCACGTAATCGACCGCGCCCATCTCGTAACCGCGCAAGCGATCGACATCGTCCACCTGCACGGCCGAGATGAAGATGATCGCGGTGCGCTGAAACCGCGGGTGCTCGCGTATCATCGCCGCGAGCTGGAAGCCGTCGAGCTCCGGCATGCAGACGTCGATCAGGACCACCGCGGCTTCGTTCTTGAGCAGAAACTCCAGCGCCTCTCGGGCCGAGCTCGCCTTGATGAGAGTTTCGCCGAGGCTGCGCAAAATCTCCTCATTGGCGAGCAGCTTCGCCGGCTGATCGTCGACCAGAAGAACATTGACCTTGTCGTCCATCGTTTGAACGTCGTGCATGACAAAACCTAGCGATGCAGCCACATGCGCAGCGAAGAGAGAAGTTGCTCGGTATTGACTGGTTTGGCGAGATAATCGGAGGCGCCGGCTTCAAGACATTTCTCGCGGTCTCCCTTCATCGCCTTGGCGGTCAGGGCGATGATCGGCAACCGCCGGTAAGCCGCGTTTCCGCGAATGCTCTCGATGGTCTGATAACCGTCCATTTCCGGCATCATGATGTCCATGAGAACGATGGCGAGGCCGGGCGTCTGATTGATCAGCTCGATCGCCTCGCGCCCCGTGGTCGCGGTCAAGACGTGCATGCCGCGGCGCTCGAGCGCGCTCGACAGCGCAAAGATATTGCGCGCGTCGTCGTCGACCAGGAGCACGGTGCGGCCGACCAGATCCTCATCCGAGCTGTTGAGCCGCTCCAGCATGCGCTGCTTTTCCACCGGCAGATCGCGGAACACGCGGTGCAGGAACAGCGCCGTCTCGTCGAGCAGCCGTTCCGGCAACTCGACCCCCTTGACCACGATGCTGCGCGCCATCGTGTGCAACTGCGCGTCCTCATTGGCCGACAATTCTCTGCCGGTGAAGACGACGACCGGCACGTCCGCCAGCGCCTGTTCGCTGCGCATGCTTTCAAGCACCTCGAAGCCCGACATATCGGGCAGGCGCAGATCGAGCACAACGCAGTCGCAGCCATCCCGGCGCAGGATGTCGAGCGCCTCCTTGCCGGTCCCGGCATTGACGATTTCGATATCGTCGTGATCGAGCAGCGCGCGGATGCTCATCTGCTCGGCCTTGTTGTCCTCGACCACCAAGAGCCGGCGGCGCCGCGATTGCGAGAAATCTTTGATCTTGGCGAGTGCCTCGGAGATCCCTTCGCGCGTCGTCGGTTTGGTCACGAAGGAAAAGGCGCCGCGCGCAAGCCCGTGCTGACGATCCTCGTCGAGCGTGACGATCTGAACAGGGATATGCCGCGTCAGCGGATTCTGCTTGAGCTGGCTGAGAACGTTCCAGCCCAGCATGTCGGGCAGGAAGACGTCGAGCGAAACCGCCGTGGGCTGGTATTGCTTGGCAAGATCGAGCGCATCGTCGCCGCGCATCGCCAAGAGAACCTTAAAGCCCTTGTCGCGGGCTAGGTCGATGAGGATGCGCGCGTAGTGCGGATCGTCCTCGACCACGAGCAAGATGTTATCGCCAGGCTGGATGTCCAGGCGATCGTCGGCGATCTGCTCGACCCGCTCGATCGTAACCGGAGCCGTCGGCATGAAGCTCGCCGGTCCGGAGCGCGGCACCATCGTCGTGCCCATGTATTTGATCGGCAGATAGAGCGTGAAGCTCGAACCGCTGTTGGGCGCGCTGCGCAAATGAATTTCTCCGCCCAGCAAGGTCGTCAATTCGCGGCTGATGGCGAGGCCAAGCCCGGTGCCGCCGTATTTGCGGCTGGTCGACGCGTCGGCCTGCTGAAACGCCTCGAAGATGATTTTCTGCTTTTCGAGCGGAATGCCGATGCCGGTATCGGACACTTCGAATGCGACCACCTGCGACGCCTGGCTGAGGATCGGATGGCTCGTGGTCCAGCCCCCGACCGCCGCCGACACGCTCAAGCGGACGCCGCCCTGCCCGGTAAACTTAAACGCGTTCGACAGCAGATTTTTCAACACTTGCTGCAAGCGCTTGGAATCGGTCGTGATGGTGCGCCCGAGATTGGGATCGAGATGAGCATCGAACGACAATTGCCGCGACTCGGCCTCGTGGCGGAACGGCCGTGAGACCATATCGATCAGATTGGAGAAGAAGATCTCTTCCGCATCGACCGTCACCGTGCCGGATTCGATCTTCGACAAGTCGAGGATGTCGCTGATCAGGTTGAGCAGATCAGTGCCGGCGCCGTGAATGGTTCTGGCGAACTCGACCTGTTTCCCGGTCAGATTGCCTTCCGGATTGTCGGTGAGCTGCTGTCCGAGAATCAGGATCGAATTGAGCGGCGTGCGCAGCTCGTGCGACATATTGGCCAGGAATTCAGATTTATACTTGGACGTGAGCGCGAGCTCGGTAGCCTTTTCTTCCAGCGCCCGGCGCGCCTGCTCGATTTCCTGATTCTTGCGCTCGACTTCGACGTTGCGCTCGGCGAGCTGCTGGGCTTTTTGTTCGAGCTGTTCGTTGGTCTGTTGCAGCTCGCGCTGCTGCGCCTGCAATTCACCGGCGAGCTGCTGCGACTGCTTGAGCAGGCCCTCGGTCTGCATCGTCGCCTCGATCGAATTGAGCACGATGCCGATCGAGGTCGTGAGCTGTTCGAGGAACATGGCCTGCAGCGCGGTGAACTCCTTGGCCGAGGCAAGCTCGATCACCGCCTTGACCTGATTCTCGAACAGCACCGGCAGCACCATGGTGTTGCGCGGCGGCAGCCGGAACAGCGCCGAGGAAACCGCAATGGCATTCTCCGGCATGTCGGTGATCAGCACGCGCCGCTTGTCGACCGCGCATTGTCCGACCAGACCTTCGCCGAGCCGTAGCGCCGACGCGTGCCCGTTGGCGCCGTCATCCGCATAAGCCGCAAGCAATCGCAGCCCGGGCGTCTCCTCGCTATCCATCTGGTAGATGACGCTCTGGTGGGCGCTGACCAGCGGAGCCAGTTCGGAGAGCAGAAGACGACCGACCGCGGTCAGATCGCGCTGACCCTGCAGCATGTTGGTGAATTTGGCGAGGTTGGTCTTGAGCCAATCCTGCTCGGTGTTGCGGTCGGTGGTGAGGCGCAGGTTGTCGATCATCGTGTTGATGTTGTCTTTCAGCTCGGCCACTTCGCCGCGCGCATCAACCTGAATCGACCGGGTCAAGTCGCCCTTGGTCACCGCCGTCGCCACTTCGGCAATGGCGCGCACCTGCGTCGTAAGATTGGCGGCGAGCAGGTTCACATTGCCGGTGAGATGCTTCCAGGTGCCGGCGGCGCCCGGGACGTTGGCCTGGCCGCCGAGGCGGCCCTCGACGCCGACCTCGCGCGCGACGGTCGTGACCTGATCAGCGAAGGTGGCGAGCGTGTCGGTCATGTTGTTGATGGTTTCGGCGAGCGCCGCCACTTCGCCCTTCGATTTCACCGCAAGGTTCTGCTTCAGATCGCCGTTGGCGACCGCGGTCACCACTTTCACGATGCCGCGCACCTGTTCGGTGAGGTTCGCGGCCATGACGTTGACGGTATCGGTGAGGTCCTTCCAGGTGCCGGCCACGCCCGGCACCTGCGCCTGGCCGCCGAGCAATCCTTCGGTGCCGACCTCGCGCGCCACGCGCGTCACTTCCGAAGCGAAGCCGTTGAGCTGGTCGACCATGGTGTTGATGGTGTTCTTCAGCTCGAGGATTTCGCCCTTCACGTCGACGGTGATCTTGCGCGAAAGATCGCCGCGGGCCACGGCCGTTGTCACCTCGGCGATGTTGCGCACCTGCGTGGTGAGGTTGGCGGCGAGCAGGTTGACGTTGTCGGTGAGGTCCTTCCAGGTGCCGGCAACGCCGGGCACCACCGCCTGGCCGCCGAGCCGCCCGTCGGTGCCGACCTCACGCGCCACGCGCGTGACTTCCGCGGCAAACGACCGCAATTGCTCGACCATCGTGTTGAGCGTGTCTTTGAGCAGCAGCATCTCGCCGCGCACGTCGACTGTAATTTTCTTCGACAAGTCGCCGCCAGCGATCGCCGTCGCCACCTCGGCGATGTTGCGCACCTGGGCGGTGAGGTTCGAGGCCATGAAGTTGACGTTGTCGGTGAGGTCCTTCCAGGTGCCGGCGACGCCTGGCACCTGCGCCTGACCACCGAGCTTGCCTTCGGTGCCGACCTCGCGCGCCACGCGCGTCACCTCGCCGGCAAAGCCGTTGAGCTGGTCCACCATCGTGTTGATGGTGCTTTTCAGCTCGGCGATTTCGCCTTTCACGTCGACGGTGATCTTGCGCGAAAGGTCGCCGCGGGCCACCGCGGTGGTGACTTCGGCGATATTGCGCACCTGGGCGGTCAAGTTGCCGGCCATCGAGTTGACGTTGTCGGTCAAATCCTTCCAGGTGCCGGCGACGCCGGGCACGTTGGCCTGACCGCCGAGCCGGCCTTCGGTGCCGACTTCGCGGGCCACGCGCGTCACCTCGCCGGCAAAGCGGTTGAGCTGGTCGACCATGGTGTTGAGCGTTTCCTTCAACTGAAGGATTTCGCCGCGCACGTCGACCGTGATCTTGCGCGAAAGATCGCCGCCGGCGATGGCGGTCGCCACCTCGGCGATGTTGCGCACCTGGCCGGTGAGGTTGCCGGCCATCGAGTTCACGCTGTCGGTCAAATCTTTCCAGGTACCGGCAACGCCCGGCACCTGCGCCTGGCCGCCGAGCTTACCTTCGGTGCCGACTTCGCGCGCCACGCGCGTCACCTCGGCGGCGAACGCGTTGAGCTGGTCGACCATGGTGTTGAGCGTGTCTTTCAGCTCAAGAATTTCGCCGCGCACGTCGACCGTGATCTTGCGCGAAAGGTCGCCGCGCGCCACGGCGGTCGCCACCTCAGCGATGTTGCGCACCTGGCCGGTAAGGTTCGAGGCCATGGAGTTGACCGAGTCGGTCAAGTCCTTCCAGGTGCCGGCAACGCCGCGCACCGTCGCCTGGCCGCCGAGTTTGCCTTCGGTGCCGACTTCGCGGGCGACGCGCGTCACCTCCCCGGCGAAGGCGTTGAGCTGATCCACCATGGTGTTGATGGTGTCTTTCAGCTCGGCGATCTCGCCGCGCACGTCGACCGTGATCTTTTTCGAAAGATCGCCCGAAGCGATGGCGGTCGAGACCTCGGCGATGTTGCGCACCTGCGCGGTGAGGTTCGAGGCCATGAAGTTGACGCTGTCGGTGAGATCCTTCCAGGTCCCGGCGACGCCGAGCACGTTGGCCTGACCCCCCAAGCGGCCGTCGGTACCGACCTCGCGGGCGACGCGCGTCACCTCGCCGGCAAACGCGTTGAGCTGGTCGACCATCGTGTTGATGGTCTCCTTGAGCTGCAGGATTTCGCCCGAGACATTCACGGTGATCTTCTTCGACAAGTCGCCGCCGGCGATGGCGGTGGCGACGTCGGCGATGTTGCGCACCTGCGCGGTCAGGTTGCCGGCCATCGAATTGACGCTGTCGGTCAAGTCCTTCCAGGTGCCGGCGACGCCCGGCACCTGCGCCTGGCCGCCGAGCTTGCCTTCGGTGCCGACCTCGCGGGCCACGCGGGTGACTTCCGACGCAAAGCCGTTGAGCTGATCCACCATCGTGTTGATGGTATCCTTGAGCTCGAGAATTTCGCCGCGCACATCGACCGTGATCTTGCGCGAAAGGTCGCCGCGCGCCACGGCCGTGGTCACATGCGCGATGTTGCGCACCTGGTCGGTGAGGTTGCCGCACATGGCGTTGACCGAATCGGTCAGATCTTTCCAGGTGCCGGCGACGCCGGGCACGATCGCCTGTCCGCCGAGCTTGCCGTCGGTGCCGACCTCGCGGGCGACGCGGGTGACTTCGGAGGCGAACGAGCGCAGCTGATCGACCATGGTATTGATGGCTTCTTTCAGCTGCAGAATTTCGCCGCGCACGTCGACGGTGATCTTCTTCGACAGGTCGCCGTTGGCGACCGCGATCGTCACTTCGGCGATGTTGCGAACCTGGGCGGTCAGGTTCGAGGCCATCGAGTTCACGCTCTCGGTGAGCTCCTTCCACACGCCGGTGACGCCGCCGACCTGCGCCTGACCGCCGAGCTTGCCCTCGGTACCGACCTCGCGGGCGACACGCGTCACTTCCGAGGTGAACACGTTGAGCTGCTTGATCATCGTGTTGACGATCTGCGCCGCGCGCAGGAATTCACCCTTCAGCGGCCGGCCATCGACGTCGAGTTGCACGGTCTGCAAGAGGTCGCCCTGCGCCACGGCGGCGATGGCACGCGTCACCTCCGTGGTCGGCCACAACAGGTCGTCGATCAGCGAATTGACCGATGATTTCATCTCGCCCCAGGCGCCTTCTGTCAGGCCGAAGCGCACGCGCTGGCGGGTCTTGCCCTCGCGCCCCACCACTTGGCCGACGCGCTCGAGCTGGCGCGCCATGCGCTGATTGGCGGCGACGATCTCGTTGAAGGTATCGGCGATCTTGCCCATCACGCCGACCTGATCGCCGGCTATGCGCACCGAGAAATCGCCGACGCGGACGGCCTGCAGCGCATGCAGGAGCTCGCGCAACTCTTCATGTTCGCCGCCGTTAACCTTTGGCCCGGGTGTGTCGCGAAGAGCAGGCGGAACCTTGGCGGCGCCATTTTTGGTTTTGGCGGCGACGTCAGAACTGCGGGCCATCAAGAAGTCTCCGAGAACTTGCAAATCGCGTCCGACCGGCGGAGCGGAAACAACACTGAGAACGAAGGATTTTGCGAGCGGCGCGATGCAGGTCCCGAGAGTGCCAGCGCGGATTTGTTCCGCAACATGTGGTCAGCCGGAATCTAAGCTCCCCGCACGGAACTCCTCCTAACCCGTGAGTCGGAACGTGTACCGATAGAGAATGTTCCCGCGGCCTTCCGGCCGGGATGGAAATTTTTGATTTGTATTAAGCAACTTGCGACGCGACGCAAAGCAGGGTGGCGACTGAGCCGGACGACCGGCCCCCGCCATACGACCTATGACCTTGGAATTTTGGAACTTCCCGGCTTTGGAATTCCCAGCAGCCGGACGCAAAATTCCGTTTTGGAAGCGGTTTAAAGAACCGGTTCGGGCTGGCCGCGACGGCGGCAGGCGGCAATAACGGTGTTGCGAAGCAGGCAGGCGATGGTCATCGGGCCCACCCCTCCGGGCACGGGCGTAATCGCGGCGGCGATCCCTTGCGCTTCGGCGAATGCCACGTCGCCAACAAGCTTCGATTTTCCCTCCGGGCCTGTGACCCGGTTGATGCCGACGTCGATGACCACGGCGCCTTCTTTGATCCACGCGCCGCGCACGAACTCCGGCTCGCCGACGGCGGCGATGAGAATATCGGCGCGCCGCAGCACCTCCGGGATATCCCGACTTTTCGAATGCGCGAAGGTTACCGTGCAGTTTTCGGCCAAGAGCAGCGCCCCCATCGGCTTGCCGACAATGTTGGAGCGGCCGAGAACGACCGCCTCGGCGCCGGAGAGCCGAGGCAGTTCGTCGCGCAGCAACAGCAGGCAGCCGTAGGGCGTGCAGGGTATCAATACCTCTTTGGCACCGCCGCTCCACAGGCGCCCAACATTCTGGGCATGGAAGCCATCGACGTCCTTGGCCGGGTCGATCGCGGCGATCACGCGCTGTCGATCGATATGAGGGGGCAGCGGCAATTGCACCAGAATGCCGTCGACCCGATCGTCGGCATTGAGCTTGCCGATCAGCCCGAGCAACGCGGCTTCCGTGATCGTCGCCGGCAGTGTCTCCTGAAAGCTCGCTATGCCGGCGGCGACCGCCGCCTTGCCCTTATTGCGAACATAAACCTCGCTCGCCGGATCGTCGCCGACCAGCACGGCGCAGAGTCCGGGCACAATCGCAGATTGCGCTTTCAGCTTGGCGGTCGCGGCGGCGATATCGGCAAGCAGACGATCCGCCCGCGCTTTTCCATCGATCCGTTTGGTCATCGCAGTTTCGCCGCCGTGTTATTCGAAATGCGCGCGATTGGCTAGGCGCGTCACGAGGCGGCCGATCGACAAGGCGAGCGTCCGCGGCATGCGACCGCACTACCCGGCGTTCGCCGCGGCCGAACGTCCGGCGGCGCGACCCGAAAAGATACAGCCGCCGAGGAAAGTACCTTCGAGGGCAGAGTAGCCGTGAACGCCGCCACCGCCGAAGCCCGCCACCTCTCCGGCCGCGTACAGCCCCGGCACCGGCTCGCCGTCGGCGCCGATGACGCGGCTGTCGAGATCGGTCTGCAGTCCGCCCAGCGTCTTGCGCGTCAAAATACGAAGACGCACGGCGATCAGCGGACCAACCGTGGGATCGAGCAGGCGGCGCGGCTTGGCAGTGCGAACCAGCCTGTCGCCGATGTAGTCGCGCGCCGCACGGATCGCCATGATCTGTGCGTCCTTGCCATAGGGGTTTTCAAGCGCGCGATCGCGCGCCACGATCTCGTGTTCGACGCGAGCGAGATCGAGCAAAGGCTCGCCGCCGACGAGCGCATTCATGCGCCTGACCAGCGTCGGCAACTCGCGCTCGACAATGAAATCTTCGCCCTTGTCCATAAAAGCTTTGACCGAATCCGGAATCCCCTGGCGCACGCGCTTGACGATCAACCGCCAGCTGCCGAATTCCGGATTCTGCTCCGAGCCCGAGAGCGCGAATTCCTTCTCGATGATCTTTCGCGTCAGCACGAACCAGGAATAATCGTAGCCGGTCTCCATGATGTATTTGAGCGTCGCCATCGTATCGAAGCCCGGATAGAGCGGCACCGGCAGCCTGTTGCCGCGGGCGTCGAGCCAGAGCGGCGAGGGCCCCGGCAAAACCCGAATGCCGTGGCCGCTCCAGATCGGATTCCAGTTCTTGATGCCTTCGACATAGTGCCACATGCGGTCGCGATTGATGGCGGTGCCACCGGCGGCTTCGCTGATCGCCAGCATGCGGCCGTCGACATGATCGGGCACGCCCGAGAGCATGCGTTGCGGGGGCTGCCCCAGGCGCCGCGGCCAATTCTGCCGAACCAGCGCATGATTGGCGCCGATGCCGCCGGAGGCAACGATCACGGCCGGCGCCCGGAATGCGAAATCGCCGACGACATCGCGTGAGCTCGCACGGCCGCGCTCGACGTCGCTGGGCGCCAAAACGACGCCGCGCACGCCATCGATCAAGGCGCCTGACTTGGTCAGTTCATCGACCCGATGGCGAAACTTAAAGCGTACCAGCCCCCGGCTCTCGCCGTCGCGCACACGCGCAATGAAGGGCGCCAGCACCGCGGGGCCGATTCCCCAGGTCAGATGAAACCGCGGCACCGAATTGCCATGGCCGCTGGCGTTGCCGCCGCCGCGTTCGGCCCAGCCCGGCACCGGGAAAAAGCGCAAGCCCCGCGCGCGCAGCCACGCCCTCTTCTCTCCGGCCGCGAAGGCCACATAGGCCTCGGCCCAACGGCGTGGCCAGTAATCCTCCTCGCGATCGAACGCGGCGGCGCCGAGCCAGTCCTGCAATGCCAGGGCATGCAAATCGCGGATGCCGATCCGGCGCTGCTCGGGAGTGTCGACGATGAATAGGCCGCCGAGCGACCAGAAGGCTTGACCGCCCAGCGACTGCTCAGGCTCCTGGTCGAGAACGATGACGGTCTTGCGGGCATCGATCAATTCGGCCGCCGCGACCAGTCCGGCAAGTCCGGCTCCAACGATGATCGCATCGGCGTCATAGGCCACGCCCATCTCCCCGGCTGGCGGGACAATCTGCTTGCCGCCTTGCAGGTCGATTTTGGCGGTAATCGGACCCGCGTTGCTGTCGCGGTTTACGCGGCGGTCACGCGGCGGGTGCCCTTGGCGCCCTCAATCGGCCGCAGCGAGCCGCGCCGCAACATATAATTGACGTGCGCCAACACTTCGCCGAAGGCAAATCCCATCTGGTGGGGATCGAGCTGGCGCGCGTAGACGAAAGGCACCAGCTCGGCCGCAGAGCGAGGCTCCGCCCGGCAAGCCCGCAAAATGCGATCGCACCGCGAATGATGGTGGGCGACCAATTCCTCGATGCGCTCCGGCAGGCCGTAGAACGGCAGATTGTGCCCCGGAAGCACCATGGCGCCGCGATCGATAGTGTCGCGCAGAGCATGCAGCGAACGCAGATACTGCCCGAGCGGATCGCCCTCCGGATCGATGGCGGAGACGCTGACATTCGGCGAGATTTTGGCAAGCACCTGGTCGGCGGAGAAGAACAGCTTATCGGCGCGCGAGATCAACATGATCTGCTCGGGCGAATGGCCGCCGCCGGTCAAGACGTCGAATTCGCGCCCGCCGATGCGCAACGTGTCGCCGGCGACGAGGCGATGATAGGTCGGCGGCAGGCCCGAGAGCAGCTTGAGATAGGCATGACCGCCGGTAACGACGCGCTGGGTAGTCTCTTCATCCAGCCCATGATCAAGGTAGAAGCGGCGATAATGCGTGGCTTCCAGCGCCCCCGGATCAAGATGCAAATTCAGGCATTGCAGGTATTCGGTGGCTGACATGTAGAGCGGCACATTGAAGCGCTCGAGCAAGAAGCCCGCGGCGCCGACATGGTCAGGATGAAAATGTGTCGCGATGATGCGGGTGAGCGGGCGGTCTTTGAGGACCGAGTCGAGCAGCGGCTCCCAAGCCGCCAGCGTCGCCTTGTCGCCGATACCGGTGTCGATCAGCGCCCAGCCCTTGCCGTCGTCGACAAAATAGACGTTCACGTGATCGAGCAGGAACGGCAAGGCAAGCCGCGCCCACAGAATGCCGGGTGCAATTTCGATGGTGTGGCCCGGGTCGGGCGGCGCCGGATAGACAAAGCGGAGCGGTTCAACGCCTGAACCGGGCGCGACATAGCTTTGCGAACCAGAGGCAGACATTCCGCGAGTGCTCACCGGCCGCGCACCGGCGGCCCCCCATTGGCGATAACACTCACGGCTTGCGCTGACTAGTGTCCTAACCGACGCCTAGTCTACCCAGGGTCCGCCTCACGACGCGCTGCAACCACCTTTGCGGCGGAAATCCTCATTCCGCGGCCTCGACCCGGAGCACGATCGATTTCGGACGCCCGCGCAAAGCTCATCCCGACACGAGCCGAACGCCCGTGCCGATGTGGCCGCTATTTGGCGGCCGCCGCCCGAAATGCACCGTTCCCGTGCTCAGGCTGATCGGCAAACAGGAGCTCGACGTAGCTCTTGCCCCGCCCGTAGCACTCGCAACTGCGGCGCTCGAGCTCATCGCGATTGATGATCTGCATGTAACCGCGCCGGCACGTCAGTACGCCTTCCCGCTCGAGCCGTCCGGCCACCAGCGTAACCGTGGTGCGGCGAACCCCGAGCATCTGCGCGATGGTGCTTTGCGTCAGCGGGATCTTGCCGTTGCCGCCGCGGTCGTGGACTTCAAGCAGCCAGCGGCAAATGCGGCCTTCGACCTGATGGGCGGCGTTACAAAGCGCCGTCTGCTGCGCCTGCGCCATGATGCTCGAATCGAAGCGGGCCGCCAGACGCCGCATCGTTGCGCTATCCTCCAGCGCATAGCGGAAGGTCGCGGCCGACATGCGTGACGCGCGTCCTCCGATATGGACCTCGGCATTGCAGGTGGCTGGAGCCGACGCCGCAGCGGCAAAGCCGCCGACGATGCCTTCCCGGCCGATCAGGAGCACGCTTGCTCCCGAGGTTTCCCGCAGCGGCATGGTCAATGCCACAAGGCCTGCGTGTGGAAACACAACGTCGTCGATCCGTTCACCGAAATAGTGCAGGCAATCCCCCGGCCGCATATCGAAAGTGGTCAAATGCGGCCGAAGAATCGAGAATTCGGCCGGCGAAAGCTCCGAGAGAAACCAATTTCTGTCCTGGGATTTTGGATTGATCTCGTAAGCTTGCTGATAGACGCTTTTATCCGGCAGTTCGCTGATCTGATCTGCTATTGGCATGGCCCACCCCTCATTGCCAGCCAACGTCCCCTGTCGGCCGGGCTCTATGTTAAGAGCCGGTCGCGCGTTCAGTTCCCTGCCGCCGCATCAAAATTCGCATCGGCGTTTCCGCGGCCGGCGAAGGAACCACCCGTTACCGCCGCACGCGGCACATGCTCTAGCTGTCGCGTATCGTGCGCTTGCCGGAATTCGTGATCAGGTAGGGCTTGCCGCGAGAACGAGCGAGGCGAGCGCGTGCCTCCCGCAGGATGCTTCGAGCGCTCTCGCGAAACGTGCGATCCCTTTCCCAGAGCGCTTCGATGAGGACGCGCAGTTCCGGTTGCAGCGTCTCAAGCGTCCGATCGAGGCTGACAAAAGGTATCTCGAATACGCGCTCGGCGCTGTTCTCGTAGACGTCGAGGCGCCAAGTCCGGGTCTGCGCTTCGCGGCCGCTCATCAGCTCAAGCACCACACCTTGGGCATACTGATAGGCGTGCTGGCGGTCCGTCAGGGTGACGCCGACATCATCTTCGATCGGGTCTGACCCGTCTCTCAATGCGAAGGTGTAATTCGGCATGTCCCAGCCCTTGCCTACGCTTCTGTGAGGCTCCGCCTTCGCCTTTTACGCACGGAAGTGGAAAATGGACGCCGGTCTGCGCGAAAAATCATGGGTCGCCAAAAAGTTAGAGCGCCAATCTATTCCCGCGTAACGATGGTCGCTTTTGATCATCCCAACCATCCACCCGCGCGCGGAGCGTTGGCACCTTTGCCGTAACGCTTTGCGCGCTTCCTTAAGCTCGAACCCGTACCCTGGTACTACGGTTCCGGCGTGATCGCCAAAAAGCGGCAAAAAGGTGAACGTTCTTTGCTCGAATTGCGATGCAGGCTTCACTCGTTCCGGTGAGACGAGGCCGCACGTTTGCCGGCAACCGGATGTCCGCCGGAGAAAAGCCGGCCGCCGCCCTCGCTTGAGCTCAGAGGGCGGCAGCGTCGGCGCGAACGCTAGTAAACGCCCGGCACGTAGAGATCGGGCGGGACCGGATGGCGCGTATACTCCGGTTTATGCTCACGGTCGGGGAGGACGATTTCGGTGTGCTGCACGTCCTGATACGGCACCTGTTGCAGCAGGTGATGAATGCAGTTCAGCCGCGCCTTTTTCTTGTCGACGCCTTCCACCACCCACCAGCGCGATTCGGGAATGTGGGTGCGCTCAAGCATCTCTTCCTTAGCCTTGGTGTAGAGCTCCCATCGCCGGCGCAATTCGAGATCCATGGGACTGAGCTTCCACTGCTTGAGCGGGTCGTGGATGCGCATCAGGAAGCGCATGTTCTGCTCCTGATCGGTGATCGAGAACCAGTATTTCACCAGGATGATGCCGGAGCGGACCAGCATCCGCTCGAATTCCGGCACGTCGCGAAAAAACTCCTCGCACTGGGCTTCGGAGCAGAAGCCCATGACCCGCTCGACGCCGGCGCGATTGTACCAGCTGCGGTCGAACAGCACGATCTCACCGCCCGCCGGCAGGTGCGAGATATACCGCTGAAAATACCATTGGGTGCGTTCGCGTTCGGTCGGGGCCGACAAGGCGACAACCCGGCAGACCCGTGGGTTAAGCCGCTGGGTGATTCGCTTGATGACCCCGCCCTTCCCGGCAGCATCGCGGCCCTCGAAAAGCACCACCAATTTGAGCTTCTGGTGAACAACCCAATCCTGCAATTTGATCAATTCGCGCTGCAATCGCAGCAATTCGCGGAAATAGGTGCGCCGATCGACCGTTTCCCTGATCGCGTCCGGCGCTACCGGACCCAGGACCGAATCGAGGCGCTGATCGTCGAATTCGAGCTCAAGCTCTTCATCGATGTTATCGAGAAGCTCGTCATTGAGGGCTTCGGAAAGCGATTTACCGGGGGTTGTCTTGGTATCCATCGTCACACGCTCCATGCGGGTCCTTTGCACCGACCCGCGGCTCGATGGTGGTGCGCAGATATGACGGCCGTGCGACGCGCCCATCGCTGCCCAATAAATAAGCAAATGAAGGAAAAGAGTAATCTAGCATTTGCCTTTTCCGGCGATGATCCGCGTAACCAGAATGTCAATTCTCTTTTGTTTTCACAGTGTCATCAAAACAGGAGATTGTGGCAGCCGTCCACGGAAAGCTTGAGCGTCCGGAGGGATGTGGGGCCGTTTCTTGCATGGAGACCGCCCACGATGATGGCTGAACATTGGGAGAATATGATGCAGACGCCGAAACACGAGGGTAATGGCAGTTTGGAAACCTCCGAGCACGTCCAGACACCCGAAACCGAGGGCGTCGCGCCTCCCGCTGAGGATCGCGGCGATATGGTAGCGACGGTTGCGACGGTCGCAGTGGTTGGCATCGCCGCCGCGGCATTCGAAGCGGCTCTGCTACCCGGCATCGTCCTTGGCGTCGCCGCGGTTGCAGTTCCGAATTCCTGCCGAAGGCAGGCGCAGCGCTCAACCCGCTCTTCCGCTCTTCGGTCCGCGGCGTTTACAAGATGGGCCAGAAGACCAAGGAAATGCTCGCCGAAGCGCACGAGCAGGTGAACGACATCGTCGCCGAAGTGCACGCCGAGGGCGACGTCGCTCAGCCGGCGCCGCGGACGGCCGCCTCGGTCGCGTCGGCGAACTAACCGACGGAGCGCAGCATCGGCTGCGCGCGCGTTCCGCGTCAAACGAGCGCCGGTATGCGCATTGGCAAGGCGCAGCCGGCGCTAAATGCATCAGCGGCACCAACTCCCGCCCTTCCCTCTCGAGCAATGCAATGAGCAAGATCAAGACCAAGATGAATCTGCAGATCGCCCATCAAGTGCCAGGGCGGGTGCGCATGAAAATTCCAGCCGGCAAGAACAACCCGGAGCTCCTCAAGCAGATCGGCGAAGTATTCGGGGCCATTCCGGGCATCGAGGAAATCGAAGTCAACCCGACCACGGGCAGCGTGGTGCTGCGCTACGACACCGATCGCCACGACGAATTCCACGGCACGTTTAACAAGCATTATGCCGCCCACGGCGCTACGGATAACGGCACCGCCAGTGGGTCGCGCGGCGCCCAAAATGGCGCCCTGCACGGTGCCGACACCGATCTCGACAAGCTGACCGGCAGCATCGAGGCAGAAGCGGAATTCCTGGCCAATCATTCGCACAGCGCGCGCGTGGTCGTCGACTTCGTCAAGAAAGTCGATCGCGAGATCAAGGTAGCGACCGGCAACAGCGTCGATCTCAAAATCCTGTTCGCCGCCGGCATGATCGCCTTCGCGGTGTTGGAGATCGGAGCGACCGCGGCGACGCCGGTCTGGGTCACGCTGGCAATCTTCTCGGTCAATCATTTCATCGAGCTTCACGAACGCCAGTTGAAGCAAGAAGTCGCGGAGGTCGCGACGCCGAATTTGGCGCCGATCCGCGTTGCCGGCTGACGTGAAAGCTATCGAGGAACAAGAGACATGGAATTCTCGGTTCGCCATTTCATTTCCGGGCGTATCCGTCTGCATTTGCCGTCGCTGTGCCGCAAACGAAAGCTCGCCGAGGCGGCGCTGGGCTGGCTGCAAGGGCAGCCGGGCATCAAGGGCGCTCGCCTAAACTACGACTGCGGCAGCCTCGTCATCGAATATGACCCGAGCTTCGAAGGCATCTTGCGCGCCACGCTGGGGCGGCTGTCGCTGATGAGCTTCGACGAGCTGACGCTCCTCGTCGCTCCCGGAGGGGTGCCGGCGGCTCCGGCGAAGCCGGCAGCATCGCCAAACCCGGTCGCGAAACCACCGCTCTGGCGCCGCAGCCCACTGGGACTGCCGACGCTGTCGCTGATGATGGCGTTCAGCGCCAATCCGCTGGTGACCGCAATCAACATGCCGCTGATGCTCTACAACGCTTATCCGATCGCGTTGCGCGCCTGGCGGGTCTTGCGGCGCGAAGGCCGGCTCAACATCGATTTCCTCGACACGCTGGCGATCACCGCCTCGCTGCTGCAAGGCAATCCGATGGCCGGCGCCATCGTGACCTGGCTGATCAAGCTCGGCGATTGGATCCGCGACCTGACCGCGGCCGGCACCAAGCGCGCGATCAGCGATCTGCTCGAATTCCAGAGCAAGACCGCCTGGGTGATCCGCGACAAGGTCATCACCGCGGTACCCGCCAATGAGGTCGTGATCGGTGACGAAGTCGTCATCTATCCGGGCGAGATCATCCCGGTCGACGGCGAGATCATCGACGGCCACGCCATGATCGACCAGAAGACCATCACCGGCGAAGGCTTGCCGGTGATGCGCGCCAAAGGCGAAGCGGTGTTTGCGGCGACCGTCATTCGCGACGGCCAGCTCACGGTGCGCGCTATCCGGGTCGGCTCGCTCACCACCGCCGGCCAGATCGCGCGCCTCGTCGAATCCGCGCCGATCGGCGACACCCGCATGCAGAACCATGCCGAGAAGCTCGCCGACCGGCTGGTTATGCCGACGCTGGCCTTGGCGACCGGCACGGCCGCCATCTCAGGTGACTTCAATCGCTTCCTGTCGCTGGTGATCGTCGACTACGGTACCGGCATCCGCGTTGCCGCACCGACCGCCGTGCTGGCCTCGATGACGCATGCGGCCCGCGCCGGCATCATCATCAAGAGCGGCGCCCACATGGAGCGGCTCTCTCAGGTCGATACGGTGATTTTCGACAAAACCGGCACCCTCACCCACGGCTCGCCGGTGGTGCTCGACATCATCAGCTATGAGCGCAGCATCACCGCCCCACATCTCCTCGGCCTGGCGGCTGCGGCCGAAACGAAGCTCACGCATCCGGTGGCGGAAGCGCTGCGCGTGAAGGCGAACGAGCTCGGCGCCAACATTCCGTATTGCGAGGAAACAACCTATCGCATCGGGCTGGGCGTCGAGGGGCAAGTCAACGGCTACTACATGCATGTTGGCAATGAGCGCTTCATGCGCCAGAGCAACATCGCGGTCGACATTGCCAAAACGGACCGCTCGGCGCTCGACCACCAGGGCTATTCCTGCATTTACGTCGCCGTCGACGGAACGCTGGCGGGGCTGGTGCCGTTTACCGACCAGATCCGTCCCGAGAGCAGCGAAATCATCAAGCGGCTGCACGCCATGGGGGTCAAGAACACCGTGATGCTGACCGGCGACAATAAGGTGGTGGCAAGCGCGGTGTGCCGACGGATCGGCCTGTCGCATCAATTCGCCGACATGCTGCCGGCTGACAAAGCCGATGTGATCAAGAGCTATCAAGCGAAGGGAAACGTCGTCGCCATGGTGGGTGACGGCATCAATGACTCCCCGGCGCTGAGCTTCGCCGACGTGGGTATCGCGATGAAATACGGCGCCGAGGTCGCGCGCGAATCGGCCGACGTGGTGCTGATGGAGGACTCGCTCTGGAAGCTCGTCAAAGCGGTTGAAATCTCGCGCGGCGCCGTCGGCCTGATCCGCCAGAACTATGCCATCGTTGCCGGATTGAATACGTTGGCGCTCGGACTTGCACTGCCCAGCGGCTTGATCAGTCCCTCGGTGACCGCCCTGATCAGCAACGGTTCGGCTATCCTGGCAAGCGTAAACGGAATTCGCCCAATTCTTCGCTATCAATGAACACGGTCGAACCGACGATCATCCTACCGACACCGCATCAAAAAGCGCTGCACCGCGCCGTCCACAATCTGGAAAACAAGGACTTCGCCGCCCGCCTCGCCGACTACGCCGGTAGTCCGGTGACGCGGGCGATGCGGCTGATGCCAAATGTGGCGACCGACCGCATCAATAAGGTCGCTGAGGTCGCCATCCTCAACTCGCTCAAGATCGCCATCCGTTCCATCGAGCCGAAATCGAAGCGGCCACCGGCACAGCGCGCCGCGACGCTGTTGGCCGGCCTCAGCGGCGGCGTGAGCGGATTTCTCGGCGCGGCCGCGTTGCCCATCGAGTTGCCGGTAACCACGACGCTGATGCTGCGTGCCATTGCGGATATCGCCCGCCACCACGGTGAGGATTTGAAAAGCTTGGAGGCGCGTCTGGCCTGCGTCGAAGTGTTCGCGCTCGGCGCGCCACAGCCTGATCGGCGGCTCGATCTCGGCTATTACGCATCGCGCGCGTTGATCAGCCGGCTCGCCGCTGACGCCACCGCGATCTTTGTCGAGCGCGGCGTCGCCAATCTGTCGGCGCCGGTGGTCACCAATTTGGTAAGCGCCATTGCCGGCCGCTTCGGCGTGGTTGTCACCGAGCGATCCGCCGCCAGCGCGGTGCCGCTGCTCGGCGCGGTCGGCGGCGCGACCGTCAACGTGATTTTCATGAATCACTTTCAGCGTGTGGCCAATGGACATTTCGTCGTCCGCAAGCTCGAGCGTCTCTATGGACAGAGCGTGGTGCGCCAGCAATATCTGGCCTACGGGGCGCGGCCGAAAAGCATAAGGTGAACGGCAGCCATGCTAAGGGCTGACGCACTGCGCGAGGCACCGACGGCATCGCCACCACCGCCGACACGCGAAACCGATCCGCGCCGTGCCGGACTGCGGCGAATGCGGCTCTTCGCGACGCTGCTGCTGGTGTTGATGACGGCGATATTCATCGCCACCACCATCATCAAGGTCGACTGGCCTTGGGTCCCTTACGTGCGGGCTTTTGCCGAGGCCGGCATGGTCGGCGCCTGCGCCGATTGGTTTGCGATCGTCGCGCTGTTCCGCCGGCCGCTGGGACTGCCGATACCGCACACCGGCATCGTCCCCAACAACAAGGACCGTATCGGCCGAGCGCTGGGCAATTTCATCACCAACAATTTCCTCACTGTCGGCGTGATGAACGAGAGATTGGCGCGCATCGATATGGTGGGGGCGCTCGGACGATGGCTGAGCGAACCCGCCAATGCCCAACGGCTCGGGGATTATATCGCGCAGCAGTTGCCGCGTGTCGCCACGGCGCTGCCGCTGCCCAGCATCGGCAAATCGATCGGCCACATCGCTCGACAGGCCGCGCAAGCGGTCCCGGCCGCGCCGGTGGCGTCGAAGCTCCTCGCGATACTGTGGGCGCAAGGCGAAGCGCAGGCGCTGCTGGCGTTGGCGATCGATCAGAGCGAAGTTTGGCTGGCGAACAACAAGGAGGTTCTCACCGACAAGGTATCGCAACAATCGTCGCGCTGGATCCCCAAATGGGTCGATCGGATGATCGCCGACAAGGTCCTCAACGGCCTGCTCGGCACGCTGCATGAGATGCGCGATCATGGTCACCCCTGGCGGCTCGAACTGCGCAAGACCGTGGAGAAGATGATTGCTGATCTCGCCACCGATCCACACATGCGCACGCGCGCGGAGGAGATCAAAGCGGAGTTATTGGCGAGCCCGCTAGTGATTGAACAAGCAAAAACGCTGTGGGCCGAAGTGGAGAGCGGCCTCACCGCGGGGTTGCCGGGGCACTCGGAAGCCATCGGGCAGGCTTGCGCGCGGGCGCTGCGCAATGCGGGAGCCTGGTTACAGGAGGATGAAGCCCGCAAGGCGCAACTCAACCGGCGCATCCGCATCGTCGGCCAACGCTTCCTGTCGCTCTACCGCGTCGAAATCGGCGCCTATATCGAGCGCGTCGTGCGCAACTGGGACACCGTCACTTTGGTCGACCGACTCGAGCTGCAAGTCGGCAAGGACCTGCAATATATCCGCATCAATGGAACGCTGGTCGGCGGCCTGGTAGGCTTGTTGATCTTCACCGTGTCGCAATGGATCGCGCTGTTTTAGAGCGCGACCAAATACGCCTATGCGCTAAGACGCGGTGTCGAGGACCGGCGCGTGTTGCAACGACAATTCCGTCGCCGGGGCGAATGTCCCCGCCTGCTCATCGTACAACGCCAGATCGCCGTTGCCGATATCGAAGTGAGCGCCCACGAGCTTGAGCTCACCCGCGTTCACGCGGGCGCGGATATCCGGAAACGTCATCAAGTTTCCCAGCGTGGTGACAACCGACGCGCGCTCCAGCCGCCCGAGATAGTCGGCGTCGCTGGCTTCCCCAGGTGGACCGATTAAATCGGCAGCCGGCGTGATGAGCGACATCCAATTGTCGATGAAGTCGCTCTTGTTGGGCCGGTCGCGGTGCTCGACAAAAGCGCGAATGCCGCCGCAATGCGAGTGGCCCATAACCAGAATATGGCCGACTTTGAGGATCTGAACGGCAAACTCCAATGCGGCGGGAATGCCGTGAGGCAGTTCGGAAGGATCGTAGGGCGACACCAGATTGGCGACGTTGCGCAAGACAAATATTTCACCGGGATGCGCATCGAAAATCACTTCCGGGGAGACGCGCAAGTCGCAGCAGCCGATCACCATCACAGCGGGCCGCTGACCGGTGGCGGCAAGACGCTCAAACCGGCTACGCTCCAAAGGCAAACGCGTCTCAAGGAAAGCCAGATAGCCTTCTGACAATCGTGCCGGTAGTCGCCTCATTGTCCAGCCCAAAGGTTGGTGTGTCCGCCTTCCCCGGCGCGTATAGAATGACGCGGATTTGTGACAGGCGATATCAACAGCCATATGACGGGACCGGCGGACTTCGCCCGGTTCTCGATTACGGTTCTCGTGGCGGTTGCGACCCCTCTTGCGGCATAGGGGTGCCTGCGCGACAGTTTCATGACCGAGGCGAATGCGCTAGAAAGTTCCAATTCGCTCAATTCGGTTCGGCACTTCGGTTCGGCACTTCGGTTCGGCACATGGGCACGGTGGTGCGGTTACGACGTCCCACGATCTCAGCAAAAGTGATCAAGGAGCTCCTGAAGCTCGGCTATTTGCAGCCGGCAAAGCGGCACAAGCCGCATGTCGTCGAACGCGCGCTGCTGCGGTTGCGGGCCGACCTCGTGCGTGGCGGCGTGGTTTACGGCGGCAACACAGGCGATCGTGCGCCGGCCGCATCCGCGGACGACCAGCCGCCGGTGGCCGCGCCGCGCTCGATCGCATCGAGCTGACGGCGGCCCGATCCGGACTGGGTTGGGACATGCCCTAGAATTATTTGCCACCGTACGTCCTTTTCTGAACACCGGCGTCCACCCATCGGGTCAAGCTCGAGGGCGCGCTTTTCCGAGACGTGCTCTAACTACGTTGCGGCATGTGCCCTCTCCCCTGGCGGGAGAGGGCCACTCACGCGTCGATCAACAAGAATCGGGTGAGGGGGCGGGCCGTCCCGCCCTCACCCGTTCGTGTTTGTGGATAGGCGGTGGCGCCCTCTCCCGCTAGGGGGAGAGGGCAAGATAGAGCGCGCTCGTGCCACGTTAGACTAGCTAGACTAGAAGTCGACGCGCGGCGTTTCCGGCATCTCATTCTCGAACAGCACCCAGAATGGATGCGGGTGGGTTTCGCGATACCACGTCTCGAAAGCCGCGAGCGCGCCAAGAACATCCGCAAGCGCAGCTTCGTCTTCGTCACCAGGCGCACGATCGGCAAAAATCTGCTGCGTCACCGGCACAAAACGCGAAAGCACTTCGGCGCGCACCTCATCCTCGTCCCACCAGCCCAGTTTTGCCCGCATGGCCGCGGTCGCCGCTGCGACGGCGATCTCCTCGCTCTGCGTGGCGGCAACCGCTTCGGCGATCGCGCGCATGAAATTCAAGCGGCGATGCGCGAAGGCGCGCTCCCGCTCGAGCGCCTTGACGCGTTCGACCCATTCGCGGCGAATGTCGGCCTCGGCCTTGGCGCTTTGGCTTGCCGCCAGCGCGAGCGTGTCCAGAAACGGCTCCGTCATCCCGTGCTCCGCGAACGTGGCGGAAGAGAGTGGGAGTCGAACCCACCAAAGACCGGCTCGCGGCCTCCCCCGGATTTGAAGTCCGGACGCCCCACCGGGGACGATTCCCTTCCTGAGTTTGCCGGCCCGAGAGGCTCATCGGCCGGCCGGCGGAACAGGTCCAGCCGGTGCTTGTTCATGCGCCGCAGATCGCCGCGCCGTATCGTCACCCCATGGCGATCGAGGAATTCCAGAATTTGGATCGCGACCTTGCGGCCATTGTCGAGCCGATCGCGGAACGCGGCGGCGGTGAACTGGCCGCCCTCCGCTTCGGCCGCCAGCGCCGAGGCGATCTCCACCATCTCGGCCACCGTATCGCGCAGGAAGAAGTGGTCGTGCGCCACCTCGTCGACTTTGGCGAGCCGGCTCAGCAATTTGAGAATGCGACGCACCTCCGCTTCGGCCCCCCCCAGAACGGCGGCGACATCGCGGACGCGCGGCGGCCGAAAGCGCTCCTTGCCGGCGATCAAAGGCTGCATGCGGCACCACAATTTCTCTTCGGCGGCCCCGAGCTGCACCTGATGGCTGGGCAGCCGGACCCAGGCGCCGTCCAGCGCGACCTCGCGAAGGCGCGCCAGCATCTGCAGGGCCGCGGCGAAGGCCGGCGCCGGCAGCCGCGGCTCGAGCGCAAGCCGCAGCCGTTCGAGGCCGATGCCCGGCAGATCGGGGTTATCCTGGTGAAACGCCGCGAGCCGATCGAGCATGCCGTTTTTCAGCGCAAGCCAGCGATCGGGTAGCAACGCAACCACCGTGCGCGGCAACGCGATGCGCATCAGCCCGAGCCTTTCCGCCAGCCGCTCGACTTCGTCGACTGCCAGCGCGCGGTCGCGGGCGAACGCCGTGAGATCGACAAAAGCCGGTGGGCATTGAAGCAGCGCCGCGAGCGCGTGCTCGGAATCGCCGATAGCGTGGGCGCGAAGCTGCGCCAGCCGATCCGGCGCGCGCCGCTTGCGGGTCGGGGCGCGCAGGTCGAGAAAGGTGCCACCGCCGATGGTGCGTTGCGCCGAGGTGTCGCGCAGGACGAAGCGGTCGCCGGCAGTGGCCGCGATCGGCCGCTCCAGCACGAGCTGAACAGTCGCTTGGCCGCCAGGCGTGATCGGCGCGTCTTCCAGCAGAACGATGCGTGCGCCCACTTCGAGCGCCGCATAATGCAACCGCACCGGCATCCATTGCGCGATCGGCTTGCGCTCCGAAGCAAGCAAACGCAGACGCGCATCGATGCGGTCGGTCGGCGCATGCAAAAAGGGATCGAGCACCATATCGCCGCGATGGATAGCGTCTTTGGCGACGCCATCGCCGGCAAGATTCAGCGCGCAACGCTCGCCAGCTTGCCCACGTTCGACCGCACGATTTTGCGCGTGGATTGAACGCACGCGCGCCGGCAATCCCGACGGGCTGACGACAACATGGTCACCGACGACGACCGCGCCCGACACCAGGGTGCCGGTGACAACGGTGCCGACACCGCTCAGCGTGAACGAACGATCGACCGCAAGCCGGAAGCGGCCTTCTGCAGGCTTGCGCTCAACCGCTTGCGTGTGCGCGAACAATCGGGCGCGCAGCGTATCAATGCCTTCGCCACTGACGGCCGACACCGGGACGATCTCGGATACGGCAAGGCCGGTGCCTTCGAGCGCGCGGGCGATCTCCGCCCGCACCACCTTCAGCCGTTCGGCGTCAACAAGATCGACCTTGGTCATCGCGACAAGGCCGCGATCGATGCCGAGCAAGTCGAGGATGGCAAGATGCTCGCGCGTCTGCGGCATGATGCCATCGTCGGCTGCGATCACCAGAAGCGCGAAATCGATGCCGCCGGCGCCGGCCAGCATGTTGTGTACGAACTTCTCGTGGCCGGGCACATCGACAAAGCCGATGACCTCACCGCCCGGCGCCGGCATATAGGCGAAGCCGAGATCGATGGTAATGCCGCGCGCTTTTTCTTCCTTGAGACGATCGGTATCGACGCCGGTAAGGGCGCGCACCAGCGCGGTCTTGCCGTGATCGATGTGGCCGGCGGTGCCAACGATCATCGCGCCCGCTCCGGCGACGCACGATCGCCTCCGAGATCAAGCGCGGCGAGATTGGCCGCGAATGCCGCCTCGTCTTCCAGGCAGCGCAGATCGAGAATCTGCGCCCCGTCCTCGACGCGTCCGATCACCGGAACGGGAAGATCGCGCAGCGCTGCCGCAAGCCGGTCGAGGGCGCGTCCCGCGCCGCGCGGTGAGCGCGGCCGGATCGCCAATCCGGCGCTCGGCATGGTCTCCATCGGCAAGGCGCCGGAGCCGATCTGGCTTGCGCAGGCCACGACCGCGACGGAAAAGTCGCCGCCGATCTTGGCCGTCATCATCGGCAACAAACGTTGCGCAGCGGATTCGATCGCCGATGCCGGCCGCGCAAGAAGGCGGATCGTCGGCAGTTGTTCGGCAAGCCGCTCCGGATCGCGATAAAGGCGCAAGGTCGCTTGCAGCGCCGCAATCCGCATCTTGTCGACGCGCAACGCACGCTTCATGGGATTGCGATTGATCTTATCGAGCAGCGCCTTGCGACCGACAATGAAACCGGCTTGTACGCCGCCCAAAAGCTTGTCGCCGGAGAACGTCACCAGGTCGGCGCCGGCGACGACCGCCTCGGCGACGGTCGGTTCATGGGCGATCCCCCAACGGGACAGATCGAGCAGAGTGCCGGAGCCGAGATCGTTGACCAGCGGCACGTGATGCTCGCGCATCGCCGCCGCGAGCTCGCGCGCACCGACCTCTTTGGTGAAGCCTTCGATGCGGTAGTTCGATGTATGAACCTTGAGGATGAGCCCGGTGTGCGGACCAATCGCTTCCAGATAATCTTTCAGGTGGGTGCGATTGGTGGTGCCGACCTCTTTGAGCTTGGCGCCCGCGCGCGCCATGACGTCGGGCATGCGAAAAGCGCCGCCGATCTCGATCAGCTCGCCACGCGAAACCACGGCTTCCCGGCCCTTGGCGAGCGTGTTGAGGACGAGCAGCACCGCCGCGGCATTGTTGTTGACGACGGTCGCATCCTCGGCGCCGGTCAGTTCGCGCAGCAGATCGCGCAGATGATCGTCGCGTTCGCCCCGCTTGCCGGTGGTCAGGTCGAACTCGAGCGCCACGGCCGATCTCATGGCGGCGAGAGCGGCCTCGATGGCGGCTTCGGCCACGAGCGCGCGGCCCAGATTGGTGTGCAGCACCGTGCCGGTGAGATTGAATACCGGACGAAGATCGGATCGTGCGTCCGCCGTGAGTTTGGCCAACGCGGCGCTGGCGATCGTTTCCGGCTGGCTCGGCTCGGCGTTACCGGCGCGCAAAGCCGCCCGCGCCGCGTCGAGCACCTGCCGCACCGCCGTGACCACGGCGGGGCGCCCGAAGCGCGCGACCGCGAGCATGGCCGCGTCCGCCTTGAGGACATCGTCGACCGACGGCAACTCGCGCAAGCGTTGATCGGCGTCAGCCATCATTGCCCTCATCAATAGCCGAGCAAAAATGGGTTGATCGCGCCGCGCCGATAGCCTGAATCGCGGAGCAGCAGGTCGAGCGCCAGCGTGGCAACATCGTCGGCGATCGGATCCAGCAGCGATTCATGCTGCTGGTAGAGCATCTTCACATAGCCGCGGCAGGACTCGCAGGTCTCGGCCTTGACCGTGGTCGGGCCGCCTTCGATCTCCTGATAGGCGATCCCCTTGGTGGCGCCGCACAGCGTGCAGCGGACACGCGGATAATTCCAAAACGTTCCGCACAACGAGCAGGCGCAGAAGCGCGCGCCTTGCGCACCACTCCAGCCGACCACCATCGAGGCCACGAGCGGACTGCCGCAGGCCGGGCAGAGACCGTCGCCGACGCGAACCAGCGCGCCGGCATCGAGCCGCGCCGCGAGCCGGGCGAAATGGACTTGCAGCGCGGCGGCTATAAAGACGTGATCGGCCAACCGTTCGGCCGGTATGACGTTGGAAAGAACGGCGCCGATCATCTCCGCCTGATCCGCCGGCGTGGCGGATTTGACCCGCTCAAGCGCGAGGCGCGCCGCATCCGGCATCGCCATGCCGTCGGCCATCGCGGTGAGTTGACACCAGGCCATGTCGATCGCCGGGTCGGACGCAACGTGCGCGCGATCGAGCGGCGGCATGCGGCGCTCTCGCGCGCGTGCCAGCGCCTCCGCAGATGGCAAATGGGGATCGGGCACCCCGGCTTGCAGCCGATGCTGCACGGCGCTCAATTCGGCGAGGAAGAGCAGATAGGGCCGAAGCGCATGGCGCTCCGCGAGCGCATTGAGCCGCAGGCTGCGGTCGGCGAACAGTTTGCCCGGATCGGGCAACCGCGCGAATGGTGCCTTTACCACCTCTCCGATGATAATCGGCTCATGCCCAGGCGCACGCAACTCAGTCATTTAAGAACCTCACGAACCGCACGGGCCACGTGATGCATCGATCTTTTCCGCGAACCACATCTAATAACGTCGAGAGAAGTAGACAGCGTCCGTACCGACGCAGTTCATCTGAAACCGTTCACGCTTCAGTGAACAGACCTCAGTGAATGACCTCAGTGAACAGACTTGGCGCCGGCACCGGGCTCGTCTTCCGTTTTTCCGGTTACCAGTTCCTTGAGCCATTTACGATGATGCCGCCAAGCCCAGCCGCCAGTGACCTGGCCTCGGGTCATGGCGCCAAAGGTGCCGCGCACCCAGATTGCGGCATAAACATGCACGATCCACACGCAGATGATGGTGACGGCGGCGGCGGAGTGCACGAGCACCGCCCAGCGCTTCTGCACGATGCTGGTGAGGGGGAAGAAATACTGATCCCAAATAACGATGCCGGTGCAGATCAGGACGATGATCAGGATCGACATCAACCAGAACACGGATTTTTGCCCGGCATTGTACTTGCCGACCTCGGGCAGCCTGTCCTCGCGGTTGGTAAGCACATCCAGCAGACGGGCCAACCATGTGCCGTCCTCGGCGCGCCACAGATTGGCCTTCCAGAAGCGAAGGAAAAGCCCACCGAAGCTGAAGAACAGGACCACCCCGATCCAGGGATGAGCGATGCGGGTTATTTGTCCACCACCGAACAAGACGCTGAGAAAGAACAAGTCCGGATCAAACAAAGCGAGGCCGGAGATCGCCAGCAGCACGAGACACGTCGCGGTGATCCAATGGTTGACGCGGGCGCTCGGCGTATAGCGGTCGACCGTCGGGGGATTGCCCGGATGGACCGCGTCGCCTTCCTGAATGTCGTAGGCCTTCATCGCCGGTCTCCGATCAAACGCTTGGCGTCTTCCTCATCCTTTGCTTCCACCTTGTTGGGTCCGGCCACCATGTAGTGAAGAACGCCGCCGGCGGCGAAGCCGGCCATGACGGCGAGGGCCACATATTTGGTCACGCCCTTCCAGATCTGGACCAGGGGGCTGATCCTCGGATCCTTCGGCAGATCGGCGTAAAGTTCGGGCCGGTCGGCGTGCTGGAGCACGTACATCACGTGCGTTCCGCCGACACCGGGAGGATCATAAAGACCCGCATTCTTGTAGCCGCGCGACTGCAGATCCTTGATCCGGCCGGCGGCGTGGTCTTTCATTTCCTCCTTAGTGCCGAACACGATCGCGTGCGTCGGACAGGCCTTGGCACAGGCCGGCCCTTGACCGACCGCAACCCGGTCCGAGCACAGCGTGCACTTGTAGGCCCTTTGATCGACCTTCGAGATACGCGGGATGTTGAATGGGCAGCCCTTGATGCAATAGCCGCAACCGATGCATTTCTCGTGGTCGAAATCGACGATGCCGTTCGAATATTGCACGATCGCGCCGGGGGACGGACAGGCTTTCAGGCAGCCCGGATCGGCGCAATGCATGCAGCCGTCCTTGCGGATGAGCCATTCGAGATTTTCCGTCTCCGGATTTTCCCATTCCGTAAAGCGCATGACCGTGAACAACTCGGCCGTGAGGTCGACCGGATTGTCGTAGACGCCGTAGTTGAAGCCGATGTGCTCGTGCCGGTCATTCCACTCATTGCAGGCGACCTGGCAGGCCTTGCAGCCGATGCATTTCGATACATCGATCAGCTTCGCCACCGGCGTCAGCTGCCGCGCGGGCGGCGGTACCGACGAAGCAGAGCGGCGAATAAGGTCGGCTTCGCCAAGATCGACTTTGATGTTCTCGGTCGGCGCTGGCGGCAGGACGAATTCGAAAGACATCGTTTTCTCCTGCCGCTCAGAAATCGGTGCGCGAATTGTCGCCGACGGTATCGGCGAGCAATGAGGTGAAATCGCCCTGATCAGCGTCGGGACCCTCACGCAGGGAAACCACGTTCGGCCCCGAGATCGGCTCGATATTGACCAGGAACGCCTTGAATTCCGGGGTATCCGTATTGGCATCGCCCACGAAAGGTGTGAGCGAATTCGGGCCCCAGCCTTTGCGGGTTTGGCCAATGAAGCCCCAGTGCAGTGGAATGCCGACCACATGCACGGTCTTGCCGTCGCATAGAAGCGGCTTGATCCGTTTGGTGACGACGGCCTTGGCCTTCACCGAACCGCGTCTCGACCAGACCCGCACCCAATGCCCGGAGAGGATGTTTTTCTCCTTCGCCAATTGCTCGGAAATCTCCACGAAGAACTCCGGCTGGATCGCGGCATTCGGATGGACGTGTTTGGTCCAGAAGTGGAAGTGCTCGGTCAGCCGGTAGGAGGTGCCCGCGTACGGGAATTCCTTGGCGTCGCCGAACTGCTCCCAATCGTTCTTGAACACGCGCGCCACCGGGTTGCCGCGGATCTTGGGCGCCACCGGATTGGCGATCGGCGATTCGAACGGCTCATAGTGCGCGGGGAACGGTCCATCGCGCATCATGCCGCGCGCAAACAGCCGCGCGGTACCCTCGGCGTTCATGATGAACGGCCCAACCGCGTTCGGCTTCGCCGTCGGTGCGATGTCCGGAACGTCGTAACCAGTCCATTTGCCGCCGTCCCACCAGAGCAGCTTGCGGCTCGGATCCCATGGATTGCCATCGGTGTCGGCCGATGCGCGATTGTAGAGAATGCGCCGATTGACCGGCCACGCCCAGGCCCAATTGGGGAAGACGCCAGTGCCGTCCGGATCGGTGTTGTCGCGACGGGCCATGTTGTTTCCCGCCTCGTTGAAACAGCCGGAATAAATCCAGCAGCCCGACGCGGTCTTGCCGTCGTCGCGCAGCACCGCAAAATTCACGACCTGCTTGCCCTTGGCAAGAATCACCTTGCTGGGATCGTTCGGGTCGGTGATGTCCTCGGCAGCGTAGCCATTGATCTCCTTTGCCAACTCTTCCGCGGTCGGCTCGCCGGGATCCTTGTAGCGCCAGTCGAGATTGACGATCGGCTCCGGAACGGCGCCGCCCTCTTTCACGTAAAGCGCTTTCAGCCGCAGATGAATTTGCGCCATGATCCAGTTGTCGCGCTTGGCCTCGCCGGGCGGCGTACCCGCCGGCCAGTGCCATTGCAGCCAGCGGCCCGAATTGGAGAGCGAGCCTTCGTCCTCGGCAAAGCACGTCGAGGGCAATTGAATGACCTCGGTCTGGATATTGGCCGTGTCGACGTCGTTATGTTCGCCGTGGTTTTCCCAGAAATGCGCCGTCTCGGTCTCGAGCGGATCGATGATCACCAGGAATTTCAGCTTCGAGAGCGCCGTCGTTACTTTCTTGCGGTTGGGGACCGACAGCAGCGCATTGAAGCCCTGGCAGACATAGCCGTTGAGCTTGCCCTCGTACATCAGCTCGAAGGTGCGCAGGATATCGTAGCCCGGCACATCGAGCTTCGGCAGCCAGTCATAGGCGAAATTATTGTCCGCAGTGGCGGCATCGCCCCACATGGCCTTCTGAAAGCTGACGAAGAACTTGTTGTAGTTCTGCCAATAGCTCGTCTGTTCGGGGCGCAACGGCTTGAAGCCGCGCGTCGACATATAGGCATCGAGCGTCGGCTCCTTCTCGGTGGGGATCGTGAGATACCCAGGGAGAAGATTCGACATCAGCCCGAGATCGGTTAGTCCTTGAATGTTGGAATGGCCGCGCAGCGCATTCATGCCGCCACCGCGCACGCCGATGTTGCCGAGAATGAGCTGCAACATCGCCATGGTACGGATGTTCTGCGAACCCTTGGAGTGCTGGGTCCAGCCGAGCGCGTACATCGACGTCATCGTCTTGGTCTTCGACGAGCACTCGCCGATCATTTCGCAGACTTTGAGGAATTTCGCTTTCGGCGTGCCGCAGATGCGCTCGACCAGCTCCGGCGTGTACATCGACGCGTGTTGCTTCAACAGCTGCCAGACGCTGCGCGGATGCTCGAGCGTGTCGTCGGAAATCACATAGCCGTCGGGCCCGAGCTCATATTCCCAGGTCGAGCGGTTATAGTCGCGGCGTGCTTCGTCGTAGCCGGTGAACAGGCCGTCGGCATAGCCGAAGCCTTCCCGGACCAGATAAGGCGCGTTGGTGAACGCCTTGACGTATTCCCACTGCACCTTGTCGTTCTGGATGCAGTAGTTGATGACGCCGAGCAGGAACGCGATATCGCTGCCCTGGCGGATCGGCGCGTAAAAATCCGACACTGCGGCGGAGCGCGTGAAGCGCGGATCGACCACGATCAACTTGGCGCCACGATTGGCTTTCGCCTCCGTGACCCATTTGAATCCGCACGGATGCGCCTCAGCGGCGTTGCCGCCCATGATGATGACGAGATCCGTATTCTGGATGTCGGTCCAGGAATTCGTCATCGCACCACGGCCGAATGTTGGGGCCAGACTGGCCACCGTAGGGCCGTGTCAAACGCGTGCTTGGTTATCGAATGCCAATATGCCGGCGCTGCGCACGACCTTGTAGGTCGCCCACGCGGTTTCGTTGGTCGTCGCCGACGCCGCCAGGAAGCCGGTTGTCAGCCACCGGTTCACGGTCACGCCGTCGTTGTTCTTGACCAGGATGTTCTTGTCGCGGTCATCTTTCATTAACCGCGCGACACGATCGAGCGCCTGATCCCACGACACACGCTCGAACTTGTCCGAGCCCGGCTTGCGGATCGTCGGATAATGTACGCGCGTCTTGGCGTGTACCAGGTCGAGCAGCGCCGAGCCTTTCGGGCACAGCGTTCCGCGATTGGTCGGATGGTCGGGATCGCCTTCGATGTAGCTGATCTCCGCCTTCTCGCCCTTCGCCAAATTACCCTTGGAATAGATGATGATGCCGCAACCGACGGCACAGTATGTGCACGTGTTGCGCGTTTGGGTCGTTCCCGCGAGCTTGAAGGGGCGAATTGAGGACGCGAATGCGGACTCCACATCGCCGAAGCCGAGCGCCCCAAGCGTGGTACCGGCGAGGCTTGCGCTGGCGCCTTGCATAAAGCCGCGCCGCGACACTTCCATATTCATAGGACGGTCCTCCTGGAGCTTTATTCCCCCCATCGGGGGTGCTCTTTTCGGACAAGCTCACTGCTTGTCCTGCCAATGGAATTCCGCAACGGCGAAACGGTATTTTGGAACTGTACCAAAGTCAATTTCACGACATTCAGCAACATCGGACCGCTCCGGTCGGAAAGCAAATAAACGCGATGTTTGAATCGATACGTCATCGTCTTTTGCATTGCAGCACCGCCGTCAGCGCAAGCGATGACGCACTTGTGTAACCTTGCGCGTCCGCCGATGCGCCGATCGATGTTGACGCAGCGGCGAAGGCCGCTCACAAAGCCGCGGTGTTGACGAGAACGGCTCCCGAGTTTCGGGGCGAAGTTCACTGGACGGAAGCGTCCGCCGGGGCTTTGGCGCCATCGGGGTTTTGGCGCCCGCATGTGCGTGCCGGAGTGCGCGCAATTTTACGGACACGCGTACGGCCCACACAAATCGCCGCCCTCTTCATAGCAGTCGCCGCTGCGCTATCGCCTCTTCCCGGAGATCGTGTTCGGGCGGCGGACGCGTTGCCGAAGCCTTCGTCGTTGAAGCCTTGGGCCCGCGGGCCATTGCCGCTGTTCACGCTCAAATCGCTCGCCGGCGAGCCCTCCGATCTTGCCCAGGTGCGAGCCGGCGCCGTGCTGGTGCATTTCTTCGCAACCTGGTGCGAGGCCTGCCGTGCGGAGCTTGGTGCTTTGCGACAATTGCATGATCGTCTGCACGACGGATCCGTGACGATCATCGGCGTGGATACCGGCGAAGTGGACATCCGGGTGCGGCGTTTTTTCGCCGGACAATCGCTGCCCTTTCTAATTCTGCTCGACGGCGAAGCGGCCGTAAGCAAGGCTTGGCAGGTATCCGTGCTGCCGACCACGTTCCTCTTCGACAAAAACCTCACGCCGCGCCTCGTCGCCGAAGGAGACATCGACTGGGCGCAGCCGGAGGTCGAGGAGACAGTGATGAGACTGAGCCAAGGGAGCGCCGAAGGCAAAACCGGCCGCGCTTTTTGATCCCGCCACATTTTCGAGGAGAACCACTCATGTCGATCGACCGCCGCGCACTTCTGAAAGCCGGTGCCGCACTCTCGGCGGCTGTCGCGCTGCCGTCGGCGGCCCGCGCGGACATGGACTTCAACCCGCAGCCGGGTGCTTGGCGCCGTTTTCAAGTGGTGACGCGCATCGAAATCGCCGATGTCGGCGGCGGCCGGCAGGCGTGGGTGCCGGTGCCGGCGATCAACGAAGACGCGTGGTTCAAATCGCTCGGCAGCGACTGGACCAGTAATGGTCGCGTCGAGCGCGCGCGCAACTCAAAGTACGGCGCCGAGATGTTGCATGTGACCTGGAGCGACGGCGAGAAGGCTCCGTTCATCGAAGTCGCAAGCAACATCGCGACGCGCGATCGCGCCACTGATTTCAGTAAACCTGGTACGCCGGTGCCGCTTCCGCCGGCGGAACATGCGCTCTACACGCAGGGGACCGAACTCATTCCGATCGATGGCCTGGTCAAGGAAACGTCCGATCGGATTGTCGCCGATGCGGGGGCGGTCACCGACCTCGACAAGGCGCGCGCGATCTACGAATGGGTCGTGGACAACACGTTCCGGGACGCGAAAGTGCGCGGCTGCGGTATCGGCGATATCGCCGCTATGCTCAAAACCGGCAACCTCGGCGGCAAATGCGCCGACATCAATGCGCTCTATGTCGGCCTGACCCGGGCCGCCGGTTTGCCCGCGCGCGATCTTTACGGCATCCGCGTCGCGCCATCGCGGTTCGGCTACAAGAGCCTCGGCGCCGGCTCGCAGACGATCACCAAAGCCCAGCACTGTCGCGCCGAAGTTTATCTTGAGGGCTTCGGTTGGGTGCCGACCGACGCGGCCGACGTGCGCAAGGTGGCACTGGAAGAGCCGCCAAAGAATCTGGCCATCGACGATCCCAAAGTCGTCGCCGCCCGCAAGACGCTGTTCGGCGCTTGGGAAGGCAATTGGCTCGCCTACAATTCCGCGCATGACGTAGCGCTCGAAGGATCGGCACTGCAAGGATCGCAAGGCGCGCGGGTTGCGTTTCTGATGTATCCGCAGAGCGAATGCGTCAACGGGCGGCTCGACTGCCTCGATCCCGATAGCTTCAGATACACCATCATGGCACAGGACGTGACGCCGGCCTGACGCACGTCTTAGCGCGTCGGGCATCGCCACGTCATCGGCACGCACGGACAACTCTGGGAGCCGCGATCATGAACATCATGCAGCCCATACGTCTCAGCCAGCTCTCGCATGGCGGCGGCTGCGGCTGCAAGCTGGCGCCGTCCGTTCTGCAGCAATTGTTGTCCGGGCATCCGGCCGCCAAACCTTACAAACAATTGCTGGTCGGCGTGGAAACCGGCGACGATGCCGGAGTCTGGGAGCTCGACAACGGCACCTGCGTGATCGCAACCACCGACTTCTTCATGCCGATGGTGGACGACCCTTACGATTTCGGGCGCATCGCGGCGACCAACGCGATCTCGGACATTTACGCCATGGGCGGCGCTCCGATCATGGCGCTGGCCATTCTGGGAATGCCGGTCGACAAAATTCCCGCCGAGATGGTGCGCAAGATTCTCGAGGGCGGCGCCTCGATTTGCGAAACCGCCGGCATCCCGGTCGCCGGCGGCCATTCCATCGAACTCGCCCGAGCCGATCTACGGGCTGGCGGTCATCGGAATCGGATCGAAGGCGAATATCCGGCGCAACAGCGACGCGCGCAAAGGCGACAAACTGATCCTCACCAAGCCGCTCGGCGTCGGCATCTATTCGGCGGCGTTCAAGAAGGGCGCGTTGGGCCGCGCCGCTTACGACGAATTCATCGGCACGACGACGCTGCTCAATCGGGTCGGCGCCGAGTTTGCAAAAGACGCATACGTCCATGCCATGACCGATGTCACCGGCTTCGGCCTGCTCGGCCATGCGCTGGAGATGGCACGCGGCGCCAGCAAAACGCTGACGATCCACGCCGACACGTTGCCCTGGCTCAACGAAGCGGTCGCGCTGGCCCAGCAAGGCTTCATTACCGGAGCTTCCGGACGAAACTGGAAAAGCTACGGGGGTGAGGTTACGCTTCCCGCCGATACCCCGGAATGGCAGCGGCAGCTTTATTGCGATCCGCAAACCTCGGGCGGCCTTCTCGTCGCCTGCGCGCCAGACCGCGCCGATGCGCTGCTCGAGACGATTGTCGCGTCGGGCCATCCGACCGCCCGGATCATCGGCGAGGTCTCGGAGGGCGCGCCGCAGGTCGTGATCGCGGCGTAGCGAGGTCCCAACTTTCGTGTCGTTGCTCGGCCAGACCTACAAGCCGAGATAGGCATTTTGCACCGAAGACTCGGCGGCGAGCGTCTTTGCATCCGCCGCTTGCACAATGAGCCCGCCCGCCATGACATAGCCGCGGCTTGCGGTGCGCAACGCCATGCGGGTGTTTTGCTCGGCCACCAAGATCGAGACACCCATTTCGTTCAAACGGCGCAACGTGGCGAAGATATCTCGCACCACCATCGGCGCCAGTCCCATCGAGGGCTCGTCCAGCAACAGGAGCCTCGGCCGCGACATCAGCGCGCGCGCGATGGCGAGCATCTGCTGCTCGCCGCCCGACAACGCGCCCGCCAATTGGGTTGAGCGCTCGCGCAAGCGCGGAAACAGATCGAAGACGAAATCGAAATCCGCGGCCACGGTCGCTTGCCGCCGCGGCCACAGCCGCCGATAAGCGCCCATTTCCAGATTGTCCCGCACTGTCATCGGCGCGAATACGCGACGCCCCTCGGGCACGAGCGCAATGCCGGCGGCAACGCGCGCAGCGGGTGGCGCCGCGGTAATGGCTTTTCCTTCGAAGACGATCGTGCCCTGCGTCGGCCGCAGCAGTCCGCTCAAGCAGCGCATCGTCGTCGTCTTGCCAGCGCCGTTGGCGCCGATCAAACAGACGCAGCTTCCTTGCGCGACATCGAAGCTCAGTCCGTGCAGAGCTTCCTTGCCCTCATAGGCCGCATGCAGGCCGCGTACCTCAAGCATCGTCGTCCTCGCCCAGATAGGCGGCAAGCACGGCCGGATCGTTACGTACGGCCGCGGGCGGGCCTTCCGCGATCTTGCGGCCGTGATCGAGCACCAGGATGCTGTGCGATATGTCCATCACCAGGCCCATATTGTGCTCGACCAAGAGAACAGTGAGACCGTCCCTATTCAGCGCGCGAATGAGCTCGCCGACGCGAAGCGCGGCGTCGTGCGACACGCCGGCCGCGGGCTCGTCGAGCAGGAGAAGTCTCGGCGACGCGGCAAGCGCCCGGGCAATCTCCAAAAGCTTGCTTTCGCCGAAGCTCAAGCTTGCGGCCGGCTCGTCGGCACGCTGGGACAAGCCAAGACGGGCTAGCAGCTCCGCGGAGCGTTCACGAATTCCGGCTTCTTCCGCCCGCGCGCGTGGAGAGCGCAAGAGCGCCCGCACGGTGCCGCAATGAGAGCGCGTGTGGCAGCCGACCATGACGTTCTCCAGAACCGTCATGTCCTTGAAAATCTGCAAATTCTGAAACGTGCGGCTCAGCCCGAGCCGGGCGCGGCGAAAGGCGGGCGCCGTGTCGACGCGTTCGCCCGACAGCAGAATGTGCCCTGCGGACGGCGCAATTACGCCGCTGATCATGTTGAACAGCGTGGTCTTGCCGGCGCCGTTTGGGCCGATGATGGCCTTGATCTCGCCTTCGCGAACCGAGAAATCGAGTTCGGCGATGGCCTGCAAGCCGCCGAAGCGACAGGCGAGACCGCGTACGTCGAGCAATGCGGCTGCGGTATCGCTCATGATCGCCACCTTCGCCAGAGGCGAGTGGCGCCTTCGCCGGCGCCCGCCAATCCACCGGGGAAGAACAACAAGACGGCAATCATCCCGGCACCGAAAATCAGATACTGCGCGTCCTGAAGGGTGCGCAGGAGTTCGGGCGCGACGGTATAGATCAAGGCGCCAAAAAACGCGCCTTCGTAGCGTCCCCAGCCGCCGAGCGCGACCATGGCCACCAACAATATAGAGGTCGAAAAGCCGAAGCTTTCGGGAGATGCATACAGATTGCTTTCGACATAAAGGCTGCCGGCGAGGCCTGCCATGGCCGCAGTCAAAACGAAAACGATAAGCTTATAGTGGAAGGCATCGACACCGAGCGACTGGGCCGCGATCTCGCTGGTGGCGATGGCGCGCATCGCCCGGCCGACGCGAGACTGGATCAAATTGAGCAGCGCAAGCATGACCAGACCCGCGCACAACCAGACAAGCGGGAAGATCCGTGCCTGATTGCTCAGGGCAAAGCCCGCAAAGGCCAGAGGCTTTATGCCCAACAAGCCATTCGGACCGCCGGTCCAGGGCACGAGCTGATCGAACAACACCGAGAGGATGGCGTTGAAGCCGAGCGTTGCCATGGCGAGATAGTGGCCCTTGAGGCGCAGCGCTGGAATCCCGATCACCAGCGCAGCGATTGCGCTCACAACGCAAGCGGCCGGAAGACCGAGCCAAGGATTGAGACCGAGCTTGGCGGAAAGGATGCCGGCCGCATAGGCTCCCAGCCCATAAAAACCGGCGTGACCGAGCGAGATCTGTCCGCAATAACCGATCAGCACGTTGAGACTGCCGATCAAAATAAGATTGATCAAAAAGCTGGTACCGAGCGAAACGACGTAATCGTTGAGCCCCAGCAGCGGAATCGCCAGCAACGCCAACCAGACCACGACGAGGCTCGCGCGGGCGCCGACGTGGACACGCGAGCGGTCATCGCGTGCGTCGGTTTGGATCGGCCCCAAGACGGGATCGATCGCATCGCTTGGCTTAGCCATCGGCGGCTCTCAAACCCTTTGCGCTTCCGAGCGTCCCAGCAACCCCGACGGCAGCGCAAACAAAATGATCAGCAGGACGATAAAGGCAACGGCATCCTTGAAATGGGACGACACATAACCGGCGGCGAAAGTCTCCAGCAAGCCAAGCAGAAGACCGCCGAGCATGCCGCCATAAAGATTGCCGATGCCGCCCAGCATCGCCGCGCTGAAGCCCTTGAATCCGATCAAGCCGCCTTGATCGTACGACGTGAAAGTCTGCGGCGTGATGATCGCGCCGGCAATGCCGCCGGCCAGCGCGCCGATGACGAACGACCACATCACGCTGCGCTCGACATTGATGCCGACAAGCGACGCAGCGTCGCGGTCCGCAGCCACAGCGCGCAGCGATTTTCCCAAGATTGTGCGCTCGAAGAAAAAGTGCGCCGCGAGAATAAAAACAAGCGTGATGCCGATGATCCAGAGCGTCTGCGCCGGAACCCTGGCGCCGAAAATGTTCAAGACCGCATCGCCGGAAAACCCCGGATAACCGGCCGGATCCTTGCCCAGCACAAGCATGACCAAGCTCTTGGTGGAAATCGCGAGGCCGATGCTGAGAAGCGTGATCAGCATCGGGGTCGGGCGCTTGAGCGGCGCGACGATCAAGCGCTCGGACAAAAGGCCGATGGCCGCGACCATCACCACCGCGGCCAGACAACCGGCCCAAATCGGGGCGTGTGCAGAAATGGCGGCGGCGGCGATCATGCCGCCAAGCATGACCCATTCGCCCTGCGCGAAATTGAGGGCGCCGGTGCTCTTGAAGATGACGTTAAAGCCCAACGCAATGAGCGCGTAGATGGCGCCGTTGCCGAGGCCGGCAAAAAGGAGCTGAAGCGCCGTGGCGCCTGCACTTCCGGCACTCATCTTGTCCTAACAGTTAAATCTGTGGCTTGCGCGCGCGGGGCGCGCAGGCCGATCTTCAGTTGAGATGATCCCGCGGGTCGAGCCCGAGGGCACGCTTTTCGGAAAACCGGTAGCCAGTTTTCCGGATCATGCGCTAGGCGTAGTCGGCCAGATTGAACCGGCCATTGGCCCAATTGACAAGCACGATATTGTTCTTGGCCAAGCCGGAGTGACGTTCGGGCGAGAACGAAAAGATGCCGCTGGCGCACTGATAGTCGCGAATGTTCTCGAGCGCGTCGCGCACCTTTTCGCGGTCGGCCCCGCCGGCGGAGAGAGCGATCTTGGCCAGATAGACCGCGTCGTAAGTCTGCGCCACGAACTGATTGGGGCTGCGGTTGAAACGGCGCTTGAAACTGTCGGTCAGCGCCGCAATCTTCGGCTTCACCGGATCGGCGTCGGGCAATTGATCGCCGACCACGAACTTCTGGCTCAGCAACAAAAGCTTAGCGGCGGCGCTACCGGCGAGCTCCATGTACTTGCCGGCGACAAAGCCGTAGCTGTGAATGAGCGTGATTTTTTCGTCGAGGCCAAGCTGCTGCGCCTGTTTGAGAAATACGACGCCGGCCGGGGTGACCGTCCAGCAAAGAATGACCTGCGCGCCGGCGTCGCGGAGGCGGCTGAGCTGCGGCACAAGATCGGTATCGCTCGGCGCAAACGACTCGAAAATCGGCTCGAGGTTACGTTCCTTGGCGACGATCTTGAGCTGCTCGCTGGCGCCTTGACCGAAGCCGCTGGTGTCGGCGAGCAGCCCGATCTTGCGCAGGCCTTTCTTCTCAAAATAGTCCGCGGCGCGCTGCAGCACCAGATAATCGTCGACCGTGCTCTTGAAAGTCCAATGACGCTCGGCGACCGGATTGACAATGGCACTGGCGCCCTCGGTCGAAATGAAGGGAATTTTGGCGGCTTCCGTCATCGGCGCCATCGCCAGCGCGATGCCGCTCATATTGCCGCCGCCGACGATGATGTCGACGCCGTCATTGCTCAGGAGGCGGCGCGTCTCGGCGATGGCCTGCTGGGTCTGGCTTTGCGCATCGTAAAACACCCACTCGATCTTTCGACCGCCGATACCGCCGGCATCGTTGATCTCGTCGACCGCGAGCTGCGCGCCGTCCTTCATATCCTGGCCGAGGAAGGCGGCAGGCCCGCTCACCGACAGAATGGTGCCGACGCGGATCGGATCGGCGGCGCGGGCGCGAAGATCGGCCCATCCGGCGGTGGCCGCCCCGAGCAAGGCAGTGATGGTCGTCCGACGGGAAAGCATCATGGTTACCGTATCATCGATCGCTGTTGGCGCCCCACACAATCAACTCGCCATAGAAATTATGGACAAGGGAGTCAACGCATGATACCCGCCGGGTTCATGAGTATTTTTGTTGATGGCGGCGCGGATTGGTTTCTTTCTGACAAATCTTCCCGCGGAGAAAGAAACCACGGCCGCCATCGCCCGGACAAGCGAAATATCCTCTCGCACGGCGCGCCGAGAAGCGGGCGCGACGGCAAGATCAAAGCTCTCGATCGCCAATGACCCAGCGAAAGATGAACCTGGCGGCGTTTGTCGTGGCCGGGCCGGTTTCCGGCCATCACGGCGGGTGGCGCTACCCGACTGCCGACCGCGATCTGTTGTCGCTGGACTATTATCGCAATATCGGCCGCATTCTCGAGGACGGCCGCTTCGACCTGATTTTCTTCGCCGACATCCTGGCCATTCCCAACCGCTACGAGGGCAAGCTCGACAGCCAGTTGCGCTACGGCGCGCTCGGCTCGCTGCGGCTCGATCCCATGCTGGTTCTGTCGGCGATGGCTGCCACGACCAAACATCTTGGGCTCGCCAGCACGATTTCAACGTCCTACTTCCATCCCTACGCGGTGGCGCGCGCGATGGCGACGCTCGACCATCTGAGCGGTGGCCGCGCCGCCTGGAATATCGTGACCTCCTTCCAGCAAGCCGAGGCCGCCAATTTCGGGCTTGAGGATCAGCTCTCGCGCGACGAGCGCTACGAACGGGCGGACGAATTTCTCGAGGTCGCCTGCAAGCTCTGGGATAGCTGGCGCGACGGCGCCCTCGTCCTCGATGCCGAGAAGCCGCAATTTGCCGACCCCGAAAGGGTTAAGCCAATCGACCATCGGGGCAAATGGTTCGATGTGCGCGGCCCGCTCAATATCAGCCGCTCGCCGCAAGGCCGACCGGTTTTCATCCAGGCCGGCGCCTCCGATCGCGGCCGCGACTTCGCCGCGCGCTGGGCGGAAATCATCTTCGTCACCCACGCGTCGATCAATTCAGCGAAAGAATTTTATCGCGACATGAAGGCACGCGCCGCCAAGGCCGGACGCGATCCCGATCAGATGAAAATCCTGCCCGGCATGGTGCCGATCGTCGGCGAAACTAAAGGCATGGCCGAAGACAAGCGCGAACTCATCGACGCGCTTGCCGATCCGCAAGCGGGGCTGTCGACGCTGTCGTATCATCTCGATATCGATCTTTCGCAGTTTCCGCAGGACCGCGTGCTGCCGACGCTCGATGTTCCGGGCGTGCAGGGACACTACAAAGAAGTCTCCGAGATGACTCAGCGGCGCAACCTGACGCTGTCGCAGGCCGGCAAGCAATACGGCGTGGGGCCGTTACGAGAGTTCCTCGGCACCGGCACCGATCTGGCCGACAAGCTGGAAGAGTGGTTCCGCGCCGAAGCCTGTGACGGCTTCATGCTGCAGACCCCTTACGTTCCGGGCGGTTTGGAGGATTTCGTGCGGCTTGTTATTCCCGAGTTGCAAAAGCGCGGGCTGTTCCGGCGCGACTATGAAGGGCCGACATTGCGCGACCATCTCGGACTGGTACGACCGCCCGCATGAGCGTAGCACTTCGGCAGGCTCTTTTTTCATAATCGAAGCCAGCGAGGCAAACCATGGGCACGTTTCCGATATTGGTCGAAACTGACTGGCTCGCCGCCCACGTGCGCGACCCGAACCTGCGCATTCTCAACTCGACCACCAACGTCATTCGCGAGACGGGCAAGCCGGATCGCGTCGTTGCCGAGCGCGGAAAGTTTGAAGAGGGCCACATCCCGGGCGCTCAGTTCGTGGACTTGCAGGCGGACCTGTCGGATCAAAACAGCCATCTGAACTTCACGGCGCCGAGCGCGGAGAATTTCGCGCGTGCAGTCGAGCGCTTCGGGATCGGCGACGACTCGCGGATCGTCATCTACGGCACCGGCAGCGTGTGGTGGGCGACACGCGTCTGGTGGCTGTTTCGGCTGTTCGGCTTCGACAATGCCGCCATGCTCGACGGCGGCTGGAAGGCCTGGACGGACGAAAAGCGGCCCGTGGAAACCGGCCCCGGCGCGCGATATCCGCGCGGGCATTTTACCGTACGGCCGCCGCGTCCGCTGATCGCCGACAAGAACGACGTGCTCAAAGCCATCGGCGATGGCGCAACCTGCACCGTCAACGCCTTGGCGCCGGGGATCCACACTGGCGCCGCGCCTTCGCCCTACGGGCGGCAAGGCCACATCAAGGGGAGCGTCAATGTGCCCGGCCTGGCTTTGCTCGACCCGGCCACCAACCGCTTCGTGCCGCGCGCCGAAATCGAGCGGCTGTTCCGTGAGGCTGGCGCGCTCGATCGCGAGCAGGTGATCAGCTATTGCGGCGGCGGCATCACGGCGACAGCGACCGCCTTCGGGCTCGCCTTGATCGGGCGCCCGGACACCCTTGTGTATGACGGTTCGCTGCACGAATGGGCACCGGACCAAACGCTGCCGATGGAGACCGGATGAGCGGGTCTCCAGCATCCCGTTGGATGTGCCGTAAATTGCAATGACGCTTGACCGCCGCATCCGCTTCAACGGCTTTAAATGTTCGACCGTGGCGCACACGACGGCGGGCCTGTGGCGGCATCCGAACAGTCAATCGCATCGCTACAAAGAGCTTTCGTTTTGGATCGAGCTTGCCAAGACGCTCGAGCGCGGCAAGTTCGACAGCCTGTTCGTCGCCGATGCGCTCGGCGTTCTCGATGTCTATCGCGGCAGCCCGGATCAGACATTGCGCGAGGGCTTGCAGACGCCGACCGACGATCCGCTGCTTGCGGTCTCCGCCATGGCGGCGGCCACACAGCATCTCGGCTTCGGCATCACGGTAGCGTCGCTCTACGAGCTGCCGTATTTGTTCGCGCGCAAGATGACGACGCTCGACCATCTGACCGATGGACGCATCGGCTGGAACATCGTCACGTCGGCGCTCGACAGCGCCGCGCGCAATCTCGGCCGTGACGATCAGATCCCCCACGATGAGCGCTACGCCGTCACCGACGAGTTCATGGAGGTCGTCTACAAGCTCTGGGAAGGAAGCTGGGAGGACGATGCCGTCGTCCACGATCGCGCCTCCGGCACCTATGCCGATCCCGCGAAGGTGCATGCCATCGGCCACAAGGGTCGCTACTTTTCGGTTCCCGGCATTTTTCTGTGCGAGCCTTCGCGCCAGCGCACGCCGGTGCTTTATCAGGCCGGAACCTCGGCCGCCGGATGCGCCTTCGCCGGCCGGCATGCCGAGGGTGTTTTCATTTCCGGACAGCGCCCCGACATTGTCCGACGCCTGGTCGACGGCGTCCGCAGCGAAGCCAAGGCGGCCGGACGCGATCCGCGCAGCGTCAAGTTCTTTGCGATCATGACGGTGGTGACCGCGCCGACCGATGCGGAAGCCGCAGCTAAATTCCAGGAATACAAATTGTACGCTTCGATCGAAGGCAATCTTGCGCGCCTGAGCGGCATCACGCAGGTCGACATTGCCAGGCTCGAACTTGACCAGCCGCTTGAATATTCCGACACGCCGGGCATTCAAGGCATCCTGGCGAATTTCACCAAGGCCGATCCGAGTTGCCGCTGGACGCCGCGCGAGATCGCCGACTTCATGAGCGTATCGAGCTTCGGGCCGGTTGTCGTCGGCTCGCCGACAACCGTTGCCGACGAACTCGAGCGATGGGTCGAGGTGGCCGACATCGAGGGCTTCAATCTGGTCGACGTCATGCCGCCCGCGAGTTTCGGCGACTTTGTCGACCTTGTCGTCCCTGAGTTGCAGCGCCGCGGGAGAATGTGGCAGGACTACGCGGGCAACACCTTGCGCGAAAGTCTCTACAGCATCGGTCAAGAGCGCGTCCGCGATGACCATCCGGCGGCCCGCTATCGGCATGCCCGCCGCCAGCCATGAGAGCCGCCATTCCGTAGTCAAGACTTGCATGGAAACCCCGCAAGGCGCACGGCTTTCGATTCCCCAGGCGAGGTGATAAAGCGAGGGCCGATAGATTGCGAACGAACGAGGGTAACCGGTTCATGACGGAGGGACGTGGAGTGCGAGCGTTTCATTTGCGACAGTTTGTGCTGCCGGCGATGTTGGTTTTTGCGGCTCTGCTTGCTGCGCCGGCCGAAGCCGAGAGGTCGGCTTGGACCCAAGCCGGCGTGCTCAGGTGCAGGCTCAATCCCAGCATCGGGTTTATCATTTTCGGCCATCAATCCATGGAATGTCGGTTCCACCCGGTTTCAGGCCCACCGCAAGGCTACGAGGGCGCGATCAACACCGTCGGCTTGGACATCGGCGTCACCAAGGGCGGTGAGCTGACTTGGGCGGTCTTCGGTCCTGCGGAAGGATTTCACTACGGCGCACTGGCAGGGGAGTATGTGGGCGCGTCTGCCGACGTCGGCGTCGGTGTGGGCGCCGGCGCCAACGTACTTGTCGGCGGCTCCAACCGCAGCGTCGCCCTGCAGCCGGTATCGCTCGAAGGTTCGGTCGCGCTGGATGTTGTGGCCGGTTTGTCGCAACTGAAGTTGCGTCCGGTTCCGTAAGCCGCTCGCGGGTCCGATACCGTTTGTAGAATAGATGCGAGTTCGATCTGCGGCGTGACTTGAATTTCAATGTCACGCCGCAACGCCGTAAAGCCGCATCAGCGATGCGACGTCAGGCATCCGTGTCGGCCAAATCCATTTCCACATTGTCGCGGATTTGACGCTCGACGAAGCGAACGGCGAAGCCTTCGTCAAAGTGGCGCACCACACGGCTCACGATCTTGCCGACGGCAAGCACCGTGCCGATGGCCGGAACGGTGTCCGCCGATAGGGCGGCTCCTGAAACCGACATGTCGAGGATGAGGCAGTTTTCCGTATAGCCGTCGGCCAGCATCATTCGCGAATATGGATACTTCGGCACAAAGCGGCTGTCGGCGCGCTGATCCCGCACCTCGGAATTCCGGTGCTGCTCGAGCCATTCGATCTTCGTAGCGAGCCTTTGACGATCGTGCCCATTCGCATAGATGCCCATGACGAAGCCGCGCTGGAGCACGCGCGTCACCAGCCCTTCGAGCTTTCCGAGATGATCGATATAGGCGATCACGCGCGCGCACATCTTGGCGCCGACCGGAGAAGCGATGGCGATCTCGCGGATCGAGGGATTGACGGCGTGACAGCCATAGACCCGGCGTTCGCCGCGTGCGTTGCGCACATCGGCAAACGAAAATCGCCCGGGAACGCTGACGACTTTCGGCGCATCCTCCCGACGCTGCACGATGACGAAATCGTCGCTCATGGTGTTTGATCGATCGACAGAATCCGCCGCGCCATGCGCTCAAATTCCGTTCGCGCGTTCCTGAGCGCTTGCGGCCGGGACACCCCGCCCGGACGACGCGCCATGCGATGGAAATTCGTCTCCACCGGAAAGACCCGCACGCGGTGGCCGGCGGGCACGATGATGGGGCTACCGTTGGCAGACCTCAACAATTCGATCGTTCGTCGTGACATGGTGTTACGAAAACCGGCGGCGATGTCGCAATTTTTGGCGGCAGCTGAATTTGGACGCGAGACGCTGCAGCTTCGCTAAGCTTCGTCGCGCATTTTTTGGCATTACTTTTACCGAATAGAACGATCCGGGACTGCAGCCGTCCGGCGGGGCGACGTCCGGCCGATAGCGCTCCGCAGTTCCCCGCCCCCCGTGCAAATCATTTAGTCTACTTAACTGATCAAATATCCAGAGAACGAAACGGCATTCTTGCGCATAAGTGGGAAACAACATGCGAAACATGCTATTCGAAGCGCAATTTATAGGTTATAGATCTCGTATAAAATACGGGCTGCGGCATGCTCACGGCAAAAGGGAAATACGCGCTCAAAGCGCTGATCTATCTCTCCACGCTCGAACCCGGCGAGAAGGCTCAGGGACTCGCCGTCGCTAAAGCGGGCAATATTCCGAAAAAATTTCTCGATGCCATTTTGGGTGAGCTACGCACCGCGGGCGTGGTGTACGCCAAAAAAGGCCCCGGCGGCGGCTACATGCTCGCGCGCGCGGCCAGCGACATTAAAATTGGCCACGTCGTCCGCGCGATCGACGGGCCGCTCGCGCCCATCGCCTGCGCCAGCCGCTCGGCCTACACGCCGTGCCCGGACTGCAAGAGCGTGAAAGCCTGCGCCGTGCGCTTCACGATGATCAAGGTTCGCGATGCCGTCTCTGACGTGCTCGATCGCATGACCATCGCCGACATGGTGGCGATGAGCGAAGGCGGCAACGTGACCCCGCTGGTCACCGGTCGATCGATGACCACCGGTCGATCCCTGGCACCGAGCCGTAAGCGCCGGTAAGGCCAATCGGTGAAAATTCGGTCCCGACGTCGTCCATTGATCGGGGTCAAGCGAAAGGGCAAGACGTCCCGGACAATTGCATTTATCGGTACCGCGATAACGCTCCGCTTTTTCGTTCATGCCCCGTCAGAGTGGAAAGCGTCGCAAGCCATCTCGTTATCTGCTGCAAACGCGAAGGCCGGAAGTAGCCATCCTGGCGACTCCGTCCACTTTCCTAAGCCGGCCGCATCCCGCCACGCCCAACGTACGACATTCTCCTTCACGGGGTTCTTCGTAACGCCGATGTCCAATGGATAGATCTGGATAACCTTGGCGACGATCAGCTTGCCACCAATGGTCATCCCGTAGCATCGGCCGGCCTTTATACGGTCTTCGATGAGTGGCATTTTAGCGATTTACTTCTTCCAAGCGCTCCGCAGTTCGCCCTGGACGCACGTTTTTCCCACCGTTGGGTCAGATCAAATCATGCGAGAAGTCATCCCTCGCGCGCCAAACGGGCCCGCGGGCTTTCCGCAGCAGGCGATCACGCTGCAGCTTTTTGCTGTAAGGCAAATTACTTCCGATTGCGAGACAACAACGATCTCATGAGGTCGCTGTTTTAGGACAAAGTTTTCGGAAGAGCGAGCACTCGTCCGCATACACCATATTCAGCGCATCCGATATCTAAATAACGATCGATGCCGCTGTTTCGTGGTTTATCGTTTGAGCGGTGAGGCATCGCAGATGCACATGGATAAGGGCGGCCACGTGGTCAGGTTTCAACGTTCGGATGGTGGTGATAGGAGTTCAAATCCGCCGCTTCCACTTGAAACTACGGGTCAATAGCTTATGTTAAGCCGATGTAGCCTTACGGCTTTGGCGAGCCGCGTGTACGGATCCCCGTCAAACGGCTTCTGGCTCGCCCTTCTTCATTGAACTGACACCCAGATCGCGCGGGGTGTCTTAGTACTCGCAACGAGCCGCGGCGTATATCGCGCGGCGGCCGCGTTAGCGCGCAGACAGAAAGTTTATTCATTGACCTCCTTCGATGGCTTCGGCTTTAACGAAGCGATCGCGCGTGCGACCGCAGAGGAAAAGCGCGCCGTTCCCGCTCCAATCCGAGGGCAAACGATCCCGATCGCCAAGTCGCGTAGCGACGTGATCGGCAACGATCAGACCGGCACCGGAAAAACCCTCCGCCCTCGCCCCACCAATCCTCCATCACCTCGGCGCGGGCGCGCGGCCACAGGAACACAACGTGCAATTGCTTACGTCGCTTTCCTCCGATCTCCGGGGACGCGGCACGAGCAAGCCCAGTGCTCGCTACGCGCAGCAAACAGGGACGCGAGATGACCAAGGAAGAGCTTCTGCAGTTTGAAGGCCTCGTCATGGAGATATTACCGGACGCGCGTTATCGTGTTCAGCTCGATGCCGGCCATACGGTGATCGTCTACACGGCCGGGCGAATGAAGAAGAACAGGATCAAGACCCTCGCCGGCGATCGGGTGACGGTGGAGGTGTCGCCTTATGACCTGGATAAAGGAAGAATGATCTTTCGCCACAAGGACGAACGCGCCGGAACCGGCAACCGGCCGCCACAGCGCAACACCTTCCGGCGGCGGTGATCAACGATGCTCAATGAGTTTACCAACAACGACAACGATGTCACACGCGACCAAGGTACGATCATGCGGATATTCACATTCAAGTCTGAGGCGAAACCTCACCTCCGTGCGTTTGCGGGCGATTTAGCTGGCAACCAGCTGCCGCAACAGCTCGGCCCCTGGCATGCGACCGGCACCATCGCGCCCAGCCAAAACCCTCCTCACAACCTTTCCCGCGACGTGATCGAGGCGGCTATCAAGGACCGGGGCTTTCAGCTTTGGCGCCTGAGCAAACCGGCGCCAGCGGACCCGGCTTAGTTAAATGCCGGCAAACCCGGCTACTCAGAACGGAGCTATTGGTGGGTAAGGGATTGTGAGGATCTGCGAACGTGCTCAATTTCCCAAACCAGAGCAGATTCTTTGATCAAAGCCGACGTGCGGTCCGGTTCTGGGGCTACGACAGCGCTATGGAGTGGTCATTCTTTGTCACCGAAGACGCGCTCAAACGATTGCAACCGGGTCTGGAGTACAATGAAGAGAGCCTGCTGCTCGCCTTTGATGCCCACCGGGCGGCAATCCACGCCGCCGCGATGAAGGCGTACGAACGAAAGCGAAAGGGCTCTTATGAACTCGCGGTCGCAGACTTCTGACTTCAGATCGAGCGTATCGCCACTGCAACGTGACTTATAACAACTCAACACAGGGCGCGCCCTCTTAAGACGGCTCTGCCTTGATCGTCACGCGTCGGAGAGCGACGCCACGGTTGCCCGCAAGACGCCGGCGTAGAGAGATCCGTTGGCGGGGAGAGAAGCTCCAATGGCGAACATCGATGCCCACGTGATCAAATTCCAGTGCCCGAGCTGCGGTCACGACCTTGAACAAGACATCGGACGATTGAAATCAGGCGAACACATGCGATGTCTTGGCTGCGGGATCGGCATCAACGTTGATACGAACCGCTTGGCCAACGCCGCAGAGGAAATGCATAAGGCCCTCGGGAAAATGCCTCCGGAAATCACGATCAAATTCTATCGATGAGCTTGCACCAACCGCGAGCACAACGGCACGCGCCGTTAGATTGGGAAAGCATTTTGCGCGAGGTACCAAAAAAATCCGGCGTGAACGACACAGAAGTCGGCATGCGCGCCCGCACCGGCGGCCTGACCCGGTATGATCGACCAAGCTATGGATGCAAAATTGCGGTTGCGCCCTTGGCGCTCGGCCATAAAGATTTTTCCGTGGCCGTACGCGACTGCGCGCCACCACCGCGAGCCTGGCGATGGGAGATTTATCGCGCCGGCAGAAAAAGCGCGATTTAATGCTCACGGACTTTCTTCAAGACCGCGATCGAAGCGGAACGTGCGGGAAACGCGGCGCTGACATCATTGCTCAGTGAGCATCCGGACTAACAGCGCGGCTGACCCTTGAGCTCGGCCGCGAGCGACTGATGCTCGGCTCAGTTATGACACCTGTCGGTCTCTTACCACGAAATTACAACGATAAGCGGGGCACGCCCCGACTTCGCAGGCGCCGAAGCGGACCGTCGCCGCTCGCAAGGGCCACGAAGAATCGCCCTCAGGGGCGATGACGTCTACTTCCCAGCCTCGCCCCCGGTTAGACGAACGCGTCGGCGGGGCGCTCCATCACTATGGCTACGCAGCAACCGGGGGGGACGCGACCAAGTCCCCAGCTCCAGCGGCGCGCTTCCCAAGCTGCTCCCGGCAAACCGTCAGCCGGACGGCGGCCGGCGGCCGGGAAGCCAACGGCAAAAAAGCTCATCTTTCTGAGTGAGTTAATGGTGGGCGCACAAGGACTCGAACCTTGGACCCGCTGATTAAGAGTCAGCTGCTCTACCAACTGAGCTATGCGCCCCAACCATGCGGTCAGGCACCGCCACCACGAACGCCGTTTCCACCACAGACCCGCTGCAACGCAGCGCCGCCTGAGCGGGCCGCTACGGCTGCGGCCCGCCTGACGCAGCAGCCGGACCTCGCGTGGGGCGTATTTAGGGCATTGCGGAAGGGATTCCAAGCGGAGAAAATCGCCGGAGATTCGCAAGCTTGCGCCACGCGGGAAACCTCATGCGGGTGCCGATACTGGTCATGTTTCTGCTCACGGCCGCGGCCGGCGGCACCGCGGCGCAGACCGCGACCGTGGTCGCTCCGGCGGCGACGGTTTCCGGCGTCACCGTCACCAATGCGGGAACCTACGCGGCTCAATCGCTCAGTGCGCCGAGCCGCGCCGGCCAGCTATCGCCGACCGGAACCATCGGCTCGGCCGTCAACTGGCATTTCGTCTCGAATTCAACAGACGTGCCGGGACAAGTCGGAACCCAGTTCGGCATCGAGTTTCGCATCGACGGCAAGCCCACGGGCGACGGCGTGACGTTGCACCTCGTGCTCAACTTTCCGCCACAGGGCATTCGCAATCCCAATACCGGCGATCTGATGCACACAGCCAATATCGCCTTTCCCAACGTGAAAATCGGCGCGCTATCCCTGCTCGGCTACGGCTTCGACAACGCCTGGGAGATCATTCCCGGCGTATGGACGGCGCAAATCTGGTATCAGGATCGCATGCTGGCCGAGCGATCCTTCACGGTAAGCAAGCCACAATAACAGAGCCAGCCGGCTCATTGGGCGACGCGGCCGTGCCTTGTCGTCGACAAAAGGCGCTCGCGATCAAATATTGATCAACTGGCAATCGCGTGCTCTCGCGCCTGCTCCGCCTAGATGAAAACAAATCGCGCGCGCCGACAAAAGAGTTTTTCAATCTATTGATTGAGTAGATTATTTCTACGAAGCTTGCGATCCCCGTAAATGGAAGGACCGCAGCTATGCCGTTGAAGAAAATCGTCAACGAGGTGAGTTCGGCGATCTACAGCCTGCCATGGTACGTTGCCCGCGATGAGGGCTTTTTCACCGACCGAAGGCCTCGATCTCGAATTTGTCTCCACGTCTCAGGAAGGCACACCGAAGAACGGCAGCGAAGATACGCGCCTGGTGAATCCGATCGTCTGCCACGCGCCGTTCGAAGACGGTCAGGTCAAGCTGTTCCGGGCCTGTGAAGAGGGCAACGTCCGCCGCGCCTACGATCTGAGCAAAAAGACGGTCGAGGGCCGCGACGTCCGCATTACCAGCCTGCAGCCAAGCCGCCCGCTGCACGCGATCGTCGTTGCGCCGAATTCGCCGATCGACCGGCCGGCGCAGCTTGCCGGCGTGCCGGTCGGCGTCAATTTCTTTGCCGGATCGCACTTTGCCGCCATTCGGCTGTTGGAGGGCTTCATCGGCCGCGAGCGCTCAAACTGCAGCATTTCGGTGGCCCGGCGTCGCGATTTGACGCGGTGCTGGCCGGCGAAGTGCCGGCCGCGATCATCATGGAGCCCTATGTGTCGCTCGCCGAGAAGCTCGGCGCCAATATCCTGGCGCAAGGCCATTTCGTCGCCACCGATATCGCCCGCGACGACCTTCCGCAGGAAGACCTCAAGGCGCTTTACCGTGCGCTCGATCGCGCCTCCGATTTCCTCAATGCCTCGGCGGCCAACAAGCGCAAATACATCAGCTATCTGATCAACGACATTCCGCAGGGCTATCGCTGGGGACGCCCGGACGTCGTCCGACTTCCATCTGCCGCGGCTGCGCTTCGGCCACACCCTGCCCTATCCGAAGAACGAATTCGACCGCAGCCTGGAAATCCTCGAGCAGTACGATCTTCTGTCGCCGGGCGTGTCGTCGTTCGGCAATTTGGTCGACAATTCGGCGCTGTCTGCGGCGGCGCACTGATCGCAGGACTTAAACACACCAGACATCGGAGCCAGTGCGGAGCAACAAGGGGATGCTTCGCATCGGCTCGCATTCGAGCTCCCCGATGCAAATAACACCGTATCTGAAGAACGTCGCAGCCGTGGCCGCCATCGCGTTGGCGGCCGTGTGCAGCGGGCTAGGCGCAGGTCCGCCGGCCGTCGCGGCGGCACAACAGCTTCCCGTCCTCACCATCACCGTATTTTCCGCGCCATCGCAGGTCGTGTGGTTTCCGGCGCTGATCCAGGCGACCGGGCTCAATGCACAGCATGGCTTCAAGCTTGAGATCAAGCAGAAGCCGTCGCAGATGGCGTACGCGGATTTCGCCGCCGGTGCCGATCCGGTCTGCTACTGCATCTCCACCGGAGCCGGCGGACGCTTTGTCGAGCAAGGCGCCGATGTCGCGTTGCTGTGGAACATTTTCAACTACGACTATTACATCGTCGCCAATGCCGGCGTGCATGCGCTCAAGGAGCTGGAAGGCAAGACGCTGGTGGCGGACACGGTGACCGGCTCGTGGGCGCTGGCCGATTGGTTCTTGCGCCAGCGCGGCGTCGACCTGACCAAGGTCGCGATCCGCTCGTCGAATGTGCGCGGCGCCGGCGGCTTTGCCGAACTGATGGCCGGACGCAGCGACGCGGTCGCGGTGACGCCCATCGACGCCTCCACGGTGCTGGCCGAGGCCGAAGACACGCTGCATGTCTTCTCGGTCTACGACGCCGCCATCTGGCGTCAGCATGCCCGCAGCGAAACCATGCCGAGCATCGCCGCCGGCGCCTGGCGCGACTGGGCAGCTAAGCCAGAAAACCTCGACCTGCTGCGGCGCTTCTATGCCGCCAATCTGGACGCCGCCGAACTGGTCAAACGCGAGCCCGAGAAGGCCGCGGCGTTGATTGAGCAAGGCACGGGCATCAGCAGCAAGACGCTGCTGTACTATTTCGCCCATTTCGGCAGCCTGATCGACATTCGCCCCATCGCCGACAATCGCGACTCGATCGCCGCGCTGACCCAAACAATTTTGCCGGCAGCCAATCAGCTCGACCGGCCGTTCACGGCGGCCGAGCTCGGCAACTACGTCTCTGATTTCCGGCCGCGGTGAGCCAGCGCGGCTTGCGCCGCGTGCGTCCGCGCGTTCGCACACGATGGAGCTTCGACTCGATGGCCAGCATCGATATCGGCCCGGATAGCGACCTCAAACTCGACCGCGGCAGCCGCGCCACGGCGACTTCGCTCGGCCCCCATCTCAGTCGTCTGCTCGGGCGCCTCAATATCGAGGGAACTGTTGTTCTCCTCCTGCTGGTCATTGCCTGGCAAGTCGCGTCCCTGCATCTGCCGCCGATTTTATTTCCGTCGCTCAGCAGGATCGCTACAGCGCTGCGCGACATCGTGACCAGCCCGCCGGCGCTCGCCGCCATTGGCCTGACCTATCTGCGCATCCTCGTCGCCCTCGCCATCGCCTTCGCGGCGGCGACCGCGATCGGGATCGTCGCTGGTTTGTTGCGGCCGCTCGAACGCGCGGCGCTGCCTCTGATCGAAGTCGTGCAGGGCATCCCCGCGGTGTGCTGGATCATCTTCGCGATTTTATGGTTCCGCGAGATGGAAGCGCGCATCGCCTTTGTGGTCATCGTTTCCACCATCCCGAGCTTCTTCTATCAGGCACGCGATGGGATGCGCGCGATCCCCGTGGAGTTATGGGACATGGTGCGGTCGTGGCGGCCGTCCATGCTGCAACTGACCCGCATTCTCATCCTGCCGGCGCTGCTGCCGGCGCTGTTGACCGGCTGGCGCACCAATCTGGGCAACGGCACCCGCGTCACCATCATGGCAGAGCTGCTCGGTGGCGTCAGCGGCATCGGTTATCAGCTGCGGCTGTCGCAGGAATTGTTCCGGATGGACCGGGCGATTGCCTGGACCGTCGTGCTTGTCGCGTTCGTGGTTGCAACCAATCTGGCGCTGACGCTGTTCGAGCGCACGGCGTTGCGCTGGCGGCATGATCGCGACATCGCCAACGCGTGAGACGCTACAATGACCGAAACAGCCATTTCGTTTCGCCACGTCGTCAAAAGGTTCAATGGCCGCAGCGCCGTCACCGCCATCGCCGACCTTACCTTCGACATCGCGCGCGGCGACTATGTCTGCATCGTGGGGCGAACCGGTTGCGGCAAATCGACCGCCGTCAATCTGTTGCTGGGTATCGAGAAGCCGTCGGCGGGAAGCATCTCCGTGCTGGGGCTGGATCCGCTCGCACAATTCAGCGCGCTGCGCGGCCGGATCGGCTGCGTGTTTCAGAACGACCGGCTGTTGCCCTGGCGCACGGCCATCGAGAATGTCCGCGTGCCGATCGAGATCATGGGGCGGCCGGCGGCCGGGCTTGCCGACGCGCCGCAGAGACTATTGCAGCGCGTCGGCCTTGCGGGCTTCGAGAACGCCTATCCGCATGAGCTGTCGGGCGGGATGCGCCAGCGCGTCGGCATCGCCCGCGCACTCGCCAGCGATCCGGCCATCTTGATCGCCGACGAAGCCTTCGGCCATCTCGATGAGGTCACCGGCGCGCGGCTGCGCGAAGAGTTTCGTCAGATCGCCAAGGACCGCGGAAAGACCGTATTGCATGTCACGCATTCGATCGACGAAGCGCTCACGCTCAGCGACCGCATTCTGGTCTTCGCGCGTCCCGGCCGCGTCGCCGCCGACATCAAGATCGACGATGCGGCGCGCGCAACAGGACGCGAAGCCTTGCGCCGGGAAATCTACGCCGCCATCGAGGGAGTGAACGGCGGCGTTCCCGCTGACGCCGCCGCGTGATGGTGTGAAGGCCGGCCCCATACCGCGAAGCCCGACCGTCATGCGCGCTGGATCGCGGGCGCTCAGCCCACGTCGGTCGAGTGGATGCGGCGCTCGCCGACCGCGAGCGCTTCACCGACACCGCGCAGCCGCCGGGCCACGAGCTTGTTGAGCGCGGCCAGATAGGCTTTTGCCGAAGCCACGAGCGTATCCGGATCGGCGCCCTTGGCGGTGACGGTGCGGCCGTTTTCCGAGAGGCGTACCGAGACCTCGGCTTGCGCATCGGTGCCCTCGGTGACGGCGTGCACCTGATAGAGCTCGAGCACCGCTTCGTGCGGTACCATCGCCTTGATGCAGTTGAACGTGGCGTCGACCGGCCCGTTGCCCTCGCACTCGGCGATCGCGGGCTTGCCGTCGATATCGACCTTCATGGTGGCGCGTTGCGGCCCATGGGTGCCGGCGATGATCGACAGCGACACGAGCTTGATGTGATCCTGCGCGGTCGCGATCTCCTCGTCGACCAGGGCTTCGAGATCCTCGTCATAGACATGCTTCTTGCGGTCAGCCAAAGCCTTGAAGCGCACGAACGCATCTTCGAGCTGATTGGCGGCGAGCCGATAGCCGAGCTCTTCGAGCTTGTGCACGAAAGCGTGCCGCCCGGAATGCTTGCCCATGACCAGCGAGGTCTGCTTCACGCCAACGTCCTCGGGCACCATGATCTCATAGGTCTGCGTGTGCTTGAGCATGCCGTCCTGATGGATGCCGCTCTCGTGCGCGAACGCATTCCGTCCGACGATGGCCTTGTTGTATTGCACCGGGAACGAGGTAACGGCGCCGACAAGCTTCGACGCGCGGGTCAACATTTTGGCGTTGATGTCGGTCCAATACGGCAACACGTCGTTGCGCACCCGCATCGCCATGACGACTTCCTCGAGCGCCGCGTTGCCGGCGCGCTCGCCGATGCCGTTGACGGTGCATTCGATCTGACGGGCGCCCGCCTTTACGCCAGCGAGCGAATTGGCCGCCGCCATGCCGAGATCGTTGTGGCAATGCACCGAGAAGCGCGCGAGATCAGAATTCGGCACACGCTCGCGCAGCATCTTGATGAGCGCGAAATATTCCTCGGGCACCGAATAGCCGACCGTGTCGGGCACATTGATGGTAGTGGCACCGGCTTTGATCGCGGCTTCCACGCAACGGCAGAGAAAATCGTGCTCGGTGCGGGTGCCGTCTTCGCTCGACCACTCGACGTCGTCGGTATGGCTGCGCGCGCGGGTGACTTGCGCGATCACCATCTCGTAGACTTCGTGCGGCTCTTTCTGGAGCTTGTATTTCATGTGCACGGGCGAGGTGGATAGGAAGGTGTGAATGCGCCGCCGCTTTGCCGGCTTGATCGCCTCGGCGCAACGGTCGATGTCCTTGAAGGCGGCGCGGGCGAGACCGCAAACCACGGCACTTTTGGTGCGCTTGGCGATCTCATTGACGGCGGCGAAATCGCCGTCCGAGGCGATCGGAAAGCCGGCCTCGATCACGTCGACGCCCATTTCGTCGAGCAAGGCGGCAACTTCAAGTTTCTCTTCGTGCGTCATGGTCGCGCCGGGACATTGCTCGCCGTCCCGCAAGGTGGTGTCGAAAATGATGACGCGGTCCTTCTCGGACTTTGTCGGCTCGGTCGTGCCCGGCTGCGATTGGCCTTGAGCATTCATGATGTCTGATCCTTATCGGCAGCGCCGGACCAGCGATGCGAAGATCGGATTGGGGGCGCTCTATTCGGGGTCGCGGTTGCGGTGGTTCTGTGTCCAAACCCCTGAGCGCCCAGGCTAATGCCCAGCCGGCCCTCAGGGGGGGCTAAGGAGCAGCAGGCCGCCGAGAAGGCCGCCAACAGCGCGCATGAAGGCAGCGCCGGCCGTGGCCTTACCGGCCGCCGGGTCCCTGTCACCGATCATGGCACTGATCTGGTGGCGCCTTGCCATCATCTTCCCTCAGGTCCACCATCATGAACCGCGGTAAAGACCGCGTAAACCTCATGTGGGACCGCAGCCCTTTTAACGGAATACCGGCCGGCGGCGCAAGTCCACTTCGCGGCCTGATCGCGAAGTGAAGGGGCGCCACCGCGGTCGGCGCCAAGGCCGTCCGTCAACAAAAAGGACAGGGAGACTGACCTATGATCGTCGAGTTCGTGCAATTCACATATCCTCCGGGCCTGAGCCGCGAACAGATCCTCGACGACGCGCGCACCACCATTCCGCGCTGGCGCGGCAACACCGAGCTGATCCGTAAGCACTACCTCGTGGGCGAAGACGGCAGCGGTGGCGCGTTCTACATCTGGCCGTCGAAGGAGGCGGCGCAACGCGGTCACAACGCCGAGTGGTTTGCCAACATCAAGGCGCGTACCGGCGCGGTGCCGACCATTCGCTACTTCGATCTGACCATGATCGTGGACAACGAGGCCGGCACAGTGACGGAATTTCCGCCCAACGATACGGCGGTGGCGGCGGAGTAGCTGAGAGAGGATGCGGCTTGGCCGACGAGCCTCCGCTCGTCCCCGCGAAAGCGGGGACCCAGTTGCTGGATTCCCGCTTTCGCGGGAATGAGCGGAGTTGGACCGGGGTCATTGAGAACAGCGTTCGGTAAGCTCACTCCACCCCATAATGCCGGTGGCAGGCGGCGCAAATGCCGTCGAGCTGATCGCTTACCTGCGAGATCGTTTTGAGATCGTGCGCTTCGGCGGCGACATAGGCTTTGTCGGCGGCTTCCGCGAGCTTCTGCGCATAGAAATTCCACTGCGCATCCAGCGCGCGCTCCGGAATCATCAGGGCGTTGGTCGCCTCGGCCAATGTGGCTGCGCCGCTGACGATCCGCTCCCAGTCGTCGTCGGTCTTGGGCGAAAGATCGTGCTCGCCCTTTTGGTCGATGACGATGCCATTGACGCTCCAGACGACGGTCGCTGCCGGTGTCAACACGTGTTCCATGAACGTTTTCATGTCGACAAAGGCGCGAAATGGCGGCCTGGCATCCTCGCCAACGGATGGCGCCAAACCTGCGCAAGCGGTGAAAAATATGGCCGCAGCGGAAAAGACGAGGACGCGGTTCGCCATGAGCTTCACCCCGGTTGCATGGTGAAGCCGATCCATCGGCCGCACGCCACCACCCCCACCCACAACAACAGCGACAATCCGCCTGCAAGCCGCGCCGAAAGCGGCAGCCGCGATTCATTGTCCCATTTCGGCAGGTCGCGCGCGCCAATGAAATGAAAGACCATCATGTTCAGTCCGGCGACGCCGATCAGGATCATCTTGGCGACGAAAAAGCCGTTGCCGAGATATTTGGTGGCATTGGAAATGAACATCAGACCGCCGGAAGCCACAGCAACGACAAACGCGCCCCAGGTGAGCGGCAGAATCGACCAGGTAACCCGGCTCACCGGCCATCGGGTCGAAGCCAATCCCAGCAGCCGCAGATCGACAACCAGAATGGAGCCGACCACCAGGCAGATGGCCAACACGTGCACCGATTCAATGATGGGAAACAGCAGATCATTTTCGCGGATGTTGTCCGCCAGCCCGCTGTTTTCGAGATAAGCGATGAAATCGGTGAACATGCTCATCAGGTTTGCGTGTAGGCAATGAAGCGCCCGGCGAAAATGATGCTGCTCCAAGCGACGATCGAGGCCACAGCCGCCACCCGCCCGGCGATGCGGCGCCCGATGTCTCTTTCCCAAAAGCCGGGCGCCGACGTCAGCGACCATTGCAGCAGGCCGGTGAGGACGAGCGCGAAGGCAAGCAACGCCATCTTGATATAAAAGGTGTCGTTGAGGAGCGAGCGGCGCGGCTCACCTACGATCAATAAACTGCCGGTGAGCAAAAGCACGATAACCACCGGCCAAATCAACGGCAGAAACCGCCGCCCGACATCAGACAAAGGCACATCGCGCTGCGTGAGCCGCCAGATCCGCAGATCGACCAGGACGGCGGAAGAGAACAGCGCAGCAACGCAGAGAATGTGGATGGTCTGCAAGGTCGGGATGATCCAGGTCGTGGTCTGGATCGTGTGACTGAGCGGGGTCGCCGCCAGCCACTTACTCAGGTCGCTGAGAAGCGCGGCGGTCGTCATCGCATCATTCGTCGGACGGCTGCAGGCTGAAGCTGAGCTCCTGGCCACTCTGCAACTTGACGCGCAGCAGGAACCCGCCCGGATTGCCGTCGCGCAGCGGTGCGTAGTGGAACACCGCGTGATCGCCCGGCTGCAGCGAGCGTTTGGTCCAGCCCGAACGGGTCAAAACACCGGGGCTGGAAACTTCGAACGCAAAGCTCTGCGCGGGCTGACCATCCTTGGCGTCCGCCTCGACCACGAAGGTGATGTGCGGATTGGTCCAATTCACCGTCTTGACGGTGCCTTCCATGTCGCGCGGATGCTCCATGTCATAAGCCGCGCCAGAATGGTGCGCAGCCGCGATGCCGCCGAGGCTTAAGAGCAGGCTTGCCGCAACACATGCGATCTTTGGCGACACCATCGCGTCATCCATCCTTATGCGTTCTGCCTATTTGGTCGTGCTGACCGAACCATCCGGCCGTTGCGGGTGCGATACGAAGATGTCGTTGCCGTATGCATCCTTGCCGGGGATCAGATCTTCCTGTTCGCACTCGCCTTCGACGATCTCGTAGTGGCGATCGGGGTAGCGCTTGAAGATACGGGTGGTTTTCCAGGGCGCGGTCAGAACCTTGGGCGCGGTGATTTCAAGATCGTCATGCAACTCGTTCGGCTTGGCGAGATGCAGCCGCTCGACGATGTGCATATCGCCATTGTTGGGAATGCCGACCGCTTCGCTGATGGCGATATACGCCTGCGGCGCGATCGCGGTGGTGTCGACGACCAGCGCGTCGCCTTCCCAATGCCCGATCGAATACCCGTGCAGGGTCAGGTCAGGGTCTTCCGGGAGCACGCGGCCATCGGTGTAGATCCGGCGCATACGATTGCCGTCGACCTCACCCAGCAGGGTGACACGGCCGGGCGTGGTCAGCCATTCGAAGGCGTTGTGCGAGATCAGCATCCAGGTCGGCATGCCATGCGGCAGACAATGACTGAGCACCAGAAAGGGCCGACCGGCGTTCTCCTCGGCGATCAAGCGCTGGATCTGCGGAACGATCTCCGGTTTCCACGGCGGAACATTTTGGGCTTCCTGGCGGTGCTGGTCCTTGACGTCCGGAACCCACACGCCGTCGAAATCCGCGGGCGCGGCTGTGGCGCAATGCAGCCCGGCGCCGGCGGAAAGCGCCAGGGCAATACAAAAGACCGCAAATTTCGGGAGGGCCATTTTCATGCAGGAAGCGGGCATTCCCTGTCGTTCGCTGCGACTTTACCCCGAATTGGGACATCTGCGAAGCGGCAACCTGCGATGGCGCACCAGCAGCGCATGGAGGCCATGCGTCGCGCGTCTTGCGGTTTCTTCGCCGGAAATAATCCCTTTCGGCTCCACGGCGTACGTTTGAGAAAGCGAAATCGACTACGACCAAGCGGCCGCCAGGTAAGCGTGCAAAAAAGGCGGCATATCGACATCCGCGTCGGCGATGTCGCGCACGATGCGGATCTCGGAAAATTCGGGGTGCGCTTCGTTCGCCAAGTAAGCGCTTATTTTCGTGCGCAAATCCTCGGCATTCTGGTTGGCGATGACGCGCTTGATCAGCGCGACAAAGCTGCCGTCATGCACCAGCGTCCAGCCCTCCTCCGCCTGCATGGTGCCGAGGTCGAGCCCGGTCTCTTCGAACAACTCGCGGCGGGCGCTGCCGGCAAGATCGAGCATGCCGGCATTCACGTCGTTCGGGTCGGGCGTGCCGCAGGGAAACAGCCATGTCCCGGCGATGGAGGTGGACGGCGCCATGCGGCCCATCAGATACGCGCCGTCGGCGGCCTGCAGCGCGACTGCGGCGAACACGTTGAATACGCCGACGCTCGGACGGCCCCAATCCCGCCAGGCCAGAAAGCTGGCATAGTCGGTCTCGAAGCTTGCGCCGCGCAGGACGCCATCATCGACGGCGAAACGGTGCATCAACAGCACGCGGCCATTCCACAGCGCCGGAAGTTCGCGCTGGCGCGCGGCGAAATGGCGGGCAATCTTATCCGCCTGCGCGTGCGCGAAATCCCATCGCCAGGGCGCGACGGTGATCTCCGCACGGTCGAGCGCAACGATCTTTGGTCCTTTGCCTGACATCGCGCGGTATTAAGCACCGGATCGCCGCACTGTCATCAGCGATCCAGGAACCGCGTTTGCGGTCGGATAGCTGACATATTTCAGGCGGCCCGGCCGGGCGGCGGCATCGCCTCAGACTTCGATGAGACCGGCGCAGTGCAGACAACTGAAAATGCGCTAAGATCACCAACATAAAAACGCGTCAAAAGCGTCATCAGGGAGGATACCATGCGCCAGTCGCTTGTTGCCTGGCTTACCGCCGCGTTTGTCGGCGTCTCCTCGGCCGCCTGCGGCCAAGCCGCCTTCAATAATCACGTCAAGGTCGGGGTGCTCAACGATCAATCGAGCCTCTATGCCGATGCCACCGGTCAGGGATCGGTGATCGCCGCGCAGATGGCGGCACAGGATTACATGGAGGCGAACCCGAATTCGAAGCTCAAGATCGAAGTCATCTTCGCAGATCATCAGAACAAGCCCGACATCGGCGCCAATATCGCGCGACAGTGGTTCGAGCGCGAAGGCGTCGACATGATTCTCGACGTGCCCAACTCGGCGGTAGCGCTGGCGGTTTCCGGTGTGGCACGGCAGCTCAATAAAGTATTGGTCAACGGTTCGGCCGGCACCTCGCGGCTCACTGGCGATCAGTGCAGCCCGAATACGGTGCATTGGACCTTCGACAATTACGCGCTCGCCAACGGCACCGGCCGCGCGGTGGTCGCGACCGGCGGCGACACCTGGTTCTTCATCACCGCCGATTATGCCTTCGGCCATGATCTCGAGGCTCAGACCACGGCGGTCGTCAACGCGATGGGCGGCAAGGTGCTAGGCAGCGTGCGCGCACCGCTGAATACGCCGGATTTCTCCTCGTATTTGCTGCAGGCGCAAAGTTCCAAGGCCAAGGTGATCGGGCTCGCCAATGCGGGCGGCGATACCATCAACTCGATCAAACAGGCGTCGGAGTTCGGCATCGTCAAGGGCGGACAGCGTTTGGTCGGCCTCCTGACGTTCATTACCGACATTCACTCGCTCGGGCTTCCGGTGGCGCAGGGTCTTCAGTTCACCGAGGCGTTTTACTGGGACATGAACGACAACACCCGCGCTTGGACCAAGCGCTTCGTCGCCCGTATGAACGGCCGGCAGTATCCGACCATGAATCACGCCGGCGTTTATGGCGGCATGTTGCACTATCTCAAGGCGGTCGATACGGCGCAGACGGCCGACGGCGGCAAGGTGGTGGCCAAGATGAAAGAGCTGCCGACCATGGACCCGACCTTCGGCCCGGGCCGCGTCCGCGAGGACGGCCGGCATCTGCATCCGATGTATCTGTGGGAAGTGAAGAAGCCCGCCGAGAGCAAGGCCCCATGGGACTATTATAAGCTCGCTAAGACCATTCCGGTCGAAGACGCCTGGCGCCCGCTCGATCAAGGCGGCTGCAGTTTCGTTGCGAAGAAAGAGTGAAGTAAAGACGGATAAAGTCGAGGCGATCGACTAAGCCACTTACGGACTCGTCATGCCCGCGCTTGTCGCGGGCATCCACGTCTTAAGGCATCGCTATGGAGCAAAGACGTTGATGGCCGGAACAAGTCCGGCCATGACGCGTGTGGTTGTGTTTGAATACATCATGCTCCGAAGAGCGGCGCCCGCGGCGCCGCTCCCCGATATTGCAGCAACAAGACCGGTCAGGCCTTCATCGCCGCCTTGACGGCTTCGGCCGTGATCGGCAGCGAGCGAACGCGGGCGCCGACCGCGTTGAAGATGGCATTGCCGATCGCCGGCGCCACCACCGTCACCGCCGGCTCGCCGCAGCCCACCGCCGGCTCGCCGTTGCCGACGATGCTGATGTCGAGCTCCGGCACCTGGCTCAACCGCATCGGCGTGTAGCCGTCGAAGTTGGTCTGCTCGATGCCGCCATTCGCCATCGTCGCCTTTTCCAGCATGGCGATGGACGCACCCCACAGTGTCGAGCCTTCGATCTGGGCGCGCACGCCGTCGGGATTGACGACGGTGCCGACGTCCATGGCGACCGTGAGCTTCTTCAAGGTCACTTCGCCACTCTTGGGATCAACTTTCACGTGGGCGACACAGGCCGTCCATGTCGGCGATGCTCGCTCCTGCGACGACACGCTGGCAACGCCGATGCCCTCGTTCTCGCCAAGCTTGAGCGCCCCATAACCGGAGCGGCCGACGGCGATGCGCAACACGTTGGCGAGCCGCTTGGCGCCGCCGACATTTTGCGGCTTGTCACCGCCCGCATTGGCGCCGGCGCCATCGAGGAGCCGGAGCCGCATCTCGACCGGGTCCTGACCGGTCGCATGCGCGATGTCGTCCATCGTGCTTTCGACCGCCCAGAAGGTCCAGCCGGGTGCGACCGAGCGGAGCTGGCCGGACGGCGTCGCGTTCTGCGCCAGCTTGTTCTCGAAGTTGCGCACCGTGTGATTGGGGATCGTGTACCAATAATCGGCGCCGTTGACGGTGAAGCTGTCATGCGGGCCTTTTTTATCCACGGCCGGCGTCAGGAACGCCGGGATACCCCAACGCGCGGTCGGCCAAGCGCCGATCACGTCGTGCTCCATGGCGATGGCATGCCCGTCGGCATCGAGCCCGACCTTGACTTTTTGGTAGGTCAGCGGCCGGGTGAAATCCATCTGCATGTCGTCTTCGCGGGCATAGATGAGCTTCACCGGCTTGCCGACGGCCTTGGCGGCCGCGACTGCCGGAACGGTCATGTCCGACTCCAGCCGGCGCCCGAAGCCGCCGCCCAGATAATGCTGATGGATGACGATGTTCTTGGCATCGACACCGGCCACCGCAGCCGCGATTAGTGTGGTGCGAGTGTTGAACTGATTGCCGGTATAGATGTGCCAGGTGCCGTTCTCCTCCATGGCCAGCGCGTTCATCGGCTCGAGCGGCGCATGGATGTTGAGGCTGGTGAGGTATTCGCCCTCGATCACCTTGGCGGCCTTGTCCATCGCGGCAGCGGAATCGCCATCCTTGACGAAGAGGAAGCCCTCGGTGCCCTCTTTTTGCAGCCGGCGTGACTTGTCGATGATCGACTGATCGGAGACGTTGGCGTTCGGCCCCTTGTCCCAGTCAATCTTGAGCGCCGCCGCAGCATTCTTGGCACCCTCGTAGGTCGACGCCACCGCCACCACCCAGCCCGACGTCGTGCCGGTCTTGTCATCGACCACCACGGCCTTGACGAAACCCGGGACCTTCTTGGCCTCGCTGTCGTCCACCGACTTCACCGTTGCGCCATAACGCACCGGCGGTATCGCGAGCTTGCCGTAGAGCATGCCGGGAACGCGCGCATCGATGCCGTATTTGCAGGTGCCGTTGGTCTTCGACGGAATGTCGAGCTGCGGCAGCGACTGACCGATCTTGGTGTATTGATCGGGCGTCTTGAGCTGAATCGCTTTCAGTTCGTCCGGCGACCAGACCTTATTGGCCTTTCCGCTTTGCACGATCTGCGCATAGGTGAGGCTCTTTTTCGATTTCGCGTGGTTGACATGCGATTTGCGCGCGCGCAATTCGCTTTCGGGCACGCCCATCATCTCGGCGGCGGCCTTGATCAAGGTGAGACGGCCGGCGGCGCCGGCGCGGCACATGGTGTCGAAGTTCATCCCGGTCGACCAGCTTCCGCCGGTCACCTGCGCGCCGAGGATCGGATCGTTAAATTTCGGATCGTTCGAGGCGAGCACGACGTTCATGTCTTTCCATGACGCCTCGAGCTCTTCGGCCACAAGCTGCGCCATGGTGCTGGCAATGTGCTGGCCCATGTCGGCCTTGCCGACCGTGACCCACACTTTGCCGTCATTCCCGATGGCGACCCAAATGCTCGGCTCGGCATTGGCGGCCGTTGTGGCCGCAAGCGTCTCGCCGATCCTTGGCGCCGCATAGCCGATGACGAGACCGGTTGCCGCGGTGCCGACGATGAAGCTGCGCCGATCGATGCGCGGCGCTGCGCTGATCTTTTCGTGTTTGGTCATGGCTTACACTCCCCGCATTTCGGCCGCCGCGCGCAAAATGGCGCGCTGGATTTGTACGTAGCTCATGCAACGGCAGAGATTGCCGTCCATGTGGGCGACGACTTCGGCTTTGCTGGGATCGGTGTTCTTCGCCAACAGCGCGGCCGCCTGCATGATCTGGCCGGACTGGCAATAGCCGCATTGCGGAACTTGCTCTGCGATCCAGGCCCGCTGCAGCGGGTGCTCGCCCTTGGGATCAAGACCTTCGATGGTGGTGATTTTCTTGCCGGCGGCCTGGGATACCGCGGTCTGACAGGAGCGCACCGCCTCACCGTTGAGGTGGACCGTGCAGGCGCCGCAGAGACCAGCGCCGCAACCGAACTTCGTGCCGGTCATCTGCAAATGCTCGCGGACGACCCACAACAGGGGCGTGTCATTCGGTAAATCGACCGAATGGTCATGCCCATTGATGTTCAGGGTGACCATACTTCCTCCGTGGCGGTCATTTTGGGTCGTGGATCGCCGCCTCAGCTCCACGCCTTCGCCGGTTTTTCGGCGGCCGATCGTTGCGCACCGCCATATGCGGCCGCGACGTTCGGCGTTTTGCTGCAGTGCCGGAGGGTGCAGTGCAAAAAACTTCCCCGCGCACTGCCGTGCACGAGGATGCTAGCAAGCCGCCAGTTCTTAGCAAGACAAATTCTAAAGAGGCGGCTCGCTGCTATTTTGTATTTCGGCTCAACAGCAGGGACAGACTGTCCCGCTCTGTGGGCGGCCTTTTGGAGAACGTCTGCGACTATCTTCAGCAAATAGTTGCACTGCTTGCGCCGTATTCGTCATTGCGAGAAGCGAAACGACGAAGCAATCCAGCTTCCCAAACATTCACTCTGCGTCACCACCGGGCTTGACCCGGTGGTCCATGCTGATCCGCCGCGAAACAAACAACCGGCAGCGCGCAGCAAGCCGGCGCGTTGCATGGATTGCCGGGTCAAGCCCGACAATGACGATGGTAAGGGGTCGTTCTTGTCGCGTCTTTCAAAGAAACGCGCGGTCGATCAAGCTGCCAATCAATTCCGGTTGCGGTCCACCAGAGCGCGCTGCTTGATCCATGGCATCATCTCGCGCAGCTTGGCGCCCACCTGCTCGATCGAATGCTCGGCAAGCTTGGCGCGCGTCGCCTTGAACGAGGTCTGATTGACCTTGTTCTCCAACATCCAATCGCGGGTGAAGCGGCCCGACTGAATATCGGCCAGGACGCGTTTCATCTCCGCCTTGGTTTCGGGGGTGATGATGCGCGGGCCGGAAACGTACTCGCCGTATTCCGCGGTGTTGGAGATCGAATAGTTCATGTTGGCGATGCCGCCTTCATAGATCAGGTCGACGATCAGCTTCACCTCGTGCAGGCACTCGAAATACGCCATCTCGGGCGCATAACCGGCTTCGCACAAGGTCTCGTAACCAGCCTTGATCAGTTCAACGAGACCGCCGCACAGCACGGTTTGCTCGCCGAACAGGTCGGTCTCGCATTCCTCTTTGAAGGTGGTCTCGATAATACCGGCGCGGCCGCCGCCGATGGCGGAGGCGTAAGACAGCCCGAGATCATGGGCGTTGCCGGACGCATCCTTGTGGATGGCGAGGAGGCATGGCACGCCGGCGCCGCGCTGATATTCCGAGCGCACGGTGTGGCCGGGGCCCTTGGGGGCGACCATCAGCACGTCAATATCCGGCCGCGGTTCGATCAGATTGAAATGCACGTTGAGGCCGTGGGCGAACATCAGCGCTGCACCCTCTTTCATGTTGGCCTGCAGATGATTGCTGTAGATATCGCCCTGCAGTTCATCAGGGGTGAGCATCATCATCACGTCGGCCCATTTGGCGGCCTCGGCCACGTCCATGACCTTGAACTTTTCGCCCTCGGCTTTCTTCACGCCCTGCGAGGTCTTGCGCAACGCCACCGCGACGTCCTTGACGCCGGAGTCGCGCAAATTGAGCGCGTGGGCGTGGCCCTGGCTGCCGTAGCCGACGACGGCGACCTTCTTGCCCTTGATCAGGTTCAGGTCGGCGTCACGGTCGTAATAAACACGCATCGTATCTCACCCCTACTTGGGCCCGCTTGGGGCCATTCCCCTTGGGGCCAGTCGTTGGCTCTGTGTTTTCCGCTGCTGCTTCTATGGCGTGAGAGCCGGCGGGACAAGCCCGTGGCGCGACCGTTCGCGCCGCGGCGGCGCCTTGCCCTTGGCCTTGCAGACATTGTCGAACTGTTCGCGGGCGCGGGCGATTTTCGGCTGGTTGCGGATCGCCCAGGTGCCGAGCGCCGACACCGGGACGAGCAGGTCGCGGCCGAGCGCGGTCAGCGCGTAATCTACCCGTGGCGGAATGGTCGGGTAGACCGTGCGGGTGATCAGGCCGTCGCGTTCCAGGCCGCGCAGGGTCAATGTCAGCATGCGCTGGGAGATGCCACCGATGGCGCGGCGCAATTCGTTGAAGCGCAGCGGCCCGTTGCCAAGACGGCTGACGACCAGGACCGACCACTTGTCGCCGATGCGGGCAAGCACGTCGCTGACCGCCCGGCAGTCGGAGGGCAAATGCACCTGATTGGATTTCATGACTGGGCCTCTCGCCTGATGGACACTCAGTCACCTCTTTAGCCTCAGTTATGGATTTATACTAGAGGTTTTGCGACCGTCATGGCCGGGCTTGTCCCGGCCATCCCGATATGCCGAGCACCGTTTATCGGGATGCCCGGCACATAGGCGAGCGAAGCGACGCCGTCCTTCGAACGTCTATGGCCCGGCATGACGGCCCCGTCACATCCCCTCAGGCCCTCGGCCGATGGCGACCACGCCGGTGCGCGAAACCTCGACCAGGCCGAGCGGCAGCATCAGATTGATGAAGCTTTCGATCTTGTCGGAGGCGCCGGTGATTTCGAACACGAAGCTTTCGTTGGTGGCGTCGATGACGCGGGCGCGGAAGGCGTCGGCAAGCCGCAATGCCTCCATGCGGTGCTCGCCCTTGCCGCGGACTTTGACCATGGCGAGCTCGCGCTGCAGCGCCGCGCCGGAGGTGGTGAGATCGATCACGCGGTGCACCGGCACCAGTCGGTCGAGCTGGTTCTTGATCTGCTCGATCACCATCGGAGTGCCGCGCGTCACGATGGTGATACGCGACAGATGCCGCTCGTGCTCGGTTTCCGACACGGTGAGCGAATCGATATTGTAGCCGCGGCCGGAGAACAGACCGATGACGCGGGCGAGCACGCCCGGTTCGTTGTCGACCAGAACGCAGAGCGTGCGGCTCTCGATTTGCTCGGCGGTCGTGCTGGCAGGATAGTGGGTGGTCGCTGTTGCGGTCGTGCTCACGTTAGTTGTTCCCTACTATATCGGTCTACCGTTATTGCGAGGAGCGTAAGCGACGAAGCAATCCAATTTTCATCGCCGGACTGGATTGCTTCGCGGAGCTTACCATCGGGCCGGCCACTTCGGGCCGGACCTGTTGGCTCGCAATGACGATTCTCGTTTTCTCGCACGTCACACCATCACCTTGCCTTCCTCGGTGATCGCATCCTCGATACGGGTGGACGCATCGCCGAGCAGCATTTCGTTGTGCGCACGACCGGACGGGATCATCGGGAAACAGTTTTCCGTGGGATCGACCACGCAGTCGAACAACACCGGCTTCTTGACGTCGATCATCTCGCGGATCTTCTCGTCGAGCTCGCCCGGATGCGTACAGCGAATGCCGTGCGCGTGATAGGCCTCGGCGAGCTTGACGAAATCAGGGAGCGCCTCGGTATAGGAATGCGAATAGCGCTTGCCGTGCATCAATTCCTGCCACTGCCGCACCATGCCCATATACTGATTGTTCAAGATGAAGATCTTGATCGGCAGCTCGTACTGCACAGCCGTCGAAATCTCCTGCATGGTCATCAGCACGGAGGCTTCGCCGGCGATATCGACCACCAGCGAATTCGGATGCGCGAGCTGCACGCCGACCGCGGCCGGCAGGCCATAGCCCATGGTGCCGAGCCCGCCCGAGGTCATCCAGCGGTTCGGCTCCTGGAAGTGATAGAACTGCGCCGCCCACATCTGATGCTGGCCCACTTCGGTGGTGATGTAGGTATCGCGGTCCTTGGTCAGTTCGTAGAGCCGTTGGATGGCGTATTGCGGCTTGATGATCTCGTTCGAGTTGCGGAAGGCGAGCGAGTTCTTTTTGCGCCAGGTCCCAATCTCGTCCCACCACACGGCCAGCGCCTTCTTGTCGGGAACGACGGCGCTGGCGCGCCACAGCCGCACCATATCTTCCAGCACGTGGGCGCAGTCGCCGACGATCGCGAGATCGACCTTGACGTTCTTGTTGATCGACGACGGATCGACATCGATGTGGATTTTCTTCGAGCCGGGCGAGAAGGCATCGAGCCGGCCGGTGATGCGGTCGTCGAAGCGCGCGCCGACCGCGATCATCAGATCGCAATCGTGCATCGCCCAATTCGCCTCCCAGGTGCCGTGCATGCCGAGCATGCCGAGCCACTGCTGGTCAGCGGCCGGAAAGGCGCCGAGCCCCATCAGGGTCGAGGTGATCGGAAAGCCGGTGAGCTTGACCAACTCGCGCAGGAGGTCGGACGCCGCACGGCCGGAATTGACGACACCGCCGCCGGTGTAGAACAGCGGCCGCTTGGCGGCGGCCATCATCTCCACGGCCTGCCGGATCTTGTCGAGATCGCCTTTAAGTTTCGGCTGGTAGCCGCGGTGCTGAAACTCCTTCGGCTTGGCGTAGGTGCCGGTAGCGAACTGAATGTCCTTGGGGATATCGACCACCACCGGGCCGGGCCGGCCGCTGGAGGCGATGTGAAACGCCTCATGCAGCGCGCGCGGCAGATCGGCGATCGTCTTCACCAGATAATTGTATTTGGTGCATGGCCGGGTGATGCCGACGGTGTCGCATTCCTGAAAAGCGTCGTTGCCGATGAGATGCGTCGGCACCTGCCCGGTGATCACGACCAGCGGAATGGAATCGCACAGCGCGTCCGTCAGCCCCGTCACCGCATTGGTGGCGCCGGGTCCGGAGGTGACGAGGACCGTGCCGACCTTGCCGGTCGAGCGCGCATAGCCTTCGGCGGCGTGTACCGCGCCCTGCTCATGGCGCACGAGCACATGGCTCACTTTGTCCTGCTGAAACAAAGCATCATAGATCGGCAGCACCGCGCCGCCGGGGTAGCCGAAAAGGTGCTCGACGCCCTGATCGGCCAGTGCCTGGATCACCATTTCCGCGCCGGTCATTTCCGTCATGGCTTGCTCCGTAATCTTCCGCCGCTCATCGCATGTTGAAGTTGAGACAACAAAAAAGGGGCTCAAGAGCCCCTGTTTTCGCGCACCGCCGCATTCGCGGGTGGGTTCATCCACCCCCGGCGATGCGCCTACCTACGAGAATCGTAACCATCGAACGTTGCACGATCCGTACCTTCTGCCGCGCTTCCTGCTGCTGCACTGACGCGCGCTTCCTGATTGTCCGGCCGTTATAAGCATTGTGGCAATCACGGTCAAGGCAAATGCGGCCACAATTCGGCGCGGGCCAACGCTCGATGCTTCAAACGCGCGTTTGAAATCGAAGCGGCGCCGAATTCCCATGGGTTAACGCCCGGGCCGGCTGCCACAGCGTGGCCGCGATTTCGCACCGGAGCGGTCAGCAAATCGCCGGAGAAGGCTGATGTCTTGTGCGCGCTTGCGGAGACCGGAGCGCCGCGGCTCTGAAGCGACATCGCGCTCCCGGTCTTTTTGCTGGGCATGGGTCTCTTGGAAGGACGACGCCTTTCCAGTTCACGCTCGAGCCTCGCTGAGATGTGACGCGATCACATTTGTTCCTGCGGAAGGTCATCATGACAACCGAGGACTTGTTCGCCGCTGAAAAATACGCCGGCATCGCCTTCGCACGCTTGCGTGTGTGGCGGCGAGCCGCCGGCGCCCTTCTCGTGCTCCTCGCGCTTGCCGGCGTGTGCCCTTTGTCGGCTGGCGCGGCTACACCACCCGGCGGATCGCTGAGTTCGACCGACGCGATGCTGCGATGGATCAATGCCTATCGGGGCAAGCCCGAGCCCGATGCACTGCCCGTGCTGGTGCGGGGCTTGAGCGAGATGCAAGCCTTCAAGGAGCCCGAGAGCTGCGGCGCCTATATCGGCTTCATCGCCGGCGTCCTCGGCGCCAATCCGGAGCGCGCCGATGTGCTGATCGACAAGATGCTCGCCATCCAGGCGGCCGACCACTGGGTGCTGGTGCGCGCGATCGCTTATTCGGGCCTGCCGAACTGGAAGATCCTGCTGCTGAAACACGCCGCGCGCATGAACACGCGCAGCGGCATGATCGACAAATATGTCGGCGGCAAATTGCCGATCCTCGACCAGATCGCCTACCAGAACACCAAGCCCGGCATGTTCGACAAGGTCAAGGTCGCCTTCAGTTTCGGCGTCACGCCAAAGAAGCCGGTGGCGCTCGAACCGAGCCCTGAGCTGATCGACGTGCTCTGGGGTAATTACCTGGCGACCGGCTCGTACCAACCGATCGGACGCATCATCCGGCTGCTGCCGCTTGCCAACGACAAGGACAATGTCGAAAGTCTCACCACCGGCAGCGCGGCGAAATTCACGCTGGCCAGCAATGCCGTGCGTGATCTACATCTGCTCATCTTGCTCAAGCATGCGGTCGACGGCCAGCCGGAAGAGACCGCCAAAATCCTCAACGACGTGATCGAGACCGCCGAGACTGTCGACACCGCGCGCATGCGCAAGGAGTCGCTCGCCGCCATCGAAGAGCTGAAACAGAGAGGACCAAACTCGAAGCGCGAGATGACGACCTGGGGCCAGGTCGGCCAGGGCGCACTATCGATGGGCTGCGTCGTTGCCGCCGCCACCGGCCAGGTCGAAATCGGCATTCCCTGCGTGATCGGTGGCGCCGCTTACTCGGCCGGCCTACAGTACATGTCGCATTAGTGCATGATCCCGAAAAGCATGCCCTCGGGCTTGACCCGACGGGTGGAACCCGGTTTTCGGAAAAGATCATGCACCAACGTAAAATCTAGTATTGGCGACGATGCGCAGCGACCGGCAAAACTCAGTTCGCTAAGCCACGCAGTTGCTCCTCAACCGCGGCCAGCGCCTTGTCGGGCTCGACCCAAACGAATTCCGGAAGCTGATTGCGAAACCAGGTCGCCTGCCGCTTGGTGTATTGACGGGTGTCGCGCTTGGCCCCTTCCACCGCCTCCTCCATGCCGATTTCGCCGCGAAAATGGCGGATGAGCCATGGCACGCCATGCGCCTTCATGGCGGGCAAATTCGGATCGAGTCCGCGCGCCGCAAGCGCCTGCACTTCCTCGGTCGCGCCCGACGCCATCATCTCATCGAAACGCGCGTCGATCTGGCGCATGAGCGCGTCGCGATCGGGCGAGAGAAAGACCTTGGCGGCACGCCCGGCATCCACGCTCGCCGCATTGCCCTCTTCGTGCCAGACCAAGAGCGAGCGACCCGTCGCCAGCACCACTTCGAGCGCGCGGGTGATGCGGGCGCGATCCCCAGGCATCAGCCGCGCTGCGGCCGCCGGATCGCGCTGCATCAGCTCGGTATGCAGCTTGTTGATGCCCTCGCTTTCCAGCCGCGCGCGCACCTCCTCGCGGATCTCGTCGGGGATCGGCGGCACCGCCGCAAGTCCGCGGATCAGCGCGTTGAAATAAAGTCCAGTTCCGCCGACCACGATGGCGGCGCGCCCATAGCGCTTGGTCGAGTCGATTGTCGATGCCGCCTCCGTGCGCCAGCGCCCCACCGAATAATTCTCCGCCGCATCGATCCGCCCGTAGAGCCGGTGCGGCACCCGCGCCTCTTCCTTGGTGGTCGGACGCGCCGTGATGATGCGCAAGTCGCGGTAGACCTGCATGGAATCGGCGTTAATGACGACACCGCGCAGCTTTTCGGCCAGCGCCAGCGCCAGCGCCGATTTGCCGCTCGCCGTCGGACCGGCAATGAGGATGACTTCGGGTTCGCTCACAGCCTTGACGTACTGCGCTTTTCCACGAATTAAAACCTACCCGGACAGAAAGAAGAGCACCCCCTTTGACACTGATAAAGCCTTTTCGCGCACTACGCCCGGCGGCTGGCCGTGCTGCCGACGTACTCGCCCCGCCCTACGACGTCTTGTCGAGCGCCGAGGCGCGAGAGCGTGCCGCCGGCAAGCCCTGGAGCATTCTGCATGTCTCCAAGGCCGAGATCGATCTTGACCCGGCGATCGATCCATACGGCGCGGCGGTCTATGCCAAGGCCAGTGAGAATTTGCGGCGCATGATTGAAGCCGGCGTGCTCATGCGCGACCAGAAGCCCTGCTATTACGCGTATCGGCTGACATGGCGCGACCATGTGGAAACCGGCTTTGCGGCGGTGGCCTCGGTCGCGGCTTATGCGGAAAACCGCATCCGCAAGCACGAGCTCACCACCGTCGCCAAGGAGGACGATCGCGTCCGCCAGATCGAAGCCGTGAAGGCGCAGACTGGCCCGGTCATGCTCGCTTATCCGACGGCGCCACAGGTCGATGCGCTGTTGGCGGGCGCGACGGCCGGCACGCCGGAGGTGGATGTCACTGCCGACGACGGCGTGCGCCATCAGCTCTGGGTGATCGGCGATGACGCCACCATTGCCGCGCTCACCGGCGCCATCGACGCGCTACCCGCACTCTATATCGCCGACGGACATCATCGTTCGGCTGCAGCCGAACGCATCGCCAAGGCGCGCGGCGGCGAGGGCTCGCACAGCTATTTCCTTGCGGTGCTGCTGCCGCAGAAAGAGATGACGATCCTCGACTACAATCGCGTGCTGCGCGATCTCAACGGTCATACGCCGGAGGCGCTGCTGTCTGAAATCGGCACGCGTTACACGATTGCGCCGAGCGATCAGCCGGTGCGCTCGCAAAGCGCCGGCGAGGTCGGTATGGTGCTCGGCGGCCGCTGGTATCGGCTCACGCTGCGGCCGGAGCTTCTGAAAAAAGCCAGCGACGACCCGGTGGCGCGGCTGCCGGTGACGCTGCTGGCCCGCAACATCATCGAACCAATCTTCAACGTCACCGATCCGCGCCGCGACAAGCGTATCGACTTCGTCGGCGGCGGCCGCGGGCTTGGCGAGCTCGAACGGCTGGTTGTCTCGGGACAAGCCGCAGCGGCGTTCGCGCTCTATCCGACGCAAATGAGCGATCTGATGGCGGTGGCGGACGCGGGCGAAATCATGCCGCCGAAATCCACCTGGTTCGAGCCGAAGCTCGCCGACGGCATGGTCAGCCACGTTCTGGACTGATGCTGTCTAACTCAGCTTGTCATTCTGTGACTCGATAAACAGACTATTGTCGCCGAACATTTTCCTCGTCACCACCGGGCTTGACCCTGTGGTCCATGCTGAATCGCCACGCGAAAGAAATCCGAATGGAATACGGCTCGTTCGCGTGGATTGCCGGGTCAAGCCCGGCAGTGACGATGCAAGGGAATTTGCATTTGGCGATTTTGCGGCGTGAAGGGGTGCTGAATGATCCTGATCTCCGGCGGCCAATCGGGCGTTGACCGCGCCGCCCTCGATGCCGCGATCGCACGCGATATCGCGTACTGCGGCTGGTGTCCGCAGGGCGGTTGGGCCGAGGATTTTCCCGCGCCACTAGGATTGCTCGAGCGCTATCCGAAGCTTACGGAAACCCCGCTTGCCGATCCGGCGCAGCGCACGGAGTGGAACGTGCGCGACGCGGACGCGTGTCTGATCATCGTGGATGCCGGTGGCATCGACATCTCACGGGGCACGGCGCTGGCGCGCGAACTTGCGCATCGCTACCGTAAGCCGCTCTTTGTCGCCGATCTGGGGGCGCCCGACATCCTCAAAGACGCTTCGCTGTGGTTGCGTGTGCAGCAAGCGCGCCACGGCGCCGACCTGAAACTCGCCATCGGCGGCCCGCGTGAGAGCGAAGCGGCGGGCATTTACGCGAAGGCGAAAGCATTCATCGAGGCATTGCTCGACGCAATCCCGCGCTGACGCTTGTGTCGTTTTCCGTGGCGGCTAGAGCGCGATCATTTGAGGTTGAATCGGCATCGCGCTCTAGATCTTTGGTGGAGCATGATCTTTTCGGAAAACCGGTATCCACTTTTCCGGATCATGCTCTAAGCCGCGCGGACGCGGGCGGCGAACGCACCGGCGCCCTGGGTCAGCGCCGCGGCCTGACGGCTCAACTCGGCGGCGGCAGCCAAGACCTGATCGGCGCCGCGGCCGGAGCTGTGCACGAGATCGCTGACGCCGGCGATGCTTTCAGAAACTTCGCCGGTGCGCGTTGCCGCGCCCTCGATCGTTTCCGCAATCTTGCGGGCGACAAAATTCTGCTGATGCACGGCGTCGGAAATCGCATTCGACATGTCCGAAACTTGCAGCATGGATTCCGCCATCGCCGTGTTGGCGCTCTGCACCACCGCGATCACCTGCGCGACCGAGAGCGTCTTGTCCTTGATCTCGGCGAGCGCGTTGGTGGTTTGCGCCGCCAGCGCCTTGACCTCCTGGGCGACGACCGCAAAGCCGCGGCCGGCTTCGCCGGCGCGATTGGCCTCGATGGCGGCATTGAGTGCCAGGAGGTTGGTCTGCCGCGCGACCGCCGTGATCAGCGTCGCCACCTGATCGATGTCCTTTACCGTCGTCACCAGCGCCGCGGTGTTGGCGACAGCGCTGTCGGTGCAGCGTGTCGCCTGCTCGACGATGTTCGTGGCATTCGCCACCTGCGCGTTGATGTCGGCGATCGAGGCGGACAATTCGTCGATGGCCGATGCCACATGAGTTGCGCTATCGCGCGAGCCCTCGGCGGCGGTTGCGGCGGCGCGCGCGTGACGGTGCGATTCGTCGATCACCGCGGTCATGCCACGCGCGAACGATTTCGAGCTCGGTCGCGGCATGCCCGATCAATGTGGCAATCGCCACGATCTCGCGTTCGAATGCGTCGGCGACGGCTTCGAGCGCCGCGGATTTTTCCGCTTCGGCGCGCGCGCTCTCCGCTGCGCGCGCCAGCTCGGTCTCGCGCAGCGCCATCGCATTGTCGCGAAACACCGCCACGGCCTCCGCCATGGCGCCGATTTCGTCAATGCGGCGCGCGCCGTTGACCGGCACTGTCAAATCGCCGGCCGCCATCTGGGTCATCGTGCGCGCCATGCGCTGCAGCGGTAGCGTGATCAAGAACCGCGTGAACAGGAAGGCGCCGAGCAGCGCCGCCACGGTGCCGCCGCTCACGATGGCGACCGTCGTGCGGAAAGTCCGTGCACCGTGCGCCGCCACTTCGGCCTCGGTGGTGCGCGCCTGCGCGCCCAGAATATTGATCAGCCGGTCCACGTGACCGGTGACGTCGTCGCGGGCCGGATCGAATTTGAAATTCACGAGGACCGTAGCTTGCTGAGTTTGGCCGGTTTTCACACTCCGGGCAATTTCGGCAGCGATACGGTGCGTGACGTCAAGCTTGTCGAATATCCGGTGCACATCATCGCCGGCGGCCGGATAGGCTGCCAACACATTATTGAGCGCACGGAGCGCGGCGTTGTAGTGTCCCTCCATCTCCTCGACCGATTCTTTGGCTACATCGGGATCGGAGGCTGAATACGCCTTGTAGACGGCGACACCGAACGATTTCGATCGCCGCTTTGGCTTCGGCGAGCGCAAGGCGCGCCGGCGCCAAGTGCCGAGTCACCGTGGCATTGAGACGATCGAGCTCATCGAGGCGTTGCAGACAGAACCAATTCGCGGCAATCGACAAAAGCCCAAGCGCCGCAATCAACAGCACGGCTTTGGCCGCGATCGGAAAACGCAGGGATTTCACATTGGGCATGGCGGCAAAACGGGCGTGATACGTGTTTCTACGCAGCAAGTGTTCCCATCCGCTTAACGACGCAGTTACCTTCGTGTAAGCTCCTCGTCACAAATCTTCGCTGTTCTCAATCGGACGGACGTCGATGCGCCAATATCTCGATCTCATGGAACGTGTGCTTTCGGAAGGCGTCGAAAAACGCGATCGCACCGGAGTCGGCACGCGCTCGATTTTCGGACATCAGTTCCGCTTCGATCTGCGTAACGGCTTTCCGCTCGTCACCACCAAAAAGTTGCACCTCAAATCCATCATCTACGAACTGCTGTGGTTCCTGCGCGGCGACACCAACGTCAAATATCTCGACGAGCACGGCGTCACGATCTGGGATGAATGGGCCGATGAGAACGGCGACCTCGGCCCGGTCTACGGCCGGCAGTGGCGCGCATGGCCGACCGCCGGCGGCGGCACCGTCGATCAGATCAGCAATGTGGTGGACGAGATTCGCCGCAACCCGGATTCGCGGCGGCTGATCGTCACTGCGTGGAATCCCGGTGAGAACGAGCGCATGGCGCTGTCACCCTGCCACTGCCTGTTCCAGTTCTACGTCGCCGATGGCGCACTGTCTTGCCAGCTCTATCAACGCTCGGCTGACGTATTTCTCGGCGTGCCGTTCAATATCGCCTCCTATGCGCTGCTCACGCTGATGATGGCGCAGGTGACCAACCTGCGGCCGGGTGCGTTCATTCATTCGTTCGGCGACACGCACCTTTATCTCAATCATCTCGAACAAGCGCGGCTGCAGCTCACGCGCAGCCCGCGTCCGCTGCCGACATTAAAGCTCAATCCGGCGGTGAAGGATCTGTTCGCATTCCGCTACGAGGATTTCACCCTCGAAGGCTACGAGCCGCACCCGCACATCAAGGCGGCCGTCGCGGTGTGAGGATTTTGATCGCGCAAGAAATCCTCGCAGGCAGGCGCCGCGAATGAACATCGTCCTCATCGCCGCCATCGCCGAGAACGGCGTGATCGGCCGCGACAATGGCCTGCCGTGGCGGCTCAAATCGGATCTCGCCCATTTTCGCGCCGTCACCATGGGCAAGCCGGTGGTGATGGGCCGCAAGACCTTTCTGTCCATCGGCAGACCGCTTCCGGGCCGCACCACCATCGTGGTGAGCCGCGACCGCGCCTTCGCGGCAGGCGGCGTCGTGATTGCGCCAAGCGTGGACGCCGCGCTGACGGTGGCCAAAGGCGATTCGCTTCGCCGCGGTGCGGAATGCATCTTTGTTGCTGGCGGAGCCGAGCTTTATGCTCAGACAATGCCTCTGGCCGAGCGCCTGCACATTACCTATGTGCACAGCACGGTCGATGGGGACGCGTATTTCCCGGCGATCGATCGCAGCGCATGGCACGAGACGGCGCGTGACGAACATGCAGCCGCGGCGGGCGATGATTGCGCATTTTCTTTTGTTACCTACGAGCGCGCCGCGTCGTGACGGCGCGTTGTAACGGGCGGAACCCTCCCCTATAACCCACCGGAAACATCTAGGCCGGCAAAACGCCGGCGCCAGGAGACAGACGAATGCCGTGGAGCAACCAAACCGGCGGCGGTGGCCCCTGGGGCTCGGGATCGCGCGGCCCTTGGGGATCGGGGCAGCAGCCGTCGGGCGGCGGGTCGCGGCCGCCTGATCTGGAGGAATTCCTGCGCCGCAGCCAGGACCGGCTGCGCAACGTCATGCCGGGCAATCTCGGCGGGCGCGGCATCGGGCTGATCGTGCTGGTGGCGATCGCGCTTTGGGCCTTTTCGGGCTTCTATACGGTGGGTCCGGACGAGGTCGGCGTGGTGCTCCGGTTCGGCAAATTCGTGCCCCCGGAGGTGCAGCCGGGCCTGAACTACCACCTGCCCTATCCGATCGAGACGGTGCTGACGCCGCCGGCCCTGCGGGTCAATAAGACCGATGTCGGCACCCGCCAGGATCCGGAGTTCGGCCGCCGCGGCACGGCGCCGCGCGATTTGCCGGAAGAGAGCTTGATGCTGACCGGCGACGAAAACATCATCGATGTCGAGTTCTCGGTGTTATGGCGAATCAAGCCGGGCAGCGTCGGCGACTACCTGTTCAGCGTGCAAAATCCCGAAGGCACGGTGAAGGCGGTGGCGGAAAGCGCCATGCGCGAGGTGATCGGACGGCTGAACGTTCAGCTTTTGCTGACAGGCGGCTCGAACGTTCAGCAGAACGGAGCCGAAAGCTCCGGCGTATCGGGCTTGGTGCAGAATCTGATGCAGAAGACCCTCGATTCGTACGATGCCGGCATTCTGGTCCAGAACGTGCAGATCTCACGGATCCGGCCTCCGGATGAGGTGATGGATTCGTTCCTCGACGTGCAGGCGGCACGTTCGGATGCCGAGCGCGCGCAGAACGAGGCGCAGACCTACGCCAATAGGGTGGTGCCGGAAGCGCGCGGCCGCGCCGCCAAGGTCATGCAGGATTCCGAGGCCTACCGGGAGCAGACGGTCGCCGAAGCCAAGGGCGAAACGTCGCGCTTTCTGCAAATCTACGAGCAATACAAAAAAGCGCCGGCGGTGACCCGCGAGCGCATGTATCTGGAAACGATGGAACGCATCCTCAGCGATACCAACAAAACGATCATCGATACCGGCCGCGGCGGACCGGGCGTTGTGCCCTACCTGCCGCTCACCGAGTTGCCGACGCCGGCAAACCGTAACAACACGCCGCCTCGCACCGGCTCTTCGTCGACGGGAGGCGGACAATGAGGGTCGGTCTCGCCGGCGGCGTCATCGCCGTCCTCCTCATCATCGCGGTCATTCTCGGCTACGGCACACTGTTTACCGTCAGCCAAACCCAGCAGGCGCTGGTGGTGCGATTGGGCAAGCCGGTGCGCGTGGTCACCGAGCCTGGCTTGAACGTGAAATGGCCGGTGATCGACAGCGTCATCTATATCGACAAGCGCATTCTCAACATCGAGACGCCGGCACAGCAGGTCACGCTGTCGAGCGACAATTCCTCGGCCAATGCCAGTCTGGTCGGCGAGCAACTGATCGTGGACGCCTTCGCGCGCTATCGCGTCATGGATCCGCTGAAATATTACCAGACCGTCGGTTCTTCCGGTGCCGACGCCCAACTGGCCATTCTGCTCAACGCCGCGCTGCGGCGTGTGCTCGGGGCGGCGACCTTGACCGACGTGGTGCGCGACAAGCGCAATGAATTGATGATCAGGATGCGCGACGAAATCGGTCGCGACGCCAAGCCCTACGGCATCGATGTGATCGACGTGCGCATTCGCCGTGCCGATCTGCCGCCGAAGAACAGCCAGGCGGTTTATCAGCGCATGCAGACCGAACGACAGCGCGAGGCGGCCGAATTCCGCGCCCAGGGCAGCCAGAAGAGCCAGGAGATTCGCGCCAGGGCCGACCGCGACGTGACCGTGCTGTTGGCCGAGGCCGCCTCGAAGGCGGAGCAGATCCGCGGCCAGGGCGATGGCGAACGCAATCGCATCTTCGCCGATGCCTATACGCGCGATCAGGACTTTTTCTCATTTTATCGTTCGATGCAGGCTTACGATAAGAGCATGCAGCGCGGCGACACACGGCTTGTGCTCAAGCCGGACACCGATTTCTTCCGCTATTTCGCAAACCCGACCGGACAGATGCCGCCGGGGGCCGCCGCCAATCCCTCGCCACCGACGACCGCGCCATCTCCGGCTGCGCCCGGCTCGCAATAACGTCAATTCGCTCCTATGTTCGACTTCCTGGCCGCGATCGGCCTGTTTTTTGCGATCGAGGGCATTCTGTTCGCGGCCTTCCCGCTCGGCACCAAGCGTGCCATGGCGGCCGCGCTCGAAATGCCCGAAAGCCGCCTGCGGGTGGTCGGCCTCGTGTCCGCGATCGTGGGAGTGGCCATCGTTTGGCTGGTACGGCATTAGACACCGCGCCTTGCTCAAATAAACCGCCGGGAGCGAGGTCGCCGCCGGGAACGGTTCCTCCGGCTCGGCGATTAGGGCGAGGAGGCGACGTTTGGACAACCCGCTGCCGCCAAAACGTTTCGCGACGCTCGATTCAATCGGAAGCAATCGCACGCAAAGTGCTTAAGCCGACCGAAGGGATGCACTGAAACTTGAGTCGCTTTTCCGCCCCAATCGGGTTCCTAATAGCGGCCGCGCCTTCGCCCGGCCTTGCGTCCGCCCGGCCTTGCGTTCGTCAATGGACGAAGGCACCCTCTTAACGCGTGATCCTGCAAGGAGCACTGATCTCCAATGTCTTCCTCGCTTACGTCTCGGTCGCTTACGTCTCGGTCGCTTATGCCCCGCTCGCGAATGCCTCGCTTCATGCGGACCGGCTTGTTGTTGAAGGGCTGCCAGCGCGCCCGCCTCGGCGCGACTGCCGCCGCACTCGCCGCCGCGATCGTCGTGCTGCCGGCCTCGATGGCGGCGGCGCGCGGGCCAGAAAATATCGCCGACGTCGCCGAGCAGGTGATCGATGCGGTGGTCAACATCTCCACCTCGCAAAAGGTGGACACGCGTATGGGCAACATGCCCGACCTGCCGCCCGGCTCGCCGATGGAAGAGTTCTTCGAGGAGTTCTTCAAGAATTGCCGCGCGCCAGGCGGACAAGGCGACGCCGATCGGGCGCCGCGGCGGATCAACTCGCTCGGCTCGGGCTTCATCATCGATGCGTCGGGCCTGGTCGTGACCAACAACCACGTGATCGCCGACGCCGACGAGATCAACGTGATCCTCAATGACGGCACCAAGCTGCCGGCACAGCTGGTCGGCAAGGATTCAAAGAGCGACCTCGCTTTGCTGCGGGTGAAGACCGACCGCACGCTGAAGGCGGTGAAGTTCGGCGATTCCGACAAGCTTCGACTTGGCGAATGGGTAGTCGCCATCGGCAACCCGTTCAGCCTTGGCGGCACCGTGACGGCCGGCATCGTGTCGGCGCGTAACCGTGACATCAATTCAGGGCCGTACGACAATTACATCCAGACCGACGCCGCCATTAATCGCGGCAATTCCGGCGGTCCTTTGTTCAATCTCAACGGCGAAGTCGTCGGCGTGAACACCGCGATCATTTCGCCTTCCGGCGGCTCGATCGGCATCGGCTTTGCGGTGCCTTCGAATTCGGCGGTGGCGGTGCTCGACCAGCTGCGCCAGTACGGCGAGACCCGCCGCGGCTGGCTCGGCGTGCGCATCCAGCAGGTCACCGACGACATCGCCGAAAGCCTCAACATCAAGCCGCCGCATGGCGCGCTGGTTGCCGGGGTCGACGACAGGGGGCCGGCCAAACCGGGCGGCATCGAGGCCGGCGACGTCGTGATCAAGTTCGACGGTCATGACGTGAAGGAAATGCACGACCTGCCGCGCATCGTCGCTGACACGCCGGTCGGCAAGGAAGTCGAAGTCGTCGTCATCCGCAAGGGCAAGGAAGAAACCCGCCGGGTGAAAATCGGCCGGCTCGAGGACGGTGAGAAGGCGGCAGCCAACACGCCCGACAAGGACAACGCGCAGCCGCCGAAGACCGCGGTACAGAAGACGCTCGGTCTCGAGCTGTCGAGCCTGTCCGACGATCTGCGCAAGAAGTACAAGGTGCGAGAAAACGTCAAAGGCGTGATCATCACCGGGGTCGATACCAGTGTGGCGTCGGCGGCCCCCGACAAGAAGCTTTCGCCGGGCGATGTGATCGTCGAAGTGCAGTATCAAGGCGTCGGCAACCCGGCCGACCTCCAGAGCCGGCTCGATCAGCTCAAGAGTCAGGGCAAGAAAGTCGCGGTGCTGCTCGTGTCCAATCCGGACGGCGAAACCCGCTTCGTCGCCCTGAGCTTGCAGTAGCAGCTGCGCGCGGCCCAACACCCGTTTGTTGGGCCGCCGTCGTGGTTGTCATTGATGACTGGCTCTATTGCGCTGCGACGTCGTGCTGAAAGTAGACGTCGACTTTCATGCCATCCAGAAGCGGCCCGGGATCGGACAGTTCGATCAACACGTCGGCAACGCTGAAGTCGCTGAGGTTGCGAGAACCCGGCGAGTTGATGCGGGCCGGTTGAACGAGCGGGGCAATCGATACGACCTTGCCGGCGAATTCGCGGTCGCGAAAAGCGTCGGCGTGGACCACGGCCTTGCCGCCAAGCTTGATCTTGCCGACATCGCGCTCGTCGACTTCCGCGCGCACGCGCAGGCCTGTGAGGTCGCCGAGCAGGACCAGCGGCTGCAGCGCCGCGGGCGAGGCCAGCTCGCCGAGCTTGGCATTGACCTGCAGGACCGTGCTCGCCATGGGCGCGCGGATCGTGAGCTTCTGCAGTTCGGCAAAGGCGCCGCGCAACTCGCCGCGAGAGACATTGAGTTGGCCTTCGTTCGCCGTCGGCAACGGCGTATCGGCATCATCGTCGAGCTTGCGCAATTGCGTGCGCCGCTGGGCTAGGCGTTCTTGGGCGCTGCTCCAGGCCGTGCGCGCGGCGGCGACGTCGCCATCCGACCCGCCACCGCTGCGCTTGGCCTTGGCGGCGGCATCGAAGCTCTCTTGGGTCTGCATCACGGCCGCCTCGGCCTCCGCCACGCCGTCCTCGGCCTTGCGGCGATCGGCGCCTTTGCCGGCACCTTGATCGTTACGCGCACGCTTGCGCATTTCGGCCTGCGCCTGGGCGCTGGCGACGCGGGCGCGGGCGGATTCATCGTCCAGGCGGATCATCGGCTCGTCCGCCATGACTTTGTCGCCGCTTTGAACCATCACTTCGCTGATCACGCCGATCGCCGGCGCCGCGATCTTGATCTCGCCGGCGCGCGGCTCGACCAGACCCGGCGCCACCGCCTGCCAATTCTTATCGTCCGCGGTGGGCTTTGACGGCGCGCCGCTCGGCTCGGCCAAGGCCACGCCGAGAATCACGCCGAAAATGCCAATTGCGACCGGCGATGCCATCCAAATTCTTGCGATCATTGTGCTGCTACTGACCTCGCTTCTGGTATCAGCGTCGGCGCGGCTGTGATGCCGGCGTCTTCGCCCACAATCCGTCCGTCCTCGATGCGGATGATGCGGCTGGCGTAGGGCAGCGTGCGCGGATCGTGCGTGACCACGAGCACGCCATGCGCAGGATCCTTGGCGACCTCCGAAAGCATCGCCATGATCGAAGCTCCATTCTCGCCGTCGAGCGCCGCCGTCGGCTCATCCGCCAAAATGGCGGCCGCGTCGCCGACGAGCGCCCGCGCGATCGCCACGCGTTGCTGCTCGCCGCCGCTCAGTTCGCGCGGGTATGCAGTGATCCGGTGTGCGAGGCCGACGCGCGCCAGTGCATCCTTGCAGCGATTGATCGCCTTGGCTGAGTGCTCGCCGCGCACGTCGAGCGCCAGGCGGACATTGTCGAGGGCCGTCAGTGTCGGAAACAGATGATAGGACTGAAACACGAAACCGATATGTTCGCGCCGCAACTTGGCGAGCTGTTCCGGACCAAGCCCCGTGGTCGGCTTTCCGCACACCTCGATGACACCTTCGCTCGGCGACAGGATGCAGCCGAGAATGGACAACAGCGTCGTCTTGCCGCTGCCCGATGGCCCCATCAGCAGCGCCATTTCGCCGCTGTGCAGCGTGAGATCGACGCCCTTGAGCGCCTGCACCCTGCCGGCGCCTTCGCCCAAAAGCTTGACGACGCCGCGAGCTTCCATGACCGGCGCGGTCATCGGCTGAACACCATCGCCGGATCCATGCGCACCACCTTAATGATCGACGAGATCGCGGAGATGACACACATAACGAGGGTGAGCACGAACAGGATGACGGTCAGAAGCGGCGTCATCAACACCGGGAGCGCAGAGTCCGTTGTCCCTCGCACGATCGTAATTCCGATGACAAAGGCGATGGCGAATCCGGCGATCCCGCTCAATATCGCCTGGGAAATGATGACGGTGTGGAGATAGGCGCCCGAGGAGCCGATCGCGCGCAGGGTGGCGAATTCGTAGAGATGTTCCTTGGTGCTCGAATACAAGGTCTGCGCCACGACCACCGAGCCAACCACCATCGCCAGCAAGGCGCCGGCAAACAAGGCGGCGCCGGCGCCGGTGCCGAAGAGCCAGAACGAGCGGCTGCGCTCGCTGAATTCAGCCGAGGTCAACACCTCGACCTTGGTGAGGACGGATCCCAATTGGCTGCGAATGCGCTCGACGTCGGCGTGCGGATCAAGGCGCACCAAGAGGTAAGTGGCCTTGGTGCGCGGGGTGCCCGTATAGGCGCGCGCCCGATCGAGCGTGGTGAAGACAAAGGGCATCGTGGTGAAGGAGCGAATGCCCCGGCTGATGGCGCGAACTTCCGCACGGTGTTCGCGCATCTCAGCCGCGCCGCCGATCCCTTTCACCCCTAGTCGGTCGAGGTAGGCGCTGTCGATCGCTACCGAGTCCGGGATCGCGAGGGCATCGAGGCTCCCTTCGACCACATTCCACGGCACCAAGCCGCCGCCGGCGCGCAGATCGGTGCCGACGACCAGGACCGGTGTGGCGCTGCCATCCTGTATGCGCCAGTGGGAAAAACTGACCAGGATCGGTGCGACTTGCGCCACACCTTCGATCGACATCGCCCGGTAGCGATCCGCCTCTTCCAGGAGCGACGGGTCCTCGAAGTCCTTCGTTCCCTGCGGGACGATCCAAAGGTCCGCAGGCGCGTGGTCGATCATGAGGGTGACCGTGCGCGCGAAACTGACGAACAGGCCCAATTGCACGGTCACCAGCACGATCGAGAAAACGATGCCGACGACCGTCGCGGCAAAGCGCAGCTTGTCGTAAAGCAGGTTGCGGGCGGCGAGTTTGAAGACCAGGGGCATGGGCACGGCAATACAGCGCGACGGTAAAACAGACGCGAAAAATTGGCGGCACCCCGCAGCCATTCGCGCAAAAAAGGGGGGCTTCGCTGCCAGATGGGGTCAGCCCCTTTTATCGGCAAGCTTTAGGGCTTATATTCCTGCTGCCGGCGCAAGCCGGCTATGGCGATAAATGGCCGTCGGAATAAACCTTTCGGACCCGGGGGCAGTACCCGGCAACTCCACCAATATGGGGTCGAAATAGGATCGACGAGGGCGTAAAGGGCGTGCTTTTGCTCGGCATGGTTCCGCCGTTATCGGGCCATATTCATAGTTGCCAACGACAACTATGCTCCGGTTGCTCTGGCTGCTTAAGCAGTCCGAAAGACCGATTTAAAGTCCTGACGTCTTAGCAGCGGCAGGCGGGGTTCGGAGGCACCTGGCAACAGAAGCCTCCACTTTCCGCGAGCCATCGGTCACGCATCACCGGCAGTGAGTCATCTGTGATTCCGAAGGCATCTATCTGGACCCTCGACGAATCAAGTCTTATCTCTGCTCTTATCGTGGTTAAACTGATTCCCGGCATGGCCACCGACCACATCCGTTACGACATCCTCGCGCAAGCGGCGCTGCGCGGCGTCGTGCGCACCGTCTTGGCGGATGCGGCAAAAAAGGGCCTGCCCGGCGAGCACCACTTCAAGATCACGTTCAACACGACGGCGCCCGGCGTGCGCCTGTCCGAGCGCATGCGTGCTCGTTATCCAAGCGACATGACCATCGTGCTGCAGCACCAGTTCTGGGACCTCGTGGTAACCGAACAGGGTTTCGAGGTCGGGTTGTCGTTTGGCGGCGTTCCGGAACGGGTGGCGGTGCCGTTCGATGCGGTTACGGCCTTCTACGATCCATCGGTGCAGTTCGGGTTCCAGTTCGAAGTCATTGACGGTGCCCCCACAGCCGACGCAGCAGAGGAGCCAGCGCCGGCGGGAAAGGCCGAGAAGGTAGAGAAATCGCCGCCAGCGGACCGCACGCTCACCGAGAGGAAAAAGCCGGAGGCGTTGCCTGTCCCTTCCGAGGCGACGACCACAGCCATCGCCGAAGGTCCGGGCGGCGAGGTGGTGCGGCTGGACCGCTTCCGCAAAAAATAGGCACAGCGGTAACCGGTTGCCGTTGCGCGACCGACGGAGACCTCTGCGAGCCACTCATTCGGTGCCTGGATAGGCCGGCGAAACCAAAATCTGACGTAGCGTCAACGCAGAAAAGCCGCGCTTCCATCTAAGCCGCCGCTTAATGGCATGTATTTACGACGGTGAGTTCGTTTAAATTTCTGGTGCGAAGCCAGCGCTAATATCGAGCATAAAGAAACAGAGTAAAGGAAAGGTCGGGGTAACCTAAGGTTATATCGGCCTGCATGTTGTTCCATCGCACAATCTATCTTGCAGATTCCTATCGCGTGCCGACAAATATTGAAGTTACGAACCCTAAGCACTAGGCGGACAATAGTCCGTGCCAATAAATAGAAATGCGATTTCCATTTTTTCTTCAAGCAACCGTGTCTTGTGCGATTCAGCCGGTATAGTCACCCTCCCGGGGTGCAACTTTGGCGTGATCCGGTTTGAAGTTGCTGTGGTGCAGTGTCATCACGACGGCATATTCATTACACAATGACCCGGCCACAGATGGCCAAGCAGCATCTGGTCACCGCCGAGCTATGCATGGGCGACATCGTTAATTGCCGCGTTGCGCGCAAACGAACCGGGATTCACGCAACCGCCAGCGAGGTTGCGGCCGACTGGCTCGCTTTTGGGCGCTCAAGGATTCATCGCGCGGCGATACAATCTCAGCGCGAGCAAGCCCGCAAAAGCCTCGACAGCACCGGATCGAAATAGGAGACGGGCAATGAAATCACCGGTCGTCAAGCGCTCCATCGTCATCGCGGGGCACAAGACGAGCGTCAGCCTTGAGGACGCGTTCTGGCGAGGGCTGAAAGATATTGCCGTGACTCGCCACGTAACGTTGTCCGATCTGGTTGGCAGCATCGATTCCGAGCGCAAGCACGGCAATCTGTCGTCGGCGATACGGTTGTTCGTGCTCGGCCACTACCAAGCGCGCCCAAGCGCGGAGAACGCGTCACGGCCGGCGCCGGCACGCGAGATGATCATGATGCCGGCGCAGACCGCGTCAATTTTGCGGGCCGAATAAGGAATTCAACAGCGAGCGGAGACCCGGCAAAGGTGCCGGCCGGACCGCGCCGGTCGCTCCACCTGCTTTGTCGGTTGTCTTGTCGGACTTGTCCGGCGCCGAGGCCGACGCCGATGGATTGCCCGGCTTGGCGAGTGGCGGCACGGCGGTCAGCGGCGCAACAGTCACCGGCGGTGGCGGAATTTCCGGCCGCAGACGATCGAGCAAATTTGTGCCGGGAGGCAGTGGGGCGGCGTTGAGGTGATTGTTGATTTCAAGCGCCGTGCCTTGCGAGATGAAGCGCGTAGCGGGCGGCACCGGTCGCACCAGATCACCTATGACATCGGCGCGGCGATTGACCTCGAGTGATTCGAGTCGTCGGGTTTGTTGTTCGGCCGCGCGCAGACCGAGCCAACCGAGCAACGCCGAGACATCGAGTTTCCGTTCCGGCGCAGCGAGCGGGCCTTTGAGCGTGACCGCAAGCTCCGGGTGGGGACGAATCAGCGCATTCGCGGCGATCTCGGCCGAGAGCGTGAATTGAGCGTCGACCGCCGAAGTATTGAGATCAAGCATGCCATCGATCGCAAGCTGGGCGCCGTCCTGCACCGGGAGCACCGTTTTCGCCACGTGCACCTGCCCGGCCGCAATCGTGACCTCGGCGTCGGCCTTCGCCACCGCAAACTTGCCGTTGTCCATGACGGCACTGACCGCCGTCCGGACTTTTCCAGCATCCACCGCACCAGCATTCTGGTCCGCGAGACGCATGGCAGCATCGAACGCGGCCGGATTGAAGCCCGCGAACTGAGCGCGGGTCAGCGAAATCGTTCCATCGCCATGGAGCGCGCCGACGACGGCTTCGGGGCTGAGCCCCTGGCTCTCTCCCTGCAGCTTTGCCGAGAACAAGCCGTCGATCGCGGTGGCGCCGGCGATGGCGGCGGCGCTGGCATCGGCGATTTCGATATGCCCGCGCCCGGCGAAAGACTGTGGATCGTGCCGGAAGATGAGGTCGCCGCTCAACCGTCCACCGGCAAGCTTGGCATCAAGGTCGGCCAACTCGATTTGCGGCGGCGCAAAGCGCACGACGCCTTTGACGTCACGCGCAACCCAGGTGGGCGTCAACGTGGCCCGCTCGAACTTGAAGCTGACCGAACCATTCATCAGCCCGAACGCACCGCCGCCGACCGGCGCCGCTGAAAACGACTTCGCCGCGCCGGGCGTGGCGTTCGGGAGCCCGAACAGCAGCGACGACACCATCGGCGCCATCAGATCGTCACCGGCAATATCGCCGGCGACGGCGATCGGGTCGGCGACCTTCAGATCGAGCCGGCCGCGCAGCGAGGACTTGCCGGACTTCACCGTCAGATCCGTAACCGAGAGAACCGGTCCGGCAATGCCCACGATCGCATTGAGCGAGACCGGCGACAATGGAATGCCTCCAACCTGACCGGTCATCGCGCGCTGCAGCGGCCGCAAATCGGCAGCGTTTGCCCGAAGTTGCAAACTCCCGGTCGGCGCGCCCTCGCCGCGCAGATGCATCGCCCCATCGGCCATGGCAGAGAAGCCGCCGGCAGACGCCAGCGCGTTGATCCGGATCTCACCGTTGAGCGGACCATTGGCGGCCGCCGTCAATTGCCCGGGCAGTTGATCGACCGCCAATACGTGATCGAGGGCGAGGAGCCGCACCAGCGCCCCGCCGTCGTCGGCATCGAGCCGACCGTTGACCCGCAGCATTGCGTTATCGGCCTGCGCCGGCGACCCGGTTGCATCGCCATTGAGCGTCAGCCGCATCGCGCCCAGAGTTCCGCCCAACGCAAGCTTGGCGACGCTGTCGCTTTTGCCGGCCCGCTCGATCGTCAGCGCGCCGTGCATCTTTGCCGGCGCCAAGCGGGCGGAGAACGGACGAACCGAGGCCGGCACTTGCGGCGCATAGCGGCCGGCGATGGCCGCAAGCCCATCAAGCGTCGCCGCGCTGACGTCGACGGTTATTTGGCCGCGCGGCTGCGATGACAATTCGTCGATGCGTCCGTTCGCCTCGATGGCGGCGCCCCCGAGATCGCCGATCGAAAGCCGATCGAGATGAAGAATGCCGGCGTCGAACGTAAGCCGGGCGTTGAGCGCGCGCGCATCGATGCCGGCGAAAATGGCTTCGCCAACATCGAGCGTCAGGCTGACGGCGTGCGGAACATCAAAGCCACCGTCGGACGCAGCTGCTTGCGCGAAAGCGACGATGGCATCGATATCGAGTCTTACGGCATGCAAGTCGGCATCGAGCGCGGCCGGACGCTTGGCCCCGGCAAGGCTATAAGCGAGCCGTCCTTCCAGCTTTTCCCGGTCGAGCGACGCCGACAGATGGTCGAGCACGAAACGGTCGTGCGCGATGGTGATATCGCCGCGGGCGGTCAATGTCTGTGCCGGCCCTGGCGACGGATTAGCGCGCCCCTCCAACCATGCGGACAACATTTTCAGATCCGCCAACTCAATGCTCGCAGCTCCGCTGAGCAACAGCGGTTGGCTCGCGTTGCCGAGCCGGCCCGACAAATTCACCGTGCTAAAACCGGGCGCGCGAAACACGATGTCGTCGAGCGCCCAGCCGCGCTCGGCGTCGAAGCGCACGTCTCCGCGCAGCGCCTGGATCGCTGCTCCGCCGACCGTCACCGCTTCGACCGCGACGCCGACCGACAACGGCAATGGCGGACGGACGCTGGTGATGAATTCTTCCAGAAGCGATTTGAACATGATCAGCGGCGGCCGGTGCGTCATGTCCGGCGCCGCCAGCACGCGGTCCACGTCGATCTGCCGCGCCGTGATATCGCCTTCGAGCCGCGGATGGGTGCCGAGTTTCAGATCCGCTTTGCCGCTGAAGACGACGGCGCGCTCCTCGGGCCCATATTGCAACGCCAAGTCGCGCAATTTGGCCGCGGCCGGCGTCGCCTGCAGCTTGCCGGCAAGCTGCCAGGGATCGCTCATGACACGTTGACCGCCGGCAAGCGTAGCGCCAACCGGGCGCACCGCGGAAAAGCTGCCGTCGAATTGCGGGAGCCCGCGCTCGAAGCCGAGCAAGCCCTCGATCTCGACGGTCAGCGGACGATCGGCGGGATCGACGCCGAGTCGAATTTTGAGACTGCCGTCATCGCCCGCGTGGCTGCCGGAGATGCGAAAGCCGAACGGCTCGCCACCGGCAACGAAGGCGCCTTCGCCACTGAATGGTCCGAGGAGCGAACGAACGTCGCCCGTGAAGGAGAGCTTCTCTAGCGCAAGCTGCGCCCCAGACGCCGCATCGCTGAACACGACCCGGCCATTTTCGACGGTGAGGCGCGAGGCAGCGAGCGCTTCAGCGCCCGGCGTCGACGCCGACATCGGCCAATCGAGTACCCCGTTATCGTCCAGCCGCAGACTGATTTGCGGCGCCATAAGCCGCATTTCGGTAGCGCGCACTTCACCGCGCACGAGCGGACCAAGCCCGACCTCAAGCTCGACGGCGCCGGCGCGGATCTGCGGCTCGCGGCCGGGCGCACCGACCGCCACGTCGCGCAGCTTGAAATGCGGCGACGGCAACAGCCGCGCGTCGATCGTCCCGTTGACACGCACCGTTAGACCGGTGAGGCGGCTTGCCTGTTCTTCGAAGGCCGCGCGGTACTGGCTCCAGTCGACGACGAGTGGAGCAACCAACGCCGCGACAAGCGCCAAGATGATGGCAATGGCCACTCCGAGCAGCGTCGTCTGCACGGCAAAGGTTCCCTTGTGCTCGCTAAAGATTCCGCGCCTGCGCGGCCTGAAAGCCTAGTGCAGGCTCAAGCGGAATGCACGCTTTCAGCCGCCGCAAGTAGCGACATTTGGGGGCGATTGTGTGTCGGGTTTGGGACCATCGACACGTTGCACTCCGCGCGTTCGGTGAGACGCCGTCGCGATGGCCGCGTTAACCTAGAGCATGTCCCGGAAAAGTGGAGACCGGTTTTCCGAAAAGGACATGCGACAACAAAGAGATCCAGAGCACTTTCCGATTCCACTTAATCGGGAAGTGCTCTGGACGAAGTGCGGGCACGCGTGACCGAAACCTGTACCCCCGGTGGAAAGGCCCAAGGGGAAAGTCCCCAGAGGAAAGTCCCAAGAGGAAAGTCACGATACATGACGCGCCCTAGTCCTGCCACGGCCTCGCCTGCGGCCGCTGCGGAAACCACCAAAGACGCCGCCGCGCTGAAGGTCGGCGCCGCGCTGCCCGATCCACCGTTTGAATTCGTCGGGCAAGATGGCCCGGCGGGCTTCGATATCGCGTTGATGCAGCGCATCGCCGGCAAGCTCGGCCGAACATGGCAGCTCGTGCGCTACGACGGCGCCGACTTCAACGGCATTTTTGCCGGCCTCGATTCCGGCGCTTATGACTGCATCGCTTCCGGCACGACGATCACGCCTGGACGCGCTGCGCGCGCTGACTTTTGCGCGCCCTATGCGCTGTCCGGACAATCGCTCGTGGTCGATGCGACGCGGCATCAGCGGGTGCGCGGCGTCGACGATCTTGATGGTCTCGTGATCGGCGTGCAGCACGGCAATACCAGCGAGCCGGTAGCGGATAAGCTCGTCGCCGAGCATCGCGCGGCGCGGGTGCGCGTCTACGCCTATCACGCGATCGAGCAGGCGCTCGACGATCTGTCGTCCGGCGGCTGCGACGCGTTCATGAAGCTCGCGCCAGTGACCGCCTGGCTAGTGCGCGACCGGCCGAGACTGAAAGTCGTGCAGGTCGGCATCACCGCCGAACAGCTCGGCATCTGCGTGCGCACAGGAAACACCGCACTGCGCGCCGCGATCGATAAGGCGCAAGCCGAACTCGTGGCCGACGGCACGCTTGCGACCCTGATCGCGCAATGGCTCGGCGCCGGCGCGCGTCCGCCGAGCTGAGCGTTCGAGCATGTCCCGGAAAAGTGGAAACCGGTTTTCCGAAAAGGATATGCGACAACAAAGAGATCTAGCTACAAACTGAAAATCTTGCCCGGGTTCATGATGTCGAGCGGATCGAGCGCGCGCTTGATGGCGCGCATGGCATCAAGGGCCGGCGCGCCATATTCGGACGGCAGATATTTCATCTTGCCCTGGCCGATGCCATGCTCGCCGGTGCAGGTGCCGTCCATGGCGAGAGCACGCTCGGTGAGGCGCTCGAGAAAGCCGCGCACGCGTGCAACTTCGTCGTCGTCATTCATGTCGACCAAAATGCCGACGTGGAAATTGCCGTCGCCCACATGGCCGACGATCGGCGCCAGCAATTTGCTTTCGGCGATGTCGCGCTGGGTCTCGGCGAGACATTCGGCAAGCCGCGAGATCGGCACGCAGACGTCGGTCGCCAGCGGCTGCGTGTTCGGGCGCAAGCCGCGCTGCGCCCAGTAAGCATCGTGGCGCGCTTGCCAGAGCCGCGAGCGGTCCTCGGCCTTGGTCGCCCAATCGAACGGGCCGCCGCCAAGATCGGCGGCAATCTCGCCGAAAGCTTTCGACTGCTCGGCGACGCTCGCCTCGCTGCCGTGGAATTCCACGAACAGCATCGGCGTTTCCGGCAGTGTGAGCTTGGAGTAGAGGTTGCAGGCTCGCACCTGCAAGGCATCGAGCAACTCGATGCGAGCCACCGGAATGCCGGACTGGATGGTGAGGATCGTAGCGCTGCACGCTGCGTCGACCGAGGGAAACGGACAGACCCCCGATGAGATCGCTTCCGGAATGCCGGAAAGCCGCAGCGTCAATTCGGTGATCACACCGAGCGTGCCTTCCGAGCCGACGATCAGGCGGGTGAGATCGTAACCGGACGCGGTTTTTTTCGCGCGCCGCGCGGTCGACATCACCTCGCCGTTGGCTAGCACGACTTTCAGCGACAGCACGTTGTCTTTCATCGTGCCGTAGCGCACCGCATTGGTGCCGGACGCGCGCGTTGCCGCCATGCCACCGAGCGACGCATCGGCGCCCGGATCGATGGGGAAGAAAACGCCGCGATCGCGCAGTTGCTCGTTGAGCTGCTTGCGGGTAATGCCGGGCTCGATCACGCAGTCGAGGTCTTCGGCGTGCACGGCGAGCACGCGATTCATGTCGCGGAAATCGAGGCAGATGCCGCCATGCGGCGCGTTGACCTGACCTTCCAGCGAGGTGCCGGCGCCGAAGGCGATCACCGGAACGCGCTCGGCCGCGCACAGCCGCACGATCTGCTGTACTTCTTCGGTCGATTGCGGGAACACCACCGCATCAGGCGGCTGATTGCCGATCCAGGTGAGGGTGTTGCCGTGCTGCTCGCGCACGGCCTGCGCGGTCACCAGCCGGTTGCCCACAGAGGCCGCGAGTTGCGCGATGACCCGCTCGACCGCGCTGCGGTCGCGACGGAGTTCCTCCCAGGCTTCGATCAAGGCCATGCGATTGCTCTTTGACTCTTCGGTGCAAAGTGGCGGCCCGGCTGGCGCGGGTCAAGGGCGATGGGCGCGGAGCGCGGCTGATGTCAGCTTGAGGACGGCTTTAAGGTCCCTCGGTCGCAGCGCGGCGGTCCGACGAATTGCCGGCTTACACCGACTGAGCCGCGGGCCGCAGCATGCGCCACAGCACGTTATTGCGCTTGACGAAGTGATGCAGCAGCGCTCCGGCGACGTGCACGGCGACCAGGGCCGCCAGTGTGTAGGCCAAATATTTGTGCGTGGTTTCCAGCAACCCATGCATGGCCCGGTCCTGATTGACATAGATCGGCAGGTCCGGAATGCCGAACAGATCTTTGTTCAAGGAGACACGTATCGTGCCGGCCAGCGCCCAGCCGACCAGCGCGGTCGCGAAGGTGAACAGATAAGGCAGCACGTGTCCGCCAACGGCGGCAATCCGCTCCCAACGCCTGCTGTTTTCCGGAAGCGCCGGCACGCCGCCCGACAAGCGCCAAAGCAGCCGCAGCACCATCACGACCAGCAGATCGTAACCCAACGCCGCATGCCACGCGAAGGCACTGAGCCGCTCCGGCGAGCGCGGCAACATCTCGTGCGTCATCCACCACCCGAGACCCAGCATGGTCAGAATGGCGGCGGCCGCAAGCCAATGCAGCACCATCGCGGGCCAGCCCCATCCATAGGCCGTATTACGCAGCAAAATTCCCTCCAGCTGAAACGCCTCGCTCGCGCTCCGCAAAGCAGCGCGCAAAAAGTACCGACCGCGCGTCCGCTCGATCAACTTACATTTGCGTAAGAAAACCGTTTGCGTAGGAAAGCTCTGCCAAAAACGCATCGCGATTGGCTGCCGGTCGAGACGGTCAGACACTGAGGAGAAATGACGCGCGCACTCATTCGGCACATGCGATCGGGCATCTGCCCTTGCGCGCGGCATCGAATTCATCGCACTAGTATTCGAGAAGATTGGCGAGACTCTTGATGCTTGAACGTCCCGACAACGAACCGGCTTTTACCGCGCCTTTCGTCTCTTCGGTGATGAAGGTGGAGCCGGAGTGGATCGACTATAACGGCCATCTCAACATGGCATACTACAACGTGCTGTTCGACCGCGCGGTGGACGAGGTTTACGAGCTGATCGGTTGCGGGCTTCCTTATCTGCAACAGTCGGGGCATTCGACCTTTACGGCCGAGGTACACATTCGTTACTTGCGCGAGTTGCATGCGGGCGCGCCGGTGCGGGTGAGCTTTCACTTGCTCGATTTCGATGCCAAGCGCATGCACTATGTGGAACAGCTTTTTCACGCCGACGAAGGCTGGCTTTCGGCCACCTCCGAGAACATGGTGCTCAACGTGAACATGGCGGCCAAGAAAGCGGCGCCGTTTCCCGATTTCGTCGCGGCGCGGCTGGCCAAGATGAAGGCGGCGCACGCCCACCTGCCGGTTCCAGACGGTGTCGGGCGGCGCATCGCCATGCCGGGGAAATAAGGCACCGACAGGCTTCAATAGACGCGTATGCTCCGCAGCGCGGCTTGGCCCCCCGAATGACGGGGATAGCCTCGTAAATGCCGCCTCGAGATGCCATCTTGGGCGTATGAGAATCAGGGCGATCGCTCTCCACGTCGTCACCGCCGGGCTTGACCCGGCGGTCCATTCTGAAGCGCAACGAGCCAGTGAGACCGAGTTGCGTATGCGGCGTGGCCGCATGAATTGCCGGGTCAAGCCCGGCAACGACGAACGAAGGAAACGTGCTCGCGTCATCCCTGACTCTGCCCACGTGCATTTGGTGAACTGACCTTGGCCGACCCGTTGCGACAGACGCTCGATCCCGTACCGCCCCAGGGGCCCGCCCCCGGCGGTATTGCCGCGCGTGCACGCGCCGCGGCGGCGGGCGCGCCGGACTATCTCGCCGGGCTGAATACCGAACAGCGGCTCGCGGTGGAGACGCTCGACGGCCCGGTGCTGGTGCTGGCCGGCGCCGGCACCGGCAAGACGCGGGTGCTCACCGTGCGCATCGCCCACATCCTCGCCACCGGCCGCGCGCGGCCGGGCGAAATCCTGGCGGTGACATTCACCAATAAGGCGGCGCGGGAGATGAAGGGGCGGGTCGGCGAGATCGTCGGCCACGTGGTCGAGGGCATGCCCTGGCTCGGCACCTTCCACTCGATCGGCGTCAAGATCCTGCGCCGGCATGCGGAACTCGTCGGACTCAAGACCGACTTCACGATCCTGGATGTCGACGATCAGATCCGCCTGCTCAAGCAGCTTCTTGATGTCGAGAAGATCGACGAGAAGCGCTGGCCGGCGCGCGTGCTCGCCTCACTGATCGATGGCTGGAAGAATCGTGGACTCACGCCCGACCAGGTGCCGGCGGGCGAGGCCGGCGTGTTCGCCAACGGCAAAGGGCTGAAACTCTATCGCGCCTATCAGGAACGTTTGAAGATTCTCAACGCCGCCGATTTCGGCGATCTGCTGCTGGAGAACATCCGGCTGTTCCGCGAGCAGCCCGAAGTGCTGCGGCAATATCAGACGCGCTTCAAATTCATTCTGGTGGATGAGTATCAGGACACCAACGTCGCCCAATATCTGTGGCTGCGGCTGCTGGCGCAGAGAGCAGGGAAACCCTCTCCCGTTCCGGGAGAGGACGGCGAGCATAGCGAGCCGGGTGAGGGTTTGTCTCCGCCTCACGAACCCTCACCCGCCTCACTCGCTGACGCTCGTTCGGCGCCCTCTCCCGGAACGGGAGAAGGAAACAGCAACAAAAACATCTGCTGCGTCGGCGACGACGATCAGTCGATCTACGGCTGGCGCGGCGCCGAGGTCGACAACATCCTGCGCTTCGAACACGATTTTCCCGGCGCCACGGTGATCCGCCTGGAGCGCAATTACCGCTCGACCGGACACATCCTCGCCGCCGCCTCGCATCTGATCGCGCACAATGAAGGCCGGCTCGGCAAGACGCTGCGTACCGACGATGTCGACGGCGAAAAGGTAACGGTCACTGGCGCGTGGGACTCGGAAGAGGAAGCCCGCGCCATCGGCGAGGAGATCGAGCAGCTGCAGCGCGCGCAGCATGCGCTCAACCAGATCGCCATCCTGGTGCGCGCCTCGTTTCAGATGCGCGAGTTTGAAGACCGCTTTGTCACGCTCGGCCTGCCCTATCGGGTGATCGGCGGCCCGCGCTTCTACGAGCGCGCGGAAATCCGCGACGCGCTTGCCTATCTGCGCCTGATCAATTCGCCGTCCGACGATCTCGCCTTCGAGCGCATCGTCAACGTGCCCAAACGCGGCCTCGGCGACGCCACCGTGCAGCTTCTGCACGACCACGCGCGCAAGCGGCGCGTGCCGCTGACCGAAGCCGCGCGCGCCGTGATCGAGACTGACGAGCTCAAACCGAAGCCGCGCGGCGCACTGCGCACTGTGCTGGAATCGTTCGACCGCTGGCGCAAGCAGCGCGACAATCTTCCGCACACCCAGCTTGCGGAGATCGTGCTCGACGAATCCGGCTATACCGAGATGTGGCAGAAGGATCGCTCCGCCGACGCCGCCGGCCGGCTGGAGAACCTGAAAGAGCTCATCCGCTCGATGGACGAGTTCGAGAACCTGCAAGGCTTCCTCGAGCACATCTCGCTGGTGATGGACAACGAGAAGGCCGCCGAGGCCGACGCAGTCAGCATCATGACGTTGCATGCCGCCAAGGGTTTGGAATTCGATACCGTGTTCCTGCCCGGCTGGGAGGAAGGCGTGTTTCCCAATCAGCGCGCGCTCGACGATCAGGGCCGCGCCGGCCTGGAAGAGGAGCGCCGGCTCGCGCATGTCGGGCTGACCCGCGCGCGCAAGCGGGCGAAGATCTATTTCGCCACCAACCGGCGCATGCACGGGCTGTGGCAGACCAACATCCCTTCGCGCTTTCTCGACGAACTGCCCGAAGCCAATGTGGAAATTACCGAGGCGCAGGGCGGCTTCGGCGGCTATGGGGGCTACGGTGCCTCGCGTTTCGACGCCACCACCTCATTCGGCTCGAGCTACAACACCCCCGGCTGGCAGCGCGCCCAGGCCAAGCGCGACCGCAACGGTTTTTCCGACAACGCCGACGACGATTACGAGGCTGACTACAGCGCCAGCAACGAAGATTTATCTCACCTCTCCCCCAGGGGGAGAGGCCGCGCCGGCGGCGCGGGAGAGGGGCCGCGCCGTTCCGGCTCAGCCTCGGCGGCTCGCCGCCTGCCGCTCACCATCGAGGGCGAGCTGGTGGCGAAATCCACCGGCACCGTCTCGGCTTTCTCGGTCGGCGACCGCGTCTTCCACCAGAAATTCGGCAACGGCAACATCACCAACATCGACGGCAACAAGTTGACTATCTTGTTCGACAGAGCCGGCGAGAAACGCGTGGTCGACTCGTTCGTGGAACGGGTGTGATTTTAGCGTGTTATCCACTCATCGTATCGCGGCACATCCGAAGAACTGATTTCGCGCACCATTCGTGAATTCATCCTCCTCTCCTCAACCAAAACTTATCGCCATCTACATCGACGCCGACGCCTGCCCGGTGAAGGCCGAGGTGTATCGCGTTGCCGAGCGGCATGCGCTCAAGGGCACGGCGCTGAAAGTCTTCGTCGTCAGCAACAGCCCGATTGCGGTGCCGCGTGACGCGATGATCGAACGCGTCGTGGTCGGCGGCGGCATGGATGAGGCGGACAACTGGATCGCGGAGCGCGCCGCACGCGGCGACGTGGTGGTCACCGCCGATGTGCCGCTAGCGAGCCGCTGCGTGAAGAACGGCGCCAGCGTCGTCGCGCCGAACGGTAAGCCGTTCACCGCAGACTCGATCGGCATGACCTTGGCGACGCGCAATCTGATGGATTCGCTGCGCAGCGCCGGCGAGATCACCGGCGGACCGCGGCCGTTTGGACCCCGCGATCGTTCGAATTTTCTCTCCGCGCTTGAGCAGGCGCTGGTGCGGCTCAAGCGCGACGGGTTTGGGTGACTGACGCCGCGATATTCCGCTCGTTCCGCGAAGGCGGGGACCCAGGCTCTTTGCACGCAGCCCTGGATTCCCGCTTTTCGCGGGAATGAGGGATGTCGACGATACATTGCGACCATCGGCAATCCAAGCGGCCCTAACGGGGCGCGGTCATTTCCCGGACGCGGTACGGCGCGAAGCGCTACTCTGCTGATCCGGGATCTTCCGAAACTCGGAGTTCGAAACGGTCCCAGGTCTGCAGCGCATCACTCCGCGCAAGAGCGCTCCATGCTGCGCCGCGCCCGGGACACCGCGCCCGAACAGGCCCGCCCCATAACCAAAATGTAATCGGTCCTAACAAATCCCGCCGCATTTCACCCAAGGTTTCGCCTGCCTCGTTCACCACAGTGCCGGTTGCGGGCTGCGGCACTCTTGATCTGAACCAAAAGCTCGCGACAGACTTGTGCACTGCAGGGCGCGCTGTCCCGCGCTTCGGCGCCGATCCTGGTGCCACACGTGTGGGTGTCTCATGCGTATCGGTCTAAAGTTTTCCGGCTCGCTGATCGGCGCGGCGCTGGCGATTTTGTTTGCCGCGACCGCACAGGCCGCCATCGCCATCAACATCGACAAGAACACGCAGCGGATGACCGTCGCGGTCGACGGCGAGACGCGCTACGTCTGGCCGGTCTCGACCGGCCGCCTCGGCTACGAAACACCGAACGGCAGCTTCAAGATCAATCGCCTGGATGCCGATCACCAATCCCAGGAATGGGACGGGGCGCCGATGCCCTACACCATGTTCTTCGACTTGCGCGGGCACGCCATTCACGGCTTCTCCGACGTGAAGCATCTCGGCCTGCCGGTCTCGCACGGCTGCGTGCGGCTTGCGCCCACCAATGCGGCGACGCTGTTCGCGCTGGTGCAGTCGCAGGGCTTGAAGGAGACCACGGTGGTGATCTCCGGACATGCTCCTGCGCGCGGCGACGAGATGGTGCGGCGGCGCTTGCCTGCCGAACAAGTCGCGGTGCAGCCGCCGCCGGGAGCGCCTCCCGGCTATGACAATTATCAGCCGGCGCCGCCGCAGCCCTATGATGCACAGGATTACGGGCAACGGCAGCCCTACTATTACCGTCAGGCACAGCCGGGCTACGCGCAACCGCCACAGGGCTATTACCAGCAAGCGCCGCAGCAGCCTTATTACGGCCAGCAGCAGCCGTACTACGCCCAGCGACAGCCGTACTACGGGCAGCAACAACAGTATTACGCGCAACAGCCGCCGGGCTACATTCCGGCGCAGCCGCCGCCGGTGTACCGGCCGTTCGGCCAATATTGAACGCTTCCCGATCGCGGTATGCCCACGCAATCAGGGCATACCAAGTCCGGATTTGTCCGAGATCGTTCGCTCGGGAGGACCGGGAAAACCCGGTACCAAACAGCGCGACGATTACGCCGCCACCTTGTGCATCGCCGCGGCCTCGCGGTGTCCGTGAATAGCGCGCACCGATTTCTCGATCGCCGCCCATAGCCGGCCGATTTCAGCGGCAGCGGCGGAATCGGCGGCGTATTCCTTGGCGCCCTCGCCTTCGGCCAAGGCGAGCGTGAAATGCGCGCGCTGGGTGATCTGACCGCCCCAGACCGGGATGCGCAGCGAAAGCAAGCTTTCGCGGGCGTGCGTCACCATTGGCACCTCGACGTCATCGCGGCGCGGCGGCGCGCCATTGATGACCACCGCATAGGGCTTGCGCAGCTCGCGCGCGGTGGCAACGGTCTCCCGGACCGCATCGAGATCGAAAACGCCGGGCCGGCAGGGTACGACCACGAGGGTGGCGGCGCGCAGCGCCTCGGTGACACTCGGCGCCATGTTGGGCGCGGTGTCGATGAACACCCATTCGATACCGTCGCGCTTGGCCGCTTTGACGATGTCGGCGACGCCGCGTTGCGTGGCCTTCAGCGGCAACTCGGCATCCTCACGCAGCTTGTGCCAGAGCGTGAGCGAGCCTTGCGGATCGGTGTCGACGAGCAAACAGGGCCGCGACGGTTTATGGGCGTAAGCGGCCAAGTGCGCCGCCAGCGTGCTCTTGCCGGAACCACCCTTCCGGGAAGCAAAGACGATGACATTCATGCGAGCTTTTCTCCAAGCCAGGTTGCGTGCGCGCTATCACCTCCCGCTCCCAAAGAGCCGCTCGACGCTTGCATGGCGTTCTCGCGCGAATCTCGGGAATCAGACGAATCATAACAAATTTTCGACAAGTCGGTGACTTGTTTGTTGCTGAGTTTTTGTTTGGCGGCAAAAGAATGGCCCCTTGTCGGCCAACGAACACGTTTGCAGGTATCGGAGCACTATCAGGTGGCATCCTTGCAAGCGTCCTATTCTGAAATCCCGCCCAGCCACGGCACCATATTCCGCAAGTCTTCTTCCGCCGCTTTGGCGCTAGCGTAGGGGCCGGATCTAAAACCGGCCGACACACCCGACCGTGGGCCGTACGTCGGTACAGAGTCAGCGGCTTCGGAAAACTCCTGAAAATAAAACATGCCGTCGGGCCGTTCGCGCAGTTCAAACCAGCGCTTGCCATCCGGACTGGGAAAGCGCTGCAGCAGTTTATCGTCTTCCATCACGCGCCTCTCCTTGGCAGCCCGCGCCAATGCTGGATGTGGATCACCGCGTGGAAAAGCCTGTGACTTCGCGCTGGACCATCGGGGCATAACCGCTGCCGTCGTGCACACTGGCGCCCTTATGCCGAATGTGATGAAAACCGGGGAGCCGATAAGAAAGTGATAACGAAACAATGACTTCTGAAAGTGCCGCGAACGCTTCTTCGCTGGTGGCGAAGCTGGATACCGACCTCCCAACCGCCCAGGCGGTCGCCGACCACATTGCCGAGCGCTTTGCCCCTGGGGACATCGCCGTCAGCCTCGCCGACACCGGCACCGGGCATTGGCAGGTGGCGATCCATTTCGGCAGCAGCGCCGCGCGAGAAGCCGTACAGGAAGCGGTGGCCGCGGTCGCCGGCGCCGAAGCCGCGGCCGTCCTGCAATTCGGCTCAATGGAAGCAGCCGACTGGGTGCGTCAAAGCCTCGCCGAACTGGCGCCGGTTGAGGCCGGCCGCTTCGTCGTGCACGGCGCGCACGATCGCGCGCGCATTCCACTCAACCGCATCGGCATCGAGATCGAAGCAGCGCTTGCCTTTGGCACCGGCCATCACGGCACCACGCGCGGCTGTCTTTTGGCCCTCGATGCGATCTGCAAGGCAACGAGACGGCGTAAGCTTGCACGAACCCGCACCCGGTTCGCTAGAGCGAACCGTCCTCTTCCTTCCAGGGGGAAGCTATCGAACACATCGGCACCGGCTCACATGCGCATTCTCGATGTCGGCACGGGCTCCGGTGTGCTGGCGATCGCCGCCGCCCGGGCGCTCCACGCGGCCGTGCTGGCGACCGACATCGACGCTTTCGCTGTAAAGACCGCGCGCGACAATGCGCGGCATAACCTGGCCGGCAATCTGGTGTCCGTCATGCAGGCGGACGGGGTCGGTGTGCGGGCGGTGCGCGCCCGCGGGCCTTACGACCTGATCTTTGCCAATATTCTGCTCGCACCGCTCAAACGCATCGCCACACCATTGCGGCACCTCATCGCTTCCGGCGGGCGCATCGTGCTTTCCGGTATTCTGCCCTCACAAGCCAATGCGGTGATCGCTGCCTACCAGCCGCTGGCGCTGCAGCGCCGCCTCGATATCGACGGCTGGACCACCTTGGTGCTGGTACGAAGGCGCCTTTAATAGCTGCATCCGGTTCGACACGCGGCGCTTCGCGGCATCCGGCAAGTCAATCGCCCCGGTCGTCGCACTAACGTTTTGTTTAAGCATGATCTTTTCGGAATGCCGAGTTCCACTTTTGCGGAGCATGCACTACATTGCCGGCCATGTTCGAAGCTCATTTCCAGTCGTTCGACGACCGCACCGATGGCGGCGCTGCAGCGGAGCGCGTGAAGGCCTTGCGCACAGAACTCTTCGCGCGTGGGCTCGACGGCTTCATCGTGCCGCGCGCCGACCGCTTTCAGAACGAGTATGTGCCGCCGAGCGACGAGCGGCTCGCCTGGCTCACCGGCTTTAGCGGCTCCGCCGGCATGGCGATCGTGCTGGCCGATCGCGCGGTGTTGTTCGTCGACGGCCGCTATCAGGTGCAGGTGCGCGACGAGGTGGACGCCGCGATCTTCACCATCGAGCATCTCGTCGACAACCCGCCGCCCGCCTGGATCAAGGCCAACCTGCCCGCCGGCGCCAAACTCGGCTATTCGCCCTGGCTGCATACCGTCGATGGCGCCGAGCGGCTCGCCAAGGCCTGCGCCGAAGCGCATGCTTCGCTGGTCGCGGTCGAGGATAATCCGATCGATGCCATCTGGACCGACCGCCCGGAGCCGCCGCTCGGCCCGGTGGTCGCCCACGACATGCGCTATGCCGGCGAGCAAGCCGCGGACAAGCTCGCCCGCGTCGGCGCCGAGTTCGCCACGGACGCCGCCGACACGCTGGTGGTCTCCGACCCGCATGCCGTGTCGTGGCTGTTCAACATTCGCGGCAGCGACGTGCCGCATACGCCGGTGGTGCTCGCCTTCGCCATGGTGCCCAAGGAAGGCCGGCCGACGATCTTCGTGGACCTGCGAAAGCTCGGCAACGAAATCCGCTCCCGCCTCGAAGAGGTGGCGGACGTGCGGCCGAATGCCGCCTTCGAGCGCGAGGTCGCGGCTTTCGGCCAGGAACGGCGTGCCGTGCGGCTCGATCCGGCGACCTGCCCGGAAGCGATCGCGCGGCTCGTTACTGAAAATGGCGGCACGGTGCTGCGCGGCGGCGACCCGATCGCGCCGATGAAAGCGATCAAGAACGCGGTCGAGATCGAAGGCGCGCGATCAGCACAGTTGCGCGACGGCGTTGCGGTGACGCGCTTCCTCGCCTGGTTTGACCGCGCGGTAACGCGCGGCGAGCTGACGGAGATCGAGGCGGTCGAGGCGCTCGAGAGCTTCCGGCGCGAAGCCGGATCGCTCAAAGACATCTCTTTTCCGACCATCGCCGGCGCCGGCCCCAACGGCGCCATTGTCCATTATCGCGTCACGCGCGCCACCAACCGGCACATCGGCATGAACGATCTGTTTCTGATCGATTCCGGTGGCCAATATGAAGACGGCACCACCGACATCACCCGCACCGTCGCGGTCGGGCTGCCGAGCGCCGAGATGCGGCGCAATTTCACCTTGGTCCTCAAAGGCCACATCGCCATCGCGCAGGCGGTATTTCCCGACGGCACCACCGGCGCGCAGCTCGATTCGTTTGCGCGGCAATTCCTCTGGCGCGCCGGGCTCGATTTCGATCACGGCACCGGCCATGGCGTCGGCAGCTATTTGTCGGTGCATGAAGGACCGGCACGGATCGCCAAGCTCGGCGCGGCGCCGCTCAAGCGCGGTATGATCCTGTCGAATGAGCCTGGCTATTACCGCGCCGGCGCTTACGGCATCCGCATCGAGAATCTGGTTCTGGTGACCGAAGCGCAGCCTGTACCGGGCGCCGAGCGGCCGCTCAACGCTTTCGAAACGCTGACGCTCGCGCCGATCGACGCGCGGCTGGTCGAGCCGGCCATGCTGACGGCCGAAGAGCGGGCCTGGTTCGATGCCTATCAGGGACGGGTGCGCGAAACGCTGGCGCCGCACCTCGATACGACCGCGCGCGCATGGTTGCTGGCAGCCACCATCCCGCCGGCGCGCGGCTGACTGATCTCTGCGGCGACTACGACGATGCAAGCCGTCGCCATCGCAGCGCAACATACAAATAAAAACTCTCGATGCCGACGAGGCGTGCCGCAACGAACACTCGCGTTATTTGTTCCTTCCACCGTGCGCTGATTCTTATTTGCTCTCAGTTCCCGCAGCTGGAACTTCTCTCGCTCACTCAGCGTTTCACGGCAGGGTTGGACAGGAGCGAGGAAACCATGCTCGGGACGATTCTTATCATCGTTCTTATTCTTCTACTGATCGGCGCGTTGCCGACGTGGCCGTATTCCGGCGGCTGGGGCTACTACCCCGGCGGCGGACTGGGCCTCATTCTGGTGATCGTGATCGTATTGGTCTTGGTCGGACGCATATAGCGGCGCTCGCAGGTTTGAGCGCGCCGAGGCCATTGAACGCAAGCCAGTCCGGGCGTTTTTCAACGACCGGACTGCGTTTGCGCTACCGGAATGCGGCTGAGCTGAGATTGGCTCAGTGAACTGCCACCGGAAATAATGACGCGCTCACCGAATGAGCCGGATCCACTCGTCCTCGGTGAGCACGGTGACGCCGTGCTTTTGCGCATCCGCGAGCTTCGAGCCAGCGCCCGGACCGGCGACCACATAGTCTGTCTTTTTCGACACCGAGCCGGACACCTTGGCGCCCAGCCGCTCGGCCGAGGCTTTGGCTTCGTCGCGTGTCATTTGTTCGAGCGTACCGGTAAACACCACGGTCTTGCCTGCCACCGCGGAGTTCGCCCGCGGCTTCTCGGCGTCCAAAATATTGACTTCCCTGGTCAGGCGCTCGACGATGCCGCGATTATGTATCTCGCCGAAATACGCCTTGACGCTCTGGATCACCGTATCGCCGATCTGATCGAGCGCATCCATGTCGGCGATCGCTTCTGCATCGTCGGCGGCGACTTTCAGGCTGGCGTCATGAAACGCCGCCCACGAGCCATAGCCGCGCGCCAGCGCCAGCGCTGTGGTCTCGCCGACATGACGAATGCCGAGTGCATAGATGAACCGATCGAGCGCGATCTGCCGCCGCACCTCGATCGCATTGAACAGATTGCGCACCGAGGTTTCGCCATAGCCTTCGTGCTGCTCGAGTCTGATCTCACGGTTGCGCTTCGCCAGCGTGAAAATATCAGCCGGCTCCTTGACCCAGCCCTGCTCGAAGAAGAATTCGATCTGTTTGTCGCCGAAGCCCTCGATGTCAAAAGCGCGGCGCGAGGCGAACAGCTTCAGATGCTCGATCTTCTGGAACGGGCAGGCGAAATCGCCGGTGCAGCGGGCGCGGGCGCCTTCTTCGCCGGTCGCGGTTTCCTCGCGCAGCACATCGGTGTGCAGCGGGCACGGACATTTGGTCGGGAAATGGTACGGCTTGGCGTCGGCGGGACGCTTGTCGATGACGACATCGACGATCTGCGGAATGACGTCACCGGCGCGCTGGATGATCACCGTATCGCCGATGCGAAGGTCGCGGCCCTCACGCAGCGGTTCACCTTTGCCGCCAATACCCTTGATGTAGTCCTCGTTATGCAGGGTCACGTTTTGCACGATGACGCCGCCGACGCCGACCGGCTCGAGCTTGCCGACCGGCGTCAACGCGCCGGTGCGACCGACCTGGATGTCGATGCCCTTGAGAACCGTGATGGCGCGCTCCGCCGGAAATTTGTGCGCAATGGCCCAGCGCGGCGAACGCGACACAAAGCCCAGCCGCTCCTGCCAATCGAGCCGATCGACCTTATAGACCACGCCGTCGATATCGTAATCGAGGTGCGAACGTTCCTGCTCGATGCCGTGATAGAATTTCAGGAGCTCTTCGACCGATGCGCACAGGCGCGCCAGCGGATTGGTCTTGAATCCGCAACTCTCGAACCATTTGATCATGCCGGATTGCGTCGGCGCCGGCAGCGCGCTCATCTCACCCCACGCGTAAGCGAAAAAGCCGAGCGGGCGCGAGGCCGTGATCGCCGCATCCTTCTGCCGCAGCGATCCGGCGGCCGAATTGCGCGGATTGGCAAAAACCTGGCCGCCGCTTTCGGCCTGACGCTTGTTGAGTGCAAGAAACGCCTGCTTGGTCATGTAGACCTCGCCGCGCACTTCGCAAACCGGAGGAACGTTTCGGCCCTTGAGCTGTTGCGGCACATCTTCGAGCGTCTTGATGTTGGCGGTGACGTCTTCGCCCTCGAAGCCATCGCCGCGCGTGGCGCCGGTGACCAGCCTGCCATCCTCGTAGCGCAGCGACATCGAGAGGCCGTCGATCTTGGGCTCGGCCGAAAATACGATTTCCTCGCTCTCCGGCAGACGCAGGAAGCGGCGGATGCGGCCGACAAAATCCACCACGTCTTCCTCGGCAAAAGCGTTGTCGAGGGACAGCATCGGTGCCGCGTGCCGCACCTTTGCGAAGCGCGCCGAAGGCGCCGCGCCGACGCGCGCACTCAAACTGTCGCCGATGGCGAGCTGCGGAAAGCGTGCCTCGATCGCCGCATAGCGACGGCGCAATTCATCATACTCGGCGTCGGTGACGGTGGGCGCGTCTTCCTGATAGTAGCGGCGATCGTGGCCGGCAATTTCATCGCCAAGCCGCGCATGCTCGGCCTTCGCCTGTTTTTCAGTCAGCGCTTCAACAGCCGGCAGTGATTTTTTCTTCGCTGCCATCATCGTTCCGCGGGCGTTGCATCCGACCTCGGCGCGCGCCGTTCATCCAAAATGGATTGCAGTTTGCCCTTCACCGCCGGCGGCTGATCCGTGGCCAAGAACTCCGCGACGGTCATCCGCCTGACCAAGTGCATATACGGCTTTCCGGACAGGACCCGATCGAGCAGGACGTGTTCTTGCACCACATAGTCCTGGTGATCGTAGGGGTCTTTCACCAAGGTCCATTGGTTGCATTCATTGCGCTCGTCGGGCCGTTCGCGAAATACGATCGTTTCCATCGGCAAGATCCAAGAATGACGAGAATCATCCCGCCGCGCGGATCAGGCGTTCGGCGGCGGCACGCGCTTCGGCGGTGATCTCGGCGCCGGCGAGCATGCGGGCGATCTCCTCACGGCGGCGCTCGGCTTCAAGCTCGGTGACGCGCGTGGCAACGCGCTTGCCTTTGGCGAGCGCATCCTTGGCAATCAGATAATGCCGGTCGGCGCGGGCGGCCACCTGCGGGGCATGGGTGACCACGATGACCTGCACGTCGGAAGAAAGCTGCGCCAGCCGGGCGCCGATGGCGTCGGCGGTGGCGCCACCGACTCCGGTGTCGATTTCGTCGAAAATGAGCGTCGGCGCGGAGCCACGGTCGGCCAGCACCACTTTTAGCGCGAGCAGAAAGCGCGCCAGTTCGCCGCCGGAGGCGACCTTCATCATCGGGCCGGGCCGGGTGCCCGGATTGGTGCGCACCCAGAATTCGGCGCGTTCTAGCCCTTCGGGCCCCTCGCCTTCGCTTTCGATCTGGGTGAAGAACTGCGCGCGATCGAGCTTGAGCGGCTTGAGCTCGGCATTGACCGCCTTGTCGAGCTTCAGCGCTGTGCGCTTGCGGGCAGCCGAAAGCGCTTCCGCCGCTTGGCGATAGCGCGCGACCACCTCCTGCGCTTCTTTCTCGAGCACGGCGAGCCGCTCGGCGCCGGCATCGATCAAGGCCAAGCTGGCTTCATGACGGCGGGCAAGCGCGGCCAAGTCATCGACCGGCACATTATATTTGCGCGAGGCGGCGCGCAGGGCGAACAGCCGTTCCTCGATGCGCTCAAGCTCGTGCGGATCGTAGTCAGCGACGCGCAAGGCGTGCTCAAGATGGGTGCGCGCATCGTCGAGCGCCGTGAGCGCGGCATCGATCGCCTTCACCACAGGCTCGACCAAAGCCGGCGACTGGGCGGCGCGACGTTCGAGCCGCCGCACCGCGGTGGCAAGCGGCGGCACCGGCGATTGCGGGCCGGAAACGGCTTCGAGGGTCGAGCGAAAATCCTCGGCGGATTTTTCCGCCTGCATCATGGCCGTGCGCCGTTGCGCCAGTGCAGTTTCTTCGCCGCTTTCGGGGCCGAGCTTGCCGAGCTCGTCGACGGCGTGACGCAGCCATTCCGCCTCACGGCGGGCGCGTTCGACTTCGGCACGGTGGGAGGCCAGCGCGCCCTCGCGTGCGCGGCGTTCGTCCCACAGCGCGCGCACGTCAGCGGCGGCATTTTCGAGGCCGCCGAACGCATCGAGCAGGGCCCGATGAGTAGCGGCTTCGACAAAAGCCCGGTCATCGTGCTGACCGTGAATTTCCACCAGGGCAGAACCGAGCGCGCGCAACACCTGCACACTGACCGGCTGATCGTTGACGAAGGCGCGGGTGCGGCCGTCGGCGAATTGCACGCGGCGGACGATCAGCTCGTCTTCGGCCGCGGGATCGGTGATCAGGTCATTGTCGGTGAGAAGGCGCCGCGCCGGGTGACCCCTGGCGAGATCGAAGGCGGCGATGACCTGGCCCTGCTCGGCACCCTCGCGCACTAAAGCAGCCTCGCCGCGCGCGCCCAGCGCCAGCGCGAACGCATCGAGCAGGATCGACTTGCCGGCGCCGGTCTCACCCGTGAGCGCGGCGAGGCCGGTGCCGAAATCGATGTCCAGGCGATCGATCAGGACGATGTCGCGTATGGATAATCGTGCGAGCATGCTGGCTACGGACGAGGAACGGCGATGGACACCTGATGGCTATAGACACGTGATGGCGAATTGACATGACGCGCCTTCCGGGCCCCTCGCCGCGTTCGGCCCCGGAATGACGAATCCCAACTTCGACGGATAATAGCGTGTCGGCAGCCGCGCGTCAGGAATTGCGCCCTTTGAAGGCGCGGCTGATCTCCGAATTCTTGTTCTCGGCAGGCGCCACGCCTGCGGCTGTCACGAGCCTATAGGCGTCTTTGTACCAGGGACTATCCGGAAAATTGTGGCCGAGCACCGCGGCCGCGGTCTGCGCCTCGTCGAGAATGCCCAGCGCAATATAGGCTTCGGTCAGGCGCTCCAGTGCTTCCTCGACCTCGCGCGTGGTTTGGAAATGGGTCACCACGACCTTGAAACGGTTGATGGCGCCGGTGAAATCGCGCTTCTTCATGTAGAAGCGGCCGACCTCCATTTCCTTGCCGGCAAGTTGATCGCGCGCCATGTCGATCTTCTTCTTGGCGTTGAGCGCATATTCCGTGTCCGGATATTTGCGCACCACTTCTTCCAGCGCGGCGACTGCCTTGTCGGCACGCTGCTGGTCGTGATTGACGTCAAGAATCTGGTCGTAATAGGAGGCGCCGATCAGATATTGCGCGTAGGCCGCGTCGGGGCTTCCCGGATGCAGGGTGACGTAGCGCTTGGCGGCGTTGACGCAATCCTCGTATTTCTGCGCCTGATAATACGAGAAGGCCGACATCAGCAGCGCCTTGCGCGCCCAATCGGAATAGGGATTCTGACGATCCACCTCGTCGAATTTCTTTGCCGCGCCTTCGTAATCCTGCTTGTTGTTCAGCAGGAACAGGCCTTCGTTGTAGAGCTTGTCGGCCGGATCCTCGGGGACGTAGTCTTCTTCCTTGTTGAAAGCGCTGCAGCCCGCGGCCGCCACCCCCAGGCAAACAATCATCAAGAGCGCGGCCAGAGCACGCGACCCGCCACCGGACCTGGCCAATCCCTGCCACCGCCACATCATGCGCGCGTTGAAAACCCCGTGCCCCGCCGCTCGTCCCGCCCCGCCGGCCACGCATGAGCCGTGGCCCGGAGCATTGCGGCCCCAGCGTTACTAGGCAGACAATCGGCCCGGATTAAGGCGCGAAAAAATCAAGCAAATCACGAGATCTCAGGGCCATAGGCCGGCATGGCGAAGCCGGCACTGAGATCGGCGTGGCCACGCGGCCGGCGTGCCGGCTCTTCCAGCTCGGTATAGGTCCAAGCGGTCGGATCGTTCATGAGTGCCGAAACGACGGCGTGGTTCAGCTTGTGACCACCGCGCACCGAGCGATAGGCACCGATGAGCGGTGCGCCGGCGAGCGCCAGATCGCCGAGCGCATCGACCGCTTTGTGGCGGACGAATTCGTCGGAGAAGCGGACCCCATCCGCGTTGAGGATACGATCCTCAGCAATCACAACGGTATTCTCGAACGACGCGCCGAGCGCGTAACCGGCGTTCCAAAGCTTGGTAACGTCGCGCATGAAGCCGAAGGTGCGCGCGCGCGAAAGCTCGCGACGGAACGCCTGCGGCTCGAGGTCGAGCGCAATTTTCTGCCGGCCGATCAAGGGATGATCGAAGTCGATTTCGGTTTCGACGCGCAGCCCGCGTGCATGCGGCCGCAATTCGCCAAAGCAGCCATTGGCATTGACGCGTACCGGCTTGAGCACCTTGATGTAGCGCCGGCGAACGGCTGTCGCCACAATGCCGGCCTGGTCGATGGCGGCAACGAAAGCCGCGGCGCTGCCGTCCATGATCGGAATTTCCGGCCCATCGACTTCGACGATCGCGTTGTCGATACCGAGGCCGTAGAGCGCCGCCATGACGTGTTCGGTGGTGGAGACGGCCGGACCGGCCTTGTCGCCGAGCACGGTAGCGAACTCGGTGGCGGTGACCGAACGGAAATTGGCCACAAGCTCGCGATCAGGCTCGCCCTTGCCGCCGCAACGCACGAAGACGATGCCGGTGTCAGCTTGCGCTGGATGCAGCGTGACGGTGGCGGGCCATCCGGAATGCACGCCAATGCCGGTAACGGCCACGTGCTCGCGCAGGGTTGTCTGCCTGCCAGCTTGCATGCCCCGTGTCATGCCCTGCACCTCATCGCCGAGATTGCTTTCGCAATCAGGCTGACCCCATCTTGGGGAGTGCAAAAGCTGTGCGGGTGGTCCGTCCGTTAACCGTCAGACACCCGACAACGCACCCCCGACATGATTCCCCGTCGCCAAATAAACCATACCGATGACATGATTCGTGGCCAACTCACGGTTTCTTACCGAGTGTTACCTTGTTCTGGCCGCACTGTTGTCGCCAGTGCGCCAAAAGCAATCCGGTCGACGGTGGCTTGGATGCCAACCAGCAGCTCCGGAATTTGCCTGGAGCAAACCTGCTGCGGATCATAGATCTTTAGCAAAATCAGCCCTTTATCAGCAGCTCGCCGGGCGGCGCTGAGCGGCGTCGGGCCGCCGCCGGCGGCGCGACGCGTGCGCTGTTTCCAGCGTGACTCAGTTCGCTTGCCGACGAAGGAACGCCGGAATGTCAAGCTGATCTTCCTCACTGCGGTTATGCACAGGCATTTGCCGTCCGTGCTGATCCAGTCCTTGCGGCGCAGGACGCTTGGCATATTCGGACACCGGTTCCGGTCGCGATGCCTCTTGCCGCGGGGCCGGCCGGCCAAGCGGCCGATCGGTCGTGACTTGCGGCATGGGCGGTGCGGGCGGCATGGTCGGCATCGGCGCCACCGCCTTTGGCGGCATCGGCACCGCGTCTTCCTCGTCGTCACGGCGGCCGAGACCGACCGCAGCTAGGCGCTGCAACAGCGAGGTGCGGCGCTTTTCCGGATGTTCTTCCGGAAGCTCACCGCGCCGGGCGCGGATCTCCTTCTGGGCGGGCACCGGCAATTCGTCGATCCGCGGCATGCGCATGCCACGCGGCGATACCCGTTCCGGCTGCGGAGGAATAAAGGCTTCCGGCTCAGGCGCCTCGGGCGCAGCCGGCTGGGCCGCCGGGTCGATAAACAGCGACGGCTTCGGCCCAAGCGGGCGGAAGGTCACTTCCGGACCCGAGGTCTGCGGCATGATGGCCGCGGCCATGGCGGCCTTGGCTGATTCGATCAATTCGTTGAGGCCGGCGGGCTGCGGCTGCACCGCCGGCGGTTGGGCAACGGCGGCGCGCGGCGGCGGCTCCTGCCGTTCCAGCCGCTGGACGTGCCTTTCATTATCAGCGCGCAGACGCTGCGCGACCTCGGCGATGCGCGCCTCGGCGGCCACGGCTTGAGGAGGCCGTTGTGCCAGAGCGTGATCGATGCCGGTCGCGACCACCGACACGCGGATGATGCCTTCCAATCCCTCGTCGAAGGTGGCGCCGACAATAATGTTGGCGTCCTGGTCGACCTCTTCGCGAATGCGCGTTGCCGCCTCGTCGACCTCGTAGAGCGTCAGATCGCGCCCGCCCGAGATGGAGATGAGGAGACCCTTGGCGCCCTTCATCGAGGCATCGTCGATCAGCGGATTGGAGATCGCGGCTTCGGCGGCGGTCATCGCCCGCTTCTCGCCTTCGGCCTCGCCGGTGCCCATCATCGCCTTGCCCATCTCGCGCATGACCGCGCGAACGTCGGCAAAGTCGAGATTGATCAGCCCTTCCTTGACCATCAGGTCGGTGATGCAGGCGACGCCGGAATAAAGCACCTGATCGGCCATCGCGAACGCGTCAGCGAAGGTCGTCTTCTCGTTCGCCACCCGGAACAGATTCTGGTTGGGAATGATGAGGAGCGTGTCGACGCACTTTTGCAGCTCGGCAATGCCGCCGTCGGCGATGCGCATCCTGCGCTGGCCTTCGAAATGGAACGGCTTGGTGACGACGCCGACGGTGAGGATACCGGCCTCTTGCGCAGCGCGCGCGATCACCGGCGCCGCGCCGGTGCCGGTGCCGCCGCCCATGCCGGCGGTGACGAACACCATGTGGGCTCCGGACAGATGATCGCGGATTTCGTCAATCACCTCCTCGGCTGCGGCGCGGCCGACGTCGGGCTGCGACCCGGCGCCGAGCCCCTCCGTGACCTGCACACCCATCTGCACGATGCGCTCGGACTTCGACATGGTGAGCGCCTGGGCGTCGGTGTTCGCCACGACGAAATCGACGCCCTGCAGACCGGCGCTGATCATGTTGTTGACCGCATTGCCGCCGGCACCGCCGACGCCGAACACGGTAATGCGCGGCTTCAGCTCACGAATGTCGGGAATTTTCAGATTGATTGTCATGATTGCCTCTTCCTTCCTGCACGGACGTGTTCAACGTCCGGCGCCGGCCGATCCGCCATTGGCCATGTTGATGTCAGTCGCAGCGCCATGGTTGGTGTTTGTTGTTCGGGCGCCATCAGAAACTCTCACGAAGCCACTGTCCGACACGGGCGAGATAGCCGCCACCCGTGCCACTCCGCAAAAACCGCGTACTGCGTGTCTCGAAATACTCGAGGTGCGCCGCCTGCGGGTAGATCAGCAACCCGGTCGCCACCGCGAACGCCGAGCCTTTCGCCGCCTCGGGCAGGCCGGCGATACCGAGCGGCCGGCCGAGACGCACCGGGCGCCCGAAAATGTGGGAAGCAAGCTCTGGCAAGCCGGTCATTTGGCTCGCACCGCCTGTGAGAATGACGCGGCCGCGCGCCTCGGCGGCAAAGGATGACGCCTTGAGCCGGTCGCGCACCATTTCCAGAATTTCCTCGACACGCGGCTTGATGATGTGAACGAGCGCGGAGCGCGGCACGAATTGGGCATGGTCGCGCTCGTCCTCGCCGATCGTCGGTATCGTGATCATGTCGCGCTCGTCCGAGCCGCCGAGCAGCACGCTGCCGTGGAACGTCTTGATGCGCTCCGCGTCGGCAACGCTTGCGTTCAACCCGCGCGCGATGTCGAGCGTGACATTATGACCGCCGAGCGCGAAGCCTTCCGAGTGAACAAAACGACCGCCGGCGAACACCGCGATGGTGGTGGTGCCGGCGCCCATGTCGACGACGGCGGCGCCGAGATCGCCTTCGTCGTCGGCGAGCACGGAAAGACCGGCCACATAGGGACTCGCAACCATCGCTTCGATGGACAAATGGCAGCGCTCGACCGCAAGCATCAGATTGCGCGCGGCCGTGACGTCGGTCGTCGCCACATGCATATCGACGCCGAAGCGGGAACCGAGCATGCCGCGCGGATCGCGGATGCCGTTGCCGCCGTCGATCGAATAGCCGATCGGCAACGAATGCAGGACGGCGCGGCCCTCGCGCAGCGAATGCCGGTTCCCGGCGGACAAGACGCGGCCGATGTCGCCCTCCGAAACCGCCGAGCCTTCGATGCTGACCTCGGCGGCGAACAGGTCGCTGGCAAGGCGCCCGGCCGAAACCGAGAGCACGACCGCTTCAATCTCGACCGACGCCATGCGCTCGGCGCAATCGACGGCCTGGCGGATCGCTTCTTCGGCCTGGGCAAGATTGACGACGCCGCCGCCCTTGGTGCCGCGCGCGGCCGCGTGCCCGTAACCGACCACCTCGACCGTATGGGTGCGCCGGGTCAGGACCTGCTGGCGCGCATGCGGACGAAGCCGGGCGATCAGGCAGGCGATCTTGCTCGAGCCGACATCGAGCGCTGCGACGAGCGCTGTCCGCCGCGGCGGGATCGGCTTCATCTTCGGCGTCAGGCCGTAATGGAGGGAGCTCACGCGTCACCTCCTTTTTTCTTCTTCTTGTCTTTGTCCTTGAGGGCCTCTTCGCGCGCCTGCGCTGCCGCATCGGACAACCGCACGATGATCCGGTCCGGCAACCGCAAATCGACCGAGGTGATGTCGCGCGACAGAAGCTTTCGGTCGCGGTCGAGCGAGACCAGCCGGTCGAGCGCCTGTTCGACGCCGACTTCCGGCAACCGCACGTCAAGGCCATTGCTCAGCCGCAGATTCCAGCGCCGCTCGGCGACAAAGATCGAGGCGCGCAGAAGAGCGCGGAGGTCGGGGTAGCGGTCGAGGATAGCGAGAAAATCGTGGCCGGCACGCTCGGCGCCCTTGCCAACCAGGAGCGGCAAGGCGCGGTAGCGATTCTCTGTGAGCGGTTGGAGGACCGTGCCGTCGGCGGCGATGACGCTGACGCTGCCCTCCTTCTGCCAAAGCGCAAAGGCTTGGCGCTCGGTCACGCTGATCTGCAGGCGGTCGGGATAGAGCTTGAGCACCGCGGCATCGGCAATCCAGGGATTGGCCATCAGTCGCGCCCGCGCCGCCTCGGCATCGAGGAACAGGAGCGACACGTGGCCGGTCACGCCCGCCATGGCGAGCACCTGGTCGCGACTGACCTCTCTCTGTCCGGTCAGCGAGACGGCGGCGATGCGGAAACCGGCTGCGTTCGCAGCCTGGTCGCGCGCGTCCTTCAGCCAGTCAATGACGACAGGCATGTGCCCGCCGACCGCGGCCCCGTAGGCCAGCGCAAGACCGAGAAACACAGCCGCGCCGGCCATACCCACGCCGCGCGGCGGCGCCGGTCGCCGGGCCAGGCGACCGATCCATTGTTGATAGGCCGCGCCCCAAGCGCGCAGACGCAAGCGGCCTAGTCGGTCGCGCAAACGCCCAAGATCAAAGCGGACGCGGCGATGCCTGCGTCCCACCCGCTCACGGCGCAGCGGCGCACGGAAAGGCAACTCGACACCTTCCGCTTCCGGTCCCCGCTGTGGCCCCGACCGCGTTAGCGGTTGGTCGAGGCATCCTCCACCATCCATTTCACCAGCTCGTCGAAGGTGATCCCCGCATAAGCAGCCAACTCGGGCACGAGCGATGTCTCGGTCATGCCCGGCTGCGTATTGATCTCAAGACAGACCAGCGTCCTCGCTCCCCGATCGTCGTAGCGAAAGTCCGCGCGGCTTACGCCGCGGCAACCGAGCGCTTCGTGGGCAGCCAAAGCGAGTCTGCGGACCTCCTGGTAAACATTTGGTAAAATTTGAGCGGGCAGGACATGGCGCGAGCCGCCCGCGGCGTATTTCGCCTCATAGTCGTAGAAGCCGGTCGCCGGCACGATGTCGATGACGTCGAGCGCGCGGTCGCCGATCACCGCGCAGGTCAATTCCTTGCCGGCGATGTAGCGTTCGATCAGGATCTCGTCGCCGAACGCCCAATCGTCGCGATAAAGCTCCTGCGGCGGATGCGGCTGATCTTCGGTGACGATGAAGACGCCGACGCTCGAGCCTTCCGCCATCGGCTTGATGACATAAGGCGGCGCCATCAGGTGCCGCTCCGCGGCTTCGAGCCGCGACGCCACGATGTCCTCGGCCACCGGAATACCGGCAGCGCGGAATATCGCCTTGGCGTAACCCTTATGCATCGCCACCGCCGATGCCATCACACCAGAATGCGAATAGGGAATGCCGAGAACTTCCAACACGCCCTGCAAAGTGCCGTCCTCTCCCGGTCGGCCGTGCAAGACATTGAGCGCAACGTCCGGGTTGGCTTTGGTCAGCGCGGCAGCGACATCGCGACCGACATCGATCGCGGTAACCCGATAGCCGACGCGCGTGAGCGCATCGGCACACGCCTTGCCCGAGCGCAGCGAAACTTCACGCTCCGCCGACCACCCACCCATCAGTACGGCGACGTGTTTTGTCATGCCCAGCCAATTTGTTTCAGCGGCCCGTCCCGCTGATTCGCTGGGTCACCAATAAAATCCACAATTGTGGAAAGGTCGAGTGTTTCCGCCAATTTTTGCCGGTCCCCGCGGCGACGAAAATCGAGGCTGGGTGCCGTGGCCGACACGGCGCAATCGCGTGCGCGCGCCGCACGCGAAATTTAGGCAAAATACGTGACCGGTATTTTTCGCCGCGTGAGAGAGAAGTGCCTACGGCCGCGGACTCGGTGGCGCGGTCGTGATGTTACCGCTCGCGAAACCGCAGCCCATCAAGGCGGCCACGTTGTCGGTCAGATTGAATTGCGGGCGAGCCTCGAGCGCGAGCTGGGCGGCTTCACCAAGCGTCCGGCCGGCGGCAAGCGCGTGCAGAAATTCCGCGCCACCTGGCGGCAAAACGTGCACGTTCACTTCCAGATAGGGCCGCGCCACCAGCGCATCCTCGCCACGCCAATTCTCGATCGGCGCCAAAGCCTGCTCACCGGAGTTCATCGCCCAGATCGTGACGATCGGGTGCGGCGAGCGAACGATCTCGACCGACGGGTGCAATTGCACGCGTATGCCGCTGAGAACTTCGCTCGCCAGTGCCGCGAAGGCATCCGCTCCCACCGGGGCGGCATCGGCCGCGTGATAGGCACGCGTGCGCGCGGCCTCGATCCGTGCGACGTCGGCGACATAAACGACTTCGCGCGCCGGCGTAAACGCGTCGATGAAATCCGGAAACGCATCGCCGTAACAAGCAAGCCGCGGCGAGCGTGGCGGATGCGCGAGCACGAAAGCGCGCGCCATCGCGTCGAAAAATTCCCCACCGACGATTTTCACGGTCGCGGGAAACCGCGCCCCGAGCGCTTTCACGAGCCCGGCCACCATATTGTTGCGATGAACGGCAAAGCGCCGCTGCCGATCGGCCGCGCCGGCGCCAACGCCCGCGGGCGGCGGCTCTTCAAGATCAAGAAGAGCACTGGCGAAAGCCGATTGAAATGACACGGGCGCGGCTCCGCTCACGCCGCCGATGCATTCGGCATGGGGGCGCGCGCATTCGTGAGAAGGTGCGTCGCGACTTCCGCCTGCGCGCGCAACACCGCCCAGGACGGCAGGTCATTGTCCCATTCGATCAGCGTGGGAAGCGGTCCGGTGCGGGCGAGAACGTCTGTAAAAAGCGCCCAGACCGGATCGGCCACCGGCGATCCGTGCGCATCGATCAAAAGCGGTGCGCCGGCTTCGTCGGCGTCCTGATGGTGACCGCCGAGATGAATCTCCCGCACGCGATCGAGCGGAAAGGCATCCAAATAATCGTACGGGCGGCCGCCGAGATTCGTGCACGACACGAAGACATTGTTGACATCGAGGAGCAGTCCGCAGCCGGTCCGCCGCGAGACTTCCGCGAGGAAGTCGGCCTCGGAAATCGTACTCTCCGCGAGACTAAGATAGCTCGACGGATTTTCCAGCAAGATCGGGCGGCAGAGCACCGCCTGCACCGTGTCGATATGCTCCGCCACCCGCGCCAGGGTTTGCGGCGTGTAGGGCAACGGCAGCAGATCGTTGAAATAGACGCCGTCGTGCGACGACCAGGCGAGGTGCTCGGAGAAGCTCGCCGGCTCGTAGCGTTCGCAAAGCAGCTTCACGCGTTCAAGATGCTCGCGATCAAGCGGCTGCGTCGAGCCGATCGACAATCCGACGCCGTGAAGCGACAAGGCATAGCGCGCGCGCAACGCACCAAGCTGCGCATGCGGCTCGCCGCCGGCGCCCATGTAATTCTCCGCGTGCACTTCGAAAAAACCGATCGGCTGGGGCGCGGAGACAATATCGCGAAAGTGTGCAGGTTTGAAACCGACCCCGGCCTGCGCCGGCAGCATGCGTGCGTCCGACATTTCAAAACCCGTATCGCCCGCAATCGAGACGGGCGCAACGTCGCCGGTTACGATTTGTCCGGCTCCAGTGAACCCGCGCCCTTCGGTGTCTTGACCGTCTGGCACGTTCCCTTCGGAACATATTTCCATGCATTGCCCTGAAAGTCATTTGACGCCGTGCCCGCGCACGTCGTTCCCGGACCTGCGGCGCAATCATTCTCACCCCTCAGGGCGATGCCGAAACACTTGTCCATGGTCGGCTGCGGCGGCTTCGGCGCGGCAGCGGCCGGCGCGGCGAGGAGTGCGAGCGCTGCCGCAACAGAGCCCGCGATCGTGGCCGCGGTGATAACGTCCTTGGATTTCATGCTGCACCCTTTGCGAACCTAATTGTCACGGACGCGCGAAGCATGCGCGTGGCGCCCGTTTCACATAGCAAAACAACAGGCCGTTTCGGCGTCACAGTCGGCGCCGCGGGCGTCACTAACATGTGATGGGTGATATTGTGCAAACAATTTCGTTTCGATTTTTGCGAATGCGGCGCCGGACCTTGCAGGACCCGCACATGATAAGGGGCTATTGATAGGAGGCTACTTCACCTTCATCGCATTCGTCGCTTGCCAGTCCTTGCCTGGCGGCGCTGCGAGAAGATCTTTACTGCGCGCGAGCATGATACGCGCCGGCTGATCGGCCGGCCGCTCCTCCAGAACTTGGCCGAAAAGCGCAATGGCGCCGGCGAAATCCTGGGCCCGATAGGCGGCGAGACCGCGCTCATAAAGCGCGACCCACGGCGGCAGCCCGGCGTCGCTTGCGACGTCCAAGAGTTCGTAGATCGCCAGTCCGCCGGAGCGTCCGTAGACCATGAGGCGGTCGAGCTCGCGCACCTGGACGCCATCGCCGGCGAGGCGGCGTGTTTCCTCCCCAATGATGATCTCGGTTCCGTATTCCTTGTTGGCGCCTTCGAGCCGGCTCGCCACATTCACGGCATCGCCGATGACCGTGTAGTTGAGCCGCAACTCCGAACCGATGTTGCCGACCAGCATGTTCCCGGAATTGATGCCGATGCGAACCTTCAAAGGCCGGCCGGCGTCGTCGACGACGCCTGATGCCCGCAACGCGCGCTGGCAGGCAAGCGCGGCCCGGCAGGCATCGACGACGTGATCTGCGTTGGCGACCGGCGCGCCCCAAAATGCCATCACGGCATCGCCGATGAATTTGTCGATGGTGCCACCGTGGCTGCTTACCTCCCGCGACATGGTGTCGAGGTATCCGGACAGCAGCGGGAAGATCCGATCGCCGAGCCGCTCGGATAGTCCAGTGAAGCCGGCGATGTCGGCGAACATCACCGTCAGCGTTCGTGCCGCCCCGCCCGGGCGCGGCTCGACGCCCTCGCGGAGCAACATTCTCACCAGATCGGTGGGGATATACTTGCCGAACGCCGCCAGACCGCCGGCCATATCCGCAATGGCGTTCGACAGATTGGCAAGCTCGACAATGCGCGAGGAATGCCGCCGCACCTGATCAAGCTCGAAACGCTCGACATGCTTGAGCTCATCGACGACGGTGATCAGCGGCGCGGCAATGACGCGTCGCGCCAGCCATGCCGACAGGGCGGCGGCGGCCACCACGAGAATTGCGAGACCAATCAGGAGCTTTCGAATCGTCGCCTCGATCGGCCCCAGAAACTCGGCCTCCGGGATGACGGTCGCCAAGGTCCAGCCGGCGAACGCGAGCGGCGTCATCGTCACCGCATAGGCATTGCCGTCGGCGATGAACCGCACCCGGCGCCCGGCTTTGTCGGTCGAATCCGACATATCGGCCTGTTTGATCGCGCCCTGCGCGATCGGCAGCAGGGCTTGATCCGAACGCTGCATGTTGGTTTCGTCGGCATTGGGATCGGGGGCAGCGACGACGGCGCCGTCGTGGCGCAGAATGAAGGCCGCGCCCATTTTTCCCACCGACAATTGCGACAGAAACTGCGCCAATCTCGTGTTTTCGATGATGACCGCCAGAACGCCCTGGCGTTTCTGATAAACGTCGATCGGTCCCACATAGGCGATGGACGGCCGCACGCCTATCGGGTGCATGGTGACCTCGAACCAGCTCGGCTCGTCGTTCTTGATGCCTTCCCGATACCATTGCTGTTGGGTGACATCGAAATCGGTGTTCTCGAACCGGCGCTTCTCGAACTCGATATCGCCGACCACGACCTTGTAATCATCGACGCGGCGCTTGCGCACGCCGTCGATCTGGCCGATCTCCATCATTTCGAGGCCGAGATCGCCCAATTTGTGCGCGGCGAAGAAGGCGCCGTCCGGCCAGCCGAACGCCACCCACGATATGCCCGGTTGCGCCTGCAGCTGCGAGAGAAAGACAAACTCGCGCTTATCCGCCTCGCGCGTCCCCAAGACGTTCTGGACAAATAAAGTACGAATCGCCGTATGTGCGGCGCGCGCCTGGGTGGTGATGGTATCGAGCTCTTTTCCCACCGCGGCGACGATTTGTTCGTCGATGGTGGCGGCAAGCGCATGGCTGTTTTGTTCCGCCGTTCGCCACCACAAAAGGTGGACGCCGATCGCGCTGATCACGATCGAGGCGAGCACAAGGCCGGTGAGGGCGAGGCGAATTCCTACCCGCATGCGCTTTTAAATCGTTGGCACAGGCGACATCGTAGCGCAAACGGCATCGATTGAGACCTTGTTCAGCAGCCCCGATCGGCTTCGCCGCGCGGCACCCCGATCCGCTTGATTTCCCAAGCAAGCTCGACGCCGGAATTGTCTTTCACCCGCTCACGCACGGTTTCGCCCAGCGTCTCGATATCGGCGGCCGTAGCGTTGCCGAGATTGATCAAGAAATTGCAATGCATTTCTGAGACCTGCGCACCACCGACGCGCAGGCCCCGGCAGCCGGCGGCGTCAACCAGTTGCCAGGCCTTATGGCCGGGCGGATTCTTGAAGGTCGAGCCGCCGGTGCGGCTTTTCACCGGCTGAGTCGCCTCGCGGCTTTCCGTGATCTTGTTCATCTCGGCGGCGATGGCATCGGCATCGCCTGGCCGGCCGGCGAACAGCGCCTGGGTAAAAATCACGTCGTCGGCAACACCGCAATGGCGGTAGGTGAAATTCATCTCGGCATTCGTGTAGGTGCGGATATTTCCACCACGATCGACGCCGCGCGCCTCGATCAAGACATCCTTTGTCTCGCCCCCATAGGCGCCGCCGTTCATCCGCAAGGCGCCGCCGATGCTGCCGGGGATGCCGCGCAGAAACGACAGGCCGGCGATACCGGCCTCCTGCGCCGCGCGGGCCACTTTCACATCCGGCACCGCGGTGCCGGCGCGGATCTGCAGGCCGTCGACCGCGATCGCACCGAAGCCTTTGCCCAGGCGGATGACGACACCTTCGACACCGCCATCGCGCACGATCAGGTTGGAGCCAAGACCGACGATGGCAGCCGGGATGTCGGACGGCAGCCCGTGCAGAAAATAACCGAGGTCCTCTTCGTCCTCAGGCATGAACAAAACCTGCGCCGGGCCGCCGACACGGAACCAGGTGAGATCGGCAAGCGGCTGGTTCGCCAGCAACCGGCCACGCAGCGCTGGCAGTTTGCTCTTTAGGGCAGGAAGAAGATCGGGAAACATCATGTCGTTCCAGAGACCGGACTGGGATGGAGCGCCTTGTCGAGCCAAGCCGAAAACACCTTCTGCCCAATTTTGCGGGTCGCTGCCGCGGATGCCCGCGCCTGATCGCGCAGCGTGCGCGGATCGATGCCGGCTTTTGCAAGCTCGACGGTGTGACCGACCAGCCAGGTTTCGAATCGCGCCGGCTCGGTTTCCAGATGAAACTGCAGGCCGAGTTGCCCCGGCGCAGCCATGAACGCCTGCACCGGGCAGTGCTGCGTCGCGGCGAGCTTGGTGCAGCCGGCCGGCAATTCGCAATTGTCGCCGTGCCAATGCAGCACCGGCACATCGTGCAAGAGCGCCAGCGGCGATTTTTCGCCTTCGGCGGTCAGTTCCAGTGGCGCCCAGCCGATTTCCTTGACTGGCCCCGGCGCCACCCGCGCACCCAACGCCGCCGCCATCATTTGGGCGCCGAGGCAAATGCCGAGCGTTGGCTTGCCGGCTTCCAGCCTCGCTTTGATCGCAGCAATCTCGTCGACGACAAATGGATAGGCATCGGTTTCGTAGACGCCGATCGGGCCGCCCAGCACGATCAACAAATCCGGCGCGAGCAACGTTGCGGCATCGATCGGCTGCACGCCGGCATCATGGTAGCGCACGCCATAGCCGCGCGACGAAACGAGCGGCCCCAACAGGCCGAGGTCCTCGAACGCGACGTGGCGTACGGCCAGGCACGTTTTGATGTGCCTGATCTCCGCCGGCCCGCGGTCATTGCCAAAAAGTGCGCGCACATTGCGCACCAATTCGGGGGCGGGCTTTCGACGCGCCATGGTTCAGCCCGCCGCCGCCAATTCGGTCGGCAGTGCGTAGGCCCATTGGGTGATCGAGCCGGCGCCGAGACAGACCACATAGTCTCCGGATTGCGTCATCCCGGCGACGAGCGACGCGAGACGTTCGGGACTGTCGAGCGCAACCACATTGCGGTGACCGTGCGTGCGCAGACCCTGCACCAGCGCATCGCGGTCGGCGCCCTCGATCGGGGCTTCGCCGGCCGGATAGACGTGGGCGACGATCACCGCATCGGCGTCGTTGAAACAGGTGCAGAATTGCTCGAACAAGGCGGCGAGCCGGGTATAGCGATGCGGTTGCACCACGGCGATGACTTGTCCCCTGGTCGATTCGCGGGCGGCCTTGAGCACTGCCGCGATCTCCACCGGATGGTGGCCATAATCGTCGATGATGGTGACGCCGTTCCAGGTGCCGGTGCGGGTAAAGCGCCGCCGCACGCCCCCGAACTGCGCAAGTGCTTCCCTGATCCGGGTATCGTCGACGCCGAGCTCGTGCGCCACCGCGATTGCCGCCGTGGCGTTGAGCGCGTTATGCCGGCCGGGCATCGGCAGCGCGATCTTGGTGATCTCGCGCACGGCTTGACTGCTGCGGTCGCGCACCATGATCGAGAACAGCGAAGTGCCTCCGGCGTGCGAAACATCGAGCAGCCGCACGTCGGCCTGCGGATTTTCCCCGTAGGTGATGACGCGCCGGTCCTCGATGCGGCCGACCAGATTCTGCACCACCGGATGATCGATGCACATCACCGAAAAACCGTAGAACGGCACATTCTCCACGAACGAGCGGAACGCGTCCTGCACGGCTTCGAAATTCTTGAAGTGATCGAGATGCTCGGGATCGATATTGGTCACGATGGCGATGTCGGCCGGCAATTTCAGAAAGGTGCCGTCGGATTCGTCGGCCTCCACCACCATCCAGTCGCCGGCGCCGAGCCGGGCGTTGGTGCCGTAGGCATTGATGATGCCACCGTTGATCACGGTCGGGTCGAAGCCGGCGCCGTCCAACAACGCCGCCACCATCGAGGTGGTCGTGGTCTTGCCGTGCGTACCCGCGATGGCGACGCAACTCTTCAGCCGCATCAGTTCGGCCAGCATTTCGGCGCGGCGCACCACCGGCAGCCGCTGCGCGCGTGCCGCCAGCAATTCCGGATTGTCGGGCTTGATCGCCGACGACACGACCAGCACCCTGGCGTCGCCGAGATTGCCGGCGGCGTGGCCGACCATGATCTTGACGCCCTTCTCGCGCAATCGCTTGACGTTGGCGCCTTCGGCCTGGTCGGAACCCTGCACGACATAGCCGAGATTGACCATCACCTCGGCAATGCCGCTCATGCCGATGCCGCCGATACCGACAAAATGCACCGGACCGATGTCGCGCGGTAACTTCATGGGGACTCCTTGGCCAGCGCCGGTCCGACATAGCGGGCGCGCGGGCGGATAAGCTGGCCGATCGCGGTCTGCTCGAGCGCATGAGCGATCCAGCCGACCGAACGGGATAAGGCAAACATCACGAACGGTGCGTGCCGGGGCAAGGCATAAGAATCTGCCACGGCGGCGAGCGCAAAATCGACGTTGGGGGGCTCCCCGGTCAAGTCCTCGGCCGCCGTTCGCACCGCCTGGACCATGCCGGAAAGCTTGCAATGGCGCATCAGCGCAACCGCGCGCGGGTCGCCTTGCGGGTAAAGCGGGTGACCGAAAGCCGGCAGCGGCTCACCGCGCGCGATCCAATCCCTGACCGCCGCATCGGCGCCGGCCCGGCGCGCCGCCGCGAACAAGGAGGACAGCGCACGCGACGCCCCGCCATGCAGAGGGCCGCTCAGAGTCGCGAGACCTGCCAGCAGGCAGGCCGATAGCGACGCGCCCGTCGAGGCGGCCACGCGGACCGCAAAGGTCGAGGCGTTAAGCTCGTGGTCGGCGAGAAGGACGAGCGTTCTTCGCAAAATATCCTCTGCCCGCGGTTTGCGCCAAGCTGTCGCCAGTCGCGTATGCACCGGCAAGTCTAAACGGCCGGTGACCGTGCCGAGCGATGCCGACAGGAGCGTGTCAAATAAGGTTTCCGCTTCCGCCTTCAGAACCGCCGGCGCCCGGCCGCGGGACGGCGGATCGAGCGCCGCCCTTTCGGCTGCGGCCGCGAGGAGGCGCCCGATCGGCGTGCCGGACATCGTCGTCTTCGCCGCCGCTTTGGCGCCGGCATGAAAGCGCACCGGCGAGGTCTGCCACAGGTGCCCGGCGACCTCCTCAAGGGTAGCGCTTTCGGCCAGCGCGATGGCGTCGCGCCCGCGATACCAGAGTCGGCCGTCGGCGATGGTGGAAATCCCCGACGCCAGGACCGGTTCGCCCCAGCCGATGGCCTGCGCGGCGACAGTTTCGGCCGGGCGGCGGCCGGCACTTCGTTCGGCCAACCGGGCAATGTCGTTGCCGTTATAGAGGCTGCGGCGCACGTCGGCGGGATCCGGTTTGGCGCGAATCCGTCCGCGGCTGACATTGGCATAGAGCGTCTGCGGCCGGACGCCGAGAGACTTCAGGGCCTGCTCGGCCGTCAGCCACTTCATCGAGATCGCTGCCTCATGCGGATTTTATGTTGATCGATTTCATCAAGATTGACGTCAATCTTAGTTCACGCCAGTTGATTGAGCAAACAACGAAAGGCACCGCCATGATCGACCGCCTCGCCATGTTTGCTCACGACGCTGCGCCGCGCACGAAACGCACCAACTATCCCGAGCCGTTCGCGGCGCGCGTGGACGGCCGGCTCAAGCGCCCGCTCGGCGAGCTCTTCGGCCTGCGCAATTTCGGCGTCAATCTGACCCGCCTGGCGCCGGGCGCGGCGTCTTCGCTGCATCACCGGCACTCGCTGCAGGATGAGCTTATTTATGTGCTCGAGGGCGAAGCGACGCTGTTCACCGACCACGGCGAAACAACGCTGCGACCCGGCATGGTGGCCGGCTTTGGCGCCGGCGGCAGCGCGCATCATCTGGAAAATCTCGGCGACCGCGATTGCGTCATTCTCGAGGTCGGCGATCGGACGCCGGGCGACGAAGTGAGCTATCCGGCGGACGATATCGAGGCGGTACTGGGAAAAGACGGCCGCTGGTACTTCGCGCACAAGGACGGCACGGCTTATTAGTGCATGATCCCGAAAAGTGGAAGCCGGTTTTCGGAAAAGATCATGCACCAAGGCGAAATCTAGACCTTGATCCGATTCAATTTGATCGGATCAAGGTCTAGCAAGCTGATTTCGGCATCGAGCCGCAATGAATCGCCGTCACGGCTTGACGTAAATGGACGCATACGACCCGGCGTATGCCTCTTTCCAGCCTCGCTTGCCGACGAGAAATTGCCTGAGCTCTTCGTGCGCCTTCACCCAGAGCACCGTGTCGATTTTGTATTTCTCAAGCACCGCCTCCCAAGCTTCCTCATCGAACTCGGGTTCGATGAGCTTGAAATAGTCACGCAATAAAGAATCTGGATAGACCGTCGATGCCCGGCCATCCACGAAGACCGGCGGAACGCCGCGCAGGCGAAAGATCAAAATGCCGCCGTAGTTCCAGTGATTCAGAAGTCGCGCATGTGGAAAGCGCGCTTGCAGATAGCGCGTATCCTGCTCCGAAAGCATCGGTGGAAGCCCGAGGGGATCCATCTGCATATAAACGAATGGCAGAATGCAAACCAAAACGACGGCCGCCACCAGCAATCCCCTCTGCGCAGTGAGATCATCCGGCCGGCTGCGCCAAACCCGATCGAAGTGAAGGGCCAGCGGCACCGCCGAGAACAGATAAAAGAACGACATGTACCTGAACTGATAAAGCCCCAGAAATAGAAACAGCCAGGAGATCAGCCGCGCCTCGACCGGACACCCTGCTCCGCCGTAACGCAGCTCCAGCGCAATAAACAGCAAAATATACAACATGCCGGGAATGCTGGCCGGCAATGCTATGTTTCGATAGTAAGGCCACCACTCGGTGATGTAGGCCTGCGAAAAATTGCCCAGCACGCTCGCCAGGCCTTCATAGATGTGCCAGCCAAGGGGATTAATGAATGTCGCCGCGAAGCAGCCTAACCCCACGAGGCCGTAGATTTTCAGATTAGCCCAATCGCGCTTGAGCAATGCCACGCCGAAAAAGATACCAATCAGGATAAGACCGAGCAAAAAGCCGCCGTGCAGATTGGCCCACAGCACCATCATGGCGGGTAGCCAGAAAAGCAGCCGCCGTCTTCGCAGGCATTCTCCGTAGAAGACCACCGAAAACAGCATGGTCGAAACATTGGGCGAAACGGCGAGATAGACGTTCGGATAAAGCGCCGAAAAAGCCGGATAGAACAAGCACGCGAACAAAACCGCCGCGCAAGCTGAAATGGTCGACGCCCCAGCGCTCAGACAAACGGACCCAAGATAAACCGCTATGACCGCGCCGCAGGCGACGGTCAATAATACGAGACCGATAAAATCAGCATGTTGAAATACTACGCTCGCAAACACGTCCCAAAGCCACGAAAGATTGAACCATTGCCGCCCTGCGGAGGTAAACGACCATGGATCGTGGAAAGGGACGGCGCGCTGATCCCTGATGAGATCTCCGGCAGCCAGATGCCACCCCAGATCCCAATGGCTCAGGAGAAGCGGCGCGTTGATCAGGTAATAGACGCACGCGAAGGCAACGAGAAAAACATAGACCCCGGATCGCTGAAGGTAAGAGCTGATCACGCAGACTCGGCCCGATCGCGCGACATGCCGCGCGCCACTTTCAGAACCAGATCCGCCAAGCGGTCCGCGGCATCGAGCCGGCCGAGGAATTTTGCCGCCGCCGCCATGGCGGCGAGCCGCTTCGGAGCGCCCGCGAGCGCGGCAATTTCAGCGGCAAGCCGCTGCGGCGTGAACTCGGCCTGCGGCAGCCGGATGGCGGCGTTGACGCCGGCCAGCACACCCGCATTGGCGAATTGATCCTGATCGAGCGCATGCGGCAGCGGCACCAGGATGGAGGGCCGACCGATGGCCGCCAATTCGGCGACGGTGGAGGCGCCGGCGCGCCCGACGATCAAATGGCTCGCCGCGATGCGCGCCGGTAAATCGGCGAAGAACGGCGCGGTCTCGGCGGTAACCGAAAGACTGCTGTAGGCGTCACGCACCCGCGTCAGATCTTCGTCGCGCGCCTGCTGCACGATGGTCAGCCGCGCCCGCAGCGCGGGGTCGAGCGCCGCGATCGCGTCGGGCACCACATCGGCCATCACCCGCGCGCCCTGGCTGCCGCCGAAGACCAGAAGCTGCAGCCGATCGGTCAGCGGTGGATAGGGCGTGGCGGCAGCGGCGACGACCGCCGGCCGCACGGGATTGCCCGTGAGCGTCGCCTTGGCGGCCAGCCGCGGCTGATCGCGAAACATGTCCGGAAACGTCGTGGCGATGGCGGTGACCCGCGGCGCCAAGATGCGATTGGCGCGGCCGATGACGGCATTGGCATCGTGGATGACGGTCGGCACGCCGCGCAAAGTCGCGGCCAAGACCGGCGGCAGCGTCGGATAGCCGCCGAAGCCGATCACCGCCATGGGCCTGAGCCGGCCGACCAGCGACCAGGCCTGCGCCAGACCGGCGGCAAGCGCCGCCGCGGTCTGCGCCATCGCGACCGGATTGCGCGCGCGCAGCGTCGCGCTGGTGATGACGTGCACGCTCGCATCGTCGAACGCGCCGCCGTAGCGGGCCGCGCGCCGGTCGGTCGCCAGATGCACCGGGAGGCCGCGCCGGATCAGCGCCGCGGCCAACGCTTCGGCGGGGAACAAATGTCCGCCGGTGCCGCCGGCCGCCACCAGCACAGGCGCGCCGCCGGCCAGCATCAGGCCGCACTCGCGGCAATCACGGTGCCGCCAGAAAGATGAGCCTGCGGCCGCTCGCGCGTGAGCGCGATCAGCATGCCCATCCCGTAGGCCAGCGAAATCAAAGAGGAGCCGCCATAGGAGATGAATGGCAGCGTCATTCCCTTAGCCGGCATCAGATGCAGGTTCACGGCCATGTTGATGGTCGATTGCAGCCCGAACAGGATCGCAAGCCCGGCTGCGGCGAAGCGTATGAAAGCATCCTCATTATGCATCGCCTTGACCAAAGCGCGGATGACAATGAAGGCGAACAAGGACACCAAAATGAGACAGAGCACCACGCCGAATTCCTCGCCTGCGACCGCGAAGACGAAATCGGTGTGTCCCTCCGGCAAGATGCGCTTGATGGTGCCCTCGCCAGGGCCGCGGCCGAACCAGCCGCCGCGCACGAAGGACTCCGTCGCGATATCGACATTGAAGGTATCGCCGGAGGATGGATCGAGAAAGCGATTGATGCGCTGGGCGACGTGCGGAACCGTATAGAAGGCCACCAGGAGGCCGACGCTCGCGGTGGCGCCGAGGCCGAGCACCCAAATGAAGCGCATGCCGGCCATGTAGAACAACGCGCCCCAAACCAGGGTAATGAGCATGGTCTGGCCGAAGTCGGGCTGCATCACCAAGAGGCTCACCACCATGATGAGCAACGCCAGCGCCACCGTGTTGGCCGGCATGTCGGGGCGCCGGCTCGATTCACCGAACAGCCAGGCAATCAGGATCACGAAAGCGGGCTTGAGAAACTCGGACGGCTGAATGTTGACGCCGAGAATCACCAGCCACCGCCGCGCCCCTTTGATCTCGGCGCCGAAATGCGGCGTCGCGGCGACCAATACGAGACTGACGAGAAAGACGAGCAGCGCCAGCTTGCGAATATCGCGCGGCGACAGAAACGAAATGACGATCAGCACGCACGCGGCGGGGACCAGAAAAAACACCTGCCTGTTGACGAAATGAAACGGGTCGAGGCCGATGCGTGCGGCAACCGGCGGGCTGGCGGCAAGGCAGAGGATAATACCGCCCAGCATCAGTGCGCCGAGCGCAGCGAGCGTGAGCCGGTCAACCGTCCGCCACCATTCGCTCAAGGGCGTGGGCTGCGCGCGCGACGCCATGAACTCCCCTGATTGACCTAGCGTCCCCGATGACTTGCCGACGGAACCCTCAAGGTCGACGCCTTGAAGGCTTGTCCCTGTCTAGTCCTGGCATCGCGATGGTTTCCAGGCCCTTAAGGAGCGGCGCTTGCGGCTCAATTTGACCGACGCGCCGAGGAGCCGCGATCACGCACCGGGCTTCGTCAGCCCGGGCAGAGCATGGACGAGGGTGCGGAAGGCATCGCCGCGCACTTCGAAATTCCGGTATTGGTCGAATGAGGCGCATGCCGGTGACAGCAGCACGACCGGGTGCGGTGCCGTCGAACGCGCCGCGTCGCGCGCGGCCAGCGCCACCGCCTTGTCGAGCGTACCGGCGATTTCGTGTGGGCTGGCGTCGCCCAGTGTGGCGGCGAATGCTTCGGCTGCTTCACCGATCAGATACGCCTTGCGAATGCGCGGAAAGAAGGAGCGCAGCGTTTCGATGCCGCCGGTCTTCGGCTTACCGCCGGCGATCCAGAAAATGTCGTCGAAACAGGCCAACGCCTGCGCCGACGAATCGGCATTGGTCGCTTTCGAGTCGTTGACGAACAGTACGTTGCCGATGCGCCCGACCTGCTCCATGCGGTGCGCCAGTCCGGGAAACGAGCGCAGGCCGGCTTGAATGGCCGCGGGCGACAATCCGAGCGCCAGCGCCGCGGCTGCCGCACAGGCAGCGTTTTGCGCATTATGCACCCCGCGCAGCGAGCCGATGCCGCCGAGATCGGCGATGAGGCTCGCTTTGCCCGCAATGGCGCGGACGATGTGCGGACCATCGGCGTAAATTCCGTCCGTGAGCGACCCGCGTACGGAAATGCGCACGACCGACTTGCCAGATTTTGCCAGACGGTCCGCAATGGCGCGGCACCATTCGTCATCAACACCAACGATGGCCGTGCCGCCGGACGGCACGCCTGCCACCAACCGCGCTTTCACGTCGGCATAGTGCGCCATGGTGCCGTGACGATCGAGATGGTCTTCGCTTAGGTTGATGAGAATGCCGACCGTCGGATCGAGCGAAGGCGCAAGATCGATCTGATAGGACGAGCATTCGATGACGTGAACGCGCCCCGGCGCGATGTCCGCTGATTGGGGGGGCGCCAGCGAGAGAATGGCGGTGCCGATGTTGCCGCCGAGCTGCGCATCCATGCCCGCCGAAGCCACAAGATGCGCCGTGAGCGCCGTGGTGGTCGATTTGCCATTGGTGCCCGTGATGGCGACAAACGGTGCGTTAGGCGCGAGCCGATAGCGTTCGCGGCAGAACAGCTCGATGTCGCCGATCACCGGTACGCCGGCCTGATGCGCCAGTTCGGCGCTCCAATGCGGCTTCGGATGCGTCAGCGGCACGCCGGGCGCGAGCACCAGCGCGGCGAGCTTGGTCCAATCGATGCCGCGCAATTCGGCGATCGGAATGCCGGCGGCCGCGGCCTTCTTGACGCTCTCGGCATTGTCGTCGGCCGCAACCACGTCGGCACCGCCGGCCATGAGCGCCTGCGCGCTGACCAGGCCCGAGCCGCCGAGGCCGAACACGGCCACGCTGCGGCCCGCCAAAGTCTCGATTGGAATCACGATGAATTACCGCAGCTTCAAGGTCGAGAGCCCGGCGAGCGCCAGCACCACCGCCACGATCCAGAAGCGAATGACAATCTGCGGCTCGGTCCAGCCGAGCTGCTCGAAATGATGATGGATCGGCGCCATGCGAAAGACGCGCTTGCCGGTGAGCTTAAACGACACGACCTGGACGATGACAGAAACCGCTTCAAGCACGAACAGGCCGCCGATGACGGCGAGCACGATCTCGTGCTTGGTCGCCACCGCGACGGCGCCGATCATGCCGCCAAGCGCGAGCGAGCCGGTGTCGCCCATGAAGATCGACGCGGGCGGCGCATTGAACCAAAGAAAGCCCAAGCCGGCGCCGAGCACCGCGCCCAACAGCACCGCGAGCTCGCCGGCGCCGGCGACGTAGTGGATCTGCAGATAATCGGCGAACACCGCATTGCCGGACAGATAGGCGATCATGCCGAAGCTTGCGGCGGCGATCATCACCGGCACGATGGCAAGCCCGTCCAGTCCGTCGGTGAGATTGACCGCGTTGCCGGCGCCGACGACGATGAGGATGGCGAATAGCACGTAGAACCAGCCCAAGTTGAGGACCAGTTCCTTGAAAAGCGGGAATACCAGCGAGGTGGAGAATGGCACGCGTCCAAGTTCGACAAAGGCGATGCAGGCCACGAGCGCGATGCCACCTTCAATTGCCAATCGCGGGAGGCCGCCAAATCCTTTGTGCGTTTGTTTGGTGACTTTCAGATAATCGTCGTAGAAGCCGACCATGCCGAAACCGAGCGTTACCCAGAGCACGACCCAGACATAAGGGTTGCGCGGATTGGCCCATAACAAGGTCGAGACCACCATGCCGGACAAAATCATCAAACCACCCATCGTGGGCGTGCCAGCTTTGGCGATGATGTGGGACTTCGGGCCGTCGGCACGGATCGGCTGACCTTTGCCTTGCAGGGAGCGCAGGCGGCCGATGATGGTCGGGCCAAACAGAAAGACGAACAACAGCGCGGTGATGACAGCGCCGCCGGTGCGGAAGGTGATGTAGCGAAAGACGTTGAGGACGGTGATCTTATCCGACAGATCGATCAGCCAATAAAGCATCGCATCAACCTTGTGCGGACGCGGCCTGTAACGTTGCGTTACCCGACGCGCCGGTCTCCGACATGTTCTGCCGCGCGGACAGTCGCTGCAGCGCCTTGACGATGGGCCCCATGCGCGAACCCAGCGAACCTTTGACCATGACGGCATCGCCGGCACGGATCGCGGACAGGACCTGCGGCTCCAGAGCGCCTGATTCCTCTGCATAGCCGCCACGGCGGCCGGCGGGAAGAGCCTGCCAGAGGGCTTTCATCAACGGGCCGCAGCAGAACACCAAATCGACCGAATTCGCCAGCACCGGCTCGACCAGGCCGCGATGCAGGGCGCGCCCGCGGGGGCCGAGTTCCAGCATGTCGCCGAGCACCGCAATGCGCCGGCCGCGGGAGCCGATCTGCATCTGGCCGAGCAGAGCGAGCGACGCCGCCATCGAGGCCGGATTGGCGTTGTAGCTCTCGTCGATCAGAAGCGCATTGCCCTCCGGCAGTTCGATCTCGAACCGCGTGCCGCGGCCGGACGCCGGCTGGAATTCCGACAGCGCCAGCGCCGCCAGCGCGAGATCGGCGCCGACCAGGACCGTCGCCGCCAGCACGGCAAGCGAATTATCCACGAGATGACGCCCAGGCGCGCCGATCTTGTAGGTCAGCTCATGACCGAGAATGTCCGCCTGCACGGTCGAGCAATCCGCATGCAGCGCGCATTTGAGCAACCGCGCGTCGGCCTCGGCGTGCTCGCCGAACGACACCACGCGGGACACTCCTGCTTGCTTGGCGCGGCGCTTGAGGTGAGCAAACTGGGCAATGTCGCGATTGACGATGGCGACCCCGTCTTTTTCCAATCCGACAAAGATTTCGGCCTTGGCGTCGGCGATCTTGTTCAGCGTGCCGAAGAATTCCAGATGCACCGGCGCGATGGTGGTGATGATCGCCACATCCGGCCGCGCCAGCCGCGACAGCGGCTCGATCTCGCCGGCATGGTTCATGCCCATTTCCAGGACGGCATAGCGCGCGGCAGCCGGACAACGCGCGAGCGACAACGGCACGCCCCAGTGATTGTTATAAGAAGCGACCGAGGCGTGGGTTTCGCCGTCCTTCGACAACGCAAGCCGCAGCGCCTCCTTGCTGCTGGTCTTGCCGACCGAACCGGTAACGCCGATCACCTTGGCGTGCGTGCGCGCCCGCGCGGCGGCGGCAAGCGCGCGCAAGGCTTCGAGCACATCGGGCACGATCAGGAGCGGCGCATCGCTGGGCATTTCGGCCCGCCGTTCGGCCGCAATGACGGCGAGCCCGGCTTTGGCGGCGAGCGCCGCGGGAACGAATTCATGGCCGTCGCGGCGGTCGGCGAGCGCGAAAAACGCTTCGCCTTCGCGGATCGTGCGCGTATCGATGGAAAGTCCGGGCACCGCATGCGCAAGCGCACCGTGCCGCTCCGCGCCCATGGCGGCGGCCATATCGTCCACGGTCCATAGCGCCGGCGCGCTCATGCACCCAGTTCCTTCAGTGCCGCGGCGACCGCTTCGTGATCGCTGAAAGGTATTGTCCGGTCGCCGATGATTTGGCCGGTTTCATGGCCCTTGCCGGCAATCAATAGCACATCGCCGGCGCGCAGTTCGGCGATCGCCGCACGGATTGCCGCGCGCCGGTCGCCAATTTCGTTGGCGCCAGGCGCGGCAGCCAGGATAGCGGCGCGGATCGCGGCCGGCTCTTCGCTACGCGGATTGTCGTCGGTAACGATGACCCGATCGGCTTTGGCGGCCGCGACTTCACCCATCAGCGGACGCTTGCCGCGGTCACGATCGCCCCCGGCGCCGAAAACGACGACAAGCTTGCCGCTCGCCGCGGGCCGCAGCGCCTCGAGCGCTTTGGCGAGCGCATCCGGCTTGTGCGCGTAGTCGATGAAGATCGGCGCGCCGTTGTTCACGCCGGCAAGATCGAGCCGACCCTTGGCGCCGACAAGGTGCTCGAGCGCGGCAAACACCGCGGCCGGATCGCCACCCGTGCCGATGACAAGTCCGGCGGCGACCAGCGCATTCTCGATCTGAAATTCACCGACCAACGGCAGCCGCACGTGAAATTCCTTGCCGGTGCAGCGAAGCCGCAGCCGCTGGGTAAAGCCATCCATTGTTGCATCAAGGAGGCGGATTCCATCACCACCGCGGCCGACGGTGAGAAGCCGCAAGCCGCGCTTCCCGGCGGCGGCGACCACCGCGGCGGCGTGTTCGTGATCGACAGCGACGACGGCGACGCCGTTTGCCGCAACCAAGTCTTCAAACAACCGCAGCTTGGCGGCGAGATAAGCCTCGATGGTCGGATGGTAATCGAGATGATCGCGCGACAGATTGGTGAAGCCCGCGGCCGCGATGCGCAAACCATCGAGCCGATATTGATCGAGCCCGTGCGAAGATGCCTCGATCGCCAGATGGGTCACGCCCTCGCCGGCGAGCGCGTCGATCGAACGATGCAGCTCTACGGGATCCGGCGTCGTCAGCGACCCATACGTCTCGCCGCGCGGCGAGACGACACCGACAGTGCCGATGCTTGCAGCACTGTGGCCGAGCGCCGTCCATATCTGGCGCGTGAAGGCCGCGACCGAGGTCTTGCCGCTGGTGCCGGTCACCGCCGCGATGGTCTGCGGCTGGCGGGCGAAGAATTTTGCCGCGATCAGCGCCAGTGCGCGTCGCGCATTGTGACTCCGCACGAACGCGACGCCAGCCGGCAGCGGCGTTTTCGGCACTTGCTGCGCGAGGATCGCGGCGGCACCGGCGCCGAGCGCCGACGCGACGAATTTCAAGCCGTCGGCTTTGCCGCCTTCGATGGCGATGAAGATATCGCCCGGCTTGACGGCCCGCGAATCCGCCACGACGCCGCCTATATCGAGATCGGGGTTGCCGAACTCGATGACAGCATCTGGCGGCAGGATTGTGCGAAGCTTCATGATGGACATGCGTTTGCCCCGCCTTACCTGCTTTCCTTGATCGAGGCCAGTATCAGCCGATCGGCCGGGGGCAGGTCCATGCGAGGCTCTATTCCCAGGAGCGGCGCAATGCGCCTCACGACGGCGGCGCCGGTGGGAACCGCGTTCCAGCCCGACGTTTTGAAACCGTGCGTCTCCGGCGTCGGGTGTGGCTCGTCGAGCATAATCAGCAGCAGATACCGAGGCTTGTCGGCGGGAAGCACGGCCATGAAATCCGTCAGCACCTTGGCCTTGGAATAGCGGCCGAAAACCACCTTGTCGGCAGTGCCGGTCTTGCCGCCGATGTAGTAGCCGGGAACTTCAGCCTTGGCGGCGGTTCCTTTCTCGACATTGAGCCGCATCAGGTAACGCATCGCTTCCGAGGTCTCGGGCTTGATGACGCGCTTGCCGAGCGCGGCGGCCTCGGCCTCCGAGCGCTTGAGGAAGGTGGGCGGAATGAGAACACCGCCGTTCACCAGCGCAGCCACGCCCATTACGGCCTGCAGCGGGGCTACCGATAGGCCGTGGCCGAACGCAATGGTGATGGTGTTGAGCTCGCCCCAGCGCTTGGGCACGATCGGCTCGGCGCTCTCCGGCAGTTCGGTGCGCAGCCGATCAAGCTGCCCCATTTTTCGCAAGAACGCCTTGTGACCTTCGATGCCGACCGCCATGGCGATGCGGGCGGCGCCGATGTTCGACGAATAGGTGAAGATTTCCGGCACCGTGAGCGCGCGCTGCATCGGCTCGAAATCGTGGATGTCGAACTTGCCGTAATGCAGCGGATTGTGAGCATCGAATGACGAGCGAAGCGTCGCCTTGCCGTTGTCGAGCGCCATGGCGACGGTGAAGGCCTTGAATGTCGACCCCATTTCGAACACGCCGGTGGTTAGCCGATTGATGCGCGTCGCATCGAGCGCCTCGTGCGGATTGTTGGGATCGTAATCCGGCACGGAGACCATCGCGACGATTTCGCCGGTGTGCACATCGAGCACCACCCCGGCCGCGGCGATGGTCTGGAATTTGGTCCGCGCGGCCAGAAGCTCGTCGCGCAACGCATGCTGCACGCGCAGATCGACCGAAAGCTCGACCGGATTTTGCAGGCGGTCGGTGGCGAGCCCCGCCATGTGCAAAGCCGCAAGCCCATGGCCGTCGACCCACTTTTCCATTCCGGCGATGCCCTGGTTGTCGATATTGACATGACCCAGGATGTGCGAAGCTTCATTGCCGCTCGGATAGTCGCGCTTGTTCTCCGGCAGGAATCCGATACCCGGCAGGCCTTGGCGATAGATCGCGCGCTGCTGCTCCGGCGCGATGTCGCGCTTGAGCCAGACAAAGCCGCGCTTCGACGACAGCCGCTCGCGCAGTTCGCTGGCATCGAGACCGGGCAGATCGGCGGTGAGCAGCTCGACTGCTTCGTCGACGTCGATCAACCGCCGCGGCTCGGCATAAAGCGAGGGCACGCGCACGTCCGTCGCCAGCACTTCGCCATTGCGGTCGAGAATGTCCGGGCGCGCAGTGGCGATGGCGTCCCCGCCGCCGACCCGATGGGCGTTGCGGCTCTCGGAGACGATCCCGAAGCCAATCAACCGCGCCGCGATGATCAAATAAACGACCGCGAAGGCGAGGATGGCGAGCCCGACCCGCGCCCGCGCTTTCACGCTGCGGTCGACCTTGCTGCCGTAGAGGATCGCGCGCAAAGCGCGGCGACGCCATGGTTCGGCCGGAGCCGCAGGCGCCGATTTTGCTGGCGCCGTGACGATCGGAGCCGCAACGACAGGCACGTCCGCAGCCTCAGCCATGAGCGGATGGGCCGCCGGCTCGATCGGCGGATCTGTATCCTCTGGCACGAGCGGGTGTGCAGCCGCCTCCAACGGCGGGCTCTCGACCGCTTCCGGGGAGTGCGTGTCTGCCGCCTCAGCAAGCGGCGGCGTATCGGCCTCTGTCGTCGTGGTCATCGGTCAAGCCGTCCGGATTTTGCTGCGCGCTTGGCTGCATCGGTGTCGCTCGCGGAGTCTGCGGCTGCAGGTGTCGGCGTGCGCGAGGGCACGGCCGCGGACACCGGCTGTTGCGCGACTGACGGCGTTGACGCCGGCGGTCGGATACTTCCGGTCACCGCCGGCTGCGGCTCTTCGAGGTTTTCAATAACGTCGCCGATCGGATCGGCGCTGTCGGGCTTGACCAATTGCGGCGGCCGCTCCGGCAAGGCGTTGAGCTTGTCGAATTGCGGCGGCGCGACCGGGACGAGATGCAGATAGCGCTTGGCCAGCGCCTCGATGCGCCCGGGGTTTTCCAGTTCGCCCCATTCGGCGCGCAAGGCCGCGATGGTGTCGCGCTCGCGCCGCACCTCGCCGCGGATCTTCGCCAACCGCTCCGCCTGCACGGTTAAGTCGTATTTGATGCGGTAGACATAAGCCGCGGCGATGATCAATGCTGCGATCACGACGAGATTGAGGACACGCAGAATCATGGCCGTCCCCGCACCAGGTCGGCCAACGAAGGCAGTTGCGGCGACGCGTCCTCTACCGGCATCGCCGGCGCCTCGGTGCGTTCCGCGGCCCGCAGCTTCGCCGAACGCGCGCGCGGATTGGCGGCGATTTCGGCGTCGCGGGGAATTTCAGGTTTGCGCGTCAGCAGGCGAAAGCTCGGCGGTGCCGCGGCGACTTCCGGCTGATGGCGCGAGGTCGCCGGCGCACGCCCGCGCGCGCTGAGGAAATTCTTGACGATGCGGTCTTCCAGCGAATGAAAGGAGACCACCACCAACCGGCCACCCGGCTTGAGCGCATGTTCGGCGGCGGCGAGCCCGTGGGCGAGCTCGGCAAGCTCCTCGTTGACGAAGATACGCAGCGCCTGAAACGTGCGCGTGGCCGGATGGATGGCGCTGTCGCGCATGTGCACGACGCGGGCGACGATGTTGGCAAGCGCGCGCGTGGTATCGACTGCTTGTTCGCTGCGCGCCTTGACGATGGCGCGCGCGACCGCCCGCGCCTGCCGCTCCTCGCCGAGCATAGCGATGATGGCGGCGAGATCCCGCTCGGGCGCGCGTGCGACGATGTCGGCAGCCGTCGGACCGTCATGCCCCATGCGCATGTCGAGCGGACCGTCGAGGCGGAACGAAAAGCCGCGTTCGGCCCGGTCAAGCTGCATCGACGAGACGCCGAGATCGAATACGATGCCATCGGCGGAAGATTCGGCGACGACCGATTGCAGTTCGCCGAAGCGCTCCTCGACCAATTCCAGCCGTCCCTGCGCCTGCGAAACCAGGTCGGCGCCCCGCGCAATCGCGGTTTGATCGCGGTCGATGCCGATGACGCGCGCGCCGGCCGTTCGCAGGATCGCACGCGCATAGCCGCCGGCGCCGAAGGTGCCGTCGACATAGAGCCCGCCGTCGCGCACCGCGAGCCATTCGACGACGCGGTCAAGGAGGACCGGAACATGACCGGCAGTCGCGGAAGCGGCGCCATCGTCGCCCGTGATCATGGCGATGCTCCGAATGCGCCTGCCCCTACCCGCACGCCGAATTCCACCTCGAACTGCTTCCTCTGTACCCGGCGCGACCATCGCGACATCGTGGGCAAGCTGGGCACGCATGAACCGGTCTCATTGGGTCAAAGGGGCGTCGCGTGAACGTCCCATGGACCGCGCGAACGGCGACCTCGATTAGCGACCGGTAAACTTAAGGAAGAGTTGAAAACGTTAGCCTTAAGGGGTGGCTATGGCCGATCTCCGCCCGGGTTCCGAGACGGCCTCGGCGGGTCGGTTGGGGGCAGAGAAACGCGCCGTGCGGCAAGCAAAATTCGCGCCTCCGGGCCGGCTTGCCCGATTTTTTCCACAATTTCGTTAACCGGGACCCGATAATGTGACTTGTAGGGTTGGCTGCACGACCTAATGTCACGGTTATGTTGCGCAGTGTGTTCCCGGCAAAATCATCCGTGGTCGCCGAGGTCCAGCCCTCGCCCAACCACGGCGAGCGGCGCGATGGCATGCGGCCGGATATGATCCTGCTCCATTATACCGGGATGATCGATGCGATGGTCGCGCTCGATCGCCTGTGTGGGGTGGGGAGCGAAGTATCCGCACATTATTTGGTGTTCGAAGACGGCCGCGTGGTCCAGATGGTCCCGGAAGCCCGCCGTGCCTGGCATGCGGGCGCATCGTACTGGGCGGGCGAAACCGATATCAATTCATGCTCAATCGGCATTGAGATCGCCAATCCGGGGCACGATTTCGGCTATCCGGATTTCCCCAAACGCCAGATCGCGGCGGTGACAGCCTTGTGCCGCGGCATTCAGAAGCGCAACACCATCCGGCCCGAGCGTGTGCTGGCGCATTCCGACGTGGCGCCCGCTCGCAAGGCCGATCCGGGCGAGAAATTCCCCTGGCAGACGCTGTGGGATTCGGGCGTCGGCCACTGGGCCCTGCCCGCGCCGGTCTCGGAAGGCGGTCCTATGCTGGCGCTGGGCGACAGTGGCGAAGCGGTGTCGTCGATCCAAGAGGCGTTGCGGCAATATGGGTACGGCATCAGCGTCAACGGCCAGTACGATTCGGCGACCCAGGACGTCGTGAGGGCCTTTCAGCGGCATTTCCGTCCGGCACGGGTCGACGGCATCGTCGATGAATCGACACGCGCGACGCTGAAAGAATTGCTGACCCATCGCGGACGTGTGCGCTCGATTGCCGCTCGCGCGCGCGACTTCGCGCGGCTCGCCTCTTGACGCCACGGCGGCGCGCCCCCATCCCTGTTTCGGTCAGTCGGTCGGACGGCCGCTGCGGCCCTCTCCTCGGAGAGAGGTCGGAGAGGAAAGTCCGGGCTCCATAGACAAGCGGTGCCGGATAACGTCCGGCGGGCGCGAGCTCAGGGAAAGTGCCACAGAGACCATACCGCCGCGGCGCGTAGCGTATTGCCGCGGTAAGGGTGAAAAGGTGCGGTAAGAGCGCACCGCGCCGGCGGCAACGCGGGCGGCATGGCAAACCCCACCGGGAGCAAGACCGAATAGGGACGGCACGAGGCTTTGGCGGGCGACCGCTCATGTCTCAGGTCGGTGTCTAGAACCGCCGTCCGGGTTGGTTGCTGGAGGCGCCGGGTAACCGGCGCCCTAGAGGAATGGCCGTCGCGCCTGCGGGCTTGCCCGCAGGCCATCCAGAACCCGGCTTATAGACTGGCTGGCTCTGACGTAGGGGCGTCCGGTGGTACTCCCGCCGGGCGCCCACCACCTTTCCTCCGCAGCCCTGCCCTGTTTGCATTGCCCACGAGCAAGTTGCCGGGCCGGCTGGCACGGCGCTTGAATGTGAAAGCCTCTCGCGGCGAGGGCCGAAAACCCAAGCTCAGTAGAATTTTCTACTACGCGAAGCCTGGTGATAATTATCTTCCGTTCGACGGCGGCCGGGAGCTGGTCCGTTGCAAAATGTGCGATCCCGATTGCCGCTGCGGGTAGGACATTCTAAGTCGAGGCAGTACCAGAAGGGTCAGATGAGCGACCTGCCGACTGAATTGAAAACCGGACGCATGAGCCCGCTGGCGCGGCTGCCGGCTTTCTTTGCGCTTGCCGGCAAGCGTGCGGTCGTTGCCGGCGGCGGGCAGGCAGCGGCCTGGAAGGCCGAGCTTCTTTCTGCTGCCGGCGCAACGGTAGACGTTTTTGCGCCACACGCCGTCGAGGACATGCGCGCGCTGGCGACGGTGCCGCCCGACGGCGCGATTATCCTTTACCAGCGTGCGTGGAATGCGGCCGATCTCTCCGGCGCCGCCATCGCGGTCGCCGAATGCGAGAACGATCATGAAGCGGCGCGCTTTGCGGCGGCGGCGCGCGCTGCCGGCGTGCCGGTGAATGTGATCGACCGGCCGGCTTTTTGCGATTTTTCATTCGGCGCCATCGTCAACCGTTCGCCGCTCGTCATCGGCATCTCGACCGACGGCGCCGCTCCGGTCTTCGGCCAGGCGATCCGCGCCAAGATCGAGGCGCTGATTCCGAAAGGCTTTGCGCGCTGGGCGGAAGCGGCGCGCAACTGGCGGCCGCGCGTGCAGGCGCTGGCGCTCTCATTTCGCAGCCGGCGCAATCTGTGGGAGTCATTCGCCGCGCGCGCCGTGGCGGCACCGGACGACGCGCCGACCGAATCCGATTTCGCGGCGCTGTTGACGACGCGCGACACAGCTGCCGCGGCAGGGTCCGTTATTTTGGTCGGCGCCGGCCCCGGCGATCCGGAGCTGTTGACGCTGCGCGCAGTGCGCGCGCTGCAATCGGCCGACGTGATTTTGTTTGATCATCTGGTGTCGCCCGCGATCCTCGATTTCGCGCGGCGCGAAGCCAGAAAGATGCTGGTCGGAAAGACCGGGCACGCACCGTCATGCAAGCAGGACGACATCAACGCGTTGATGGTGTCGCTGGCCAAAGCCGGCCGCCGCGTGGTGCGATTGAAGGGCGGCGACCCGATGATTTTCGGCCGCGCCGACGAGGAGATCGCCGCGTGCCGTGCGGCCGGCATCGATGTGGACGTGGTGCCGGGCATCACGACCGCGCAGGCAGCGGCGGGGCGCCTGAAGGTGTCGCTGACGCGGCGTGAACGGGCGCGGCGCGTGCAATACATCACCGGCCATGGCCGCGACGGCGAATTGCCGAACGATATCGACTGGAAGAGCATCGCCGATCCGGCCGCCACGACAGTGATTTACATGCCGGTCAAGACACTGCCGGCCTTGGTCGCGAAGGCCTGCGCGGCTGGGCTCGATCCGGCAACGCCCGCGGTCGCCGTCGCCTATGTGACCCGCGCGGAGGAGCGCACGATCGCCGCAAACATTGCCGATCTTCCGGCGCGGCTGGCAGCCGAGGCGCCGGCAGGTCCGGTGATCGTGATGATCGGGTCCGTGTTTGCGGATTGCGGCCAAGCCAAAGCGCGCGAGATCCCACCAACTGCAACTGCGCTTCAAGCTTAGGTGATCCGCCTCGCCTTAACGTTATCGGCTCATCAGCCGGCGCGAACGACGAAACCAGCATGAGAACGCTTCCAAAATTCAACATCCGCTCGGCAGCGGGTTCCGCGACGACGAAACAACATGTTGCGGAATGTGCCCTGGGCCGCCTATTTATGCTTGTATGAGCACGACGACCGCACCTTCACCCGCAGCCTCGGCCGAAACCACCCGCCACGCGTTGATCGACGTGGTGCTCAGCGATGTCGAGCACGCGGCACGCGACACCAACGCTTATACGTTCCGCCGCCCCGATGGCGGCAAGCTTCCAGGCTACCAACCGGGCGCGCACATCGACATTCATTTGCCGAACGGTCTGATCCGGCAGTTTTCGCTGCTCAATCCAAACGCCGATCCCGACAGCTATGTCGTCGCCATCAAGCTCGACGCCGCAAGCCGTGGCGGCTCGCGCTGCGTCTTCGACGAACTGAAAGTCGGCGACGCGCTCAAGATCAGCGCGCCGCGCAATAATTTTCCTCTGGTCGAGAATGCCGAGCATGTCGTGCTGTTCGCCGGCGGCATCGGTATCACGCCGATCTGGTGCATGGCGCAACAGCTCACCGCGCAAAACCGCTCGTGGGAGCTCTATTATTCCTCGCGCTCGCGCGCCGACATGGCGTTTCTGTCGACCATCGAGACGCTCGGCGCGGATCGCGCGCATCTGCATTTCGACGACGAAGCGGAGGGCAAATTTCTTGACCTCGCCGCCGCGATCGCGAAAGCACCGGCCAACGCGCACTTCTATTGCTGCGGACCCAATCCGATGCTCACGGCTTTCGAAGCCGCCGCGGCGAGCCGGCCGAAGCACAATGTGCATGTGGAATATTTCACGCCCAAAGCCGAAGCCGCGACGTCCGGCGGGTTCTGGGTCGAGCTCGCACGCTCCGGCGAGGAATATTACATCCCCGAAGGCAAGAAGATTCTCGAGGTGCTCTACGAGGCCGGCGTCGACGTCGACTATTCGTGCGAGCTCGGCATCTGCGGCGAGTGCGTGACGCGCGTCATCTCCGGCATCCCCGAGCACCGCAACTCGGTGCTCAGCGAGGAAGAGCAGGCGGCCAACGACAAAGTGATGATCTGCTGCGCCGGATGTAAGAGCGAGCGCCTCGTCCTCGACATGTAAGCATCCGCCCGATGGCGCCGCCCGCACGCTTTGACGACCGATGCGACATCGTTGTCATCGGTGCTGGCGCGACCGGCATCACCGCCGCGATAGCCGCCCGCGAGGCGGGCGCTTCCGTTATCGTCGTCGAAACCGAAGCGCATATCGGCGGCCATGCCATCTGCAGCGGCGGCAATCTGTCGTTCGGCGGCGGCAACAGCTATCAGAAAAAATACGGCATCGACGATTCGCCCGACATTCTCTTTCGCGACCTGATCGACTGGACCGTGGTCGAGCCGAATGGCGCGCCGCCCTACCGCTACAACGATCACGAAATCGCGCGTGCCTTTGCCGACAACAGCGTCGCGGCGTTTGAGTTTTTACTCGCGCACGGCGTTCGGATCGTGGAACAGGCGCCCGACAATCTGAGCGGCCACGAAATCGGCATGTCTGTGCCGCGCACGCTGCACGCCGCGATCATGGACCGGCCCGCCGTGCAGACCGGCAAGCTCGCCGACGCAGCCGAGCGCGCCACGACCTCCTCCGGCAACGGGCTGATGCAGCCGCTCTACGCCGCCGCGATCGATGCCGGCGTCATCTTTCTGCTGCGGCACCGGATGATCGAAATTCACCGCGAGACGCCGCGATCCGACCGCGTCACCGGCATCACGATCGACAACGACGGCGCGACGCGCCACATCGGCGCCGCGCGTGCCGTGATCATCGGCAGCGGCGGCTCTTCGGGAAACGTCAACTTCCGCCGCATGTTCGATCCACGGCTGACCGAGGAATATTGCGGGCTCGCCGGCATGCCGTGGTCGGACCAGGACGCGAGCGGCGAACTTGCCGCCATGGCGATCGGCGCCTCGCTGTGGGGGCTGACGCATTTCGCCGGCGAATATGGTACCGGCGTCACCAAGCCAGGGTCGATCGGCTGCCAGTATGGTTATGCCAATTTGCGCTGGTTTCCGGGCAGCACAGTCTTCGACAAGGCGCGCGCGATCGGCCTGAAAGTGGCCGACTGGCAAGACGTCATCCTGGTCAACATGCTGGGCCAGCGTTTCTATGACGAGACCGGCCGCCAATTCACCCCCAATCTCCACGGCAGCTTCGCCCCCTACCGGCAGAGCGATTGGCGCAATACGCGCGCCATTGCCTACGATCCGAGCAACTTCATCAATGCCGCGCTCGCCGGCATCGGCGACGGACACAATGGTGGCGGCCCGATCTGGGCGATCTTCGACGCGGAGGCGGCGGCGCGCGAAGGCTGGGATCCATCCCCGCCGCATGTCGATATCGCGGGCGGCTTCTTCTTCAGCGCCGATACGATTGAAGAGCTCGCCGCTAAGATCGCGATGAAATATCAACGCTTACCCATGCCGCCGGCAAACTTGGCCGCGACCATCGACCGCTACAACAGCTTTGTCGAAAGCGGCATTGACGCCGATTTCGACAAGCCCAAGCCGCGTTACAGGATCGCTACGCCGCCCTTCCACGCGGCGTGGGCGATGCCAGTGATTCACGACACCCGCGCCGGTTTGCGCATCAATGCGCGCTGCCAGGTGCTCGACCTCAACGGTGCTGTGATCGCGGGCCTCTATTGCGGCGGCGAATTGGCCGGTGGCTTGAGCCTGCACGGGCTGCCGCGCGCCATTTGCCAGGGCCTGATCGCCGGGCGGGACGCTGCCACGGCGGCGGTCCAGCGCTAAACCGAAACGTCGAGGCGAAGCCCCGCAGCGACGGCCCGGCAGGCGCCCAAAACTTGCCACCTCCCGTTGCTCCAGGCGCGCATTTACGCTAAGTCCGCGGCCAGCCGCGCAAGCCTGAGGGACTGAAATGGCCGATCATGGTGAAGTTGAATATGCTACCGCCACGGGCAACGATTACGAGGCGCATGAAGAGACCTATCGTAATTTCATCACGCTGACGAAGAGCGTCCTGGTGACGGTCGTCGTCATTGTCGTCCTGATGGCGTATTTCCTGGTCTGAAACCGTCCTTATCGCCTGTGGCCCGCGGCATAGCGCGGCGGCCGGCGCACGAATGACGTAGCGAGCCGACCGGCGCGCTAATAATGTCTCGGTCCGACCACGCGGGATGCAGTCGTCGGAGGAACCATGAAAGTTGCGGTTGCTGAAGAGGTCGATGCCGGTGAGCCGCGGGTCGCCGCAACGCCCGAGACCATCAAGAAGATGATTGGCCTCGGGGCCGAAGTGGCCGTCGAGCCGGGGGCCGGGATCAAGTCCGGCGTCCTCGATGCCGACTATGCCGCCGCCGGCGCAACGGTCGCCGCGGACGCCGTGAGCGGCGCCGACATCGTGCTCAAGGTACGACGGCCGCAGGCGGCGGAGCTCACGCGCTATAAGCGCGGCGCGATCGTGATCGGCATCATGGATCCCTACGGCCACGACGAGGCGCTGCGCGCCATGGCGGATGCCGGTGTTACCGCCTTCGCCATGGAATTGCTGCCGCGCATCACCCGCGCGCAGGTGATGGACGTGCTTTCGAGCCAGGCCAATCTCGCCGGCTACCGCGCCGTGATCGACGCCGCCGCCGAATATGGGCGCGCGCTGCCGATGATGATGACCGCGGCAGGCACGGTGCCGGCCACGAAGGTCTTCGTCATGGGCGCCGGCGTCGCCGGCCTGCAGGCGATCGCGACGGCGCGGCGTCTCGGTGCGGTCGTAACCGCGACTGACGTACGCCCGGCAGCGAAAGAGCAGGTCGAAAGCTTGGGCGCCAAGTTCGTCGCCGTAGAGGACGATGAGTTCAAGGCAGCCGAAACCGCCGGCGGCTACGCCAAGGAAATGTCGAAGGAATATCAGGCCAAACAAGCCGCTTTGGTGGCCGACCACGTCAAGAAGCAGGACATCGTCATCACCACCGCGCTCATTCCCGGACGGCCGGCGCCGCGCCTGATCTCCAAGGAGATGGTGGCCTCGATGCGCCCCGGCTCAGTGATCGTCGATCTCGCGGTCGAGCGCGGCGGCAATGTCGAAGGCGTCAAGGCCGACGCGGTTACCGAAACTGGCGGCGTCAAGATCGTTGGTTTTAGCAACGTGCCGGGCCGGCTCGCCGCCACAGCGTCCAGCCTCTATGCCAAGAATCTTTTGGCCTTCCTCGATGTGCTGATCGACAAGAAGACCAAGACGCTGGCGATCAATTGGGACGACGATATCGTGAAAGCGACGGCGCTGACGCGCGACGGCGCGATCGTGCATCCGAATTTCAAGCCGAAGAGCGCAGCGTAGGGCATTGGAGCAATGGCGCTGACGCCGCAACACCCCCCATCGTCACTGCCGGGCTTGACCCGGCAATCCATGCGACGCGGCGAGTTCACGCAGCCTCCTGGGTTGTGGCACGCCAGCATGGATACGCGGGGCGTAGGCGAGCGAAGCGACGCCGTTCTTCAAACGGCTATGCCCGCGCCCGACGAAGCATAGGAGGCTCCTGATGGTGACCCTGTCGGTTCTCGCGCAGCTCGACATCATTGCGACCGCGAGCGGCGGCGCCATTCAGGCGGTCCCCGACGCGGTCGATCCATTCGTGTTCCGGCTGTCGATTTTCGTGCTCGCCGTGTTCGTCGGCTACTATGTGGTGTGGTCGGTGACGCCGGCGTTGCATACGCCGCTGATGTCGGTGACCAACGCCATCTCCTCGGTGATCGTGGTCGGTGCGCTGCTCGCGGTCGGCGTTCGCCTTGTCGCCGACAATTCCGGGCCGATCTGGGCGCGCGCCTTCGGCTTCGTGGCGCTAATCTTTGCCTCAGTGAATATTTTTGGCGGCTTTCTGGTGACCCAGCGCATGCTGGCGATGTTCCAAAAAAAGCCGAAGCGATAACGCGGCGCGGCAGGAGATTGACCGATGAGCGCTAACCTCGCCGCGGTGGCTTATCTGATCGCGGGCGTGCTGTTCATTATGGCGCTGCGCGGGCTGTCACATCCCGACACCAGCCGGCGCGGCAACCTGTTCGGCATGATCGGCATGGCGATCGCGGTCGCCACCACGCTCGCCGCGCATCCGCCGGCCGGGCTCGGCGCTTGGGCGCTGGTGATCATCGCGGTCGCGATCGGCGGCGGGCTCGGCGCCGTGATCGCACGGCGCGTGCCGATGACGTCGATGCCCGAACTGGTGGCGGCGTTTCACTCGCTGGTCGGCATGGCGGCCGTGCTGGTTGCCGCCGGCGCGCTGTATGCGCCCGCCGCCTTCGACATCGGCAGCGAAGGCGCCATCCACGGCCAGAGCTTGATCGAAATGTCGCTGGGCGTCGCTATCGGCGCCGTCACGTTTACCGGCTCGATCATCGCCTTTCTGAAACTGTCCGGACGGATGAGCGGCAAGCCGATCCTGTTGCCGGCCCGGCACGCCATCAACATCGCGCTCGCGATCGCGCTCGTCGCGCTGATCGTCTGGTTCTTCGAGGCGCAGCACTACACGGCGTTTTGGCTGATCGCCGCGGTTTCGTTCCTGCTCGGCGTGCTCATCATCGTCCCGATCGGCGGCGCCGACATGCCGGTCGTGATCTCGATGCTCAATTCCTATTCCGGCTGGGCGGCCGCCGGCATCGGCTTCACGCTCGGCAATTCGGCGCTGATCATCACCGGCGCACTGGTCGGCTCATCGGGCGCGATCCTGTCCTACATCATGTGCCGGGGCATGAACCGCTCGTTCATCTCGGTCATCCTCGGCGGCTTCGGCGGCGAAGTCGCCGGCCCGAGCGGCGAGGCCGAGCATCGGCCGGTGAAGATCGGCTCGGCCGACGATGCTGCGTATCTGCTCAAGAACTCATCCAAGGTCATCATCGTGCCCGGTTACGGCATGGCGGTGGCGCAGGCGCAGCATGCCTTGCGCGAGATGGCCGACAAGCTCAAGGCGCACGGGGTCGAGGTCAAATACGCCATCCATCCGGTCGCCGGCCGCATGCCCGGTCACATGAACGTGCTGCTCGCCGAAGCCAACGTGCCCTACGACGAAGTGTTCGAGCTCGAGGACATCAACTCTGAGTTCGCCCAGGCCGACGTTGCCTATGTGATCGGCGCCAACGACGTGACCAATCCGGCGGCGGAAGACGATCCGAAATCGCCGATCTACGGCATGCCGGTGCTGCAGGTATGGAAAGCCGGCACCGTGATGTTCAACAAACGATCGCTCGCTTCCGGCTACGCCGGCATCGACAATCCGTTGTTCTATCGCGACAACACCATGATGCTGCTCGGCGACGCCAAGAAGATGACGGAAGCGATCGTCAAAGCCGAATAGGCGGGAGCCGATGGCGGACGCCCCTCCTCCCAACGACCAGCGACCGCTGCGCGCCCGGCGCTGGTCTGCGCCACGCCAACCGCCGCAGAATAATTCAACCCGGACGCTGTTTCGCCTGATCGGCATACCGGCGCTCGCCATCGCCGGCGTGCTGATCTATCGCGGCATACACGAACGTTTCACCCTGCCGGACTGCGATTCCTCGCGCGCCAAAGCCACGCTCAACGGCGTCCTCGACCAACTCAAGCTCGGCCCCTTGCGTGAGGACGCGATCAAGACTGTTTCCAGCGACAAAAAGCAGGTCGTCTGCAACGTCACGCTGCCGTCCGACGGCAATGCGACCAACATCGACTACACATTTTTTTGGCAAGGCAGCAATGTCGACATGCGCTATTCGATTTCACGCCGGCCGGCCGAGAATCCGCCGCCAACGCCACAGCAACAAGTCCCGCAGAGGTAGCGCATGACGTGGTCGTCGCCCGCGGCCTGGATGGCAATCGCTTTGAGCCTGGCCATCGCGGCGCCCGCAGCAGAGGCGCAGCCGACGCCGCGCTTCAAAGCTGTAGCATTCGACTATTTCGTCATTTTCGACGCGAACTCCATCGTTCCCGGGGTCGAGAAGGCATTTCCGGGTAAGAGCGCCGAGTTCACGCGCCTGTGGCGCGCCAAACAGTTCGAATATTGCTATTTGCGCACCATCACCGGCCGCTATGCCGATTTCTTCGCGGTGACCGAAGACGCGCTGGTGTACACCGCCGAAGCGATGCATCTGGAGCTTAAGGCCGGTGTGCGGAAACGCCTGCTCGATGCTTATTTAAATCTGAAACTTTGGCCCGACGCAGCGGAGGGTTTGCGCAAGCTCAAAGCCGCCGGCGTGCGCATCATCACTATCTCGGTTTTCAGCACGGCCATGCTGCGAGCCAACGCCGAGCACGCCGGCATCGCCGACCTGTTCGACGATCTCCTTAGCACTGAAGTGAACCAGACCTACAAGCCCGATCCGCGCGCCTATGCGCTCGGCATGGAACGGCTGCATCTGGCAAAAGACGAGATTGCCTTCGCGGCGTTCGGGGCCTGGGACGCCTATGGCGCCAAGAGCTTCGGCTATCCGACCTTCTGGGTGAATCGCTTCAACGTGCCGGCGGAAGAACTCGGACTGAAAGCCGACGCGACAGCGAGCGACTTTCAGGGACTGTTGGACTTTGTTCTCGGGAAGTGAGGCGGGGAAATTTGGGCTCGATCTACTGTCGACACAATAGACACAACCGCCGTTTCGATGCACAACCATACGGTGACGTTCGTCCGCGAATACGGAAAACCATCCATGCTCCGCCGCATAACAATCCTAGCTTTGCTGCTGGTTTCTTCGGCGGCCGCAGTTGCCGCAGATGACGCGAATTCCAAATATCAAGATTTCCTGAAGGCTGCAAAATCGGGTCAACCAGTGGATTGGCAGGCGTTTCGTTTTGCTTATGCGGAGACCGCGAATTTTGACGTGACGGGCATGAAGTCCGCGGCAACCCGCAAGGCCATGAATGAGGCGCTTCGGGCCAACGACTATGCGGCTGCCATCGTGCAGGCGAACCTCATTCTCGAAGAAAACTACGTCGACATCGACGCGCATGTCGTCAGCGATATCGCCAATACAAAGCTCGGAAATACGGACGAAGCGAAAAAGCAGCATGCCATCGCTATCGGCCTTCTCCGGTCAATCCGGACCGGCGACGGCAAAACTCCAGAGACGGCCTTCACAGTCATCACCGTCCACGAGGAATACAGCCTCATCGGCGTTCTCGGCCTGCGTCGCCAACAGCAGGCTGTGATCGCAAATGCCGGGCACAATTACGACGTGCTCGACGTCATCGATAAAGACGGCGTAGGCCAAACACTTTATTTTCAAATCGATCACGTCTTGGCGGCGGAAGCTGCCCTGCTTAAACGCTCGCACTGACTCAGTAGCGTAAAAGCAGAGCGCCTCAGATACCGCGAATCAAAACGCCGGCGACGAGAATGAGCCAGGCGATGAGCAGGGTGAGAGATGAACACCCGTTTACGCGAAGGTCATCGTATGCAAGGCGTGCCGTCTAAACTCTGCGCCCCTCCTGCCTGACGCGGAAAGCGGCCCCCTTCGAGCGGCTCCCGCATCGCGTCATCGAACACCAACGCCGCCGGGCACCTGGAGAAGAGTCCACGAAGAGCATACGGCACGCGGGCTCTGCGCAAGTGCGGATCAACTTCGACTGCGGTCCCGTGAACAGATCGATGGCATCCCGTGCCACGGCGGACAATCCGGCATCGATTGGCGCGTCGGTGAGATACTTTGGCTGCCAACTCCGGAAATCGAGTTGCAGCTTTGGCTGCGGTACGGCCGCGAACTCGTTGATCACCGCCACGGCCCTTCGGTCGGCTGACTTGCCTTCGTTCATCAGGGAGGCGATTTCGAGGATCGATTTGCGCAACCTCCTGGCATCATCCAATTGTGCCGGAGTAGCGGAGGCGAGCTGGTTGACGGCATTCGCCTCGAATAGCCAACGTGAGAGATCCGACGGCTCCTCGAGCAGCTCGAGATTTTTCGATGGCCGGTAACGCAAGGTGCAGACGAGGTTGAGCGAAAGACGTCCGGCGTTGAAACGGAAGTTCAGTTTTGGTTGCGACATCACCTTGTGGCCTGCGAATTCCGCTCGCGTCCCCCAGAACGCCGCGATCTCTAATGTTGTTTGGACCGCAGGTCCACACTGCTCGTTATGCCTGCGGATCTGCCAAGTTACGTGACTTGACGAACCAATATAACCGGTTATTGTAGTTATACGAGTGAGAGCCCAGGCGCAATGGCGTTACCCGAGAGAATCGGAGGATGGCTGCCATGACGTCGCAAGGTGAGGCTGCCTGTATATTTGATGCCTACGGCACGCTCTTTAATGTTCACTCCGCGGTTGCCAGACACGCGAATTCGATGGGCAAGGCAGCCGCTGAAATTTCAAATCTTTGGCGCGCCAAACAACTCGAGTACTCCTGGGTCCAGTCCCTCATGCGCCGACACGTCGACTTCTGGCAGTTGACCCAAAGGGCGCTGGACTACGCGTTGGCGATTTACCAGGTCAGCGACGATCGATTGAAGCGCGCGCTCCTGGAAAGCTACCTGGCGCTTGACGCGTACGACGAGATCCCGGGCGTGCTACGCAGATTTCGCGCAGCCGGTATTAAGATTGCCATCCTGTCGAATGGTTCTCCATTCATGCTCCAGCACGCGGTGGAATCCGCGGGTATCAGAGACCTGATCGACGAATGCCTCTCGATTGAAGAGGTGCGCGTATACAAGCCCGACCCTGCGGCCTATCAAATAGCGACATCGGCGCTGAAGGTTCAATCTCCCGGTGAAGCCTGTTTCTTTTCTTCCAACGCTTGGGATGTTGCCGGGGCGCACACATTCGGGTTTCGGGCGTTTTGGGTGAACCGGTCGAACCAACCAGAAGAATACGGACTGCACAAAGACGTGCGAACACTCAGTTCGTTATCCGACGCAATCGAATTCATCGGCTCGTAAGGCGAGGCCGCTCGTGTCGGGCAGCCGAGCAATCGAGCGTCACAGTTCTTCGGAGGCTAGGATTTAATGAGCAAGACGGAGATGAAACCCGACGACGTTGAGCGTAACGCGACGTTGCTTGGCTTGCGTATTGCGCCGGAGCATAGCCAGTCGATCGTGTCGCTGCTTACTGAAATTCGAGACAGCGTCCTAAAGAAAGCATCGGCGCTGAAGGACGACGCGCCGCTTGCTGTTTACTTCGACGCACGCTGAGGGCCGGCATCATGAAGGACGTTTCGGACTGCTGGAAACTCGATATCGCCGCGATTGCGAATGGTATTTCGACCAGAACGCTGTCTCCGGTCGCGCTTACCGAAATGATGCTTGATCGCATCGCACGGATTGATCCGAAGCTTCAGTCCTACGTGACGGTCTTGAGGGATAACGCGATCAGCTCCGCCAGACAGGCGGAGAAGGACATAGCCAATGGCGGCTATCGTGGACCCCTGCACGGCGTGCCGATAGCTATCAAGGACATCTACGATACCAAGGGTGTCCGGACCACGGCTTGCTCCAAGGTGCGCGAGAACTACGTGCCGGCCGCAGACTCCACTGTCGTCAGCAAGTTTCGCGAAGCCGGCGCGATCATCCTGGGCAAAGTTACCACGCACGAATTCGCGTTCGGCTTTGACTCGCGTCCAACAAAGAACGCCTGGAACCTGAACCACATTCCATCGGGGTCGAGCGGCGGGTCTGGCGCGGCAATGGCCGCTGGCCTATGCTTCGCGGCGACCGGCAGCGACACCGGCGGGTCGATCCGCGCTCCCGCCGCGGCAAACGGGATCGTAGGAATAAAGCCGACCTACGGCCGGGTTAGCAAGGCGGGCGTCGCCGTCCTTTCCTGGTCCCTCGATCACGCGGGACCCATGGCGCGAACGGTGCGCGACCTAGCCATCCTTCTTGGCGTGATGGCCGGCCCGGATCCGCTTGACCCGCACACCAAGGACGTTGCCGTTCCAAACTATGCTCGTGCCTTGAGCAGCGATATCAGGAACGTTCGCCTAGGTGTTCCGAGCAATTATTTCTTCGACGACGTGGAGCCCTGGGTCGAAGAAGCAGTCCGCACCGCCATCGCAGATTTGGAAGCGATCGGCGCGAAAGCCGTTCCAGTCTCCATTCCCGACCTGGATGGGGTGCTGGACTGCATGCTGGCGATCGCGATGTCGGAGGCCAGTACCTACCACCAGCAGGCGATGCGGGATACGCCCGAGTTATTCAGCGATGAAACGCGCCTATTGCTCGAAGCGGGCGAGTTGACGCTTGCGACGACCTACATTAATGCCCAGCGCTCTCGGCTCGCGATTAAGAACGCCTTCAGGCTGGTCATGAAGGATATCGACGTTCTCGTTACGCCGACACAACCCACGACTGCGCTGAAGATAGGACAGACCACGTCCCGGATAGGCTCGCGCGAGGAGTTTGTGTTCGGAGTTTCAGCTAGGTTCTGCGCTCCCTTCAACATTTCAGGGCTTCCCGCGATATCGGTGCCGTGCGGCTTCTCGCCTGAAGGAATGCCTATCGGTCTTCAGATCGTCGGTAAGCCCTTCGATGAGGAGACCGTACTCAGGATCGCCGAGGCTTTCGAGCGCAGCACGCAATGGCATCGCGAGTATCCGGCGATCGCGATCTAAATGCACCGAAGTCCGTCGTTGGAGATCGACGAGCTGTTGTCTCATCAGATTACGCGGGCGCGCCGATGGTAGCCGGCTCGCGCGAGGAAGAGCGCACTTTGCAACGTCCACCCGGATGTCTGCTTTCCGCGACAGGACGGACATTGAGCAAATCGTTGCTCATTGAGCTAAGCTTAGGAGCATCCGCTCAAGACTTTAAGCTTTCGGCGCCCGATAAGCGGCGAGAAAAACCTTCACCGCAATCGGCACGACGCGCGCGATCTGCTCTTCGCTCGGCTCGCGCACGAAATTGAACACCATCGATTTGAACAGCATTGCTTGATACGCCTCGATGAGTTGCGCGGCAGCGACCTCGCAATCCTCCACCACGAGAACGCCGGCGTCGACTTGCGCCTTGATGTAGGCGGCGAGCTTCGCGATGCCCTTGCCGGGGCCGCGCTCGTAGAATTCTGCGCCCCAGCTCCGGCATGCGCTCCGCGATCGCGATGACGACGCGGATGGCGGAGGCCTTTTCGGGCCGACAGAGAAAGCGGATGTAGCCAAAGCCCAGGCGCGTGAGCACCGCCTCGACATCGTGGTCGTCGGGATCAAAATCGAAGATGCCTTCCGCCTGGGTTTCACATTCCTGTTCGACAATCGCTTCGAACAGCTGCTCTTTGTCTTTGAAATAGACATAGAGCGTGCCCTTGGAGACCCCGGCGGCACGAGCGATGTCGTTCATGCTGGCGGCATCGAAGCCTTGCGACAGAAATACCGCGCGGGCGCCGCTGACGATCTGACGGCGCTTGGCGCTATCCTCGTCGGACGCGGCCGCGGATCGTTCCAAAATAGCTAACTCACTCATTTCGAAAGCCTTTTGGCTATCTGCCCAGCCCGCGGGCAATCAGTAATGACTACCCAGCTGCTCGCGATTCGGCAGCTAAAATAAGTTGACCGAACCGTTCGGTCAATATTGACTTGGATAATGCCCCTGAGATAATGACCGAACGGTTCGGTCATGTCGCCTGACGGCGACCAGAGGAGGGGCCGCATGTATCGCAACCAGGATAGTGACGGCGAAGAGGGCCAAGCCTCCGCCGAGGATGTTGCGATGGCGCAAGCGCAACCGGCCGATCAAGCCAATCCGACAGAGCTCCAGCGAGCCGAGGCGGACAGTCCCGCCACGGTCTCCCCTGCCGCCGCGCCCCGCGATCCTGCTGCCCCCACTATCGCAGGTGTCGCAGGCGCGGCGGCGTCTCCTGTTCGGCCGAAGCGTTCCCGGCGCGGCCTCGTTCTTGCTGTCGTCGCGCTGATCGCCGCCGGCACCGGCGGCTGGTTCGGCTACCGCTATCTGACACTCGGCCGCTTCTTGGTGACCACTGACGACGCTTATGTGCAGGCCTACAACACGACGCTTGCCGCCAAGGTCGCCGGCTACGTCGCAAGCGTTCCGGTGATCGACAATACGGTCGTGCATGCCGGCGATGTCATCGCCACCATCGACGACGGCGATTATCGCCTCGCGGTCGATTCCGCGCGCGAGAAAGTCGCGACCCAACAAGCGACCGTGGCCCGCATGGCGCACCAGATTGCCGCCCAGGAAGCGGCGGTCGAGCAAACGCGCACGCAACTGGTCTCTGCCCAGGCCGCCGAACGGCGGATGGAGCTCGAACTCGGGCGGCAGAACGCGCTGGTCGCGCACGACTGGTCGAGCCGGCAACTGCAGGAGCAGGCGCAGGCCAATCGCGACCAGTCGGTCGCCGCGGTGCAGGGTGCCAAGGCCGCAATCGATTCCGCGACCGCCAATGTCGAGGTGCTCAAGGGTCAAAAGCAGGAGGCGATCTCGACGCTCAACGAGCTCAAGACCGCGCTCGCTAAGGCTGAGCGCGACCTTTCCTTCACCGTCATCCGCGCGCCGATCGACGGCGTGGTCGGCAATCGCGCCGTACAGGTCGGCGACTATGTGCAGACCGGCCAGCGGCTCGCGAGCGTGGTGCCGCTCGAAGACGTTTACGTCACGGCGAACTTCAAGGAGACGCAGGTGGCGCATCTGCGCCCGGGGCAAACGGTTTCCATCGCCGTCGATGCGCTCCCCGAGCATACGATCGAAGGCGTCGTGGAAAGCTTCTCGCCCGCCTCCGGCGCCGTATTCTCGCTGCTGCCGCCCGACAACGCCACCGGCAACTTCACCAAGATCGTGCAACGCCTGCCGGTACGCATCCACGTGCCGCGCGAGGTCGCGCGCGAAGGATTGCTGCGCCCCGGCATGTCGGTGGTGGTGAGCGTCAACACCAAGACCAGCGCTTTCGCCGAAAACGCAAAGCCGCTTCAGACCATGAGCGCTTCGGCGCGCTGATCCGTAGGGCTGATCGCCGATGGCCAGCGCCGCCACCATCACCGCCGGGACCGCCACGCCCGCACGCGTTGCGCTCCCGCCGGCTGCGCCCGCCGGCGAGCGCGTCGATCCGATGCGCGTCGTCGCCTTCGTGGCCATGTGCTTCGGCATGTTCATGGCGTTCCTCGACATCCAGGTGGTGTCGGCTTCGCTCAACGAAATTCAGGCCGGGCTCGCGGCTTCCGCAGACGAAGTCACCTGGGTGCAGACTTCGTATCTGATGGCTGAAGTGGTTGCCATTCCGCTCTCCGGCTTTCTCTCGCGCGCGCTCGGGACCCGCATCATGTTTGCTGGCGCCGCAGCCGGCTTCACGGTCGCGAGCCTGATGTGCGGGCTGACCTCGACCATGAACCAGATGATCGTCTGGCGGGCGGTGCAGGGCTTCATCGGCGGCGGCATGGTGCCGACGGTGTTCGCCGCGGCCTACACGATTTTTCCACGCTCGAAGCAGCCGGTGGTCACGCCGATCATCGGGCTCGTGGCCACGCTCGCTCCGACCATTGGGCCGACCGTCGGCGGCTACCTGACCGATCTGGCGTCATGGCATTGGCTGTTCTTCATCAACATCGTGCCCGGCATCGTGGTGACGATTGCCGCAGCCACGCTGATCGATTTCGACAAGCCCAATCTGGCGCTGTTCGAGCGCTTTGACTGGGTCGGTCTCATCTTCATGGCGCTGTTCCTGGGCGCACTCGAATATGTGCTGGAAGACGGACCGCGCTACGACTGGTTCGAGGATGAGACTGTTTTCACTGCCGCGGTGATCTCGGCATGCTCGGCGGTGATCTTCTTCGCGCGCGTGCTGACGGCACGGCAGCCAATCGTGGATTTGCGCGCGTTCAGCGATCGCAACTTTGCCGTCGGCAGCATGTTTTCGTTCGTGCTCGGCATCGGGCTTTACGGCCTGACGTATCTCTATCCGATTTATCTGGCGCAGATCCGCGGCTTCAATGCGCTGATGATTGGGCAGACGCTGTTCATCTCCGGCGCCACCATGTTTTTGACCGCGCCGCTGGTCGGCCGGCTGATGACCAAGGTCGATGCGCGCTGGATGCTGGCGTTCGGCTTTGCGGTCGTCGCGTTGAGCAACTGGCAGATGACCTACCTGACCAGGGATTGGGACTTCTGGCAGCTCTTTGTGCCGCAATTGCTGCGCGGCTTCGGCATGATGTTCGCCATCGTGCCGATTACCAACATCTCGCTGGGTACGCTCGCTCCGGAACGGCTCAAGAACGCTTCAGGCTTGTTCAATCTCACCCGCAATCTCGGCGGCGCCGTCGGCCTTGCCGGACTCAACACCGTGCTCGACAAGCGCATCGACCTGCATCTGGCGCGCCTGCACGATTCGATCACCTGGGCGCGCCGCCCGGTCATGGAGGCGCTCACCGGCTTCGCCGCCCGCATGCCCGGCTCCAATGCGGACAACATGGCGCTCAAGCAGCTTTTTCTGTTCGTGCGGCAACAGGGGAGGGTGATGGCCTTTGCCGACGTGTTCTTGATGCTGTGCCTGTTGTTCGGTGGCTTTGCCTGTCTGGTGGTCTTGCTGCGGCGGCCGCCGAAGGTCGGCGCGGCTGCGGACGCGCATTGAACGTGCGTGCCAAATCCTCGTCATTGCGAGGAGCATCAGCGACGAAGCAATCCAGTCTGGCGAGCCGCTGGATTGCTTCGCTCCGCTCGCAATGACGAGTGGGGCACGCTCACTACCTCACGCGCAGTCATCCGCCACGCGGCTTCCCATACCCGCCAGCAGTCGGCGACTGGATGATGATCGCCTCTCCGGCTTCAAGCTCCGTGGCGTCGCAGCCTCTGAGATCCTCGATGTGGCCGTCTTTCCGACGCACAGAGTTCCGTCCGACCTGACCGTCTTCTCCGCCCGCGAGCCCGAACGGCGGCACGCGGCGGTGGCCGGACAGGATGGTGCAATCCATGCGCTCCAGAAAGCGGATGGTACGGCGGATGCCGTCGCCCGCGTTCCATTCGCCGTGACCACCGGAATCTTTACGGATGTGAAAATCCTCGAGCAGCACCGGATAGCGAAACTCCAGGACCTCCGGATCGGTGAGGCGCGTGTTGGTCATGTGCGTGTGCACAGCATCGGTGCCCGGAAAGCCGGGGCCGGCCGGCGAGCCGGAGCAGATCGTCTCGTAATACTGGTAGCGCGCGTTGCCGAAATTCAGATTGTTCATGGTGCCCTGCGCGGCCGCCATAGCGCCGAGCGCACCAAACAGGCAATTGGTCACCTCCTGCGAGGTTTCCACATTGCCGGCCACCACCGCGGCGGGGAATTCCGGCGACAACAGTGATTTTTTGGGAACGACGATGCGGATCGGGCGCAGACAGCCGGCATTCATCGGAATGTCGTCGTCGACCATGACGCGGAAGACGTAGAGCACGGCCGCGCGGGTGACCGGCTCGGGCGCATTGAAGTTCGTCGCCTGCTGCGCGCTGGTGCCAGTGAAATCCACGGTGGCTTCGCGCTTTTTCCGATCGACCGCGATCCGCACCTTGATGACGGTGCGCTGATCCATCTCGGAGGTGAACGACGAATCGTGCAGCCGGTCGATGACGCGGCGTACGCTTTCGGCGGCATTGTCCTGCACGTGGCGCATATAGGCACGCACCACCGGCAGCGTGAAGTGCCGCACCATCTTGCGCAATTCCTGCACGCCCTTCTCGTTGGCGGCGATCTGTGCCTTGAGATCGGCAATGTTCTGCACCGGATTGCGCGCCGGATAATCGCCGCCGGTGAGCAGCGCCAAAATCTCCTTCTCGCGGAAGCGGCCGCGATCGACCAGCTTGAAGTTATCGATATAGACGCCCTCCTGGCCGATGGTCGTCGCGTTCGGCGACATCGAGCCCGGCGAGATGCCGCCGACATCGGCGTGATGCCCGCGCGCAGCGACCCAGAACAGGATCTTGTGGCCATCGAACACCGGCGTACAGACCGTGATATCCGGCAGATGCGTGCCGCCATTATAAGGCGCGTTGATCGCGTAGACGTCGCCCGGCCGGATCTTGCCCTTGTTCTCGCGGATGATGGTTTCGACCGCGCGATCCATGGAGCCGAGATGCACCGGCATATGCGGGGCATTGGCCACCAGCGAGCCGTCGGCATCGAATACGGCGCAGGAGAAATCGAGCCGCTCCTTGATATTGACCGAATAGGCGGTCTTCTGCAGCGCCACGCCCATTTGCTCGGCGATCGACATGAACAGATTGTTGAACACCTCCAACATCACCGGATCGGCGCGGGTGCCGATCGCGCGCACGCGCGCGAGTTTCTTAATTCGCTTGAGCACCAGATGATTTTTCGCGGTCAGCACGGCTTGCCAGCCGTGTTCGACGACGACGGTCTGATGCGGTTCGATAATGATGGCGGGACCGGCAATCTTGTCACCCGGCACAAGCTTATCCCGCGTGTAAACACTGGCGCGATGCCATTTTCCGCCGGAGAAGAAACGCGTGCGCCGCGCCGGTGCCGGAAGCTTTCGGCGTGTGATTTTTTGCGCGCGCTCGTTGAAACGGGCGCCGCCGCCGACCGCTTCCACCGACACGGCTTCCAGCACCAGCGCTTTCGTCCGATCGATGAAGCCGAAGCGCGCCTTGTGCATGCGCTCGAAGGTATTTTTTATTTTCTGCGATGCGGCCGGCGCTTCCCCTCCCCCTTGTGGGGAGGGGAATGAAAGTTTGCCCGCATCTACAATCAACGCTGTATCCGTACCGGCATAGCGAATGTGCGCACGGACATAGATCTTGATCTTTTCAGGAGCCACACCCTGTCCGGCAACTTCACCGGCTGCAGCGTCCGCGAGCTTCCCCGCCACTTTCTCGAGCGTGGCGCGCACGCCGTCGTCCAACGGCGCCTCGACCGCCTGCTGGCGGACACTGCGGATATCGGCAAGCCCCATGCCGTAGGCTGACAGCAGTGACGAGAACGGATGAACAAGCACGCTGGTCATGCCGAGCGCGTCGGCGACCAGACAGGCATGCTGGCCGCCGGCGCCGCCGAAGCAGTTAAGCGCATAGCGGGTCACGTCATAGCCACGCTGCACGGAAATCTTCTTGATCGCGTTCGCCATGTTCTCGACCGCGATCTTAATGAAGCCGTCGGCGACCTGTTCGGGCGTGTGCTGGCCTCCGGCTTCCTTCGCCAGCGCCGTGAAAGCCAGGCGCACCGCGTCGGCATCGAGCGGCTCGTTTTGCCGAGGTCCGAAAATCTGCGGAAAGAAATCGGGAAGAAGCTTGCCGAGCATGACGTTAGCGTCGGTCACCGCGAGCGGCCCGCCGCGCCGATAGCATTTCGGCCCCGGATTGGCGCCGGCCGAATCGGGACCAACGCGAAACCGCGCCCCATCGAAATGCAGGATCGAGCCGCCGCCGGCCGCCACCGTGTGGATGAGCATCATCGGCGCGCGCATGCGCACGCCGGCAACTTCGGTCTCAAAGGTGCGCTCATAGTCGCCGGCAAAATGCGACACGTCGGTCGAGGTGCCGCCCATGTCGAAGCCGATCAGCCGCTCGAAGTCAGCCTGGCGCCCGGTTTCGGCCATGCCGACGACGCCGCCGGCCGGACCGGACAAGATCGCGTCCTTGCCGCGAAACAGATCCGCCGCCGTCAGACCGCCCGACGACATCATAAACATGAGTCGGTTTTCGGCGGCGGAGCCTGGCTGCCTGCCTCCCCCTTGTGGGGAGGGTTTTTGCGCTGTGCGGGAGAGAGGGGTGAGCTCGTCGCTCACCTGCGCCACGTACCGCCCCAGGATCGGCGACAGATACGCGTCGACCACGGTCGTGTCGCCCCGACCGACGAGCTTGATCAGCGGTGAAACCTCGTGACTGGCGGAAACTTGCGTAAAACCCGCTTCGCGGGCGAGCGCCGCGACTTGTTGTTCGTGGGCGCTGTAGCGATAGGCATGCATCAGCACGACGGCGACAACGCGCAACCCGTCATCCTTAGCGCGCGCAAGCTCGGCGCGGACCGCATCCGCATCCGGCGCGCGCTCGACGGTGCCGTCGGCGCGCACGCGCTCATCGATTTCGATCACGCGCTCATACAGCATCTCGGGCTTGATAATATGCTTGGCGAAAATGTCGGTGCGCGCCTGGTAGCCGATGCGGAGCGCATCGCGAAAGCCTTTGGTGATGAGAAGAAGCGTGCGCTCGCCCTTGCGCTCAAGGAGCGCATTGGTGGCGACCGTCGTACCCATCTTCACGGCGCCGATGTGAGCGGGCGGAATAGGCTCGTCCGGCTCGAGCCCGAGCAAATGACGGATGCCGGCAACGGCGGCGTCGCGGTAGGCCTCGGGGTTTTCCGACAGGAGCTTATGGGTGACGAGCTTGCCGTCCGGCCGCCGGCCGATCACGTCGGTGAAGGTGCCGCCGCGATCGATCCAAAATTCCCAAGTCTTGGGCATCGTCTTTCGCATCGCATGATTCCGTGGCTGCCGAACTTGATTGGACAATCCATGCGGAAAAGCGGCGTTCTCGGCAAGACCAGATCAACTAGCGGGAGAAGAACAAGCGCCTCTAGGCGCGTCGCTGCGCCGAACGATGACAGACCAGAGATTATTTATCCGCCGCCAGCAGATTGGCGATGGTCCTGATCTCGTTGCGGGCGTATTTCGGCAAGCCGGCGCTGATCGAGTCGCCGGAATTGAACGAGGATTGCCCCATCAGCACCGACGCGGGTACGAGATTGCGCAACACCGGCACCTTCTCGAAATCCTTTTTCTTATCGAACACGCTCTCAGGAACCGCCAGGACCATATAGGCGGTGACCACGGTCTTGTTCGCATCGGCCGGGTTCGCCTGGAAGACTGCGAGCAGCTTGCCGAATTTCAGGATCTGATTGACGTAGAAAATGTTCTGCTCGAGCACGCCGGCGACCGGCGCGTCGAGACCGGTCAGATCCTTCAAGCCGGCTTGATCGGCGTCGCTCGCCGCCACGGCCGACATCTCGCCCTGAAAGTCGATATGGTCGGAGACCTTCTTGGGGGTGTCGCGCAACTTGTTGACCAGCATCACGCCAAGCGGGATCTTGCCTTCGAGCTTGTAGGTCGACCCGATGCAGATCAGCGGCGTGCGCCCCGTGCACCACTTGCGGTCGGGATTGGCATTGCCGGTGCCCTGGGGGTCGGTGAGCGGAGAGATGTCGCCGGCGGCGATCGTCTTGTGCTTGATCGCTGGATCGATCTTCTCCAGGAACGGCAGCGCGACATAGTGAGCAAGATTAAGCGTGGCGGGCGCCCGATTGAGGATGAAGCGCGCCTGCGCGACATACATGTCGAGCTTTTCCAGCACCGGCCCCGCGGGCGCATCGGAACTCGAGGCCTTGGTGATGGTTGGCTCGTTATAGCTCGGATAAAGCGCCAAGAATTTTTTCTGCGCCGGTTGGGTTTTGCCCCACTCGGTAAACGTCAGCATGGTTGCGACACCGGCAGCATTCGGCGCGCCATCGCTGAAAGCAATCACGCCGGGCTTGATTGCCGCCACATCCCAATTCGGCGGTGAGCCCGCCTCGTCGATGCGAAACTCTTCAGCGCGCGCGGCGCACACCATTCCGAGGAGAGCGACCAGCGCAATCGCGTACCGTTTCCGCATTGGGTCAATTTCCATTGGTCCGGGCTTTTTAGAACGGCCATCCGCTCCACGAGCCGCGACGATCCTGCTGCTGGTAGCCTCGACGATCTTGCCGACGGTCGTCCCAATTATTGTCCCAGGGGAAGAAGCCGCGCGACTGCTGCTGCTGCTGTTGGTAGCCTTGCTGCCGTTGCCCCCAACCCCAGGCGCCCCAACTCTGCTCCTGTTGCTCTCCCGGATAGCCGCGCGGAGCATCGGCTTCGCCGCGCGCGATAAGCTGATACTGCGTGTCAGCAACTTTGCCATCCGGGCCGACGCGGAAGTGCTCGATAAAGGTTTGTCCGGTGTTATCGCCGTATTGGCCGTACTGGCGGGCACCGCCAATACGGGTGCCGCCGTAATAATCGATTGGAATATCCACGAGATTACGCTTGGCGTCCGGCGAGGGCCCGGCGAGGGGCGCCTTGGGCGCGATGCCCTGCGCCCACACCGTCTGCAAGATCGGCTCGAAGATCGGCAACGCCACACGCGCGCCAGTCGCGGTCGAACCGAGCGAACGGCGCTTACCGTCGCCGTTGTCGTAACCGACCCACACGGCGATGGTCACGTCGTTGGTGAAGCCGATGAACCAGCCGTCAACTCCATCCTCAGTGGTTCCGGTCTTGCCGGCGAGATACGGCGAAAGCCCGCCGATCGCGCGCGCGGTGCCACGCGCGACCACGCCCTGCAGCATGGTCTTGAGCTGATAGAAGGACGCGCGGTCGGCCGCACCGATAAAGGGCAGTGGCGCGTTCGGATACTGGAAGACCGTGTGCCCATCGGCCTCGATCGATTCGATGGCATGCGGCTTCGGCAACGCGCCCTCGTTCGCCACCGCCGCGTAGAAGGGCGCGATGTCGATCATGCGTGCCGGCTGGGCGCCGAGGATGAACGGATAGTAGCGTACGCACTCGGGATAAATCTTGGCCGCGACCGCCGTCGCGCAGACCTGGTCCAGGCTCTTCTCCGGATCTGCACTGATGCCGCCTTCGAGCAGGTGCGCGGTGACAAGATTGACCGAGTTCTCCAATCCGCGCCGCAACGTCAACGCGCCACCCATGCTGCCGTCGGCGTTGCGGGGCGACCAGTAATATTCCTCGCGCTGCTGGCTGTTGTACTCGCGCGCGATGATGGCGGGGTTGGCGCCGACCGGCGCGAGTGTGATCTGATCGTCGGAGACGAGCGTGTTGGGTTGCAGGCCCGCCTGCAGTGCCGTCAGGTAAGTCAACGGCTTCATGGCCGAACCGGGCTGGCGCTGAGTTTGCGAGGTGCGGTTCAGCTGGCTCTGGAAGTACGAGAAACTGCCGGCCATCGCCAGGATGCGACCGGTCTTGTTCTCCAGCACCAAGGCCGCGCCCTGCACGGACGGGCGCACGCGCAGGTCGGCGCGACCACCGGCGGGCGCCGGTGCGGGCGCGCCATTCTTGGTCTTGGCGGCGGCGGGTTTTGCGTCGGTCACGCGCACATAGACCACGTCATAAAGGCTGAGATTGCGCTTCACCTGCGCGCTTGCGCCATTGAGCGTGAGCACGCGGCCGTCTCTGATCCCGACGCGGACATTGCCGTCACTACGTTTGCCGTTCGTGCCCTTGTCCAAAATAACGGCCGGCTCCCAATGCACGTCCGGAAGCGGTAGCCTCGCCGCCTGCAGGGCTTGTTGCCACGCCGGCAACGCACCTGACGCCGCGGCCGCTGCGCCGGTGAGCTTTTGAATCGCATCGCCGATATTGGTTTCTGGCCCGCGAAACTGCGCCCGGCCGTTGGACATCTCAAAGCGCGCGAGCCCTTCCTGCAGAGAAGTCTCGGCTTCGCGCTGCAAGGCCGTGTTGATGGTCGAATGGACGGTGTAGGATTCCGCCGTCAGGCTGGCGACACCGTCGGATTTCGCCTCGCGGCCGAGAAAATCAACGAAATGCAGGCCGGTGTCGCGCCGCCGCTGCTCGAAGGCGATGGGCTTTGGGGGCGCCGCCACCGCGGCGTCCTTTTGCTCCGCCGTGATCACGCCGTCTTCCTGCATGCGGCCAAGCACGTAGGCGAGCCGCTCCTTGGCGCGATCCGGGTGCCGGTCGGGATTGAAAAAGCTCGGCCCCTTGAGCAAGCCCGCCAGCATCGCACCTTCACCAATAGTGAGATCCTGCGCCGATTTGCCGAAATAGGTGCGCGCTGCCATCTCGACGCCCCAGGCGCCGCGGCCCAGATACGCTGAGTTCAGATAAAGCTCGAGGATTTCCGGCTTGCTCAGGGTGTTCTCGACCCGCGAGGCCACGATCATCTCGCGGATCTTGCGCTCGTAGGTCACGTCGTCGCCGACCAGGAGGTTTTTGACCACCTGCTGGGTGATCGTCGAGCCGCCCTGCGGCCGGCCCGATCCGCCGAGATTGCCGATGAAGGCGCGGATGATGCCGCGCTCATCGACGCCATGATGCTGGTTAAAGCGCCGGTCCTCGGCGGCGATGAACGCCTTCTGTACCAGGTCGGGTATCTTGGCCAGCGGAACCCAGATCCGGCGGTTGCGCGGCTCGAAGACGTTGGCAAAGGTGCCGCCTTTGCCGTCGAGCACGACGCTCATCGATGGCAATTTGCGACCCTTGAGCCGCGCCGGGTCGGGCAGATCGGCCACCGCGCCATTGAAGAACTCGATCACCTGACCGAGATCGACCACCGGATTGGCGACATTCTCGTTCTTGCAGAACTGATGATAGGCGGTGTTTAGATCGGCGAAATTGATGCCGTGGAACGCCTTGATGTTGTCGCCCGCCATCGCCTTGGGGTCGTTCAGGGCGGTGGAAATCAGGTCGTCCAGATTGATCGATTCGATGTCGAAGGCCTGCCGCATATGGGCGCAGCCGTCGCGCAGAATCTGCACGACCTCGGCCCGGTCCTGAACCGGATCGAAATGGGTTTTGACCGCCTGAGGGGCCGTGGTGACTTCGCTCAACGCCAGCGCAGTCGCAAAGATTTTGACGAGAATCATGTCCATGGCAGAGCGCGAGCACAGCCGAGTTCGAGGAACATCACAAGAGGGAAGAGGATTATAGCCATCCGATCCTTACAAAAAGACTTTTTATGGGTCATTGGTTGCTACGATCCTTCGTCAAACTCAGGGTTTTTTCTCGACGTTTGCGTCGCGATGACGCAATTTCGTCATGCTCACGCCATCGGGGCTCACGAGCGGCGGCACCTCGCGAGTGCCCTTTGCGCATGCAAGGTCTGCATTCAAGAGGCGGCGGACTCTTTGGCCGGTTCGGAAAGCGGCGCCGGCGCTGGCGTGTCGGCCGGCCCCAACCCGTCGAAATGCCGACGCCGCTGCAGCCGGCCGAGCAAAGCAAGCGCCGGTAGGCCAGCCAGCGCGCAGATGACAAAGAACCAGACCCAGCCTGTCGCGTGGGCGATGTAACCCGCTCCTGCGGAAAGATACGTACGGCCGAAGGCCGCCAAGGCCGTCAACAGCGCATATTGGGTCGCCGTATGCAGCGGGTTGCGGCACAGCGCCGAGAGGTAAGCGACAAAGATGACCGTGCCGATGGCGCTGGTGAAATTCTCGGCGATGATCGCAAACGTCAGCCAGGCGGCATTGAGCCCGACCACCGCCTGCCAGGAGAAGGCCAGATTCGCCAGCGATTGCAGGACGCCGCCGAGCAACAGGCTTGCCGGAAGCGAAAAGGCGCGCGCGACAAAGCCGCCGGCGAAGCCGCCAATCAGCGTCGCCGCGAGGCCGACGCCCTTGATGATCGCGGCATATTCGTTGCGCGAAAAACCGAGATCGATCACGAACGGTCCGGTCATCGCGCCTGAAAGCGCGTCGGTGAACTTGAACAGCACCACGAAGGCGAGCGCGACCCACGCCATATCGCGCGACAAAAACTCGGAGAAGGCCCCGATGGCGGCATCTGCCACCCGCCATGGCGCACTCTCCTTGGCGTGCGTTGCCTCGGCGGCCGCGGATTGTTCGGGTTCGGTCCCCATCAGGGTGGTGGCGATGCCGATCGCGACGAGTGCGGCCATGACGATATAGCCCGCGGTCCACGCCGCCTGATGGTCGAGACCGGCGCCTTGGAAAGCGCTAACAATAAACAGCGCACCGGCCGTGGAAGCGAGCATCCCGATGCGATAGGCGGCCACGTAGGACGCCATGCCGGCGGCTTGCTCGCTCTCATTCAGGCTCTCGACCCGGAAGGCATCAACCACAATGTCCTGCGTGGCCGAAGCGGTCGCGACCAGGACGGCGCCGAGCGCCACCACAAAGGCGGATCGCGCCGGATCGCACAGGGCCAAAAAGACGATCGCGGCGATCAAGAGGAACTGGGAGAGCAAGAGCCAGCCGCGCCGGCGACCCAACAGCCGGGACAAGATCGGTACATCAAGCGCGTCGATCAGCGGCGCCCAGGCGAACTTGATGGTGTAGGGCGTGCCGACGAGCGCGAACAGCCCGATGGTTCCGAGATTGACTCCGCTTTCCCGCATCCAGATGGCGAGCGTCGACCCGGACAAGGCGAGCGGCAGGCCGGAAGAGAAGCCGAGGAACATGACGATCAGCACGCGCCGCTGCAGATAGACGGCGAGCGCTTGTGCCATGGACACGCGGCGCGCGGGCTGCGGGGTCGAATCCATGCAACAGCCCTACCGGCTTTGGCCGCGCGTTGCCACGATTGATTGCGCGGTTCCGGAGCGTCACGAAGCCCGAGCCGGCGGCGTGTCTTCGCGCACGTGGTTAACGATCGCCTCTCGACGCACGCGCGCGGCGCCCGCGCCCTTGGTATCTCAAAGCATCCGAACACCCGACGTCAGTTGACCCGCGAAGCAACGGGTCGATGCATTACTCTCCGGCTTCAAGGCGGCGCACGTTTCCGGGAAGGCCGCCGCCGTTTGGGGCGACCGGTCGCGCCGCCAATTCGGCACCGAGTTCGACCTGTTGAATGCGCTCGCCATGGGTCTCGATCTTGTCGATCGATATGATGGATTGCCGGATATCTTCGTTCGCCTGGTTGAAATGCGTTTGCAGCTTACGGACACGGTCACCCAGCAAACCGACATCCTTGACCAGGCGCGCGACTTCGTCGCGGATCTGATCGGCCGCTTCGCGCATGCGCGCGTCGCGCTGAATTTGCTGCATCACCTGAATCGCCAGCATCAGGATCGAGGGCGAGACGACGACGACGCGCGCCCGGTAAGCCTTCTGCACCAGATCGTCGAAGCCTTCATGAAGCTCGGCGTAGATCGCTTCCGAAGGAACGAACATGAACGCAGTTTCCTGGGTCTCGCCCGGAATCAAATATTTCTGCGCGATGTCGGTGACGTGCTTGGCGACGTCGGTGCGCAACCGCGCGGCCGCGGCCTTGCGCACCTCGTCGACCTTGGCGTCCCGATAGGCGGTAAAGGCTTCGAGCGGAAATTTTGCGTCGATCACCAGCGGACGCCGGTCGGGAAGAAAAACACAGCAGTCAGGCCGGGTTTTGTTGGAAAGCGTATATTGAAACGCGTAGGCGCCCTTGGGCAGGCCGTCCTGTACAATGGATTCCATCCGCCATTGGCCGAATGCACCGCGCGTCTGCTTGTTGGCGAGCACGCCCTGCAGGGTCGTCACCTGACCCGCCAGATCGGTGATGTTCTTCTGCGCACGGTCGATGACCGCGAGCCGCTCGGCGAGCTTCTGCAAGCTTTCGGACGTGCTCTGCTTGTTCTTCTCGAGCGAATCGCCCAGCCGATGGGACACTGATTCGAGCCGCTCGTTGACCGTATGGGCCAGTTGCGTCTGGCCTTTGGCCAGCATGCTGATCATGGCTTCGAGGCGCGCGGCCGCCTCGGCTTGGGCGCCGCGCAGCGCCACCATCGCCGGGTCCTCTGCAGGCGCCTTCGGCCGGGCGCGCAACAGCATGATCGCAAGCCCGACAACCGCCGCAATGGCGATAACACCGACCCCGATCGCGGCGACCACGAAGGCTTCGGGTGACAGGCCATCAATCGACAAGCCCTCGATCGACCAACCTTTTGGCAGGACTTGGTTCATGTGAAGACCTGGTTCATGTGAAGACCTGGTTCATGTAAAGACCTGGTTCAGGTGCTGCTTCTTAAGTGATTCGCAGGGACCTATGCCGCATTAGCACCAATGGCAGTTAAGAACAAATGAAGAACACAACTACGCCTGGGGTGTCGAGCGGGGCAACGTATCCAGCCGGATTGACCGCGCTTTAGCCACCGCTTACATCGCCGCTATGGCATTGCGCGATATCCTAAAAATTCCGGACAAGCGGCTGCGGCTCGTTTCCGAGCCGGTGATGCGCATTGACGCCGGCATCCGCGCGCTTGCCGAGGACATGTTCGAGACCATGTACGACGCCCCCGGCATCGGGCTGGCGGCGATCCAGATCGGCGTCGCCAAGCGCGTCGTGGTGATGGACCTGTCGAAGAAGGATGAGGCGCAGGCCCCGCAGGTGTTCGTCAATCCGGAGATCACCTGGCGGTCGGAGGAGTTGTCGACCCACGAGGAAGGCTGCCTGTCGATCCCCGAATATTACGAAGAGGTCGAGCGCCCGCAACGCATCAAGGTCAAATATCTCGACCTCGACGGCAAGACCCACGAGATCGAGGCGGACGGCTTGCTCGCCACCTGCCTGCAGCACGAGATCGACCACACCAACGGCGTGCTGTTCATCGACCATATCTCCAAGCTCAAGCGCGACCGCGTGGTGAAGAAATTCACCAAGGCCGCCAAAGCGGAAAAAGCGGAGAAAACGGCGAAGAAAGTGGAGGCGTAATTGCCGCTTCGCCTGGTGTTTATGGGTACGCCGGACTTTGCCGTGCCGACGCTCCTGGAGCTTGTCGGCGCCGGACATGAGATTGCGGCGGTTTACACGCGTGCTCCGCAACCCGCAGGCCGCGGCATGGAGCTGCGCGAAAGCCCGGTCGCGCACGAGGCGCGAAAGTTCGGCCTGCCGATTTTGACACCAAAGACGCTGCGCACGGACGACGCCGCCGGCGCGGTGCGAGCCCTAGGGGCCGATGCGGCCGTGGTGGTCGCCTACGGGCTGATCTTGCCGAAGCCGATCCTCGAGGCGTTTGCGCTTGGGTGTTTCAATTTGCACGCTTCGCTGCTGCCGCGCTGGCGCGGCGCCGCTCCGATCCAACGCGCCGTGATGGCCGGCGACCGCGAGACCGGCGTCACGGTCATGAGGATGGAGGAAGGGCTCGATACCGGACCGATGGCCATGACGGAACGCATCGCCATCGGGCCTGACGCGACGGCGGGCGAAATGCACGATCGGCTCGCGCAAGACGGAGCCAAGCTGATGGCGATCGCGATGGGTGCCCTTGAACGCGGAACGTTGCAGTTCACGCCGCAACCGGAGGCCGGCGTCACCTACGCGACCAAAATCGACAAGGGCGAAACGCGGATTGATTGGACCAAATCTTGGCAAGAAGTTCACAATCATTGCCGCGGGCTGTCGCCGTTTCCGGGCGCCTGGTTCGAGCTTGCGGACGTGGGCCGGGTGAAAGTGCTGCGCAGCACCAAAGGCGCCGGCGCCGCGCAACCCGGACAGGTGCTCGATGAGCAGTTGACGATCGCTTGCGGTGAAGGCGCCGTGCGCCTCGTTGAGCTGCAACGCGCTGGCCGCCAGTCGATGCGTGTGGAAGCGTTTTTGCGCGGCACGCCGATCGCGCGCGGCTCTCTCCTGCTCTGAGGCGACGCGGAGCGCCGATGCCGCGGTACAAGCTCACCATCGAATATGACGGCACGCCCTTTGTGGGCTGGCAGGTGCAGGAGAGCGGCCTCTCGGTGCAGGGCGTGCTGATCGAAGCTGTGTCGGCATTTGCCGGCGAGCGCACGACCGTCGGCGGCGCCGGCCGCACCGATGCCGGCGTGCACGCGCTCGGCCAGGTCGCACATGTCGATCTCACAAAAGACTGGCCGGCCGACACCGTGCGCGACGCGCTCAATGCGCATCTGCGCCCGCATCCGATTGCCGTGCTCGCCGCCGAGCGTGTGCCAGACGATTTCGACGCGCGGTTCTCGGCGATCAAGCGTCACTACCGCTACCGCATCGTCAACCGTCGCGCCGATCTCGCGCTCGACGTTCTGCGCGCCTGGCGGGTGCCGCGGCCGCTCAACGTGGCGGCGATGCACGCGGCCGCGCAACGGCTCGTCGGCCGGCACGACTTTACGACGTTCCGCTCCACGGAATGTCAGGCGAAATCCCCGGTTAAGACGCTCGACCGGCTCGATGTGACGCGCGACGGCGACGAAGTCTGCGTCACCACAACGGCGCGTTCATTCCTGCACAATCAGGTGCGCTCGATGGTCGGCTCGCTGGCGAATGTCGGCGATGGCAAATGGAGCGTTGCGGATCTTGCCTCCGCACTCGCCGCGCGCGACCGCGCCGCTTGCGGCCAGGTCGCCCCGCCGCAGGGGCTTTATCTGGTGCGGGTGGAGTATCCGTAGGACCGCGTCGTTCTGGGGGGAGCAATGTCTCCGTAGCCCGCATGAGTGAAAGCGACATGCGAAAGCAGCGGAGAGATCGTTCCCGGATGTTGCTGCGCTCATCCGGGCTACCCGCGATTTGTAGGATGGGTTGAGTGAAACGAATCCTTCGACGGGCGCCGCTGATGGGTTTCGCTGCGCTCAACCCATCCTACGTGCTCTTTAGTCAACGTCATGGCCGGGCCTGTCCCGACCATCCACGTCTTCCTCGCATCCGAAAAGTCGTGGATGCCCGGCACAAGGCCGGGCATGACGGAGCCGGATTTCGAAGCATGACGAGGATTCATGACGAACGGAACAATGTCTGCGACGGCCCCGGCCGGACCATCAGGCGAAATACTTCTCGATCATGCGCCGGTAGATCGCCGTCAGCGTGACGAGGTCGGCGACGGGCGCGCACTCGTCGACCTGGTGCATCGTCTGCCCGACAAGCCCGAATTCGAGCACCGGGCAATAGTCCTTGATGAAGCGCGCATCCGAGGTGCCGCCGGAGGTGGAAAGCTTCGGCGTGCGTCCGGTGACCGCGGCAATGGCGGCGACCGCAAGATCGGTGAACGGGCCCGGCTTGGTGATGAACACATCAGCGTTCGAAGGCTGCCAGTCGAAGGAAAAGCGCACGCGGCCGGCGGCTGCGGTTTCTGCGCGCTGCTCGATCAGCGTCTTCAGCGCCGTCTGGCTGCGGCAATCGTTGTGCCGGATGTTGAAGCGCGCGCGCGCCTCGCCGGGGATGAGATTGACCGTCGGGTTGCCGACATCGACCGAGGTGAATTCCAGGTGCGACGGATCGAAATGATCGCTGCCCTGATCGAGCGGCTCCTCCTGCAGCGCCGCCACCAGCGCGACAAGTCCGCGGATCGGATTGTCGGCGCGCTGCGGGTAGGCCACGTGGCCCTGCCGCCCGTGGACGATCAGCGTGCCGTTGAGCGAGCCGCGGCGGCCGGCTTTGATCGTATCGCCCAATGTCGCGACATTACTCGGCTCGCCCAGAATGCAGTGATCGAAACTCTCGCCGCGCTCGGCCACCCATTTGAGAAGCTTTACCGTGCCGTTGACGGCGATACTTTCTTCGTCGCCGGTGATCAGCAATGACAGCGAGCCCCTTTTTGGCTTGCCGCCGTTAGCGGTGAGATGATCGAGCGCGGCGGCAACAAAACAGGCGATGCCGCCTTTCATGTCGACCGCGCCCCGTCCGTAGAGCATGTCGCCCGCAACGTCGCCGCCGAAAGGCGGATGACGCCATGCCGCTTCCTCGCCCGGCGGCACCACGTCGGTGTGGCCGGCGAACACCAGGTTCGGCCTTTCCGTGCCGACGCGGGCGTAGAGGTTTTCGATCGACGCGGTGCCCGGCTCGGCAAAGGCGGCGCGGTGCACGGTAAATCCGGCTTGTGCGAGAATCTGCTGCAAATAAGCGAGCGCGCCGCCCTCCTCCGGCGTCACCGAGGGACAACGAATGAGATCGCGGGCGATAGCGACGGGATCGGCAGGACTCATAGGCTTAACGTTCATTGGCTTTATTTGGTACGCGATGTGCGCAACGCAATCAGATCCGAGCGAATGGGCATGGACCGCAAGATCGTCGTTCGTCAATGCAGGACTAGCGGATCGGGACCGTACTGATTGGGACCGACCGTTCCGCGCCGAAAGCCGAGCTCGACCAGAAGGGCGAGCGCAAACACGCCGTACGGTACCACGATCGCGAGCGACACCATGCTGGGAGTTCTCGTCCGTGCCGGCGATCCCGAGCACGGTCAACAGATCGAGCAGGGCGTTGGCGCCGAAGAAAATAAACAACAGCCAGACCGGCAGTTCGCGATCATGCGCGCGCTTGAGCGTCACGGCGAATTCAGGATAGGTGAAAGCGAGATCGACGATGGCGCTCAGTCGTTCGCCCTGGATTTGCTCGGCGACGAAGTGGAAGACAAGCTCGATCGCGGCCAGTACGATCACGCCAATCCAGAAAGTCTGGCGTCCGATGCGGCCGTGAAATCCGTTGTAGAGATACGCCCAATCGATCGATCCCACGGCTCATCAATCCCGCAGCAACTCGTTGATGCTGGTCTTGGCGCGCGTTTTCTCGTCGACGCGTTTGACGATGACGGCGCAGGAAAGGCTCGGGCCCGGCACGCCGTCGGCGCGCGGCTTGCCCGGCAGACTGCCGGGCACGACGACCGCATAAGCGGGTACCTCACCGCGAAAGACTTCACCGCTGTCGCGGTCGACGATCTTGGTGGAGGCGCCGATGAAGACGCCCATCGACAGGACGGCGCCTTCGCGCACGATCGCACCCTCGGCCACTTCGGAACGCGCGCCGATAAAGCAATTGTCTTCGATGATCACCGGGCCGGCCTGCAGCGGCTCGAGCACGCCGCCGATGCCGGCGCCCCCGGAAATGTGACAATTCTTGCCGATCTGCGCGCAGGAGCCGACCGTCGCCCAGGTGTCGATCATGGTGCCCTTGTCGACATAAGCGCCGAGATTGACGAACGACGGCATCAACACCACGCCGGAGGCAATATAGGCGGAACGGCGGACGACGCAGCCCGGAACTGCGCGGAAACCCGCGGCGCGAAAGCGCGCATCGTCCCATGCGTCGAATTTGGAGGGCACCTTGTCCCACCACACCGCATGACCGGGCCCGCCCCCAATAACAGTCATGTCGTTGAGCCGAAACGACAGCAGCACGGCCTTCTTAAGCCATTGATTGACCTGCCAGGTACCGTCGGCCGCCTTCTCGGCGACCCGCGCGGCGCCGCGATCGAGAAGATCCAGCGCATCGTCCACCGCCTCGCGCACCGCGCCTTTGGTGGCCGGGCCGATCTCCTCACGGCGCTCGAATGCCGCGTCGATGGTTTCGGCCAGCGACTGACTGGGGGGTTTGGCGAGATCGGCTGCTGACATGAAGTAAGTCCCCTGCTTGCGCGGTTTTGTCGGGGCGCGCCTGCACGATGTCAAGCGCCGCGGTTCCGCGACGCCATACGGCGGCCAGCGCAGCGGAGTGTCAGTTCACCGGCTGCCAGTCACTTTCGGGGAATGCGGTGCCAGGATCGCGTGCAGGAAGCCAGTCAAATCGTCGGTGACATGGTCGACATGGGGCGCATCGCGCCCGCCGAGTTCCCATTCCTCGCGCAACACTTCGCGGCTGCCGACGGGCACCACCAGCACCGTCGTCATGCCGCGCGCATGCGGCACTTCGAGGTTGCGCGCAAGATCCTCGAAGATGGCGGCTTTCGCCGGATCGACACGGTGGCGTTGGAAGAAACGGTCGTAGACGATCGCACGCGGCTTGGGCTCGAGCTCGGCCGCAGCGATGTCGAAAATGTCCTCGAAGCCCGACCTGATTTCGAGCCGGCCCATGACGGCCTCGGCATGCGCGCGCGTGCCGTTGGTGAGGATGAGCTTGCGGCCAGGTAACTGCGTGATCGCTGCTCCCAGCGCCGGATTGGGAGTGAGCGGCGAATAGTCGATGTCGTGAACCATCGCGAGAAACTCATCGGGATGAAGCCCGTGCTCCTCCATCAGACCGCGCAAGCTCGTCCCGTAGCGCCGATAAAGATCCTTCTGCAAACGAAACGCTTCGTCGTGGGAAAGCTTGAGGAAATCGGCGATGTAATCGCGAATGCGCACATCGACCTGCTGCCAGAGATTGACGTGATGCGGATAGAGCGTGTTGTCGAGATCGAACACCCAGGTTTCAACGGCGGCAAAACCGCGAGCGGCGTCATCCGTCGGTCCGACGTCTTCGATTTGTGATCGCATAGGCCCTGTGCGTTCGATCATGGTCTGTTGACTCGGTGTTGCCATACTTCCTGGCAAGAAACCCCAATTCGCTCGCCGAATTGCGTTTGTACCAACCGGCGAGCCTGGAGCAAGCAGTGCGACGCGTGTTACGGAAATCAATCCCTTTCATCCAGGCCGCATTGATCGGCACGCTCGCTGCGGCCGCGGTCGCCGGGGTCGCCATGCTGATTTCCCATTCCTAGAGCATGTTCCGGAAAAGCGGATACCGGGTTCCGAAAGACTTTTCGCCAACAAATATCCAGAGCGATGTCGAGTTAAACCAAGATATCTAGACTCTTAGGTCTGACCCGCTTCGGGAATCCGATTTCCAGTTTCGCTCTAGCAGGAAAGCGCACGCCGTCGTCGGCAAGGACATGCGATTTAACTCTTTGCTGGAGCGCGAAAACGAGTTTTGCCGTTGCCCGGTGCGACGTCGCCTTAATTCGCCTCCCGCCAGGATGTGGCGGGCAGCAGGCCTTTGAGCGCACCGTCATGCAGACGCACTGGATCGCGCTCGCCTTCCATCGCCAGCCGCAACACCGAGCGGGCAAGTTCATCCGGGCGCACCGTCGAATTGCCGATCGCCTTGAGCGTCAGCCACGCTTCGTCGAAGGCCGTTTCTAAAACGACAAGCGTCTGCGGGTCGAATGAAGAAGTGTGGAAACCGCGCATGCTTCGCCCTCACCAAGGACGTTACGAAAACGAACCTTACGGAGTTGCTAACCATTGTGGTCAAGTTAGCCGAGTTTGTGACGCCAACCGTGACCCCGGCATGACATTCGGTCGCCCCGCGCACGGTTGATTGACGTTGACAAACGCCGTGAGGTCGCACTTGCACGCGACGAACATCCCGTTTCATTCGGCGCACGTCCGTTTCATTTCAGCAGTTGGAACGCCACCAAAGCTGCGATCATGATGGCGCTGCCTATTCCCTGCAGCGGCGTAATCGCGTCGCCGAGCACCAGCGCGCCGCCGACCATCGCGATCGGAGGTTCCAGATTCATGATCAGCGCGGTGCGAAAGGGACCGACGCGCATCGTCGAGACAAAGATGAAGACGATGGCGACGGTGGTTGCCAGACTGAGAGCAACGAGCGCCGCCCAACCGAGACTGGTTTGCGGCGGCTGCCACGTCTGCGTGGCCGCGGAGATCCCAACGAAAATCGCCGTCTGGGCAATGACGGAATATAAGGTCGTCAGCCGCGCGTCGGCGCCGACCAAGAATGCGCGCGTGACGATAAGCACGCCGGTTCGGCAAACCGCGGCCGCAAGGGCGAATGCAATACCGGCGAGCGCCAGCCCCGCCGGATGCGCGCCGATCATGACGGCAAGTCCGACGAACGCGACCAGCGCGCAGGCGATACCTTGCCAGCGCAGCCGTTCAAGGCCGGTGGCGGCGGCCGCGAGTCCGGTCAACAGCGGATAGATGAAATAAGTGAGGACGGCAGTTCCCACGTCGTTGAGATCGATCGCCGTGAATAGGCAATAGATCAGAACGCAAAACAGCAGACCAATGCCGACCGAGATCCAAACGATCCGCGCATCCGCGGGCGCGGGCTTGTTGCCGATGCGGACCCAGGCGGCCATGAATGCAAGCCCGATCACGCCACGAAACAACAGCATCGTCAGCACGTCGCAATGCGACGCGGCGACGATCTTGACCAATATATCGGATGCACCGAGCACGACGGCTGCGGCAATTCCCGGCGCCAAGGCGAAGACAAAACGGAAGCTCAAAGGGAGGAACACCCCGGACCTATGACGCCTTCCCTTACGTCGTCGCGGCGCCGGCCGCAACCCTCATGGCGAAGAGGTCAGGCGCGCTTTTGCTCGGGCGCTGGAAGTGGCGCGCCTTGCGAACGTCGATCGAACAAAGACCGCAACAACAACACCGCATTCGCAAAGGGGGCGAACAGCTCGCCCCGAATGGTATGGGCGTTCGGTCGATCCGGTTCGACGCCGAATTCGAGCTTCTCCGGCTCGGCTGCGGGCACGTAGAGCGTTCCGAACATCCAATCCCACAGCGCCAGGCAGCTTCCCAGGTTCTTGTTGAAGTGCGCCGGGTTCCGCGAATGGTGGATCTGGTGATGCGCCGGGCTCATGAACAGATGGCCGAGCCAGCCGGTGAACGATATCCAAAGCTGCGTATGCTGCAGATGAACATAGAGATAGATGAAAAACACCAGGATGATGTTGTTCTCCGACAGCAGATACTGATGCGTCGCCAGCCCAAAGATGTAATCGCCGAAACCGTTCGCGGCACCGATGAACAGCGCCAGAATATTGAGGAAGATGCACATATAGATCGGGTGCACGCGGAAGTTCGTCAGCGGCGTCAGCACCGTCGCCGAATGATGCACCTTATGGAATTCCCAGAGAAACGGGATGCGGTGCGACAGATAATGATTGACCCAGTAGCCGAGCTCGTAGGCGAGAAACACCATGATGGTGATCGCGGTCCGATAGGCATAAGCAGGCAGCGCCGTCGGCGCGCGCGGACCGAACGCCGCGGCGAGCGCTTGCGCGACCGAATGGCTCACCACCTCGTATGATAAGAGCGCCCAACCGAAGACCAGACCGAACACGAAGACGCTGAAATAGAAATAGCCGAGGTCCGCCATGCTCGACTTGCTGGTGACGATGTGCCGCGGGAACAGCGCGCGCAATAAGGAGCGCACGCGGATGCGCCGCCCTTTGCGATAACGGCGGAGCGACAAAAAGGCGAACGCGATCAAAAAAGCGCCGGCAAGCGACAGCAGCGAGATATGCGAGCCCGGAGCAAGAAACGCCTTGCTGATCTGGCCGAAGAAATATGAAACGCCCGGCGAGAAGTCCAAACCCGTCCTCCAGTTTGCGTCCGACGCCCGACCCTAGGCAAGCAATGGTAAAGGCTCAGTTGTGGCCAGACTGAACAGCCGAGGGGGAAATTCACCATTCCGGTTGTCGCGGCCTTAACGACGTTGTTGCATCCTGCCCGGATGCTCGCCCCTTCCCACGCACCATCCGCAGCCGCCGAGCGCGGCGCCGTGCGCCTTCACTTTCTCGACGGCCTGCGCGGCTGGGCGGCCGTGGTCGTTCTGTTGCATCACCTGTTTGTCGATGGTTTGCCGGCCAACAGCTTCATGGCCGATCGCGCGCTGTGGGCGAAAGTGTTCTTCCTCAACGGGCCGCTTGCGGTCGGCGTGTTCTTTGTGATTTCCGGATTTTCCTTGTCGATCCGCTATCTGCAAACGGGCGACGGGAGGGCTTTGGGACGTATGGCCGCGGCGCGCTATGTGCGGCTGGCGCTACCGATATTCGCGATCTGCGCGGTGACCTATGCATTGCTGGTGTCGGGCATCATTCCGCCGGCCGCGCAGCGCCCCTCCCCGCTCGACGAGTTTCTCCGTTTTACGCCGACAATCGAGGGACTGCTCGGCTTCTCGCTGCTCAAGGTGTTCGTGGCCTATTCGGGCGCCGAGAGCTACGACCCGCCGCTCTGGACCATGACCTACGAGTTCCTCGGCTCTTTCATGGTGTTCGCGCTCATTCTTTATTTGCGGCCCTCGCGGCTGCGCCGATTGCTGCTCGCGATCCTGTTCCTGATGCTGACCGCTTTACAGAGCTATTTCGCGCTGTTCGTTGCCGGCGTTCTAATTGCCGATCTCTTTCCGCTCATCGCCGCCTCGAACGCCGCTAACCGCGCCGGCGCCTTGCTCTGCGGCGTCGGGGTTTTGTTGGTCACGCTGCCGCACGATTGGTTCGCCGCCGTCAATATCGGCGGCGCCATCTGTCTAACTGCCGGCGCCATCTTCTGCGCTCCGGTGCGGCACTTTTTTGCGAGCCGATTGTCGAATTTCCTCGGCTGGATATCGTTCCCGCTTTACCTGGTGCAGGCTGCGGTGATCTACGCACTGGCGTCACGCGGACTTGCGCTTTTGGCGGCTTACGGGTTCGCGCCCGAGACGCAGCGATGGCTGCTCGATTTCGCCATCATCCCGATCGCATTCCTTTGCGCGATCATATTCTGCCCGGTCAATGATTTTGCGATGGCCGTGTCACGCCGTTTCGGCGCAAGGGTCGTCGGGCTTTGCGAATATTGGCGCGCGCCGGCGCGAAACGACGAGCCGGAGCGCGCTAGAATCTAATTGTGAATGAGCGTGCCGGAACCGAGCTCGGTGAAGAGCTCGAGCAACACCGCATGCGGCACCTTGCCGTCGAGGATGACGACGCCCTCGACGCCGCGTTCGAGCGCGTCGATGCAGGTCTCGACCTTCGGGATCATGCCGCCCGAAATGGTGCCGTCGGCGATCAGCCGGCGCGCATCCCCGACCGACAATTGCTTGATCAGCGATTTCGACTTGTCGAGCACGCCCGGCACGTCGGTGAGCAGCAGCAGCCGTTTGGCCTTGAGCGCACCGGCGACGGCGCCCGCAAAGGTGTCCGCGTTGACATTATAAGTGCCGCCGTCCACCGCCGCACACACCGGCGCCAAGACCGGGATGAGCTCGCGGCCGAGAATTTGGTTGAGCACCGTGACATCGACCTTGTCGGGCTCGCCCACAAAGCCGAGATCGATCACGCGCTCGATGTGGGAGCTCGGATCGATGACGGTGCGCCGGAGCTTACGGGCGACCACCATGTTGCCATCCTTGCCGCAAAGCCCGACCGCCTTGCCGCCAGCTTCGTTCATGTAGCCGACCATCTGCTTATTGATCAGGCCGGCGAGCACCATCTCGACGATTTCCAGCGTCTTCTCGTCGGTGATACGCAGCCCAGCCTCGTAGTGCGACTGCACGCCGACGCGCTTGAGCATGGCCTCGATCTGTGGGCCGCCGCCGTGCACCACGATCGGATTAACGGCAGTTTGTTCAAGCAGGACGATATCGCGGGCGAATTGGCGTGCCAGATCCTCGGCCCCCATGGCATGGCCGCCGTATTTCACCACCACGACCTCTTCGTCGTAGCGCTGCATGTAGGGCAGCGCCTCGGACAGAACGCGGGCGACCTCGTGCTCGGAAACGCTCATGAAGACCACTTCGGTTGCGGGCCTTAGCTGGCTTGAGCTGCGGCTTGGTTGCGGACAGGGTGTGCCGACGAAAAAGACGCTGCCTTTTAGAGCATGTGCCGGAAAAGTGGAAACCGGTTTCCGGCTTTCCGTGACATGCTCTCAGCCGGCGCGGGTCGTGCCGCTTGCCGGAGCGGTGCGCTCGCCGAGAAGGCGGGCGACGGCGGCCCGAAGCTCCGGCAGGCCTGTGCCGGTGCGCGACGATGTGGCGATGGTGCCCGGGAAGGCCGCGGGCCGCTTGAGCAACGCCGCGTTGGCAGTCTCGATGCAGGCGGCCAGGTCGGCCGCGCTGACCTGATCGCATTTGGTCAGGATGATCTGGTGGCTGACGGCCGCCTTGCCGAGCGTATCCAGAATGGCATCGTCGACGCTTTTGAACCCGTGACGGGCATCGATCAAGACGTAGACACGACCAAGAACGGCCCGTCCCTGAAGATAATCGTGAATGAGCCGCGTCCACGCCGTCACTTTGCTCTTGGCAGCCGCCGCGTACCCGTAGCCAGGTAGATCGACCAAGACCAGCGGGCCACCGCTACGGAAGAAGATCAGCTCCTGGGTCCGGCCCGGCGTGTTTGAGGTGCGCGCCAGCGAGCGGCGGCCGGTCAGTGCATTGATCAGGCTCGATTTGCCGACATTCGAGCGGCCCGCGAAGGCGATCTCCAACCCCTGCCCGGGCGGCAGCGACGCCACCGAGCTTGCCGCCCACATGAAGCTCCATTCGCCGGCAAACAGACGCCGGCCTGCCTCGATCTCGGCATCCGAGAAATCGCTTTTTTCAATCACGCGGAACCCCGCGCGACTCTCGGGGTTTCAGCTTTACCGCATCCGGTCTGCGGGCAAACCAAAAAGGCGTCAAAAGCCGCAGCGGCGTCATCAAGCCGACCGGCGTCTTGATGTGCTGACGGCACGGAGGGACTTATGGACGACTGGTCGAGCGCCAAGCTCGGCGACGTGGCCAACCTGATCCTTGGCATGGTCTTGTTCTTTTCGCCCTGGCTTTTCGGTCTTTCGGCCGGCGCGCAATGGCAGACGGCGTCAACCATCGGGATTTTCATCGCAGTGTCATCGATTGCGGCGCTTGCCGCATTCGCAATTTGGGAGGAATGGCTCAACCTCGTGGCTGGCCTCGCATTGATCGTATCGCCCTGGTTATTGGGTTTCCAGGACAGTTCGGCAATGGCAATCGATGCGGTGATCGGCGGGATGGTGGTCGTGCTGGCCGCCATCGGCGTGTGGCTCGCTGCCGCCGCCGTGCCGCAGGTCAAGGCGAGCCTCAACCGTTCCGAGCTTTCGCCCCCGATTTGACTGCACATACGAAACGGGGGACCATTTTGGTCCCCCGGTGAAGATCGGCAAGCTCTTGTGGAAGATCAGGCGATCGCGGCCCCGCGCTCGTCCAGTTGGACGACGACAGGCGGATGGCCGGGATTGCGCGCGCCGCTCTGATAGCGGGCGGCGGCCGCGACCGCTGAAATTCCGATCTGGCCATAAGACAGATCAAGCGCGGTTTGCGCGTCGGACCGCTTTTGCGGCTTGCGTTGATGATTGGTCTTAGAGAGCGACCTGGTATCGACGTCTGGCATTTTTCGAACCCCGTTCCCTTGTCAACCGACGCCGCGGTCGTAAGCGGCGAGTACGGCGGAAGTTGGCGACAAAGCGCGCGCCGGCATGGCTTTTCCGCAGTGACATTAGCGTCCCCACAACTGGCACCAAGGCTGGTAAATGGGGGGTTAACGACTGCGACATTCCTGCAACAGTCAGGCGCAGACTTGGCCGCAACCCCGCGGATTGCTGGCGCGACCGGGACGATTTCGCTAAGTGTCTTCGGGGCAGATTCCACGGCTGGGTCGGGCAGAGTGGGTGGGAATACTCATGGCCATACGTGCACTTGCTTTTGTAATGTTGGCCGCCGTTGCGCTGGGCGGCTGTATGCAGGACGTGGTGTCGTCAGGGACGCTCGATCCGTCCACCGATGCCAACTGGAAACAGCGTGACAAGGATCTGATGTCCAATCTGCCGTATAATCAATCGGCAGTTTCAGAGACGTATCGCCGGCATATGGTGGAATATCACCGTAAAGAAGCGCCCGGCACCATCGTCGTCGATAGCGACAACCGCTTCCTTTATTATGTGCTGCCAAAGGGTCAGGCGATCCGCTACGGCATCGCTGTCGGCGAAGAGGCGCAGGCTTGGAGCGGCGTCGCCAAGATCGGCCGCATGGAAGAGTGGCCGGCTTGGCATCCGACACCGAGCGAGCAGGCCCGGCTTGGGCCGCTGCCGGAATATGTGACCGGGGGACCACACAACCCCATGGGCTCGCGCGGCATGTACCTGTATTCGAGCAACCGGGACACGCTTTACCGGATCCACGGCACCAACCAGCCGGAATACATCGGCAGCGCCGTTTCCTCCGGCTGCATCCGCATGACCAACGAGGATGCGATCGACCTCTACAATCGCGTCAAGACCGGCACGATGGTGATCGTGCTGGCGCCGCACCAGAACGACGGCGTGTTCGGCGCCCGCGTGGCGAGCACCTGGGGATCGAGCGCGAATTAACAGTCCTGCACGGGGGGCTTAAGGAAATGGCGCCGCTGTCGGCGCCATTTTCATTTGGGAACTGGGCTTCGACCGCGTGGCTTAGGCGCCGAGCGTCACATGGAGAATTTCCGGCGGTACGCCGAACCGCGCCGGAATGATGCTGGTGCCGAGTTCCGCCGGATACGATCAGGTGCCGATCCTCCTCGACAACGTGACCGTAGGCGTAACGGCTGCCGTATTTCGAAGGGACGAAAGCCGGCCAGATCAGTGGCACGCGGATTTGCCCGCCATGGGTATGGCCGGCAAAAGTCAGGGCGACGCGCGGCGGCACCCGCGGAAAAATGTCCGGTTCATGCGCGAGTAAAATGACCGGATCGTCGGTTGTAACCTGCGCCAAGGTGCCGGGCAGATCGTCGACGCCGCGGAAGCGATGCGGACCGAGGCGATACGCAATCTGATCGCCGATACCGGCGACCCACACCTTGGCTCCCTCCGGGCCGACCCGGACGGCATGATTCTCCAATAGCGGAATACGCACGTCGGCGAGTGCGGCGCGCACGCCGGCGAGGTCGTACCACCAGTCGTGATTGCCGAGAATCGCCCAGACCCCGAGCGGGGCTTGCAAGCGCCCGAGCTCGGCGGCCCAGATCGGATCCGGGATACGCTCGATCTTGAACCGATAGCGCGCGATGTAGTCGCCCAGCATGACGATGAGGTCGGATTTCAGCGCGTTGGCGGTGTCGACGATCCGCTGCACGTTCGCCAACGGCATATCGGGACCCCCGGCGTGCAGATCGGCAATGACCGTGATCGAGAGCTTGCGGCCGGCCGGCCAGCCACGCGGGCTGAGCGTGTAAGGCGTGACCACCAGACGGTTGGGTTCGATGGCGGCCGCATAAGCGGCGGTGCCTGCCCCGAAGACGCCGATTGATCCCGCCGCGCCGGCTAGCAGGCTGCGGCGCGTTAGTCGCACCTTGCCGGCCGGCGCCGCGGCCACCTCCTCCTTCTTTTCCACGAAAGCCAGGCTCATTTCGCTCGATCTTGCGGGTCAGTCGTGAATGGAGGGTTCATTGCCGCACATAATCGCTGTGACGATTTGCCATCTTTGCGTTGGCGTCTCATGCAGCGGCCAAATGCTCGCGCGTGACCCAATCAAGCGTCTTGTCGAGCGCACGCACCAGCCGATCGAACAGCTCTTCGATTTCCGGCGCGCTGATGACAAGCGGCGGCGACAACGTCACCACGTCGCCGAGGACCGAGCGCACGATCAAGCCTTCTTCCTCGGCGAAACGGACGGCAGCAGTACCGACAGCGTGCTGGGCGTTGAAGGCGCGCTTGCTCTTCTTGTCGGCCACCAACTCCAGACCGCCTATGAGTTCCAGTCCACGCGCTTCGCCGACCAGCGGATGGCTGCCGAGCGCTTTGAGCCGCGCCTGGAACAGGGGCGCCCGCCGCGCGGCTTTTTCAATGATGCGGTCGCGCTCATAGATCTCGATCGCCTTGAGGGCGACGGCGGCGGAAACCGGATGGCCGCCGTACGTAAAGCCATGACCGAATGAGCCGAGCTTCTTGCTCTCGAGTAGCAGCGCCTCGTACATGAGCTCGGGGATCATCACCGCGCCGATCGGCAGATACGCCGACGACAGCGCCTTGGCGACGGAGATGGCCTGCGGCCGAAACCCGAGCTTCTCGCAACCGAACATCGTGCCGAGCCTGCCGAAGCCGCAAATCACCTCGTCGCTGATGACGAAGAGATCGTGCCGCGCACACACCGCCATGATTTTCTGAAAATAGGTCTTCGGCGGCACGATGACGCCGCCCGCGCCCATCACCGGCTCGGCAATGAAGGCCGCCACCGTTTCGGGTCCTTCGTGCATGATCAGCGTTTCAAGCTCGTCGGCAAGCCGCGAGGCGAACTCCTCCTCGCTCTCGCCGTCCTGCGCAAAGCGGTAATGATGCGGACACCCGGCATGCAGAAATCCGGGCAGCGGCAGATCGAAATCGCGATGATTGCCGGCAAGGCCGGTGAGCGAAGCGGCCACCGCGGTCACGCCATGATAGGCCTTCATCCGGCTGATGATCTTTTTCTTCTGCGGTTTGCCGCGCGCGTTATTCAGGTACCAGACGAGCTTGACCTGCGTATCGTTGGCCTCCGATCCGGAATTGCAGAAAAACACTTTCGAGATCGGGACCGGCGCGATCTCCTTGAGCTTGTCGGCAAGCTCGATCGCCGGGTCGTGACTCTTGCCGGTGAATAAATGCGCAAACGAAAGCTTGCGCATTTGCGCGGTCGCGGCCTCAACCAGTTCCTCGTTGCCGTAGCCGAGCGCCGTGCACCAAAGGCCGGCCATGCCTTCGATGTAGGCCTTGCCGTTGGAATCGTAGACATACACGCCCTGGGCACGCTCGATGACCAGCGGTCCGCTTTCGCGGAAACTAGCCAAATTAATGTAGGGATGGACCAAGGTCTCGACGTCGCGAACGGCGAGATTGCTGAGTGGCGACATGAGAGCCCTTTCCGGAAAGCGAGCCCGGCGCATTTTCCGCGCGGTTCTGTGGCGGCTATTTGCAGCCCTATTGTGACCGCATTAGCTGCCGCGCGCGGCGTCGCGCCGCACGACCCGACACGGTAAACGGACACTTGAACGTCCAGCCCGGAGGGCCTAATCACCCGGCAACAGTACGGGAGCCGTGTTTGTCCGATATCTCGACCCTCGATAACCTCGTTGCCACCAAGGCGGCGAAAGACGGCTTTGTGCGGACCCGCTGGTGGTGGATACGGCATGCGCCGGTGATCGTCGATGAAGGTCGGATCTACGGGCAAAGCGATTTGCCCTGCGATTGCAGCGACGCGCGCGTCTTCGCCAGTCTGGCGACGCTCTTGCCGCGCAACGCGGTCTGGCTCACCAGCCACTTGGCGCGTACACAGCAAACCGCCGAGGCAATCCTTGCCGCCGGGCGTTTTGAGGAGATACCGGAATTGCTGGCGGACAAGGGTCTCGCCGAACAGCATCTGGGCGACTGGCAGGGCCTCGACCGTCGTACGTTTTTGATGAATCGCAGCCAGGAGCCGGACTCGTTCTGGTATGCCGAGGCGGACGAACGCGCGCCGAACGGCGAAAGCTTCGTCGATCTCGTGCAGAGAGTTGGCGCAGCCGTCGAGCGCGCGACCAGGTCACATCAAGGCGGCGACATCGTTGCGGTTGCCCATGGCGGCACGATCCGCGCCGCCATCGCCATCGCACTCGGCCTGCCGCCGCGCGGCGGCTTTGCTTTTCTGATCGATAATTGCTCGCTGACCCGTCTCGATCACTATCAGGGTGCCGAGCGCAGCGGATGGCGGGTGACCGCAATCAATCACCGGCCTTAGGTGCGCCGGCCGCAATTGATGAGGCTGATTTAGCGGCCGTTAGCTATAGTCTCGATGTTGCGTCCCGCCGCCGCATGGATCTGGGCGTGCGTGAACCACGCCTTATATGTGTGGCAGAGAATATGTCCCGGTATTTTTATTTGAATGGAGCCCGCAGATGAAGCTCAGCGCACGCAATCAGCTCAAAGGCAAAATTGTTGACGTGGCCAAGGGCGCCACGACCTCGCATGTTCGTGTCGATCTCGGCCATGGTGTCATTGTCACGGCGTCGATCACCAACGAAGCCGTCGCCGAGCTCGGGCTGCAGAAAGGCGACGAAGCCTGGGCGGTCATCAAAGCCTCCGACGTGATGATCGGCAAATAGTCGACGGCGCAATCCCAAGCCGACGTACCAAGCCGCCGTATCCTGACCTAAAGCGCGGCCAGTCTGACTGGTCGCGTCATTGCGCGCGCGTTCTGTTGGTACGCAGTTGCACGTCGCGAGTCGCGTTGGCCACGGACGGGCGGGGACGCGGCAGCGGCACCGGCTCGGACAGGACCGCCGCCGCCGGAGCGGACGCCACAGCTTCGGCCGCCGGTTCCTTTTTGTCCGCGACAGCGGCTGGGTCACGCACATCCCACTGGCACATCTTATAGCCGCCACGCCGTTCCGCGAGATCGACGTGAATGTGCTCCTCGTGATGGCCGTCGGAACCGGGTCCGAGCACGGTGGAGAAGCGCGTGCAGGCGACGGTACGAATGCCGTCCCGCCAATCTTTGGCGACGTTCACGTCGGTGAGTTCGATCGTTTCACCATTCGCAAGCTTGAACGCGCGGACATCGAGCGCGTTGGCCCGGCCATGCTCGCTCAGCGTGGCGCCGCGTACGCGATTACGGCCGCGGCATTCGTAGGAGTTGAAATTATCCACGCCGCGCAGCGGCGCACCAAGCTTGAGCGCCGCCGGCGCGATGTCGTCCCGCAGCCAGGCAGCTACCTGCTCCGCCATCGTGCAGCGCAGCGTTGCCGGTGGCGAGACGGCGACTTTCGCCCGATCGGGCAGGATGACGGTGTCGAGGATGACCGCGTCCATCGCGCCGCATTCGCCCGGCCCGATCAGAATCGGCAATGCCTTGAAGGTGGCGACCTTGGCGAGCCTGAGCTGACAGGCCGACGGCTTTGTGGGCACGCTGGCGCCGGCTTCCGGAAACGCGGCGTAGGCTTCCTGCGGCGGTGCAAATTGCTCGGGAACGACGGTCGGCAGCGGCGCCGAGGTTACCGAAGTCTGCGGCCCCCTGTGCTCTGCGTTGAGCCGCGTAGGCTGGGCACTGCCGGGCTTGGCGGACTTGTCGAGGGACCTATCGACGGGCTTATCGACGATCTTGGCCTGCGGGGCCGCGTCTTGCGCGAACGCGCAGGCGCTGCCGGCGATGACCAAGGCGACCACCACAAAAGCCTTCACGCGACACTCCCGGCGCGAAGCCAAAGCGACGCCGATTTTCAGGACACCCCTCACACGTTTTAAGCTCCCGACGCGCTTCGGCACAAGAGCGCGCCACCCACCGCAGTCGTGTCATTCCAGCATTTTCATCGGCCTGGGAGCGAGCTAGATTGGAAAGGTAGGACTCGCCGCCTGTTGCAGCGCAACGAAGCAAGAACAATCGACAACAATAGACAAACTTCCAGGAGGAATTTCATGCTCGGGCTCATGCAGGACTGGCCGCTTCTGTGCCACCGCATCATCGATCACGCCGCAACCAACCACGGCGACCGGACCGTGACCACGCGCTCGATCGAGGGACCCATCCATCAGACCAACTACGCCGAGATCCGCGCCCGGGCGCTGCGGGTGGCGCAGCGGCTCGACCGCGATGGGATCAAGCTCGGCGATCGGGTCGCCACGCTGGCGTGGAATACCTGGCGGCATCTGGAGAGCTGGTACGGCATCCTCGGCATCGGCGCCGTGTATCACACCATCAACCCGCGCCTGTTCCCGGAACAGATCGTGTGGATCATCAACCACGCCGAAGATCGCGTGATGATGACCGACCTCACGTTCGTGCCGCTGTTGGAGAAGCTCGCCGACAGGCTGCCGAGCATCGAACGCTACATCGTGTTCACCGACGCGGCCCACATGCCGGCGACGTCGCTGCGCAACGCCGTTGCGTACGAGACCTGGCTCGCCGAGACCGATGGCGATTTCGCCTGGAAAAGCTTTGACGAGAATACCGCCGCCGGGATGTGCTACACCTCGGGCACGACCGGCAACCCCAAGGGCGTGCTCTATTCGCACCGCTCGAACGTGCTGCACACGATGCTGTCATTGCAGCCGGACGCGATCGGCCTGTCGTCGCGTGATACCGTGCTGCCGATCGTGCCGATGTTTCATGCCAATTCCTGGGGGCTGGCGTTCTCGGCCCCGATGGCCGGCGCCGCGCTGGTATTGCCGGGCGCCAAGCTCGACGGCGCTTCGGTCTACGAACTCATCAACGACTATAAGGTCACCTGCACCGGCGCCGTGCCCACGGTCTGGCTGCTGCTCCTGCAGCATCTGGAAAAAACCGGCGGCACGCTTCCGGATCTGCAACGGGTGGTGATCGGCGGCTCGGCCTGCCCGCGCGCCATGATCAAGACCTTCGAGGAAGATTACGGCGTGCAAGTGTTCCACGCTTGGGGCATGACCGAAATGAGTTCCGCTCGGCACGGTCGGCTCGATGAAGCCGCAATTGGCCGACCTGACCAGCGACGCGCTGTTGGATGTCAAGCAGAAGCAGGGCTACACGCCGTTCGGCGTGGAAATGAAGATCACCGACGATGCCAATAAGCCGTTGCCGTGGGACGGCAAGACTTTCGGCCGCATCAAGGTCCGGGGCTTCGCGGTGGCGCGGGCCTATTTCAAGGAAGATCACGACACCATCGACGATCAGAGCTTCTTCGATACTGGCGACGTCGGCACTTTGGATCGCTATGGCTACATGCAGATCACCGACCGCTCCAAAGACGTGATCAAATCCGGCGGCGAGTGGATCTCATCGATCGATCTGGAAAATCTCGCGATCGGCCATCCCAAGGTGGCCGAAGCCGCCGTGATCGGCGTGCACCATCCCAAATGGGACGAGCGGCCGCTCATGGTCGTCGTCCTCAAGGACGGGCAAACCGCTACCAAGGATGAAATTCTGGCCTTCCTCAAGGGCAAGATCGCGAACTGGTGGTTACCCGACGACGTCGTGTTCGTCGGCGCCATCCCGCACACGGCGACCGGCAAAATCCAAAAGACTGTGCTGCGCGACCAATTCAAGGATCACGTGCTGCCGACCGCGGTTGCCGCCGAATAGTTCCGCAAGATTTCGCGGGAGTGAGGGGTCCGGGCGGCCGCTCCCTTTACCTTTTTTGGCAAAATCGATCTTGGTAAATATCGAATTTATCGGAAGCTTAATGGCGCCGGCGGCCAAGACTATGTCCCTTAATGGGCGGTTAAGCCAAAGATTTTTCAGCGGAAATCCAAATCCACCTCAAGTCTGACGCAGTATTTACCAGCAAAGTTCCCAATCGCGGCGTTGTGTTGGAACGATTTGTGGCCGTCTTAGCCGCAAAATTTTCACAATATTGAGCGACCAGGGGCCTGCGGCTCGTAGTTGGGACGAACCGCCTAACCACTCCCATCAACAACGGAAAAGGTCGATCATGGCTTTGAAGAGCCTACAGAAGCTTGTTGTCGCGTCCGCTTTACTTGGTTCTACTGTTATTCTGCCGATGACCGCATCGGCTCAAGATGGCGTTGCTTCAATTTATTCTGGCGAACGTACTGCTAACGGCGAATATGCCAGTGCCGGGGGTTTGACGGCCGCGCATAAGTCCCTTCCGTTTGGGACCCGCGTGCGGGTCACCAACCATCAGACCGGGCGTTCGGTCGTGGTGCGCATCAATGATCGCGGGCCATTCGTCCACGGGCGCATCATCGATCTGACCCCTGCGGGCGCGCGCGCGCTCGGCATGGACGGCTTGGCTCACGTCTCCGTCGAAGTGGTCGGCGGCAAGAGCTGACGTCATAAGCCGCGCTCATCGCGGTGCGAAACGGGGGCCCCGGGCCCCCGTTTTGTTTTTTCATATTTGTTTTTCATAAGAGGCATTTGAAGGTTCACGTTCGCGCAACCTTTCTGGGCCAAGATTTATCAAAGTGCCTTGAGCGCGATTCCCCCCGATGCCGCCGGTCGATTCAGTTCCCGAATTCGAAACCCGCCGCTCCTTCTATAAGATCGACAATCGCGTCCGTTCTATTCTCGCCGCGGCGTGGCCGATCATCGCGCCGACGATCGACCAATCGATCAAAGAGGTCATCGACGGCGTTCTGGAACTCCCGATCGGCAAGCGCGTGGCGCCGCACCGCGAATCAATCACCAAGCTCGAGCTTGCGCATTTCCAGGCCCTTCTGGATGGCGACCTCGATCGCCGTTACGCCGAATCGTGCCGGCGTACCGTCGAGCGGGAGGCGGAGATCGGGCTCGACGCACGCATTCGCAGTTCCGCCGGCAACACTGTTCTGCGCGGCGCGCTCGATGCGCTCGCGCGCGCCCATCGCTTCTCGCCTGGGAAGCTCGCCGAGCGGGCCAAGGTGGTGTCGCAGGTGATCTCCTTCGACGTGGCGAACGCGATGACGCTGCATCGGCAGGCCGCGGAACGCGCGGCACACAGCCGCCGCGACGCCATTGACGCGGCGATTACGGAATTCGACGGTGCCATTGGCGAAGTCATCGAAGCGATCAAGGAGACTTCGGCGACGCTGACGCTGACCGGCTCGACCTTGCGCCAGATCGCCGAGGACACGCTCGGCCGCATGGATTCCGCTTCCTCGGCCTCCGCCGAAACCGCGCGCCGCATGGAGGCGACGGTCACCGCCACGGAAGAATTGTCCGGATCCATTCAGGAAATCGGCCGGCAGGCCACCAATGGTCTCGGAATGGCGCAATCCGCGGTCGCCGACACCGAACGCACCCAGAGCGTCATCGGCACCTTGAACGATGCCGCCGAACGCATCGGCTCGGTGGTGGGAACCATCTCGGCCATTGCGGCGCAAACCAATCTCCTGGCGCTCAATGCCACGATCGAGGCGGCGCGCGCCGGAGAGGCCGGTAAAGGCTTTGCGGTGGTCGCCGCCGAGGTCAAGACGCTCGCTAACCAGACCTCTCGCGCCACCGGCGACATCTCCCAGCAGGTGGCCGCGATCCAGGAGGCGACCAAACGCTCGGTGGAAGAGATTTCCGCCATCGCCCGCACCATCGGCAAATTGACGACGGTCTCGACCAGCATCGCATCGGCCGTGCAGCAACAGAGCATGACGACGCGCAGCATCGCCGAAAGCATTCACAATGCCGCCGGCCATACCGCGCGAGCCTCGGTGGAGATCAATTCAGTGGACGAAGCGGTCAGCCGCGCCGGCACCGCCGTTGGCGAAATCACCAGCTGGACCGACCGGCTGTCGACCCGCGCCAAAGACCTCGAGGCGAAAGTCGCGACTTTTTTCAATCGCGTGCGCGCGGCCTAAGAGCACGTCTCGGAAAACGATGTTCCCAGATGCGGCGGGGAGGATTGTTTGTGACGCCGACAGACAGACCCCACGCGGCTTGTTGGCGAGGATATAGACAAAGAACTGCGGCTTCATCGGTTTGCCTTCGACCCATATCCCGAGCGCTGCCCAGCACGTAGTGATGCGCTGCAGGCCCGCGATCTTCGCAAACTCCGATAAGGCGGGCGCCGAGTTCTTTACGACCCCGGATCTGCGGCGCACCGCTTCGCGCTGCACCGCGTCCGGGGAATGCGATAAGCAACAGCCTCATTCCCGATCGCTCATTTTGCCTATAGTTGCACAAAGAGCGATCCAACGACCGCGGCCGCTCCCATCGCTTCCCGTCGCGGTATGATGGCCTATCGCCCACCGGAGACGAACCATGAGCCAGCCAGTCGTCCGCCAGATCGTCCTGGCCTCGCGCCCCAGCGGTCCCCCGAAGCCGGAGAATTTCCGCCTCGAAGAGGTTTCCATGCCGGCACTGCCTCCCGGCGGGCTCTTGCTGAAGGTGCTGTACCTTTCGCTCGACCCCTATATGCGCGGCCGCATGGACGAGCGAAAATCCTACGCCCGGTCCGTGGACATCGGCGAGGCGATCACCGGCGAAAGCGTATGCGAGGTGCTCGCCTCTGACCGGCAAGGCTATGCGCCCGGCGATATCGTTTTGGCCCATACCGGCTGGCGTACGCACGCCGCATGGGAGGGCGCGGCGCCGCGCAAGCTCGACCCAAAGCTTGCTCCAATCACCACAGGCCTGGGCGTGCTCGGCATGCCGGGTTTCACCGCCTACGCGGGGCTTTTGCTTCTCGGCAAGCCGAAGGCCGGCGAAACCGTCGTCGTCGCCGCCGCGAGCGGGCCGGTCGGGTCGCTGGTCGGACAGCTCGCCAAAATGGCCGGCGCGCGCGCGATCGGCATCGCGGGCGGCGCGGATAAATGCCGCTACGTGCTCGACGAACTGCGCTTCGACGCCTGTATCGATCATCGGGCGACCGACTTTTCCGCACAGCTCGCCGAAACCTGTCCGCAGGGCATCGACGTTTATTTCGAGAATGTCGGCGGGGCGATCTGGCAGGCCGTGCTGCCGATGCTCAATACCTACGCGCGCGTGCCGGTGTGCGGATTGATTTCTCAGTATAGCGCGAGTGGCCTCGACACGGCCCCCAATCTGCTGCCCGTGACCATGCGGGCGATCCTGACCAAGAGCCTGACCTTGCGCGGCTTTATCAACACCGAATTCGTCGCCGGCCACTATGCCGATTTTCTCAAGCTCGTCTCCGCCGGGCTGAAAGACGGCGGCATCCGCCACCGCGAAGACATCACCGACGGCTTCGAGAATGCGCCGGCGGCCTTTATGGGGCTGTTGCAAGGCAAGAATTTCGGCAAGGCGCTGGTGCGGGTGAGCGAATAGGCGGCCCCGCTAAGATCGGGCATCCGCCGCTTCGGCACAGAACGGATGTTCGTTCTGCGCTTCCTAGACCTTGATTCGATCAAATCGAAACGGATCAAGGTCCAAATTTTAGGTGCTGCATGATCTTTTCCGAAAATCGGGTTCCACTTTTCGGATCATGCACTAAAAGCGCCGCGCAAACGGGCTGCAGCCTGGGCCCGGCAGCCGATGCCTTATTGGTCGTTCGACTCCGTCTCGGTTTCCGCTTCCGGGTCGTGCGGGGGACTGAGCGACGGCGCCTCGGTCCGGGGCATCATCGGAGCAGCCGACTCGGTGTCGCGCCAGCGACCCAGGCTTTCGGCGATCACCTTGACCGATGCAGACGCAGTCTGCGCCAGATGCGTATAGCGTGCATTCATGCGCCGCACGCGCTCACCCTCGGACTGCAAGAAGTCGCGGGTGGTCTGCAACTCGGCCATCAGCTTATCGATATCCGCGATCGAGGCCGCACCCGCCATCAGCGAGTCTTCGCACGGCAGATCGATGAGCTCGGCGGCGACCGCCAGCCGGTTGCGGCGAACCAGCGCGCGAATGCCCCCTTCAAGTGAGGCCGTGTCGGATTCCGAGAGCGCCGTATTCGATTCGGCAACTTCAGCAGCAACACCCATAAACGTTCCCCATTTTCACAGTCGCCGGGATGAAGGTAGGTTGGACCAACGGGGTAAACGCCACCTTAATTGCGCACGGGCGGCGACAGTCGGCCAGGCGACGCAAAGAGCTAAAAGAAGAAGCCCGCCATCGACTTGCGGCGCACAAACGCTCGCAACTCCGGCGCTCGATGGCTATATGTTCCTCAAGCAACAGAACCGGAACGCCCGATCTTGGCCCACACGCCCGTCACCATCCTCACCGGATTTCTCGGCAGCGGTAAAACCAGCCTGCTCAATCGTGCGCTGCGCGATCCGGCGATGGCCAATACCGCGGTGGTCATCAACGAGTTCGGCGAGGTCGGACTCGATCACATGCTTGCAGCGCAAAGCGACGACACCATCATGGTGCTGGAAAACGGCTGCTTGTGCTGCACCGTGTTCGGCGATCTGGTCACCACGCTGAACAATCTTTACCACGCCCGCGAGGCTAACGAGATTCCGCGTTTCGACCACGTAGTGATCGAAACGTCGGGGCTGGCGGATCCGTCGCCGCTGGTCCAGGCGTTTCTGTCCGATCCGGTGCTGGCCGGGCTTTATCGCATCGGCATCGTGGTGGCGACGGTGGATGCCGTCAATGGCCCAACGACGCTCGACAATCACGTCGAGTCCGTGCGGCAGGTCGCGCTTGCCGACCATATCCTGATCACCAAGCTCGATCTGGTTGATCCGGCGCGTGTCGCCGAGACCGAGGCCGCACTCGCGGCGCGGCTGCGCCGGCTCAATCCGGCGGCAGCGATTGCGCGCATCGACGATCCCAGCTTCAACATCGGGCTTCTTCGTGCCGAGGGGCTCGATCCGAACGACGCCAAAGCCGATGCACGCGCGTGGCTCAATGCCACCGCGTACGAAACCGCCGATGCACATCATCACCACGCGCATGACGGACACGATCATGACCACGACCACGATCATCACCACCTGCACGATCGCGACATCGCCTCGTTCTGCTTCACCCGCGAGCAGCCGATCGCGCGCGAGGCGTTGCGGCTTTTGCTCGACGCCCTGCAGCAAAATCTCGGGCCGAACCTTTTGCGCGTGAAGGGCATCGTCAACGTCGCCGAGGAACCTGACCGGCCGGCGGTGATTCAGGGCGCGCAGCATCTCCTGCACAACCTCTCCTGGCTCGATCGCTGGCCGGATAAAGATCAACGCAGCAAGATCGTGTTTATCACCCAGGGCTTCGACCGCGCCGAAGTCGAGGACATGATCGCGCTCCTCGATCGGGTCGCGACGCGTACGGCCGCCGCACGCGCACGCGCGCAAAGCGCCGGGTAAGGTGCGCCCCCGTGAACTGGGCGAAATCCGGCAACTGGCGAAAGACTTCAACGCTGTCGGCGGATGTTGCCGCCCGGCGCGGCTAGCTGCTGCCGGTTTCGGGCTTGACCAGAAGCATCCACTGCACGCCGAATTGATCCGTCAGTTTGCCGTAATAGCCCCAGGGCTGCGTGCCGATAGGCGTCGTGACCGTGCCGCCTTTGGCCAGGCGGTTGAAAAGCCGATCCGTCTGTTCGCGGTCGTCCATCGTAAGAAAGTGGGCCGAGCCGCGCATTGGCTCGGCGTCGTGATTGTCCGACGCGTAGAACAGAACTCCTGGACCTTCGAAGCGTGCATGCATGATCTTGCCGCGCATGGCCGGCGCGGCATCGATATCGTAGCGCTTTATTTCCGTGACCTTGCCGAGTCCGCAGTGGGTGTAGAAGGCAAGGGCCGGTTCGCAGGCTGCGGTGAAGAACAGATAATTGGCTAGCAGCATGGCTTCTCGCTCCGGCTTCCGGGTGCGACGCTGCCTTCCGGCAGGGTCGAACGCCACATAGACTCAAGACTTTGCGGCAAACTCAGAACCATCACATAGTCCGTAAAGGAAACGGGCGACATCGGCGAGGCGCCGGGGCGAAGCTGGCCCTGCCGAGCGACCGATCGGCGGCCCCCGGGGCGGCCAAAATTGACAAGCCGGAGCCTCTTTCGCCATTATCTTTTCGGACCCTCTGCCGACGTCAACAGCCGGGAAAACTCTTAAAGGAGATGCTGATGACTGCAGGCTTGCTGCGGCATTATAAGCGCGCGGCGCGCGCGCTGGTGGCCGGCGCCGCGATTGTGTTGTTTGGATCCTCGGCCTTTGCTGCCGACCCGATCAAGATCGGGCAGGTGGCGGCTTTGTCGGGCGCTTCCGCGCAATCGGGCGAAGCCATCACCCGCGGGCTGACCTTGGCGATCGACGAGATCAACGCCAAGGGCGGTCTTCTCGGCGGGCGCATGCTCGAACTCGTACAACGCGACGACGAATCGAGCCCGCCCAAGGGCTTGATCGCCGCGCGGGAGCTTGCCGCCGACAAGGTCGCGGCGATTTTCGGCGGTATCGATACGCCGGTGTCGCTCGCCATCGTTCCGGTGCTCAACAAGGAAAAACAAATTTATATGGGCGTGTGGGCCGCCGGCACCGCCATCACGCACAACGGCGCCGATCCGAACTATGCGTTCCGCGTCTCCGCGGTCGATACCCTGGTCGATGTGAAGCTTCTGAAATTCGCGCATCAGAAGTTCGGCGCCAAGAAAGTCGGCCTGATGCTGATCAACAATCCCTGGGGCCAGGGCAACGAAAAAGGGTTGCTGGCCGCCGCCAAGGCCGATCCGTCGGTCGAGATCGTCGGCGTCGAGAAGTTCGAGAATAACGACGTCGACATGGTGCCCCAGCTCACGCGCCTCAAAGACGCCGGCGCCGATAGCATCATCCTCGTGGTCAACGCTCCGCCCGGTGCGCAGGTGATGAAATCGCGTGAGCGTATGGGCTGGACCGTGCCGGTGATTTCACACTGGGGCATTTCCGGCGGCCGCTTCCCGGAGCTTGCCGGACCGACCGCGGGCGACGCCGACTTCGTGCAGACCTACAGCTTCTTCGGCAAGCAGAGTCCGGTCGGCCAGCGGGTGCTCGCGGCACTGCAGAAGAAATATCCGCAGATCAAGGGCCCGCAGGACATCTTTGCGCCGGTCGGGACGGCCAATGCGTATGACGCCATGCACATTCTGGCGCTGGCTATCGCGCAGGCTGGCTCAACCGACCCGGATGCCGTGCGGGCCGCGTTGGAGGATCTGAAAACGCCCTATGAGGGCCTGATCAAGACCTACAAGCCGCCCTTCACCCACGAAAACCACGATGCGCTCGGACCCGACGACTACATCATGGTGCACTACGAGGGCGACAATATCGTTCCGGTGAATTGAGGCCGTGATCGTCATTGCGAGGAGCGAAGCGACGAAGCAATCCAGCACGGCTTCGACAAGCTGGATTGCTTCGCTTCGCTCGCAATGACGATCGGACCGGCACCATGCTGATTGCGATCGCGATCATTTCCGGGCTCGGCCTCGGCAGCATGTACGGATTGTTGGCGCTGGGTTTTCATGTCACCCACGCGGTGTCGCGGACGGTGAATTTCGCGCAAGGCAGCACCATGATGCTCGGTGCGGTGCTGTGCTTCACCTTCTGGGTCACATTGAAGTGGCCGTTGACGCTCGCCGTGATCGTTGCACTGGTCGGCTGTGCGTTGTGGGGCGTGATCGTCGAAGCGGTCGCGGTCAGGCCGTTTGTCGTCCGTGGCTCCAATTCCTGGCTGATTGCCACCGTGGCGCTCGGCATCGTGCTCGATAACGTGGTGCTGTTCACCTTCGGCAAGGACCCGCGCGGCATGCCGCCTGGGTTTCTCACCACCGGTGCGGTGACGATCGCGGGCGTGCGCGTGCAATATCTGCAAATCCTCATCCCGGTAATTGGCTTGCTGCTGGCGGCCGGATTGCAGGTGCTGTCCGCCACCTCGCGCCACGGCAAGGCACTGTTGGCGGTAGTGCAGAATCGCGATGCCGCGCGGCTGATGGGCATCCGTGTGGAGCGGGTGATCGAAGCCGCGTTCGCGCTCTCCGGATTGCTCGCCGGCGTCGCCGGCATTCTAGTGGCGCCGCTGTTCACCATATCGTCGACCATGGGCACGCTGTTTGGCATCAAGGCCTTCGCCGTGGCCATCCTCGGCGGCATCGAGAGCGCCTGGGGGGTGGTGCTGGCCGGGCTGATCTACGGCATTGCCGAGGCCCTGATCACCGCGCTGCTCGGCTCGACCTACACGCAGATCGTCACCTTCGCGCTCGTCATCCTGGCGCTGGCGCTGCGCCCCAACGGGCTGTTCGGCCGCGCGCAGTTGAGGAAAGTATGACCGCGCTCAAAGCGGCGGCCGCCGCCATCGCGATTGCCGTCGTGTGCTTTCTGATCGCGCGCGGCAACAATTATCAGGTCTTCATTATTGTCACCGTCGGGCTGACCGCCATCGTCGGCATCGGGCTGAATGTGCTGCTTGGGCTCAACGGCCAGATATCGCTCGGCCATGTCGCCTTCTACGCGATCGGCGCCTACACGGTCGGCATCCTGACCACGAACTATGATTGGTCGTTTTGGCCGGCCTTGATTGCAAGCGGCATCGTCACCGGGTTGGCCGGCATGCTGCTGGCGATTCCGGCACTCAAGGTGCGCGGCCCTTATTTGGCGATGGTCACGATCGCCTTCGGCTTCGTGGTCGAACAGGGGGCCGCCGAATGGCAGGGGCTGACCGGCGGCTGGAATGGCCTCTCGGGCATTCCCGGCCCAAGCGTGTTCGGCACCGAGATCGGCGAGCGCGGCGTCGCCTACCTGACGCTGGCGCTCGTCGTAGTGGCGACAGCCGCCTTCGCCTGGCTCAGCCGCAGCGTTTGGGGACACGCCATGCGGGCGGTGCGCGATTCAGAATCCGCCAGCGTCTCGATCGGGCTCGACCCGACGCTGGTGCGCACGGCGGCGTTCGGCATCTCGGCCGTAGCGGCCGGCGTGGCCGGCGGCGTCTATGCCCCGATCAGCAACTTCATCAGCCCGGAATCGTTTCCGTTCTTTCAGTCGATCCTATTCCTGTTGGTCGTGATGCTGGGTGGCGCCGATCGCGTGCTCGGCCCGATCGTCGGCGCCTTGGTCGTGGTGATGCTGCCGGAACTGTTGGCAACGTTGGGACAATACCGGCTTCTGTTTGTCGGTTTGCTGATGCTTGCGGTGCTGCGGCTGGCACCGACCGGCCTGGTCGGGTTGATCGCCGGCCTGCTGCCCAATCGGGGGCGGCAGACGAACGCGACTGAGCGAAGCGACATCGCCCGCTTTCTTGCCTCCGACAGCGGCGGCCGCGCATTGGCGGTGCGAGACCTATCGGTGAGTTTCGGCGGCGTACACGCGGTGCGCAACCTCACTTTCGAAGCGCAGCCCGGCGCGATCACCAGCATCATCGGACCGAACGGCGCGGGCAAGAGTTCGGCGCTCAATGTCATTTGCGGCTTCTACCGGCCGGATGCCGGTACGGCGCGGCTTGGCGACCGTATCGTTTCGACGCTACGCCCTCATCAGATTCCCCGCGCCGGCATCGCCCGCACCTATCAAACGAGCCAGCTCTTCGCGTCGATGTCGGTTCTCGATAACGTCGCCATCGCGCTCCGGCGAGGCCGGCTCATGCCGAACTTTCTGTTCGGCGTCAGGGGCGCGGACGATGCCGAAATCGCCGAGAGCTTGCTCGCCTTCGTTGGCTACAAGGGCGCGCTGGAATGCCCGGCTGACGCATTGGCGCATGTCGACAAAAGGCTCGTCGAAATCGCCCGCGCCCTTGCCGTGCGGCCAAGCGTGCTCGCGCTCGATGAGCCGGCCGCCGGGTTGAACACCGAAGACACCGCAGCGATCGGCGCGCTGCTGCGCAAGCTCGCGGCCGCCGGCATCGCCGTGATCCTGGTCGAGCACGACATGGATCTGGTGATGGGCGTCTCCAACCACGTGATCGTGCTCGATGCCGGCGCCAAGATCGCCGAAGGAACGCCGGCGCAGGTGGCGGCCAATCCGGCAGTGCTGGAAGCCTATTTGGGCCCCGGCGAGCAGCGCGAGCGCGGCCGCAAACAACCCATCGCGATGGCGCAGAAACCATTGCTCACAGTCACCGCACTGTCTGCCGGTTATGGCGCCGCGCCCGTGGTGCAGCGGGCCGGTCTCGATATCGCCGAAGGCGAATTGGTGGCCGTGCTCGGCGCCAACGGTGCCGGCAAGAGCACGCTGATGCGTGCGTTGTCCGGCTTGCTGCGGCCAATCCAGGGGGAGGTGCGTTTCCTCGGCAAGCGCATCGACCAACTCCCCGGCGACCGGATCGCCCGAGAGGGCCTGGTGCTGGTGCCGGAAGGCCGACAGGTGTTTCCCGAATTGTCGGTGATCGACAATTTGCGGCTCGGCGCCTACGCGCGCCGATCGGCGGAGGAAGCGCGCATGATCGAAAGCCTGCTCGGGCGCTTTCCCGCCCTCAAGGCGCGGCAGCATCAGCGCGCCGGGCTTTTGTCCGGCGGCGAGCAACAGATGCTGGCGATCGCCCGCGGCCTGATGGCGCGGTCGCAGGTGCTGATGCTCGACGAACCTTCGCTCGGGCTGGCGCCCAAGCTTCTGGAAAATCTCTACGATCTTTTGGCCGCGTTGCGCGACGAGGGAACCACGATCCTGCTCGTCGACCAGATGGCACAACTTGCGCTCTCGGTTGCGGATCGCGCCTACGTGCTACAGTCCGGCGCCTTCACGCATTCCGGAACCGCGCGCGAGGTCGCGCAGGATCCGGCGCTGGCGAAGGCCTATCTCGGCGGTCATGGGGCAGCGTTGTAAATGAGGGAAATGGCGAGGGGACGATGGATCTCATCCTGAGAAACGCACGCCGCGTGGGCGCCGAGCAGGAGCTGACCGATATCGGCATCGCCGGCGGAAAGATCGCCGCGATCGCGCCGCACATCGCGGCCGAGGGCGAGACCATCGATCTCGGCGGCAGCCTGGTCTCGCCGGGCTTTGTCGAAACGCACATTCATCTCGACAAATCCTGCATCCTCGACCGGGTGAAGTCCGAAAAAGGCGATCTCGCAGAGGCGATTGCCGAGGCCGCCAAGGCCAAGGCTGCGTTCACGCCCGAGGATGTGCAGGCGCGCGCCATACGCACCTTGGAAAAGGCGATCCTGCAAGGCACGACCCACATGCGCACGCATCTGGAAGTCGATCCGGGCGTCGGCCTGCGCAGCCTCGAAGGCGTCTTGCCGCTGGTGAAGGACTATGCCTGGGCGATCGACCTGCAGATCTGCGTGTTTCCGCAGGAAGGGCTCCTCAACAATCCCGGCACCGACGAACTGATGGTGGAAGCGCTCGATCGCGGCTGCCGCGCCGTCGGCGGCGCGCCTTATGTCGACTCCGATCCGCCCGGCCAGATCGACCGCATCTTCGAGCTTGCACGCGAATACGATGTCGACGTCGATCTGCATCTCGATTTCGGTCCCACCGCCGACGGCATGGACCTCGAGCATGTCTGCAAGCGCACGGAGGAATATCAGTATGGCGGCCGGGTCGCCATCGGCCACGTCACCAAGGCGGCGAGCCTGCCGATGCCGGCGTTCGAGGCGGCGGCGAAGCGGCTCGCCGATGCTGGCGTGGCGCTCACCGTGCTGCCATCGACCGATCTTTATCTCATGGGCCGCCATCACACCCACGATCACAACGTGACGCGCGGCGTCGTGCCGGCGCACAAGCTCCTGCATCACGGGGTCAATTGCTCGCTGTCGAGCAACAATATCCTCAATCCGTTCACGCCGTTCGGCGATTGCTCGCAGATGCGCATGGCCAACCTCTACGCCAATATTTGCCACGTCGGGAAACAGGCCGACATGCGCGAGTGTTTCAACATGGTGAGCGAGCGGCCGGCACGGATGATGCGGCTATCCGATTATGGATTGGCGGTCGGCAAATCCGCCGACCTGGTCGTGCTCGATTCCACGAGTCCCGAAATGGCCGTTGCCGAGTTGGTGCCCGTGCTCTACGCCTTCAAACGCGGCCGCAAAACCGTGTCGCGCCAAACCGCTACCTTGCACCGGCCGCAATGATCGCCAGCGATCCGTACAACGCCTTTTGCCATCACAACGATGTCGCGCTGAACGGGGCACCGGATGGCCCGCTGCATGGCCTGACCTTCGCGATCAAGGACGTGTTCGATATCGCCGGCCATCGCACCGGCAACGGCAATCCAGTGTGGCTCGAGACCCATCCGCCGGCCGCGCACACGGCATCCGCGGTTGCGCGCCTGCTCGCGGCCGGTGCCCGCATGGTCGGCAAGACCCATACCGACGAATTGGCCTACAGTCTCAACGGCGAAAATGTACATTACGGTACGCCGATCAATCCGCGCGCACCGGGGCGCATTCCGGGCGGCTCGTCGAGTGGCTCGGCGGCGGCGGTGGCCGGGGGCCTGGTCGATTTCGCCCTCGGCACCGATTGCGGCGGCTCGGTGCGATTGCCGGCGAGCTATTGCGGCATCTACGGGATTCGAACCACGCACGGCCTGGTACCGGCGGACGGCGTTGTCGATCTGGCCAAGAGCTTCGACACGGTTGGCTGGTTCGCGCGCGATGCCGCAATGATGCGGCGCGTCGGCGAAGTCTTGCTGCCGTCCGCAGGCGAATTCGTGCCGAAACGGCTGTTGATCGCCGACGATGCCTTCGCTTTTGCCGGCGGTGAGGTTGCCGCCGCGCTCGCCGGCGCGGTGGCGAAGCTGAAAGCAGCGCTGGCGGATCATCACGCGATCAAGGTCTATAGCGGCGAGCCATCCGCCTGGTCGGGCATTTTCCGCATTCTGCAGGGCGACGAAATCCGCGCGCGCCACAGCGCCTGGATCGATACGCATCAACCGAAATTCGGTCCCGGCATCGCCGAGCGCTTCGCTTGGACGCGCACCATCGATCCGGCCGACGTCACGCGCATGCGGCCGGAGCGCGAGGCGGTCGCCGCGCACATGGATGCCCTCCTCGGCGAGGATGCCTTGCTATGCCTGCCGACAGCCCCCGGCATTGCGCCGAAGCTGGCGACCCCAGGCCCCGAGCTTGAAGTGTTTCGAGCGCGCGCCTTCGGCTTATTGTCGATCGCCGGCCTCGCCCGCCTGCCGCAAATATCGCTGCCGCTCGGCGCGCTGCACGACTGCCCGCTCGGGCTTTCGCTGATTGCGCCGCGCGGCCGCGACTTGGGGCTGCTGAAATGGATGGCGGGGAAGCTTCGGTAGGACCAGCGTCTGATTCACAAGCTCCGCGCGATCAGAAGCTTCATGATCTCGTTGGTACCCGCATAAATCCGCATCACCCGCGCGTCGCGGTACATGCGCGAGATCGGATATTCGTCCATATAACCGTAGCCGCCGAACAGTTGCAGGCAGCGGTCGATGATCTTGCCGACGAGATCGGTGTGCCAATATTTGGCCATCGAGGCGGTCGTGGTGTCGAGCTCGCCCTTGACGTGGCGCTCGATGCAATGATCGAGAAAGACACGCGCCACGGTGGCTTCGCTTTTGCACTCGGCCAGGACGAACTGTGTGTTCTGAAAGTCGATGATCTTTTTGCCGAAGGCGTCGCGCTCTCTCACGTAGTCGATGGTAAGCGCAAGCGCGCGTTCCATCATCGCAACCGCACCCACAGAGACGATCAGCCGCTCCTGCGGCAATTCCTTCATGAGCTGATAGAAGCCCTGCCCTTCCTCGGTGCCGAGCAGGCTTTCGGGCGGCAACGCCACCTCCTCGAAGAACAATTCGGACGTGTCCGCCGAATCCAGTCCGAGCTTCTTGAGCTTGCGGCCGCGGCGAAAGCCGGAGGCGTCGTCGGTCTCGACCACCATCAGCGATACGCCTTTGGCGCCCTGCTTCGGGTCGGTCTTGGCGACAACGATGATCAGGTTCGCGTGCTGGCCGTTGGTGATGAAGGTCTTCGAGCCTTTGAGCACATAGCCGTTGCCGGAGCGAAGCGCGGTCGTGCGCACGCCCTGCAGGTCGGAGCCGGTGCCCGGTTCGCTCATGGCGATGGCGCCGACGAATTCGCCGCTCGCCAGCTTTGGCAGCCAGCGCTTCCTCTGCTCCTCGGTGCCGTAACGCAGAATATAGGGCGCGACGATACCGGAATGCAGCGGCGCGCCGAACGCGTCAAAGCCGGCAAGCGAAAATTGCCGATCGATGACGGCTTCGTGCGCAAAGCTGCCGCCGGCGCCGCCATACTCCTCCGGCATCGACGCGCACAGTAATCCGGCGGCGCCGGCTTTGGTCCAAACCTCGCGTGGATAGAAATGGTCTTCGTGCCATTTCTCCAGATGCGGGGCGTATTCGGTGGCGATGAAGCGGCGCGCAGACTCTTCCAGGAGCACGACATCCTCGCTCATCCAGGCAGGCCGCGGCAGATTGAGAATGTCGGTCATGTCAGGTCACTGGCGCGTTGTGATGATCGGTGAAGTATGACAATGCCGCCGAACATTGGCAACGAACGCTTGCCAAGCGCTGCGGCCTTTTCCCGACACGCGTATAGTCGATTGATCGGTGGATCTATTTATCTCCATAAGGGTGCGGTCGATGTCTGATACTGCTGATCTGCTCGACGAGAGCGAAGTACGATCGTTCATCTCGGCGCTAGCGTTCGTGCGCGCGTTTTCCATCAGTCTCGTATCGATCAAGTCCGGGTCCGTGACGGTCGAGCTTCCGTTCGATGAGAGATTTTCTGGGCCGCCGAGCCTTTTTCCGGCATCGATGGTCGGCACCGCCGGCGATATCGCCGCGGTGGCGTCCTGCCTCACCCTGATGCCGAAGGGCTGGGCCGTGGCAACCCTGGATTTCACCATCAAGATGACCGCGGCGGCCAGGGGCGAAAGGCTGCGGGCAAAAGGGCGTGTGCTGCAGGATGGCCGCACCAACTCGGTCGGCGCCGCTGACGTTTACACTGTGTCGGACGGCATCGAAAACCTCTGCGGAACCGTGCTGGCGACGACGCGCAACTTCAAGATCAAATAGCCAGCGGACCGTCAGGTCGAAATCATCTTTTTCTCGATACCGACGCCGGCCGCAACCGCGCGCTCGTATTCGAGCGGAACGGTCGCCGAATCCTGCAACGCGATGCCGGTCGAATTGAACAAGGTGATTTCATCGTCGGAACGGCGGCCTTGCTTCTTGCCGGTGATGACCTCGCCGATTTCGCCGGCGATATCCTGCTCGCGGATGATCCCTTGCGACAACGGCACATTGATCTCGCCGTCGGTCCGGCATTGGCGGATATCGTCGACGAAAATGCGCGCCCGCTGCAAGATTCGAGCTTCGAGCTCCTGGTCGCCTGCCTTATCTGCACCGACGGCGGCGATGTGGGTGCCGGGCGCGATCCATTCGTCCTTGACCAGCGGCTCCCGTGCCGGCGTCACCGTGACCACCACGTCGGCGCCGCGCACCACCTCGGCGAGATCGCGCGACGCGTGGATCGGAAACCGATACTTCGGCCCCTGCTCTTTGACGAATTCGTCGAGCGTCGCCTGCGAGCGGCTCCAGATGCGCGCTTCGTCCCAGGCAAAAACCGTGGCGCAGGTGGCAAGCGTTCCCTCCGCCATATGGCCGGCGCCGACAATCGCAAGCGTCTTGGAGTCTTTCCGAGCCAGCCATTTCGCCGAGACGGCGGCCGAAGCGCCGGTGCGCATGACCGTGTGATAGGAGCCGTCGCAGATCGCCAGCGGAAATCCGGTCTCCGGATGCGTGTAGATCAGGATCGAGAACACCGTCGGCAGGTCGAATTTTTCGCGGTTGCGCTCGCGGATCGACACCCATTTGCAGGCGGCAGCTTCCGGCTCCTCGATGTAGGAGGGCATTGCCTCCCACTCGCCGGGATATTTGTCGAGCACGATGTGGCCTTTCGGATCCATGTAGAAGCGGCCCTCGCCATGCATGCGATAAGCCTGCTCGACACAGCCCACATATTCCGCCGGCGTGACCAGCCCCATCATGTCGGTGCGGCTCAAAATGAGCGTCTTGCGATTTCGCCAACTTTCCATTGTCATCCCCCTGCGCTGCCCCGGCGGCACGCGCCAGGATACGACGGGAGCCGACGACGCCCAAATCGAGGGCAAAGCCGAACCTCCATCCTGCTGCGCAACCGGCTTGTCATTCGCGACTTGCCCCAACATTGGCGGATTGAGATGGCGTCCTCGTTCACGGACGAGAGCGTTGAGACCGAACGGAACGCAGAACGGGCCCGAGGACGCCATCATGCGCGCTGACTTCACCAGCCAAGCCTACTTTCGCAATCCCGTCGCAGAGATCGAAAAGCTGAGAGCTGCCGGTCCACTTGTCGAGGTGCAATTTCCGCTGATCGGCAAGGTCTGGACGACCACCACCCAGGACCTTGCCGACCGCGTCCTAAAGGACAGCGAAACCTTCACCATTCGCACCAGCATCGGCGGCGTCGCCGGGCTGCAATGGTGGATGCCCCGCATCGTGCGGACGCTGGCGAACCACATGCTGTCGATGGACGATCCGGACCACAAAAGACTGCGGGATATCGTCGACGAAGCCTTCCGCCGGCGCGCCGTCCTCGACATGGAGCCACACATCCTCGCGCTCGCCGACGAGCTTGCCGGAGATCTGTTCGCAGCAGGAAGCCCCGCCGACGTCGTCGATCGCTTCGCGCGGAAGCTGCCGTTGTCGGTGATCTGCGAGCTTCTTGGCTTGCCGCGCGCCGACCGGCCGATGTTCAACGCATGGGCGAGCAGCTTCACGCGCTTCACCGGCACGCTAGGCTTTATCAGCCTGATCCCCAATATTCTGGCGATGCGGCGTTATCTGGAAAAGCAGCTTGAAACCGTCAGAAAAAATGGCGGAACGGGTTTGATCGCCGAGCTGGTGCGCGTCGAAAAAGGGGGCCGGCAGATCACCCGCGACGAGATGGTGGCGATGGTTTTTCTGTTGCTGTTCGCCGGCCACGAAACCACCACGCATTTGATCAGCGGCTCGGTCTACGAGCTTTTGCGCAATCCCGCGCTGCGCGACTGGCTGGCGGAAGACCTCAGCCGCGGTGCTCTGGCCGTGGAGGAATTCTTGCGATTCATTTCGGTGGTGCAGTTCACCAAGCCGCGTTTTGTCCGCAAAGACATCACCCTCGCCGGCGTGGCGCTGAAGAAGGGCGACAAGATCATGCCCATGCTGGCCGCTGCGAACTTCGATCCGCAAGCCAATCCCCATCCGGAAACGCTCGATCTGGCGCGCAAACCGAACCGGCATCTCGCCTTCGGCACCGGAATTCACTTCTGCCTCGGCCATCAACTGGCTCGCATCGAAGGCCACTGCGCGCTGACGGCGTTGTTGCGGCGTTGGCCGAAACTCGCGCTCGCCGTCGATAAATCCGAGGTCAAATGGCGCCAGCGGCCCGGCCTTAGGGCCATCGAGCGCCTGCCCGTCGCGATCGCCCGCTAATTCCAGATTCTGTGGGGGAATGCTGCGCCTGCCCGATTTGGCGATTGTCGATTGCGATGACCTCGCCTGTTGCTGAAAGACAAAATGCGCGCCACGAGTGTGCGCGTACCACCGCGCAAGCTGCCGCAGCGATTTGCCTTTGCTGAAGACGCCGCAATCTCACCTATTGTTTGGCGTGTGTTCCGCGGTGGGCATGCGGTTGATTCGCGCCAACACCAGCAGCGTTGCTCAAATTTTTGAAAATCCGCCGTTCGACGCTTCGACGCAACACGCCTGCCAAGAAGACGGTGTATCTGTTGCTGGAATGAGTCAGGAGGTATCGACCGTTCATTTATCCACAGGATGCCCATTGCGTCCTGCGGGCTTTCTCATTCAAATGTCAGAGTAATCAGTCAGTGGGGTTCAACATGGGTAGTCAGCCGAGTCGTGGCGTCGCTGGCGCGCAATACGAGTCTGAGTCTGTGATCCAGTTCGCCCCTACCGCCAAAGGTACGGCATCAAACAAAGCGGACGAACTGGATAGCGCCGGTCGCAGCATCCTGGGCCTGCTGCACAAGGCGGCGGGTGTAGCCGAAGCGAACAGTCAACACGCCCTTGATCTTGCACAAAAGCTCTCTTCGGAACTTCGCGCGGCCGAAGATCGAATCGTGCAGCTTGAATCGGATGTACGATATTACCAGGAGAGAACCGACCGCGCCGAGCAATGGCTCCACAAGATCTTTACCGAGATCGAGGAGCGATTTTTTCGGCAGCAGCAGCAAGATCCGCGCGCACGTCCGAGCTCCCAGCGAAACGGGCGCTGAGCCGGCGGACGTCTGACGAGCGGAAGCGCATGAGCATCGGTGTCGGCCCAACGGCCGAAGCCGGTGCAACATGCGTTTGCCACGCATGCAGATCCTTTGTCAGGAAACAACTCTCCGGCCATTGGGGCATAGGCTCGTTCACGGACAACACCCCCGCGAATTTCTGCGCCGCTTGACACGGACCCTGCCGCCGCAGGAGGGTCTGCACCTCCCCGAAATCGCCTGAACGTGGCCGCTATTCGCGCCGCGCTTTCAATTGGGATCGAACGGCAGCCGAGCGCGCCAACGCCGGACATTCTTCAGAAATCGACGTCCCTTGTCTCCGGCCCCAACGCGGCTCCGATCGTGGCAATCACGGCGCCGATCAAGAGCAGCGCCGCTGGTGCGGCGTGCGGCGAGGCGAGGCGGCCGAGCCAATTCAGGTAGATGGCGTAGAACGAGGGCAGAACCACCGAGAGGCTGAAGCCGATGCCGAAGCCGGTGGCCCGCACATCCGTCGCGAACCGCTCGTTGATGTAAGTGATGATCACGCCCCACGGCGCGGTGACAAGGATCGCGAGCAAGCAGACCAGGAGGATGATCAGCGGCAAGGCTATCCCCGCGCTGTGCGCGAGCGCATAAAGGAGAACGACACCGACCGTCGCGATCAGCACGCCCAGGATCACGAAGGTGCGCCGGCGGCCGATTTTCTGGCCCAGCATACCGGCGCCGATATAGCTGAAGAACAGCGCGCAATAGGTGATGATCAAGGTCATGGTCAGCTCGAACTTCGACAGATGCAGGGTCTGTGAGAGCAAGACCGAGGGCATATAGATCGTGATGATGTTCTGCGTGGTCCAGAAACCGGTCATCATGATCAGCACCTGGATGAGGTTGCGCGCGTTCGAGCCGCTGAAAAGGCGCGCGGCCGGTGCCTTGTGGGTGCCTTCCCTGGTTTTGACCTGCCACAGCTCGGATTCCGAGACTTTCCGCCAATAGTAGTCGGCCAGGAATCCCGCCAGCACTGCCCCGATCAGGAAGGGAATGCGCCAGCCCCAGTTCGCGTAAGGCGAGTCCATGCCGCTGAGCGGGAAGGCCGCAAACGTTATCATCGCGACCACGCTGATCGCCACATAGGCCGCCGGGAAAGCCGCGATGATCAGACCGCCAACGAAGCCGCGCTGGCTCTTGTGCGCGTATTCCATCGCCAGCGGATGACTCGCCGTGTAGCCTCCGCCGAGGCAGATGCCGTCGAGAAAGCGCAACAGCACCAGCAGCAGATAGGACGCGATGCCGATAGCCTGATACCCCGGCAGCAGCGCGATCAGCAGCGTGAAGATGCCGAATCCCACCACCGAAATAATCGAGGATGTGCGCCTTCCCACCCGGTCGGCCACCCTGCCAAAGATGAAGGCGCCCACGGGGCGCCCGAGCAGCGTGGTGATGAAGACGAAGGAATCGAAAATCGCCGCCAAGCCGGGCTCGATGTGGGCGGGCTGGAAATAGGCCAGCACGGGCGTGAGCACCACCACCGGCAGATAGATGTCGAACATGTCGATGAATTCGGTCAGGAAGGCGCCTTTGATCGCCGTGCGCCGCTTCGCGTCGACGTCCGCGCTTGCCACCGATTTCTCGACAGCCGATTCGTATGTCGCCATGGCAATCCCTCCCTGAAGGCGCCTTTTGGCGCCAAACTTTTTATTGAAACGCGATGCTACCCCCGAAGCGGCGCCCCCGCATCGACGCAATGCTGCGCGCAAGCTGCGCGGCAGCGGGGCGGCTTAAGGCGAATTCAAAGTTAGCAAATTTGCGGGCGTCTCGCCTTCCGACCGTGGAAACAAATCGTCAGAATGGTCGGGACCAGAACGCTCCGGCGGAGGGTCACAACAGGTGCTTTTGCGCCTCTGTTTGCGGCTCCGAGAAACGATCGATTGCTCATTAGGCGCGGTAGGTCACGCCCTCGCGAGGCTTATCTGGCCAAGATTCGCCAGCGCGCTACGGGTTGCGTTACTTGACGAACACAACGAATTCTTATAAGAACAAAACGAGAACTTACTGAACTGCCTGAACTTGAAATCTGACAGATCAGCCAATTCGGCCCGCTCCTGCATCCAGGTGGAGACATCATGCATTCGTTCGACCAGACACCGGACCGGCCGCAGCCCTTCGGGTTCAAAGTTAACTGGCTGGCGCTGAAGACCTCAGATCCGCTGGCAGTTGTTGATGCGCTTGACCTCAAAGAAACGACGCCGGCCAATTGGGAGTCAGGCCTTGCGGTTGTTTACGGATACGATCCTTGGATCTTTGTTTCGCCGCCAGTCGGCGGTTGGGTTTTGGCTGTGGGCGTTTCACTGCCCTATCCCACTCTCGAAACTCAACACGATATCGGGCGCAAATTCGATGCGATGTTTTCGCATTTGATGAGCCGATTCACTGATGTTCAGTTCTACGGGAGTCATCGCGTGGTGGACTTCGTGGCGTGGGCGCGCGCGATCGACGGCAGGCCGGTGCAAATCTTTGCTTATGCCGGTGGCGGTGATTGCGTGCTGACGAATATCGGCGAGCAGACACCTGAGGAAGCGAAATTGCGGTTCGCCAATCTTACAGGCCTCTCTCCGCTCGAGGCTAATGACGAGCTATTCAGATTGGCCGAGGAGCAAAGTGCAGCGCAAGACAGACTTGTCGCGAGCGGCCTCTCGCGACGTGAAGCGATCGCCCGTACCCGGCAAGTCGGGCCGAAGTCATTCCCGGGCGAATGCGATGTCGTTGACCTTGCCGGGATGTGGAGTATCAACCCCATGGATCTTCCCGAACAAGATCATCCGGTCAGTGTGGGATGGGTGGCTCGTCTGCCGGAGAATTTGGTGCAGTGACGCCGATGTGGCTCTAGCGCAGTGTCGCGAGGTTTCGCCCGGTCGGTCTGCAGCAAAATTGGCGCGCCCGAAGAGATTCGAACTCCTGACCCCCAGATTCGTAGTCTGGTGCTCTATCCAGCTGAGCTACGGGCGCTTTGCGCGGCGGCCGGGCAATGTTCCGGCATGTGGCGCGGGCCTTAGCTATAGATTTCGGGCGTCCCTGGCAAGCGCCGGCGGCCAATTCCGGGCTGGCGAAGCGCTCCCCCGGCCGGCATATGATAGGGAAGACCCGGCGGCGGCCCAAAATCGCGGAGCGGACGAAAGTGTGGCGACCAGCGCAACGTAAGCGGTTTGAGGCTTCGGCCGGCCAGGTGCCGACGGCGGCGGAGGCGGCCGGCTCGCGGCTTTTTTCACCCGTTGACGTCGGTCCGGTGACGCTGCCGCAGCGGACCTGGGTTCCCGCCATGGTGCCATGGCGGGCGACCGAGGACGGTTATGTCACCGACGATGTCATCGCCTGGTACGCGCGTTTCGCCCAAGGCAGGCCCGGTGCCATCGTCGTCGAAGCGACCGGCATTCGCGACGTGCCGAGCGGACCGCTGCTGCGCATCGGCCACGACCGCTTTGTGCCAGGCCTGAACCGCCTGGTCGAGGCGGTGCGGCGGGCAAGCGAAGGACGCACGCGGCTGTTCATCCAGTTGATCGATTTTCTCGCCATTCGCCGCCGGCCGGATGCGAAGAAATTCTTCGAGCGCTTCCTGGCGATCACCGAGCGGCATCGCACCGCGCTGCCTGGCTTGGCCGATGACGAAGTCCGCGCCCGCCTGAGCCTCATGAGCGAGGCTGAACTTGCCGCGGTGCTGACGCCGGCGGAGATGGAAGCGCTGCAATTCGGCTATCGCGAGCGCGTCACCGACATGGAGCTGCCGCACATTCGCGATCTGCCGCGGGTGCTGCCGGGCCTGTTTGCCGATGCTGCCGTCCGTGCGGAGCAGGCCGGCTTCGACGGCGTCGAGCTTCACTACGCGCACGCCTACACGATGGCGTCGTTTCTCTCGCGCACCAACACCCGCGGCGACGGCTATGGCGGCGCCCGCGAAAACCGGCTCCGCCTGCCGCTCGAGGTGTTTGCCGAGGTCCGCCGCCGCGTCAGCCCGCGTCTTGCCGTCGGCTGCCGCTTTCTCGCCGACGAATGCATCACTGGCGGCAGCGACGTGAATGATGCTGCTGTTTTCGGCGCCGCTTTCGCGCGCGCGGGCATGGATTTCCTCTCGACCTCGCGCGGCGGCAAATTCGACGATGCCAAACAACCCGCGGTCGGCGGCGCCGCCTATCCTTACACCGGACCGAGCGGCTACGAGTGCATGCCGCAATACATCTCCGACGAACAGGGCCCGTTCGGGCGCAACGCCGAACCCACGGCGATGATCCGCAAGGCGGTGCGCGACGCCGGTTCGAGCGTACCGGTGGTTTGCACCGGCGGCATCCACAATTTCGAGATGGCCGAAGATTATCTGGCGCGCGGCGTCTGCGACATCGTCGGCGCGGCGCGCCAATCGCTGGCCGATCCGGATTGGTTCCACAAAACGCTCCTCGGCCACGGCGCCGACGTGCGCCTGTGCGAATTCACCAACTACTGCGAAGGCCTTGACCAGAAACACAAGGCGGTCACCTGCCAGCTCTGGGACAAGCTGCCCTCCGATGGCGGCGAGCGTCGCACGGCCGACGGCAAGCGCCGGCTCACCGCGCCGCTTTGGCAGCCGCCGGCCTGAGCGCCTCGCCGGCTCGCGACGATCGGTCCTGACTTTTTTGATCGCGCCTCCAGGCCTGGCGTGCACTCAACGGAGTGCCGACCCGGCCGGCACGGATGCAGCCGACACGTCGCGTGGGTTTCCATCGTGAATGCTTGGCACCTCAGCCATGCGCAAGCCGAGGGCTAGCCGCGGCCCGGCTTGAGCGCCGGCGAAATTGCCGCCAATGTGGTTTGCGACAAAAACGAAATGCAGGGAGTAAACAATGGACGCGCGCAACCGTGCCGATCAACTGCGGCAGGCGAACAACCCGATCTTCAACGACCGCAAGCTCAAGCTCGGCACGTTCTGCACCAACTTGAGCGGCGGCGCCACGATGTCGTCAATCGACGGCACCCTGCAGGCAAAATGGCCGGACGCGCTGACACTCGCACGCATGGCCGACGAGATGGAATTCGAAGCCATCGTCCCGGTCGGCCGCTGGAAGGGCTTTGGCGGCGCCACCAATTTCAACGGCGAAGGCTTTGAATGCTTCACGTTCGCGGCGGCGATGAGCGCGCTCACCCAATATTCCGGTGTGTTTGCGACATCGCATGTGCCGACCATGCATCCGGTCATGGCCGCCAAGCAGGCCGCCACCATCGATCACATCGGCGGTGGGCGTTTCACCCTCAATGTGGTCACCGGCTGGTACCGCCCGGAAATCGAAATGTTCGGCGCCGAGTTGATAGAGCACGACGCACGCTATGACATGGCAATCGAATGGATCGAGATCATCAAGCGGTTGTGGACCAGCGAAGAAGAATTCGATTTCGAGGGCAAGTTCTACAATGTCAAACGCGCGCTGATCGCGCCAAAGCCGATCCAGAAACCGCATCCGGCGATCATGTGTGCCGGCGCTTCCGCCAAAGGCCGGGAGTTTTCTGCACGCTACGCGGATGTCAACTTCGTCAACCTCGATACTCATGAATTCGAGGGCGTGAAAAAACGCGTCGAGGCCTCGCGCAAGACCGCGTGGGACGAGTGCAAGCGCGAGATCCAGGTCTGGACCAACGCCTACATCTTTCAGGCCGACACCGAGGCCGAGGCACGCGCCTTCTACGACGAGACCGTGTTCAAGAAAGGCGATTGGGAAGGTGTTGAGAACCTGGTCAGCGTGATGGGGATCAACTCGCAATCCATTCCGGCGCCGGTGTTGCAGAATCTGAAAGAGCACTTCATCGCCGGGTGGGTCGGCTATCCGCTGATCGGCACCAAGGAGCAGATCGTCGACGGGTTGGCGCTGCTGCAGCGCGCCGGCTTCGACGGCATCGTGCTGACCTGGCCGCGCTACGTCGACGGCATGCGCCAATTCCAGACCGAAACCTTTCCGCTGGTGCAACAGGCCGGATTGCGCTGAGCGACGGCGACGGCGCGAGCGGGCGAAACCCCGGCGGATATCAGGATGTTGTCGACGGTTCCTTCTCGCGCACGAGCTTGCGCATGGCGTTCAGCGTCGCCCGCACCGCCATCAGATAGCCGTCCTCCATTTGGGCGGCAAAGTCCTGCTCCGCCGCGCTGCCGGCCGCGACATTCTCGATCGTCAGCGTGAAGGTGAATTTAAGCGCGAGATCCCTATCCGCATCCTCGATGATCTCGTTGAGGATCGTGCCGAGAACGCGGCCCGATGTGCGCTCGAATTTGACCATCCGCTGCGGGTAGAAGGTCACGACTTCGCGGATGGTGTCGCCCTTGTCGACGATCTCGCGAATGAGCCCGTCCGGACGCCGTTCGATCACCTTGCAGCTTGAGATGACCGGCACGAAGGGCAGCGGGTTCTCCGCCTTCATCACCAGGCCGCGCCAAACCTGGCCGCGATCGAGTGGCGTTTCGCTGGGGTCGTCGTTGACTTTGATGGTTCTCGAAGCCTGCACCATGCGATCATTCCCCATTTGTGACCGGATGAGCGGAGCGACAAGCGGGTCTACGCTTTGCCTCACGGCTCCCGCATGTCGCTGCGCTCATGCGGGCTACAACGCAAACTTCTAATAACGAGTGATTGCGAACGGTTTGAACTCCACTCTCGCGCCCTGGCCGAAAAGCGTCCGCTCGTAGCCCGGATCGAGACCCGCGATGCCCGGCCGATCTGCGCTCCGTTGGCGATCATTGCAGAGGTCGCCATACAGGGTGAACAGGCCACCGCCGATTTTCATGCTGTCGATCTTCACGATCGGCCCGCCCTCGCCGGGTGGCGCGCCGACCGGTTCGCGCACGGCCACCGTTCTTCCATCCACGATCCATTCGACTCGATCCTGGGCGCGGTCATAGCGGATCGCGTAGTGGTGCCATTCGCCTTGCCGGGTCGCGGCGTCGATCGGAATAAGCTCGGTGAACGCCGGATACGGATCGTCCTTGTTTGCGCCGAACGGCAATCGCTCATACAGCGGCACGATCCGGCTGCCGGAGACGAAAAAGTCGAACACCATCCAGGTTTTCAGATCGATCGTATTGAGGGCGCCGCAGCCGAGCCGCACATCTCCGGGATCGGCACCGTAAGGGTTTTTCTCGATGCCGAAGGTTTCGACCCGCATCGCGGCCGCCACGCCGAAGATGCCGCGCTCACCGGGCGCGAATTCCGCGGTCGAGTAGATCAGTGCCTTGACGTTGTCGTGTCCGTCGCGCCGGGTGAGGGTGAAGCGCCGCGCCTCCAGCGCCAACGTTCCGTCGGGGCCTCCGGCGCGGGTCACGGCCGCAGCCGGATCCCAAAGGCCTGCGATCGGCTCGTGCCGGTACCATTTGTCACCCGGCCAGGCGCCGGGCGAGACGAAGTCATCGTAGATGGCAGTTTGCGTCTCGCGTCCCGCAGCGCCCATCGCCTCTCGCCCCTTTTTGGCAGGAGATTGTCACTGCAGGCGCAGTGAAGCAATGCGGGCACTAGATCTTTGGTGGAGCATGATCCTTTCGGAAAACCGGCATCGACCCATCGGATCAAGTCCGAGGGCATGCTTTTCCGGATCTGCGCTAGCGGGCGCAGCTAGCCTTGCGCCCGGGCGCCACGGCGCGCGCTCAATTCGACCGCCCGATCCGGGATGGTGAGCCGCAGGGTCGCGCCGATGGTGCCTTCGACCAAGCGGATGTCGCCCCCATGGGCACGCACGAGCTCGGCGGCGATGACGAGGCCCAGCCCGGTGCCACCGGCGCGGGTCGAGCCCTGGAAGGCTTCGAACAGATGCGCCTGCGCCTTTTCGGAAAATCCCGGGCCGGTGTCGGAAACTTCGATGACGACGACCGCGCCCTCGCGGCGCCCGGTGATACGGATCTGGTCGCGGCCGGGATCGCCGGAAGCGCGGCTTTCCAGCGCCTGCGCGGCATTGCGCGCCAGGTTGAGCAGGATGCGAAACAACTGGTCGTAGTCGGCTTCCACGATGAGGCCGCGCTCGACCGCGCTGATCCAGCGGATCGGACAGTCCGGACCGAGCGCAAGCGTCTCGTGCACCTCTTCCACCAGGGGCTCGAGCGGGATCGGCTTGCGATCCGGCGGTGGCTCCTGCAGGCGGCCGTAAGAGAGCGTCGATTGGCAATAGGCAATCGCCCGCTCAAGCGCATGCACCAGCTTGGGAGCAAACCGCTGCACGTTCGGATCGGGCAAAGTGAGCAGGCGGTCCGAGAAAAGCTGCGCCGAACCGAGCAGATTGCGCAGATCATGATTGATCTTCGATACCGCGAGGCCGAGCGCGGCGAGTCGGCTTTTCTGCTGCAGCATTGAGGCGAGCTCAGCCTGCATGGCGGCAAGCTCGCGTTCGGCGATGCCGATCTCGTCGACCCGGCCGGATGGCGTGATGACGCGATCGGGATCTTCCGGATCGGCGCGAAACGCCGTCATGTTGGCGGTCACGCGGCGCATCGGGCGCACGAACAGATAATGTAGGGCGAGATAGACCAGAACACCGGTGATGCCGGAGATCAGCAGCGAGATCAGCAGCAGGTCCACTGAGTAGCGCAGCATGGCGTTGCGCAGGGGCTGCTCGTCGAGAATGATCTCGATATAGTCACCGCCCATCGGCGCCGGCCCGACGACCCGCATCACGTTCTTTTTGGCGTTCAGCATCGTTTTGAAGGCGTCGACGATCGAGTCGAAGGCGTAGACGTTGCGCATGTCGAAATCGTCGGCAATCGCCGGCGGCGCCTCGCCGACGGCAAGCATGCGGCGTTGCGTGCCCATTTTCATGGCGACCGCGCGGGCGCCGATGCTGTCGAGGATCTGCTTGGCAAGGCTGTCGGGCACCATTCCATTCGGTGCCGCGTCGAGCACCAGAGCGGCCGTGTAGGCACTGGCAAGCCGGTCGTTGAGCCACATCAGGCGATAAAGGGCGATGGACGGCACATAAATGAGCACTTCCGCGATCATCACGAACAGAATCGTGAAGACGAGGAGCTTTCCGGATAGCCCAAGGCGCGGCGCGCGGAGCGGCCGTGCCCGCGCGGCATTCTCATCGCTCATTGGCTTGACCTTGTGCGTCATTGCCCGTGACGCAACCATCCCATGATGCGACGCGCTTCACCCGGCGTCAAACCGACCCTCAGATAGGGGTTTTGTGTTCGTTTACCAGTGTGTTGGAGGGCGGCGCTTTGCGGCACCCGAGACCAGGAACCCCGAATCTCGCCCTGATTCCGGGCCCTCGCCTGTCACACAGATTTCACCGGCGGTGCGCGCCTATCGGCAGAGGTAGAATAACGCCCGCCAGCGAGCGTTTGGTCGGTCGCCCAAAAACGCTTCCAAGGATACCAAGGCTTGGAATACGGAGACTTGGTCTTGCGCGTCGCATTGACGAGGCGGCGGGGGTCCCGTATAAGCCGCGCCAATCGCGCGCCCGCAACCGAAATTCTGTCCGACCGACAAGAATTCTGTCTGGCCGACTGGATCTGTTCGACCGACGAGAATTGTGTCTGACCGACAAGCTGCGAAAGACGCGGGTCTTGCGCGCAGCGGAGATAGTCCTGTGAAACGTACTTACCAGCCGAGCAAATTGGTGCGCAAGCGCCGGCATGGTTTTCGCGCTCGTATGGCGACCAAGGGCGGCCAGAAGGTCGTTGCGGCGCGGCGTTCGCGCGGCCGCAAGCGTCTCAGTGCGTGAGCAGGATCGCCATTCTGCCATCGTCGAGCGGCTCAAGCGCCGGAGCGACTTTCGAGCTGCGGCCGAGGGGCTGCGCGCTTCGGGTCGCGCGTTCGTGCTGCAGGCAAGGCAACGCGCCGGCGATGAGGCTGCGGCAATCCGGATCGGCTTTACCGTCTCGCGGCAGGTCGGCAACGCCGTGGTGCGAAATCGCGTGCGGCGCCGTTTGCGCGAAATCGTCAGGCTTTCGGCGGCTGCCGAGGCCGCGGCACTGCGCCCGGGCCACGACTATGTGCTGATCGGCCGGCGGGCCGCCTTGACGGTTCCGTTCGGCGAGATGATGCAGGATCTGGGTAAGGCCCTGATCCGCGTTCATGCCGCAGATGCTAAAGCGATCGGCAAGAGAGTAGATAAGGGAACTGGTGGTGTCGGCCGCGGTGCCTTACATGAGGCGGGTTCGCCGTCGGGGCTGCAGAAACGCCGCCCAAGCCGGGAACCACAAAGCCGAAAACCACAGAACCGAAAATCACAAAGCCCGAATTCCTAAACAGGCCCGAACGTCCGCAAGAGCGCCGAATGATCGAGCACAAGAACACCATCCTCGCCATCGTGCTGTCGCTCATCGTGGTGGTCGGCTGGAACTTCTTTATCGCTAAGCCGCAGATGGAGCGGCAGCAGCGCGAGGCCCAGCTCAAGCAGCAGGAGCAGGCGCAGCTTCAGAAGCCGCAAGCGCAATCGGGCAGTACGCCACTCGCCCCGCAGGCAGGGACGCCCTCCGTGCCGGGCAGCCAGGCCAGTGTCGCGCAACCGAGCGCGCCGGACCGCGCCGCGATTGTGGCGGCATCGCCGCGCGTTTCCATCCAAACGCCGACGCTCAGCGGCAGTATTGATCTGAAGGGCGCGCGCATCGACAATCTTTCGCTCGAGCAGTACCGCGAAACGGTGAATCCCAGTTCGCCGGCGATCGTGCTGTTCTCGCCGTCCGGTGCGCCCGACGCCTACTACGCCGAGTTCGGCTTTGTGCCGGCGGCCGGGGTGACCGAAAAAATGCCCGGCCCCGAAACAGTCTGGACCCAGGAAGGCAGCGGCGCACTGACGGTCGACCATCCGGTCACGCTTGTTTATGACAATGGCAATGGTCTCGTCTTCCGCCGCACCATCGCGGTCGACAAGCATTATCTGTTCACCCTCAGGGACGAGGTGCAGAACAAGGGCAACGCCGCGGTTACCTTGTTCCCCTACGCGCTGATCTCGCGCCACGGCACGCCGCAGACGCAAGGGTATTACATTCTGCACGAGGGCTTGATCGGCGTGATGGGCGATCAAGGCGAGCAAAAAGAAACCTACAAATCGATCGGAGAGAAGAAAGAGCCGGTCCGCTGGAACGTGACCAACGCCTGGCTCGGTTTCACCGACAAGTACTGGGCGGCGGCGTTGTTGCCCGACACCGACGCCAAGGTACTGGCGAGCTTCTCGTCGGGTGAAGCGAACGGCCAGAAGACTTACCAGACCGATTACATGCTCGACTCGCGTACGGTCGCGCCGGGCGCCACCACGACGGTGGATGCGCGACTATTCGCCGGCGCCAAGGAAGTGTCGGTCGTCGGCATCAATTTTCCGTTCGCTTCGCTCGGCGGCTACAACCAAGCGCTCAATCTCAATAAGTTCGATCTGTTAATTGATTGGGGTTATTTTTATTTCCTCACCAAGCCGATGTTCTTGGCGCTGGACTTCTTCTTTCGCCTGGTCGGCAATTTCGGCATCGCCATCCTGATCGTCACGGTGCTGGTCAAGGCGCTGTTCTTCCCGCTCGCCAACAAGTCCTACGCCTCGATGGCGAAGATGAAGGCGGTGCAGCCGGAAATGGCCATGATCCGCGAGCGCTATGCCGACGACAAGATGAAGCAGCAACAGGCGATGATGGAGCTGTACAAGAAGGAGAAGATCAATCCGATCGCCGGCTGCCTGCCGATCGCGATCCAGATTCCGGTCTTCTTCTCGCTCTACAAGGTGCTGTTCATCACCATCGAGATGCGGCACGCGCCGTTCTACGGCTGGATCAAGGACCTGTCGGCGCCGGATCCCACCAACATCTTCACGCTGTTCGGGCTGATCCCGTTCGATCCGACCACGCTGCCGCTGATCGGCAGCTACATGCATCTCGGCATTTGGGCGGTGATCATGGGCATCACGATGTGGATGCAGATGAAGCTCAATCCGCCGCCGCCGGATCCGACGCAGCAGATGATCTTCAATTGGATGCCGCTGATCTTCACCTTCATGCTGGCGGGCTTCCCGGCCGGCTTGGTGATCTACTGGGCCTGGAACAATACGCTTTCGGTGCTGCAGCAGAGCGTCATCATGCACAAGAACGGCGCCAAGATCGAATTGTGGGACAATCTCAAGCGCACGTTTTTCAAGCCGAAGCCGAATCAGCCGGCCGAGTAGCGCCGAGGGTACGAGCCCGACCGCGAAACGCGGCCCGGCGAACTCCGCGCCCTAATCTTTGTGAGCGTCTACCCTCGCCGTCATGCGCGGGCTTGACCCGCGCATCCCGATCGTCAGGGGCAATGGCCGCCTAAGCGAGATGACCGGGACAAGCCCGGCCATGACGAGCGAAGCAGTCTGTTTTGGTCCGTTCGATTAAGACGCTACATGCGTCATGGCCGGACTTGTTCCGGCCATCCACGTCTTTGTTCTCTTACAGCGCCTAAGACGTGGATGCCCGCGACAAGCGCGGGCATGACGATTCTCTTGAGTTACGTTCGCGTGCTTAAAATACGTCGCAACCCGGCAGTCCGCAGGAAATGAGCTTGTGCGACGGGAAGTTGGTGATGATCTGGCAGCCATCTTTGGTCACGACGACTTCTTCCTCGATGCGGGCGGCGCCGGAACCGTCCTCGGCGCCCTTCCAGGTTTCGAGCGCGAACACCATGCCTTCTTTCAGCGGCGTGTTCTGCCCGGTGTAGCGCTTGCTGATGATCGGCCGCTCCCAAAGCGAGAGGCCGACGCCGTGGCCGTATTGCAGCAAGAACGCCTCGGCCTCATCGCGATAGCCGAATTCCTGCGCGTCCGGCCACACCTGCGCCACTTGGTCGGGCGTAATGCCGGGGCGGATCAGATCGATCGAGGCTGAGATCCATTTCGACGCGGTCTCGTAGGCGTCGATCTGATGTTTGTTCGGCTCTCCGCAAATGAAGGTGCGGTAGTAGCAGGTGCGATAGCCGTTGAACGAATGCATGATGTCGAGAAACACCATGTCGCCCGGCTGGATGATGCGGTCTGAAAAGGTGTGCGAATGCGGACGGCCGCGCTGGCCCGATACCGAGTTGACGCATTCGACGCGCTCGGAGCCGAGCCGGAACAGCCGATCGTTGGCGATGGCTACGAGCTCGTTCTCGCGCGTGCCGGGCCGGATGGCCCGGGCGATGTCGACATATGTGGCGTCGACCATGGCGCAGGCCATTTTCAGAAGCTCGATCTCGTCCGGCGTTTTCACTTCGCGGGCATCGAGCATGGCCTGCTGGCCGTCCACCACCTCGATGCCTTCTTTTTCAAGCGCGCGCAGCATCGGCAATTCCATAATGTCGATACCGAGTGGCTCCTTATCGATGCCGAGCTTCACCAGCACTTTCTTGATCTGCCTGGCGAAGTCGCTCTGAACGTTGAGCTGCGGCGGCAAGCCGCCCTGCATGGTGGAAATCGGCGCCGCGACATTGTCGGCAATCCAGGGCGAAGAGATGCGTTTGGCCGGCGGCGCCGGATCCCACAGCAGCGGCTCGCCGACCACCGGGCACAAGGCATAGCGCATGAACTTGTCGCGTCCCCATTCGCCCAGATGGGTGCCGGTGATGTAACGGATGTTGTCGAAATTGAAGGCGAGCACGGCGCCGAGCCCGGCGTGGCGGATTGCTTCCTGCGCCCGCTTCACCCGCGTCTTGTGCAGGCGATCGTAATCGATGCCTTTCTCCCAATCCTTGGCCATCGTTCCCCAGGAGGCGGTGGCTTGCGGGCGATTGTATTTCATCGGGTGTTCCTCATCATTTTTCGGTGCGGTGCGGAATTTTTCGGTGCAGCGCGAAGCGTTGGCCGGGCCGGGAGGGCAGAGTTGATCAACACGCTTAGCCGAGACAATCAACGGAGGCAAATGGCTGCAGCGCAGGCGAGGCCCGCGGGAACGGACGCTTGGGCATTGAGGTTCTCAAATCCGGTTTCCTCTTTCTCCGATGATGCTCTAAAGCTCTTTGTTGTCGCATGTCCTTTTCGGAAAGCCGGTTTCCACTTTTCCGGGACATGCTCTAAAGACGGCGCCATAAGGCAGGCAAGCCAACCCAGGGCAGGAAACAACGATGACAATTGCGGTAGTCGGAGCGACGGGCAATACCGGACGCGCGGTGGTGAAGGAGCTTCGGGCGCTCGGCCAAAATCCGGTCTGCATTGTTCGCAATGCGGACAAGGCCCGCGAGGTGCTGGGAGCAGATGCAAAGACGGCGATCGCCGAACTGAGCGACCGGCCGGCCCTCGAAAAGGCGCTTAGTGGCGTCGTGAGCGTTTTTGTGGTCACCGGCCACAATCCCGGAATGGTCGAGCAGCAGAACAACGTGCTCGATGCGGCGCTCGGAGCGGGCGCGAAATATCTGGTGCGCGTGGGCGGCGGCCGCGCGGTGGCGCGAGCCGATTCGGGAATCGGTGGTGGGCCGCGGCCACGCCGCGATCGAAGAGCGCCTCGCGTCGAGCGGTATCGGGTGGGTGATCCTGCGTCCGGGCTTGTTCATGCAGAACGTGCTTGGCGCATTGCCCATGATCAAGGACGAGGGCAAGCTCGCGGTGGCCTTTGCCTGTACCAAGGATCAGCCGGTGGCCCTGATCGACGTGCGCGACACCGGCGCCGTCGGGGCGCGGATCCTCATCGATCCGGCGCCGCACGTGGGCAAAACCTACGAATTCACCGGCGCGCTGACCACTTTTGACGCGTTTGCCGACGTGTTCTCGCAGGTGCTCGGCCGCAAGATCGTCTATGTTGAAAAGACTCTGGAGCAGAGCGAGCAAATACTCAGATCGCGGCAAATGCCCGACTGGCTGATCGCCCACGTGCTGATGCTCGGCAAGGTCGGCGCGCAAGGCGCGTTTTCCGTCGCGGACACCAAACCGATCGAGAACATTGCCGGACGGGCGCCGATCACGACCAAACAATTCGTCGAGGATTTCAAGCCGCTGTTTGTTTAGCGAAACGGCATCATCTGGCTATTGTGGGGCTAACGCGCCGAACCAACACCGCAGCCACGATAACGCGTGAATCGAGAGCACATCCCGATTCGACTTAATCGTGACGTGCTCTCGGACAATGGCAGGGTATTAGGTCCGAGGTGCCATGCGGAGCCGCAATCACTGGCTCTGGCTCGGTGCCTTGATGAGATCGATCTGCTTCTCGCTCAACGCGCGAATAAAGGTCGGCAACGGGATGAACCCGACGGCGTCCAGGTATTTCGCGGCGTTGCCGCCCTCAGGAGCAACCGCCCAGAGCAAGAAGCTGCGGAGCGCGGCCGCGGTTTCGGGATCGTCCTGGCGCGCAGCGACGACGACATACTCGTAGTTGACCAGCGGGTAGGATTGTTCGCCGGGCGCAAAAACCAGAGTCAGCCGCTGGTCGGCAGGCGTGCGCGGATCGAGTTCCGAAGCGCCCTTGCTGATCGTTTCGGCGGTCGGGAGGAGAAAATACCCGCTCTGGTTCTTCAGAGGCGCGGTGCCAAGCGAAGCCTTGGCGATCGCATCGCGGAAGCTGACGCCAACATAGCCGATCGCGTAAGGCGTCGCCGCGAGCGCTTGCACCATCCCTTCGTTGCCGGTGGCCGTCTTTCCGCCGACGACTTCGGGCCAAGGAACGGCGGTACCAAAGCCGACCCGGTATTCCCAGGTCTGCGTCGAAAAATCGAGAAATTGCGTGAAGACGAAGGTATCGCCAGAGGGCTCGGCGCGGCGGATCGGCACAATCGTCTGATGCGGCAATTGCAGGCCGGGATTCATCGCTGCGATCGCCGGCGCGTCCCACATGGTGATCTTGCCGCTATAAATGCCGGCGAGCGTCGGGCCGTCGAGCTTGACGCCAGCCTCATTCAAACCCGGAACATTGTAGTTGATGGTCTGCGCCCCGATGGCGACCGGAATGTTGAGGATGCCGCGGTTCTTTTGCACTTGCTCATCGGACATGTAGGCGTCCGACGCGCCGATCCGCGCTTCTCCCGAAATCGCCGCGTCGATGCCTTTGCCCGAGCCGGTGGCGGCCGCGGTCATCGAAACCTTGGGCGCGAGGCCGGCGTAATCGGGAATCCAGCGTTGGAAGAGAGGGTAGAGCAACGTAGAGCCGGTTTCGCTCAAGGTCACGTTGCCGGCCGCCTGAGCCGGAGCGATTGCTGCGGCAATTGGAACGGCGCATAGGGAGAACGAGACAAGCGCCGCTACAATCAAATCTGAGCCCAGCGTGCGCCCACGATGGTTGATGTTTGTCATGCCGCCACCTTTTCGATTGGACTATCCTGCGCTTTGTCGTCGGGCGTGCGGCCAACATCGTCGAGATTAACGCCCGTCGTTTCGATGCGATAAAACCACGTCACCACGGCGCCGAGGATCGACGTGACGATCAGACAGTAGAGCAGCGCACGGGTGCCGATCACATCGAGCAGGATCGGGAACAGGAAGGCGGTCGCGACCGCGCCGATCTTGGCAAAAGCCGCAGCAAAACCCGCTCCCATGCCGCGCACTTCGGTCGGAAATACTTCGCCGGCCAGCAAATAGGTCTGAGCGTTTGGACCCATGTTGGTCATAAAATTGAACAGCATGAAGCCGGCGAAGATGAGCGCGATCTTGCCCATCCCCCCGGCGTCGATCGAAAAAGAGGCCAGCAACAAGCCGGCCGCGCAGCCGATGAAACCGACGATCTGCAGCTTGATGTGGCCGTATTTGTCGGCGAGCAGGACCGCGAAGATGATGCCGACGATCAGGAGCACATTGATCATCGCCGCGCCTTTGGCGGCCAGAATGCTGTCGGCGATGAGATCGCTGAGGCTGCGGACATGGTCGGAGCCGCCGCCCAGCGCCGCCGCCAAAATAACCGGCGTGAAGATGCCGATCCCGTAGGTACCGAGATCCTGGAGGAACCAGGGAACCGACGCGAAAATAGTAGCGCGCCGATTGCGGCTGTTGAACAAAGACCTGAAGGATGAGTTGCCGCGTTCCTCGCCGCCGGCATCAGCGCCGTGGCGAACGAGTTTGATGTCGGTCGGATATTGCGGCGTCCGCACCAAAAGCTTGGCGACCAACTCCTCTGCCCGGGCGTGACGACCACGTACCGCGAGCCAGTTGGCGCTTTCGACCACGAAGAAGCGGCCGATGGTCACCGCGATCGCCGGCACCAGCGCCGTGGCAAACATCCAACGCCACGCCGACAGCTCCGGGTGCATCACGAGCACAAGACAGCCGACGCCGGTGCCGGCGAGCGCACCGACTGCCTGGAAGCCGAAAGCGCCGAGCACGAGCCGGCCGCGACTGGAGCTCGGAATGTTCTCCGAAATGATCATGTGCGCCGTCGGATAGTCGCAGCCGAGCGCCAGACCAAGCCCGAACAAACAGATCGCAAGCGAGGGAAAATTGGTGCAGAGGATCAGCAGCGCCAGGAAGGCGCAGAAGATGATCATCTCCCAGATGAACATCGTCTTGCGTCCGAAATAGTCCGAGAGACCGCCGAGCAGCACGGCACCAAAGAGAATACCCGCCAAACTCGCGGCACCAATGATGCCGTCTTCCGCCGGCGCAATGTGAAACTCGCGCGAGATGAGCGGCAAAGCAACGCCGGTCATGAAGACCACATAGCCTTCAAAAAATTTCCCGGCGGCGGCAAGCGACCAGATCCGCCATTGCATGCCGGTCATCGGTGCCGATTTCAGGCTTGTTCCATCGGACCAAGCCGGCAATTCGTCGATGTATTGCTGGACTGTTTTGTGGTTGGCTTTTTGCTCGGCCGACACAGATGCCGCCGATATAGGGCGCGAAGCGTCCGCGATCTCATCCATCGCCGGAATACCCCTCTGTTTCCTCTGTCACAGTGCCGACAGTGATCCGTACACGCCGCCCCTGCGTGAGGATCGAGAAGGGGGAACCGCCAGCACGCCGCGACATTTAGCGCGAACATGTAACGCTGTGATGGCAGCACGCTGCCGTATCAAGTCGTTAGCGGTTCTTCACCTGGGAGGTGAGAACTGTCTTTAAAGTTTGCTGGCGCGCGCTTGATCCTGCGCCATCACCGCCCAGTCGTATTCGCCCTCGCCGTGTGCAACGGCACCGACCAGACGATCCCGCCAGACGTTACCACTGGGTAAAGGAACACCGACCGCTTCGCCGGCGGCGAGCGCAAGGTTGGCGTCTTTCAGACCGTTCATGGCGCGCTGGCCGGCCGGCAGATATTTTTGCTCGACGATGATCGTGCCGTAAGCCTTGTAAGCCGGGCAATTGAACAAGCCGCTGGTGAGCACACCGAGGAATACGTCGGGTGCGACGCCGTATTTGCGCACCAGCGAAAAACCCTCGCCGAGCGCTTCGATGGCACAGCCGAGCACGAAATTATTCGCGATCTTGATGACGGCGGCGCCGGCCGGCTCCTCGCCGGCATCGACAACACGCGGCGCGATGGCCGCGAACAACGGGCGGCAGCGGGCGGCAACGTCAGGCGGCCCACCCACGACCGTTCCGGCTTGGCCGGCGGCCACGACTTCGGGCCGACCGAGCATCGGCGAGGCAATGAAAAACTGGCCGGCGGCGGCGTGAATGTCCTTGAGCTTATTAATGGCGGCCACGCTGTGGGTGCCGGAGCAGATGTGAATGCCGCCTTTCGGCAGCGAGTCTTTGAGGCCGCCCGGCTGCTCGACGACCTCAAATACGCCGGCGTCGTCGGACACCATTGTGAAAACCGCATCGCCGAACTGTGCGGCCGCCTTGATGCTATCGACCGCCTTGGCGCCGGCATCGGTGAACGGCTTGAGCTTGGCCGGCGTGCGGTTATAGACGCCGACCTCGTGACCGCCCTGGAGCAGGCGACCCACCATCGCGCCGCCCATGCGGCCGAGCCCGATAAATCCGACTTTCATTGCGTATCTCCGGTTCTCCGAAACGTCGAATCGCAGGACCTTCTCCGCTCATTCCCGCGAAAGCGGGAACCAGACTGGGTCCCCGCTTTCGCGGGGACGAGCGGATAACGGAGCCGCTCCTAGAGCACATCCCGATGAGATGGAACCAGGATGTGCTCTAGATTCATTTGTCGTCGCATGATCCTTTCCGGAAAACTGGCCTCCACTTTTCCGGGCCATGCTCTAAGGACCAAAGTGCTAGACGAGCTGGCTGCGCACCCAGTCGAGCTCGCGGCTGACATACTCGACGATGTCGCCGGTCTTGAGGCTGTCGGGCAACATATCCCAGGTGTAGGTCTCGACTTCCAGATGCCGCGACAGCGGCCTTTGTTTGTGGAAGCGCAGAGCGTCCTCGATCGCGAACCGCGTGGTGCGGAACTGCCCGAGATCGTCGAGGAACACCGGCACGTGAATGTGCGTACGCCATTCGCGCTTGCCGCCAGGATCTTTCTCGAATGCCGCGATGGCATCGTCGACATTGAGATAGCGGTTGATCTTGCCGTCGCGCTTTTCCATCGTCTGCGTGAGATAGATGGTCTTGGCGTATTTCTTCAGCGTATCGACCGCGCCCTGCGTCACTTCCGGAACGTAAAGAGCCGCGGCTTCCTGCAGCTTGAAGATCGGCACGCCGCCGTCGACCAGCTTCTGCAGCGACTGAGTGATGTCCTCGTATTCGACCGCCTGATGGCAGATGTCGTAGACGATGCCGAGATGCCGGCGCAGCGCTTCATTGGCTTCGGCGATCGGCAACTGCGCGAGCTTGGCGAGCTTCTCGGCGGCCGCGCCCGCATAGAGATGTTTGTTGAAATACTCGACGGTCTCGTCGGTGGTTTCCAGAAAACAGAACGGCTCCGGCTCGAGCGCGAGCCGCACCGTGCGTCCGGTCTTCGATTCGAGCGCGACCAGATGCGCAACAACACGCAACACGTGATCGGTATAGCTGTCGATCACATCGCCGCCGGTGACTCGCGGCTTGAAGCCGAGCGGCGCCGACTGGATCGACGGCGCGACGCCCTCGGGGCAGATATCGGCCAGGATGTTGGCGACGTTGATGGTGTATTGGGTACGCTCCTCGCCGCGCCAATCCGGCTCGTAGACCTGCTCCTTCACCGTTTCGCCCTTGAAGTGGCCGTAGACGAAGGCGTTGGCGGTGTAGACGTACATATCGTTGTCGGCGAGGAACTTCTTGAGCTTGTCGCGCTCTGTGGCGCTGGCGGCTAATGTCTGCGCCGTGTTCGCCGACAGCCGAATGCATACGCCGAACGCCTTGTTGCCGGCGAACCGCGCCTTCACCTTCGGCAGATAAGTGACCATCGAATGGTAGAGCTTTTCCCAATCGTCGGCGGGATGCACGAGCGTCGAGTAAGTGAGGTGGCCGAGGCCGTTGCCGAGATCCATGTGTTTGCTTCCTGTGCTCTTTTATTTCTGCAAGCTAAGCAGATCTTCTTTGACTCGAGCGCCCAAAACTATTCGTCATTGCCGGACTTGATCCGGCAATCCATTGGAAGCTGAACTTCAGCATGGACCACCGGGTCAGGCCCGGTGGTGACGAGCGAAAGAATGGGCGGATAAACATTCGCCGGCTCCCTTATCCCACCGGCTCGACCTTGCCGGAAGCGGCCGAGCGAATGATCGCTTCGGTCGCCGCGACGCCGTGGATCGCCTGATCGAGCGTGACCAGATAGGCCGGACCGCCGGCGGCCGCCTTGGCGAACGCCTCGATGGCCGCACGGGTGACGTCGAGGCTCGCCGCCTCCCAAATCCTGCCCTCGCCCTTCACCGGTTGGAATTTGCAGGTGCCAAACAGCCGCGTGCGACGCTCTTCGGACGAGGCGCCGGCCACATGCGTCAGCCCTTCCAGTCGCAGCCAGCCTTTCGAGCCATAGACCTGGAAGCTGAAACCGGGGCCGGTCGTCGTCATGGTGCCGAGATAACCTGACGGTCCGTCCTTCATGCGCAGCAAAATCGAGGTCGTGTCGTCGGCGTCGATCGGCGCGGCACGGCGGAATGTTTGGGCGAAGGCGTGATCAATCGGGCCGCACAGGTCGATCATGCCGTCAATGGCATGCACGCCCATCGGCATCAGGCCGCCGAGCGGGGTCTCGCTTTTGTCGGCGCGCCAATGCGACGGATTGATGAACAGCACATTGGGAAACGTCATGGTGGCTTCGACATGCAGGATAGTGCCGAGCTCGCCGTCGCGAATCATGTCGCGCAGCTTGGTCATTTCCGGGTGAAAGCGGCGGTTATAGCCGACCGCGAGCGTCACGCCGGCCTTGCGCACGGCGGCGACCGCGTCTTCCGCCTCGCGCTTGGTGAGCGTGAACGGCTTCTCGCAGTAAACGTGTTTCTTGGCGGCGGCTGCGGCCATCACCTGCGTCGCATGCATGGAATGCGGGGTCGCCAGCACCACCGCGTCGACGCCGGCGTGGTGCAGCATGTTGTCGTAGGTCTCGGTGAGGTGCAGGCCTTTCTGCTTGGCGAAAGCCTCGACCTCTGGAGTCATCGTGCGCGTCGTGCCCGCGACGAAGCGAATAACGTCGCTGTTCTCGGCCAACTCCACCAGTGTCTTGCCCCACCAGCCAAGACCGACGATACCCGCTTTGATCATGCTTCATGCTCCGCGACTGTTACCGCACAGCGCTTTGATCGTTCGTGCCACCGGCTGTTACGCCCCGATCATCGTTGCGGCCCATCCTCGAATGCGGCCAAGTCCATTTGAGCCAAGTCTATTTGGGCCCGAGTCTATTTTGGCCAACTCTATTTAGGCCAAGTCAGGACGGCGAGCGCGACGCAAGCCAGCGTCCAGAATGCGCAATATTCGATGCCGCCGATTACCCAAATCCATTTTTTGGTCACCTTCCAGGTGGCTGCGCCGGCAACGAACAAATGGAGCGCGGCGACCGCCGCGACATAGGGCGTGTAGATGGCGAAGACCAGAGCGATGGTCAAAAGCGTCTCGATCGCACCGGCGACATACATCCAGGTAGCGGGCGGGTTGAACTTGGCGGCCTTGAAAAAGTTCAGCGTCGCCGGCTCGGTGAACTTGGCGACAATGTGCGGAATGAAGAACAGCCCGCAGATCAGGCGCAGGATATTGACGCCGTCGGAAAGGTCGAAATTGTGCCAATAGCCGGACATGGATGTTCCCCCTGTTGTCGACGCTCTTATCAACTTTGTTTTTCCGAGTCAGCAGACCCGCCGCAAAACACCGCCCTGTCAGACCATGGAACGGCCGGCCCACCGAACTGCCGAGGCGGCGGCACGACGGGTGGGCGACATTCTTGGCGCCCCCTCCGATGAGACATTTGGCGTGGGCCAACGGCTCAACGGCTCGGCAACGTGCGCGTTTGCCGTCTTACAGCACTTCGAACATCTGATAGATCGGTCCCTCGGGCAAACGGTGGCCGACGCCGACGCTGATGATGTTATTGAGCCATCCATACTTTTCCGACGATGTTTCGAAGCTGGCGGAGATGCGCAAATAATAGTCACTGGCCTTCACCACCTCGCCGCGGGCGATGCGGTCGAGCACCTCTTTGGGGCCGTGGCGCAGGCCCGGATAGCTCATGCCGATGATGGCGTCGTCGTCGGTCTTGAGCACGATGCGCACATTCAGGAGCCAGGCGCCATCGCCCGGACGGATTGCCTGCCAGTCGCTGCCGCCGGGCAGCAGGGTGCCGCGCAGGCGCTCGCCTTCGAAGCGGCCGCCGGTGATGACGCCGACACGGCGGTCAACGCCGGGGGTCTTGCCGACATTGATGGCCGGCTGCACTTCCAGGAGCAGCGTGAAGATCGGCCGCACCTTGAGCTCGGTCATTTCCTTCGGCAGAATTTCGGACAACGGACGTGTGGTGGCCACCGGCAAAACCTCCCTGCTCACACACCGGACGGGTCGCCGGCGCCGCGGCAACAGTAGGCATTTCGTCTGCGCATGAAAAGCCGCGGCTCGTTTCCGTCACCCTTCGTGGCCCGCGTTTTTGCGCAGGCCCCAGGATGACAGAATAACGGCTCGCGTTTTTCAGCTTCCCCGGTACGTGCCGTAGGCCCAGGGCGTGACCGACAATGGCACGTGATAGCGCCCTTCCGGTTCCGCCACCGCAAATCGGATCGGCACGATGCCGAGAAAAGGCGGATCGGCCAGCGGCACCCGCGCGCCGGCGAAATAGTCGCCGACCGCGAAGCGTAACTCGTAGGTCGCGATCGGGACCGGCATGCCGGACAACAGCGGCTGATCGGTACGGCCGTCCGCATTGGTGACCGCACGTTTGATCGGGCGCGGCGCGCCATTCGTGGCAACTTCGCACAGCTCGATGGCAACCCCCGCCGCCGGATGCCCCCCATGGGTATCGAGAACATGGGTCGACAGATGGCCGTGCACCTTCAGGCGATCGGACGCGGTCACACGCTGATCGAGCCGGAGCGCGGCAATGCGGAAGATTTCGGTCAAGGCAGTTTGCTGCTCGCTTGCCGGATCGTTCTGCAGCCGCCTTTCAAATTGGCGCAGGATCGATTCCTTGCCATGCCGGCGCACGCAGACGATGAACGGCATCGCGAACTTGGCGCGGTAGGCATCGTTGAGCCGGTGGAACGTGGCGAACTCTTCCTCGGTCAAGCGATCAAGGCCGGCCGCTGCCTGCTCGGCAGTGGAATCGGATGTAAGCCTGCCTTCACGCGCGGCCTTGCCGGCAAGATCCGGATGGCCGTTGATCAAAGCGCGTTGACGCTCCACGCCGGCATTGCGTACCGCCTCCGTCATGGTCTGGTAGAGCGCTGCGATGCCGGCGAACGGGCGCTTGGCGTAAGCTTCGTCCGCCACCCACGGGGCAAGCTCCATCACCTCGCCGACCGCCGCCATAAAGGCCGTGCGGTCCGCGTTATTGAGCGTATCGAGCGAAACCGTATCCACCGAAAGCCTCACCCAACCACCCACGCGGTCGCGCCGAGTTGGTGGTGCTCGCGATACCAGTGATGCGCGATGTCGAGCCGCGTGGCGATCCACACCTTCTCGAAGCCGGCAATGTAGTCCAGGAAACGGATCAGACCGGCGGCACGGCCGGGTCGGCCGGCAAGCCGACAGTGAAGCCCGATGGACATCATTTTCGGTGCGCGCTCGCCTTCGACGTAAAGCACATCAAAGCTGTCGCGCAGGTAGGCGAAAAAGGCGTCGCCGTTCTCAAAACCCTGCGGATTGATGAAGCGCATGTCGTTGGCATCGAGCGTGTACGGAATAATCAGGTGCGGCGGTCGGTCGGCACCGCGCACCCAGTAGGGCAGATCGTCGGCATAGGAATCGGACGAATACAGAAAGCCGCCGTCGGCGAGCACCAGCGCAAGCGTGTGCGCGGAGCTCCGCCCGGTATACCAGCCGAATGGCCGCTCGCCCGTCGCCTCGGTGTGCAGCCGGATCGCCTCGCGCATGTGCGCGGCTTCGTCCTCGCGGGAGAAATCCTTGTAGTCGATCCATTTCAGCCCGTGCGAGGCGATCTCCCAGCCGGCCTCACGCATGGCGGCAACGGCTTCGGGATTGCGCGCCAGCGCCGTGGCCACGCCGTAAACTGTGACCGGGATATTGCGCGCTGTGAACAGCCGCCACAGCCGCCAGAAGCCGGCACGCGAGCCATATTCGAACATGGATTCGATGTTCATGTGGCGCTGCCCGCGCCAGGGCTGGGCGCCGAGCACGTCGGAGAGGAAGGCCTCGGAGGCGGAATCGCCGTGCAGGATCGAATTCTCGCCGCCCTCCTCGAAATTCATGACGAATTGCAACGCCACGCGGGCGCCCCCGGGCCAGCGCGGATCGGGAGGGTTGCAGCCGTAACCGGCGAGGTCGCGTGGATAATTGTTCGGAGATGCCATCGCGCTTTTGTGCAGGAAAACCCGACCCGCGCACCATGGCAGAGGCGCGGCCCCGCCTTCAAGACCCTTGGTTATTTCGTTCGGCACGTCCTTCACCGCGCGATTGACCGGGCCCGGTGATGCCTCCATTAAGAGCCGCAGGCATACGGGAAAAGGCACGTGGCAGCGGATCATCCTGCATTCGGCGAGGCAATCTCGAACAGGCTCGCCGAACTGGCCGCGCTGAGCGACGAGCCCGGCCGCCTGACCCGGCTTTATCTGTCGCCGGCCCACCGCCGCGCCATCGATCTCGTGAGCTACTGGATGCGCGAAGCCGGCATGTCGGTGCGGCTCGACCCGCTGGCGAGCGTGGTCGGCCGCTACGAGGGACGGGACGGCAGTACGCAGACGCTCCTTCTCGGCTCCCATATCGACAGCGTGCGCAACGCCGGACGCTTCGATGGGCCGCTTGGCGTCGTCACCGCCATCGAGGTGGTGAAGGCGGCCTTCCGGGCCGGCAAGCGCTACCCGTTCGCCATCGAGGTCATCGCTTTCGGCGACGAAGAAGGCGTGCGCTTTGCTACGACGCTCGGCGGCTCGCGCGCACTCGCCGGTACCTTCGACGAAAAGGCGCTCGACGAGCTCGACGAGAGCACGATCTCACGGCGCGAGGCGCTGACCGCCTTCGGTTGCGATCCGTCGCGGGTCGCGGCCGAGAAGCGCTCATCCGACCGCACCCTGGGCTATGTCGAGGTGCACATCGAGCAAGGGCCGGTGCTGGAAGAGGAAGGTCTGCCGCTCGGCGTCGTCACCACGATCGACGGCGTGACCCGCGCGACCATCGACGTCGAGGGCGTCGCCGGCCATGCCGGCAACGTGCCGATGGCGATGCGGCATGATGCGCTGACCGCTGCCGCCGAAATGCTGCTGGCGATCGAAGAGCGGGCGCGCCGGCAGCCCAACTTGGTGGCAACTGTGGGCAAGCTCGACGTGCCGCGCTCGGCGCCCAATACCATCCCGGGCCGTGTTCGCTTTACGCTCGATCTGCGCAGCCCGATCGATGCCGAGCGCCGTAAGGCGGTTGAGGACATCGAAGCCACGATCGCCGCCATCGCGGCGCGCCGCGGCGTCACGCAGCGGCTGACGCCCGGCCATCAGGCGCCGGCGGCGCATTGCGACGAGAAGCTCTCGGGCATGCTCGCCGCCGCTGCCGAAAGCTGCGGCGCCGCGCCGCGGCGGATGCCGAGCGGCGCCGGCCACGACGCCATGGCATTCGACAAGATCATTCCGTTCGCCATGCTGTTTGTCCGCTGCCGCGGCGGTGTCAGTCACAACCCCGACGAATTTGCGTCACCCGCCGACATCGACCGCGCGGCGCGTGTTCTTTCCGCCTTTCTGGATAGGATCCTCCCACCATGACCAAACTTCGCATCGTCGCCGGTCCTTACGAATTCGAAGCCGAGGCCGAGGAACAAGCGCCGACCACGCTGGCCCGCTTCGTCGCGTTATTGCCCTATCGACAGCAGATCATCCATGTCCGCTGGAGCGGCGAGGGCTGCTGGATTCCGCTTGGCGACTATGATTTCGGGCTGGCCTACGAGAACCACACCAGCTACCCGGCGCCGGGCGACATCATTCTCTACCCGGGCGGAATCAGCGAGACGGAGATCCTTCTGGCCTATGGCGCCGTCTCCTTCGCCAGCAAGGTCGGGCAACTCGCCGGCAACCATTTTCTCACCATCACCAAAGGCCGTGAGAACCTCACCGCGCTCGGCAAGCTCTGCTTATGGGAAGGCGCGCAGGATATCTTGTTCGAGCTGAAAAGGTAGGCTGATTGTAGGGTGGGCAAAGGCGCAAAGCGCCATGCCGACGCGAGGCCAGTGACAGCGACAGAAGACGCGTGCGATCAAGGAGCGTGCCGTTATGAGTGATAGTGCAAACCTCCGGATCGGAATCGACACAGGCGGCACGTTTACCGACATTGTCTGCGTCGACGAAACATCCGGCACGATGCGGGTGACTAAGGTGTCGTCGACGCCGTCGAATCCGGCGGTGGCTTTGGTGCGCGGCGTGCACGCCATCCTCAACCAATGGGGTGCGGGCGTCGACGATCTCACGGCGCTCGCGCACGGCACGACGGTCGCCACCAATGCGCTCCTGCAGGGCGAGATCGCGGGCCTTGGGCTCATCGTCACCGAAGGCTTCAGGGACATTCTGGAGATCGCGCGCCAGGCAGTGCCCGAAGGCTACGGCAATTCGTACTTCTGGGTGAAGCCCGACCGCATTGTGCCATTGCGTTATGTGCGCGAAATCGGCGGCCGGATGAACTTCTTGGGCGAAGAATTGCGGCCGCTCGACGAAGACAGCGTCGGCGCGGCCGCGCGTTTCTTTCGCGAGGCCGGCATCAGCACGGTCGGCATTTGTTTGATCCATTCGTACGCCAACCCGGCGCACGAGCGCCGCGTCGCCGAGATCGTGCGCGCCGAATACCCCGATTGCACGTTGTCGCTGTCCTGCGACGTGCTGCCCGAATATCGCGAATACGAACGCGCGGTGACGACGCTGGTCGACGCGTTCATCAAGCCGCACATGAGCCGCTATCTCGACCGCATCCGCGACGAGCTCGGCGACGCGCTGAACAAAAAGCCGTTCCTGGTGATGCAGTCGAGCGGCGGCGTGGCGAGCCCCGACCAAGTGATGCGCAAGCCGATTACGACGGCGCTGTCGGGACCGGCGGCGGGTGCGCTCGGCAGCGCGGTGATCGCCGAGGTCGCGGGCTTCCCCGACCTAGTGACGCTCGACGCCGGCGGCACTTCAACGGATCTTTGCCTGATCGAAGGCGCCAAACCGAAGATTACCAATGGCGGGCGCGTTGGGCGTTTCCCGGTGCGCATCCCGATGCTCGACATCAAGACCATCGGCACCGGCGGCGGCTCGATCGCCTGGATTTCACGCGAGGGCAAACTGCGCGTCGGCCCGCGCAGCGCCGGCGCTGTGCCGGGGCCGATGTGCTACCCGAACGGCGGCGACGAGCCGACCATCACCGACGCCAATCTGGTGCTCGGCCGGTTGCCGCCGGCGCTGATCGGCGGCGGCATCAAGCTCGATACTGCGCGCGCGCGCGAAGGCCTTCGTGCGCTGGCGGCACGGCTACCCGGCAATCTTGGCGCCGAGCAACTTGCCCACGGCATCATCGAAATCGCCAACTGGGATCAGGCCAACGCCATTCGGCAGATGACCATCCAGCGCGGCATTGATCCGGCGGATTTCGCGCTGTTATCGTTCGGCGGCTCCGGCCCGGCACAGTCCGCGGCGGTGATGGAATTGATGGGCATGAAGACCACCATCGTGCCGCCCAATCCCGGCAATCTGTCCGCCTTCGGCTTGCTGGCGGTGGATTGGCGCACCGACCACATGGTCACCCGGGTGATGCACGAGGGATCGATCGATCTCGACGCCATCGCGGCCATCTACAAGTCGCTCGAAGCCCAAGGCCGCGCGGCGCTTGAGAAAGATGGCATCGCGGCGGAGAAGATCGCGCTGCTGCGCGAAGCCGACGTGCGCTATGCGGGACAATCCATGGAAGTGCGCGTGCCGGCGCCGGCAGGCGCCATTGACGCGCAGTTCGTGGCGGACCTGATCGACGCCTTCAACGCCGCGCATCTGAAAACCTTCGGCTACAACTACGCCGGACAACAGGAAGTCGAAGTGGTCAATTTCTGCGTCTCCGCCTTCGGCCTGATCGACCGACCGAGCATTCCGGCCCTCGACAAGAGCGCCGCCGCGCCGCAGCCGACGCGTCGCGACGTTTACTTCGACGGTAAGTTTCGTAGCACACCGGTTTTCGCGCGCGGTGCACTCCCGGCGGGTTTTGCGCTCGAAGGGCCGGCGATCGTAGAGGAATTCGGCTCGACCACCGTCGTCTTTCCCGGCCAGACATTGACGGTCGACCCGCACGGCATTCTGATTATTCGCGCGATCGGCTAGGCGCGGCGAATTCCGTTCGTGCCGCGGACGCGGGCGCCGCGCGATCACCAAGCGTAGCGCAAGCCGATATCGCCTTGCACGCCGTTCCGGATGAATGCTCCGTCGAGGCCGAACTGATAGCCCGCCTGGGCGTAGAGACTGACACCGGGGCTGAGTTTGGCGGTGACGCCGCTTGCCAATTCGAGCCGCGTCGCTTGTTCGATCAGCGGCACTTGATCGATGCCAAAAGTGGTCGTCGCCTCCGCCCCCCAATCGCGCCAGAGATTGGCGCTGGCGTAAGGTTGCCAGACCTGACCGTTGTCGCCGACGACCGTCCATCGTCCGCGCACGCCCAGCCGCCCGGTCGAACCTTCGGTCGAGCCAAGGCCAACCGGGCCCAAGCCGTCATTGCCGTCGCGGAAGCTCACTTGCTGCCAGATGATCTGGGCCTGCGGCTCCAGCACAAAGCGCGGCCCCAGCGGCAAAGGAATCGGGTAGCCACCTTCGAGCGAAGACACGAAGCCGGCGCCGCTGATCGGTAGCGAAGCAAACTGCGTCATCGCGTTGCCATTGTAGTAGGTGCCCTGCACGACGGCGTCGAGATACCAGCCGCCCGGCCCATAATGGGTCCAATAGCCGCCGCTCGCATAAGCGTTGAGGCCCAATGTGCCGGTGCGGCTTTGTGCATAGCCCGTGGCGGCCGCGTTGGTGACCAGGCCGTCGACGGCGATGGCGCTGTTGGCAAATGCCAGATAGACACCCGCCGCATCGCGATGCCCCGGCAAGAGGCTGCCGCGCCATAGATCGACGCCACCCTGGAAGCCGCCGGTCCAGCCACTGGCGCGCGGATCGACAAAAGCCTGGTAGCGATTGTCGATTCCTTGCCCGAAGAAGCGCACCCAGTCCGAGCGGGCGACACCGCCGCTTTGATCGCCGGTGCTTGCGACCGTCAGCGTATCGCCGATGCGTTCATGCAGCGTGCCAAGGATCTGCAGCCCCATCTGCCGCGCAATCGGCTGCACCACCCCGTATGTTGCGAGCTCCGGACCGAGGATCGGATAGAGGCCCGGCGGCAGAGTCGCGGGCGGCGGGTCCACCGGAAGGACGTTCAACGGTGTCGGCCCGTAGCCCGGCAAATAGGTCGGCGGGGTCGTGGACGGCGACACCAGGAAGGTCGAGCGCAAATACCAGTTGTTGGGATCGCCGCCGGTGAGGCCACCCTGGAACAGACGATAGTCGAACATGCCGCCGCGCACTTCGCCTGGGAGAGTGAACGCGCCGACCGCGGTCGTGGCACCGCTGACCGCATTCACCACCAAGATGCCATCTCCCATCGTGGGAGCGCCGGGACCGTTGACATTGCGGATCGTCAGCGTCGTCGTGCCGGTTGCGGTGCCGCCATCGATCACCAGCCGGTCGGACGGTGAACCGTCGCCGCCGAGAAAAGTATTGAATCCGATATTGCCGCCGGCGCCCACATAATTGGCGACAGTCAGTGTCGCGCCCGGACCTGCCCCATGGGTCAAAATCGTGCCGGCGTTGATAACGTTGCCGAAGGTCTGACTGACCCCGGCCATGTCGAGCGCGGCGCCCGAATTGATCGAGACCGCAGGCGTGGTGCCGAGTGTGCCGGTAAGGGTGAGCGTCCCGCTTTGCAACAGCGCAGACGTGAACGTGCCCGTACCGGCCCAGGTCCAGGCGGTGCCCTGCATCACCAGGGTCTGAAAGTTCGTGAACGCATTCGCGGCGGTGCCGGTGCCTTGCAGCGTCACGACGTTGTTGCCGGGGCCGCCATCCGCGGTACCAACGATGGTGGATCCGGTCTGCAGCACCAGCGAATTGTTGCCTCCGTTCAGCGTGATCGCCGTTCCGGCATTGCTTTGGATGAGACCGGCATTGATGATGGTCGTGTTACCGTCGGCCGTCGAAATGGCGGAACCGCTTTGGCTGATGATCTGTCCACCTGCGAGATTTTGAATCGTTGCCGTGAAGCTCGAATTCAACGGGTTGGAAAATACCGCATTCACGCCCGTGCCAGTCGAGATGATCGTGCCCGAATTGATCAATTGAGCGTTGTTGCCTTGAAGAAAGGCCGCGTTGCTGGCGCCGAGCCCCGTCGTCGACAACGTGCCGCTGTTGATGATCGTGCCGCTATCGCCGACGATCGACGCCGCCCGTGCGTTGACGCCCGACGTCGAGACCGTGCCGGTGTTGATCAAGGTGTTGTTGCTTTGGCCGGTAGCAACCGATGTCCAGATCGCGGCCATCCCGTAGGCATTGGCGCCCGTGGTCGTAATGGTGCCGTTGTTGATGAGCGTGTTGCTGCTGCCACCGGCGGCCATCCCCTGGTTGGAATCGCCCGTCGTCGCGATCGTTGCGCCTGCAGCGTTGGTCAGCGTGTTGCCGTTCGCTGCGCCCAGCATCGCGGCGCCAGGACTGGCCAGGCTGCCGCCTGGCCCGCCGAGCGATAGCGTGCCGTTGTTGGTGATGCTGCTGTTTTGATAGACGCCGAGAATGGGGAACGGAACGCCCCGGGATTCGACGCACTGACCGAGGCGCCGGGGAGCACATTGATGCTGACGCCGCTACTGCCCGCCGCTGCGACGACCTGCGTGCCGCTACTGCCGGAGCAGGTGACTGTCGTATTGCTCGATGGTGCGGTGTTGCTGCATTGCGCGGCCGCCGACGTCGCAAAGGCGCAGAGCAGCGTCAGAAAAACGATTGCCGCCGCTGCCTCTCTCGCCATTGCTCCGACCGCAATTTCCTCTCACCCGAGGAATCAAGCCAGCGAAAGTATTACGCGCTCAGGGCCAGTGAAATCAGGACCGGCAGCTTGCGCGAACGACTTCTTGCAATATTAGCAGGGTATTGGAGGCTATATCCCGAGATGTTTCGCAATCGGGCATAAACGTCAGCTTATCCACAGACCAATCAACAGGCTGCCGTCCGCACCCGCATCGTCAAGCGGATATTCTTCCGTGTGAATGAGATTGATGACGATTGCCGGTGCTTGGCCTGGACGCGGCTACCCGCGGCGTGGCGTGCGGCTTCGCGGTAATATCCTCAACTCCAGCGGGAGGCTTGCCATCGGCAGCGAACTTGAAGAAAGCGATTCGTTTGCTCATTTCCCGAGTCTGCTCCTCAAGTGCTTTAGCCGTCGCAGCGTTCTGCTCGACCAAGGCCGAGTTTTGCTGCGTGACCTGATCCATCTCGGCGACCGCCTTGTTGACTTCGTCGATCGCCGTCGATTGCTCGCCGCTGGCGGAAGCGATCTGGGCGACGATATCCGTCACGCTGTTGATGGCGCCGACGATTTCAGCCAGCGACCCACCGGCTTGATTGACCAGATCGACCCCGCCGGTAACCTGCCTGCCGCTGTCGACGATGAGCGCCTTGATATCCTTCGCGGCTTCGGACGCGCGCTGCGCAAGCATGCGTACTTCGCCGGCGACCACGGCAAATCCCCGGCCGGCTTCGCCGGCGCGGGCCGCTTCGACTGCTGCGTTGAGTGCGAGCAAATTGGTCTGCCGGGCGATCTCGTCGATCACGGCGATGATATCCGATATCTTGCGTGATGCCGCCTGGATGCGCGCCATGGCGTCGACGGTCTGGGCAACGACTTTGCTGCCCTGACCGGCGATTTGCCGCGCACCCGCTGCCAATTCGCTCGCCGATCGCGTGCTCGCGGCGTTATTTCTGACCGCTGCTGCGATTTGCCCGATCGAAGCCGACGTCTGTTCAAGGCTTGCGGCCTGTTCTTCCGTGCGTTCCGATAGATCGCTGGTGCCGGACGAGATTTCGCCGATGGCCGTGGCGACTTCATGGGTCGCCGTCGCGACCGCCTGCAAAGTGCTCTGGAGGCGCCCCATGGCGCCGTTAAAATCGTCCTGGATCTGCCGATAAGCATCTGGGAACTCAGCCAGTCTGAACGTCAGGTTTCCCGCGGCCAACCCTTTGAGCGCGTGCGCCAGCTGGTCGGCGACCAGTTCCTTTTCCGCGGCGGCCTTTGCACGCGCCGCCTCGGCGTCGCCCTGCGATTTGACCGCGTCATTGATAATGGCCGCGGCCGCGCGAAACGAACCTTGCAGCCCACCATCAAGAATGCGCCGGTAATAGATATTCCGGCAGACGGCTTCCATGGCCGCCGTCGCCTCGCGCACGAAGGCATCGCAGCGATCGATCATGTCGTTGACCGCGAATTGCGCTTCGGCCGAAACGCCGCTGCCCTCGATGTTCGTCAGGCGGGCCTCGAAGTTGCCGCGACTGATCTCGCCACAGACGGCGGCAATTCTTTCCAGAACCGTCGTGTCCGCGTCCTGTCGCGCAAGCCGCAGCATTTGGCTTTTTCTCAGGTGCACCAACAAAAAACTGGCGCAGGCCACGCAGGCCAACATTGCCATGCCCCCAAGCACGGCATAGCCGGCGAAGCTCACGGCTGCGGCGATAGCTGATAAAGCCAACACGGAGATGCAGGCTGCCTCAGCCGGGCGAGATGCGTTATGCCGCAAACATGAGCGCGTCATAGGTGATGCCTTTTTCTTGGAGGAATTCAGTCAGGCAATCGAGACCCGCGGCGATAGCGTCTTTGCCGTTCCTCTGCTGCTTCTCCTGCCGCAGGATAGCGGCATAGATCGGGATGATCGTGGTTTCGACGATGGTGCGATCGGGTGCACGCCTGTTCGAATGAAAGCCACGATATTTCGGCTCTCATCATAGGACGGCGTCACGTGGGCGAAGACCCAGTAATAGTCGCCCGTCTTCGCCATGTTTTTCACGTAGGCGAATATTTCGCGCCCGCCATGGATCGCATCCCATAGCTGCTTGAACACGGCCCGCGGCATGTCGGGATGACGAACGATGCTGTGCGGCTGGCCGAGCAACTCGGCTTCGCCGTAACCCGCCAACGCGCAAAACGTGCGATTGGCGTAAGTTATTCGGCCCTTCAGATCGGTCTTTGAAACGACGATTTCGTTCTGCGGAAAAAACAGCTCTTTGGTTGTCGGCGCGATGACCGTTTTCACTTTCATTCTCAAGCAATGTTCGTCGGCACAGGAATGCCCGCGCCCTGCTGGGCGACAATTCGCGGGGGATGCCGAAGAAAAGCAGACGCCGGTTGGAAACTCGTTAATTCGAATCGACGAGGCGCATTTTTGCGGCGTGCCCGACAACCAAAAGAGGCCGATGGAAATACGATGCGCGGACAACGCGAAAGTTGTGAGACTCAAAAGCTGTGAAGCTCAATTGCCTCGCGCAGGGCGCGACAGCGCTGCCAACAGGCATCGCCGCCCGCGACCGCACAATCTCCGTCGACGGCTGGAATCAATCCAGCTCGGTGCCGCATACGCCGCGGCACGCAGCACAGCAAAACCGCCGGCAGAGCGCCGGCGGCTGTAACACCTCACGAACTCGCTTCGCGCCGATGGGCGTAGTCGTCAGAAACCGAAGAGCTGTTTCCGCAGCGCGTCTTCGTATTGTTTCTTGGCGGCCTTCACCTTCTTGCGAAGGTCGTCTTCCTTGAAGCTCGCGCCCTCCCACTTGTCGACTTCGGCGACGGTGTGGTTGACCGAGGCCAGCGCCTCTTCTTCCTTGATCGCAGCGACCCATTGCTCGACAGCAGCCTTATAGGCCGCCTGCATTTGATCCAGTTCCTGGTGTTCCGACATGCCCAGCCTCCGCTATTCTGATACGGGGAACTATACGGCCGGAAAATGTTGCAGGTGTGTGACAGACGGAACAAGCTTCTCGCTCAAGGCACAAATTCAGCTTGCCACGCGAACCGAAAAACCGGCGTTCCGCCCGGGAAACCCCTCAACCGCCGCTCGCCGAGGGCGACGAACAGCGACTCGTCCTTGCCTGACAATTCGCGGACGAGTCCGGAAACCAAGATGCCGTCAGCCTCCGCTTCGCTGCACAAGCGAAATGCCATCTGGACCGCGAGGCCGAAGAGGTCGTTGTGCTCGGCGACCGGCTCGCCGGCGTGGATACCGATGCGCACCCGCAAGCTTTCGCACGCTTCGATATTGTAGCCATAGAAGCGCCGCTGGATGTCGGCGCCGGTTCGGACCGCGTTAGCGACATCGTCGAACGCGGCCATGATGCCGTCGCCGGTATGCTTGACTTCGCGGCCTGAGTGCAGAGCCAGTGCGCGCCGGACCAGCGCGTCGTGCACCCGCACTAATTCGAGCGAGGCGGCATCGCCGAGCCGCACCGTCATTGCGGTCGAGCCGACGATGTCGGTCACCAGAACGCCGCGCAATCCGGCATCCATCTCGGGCGCGATACTGCCCGCGGCCAGGCGCGGATCGCCGATGCGTCCGAGGAATGCCTCGACCGTGGCGAGATCAATCGGGATGATGTCGGAGGCAATCTCGCCGTGGGCCTCGCGGTGGACAAGCGCGGCAGTCTCGGCATCCGGCGCTTCCACCAGGCAAAAGCCGGTGCTGCGCGCCTCGTCGTACCAATAGGTCATGTATTTGACGCCGTATTTGTCCTGGACGGCCAAATCCCGTCGATGCGCTTCGGCTACAGCCTCGGCTGTGGCGCCGTGCATATCGTGGCGATCCATAAAGATCGGCATGGCGGTTTTCCTTCTTTGCTCTCAGTAAATGACAAAGCGCCGCCCACGCCGGCGACCTGCTTCAAATCGTGCGCGCGTTGCTACTCGGGTAGCGTCACGCCCGACCCGCCCATCTCGGCGGGAACGTCACTGAATTTAGGAAGCCCGTCTTTCAAAGGCAGTACCGTCTCGGCATAATTAACATGGACGACCGGAACAAATTTCATGTCCGGAATGGTTGCGGGATACACATCCACCAAATGGAGCACCGGGTGGTTGTTCATGAGGTGACCGCCGCATGTTGTGCAAAATTGCCGATCGCTCATCTTTGTTTTCATAAAGTGGCCAACCAGATCGGTGCCCCTGGTGACCTTGATGTTCTCGGGCTTCCATAAGCTGAATGCGGTCACCGGAGCAGCCGACCACGACCGGCACGACCCGCAATGGCAATATCCCATTGCCTCCGGGGCTCCGTTGACTTCGATTTCGACGGCTCCGCAGAAGCAACGCCCTCCATATGTGGCCATGGTCGTTCCGCCCTTTTTTGCTGCAGCCGCGATCCGTAACCTCACCGCAATGCATTGCCGCTATATTGCGCGTCGCCGCGGCCACAGGAATGATCGCTCGTCCGCATCGCTTGGCAGCTCGTCCGGAAATCGGCAGGCTTTGCGGGAGGTATCCGTATCCGGCATCGCGCCGTCCGCATCAGGCTAAGACAACGAGCTATGGCTACGGACCCCTTATCCGATCTATTAAAAACCGTTCGCCTGACCGGCGCGGTCTTCTTTGAGGTCGCAGCCGAGGCGCCGTGGGCCCTCGGCTCGCCGGCACGCGAGCAGATCTTGCCAAAGATCCTGCCCGGCGCCGATCATCTGATTGCCTATCACGTCGTCACGAGCGGCCGGTGCTTTGCCACCGCAGTCGGCGGAAGCGCTATCCCCCTCCAAGCCGGGCAAGTCGTCATGTTCACCAGCGGCCAGCCGCATGTGATGTCCAGCGGCCCAAACATGCCAGCCGATCCGCCCATGCCGGATGTGCTGGAAGTCGCCGCGTCAGGCCGGAAACCTTTCTCGATCAACCTGGGTGGCGGGGCGGCTTCGGTCAAGCTGGTCTGCGGCTACCTCGCCTGCGACGCGCGAGCCTACAATCCTCTGATCGAGAATCTTCCGCCAGTGATCACCGCAGGCGATCCGCGCGACCGCGGCGACGGCTTGATCGCACAATTCGTTCGCTTGGCGGTGGCGGAGGCTGCCGACAAGCATGCGGGCAGTGAAAGCATTCTCACCAAATTGAGCGAACTGATGTTCATCGACGTGGTGCGCCGTTATCTCGAGAAGCTGCCGGCCGAACAAGCCGGTTGGCTGGCGGGTCTGCGCGATCCTCTGGTCAGCAAGGCGCTGTCACTGTTGCACGCGAAGTCCGCGCACAGCTGGACGCTCGAAGAGCTGGCAAAGGAAACAGGCGTGTCGCGCTCGGTGCTGGCCGAGCGCTTCACCCAATTCGTCGGAATTCCGCCGATGCAGTATCTTTCCAAATGGCGGATGCAGATCGCGACCGAACTCTTGACCGGCAGCCACACCAATGTCGCCGGTATCGCGGCTCGGATCGGCTACGAATCCGAGGCGGCGTTCAGCCGCGCTTTCAAAAAGATGATCGGCGTTGCGCCCTCGGCCTGGCGCCGTAGCACCCTGGAAGACCGCGCATCCATGGCCAGCCAAAGCGGATAAAAAGGATGGCCGGAACGAATCCGGCCATGGCGAGCGTCCGGTTTGCCGGAGCGCTTCATACGCTCAGGTCTTCTCCGCGGCGACGGCCTTGATCACCGCGTCGGCGCGGCGAAAGCCTTCGGAGGCGATCGGGATGCCAGCATAAACGGCGGTGTGCAGCAAAATCTCCGCGATCTCCTCGGAGGTGACGCCGTTGTTGAGCGCGCCGCGCACATGCACCTCGAATTCATGCCAGCGGGCCATCGCCGCCAACATGCAGACGTTGAGCATGCTGCGGGTCTTGTGGGTGAGCCCCTCGCGCAGCCAGACATTGCCCCAGCACTGGGTCTGGGTGAATTCGATGAAATGTTGAGTGAACGGGTTCGCCTGCTGTTTGCCAGCATCCACATAAGCGCCGCCGAGCACCTCGCGGCGGACCTTGGCGCCCTCACGCGCCCGTTCGGAAATTGAATCCGGCAAAGACATTGTGATCTCCATTCTGCATAAGCGGCCTCGTGACCGCTGTGTGCGTACCTTATCGCCACCAGAGTCGGATGGCTCATCCGAAGGCGCGTTCGCAGGAGCCACGCATTGCGGACGCGCCGGGCAACGACGAACGAGAAGACCCCGCCGACCAACTCTCTGGCCCTCGCGGCCCGAATGCTCCACCCGCCGCGGAACATAGCCAAGCCCTTACGGCGTGGGTATAAGGTCGGGCTTTCTCTACAATAAAGGCCCGCCCACGATGATGAATGTGCATGCCAAGGGGTGGCCGTGGCCGACCGCGCCGGACCTGCCCCGGCGGGAGGTCGATCCCATCGTGCTGCAGATCGTCGAGGGCACGCTCAATTCCATCGAAGCGGAGATCGAATATGCCATCGAGCGCACCGCGCGCTCGCCGATGATCCGCGAGGCGCACGACTACCGCGTGGGACTGTTCGACCGCTATTGCCGCAAGCTCACCGGCCGCTCCTATTCGGCGATGCCGAACGCGGTGGTGCGCGATTTCCCGCCGGCCACCATGCAGCCGGGCGACGTTTTCCTGATGAACGATACCTACCTGACCGAGGGCTCGATAGGCCACCTGCCCGACCTGTGCAGCACTGTGCCGGTCTTTCATCAGGGCGACGTCGTGGCCTACATCCAGGCTTTCGGCCACCACGACGATATCGGCGGCCGGGTGCCGGGCTCGATGCCGGGCACGGCGACCACCGTGTTCGAGGAAGGCCTCGCCATACCGCCCATCAAGTTCTACAGCGGAGGCGTCCGCAACGACGCCGTCTTCACCATCATCAAGCGCAACACGCGCGTGCCCGAAACGCTCGCCGCCGACCTCGACAGCGAGGTGCAGGCTTGTCTGATGGGCGCGAGGCGCATGGGGGAATTGTTCGACCGGTTCGGCCGCGAAACCGTGGAGGCTTGTTTTCAAGCGATCCTCGACACCTGCCGCGACACCTTCCGGGGCGAGCTGTTGCCGAAGATCGCCGACGGCGAATACCGCTGGGAGGATTATGTCGAGCATGACGGCGTCACCGATCCGAAGCTGCACAAGCTCGCACTCAAGCTGATCAAAAAGGGCGACCGCATAACGCTCGATTTCACCGGCACCGATCCGCAATCCACGGGGCCGATCAACTGGCCGGCCGATTACGCGGGCGGCGCTTTTCTGATCAAATGGATCGCACCGATCCTGCGCAATCTCGCCGATACGCCGGAGCGCGCCGCCGAAATCCACGTCAACGAAGGCGTGTGCGAGATTTTCGACGTTGTCTTTCCGCCCAAGGGCACGCTGATCACGCCGGAGTGGCCGGCGGCCACCAATGCGCGCTCGTTCGTGCTGCTGCGCTGTATCGGGCTTCTGGCCGGCGTGGTGGCGCAGGCCGCCAAGGGGCAGATGCCGGCGGACCAGGAGACCATCCGCTACACCGGCTTTTACGGCACCGGCGGCGACGGCAAACCATTCCTGTCGCGCGAGGTCTTGGGCGGCGGCTCCGGCGGTCGCTATTACGCCGACGGCAACGATGCCATTCACATCGTGCCCGACTCGCGCAACCAGCCGGCCGAATTCACCGAGACGCGCTTTCCGCTCCTGGTCGAGAAGCTCGCGCTGCGCACCAATTCCGGCGGCGCCGGCAAGCGCCGCGGCGGGCTCGGCTACGACAAGCATTATCGCGCGCTGGTCGATTGCCGCACCATCGTCACCGCCGACCGCGTCCGGCTCGGCTGCTATGGCCTCAACGGCGGGCAAGCCGGCACGCCGTTCTGCGTCACCGTCGACGCCGCGGGCGTGCCGCACGACCTGGGTGGCCTGGTCGACGGCGAGCCGGTGCTCGCCGGTCAAATCGTGCGGGTGGTAACGACCGGCGGCGGCGGCTGGGGCGACCCGCTCGCGCGCGAGCCGGACTTGGTGCAGCGCGACGTGATCGAGGGCAAGGTCTCGCTTGCGGCCGCGCGCGACGATTACGGCGTGGTGTTGCGCGCCGCTGACGGCAAAGATCCATTCGTGGTCGACGAAACCGCGACGGCCGCGCGGCGCGCTGAGCTCAAGGCCGCGCGCACCAGCACGCCGACGATGATCGATCGCGGCACCGGATTCGAAAAAATGCTGCGCGGCGAATTCAAACCCTGGGTGCGATCAGCTTAAAATCGGGGGGTTGTTTGATCACGTCGCGTCAACCTTGAGCGCGTCATTGCCGGGCTTGACCCGGCAATCCATGCTGCGGTTGAACTTACACGAATTTGCTGGCGGGCCCCGATGGTGGCACGTCAGCATGGATGCGCGGGTCATAGGCGAGCGAAGCGACGACGTTCTTCAAACGGCTATGCCCGCGCATGACGAGGACAAGGACCAAACGAGGATTGAGCGTAATGGCTATTGAAGTCGCCAAAGTGGAATTGAAGAACGTACAGGACGCTTCCGGCGTCGAGGCCGCCATCCGCAACGGGCAATTCAAGGCGGACGAGGTGATCGCCGTCATCGGTAAGACCGAGGGCAATGGCGGCGTCAACGATTTCACCCGCATCCTCGCCGACCAGGCCTTTCGCGCGGTGCTGAAAAAGCACGGCAGCCGCTCCGAAGCCGAAATCGCAAAAATCCCGATGGTCTGGTCGGGCGGCTGCGACGGCGTGATCACGCCGCATGCGACCGTGTTCGCGCGCAATGCCAAGACCGGCACGGCGAACCAATCGCGGCTGGTGATCGGCACGGCGATGAGCGCGGAGATTTTTCCGGAGGATATCGGCCGCCCCGCCATGGTCGAGAAGGTCGCCGAAGGCGTGCGCGCCGCCATGCGCGATGCCGGCATTACCGATCCTGCCGATGTGCATTATGTGCAGACCAAGACGCCGTTGCTCACCGTCGATTCGGTGCTCGATGCGCACAAGAGGCACAAGGAGGTCGCCTGCGAGGTGCACGATTCCATGGGCGTCTCGAACGGCACGACGGGTCTCGGCATTGCGGTTGCGCTCGGCGAAGTCAAAATGCCAAAAGCCGAGGAGATCTGCCGCGACCTCGATCTCTATTCATCGGTCGCATCGTGCTCCTCCGGCGTGGAACTGACGCAGGCCCAGATCGTGCTGCTCGGCAACAAGGCCGGCGCCGGCGGGCGCTATCGCATCGGCCATTCGGTGATGAAGGACGCGCTCGATATCGACGGTATCTACGAGTCCATCCGCAACGCCGGACTTGCGTTGCCGGAGCGCCCGCGCGCTGAAGACCTCAAGGGCCGCCTGGTGAATTGCTTCATGAAGTGCGAGGCCGACCGCACCGGTAAGCTGCGCGGCCGCCGCCAGATCATGATGGACGATTCCGACGTACCGTGGCACCGCCACGTCAAGGGCGCGGTCGGCGGCGTTGCGGCGGCTGCGATCGGCGACGCTGCCGTGTTTGTCTCGGTCGACGCCATGCATCAGGGCCCGCAAGGCGGCGGCCCGGTCATCGCTATCATCGATGCCGGGGAGTGACGCCCCGGCACGGCACAGGGTTTGCTTGCGGTTACCCGTCATCCTGAGGTGACCGCGAATGCGGCCCTCGAAGGATGAATCGGCCGAGGCGCTTGGGCCGGCACCCTTCGAGGCTCGCTACACTCGCACCTCAGGGTGACGGAACCTGGTTTCATCTATAGTCGAGTCATTGATGGTCCGATTTCCGCGGGTTGTTTATCAAATCTTCGCTGCGGCATTAGTTGCCGCCTGCCTCAGCGCCTTGTCGGCCACCGCCTGGGCCGCCGACAAGGTGAAAGTCGGCGTGTTCCCGGTCAGCTCGTCGCTGCCCTATTTCATCGCCCTCGACCTCGGCTACTTCCGGGAACGCGGTATTGAGCCGGAGACGATCACGCTCATGGGCGGCCCGGCCAATGTGGCAGCGCTGATCACCGGCCAGATCGACGTATCGGTGGTGCTGGTGACGCTGGAAGGGCTCAACGCCAACCTCAAAAAGCCGGGCGTGGCCATGTACATCGCCATGAACGGCCAGAACGCGGCCCACCGCATGGAACAATTCGTGGTGCGTTCGGGCCTCGCGGACAAGGTAAAGACGCTCGCCGATTTCAAGGGTTTGAAGCTGATGTCGGCACCCGGCCCCGCCAACCTGAACACCGCCAAGGGCATTCTGGCCAAAGTCGGCCTCAAAGACGGCGACTACACCATCGATCAGCTCGATATGGGCCAACACATCAACGCCATGAAAGCCGGCACCTTCGATGGCGGTTATACGCTCGAGCCGAATGCCAGCGTGATGAACCAGCTCGGCTTCGCCAAAACGGTGGAGGCCGGCGTGATCGCCAAATACGTTCTCGGCGATCCGCACGCCGATCCGTTCGCGGCCGGCTGCGCCTTCTCGTCTGATTTCATCACCAAGCGCCCGGATGTCGCCAAACGGTTTGCCGCGGCCTGGGCCAAGGCGCTCGATTTGATCGAGCGCGATCCGCAAGAAGCGCGCAAGCACCTGCTCAAGAACACGCTGACGCCGGAGAGCGTGATCGATAGCGTGCCGATGCTCGGCTATGTGATGGTCAAGGATATGACGCCAAAGCAGATCGACGATTTGCAAACCTTCGCCAATTTCGGCCACGACATCGGCGTCGTTCCCGAAAAGGTGGATGTGCGCAAATATCTGCAACCGTTCTGAAACAGGGTGCTATCATTTGATCTCGTCATTGCGAGCGAAGCGAAGCAATCCAGGGGCCGCCGGCTCAGATACTGGATTGCTTCGTCGCCCCTGTCGGGGCTCCTCGCAATGACGCGCCATGTTCACTGCAGCGTTGTGGCATGAACGCACCTCCGACGAGAGCACAAACGGCGGCGGTGTCGCCAGCGGCGGCCGGCGACGCGGCAAAGACCGCGCACGTTACCATCCGCGGCCTGAGCAAGAGCTTCGACAAGACCGTCATCTACGACAATTTCGATCTCGATATCCCGCGCGGCGAATTGATCTCGGTGTTCGGTCCGAACGGCTGCGGCAAGAGCACGCTGATCAATATGATCGCGGGTCTCGTCCCAACCGACGCCGGACAGATTTTGTTCGGCGGGCGCAAGCTCACCGACGTGAATTTCGGCTATGTCTTTCAGAATTATCGCGAGGCGCTGTTTCCCTGGATGCGCGCCTTCGACAACATCGCCTATCCACTCAAGCTGAAAAACGTGCCGCCGCCCGAGCGCCGCGCGCGCACCGAGGCGCTGGTCGCCCATCTCGGCATCAAGCTCGACCTCGCGCTTTATCCTTATCAGATGTCCGGCGGCCAGCAGCAGCTCGTGTCTATTCTGCGCGCGCTCGTGGTCGAGCCCGAAATCCTGTTCCTCGACGAGCCGTTCTCGGCGCTCGATTACGAGATGACGCTGTTCATGCGCGAACAATTGCAGCGGATCTTCCTGCAGACCCGCACCACCACGATCCTGGTATCGCACGACCTTGAAGAAGCGGTGTTTCTCGCCGACCGCGTGCTCCTCCTATCGCGGCATCCCGCGCGGGTCGCGGCTTTCATGCCGGTCGCGGCGGCGCGGCCGCGCACCGATGTGACCCTCTCGGACCCCGATTTCGTGCGCACCAAGGCCGAGTGCCTGTCCATCTTCCAGCGCGAGGTACGGCGCTCATGAGGTCGCGCAAGGCCGAAGCCTTTCTGCCGGCGATCGGCGTTGTCGGGCTCGTCGCAATTTGGTCGCTGGTGACGTGGCGGCAATGGGTCGATCCGGTGCTGCTGCCCTCGCCGGTCGCGACGTTCAATTCATTGTGGCATGGCCTTTCGGGACCGCTCGGCGTCGATTTCCTCAAAACCATCTACCGCACAGCCGCCTCGACCCTGATAGCCGCGATTATCGCCATTCCTCTCGGCATCGTGCTCGGCTCCTCGGAGCAGCTTTACCGCTCGCTCGAATTCGTCATCGATTTTTTCCGCTCGACACCGGCGTCGGCGATGTTTCCGTTGTTCCTGGTGTTGTTCGGGGTGGGCGACGAAACCAAGATCGCCGTCGCGGCCTTCGGCGCCGTTCTGGTGATTCTCTTCAATGTCGCCTACGGCGTGATGAATGCGCGCAAGACCCGCCTCCTCGCCGCCAAAGTGATGGGCGCCTCGCGCTGGCGCGTTCTGTTCGACGTGATGCTTTTGGAATCGCTGCCACAAACGTTCGTCGGCTTGCGCAACGGCGTGTCGCTGGCGCTGGTGATCATCGTGGTGGCCGAAATGTTCATCGGTTCCCAGGACGGGCTCGGCCACAGCGTGTTCGAGGCACAGCAGCTTTTCGACATGCCGCGCATGTATGCGGCGATTTTCGCCGCCGGCGCGCTGGGCTATGGACTCAATCTCATGTTCCTGCTGATTGAGCGGCGTTTCGTCCATTGGTCCGGGAAATAGGCGTCCGCGACCGATACCAGCCGGGAACCGACCGCATGAGCGACAGCACTTTGGTTCGCCAATCCGCGCGCGAGCTGGCGCGGCTCATTCGCACCCGCGCCGTCAGTCCGATCGAGGTGCTCGACGCGCATCTTGCCGCGATCAAGGCGCTCAATCCGAAGCTCAACGCGGTGGTGACGCTCGCGGAAGACAGCGCGCGTGATCACGCCCGGCGCGCTGAAACGGCGGTTGTCCGCGGCGAGACGCTCGGGCCGCTGCACGGCCTGCCGCTCGGCATCAAGGACATCACCCAGACCGCGGGCATCCGCACCACGTTTGCCTCACCGCTCCTGAAAGACAACGTGCCGGGCGAGGACGATGAGGTGGTGCGCCGGCTCAAGGCCGCCGGCGGCATCGTGCTCGCCAAGACCAACACGCCCGAGTTTGCCTGCGGCGCCCACACAAACAACGCATTGTTCGGGCCGACGCGCAATCCGTGGAATCCGGCGCTCAGCCCGGCGGGCTCGTCCGGCGGCTCCGCCGTTGCGGTGGCGACCGGCATGACGGCGCTCGCGCAAGGCACCGACTACGGCGCCTCCATTAGAATTCCGGCGGCCTTCTGCGGCATCGTCGGCATTCGCCCGACGCCCGGCCTGATACCGAGCTATCCCAAACCCTTGGCCTGGGACCCCGGCGAGGTTCATGGGCCGCTCGCGCGCGACGCCGAGGACGCAGCCCTCATGCTCGACGCCATGGTCGGCTTCAGCCGCATCTCGCCGATTTCGGTAGCGCCGCCGTGGCAAAGCGCGCTGGCAGAGCTTGAGCGGCGCGAAGACATCAAAGGCCTGCGCATCGCCTATGTGTCCGACATCGCCGGCATCGGTGTGGATGCGGAGGTGGACGCGACGTGCGCCAAAGCAGCAGCCGCTTTGACCAAACTCGGCGCCCACGTCGAGCACATTACGTTCGACGCTAGCGCCGGCCGCGCCCCGTACCAGACTTGGCGCGGCTTTTGGATGGTGGGACGACAATACGAGCGGCTCGCGCAGATCGATGCGTTTGGGCCCAATCTGAAAGGCAATGTCGAGGCCGGGCTGAAACTGACTGCGACCGATTGGGCTTCTGCCGAGCAAACCCGCATGGCCATGTTCGAAGCCTTCCACCGGCTGTTCGAGCGCTACGACGTGCTGCTGACGCCGGCGGCACCGGTGAAACCCTTTCCGGTCGAGATGAATTTCCCGGACACGATCAACGGCCGCAGTTTCGAGAATTACATCGACTGGATCGCGCCGGCTTATCTGATCACGCTGGTGAGCCTGCCTGCGGCGACTGCGCCGGCGGGCCTGTCGGCGGACGGATTGCCGATCGGCATGCAGATCGTAGCGCCCCGTTTCGAGGAGCCGCTGATCCTGCGGGTGGCGCGGGTTATTCATCGTGGCAGTAACGTTGGGCGGCCGCCGCTGACGGGGTAAGAGGCTCATAAAATTCGTCATTGCCGGACTTGATCCGGCAATCCATGGTGAGCCTCACGTCATCATAGACCACCGGGTCAAGCCCGGTGGTGACGCGGTAGAGAGCGACGAGGCAAAGTGCTTACGGCTAACATTCTCACATGCCCAACGACACCGCACCCGCGCTCTGGATCAAGGACCCGCTCGCCATCCTGGCGGACGGCGCCGAGCGTGGCGTCGTGGTGGCCGACGGCCGCATCGTCGAGTTGGTGGCAGCGGGAAACACGCCACGTGCGCCGGAGTTCACGACATTCGATGCCGGCGCACACGTGGTGCTGCCTGGGCTGATCAACACGCACCATCATTTCTATCAGACGCTGACCCGCGCGGTGCCAGTCGCGCTCGATCGCGAATTATTTCCTTGGCTGCGGGCGCTCTATCCGCTCTGGGCGCGGCTCACGCCCGAGGCGGTGGAGCTTGCCACTACGTTGGCGATGGCCGAGTTGATGTTGTCGGGCTGCACGATGACGACCGACCATCACTACGTCTTTCCGCCAGGGCTCGAAGACAGCGTCGATATCCAAGTGTCGGTGGCCAAGCGGCTCGGCATGCGCGCGCTCCTGACCCGCGGCTCGATGAACCGTTCGCAGCGCGACGGCGGCTTGCCGCCGGACAGCGTGGTGCAGGATGAAGACACGATCCTCGCCGACAGCGAACGGGTGGTGAGCCGCTATCACGACGGAGGCGACAACGCGTTGATCCAGATCGCGCTCGCGCCCTGTTCGCCGTTTTCCGCGACCACCTCGCTGATGCGCGCGAGCGCCGCATTGGCGGAGCGTCTCAATGTCCGCCTGCACACGCACCTTGCCGAAACCGAGGACGAGAATCGCTATTGCCTGGAACTGCACCAGTGCCGCCCGCTCGATTATCTGGAAGAATGCGGCTGGCTTGGCGAGCGGACGTGGCTGGCGCATGGCGTGCATTTCAACGCCGATGAGTTCAAGCGGCTCGCCGGCGCCGGCACGGCCGTGACGCACTGCGCCTGCAGCAACCAGGTGCTGGCGTCGGGCACCTGTCCGGTCTGCGAGCTGGAAGAGGCCGGCGTCGCCGTGGGTCTCGGCGTCGACGGCTCGGCCTCGAATGACTCCTCCAATGTGATGCAGGAAGTGCGTGCCGCCTTTCTGCTGCAGCGCGGGCGCTATGGTATCGGCAAGGTCAGCCATCGCGACGCGCTGCGCTGGGCGACCAAAGGCTCCGCAGCCTGCGTCGGGCGGGCGGATGTCGGTGAAATCGGGGCCGGCATGCAGGCCGACATCGCGCTGTTCCGCCTCGACGGGCTACGGTTTTCGGGCAGCGGCGATCCGCTCGCGGCACTGGTCTTGTGCGGCGCGCATCGTGTCGACCGTCTCATGGTCGGGGGGCGTTGGGTCGTGGAGAATGGGCAAATTCCCGGCCTCGACGTCGCCGACCTAATCCGTCGCCACTCGGCGGCGGCGCGGAAATTGCAAGCGTGACCGTCATTTCGGGGCGGCCACAGGCCGAGCCCGGAAGGCTTTAGCTCGGGAGAACCACCGCGTATGCAAACCTACACCGTCGATATCGCCGGCGAGCCGGTCACGCTGCCGATCGTACCGATCAATCCGAAGCTCGCGATCTCGTTGTTGATGGTGATCGACATGGGCGTGCGTTTCGGCGAGCGCATCGGCAAAGCGCTGGCCGAGCATTTGCGGCCGCTCAAGCCCGACATCATCGTCGGCGCGGCGACGCTCGGCATTCCGGTGGTGATCGAGGTCTCGCGCGCACTCGGCCTCGACCAATACGTCATCGCGCAGAAATCGCCGAAGATTTATTTGGCCGATGCACTGGTGCAGGAACTGGAGTCGGTGACATCCGCCGGCAAGCAACGCTTGATGCTCGACCGCCGATCGGTGCCGTTGCTCGCCGGCCGCCGCGTCGCGATCGTCGATGACGTGGTAGCGACCGGATCGAGCCTGGCAGCGACGTTCGCGCTGGCGCGTTCGGCGGGCGCCGAGATCGTCGGCGCCGGCGTGATCCTGACCGAAGGCCATGATTGGAAGAAGACGCTCGGCGCCGATGCCCGTTTGGTCCATGGTCTCGGCCACATTCCGCAATTCTCGTTCGCCGACGGCGCGGCCGTGCCAATGCCGGAGACGCTGTAGAGCATGATCCGGAAAAGTGGAACCCGGTTTTCCGAAAAGATCATGCTCCACCAAAGAACTAGAGCGCGACGTCGATCCCGTTTTAAAGCCATCGCGCTCTAGTCCCGCTGGCATCGGCGGTTTGTGCGGCGTAACGTGAGAGCAACGAGAAGGAGGGGAATCCGATGAGCGATTTGCGCGAGTTCATTGCGGGCATGCCGAAATGCGAGCTGCACGTGCATCTGGAAGGAACGCTCGAGCCGGAAATGAAATTCGCGCTGGCGAAGCGCAACGGTATGAGCCTGCCCTACAAGGACGTGGCGGAGATGCGCGCCGCTTACGACTTTTACGACCTGCCTTCGTTTCTCAAGATCTACTACGAAGGCATGCGGGTGCTGGTGCACGAGCCGGACTTTTACGACCTCACCTTCGCTTACCTGGCCAAGGCGCATTCTCAGAACGTGCGCTATGTCGAGATGTTCTTCGATCCGCAGCCGCACACCGGCCGTGGCGTGCCGTTCGACGTGGTGATCCGCGGCATCCGGCGCGCGCAGACCGACGCCGAGCGTGTCCTCGGCATCAAGAGCCAGCTCATCATGTGCTTTCTGCGCGACTGGAGCGCCGAATTCGCCATGACGACGCTGGTGCAGGCGCTGCCGTACCGCGAATGGATCATCGGCGTCGGATTAGACTCCGATGAGAAGAACAATCCGCCGGTGAAATTCAAAGAGGTGTTCGCGCGTGCCCGCCGCGAGGGCTTCTTCCTCACCATGCATTGCGACGTCGATCAGCAGAACAGCACCGAGCATATCCGCCAGGTTCTCGAAGAGATCGGCGTCGACCGCATCGATCACGGCGTCAATGTGCTCGACAGCAACGCGCTGATCGACGAAGTGGCGAAGCGCCAACTGGCGCTCACCATCTGCCCGGTCTCCAACGCCTTCGTCACCAACGGCAGCAAGGCCAAGGAGATCAAGCGCATGCTCGACCTCGGCATCCGCGCTACCGTTCATTCGGACGATCCGGCCTATTTCCGCGGCTACATGAACGAGAATTTCGAATGCACGCAGCGGGAAGCCGAACTCGGACCGAAGGAGCTTGTTCAGCTCACCCGCAACGCCTTCGAAAGCACCTGGCTGCCGCGTGCGAGCAAAAATCAATACCTCGCCGAGCTCGACGCCTACGCGGCGAAGTAAGGGCTGCGCGGAGCGGCCAAGCAAATCTCCGACCTGGTCATGCGCGGCTTGACCCGCACATCCATAGGGGCGCGTCGCGTTTGAGAGTTACAGCACTGCACCGCCAAGCCAAACCTCAGCATGGATTGCCGGGTCAAGCCCGGCAATGACGCCGGTTGTGGCGACAGGACGATACGTGGTTGCACTCTCTAAACAAAAATGGCCGGGCTGAGCCCGGCCATTTCGGTTTTCAGATCCTAGTCAGACGATTACTTGCCCGGGATCTTGTCGTCGATGCCCTTGACGTACCAGTTCATGCTCAGGATCTGGCTGGGATCGAGATGATCGCCGCCCTTGCATTCGACGGTCTTGCCGTCCTGGTCCTGGATCGGGCACTTGAAGGGATGGAATTTGCCGGAGCGGATCGATTCTTGCGTGTCCTGCGCCATCTTCTTCACGTCGTCAGGCATGTTGGTGTAGGGCGCCATCACGACCATGCCGGAGTCGAGACCACCCCAGGTATCCTCGGACTGCCATTTGCCTTCCAGCACGTCCTTGGCGCGCTTGGTGTAGTAGCCGCCCCAATAGTCGGTGTCGGCGGTGAGTTGCGCTTTGGGACCGAATTTGATCATGTCGGTCGATTCGCCGAAGGAGTGCACGCCGCGCTGCTCGGCGATCTGCGTCGCAGCCGGCGAGTCGGTGTGCTGGGTGAGAATGTCGGCGCCCTGATCGATCAAAGCCTTTGCGGCGTCGGCTTCCTTGCCCGGATCGAACCAGGAATTCACCCAGACGATCTTCACCTTCATGTTGGGATTGATCGACTGCGCCCCGAGCATCGTCGCATTGATGTTGGAGATGACCTCCGGGATCGGGAACGAGACGATGTAGCCGATGATGCCGCTCTTCGACATCTTGGCGGCAATCTGTCCCTGGATGTAACGGCCTTCATAGAAGCGCGCAGCGTATGTGCTCATGTTCTTGGCGCGCTTGAATCCGGTGGCGTGCTCGAAGAACACGTTCGGGTATTTGTTGGCGACTTTCAGCGTCGCGTCCATGAAGCCGAACGACGTGGTGAAGATGAGCTTATGGCCGGTGCGGGCAAGCTGTTCGATCGAGCGCTCGGCGTCGGCGCCTTCCGGCACATTCTCCAGATAGGTAGACTCGACCTTGTCGCCGAGCGCCTTTTCCATCTCCTTGCGGCCGAGATCGTGCTGGTAGCTCCAGCCGAGGTCGCCGATCGGGCCGACATAGATGAATCCGACTTTGAGCTTGTCGGCCGCGTAAGCGTGGAACGTGACGGCGGCGAGCCCGAAGGCTGCGGCCATTCCCACGATGTTCCATTTCTTCATGATCTCACTCCGGGTTAGCCGAGACGGAGGCTTTAGCGTTTCCATCTCTTTTCAGTTTCTCCGCTGCGCACAACGCCCGCAGCACATTCAACAACAGCAGCGTTGGACGAGTTTAGCTCATCCGCCCCTAGCCTTTCGTTCGCGCATGATCTTGTCCGAAAGCCGTTCTCCGTTTTTCGGGATCATGATCTAGCGGTCGGGCACAAAGACCTGACCAAGTGACGCAGGCGCAGCGGACCCGGCGGTGCCGCGCGTCCGCGAAATCAACACGAGAACGATGACCGTGGCAAGATAGGGCAGTGACGACATCAGCTGCGAGGGAATGCCCAGGCCGAAAGCCTGGGTATGAAGCTGCAGGATACTGACCGCCCCGAACAGATAGGCACCTGCCACCAGCCGGCCCGGCCGCCACGACGAGAACACGACCAGCGCCAGCGCGATCCAGCCGCGGCCCGCGGTCATGCCGGGGATGAAGAACGGCGTGTAGGCAAGTGGCAGGAAGGCGCCGCCGAGACCGGCGCAGGCGCCGCCGAACAACACCGCCAGCATACGGATGCGCAGCACTGGGTAACCGAGCGCATGCGCTGACGCATGGTTATCGCCCACTGCGCGCAGCACCAGCCCGGCGCGGCTGCGATAGAGGAACATCCAGATGGCGATAACCAGCGCCACAGAGAAATAAACGAATGCGTCCTCGCCGAACAAGATGCGACCGATGAAGGGTATGTCGGTCAGATAGGGCAAATGGAGCTGGGCCGCCGGTACGATCTTCGTCCCGACAAAGCCGGCACCGATCAAGCCCGACAGCCCTACGCCCAGAATGGTCAGCGCCAGGCCGGTGGCGACCTGATTGACGGCGAGCCCAAGCGTGAGAATGCCGAAGATCGCTGCCATGCCGGCGCCGGCCAGAATACCGCAGAGCGCACCAACCAACGTCGAGCCGCTCATATAGGCACCGGCAAAGCCGCAGGCCGCGCCCATGATCATCATGCCCTCGACGCCGAGATTGAGAACGCCCGAGCGCTCGACCACCAATTCGCCGGACGCCGCCAGCAACAGCGGGGTCGAAGCAGCGATGACCGATAGGATGATGGCTTCGATCAGATCGAAGTGCTCAAGAAGCGGCATGCGCCACCTTCCGGACGCTCCGCAACAGGCGGATGCGATAGACAATGAGCGAATCGCAGGCGAGCACGTAGAACAGCAAAATGCCCTGGAACACCTTGGTGACGTCGAGCGGCACTTTCAGCGAGATCTGTGCGCCTTCGCCGCCGATGAAGGTGAGCGCCAGAAACAGGCCGGCGATCAAGATACCGCCCGGATTGAGCCGCCCCAGAAAGGCAACGATGATGGCGGTGAAGCCTAGGTTCGACGAGACACCGGGATCGAGATGCCCGATCGGCCCCGCGACTTCGATAATGCCCGCGAGCCCGGCGAGCGCGCCGGAGATCGCGAAGGTCAAGAGCACCAGCCGATCGGCATTGAACCCGGAAAAGCGCGCCGCGCGCGGCGCCGCACCGACCACGCGAATCTCAAAACCTCTGATCGTTCGCCCGAGCAGAACCGTTGCCAGCATGACGACGATCAGGGTGATGATCGAGCCGACATGCATGCGACCGCCCTCAAACAAGGTCGGAATGGACGCGGCCGGATCGAACGCGGCGGTGGTCGGGAAGTTCAGCCCTTGCGGATCGCGCCAGGGGCCGCGCACCAGATAATCCATGCCGTAATTGGCGACGTAAACCAGCATCAGGCTGGTGAGGATTTCGCTGGCGCCAAAATACACGCGACAGATGGCCGGGATGAGGGCGTAGAGCGCACCGCCAAGCGCACCGAGAACGAGCATCGCCGGCAGCACCCAATGGCCGACATCGGTGCCGTTGGTGCGCACCGCGAGCCAGCTTCCGCACACGGCGCCGACGATAAACTGGCCTTCGGCGCCGATATTCCAGATGTTGGCGATGTAGCAGAGCGCAAGGCCGACCGCGATCATCACCAGCGGCGTCGCCTTGACGGCGATCTCCTGCAAGGTGAACGGGTCGGTCAGCGGCTCGATGAAATAGACATAGATCGCGGCGACCGGGTCTTTGCCCATGATCGCGAACAGCGCCGCGAAGGTCACGATCGTCAACGCCACAGCGATCAAAGGCGAAGCGATCGCGATCACCGCCGAGCGTTCGGGACGGCGTTCAAGCACCAACTGCATGCTTGGCCTCCTCTTCGTCCTCGCGCGCCGCCGGATCGGCGCCGCCCATCAGCAAGCCCAAGCGTTCGCGCGTCGCCTGCGCGGCTTCGAGCGGCGGCGACAGCTTGCCGTGAAACATCACCGCGATGCGGTCGGCGATTTCGGTGAGTTCGTCGAGATCCTGACTGATCACCAGCACGGCGGAGCCGCGGCCAGCGAGATCGACCAAGGCCTGGCGAATGACTGCAGCGGCGCCGGCATCGACGCCCCAGGTCGGCTGGCTGACCACGAGGATGCCCGGATCGCGCAGGATTTCGCGCCCCACCACGAATTTCTGCAGATTGCCGCCGGACAGGCTCACGGCTTCCGGATCGCGCTTGGCCTTGCGCACATCGAAGCTTTTGGTGGTGCGGTCGACGTGCGCCAACATGGCGATCTTGCTGATGAAGCCGCCCCTGACCATGCCGCTCGCCGCGTGTCCGGTGAGGAGCGCATTCTCGGACAGCTTCATGCGCGGCGCCGTGCCGTGGCCGAGGCGCTCTTCAGGCACGAAGGCTGCGCCCATGCGGCGGCGATCGTTGACATTGAGGTGGCCCGCAGCGCGCCCGTCGATCACGATCGCGCCGGCGCTCGCCGCATGCCGTTCGCCCGAGAGCGCAGCAAACAATTCGTCCTGGCCGTTACCTGCAACACCGGCGACGCCGACAATCTCGCCGCCGCAGACCTCGAGCGTAATGTCCTTCAGCCGGGTGCCGTGCGGATCGTCCGGCTCCAGGGTGAGCTTATGAATGAGAAGGCGTGGGGCCGCGGCGGTGCGCGCTGCCGGGACTTTGACCTCGCCAATCTCGGCGCCCACCATCATGCGTGCCAGCGACGCCGCCGTTTCCTGCCGTGGATTGCAGGTCGCGACCTTCTTGCCGAGACGCAGGATCGTCGCCGTGTCGCAAAGCCGTTTCACCTCTTCGAGCTTGTGGCTGATATAGAGGATGGCGCGGCCTTCGTTCTTGAGCCGGTCGAGCACAATGAAGAGTTGATCCGCCTCCTGCGGCGTCAACACCGCGGTGGGCTCGTCCAGAATGAGCAGCTTCGGATTCTGCATCAACGCGCGCACGATTTCGATGCGCTGACGCTCGCCCACCGACAGCCGCCAGACTTCGCGCTTGGGATCGAGCGGCAGACCGTAGAGCCGTGCGGTTTCCGCAAGCCGCGCCGAGATGGCGGCAAACAACTCGGTCGGCGGCAGGCCGAGCGCGACATTCTCGGCGACGGTCAGATTCTCGAACAGCGAGAAATGCTGAAACACCATACCGATGCCGAGCGCGCGGGCTTCGGACGGGCCGGACAGCACGACCTTCTGCCCCTTCCAGCGCAGTTCGCCGCCGCTCGGCTGGATCAGGCCGTACATCACCTTCACGAGGGTCGATTTGCCGGCGCCGTTCTCCCCAAGGAGCGCGTGGATTTCCGCCGGAAACAAATCGAGGTCGATGCCATCGTTGGCGAGAAAATCGCCATAGCGTTTGCTTATCGAAACGGCACTCAGCAGCGGCGCCGGCAAGGAAGAACCCGCTTGTGAAGACACATCAAGCATTGAGACCGCTGCGCATACTCGCAATTCGGAAGACTTGTCGCGGGCTTCATTGCAAGGATCGTTCCATGATCGACCCCTTGCGCTCGCCACATCCGTCAGCATCATCCGACAAAATCGGCGCCGGCAAAAGCGGGCAGGCAAAGAAAGTTGCCCAAAACGACGCCACGGCGAGAGGCTTGCACTTTCCATGGCGGGTCTGTCATGGTAAATCCGCCGTGGTCGAACGAGGAGCCGACGTAGGGAGCCCATGCGGGAGCGCATGTAGGGAACCCACGTCAGGTGGAGCTAAGTCGTGGAGCTAATACTCGCTGAAATCGGCGAGCGCCATCCTTCGCTGGCTGCATGTCATCGCCGGGATCGCGTGGATCGGCAGTTCGTTCTATTTCATCCACCTGGACTTGAGCCTGCGGCCGCGGCCGGGCCTGCCGCCAGGCGTCAAAGGCGACGAGTGGCAGGTTCATGGCGGCGGCTTTTACCACATGATGAAATACCTGGTGGCGCCGGCGCAGATGCCGGACCACCTGACCTGGTTCAAATGGGAAGCCTATACGACCTGGTTGTCCGGCTTCGCGCTCCTGGTATTGGTTTACTATCTCGGCGCCGACCTGTTCCTGATCGACAAAGCGGTGCTCGATCTCACCGCCGTGCAGGCAGCTCTCATTGCATTCTTTAGCCTCGTGGTGGCGTGGCTCGTTTACGAAGGTTTGTGCCGCTCGCCGCTCGGCAGGCACGAAGTGGCGCTGGCGCTGGTCGGCTACGTTTTCCTGGTCGCGCTGACGTACGGCTTCACCCGCGTGTTCAGCGGCCGCGGCGCCTTCACGCAGATCGGCGCGCTGATCGGCACCATCATGGTGGCGAACGTGTTCGTCATCATCATTCCCTACCAGAAGAAATCCGTCGCTGCGATGCTGGCCGGCAAAACGCCCGATCCGCGCTGGGGCGCGCTGGGCAAGCAGCGTTCCGTGCACAACAATTATCTGACGCTGCCGGTCGTCTTTCTGATGCTGAGCAATCATTATCCGCTGCTTTACGCGACGCGCTTTAATTGGCTGATCGTTGCCATCGTGCTGGCGATCGGTCCGGTGATCCGGCACTTTTTCAATTCGCGGCATGCGGGCAACGGCAGCCCGTGGTGGACCTGGGCGGTCGCCGCCGCCGGGATGGCCGCGGTCGCGTGGCTGTCGGCGGCGGGCCCCCGCACGGTGACCATCGGCACGTTACCGCCGACGCCCAAATTCGCCGATGTCAGCACCATCGTGATGTCGCGCTGCGCCATGTGCCACGCGGCCGAGCCGGTCTGGGCCGGGCTCGCGGCGCCGCCGAAAGGCGTCTTGCTCGACACCGACGAGCATATCTACCTGCACGCGCCGCTGATTGCCGCCGCCGCCGTGCGCTCGGATGCGATGCCGCCGGGCAATATCACTGAAATGACGCCCGACGAACGTCGCACCCTCGCATCGTGGCTCGCAGCCGGCGCGCCGGCGCAGTGAGCATGGAGTGGGCTCTTGGCATAACAACAAGGGCGCTTCCCGGGCGCAACGCAGCACGGAGCGAAGCGGAGTGTTGCGTTGCTGACCCGGGATCGTTGCGGACCGCAGAGTTTGCAACAATCCCGGATCTGCGGTGCACCGCTTCGCGCTGCACCGCCTCCGGGAAATGTTGATGATTCTGGCGTTGATTTGAGGGGGCGAAAATAAATTGCGCGCGATCCGTGGCCGGCTCTTGAGCTTCCTGCGCGCACCGAACGGCGTCGGCGATGCGCAAAGCTACACCTACATCGGCGACGGCATCGTGCTGGTGAAGGACGGAAGGATCGAGGCTGTGGCACCGGCCGCGCAACTCGCCGCAGAGCTTCCGACCGAGGTTCTGGTCGAGCACTTTCCCGACCAATTGATCATGCCGGGTTTCATCGACCCGCACATCCATTATCCGCAGACCCAGGTGATCGCGTCCTACGGCGCGCAGCTGCTGGAATGGCTTGAGAAATACACCTTTGTCGAGGAGCAGAAATTCGCCGACCCGACGCACGCTGGGCGCAACGCCGAATTCTTCCTCGACGAATTGGCGCGCAACGGCACCACCACGGCGGTCGCCTATTGCAGCGCGCATCCGGGCTCGGCGGAAGCGCTGTTCGCCGCCGCGCACCAAAGAAATGTCGGCATGATCGCCGGAAATGCGGTGATGAACCGCAACGGGCCGCCCGGGCTGTTGGCGGCCGCACGCAGCGCCATCGCCGACAGCCGCGACCTGATCGAGCGCTGGCACGGCAAAGGCCGGCAGCGCTATGCCGTAACGCCGCGCTTCGCCATTACCTCCACCGAGGAACAGCTCGCCGAACTCGGCGCGCTGCTGGCCGAGTTTCCCACCGTGCTGATGCAGACGCATCTTGCCGAGAATCTCGACGAAATCGCCGCGGTCAAAAAACTGTTTCCGGACGACCCGAGCTATACGGCCGTGTATGAGCGCTTCGGCCTTCTCGGCCCGCGCTCCCTGCTCGGCCATTGCATTCATCTCGGCAAAGACGAAATCGCTCTGTTGCGCGAGAGCCGCTCGGTCGCGGTTTTCTGCCCGACGTCGAATTTGTTCATCGGCAGCGGTCTGTTCGACTATGATGGCCTTGCTGCCGCTGGCGTGCGCATCGCGCTGGCAACCGACGTCGGCGGCGGCACCTCGTACTCGATGTTGCGCACCGCCGCGGAAGCCTACAAGGTGATGCAGCTCAAGGGCCAGAACCTGCCCGCGCTCTGTGCCTTCGATCTGATGACCCGCGGCAACGCGGCGGCCCTCGGCCTCGAGAACGAGATCGGCGGCATCGTGCCCGGCGCATTTGCCGATCTCGTGGTGCTGGATGCGCGCGCCACGCCGGCGATGGCGCACCGCATGGAGACGGTGCGCGACCTCGAGGAAGAGCTTTTTGTTTTGATGACGCTGGGCGACGACCGCGCGGTGCGGCAAACCTATATCGCCGGCGAGCCGGCGCTATGAACTTTACGCGGCGGCTTCCAGCAAAAGCGCGGTAAGTTCATTGGGCATTTCCATCTGCACGATGTGCGTGCATGGCAGAGTGTGCATGTTCCAATCCGGATCGTCCTTCAGCTTCTCGTAAAACTGCGTGAAAGTCGTGGGTGCCGGAACGTTGCAATAGATGTAGCTTTTCTTTTTGACCCTATCGATGCCGCCGTTGAGCGTCAGCGCCTGGGTGAAGCAAGCGATCGGCATCGGCGTCGTGCGCGCATCGACGGCTGCAGCCACCTCCGCGCTGGCACCAAAAATGCTCGCTGGCAACGGCGCCAGCGTGTATTCGCTTGCGAATGTCGGCGGCGGACTGCCCGGCGGCACGAAGTTGACCAGCGCATCGCCATTTTTCGGCACAAAGGCGTCGAGATACACCAGAGACGTGATTTTGTCGGGCAGCGCATCGGCAACGCCGGTCACCACCATGCCCCCATAGGAATGGCCGACCAGGACGACGTCCGACAAACCCTCTTCCTTGATGACGTTGACGACATCGGTGACGTGGGTATCGAGGGTGATGTGCGGGCTCATCAGATGGATGCGCTCGCCCAACCCGGTCAGCGTCGGCGCATAGGCCTCATGGCCGGCCCTGCGCAACGCCTGCGCGATCGGCCGCCAATACCAGCCACCGATCCAGGCCCCGTGCACCAGAACGAAATTTGCCATGCAAGCCTCCCCGAAAGCGGCGCGCCCATCGGCGTTCCCCGGCCATTATGCAGAAGCCCCGTCGGCAAGGCCAATCTACCGTGTTTCCCCGCCGACGAAGTTAGCCTAAGACCATTCGCTCAGTGTGACGCATGGCTGCGCACATCCGCAGCCCAATACGGTGGGGAATGACTTTGACGACGTTCGTCTTTCGCCGGCAAATGATTGTCGAATTCGGTCATTGCGATCCGACCCGCATGGTAACGCCAAAACACTTGTTCGAATATTTCGATAACGGCACCTGGTCGCTGTTCGAGGCGGCGCTCGGCGTTGCCCGCCGCGATTTCCTCGACGTCTTCGGGATTTTGCCGCTGGTCGACGTACGGCTCGATTGCCGCAAGACCGTTCGCTTCGGCGACGAGATCGAAATCGCCTCGCGGGTCGCCGAATTCCGTCGCTCGAGCTTCGACGTCGAGCACCGCGTCTTAAGCGGCGGCGAACTTGCGGTGCTCGGCGGCGAGACGCGGGTCTGGGCGGTGCGCAACAAGGACAATCCCGAGAAGATCCGCGCGCGTCCGCTGCCCGACGAGGTCGTCGCGCGCTTCGGCTAGTGCGCTAGGCGCGGCCAGCCCGATTTTGCGGTGCAGCGGCCGTGCCCGGCGCGTAACAAAAAATTAGCCAAGCGCGGCGTCGCCGTGCGGCACTTTGTCGGCATGAAAACCAACGCTCAACCAAATCTGGTAAGTCGGGCAGGTGGGCACGTGTAGCTCATCGGACCACCGCGCCTGCGCGCTCGATTTGTTAACAGGTCGCATCGCATAACAATGCAAGGGCGACGACCTTAAGACGGCAAATTCAACATGAAAACGATGATGCATCAGACGGGTGCAGTCGTCCGCCGCGCGTGATCATGGACGGCGTTGGTCTCCTCGAATCGTCGCTCTCATGGGCGGAGTTCTGGGCCACGATGGCGTGCGGCGCCGTCGCGCTTGGTCTCGTGATCGAGTATCGAGCGGAGGTCCTGAGGGCGCTTAACGAAAAAAACCTGAAACTGCTGCCGGTCGGCGCATTGCTGGTCACGCTGGGCGTAATGTTCGAATTCGCATTCCAGGTTCGGACCTCGCTCTTGGTCACCGAGGTTCGCAGCGTCGAACAGCAGCATGTGGCCGCCGCACACGAGCGCGCCGCCAAGGCCGAAAAAGAAGCGGCCGAGGCCAAGCTCGCACTGGCACGGCTGAACGCGCCGCGCAAATTTACCATGGAACACATGGAGGCGCTGGTCGCGCAGCTCAAGCAGCACGCCGGCAAGAGCTTTTGGATCATGACGCAAAAGTCGCCGACGTCGCGGTTTGGCGAACAGACCGACTTCGCCAGGCAAATAAACGAGATCTTCACCGCGGCCGGCTGGAAAAAGAATCCGCATTTCAGTCGCAAGAACCGTGAGGATGAAATGCCGGAATTCACCGCCGCCAGCGATCGAGGCTGTCTCCTGGAAGGTGCGCAACCGGAACTGATAAAATTCGTGCGCGATCAGCTGATGGCCGCCGAAATCCACTGCGATACGGTGGAAAATCCCGACTACGAGCGGGATTTCGTCTTCATCGAAATCGGCCTGCGTTAGCGATGGCGTCGCCCTAAGCCGAAACCGTCAGGCCAACGGCGCCAAGCCCTTTGACATCAAAACGATAGGCGGCAGGCCGGTCGGGAAATTTGGTGGTGACGAGACTGCCGGTCATGACGATATCGCCGGCGCGCAAACCGCTACCCTCTTTGGCAAGATGGCTGGCGAGCCATGCCACCGGGTAGAAGGGATGGCCGAGCACGTCCCCGCCCGATCCGCGATCAAGCGGAATGCCATCGACGGAAATCAAGCCTCCGATCGTCGCCAATTCCGGCCAGGCCGGCACGAACTCGCCCAGCACGATGCCAGCATTCCAGGAATTGTCGGCGATCAATGACAACACGTCCAAGGCGCGATAGTCAGCGCGGCGATCGTCGACGATTTCGATCGCCGCACAAACCGCGTCGACCGCGTCCGCAACCGCGGCAAGCGACGGCACACCGTCGGGCGCCAGGTCGCGCTTGAGCCGCACGGCAATCTCGAATTCGAGGCCCATTCGTCCATACGCCGATGCGCTCACGCTGGCGCCCGAGGCGTGAACACGATCCGAAAGCACGACACCGGCGATCGGGCTATCGATTCCGCACATCTCCTGCATGCGTTTGGAAGTGAGACCGATTTTGTATCCGGCCGCGCCGGTGCCGCGCGCCCGCATTTGCAGCCCCACATAGTCGCGCTGCACCGCATAGGCGTCGCTGACGCTGGCGATGCCGAAAGTGCTGGCAAACGGCGCAAACGGCGCGCCATTGGCGTGCGCCGTCATCAGCATTTCCGCGGCCTTGTTTGCATCCGGTGTCATCGTGCGTTCATTCCGTTTTTGCCTTCACGGCCAACTCTTCGGACAGCAATCCGGTCAGGCACTTCCCGGCCGCCGGATGGTTTGCTAGGCCTCAACATTCTGCCTCACAGAACGCGCTTGCGCCACGCGCGGGAGAACGAAAATGCCCGAGAATGACGCGCTGATCAAACGGCTGCCGAAATGCGAGCTGCACATCCACATCGAAGGAAGCCTCGAACCGGAACTGATGTTTGGGCTGGCGCGGCGCAACAGCGTCAAGCTGCGCTTCGACTCGGTCGAGGCGGTGCGTCGGGCGTATCAATTTCGCAATCTGCAGGATTTTCTCGATATCTACTATCAGGGCATGTCGGTGCTGCTCACCGAGCAGGATTTTTACGATCTGGCCTTCGCCTATTTGCAGCGCGCGCATGCCGACAATGTGCGGCACGTGGAGATGTTTTTCGATCCGCAGGGCCACACTGCCCGCGGTGTGGCTTTCGACACGGTGATCGGCGGGCTCTCCCGCGCCATCGCCGACGCCGAAGCGCAATTCGGCGTGCGAGCGAGCCTAATCATGTGCTTTCTGCGTCATCTGGACGAGGCCGATGCGCAGAAGACCTTGGATTCCGCGCTCACGTTCAAGGACAAGATCGTCGGCGTCGGTCTCGATTCGTCGGAAGCCGGCAATCCGCCGAGCAAGTTCAAAAATGTCTTCCGCCGTGCGCGCGAGGCGGGCTTCTTCCTCACCGCCCATGCGGGCGAAGAAGGGCCGGCGGCGTACGTCTGGGAAGCGCTCGATATCCTCGGCGTCGGGCGTGTCGATCACGGCAACCATTCGCTCGACGATGACGCCTTAGTTGCCCGACTCGTGCGCGAGCGCATGGCGCTGACGGTCTGCCCGCTATCGAATTTGCGGCTGCGCGTCGTTGAGGACCTCAAAGCGCATCCGCTGCGGCGGATGATGGATAAGGATCTCGTCGTCACGCTGAACTCCGACGATCCGGCGTACTTCGGCGGCTATGTGAACGACAACTACCGCGCCGTCTCCGATGCCTTATTGCTCAACCGTGACGAAATCGCCGCTATCGTGCGCAACGGCTTCCACGCGTCGCTGATGAGCGACGCCGAGAAGCAAAAAGCGCTAGCTGAGGTCGAGCGCGTGCTGGCTGGGGGCGCGTGAAAGATTTTCAGATAGCGGTCAATAGTGAGCCGTCATGCCCGGCCATAGCCGTTCGAAGAACGGCGTCGCTTCGCTTGCCTACGTGCCGGGCATCCCGATAGTGGTGCACTGAACATCGGGATGGCCGGGACAAGCCCGGCCATGATGCAACGTTAGAGGCCATACCAACAATTCAGACCCGCCTACGCCGGCTGCATCGCCGGACTGGGCTGGCGGGCGGAGACCTGTTCGCTGACGATCAGCAACTGCGCCGCAAGCGCCGCCGCGATCACGGCGGGCTCCTTGCCCTTGATCTCGGCAATTCCGATCGGACAAACGAGCCGCTCCAAGTCGCTTTCGGGCAGACGCATCTGCCGCGCGAAGCTCCGAAAGCGCGCGCGTTTGGTCTCGGACCCGATCAGACCGACAAAATCGAAGCTGCGCCGGCGCAAGGCCGCCAGCGTGATGTCGAAGTCGAGCGGATGCGAGTGCGTCATCACCACGATCGCCGCGTCGCGCGGCGCCTCGGCCAATTCGTGCGCGACCGCGTCGGTGCGCACGGTGACGACATTATGCGGCACGTATTGGGGAAACTGGTCCAGGCGTCCGTCGATCCAACGCACCGTGAAGGGCAACGGCGCCAGCGCCAGCACCACGGCGCGCCCCACATGTCCTGCGCCGAACAGAAGAACCGGCATCGGCGATTCGCCGAAATGCTCCGAAAAGCCTCGGCCGTCGAAGGGCTGCTGCACGTCGTCCGGGGGCTTATCTGCGCTGGCGATCCGCCGCGCCACGCGGCCGTCATTATCGATCCGGCTGTCGGCGACGAAGGCCCCGGCTTTTTCCGCGTCTTCCAGTTGCCGGACGACGGGCATGTCGCGCGCATCGAAGGTTTCGGCGAGTGTCTTCACCGCGCCGCCGCAACATTGTCCGAGATTGGGCCCGAGCGGCCAATCGCGTAACACCGCAGCGCCGCGTCCCGCCGCCAGCGTGGCGCGGGCGGTGGCGATGGCTTCGTATTCGAGACGGCCACCGCCGATCGTCCCGTAGAAGCCGCCGTCCGGCTGCAACACGATGCGGGCTCCGGCTTCGCGCGGAACGGAGCCGGCAGCGCCGACGACACTCAAGAGCCCGGCCTTGCCGTGCTGCTCGATCGTCTGCCGAATACGGGCCCAAACCTTGGCCATCTGCCGTTGCTTCCCAGTGGGGCAAGATTCCTGTCGGAACAAGCCCCATATCCTCGCTGCGGATCAGGCCAGCACGCGCCTACCCTTTATGCCCGTGCGCCCGGCCCTCTTATCACATCGTACGCACCTACGAAGTTACAAGCGGCGCCAGCGCCGCGACGGCATCGACCGGACCCAGCGCTTTGAGGATCGCCTCCGGCGTCGCCGGCGCATCAAGCGCCACGCCCCGGCCCGGACACGCCGCGTGGATGGCGTCGGCAATCGCCGCGAAAACCGCAATGCCCAGCATCAGCGGCGGTTCCCCCACCGCCTTCGAGCGATAAATCGTGGCCTCGCGGTTGGCGCCGTCGAAGAGCGCCACGCGAAAATCTACCGGCACATCGGAGGCCACGGGGATTTTGTAGGTCGAGGGCGCATGCGTCAGCAGCCGGCCCTTGTCGTCGTAGACGAGTTCTTCCGTGGTCAGCCAGCCCATACCCTGGACGAAAGCGCCTTCGATCTGACCGATATCGAGCGCGGGATTGATCGAGCGCCCGACGTCATGAAGGATATCGACCCGCCGCACCGTCATTTCGCCGGTGAGGGTGTCGATCGCCACTTCACAGCAAGCCGCGCCGTAAGCGAAATAAAAGAACGGCCGTCCTTTGCCCTTGTCGCGATCCCAATAAAGCTTCGGCGTCTTGTAGAAGCCGGCAGCCGACAGATGCACTCGGGACGCATAGGCCTTTTTGGTCAAATCGCCGAACGGAACGCTCTCGTTACCGACAAAGACACGATCGTCGCGGAACGAGATCAGATCCTCGGCGACGTTCCAGGTCTCGCTGGCAAAACGAGACAGCCGCGCCTTGATCTCCCGCGCCGCGTGCTGCACCGCCATGCCGTTGAGATCGGTGCCCGAGGAGGCCGCCGTCGCCGAGGTGTTCGGCACCTTGTCGGTCGAGGTCGCGGTGATGTGCACCCGCTCGAGCCCGATGCCGAACTCTTCCGCCGCCACCTGCGCGACTTTCTGAAACAGGCCCTGGCCCATTTCGGTGCCGCCATGGTTCAGGTGCACGGAGCCGTCCTGATACACATGCACCAGGGCGCCCGCCTGATTGAGATGTGTGAGCGTGAAGGAGATGCCGAACTTTACCGGCGTCAACGCGAGACCGCGCTTGAGAATAGGCGAGCGCGCATTGAACGCGGCAATCTCCTTGCGCCGCTGGCGATAGTCGGACGAGCGCTCGAGCTGCTCGATCAGCACCGGTGCGGTGTCGCAGTCCTCGACGGTCTGGCCATACGGCGTGAGATCGCGGCCCGGGCCGTACAAATTGGCCTTGCGGATGTCGAGCGGATCCTGGCCGAGATTCCAGGCGATGGCATCGATGACGCGCTCGATCGCCATCATTCCCTGCGGCCCGCCGAAGCCGCGGAAGGCGGTGTTCGACACCGTGTTGGTTTTGACCCGGCGCGTATAGATGCGCAGACTCGGGGAGGAAATACGCATTGTCGGAATGAAACATCGCGCGATCGACGACGCCGATGCTGCAATCGGCCGAACAGCCGCAGCGTGCGTCGAGATCGAGGTCGAGAGCGCGAATACGGCCGTCCGCGTCAAAGCCGACCGAATAGGCAACCGCGAAATCATGCCGTTTGCCCGTCATCGCCATGTCGGCGTCGCGGTCGAGCCGGAATTTGCAGGCCCGGCCGGTGATACGCGCGGCGAGCGCGGCGAGCGCTGCCCATTGGGTCGCTTGCGTCTCTTTGCCGCCGAAACCGCCGCCCATGCGGCGCACCCGACAGGTCACAAAAGAATCCGGCACGCCGAGCACGCGCGCAGTTACATGCTGCACCTCACTCGGATGCTGGGTCGAGGAGTGGACCAGAACCGAGCCGTCCTCGCCCGGGACAGCGAGCGCGATCTGGCCTTCCAGATAAAAATGCTCCTGCCCGCCGACGTGAAATTGTCCGCTCGCGCGCAGCGGCGCCGCGGCGATCGCGTTGGCGGCATCGCCGTTGACGAAGGCGTAATCGGGCATCACGATTTCGCCCGCGGTCCGGCCTTGCTCGACCGACACATTCGGGGCTTCGGCGTCGATCTCCATCTTGGCGCGCAACACGGCGCGGCGCGCGGCATCGCGTGACGTGGCCGCGACCGCGAACACCGGCTGATGATGGTAAAGGATGACGTCTTGCACCAGCACCGGCTCGTCGGCGCTGCCCGGCGACACGTCGTTCTTTCCTGGAATATCGGCTGCGGTCAGGACCGCCACCACGCCGGGCGCGCTCCGTACCTCGGTGAGATCGAGCCGGCGCAGCGTACCACGCGCAACCGGCGTGACGCCGACGGCGATATGCAACGTGCCGATCGGCTCGGGGATGTCGTCGATATACTCGGCGCTGCCTTGCACATGCTTGGCGCCGCTGTCATGGGGCAGCGGCTTGTGCACATGGCGCGGCGGCGCCTCGATCACATCGCTATTCGGCGGCATCGGCGAGCATCCGGCGATCGGCGACGCGCGTGACCTGCGGGCTCACACCCGCGATTTCGGCGAGAGCCTTGATGACGAGGTTGCGGGCGACGCGGCCACGATAGGCGGCGCTGGCGCGCAGATCGTTAAGCGGCTTGAAATCGTCACCGATCGCATCGGCGGCCGCTTGCCAGCCGCGCGTATCCGCAAGCAGGAGGCCGCGCAATTTTTCTTCGACCGTTTTGGCGCGCTTGGGCGTGCCAGCCATGCCGCCGAACGCGACACGCGCCGTGCCGATGCGGCCGTCAGCGACGTTCAGACAAAACGCCGCAAGCACCGCGGAAATGTCCTCGTCGGGACGCTTGGTGATCTTATAGGCGCGGAAATGCGACCCCGAGGAAAGCTTCGGCACCAACAGACGACGCACGTATTCGCCCGGCCGGCGATCCTGCTTGCCGTAGTCGATAAAGAAATTCTCCAGCGGCAGTTGGCGCACATCATCGCCACGGCGCAGTTCCAAGGTGGCGTCGAGCGCGATGAACATCGGGGCGAGATCGCCGATCGGCGAGCCGTTGGCGATGCTGCCGCCGATGGTGCCGGCCGCGCGCACCTGCATGGAGCCAAAGCGGCGCAGCACTTCGGCTACGTCCGGATCGATCGCACCCAGCACCGGCATCGCGCGCGCGAGCGAAACGATGGCGCCGACGGCGAAGCCTGCCGCGCTTTCTTCGATTGCGGCGAGCTCGGCGACGCGGCCGATCTGAATGATCTTCGCCAGCGGCGCAAGCTTCTTGGTGATCCACAGCCCGACATCGGTGGCACCCGCAACGATGGTGGCGTCCGGGTGCCGCATATAGAGTTGCGCGAAAGATTGCTCGCTCGCCGGCGCGGCGAAGAACGCCGTCTCATCGCCAACAAAAACATCCGCCTTATCGTCGAGCGCCCGCACCGCCTGCAGCCGCGCCGCCGCCGCGCGGGTGAACCGATCGTCGGCGCCGGTCTTGCAGACTTCGAGCGCCAAATCCACGATCGGCCGGTAGCCGGTGCAGCGGCAGAGATTGCCGGCGAGGACATCGTTGATGATGTCACGGCCCGTGTGACCGCCGCACGAATGGTAATGCGCGAACAAACTCATCACGATGCCGGGCGTGCAGAAGCCGCACTGCGAGCCGTGCAGCCGCGCCATCGCGTCCTGAATAGGATGCAACGCGCCGTTCTCGGCGAGGTCCTCGATGGTAATCAACTCGGCGCCGTCGATCTGACCGAGCAGCGTGATGCAGGCGTTCACCAACTCGTGCACAAGTCGTCCATCCCGCTCGCGCGCCACCACCACTGCGCAAGCACCGCAATCGCCTTCGGCGCATCCTTCCTTGGTGCCGGTGGCGCGCTCCTCGAGCCGCAACCAATCGAGCAACGTCGTGCGCGGCACAAATTCTGTGATCCGCACGCGACGGCCGCTTCTGATGAATTGCACGGCGTTTCGGGTCATCTTGCCTTATCAACGCGCCGGCCTTGGGCGCGTTTCCCGCCTTTAGAAAGCACTGCATTTGCGCATAACCAACAAATGTAGGCAAGTTATGTGCCAGCGCTAGTCGGCTTGTGCCGCGCGCAGTACGTTTTGCCAGCCTCATCATTAGCCGCCAAAACAATTAAGAATGGACGCTGCCATGCCGCCGCTCGATCACGAAGCATTCCTGCGCCGCTCCTTCGCGGTGGCGGAGCGCGCCCGCCGCCACGGCAACCACCCGTTCGGTGCGATTCTGGTCGGCGCCGGGGGCGAAATTCTGCTCGAGGTCGAGAACGGCTATCTGCCGGACCGCGACATGACCGGCCATGCCGAGCGACTTCTTGCCACTGCGGCCTCGAAGCAATTCGATCCGAAATTTTTGGCGGACTGCACGCTCTACACGTCCGCCGAGCCGTGCTGCATGTGCGCCGGCGCCGTCTACTGGGCCGGCATCGGGCGGGTGGTGTACGGTCTCTCCGAACGACGGCTCAAAACCATTACCGGCAGTCACGCCGAGAATCCGACGCTCGATTTGCCCTGCCGCACCGTGTTTGCCGCCGGACAGCGGCCGGTGGACGTTATCGGGCCGCTTCTGGAAGACGAGGCGGCCGCCATTCACGCCGGTGCGTGGGGCTGACTACGCGTTACCGAAGAGACCGCTCTCCCTCCAGCGTTCGTGGAACGTCATGCGTTGCCCTTTCCCCAAGGGGAGAGGGCGCAGTCGGAATCGCCGCGTTTTGTTGCTGCGCCCCGATACCGCGCGCCGCGGGTGCCATGCATCGCGGGAGGACCAAGAGAGCGTCGCCAAAGCTACGTCGAATGAGGGCCACCACGCGCCACGATCACCTGCTCGGCCGCGCTGACGCCGGTGTGCCAGCCACCGTGCGCGGTCGAGAAGTCGTGCACCGAGCAAGCTTCGCCTGCAAAGAACAAGCGGTCGTCGACCGGCGCGGCGAGCTTCGGCCGGTCATCGGCAAAGCCCGGCGACGCGAACGAATAAGAACCGAGCGAGAGCGGATCGGCGCCCCACCGGTGCACAGCGATGGGCTTGATGCGCGCCGCAAAGGCGCTGCCAAAAAGGCCGACAAGCTCGGACACGGCGCAATCGAAAAACGCGGGCTCGCCGCCGGCTTCCAGCTCCGCCGCAAAGCGCCCGCCGAAATAGACCTCGATCATCGGCCGCCCAAGCGGACGGAATTGGTAGATCGCGGTCGCCGCGCGATCGGTGCGTCCGAAGACGCGGGTGTCATGGTCGAACTCCTCGGCGCCTTGCAGCGACACAAACAATTTGTCGGCAAGCCCGAGCGGCAGACCGTGCGCGGCTTCGGTCTTGTCTGGCAATGCCGGTGTGAACAATATCCGCTCGGCTGCAATCAGCGCACTCGGGATGGTGACGATCACCTGATCGGCGGCGATCACGCCTTTGGCGGTGTCGATGCGCAGGCGCTTGCCGCGATGATCGATAGCGCGCACCGTGCAATCGAGCTCCGTTGCCAGCGCCTCGCCGCAGGCGCTGATGAGCGCGCCATAGCCCTTGGCCACGCGCCAGTTCACCCCGGTATCGTGATAGCGGTCGAAATCCTTGGCCGAAACCCGGTCCCATTCGGCGCCGGCGATATAGCTGCCGAGCGCATTGATCAGCCCGTTCCAGCGGTTGCCGGGCTCGAGAAAATTCACGGCCGGGACGTCGCCGTTGTGATCGCCGGCACCATCCACGCGCGCATAGAACGCATGCATGGCGGACTGAAAATCCTGCTGCTCAGCCGACGGAAAACCGACGTTAAGAGTCCGGCGCGCCCAGGGCGGCCGCGACGTATCGATCTCGGCCCCTTGCTCCTCTGCGATCTTCACCCACGGATTGCGATCGGCCGAATGCAGCCAGCCACAGCCAAGATCGAGTGCAAATCCTGACGGGTCGATGATCGTCCAGGCGCGGCCGCCAAGCCGCGGACGCGCTTCGACGATGAGGCAGTCGATCGCGGCGGCGTGCAGGCGCCGTGCCGCAGCCACCCCGGCAGCACCGCCACCGACGACGACAACATCAACCTCGCTACGCGGCATGAATACATCGCGCGGCGACGCCAACGCCCTCCTGCGCGGCCATCAGGCACGCTGGTGTCAACTTAAAATCGCTACGAACGAGGCATTCTCGCATGGGCGCCCGGCGGGATAACGGGTTGGCGGTTTACGCTATTGGTGACAAGTTGTCTCGCACACTTTGAGACCTCGCCCTGTCAGCACATTGAAAAACCCTGCCGGGTTCCGCAATCAGCAGGCTGCCGCCCCAACCCGAAAAAGCCCCTTGTTGAACAAACTGCCTCCGAACGGCTCGGCAACCGCCGCGCCGACACAGCGCTCGTTTGCCGCCATGCGGCATTCGGGCTTCCGCGTTCAGTTCGTCACCTTCGTATTCGCGATGATGGCCGACAATATCGAGCACGTCATCAGCTACTGGGTGATGTTTCAGAAATTTCATTCGCCAGCCTTGGGCGGTTTCGCGATCGTCTCGCACTGGCTGCCGTTCCTTTTGTTTTCTGTCGCAGCCGGCGCTCTCACCGACCGTTTCGATCCGCGCCGGATCATCCAATGCGGCATGGGGCTGTTTATTCTGGTCTCGCTCGGCTGGGGCTATTTCTTCATCACCGGCACCCTGCAGATGTGGCAGGCCATGGTGCTTCTGGTGATCCACGGTTGCGCCGGCGTGCTGTGGTTCACCCCGGTGCAGGTGCTGCTTTACGACATCGTCGGACCGGCGGACCTGACCAGTGCGGTGCGGCTCAATGCCACCGCGCGCTATCTCGGCGTGCTGGTCGGGCCGGCAGCGGGCGGATTTATTTTGCTCGCGCTCGGACCGTCCTACGGCGTCTTTCTCAATACAATTTTTTATCTGCCGATGGTGCTTTGGCTGGTGAACGCGCCATACGGCCCGCGCTTTCGCACCGGCGCGCCGCCGCCGCAACGCGCGGTGCGCGGATTGGCCGATATCACCCACACGATCCACGCGATTCGCGACCACTCCGTCATTGTCTCGATGACGATCCTGGCCGGAGCCGCGTCGTTCTTTGTCGGCAATGCCTACAGCTCGCAGATGCCGGGCTTTGCCGAGGACCTCGGCCACGGCGATCCGGGCCTGTCCTACAGCATGCTGCTCGCGGCCGACGCCGGTGGTGCGTTCCTGGCGGGCGTGCTCCTTGAAAGCGGCGGACTGTTGCCGCCACGACAACGCACGGCAATCGTGCTCGCGATCCTCTGGTGCATCGCGCTTGCTGGCTTTTCTTTGTCGTGGAATTACCCGCTCGCCATCGGCTTGTTGTTCGCGGCTGGGTTCTTCGAGCTATCGTTCAACACCATGGCGACAAGCCTCGTGCAGATCAACGCGCCGCTCGAGAATCGCGGCCGCGTCATCGGCCTGTTCGCCATGGCCAGTTTCGGGTTGCGTGCCTTTAGCGGCGTGTCGGTCGGGCTTTTGGGCAGCCTGATCGGCGTACATTGGTCGCTGGCGGCGTCGGCAATCGCCATGCTGGCGGCGGCGGCCGCGCTGCTGGCGTTGCCATAGCGCGGCGTTAGCTCTTCGCCTGCTGGCGCTTCAAAAAGACATCGAGAGTGGTCGGCGCGCGGCCGAGCAACCAGTGCAACGTGTTGGGATTACCGATCAGGCCGTGCTCCGCGTAGTAGCGGAACATGGCGCTGAGGGTCGCGAGCTCATACTCACCCATGCCCGCAGCACGCGCGCGTGCCTCCCAGGCCGCAAGCGGCACGTCTTCGGCATGGACATCGCGGCCCAATGTGGCAGCGAGCAAAGATACGACCTCTAGCTGGCTGAGCGCCGCCGTGCCCGCAAGCTCGTAGGTGGCACCGCCATGGCCATCTTGGGTCAGCACGATCGCGGCGGCCTCGGCGACATCGTCCAAATCCACCAGGCTGAGCCGCGTTGCCGGCGGATAGGGAAACCTGAACGCGCCGTCGCGGACGATGCCATCCCACACGCCAAGAATATTCTGCATGTAGGCGGCGGGTTGCAGCACGGTGAGATTGAAGCCCATCGCAAACAGCATCTCTTCGACGCGCATCTTCTGCCAATGATGCGGCATCGCCTCGATCTGCGGATGCAGCACCGAGTGATAGACGAAGCGCTTGACGCCATGCGTGCGCGCCGCAACCGCGACTGCGCGCGCGTATGCGACCTCGTCGCGGCTCACATTCGGGCAGATGTGATAAACCGCCTGCGCGCCTGCCGCAGCCTGCGCCAGCGCCCGGGCATCCTCGAAGCTGCCGAAGTTGACCTCGGCGGCGCCGAGCGCCGAGAGCGAACCGGCATGGTCCGGATTGCGGATGAAGGCCCGTACTCTCGCGCCCTTCGCCGCCAGCGCTCTCACCACGGCCTTGCCGCTCTTGCCGGCGGCACCGGTGACGAGGATCATCGCGCCACCACCGCACGCTTCATCGCAATTTGGCCGTCAGCTCGAACAAACGGCCGGGGCTGAGTGGAATCTCGTTCAGCTCGACTCCTTTGTCCAACAGCCCGAGCGCATCCTCGATCGCCTGCGCGAACATCGGCCCGACCGGGATGGCGCCGGCTTCGCCCGCGCCCTTGATGCCGAGCGGATTGAGCGGCAATTCCGTCACCGTGTGAGCGATCTCCATATGCGGCACCTCGAGCGCCGTCGGCAGCAAATAATCGGCGAGCGAGGCGTTGAGCAATTGCCCGTCCTCATCAAATACGAGCTGCTCATAGAAAGCATTGCCGATGCCCTGCGCCACGCCGCCATGGATCTGGCCGGCGAGGATCAGCGGATTGATGACGGTGCCGCAATCGTGCACCACGACGTATTTGAGGACGTTGAGCGCAAAGGTCTGCGGATCGACCTCGACGATCATGGCGTGCACACCGCTCGCGGTGGCGCCGCCGGCCGGGCCGAAATACTGGGTCGATTCCAGCCCCGGCTCGGTGCCGGGCCTCACCGCGCCGCGCATCGGATTGGCCTTGACCGCCAACGCTCCGAGCTTGATCGCCTGGCCGGGTACGCCGACGACGCGGACTTCACCGTCGGCAATTTCCAGATCCTCCTCGGCGCATTCGAAATGCTCGGCGGCGAGCTTGAGAATTTTCTGCCGCACCGCCTTGGCGGCTTCGTTCATGGCATTGCCGGCGACGACCGCGCCGCGGCTCGCGAACGTGCCGGCGCCCCAATAGAACTGATCGGTGTCACCGGTGACGATGTCGACATCGGTCACCTTGACGCCGAGCTGGTCGGCGACGATCTGCGCGAAAACGGTGAAATGCCCCTGTCCCTGGGTGCCGATACCGGTGGCGACGCTGACCTTGCCGCTGGCTTGCACTTGGACCTTGGCGCCCTCATAGGGGCCGATGCCGGTGCCTTCGACATAGCAGGCGATGCCGACGCCGACGTGGCGCCCTTGCGCGCGCAACCGGGGCTGTTCTTCGGCGAGGAATTTTTTGTAGCCGATCATCTCGATCGCCTTGTCGAGGATCGGCTCGTAATTGCCGCTGTCGTAGGAGAGCGGCGCGAAGTCCTGATAGATGATCTCGTTGTTGTAGGGAAACGCGTCCGCAGGGATCAAATTCAGGCGGCGAATTTCGGCACGGTCGATTGCCAGTTCGTGCGCGGCGATGTCGAGGAGCCGCTCGATCACGAACACACCGTGCTGACGCCCGGCGCCCCGGTAGGGCGTGACGATCGGTTTGTTGGTGAAAATGGCGGTGAAGGTGCTGTCGTAGTTCGGCACCACATAGGGGCCGAGCAGTGTGCACTGCGAGTTGATCGGTACCGTCAGCCCATACGGATTGTAGGCGCCGGTGTCGTGCAGAAAGACGTCCTTGATGCCGAGAATGCGGCCGTCGGCCGACAGCGCGATTTCGGCATCGTGAGTTCTGGCCGCGCTCGTGGGTGGTGGCGAAGAAGTGCTCCAGCCGGTCCTCGATCCATTTGATCGGACGGTTGAGCTTTCTGGCCACCCAGGGGATCACCACTTCCTCGGGATAGAACAGCATGATCTTCGGCCCGAAGCCGCCGCCGACAAACGGGGCAATCACGCGCACCTGGCGCTCGCTCAAGCCGAGCATCCCGGCGAGCCCGTTGCGCAAGAACACCGGCGCCTGCGTCGTGTCCCAGACGGTGAGCTGATTGGCGCGCGCATCCCAATTGGCGACGATGCCGCGGGTCTCCATCGGCTGTGAGGCGCCGTGATCGTAAAGAAAGCGCCGCGCGACGACGCGATCGGCCTTGGCGCGCGCGGCCGCGTAATCGCCGCGGTATTGGTGGACATGAGCGGCCACATTGGCGCGCACGTCGTCATGCACCGTCGCTGCAGCATTGCCCAGCGCTTTTTCCAGATCGACCACGGCCGGCAACGGCTCGAGATCGACCTCGATATCGCTCAGTGCATCCTCGGCGAGGTAGCGGCTGTCGGCCAGTACCACGGCGAGCGGCTCGCCTACGTGGCGGACCTTGTCCTTGGCGAGCGGCACCTGGGTGCGCTGGTTGAAGATGGTGTCCTTGATCGGCGGCGGCGGCACGAGCAGCGGACCCGGCGCCCAATAGTCGCCGAGATCGGCGGCGGTGTAGACGGCGACGACGCCCTCGCGCGCGCGCGCCGCCGACACGTCGATGGAACGAATGCGTGCATGTGCCACGTTGCTGCGCAAGAACGCCGCGTAGACCATGCCGGGCAACTCGACGTCATCGACAAACAATGCCTGGCCGCGCAGCAGCCGCGCGTCTTCGTTGCGCCGGATCGGAGCACCAAAACTGCGCGTGCTCATGTGGACGATCCGCGCAACCGCTGCGCTGCGAGCTGCATGGCCTCGACGATGTGCTGATAGCCGGTGCAGCGGCACAGATTGCCGGAAAGCGCTTCGCGAATTTGCGCTTCGTCCGGGTCGGGCGTTTCCTCGAGGAACGCTTTCATGGTCATCAGGATGCCCGGCGTGCAATAGCCACACTGCAGACCGTGGCAATCGCGCATGGATTCCTGCAGCGGATGCATATGGTCCTGATCCGGCGCCAGCCCTTCGACGGTGGTGATGCTGCGGCCGTCAGTCTGCGCAGCAAACATCAGGCATGAGCGCACAGCGGCGCCGTCGACGATCACCGTGCAGGCGCCGCACACCCCGTGCTCGCAGCCCACATGGGTACCGGCGAGCAACAGATCGTGGCGCAGAAAGTCGCTCAGCAGCAGCCGCAATTCGACGCTGCGCCGGTATAGCGTGCCGTTCACGGTCACGTTGATCTCGTGCCGGTCAACGCTCACGGCAGGCTCGTTTGTTCGCGGTCGTCAATGCGCGCGCGGTCAGGACGCCGGCGATATGGCGCTGATAGTCTTTGCTGGCGTGAATGCTGCCGCCCGGATCGATGGCGCCTTGCACCAGCGCGGCGGCTTCGGCGATTTCACCTTCGCCGAGCTTTTTGCCGACCAGCGAAGAGCTCGCCTCGTTGGCATATACCGGCCCGTCGGCGGCGTTGCACAATCCGATGCGCGCTTCGATGCATTCTCCCTGCGCGTCGAGCCGCACCATGCAGGCGACACCGATAATGGCGAAATCGCCGCGCCGGCGCGATAGTTCCAGAAAGCACGCGCCGGAATCCGCCGCAGCAGCGGGAAGTTCGACTTCGGTCAGCATCTCATCAGAACTCGAGCGCGGTGGTCAGCGCGCCGACAAAGAAATCGCGCGCTTCGATCCAACGTTCGCCGCGCACCGATTGCGCATGCAGACGGCCGCCGAGCGTGAGCACGATCGCGGGCATCTCGGAAGCCGGATCGGCATGCGCGAGATTGCCGCCGATGGTGCCGCGATTGCGGATCTGCGGATGCGCGATCACCGGCAGCGCTTCGGCTATAAGCGGCAACTTGACCGCCGTCATCGGGTCGCGCTCAAGGCTGCGATAACGCGTCAGCGCGCCGATGCGCAGGGTGTCGCTGCCGTTGCGGATGCCAGCCAGTTCATCGAGCGGATTGATGTCGATCAGCATTGTGGGCTGAGTCAGGCGGAAATTCATGGTCGGCACCAGGCTTTGCCCGCCGGCCAGGAAACGCGCTTCGTCGCCAAGTTCGGCCTTCAACGCCAAGGCTTGCTCGAGCGAGCGGGCAGCGACGTAGCGGAAGGGCGCGGGTTTCATAACAAGCAAAATGTACCAGCAGTGGCGACCGGCGGCGAATATGAGGAGACTATATGGTCAAGTCAAAGTTTCGCGCGCTCTTCTTGCACCGCCGCCAAAACCGCCTCGGGCGACAGCGGCGCGAAGCCGGGACGAAACGTCTCCTGGCCGAGGCGGTAGATGGCGCGGTTGTAGGGAACCGCCACGCCGTGGGCGGCGGCCAGCCGTACGATATAGCCGGTGATCGATTCAAGCTCGGTGTCGATGGCGCCCCGCAGCACCACATCCTGGGTCATGCTCGACATGCGCATGCCGCGCACGCGGCGCTCGAACAGCGGACGCGTCAGCCAGCCGGGCAATGCCGCCACCAAATGTAAAAGCCCAAATGGCGGGATGCCGGCAATTCGGTGTTCGCGATAACCGGCGGCACGCACGACCTGGACGCCCTCCCAGAGGGCCTGGGTGAGGAGCTGCTGATAGGCGGCGAGATTCGATAGGGGCCGCGCGCCGCGCCCGATCAGGGCGTCGAGCGCGTTGGTGAGATTGATCACGATCTTGCTGTGCACAGCATCCTGCAAGCGGCCGGTGATCTCGGTCGGACACGCGCGGCCCAGGATCGACTGCACGAGACCGAGCGCATCCTGCAACGCATTGTCCGGCGTGCCGATCACGAGCGGACCTTTGTGGCGATAGCCGACCACCACCGGCTCGTCGCGCCGCGCATTGTAGGCGACGACGCCGTAGATCACATTCGAGAAGAATTGCGGCAGGATGCGCTGATTGTCGATTCCATTGGCCAGCGACACGATGATAGGCCGGTCGCCGAGATCGCCGCGCACCTGCTCGGCCACGGCCGCCAAGCTATAGTTCTTCACCGCCAGCACGACGACGTCGGCGTCGGCGACGTCACGCGGTCGATCCACCACGCCGACATGGACGGTGCGCCGCGTCTCCTGCGGCTCATCGAACGCGTAGGTGGTGATGCCGTTCTGGCGCAAAGCCGCCTGGCTAGCCCCATGGCCCATGACAAAGACGGCCGGGTAGGTTTCCGCGACCCAGGCGGCGAGCGATGCGCCGATGGCGCCAGGACCGACGAAGAGGATTTTTGGCTCGTTCACGCTGGTGCCCTCGTCGCTGTGAGGCAGCAGCATATCGCGTCATCACACGCTCGGCACCGCGCTGGAGATGCAAAGGCCCCTGAAGCACAGCCAGCGCCTGACCACTCCTCCCTCTTGCGCGACGGAGAGGGGTGAAGTGCGAAAATCTGGGTTCTCAGGGGAGGAAATTTGCTGTTCTGTGCACGGCAAATAGACGTGGGAGGAAGGCGTGACCAAGGCTCTGGACAAAACCTATGACGGCATCATCATCGGTGCCGGGCATCACGGCCTCATCCTCGGCAGCTATCTGGCGAAAGCCGGCCTGAGCGTTCTCATTGTCGAACGGCGGCTGCAATATGGCGGCGGGCTGAACACGACGGAAGCGACCGCCCCGGGCTTCTACCACAACCTGCATTCGATCAATCATTTCCATATTTCCGAGACGCCGTGGTTCAAAGACCTCGGGCTTGAAGATCGGGTCAGCTACATTACGCCGCGCTACGAATTCGGCCAGGCGCACAGTGACGGCACGGCGCTGGTTTTCGGGCGCGACCGCGAAGAGACAATCGCCAACGTGGCGCGGTTCTCCAAAAAAGACGCTGAAACCTTCCGCGAATGGAATCGCCGCGCGGAGCAGATCACCAGGGAGATCTTGCTTCCCGAACGTTTTGCCGAGCCCTTGTCGCAAGCCGAACGCGAGGCGCTTCTGGAAAAAACCGCGATCGGGCGGGACTTCCTCGCCGTCAGCCGCCGGCAGCCGCTCGACGTGGTGCACGAGCTGTTCGAGAACGACCACGTCAAGCTTCTGTTTCTGTTCAAGGTGTCGCTGTTCGGCACGTGGCTGACCGATACCATGTCGAAGACGAGCCCGATGGGCTCGGTGATCCGCGCCTTCGATCTGGAAACCGGCTATCAGCTCTGCCAGGGCGGCTCGTTCAATCTCGCCCGCGGCCTGATGGAAACCTTCATCGCCGCCGGCGGAACGTTTGCGCCGCAAGTCGCGATCGACCGCATTCTGATCGAAGGCGGACGCGCTCGCGGCATCGTGCTCGCCGACGGCAGGACCGTGCGCGCGCGGCAGTTCGTAGCCAGCACGCTTGACGTGCACCAGACCTTCGAAAATCTGATCGGCCGCAGCGAACTGCCGCAAGCCTTCGCCGCCAAGCTCGACGGTTTTCAATATACCGGTTGGACGCTGTTCGGACTGCATCTCGCCTTGCACGAGGCGCCGAAATTCGCCGCCGCCAAATTCGATCCGAACATCGACCGGACGCTGAAATGGAGCATCGGCGCCGAGACGATGGAAGACCTGTTCGCCGCCTTCGAAGACGTCAAGGCCAACCGCGTGCCGCGCATCGTGCAGTTCGGCTCCGGCCCCTTGAGCGTGCTCGATCCGACGCAGGCGCCGCCCGGCAAGCACACCACCTATTGCTGGCATGTGATGCCGCTTTCGCCCGATCTCGGCGGCCAGGACTATGAGGACTTCAAGCGCGAATTCGCCGAAAAGATCATCGCCACCTTTGCGCGCTACTGCCCGAACCTGACCCGCGACAACATCATCGGGCAGTACATCTACACCGCCAAAGAATACACCCAGGAACTGATCAACATGCGCAACGGCGACATCTTCATGGGCGCGTTCAACGCCGAGCAGGTGATGTACAATCACTTCGGCTACCGCACGCCCATACCCAATCTCTACATGGCCGGTTCGGCCGGCCATCCGGGCGGCGCCATCTCGGGCGGCGCCGGATACATCACCGCCGGCATCATCGCCCGCGACCTCGGCGCCGAGCTCTGGTGGAAGCCGGCCGATGCGCTCTCGGCGCTCGGCAAGATCAGCCGCGCAGCGTAACAAATAAAGAGCGGGCTGGAGGAAACATGTCCGAGACGTTTTCGGTCGCCGACAAAGTCGTCGTCATCACCGGTGCCGGTCAAGGCATCGGGCGGACCTTCGCCAAGGCGTTCGCCTCTGCGGGAGCGCGCGTCGTCATCGCCGAGCGCAATGCCGAGAAGGCGCGCGACGTGGAGCAGGAGATCGCCTCCGGCAACGGCAAGGCGCTGGTTGTCGAGACTGATGTGGCCGACGAGAACTCGGTCAACGCACTGGCCGCGACCGTCGATCAAGCTTTCGGCCGCGCCGATGTACTGATCAACAACGCCGCCATCTTTTCGACGCTGGAGATGCAGCCGTTCGATCAGATCCCGCTGCCGGAGTGGGAGCAGGTGCTGCGCGTCAACATCACCGGGCCGTTTCTGTGCGCGCGGGCGATGCTGCCGCTGATGCGCAAGAACAAATGGGGCCGCATCATCAACATGGCGTCCGGCGCCGTCACGTTGGGGCGGCCGAATTATCTGCATTACATCGCCTCGAAAGCGGCGCTCGCCGGCATGACCCATTCGATGGCCCGCGAATTGGGCGCCGACGGCATCACCGTCAACGCCATTTTGCCGGGCGCGACCTATACGGAAGTCGCCCGCAAGACCGTGACGCCCGAGCAGAAGCAGCGCATCGTCGCCATGCAAAGCATCCCGCGGCCGCAAGTGCCGGATGATTTGGTCGGCGTCGTCATGTTTCTGGCCTCCGAGGCGTCGGCTTTCATGACCGGCCAAGAAGTGACCGTCGATGGCGGCGCCACGCACCCCTAAATCAGCGGCACCCGTGCGGAAATACCGAAGACCGCCGATATCGGGCCGGGCGCTCGGTTTTCTCTTCGAACGGCGGAAGAATCGCCGCATCACGGTCGCAATTCGCCTTTATCGGGGATGGCATTACCCCCGGTCATTTTGCGCCAAAGCCCAAACGGAGCGTGACGCGATGCGTTATTCCCTCATCGCTGCGACCACGGCCCTCGCGGCCGCCGGCATGATGGCTTTGGCTTCCGCGACCGGCATGGCGCAGGCGGAAACTGGGCTGCCGAACTTCAAGCCGCCACCGATGGCGCCGGTCAAGCCGTATCAGGCCGTGGCCGTAACGTTGCCCAAGGAATTCAACGATCCGGGCTTCGTCGCCTTCCGCAAGCAATTGGGCGAGATCGCGGAGCACAAGGACAAGGCCGCGCTCGGCAAGATCGTAGTGGGTCAGGGCTTCTTCTGGATGCAGGACAAGGACGTAGCCGACAAAAAGAAATCCGGCCTCGACAATCTGGTCAATGCGCTCGATCTCGGCGCCAAGGACGGTGCCGGCTGGCAGTTTCTGAGCGGGTACGCCAACGAGACGACCGGCGAGCCGTTGCCGGACAAGCCGGCCGTCGTCTGTGCGCCGGCGGAGCCCAGTCTCGACCCCAAGGCGTTCGAGGCGCTGGTCAATGCGACCAAGACGCAGCCGCCCGAATGGGGCTACCCGATCCAGGACGGCGTCGAAGTGCGCAGCGCCGGCAAGCCGGATGCGCCGGTCATCGAGAAGCTCGGCATCACGCTGGTGCGGGTATTGGCCGACAACGTCCCGCCCGATGACCCGAACAAGGAAACCTTTCTGCACATCGCGACGCCGTCCGGCAAAGCCGGCTACGTGCCGCTCGAAGCCATGTCGAGCCTCGGCACCGACCAGCTTTGCTACAGCAAGGAGGGCGGCGCTTGGAAGATTACCGGCTTTTTCGGCGGAGCGGCCCAATAGCCGGGATCGATGGAGACGGAATTGGCTATTGAAGCGACGGGCTTTCCTGACAAGAATAGCGTCCCAAGAAAGCAAACGAGGTGGACCATGGGTGCCATCTGTTCCAGACACGAATCGCGTGGCGTTGCTTCGCGTAATCTGCCTTGGCGTAAGCTGCCTTGGCGCAAAGCGCTTTGGGGCGGTGCATTGGCTCTGAGCGTCTGCCTGATCACGGCAGTGCCTGGATCGACGCAGCCGCGGCCCTTTGTGCCGACCATCGAGGAGCCGCCGCCCGGCGTCTTCCACGGCAACACGAGCGACAATCTACCCGATCAGTACCAGCGGCAGGCGGTGTATTACCGCTCGCAGCATCCGGTCGGCACGATCATCGTCGAAACGCGCGAGCGGCATCTTTATCTGATCGAGAGCGAAACCCGCGCGTTGCGCTATGGCATCGGCGTCGGCCGCGAAGGCTTCACCTGGTCGGGGTTGCTGCAGATCACGCAAAAGCAACAATGGCCGGATTGGCACCCGCCACCGGAGATGATTCAGCGCCAACCCTATCTGCCGCGCTTCATGGCCGGTGGCCCGGGCAATCCGCTCGGTGCTCGCGCTATGCATCTGGGCAGCACGGTCTATCGCATCCACGGCACCAATGCGCCGGAAACCATCGGGCACGCCGTGTCGTCCGGCTGTTTCCGCCTGGTCAACGAGGATGTGATCGATCTGTACGACCGGGTTCCCGTCGGCACCCACGTGATCGTGCGGCAGAACTGAGGGAGCGCGCACGCGCTCCGCTCGTCCCCGGCCAAGGCTGGGACCCAGTAGCCGGATACCCGCCTGCCTTCGTGCGCAACGGGCGGAAACTCGGCGTTTATTGTTTCACGGCCGCCGCATCGGCGATCGACTTCGCCGTTTGCCCAAACAAAATGGCGCGTTCCTCGGCGGTGCGGATACCGCCCGCGCCCGGGTTGATTTTCGCCGTCCACTCGTAGGCTTTCACCACCGCAGGCCGCGCTTTGATCGACTCAAGCCAGCGCTTGAGATGCGGGAAGTCCTCGATGTTCTGGCCTTGCCGCTCCCAGGGCAGAACCCACGGATACGCAGCCATGTCGGCGATCGAATAGTCGCCGCCCAGATAATCGCGATCGGCAAGCCTTTTGTTCATTACGCCGAACAGGCGGTTGACCTCATTGCGGTAACGATCGATGGCGTACGGAATTTTCTCCGGCGCGTAGGCGCTGAAGTGATTGTTCTGTCCGGCCATCGGACCAAGACCACCCATCTGCCAGAACAGCCATTGCAGCACGTCGGTGCGCGCGCGCAAATCCTTGCCCGAGTCCTTGCCGATGAACTTGCCGGTCTTGTCGGCCAGGTAGACCAGGATCGCGCCCGACTCGAAAATCGAAATTGGCTTGCCGCCGTCGGCCGGCGCATGATCGACGATAGCCGGAATGCGGTTGTTTGGCGCGACCGCCAAAAAGTCGGCCTTGAATTGCTCGCCTTTGCCGATGTTGATCGGGATGACGTTATATTTGAGCCCCGCTTCCTCAAGAAAAATCGTGACCTTGTGACCGTTCGGCGTCGTCCAATAGTAGAGATCGATCATGGCAAGCCCACTTTGTGCTGAAATGAAGAACAGGAGCATAGCGCCCGGCCGGCGCACCCAGGAAGTGGCTCGCGGCGCATTCCTGGCATCGTTCCGCGAGCCTTGAATGCGGCAAGCGGCAGCCCAGATTCCGTGGTTTAGGAGACGAGCGCTCCGACCCTCCGCCGCTTCTCTAACCGCACGCCAGGACTGCACTGCACGCCGAAAAGTATCTTTGTTGGGCTTCGGCGCGGCGGCTTCGTGATAGTGTGCTGGGCATTTGCAAGCACGGAGTTGAAACCAGCATGATTACCGAAATTGCACAGATCGAGGTCAAGCCGGGACAGGAAGCGGAGTTCGAGGCCGCGGTGAAAAAGGCCGCGCCGATCTTCAAGCGCTCCAAGGGCTGTCACGGCATGGAGCTGCGGCGTTCGATTGAAAAGCCCAGCCGTTATCGTCTGTTGGTGAACTGGGAAACGCTCGAAGACCACACGGTCGGGTTCCGCAACTCGCCCGAGTTCCAGGAGTGGCGCGGTCTCGTCGGCCAGTACTTTGCCTCGCCGCCGGAGGTCGAACATGTGCAGCAGGTGGTGCACGGCTTCTAGCCGGCGCAACTCGTCGCAAGCGTGGCACCGCCGCGACCGGCAGCCCTTCCTTCGTCCAACGGTTCGGCCCATATTGTTTGAATGGCAAAAGGTCCCATCCGACCGAGCGCGCCGAAGGGGCGCGATCCGGCCAAGCATTCGAAAAAAGACCCGGCCAAGCCGACCCGCGCCAAGGCGGCGCGGCCGGACTCCCCTCAGCTCGATCCGACGCTCGCCGCATTGCTCAATCCGGCCATCGGCCGTGGCCGCGCCGGCGTCGGCTCGCAGACGGGGATCGAGCACGAGCCTCGCAAAGAGCACGACACGCGCGGCGGCGCCTCTTCCTCCCCCCTTGCGGGGGAGGGTGGTGAGGCGGGTCGACAGTCTCCATTGCTGACGGGTATGCCGCAGCGTGCGTCTGTGCCTGAGCGTCCCCCCCCGACCCCGACCCGTGGCTCCACCCCACAAGGGGGAGAGGAAGAGCAAGCGGGATCGCCGGCGTCGAAACTCGAACAACCGCCGGACAACTCGTTCGATCGCCGCGCCGATTTTTCCAGTGCACATCGGGCCCGCGCGTCGGTCGCTCGTGGCTTTGGTGAGCCACCGCAGCAGGGTTATGTCGGGAAGAGCCCAATCCCGCCCGGCGAACTTGATCCTGATCTCGCGCGCGCGCTCGGCCTCGACGAGGATGACACCAAAGACGAAGTCGACACGTCGCGCGTGATCACGCCCGACATGGGCCCGGCGCGCCTGCGCCAGCGCGCCTCTCGCGGCGAGCTCGGCACGGTGGCCGGCCTCGCCAGCCAGCAGTCGCTCGACCAACTGTTGCGCGAAGGGCGGCCGGAATTCCGCCAGGACGACGGCGGCGGCAAAATCTGGGTGCCGCACCGGCCGGAACGTCCAGAAAAAAGCGAAGGCGGCCGGCCCCTGGTGATCAAATCCGATTTCGAGCCGAAGGGCGATCAGCCGCGGGCGATCGTCGACCTGGTCGAAGGCGCCCGCCGCCACGATCGTACGCAGGTGCTGCTCGGCGTCACCGGCTCGGGCAAGACCTTCACCATGGCGAAAGTGATCGAGGAAACACAGCGCCCAGCGCTGATTCTCGCTCCCAACAAGACGCTGGCGGCGCAGCTCTACGGCGAGTTCAAGAATTTCTTTCCCGGCAACGCGGTCGAGTATTTCGTCAGCTATTACGACTATTACCAGCCCGAAGCCTACATCCCGCGCACCGACACCTACATCGAGAAGGATTCCTCGATCAACGAGCAAATCGACCGCATGCGCCACTCCGCGACGCGCGCGCTGCTGGAGCGCGACGACGTCGTGATCGTCGCCTCGGTGTCGTGCATTTACGGTATCGGCTCGGTCGAGACCTATTCGGCGATGACGTTTTCGTTGAAGCAGGGCGAGCGGCTCGATCAACGTGCGCTCCTCGCCGATCTCGTGGCGCTGCAATACAAGCGCACCGCCGGCGATTTCTATCGCGGCTCGTTCCGCGTGCGCGGCGACGCCATCGAGATTTTTCCGGCGCACTATGAAGATCGTGCCTGGCGCGTGTCGCTGTTCGGCGACGAGGTGGAATCGATCCACGAATTCGATCCGCTCACCGGCCAGAAGACCGACGAATTGGAGTTCGTGAAAATCTACGCCAACTCGCACTATGTGACGCCGCGGCCAACGTTGCTGCAGGCGATGGCGAGCATCAAGCTCGAGCTGCGCGAACGGCTCGATCAACTTCACGCCGCCGGACGTTTGCTGGAGGCGCAACGGCTCGAGCAACGCACGCTCTACGATCTGGAAATGATGGAGGCGACCGGCGCCTGCGCCGGCATCGAGAACTACTCGCGCTATCTCACCGGGAGGAAGCCGGGCGAGCCGCCGCCGACGCTGTTCGAATACGTGCCCGACAATGCGCTAGTGTTTGTCGATGAGAGCCACGTCACCGTGCCGCAACTCGGCGGCATGTATCGGGGCGACTTCCGCCGCAAGGCGACGCTCGCCGAATACGGCTTCCGCCTGCCGTCCTGCATGGACAACCGGCCGCTGCGCTTCGAGGAATGGGACGCGATGCGGCCGCAGACGGTCGGCGTGTCGGCCACGCCCGGATCGTGGGAGCTCAATGAATCCGGCGGCGTCTTCACCGAGCAGGTGATCCGCCCCACCGGCCTGATCGATCCGCCAGTCGACATCCGCCCGGCACGCACGCAGGTCGACGATCTGGTCGGCGAGGTGCGGCAGACCGCGCAAAAAGGCTATCGCAGCCTGATCACGGTGCTGACCAAGCGCATGGCCGAGGACCTGACCGAATATCTGCACGAGCAGGGCATTCGCGTGCGCTACATGCATTCGGATATCGACACCATCGAACGCATCGAGATCATTCGCGATCTGCGGCTCGGCGCCTTCGACGCGCTGGTCGGCATCAATCTGTTGCGCGAGGGCTTGGACATCCCCGAATGCGCGCTGGTCGCCATCCTCGACGCCGACAAGGAAGGATTTTTGCGCAGCGAGACGAGCTTGGTGCAGACCATCGGCCGCGCCGCGCGCAATGTCGACGGGCGTGTCATTCTCTATGCCGACACCATCACCGGTTCGATGGAGCGCGCGATGGCCGAGACCAACCGCCGCCGCGAGAAGCAACAAGCCTACAATACCGAGCACGGCATCACGCCGGAGAGCGTGCGCAAGGGCATCGCCGACATTCTGGAAAGCGTGTACGAGCGCGACCACGTGCTGATTGCGACCGGCGCCGGCGCGGCGGGCGAGTTCGAGGACGCCGCCACCATCGGTCACAATTTCGAGGCGGTGATTTCCGATCTGGAAACCCGCATGCGCGCCGCCGCCGCCGATCTCGATTTCGAGGAAGCCGCGCGGCTGCGCGACGAGATCAAAAGGCTGCGCGCCACGGAGCTCGCCGTGACCGACGACCCGACCGCCAAGATCGTGCAACTCCATCCGCCGGGTGGGCGCGCCGCGCGCGGCGGCGGACGGCGGGACGGTGCTAGCAAAATCCACAAACCCGATCTCGATGAAATGGGGATCGCGCTTTATCACGAGGTGAAGCCGGCGCGCGCGGCCGGCAAGGCCCCGCGCAAGCCCACGCTCGATGAAATGGGTCCGGGCGTTGAGTTTATTCCCGGAAGACGGCAAGAGGCGGGGAGCGCCGAAGGCGCGACAGAGACATCAAAAGCCGGTCCACGTTCGACCCTCGGCCGACCGGGCATGCGCGGCGGCTGGAAGCCATCGCGCAAGCGGTGATTCTCCTAATCTTTCACCTCCCCCTAGAAGGGGGAGGACGATCCGCGCCAGCAGATCGGATGCGGGTCCGAACCCTCCCCGCGCTCCTTCGGAGCGCGCCCCTCCGCTTGCAGGGGAAGGTGGCACGCATCGCCAAACTCACGGCTTGATATCGTCCGGCTCGAGGCCGATACCGCTGCGGCGTGCGCAGGCGCGCAGCCAAGGCAGGATGCCACTCGGTACCGGAAATTCCATTTTCTCGAGCTTTGGCGCGTCGAATGTGACCGGCACGCCATCCCCCAAGGCGCGCGCCAATTCCAATCCGTGTTGTGGAAAAATACCGATTTCGTCCCTGCCGAGCCCGTGCGCCGAGAATCCGGTAAAGGGCTTTTCGTCGATGGCGAGTGTCGCCTCGACCGGCTGCCCCTCGGGCAGATTTAGGCTCGAATCCTTGAGCATCATGGTCAGCCCCTTGGCGCGGCTGACCATCAGAAACGTGCCGATGAAACGCGCGTTGGCTCCCGCTCCGACCTGGTAGTGCTGCCGGATGAAACAGACGGCGACCTTGCCGTCGTTGTTGCGCAGCTCCGACGCATCCCAGCCGCTGATCTTTTGTTTGTCCTCAATGCCCGCTGGGCCGGCCGCGGTCGACGCCACCGGGGCGATTTCGGGCGCGCGCGGCCGTGGGCTTGGAATATCGCCCGCCTTCGGATCGGTCGGACGATCGAGCGCAATGTCGAATTGCTTGCCGCACTGCTTGAGCCAGGCGAGCGCGTCGCTCGGCAGATCGAGCGTTATGGCGCCGGAAGCGACGCCGGCGCCATCCGAGCGCAAACGCAGCGTGGTGGCCTTCTCCAAAGCTGTCAGCACGCCGGCCGCATCGCCCGGATGGATAGCTAATGTGTCAGCGCGCACCGTGAAGGCGGTGGCCGGAAAGGCGCGGTCGCCGACCGTGAGTTCGGCCTGATCGTCGAGAATTCTTTCAGCCGGGAGCTTGTCGTCGCTGATTGCTACGGCAAACCCGGAGCCGCGGCCGATGATCAGCGTGAACACAGTGTCGATCTCTTCGCCCGCCGCGCCACGCGCCCGCTTTGCTGCCAGCACGCATTGCCGGACTTTTTTGTCGCCGCCGATCTCGGCGACTCCGCTCCAGGAACCGGCGGCGAAATGTACGCTCTTGCCTGCGACCGGTTTTTCCGGCGCTGCCGCCCAGGCGCAGCCAAAACCAACGATGGAACCAAGAACCGCACCGACCATCAAAGCGCGAAACCAGCCGTGTGCTGCATCCATCGCTGCATCCATCACCTGCCCCGCAATTTCTGTCATCTGTTTGAATTATAGGCAGCGGCAGGGCTGATCGAAACTGCCAAGCCCGAAAATACTGCCGGACAAACAAAGACGCCGGCGACAGGGGACGCCGCAATGGACGCCTTTGTTCCGTATGGCGGACTGCACGCCTTGGCGCTGGTGATTTGTGCCGTGGCGATCGCCACGCCTGCGGGCATCGCCAGCCTGCTCGATCGCAAGCCGGAAATGATCGTGCGCGGTGGCCTGGCGGCGCTCGCCGTGGCTTATTGGCTCGCCTACAATATCTGGTGGAATTGGCATGGTCTTGATCCACACACCGGCCTCCCGCTGCAGCTCTGCGATGTCAACGGGCTTTTGGCGCCGCTGGCACTGCTGACCGGTTGGCGTCCCGCGCGCGCCACCTTGTATTTTTGGACCGCCGCCCTGACCGTGCAGGCTTTCATCCAGCCGGCGTTGACTGCCGGCCCGGGGTCGCTGGTCTTCTGGGCGTTCTGGACGGCGCACAGCCTTATCGCCGCCTGTGCGGTTTACGACATCGTGGTGCTCGGCTATCGCCCCTGCTGGTCCGATCTTGGACGCGCCCTCGCGGTCAGCGCCGCTTATGTCGCGCTGGTGGCACCGATCAACGCCTGGCTCGGCTCGAATTACGGCTTCCTCGGCAACCCGGCGGACGCGCAGGAAATCCCGCCCTTCGTTCACGCGCTCGGACCATGGCCGCAACGCGCTATTATTCTCACCGCGCTGGTGCCGGCTGGCTTTGTCATCGTGCTGCTGCCCTGGCTCATTCTCGGCCGGCGGCGAAACCGCGAACAGCCGGACATTGCCGGCGAGCGCGCCATTCACTCGATCTGAGGCGTGTCGTCTTTGCGCTTCTCTCCAGCGCTTGCCGCCGGTCACTGCGCGATGACGTTCGCAATCTTACGGTTGCCTGGATTGACGATGACGAGCTTTTTTTGAACCATCGCGAAGGCATAAGGCTTGAGCGCCGGCACATCGCCGCCGGCCTGGGCGGTCACCGGGGCGATCACAATCGTGTTCGGCACGGTCGCTCCAACGACCGCGTGAAGCCCGGCGGGGTGTCCTGGTTGAGCGAGTCCATATAGAGATCCTGCCAGGCCATCTTACGCTGCGTGTCCGACAATTTCAGCGCATCGGCCGACGGCGCCGCCCCGGTGGCCGGCGTCTTCGAGTTCGGACGTCTTGGCACCAGGCAAATCGGTGCTGTCGCGCGACACCGGCGCGCCCGCCGAGGCCACCGAAATCCCTGCCATAAGCGCAGCGGTTGAAAGCGTAACCAGGCCCAGTTTCTTCATGGCGATCTCCAAAAGAACGACCGCCCCACCCTCAGAACGCGGCATGCTCGATGCCGTTTCAGAAAAGTTATCCTTCCGCCTCGCAAAAGGCCGCGCGGCCCGGTGACGCGGCAGCGGCTCGGCATGCCAGCGCGGCGACCTCACCTTGAGAGCTTCTGTAACTCCGGGAACGGCGTGTAGGCCATGCCGGCGCAGGCTTCCTGCGGCTTTTCGACAAAATGGTCGAACCGGCCCACCATGAATACGGCGGCAATGTCCTTGACGCCCGCATAGCCGCCGCCGTGCTTCTTGGCGTTGAGGCGGACGCAGACGACGTAGCGCGTCGTGTTGTTGATCGACCTCAGCGCCGGCTCCGAGATCGCGGCGTCGCGAATGCCGGTCGGGTCGTTGAAATAGGCGTGCATGGCGCCGAGGATTTCGTGCTTATAGTCGGTGGGCGGAGTATTGAGCTCGGAATTGGCCGCGGCCGGATCGGGCGCGCCGTTGTGGTGCGCGCAGGCACCAAGACCTAATCCCATTCCGACCGCGAGGCCCATCGACCACCGGCGAACACGCATCGACCCGCTGCCCCCTCAATCCCCGGCCCCAGAGCATGTCCCGGAAAAGTGGAAACCGGTTTTCCGAAAAGGACATGCGACAACAAACAGATCCAGACCATTTCCCGATTCCACCTAATCGGGAAATGGCCTAGGCGCGTATTGCCGAACGAATTGCCGCCCTCCGGCAGCCCCCAGCATGTTGTAAGAACTTCGTATGGGCTTCGCCAGCATCATTTGCTGCGGCGGCTCGTGTGGCCACATGGCCAAAACCCCTATATGAAAAAGCCGGCTCGGCTATTGCGACACATCGGTGCTTAAGCGTGTTGTGGCAGGACATCGCTCATCTCATCACGACATACGGCCTCTTGGTGGTCGCCGTCGTCATCGGGCTCGAGAGCATCGGGCTACCGTTTCCAGGCGAATTTGTTCTGATTCTGGCGGGAATTTTTGCCGGCACCCGGCACGAGCCTAATATCGTCTGGGTGGTGGTCGTGGCCGCCGTTTCGGCCATTGTGGGTCAAGCCATCGGCTACGTGGTCGGCCGCGAATTCGGTTATCGGCTGCTGCTGCGCTATGGGCCGTACGTGCGGGTCACCGAAAGCCGCATAAAGCTCGGCGAGTATCTCTTCCTGCGGCACGGCCGCAAGATCGTCGTCGTCGCCCGATTCGTCCCGCTGCTGCGCAGTCTGGCGGGCATCCTGGCCGGGGCGAACCGTATGCCGTGGCTGCAATTCCTCGCCGCCAATAGCGTCGGCGCGTTCGCCTGGGCGAGCGTTTTCGGCTTCGCCGCCTATTTTCTGGGGCACGAGGTCGAACATGTCGCCGGCCCCGTGATGATTGCGATCGGGATCATCGCCGTCATCGTCCTGGCGATCGGGGCGAATTTCGTCAGCAGGCATGAGGCTCAGCTCACCGCCGAGGCCGAGCGCGCCCTCCCGGGACCGCTGAAGTAGCCGGCTCTCCTGTGCAAGTGCCGGTCCGGACAGGCAATTTTGGCCGTCTTGCGGCGCCTATCGGCGAACGCCATATTCCAGAGTGTCGGGCGAAGCTTCGGGCGTCCGGCTGATGGAGGCGCCGTACGGGCCTCGCGCAAAGTCGCTGTCAAAGGGCTTTGGTTTTATGTCCAGGGTTTCGTCGCTTTCGAGTCCCTTTCTGCTTGGTTTCGACGAGATCGAGCGCGTGCTCGACCGCGTGACGCGAGCGGCCGACGGCTATCCCCCTTACAACATCGAGCGCGTGCCACGCGACGAGGGCAATCCGGAGCGGCTTCGCATCACGCTGGCGGTGGCGGGATTCACCCGCGAACAGCTTGACGTGACGCTGGAGGAGAACCAGCTAGTCATTCGCGGCCGGCAGCAGGACGACAAGGCTCGCCAATACCTGCATCGCGGCATTGCCGCCCGTCAGTTCCAGCGCAGTTTCGTATTGGCGGAAGGTATGGAGGTGCGCAGCGCGGACCTTAAGAATGGCTTGCTGTCGATCGACCTGGTCCGCCCACAGCCGGAACGAATTGTAAAGTCGATCTCGATCAAGGAATTGGACTGAAGGAAACTAAACTGTGTTGCATCGGGTTGTCGGAAGAAGGAGTTGACGGCCATGTCAGAATTGAGCCGCACCGAATTAAAGGATCTAGAGATGTCTCCCGAAGCGCTGGCGCAGCTCGGCGATGGGGAAATCGCCTATGTCAAGACGATCCGCTCCGAGGACGTGCACACGCTCTTTCCGCAGGTCCCGGACATCGAGCCCGGCCTGCAACTGTTCACGCTGCATGCGGCCGACGGTACGCCGATTATGCTCACCGACTCGCGCGAAGCGGCGATTGCCAATGCGGCCAGCCAGCAGCTCGAAATGGTCAGCGTTCACTGACCAGGTGTTCGGTCTTCGAAGCTTTGCTAATCGGAACGGGGCCGCGAGGCCCCGTTTTTATTTCGACGGCACATTCCTGACGAGGACGTGTCTACATAAAATTCAGCTTAACTGATTGGTTCGCGTCGGTGGCGGTCGTGGGCTCGGGGCCGGGATTGCGGCACGCGTGGAGCCCCGCTATTTTGCGCAAAATTACGACCTGCAGGTGAGGAGCCGCCGTGCATTCAACCGTATTGATTGTCGGGGCGGGTCCCGCCGGACTGTTCGCAGCGTGCGAACTGCTTCGTCTTGGCGTTCGGCCGCGCGTCGTCGAGCGAAGGCTTGCGCCACACCACGAAGCGCGCGGGACGGCATTGCAGCCGGCAACGCTCGATACCATCGACAGGGCGGGCCTGATCGAACCGTTTCTTCGCGCCGGCGTGCGTATAAGACAAGTTCGAATGCTGGGCTCGGGCCTGCGAGAAATCGCATCCACCAAATTCGCCGGTATCGGTTGCAAGTACGAATTTCAATGCAGTCTGCCGCAATGGCGCACTGAAACGATCCTGCGCGAGCACCTACAAAGCGTCGGCATTGGCATTGAATACGGCACGGAGGTGAAATCGATCGAAGACGGCCCACCCGGACTCCAAGTGACGCTCGAAACCGGGGGCGGAATGGAACGCCTTGCCGCGGCTTACGTGCTGGGTGCAGGCGGCGCCCACAGCGTCACACGTCATTCCATGCAAGAGCATCTTGGCGGCGAAACCTACGACGGCCGATACATTGTTGCCGACGCTAAGATTTGTCTTCCGTTTCCCGCCGAATGCGGAAACGTCATCGTGGGGCCGACCGGGTTCGTGCTGTTCTCACCGCTTCCCGACGAGCGTTGGCTTATCTTCGTCAATCGCGATGGGACGGACACGCAAGCTGAGCTTCCGACCGAAGATGCGTTGGGAGCGCTGCTGAACGCGCGCGCCGGCACCAACGTTGATGTGCACGACCTGCAGTGGGTTTCTCATTTTAAGATGCACAAGCGGGCCGCCGAGCGTTTGAGTGACGGGAGGCGATTTCTGTTGGGCGACGCAGCTCATTTGTCGAGCCCCCTCGGGGGCGAGGGTCTCAATTCGGCGTTCATGGACGCGGCCGATATCGCCTGGAAAATGGCCCTTGTCATACGCGGCGCGGCGCGGCCGTCGCTGCTCGACAGCTACGCGATCGAACGCGGGATGGCAGACCAACACGTCCTCGAAGTGTCGGACGAGGCTCATAGCTCGGTGATGGATCTGGTCGCAGTGTGTCACGGCGGTGGCGCGCCAACGGTTCCGCCGTCGAATGCGGCGGCAGATATGGCGGCAGCACGCCGACGATCGATGCTCGATGTCTCGTATGCGGGGAGCGTGCTGGTGGGGCAGGCCGGCGAAATACTCGACGGTTCAGCCACGGGAATCCGCTTTGCTGCATGCCGCCACCTGCGCGGTACGGGTCACCATCTTATCGTGCCCAACGACACGCCTCGTTTGGACAATCTGCGTGAGCGCTGGGACAAGCTTGTCTCGATTATCGATGCGTCGGAATTCGAAAGAATGTCCTCCGACGTACCCGATGGCGGGGCCGTCCTTGTGCGGCCGGACGGCTTCATCGGCTTTCGCGCCGATCCCAGCGATGCGATGACGATGGACGCCCTCGATGCCCATCTGGCGACCTATTTGATACCCCGAGCACATCCCGGTTAAAGGGAATCGGGATGTGCTCTAGATTCATTTGTTGTCGGAGCGCCCCTAGGCCGCGCTCGCCGACGGCATCGCCAGTACTGCGTAGAGCGCCTCGGCATCCTCCGACGCCCGCAGCTTGTGGGCAATAGTCGGATCGCGCAGGAGCCGAGCCACGCGGGCCAGCGCCTTCAAGTGATCGGCGCCGGCACCTTCCGGAGCCAATAGGAGGAAAATCAAATCAACGGGCTGGCCATCGAGCGCCTCGAAATCGATGGCCCGATCGAGCCGGGCGAACAGCCCGAACAGCCGCGCCAAATGTGGCATCTTGCCATGCGGTATAGCGATGCCGTTGCCGACCGCGGTCGAGCCAAGTTTTTCCCGCTGCATCAAGGTTTCGAAGATCGTGCGCTCGTTCTGGCCGGTAAGAACAGCGGCACGCGCGGCGATCTCCTGCAGCGCCTGCTTCTTGTTGTTGACTTTGAGCGCCGGAAGGATCGCGTTGGGGGCGACCAGATCAATGAGCGGCATCGTTGGGACCTGAGAAGGTGAACGCTTGGCAGAATTTGCTTGGTTCAAACGTGCGAGGTCGAGCCCGGCAAACGCGATACTCACAGGCCGGAAACCTGCAAACCGAACACCGGCAGCCTGCAGACTTGCCGAGCAGGGCGTACTTGCCGAGCGGGGCATATTTGGCGAGCGGGGTATACTTGGCGAGTAAGGCATACTTGGCGAGCAAGGCCAGACCTCGCGCTGACGTTTTGCATTGTCTTCCCCGAACGAAAACCTCGTCCGGGAACGCGCTCAAGGGCGGCGGACCATAGGGAGGGCCGACCACCGCGTCAATGGGCATCCGACAACCGCTGTTGAACCGGTGAGTTCCCGGCATTCGCCGGAAACGACTCCAGGAAGGCCGGGAAAGCGCCGTCAGAATAATTTCGCGGTGCGGTACCTGCCGGGCGAAGGTCTTTCTTCGGAACCGCTCACGCCAACGCAGCCGCGAAGCATGACGCTTAGGCGACGATGATCCTTAAGGCTTTAGCAGCGATGGTCCTTGAGCCGGCGGTGATAACGGCGCAGTTGTTTTTCCACACGCAGCGCCGCCTGGTCGGCACTCGCATAAGCGTCCGGCGCGCTGGCCTCGGCATACAGCGTGATCTTGGAATTGAGATGAACGGCGCATTCGGTGCGAAATCCCGAATCCTCGCGCGCGACCGTCGCGTGCCCCGAATAGCCACCATCGAAATACTTGCCCATCGCCTCGCCGATGCGGCTGTTGATGCGCTCGCGCAAAGCTTCTCCGACATCCAGGTTTTTTCCCGAAACGCGAAACGACATGATCACCTCCGCGGGCTTGCAAGGTTCGATCCACGAGTACCTTTGAATCGACTTATGTAGCGACATCGGCAGCGTCAACGCGCGACGCCGCCGCGCCGGCCGCGAGCGCGTAGCGGTCAGGCGACCGGAACAGCCTGCTTTTCGCGCCGCCGTTGCACCGAGGAGGGGATGCGCATCGCCTCGCGATATTTGGCAACTGTTCGCCGCGCGATATCGATCCCGGATTCGCGCAACTTGTCGACGATGGTGTCGTCGGACAGAACGCCGGCTGCGTTCTCGGCGTCGATCAGTTGTTTGATGCGGTGCCGCACCGCTTCCGCCGAATGGGCTTCGCCGCCATGCGCCGCGGCAATCGCCGAGGTGAAGAAATATTTGAGCTCGAAAATACCGCGGCTGGTCGCCATGTATTTGTTGGCGGTGACACGCGACACCGTCGACTCGTGCATGCTGATCGCCTCGGCCACGGTCTTGAGATTAAGCGGCCGCAAATGCTCGACCCCGTGCGCGAAGAAACCGTCCTGCTGGCGCACGATTTCATTGGCCACTTTCAGAATCGTGCGGGCGCGCTGATCGAGCGCGCGTACGAGCCAGGTGGCACTCTGCAGACATTCCGCCAGATAGGATTTGTCCGTGTCGCGCCGCGCCGTCGCCGACACCTCGGAATAGTAGCTCTGATTGACCAGCACCTTCGGCAGCGTGTCGGAATTAAGCTCGACGATCCAGCCGCCGTCCGGTCCGGATCGCACGAACACATCTGGCACGATCGGCTGCACCATCGCCGAGCCGAAGGCGAGGCCGGGCTTCGGATTAAGCCGACGGATTTCCGCGATCATGTCGACGAGGTCTTCATCGCCGACACCGCAAATCTTTTTCAAGGCGGCGAAGTCGCGTTTGGCCAACAGGTCGAGCCGCCCGATCAAGGCCGCCATCGCCGGATCGAAGCGATTGTGCTCTTTGAGCTGCAGCGTCAAGCACTCGGCGAGATCGCGTGCACAGATGCCGGGCGGGTCAAAGCTCTGGAGGACACCGAGGACGGCTTCGATTTCGTTGAGGCGGGTGCCTAGCCGCTCGGCCACCGTCTCAAGATCGCCGCTGACGTAGCCGGCCTCATCGACAAGATCGATGAGATATTGGCCGATCATTCGCTGCACCGGATCGCTGACCGCGAGCACCAGCTGCGCGCGCAGCCAATCACCAAGCGTGGTCTCGGCCGCGACAAACGCCTCGAGACTATATTCACCGTCATCGCGGCCGCCGGCACCGACCGAGGCCCATTCCGAATACGCGGCCGGCCCCTCGGCGGCGTGCTGACGGCTCGGCTCCGCTTCGTCGGGAAAGACATCCTCGGTCCGCGCATCGAGCGCGTCGCCGATCGCGCCGGTCGGCGGTTCCGCGGCGGGCTCCCAGATCTCGCTTTCGCCAGCCGCACCGGTTTCGACGGGCGCATTGTCCGGCGCCTCTCCGGCGCCGGTTTCGGCCGGGCCGCCCTCGTCTTCCGCAGTCCGGTCAAGCAACGGATTGCGTTCAAGCTCCGCCTCGACGTAGGCGACGAGATCCAGATTCGACAGCTGCAGCAGCTTGATCGCCTGCATGAGCTGCGGCGTCATGACCAGCGCCTGGCTCTGGCGGATCTGCAGTCGTTGGGTGAGGGCCATCCGGCGGGCTACTTGGTCCAATTCTTGCTTGCAAGCTTTTTACAGCAAGTTGGACGCCCTGTCGTCAACCGATTTCGAACAGGGTTACAGCTGGAACTGCTCGCCCAGATAGAGCCGCCGGACATCGGGATTGTTGACGATATCGGCGGTGCGGCCCTCGGTCAGAACCTCGCCCGAATAGATGATATAGGCCCGATCAGTAAGTCCGAGCGTCTCGCGGACATTGTGGTCGGTGATCAACACACCAATGCCACGATTGGTCAGGTGCCGCACCAGCGTCTGGATGTCGCCGACCGCAATCGGGTCGATGCCGGCAAAGGGCTCGTCGAGCAGCATATAATTCGGCTGGGTGGCCAAGGCGCGGGCGATCTCGACGCGCCGACGCTCGCCGCCGGACAGCGCGATCGAAGGCGTCTTGCGCAGCCGGGTAATGTTGAATTCCTCAAGTAATTCGTCGAGCCGGCGCTCACGCTGCTTGGCGCTCTTTTCCACCACTTCGAGCACGGCGCGGATATTCTGTTCGACATTGAGGCCGCGGAAAATCGACGCTTCCTGCGGCAGATAGCCGATGCCAAGCCGCGCGCGCTGATACATCGGCAGCGGCGTTACATTGTGACCGTCAAGCTCGATGCGTCCGTTGTCGGCCCGGATCAGGCCCGTGATCATGTAGAACACCGTCGTCTTGCCGGCCCCGTTGGGGCCGAGCAGCCCGACCGCCTCGCCCTTGCGCACGTAGAGGCTCACGCCTTTGACCACCTTGCGGCCGACGAACGTTTTCTCCACGCCATGGACCGTGAGGACCCCCTTGCGGTCTGTGGGCGCGCCACCGTTTGCGTCCACGCGCCGCGGCCGTGGCGGCGCAAAAGTCTCCGGTGGAGGACGGCTGGGCGCCTCTGCGGTCGGGGGGCGCCTGGGCACGCTATCGGGTGGCGGCAGACGGTTTGGGACGCCGTCCGGGGGCGGCGGACGCTTCGGTATATTGTCCGGAGCCGGCGGCCGCCATGGCGGCGGGTCCGGGGGCTGCCGCCCGCGCGACGGTGCAGGTGGCGGTGGCTGTTGCTTGCCGCGGGTTTTGCGATCGGGCGAGGGCACGCTCGCGATGTCGACGTATGTATCGCTGATCTCGCCACCCATGCTGGCAAGGTCGATCACCTCTCCGCCGGCGAGCGCCGGCCGCCGCGGCGGCGCGCCGTTGCGGCGGAAATATGAGAAAATATCAACCACGCCGGTCAGCCTTGGAACCTGGGAATTTTTGCAACCTTTACGTCGAACGCAGGGAATGCCCTCTCCACGGACGGGATTTTAGCCGATTTGCCGCCGCAATGCTGCGGCCGTGCGTCGCAAACTCGTCCCTCTAATTCGGCTTAGCCGGGGCCGGCATAATCGAGGTCGCGTTCGGGGAACCGCCCTTGGTGTCCTTGGTATCCTTATTGGGCAGGATCAATACGCGGACGCGACCCGGCGGCTTCGCCGGCGATCCATTTTCGGCTTCCACGTTGGAATCGATGTGGGCATTGCCGCTGACGGTGTCGACGACGACCCGTTCGCCGTGCAGCACGTTCTTGCCTTGCGCGACCGTAACATGATGAACCAGCGTAATCGTCTTCGTCTTCAAATCGTAGACGCCGCGATCGCCGCTCGCGGTTTGATCCTTTGAGATGACGGTGACGCCGCCAAGCGCCTCGATCCGGCGAATGTCCTGCTGGCGCGCCGGCAGACCGCCCATCTGCTGCGACGGCTGTGGCGCTTGCGACGGCGGCGGCTGTTGTTGTTGCTTCCTGGCCTGGGACGCCGCGGCCGCCGTGCCGGGCTCGGGTCCGTAATATACGACCAGCTTCTGACACTTGATGGTGGTGTCACCCTGCACGACCTGCACCTCGCCCGCAAAGGTCGCCATCTTTTCCTTATCGCGGACTTCGAGCGTCGCCGCATCGATCTGGATCGGCTGATCTTGATTTTCGTTCAACATCCCCTGCGCCGGATTGCCGAGCTGTGGCGGGGCAATTCCGCCCTGATGCGGCGCTTGCGCCGCAGCAAGCGCCGGTGCCGACAGTGCCAGCGCGAAGACGGATATCCGGATCAGCTTCATTGGTCGCTCGTCTGGTCGTGGATCTGATTTGGCTGAACGACCATTCTGACGCCGCCGCTGAAACGGATCACGTTGCCTGAGTCTCGCACTTCCAGTTTTTGGCCATCGATCACAGCGCCGGTGAGCTTCACCCACACCGGCTTGTCGGAAATGATGGTGCCACTATGCACATCGACCGTCGCCTCCTTCAGGCGCGCCTCGTAGCCGTTCGATGAAACCACATGGATCGCATCGACAAGCGTAAGCAACTCCGTCTTCATGTTGTAGCCGCCGGAATTGGCGGTCAGGTTGACCATGCTCTTGTCTTCCAGCTCAATCTTCGCCTGTATTTGGTTCAACGCCATCAGATCAGGCTGGGTGATGTCCTGCTCGGCAGAATTCGCGATAAACTCGTAAGGTCGGGAATCGGCGGTAAATCCGGTGAGACGCGGCGCCTGCATTGTGACCTTGGTTCCGTTGATCACCAGCTTTCCAAGCTCTCCCGGCAGCCGCAGGCCTCCGACCGTCGGCATGTAATTGGCCGCGACCGTCAGCAGCAGCGCCGCCGCCAACGCCGCGGGCACGCCGATCCGCAACAGTCGCACCTGCCGGCTGTGCCGCAGCGCTGCCCGATAAAGCTTATCGGCATCGCGCGCGCCGACAGGAATTCTGCGCCTCGCATTCTCGACCGGATAGGTAGTTGTCAGCGGCTTTCCCCTAAGACCAGCGCCCCACCTCGCCGGCACGCACCGCTTTTACGGTTCCGCCGGCACATTGTCGCCCTGGAATATGGCGTCGGCCGGGCGAAACGGCAGATCCGACCGGGCAAATTGCGTTCGGCTTGCTGACGACCCCACAAATCGGAGGGAAAGCGCAACCGTCGCGCCGATGGTGCGCCCGATCCGCCGCCGCGCCCGCCGGGCGGTGAGTGTCAGGAATGGGCGAATATGTCGTCCTCGGCAAACCCGGCGAGATCGAGCCGTACCCGGTCGGGCAGGAAGCGAAAGCATGCGGCCGCGAGCTTCTCGCGCCCTTCGCGGGCCAGCATGGCGTCGAGCCGCTCCTTGAGGGCGTGCAGATAGAGCACGTCGGCCGCGGCGTAAGAAATTTGCGCATCCGTCAACTCGGTGGCGCCCCAGTCCGACGATTGCTGCTGTTTGGAAATCTCCTGCCCCAGCACCTCGCGCACGAGGTCTTTGAGGCCGTGCTTGTCCGTGTAAGTGCGCGAGAGCCGCGAAGCGATCTTGGTACAATAGACCGGCCCCGGCATGACGCCGAAGGCGTTGTACAGCATCGCCAGGTCGAAACGGGCAAAATGGAAGATCTTGAGCACGCCCGGATCCGCGAGCAGCCTTTTCAGATTGGGCGCGTCACCCGCGTGGAGCGGAATCTGCACGACGTCGGCAGAACCGTCGCCGGGCGAAAGCTGCACCACGCACAACCGGTCGCGGCTGAGTGACAACCCCATTGTCTCGGTATCGATCGCCACCGTGCCGGTGTAACGCGAAAGATCAGGCAGGTCGCCGCGATGCAAACGTATGGTCATGATGGGAATGCGCCGTCGCCTGCTTCAGGCACTGTTTCGGTGAGATCTTCAGCGTGTCGATGTGTGAATAACGCAACCGCAACGGCTCGTCAAAATCGAAAGGGCCCGTCAGAATCGATCGTGCCGGCGGCGCGGCGGCGAAACCGTCGAACGGACGATTTCCATCGCGCCGCCATTCCCGGCACCCCGGTCGGCAGCGCCACGCATCCACGGTCATCGCAGATTTGTTTGATCGTCATCACCGCCGCCTTTCCGGCTGCGCGACTTTAGTCAAAGCGCAAATCCATCAACACGTCCGGCGGCATTCGAACGCGGTGTCGACCGGCGTTGTCACGGAACGAACACTGTCTCCGGACGTTCAGCCAAGGACTAACGATGCGGCGCTTGTTTGATGGCGTCGCACTTAGCGAATGTCTCACCCAACGCGAGTTCCGAAGGGAGAAACGCATGCTCAAAACTATTTTTGCCGCCGCGGCGATCGGCACGCTCTCGGTGGCGGCCTATGCCGCGCAGGACATGGTTAAAGTGCAAACCGAGATACCGGCGAACGCCATGACCGTGACCGACTGGTACAAGCAAGACGTCTACGATCCGAATGACGCCAAGATCGGGGAGATCATGGACGTTCTGGTCGACAAATCCGGCAAGGTCAGCACGTTGATCGTGGGGGTCGGCGGATTCCTCGGCGCCGGCGAGAAGGATGTCGCGGTTCCGTTTCAAGATGTCAACGCGACCACCAAAAACAACAAAATGCACCTGGTCATGAACGCGACCAAGGACGGCCTCAAGAACGCGCCCGGCTTCAAATACGACAGCAGCACGACGACGTGGGTGCGCGACAAGAACAACGACAACAGCAAGTAATCGCCTAAGCCGACAAGGAGCCCGGGAGAGCCGGGCCCCTTCCCCTTCTCTGCATTCAAAGGGCGGCGTATTCGTTGGCCGACAAGCCGCCGAGCTTGAAACTCAACGCCTTGAGCCTTTGCCGCGCTTCAGCGTCATAGGCTTGCGCATCAGCCCGTGCTTCCTGCTGGCCATTGAAAAAGAGGCCGGTTCTGCCGTCTAGCTCGGGCGATACCGCGAGCCTGAGGATTGCTGCAGCGCCTTGGTCGACGCTGCTGATCGGAGTGACGCCGGACTGACGCACCATGGCGGTGTCCATATAGGTCGCGGGGTGTAGCGCGTTGGCGGTTATGCCTGAATCCGCGAGCGCGCGCGCCAAGTCGATGGTGAACAGAATTTGCGCGAGCTTGCTCTGACGATAGGCGCGCAAGCCGCTATAGCCGCGCGTCAGCATGACGTCGTCGAAATCGATCGCCTCCTGACCAACCGAGGAAACATTGACGATGCGCGCAGGCGCGCTGCCCTTGATCAGGGGCAGGAGCAAATGCGTCAGCACGAAACCGGCAAGGTAATTTACCGCGAAACGCAGCTCATACCCGTCGGCGCTGGTCTGCCGGATCGCGCGCGGACCGCCGGTGCCGAGCCCGGCATTGTTGATCAGGAGATCGAGCCGCCCGGTCTTCTCCGTGACCGTGTTGGCAAGACCGCGCACCTCGACCAGCGAAGACAGGTCGGCCGGCAGGAACTCCGCGGTCCCGCCGGCCGCCTCGATCTCGGTGACCAGGGCATGGCCGCGATCCCGGTCGCGTCCGTGCACGAGAACGCGCCAGCCCCGTTCGGAGAGCCTCTTCGCCACCACGCGGCCGACGCCATCGGTCGAGCCGGTGACCAGCGCCGTCTTCCGGTCTGCCTCTGTCAAATGAGCCTCCATTTCTCCCAAATGTAGCCGGGAGTGCATGATTTGCTAATCCCCGCAGGTCGGGCGCGAGCCCGGTAGCAATTTTTCAAGCATCGACCGTAAGGTAGTTCGTTGCTACAACGCCAAAAGCCCGCAACGTCACCAAACCGTCGCGCATCGCGTGCACATCAGCAGTTTATGACGACCGCAACCAACGTCGCTGAAAGTACGTCGGCATCGCCGCACGGGCGTCTGGGCGCGCTGATGCTTGGCGCACTGGGCGTCGTCTATGGCGATATCGGCACAAGCCCGCTCTACACCCTGAAGACCGCGCTCGATTGGGCCGGCGGCGCCACCGCCGAGACCGCGATCGGCATGCTGTCGCTGATCGTGTGGACGCTCCTGATCACGACGTCCGTCAAATACGTCGCCGTGGTGATGCGCGCCGATAACGAGGGCGAAGGCGGCATCCTGGCGCTGATGTCGCTTCTCGGCATCAAGCACGGCGAACGCGTGGTCGTGATCGCGCTCGGGCTTCTCGGCGCCGCCCTTCTTTACGGCGACGGCGCCATTACGCCGGCGATCTCGGTGTTGAGCGCGCTCGAAGGGCTGAAAACCCCGGTGCCGGCGATTGCGCCCTACATCGTCGCCTTGTCGGCGGTCATCCTGGTCGGCCTGTTCGCCCTGCAATCGCAGGGCAGCGACCGCATCGGCAAGCTGTTCGGTCCGATCATGACGCTGTGGTTTCTTGTCATCGGCGTGCTCGGAATAAGCGGAATCGTGCAGCATCCCGATGTGTTGGTGGCGCTCGATCCGCGCTACGGCTTCGCCTATCTGTTCGGCCACGGCCTGACCGGCTTCCTGGTACTCGGCGCCGTTTTCCTCTGCGCGACCGGGGCGGAGGCACTTTACGCCGACATGGGGCATTTCGGTGCCTGGCCGATCCGCGTCGCCTGGTACGGGCTGGTGCTGCCCTGCCTGGTGCTCAACTATGCCGGCCAAACTGCGATCGTGGTCGACGGCAACGGCGGCGCGAATCCGTTTTTCTCGCTGTGCCCGACCGCCTTGCAGGTGCCGCTCGTCATACTCGCAACGGTGGCGACGATCATCGCCAGCCAAGCGATCATCAGTGGCGCCTTTTCCATGACCCGGCAGGCGATCCAGCTCGGGCTGTGTCCACGGCTGCACATCGTGCAGACCTCCGACGCCGGCTACGGCCAGATCTATATCGGCTTCGTCAACTGGGCGCTGATGCTTCTGACGCTCGGTCTCACGCTCGGCTTCCGATCCTCGGACAACCTCGCCGCCGCCTTCGGCATCGCGGTGGCGACGACCATGCTGCTGACATCGATGCTGATGTTCCTGACGATGCGCGAAGTGTGGGGATGGAGCCTGCCGCTCAGCCTCGGCGTGGCCGGGGTGTTCGTCCTGGTCGATCTGGCGTTCGTCAGTGCCAACATGATGAAGGTGTTCGAAGGCGGTTGGTTTCCACTCGTGGTCGCCGCGATCGTATTCTTTTTGATGTCGACCTGGTGGCGCGGCCGCCATGTGCTGTTGCGCGCGCTCGAGCGCGACACCTACCCGCTGTCGGATTTCATCCGCCAAGTTCACACCAAGACCCGCGTACCCGGCACCGCGGTCTATATGACCAGCCGGCTCGACATGGTGCCGGTGCCGCTCCTGCACAATCTCAAGCACAACAAGGTGCTGCACGAGCGTATCGTGATTTTACGCGTGGTGACCGAGAACGTGCCGCGTATCGCGCCCGAAGATCGCATTCAGACCAGCCATCTCGGCGACAACTTCCACTCCGTGCGGGTGCGCTATGGCTTCATGGAGCATCCGGACATTCCGCAGGTGCTGGAAGACTGCCGGGCGCGAAAACTCGACTTCAACATGATGGACACGTCGTTCTTTGTCGGACGGGTCACCATCGTGGCCTCCGGGCACTCCCGCCTTAGCGGGATCAGGCGGCAGGTCTTCGATTTCATGCACCGCAATGCGCAGCCCGCCACCGAGTTCTTTCGCATTCCGCCCAACCGGGTGATCGAACTCGGCGGCCAGGTGGAAATGTAGACGGGCTATCCGTGCATGATCCCGAAAAGCATGCCCTAGGGCTTGACCCGATGGGTGGATACCGGTTTTCGGAAAAGATCATGTACCAACACAAAATTCTAGACCATGATCCGCTTCGATTTGATCGGATCATGGTCTAGTCGCCGCGGCGCGCTTATTTCTGATCGAGATACCAGGCGCCGTCCCAGTTTTCCGGCGGCGGCGCCGCAGCCATGGTGTCAAGACGCTTGAGCATGGCGTTCGTCGGCCCGTCGTCCGGCACCGCCGCGAGCGCTGCGGTAAAAGCGGCCCGCGCATCTTCCCAACGGCGATCCCGGTAGGCGGCGAGGCCCTCGGCATACTGCCTTTGCAGCTCAATTTGATTGGCCGTCAGGCCGCCTTTCCGTCCGATGATCTCGTAAATCGGACGCGCCTGGCTTTGTCCGACCAAGGCCACGCGATCGATCTCGCGCACTTCGATCGCGTCGCCGGCCGCCATGGCGGTCGCCTGCGACACCAGGATGTGGCTGCCGTAGAGCTTGCTGGCGCCTTCCAGACGCGACGCCAAGTTTACGGTTTCGCCCATCACCGTGTAGCTCATCAATACGTCGGAGCCGATGCTGCCGACCAGCGCCTCTCCGGTCGCAATGCCGATGCGGATGTCGAACGAAATCGGCACGTTGCGCAAGCCGAGAAGCTCCGGCAGTTCGGCGCGAAACGGCGCAACGCGCCCCAGCATGTCGAGCGCCGCCAAGCCGGCGAACCGCGCCTGATCAGCATCGGGCGTGAAGGGCGGGCCCCAATAGGCCATGATGGCATCGCCGATATATTTGTCGATGATGCCGCCGTGCTCGTGGATCGGCGCCGACATTATGGAGAAATACCGGTTCATTACCCGCACCAGGCCCTGTGGGGTCATCTCCTCGCTGACGCCGACGAAGCCTTTGACGTCACAGAACAGCACGGTCATGACGCGGCGCTGGCCTTCTGCCGCCAAAGCCGGTCCGCTGATCAGCCCTTCGACAATGCGCGGATCGACATAGCGTCCGAAGGTTTCGCGGATGCGCTCCTTCAGGCGCAGCTGTTCGACCATGCGGTTGAAGGCAACGGTCAGGTGGCCGATCTCGTCCTGCGAGGTAACGGCGAGCGTACGATCAAGCTCGCCGCGTTCGACCGCTCGTGCGCCCTCCAGCAGGCGCTGAACCGGCCTCGTCAAACCGGTGCTGACAAAGATCGAGAAGACAAGCCCGAGCCCAGCGGCCAGCCCGGTGAGCACCATGGCGATGATCACCACCGTCTGCTGACGGCGGATCGTCGCCCTCGAGTTGGCCTGCAACAGATTGACCATCTCGGTGCGCACGTCGTCCAGCTGCCGGTCAAGCTCGTCGCGCAGTTCATCGACGCGTTGCAGCGATTCGGCGATCTCCTTGCTGTCGCCGCTATCGAGCCGCGCCAGCAAGCGCGCGACTTCCTCGTTGAGTTGAACGCGCGTGCCGTCGATCAAATCGCCCAGGCGGGTAGCGATGCGAACGAGCGCCGCCGTATCGCGGAAACTGGAGCCTTTGGCGATCAGGCCATCGAGGAGAGTGCGTGCCGCCTTGACTTCGCGATCGACGGTGGCACCGCTTTCCTCAAAGCGCTTGTGCGCGTCGGCATAGTGGGCCTCGTCCGGTGTCGGCTCCATGCGCTCGATCACCATGCGGCGGAGCGCCAAGGCCCGCTCGAGCGAGGAGACGTCGGCCCGCGCCAAGGACGCATAGGCGGGGGCGTAGCTCTGGCTCAGCTCTTCCAGGCGGCCGGACACCTGCATGACCAGGATGAGCGAGATCAGCGCCGTGACGGTCATCAGCGCGATCAAAATCAGCGCGATGCCAATAATTTTGCGCTTGATCGACAGGCGGACCATCGTGCGATCCTTGTTGGGGCGGAAGCGAGCCAGTCGACGCGGCTTTCCTTAGGAAAAGCCCAACGGATCACACAAGAATTGAGCAAATGGTGCCCAGGAGAGTTGTGGCACATTCCCGATAAGTCAAAGCCTTATCCGAGGTGAGGGGCGAAATCAGCCCATTGACCCAGGAACGCAGATTTACCGCACTCCCCTCACCTCTGCTAGGGTCGTGGCTTCTCGTATCCACTTATTCTGGAGCGGTCGATGTTGCCCGGCTTTGGTAGACAGTAGAGCCCATCGCACAGCCGGCGCGGCGAGAGGCGTGTCCGGGCGTCGTTTCAAGCGGCGGGCGTGTCGGGGAGATGGGGACAGCCGCTCAAACCAACTGACGTTGCTTTAGCGAAGCCGCCTCAGTGAGAAGTGACGGAAGTCACAAATAAGCCGATGCAAGTCCGGGGCCTTGCCAAACTGGCGGCGCCCGCACGCATTCCCGGATGAAGGCCCGGCGTGAATCAGGTAAAATGGCCGCTCAGGCATCCGATGTGCCTACGGTGTAACATGTCAGATCACGCCGAGACGACCAGCGAACCCACGACCCCGCCGATTGCAGGCTCTGCGGCCGAACGCATGCGCGCGCACCGCAGCAGGCGGCACGCGGGTCTTCGATGTCTGACGATTGAGTTACGCGAAACAGAAATCACCGAGCTAATCCGACGGAAGCTGCTGGAAGCCGGCGCACGTGATGACCTTCGCGCTATCCGGAATGCCATTCACAGGCTCCTGGATGAAACGTTAGGTGCGTGAGGTGATGCGTAACGGGACGCAATCTGCTCCGCCAACGTCTATTCTCAGAATACCGCGGAAAATATAATAAATATCATTTTTTATGATCGTTTGGCCCTGAAAACAAAGGATAATCGGATAAAAATACTCCTAAAGCCGGACGTTGCCGCCCTTGTGTTATCGCGGCGCGCGGAAGCGACCAAAGACGGGTTAAGTGCTTAAGTGGATCGAAGCACGGCATCACCAAGGTAGTTAAGGTCCACTGCTATTCTAGCCAACCTCAGTGTTGCGAAAGGATGAGTGCAGTAGCGAGTGGCACCGATCTACGAGCGACTTCCAGCTGTGCCAAATAGTGCCACGGGACGCTCCGGTGGGTGGTTCTGTCATTTCCGCCGACGCCCGGATGCCACTCAGTTCGCTTCGCAACGCTGGCGTGGGCGCCAACTCTCAACTAGCATTGCGGGCCGGGGCCGCGTAAGGGCCAGTCAGTATCGCGGAGAGCGCCGCTATTGCCGCATCTTGTTATCGTTTCTAACAGAGTCGCGATTCCGGACAAAAATGCGAAGGCTCGCGCAGGCGGACTTGAAGTCGCTGTCAACGCGGCGCTCAAACAAAAATCCGGCATTTGGTTCGGCTGGAGCGGAAAGATCGGCGCCAGCACCAGGATTTCGACGCAGCGGGCGGAACGCGACGGTATTAGCTACATCACACTCGATCTCTCCAAAGAGGACTACCGCGAATACTACAACGGCTTCACGAATCGGGTGCTCTGGCCGATCCTGCATTATCGAATCGATCTTGCCGAGTTCTCGCGGCGAGACCTGAGTGGTTATCTGCGTGTCAACGATCATTTTGCGCGCGAATTACACCAAGTACTGGGACCTGACGACCTGGTCTGGGTGCATGATTATCATCTGATTCCACTTGCCAGGGCGCTGCGTGAGCGCGGACATAAGAATCGTATCGGCTTTTTTCTCCACATACCGTGTCCCCCACCGGAAATGCTTGCCGCACTACCCAACCACGAGCGTCTTGTTCCATCGCTTTGCGAATACGACCTCGTTGGGTTCCAGACCGGCGATGACGCCTTCAATTTCAGCCGATATCTTACGCGAGAATGCGGCCTGCACAGCCGCGACTTCAATTTCGTGCTCGCCGATCGGACAATTCAGATCGCGGTATTCCCGGTTGGGATCGAAACTGCGGGTTTCGCCGAGCTTGCCCAACGTTCGATACAGTTGCCGTTCGTCAAGCAGGTGATCGGGAGCCTCAATGGACGGGCGCTGATCATCGGGGTTGATCGCTTGGACTACTCGAAAGGAATCGCCAATCGCCTTTCGGCCTTCGAGCTATTTCTGAAAACGCAACCTGACTGGCGGGGTAAAGTGACTTATCTACAGATCGCACCCAAAAGCCGGACCGAGATTCCAGAATATGCCGACATGGAACAAGAAATTGGATCGGCGGCGGGACGCATCAACGGCACCTACGGGGAGGCGGATTGGACCCCGATCCGCTACGTCAACCGCACCTACAGTCATTCGACACTTGCCGGGCTTTATCGCGCCGCCCGCGTCGGGCTCGTCATTCCGCTGCGCGATGGCATGAACCTCGTCGCCAAGGAATATGTCGCTTCGCAGAATCCTGCCGACCCGGGTGTGCTCATCCTATCGCGGTTCGCTGGCGCGGCTCATGAATGCCGAGAGGCGCTGCTAGTCAATCCTTACGATCCCGACAGTGTCGCGGCGGCCATCGGACAGGCGCTCTCGATGCCGCTCGCCGAGCGGCGCGAGCGGCACGACGCTTTGTTCCGGGTGCTCTCACACAATGACATCCAACACTGGGCAGACCGATTTCTCGCTGCGCTGGACCATGAGCCGAAGGCACCGAGCCGGCTCGAGCAAATGCCCGCGACGGGGTCCTAGCCGGGGGCCGTGCGTCGGTTCGTTGCCTTGCAGTATATGTCCGGAATTGGGGTGAAGCCGACATGCCGAGACAGCTGGACTGAGCGTTTGACCCAAAGCGGACCTGCGGGTCCCGAGCGTGAAGTCAACGAAGCGGCCCTTATTTGAACGTCGTCCACCCGAATTTGCCGTCAGATGGGTTAGGAAATCCGCCCAAGTAGAAAGCGCGATGTCTGAGCGCGCGATGTGCCCCGAATCAGCAGGCGGCGTATTCTCTGGCTATGTCGCCGATTCTCTCGTCGGTCGGCCAGCGCCATGCAGCGGGGAATGAGGACATAAAGTTTCTGCGATTGATCGAGCGGATCGCACATTGGGTCGCCCTACTTCTTGGCGTCGTCGCCATCGTCGCGATCGGAGTGATCATTGGCCGTCCGTCGGCGAAAAGTGGCAATCAGCCGAACTTTACAGGTGCAGAGCAGCAGCAAAAGCGCCTCGCGGTGTTTCTCGACGGTACATGGAATAGCGTCGATAGCAATACGAATGTCTGGCGCATGCGGGCGTTGACCGCCGCGAAGAGCAAGGATGGCAAACCCCAGCTCGTTTACTACGAACTCGGCGTCAACGGCGTCATGGGTGGAATATTCGGCCAAGGCCTCGATGAAAACATCCGTCTGGCCTACGAGTGGATTATCGAAAACTACAACGCTGGCGATGAAATTTTCATTTTCGGTTTCAGTCGGGGGGCATTCACAGCCCGAGCCCTGGCTGGATTGGTCGCCATCGAGGGAATCTTGAAAGCAGGCGCACCTATCGGCGTGACCGAACTCTTTGATCGCTACAAAAAGGGTAACGAGGAAAGCATCTGGCGGTTGAAGGAGATGGAAACCTCCGGAGACACGAGCAAGCTAACCGAACAGGAGAAGTGGCTGCTTAGGTACTCCCAGCTTGCGAATGTGAAAGTGATCGGCGTTTGGGACACCGTCGGGTCGATCGGTCTGGCGACTGGGAATATTGAGGGTATTAGCCGCTCCCAGTTTGATTATCTCCAGACGGGATTGCGTATTCACATCCTCAACGGCTATCACGCGCTTGCCATCGATGAGCACCGAAATGACTTCGCTCCGACGCTGTGGGATGTTCGTCATCCGAAAAATCCAAACGCGGTCATCGCTCAACCGCGCACGCTCTCCAGCGTTGAGCAGCGTTGGTTTGTAGGTGCCCACGCCAACGTTGGCGGCGGCTACGAGACCGATCTGCTCGCCCAGGCCCCCCTGCGGTGGATGATGAAGAAAGCGGAATCGCAGGGACTTTCGTTCCGATCGGAAGTCGATCTGGATGGTGACGCTCTAAGGGCGCCGATTGCGGACTCCTATAAGTCGTTTGGCTATGGATTGTACGCTCTGGTTTCAGCGCCCCGTTATCGCACCATCGGCCAAGAGCCGGACGTTCGAGAAGATGGAAGCCACATCAACGTCAACGAGACCATCGACGCCAGCGTGTTCGAGCGGTGGCGCGCCAATCCAACCTATCGCCCGGCAAACCTTGTCGAGTGGGCGCAGCGTGAGAAGATTGATCCTGCCCAATTGCAAACTTCCGTGCGGGCTGACGATCCTCGCGTAGACGTGCCCGACCAATAGGCGAGATGACCGCGGGGCTAACGAACGCTTCTAGCCCAAAGCGGACTTCGACTTCCAATGCCTGTTGAGCCCACGGTGTAATCGAGAACGGAACCCTGATCCACCACGATCGGTTCTCTAGCTGGCCGGTAGCGAAATCACGGTGTTGATTGCACTCGCGATCTGCCGTTCGTCATACGGCTTTTGAAGAAACACAGCTCCTTTCAACTCCCCACTGCGCGTTTGCGGCGGTTCGCGTCCGGTCGCAAAGATGACTCTTAATCGGGGTTGTTGCTTTACGGCTCTTGCGGCAATTTCGTCCCCCGACATGCCAGGTAGTGCCAGATCGGTCACCATCACATCAAAAAGACTCTTGTCGAGCATCTCTAGAGCCTTTGTGGCATTCGCTGCTTCCATTACTGAATGCCCGAGATTGGTCAGCATATCAGCAGTTGTGAGCCGTATTAACAAATCATCTTCAATCAGCAAGATATGGAGCGCGCGCGTCGGAGAGCCGGTCCCGACGGTGTTGGTCCGTCGCGGCGAAACGGCGGCCGATACCGATCGGGCAGCAATGCGCTGCCCTTGATTCCGCAGGACATGCCTGATTTTGCGCGCCATCGCTTCGCGGGTATAGGGCTTGCTGAGAAGTTCGATCCCATGATCGAGCCGGCCGCCATGCACGATCGCGTTTTCCGTGTATCCCGATGTAAACAAAATGGCGATCCCGGGCAGCCTCTCTTGGGCTTTCCGGGCGAGCTCGGGGCTGCGCAAGGCGCCCGGCATGACAACGTCCGTGAACAATAGATCAACCGGCACGCCGCTTTCGATAATCGCCAATGCGCTTTGGGCATCCTTCGCCTTCAGCACCCGATAGCCTAGGTCGGACAACATATCCACCACGGTACTCCGCACTTCCTCGTCATCTTCGACAACAAGCACCGTCTCTGTGCCGCCCGTTGCGGGTCCGATCTCGGTGTCGGTTTCGACGTCTTCAAGTTCGCGTGTTCGCGGTAGATAAAGGCGAACCGTGGTGCCCTGACCTGGCTCGCTGTAGAGCTTGATGTGGCCCCCCGACTGCTTCACAAAACCATAGACCATGCTGAGCCCCAAGCCGGTGCCTTGACCTTCCGGCTTAGTCGTAAAGAACGGCTCAAACACATGGTCCAAAATATCTGGCGAAATTCCGCTACCGGTATCGCTAACGGCAATCACCACGTATTGACCCGCTGTTACTTCAGCGTGCCGGGCCGCATAGTCATCATCGAGGAACGCATTCCCGGCTTCGATGGTGAGTTTGCCGTGGCCGCCCATCGCGTCGCGCGCATTGATCGCCAAGTTCAGAATCGCATTCTCAACCTGCAACGTATCGACGAATGTGTTCCATAGGCCGCCGGCGATGATCGTTTCGATTTCCACGCCCTCGCCAAGCGCTCGGCGTAGCATTTCGTCGATGCTTCGGATCAAGCGGCCAAGGTTGATCACCTTGGGCGCCAGCGCTTGTCGCCGTCCGAAAGACAGCAGTTGCGATGCTAATTTTGATCCGCGAGAAATGGCTGCGATCGCGGTTTGCAGCCGTTGTTCGGCGCGAAGGTTGCCAGCGACATCGCGGACCAAGAGCTGAAGATTGCCGCCGATGATCTGCAGGACATTATTGAAATCGTGCGCGACACCTCCGGTGAGTTTACCCACCGCGTCCATTTTTTGCGCATGACGCAATTGCGCCTCGGTTTCGGTCCTTTCCGCGACCACGGCCGCGACGCGCCTTTCCAGCATTTCGTTAGCTTGGCGTAGTATCTGTTCGGCTTTCTTGCGATCTTCGATATCGATGACCGAGCCGATGTATCCGAGAAATTCTCCATCGTCGCTAAAACGAGGCGCCGCAGCACTCAAGGCCCAGCGATAAATTCCATCGTGGTGACGCAAACGATATTCGATCTGAAACGCTTCACGAGCTGTGTTAGCGTCGAAAAAAATACGCTGCGATCGGTCGCGATCGTCAGCATGCACGGTATCCCAGGCGCCTAATCCCAGCGCTTCCTGGTTCGATTGCCCGGTAAAGTCGCACCAGAGACGATTTAGATAGATGAGCGATCCGCTGGGGTCTGTCATCCACATCATCACAGGCGCGTTCTCAGCCATATTCCGGAAGCGCGCTTCGCTTTCTCGAAGGTCGCGTGTTGTCTCGCGGCGCAATCGCGCCATCTCGAGATTGGCGTTCACACGCGCAATCAGTTCGCGCGCGGAGAATGGCTTCGTCAGATAGTCGTCGGCACCCGCGTCAAGGCCATCGACCCGCGCTTCTTCTCCGGCGCGCGCCGAGAGAACAATCACCGGAATATCCCGCAAATCGTGATCATGCCTGATTTCGCGTAGCAACCCGAAACCGTCCAGGCGAGGCATCATCACGTCGGTCAATATCAGGTCAGGCTTTTTTGTCCGAATTGCTGCGAGCGCATTTAAGCCGTCCGAAACCGTTTCCACTTCCCATCGCGGTCGAAGCAGACGGCTGACGTAGGTGCGCATATCGGCATTGTCGTCGGCCACCAGGATGCGGGCGCCGGCTGTTTTCCCTTGGAACAGCATTTCGGGTGTATCGTCGGCTCGCCCGCCAGTCTCGCTCGCGGTTTCGATGGCCGGCAGCCACCGCAACGCCTCCTCAATGAAGGCCTCGGCGCGCAGCGATGTTGAGGCGGGCGCGCGTTCATTGCCGATTTGATCCGCCGATAGATGATCGGTCCCATAGGGTATGCAAATCGTGAATACCGTGCCCCTGCCGACATCGCTTTCGGCGCGGATGAGACCACCATGCAGCTTCACCAGCTCCTGGACCAGAGCTAATCCAATTCCGGAGCCTTCAAATGACCGGCTTTGTTGCCCCTCGATCCGGTGAAAACGTTCGAAAAGCCGCGGCAGCTCAGACGAAGGAATACCGACGCCGCTATCGCGTATCGTCAGTTCCGCGGAGCGCCCATCGGCAGAGTTGCGGAGCTCAACCGCGATCTCACCCTCAAAAGTGAACTTAAATGCATTCGAGAGAAGATTGAGGACAATCTTCTCCCACATATCGCGATCGGTGTAGACGGGTTGGGGGAGCTTCGGGCAATCGATACGCAGCACAAGCCCGGCCTTTTTGGTGGCCGATTCAAAGTTGGAAGCCAGTTCCGCCGTTAGCCTCGCGAGGTCTATCGGCTCGAAGCTGGCATCAATACGCCCCGCCTCGATGCGTGAAAAATCGAGTAGCGAGTTTACCAGTTTAAGAACGCGCAAGGTGTTGCGATGCGCCGCTTCAAGCCGGCCACGATGAACCGGGGCTACGGCTGTCGAGGATGCGTCATTCAAGACGTCCTCGATGGGCCCGATCATCAAAGTCAGAGGCGTACGGAACTCGTGGCTGACATTGGAGAAGAACGTTGTCTTGGCACGGTCAAGTTCTGCCAAAGCCTCGGCACGCCGGCGTTCTTCCTCATATGCCTGCGCGTTGGCGATGGCGGCTGCGATCTGACCGGCTACGAGGCTCAGGAACCCGCGATAGTTGTCGTCAAATAGTCGAACCGGGCTGAGACCCACGACAAGAACGCCGGCCCGTCCGGTTTCTCCGGCTGGCAGAATCGGAACCACGGCGGCCTGCTTCGGAGCGAATGGCCAGGGCCCCGCGGGGAGGTCAACATCGAAGACGGTCCGAAGGTCTGAAACCACTTGAAGCTTGTGGGAGCGCAAGACGTCACCCACCGGCCAAGGCGATGGGCGATCGAGAGCGATCGCCTCCGGTGCGGCCAGATGGCCCCGCTCGATCCCTGATGTTGCTACTAGCTTCGCCGCCGAACTGCCAGATTCAGCGATGTAGATCAGCGCAAATGGCAGATCACGCGAGCTTTTTTCAAGGGCGGCCGCGCTGTGCTCGCAAGCTTGTTGCCAGTTGCGTGTAGCAGCCGCCTCGGCGGCGAGATCCCTCAGCAATGCGAGTTGTCGTTCCCCTATAACCCGTTGAGTATCGTCGCTGTTGGCGCAAAAGATACCGCCGACGGTTCCGTCGTCGTTCGGGATGGGGCTATACGAGAAGGTGTAATACGTCTCTTCGGGATAGCCATTGCGCTCCATGATGAGGAGCTGAGAACTCGACGAAGGTCCCTTGGTCGCCGCCGAGTGCCGTGTCCAGCAGCGGTTCGATGTCTTGCCAGATTTCGCGCCACACATCGTGCGTCGCGCGGCCCAACGCCCAAGGGTGTTTGCCGCCGATGATCGACTTGTATGGATCGTTATAGAGGTAGGTGAGGTCCTTTCCCCATCCGATCCAGATGGGCTGAAGAGAAGTCAGCATGATGCGGACGGCCATCTTCAAGCTTTGAGGCCATGAAGCAGTAGGTCCTAGCTCGGTCGCATCCCAAGGATAGGCGCGCATCAGCGCCCCGAGTTCTCCGCCTCCTGCCAAGAAATCGTGAATCGATCGCTTGGGAGATGAGTCAGCGGGTGTCGCAATCTCGCTCACAGACTTCTCCGACGTCATTCCAAAACGACAGCGCAGCTGCCTGGGCCATGGTCTGCATAGGAAGGCGGGGATATTATTGGACCACACACGTCCTGCCAACCGACTGAAAGAACTTCCTTAAGAACGGACAATCGACGCTCGGTGGCCTTGTCTTCGTCCGCGGACAGCGGCGGGATAGCGCAATAGCGTGCTCACAGCGGAACTCTAGCTACGCGAAGGCGCCTTTTGTCTCTTAGGTGGGCAACCGACCATGTCGGCTCATGGCCCCAAGCGGGCATGGGGACGATGCTGGGCGATTTCCGCTTTTGGGAGTGAAGCGGACTTGGCTCGGCGACCGTCCAATGTCGCCTGGTGACCCCAAAGCGGACGTGGTTTGCAGTTCCTGTTACGCCCGAGCCTCGTCTTTTAGGCCGAATATCGTCCGAGCAGTTCCAAAGCCGCGCAGAACAAACGTGCCGACCGGCGCGAATTCGTCTTCGCAATGGTCTGCAAATGCGCCGGAGGCCAAAACGGTACGGCCCAATTCGCCAGTCAGTTTTTCGATGCGAGCGGCAAGGTTCACCGCTGGTCCGATGCAAGTGAAATCTAGCCGGTTTTCACTACCGATATTTCCATACAGCACCTCACCGAGGTGAAGTGCCAATCCGAATTTCAAGTCGAAGTTACCATCGGGGAGGGCTGATGCAGCCGCGACTGCGGATCGTGCCTCGCGCGCCGCGTTGAGGGCGGCATCGCAAACCGCATGTTCATTGTTGCCATGCTTCGAAATCTCAAAAATGGCCAGCAGGCCGTCGCCCATATATTTGAGTACTTCGCCCCCATGTTTCAGGATCGCGGGGACTTGGCAGTCGAAATAGCGATTAAGAGCGCCGACGAGAGTCCGCGGCGGCACTAGATCGGCCAATTGCGTGAAGCCCCGCATATCCGACAGCCAAATCGCCGCGTTTATGCTCGTGGCGTCGCCTCTCCGAATTTGTCCGGCAAGCACACGCGCCGCGGCATGGGGACCGACATATGTCTCCAGGAGAACGCTCGCTTTACGTTGGAGTGCTTGCGCCTCGGCAACCCGAGCTAACGGTGCACTCAGCTGCGTGAGAGCCGCAATTTGCGAGTCGGCAAAGCCGCCGGACTCCCGTGTCGACAGACTCGCGGCATGAATGGTGCCATCGGCAAAGAACAAAGGCATTACGAGATAATCGGTGATTCCTTGTGCCTTAAGTTCACCTAGGAGCGCAATGTCGACGGGGCAGCTGTCGTCTTCGAGTTTGCGGCGAAGCGAAACCCGATTGTCGACGGCGTACCGGACGGGGCTTCTACGAAATTCTTCGGTCTCGAAGGTTTCGTGCGACCCGTAAGTTACTTCGACCGGCTGATCGGGCCGCCAAAGGAAGCGCTGGCCCATGACCTGGGGATGCAGCGTCAAAATGAACATACCAACACGCCAAATTGGAAAGCCGCAACTACGTAGCCGTTCGCAAAATTCGGCCAGGAACGCTTCCGCGGATGAGGCGGATCGAGCCCCGTCTATCAGCCAATCAGCAATCGACTGGGTATCGTTCATGCTGGCCGGCAGCCCCAGGACGCGGGCGGTGCGGCGTCTATCGCCGAAATCCCCGATTTTGGTATGATATCAGACAACGGGGGCAAGATAGCCAATGAATCTGCTGACATTCGACAATCCGGTCTTCCGCTGGTACGCGGTCGCCGCCGCGATCATGATCGTGAAGATGATGTCGCAAGCCTGGATCACGGTCTTTCGTATGCTCAAGGTCAATGGGGGATTTCGCTATCCGGAGGATCTACAGAAGGGCCCCGCCAATCCGAACCCACGGCCGAATCAACTAGTGCCCGACGAGTACGTCGAGCGCTCGCGTCGCATGAATCAAAACGATACTGAGAATATTCCCCTTTTCCTTGCTGCCGGTCTGATTTTTGTTTGCACCGGGCCGGAGATCATGACAGCCGCCAGCCTGTTCTCGGTCTATGTACTCTCGCGATTGGCTCACTTTTACGTCGTTCTGACTGGGCGCTCGCACGAGCTTCGTGCCACGTGCTGGACCTTCGGCTCGGTCGTCATCTATCTGATGACCGGAGCAATCCTCTGGAAGGCGCTACAATAAGTTCGCTCCTTTGGACATCAGTACTCCCGTTCGCTGCCGTTCGGTGATTCCTTCGGCTATTGGCCCATCGCGACCAATTCTCGGTAAGGATCTGACGTCAGCTTTCGGGGCGAAGCGGAAGTGGGCCGCGCAGCGTCAGCTATCTGGTCGAAATGACCCAGAAGGGACATGGCCGCTCGTTGTCCACGCGTAAGGGCCAAAGCATTTGACATCGGGCGCGCGAGACGGGTCAGCCGAGGGCGCGAAATACCTGCCACGCGTCAGGAATGCCCTTAAAGGCGTGCATACCGAAATCCTCGAACTTAATGCCAGAGCCCGCGACTAAATCCTTCACCGTGCGCGAAACGAGCACGTCGTCGGTGCCGCCGAGGTGCGCAACGCGCGAGGCGATGTGTACGGCAATCCCGCGCACGTCGTCCTTCGCCAATTCAACCTCGCCTGTGTGCACGCCAATGCGCACCGGAAGGTCAATCTGATGCAACAAATCGCGAATTGCCCCAGCGCAGTGGATCGCCCGCGCCGGACCATCGAAGGTAGCCAAGAAACCGTCACCGAGGGATTTCACTTCTCTTCCACGGAAGCGCGCAAGCTCCCGGCGCACTGTCTTGTTGTGCGCCTCCAGAAGGTCGCCCCAAGCGCTATCGCCTCTGGCGCCGGCTCGTTTGGTGGAATCGACAATGTCGGTGAACACGACGGTGGCGAGCACTCGGTCGACGGCAGCGTTCGATCGTGAGCCCGTCAAGAAGTCCTCCATCTCTGCAAGTATTCTGTCGCCTGCGTCGAGCCATGGGAGATGATCAATTCCCGGGATCTCGACCAACCGAGCGTGGGGAATTCCGGCCGCCAGCTCGCGACCGCCTTCCACGCTCACCAGAGTATCGCCCGTCAGGTGGATAACCAGGGTTGGAACCTTTATGGAGTGAAGGATTCCGGAAATGTCGATCTCACAATTCATGCGCATCAGCGCGATTGCAGCTGATGGACTGGCGCCGAGCCGTTCGAACTTGCCCCACCACTGCCGGATCGCGGTATCGTTGGCCTTCGTCGGGGCAAAGTTCGGCAGGCTCTGACCGCTGCCCCAGTGTTCGTCGATATAGCTGGTCAAAGCGTCAAAGCCCTCATCGTCAGGTATCCAGTGGAGGAAACGGGCAAAGGCGCCGTAGAGGGTTAGCGATTGGGTCCGTTCGGGATGGGTCGCCGCGAAAAGCGCGGCAAGCGAGCCACCTTCTGATATTCCAAACTGGGCGGCGCGCTCAATTTTGACCGCATCCATGACAGCGCGAACGTCATCCATCCGCTCATCCATGGCCGGCAGATTGGGTACGCGGTCGGAAAGGCCGGTGCCACGCTTGTCGAAAAGCACGACACGGCAAAAGCTTCCAAGCTTGCTCAACCACCGCGCAAAACGCGGATCGTCCCAATAGTTTTCGATATGGGAGACAAAACCAGGCGCCATAACGAGGTCGGGACCTTCGCCAAATACTTGATAGGCGACGTGTACCTCACCGCTCTTGGCGTAATGCGTGATGGGCTGCATAACGGGTCCCCCTTTTACGTTGCGTTATTTAAATGACTTCAGAGACGGGTCATCACCCGGACAATGCCGCAACCGCCGCCGCCGCGCTTTGACAGCTTCTTGATATTTGCTTGAGACGGACTTGATTTTGGCCGGTGCCGTTGAAGCCGCGCGTCAGTCCAGGCCCGCGCGGCGAAATGCTTCCAAATAGTGGTCGCGCTCAGCGTCGCTTTGGATCGGCATATGGTTCGCAATCCAGCTAAGAGAAATATTGGGCTGGGCACGGCGGAGCGCCCGCAAAGCGAGTTCAGCAGCATCGATCTGGCCAGCCATTCCCGTTGCAGCGGCGAGTACGCGGTGGCCGCCGACGAAATCACCCCGCTCACGGATAGCCTCGCGCGCCAACCGCATTGCTTCGTCGTAGTTGCGTCCAACGAATTGAGAATAGGCGGCGATCCCATAATAGACCGCCGAGAAGGGATCCCGGGGACTCAAGCGTAGAGCGCGGCCTGCCGCTTCATAGGCTTCCTGCCAACGCCCACAGTAGGACAATGCTAGGCCGTAATAGCCTTGCGCCAACGAGAAATTCGGATTGAGCCGGAGTGCCAGCTCAAATTCAGCCAGCGAGTTGTCGAAACGGCGCGCGAACAGGTAAACGCTGGCCAGTGCATGGTGGGCCCAAGGGTCTTCCGTGTCGGATCGAATGGCTGCCAATGCCGCGCGCTCAGCGATCGGTGCCGTCCTGGCCGTGTCTTCCCAGCCCATATGCGCGCAGAACGTATGACTGGTAGCAAGAACGCCGAGCGCCTGGCCATAATTCGGATCGATACTGATCGCCTTTTCCAACAACGCCTGCGCCACTACATTGTCTTGCCGCGTTACCCGCCAGTAATGCGACAACGCCCGCATCACCAAATCCCAGGCGTCCATGCTGTCTGGCGGTTTGCGCCTGGCGTGAAAATTCTCCGCGGCATAGAGTTGCGGCTCGATGGCGGCAACGATGGCCTCGGTGATCTCATCCTGCACGGCGAAGACGTCTGCAAGAGCCCGATCGTATCGTTCCGCCCAGATGTGGCTGCCAGTGGTGACGTCGTTGAGCTGTGCCGTGATGCGGACACGGTCGCCGCCCTTGCGCACGCTGCCCTCGACGACGTAACCGACACCCAGTTCCGATGCGACCTGTTTCAGATGGACGGCGTTGCCCTTGTAGGTGAATGACGAGTTGCGCGCGATTACGAAAAACCAGCGCAGCTTGGATAACGCGGTGATGATGTCCTCGCTAATGCCGTCGGAAAAGTACTCCTGTTCCGGATCCCCGCTTAGGTTAATGAAAGGCAGCACGGCGATCGCGGGTCGGTCCGGCAGCGCTAGGACCTGGCGTGTCCTTTCCCGCATTCCATCCTGTGATGGATCGACGTCCTGTGCCGGTTCTAGGATGTTTGGTTTGGTGCGTACGGCACCGATGAAACGGAGCCCCTTGCGTGCGATGGTCCGGATCAGTTTCTGGTCGCCGCCGTTGTCGCCAACAGCCGTCCGGGCGGCATTGATGCGGCTGGTTAGGGTCGAGTCGGAGACGATCCTGCCGGCCCAGACCGAAGCGATAACATCATCTTTACTCACGACGCGATCGCGATTTTGCACCAGATAAACCAGCAAGTCGAAGACCTGAGGTTCGACGTGAATCGGCAATTGAGCGCGCTTAAGTTCACGCCGTTCTACATCGAGCTCGTAGTCTTCGCCAAAGCAGATGATCATTGGTCGGCCAGAACACCCGATGACCCAGCCTTAATCCGCATCCAGACTAACATTTTAGCGGTTTGGAAGCGATCTCTCGCGGCAGCAAAAGTGGAGGATATCTAGGGCGCTTCTGAAGCTAAAATCAAAGCATTCTGAAAGCTTTGCTCGGCTGCGACAGGCATGTTGTTACTCATCCTCGCTTGGCGAGGCCAACATGGGAGAATGACGATGCCGCTCATAGAGGTCCATCTAGTCGAGAAGGTGTTTAGCCCTGAGCAAAAACGCCAGATCATCCAAAAATTGACCGACGCCATGGTCTCGATCGAAGGCGAGAACATGCGCGGTGTGACCTGGGTAAAGATCTCGGAGGTAACCAGCGGCGACTGGGGAATTGGCGGCCAGCCGCTGACGACGGAAGCAGTCAAGGAACTCGCCGCCGGCCGACACGCGGCATGATCGGAATTCTATAGGTCCATCGCCGGGGGGCGGGCTCTCCGGCGGTGGTAATCCACGTATTCATTTTAATTTCCTCCTTTGGCCCTTCGCGTCACGCCGTTGTCGCACAGCAATTCGATCGCTTTCGGGAGCGAAGCCAACATCGGGCCCGGCTTATGAGTAAGCTGCGCCTAAGATGATGAGGATATCGCGCACACAGCCGATGATGCGACACTGCGCGGCGTCAGTCAGCCCCTGCGCCGTTCGATTGAACGCCTCAAGGCGCGATTCTGTTAGAACTGATTGACCGAGCTGGGCACGACGTGCACGACGTGAAAGCCCTTCTGCTTGAGTTCCTTGAGCAGTTCGGGCAACGCGTCGGCCGTTGCGCGATGGATATCGTGAAGCAATAAAATTCCTTTGCCGCGAGCCTCAAGTCAACTCATCGCCAGCGCAATGATCTTCTTCGATGATATACCGCGATACCAGTCATTGGCATCAGTGTCGGGACTGAACCATACGAGGTGACGGGCCGCTAGCTCATCGCCAATGACGTCGGATTGTGCCAAGCCCGGAACGCGAAAGAACGGTGCCACTTGCCTGTCATCGCCAAGCGCTACGCCGACGTCAGTGATGCCTTTGTCGATCTGCCATTCAACGAGGCCGCGGGATAACTTGCCGAATCGCAGAGGGTGATCTTCGCTGTGTGTCCCGATGGTATGCCCTTCAGCGAAAATGCGGCGGACAATCGCAGGATGGTAATGCGCCATTTCGCCGACCAGGAAAAACGTTGCCTTCACGCATTGGGCGCCCAGGGCGTCGAGAACTTGGGTGGAGTATGGCGGTATCGGACCATCGTCGAAGGTGAGGACGACCTCCTTGTCGGCGAGAGGAAGTGCAACTGCGCCCGCCATGGCACCCACCTTCGGGAATTGAGAGAAATCGATCGGCAGCACGCGGCTTGTTCCCAAGGCGTCGGGGTTGTTGGGACACTCTTCAGCCCGCGCCGCCGTGTCGGCCGCGACTCCGCAGAGAAACGCAAATATTAAAGCAATGCAGCTACGCATCTGGGCCCCTCGCGATTTCCGATCCGGCAGCCGAACCATCCCGAGCTGATTTGGTATGAACGCGGGATGAACAAAAGGATGCCGTGTGCCAGGCACGTTGCGGCTGTATCCTTTGCGAATCGATTGACGCCGCAGTACAAATCTCTTGTAAATCAGCGGAACTCTTGCGTCCCGACGTGGCCCCTACCCGTCGGGACTTCTTTTTTGCTGAGATCGCCCCGGCGGGCAGACTTTATTCCAAAAACTGAACGCCCTCGTTGGGACCTTTTTTACTCGAGCATATTATTCTGTGTAGGAAACCTTTATTGATAACCGAAACTTCGGCGGCAATGGCAAAGTCTTCAAAGCTGGTGACGTCAAAAAAGGGGCGCGTCCTTCTCGTTCGACGCCGCGGTGACAAGCTGTGGATGTTTCCCGGCGGTCGTAAGCGCCGAAACGAAACGGAGAAGCAGTGCCTCCGGCGAGAAATCAAAGAAGAACTACCCCACCTAAAACTCGGGCGTTTGAGGCTATGGAAACAGGTTAAGGCCACCAATCACCGGTCGGGCCGCAAGATGAGCGATGCGATCTTCATCACCGACAAAGCGGCCGGAATGCTCAAGATTGGGGATAAGCGAGAAATCGACCGCGCCAGTTGGCGTAAACCGCGCGGCATAAGGCTGACACCCACTTCACGCTTTATCCGCGATAAGCTGTTTCCGAAATGATGGGACCGTTCCGAAACCAGCCCTCACAGTGCATCGAGTAAAGCACGATCGTCGCGGCGGGTTACAATACTGACCTGATTAACGTTCGACAGGCTTTGCAGCTTCTCCGCAAAGGCTTGAGCATCTTGGGAAGCTACCCGCGTTAAAATAACGGTCACTTCATCAACGCCCGCCGCTTCTCCCGGTTTGACGACAAGGCGCTTGATCTGACCTGCGCGAACTCCAAGCGTTCGTTTGACCAAGTCGGGCGTCAGTGATCCGTGTGTTGCCTCGACCACAAGACGGCAACTTTGGTTCCGGTCGCGATACATCTGTTCCAACGGCTTCACACCGGCGAGAATGGCAAGAATGACGGCGGTAGAAACGCCCGCTGCAAAATACAGACCGCCGCCGACAGCCAGACCAATGGCAGCCACAGTCCAAATACTGGCCGCAGTGGTTAGTCCTCTGACGATTTCACCGCGCGCCAGGATCGCGCCGGCACCCAGAAAGCCAATTCCGGAGACGACCTGTGCGGCTACGCGCGATGGATCAAGCACGACGTTCGGACCGAGCACCGAGGCAAAACCGTAGGCCGAAACGATCATAAACAGGCAAGCGCCCACGCAGACGAGCATGTGAGTGCGGATGCCAGCCGCCCACAGCAAGCGTTCGCGCTCGAAGCCAATCAGGCTGCCAAAGACGGCGGCCACGAGCAGGCGCAACAAGGTTTCAGCATGTGGAAGCATATCGCCCACATAACGCCGAACGGAGGCCTTCGATCCGGAAGATTGGGATTAAGAGTCCCCAGCCGCGGACACCTCTACCTTACGCAGAATTGCCTCAGCTTCCTCGGCGGCGAGTCGACGCAGCACCAGCAAAAGCTAAGCCACCCAAGCCTGGGCGGCTTTTTCACGTTCGTCCAGGAAATCCCCAACGGAACTATCATGGCGCGCATAGCAGGCACGAAATAAGCGAACGCTGCTCCGCAAATCACAGGAAGCCATGAGCGTCGAGGGTGATCCCAACAAGATCGCCGACATGCTCTACATCAATGGAATACTCGGCAACGTTCTACTTCACGCGGGCCGTTGCCGGTGCCAGTGGCAAACAGAAGGGTAAGGCGAGACGCACCGCGGCCCAGGTCCGACGAGGATTTCGATAGGGCCACACGTATTGCCGGGATGGCCGCGCCATATCGGCACCCGCGCCTGTCGGCAGTGAAGGTCGCCGGCGGTGCGAGCAATCCGGTGCACTTCAAGGATGATGCGACGGCGGAAGAACTGCGGGCGGAGATTGAGCGTCGGCTCAACATATTGCAGGAGGCCGGAATCATCGAGCTAAAGCCTTTGCCAGTGCCCGGGGTGCAGTAGCGAGTGACACCGCTCTCCGGCCGGCTTCCAATCGTCCATCAGGCGCTAACGGAAATGACTAGTTCGAAACCCTGACACCAATTGTGCCAATTAGTGCCACTTTAAACAGTTTAGTCGTGCCAAATAGTGCCGCTGTCATTCGCGGACGCCGCGCCCAGGCCCTACGGAGCCGTTGCCCTTTCAGGCTTTGTCTAGAAGCTGGGATTGGGGGCAGTGCGCCTTCGACATAGGCGCCGCCATTTCTGAGGTCACGCACTTGATAGTCTTCTCTCCTCCCTCGGCGAAAGCGGAAGAAGCGCCTATCAGTAGCCACGCGATGATCACTGGCTTCAGACGGAGTATTTTCCAGGATTTATGAGATGGCCGAATTGCATTGGCGAGTGTAAGCCATTCGGTAGCCATGTCGCGTCGAAGGGAAACGTGCTTCCTGATCCGTTGTATCGGCCATTAGGTTCAATTAGGTTCAAACAATGTCCGGCATAGTGCGTGTAGTCCTTGAACTTTCGTGTCCCTCTGACAATTCTTTTTTGTTCACTGCCGAGTGTTTCGCGTATCCCGATGCGAGTTTGTGCAAAAAGGACCACTTCCAAAAAGGGGCGACGAGGCTCCGGGGGACAGGCAGCAGTACCTGCAAGGACCACGACTTTCTTAATCTATTCAAAGTACGTTGGGCGATGGAACGTATGTCCTGCAGAGAATGTTGCCCACGATGATCTCCCACAAAATCATTCTTATCGTCGAAGACGAAACCTTGGTTCGCCTCGCGGCGGTTGGCATGCTCGAAGACGCTGGGTTTCGGATGGTCGAAGCTGCGAACAGTGACCAGGCGCTCGAATTGCTAGCGGCGGATTCCAATGTCCAGCTTCTATTTACTGACATTAGCATGCCTGGAGCAATCGACGGCTTGGCTTTAGCGCGAATGGTGCGCGTCCGATGGCCTCGTATCGCTATCATGGTCACTTCGGCAATGCGGATGTCGCATCCGGAAGAATTGCCGGCGGGCTCACGATTTGAGCGGAAGCCATACAGTCTCGATACGGTGGTCAGGCATGCCCGCGAGTTGACGACGGCCTAATAAGGGCTCGCTGCCTGGGATACTTCATAGGCATTTTCGCAAACGTGGCATGAGTAACCGATACCGATGTGCCCTGACGGCCGCTCTTAACGTCAACCCGGGCTTCGAGTTGTTGGGCGAGCGCGTTGACGATGCTGGTGCCCAGACCAGATTTTGCCTGCGCAAAGACGCCAACCGGTGCGCCAATTCCGTTGTCCACAACTGAAAGCTTCCAATTTGTTCCAGCGATGGCGAAGCCGACAGCGATCCGACGATCGTCGCTATCATTCTTGAAGGCATGCTTGAGGGCATTGAGAATAAGTTCTGTCACGATCAAGCCAAGGCTTACGGCCTCTCGCGAAGTCACGGTACCTGCATCGCTGGTCACCTTCAGCGTCGTCGGGCGGTAATCGCCGATCATCGATGTTTTGAGGCTGTCGCACAGTTGCGTCAGGTAAGGCGCCATTTCGACAGGGCCGGCGGTCCCGGTTGCGTGGAGGTATTTTTGCACGGCCGCCACTGACATGACGCGCTTGTGCGCGTCCTGCAGCTGGAGTCGGGTCTCCTCCGAGGTCACCATCCGTGATTTCATGAGAATGATGGCGGCAATAATTTGCAGGCTATTGCCGACCCGATGCTCCATTTCTTGAAGCAGGACGTCCTTCTCTTGCAACAGCGCCTGCTGCTTTCGCAAAAGGTCCTCCCTTTCGCGCTCTAACGCGCGTCGCGCGGTGACGTCTTCAATGCCCAGTAGAAGAGTCGTGTGGGAATTGCCCTCGTAGAACACCTTGCGGGCATTCAGCAGCATCGTGCGTTTCCCGATTTGGGGAAACTGATGCTCAACTTCGTAGTCCTCCATCACACTGTGCTCCGGAACTATCCTTTCCAGCAGCACCCTGAGTTCGGGAATATCCCATTGACCGTCGCCCAGCTCATAAAGGAGTTCACCCTGTGTGACACGCGGCGCTACCTGGAATGTCGAATAGAATGAGCGGCTGGCGGCGAGTACGCGAAGATCCTTGTCGAGTACCAAAAGAGGCTCGCGGACGGTGTCAACGATCGCCTGCGCAAGCGTTCCGGCGTCCTTATTTTCGATAAATGGCTGACTGTTGGGCATAACGTACCTCTCGCGGAACGCCTGCCGCCACCCGACACTGCGACCCTTTTTGAGCTGAGTCTGTGCAAAATGGACCGTTCCGCGGCGCCTCGTCCTTTTTTCTAGACCGGCCCGCCGGATGGCCATGCGCCGGCTTACGCGCGACGAGGCGCGCCGCATCGCAGCGAACATCGCGAAACTGCCGGAGCTTTTGCGGAAGCCGGACTAACGCCGGCTCGCGTCAGTTTTCCAAAGTCAGGGTGACGCCCCCGCGCCCTTTCTCGAAAGCGGCCTTTGCCCGGAGATCACCGGCATTGTCGTGGACGTATTTCGCGATCTCGAGGTACGTGACCGGCCGCGACTTTCCCAAAGCTCGCGCGACATACTGCGGCGTCAGCGTAAGGACGAAGGGCATGGGGTCGTTGGGACGGGAGCCGTATTGAAGGCGGAAGCCGCTAATATCGCCGCTCTCTCTGATCAGGTTGAATTGCTCGGACATTGGCGCAGACATGGCGCTTCCGTTTGCGGTGGCGGTGACCGCGTGGTTTTCCGCTTGGAAGGCATCGCAATGACCACGCACAAACGAGGAGAAGGTTCCGCCAATTGCCGCTCATAAGTTGCGCAGAGGGTTCACCGGAGGGTCGTTCCGAGTTCCAGTCGCGCGGCTAGGCTGTCCTAAAATCTTTTGTACAGAAACGTTTCGTCTCTGGACGTGGAATTTTTTAGCGCGCATCATCCCGCTGATTGAGGCGCCGCCGCAAAGCGCCCAGGACCCCTCACAACTTAGGTCGGACCCGTTTGACTGTCCTCAATTCGCCGGGGCGAAAGGGACTCGTCATGTCTATGACCCTGTGCACGAATGAACCTTGTCCACGGTGCGGGAAGACGATCCGGCAGACGACCATCGACCTGCATCCAACTCGCGACGGCCTCGCGATCCATACGTTCGAATGCGGCGATTGCGGGCCGGTGAAATCGAAAGTCTATTCGCTGAGGCCGGGCGAGCCTTCGCCAGAGCTAGCCGCCTAGAAATCTTTTAGCTGCCGCTGCCCAAAGAAATCGGCAGTGCGCTCTTATCCGGTCGGCGACCTCCGCCCGCGCTCGTCCGGGGTCGCTGGACATCGACGGACGCGAATGCAAAGCGGCGCTGTAAATGCAGCAGGAGACCCCAATGTCTCACGAAGACGGCCCGGCAAAGCAGGGCATCATCGATGAATGGGATGCGTGGTCGAAAGAGCATCCCGAGGACACCAAGGTCATGGGCGGCATGCTCTTCTTTACACACCTGCAGGAAAAACGTGCCGATCTGCTGCTCGACATCAAGACCGCTGGCGATAAGTGGCAGACCATCTATGCGTGGCTATTGCACGAGCGAAGAGTGAAAGACTGACAGAGGCCTACGCCGCCGCAAGGTCAGCAATTGCCAAGGCATCAGAGTTCTGAAGCGCTGGCCGCCCGACCGCGATTAGACCCGGGCTCCGCGGATAAAATTCAAAGACCTGTGCTGTCAGTCACAAGACGCATGTACGGGTGAGGCATAAGTTGAGGGTGAGGGGTCTGCATATGGAGCGAGCCATGAGCAAGACGAGCTGGAGCGAAGCAGACTTGCTTCGCGTTGTGGCAACGGGTGGTGCCACGGTCGCGGTGATACTGGCCTTGATGGCTAGTAAGTTCTTCTACCCGGCTGCGACGACCGTGACAGCAAGCACTTCTGAAGCGATCCGAGCCGCAGTGGATAAAGCGGCGGCGACCGAACCCGTGTCTTTTGTGACCTCGCCCACCATTGACGCTAAGTCCGAGTTCTTCGTCGGCGCCGGTGACGGAAGCAACGGGTATTTCGGCGAACAACCGAAGCCTGCGAGGATCCGAGACTAAAGGACGTCGGGTGGGGCTCGGGAGCGTTGACTGCCCGGGGTTTCGTTTTTTCGTTGGCCGCGCAGCATCCGGGGCGGTTCTGACCGGGCAGCTGCAATGCTGAAAGCACCACGGTGCGGTGCGCGGGAAAGACTTTCACCCACCACGATAATGATGCCCGCAGATTTACGAGCGAAGACGAAGACGCCGTCACCATCATGCTATCGGCTGATGAACGCGCCCACCTTCAGCGTAGAGTCGCGGCGGGGCATTCGCGTCCCGAAGGTAGCGATCGTGGCGGCCTCAGATCCTGAATTAGTGAGGTACACGCCAGCGTCTCCCGCTCGTCAAGCGCTAACGAAGGCCATACTCCGGAATTGAGGCCACCAGTCCCCTTTGAGAAAGAGGGGTAGTCCCTTTTTGGATTCAATGGATGGGTCCCTTTTGGAGTACGCGTATCTTGTGCGGTCGTGGTGCAACCCTGCACGCCGTAAGGCCGACCCGGAGCGACGGCACCGCGCTCCGGGCGACGGCCAAGTGGCGGCGTTTTGACATCAAGGAATTATCGTCTTTGACCTATCCCCAGAAGATGGCGCGGGCCATTACGGAAGTCCGCCTGCGTCACGACACACTCCCATCAGATTTCCGGGTGCCCTTCCAGCAACAAGTGAGGCGATCAGGAAAGGCTGCACCTGTCCCCAGCAGCCGAAATGGCCAACGGTTGCCTTCGCGTCGGACTGTCCGCTTCATTTTGTGCGCACGCGCCCACGCAGGTGACCAGGCGCATATCCTGACCGCGAGGGACGGGTCCAACGGCTGCGCGGGTGGCCCCGACATCGAACGAATTCATCGGTGGCTAGACCAGATAGAACGCGGGAGCGCCGCCTGATCGTCCAATGGCGGCGCCTTTTTGAGGACACGCGCTCATTTGAGCGCAAGCATGTCCTTCAGTAGCCGCAGAAACAGTAGCTTGCCTTGCGCCGGCTCGCCGCACCAAAAAAACCCTAGGGCCGAATGGCGCGCTGACTTGAGGTGCCCATGAGTTACGCCCCTAGCGACACGACAATCCGCATATCTCGAAGTCAGGCGGAGCGGCTGATCTCCCAGCAACTCCGTGATGAAAATGCTGTTTCGCCAGGTCGCGCGAATGCCGTGGCTGAAAGCATTGTTAACGCACGCCAAGTGCCACGCCCGCGCCCACGAAACCCAAAATGGCCGGTTGGCATATGACACCGCCCGAGCCCCCGAGGCATCTCGTTACCTGGCTTGTTCACTCACGAAATAAGTGGGTGTCGCAGTCCTACAGTGAGGAGCACATAGCCTCTGAGCTGCGGCGGATGGTCTTTTCCGAAGGGACCGAAGTACCTCGCTAGATCACTTCGCCAAAGGACTGACTGCTCTAAGCGCGCCACAACAAAAGGCCCCGGCCAGACAGGGAGCGGGGCAAAGTCATTTATGTAGAGCTATGATCCGTCTATTCAGGGCCGATCGCGTGGCCGGAGTCAATCTGGCTCAAGCCGCGCATAAGTCCAACCTTGCTTAGTGAAAAGCGCCGGCCAAACGGGACGCGGGCCTATTAGACGTGTCGCGTGGCTCATTTCGCCGTCGCCGCGAGGCCCCGAAAATCTACGTCCGACGTCGCAGCGAGGTAGGTGAAGGCCGACCATATCGCAACCGCTTGGTTAAGCTGCTTTGGATCGATTTTGTCGAGCGTGTCGTCGGCGGTGTGGTGGATATCGAAATAATCAAGCCCGTCTTGGCGCAGCGATGCCACCGGCACGCCAGCCGCCTGCAGTTCGCGAATATCCTCGCCGCTGCCGAGCGCCGGCCGGCGATCAATGTTGGCACCAAGCGGCGCGATGATTCGTCCCAACGTGCGGCCGAAATCGCTGGCGGAGGCGCCCGGCGGGAGTTGCACGGAATAGACCGAACGCGCCCCAAAATCCGCTTCGCTGGCGATTACGATGTTGTTCACTTCTTCCTCATGGGCTTTGGCATACGCGGCACCGCTGAAGTCCATCTCCTCGGCCCCGAAGAGGACGACGCGAATTGTCCGGCTGGGGCGCTGCGGCAGGCCGGCGATCAGCCGGGCGGCGCCGAAGGTGATAGCCATGCCGGCACCGTCATCGGTGGCGCCGGTGCCCAGATCCCAGGAATCGAGATGTCCGCCGATGAGAACGATCTCCTCCGGACGGTCTGCGCCTTTGATCTCACCGACGACATTCCAGGATGGTGCATTCTCGTGAACCGTCGGCGTCAGCACGAGCCGGATCCGCACGGGACCCAGCGCAGTCAGCCGCTCGAGCTGGTCGGCGTCCGGAATGGCCAGCGCCGCTGCTGGAATCCGCGGCGTGCCATTTTCGTAGTTAAGAGCGCCGGTATGCGGTAGGCGATGACTGTCCGTGCCGAGCGAGCGCAGCAGATAGGCGACCGCGCCGCGTTTGGCGGCCTCCGATGGGCCAGAGCGGCGGATCATGTTGGCAGCGCCGTAGCCGCTGCCGTCCTGCGCCCGCACCGTGCGCTGCGTCACCACCGCGATCTTGCCAGCAAGCGATCCCGGCGGCGCCGCCAAAAGGTCCGCGTAGGTTCGGAAGAGCGCGATCTCGGCCTCGATACCGCTAGCATCCGTGGCAACCGAGCCGCCCAGTGCCGTAATGGCCAGATGCTGCGGTACTGGAGCGACAACGTCCGCGTTCTCCGTGCCGCGGATCCAAGCAGGGAAGGTAAAGGGTTCGGAGTGCACGTTCTCAAAGCCCGCTTGTCTCAGTCTGGCCTCGGCCCATGCGACCGCCCGCTTATGGGCCTCGGTGCCCGCTAGACGTTGCCCGATCTCAGTCGTCAGCGATTCCACGAAGGCGAAGGCGGCGGCGTCGTCGAGCGCTTTCTGTCCGAGGGTCGAAGCGGTGGCCGCCGCCGCCTCAAGTGGCGGCGCGGCGGCAGCCTCCATCGCGATGGCGCCTGACGCCAGGACAGCGGACAGGACGGCGATGCGCCAAGTCTTGGCCATGACAAGCTATTCCTTCGCCACTTCAAGCTTCATCGGATCGTTGGTCTTCTTTTAGCTAACTGCAATGCCACCGGATTCCACCTATGGAGCAGACAACGGAGACGGCGGAAGGGGTGATCCAGCGCCGCAACGAAAAGCCCCGGCCAGACGGGGGCCGGGGCGAAGTTGTTTAGATAGAGCGCGCGTGGGCAGATCGTGGAGGGTATCGCCCACCAGCACCGTAAGCCAAGCAAATGACGTGCCAAATTGAAAGAGAGCCTCAGCCGGTATTAACCGTGGCGAAGTATTAGGATGTGCGCCGAGGGACACACCTATCCAGGCCCGAGGCCCGGGGTAAATCAACGGGCATCCAACGATAGCCCCAGGCTGAACGCCTTCTGACGCGTAGCGCCCTCAGTCCGCTTCAAGGCCTTGGCGATGCGTCCAGCTTGCGTCTTCTTTTTAGCGAGCGATCGGAGGGTCTTAACATCTGCTGAGGTCCATTCGCGTCGCTTCACAGCCTTCTTGGCCATCAAATAACTCCTGTTTTTGAGGAAGGCGCGCCTTATACCCAAAGCCCCGTCCAAATAGCAAGCCTGCGCGCGCATGAAAGTAATGCGCGCCGCGCGGGCTTTAGGATCTAACGTCTCGGCCGCGCCTGACATCGTGCCACGGCTGAAGCCGAGGCTTAGGAAGGCAGGACCCTGACCAAAAGATCAGGGTCCTGCAATCTGCATTGCCATCTGGTGCCGTTGTGCGTTTGGGACAACGGGGCCGATAGAGCGCAGCGATCAAACTAACAACGTTTCGTGGATCCGAACAATTCCAGTTCTTGTGGATAGTGGGGCCAAACTGACTAAGCCAGGACCGAGTGTCGCTTTGCCCAAATTGATGCCGCCATGTTGTCCGCCATCATCAGTCAAGGATTGGAACGGTTGGGCTCAGCGAAGGACCCGGGCAAGGCTAATGATATTGAAGACAAGTCCTGCCGCGGTGATTGTTGTCGCAATGGTCGCCATGACAACTGACATCAGCATATAACGCGAATTTTTGACAATAGCCGCCGCTGCAAGCTTCTGCGATTCCAATGCCTCGATCTGCACCTGGATGTGAAGCCGTTCCAATTGATCCATGGTGCCGGTTTCGTACAGTTCTGCTCTCATTTCATCGGGCGACTTGAGCATCCTTGCCTCATAGCAACAGACGGAATGTCGGGCAGGTCAGCCCGGCACACGCCGAGCGCCATCGCGAAGGCGGGCTGCCCCATTCCGTTTATCGGGAATTAAAAGGGACTATTCGCCAGGACTTACGCGAGCGCCGAATTGCGCTGGCTAACGTTAGCCATTCTTCGGCCATTGCCCGTCGGAGGTTTCGCGAGTCCAAGTCTTTTGCTTCGGCCATCAAGTTTAAACAATCTGCGGCGTAGCGCGTGTAGTCCTTGAACTTGTCGTCTTTCGGCAATGACGTGTCCCTCTGGCAATTCTTTTTGTTCACTCCCCAACTGTCTCGCGTATTCCCAATGCGGGTCTGTGCAAAAAGGACCACATTCTAACGGGTGGAGCGGACCGGGTGGCAGTGACAATGCAAGGCATCCGCGATTAACGCGAGAGCGCCAGTGGTTAGCGAAGCGCGAGTGCCATCGCGGCGTCGGACGTTAGTGCGGTGGTGACCACGGTTGCGGCGCCGGTTGATACCAGGGCGAACGTTACGGCGACGAGAATGAAAAGCTTACGCATGATTTGAACCCCCTTCCCTGTCCCCCTTGTGGGTCCAGGCCCGGCTTTAATCTGTGACAGGAATCACGCGCTTTCGGGTTTAGCGCGCAAATCCGAAGGACCACTGAGGCCCGACAAGATGGGTGTTCGATAAAGAAAAAGCCCTTACTTTCGACCGGGGCCTTTTCGATCAGCGCCTCCAGATGCGTTTTCCGCGGGGGAGGCATTGTAATGACTACGCGCGGATGAGTAGAAGGTTCCACAAATTCCGCTCGTAGGTTGCGCAGTGAGTTTCCGCTGGGCGGAAAGCTCAGATCCAGCAAAAGCCCCCGCAGGTAGGAGGGGCTATGTCATGAGTACGATGTTTCACGTCGGCTTGAGGTGTGTCGATCAAGTGCTCGATAGCCTTTACGTCATCGAGACAGCGATGCGGCATTTCTTTTTGCGGGCGGAGATGGGCAAGAACGCCGGGCGCAATCATGCGGAGGTTGATGCCGATTTTGAGAAGGCAGCGCACTTGGCTGGGATCGTGGCACCATATCGGCACGCGCGGTTATCTGCCGTAAAGCTCGCTGGTAATCCGAACAATCCTCTAAGTCCCTGGGATGACGCCACGGCGGAAGAACTGCGGGCGGAGATCGAGCGTCGGCTCAACATATTGCAGGCTGCTGGAATCATCGAGCTAAAGCCTTTGCCAGTGCCCGAGTGCAGTAGCAAGTGGCACCGATCTCCGATCGACCTTCGACCGTCCATCAGGACTAACCGAAGTGGCTAGTTCGAAATCCTGACACCATTTGTGCCAATTAGTGCCACTCCAAACAGTCTAGTCGTGCCAAATAGTGCCACTAGCCATCCGGCGTTGTGACTCTGTCATTTCCGCCGACACCCGGCTGCCCAGCGTTTAGCGCCCCAGTCTTCCCGTTCGCGGCGCACGGCAGGAGATTTGGAATTTTTGATCTTGAGCCAGTGATCGACGCGGCCAGAACGGTAGTGCGAGCCTAGGCGCTTGGATACGATCCCCTCGTAGCCCAGCATGCAGGCATGCTTGAAGATAGTCGCACCTTCGCAGTCGAAGTGGGCGTTGAATGCAATTCCATCAGCCGTGCCTTTGAGTACATCAGCCAGCAGACCTTTGCGGTTTTCCAGCGTAGACCATTTGAGGTTTTCGCCGTCGAGTTCGATCAGGTCGAATGCGCAAAGGATGGCGGCGTCATCGTGGTGGCGATGGCACAGCAGATCGAAGACCGAGAGACCATCCGCGTTTACAACGATGGCCTCGCCGTCGATCAAACATGAGCGCACCGGTAAGCTCTCGACCGCTGCGACTATCTTTGGAAAACGCGCCGCAAAATCATAGCCGTTGCGAGTGAACAGGCGGACGCGATCCTCGCTGCGCAAAGCCATGATGCGGAAACCGTCGTGCTTGATTTCATGCACCCAACCGGGACCGGAGGGCGGCTCAACTGCCGGGCGCGGCAGGATGCACGGTCGGAAGTCGGTCGTAGATCGGTGCCACTCGCTACTGCGCCTCAGGCGCTGGCAAAGACCGTACCTCGATGATTCCAGCATTCAGCAGTATATTGAGCCGACGCTCGATCTCCACCCGCAGTTCTTCCGACGTCGCATCATCTTTGAAATGCACAGGGTTGTTCGGATCGCCAGCGAGCATGGCGCTCAGCTGCGCATGCCGATACGGTGCCACCATCGCAGCCAAGTGCGCTGCCTTCTCAAAATCGGCATCAACCTCCGCATGATTGCGCCCGGCGTTCTTGCCCATCTCCGCCCGCAAAAAGAAATGCCGCATCGCTGTCTCGATGACGTAAAGGCTATCGAGCACTTGATCGACATACTTCAAGCCGACGTGCTGCGCAGCCTCTCTGAGCAACGTAGCTTGTTTCGACGCAGGCGTTGTAGCGCGGCCGCAGATGGTGCGGCGGCGGGTCCATGGTCAGCCGATAGAGGGCAACAACCCCAGCCCAGGTCGCCTTGATGGTGAACCGTCCGCACACCTCAAGCGGCTCGCCAAATGTCAAACGCACCGACGCGGGCGGAGCGTCGGATCATTGGTCGGCCCCTCGAAAAACCTATCGGGTCGATCTGCCGGACAATCGCGCCGCCCCAACAATTCCGCCATCGGGTGATTCGATCACAACGGCCACGTCTTCGCCTTCCGGGAATCGCTCGTTGATTTCTAAAGGCTTGCCAAACCATTCGCCGATCGGACGAATCGACCGGACCACGTTGAATTCTGCGAGAGTCCGACCTCCATTTTCGCCGCGGCCGATTTTCGTTGTATGCTCGTGGTCGAATCCGACGAGTATGATCTTTCCGCGACCAACTCCGGGTCCGATTTTGATCGCGACAATCTCTCCAGTCTTATCCACGTTTAGGTCGGTCGCGAGCTGGCGCCGCTTCGCATGTTCGATTGCCGCATTGACTTCGTCTCGGTGTGAGCCAATCAAGCTAACCATTCCGTCGACGACCATTTCGGGAGTGTAGGAACCGTCACCAAAACGATGGCCATAGCGGTCTTGCCAGATTGTCGCGGCTTCTAGAGAGAAAGGGTCTTTCCAACCTAGGCGATCCCAATAAGTAACGTGAAATGCTAGTGGCAGGACGTCGGGGCGCCCTTTCGCTATTTCATTCAGAAAGGCGTTTGCAGGTGGGCAGGACGAACACCCCTGTGAGGTGAACAACTCCACGACGACGGGACGCTCCCCTGCGAATGCCATTGCGGGTACAAACCCAAAGACCAGACCGAGAAAAACCGAAATGCGTGATGGCATAGCGATCCTCCGAGATTGTGCCCTTCGTTCTCTTTCGCTTGTCGGGCACCTTCGTTACGATCTGCGCCAACACGAAAAGTTGAAGTAAGTCACGGTTGGCCGAGGACGAATAGCAGCGGCTCGATGCGTAGCACAGTCCGTCGACAGTCGGGCCGTAAGTCCTTCAACAATTGCTGATACAAATGGGTTCTTTCACCTGAGAACCGAAACTCCGCACCGGCTCCCAAGGTTACAGGTTGATTGGCGCTAAGAGACAGATCTCACAGTCAAGCGTACCAAGACGGAAGAAAAAGGGCGGCCGAGGCCGCCCCCTATTTCAGGCGCCCCGCTCACCTGAGCAGGGCGGCGTCATTGGCAAAGCGTTTTGTAATGACTGATATGATGCGGACGGACAATCATTGGCGGCGGTCGGGATGCATGCTCGAATCATGCGCGCGGCCGTCTCCTCCCTAGACTGAGTCACGCAACACTGGCGGCCGCCCTGACCTCGCAAGGCTGACGGTGCAGTAGTGTCGCTTCGCGATGAAGTCACGTTACAAAATCGTCATTACGTGCGTTTTAGCTATTAGTGATTGCCAGCAATTTTTCCGCGAGCCGCACGTGATACCACCCGGACCAGTAGGCCCTGTCCAGGCGACGATCCCTCGTCCCCCGACACCCCCGTTGCCCGGATGGCAGAAGTTTACAACTGAGGCGACAACTGATTGTAACCCCGGGTGAGTGACTGCCCCGGGGTTTGTTTTTCAATCGGATAGCGCCTGCCTGGGGAAGACCATTCTAATGCGCCGGCGCCTTTCTTAGCTCACCGAAGATGGCACTGATCTACGAGTGATCTCCGAACGGCCAGCATTCACACCCATCTCGGCCCGAATAAAAAATGTCGCGCCGACCATTCAAGAATATGAAGGCTGTCAATAATTTCCGGCTCACGGAGCGCATCGATGCGGGTCTTATGCGCCTCGCGCAAAATCGTGAGTTTCAATTCCCATACTCGCAATAGCGCTCGCATTTATAGGTGGGCGGCTCGATCAAGCACCTCGCGAAGCCCACTATTGGGCCGCGATAGTTGTTATTCGGACTGCCGCAACAAACTGCGCCGATTTTGCGACTATTGATTTTGGCCCACCGAGATCACGGGTCATAGTGATATTGACCCTGGCCCTCATTGTTGTCGTCGCCATCTGGTTTCGCTAGGCAACGGTCACGTCGCGCGGACGGTGGTTACTGGATTAGCATGTTCCTTGCAGGAACCCTGGGAACGGTTATTGGTGACTTCTTTCGTACAATCTGCATCTTGGGGACGCAGTATCGTCGCTTGCTTTAAGTGCCGTTCTCGCAGCCCTATTTCTCATTGGGGCGCGTAGGTTGCTCTGGGTATTGCTATTGGCCACGGTCGTGATGATACGAGCCGCAGGCACGTTGGTCGGCGATTACTTGGCTGCGGACGATTTACCGGGGCTCAAAGCAAGCACTTTGATCACCGGCATTAAGTCGTTGGAACACTTTGGCTTCGGAAGGACGCGGCCAAGAGTTGGTGAGCCAGTCGACGTCGCCAACGCGATCTTGTTTTGTTGTCGGCCAATACGAACAGAACCGTTTTCACCGTTTCCTCCTGCGGCCGTGGGAATTAGCTGCTCACTTCTTCCTCGAGCCGTCGCACGGTCGGCGCCGCCGGGTTTTTGATCTTGAGCAATGCGGTGGATCGTCCTCGTCCGGGTTGTTGATCTCTCGATAGCCGGACTCGCTGAGCTCGGCCGCGAGCTTCGCCATGTCGTCGACGGCCATCGGATAGCCGGCTTGGTGCGGCTTTCTCATTCGGCTGCGTCCGGCCCGTAGTGAAGCCGATCGATCTGGTGCGCAGTGTAAACCGGCCCGCCAATCACCTTGACCGTCGTCCGTATTTTCCGTGTTAAGGGCAGCGCCCGCCAAGCAACGACGGCCGCTTCCAGTGTGGCGAAATCGGTCTGGGAGCCGACACCGTCATTGAGCGTCTAGCCTCGTGGCGTCGACATAAATTTGAGATGGTCGTCGGTCATCGGCGCCCCTCTCAAGTTCGGCCTGGTTATCGGGCGCTCAGTAAATACGAACGCAGGTCGCCCAGAGACGGATACTGATCGTCTTATCACTCAGCAGGCTACCATCCTTGTCGGCTCCGAGATCCGTCAGAGCCATCGCAAGCGCGGGTTCGATGGCTTCATCGCAAGACCTGAATTTTGTAAAAACGGTCGCAGATTTAGAATTCCGCTCACTTAATGTCACATATAACGCGTCATCCTCCATCGCCCCTGGCGCGATGAACGTGAACATTATCACGTACCCCTTCGGCGATCGTCCATTCATCTTTGGTGCGGGCACGCAGCTAGAAACGAAGGCGTCATTGCTATTGATCTTCAGGTCGGGCGGGGTATCGCCGATGAGTTTTTGTTGAGCATCTCCGCAGGAGCGGAAATCGCTAAACCAGTGATAGGGCTCTCCACGGTCGTCCGACCAGTCACGCCAGCCATCCTCAGCACATATCCTCGAGCCGTCGGCGTTTCTTTCGCCTGTGTCCCTGCAAACTCCGTATACAAGCTTGAACCCGGAGTTGTGATCGGGAATCAGATATGGAAGCGAAGTGAGCTTCTTATCCCATTCGGCCCTCGATGCTTTCAGATCGGCTTCGGCCTTAGCGTCGGCCTCGACCAGCGCATTCCTAGCCTCCATGGATGATCGCGCGTCCTCCTTATTTCGATAGAAATAAACTGTGGTGTTGTTGTCTTCAGGGCGCGGGCGATAGTCAACCTCAACCGCCTTTAAATTCGTGCCAGAATTCTCTATCGTGGAATCATCGACGTCACGTGATGCCATCTCGGCTTTCCAATCCGAAGGGGCAATGACGAGCATGTTATTCGGCCGCACGCTCACCCAGGAATAGCCCTGATCCCTCAGCGACCGGGAATATTCGAGAGGGTTTTTGGCGCTGATAGCGCCACCCTCGGAAATCGTGTACCAGTCCCCGTCCCCGATGGCGTAGTCGTACCTCAATGCCAGGATGGCCTGTCCGCCAATTAAAAGCAGTGACTTAGTAGCAAGATCATAAGAACAATCATCTCGCGCCAACTCGCCAACTCGCAGCAGGCTCGAAACATCCTCTATCGCATCGATGGGCTGAGAGGACATGCTGTGCATCTCGGTCAGCGCCGCATGCGCGAGTTTCTGAATGCTCAGGTATGCTTCGTGGCATCCAAGCTGGTCTTTTTCCTTGGCGGCTTGTTGATAATTGGCGATGGCACGTGCCAAGTCATGCAAGCTCCGCAAGGCGGCATTGGCAGTTGCCTGGTCGCTGGGGGTCTGCTCAGCGCGGGCTGCGGTTGTTAAGCCAGTACACACGGAAAAGATGTACGGTGCGGGTGAAAGGAACGTGCCCGCCACAAGAGCTATGATTAGGAGCTTCAGCATCGGCACACCGCGGCTTCGTGACATTGTCATACCGGATGACATCGATTTCGAAAGAATAGGCGAGGCCACGGCCGAGTCTAGTCAGCGCCACTCTGGCGGATAGCTCGGGATGCGGACACGTTACACAGCGGAAAGCATCGGCAACGACACTCGAATAAACCATTGCGAAATCGAGCTTAATCGGCCCGGCGCTGTGGCACTACCTGACCCTTTAGGCCGATGCGCCGGCAACATCGCTAGCCTACGCTCGTGGTCGTCTCGCATACGGTAGACGATTAGGGTGACATAGAAGACGAAGCGACGCCCAAACCTATCGGTAATCCAGCCGAAGCCTAGAGCCCCGGTTACGGCCCCAACAACATAGAACGACGCGACGGCGCCGACGTCGGAACTGGATAAATGAAGGGTTTCAGCGCTTTGCAGAGCAGGTCCCAGCGAACCTACAATAGTGACCTCAAGTCCATCGAGAATCCACGTTATGCCCGGCCCGATGACGATAAGGAGGTGAAAGCGGCTCCACGGCAGTCGATCGAGCCGGAACGGAATAAAACCTTCCTTCATCGCGCATCGTTTTCGTTCGTGACACTACTCCCGCACAAAACACTTCTTGCCGTCGCCGTAGTTGTTGACGTGGCGCTACAAGTGGAAAGGCGGCGAGTTTCCGCCGACACGCTTGCCTCGCGTCACGGGTTGGGGCCACGGTATCTAGAACCGATGCTCCTCGTAGCGCTTCATTCGCGGCTCCTTTTTGGGAGCTTGTAAGGCGTGCAAGACGGCACTATCAACAAAGATCCTTTCCCAACAAAACGCTCGCGTTCGGCGAACAGGGGGCGGGGACGGATCTCTATCGGTCGCGATTGACCATCTGAGATATTGCCGAAGTCTACGTGGAGAGCAGTCAAGAGAAACTATTTTATTTCGAGAGCATCATTGAGGTTAAACCATTCCTTGTACTTTATGCGTTTCGCAAGTCTTTGATCAATGAAAGGATCGATCAAGATTGTCATCGCGCTTTTTACTTGTGCATATTCGTCAGCACATCCCTCTGCTCTCTCAGAAGGAAGATGGCCATCCGATACCATTTGCTCGAACACCTTTGTATCGGCCCCATAAGCTAAGCAGAGGACGTTATACAAACGTTGCATCGGCAAGCCGTGCGCGTCTGCAAACGGATTTTTATTTTTTGTTGGGACGGAGGCATCACGAGCGTAGTCATAAGCTACGCCAGCGAGGAGACGACGTGCATCGTCCTTGGCAAACTTCAATAGGAAATAGGCTGAAAATTGATCGGCGGCATCCTCCTCACGCCCAAGTATAGGCACTTGATTATAGTCAAATACAGCGTGTCCGACTTCGTGGAGGAACACGTCGATTACAGGTCCAACGATAGCGTCCATTTGCGTCACACCGGTAGGTGTGGTCTGCTCTGGCGCATTTCGCACGATGTTGTCGAGGTACTCGTAACAGACAGTAACGGCGTCATCCGTGTACCAAGCGTTTGTCTCGCCATCACATCCTTCAGTCTTTAAAAGCAATACGCGCGGCAGGCGCAGAGGGCTCAGGAATTCCTTAAGTCGTTCCAGAACTTTTCGTTCACGCATCAGCCCGTAAACGTTGTCGTGAGCCGCATTTTTGGGCTTTAAATATTCTACCTCAATCCGGTCTGGCCGCAGCCCGTCGGGTTCCCCCGCGACCGCCACAGCAATCATCGAACCTACTGCTAGCGCCAATGAAAATGCGAAAAGCTCACGCATCCAACCAGCCGTTCAAGCTTGAGGTAATACCACGCACATTGGCCGCCAGCGCCGGCTCCAGCAAGCGGTCAAAAAACGTCAGTGACGAAGCTGTACGGCTCGCCAATCTTCAAGAGGGCCCAACATCGTCACACGAAGAACACACGTTGGACCCGACGGCCCGATCCTTCGGTGGTGTCGCGAGGTCAAGCAACCCGCGCTCAATAACAAGTCAGGCCCGTCGCGCAGCGCCGATATACTCGGCGGTGCACCCGGCGATCGACGCCAGCAACGCTCCCAGGGGTCAACGGCCGCCCTATCCTCGCTTCCGCAGAATTTAGCGATACCGAAAGACCCTCAATTTTGCTGGCATTTTTCATGATGCTCTCCTGGTCGGACGACTGCATGTATGAAGGCTTTCATTGGTGATGCCGTTCGGCTCTTGCCAGCGGCTGCTTCAGCCATTTCGGATCTAGCCGTCGAGAGCGGCGAGGTAGTGGAGTGCCTTGATACCCGGAAGGAAGAAATAGCCGCCGCCTTTTACGGTCGTGAAGGCAGGCAGACCCTTTATCTTTCGTCGGATCGGCCGCTTCGGAATAGTTATGTCGTAGCTGCCGTCTTGAGCACCGATCATCGGATCGCGTTCATTGCCCAGCTCGTGGAAATTTGGGTCATTTACCCAAACATTTTGCGCGAATTCGAATTGGCGGACGAGACTTGCGCAGATCACGAATGCCGCAATACCGCGCTCGACCCCATCCTCGGAAGCGCCTTCAGGTAAAGGTGGTCCGTACGTCGCCCCACGACGAAGCATTTTGCGCCGCTGGATGTTCACGGCCGTGTCGCGAGGGTTCATCCGGCGGATATGCGCGCCCAGCGGGACAGCGTAACCCTGGGGATCCATCTTGGCATAGTTGAAGTCGTTGTTGCGCTGTCGATCATCCGCGAGCAACGGATCGTCTTTGTCGGGCGCGAGCACAAGCGGCGCCCCGCTTCGCCAGCGGCCCATCAGTTTTGCGGCAAGCAGTTCCTGTTCATCTGCCGTCGGCCCTCCTTGCTCACGCAAAAAGTCGCGGAAAGCGCCCACGTGCTGCTGTAACCGCCGATACGCCATGTAGCTGCCGTTACGAGATAGATTTTCCGGTTGCGGCAGTTTCGGCGCGGGACCGTCCTCATCGGGATAGCCAAGGATGAATTCGCCAGGTTTGATCAGCGGCCCAGAGCCAGGGGTCGGATCAATTCCACTTCCTTCAATTTCGGGGGTCGTGAGCCGGTCGCGATAGCCAAAATGTTCACGCACATATCGGAACGGTATTGCCTCTAAGTCCAACGACGATAGCACCTCTACACCGGGAATGCGCGCCAGGAGTGCTTTATGCTCGCGAACGCTGCGCTCTCTTTCAGCCTCGTCGCGAGCAAATAGAATGGCGATCGCGTGCAGCCGCGGCCCTCCAAGGCCTCCGACCCAATTGTCAGGATGGTTTGTGCCGGTGTCACCGAGGACCTGCCACCGGGCCGCCATTCCTTGCCGGAATTCTTCCGGAAAGGTCGCAAGTGACGCCTCATCCACTCCGAGCGCGCGCAATCCGTTCCACGTGAACGCCACGGACACCCAGCGCTTTTCCAGGTCAACGGTGTCGGCGACCGCCTTGGCCGATGGTACCTTGTCTCGTATGGCCTCGAGCCATGCGCGGCCTTGCGCGGGCTGCTGAAACGAAAGGAATTCATATCGGCCCGTCAACGCTGGCACGCGCGTGAGCAAGATGTATTGGATGTCGTCGAACTCGAGCATCAATGCTTCCAACTCTCTCAGCCGATTGATGACTTTGCCGGAATGCAAGGAAGATCGACGAATAGACGAAGTCGACGCCGGCCCCGCTACTGCATCTGGTCAAGCATCAAAGACAAACTTGCCTTCACCTTGAGGGCCTTCTTTATTTCGTCGGCGGTGACGAACGGATACTCACCATATTCGAGGAAGCTCGGGCATTGATGTTCGCGTACGAATTTAACGAATGCCGGAGCGTTCGTCTTCCAATCCATCGGGAAGCCATCGAGGTTTTCAAAGACTGTATCGACGCCGGTTTGTTTGAAGAGAGTGATTGCGTCTTCGGTATATTTATCGAAGTCAGTATCGAATATCCCTTGGTACATGAAATACGTGTCGCTGCCGATGTTGAAGAGAACCCATCTCAGGTAGTGGAGCTTGAGTGGGGCGAGAACAAACGGATCGCCAGCGATAGCGCCCTCTATTTTTTTTCCGTACGCCCGGATTACGTCCTCGCGCCCCGGTTTGATCTTTGCAATGATCGTAAAGCCATAATTGGCCGGGGTCTTCGGGAAGATCGCACCGTAACGCCCTTTCTCGAGCTCGAAATATCCCTCCCTAGGGATGGCCATCGCCGCCGGTTTCGTCCAGTCGCTCGCTTTGGCACGTGACATCAGCTCAGTGGGAACATCGGCGTTCGCTTCCGCCAGTTTGGTCGTGGTGACGGGATGACCTGTATCGGCGGCTTGAGCCTCGCCTGCGACCGGCGCGGCCAGCGTTGCTGCTGTCGCGACGGTTGCCGTGCCGAGGAAAGCGCGGCGGGTCGCATCGCCAAATCGGTCCTGTGACATGATCGTACCTCCTTCATCGTCGAGTGTGGTTCGACACTCTGTTGTTCAAGCAAGGACACGCGGACGCCGTGGCGGTCGTTTTAAGGGCCTTCTAAGTATTGCAAACCGTTGCGATGCGGGCAGTCAACATATGCGAGAGGGAAGCCTAGGTCCGTGTGGCCAGGTTGCTCCAAAAACGGTCTAGACTGTCGGTGCCACCAAATAGGGTGGTAAATATCGTTAAATCAGCAAGCAAAATGTCGCCAGCTCGCGTCCCGCTTGGTGGCATCCAAAGGAAAGTATTGAATTCTCGGTTTCCCGCTTCCGTGAACGGGTGAGGATGCGTCATGTCCACTGGCTGTCGCGCCAGAACGCGAACTAACTTGGTGTCATCCGTTGTCAGCGCATAGTGCGGTAGGTGCGGATGGAAATTGAACGTCGTAACGTCGGTAAGCCAGCCGCGCTTATCCAAGTCCTTCATGGCCGTCAGTGGAGCGATCTGATTGGTCTCCGGTGATCGCGCCGGGCGCAGCCCCCATCTATTCTCCACCGGTACACCCAACCCCTTCATGAGGGAACGCGTGTACAGACCGAAGCGTTGCTGCCTCGGAACCAACGGGTCGCCGTGATGCGCATATTCCATTTGGCGCTCTGCTGGGTCGCTAGACACTCCGACATCGTGATGCGGTCCGATCATTAGACAGGTACCTTCCCGCGTCAGAAAGTTTCGGACCGCTTCGATTTCCTCGGCGCTGGCCTCCTGCTCCGTGATCATGTGATCCAGACCAAAGATCATCATCGTATCAGTGTCGCCAAGGACTTGGTCGTCCAACGGCAAGCGCTGACCGGCTTGATCAATGCGCTGGTACACTACAACAGGATTTCCAGTGGCCTCACCGACGATGTTCTGAAACCGGACGGTCGATAAATGAAATAACTCCAGCGTTCCAGCGATGCCTTGGAGGAACGCGCGCTCAGACCATTCAGGTGTCTCGTAGCGCGGCCAGCCGACCCGACGCACCTCGGTCATGGTCGAGAAGCGATTATCCAGCTCGGTTACGTCGCGATTGGCTTCCCAGGGATAGCTCCAAGTCCAATAAATGGTGAACCGTCGTCGACCGGCCGCATATTTGCGCGGAACGTTGACCTGATTGTAGGTCCGTGGGGAATTCTCGATAATGATGCTTGGTGCGATCGACTTCGAAGGCGGAGTTTGCAATTCCTCGCTCGACATTTGCGCGAGTAATGGTGTCGCGAGGATGGAGCTAACTCCGGCGCCGAGTGCGAGCCGGTTGAAATCTCGACGTTTCATGACGCTTCCCCACTCGAGCGCTTACGAGCGCTTTACTTGTTGATGGCCGACAGCCGTCAACCAAGGCGGCCGCGTTACTCAATATGTATCGTTGAGCGGGATGCTAACATACTTACCGGATCGCATCTACGGAATGATGCTTGTGTGTGGCAGCAACAGGCAAGTATGGGATGGCCCTGAAATCGCGAGTTTTAGCGAGCTTTTCGATTGCTATCGGTCAAAATCTTGCGAACGTTTCTGAGATAAAGAAGCCGCCTCTGGAAGGCGGCCTCTGATGTCGCGCAAGCCACAACTTAGTAGCAAGTAACACCATACGCGCAGCGGCGATATGCTCTGCGGTGCACTCGCCGGTTGACGCCAGCAACACTCCCAGGTGTTAACGGCCGCCCTATTCTTGCTTCCGCGGAATTCAGTGATAGTGACAACCCTTTGTCTGGGGACTGATTAAGCGAGATAGGAGCTGCGCATACCATTGCCGCACCCATCAATACGCCAACGATGCTCATCTTTTTCATGTCAGGTCTCCCGGTTAGAGCTTCAAAGAACTCTCGCGCCTTGGCTTTGATCTAAGTCAAGGAGTGGGCATGTCTTCGAATAAGCAGATACTTGCGCAACCAAGCGGACCATCGCGTTCCATTCAAGTCAACCAAAAAACGCAGCGGTGCCGGGACGATATCCTCTTTTGTGCCCAACAGCCGACATTGGATACGCCGGATTTATCACGACCTAATTCAATCCGGCCGACCGCGCCTTCGAACTCGCGTACGAACAACTCGGAACTATTGTGCTTGTTTAAATGAAGGGATCGTCCACAATAGTCTTGCCCTGAGCGGGGTGGGGGTGGCTCGTGGCAGGAGTTTCGCGGAAACGTTCGCCGCGATTGCTGGCCTTGATTTCGGCAATCGCTCTCTCCGCTTTTTTCGGCCAACGCTCGTCGTGGGCCGATGAAAGCGGTGCTAGTTTTTGGCAGCCCGGAACGTTCGCTAACCTGGCCGCAGTTCCAGGGCCGCCAGGATGGTCCCTCAATGCGACCTATTTTCACGCTACACTGGTGGGTGGGAGCAACGTAGCGACCGCTGATGTGCTCCCGCTTTTCCCACGGACGACGCTGAGAGTTCAACTCAACTCTGATATCAAGACAAATGTCGATATCGCTATTCTCACGCCTGCCTACACGTTCGCGACGCCGGTCTGGGGCGGGCGCCTGGACTTCAAGCTTTTCGTTCCCGTCGGTGGGGCCAGGACGCAAATCGACGCGTTAGTGACTGGTGCCTTGGGACCGATCGGCTTCGCCGCCCAGAATAGTATCAGCGATACGCTCAGGTCATTCGGCGATCCGGCCCCGCAGCTTTCATTGAAATGGAATGAGGGTGTGAACAATTTCATGGTCTATAGTAGGGGCGGTATTCCCATCGGGGACTATAATCCCGACCGCATTGTAAACTTAGGCGATGGGCACGCGTCCTGGGACAACGGAGTCGGTTATACCTATTTCAATGCCACCACGGGCTTTGAATTTTCGGCCGTCTCTGGCCTGACCTATAATTTCACAAACCCTCACACGGATTATCAAAATGGCATCGACTGGCATGTAGACCTGGAGGCATCTCGATTCTTAACTAAGCAGTTCTATGTCGGTGCTGTAGGCTACACTTTCAATCAACTCACTGGAGATACCGGTTCGGGAGCAACCGATGGTCCTTTCATATCGCGCATTTCTGCTGTCGGTCCCGAGGTCGGGTATTTGTTTCCTGTAGGGGAAATGCAGGGTTCCTTGAGCCTGCGGGGCTATTGGGAATTTGCGGCTCAAAACCGATCGGCCGGCTGGAATACTTGGCTGGCGTTTTCAATCACACCGCCATCCGAGAAAACCCCGAAGATTGTCAAATAACTAGCGGGGAGCCGCGCCCCGCGATATTTTTCGGTCATCGCCGACCCCAAGTTAGGACGTTCTTGATCACGGACCATGCTGCACCTTGGCTTCCAATCGCATCGCAGAATGGCAAACGCGTGAAGACATGGTGGTCTCCGCGCAACGCAGGCCGTGCGTGGCGTCATCCGGCGTCAGCCGCTTATCACATCAAGAAGGAGCCAAAGAATAAGGCAAAGTGGTCAAAATTGCTCAGACATGTCTTGGGGACTGGTGCCGACTGATCGCCAACTATCGTGGGGTGAAAAAGGAGATCCTCCGATGTGTAAGATAGTTTTACTTGGAACGATGGTGATCGGTACTGCATTCCTTTCTGCATTTCCGATTTCGGTCAATTGGTCGGCAGCGCAGAAGACCTTCACGGTGTCTCAGGACAAAGCAGTCGCGGCAGTGGGAAAACCTTTGAGCGCTGGAAGTGTGGCCGGCGTACACCGGCGGCAAGAGCGTCGGCATACTCCCCCGAAGTGAGCGCATGGAAGCGGTAGAACTGCAAGGCGAGGCGCTTAAGTACGCGCGCCCACAACCGTAGTTCTATTTCCAGCATAATCTGCTGAGCGAATAGCGCGAGGAAGCCGATTAATGGATGTCAAGCATGTGTTTGAGCAGACCCAAACCCCTTGAACGGAATAAGACAGTAATCGACATTGCCGCAGCGGGGCGGCAGCGAGTTCTCCTGGATAGTTTGTCGCCGGCCGAACGGGAGTTGGTCGAGCAAGTAATGCGTGGGCATCTGGCATCTCCGCCGCCGCGGCTTTTCGCGATCTGGTCGACGGCGGATTGTGAAATCTGTCGCGCTCACAGTTGAAGTGGCCAAAGAGAAAAAGTTTCAAGTCAGGGCTTCGGGACTTTCAGTTCGTGAGGACAAGGGGGCGTATCATGCCAAGGCGAAGGCGTCTCTCAAAGTTCGAAAGTTTCACCTGTCCGAACTGCACTGCGCTCTATCATATGGTTAAAGTCGAGGCGGGTGCGAAGACGACGGATCGGGATACAGCGTGCCAATGTTGCGGTGCTCAACTTGCTTGTCGAGAAGGACAATTAGTCGTCAGGTACTTCCTACTTCGAGAGGCCGCTGAAAGTCGCCAATCGCAAAGCATAATAATCCATGCATAAGACAAAATCACGGCAAGAACGCCGGCCCAAAATAGAAATTCGCGCAGTTTGGGTCCTAAGGGCATCCGCGCCCCTATCCCGGGGTCACTTTCCCGAGTCCGTGATCAAGATTAAGCTGGCGTCCAACTAGGATGAGAGTGACGTCGCATTTGATGTCCGGCTCTCTTGTATTTGTTAGGAGACGGGCATGATCGGCAAAATCACATCGGAAATGATCTCTCGTCGATGGGCGTTGTCCCTGCTGGGCGCGTTGGGCTTCGTGGCGGCTCCGACCGTCCTAAGGCCGTCAAATGCCAAGGCCCAGACGGCAGGGGCCGCGCCGGGGCGACGCAAAGTTGCTTTGGCTTTACAGGGCGGCGGATCGCACGGCGCTTTCACATGGGGCGTGCTTGATCGGCTCCTAGATGACGCCACAATCGACATTGTAGGGGTGACAGGAACAAGCGCGGGAGCGATGAACGGCGCTGTCCTTGTCGATGGTTTAATGCGTGGAGGTCCTGAGCAAGCGCGCTCTGAGCTTCGACGATACTGGCAGGGAGTTGGAGCAATGCCAGGATTCGGCAGCTTCTTTTCGAACATGTCCGGAGAGGAGGCTGCCAGAACGCCTCTCGAAAGTATTCCTGCTTACGTGGAGGCAGTGAAGAAAAACTTGTCGCCATATGATCTGCCGGCGTCAAATGACAATCCGATGCGGCGACTGCTTACCAAAATTGATTTCGATCGCTTGCGTTTGCAGGAGGAAATTCAGCTCACCGTGTGCGCAACCAACGCCCGTACCGCGAGACGGCGCGTCTTCACTAACCATGACCTCTCGGTCGATGCTCTGCTGGCTTCCGCGTGCTTGCCGCAGCTTTTCCGGGCCGTAGAGATTGATGGCGAGCCATATTGGGACGGCGCTCTTACGGGAAACCCCGCCGTCGCTCCGCTGCTCACCAAAATGCCGGGCTGCGATCTGATTATCGTCAGAGTTGATCCCGTTAATCGTCCGGAAGCGCCGCGCAGCGTGCGCGACATCTACAACCGGTCGGTCGAAATCAGTCACAATGCGACGTTCTGGCTGGAACTCGGTGCGCTTGCCGTCGTGTTGCGTTTCGTTGACGAAGGGCGATCGCCATTCGGACGTGTGCGATTTCACGTCGTGGAAGCCAGCTCGGTCATGGAAAGATTTCCGATGTCCAGCAAGCTTAATAACTACCCGCCGCTGCTTGAGTACTTATTCAATTTAGGGCGACAAACCGGCGACGCGTGGATAGCGCAAAATGGAGATGCCCTCGGTCAGCGCTCGACAATGGACCTGCAGCAGCTTTTGCCGGGGAGCATCTGGAACAATATCTAAATGCTCCCCCAGCTCAGCCTTAGCTTTGATCGTCTTGATACTTGGCCGAGACCGGCAGCCTCACTGAGGGGAACATTTCCCGTGGCTTCGCCAAAATAAAGGGGCGTGGAGCTTGTTGGAGCGCGGAAAGACCAGGCTACCGCTTCCGCCCGGACCAACGGCCCGTCATCGCAGACAGAAGCAGGACATCCGGCTATTACCGTTGGCTAAGTCATGGAAAATCTGACGCGACACCCCGGGCTAATGTTTGCAGCCGCTTTCGTAGCGCTGTGGCTCGCTTCAGTTATGGGTTCGTGGCTGCGTAGGCGTAACCCCAGCGCCGAAGATGAGAAGCATGAGGATGATCTCGGCATCATCCTTGGGGCCACTCTGACGTTGCTCGCGTTGATTATCGGCTTCAGCATTTCCATGGCGAGCAGCCGCTACGATCAGCGCAAAAATCTCGAGGAAGCCGAGGCCAACGCTATCGGGACCGAAATGCTACGTGCTGACCTTCTGCCAGCAACCGATGCTACGAATTTCCGCAGTCTTCTTAGCGCTTACCTCGACCAGCGCATCCTGTTCTACCTCAATCGGGACGACACTCGGCAACCGCAGATCGATCAGTCGACCAGCCAGTTACAGGCCGCCCTCTGGGATGCCGTTCGCGGACCAGCTACCGCGCAGCCAACGCCGGTTATGGCGCTGGTACTCGCCGGCATGAACGACGTAATCAATTCGCAGGGCTACACGCAAGCGGCGTTCTGGAACCGGCTTCCCGTCGCTGTGTGGTGGCTCATGGTGGCCATCGCACTCTGTTCTAACGTGCTGTTCGGTTTTCGGTCTCGGGATGGCAAAGCCGCGAGAAAACTCGGTTTCGTGCTGCCGTTTGTCGTCGCGATAGCCTTCCTTTTGATCGCCGATATTGATGCGCCGCGACGTGGCCTAATTCATGTCCGTCCGCAGAACCTGGAAGCTTTGATGAAGTCCTTTGGGCGCTAAAGTTACATCAATGACCTGGTACGGACAGAGGAAGAATCCTTTGAAAGAATTTTTGAAGACGACGATTCTTGGCGGAACGGCCTTCCTGCTACCCGCTGCCCTGATCCTGTTCATTTTGTCTTATGCATTTCGATTGGTAAAACGCCTTGCTGGGCCCATCTCGCACGGCCTTCAGCTGGATAAACTGGGCGAACTCGCCGGTCTCGGTGCTGCCACCGTCCTGTCAGTTCTGGTGCTGATCCTAATTTCGTTCGCCGCAGGCATTGTAGCCCGCACGGCTGTCGGCGGGCGCATCAGCCTGTGATCGGAGAAGTCCCTTCTCGGCCGCCTTCCACATTACCAGCTTATAAAAAGTATGGCTGAAGGCTTTACCAATATCGAGAGCGCAAGCGGCTTAAGGCCTGCTTTGGTCTGTATCGAGGACGGCTGGCAAATCGGATACCTGCTAGAGCAACTCGAAAACGACTGGGTCGCGGTGTTTTTGCCGCAGGCCCCGACGCCGATGTCGGGTAACATAATGTACTTTCCGGCTAATCGGGTGCGGCCGCTTGGGCTGACGATGGTTCAGGCCATGTCGCTGGTGAAGGCCATCGGCGTCGGTTCCGGGGCGGCGCTTAAAGGCGTCAATCTCACCTTGCCAGCCGCAAATCATGGAACGACGGGCTAAGCGGCACGGCCACTACAAGAACTGGCTCGCTACCCTTGATCGTCCAAGAGCTTGACGACGATCGGGCTGGTTGCCACCCGGACACAACGGCAACGCCTTCCTAAGTCAAGCCCGTCGACTTACGATAATGGTCTTGCGACAACTCGCGGCAATGCAATGACTTACACTTTTCGGGCAAAGCAGAGTGTCGGGTCTCGTTTGCCCGGCGATTTATGAGTTCACGGCCTAGCCATTTCCGTTAGAGCCAAATGCGCGACAGGGAGCCAACGCCCCCCATTCAGATCAAAAACCAACGCCCCACGAACTCATGCTAACCGGCGAATAGACTAACCGCTAAACCGCCATCTTCAAATCCTTCGCTGCCCGGAACGCGACTTTCTTGCTTGCCTTGATCTTGATTGCTTCTCCGGTTGCCGGATTTCGGCCCACGCGAGCGGCTCGCTTTCTAACCTGTAAAATGCCAAGGCCCACAATGCGGATTCGGTCGCCTTTTTTGAGATGCTTTGTAATAGAGACGACGAGATCGCCGAGGATGGCTTCACCCGCTCTTTTCGTCAGTTGATGCTCCTCGGCTAAGGCCGCAGCGAGATGCTTGAGTGTGACTGGACGAGTCGTTTTGGCTGTTGCAGTTGATTTCGGTGTTTTACCGGGACTAGCCATAATTGATTGCCCTCGTATCGTAAAAAAAGCACGGTACAAAGGAAGGATATGATTCGATGCCCGAAGAAAAGGCGTCTTGACGGATTAGAGGGATTTATACCCGTCGTCGCATGCTGCGTCATGCGTGCGGATATAAGCTCGCCAATGACGGCCACGACGCGCGAGCGGTCCTGGCCTACCTCGGGCATCGGAATATTCAGAATACGACGCGCTATACCGCCTTGGCACCGTTTACGGCTTCGCATATCTGCCAGGAGCGATCGTCGGAGCCCCAAGCGACCAGCGATCGGTCTGCGCAGCATGTGAGGGAGGCACCGGGCCAACTGGCCGGCTAGTTGCCAGAGAACCGCTCGCGGACGAGATTGGAACACTAATGAGCGCGGGGTTGCGCTCTCGGTTTAATGCCAATTAAAGCGGCTAAGCCCGAATACCACATTTCAGCTTTCCAGGATCTATGAGAGGGTCGGATGGCATCTGCCAGTCTTAGCCATTCAGCCGCCATTTCGCGCTGGATGGAACCATATTGCCGATCTTTTGCGGCGGCCATCAAGCAATGTTCGGCGTAACGCACATAGTTCTTGTATGTGTCATTCTCCGGCAAGGTAGCGTTCCTCCGGCTAATCCTATTTAGATCCAAAAATGCCACGTACCGGCGCGATGGGTCTGTTCAAAAAGGACCACCCCCGACAGTTCATCCAATTTGCGGCTACGGACTTTGCTTGCTTTAGCCGCGCGGAGATTTGAGAAATGTGGGAGCATCTCGCTCTCGTCTTCAAGCGGGCGAACCGCGGGGACGCTCGATTATGAGGATGTGTGTTCCTCTGCAGCGTCCGTTGGCGCGCTTGAGAAAATAGCTCACGCCAAGACCGGCCTGTCCCGAACCGATGATGATGACGTCTTCGATGTTCAAGCGACTGTCGGATCAGTTCAGGCGAAGCTGTCCGCGCACAATGAGAAGTACGCAAAAGCTCACTAGTGCTGTTGCCATCAGATAAAAGCTAGGAGCGAGATTATTGTCGGTAAGTTCAATCAGTCCTGTGGATATGAGCGGAGCAAACCCACCGAAGATTGGCACCGAAATGTTGTAGCTCAGCGCCATGCCGGTGGACCGTGTTCGCGTCGGAAAACATTTCCGCCATCAACGATGGCAATACCCCGCTGTAGGTCGTTTTTACAAGACTGAGCCAGCACACCACCGCGATCAATATCGGTAGTGATGCGTAACGCGAAAACAAACGCACGTTGCTCAGAGAAGCGGAGCAGCACGTCGGCTTGAAGTATGTCGATCAAGTGCTCGATAGCCTGTACGTCATCGAGACAGCGATGCGGCATTTCTTTTTGCGGGCGGAGATGGGCAAGAACGCCGGGCGCAATCAGGCGGAGGTTGATGCCGATTTTGAGAAGGCAGCGCACTTGGCTACGATGGTGGCACCATATCGGCACCCGCGCCTGTCGGCAATGAAGGTCGCCGGCGGTGCGAGCAATCCTGTGCACTTCAAGGACGATGCGACGGCCGAAGAACTGCGGGCGGAGATCGAGCGCCGGCTCAACGCATTGCAGGCTGCCGGAATCATCGAGCTAAAGCCCTTGGCAGCGCCCGAGGTGCAGTAGCGAGTGGCACCGATCTACGGCCGACTTCCAACCGTCTACGGGCGCTAACGGAAATGGCAGCTGTGCCAAATAGCGCCACGATGACCGGCAGCGTGCTCGTCCCATTTACGGCAAATGATATGCAACCTGATACTGATTGGTACAGGGATGACATGCACCGATTGACACTGTGCCCGATTGAGAAGAACGAGCGCCACAAACATTAGTAACTCAGCCCTGACAAACTCCTCGGCGTTGGCAAGCCGCAAGAATCACGCTTTGCGTCCGCGCCGGGTTTAGCAACGCTCCCAGCAGTGTTCTTCTTAATCGGGAAGCACGAGGGAAGGAAGTGCATCATGCCGAAGATGGGCTTGGTTTTGCAGGGCGGTGGGGCGTTAGGGGCTTACGAGTACGGTGCCGTTACATGCCTTGTCGAGCGAGGGTGGCATCCGGTTGCTGTCACCGGAGTCTCAATTGGAGCCGCCACTGCTGCTGCGGTCGCGGGTGCGCGTGACGACAACATCTCTAAAAGCTTAAAACGCTTATGGGAAGCGATTACCCTCGATCCAGTGCCATTTTGGCCTCCCGAGCGGCAAGCCATTTTTTCAATTTTCGGCAATCCACGCTTTTGGCGAATGCGTCCAGATCTATTTGCCTATCGAGACTGGACGAATCTCTACGACGTCTCACCCATGCGCGAGACCCTTGCGGCGGTCTGCGATTTCGATCAGCTCAATGATCCAACCCATATGCGATTGGCCGTGACCGCTACCAATGTCCAGACCGGCGATCAGGTATCCTTTGCGAACTTCGTGGCCAACCCAGAATTCTGTCCACTACGTCACCCCAAGGATTTCGCGAGCAACGCTCACGCCCGATCACATCTTAGCAAGTGGCAGTCTTCCCCCTGCCTTTCCGATGACTGTAATCGACGGCGTTCCCTATTGGGATGGAGGCTTGTTCGACAATACCCCAATCGAATCGCTACTAGATCTTTTGACGGAAGACGAACTCGAAAATCTTCCCATCTTCATCGTCAACTTGTTTGCGACTCATTCTAATCCGCCGGTGAATTTGCAAGAGGTGCAGGAGCGAATGTTGGAAATCAGCTTCGAGAGTCGTTTCTTGCTTGCGCACGCGGATGCTGACGGCAGCCTGACGGAGTTCACTCGCACCATCGAAGCGATAATGCGCGAGCTGCCTGCCGACAGCCGGATTCGACAACGTGAATCGTTTCGTCGGCTTGTACGCTTTCGTGCACTCAAAAACATAAAGGTGATTGAAGCGGACCACGCGCCCATGACGGGTGGTATGGATTTTTCTGCCCACGGCGTGCGTAGCAGATACGAGAGTGGTTACGCGGCGGTCGATAAATTGTTGACGGCGGGGCGCGATCGTCGCGGCGCGAGGCGATGAATCTCCTCATTCGTTGGGTGGCGCAGCGGGGTGGGGAAATGCTTCCGTAGACACTAAGCAGCTTAGTCGCGATCAATCACGGCGGGAGTTCCTATCTTTCAAAAAAGACCCAACAATCATACTGCCTGCCGCGATCCGCGTCAGCGGCGCAATATCGCAAGCGAGCCCATCGCGTCACCGCGCCACACTCCTTTAGACTATCAATGGCGGCAGGCTAATAGTTGCTCAACGAGACCATCTTCACCTCGCTCACCCACGTCCGCACGGCCTTGGCGATCTGGAAGGACGATTACAACACCGTCAGGCCGCACAGTGCGCTCGGTAATTTGCCGCCTGCCGTCTTTGCCGAACTCAGCGTTCCCGGAATGCAACGGGACGGGGCGCTGCGCTACGTCGAGGGCTCCGCACCCCGCCCCGTTGCACCACCGAGCCAACGAGGCTCAAATGATGCCAGGACTCTCCGCATTGGCGGATGAGATTAGGGGCTCAGGTCACACCTCGAGGCTTGTCAGCCGATCTAGCGCCATTTCAATCTCTGAGTGTGAGGTGTAATTCCATTTGCATTCTTGGTCGTGCCGCAACAAATCACTTTAAGAAGGAGATGAAAGCGGAGCTTCCCAATGATCGATAGTCGGACCGCCCCCTACGCGGCGCTTTTGCTTCGCGTCACTCTGGGCGTTCTTTTCCTTGCCCACGCTGGGCTTAAGATTTTTGTGTTCACCCCAGCCGGGACAGCGGCTTTTTTTGGCAGCGTCGGCTTGCCCCCGGCCCTGGCCTATCTCGTGATTGCCGTGGAAGTGCTCGGCGGGATCGCATTGATACTCGGTCTATGGACGCGCTTTGTCGCGGTCGCCCTGACGCCGATTTTGCTCGGCGCCATTTTCACTGTGCATAGTGGGGCGGGATTCTTTTTCAACAACGCCAACGGTGGATGGGAATATCCGGCCTTTTGGACCGTGGCCCTGGTGGTGCAAGCTCTGCTCGGCGATGGCGCTTATGCCTTGCGGTCGAGCAGCGCCGTTGTTTCCGCTTTACAATCCATAACTGCACCCGCGCGATAACAAATCTAGCAATTGCTCACCGTAACTGTAACTGGCCATAATGCAATTGATCAAAGATAACTGCAATGAGTGTGTTGCTAAACTCATCCCGCTTTAGGGGGAAACGCACTTGCCCGTGAAATAAATACAACCGCCTTACTTCGCTCGTCGATAACACTAGGAGAAACCCATGGAATCGGAAACTTTCAAGGCGACTGTTGAAGACTTGATTGCTAAGGTCACCGACGGAAAAGCTCTAGAAGCTTTCGATCGCTACTACGCCGACGACGTGACAATGCAGGAAAATGAGCAGCCGCCTCGTGTTGGCAAAGCCGCTTGTCGCGCGTTCGAGGTGGATTTTCTCTCCAAGATTAAAGCGGTGCGGACTTACGTGTGTGACGGCTATGTGATTTCCGGCACCAAGGCATTTATTGTTTATCGCATCGATGCTGATCATGCTGAATGGGGCGCGTTGAAGATGAGCGAGGTCGCCATTCAAGAGTGGTCAAATGGAAAAATAGTGCGGGAGAAATTTGTCTACTGATGGGTGACAGGCCGAAGACCGGATTGCGGGTGCAGACAGAGAAAAAATGTCGACGGACGTACTGTAGCATACTAAAGAAGCATTACTTCGCAAGCATGTCCGGTCGCGATGATGCGTTCCAGTAAGGGGCAATGCTAGCAGTCCCGACCGGCAATTCTCCTACACAGCGCTGATCATCATAATTTTCGAAGTCTAAAATGATCGCACGTGCAACTCCTTTTGTCGCTAGCTCGGACCAGGACCAGCGCCGCTGGCGCTGACGCAATTTTGCTGATCTGAACAAAAAAAGGCGGGCAAACCGCCCACCCTCCCAGTCGAAGACTGGCCAGGGAGTGTGCCGGCCGTAAATTGGGTCTTGAATTTCATCGGCATCGGTGAGAACAAATCATTCGATCGTCAGCCTCGCGCTTTGTTGGATGGTTTATCAAAACCGCGCGATAGTTGCATTTATCGATGGCGCCGTATCGTTGCAGTGTCAGGCGGCGCTCCTTAGCGCTTTGGCCTTGGTCGGACGAAGAGCGTAAACGCCATCGCCGAGAAGCGCCTGCACCAAGAGTGCTATGATCCAAAATGCCGGATATTCCCAGCCACCATTGGCATTGTTGAAAAAGACCCGTTGCGTTTGGTTGTCGATCATTGTGCTGCTCCGGGGTGCCTGCAGCGCATATTATGTTCACTGCTGTTCACCTAGGCCGAACCGTCCAAAAGCGTATGCGCGCGGAAGTGTGGGTCGAGGCAAACTCGTTGACACCAACCCGACTATGCAGCGATCGGCTTGACCTTCTCATACTGTTGGGCGCGCTTGGCTATCTCGGTTTCTCCCACCACAGGCGTGCCGTAAAGAAAGAACTCCCGCGGCAAATCAGAGCCAATCCATATGATACCTTTAGCCAATTGATCCTCGGTCCAAATCACTGGCTTGAAGGTCGGATCGAAGATGAGATAGCCGCTATCGCGGCGCGCGGAAGCGACCAATGCGCCACGAGGTCCTGCGCCGCATCGCTGAACTCACCGATGCAGGTTGTGGCTTGATCTGAAATCCGCTCCGTAAACACGCATACGCTGGGAGCCGGCGACGGGCGGCGTATAAAAATGCCGAATGCGGAAGTTTCATATATTCTGGAGGGGAAAACCGCCATGGCTACGTGGAAGCGGCTTACGAGCACTGATCGTCACGAGACGTATGTGAATATCGAGCAAATCGCTTATATGCAGCGCGATGAAGGTCACACGGTTGTGATCTTTGCAGTTGCGACGGTTGATGGGGTTTGCTCGGTCAATGTGACGGAAACACCTAACCAAATATTGGACGCTCCACCTCTGCGTTCAGCCCAAGAGCCCAGTGGGAGTCAACAAAGGCGCTGATCGCATGGTGGACTTATTTGCAGCCGGTCGCGCTCAGAAAAAGGCACTCCCTCAGCGCCAAACCATTCCGGCGCAAACTAAGGCAACAGCGGCACTGATCTACGAGTGACCTCCGCCGAGCGTCCACAAGGTCCTGATCGAATGGCTCCTGTGCCCAATAGTGCCACTGGGCCATCCGGCGGTGCCTCTGTCATTTCCGCCGACACCCGGCTGCCCAGCGTTTAACGCCCCAATCTTCCCGTTCGCGACGCACGGCAGGGGATTTGGAATTTTTGATCTTGAGCCGGTGATTAGCACAGAGAGCAATCGTGGCTCACGACAACCGGGTCCTTCGCTCGATCAACAATGACGACGCCTCGCGCTGTGTCGATGTCTTCCTTCGTCCAGAGGGAACCATTGGTTCGAGGAATATCGGCGAGATGCCGAAGACGGCCGCGGGTGGTTTCCGATTGGGGCCCATTCTTCGCGGGTATTTGCCGATGAAGGCGCGGCGCTTTGTGCGGCGACAGAAGCGGTGGCGCCGTAGATTTTTGTAGCAATCCGCTCAATGTGACACATGGGCTATCGAGCGCGCCCATTGGAGTTCATGACGTAATCAACGTTTGGAGCGCGGATGCCTTTCGCGTCGCAGCGATCGGCGCTCTACCGGAGGTCACCTCGTGGGCAGATCTTGCTGCACGTTTAGGATTGAGATTTCCACGCTTGTTAATCGCAGATACTTTTCATAATAACTCAAAGTTACAGGGAGAGCCCTTCAATACTGCTATTAGCGACCGCGTTCAGGAGCTTTGTCGCCATCTGGACGAATATATGGAAAGCCGAAACCGGGACGGGTCTCCTAGTCAACGGACGACCCAAATTATCAGAGCGCTATTTACCGGCGCCGCGGGCGCGGAGCCGGCGTTCACAGCAGAGTCTTCTTCAAACCAACAAAAATTTAGAAGTGAATTGACGTTTGCCGATCCTGACGATGCCAATTCGGCTATTTTCGCGCACTGGCATGGCAAGATCAGACATCGTTTTTTCCGACTGCACTTTGAGTGGCCAGTGCCGCAGGCATCGAAAAAAATGAAACTGCTTTATCTCGGACCGAAACTTACCAAAGACTAATGCTGGAGACGGGTCGGTACAGGCGGAGATGCCCAGTGACTGTTGGCGTTTTTTGGTCTGAACATGGACCGTCCCTTTAACGGGTATTGCGCGGGCGGCCTTGTCCGATTTGGTACCGGATCGCTAACGATGCCCCCGAGTGACTATTTCAGGCGGAGAGCAGGCGCGATCTGTCGGCCGACGGTGCCCAAGCGACGACTACTCCGCACCTGTCCTCCACCCCTCAAAGATGCCCGCCCAAGCTCGGAAACACCTTCGGGTTCAGCCGGAGTGAGTGGGCTGGGCTGGCCATAAGGCCCGTTTGGTGTGAGAGCCTCCCGACCGTGGCAGCGGGCCGAATCCCCATTCGATAACGGTTTAGAATCGGTGGCAGGCGGCCATCCGAAATGGTGCCGGAGCTCGACCTAAGAACCGTCGCAAAATCAACAGGCAAAACTGAGCCCACGCCGCCATCCGAAAATAATTGATTTCGGATAGAGTTCGGTGAGAGACTTCTTTAGCGGAGGGAGTCACCATGAAACGAGCGGCTTTGTACGTCCGGGTCAGCACCGACCGACAGACCGTAGAAAACCAAACCGCGCGTCTCACTCAAATCGCCGAAGCCAGAGGGTGGCAGATCGTTCAGACTTTCAGCGACGCGGGAGTGAGCGGCGCCAAAGGTAGGAATGAGCGCCCTGGCTTCGACCAGATGCTAAAGCAAGCTCAACGGCACCGGTTCGATGTGGTGATGGTGTGGGCGATCGATCGGATTGGTCGCTCGCTGATTGATCTGCTTGGGACGATCCAGCACCTAGAGGCATGTGGTGTCGATCTTTACCTCGATCAGCAAGCGATCGACACTACGACCCCTTCGGGGAAGCTAATGTTCCAAGTTACCGGCGCCTTCGCTGAGTTCGAGCGAGCCATGATCCGCCAACGAATCCACGCCGGACTAGAGCGAGCAGTCGCCAACGGAAAGACGTTGGGCAGGCCCCTCAACGATCGTAGGGCCATCGAAAAAGCTCGGTTAGCCCTAAGTGGCGGAATGGGCATCAACAAAGTCGCGAAACAAGTAGGCTTAAGCAATTCGACTGTTGCCCGACTAAAGGCGGAGATGCTGGTGTCAGCCTAAAGCGGGCGGCTGCTAAGGGCCTCTCTGACGCTGCAATGGGCTTGATCGCTGTGGCCGGAAAATTGACATGCCGACACCGAAAGGCAAAATTCCGCGAAGTCAATGTTATCGACGTCAGCGAAATCGCACTTAGCGATACGGACTGGGGCAAAATAGAAGATAGCTATGGCAGCGTAATCTCGCCGAAGGCACGGACACTCATCCTCGCAGCAACGAACGGTTTTATAAAAGAGGCATCCGCAGAAGCCACCGGTCGGATGGAGGATGCATTTAAACGCGTCAATCGACTGCACAGATGTGCCAAGGACTTTATAGAGGTCATCAACGAGCGCCCTCCCGTCGACGTGACACGCCAATACGTCGATGATGAAATCTCACTGAGCAATGAGATACTGAATGCCAGTGACCCAACTACTAGACGGCCTCCGACCCGCGAATACGTAATCGAGCATCTGCAAGATGTGACTCGATTTGCGAGTGCCTGCGAGCTTACCTTGGAAACACTTAATTTTGCTTCGCAGTACAATTACTGGCCGGACGGCGCAGCATGGGGGAAATGGGTCCGAACTCTCACCCACCTAGTCGAAGAATTGAAATTGCCTGCGGGGGTTAGGAAGGACTCAGATAAGAACCGTCTGGGCAAATCGTCCCCATTCGTGGACCTTATTTTCGGTCTCCAGTGTCATATTCCGGCTGAACACGTTCCCCAGAGGGCCGCAGATGCGATGGCTACAGCCATCAACAGAGCGCGTAGCGAGTCCAAAACGAATTTCCCGTCAAAAAAACCACAGAAAAAGCCGTCGGAGCCTAGTGGGGATTAGGGCGTGGACTCATTAACGCGCAGCCATAACCGTATTGAGGCGAGCTGGACGAAGGCAAGGTAGTTGGCCGCGAGCTTGTCGTAACGTGTCGCCACCCGCCGACATTGTTTGATCTTATTGAAGAACCGCTCGACCAGGTTGCGCGCTCGGTAGAGATGCGGACTAAAGCAGATGGGCTCGTTGCGATTGCTTCTCGGCGGTATGTTAGCCCAAGCGCGCCGCTTCGTGACCAGTGCTCTGATCCAATCGGCGTCGTAGCCTCGGTCCGCGAGCAACATTGATCCTGCTTTCAAGCGAGATAGAAGGCTTCCCGCGAGTCGATTGTCGTGCGCCTCACCGGCTGTCAGTGCGAGCCGCACCGGAAGACCGTGGGTATCGACGACCGCGTGAATCTTGCTGGTCAGCCCGCCTCGTGACCGGCCCATCGATTGTCTTCTGTTCCGACTGATGCAGGCGCCGTGCTGATGCACCCGAACGATCGAGGTGTCGATCATCTGCACCGCAACGTCATGGGCGCCAGCCAGCGCATTCATGATCTTGCTCCACACGCCCGCCCGCCGCCAGCGAACGAAGCGATTATAGCAGGTGGTGTACGGGCCGAAGGTCTCGGGCAGGTCCCGCCAAGGCGCGCCCGAACGCAACACCCAAAAGATGCCGTTGAGAACGCGCCGATCGTCCACCCTGGCGACGCCACGCGGCTTGTTAGGCAGCATCTGCTTGATGGCGGTCCATTCAAGATCGGTAAGTTCGTAGCGCATGATTTTGAAGCTCCCAAGTTTGAGAGCTTGAATTACGGATGTGCGGTCGACCTCAACGCGCCTCTTGCTTGTCGCGACCAGCCTCAGGTCCGCTTTCAGGCCAAAGCGCAAATGAACCGGCAGGCCAGACTGGTCGGATCGGTCGAAAGTGACCCACAACGGACATTTCGCGCGCGTCTCAGTAACGTGACCAAAATCGGAGACAGGAATTGTCGTATGGTGTTTGACGCTATGTCACGACGTATTTGGTTGGCGCGCTACCTGTCGTGAGCCCACGACGCACCGTTGTCGGTACTGCCGTGCACAAGTCGGCGCCAGCATGTTGAACATGTGATCGGGGGTGGGAACTTGGCGAGTAACCGAACCGATTTCGGAACTTTCGAGCGAAATGAGTATAATCGCGAAAGCCGCAGCCATAGGCAATCTCGCTCAGTGGCTGAGCTTTGCCCGACCGACGATTCAGAAGGTGTGCGGCATAATCCAAACGAAGCGAATAGATGAACTCACGGCACGAGGACCCGCGCTCTGCAAAGAGTTTATGGATATAGCGTAGCGAGATCCCTGCGTCGGTTGCAAGCTCGTGTGGACCAAAATCCGGATCGGCAAAGCGGTCCGTGATAATGCTGTGGATGCGAGCAAACAGCTTGTCTGTAGGACGTGAGCCGGACCATGAATCGGGTACGAATAACGCGCCGACGAGATCATAGACTGCGAGTTGCATATAGGAATTGGCTGGCGAGAACGGTGCGTCGTCGCTTCTGAGGGCATTTAGCGCAATTTCATAGAGTAGGCGCCCGGCAGGCGTTTCGCCACCTTTGTAGCGCCCACCTTGCGGCTCGAATCCGAGATGGGAGATCAGCGGCCGGCGCGGAAATTGAAGGCAGAGCCAATGCGCGCCCTTGCCATCTGCGACGTATGAAACGGGCCGGGCTTTATCGACGAGTACGACATCGCCTTTAGCGAGTTGCACTGTCTGGTTATTGTGGCTCACCGTCGATCGGCCAGCCACCTGAAATACAGCGCCATATAAGTCCACGCCATCGAGTCGAATATCGCGCTGCGTCCGGTCAATACGATTTTCATTGCAAGCGACATCCACTGCGGAGAAGCCGAGGACGCGGAGCGGGCGCATCCAGCCCGCGAAGGCATTGGGGTCAGCCCTTTCGAGGCTATACCGCCCGCAGTCGACCGAAACAGAGCTCGCCATGTCTCGAAATCCAATCGTGGCTCGTCCAGATCGTCATGCTGACGCACGATCGTCTCCATTTTTCGTTTCAAGCACTGAGGGCACCTAGTGAGACGCGCGCCAGGCGTCAACGGCATCGCGCTGCGACATTGAGCGATATCGCCCCGACCATTTCAATTGTAACGCAAATTTGGTCGAGCAGGATCGGCCACGTGCGATTCTCGACCCCGCGCCACTGGACGCGAAATCGCTACTCAGCGGCGACGGAACAGTGCACGGGCAGCACCGATCTCGTGCGCCACTGGCTCACGATTTTTCATTGCTGCCAGCGTATGTGTGTTGGGAGACGGCGGCGCTGGACGACGATCTGACTTCCGGCGAGACCGCGATTTGCTCTGCCCGAGCCCGCCGTGCCTTTGCCAGCGCGCGGAAGGGCGACTGCAACGGAGACACGAGTTATGGTCGATCCAACTGGCCCCAGCACTTTGCACACTGATCCACAAACAACGCGGAACCTCCCGGACAGCGTGGTTGTCAGCCAGCGAGGTGCCGTGACTCTTGTGCGGCTGTCGCGGCCGGCCAAGCGTAATGCCCTCGATATCGAGATGATCGTTGGCATCGAGAGGATCTTCAGCTCTCCGCCGGAGGGATCACGCGCCATCGTCTTGCATGGAGATGGCAGCCATTTTTGCGCCGGCGCCGATCTCGCCCGCGTCGCGGAGACCGACGGCGCGTCCGCCCTCCGCCTTTCGCGGATCGCGCATCAGGCCTTTGACCGGATCGAATATGGGGCTGTGCCAGTCGTCGCGGCCTTGCAAGGTGCTGTTATCGGAGGAGGCCTGGAGATTGCCGCTGCGGCGCATATCCGCGTTGCCGAACAGTGCGCGTTTTACGCTTTGCCGGAGGGCATGCGCGGGATCTTTGTCGGAGGCGGCGGCGCCGTGCGCGTCCCGCGGCTGATCGGCACCAGCCGTATGATCGACATGATGCTGAGCGGACGGACCTACAGTGCAGAGGAAGGCGCGTCGGTCGGCTTCTCGCAGTACGTGGTCCAGAATGGCCAAGGGCTTGCCAAGGCGATCGAATTGGCGGAACGGATCGCCTCCAATGCGACGCTGAGCAACTTCGCCGTGGTGCAAGCACTCCCGCGTATCGCGCGGTCCGATCCGGAAGCCGGGCTTTTGATGGAAAGCCTGATGTGGGCGATGACCACGAACGACGGCGAGGCGAAGGTCCGAATTCAGGACTTTCTCGAAAAACGAGCGGCCAGGGTGCTCCATCGTTCCGAGTTGGGACCGCCGATTCAGAACGGATGCAAAATGTAACCAATTCCGCCTATCTGAAATCGAGGTGTAACCGTGAATAACATTCCACCGTCCTTGTCCTACCGACCGGCCGACCCGGCCGAGCCCGTCCTGGATATCTCCATCGGCGATGCGCTGCGCGCAGCCTCCTCAACGTGGCGGACCCGCACGGCCCTGATAGACGGAACTTCGGAGGAGCAGAGGCGGCGCCGTTGGACGTTCGAGGATCTGCTTACGGAATCGGAGAAGGTCGCGCGGGCACTGCTTCTCCGTTTCGTTTCAGGCGAGCACGTTGCGATCTGGGCGGCCAATGGCCCGCAATGGGTGATGATTGAACTCGGAGCAGCTCTCGCGGGTCTGACGCTCGTCACCGTCAACCCTGCGTATCTCGGCGAAGAGCTCGCATTCGTCCTAAGCCAATCACGGGCGCGCGGCATTATCGTTCAGGATGTCTACAGGAACCGGGATCTCGTGCAGGCAGTCAATGCTGCCCGCGACGCGCTTCCCGATCTCCGCGAGGTCATCGCCCTGTCCTCATGGCCGGAGTTCCTAAGGAGCGGCCAGGTGCGAACCGCATTGCCGTCGATCAAGGCCGACGATGTCGCACAAATACAGTACACGTCCGGAACGACCGGTACTCCCAAGGGGGCGCGCCTGACCCATCGTAACCTCGCGAATAACGGGCGCATCTATGCGCGGACGATCGGAGCGGGGCCGCAAGACATCTGGATCAATCCGATGCCGATGTTTCACACCGCCGGATGCGGGCTTTGCACGCTCGGCGCTCTGCAGACAGGTGGTGCCCAGGTTCTGCCGCCGGGCTACGATCCCGAACTTATGCTGAGCTTGTTCGAGCAAGAGCGCGGAACCATCATGCTCTGCGTTCCGACCATGCTCATTCGGATGCTCGATTCTCCATCCATCGCACAGAGAAACCTGTCGTCCTGGCGGCTGGTCACGCTCGGCGGCGCGCCGGTTCCACCAGAACTGGTGCGGCAAGCGCGAGAGCAGGGCGTGAAGGTTGCGATCGGGTTTGGCCAGACCGAGGCCTCTCCGTATTTGACGCATACGCTGCCCGACGATCCTCACCCTGACTGGATTTCAACGGTCGGCCCGCCCATGCCGCAAACGGAAATCAAGATCGTCAGTACGGAAACCGGCGCGATTGTGCCGGTCGGAGAGATCGGCGAAATCTGCGCTCGCGGATACTCCATCATGAAAGACTATTTCGACAATTCGGAAGCGACGCGATCGGCAATCGATTCCGAAGGCTGGCTTCACACCGGCGATCTCGGGAGTCTCCGACGAGCACGGATATTGCCGCGTTCAAGGCCGGCGCAAGGACATGATCATCCGCGGCGGCGAGAATATCTATCCCCGCGAGATCGAGGACGTTCTCTACACCCATCCCGCCGTCATGGGAGCTTCGATCGTCGGGATTCCGGATCGCGACTGGGGCGAAGTACCCGTCGGATTTGTCCAGATCAAGCCGGGGCATGAGGTCGCCGAGCAAGAATTGTCAGAGTTATGTCGAGAACGTCTGGCCTCTTACAAGGTCCCGCGGACCTGGCGGTTCGTCGACCAATTTCCGCAGACCGCATCCAGCAAGATTTCAGAAGTACGTTCTTCGCGAACTTTACCTCGCAGAGAAGGGTCCCTTGACGCACTAGTGGTGGACGGCGGCGCGGTCCTAGTCTGACTTCGGCTGTTGGCCCATGACGACGTTTCGCTGCGCCGGGTAATTTGGTCGCTATCGGGGCAACAACAGACTCTGGCCCCGAAAGCCCTGAGATTTATGGGTTCACGGCCTAGCCACTCACTAGGGGGCCGATGTGGTGATCGTGCTGGGGGTCAGGACATCCGCTTACCACCCGGCCGGCCAGTTGCCGGCACGATCGGCCGGGATTGTCATCTGCCGTTCAGTTTCGGCGCCGCACTTCGGACACTCGTACACGACCATCTTTGTCCGTGTGCTCAATTGAATGACCGCGCCCTCATCGGACTGCTGCCGCATCGGAACCTTGCAGTGAGGGCAGACGACCTTCAACGATGGGATACGCTTTACGACCATGGCGTTGTCACAACAAAGAGCGGCCCTCGTCTCCAACGCCGCGGGCCGTCTGAGATCACCGCTTTCCGAGGCCGGCTAAGGTAGCCCGAAGCGTCTCACGACATTCTAACGCCGGACGGGCGCCCCGGTTTCCGGCCCGTTTGGCGACGCCCGACAAGCAAACGAAAAGGGAGCCAGCGGTGATTTTCAAAAGCGACCAGAGGGGCGGCCGCTAGCTCCAAGTCCGCTTAGCGAAGTCGATAACGACGCCGCCTTCGTTTGATCGCTTGCAGGCTTCCAGCATATCGGCTTTTTCGCGCCACAGCTTGGTTAGCTGCAGGTAAACGCGCCGGGCTTTCGGGTCGTCGATGGTCAAGGCGATGCGCTGGCAATCGGTAGCTTTCTTCCGGCACAGGCGGGCCGTAATGGTCTCACTTGGCGGACGGGCAAAGTAGCTGATGAGGGTCATGGAACTCACGACAAGGCTGCGACGCAAGCTCCCTAGCGCGTGGCCCGTCTAAAAGCCGTGAACTGATAATCTCAGATTTAATCGAACTGCGCTGCCCGTTAGCGAGCCGCACTTCGGCCGGTCACCACTCGGCCATCGCCCAGCTTGCCGCCGCCAGCCGTGCTCAGTGAAAAGCCACCCCAGAGTGCCTATGTTTTGGGGATGCCGGAGCGGGCGTTGCGTGTTGAATAGTCCGTGATCGTCGAATGTTTGAGTTGCCGGCACGTCGGGGAACTAACGGGTGCGGCGCTAACGCGGAGAGCAATCGCGCCGAACAGCCGATCGCGGCTTTCGTGAAGCGGCTGCGATGCAGCAAGTGCGGTAGTCGGAGCGTGTGCGCGACCCGCCGACCGAGGCCCGGCTCCTAGAGAGCATCCTGAATGTGCGGACGCTTCACCGTCAAGGCGACCTGGGGCCCAGCTTGTCGCACACCATCGGCTGACGATGGCCGCTCCGCCGCACAATCTGCGGCCGCGCTACAACCTCTGCCCGACCGATCCTGTCGACGTGGTGACCGCGGACGAAGACAAGCGCGAACTCACGCCTATGCGCTGGCGTCTTGTGCCGCGATGGTGGAGCAAGCTGCTCAAGGAATTGCGGGTCGCGACGTTCAACGCTCGCGCCCTGATACTTGATTTTCTATCGATCGCTATATAACGTCGGAGCGGGGCTCGAAAGGGAGAGCGACGGCCGACGATGCCGCGACCAAGAGAGTTCGATGAGGCGTCTGCGCTTAAAGCGGCAATGGAATGCTTTTGGCGCCGCGGCTATGAAGCAACGTCGCTGCGTGACTTGACGAGCGCGATGGGTTTGACGGCGCCGAGCATTTACAACGCTTTCGGCGACAAGCAGAGGCTATTTAAACGGGCGCTTGAGCAATACATTGAGCACACGACGCGGGAACGGCTGCGCCGGCTACAGGAGGAGCTACCGCCGAAAGAAGCGATACGGCGCTTCTTTGCCGAGATTGTCGACCATTCGATCAAGGACAGGCAGCGCAAAGGTTGCTTTCTTGTGAACTCGGCGCTTGAGGTGGCACCGCACGATTCTGAAAGCCGCGCGGTCATCGCAGCTCAGTTTGGAAATATTGAAGCATTCTTCCGCGAATGCATTCTGGCAGGGCAAGCGGATAAGACGATCTCGGGCGATATCGAAGCCAGTGAGGCGGCGCGGCTTTTGCTCGGCGTGTTGCTTGGCATCCGAGTCCTGGCGCGAACTAAACCGCAGCGTGAGATTCTCGAAGGGGTCGCCGGGCCCGCGCTCGCGATGCTCGACAAATCTCATCATCACAACAAAAGAATCAGGCGATGATTGATCTCTACTATTGGACCACGCCGAACGGCCATAAGATCACGATCTTTCTTGAGGAGGTTGCAATCGCCTACCGGATCATGCCGGTCAATATCAGCAAAGGCGAGCAGTTCAAGCCGGCCTTTTTGGCGATATCGCCCAACAACCGCATGCCGGCGATCGTCGACCACGATCCGCGGGATGGAGGCAAGCCAATTTCCGTCTTCGAGTTGGGCGCTATCCTGCTGTATCTGGGCGAGAAGACCGGTAAGTACCTGCCGGTTGGGCTCCGCGACCGCGTCGAGGCGATAGAGTGGCTGTTCTGGCAAATGGGAGGACTCGGTCCGATGGCGGGCCAGAATCATCACTTCTCCCAGTATGCGCCGGAGAAGATCCCTTATGCGGTGGAGCGGTACGTTAAGGAGACGAATTGAACTCTATGGCGTGCTCAACAAGCGGCTTTCGGATCGTGAATTCGTTGCCAGGAGCTACTCGATTGCCGACATGGCCATTTATCCGTGGATCGTCCCTCATGAGCGCCAAGGCCAGAAGCTTGAGGACTTCCCACACGTCAAGCGCTGGTTCGATGCGATGCGCAAGCGGGAGGCGGTGAAGCGTGCTTATGCACGGGCCAAAGAGGTCAACACGGCCCCTACGGTCGGCGAAGAGTCGAAGAAAATCCTGTTTGGCCAAACCGCCGCGGTCGCTGGGTGACGCGTCTTCAGTCCAATACGTCGTCGGGCGCGAAGAGGGCGAATTAAATGACTCTGCGGCTTTATGACTTGGCAGGAGCACAACCGGAGCGACGCTTCAGTCCCTATTGCTGGCGTATTCGGTTGGCCTTGGCGCATAAGAACATTGCGACCGAGACTATACCGTGGCGCTTCACTGAGAAGGCCGAGATCGCCGCATCGGGTCAGACGTTAGTGCCCGTCCTGGTGGATGGCGATCGCTGGATCTCGGGCTCCTGGACCATCGCTAATTACCTTGAGGACTCGTTCCCGGATTCGCCGTCACTGTTTGGCGGCGTGAGCGGTCGGGGCCTAACGCGTTTCTATTCGAACTCGGCGGATAGTCTGGTCTCGGCAATTTTCCCATTTGTGGCATTCGACATCTTGCAACACGTCGCCGACAAGGACCGCGAGTATTATCGTGCGAGTCGCGAGAAGCGGGCGGGCAAAACGCTCGAAGCCCTGGTCGCCGACCGTCACGCGCGTCTGCCTGCATTTCGAGCGATCCTCGCGCCGCTGCGCCTTACCCTGAAGGCACAACCTTTTCTGGGCGGCGAACGGCCTCTTTACGCCGACTATGCCGTCTTCGGTCCGTTCCAATGGGCGCGTTGCATCAGTCCGTTTCCGTTACTCGAGGAAGACGATCCGGTCAGGCTGTGGCGGGATCGTTTGCTTGACTGCTTCGACGGGCTGGCACGCGCGGCGCCAGCGTATGACACAGAGGTCAATGTCACCTTTGCAGATCAACATAAATGAGGTTTTCAATGTCCCTGAAAGAGCAACTTGCCGAATATCGGGCTGGCTGGTTCAAGCGCGTTCCGGCGGAGCGCCAAGCCATTATGGAGCGACATATCAACGAACTCCGAAATGGCCTTGCGAAAGCCGCCCTCAAAATCGGCGACCGGGCGCCGGCAATTGTGCTGCCGAATGCGACAGGAAAGACCGTCGACGTCGGAACACTTCTGAATCGCGGGCCGGTCATCGTGACATTCTATCGCGGTGGCTGGTGTCCCTACTGCAACCTTGAGCTCAGGGCGTTCCAGAACATACTTCCCGAAATCGAGGCCGCTGGTGCGGGGCTTGTGGCTATCAGCCCCGAAAAGCCTGACGATACCCTGTCGACGGCGGAGAAAAATGCGCTGAGTTTCGAGGTGCTCAGCGACGTTAGGCAAAAAGTCGGCCGAGCTTTCGGCCTTGTGTACACCTTCAGCGATGAACTGAAGCGCGCCTATCAGGAATTTGGACTAAACATTCCGGCGACCAACGAAGCCGAGGAGTGGGCGCTGCCCATTTCCGCCACTTACGTAATCGGCCGGGACGGAACGATCATTTACGCGTACACCGACCCTGATTATCGCGATCGAGCTGATCCGCAAGAAATCCTCATGTTTTTGAAAGAAGCCTCTGTGTCGGCTATCGACCAGCGGCCGAAGCGAAAGGTCGGTTGAAGTTGACGGTCAGAGGTGAAATGCTAAAAGCTGTCCGTTCATTAGCGGCATTGCATCGTCCTACTGTTGCGGCCCGCCAATCAGAATAGGCGACAAAGGGCGCGATCAAGACACCAGCCTGTAGCCGCCCGCTTCGGTAATCAGGATGGCCGGAGCAGCGACATCCCTCTCGATCTTTTGCCGCAACCGATAGATATGTGTCCCGAGAGTGTGCGTGATAACTCCCGAATTGTAGCCCCAGACCTCCCGCAGTAGGGTCTCCCGCGATACCGAGCGCTGACCGGCACGGTAGAGGTAGCGTAGGATCGCTACCTCCTTCTCGGTCAGATGGACCTTGCTGTTCTCAGGATTGATCACCAGTGCCTTCGCGCTCGGCCGAAACTTATACGGCCCGATCGCGAAGGTCGCGTGCTCGCTCGTCTCATACTGGCGAAGATGGGCGCGGATGCGCGCAAGCAGCACGGCAAAGCGGAAGGGTTTAATGACGTAGTCGTTGGCGCCCGATTCGAGGCCGAGGATGGTGTCGGAGTCGCTGTCGTGGCCTGTGAGCATGATGATCGGCGAGTTGAAACCGTGCCTGCGCAAAATGCGCACGGCTTCGCGGCCGTCGATGTCAGGCAAGCCGACATCCATGATCGCTAGATCGACTTGTCCTGCCCTGGCGGCCTCCACACCCCTGCTGCCGTTCTCCGCCACGATGGCCTCAAACTCCTCAAGCAGTGAAAATTGTTCCCGCAGCGCGTCGCGGAGTTCGGCATCGTCGTCGACGATAAGGATCTTACGGGATATGGGCATCTATTTTGTCTCTCGAGCCACTCACAGGCATTCTCAAAATAGCCTGCGGACACTAGGTCGTCGGGGGATTGAAGGCTGTTGTGGCCGTCCAATCGCGCCGCGGCCCAAAGCCAGGTCCGCGACATCTGTAAGAAAATTTGGCGTTCCCGACCGGTGCGGGCGGTTTGCGCCCAGCCCAAGCATTCGTCAGCGAACTCTCGGAGCTCTTTCGACGATGACGCCATACCCTCCTCATGCGTCTCCCGTTTCGCTAAGTTCGAAACATGCCAATTCCGGTCAGGAGGAGGGCGGCTTGACAGCAGCCGCGAATGCCTTCGAGGACGCTGCGCCGAGACCCTTCATCTGCTCGACAAATGCATTCATTTGCGCCTGCGAGAATTCGGTTTGGAGTTCGAACGACCTCTGTAAAATCTTCGGCATGACTGAGCTTGTGTACAAACTGGTGGGTCGCGGCGACGTTTTTCTCAGCGTAACTTTTCAGCTTTTCACCTGCGTCTGTCCCACCTGAGGGGAAGGACGAGATGGTCTTCTGAAGAAAAATGAAATAGGCATCAACCGTTCCTAACAACTGGTGCTTTATCTGCTCGACGACCTGGTTAGATCCTGCGTTCAATTGTTCCAAAGGCTTAGCGTCGTTTGCCACGGTCCTCTCCTGAGTAAACTGAACACGGATAACTTACGCACAAGAGTTCGCCGATGACTGTCTGGGGGGCGAACACCCCGCGCAGCGACCACGAGCGGCGAATCTTCGTACAAGTGGCCGAGACATGGCTCGAAGTCCGATCAACCGGAGAAGCGAGCTATTGGATAGATCCGCTAGACAATTTCGCCGCCCCGATGACTCCGGCGCCGGCTGATTCGATCACGACCGCGACCTCTTGGCCTTCCGGGAAGTGCTCGCTAATTTCAAGAGGCTTGCCAGACCATTCACCCACCGGCCGAATTGAGCGGACAACGTTGGATTCTGCGAGTGTCCGACCTCCATTTTCGCCGCGGCCGATTTTCGTCGTGTGCTCGTGGTCGAACCCGATGAGCAGGACGATTCCGCGACCGACTCCCGATCCGATTCTGATAGCGACATTCTCGCCAGCCTTGTCCACGTTTACTTCCGTAGCAGTGTGCTGACTCCGCTTCGCATGTTCAATTGCCGCATTGACTTCGCTGCGGTGCGAGCCAACCAAGCCAACCATCCCGTCGACGACCATTTCGGGGGTGTACGAACCGTCCCCGAAGCGATGGCCGTAGTGTTCTTGCCGCACAGTCGCGGCTTCTAGAGAGAAGGGGTCTTTCCAGCCCAGACGATCCCAATAGGTGACGTGAAACGCCAGCGGGAGGACGTCGGACCGCCCTCTCGACATTTCATTTAGAAAAGCGTTCGCAGGTGGACAGGACGAACACCCCTGTGACGTGAACAGCTCCACGACCACGGGGCGCTCTCCACCGAACGCCATTGCGGGCATAACGCCGAGGATAAGACCGGCCAAAACCGAAACGCGCAGTGCCATAGCGATCCTCCGAGATTGCTGCCTCATTCCTTATCGTTTGGAGGGGTGCCTTCGTTACGGTCAGCCCAACACGAAATGTTGAAGTCGGGTTGGCCGAAGTTGGCCTACAGAACTGCGATCGCACTTGCCTGCCTCGGGATCATTCTGCCCCTTCCGTCGATGTCGGACTGCACGGGCTGTGCATCACTGAATCTTGAATTCAGTTGGTGTTGCGACACTCCGCCAGCACGGATCCCGCCTTGATTTTCTATCAATCGTTATATAACGTTGTACTTTAGAAAGGGTGCTCGACAACTCCTACGCCGCGACCATGAAAATTCTCACTGGAGGCTTTTTGGCGCGGCTACGTAGCGACGTCGCTTTGCGATCTCAGTGATGTGATGGTTTGACGGCGCCGAGTATCTGCAGCGCTTTCGGTGACAAGCGGCATCCCTTATGCGATCGAACCGTACGTCAACGAGACCGGGCGTCTCTGTGGTGGTGGTTCTTATAGCTGGAGAAACAGATGTCGAAATTTGCACTGTACGTTCCGTTGGAAGCAAAGCCGGGCAAGGAGAAAGAGGTCGCTGATTTTCTGCGTTCCGCGGTACCGCTAGTGGACGCCGAAGCGGGCACGATTGCTTGGTTTGCCATTCAAATGGGGCCGTCATCCTTTGCCATCTTTGACACGTTCGACACCGAAGCTGGGCGCGATGCGCATCTCAACGGCGCGGTGGCAGCGGCTTTGATGAAGAAGGCGCAGGCCGGCGAACTATTTGCCAAAGCGCCGGAAATTCACAAGCTGGAGATTCTCGCAGACAAGCTACCTTAATGATGGATAGATCGCCTGTGGCCGCAGAAAAAGCGGTGCCGAATGAAGGAGATTGAAAATGCTGTCTCGCCGCAGCCTCGTATTCGCAGCAGTTGCGGCCACCGCCGGGTTCGCGGTGCCATCTTTGGCCACTGAGACGAAGACTTTCGTTCAGAAGGCATTTGCCGAAGCGCAAAAGGCCGGCAAGCCTATCTTCGTCGGCGTTCACGCATCATGGTGTCCGACTTGCAAGGCGCAGGACCCGATCCTGGGCGAGTTGATGGCTGCTCCAAAGTTCAAGGATCTTGCGTATTTCGTGATCGATTTCGATGGTCAGAAGGACGCCGTGAAGCTATTCGGCGTGCGCGTACAATCGACGCTGATCGCGTTCAAGGGCGAGAAGGAAACCGGCCGCTCGGTGGGCGACACCAACCGCTCCTCAATCGCAGCGCTTCTCGAGAAGACCCTCTGATCGCGACATGACAGCGGGGGCGGTCCCCTTCGCCTTGCTCGCGGGCGTGCTGTCTATTCTCTCGCCGTGCGTGCTTCCGATTCTTCCTATTGTGCTTGGGGCGGCGGCTTCGGAACATCGTTTCGGACCGGCTGCACTTGCCGGTGGTCTTTCGGTCTCTTTCATCGTCATCGGGCTGTTTGTCGCGACCATCGGCTATTCGATTGGCCTCGATAGTGGCGTCTTCCGCATCGTCGCGGCAATGCTGATGATCGCGATTGGAGCGATCCTCTTGCTGCCGCGCCTGCAAACACTGCTTGCCGTTGCCGGCGCGCCTGTTGCGAATTGGGGCAGCCGGTACCTAGGCGCCACGCAACACGGTGGTCTTGCGGGACAGTTGCTCGTGGGGCTGCTGCTGGGCGCAGTTTGGAGCCCCTGCGTCGGTCCGACGCTCGGGGCAGCAGCGCTGCTTGCGGCGCAAGGGCGCGATCTGCCTTCGGTGGCCGTGACAATGTTCGCGTTTGGCCTCGGAGCCGCACTACCACTTCTGGCGCTTAGCATGCTGTCCCGACGGGCGCTCATGCGCTCGCGCGATCAGTTATCTTCGGCGGGTTACGGCGTGAAGATGGCCCTCGGCCTTCTTTTCGTGGCGATTGGCGCGCTTGTTTTGTCCGGTCTCGACAAAGCCATCGAAACGGGGCTGGTCAACGCCTCGCCGCAATGGCTGACGGATCTAACTACGCGGTTTTAGAAAAACCAGAGCAAGGTTAACCCGTGACTGGCTCCGCACTTGCAAGGTCAATAGAGCGCTCGACCGGCAACGCAAAGCGAGTCGTCGATCTAAGATCGAGTTGACAAAAGGCCAGCATGTATATCGCAGATAGATTTTTACCGACTTTTCGACACGTTTGTTAGGCCTATTCGCCGGCAGACTTCAGCTTTTGGCCCTTCGCGTCATTCATGGCGCTGCGAAAGTTTGGTCGCTATCGGGTCAACAGCGGACAAAACTGCGTCGCCCCACTTGACTGGCTCCGACGCGATTGACCCGAAGCGGACGTCGGTCGTGCGGCTTACCGACCGCCCAGCCTAAGAAGACCTTACCATGCGACCTGAAGCGATTGCGGCCCACGCATCGAGACGTTGGCAGGAAACTCAAGCGTCGCATTCCCTGCGAGATGTAGGGCCGGCAGGCGTCGGCTGACCTCCTCCAGCACCACCCGGGCCTCCAACCGAGCGAGTGGCGCTCCCAAACAGTTGTGGACACCGTATCCGAATGACAGGTGTTCTCGCGCATTCGGCCGCCGGATGTCGAAGCGATCAGGGTCCGCAAAGACAGCCGGATCGCGGTTAGCCGATCCGAGCAGGAGCAGTAGCTTGGCCTGAGCGGGCACGGGCACGCCGCCGATATCCACGGCCTGTTTGGCTTTGTGGCGCCAGGTGATCACCGAACTGTCAAATCGCAACACTTCCTCGATCGCGTTAGGGATCAGGCTGGGTTCGCAGCAGATCGCCTCCCACGAAGCCCGATCGGCGAGCAGCCGATGAAAGCTATTGCCTAGCAGGTTCGTCGTCGTTTCGTGACCCGCGAACAGCATCATCAACATGATGCTCGTTGCTTCTGGCAGATCCAGGGCATCATTGTCGCCGTCCACGTCGCGAGCGCTAATGAGTGCGCTGACGAAGTCGTCGCCCGGGCTTTTTGCCCGCGCCTCGACCAACGAAGCTGCATACTGCCAGAAAGACGCCAATTCGCGCGCCGCATGGGCCTGCTCTTCTTCGCTCGGTCGCCCGTAGATGACCACCCCGCGATAGCGGGAGCCTTCTTTGACACGCACAAGATCCGTCTCCGGCAACCCGAGCACACGAAAAAGAACGAGCGCTGGGAATGCCCATGCAAAATCGCCGATCATGTCCGCATGGCCTTCGCGTAGACGCTCGTCACAGAAGCGTTGCGCCAGGTCGCGGATAAAGGGCTCTAGCGCCGCAACACGTTTAGGCGTGAACGCAGCGTTCGCCAGACGTCGCTGACGCGCGTGGCCCGGCGGGTCAAGGTTGGTCAATGCAGGCGTCGCCGCGTAACCCCCGTTCTTCAAAATCGACGCGGCGTATGGACAGAGTTTGCTCAGCGGCTCTAGCGCGTTGATCGCCGAGAAATCCGCCGTCGTCCTTAGGACGTGTCGGACGTCTGGGTAGCGGGTGACGACCCAGTGGTCGAGTGCGGCAGAATAGAAGGCGGGGGCGGCATCGCGCGCGACCGCGAGCGTCGGGTAGGGATCGGCAAGATAGTCGACGCCGAAGGGATCGAAGTAATCAGCGATCGCGTGCGCACCAAGTGTCGAGATTCCAGCTGCGCCCATGGCAAGCTCCTTCTCGCAATTGGACGAAAATCCGATACGTCGCGCAATTTAAAGATTTTGCCCAGCGGTGTCCTGTGCCGGCACGCCAATGAGTTACGCGCGATTGTAATCGGCTCCAACGCGATAGGCGACGCAAATCGATAAGTGTAACGCCAAGTGAAATCAACCGTTCGGCACGGTCGAATACTGCCCGGCAAAATCGAACTGCGCAAACAACATATAATTCACCTCGATACGGCGCTATGACGGCCAGCACACCAAACCGGCCATCAAAGGTCGCTTAATGAGAAGCGCCCCCGTTTTGCACAATCGGAGCTCTGAAGTCGCTGGAGGAACTGGATATGGTGCACTTGAGGCACGACCGCCGCTTTTTCTTCGCGATGATCGTCGTTGCTGCCATAGGCTTTGCGAATGGCACGGATGCTCAAACGTCCAACGAAGCGATTTGGCAGCAATTTACGGATTGGCTCGCCAGCGCGCCCCAATTCGACGGCCCACGAGAGATGTACAACAAATATCGTGCGGAAGTGGTCGCCAAAGGCGCGTCCATTAACGAAGCCGACCGTCAAATGGATATCATCGAACGCTTGATGCGTGAGCGGCCCGACGCTTACCGTGCGATGTTCAATAATATTTACAGAACCGATAATCCGGTTTTCTCCACCCAACCCAATGCGCTTCTGGTTGAGTTCATCGAGCAACGTAAACCTGGCCGGGCGCTCGACATCGGGATTGGCCAGGGCCGAAACAGTGTGTTTCTGGCACTGAAAGGATGGGACGTCACCGGCTTCGACGCTTCGGATGAAGGCATCGCGACTGCACAGCGCAACGCGACGCGCGCCGGGGCGAAAATCAACGCGATACGTGAAACCGAAGCTGCGTTCGATTATGGCGCAGACCAGTGGGACTTGATCGTGTTCACCTACGAGCCGTTCCCGATCACCTCGGCGACGTATGTTGAGCGTCTGGGCACCTCGCTCAAGCCGGGCGGCATCATTATCGTCGAAAGCCTCTCGCAGGAAGATCAGACTCCCAATCGGACGCCCGTCTCAATCGACCCGGCGCGTTTGTTGACTGCGTTCAATACACAACAATTTCGCATTCTGCGTTTTGAGGACACGATGGGTAAGTCCGATTGGAACGCTGGACAAAAGCGCCTCGTGCGCATGGTCGCGGAAAAGCGGCAATAAATGCATTTGGTTGTCGTCTTCGTTGGCGATCGGCCACGAAATGTCGCAGGAGGGTTAGCCGTCGGTATTCGCAGCTGCCAGCTCGGGTTCGGTTGCAAACTGCCCCTGAATGGGAGGACAATATGTTTCCTGCTTAGGCACTAAAGGGCCGCGGATAGACAGCTGTCCGACATGCCCCAATGGCCGCGGGATTTGAAAAAGTGAGCGCGAAGGATGCGTTGTTCTAAATGCGCCGCCGAGAATGCGCCTGACTGCCGATTTTGCAGCGAGTGCGGCACCCGGCTGGTCAGCATTTGTCCCAGTTGTCGTTTCGAAAACGTACCGGCCGCGAAGTTTTGCGGCGGTTGCGGCGCGCGATTGACCAGTACTGCCGCACCAGCGGTCATCCAGGCTGCGCCAGAGAGCTACACGCCAAGGCCACTTGCTGAGAGAATTCTGCGCAGTCGCGGCGCGCTAGAAGGCGAGCGCAAGCAGGTGACGGTGCTGTTTGCCGACATCAAGGGTTCGATGGAGCTTATCCAGGGCACTGACCCGGAGGATGCACGGCGCATCCTCGATCCGACCATCGAGGCGATGATGGGTGCCGTGCACCGCTACGAAGGCACCGTCAACAAGGTTTTGGGCGATGGCATCATGGCGCTTTTCGGCGCGCCGATAGCGCATGAAGATCACGCAGTCAGGGCTTGTTATGCGGCGCTTGCTACGCGAAGCGCGCTCCGCGAAATTTCCGAGCATACCCGGCGCGATTTCGGCGTCGAGGTCCAGGTGCGCACGGGTCTGCACTCGGGTGAGGTCGTAGTGCGGACGATCGGCAACGATCTGACGATGGACTACGATGCCATCGGCCAGACCACGCACCTCGCGTCGCGCATGGAGCAACTGGCACTGCCCGGCAGCATCCGCATGACCGCCGATACGCTGCGCCTAGCGGAAGGCTTAGTACAGGTTCGCCCGCTCGGGCCGATCCCTGTTAAGGGGCTGACACAGCCAATCGACGTCTTCGAGCTGATCGGCGCGGCCGCCGTGCGCTCGCGGCTGCAAGCTTCCGCAGTCGCCGGCTTCACTCGGTTCATCGGCCGCGAGCGTGAAATGGACACGCTAAATGGGGCGCTTGAGCGCGCCGGTACTGGCCTTGGGCAGGTGGTTGCCGTGGTCGGCGAGCCCGGCGTCGGCAAGTCGCGCCTCTATTACGAATTCATCCACTCGCATCGAACTCGGGACTGGCTCGTACTGGAAAGCGGGTCGGTGTCACATGGCAAGGCGACCGCCTATCTGCCGCTTATCGACCTACTTAAAAACTATTTCCAGATCGAGAGCGCCGACGACGCGCGCCGCATCCGCGAGAGGGTGACCGGCAAGCTCCTGACGCTCGATGATACTTTGCGCCCAACGCTATCGGCGTTCCTGGCGTTGCTCGATGTTCCGGTCAATGACTCCGTTTGGCTCGAGAGCGATCCGGCACAGCGCCGCCGTCGCACACTCGATGCCTGCCGTGCGTTGCTGCTCCGAGAAGCGCAGGTGCAGCCGACCATTGTAGTCTTCGAAGACCTGCACTGGACGGATAGCGAGAGCCTCGCCTTCATCGACAGCCTGATCGAGAGCCTGCCTAAAGCGCCGATCCTACTGCTCCTGAATTTCCGCCCGGAGTTTCAGGACCGTTGGAGCGCTAAGAGCTATTACACGCGCGTCCGCATCGATCCCCTGCAGGCGAAGAGCTCGGAGGCGTTGCTGCAGGACAAACTCGGCGACGATACCTCACTCCGGGCACTCAAGCAGCTCCTTATTGAGCGCACCGAAGGCAACCCCTTCTTCCTGGAAGAGAGCGCCCGAACATTGATCGAAAGTGGTGCGCTAGACGGCCAGCGTGGCAACTATCGCTTGGTGGCAGCGATCACCACCATTGCGTTGCCGGTAACCGTGCAATCGGTGCTTGCGGCGCGCATCGATCGGCTCGGCCCCGAAGACAAGCGATTGCTGCAATCAGCATCGGTGATCGGCAAGGATTTCGCGTTAGCACTGCTCAGCGAAATCGCCGACGCCGATGTTGACACCGTGCAACGCGGCCTCGCCGAACTGCAAGCCGCAGAATTCATCTACGAGACCAGACTGTTCCCGGATCGGGAATATACCTTCAAGCATGCGTTGACACACGATGTCACGTACGGCGGCCTCTTGGCCGAGCGCCGACAGTTGCTGCACGCGAACATCGTCGAGGCGATCGAGCGCCTGCATGCCGATCGCTTGACCGAACATGTGGATCGCTTAGCCTATCACGCGAGGCGGGGCGCGGTCTGGGAGAAGGCACATACGTTCGGTGTGCAGGCCGGTCGCAGAGCGGCGGCGCAATCCGCAAATCGCGCGGCGCTCGAAGCGTTTCAAAGCGCGCTTGCCGCGCTCGACCATCTACCCGAGACGCCGCAAGCAATCGCCGAAAACATCGATCTCCGCTTCGAGTTGCGCGACGCGCACTTTGTGTTGAACGAAATGGCCCACATTTTACCGCACCTCAAACAAGCGCGAGCGCTGGCGGAACGCATCGGCGATCGTGAGCGGATGGCGCTCGCGGCGCTCTATGAGAGCGGCTTCCACTGGATCCAGGGCGAGCATTACGTCGCCGTCGAACTTGGCTTGCGTGGGCTCGCGGCCGCGGAGGAACTGGATCGCTGGGAATTGCGGGGCTTAGCACACTACCGCGTCGGCACGGCGCTGCTGTTTCTCGGCGATCATATCACCGCGGCCGATCATTTGGGCAAAAGTGTCGCAGCTCTTGACCGCGAAGAAGGACGGACGTTGCTGCGCTTCGGTGGGCTGGTACTTACATTTATCGCATCGTTCGCCGCGTGGACACTTGCGGAACTAGGCAAATTTGCGGAAGCCGAGGCCGTCGGTCAAATGGGTTTTGATCTTGCCGTGCGTGCCAATCATGCCTACAGCATCAGCATTGCGAGCTTCGGCCTCGGTCACGCTTATCTCCGTCAAGGCCGCATCGCCGATGCAATCCACATCTTAGAGCGAGGCCACGAGCAAACCAAACTAAGCAACATCGAAGCAGCATTCGATCAGGTGGTGTGCCGACTGGCCTACGCATACGCTCAAGCCGGACGCAGCGAGGAAGCGCGGGCGCTTGGCCTCGACGTCACTCATTTCTCGTTTCTGTCAAGCACGCATTTTTGGTTAGCTGCCATTGGCATCGAGAGCAACGGTATCGAAGTGACCCTGCGTCAGGCTCGCGAAACTCATCAAAGCGCAAATTCGCAGGGCGAGCGGGGAATCGTTGCATGGATGGAACATCTTTTCGGCGATATTGCCATGAGCGGCAGTTCGCCTGACCTTTCGGTCGCTGAGAAACACTATCGCACCGCTGCCGCGATCGCCGACGAACTCAGTATGCGGCCACTGTTGGTGGAATGCCGCATTGGACTCGGCGCCGTTGCCCGACGTGCGGGTCACGAGAGTGAAGCACGATCGGAGTTTCAATCGGCACTTAAGATGGCGAAAGAGATGGATATCAAGCCTGCGATCGCCAGGGCACGCGGATATTTGCAGGTGATTTAAGCGATCCACTAGTTGACTTTACCTGTTGCAGTGCATGAGTCCGCTCTTGGCCCATCGCGACCAATTTCTCTGTAAGGATCGGACGTCAGCTTTCGGGGCGAAGCGGAAGTGGGCCGCGCGGCACGGTCAGCTGCCTAGGACGAAAATGACCCGGAACGGACATTGCCAAACTTGCCCTGAACACAAGCTTGCCGAGGCGGAGCGTTGGACCCGGATTACCGATGTTGTTTGGTAACGGGATGTCTCAAAAACGTTTCATCCATTATAAGTCTGATAGAGCTGCTCATAGGCAGTTTGGTCGAACGCGGCGGTAGAGACATCGAGTACGACGCGACCGCGGGAAAGGCCGAAGATACGGTCGGCATAGGACTGAGCGAAGTGCGGTTGGTGCAGGCTGCAGATGATCGCAACGCCTTCCGACCGTGCTATTTGTTGAAGCAGGGCCATGACGCTGCCCGCTGAATTTGGGTCGAGACTTGCGACTGGTTCGTCAGCCACGATTAATCGCGGTTGCTGTGCGAGTGCGCGTGCAATCGCTACCCGTTGCTGCTGTCCACCTGACAGTGTGTCAGCGCGCTGCATTGCGCTCGCAAGGAGTCCTACTCGGTCGAGGCTTTCGAGCGCGAGTAGGCGATCAGACCGCTCGAACCGTCGTAGGCATCCGCGCCACATAGAGATGTGACCGAGACGTCCCGCGAGTACATTTTCGAGGGCTGTAAGCCGGCTCACCAAATTGAATTGCTGGAATACGAATGCAATTCGCCGCCGGTTCCTTCCGATTTGCCGAGTGATGTCGGCACCGTCAAGGTGCAGGGCGCCGCGGTCCGGCTTGAGCAATCCAGCGATGCAGCGAAAGAGTGTAGTCTTGCCGGCTCCGCTTGGCCCGAGCACCGCCACGAATTCATGCTCATTCACCGAGAGACTGATATCAGTTATCGCGACGTGCCCCTTGAAACTTTTCGTCAGTTCGCTGACGACCAGTCGAGGGCACGCAGACTGGCCGGCCGACTTTTGCAGCGACGCGCGAAGCACCGCAGGCACGCCTAAACCAGTCGGCGGCGCAGCCAGCCGGAAAGCTGGTCCAGCGCCGTAACAACAATAAGGATCACCGCAATGATGGTGAACAAGCGCGGGAAATCGAGGAGATCCATGCTGTTCTTCAGTTCCTGGCCGATGCCGCCGGCGCCGACAACGCCAAGCACGGTAGACGCGCGCACATTGAATTCCCACCAGAACAGCGTCGTCGAGAGCAATACGGGCAATATGTCGGGCAGCAGCGCGTAGGCGATGGCGGTAAGCCGAGCGGCCCCCGTCGTGCGCACCGCGTCAAATGCCCCGAGGTGAGTATTCTCAATATGGTCGGCAAACAACTTCGCACAACTCCCCCACGTGTGGAGCGCAATTCCAAGGACGCCGGCGAAAGGCCCGAGGCCTACCGCCGCGACAAACAAAAGCGCGAATATGAATGAATCAATGCCACGCAGGGCATTGAGGAACCATCGCGCGGGATAGTACAGGCTTGGCGCCGGCGTGATGTTGCGGCTCGCCACTATGGCCATCGGTATTGCCAATGCGGTAGCGATTGCCGTGCCAATCGCGGCCATTGCCACGGTTTCCGCGGTGCGACGCAGGAAGAGGGGCACCTCATCGATTGCCGGCGGCCAGGCTTGCCTGACCCAATGCCATATCTTTGGTAGTCCGGTCGCGAGCTTGCCAAGATCAATCTGGACAAGATGGCCGGCGAGGAGAAAAAAGGCGATGACGGCCAGCGTCGAGAGCCAAAAGCGCACACGCCGCGCCGTCAGACCACGCTCTGCGGCCTCAAGTTCGGCCAGTTTCTGTTGCGCGGGGGTCATGATCCAACAGATAACCCGTGGACGAACGCAATGAATTCAGCTCGAATCAAGCCGCTATAGCTTTTTTTTGATCTTGCCGACCACGATGCCGGCATTCTCTATCATCGCGTAAGACGCGTGGGTGGCGGCGACGAAACCAGTATAGCGGGGCGGTAACAATGCCTTGGCTTGCTCAGGGGTGATCACGGTCAGGATTCTTTGTACGTCAGCCTTCAGATCCTCAGGTGCATTGGCAGGCAAAGCGATGGCGTCGTTCGGCAACGGATCTGACGTCCAAACAATCTTGTTCGATTCCGAATTAACACGCCCAGCGGCAATCAACGCATTGCGGTTGCGATCGAAGTCGGTGGCCATATCGACTTGACCGGCACTGACGGCGATTTCGTTCGCTGCATGTGTCGCGCCCTCGCTATAGACCCAATAGGTCTTGGGGTCGATCATCCAGACCTCCTTGGCATAGTAACTCGGAATCAGCCAACCGGACGTGGAACCAACATCTGCAAAAGAGATCGACCTTCCCTTTGTATCTTCGGGGAATTTGCTCACTTGCAGTTCTGGACGCGCGATAATGATCGCATGATAGATCGGCCTATCATCGTATTTCACCGTAGCGACCACTTGGCAATCGGTCGCGTTATTAGCAATGATGTAACCCCAGGGCCCCATCCAAGCGAGATCGACCTGCTGACCGCCCATCGCCACCGCCAAGCCTGCCCAGTCGGTGGTCGCGGCAAGCTCGTAGTCTGCACCGAGCTCCTTCGCGAGGTGCGCAAAAATAGGTTCGAAGGCCTTTTTGGTGTCGCTAGGAGTGGGCAATAACGGTCCGACGACAAAGCGCATCCTTTTGGCCTGGGCAATAGCAGGCCGGAAGATAGCGCTGGCGGTGAAACCGGCCGTTGCCGCTAGGAACTGTCGTCTGCGCATTGTTATGCTCCTGGCTGGAAAATCCCCACGCCCGCAAGCGAAGCCGGTGCGACTATACTTGGCAAACTTTCCACGCACGAATTTGCGTCTGATTTGTCTCGTGCCCGGCAAAGGATGCCCGGAAACTGAATCACATTCCGTAGAGGTCAGGCGGCGGTCCTATGAAGCGATAGCTGCACGCCTGCGCTCTGGGGCCGACCGGCGACGATACCGGCGGGTTGACCCGCGCTCAGGCAACCAGAGAAAGGAGCGACGCGTCCTTGCTTGACGTGCTATCTCGCCGCCAGCCAAGCGCATCGATGCCGAGGCTTCGCCCCGGCGGGTTGATCAGAAAGATCAGCTGCAAGACGACCAGGAACATGTAGGTCCATGGCCATTCGTTCGGTGCGTTGTAGAGTCCGAGCCACAAATTGATTGCCATCAAGGCGCCAAGCGCAGCGCCGACACGCGTCACCACGCCGAGGATCAGCGATACCGCTATGAAGACTTCGATGGCATAGACCAACGGGCCGAACACAGCGATATTGGGCAAGACGAGGTCGCGCACAAGCGTGCTTTGAAGCTGGGTGGACGCATGTTCCACCATGACCTCCATCCAGTGGATCAGGCCCCAATCCCAGTGTGGCGGTATCTTCCACAGCGACTGCTGCCACCACATGATGCCGACGATGACGCGCATCAGGCCATAACCGATATGGTGCAGCGAACGCTGGGCTGGGTCTGTCCGCCATGCCCACGCTGCGGCCGCAGCGCTGGCCAGGAGTAGGAGCCAGAAGATCACCGTAAACCACAACTTGTCGGTATCGACCAGGAAAACGAGCGCGTTGCCTATCGGGTTCTCTCTCATGCGAAATCTCGCGAGGATTTAGCGCAAGGTGGGCGCTGAGCACCGAACATGATCGAGTAACGCTACCTGAGTACACTAGCCCAGGTGGCCGAGAAAAATCTTCAAATATTGGTGACGCTGGCTTAGTCGATTTGTAACAATCTCATCACGGTTCAACGCCGTAGCGGCTGCGCTGCCGATTCGCGCCGTAGTAGATTTGATCGGGCCTTCCATGGCGTCACCCGTCTACGCCCTTGTCTGCGCTCTGATAGCGACGGCATTCTGGCCGCTGCTCGGCTATGCGCTCGGCAGCCCGCTTCTTCCGCGCGTCCTTGCTATCACTGCCGCCCCGGTGATTGGTTGGTCGGTCCACAGCGCCGCGACCCTGCCGATCTATTTGTTATTTGGATTTTCGCCTTTACTGGTGGCAGGTATCGGCGTGGTTTTCGTTCTAATCGCCGGATTTTCGATGTCGCAGCCGCGCGGGGCGAGCGAGATCGAACCTGGCGAGACCATTCCGGTGTGGGCATTCGCTGCCGCCGCTCTGCTCGCGCTTCTACCGGCGGCGAGCATCCTCCCGAAGTCATCCGATGGCGCCGTCTGGCTTGCCGACGCGACCTTCGATCATGCAAAAATCGCGATGATCGATGCGATGGCGCGCCTTGGTCTACCGCCGGTCAATCCCGTGTTTGGCGACGCTTCAAGCGGCTTGGCCTACTATTATCTCTGGCATTTCAGCGCCGCCGAGATCGCGCTCGTCGCCTCGACGAGCGGTTGGGAAGCCGACATCGGTCTAACCTGGTTCACGGCGTTTGCTTCTCTTAGTTTGATGATGGGTCTCGCGGTGTGGCTGAGCAAACACGCTATCGCGGCGATCTGGGTGGTGGCGCTGGCGGCAGCAGGTTCGCTATGGGTGACGCTTTACTGGATATTCCAGGCCGAAACCTTTGCGCCAGGACTGAGGCCTCCGATCGGAATGGGCGGCTGGCTCTTTCAGGCGACCTGGGCTCCGCAACACCTGATGGCAGCGTCCTGCGTCGTTGCTGCCATGCTCCTGGTCACCCGCTTCGCCTTGCGCCAAAGTTTGACCCTGGTAGCGACCATCGCACTCGTCATCGTTGCCGGCTTTGAAAGTTCGGCCTTCGTCGGCGGTGTCGCATTTGCTGTCGCCGGCTGCATTTCCGTTCCAATCCTGATTGGCGAGGTACATCCGCAACGGCGGCTACGCTTTGTCGGTGGACTTGCCATCGCGGCCGTGCTGGTCGTCTGTTTGATCGCGCCCTTCGTGCGCGACCAACTGGCGGCGATTGCAGCCCGCGGAGGCGCCACGCCTATTGCAATTTCGCCTTATCGAGTATTTGGAAATCAGTTTTCGGATTGGCTGCGCCACTTGCTGGACGTTCCGGGCTATTGGCTCGTCATATTGCCGGTCGAGTTGCCGGCGACTTTCATGGCCGGCGTGATGGCGTTTGCTGCCGCACTCCTCAGCGCGATGCCCGAAGGCGAAAGGCTCGTCATTAAGGTCTTCGCCGGTCTCGCCGCAGCTGGGCTCGTCGTTTCATGGCTTTTTGCCTCGACGTTGGGCACCAACAACGATCTCGGCCTGCGCACTATCCTTCTGGCCGAGGCCGTTCTCATTGTGTTGACTGCCGCAGGGCTAGCTGGCCTACAAGGCAAGTCGGAGCCCAAGTCGTGGCGGACGCCTATCATGGTGGCCGCACTCGGCGGGCTCGCGCTCAGTGTGCCGGATTTCATCCTGACCATACGCGACAACGTCGTGGCCACGCCCAGGCCACCGGACGCCAAGGTGTTCGCCGAGGCGCCCGACTTGTGGTCCGCGGCGCGCCGCTATGCCGGCCCCGCGGCGCGCATCGCCAACAATCCGCGTTTCCTTGCCGACCTCACACCGTGGCCGGTAAACATATCCTGGGCGTTGCTTGCCGATCGCTCATCGTGTTTCGCCGGCCGGGAAATGGCGATTGCGCTCGCGCCGCTGCCGCCCGAGCGCCGCGCCGAAATCGAAGCGGAGTTTCTGCGGGTGTTTGACGGCGAGGGAACACCGAATAATGTCCATGACTTGGCAACGAAATTCGGCTGTCAGGTCGTCCTGCTGGTGCCGCAGGATAAGGCTTGGGGTCACGATCCCTTTGCGGCCGGTCCCGATTATCGTCTGGCAGAAACGCGCGAGGGTCGCTGGCGGATCTACGTGAGGGAAAAATGACGTTCGGCCGGACGAACAAATTGAACCTCTCTTTTGCGAACCTTGCAGTGAATGTTCGCCGCCTTGAGCCCCGGGATCGTGCCCTCATGATCATGCTATTCACGATTTCGTGAAGCACCGGAGCATTCGTGCGTGAACTGAGCCGAAATTGATTGGCGCGAGCCGGTGTTTTACCAAACACTTCTACTGCGCTTCGTGACCAAGACCTTTGGCTAGGACTGCCGGAGTGGCATTGCATGGACGCTGAAAATCGGCTCAGCGGCGAAACGACGTCCGTTGAACGTCCCGCTGGTGGCAGAGATCGTCGACGTCGCACGGATGGAGCGTGCGCCATAGCCATCATGGCCAAGGCTTCGGCGCCCGGGCGGACCAAGACGCGGCTGGTGCCGCCGCTGACTTTCGAGGAGGCGGCAGCCCTCAATACCGCCTTTCTTCAGGATATTGCGGGCAATCTCTTGTCGGCGCGGAGCCATACCGCCATCGCCGGTTACGTCGCTTTCGCTCCGGCAGGAACCGAGGCGTTCTTCGACGAGACTCTGCCGTCGGACATCGGGTTGATCGGTGCGTGCCTCCCCAGTCTGGGCGATTGCCTGGTGCATACGATCAAGGAAATATTTGCGCGCGGACATGCCGCAGCGGTCGTCCTCAACTCCGACAGCCCGACATTGCCGACTGCGCTCTTGGTCGAAACCGCCAGCATGCTGGCACAACCTGGTGAGCGCGCCATACTCGGTCCGTGCACGGATGGAGGCTATTACCTGCTCGGATTGAAGACATTGCATCGCCGCTTGTTCGAGGACATCGCCTGGGGCACCGAACGGGTCGCGGCGCAGACCCTGGAGCGGGCGCGCGAAGTAAAGCTCGACGTGCATTTGCTGCCACCCTGGTATGATGTCGACGACGTGGAAGGCCTGCGCCGGCTGCACGGCGAACTGGGATCTGCGTACGCCGGTCTGGCCGGGCTCAATCCGCAAACGCCCTACTATCCCGCCGCGACCGCCACTTTGATGCGCAGCCTGGCGGCCGGCGCGTTTATCGACGACCGGCCTCAAGACGTTCCGCAAATCCCTCTCGGGAGCGCCTGATGGATGCGACGAAGGCGAAATCGTTGATCGATCCGCGGCGTTACTTCGAGAGTGTGGGCGCCGACAGCGATCGGCCAGAGCACGATCCCGTATGCCTCTATCTAGAGACGACCAACCGCTGCAACCTTCTGTGCACCACCTGCCCGCGGACCTTTGAAGAGCTCGAACCTCCGGCCGACATGAGCTGGCAGCTCTTTTGCTCCATTGTCGATCAAATCCCGAACCTTGCGCGCGCCGTCCTGCACGGTGTCGGCGAGCCGATGCTCGTGAAGAATTTGCCGCGCATGGTGCGCTACCTAAAAGATCGCGGCACCTACGTTCTGTTCAATACCAACGGCACCGTTCTCAACGAGAAGAACGGGCGCGCATTGATTGAAGCCGAGCTCGACGAGTTGCGTGTCTCTTTCGACGCCGCCAATGCCGAATCCTACAAGACCATTCGCGGCAAGAACTATTTCAATCGAATCCTAAAAAATGTACGCGCCTTTCGCGACCTGCAAGAGCGCGAGGGCCATGACAAGCCGCGCATGTCGGCGTGGCTCACGGGCTTGCGCGAAACCGTCGAGCAATTGCCGGAATTCGTTCGTGTCGCGGCGGAAGCCGGCGTTCGGGAAGTTTACCTGCAGCGGCTGGTGTTCTTCGAAGAGAATGCGATCGGCATGGCGCGCGCGGATCAGGCGCTGTATGAGCAGCTCTCCCGCGAGGAGGCGAAGTCACCTCGACCGCGCGACCGCCATCGCCGCTGCTCTCGGCATCACCTTCAGCGCGTCCGGCGCCGCCTCGGAGCCCGGGATGAGTCTCAAGCGCAGCGACCACGGCTCTCCATGGTCGCTGTGCCGCCGCCCGTGGACCGTTATGTATATCACTGCGAATGGCCGCGCTTTGCCGTGCTGCATCGCGCCGTTTTCGCAGCGCGGTTACGAGAATTACACGCTCGGCGATGCCACCCAGCAGACCCTCCGGGAAATCTGGCAAGGCCCGGCATATCAAGCATTCCGGCGCGCGTTACAGTCGGATAAGCCACCCGGGGCCTGTGCCAATTGCGGCCTGCGCTGGAGTTTGTGACCCTCGCGGTTGCCGCAAAAAAAACCGCCAATGCCGCAAGCGTCCAGTTTGGAGGTAAGGAGACCGTCGTTGACCGCTTCGCCGGCCTTGGACGCCAGATCGCCTGTCGGCGAAAGAGTGGCCGTCGTGATTCCGACACTCAACGAAGCGGAGTCCATCGGCGCAGTCATCGCGGAATTGCCGCGCCATCTCGTCGACCATATCATCGTGGCCGACGGCGGCTCGATCGACGGCACGCCGCAAATGGCGCGCAGCGCTGGCGCCGAAGTCATCACCGTAGGCGCGGGTTACGGGCGCGCGTGCCTAGCCGGCGCCGACGCAGCTGGCGATGCGGGTGTCCTGGTGTTCATGGATGGCGACGGCGCCGACGATCCCAGCGCGATCAAGGGCATGGTCGCCGCGATCCGCTCCGGCGGCTACGACTTCGTCATTGGCTCACGCACGCGCGGCAAGCGCGAGGACTCCAGCATGGCAGGCCATCAAATTGTCGCCGGTATTGTCCTCGGCGGCCTGATCCGCTTTCTCTACGGCGTCCGATACACAGATATGGGTGCCTTTCGCGCCATCCGCCGCGCTACTCTTTTTCAGCTGGGCATGCGGGAAATGACTTATGGTTGGAACCTCGAAATGCAGATGCGCGCAGCGCGCGCCGGCGTGCGGATTGTGGAAATTCCCGTTGACTATCGCCGCCGCAGCGGCGGGCGGTCGAAAGTGACCGGCAGTCTGCGTGGCAGCATCAAGGCCTCGGCGCGGATCATCGCCACTTTCTTTCGGGTTGCGATCGAAAGGAAGACGAAATAGCACGCGATCCGCGCCGCTTGATCGCTCGATGTAACGCCACCCGGGGTCCTGTAAACAATGCCTATCAGCGAAGCAGAAATACCGCCGATCCTGCGGCACAAAAGCTATGAGGCATCCTCGGCTTTCACCCCGGAGAACCTGTTGCGGCAAGGGCGCAGGCAGAAACGGCTGCCGAATATCGCCGTTCCGGACATCTGCATTCTCGATCCGGACGGCGATATCGTGCGCAATCTGCGTGCGACCGAACGCGCCAGTCGGCACGACGGCTGGGCCTGCTACCACACCGAGCTGTATGCCTTCCGCCACGACGGGCACGACTATGGCATCGTAGGGTGTGCTGTAGGCGCCGCATTTGCCGTGCTGATCGCCGAGGAGCTTTTTGCGTCCGGTTGCCGTCTTCTGATCAGCATTACGTCTGCCGGCCAAATCGCTCCGCTGCAAACTCCGCCTTATTTCGTCGTGATCGACCGCGCCTTGCGCGATGAAGGCACGAGCTATCACTACCTATCGGCATCCGAATACAGCGAGGCTAACCTCGAGCTGACGGAGCTCTCGCGCGCAGCGCTCGCGGCGGCGGGAATGCCCGTGCGCGTTGGGGCCAGTTGGACGACCGATGCTCCGTTTCGTGAAACCGAAGAGGCAATAGCCGCGGCCGTGCATGCCGGAATTCTCGCAGTGGAAATGGAAGCGGCCGCGCTGTACGCGTTTGCAAAAGCGCGTGGGCGATCCGTTGTGTGCTTCGCCCACGTGACTAATCAAATGGGCCGCATAGACGAAGACTTCGAAAAGGGGCTGTCGGATGGAACCGAGGAATCGCTCCGAGTCATTTCCCTAACGGCCGACCGGTGGCGGGAAGCGAACGCACCCTGAAACGGCTTCAACGGCTAGCGCCCGCATACGGCAACGTCCGCCAATGGCCCATTTCGGACTCGGGCGGCAGCGAACTCCGTTGGACTCGTCCGCCAGGCTAGACAAATCATTAATCGCAGGCTTCCGTGAGAATGAGATAGACGAGACGGTTCTCCCATGCCTGACGCGAGACTCTGAAGGGTTGCACCAAAAATTGGTCAACCGCCGTGCTGCGACTAGGGCGCAGCTAAGTCACCGCGATATTCAAAACGTGCCCTGTTGCGACGCGCGGGCCTCGCTACGGCTCAAAGACTTTTCCCGACTTACTAGCTTGCGTCATCACCGGGCCTTCACAGCTTGGCTTGTAGGTCGCGCACGAACGCGGACAGCCCGACCTGCCGCTCGCGCTTGAGCCGTTCCGCCGCCAAGATGAAGCGCTTCGACAAAGGCGCCTTCCTTGTCGCGATTGTCAGACACTAAGGCACTGCGATGGCGAAAGATGGCCGAATGTTTTTCCTTTGAGGGGCGCGGGCGTGTCGCTTGTGCTTGTGTTTCTACGATCCGCTTTACTGATACTTCACAGCCCAACACCAGGCTACGTACGGGACGTGGCCGGCCATTTTCACGTGGTGAGTTTGAGCGGCGCATGAGACCAGGGATCAATGGTCAAGTAGAGCACGGGAGGGGACGCAATGGGTCGATCGGAAGACTCGCCAGGAATGAAATCGCACCTTGCGTCGAGCGATCTGGCGCACCTAGAGGAAATCCTGCGCCAAGCAACCGACGCGCAGGCGATCCATAACGCACAACCCCAGAATGACGAAAATGCGATTAATCCCGTTCGCGCCAACCGCGACCGGCCGCCCACCGCTCGCTCGCCGAAGCTACCACCTGCTGCCAACCTGAGGTTACCGCAGCAGGCTACCAACAGATCACAGCCACGGCCAGCCGGCGATCCTTTCGCTGGAATTAAACGCCGACCACGTTCCAGCCTCGATCCAGAAATAATGCCTCCGCCGCCGGAGGGCTCGCGGCGCTTGGTTCCCATTCTAATCGGATCCACTCTGACGGTTGGATTTGCCGCGGTCGCGGCGTACGGCCTGACGATGTTCTCGTTTTTTCAAACTGATAACCGCGGACCGAAAACCGGTGACGATGCATCAACTGTTGGGCAGATGTCGCGTGAGCCGGCGAGAGCTGCGCGGCAAAGGCTAGTGGTGGAAGACCAACAGGCTTTTACGAATGAACCAATTCTGCTCGCAATAGTCGCCGTCCCCATGGCCAGCTCCGGCTCTCTATCGCTACGCGGCCTAGTTCATGGGACCCGACTATCCGCGGGCGTTGCTCTGAGCGAAGATGTTTGGGAAATCTCTTTGCGCGACCTCGGCAGCGCATACGTCTACGCGCCGCCGAACTTTATCGGCGTAATGAATGCCACAATCGCTCTTCTTTCTCCGAGCAATGAGGTTCTCGATAGCCGTCCAATACGATTGGAGTGGATTGCCAAGACAGATTCGCCGCAGCCGCCCAATAGGCGAGAAATCGATCCGCAAATCGCCAGCGCCCCTACCAAACAGGAGATCAGTCGGGAGCCGGCGAAACAGGAGGTCAATCCAGGAACAGCGAGTGCCGCTGCCAAACAACAGATCAATCCGGAACCGGCAAACGCCGATGCCGCGAAAACAGTCGACCCGCGAGAAGCTGCAGCCCTGATAGAACGGGGTCGAGATTTATTAAGAAACGGCGACGTCGCGTCAGCCCAACTTGCTTTCCGTCGCCTAGCTGAAGCGGGCAAAGCTGAAGCCGCACTCGCGCTCGCCACCACCTATGATCCTCGTTACCTCGTCCAGCATAATCTCGTCGGCATTGTCGGAGACGAGGCAAAGGCGCGTGCCTGGTATCGAAGGGCTAGAGAATTAGGATCGGGGGAAGCTGCCCCCCTCTTGCAACCAACAAATACAAAGTAAGTAAATCCATCCGACGGACGAGCTCCATAAGTCCGGGTCTTGCTTCGCTCCACGCTTATTGTGGCCTGATTGGGAGAGATAGTATGCGCGTTCTTTCTCGGCTCCTGACTGCTTCATTCATTGTGGTTGTAATGGGAACGGCAATGTTACAGGCCGCTCCTCCCGATGGCATGCCGAGTCCGGATGACACGTGGAAAATACCCAATCGCGACTCGATGAATGCGAACACGGTAAGCGTGATCACCGCGCCCGCTGGCGGCACTACTTCGGTCTTCGGCTCCGATATGGCGCGCGTACTTGACGACGCCAACATCCGTGTCCTTCCCGTCCTCGGTAAGGGACCGGTCCACAATGTTGTCGACATTCTCAATCTCAAGGCAGTTGATATGGGAATGGTGGTCAGCGACGTGCCTGAATTTTATCGGCTCCAGTATAAGATTCCGGATATCACCTCGCAGCTGCGCTACATCGCGAAGCTCTACAACAACGAAATTCACGTCGTCGCACCCAGCTCTATTAGATCGATCTCAGACTTGGCCGGGAAGCGGATCGTCGCGTCAACGGATGTCGGCTATTACGCCGCCAAGGTGATCTTTTCGCGCCTTAATATCAACGTCACATATGATTACTGGACGGACGATGCGCGGGCGGTTCAAAAGATTGTTGATAGAGATGCCGACGCCTATGTTGGCAGTACCGGCAAGGTCTTTGGTCTCCTGCGAGCGGTCAAAAACGAGGATCGAAGGCTACATCTGGTGCCGATCCCATACGACCGCCGGCTTCAGGACCTGTACCTACCCACGACACTGACGAGCGAAGAGTATCCAAACCTCCTAGCGCCGGGTGAAACGGTGGACACGCTTGCTGCCAGCGTGTTGCTCGTGAGCTTTAATTGGCCGGAGAACTCTGACCACTATCGTAGGATGACGAACTTCGTGAATGCCTTTTTCTCGAAATTCAACGAATTTCACAAACCACCGCGGCACCCAAAATGGTCCGAGGCAAGTCTGAACGTCAAGATTTCAGGATGGCAGCGTTTTAAAGCCGCTGATGAGTGGCTGGCTGAACATGCGCACGCCACCACTGCGGCGATGAATTCTGGCGCGTTCGATCGCTTCTTGAGCGAGAATGGCGGCGCCATGGGTAAGTTTAGCCCGGAGGACAAGGCGGCGCTATTCCGGCAATTTCTAGAATGGCAGAAAGCTCAACAGCCGACGCAGCGATAGACGGCACACTTCTCGCAACCAGAACGCCGATCGCGCCGTGATGGCCGGTTCCTGGCGACGCGCGGTGCTTTTGGGTCTCGCCTCCACCAAGGTTGCAAATTGCACCTAAACGTGTGCGATCATCATGAACACGTTGCAAAGCGGCCGGGTGGTGAACACCTGGAATGAACTGACTGGTTTGGTGTTCAAGTGAAGGGGGAAAGCACCACGCGCCGAGCCGAGGTTCGTTCAAAAACGCTGAATGGAGGCACTATATGGCCGTGTGTCTGCTTATGGCCCATCGCGTCATTTCGCTGTCGGACGATAATCGGTCGCTTTTGGAGCGAAGCGGACATCGGTCGGGTTTATGAGTACACGGCCTAGCCCCTCTCTCTCGAAACCCCCAAAATCGGGTCGGATGCCAAAAGCGAAGACTTGTCGATAAGACCCGCAACGAAATTCGTTTGCGGTCTACCGCTGATGCGCGCCGGGAAACGGCGTCATTCGCGAGCGGTAGACCATGACGAAAAACTCAAATACCGAAGAGCATCAACCGGCTCTACGAAGGGCGATGAGCCTCCGTGAGTTTTGCCAGAGGTATGGGCCCGGTAGAACTTCTGCGTACCAAGAAATTCAAACTGGTCGGCTACGCGCCCGAAAGGTTGGACGCCGAACGCTCATCACTCAGGACGACGCGGAAGATTGGTTGCGGCGCCTGCCAACAGCAGTATCCATGTCGGAGACTGCTAAATGAAAATCAAAAAAAACCCCGGCGCTGTTGAGGCGGCGCACGGGGCTTCTGAAACCGACGACCTTGGACGGCGCGTCGGTTCACAAAATAGCTCCCTCTCACAGCCAGTGCAAGCTGAACAGCGCCGCGGCAGAGCCGTTAACCGTGGTCGCGCGGGCACCGGCAAAATAGTTGCCGCCTCCGCGATCGATTTCGCGCGCGCCGTAAACATCCACGATGAAGTCGCTCGTCGCGGCGGCAAACTCAGGCGACAGGGCCACAACTATTTTGTCGGGCCATGTCTTGTCTGCGGCGGCGACGATCGCTTCGCAGTCAATATCAAAAAGCGGCTGTTTTACTGTCGCGGCTGTGACGTCGGCGGAGACGTCATCGACTTTGTGCGGCACGTAGACAGATGCGACTTTATCACCGCGATCACTACGCTCACCGGCGACGGCCAAAGAATGAGAGCGACGCCGGCGGCTGAATTACTTCGTCCCGACGCAAACGAGGATGATCATAAAAATCTGGATCGTGCTGAAACGATCTGGCGGCAGGCGACAGCACTTACGCCAGTGGCCGTTGGCTATTTCGCTAAACGCCACATTGATATCAACGCGGTGCCCGAACTTGGCGGATTGCGTTTTCACCCGCATTGCCCATGGGGCAAAGGGGTGATCCCAGCAATCGTCGGCCGTTTCACGACAGCACTCGGAAACGAGCCCCGCGGCATTTGGCGCCGTCCGATCACAGGCGAAACACCAATGACTTTTGGCCCAGTCAGCGGATGTGTGATCCGGCTCTGGCCCGAAAATACCGTTGATCGCCGCATAGTCCTGGGCGAAGGCGTGGAGACGGTGCTCGCGGCCGCAACCCGGATTGTGCACCGAGGTACGCTTCTTCAACCCGCTTGGGCCGCCGGTGGTGCCGGGAATGTCCGGAAGTTTCCACTCCTGACCGGCGTGGAGGCGCTCACGCTATTGGTCGACAACGATCTCCCTGATCAGCATGGCCGGCGCGTTGGCCAGGAGGCCGCCGCGAAATGTGCTGGGCTCTGGAGCGCCGCCGGCCGCAGGGTCATCCGGCTGACCCCGAAAGCAGTGGATACGGACTTCAACGATGTGGTGCGGCATGCCGGATGATTTCTCGGACGCTTTTGACGAGCAAGTCGGTGCGGAGGACGCCACGTCAGAGCATGATCAAGCGCTTGATTGCGCCGCCGGTGTGTCGATTAACGACTTCGTCGCCTACATGCCGCAACATTCCTACATATTCATGCCGGCGCGTGAATTGTGGCCAGCAGCGAGCGTCAACGCACGTGTGCCGTCGCCTGGACTTGATGCCGACGGCAAACCGATTGCGGCCGCGACGTGGCTAGACGTCCATCGACCTGTCGAGCAGATGACGTGGGCGCCCGGCAAGCCGATGCTGGTCAAAGACAAGCTAATCGTTGATGGCGGATGGATCGATCGACCGGGCTGCACCGTATTCAATCTCTATAAGCCACCAATCATCAAACCGATAGCCGGCGACGTTACTCCCTGGCTTGATCTGGTTGAGAAAAACTATCCGGAAGAAGCTGATCATATGGTGGCGTGGTTCGCGCACCGAGTGCAGCGACCAAATGAGAAGATAAATCACTCGCTCGTCCTCGGCGGTGCGGTCGGCATCGGCAAAGACACAATACTGGAGCCGGTGAAGCAGGCGATTGGGCCTTGGAATTTCGCTGAAGTCTCACCGAAGCAGGTCTTCGGCCGCTTCAACGGCTTCCTGAAATCCGTGATCCTGCGGGTCAGTGAGGCACGTGACCTCGGCGATTACGATCGCTACGCCTTTCACGACCACATGAAGGTCTATATCGCCGCACCACCAGACGTGTTGCGTGTCGACGAGAAAAACATCCGTGAGTACTCCGTTCTGAATCTCTGCGGAGTGATTATTACGACAAACCACAAGACGGATGGCATCTACCTACCAGCTGACGATCGGCGCCACTTCGTTTTATGGTCCAATCTGCGGAAGGACGATTTCGCCCGCGAATATTGGCACAATCTATATCGGTGGTACGCCAACGGCGGCCACGAATACGTCGCCCACTACTTGGCGCATCTTGACATCTCCGATTTCGATCCGAAAGCACCACCACCGAAGACGCCAGCCTTTTGGGAGATCGCCAATGCCAATCGCGCACCGGAGGATGCTGAATTGGCTGACGTGCTGGATGATCTTGGTAATCCGGATGTTGTTTCTCTGAGCGATTTTACAAACCGAGCGGCGTCGCTTCACCCGCCTTTCGCTGAATGGCTGCGTGACCGGAGGAACAGACGTGCCATCCCGCATCGTTTCGAGGATTGCGGGTATGTAGCGGTTTCGAACCCGCACGATTCCGAGGGCCGGTGGAAGATCAATGGCCACCGCCACACGATCTATGGCAAGGCGTCCCTAACAGGGCACGACCAAATCATGGCTGCGCGCAAGCTTGTGGCGAGCCGATGATGCCCGCTCTTATTGCGCCCGCCTACGTCATCGGCGACTACGTCAAGGCCCCCACGGGCCGTCAAGGCCGTGAAGGCCGTGATTTTCTATCTCCCATTCGACAACCCAAGGGCCGCAATAACCCCATTCACGAACGGCGCCCACGCACGTACGCGTGCGGGGGGGCAGATGTATATTCACGGCCCACGGCCTACACGGCCCGGCGCCACCACCGGCAGCCGCTGTCATCGGCCACCGGTGGGCGTCCATCGCTTGTTGCTGGCGGCGGAAGCCGCCGAGAGGGCGCTATGAGCAATCGCCCTGCCCGGATCAGCCAAGCCGAGATCGAGCGGGCAATCCGCGCTGCAAAGAAGGCTGGCGCCACTGAGGTGGAGGTCAAGATGGGCGACGGCGTTTCGATCCGCATCCCCCTGGGGCCCGATCGGCCTGTTGCCGAAGGTGAGGAGATTGTCCTCTAATGGAAGCCGTGCCCCGCCCTCGCCCCCCCAACTTGCACCGACAGGTTACGCGCCACGGCAAGGCCGTTTGGTACGTCCGCATCGGCAAGGGGCCTCGGGTTCGCATCCAGAGTGCTTTTGGCACACCGGAGTTCCACTCCAAATATCTGGCCGCAATAGCCGGATTGCCGGACCGCCAGAGGCCGGAGGATGACCGCACATCGCCCGGCACATTGGCTTGGCTGATCGAGCGCTACCGTGAGACTACTGGCTGGACGGACTTATCAATGGCGTCACGGCGGCAACGGGAAAACATCTTCGAGCATGTCCTGGAAGCCGCCGGTCGTCACCCGTTCGCAAAGATCACAACTGCCAGCATTATGGCTGGCCGGGATCGACGCGCTAAGACCACGCCGGCACAGGCACGCAAGTTTCTTGATACAATGCGGGGGCTATTTCGCTGGGCGGTGAAGGCTAAACTGATCAAAGTCGATCCGACCGCCGGCATCGCAAACCCTTCTGCACCGAAATCCGACGGTTACATTCCTTGGTCTATCGAAGACATAGCTGCCTACGAAGCCCATTGGCCCGTTGGCACTAGGCAGCGCGTGTGGCTCGATGTTCTGATCTATACAGGCCTGCGTCGCGGTGACGCCGTGCGCCTCGGCCGTCCGCATATTCGCAAAGGCGTCTGCACCATCAAGACGGAGAAGACCGACACCGTGGTCGCCTTGCCGATCCTGCCGGCGCTGATGAAGACCCTCGATGCCGGCCCATGCGGCGAACTGACTTTCATCGCTGGCGAAGGCGGCCGCCCGCTGACGAAAGAGTCATTCGGAAATCTCTTTCGCAAGGCTTGCCGGGAAGCCGGCCTGCAGAACCGATCGGCACATGGTCTGCGCAAGGCCGCGGCCACTCGCGCTGCGGAAGCCGGCGCCACCGTTGCGCAACTCAATGCGATCTTTGGATGGAAGGGAGCGAAGATGGCGACCTTCTATACTGAAGCCGCAGATCGACGGCGCCTATCAATCGACGCGATGCACCTATTAGGGAACGACGGGTGAACAATCTATTCCCTCACCTGGGTCCAAGGTGAGGGCGCCAGAGCGAAAAAGGCAAATAAATCAAAGCCGGATTTTTCAGGTGGTGCCCAGGAGAGGACTCGAACCTCCACGCCTCGCGGCGCTAGTACCTGAAACTAGTGCGTCTACCAATTCCGCCACCTGGGCCTGTGCGGCGATAGGTACGGAGCCGTCTTCTCATTGTCAATCGATGGCGCTAACCCTCTATACAGCGCAAAATCCATCCTGTATTCCCGCCTGGCGATGGTTTTGAAGAGCAACTTCGACAAGCTGGTCACCGTCTTCGGCGGCTCGGGTTTCCTTGGCCGCCACGTGGTACGGGCTCTAGCCAACCGCAATTACCGGGTCCGGGTGGCCGTCCGCCGCCCGGAGCTCACGGGCTATCTGCAGCCGCTTGGCCGGGTCGGCCAAATCCATGCGGTGCAGGCCAATCTGCGATTTGCCGAATCGGTCGAGGCGGCGGTGCGCGATGCCGACGGCGTCGTTAACTTGGTTGGCATTCTCTTCGAAAAGGGCCGCCAGCGCTTCGACGCGATACAGACGCAAGGCGCCGAAACGGTCGCCCGCGCGGCCGCAGCCGCCGGCGCAAGCCTCGTGCACCTCTCGGCCATCGGGGCGGACGAGAATTCGCCTTCGCACTACGCCCGCTCGAAGGCCGCCGGCGAGCGCCTGGTGCTGGCTGCGCAGCCTACCGCCGTGATCATGCGGCCGTCGTTTGCGTTTGGTACGGACGATGCGTTCTTCAACCGTTTTGCGGCCATGGCGCAGCTCTCGCCGATGCTGCCGCTGCCGGGCAGCGGAGAGGTGCGCTCCCAACCGGTCTTCGCCGCCGACATCGGGGAAGCCGTTGCCCAGGCGGTGGACGGCGAGGCCAAGCCGGGTACGACCTACGAGCTCGGAGGCCCCGAGGTCTACACCTTCAAGGAATTGATGCAATTCATCCTGGCCACCATCGAGCGCCGACGCCTGCTGGTGCCGGTGCCGTTTGGGCTGATGAAGCTGCAGGCGTCCATTCTGCAGTACCTGCCCGACCCGCCACTGACGCCCGACCAGGTCGATATGCTCAAGGTCGACAATGTGGTTTCGGCCGACGCGCATGCGCAGCGCCGCACCCTGGAAGGCCTCGGCATCATTCCCAATTCGATCGAGGCCGTGGTGCCCGATTATCTTTGGCGTTTCCGTAAGACTGGCCAATTCCACAGCCGCACCGCATAGGCACCATCCGGGTTTAGTCGAACCCGGAAGTGCTTTAGGTTCAGCTTGTCGCGTGTCCTTTTCGGGAAAGCCGGCAATCATCCGTCGGGTCACCTGAGGCTAGGCTTTTCCGGGACGTGCCTTGGAGCGCGATGGCTTTGGGTTGGCGGTATCGCGCTCTAGATCTTTGGTGGAGCATGATCTTTTCGGAAAACCGGAAGCCACCCATCGGGTCAAGCCCGAGGGCATGCTTTTCCGGATCGTGCTCTAAGAAGGCTTAGCCATGCCGGGAAAACGCATCCAGATCGACGAAGAGACCTGGCAGCAATTGAATCTGCTCGGCCACGACCAGCTGAAGGATTTTCAGGAGCTCGCCGACGAGGCGTTTCGCGATCTGCTCAAGAAATACGGCCGTCCGGTCGATTTGAAAGACGCACTGCGCCGCAGCGCCGGCGTCTCCGCAACCGTCCACCGGTTGCAGGAGGCTCGCCGCAAGAAGCCGCGGCGGACGTAGGCGCAGTTACAGGCGCGGATTTTTGCCGCCGCGGCTCAAGCGTAACGCTCGCGCGCGCGGGCGCGTGCTTTTGCCGCCTCGACCTCGCGATCTCTGGCCGGGCTCGTCGTTTCCAGCGAGTGCAATAATCGGCGCGCCACCTCGGTCACCTCGTCGACCGCCTGATTGAATGCGGCTTCGTTGGCGCGCGAGGGCTTGGCAAAGCCGCTGAGCTTACGCACGAACTGCAGCGCCGAAGCACGGATTTCCTCCTCCGTCGCCGGCGGCTCGAAATTGAACAGCGTGCGGATATTGCGGCACATCTCTTCTATCCTTTGTTCGCTGCCGATCCATCTCTTCGGTCGCGGATCTTCGATCACCGGTCGCCACCCCTTATGATAAGGCATCAATGGGGAGCACGATGCCGTCCGAGCCAGCCGAGCCTATCACCATCGTGGGCGATCACGATATTCAGGTCAGCGGGCTGGTGCAGGCGCCGGCGCGGCCGCGGGCTTGCTATGTCTTCGCCCACGGCGCCGGTGCCGGCATGCACCACCCGTTCATGGCCGCGGTGGCGGCCGGGCTCGCGGTCCGTAGCATAGCAACGCTGCGCTATCAGTTTCCCTATATGGAGCGCGGCGGCAAACGTCCGGACCCGCCGCATCTCGCCCACGCCGCTGTTCGGGCCGCGGTCGGCGCTGCCCGGCAGGCGCTACCGGGCCTGCCGCTGATTGCCGGCGGCAAGTCGTTCGGCGGCCGCATGACATCGCAAGCGCAGGCGCGGGCGCCGCTCACCGACGTGCGCGGACTGGCCTTCCTCGGATTTCCCCTGCATCCGGCCGGCAAGCCCTCAAGCGAGCGCGGCAAGCACCTTTTCGACATTCAGATTCCTTTGCTGTTCCTACAAGGAACCCGCGACGCGCTCGCGGCGCTCGACCAGATCGAACCGCTTTGCCAGGCGCTCGGCGCCAGAGCGACCTTGAAGCTGTTTGCCGACGCCGATCATTCCTTCCACGTGCCGGCGCGCAGCGGCCGCAAAGATGCGCGGGTGCTCGATGACGTTCTCGATGGGCTCGTCGCCTGGATCGACCAGATTCGTCAGCCCCTGGGTCTTTAGAGACCCATCGCCAAAGCGATCAGGCCGAGCGCGCCGACCACGATCCGCCAGCCGACGAACAGCGTGAAGCCGTTGCGCGACACGTAACCCAGAAACGTCTTCACCACGAACCAGGCGGCGATGAAGGAGACGATAAAGCCGACAGCAATGATGGCGAGGTTGCTTTGGCTTAAATGGCCGTGATCCTTGTAGAGATCGTAGGCGAACGCGCCGGCCATCGTCGGCATGGCGAGCCAGAATGAGAATTCGGCGGCGGCGCGGCGATCGGCGCCGCACAGCATCGCGGCGACGATAGTGGCGCCGGAGCGCGACACGCCGGGAATCATCGAGGCGCATTGCGCCAGCCCGATGATCAAACACATCGGCAAGGTGAAGCGCGTCGCTTCGTGATAGCGCGGTTTCAGATCGAGCCGATCCACCCAGAACAATATCGCGCCGCCGACGATCAGCGCGACGCACACGATCCAGGGGTTAAACAGAACATCTTTGATCAGCTTGTAGGCTGTGGCGCCAATGATCGCCGCCGGCAGAAACGCGATCAGAACGCCGATCACGAAGCGGCGTTTTTGTGGATCGTTGAACATGCCGAGGAAAAGCTCCCACAAGCGCATTGCATAGATCGACAGTAGCGCCAGGATGGCGCCGAACTGGATCAGCACCGCGAAGCTCTTGCTGAAATTCTCGTCGGCAAAGTCGAGGTGGAAAAAGTGCTGCATCAACAGCAAATGTCCGGTCGAGGACACCGGAATGAACTCAGTCAGGCCTTCGACCACGCCGAGGATAATCGCTTTGATAAAATCCATGAATCAACTCCGCGGCGGGACGGCGCGCTAGCGCCGGTCGGCAGGAACTGGCAAGAGACTAGAGCATGTCCCGGAAAAGTGGATACCGGTTTTCCGAAAAGGACATGCGACAACAAAGAGACCTAGACCATTTCCCAATTCTACCTGGTCGGGAAACGGTCTAGGGCAAACTTGTGGCCCAGTCGTGAACGCAACGCAACGGCAAACGCCACGCCTTCAACAACCGCTCACGACGGTCCTTGCCTGCCTAATTCATCGCCTATAAGGAAGCAATTCGCGGTTGCTCCCATTCATCATTCCGCGGCTCGCTTTAGGCCGCATTTTCCGGCGCGCTCATCCGCATGCTGACATTGTTCCATCATCCGTTCTGTCCTCATTCGCGGTTCGTGCGGCTTGCGCTCGAGGAACTCGGGCTGCCTGTCCGCCTGGTCGAGGAAAGGGTCTGGGAGCGACGCGAGGAGTTCCTTATGCTCAATCCGGCGGGAACCACGCCGGTTTTGGTGGAGGAAGGTGCACCGCCGGTTCCCGGCGCCGGAGTCATCGCCGAATATCTCGAGGAGACCCATGCGGCGGTGACGGTGCCGCCGGTCCGCCTGATGGCGGGCGAAGCGGCCGACCGGGTCGAGGTGCGTCGCCTGTTAAGCTGGTTCAACGACAAATTCTTTGCCGAGGTGAGCGGTCCGCTGGTGATGGAGCGGGTCTACAAGCGCTACATACCGTCCGACAAAGGCGGCGGCGCGCCCGATACCGAAACCATGCGGGCGGCGCGCAACAATGTTAAATACCATCTGAGCTATATCGGCTGGCTCATTCGCCGCCGCGACTGGCTGGCCGGCGACCGGTTATCCTATGCGGACCTCAGCGCCGCCGCGCATCTGTCGGCTATCGACTATTTGGGCGACGTACCGTGGAACGAAGACGAGACCGCCAAGGCCTGGTACGCGCGGATCAAGTCGCGGCCCGCGTTCCGCACGCTTCTGGGCGAGACCATGCCGGGACTGCAGCCGGCGCCGAGCTACGCCAATCTCGACTTCTGACGCCGGTTGAAGTCTGGATCGCGTTGGCCGAACCGTTCGGCGACCACGATTTGTCTCGCCAATGACGACACTTATTTGTTTTGGGCTCGGTTATTCAGCCGACCATTATGTTGGCCTGTTCGGCGAACACTTTACGCACATTGTCGGCACGGTGCGCAGTGCCGAGCGCGCGACGTCGCTGAATGCGTGCTTCGACGGCCGCGTGCACATCTTCGCCTTCGACGGTCATTCTCCCACGACGGAGGTGAAAACCGCGATCGCACAGGCTGACGCGGCGCTCGTGTCGATCCCGCAGACGCAGAGCGGGGATCCGGTACTCGGCGCCTTTGGCGATGCGCTGTCGAATGCCGCACATCTGCGCTCTGTCGTCTATCTGTCGACCGTCGGCGTCTATGGCGACCATGCGGGCGCGTGGGTCGACGAAGAAACGCCGCCGCGACCGGACATGGCGCGCAGCCGTGAGCGTTTGGCCGCGGAGCAGGCCTGGCAGGATTTCGGCGCGCACAGCCGCATTCCGGTCGCGATCCTGCGGCTCGCCGGCATTTACGGTCCCGGCCGCAATGCTGTGGTCCAGATCGCTCGCGGCGACGCCCGATGCATCGTCAAGCCGGGACAAGTCTTCAACCGCATTCACGTCGACGACATTGCACAGGCGATCGACGCGGCGCTGACGCAGAAAGCCTCTGGCATCTTCAACGTTTGCGACGACGAGCCCTGCCCGCCGTCCGATCCGCTCGTCTTCGCGGCAGAGCTTCTCGGCCGTGCGCGGCCGCCGGAAATCTCTTTCGCGGACGCCGTGCCGACGATGTCGCCGATGGCTTTCAGTTTTTGGCAGGACTGCCGGCGCGTGCACAACACCAAGCTCAAACGCGAACTCGGCGTGCGCTTGCGTTACCCGACCTATCGCGAGGGCTTGCGCGCTCTGGCGGCGGCTTCGTAGGGAACGGTTTCGGCGGCCGGGTCGACGAAGATTGCCGCCCCATGCTCCTCTTCGGCCACCACGTCGTGAAATTTATTGTAGTCCAGCAAATAACGTCCCTGCGACGATACGCTGGAAATATCCTGATAGCGATGACTCCACCGGATATCGCGCCAGGAATAGACATGACGGGCGTGAAGCTGCTGCGCCGAGCTGTCGTCGAGCCCGCTCACATTGAGCACCAGCATGGCGTCGCCGTCGGCAAGTTCTTGCGGCGTCACGCCATGCAGCGGACTATCGCGATCGATGACGTGAAACAGCGTCCAACTGAGCACGAACATCGGATGTTCGCTGCGATCGAGCGGGAGCTCGTAAAAGCGGCGAAGCTGATCGCCTTCCTTTTGCCGCTCGACGCGAACAAGCCAAAGCCGCGCAGTGGCGCGGGAGATCGCATTATGCCGCGCATTCGCCGCCCGCACCATCAGGGTCCTCCGGCCGTCGCGCGATGAGACTACCGCGCAATTGGCGAAGACGAACCGCGCGCGCGGCCGCGAGAAGCGGGCAAAAATCAACCCGGTCATCACCGCCAGGAAGGTCATGCCGGTGAAAATCTCGATGGTGGCGATCAAATGCCCGTAATCGGTCTGCGGATGCATATCGCCATAACCGACGGTCGCCAGCGTCTCGATGGAAAAATAAAAATACGCCAACGGACCGCTGCCGCTCGCGTTGGCGATCGGCTCATGACCGAGCGAATAGAGGAACGCGTACACCGCGTTCAACGCGACGAACAGAAAAGCGGCACCGCCAAAAAACACCGGCCATTGGACCGACATGGCCCGGTGATAAAGGTCGGTCCAAAAGCCTTGGCCAAGACCGAGCGTTTCAATATCCCGCTGCCCCAGCTTGACCAGCTGGGGCTTTTCCCTAGAGCGCCTGCGGCGAAGTCTTGGCATGGCTACGAAACTCACGCTCTCTGCGGTCACGGCGACGGGCGATAGCGACGAAGCCTATCCGAAACGAACCGACGGTACGTTTGCCGCGTCGACCAACGGATCGGCCAGCGGACGCCGCCCCCGTGGCTCAACAACGCCACTTTACTTATGTGGCCTTGAGCGCCGCGCCAAGCCGGGGATAGACGCGCCGTGCATTGCCTTCGAAGATCTTGGCGCGATCGGCGTCGCTCAGCCGCGGCGACCCATCGATGTAGCGTTTGGTGTCGTCGAAATTAAAGCCGGTCTTCGGATCGATTCCCTTGACCGCGCCGACCATCTCGGAGGCGAACAAGATGTTCTCAACCGGCACCACTTCGGCGAGCAGATTGATGCCGGGCTGGTGGTAGACGCAGGTGTCGAAGAAAATATTGTTTTTGATGATCTCGTCGAGCTCCGGCTTGCCGTTATTGAGGGCAAGCCCGCGGAAGCGTCCCCAATGGAACGGCACCGCCCCGCCGCCGTGCGGAATGATCAGCTTCAGCGTCGGAAAGTCCTTGAACAGATCCGAAAGGATGAGCTGCATGAACGCCATCGTGTCGGCGTTCAGATAATACGATCCGGTCGTATGCATGGCCGGATTGCAGCTGCCCGACACGTGGATCATCGCCGGCACGTCGAGCTCGACCATCTTCTCGAACAGCGGATACCACCACTTGTCGGTGAGCGGCGGCGCGTTGAAATAGCCGCCGGACGGGTCGGGATTGAGATTGCAACCGACGAAGCCGAGCTCGTTCACGCAGCGCGCCAGCTCCGCCGCCGAGTTCTTCGGCGGCACGCCCGGCGATTGCGGTAATTGGCAGACGCCGATGAAATTCTGCGGATAGAGCGCGCAGACACGATGGATGAGGTCGTTACAGATTTGCGACCATTCGAGGCTGACGCTTTCATCGCCGATATGGTGGCCCATGCCGGAGGCGCGCGGCGAGAAAATAGTCAGATCGGTGCCGCGCTCGCGCTGCAGCTTGAGCTGGTTCTGCTCGATGCTTTCGCGAATTTCGTCGTCGGCAATTTTCAGCGAAGCCCGCGAGGGCAACGCCGCCTTGTCCTTGGCCACCGCGGCCGCGGTCTGCTCCTTGCGGAAGCGATGCAGATCCTTGGGCTCGGTGGTGTAATGGCCGTGGCAATCGATGATCATGATGTCGGTCGCTGAACTCGTGGGATTGGAATGCTAGAGCACATACCGATCAAGTGGAATCGGAATGTGCTCTAGATTCGTATGTTATCGCACGTCCTTCTCGGAAAACCGGATTCCACTTTTCCGGGATATGCTCTATGGACCGCCGCACGATTGTCAAACAGCGGCGGCTTTTCTATAGCATGCCGCGACCGCTCCCCAAGGAGACTTACGGAATGGCTGAGCTTCCGCGCCTCAACGGCATCATCCGCGCACTCGAATCCGGTCGGCATGCGCTGACCTGCTTCTCGCCCGCCGAAGTCTCCAGCGCGGTGGCGCTCGCGACCTCGAAGTTCGACGGCTGCGTCTTCGAGATGGAGCACCAGCCCTGGGACGGCCGGCTGTTGCGCGATTGCTTGCAATACATGCTCAACCGCGCCCAGATCGCCAAATCCGGCTCGGTGGCACCGGCGGTGACGCCGCTGGCGCGCGTACCGGTGAACGGCGTCGAAATGGCGCAATGGCAGGCCAAGCAGGCGCTCGACATGGGCTGCTACGGTATCGTGTTCCCACACATTTCCACGGTTGAGGAAGCCGCCAACGCGGTCGGCGCCTGCCGCTATCCGCGGCTCAAGAGCGCGGCGCATTTCGAGCCGGCCGGTATCCGCGGCGACGGTCCCACTACGGCGGCGCGCTATTGGGGCCTGACCCAGCAGGAGTATTACCAGAAGGCCGACGTCTGGCCGCTCAATCCGCAAGGCGAGATTTTCTGCATCCTGCAGATCGAAGACACGCGCGGCGTCGAAAATCTCGACGACATTTTGCGCAACGTGCCGGGCGTCGGCGCCATCCTGATCGGCGAAGGCGACCTCTCCCAGGAGCTCGGCTATCCGCGCCAGTACGAGCACAAGGTCGTGCTTGAATGGATGAAGCGCGTGGTCGACACCTGCAAGAAGCACAATGTCGTGGTCGGACATCCGCATGTCGAGCAGAGCAATGCCGAGCGCGTGATCAGCGAAGGCTATCGCTTCCTGATGTGCGCGCCGGTGCAAAGCTACGGGCACCTTGAGGCGGCCAGGAAGCATACGGGGCGGGCTTAATATCATTGGCGTCATGCCCGGGCTTGACCCGGGCATCCCGCTTCGGCGGGCACAGTGCCTTGATAAACGAGATGGCCGGGACAAGCCCGGCCATGACGCTATACCCCCAGCCCACCCTTTTGCTCAATGAAACGCGCGATCTCGTCGACGCCCTGGCCGGCGCGCAGGTTGGTGAACAGAAACGGCCGCGCGCCGCGCATGCGCTTCGACTCGCGCTCCATGGTTTCGAGCGAGGCACCCACATAGGGCGCGAGATCGATCTTGTTGATCACCAGCAAATCCGAGCGCGTGATGCCGGGCCCGCCCTTGGAGGGGATCTTGTCGCCGGCGGCGACATCGATCACGTAGATCGTCAGATCGGCCAGCTCGGGAGAAAAGGTCGCGGCCAAATTGTCGCCGCCCGATTCGATCAGCACCAAATCGAGCGCGGGAAACTTCTCCCGCATGTCGGCAATGGCGGCGAGGTTGGCGGACGCATCCTCGCGGATCGCGGTATGCGGGCAGCCGCCGGTCTCGACGCCGGCAATGCGCTCGGGCTTGAGCGCGCCGGAGCGCACCAGATATTCGGCATCCCACTTGGTGTAGATGTCGTTGGTAATGGCGGCGATCTCGTAGCGCTCGCGCAGCCGCTTGCACAGCGCGTCCATCAGCGCGGTCTTGCCCGAGCCGACCGGGCCGCCGACGCCGACGCGCAAAGGGCCGTGTGCGTGTGTCATCGTTCTCTCAGCTCCTGAATAGCCGCGTGTATTGGGTCTCATGCCGCATGGTGGCGAGATCGGCGCGGAACGTCGCGCTGCCGACCTCGTCCAGCGGAGTCGCCAACGCCCGCTGCGCCGTCGCCGCGACGACGCCTTCGAGTGCGGCGAGAATCCGTTGCCCGTCGGTTTGACCGAGTGGAATCAGTCGCACGCCGGCGGAGATCCAGTTCGCGGTCAGCGCATGCAGAAATGCGCCGAGCGCCGGCTCGCACGGGATGTCATGCCCGGCACAGGCGACGCCGACCGCCACCGGCAGCGCTACCGCGCCGGGCCACGCATCTTGCAAGCGCGCGAGCGCCGGGCAAGACCACGCGGCTTTGGTCGTATCGAGGAAGGCGCGGCCTTGGGCCGTTGTTTCAAGAAAGCGCTCCTTGGAAGAGACAAGTGCCGTCGCAAGCGCCGCAACATCCCGCAGCGCCGCGTCATCGCTACGGGCAATAGCGCGGTGGGCATGAACGAACAAAACCGCGTCGCAGAAGCCGCTGCCTGCACCCAGCATCGCCGCGAGCCATTGCCGCAATGTCTCGGCATCCTTGATGTCGCCAGCTTCGACCGCCCACTCGATGCCGCTCGAATAAGAAAATGCGCCGACCGGATAGGCGGGCGAGAGCCACGCCATCAGGCGATAGAGCGCACCCGACACCATTGGCTCATGACTCTGAGGACGGGAATTGGGCGGCTTCTTCCGCCTGGGTCCCCGCTTTCGCGGGGACGAGCGGAGCAAAGCTTTAGCCATGATCGTGGTCGCGCGCGTGGTGGTGATCATGCTCATGATGCCGGTCACCGTGACCATGCGCATGAGCGTGGCCAAGAGCGTGGCCATGACCGTGCGTCTGGGCGTACGCGCCCTGCTCCGGATCAAACGCCGCGTCGACCGCAGTGAGCCGAGCGCCGAGCCCCCGCAGCATGTCCTCGATCACATGATCGCGGCGAATACGCAGCCGGTCGCCGACGATCTGCATCTCGATATGCCGATTGCCGATGTGCCAGGCCAGCCGCGCCAACACATGGCTGTCGGCGGCGGCGATTTCGACCAGCGCCTCAGGGCGGCCGATGACCCGCACGATGCCGCCATCGTCGAGCACAAGACCGTCGCCGTCGCGCAAAGCGATGACTTGGGGCAGATCGAGCAGAAAGGTCGTGCCGCGCTCGCCTGTCAGAACGACCCGGCGACGTTGCCGCTCATGCGCGTCAAGCGGCACCTGATCGACCGCACTGCTGCTGTCCCAGTGGCCCGCCATCTTGACGGCATGCGCGCGTTTCATTTGGCTCATGAGCCTCTACCGCAAATTCATCCGGCGCAATTCTGATATATTGCGGTGGCTATTTCCATGGATGGTTTCTTTCGATCTTTCGTCGTTTTGAATGATCGACTTTCCATCGCATTGATGCAACGGCTACCGACAAGGAGAAGGCGCCCATGGCCGCAGAGGGATTGATAACCATAGCGAGCAAGTACGGGCCCGTGGAAACGATGAACCGGCTCGAGGCGGAGGTGAAAGGCAAGGGCCTAACAGAATTCGCCCATATCGATCATGCGGCCGGCGCCACTGCGGTCGGTTTGGGCCTCAACCCGACCGATCTCCTGATCTTCGGCAACGCCAAAGGCGGCACGCCGCTGATGCAGGCGAAGCAGACCGTCGGCATCGATCTGCCCCTCAAGATCCTGGTCTGGCAGGACGCCGCCGGGCAAACGTGGGTTTCCTACAACGATCCGCACTGGCTGGCGAAGCGGCATGGCATCGAATCCACGAGCGCCACCGTGGTCAACGGCCTCGCTAACGTTCTCGCAAGCATGGCACAAGCCGCAGCCGGCGCGCAGTAAACGGCCGCGCAGGCGCGACGTGGAGTGAGCGCAGTAAAAGCCAAACGACACCCGAATGTTCGGAACAATCGCGGGCACGGCCCGCGTATATTTGGCTGCGATTCGCCGGCCCCAAAGGGGTTGCGTGCGGCGGCATCGGCCGTTCAATCTTCGCAGCTCACCATAGCGCGCGGAAGACGCGCGTGAGCGCGCGGCGACATTCACCTTGGGAGAGGGCAACACGCTCGCCATGATCAACAAGATCGTGCAAAGCTTGGCAGAGGCGATGGCCGGTATCCGCGACGGCGCGGTGGTGCTGATCGGCGGCTTCGGCAGCATCGGCCAACCCAACGCGTTGATCGAGGGCTTGATCGAACAGGGCGCCGCCGACCTGACCGTGGTCGCCAACAATGCCGGGGTCGGTCACCTCGGGCTGGCGCGGCTGATGGAAGTCGGCCGCGTGCGCAAGATCATTTGCTCCTATCCGCGCACCACCGATCCAGTGGTGTTCGAGAGCCTGTACCGTGCCGGCAAGATCGAGCTTGAAGTGATGCCGCAGGGCACGATGGCCGAGCGCATGCGCGCCGCCGGCGCCGGCATTCCGGCCTTCTATACGCCGACGTCGGTCGGCACCCTGCTGGCGGAAGGAAGAGAGGTACGGGAATTCCGCGGCCGCCGCTACGTGCTGGAAGAAGCGTTTCACGGCGATGTGGCTCTCGTCGAAGCCTGGGAGGCCGATCGCTGGGGCAATCTGACCTACAAGTCCTCGGCGCGAAACTTCAACCCGGTGATGGCGACGGCCGCCGCATTGACCATCGCGCAAGCCCAGCACATTGTTGCCCTCGGCGAGCTCGATCCGGAACGGATCCATACCCCCGGCATCTATGTCGATCGGGTGATGCACGTGCCTTATGGCGAGCCGACGGTAACTTAAAGAGAACCGCCATGAACGTGAAAGCAAAGCTCAGCGGATTGGCAAACTGCAAACCGTGGACACGCGAAGAGATCGCTGCGCGCGCGGCGCGCGATATTCCGGAAGGCTTTTACGTCAATCTCGGCATCGGCATTCCGGTGCTGGTGGCGAATTACATTCCGCCCGAGCGCGAGGTCGTGATTCAATCCGAGAATGGCATTCTCGGTATGGGGCCGGAGCCGCCGCCCGATCAGATCAACCGCTGGCTGATCAACGCCAGCAAGCGATATGTCACGCTCGTTCCCGGCGGGTCTTATGTGCATCATGCCGACAGTTTCGCGATGATCCGCGGCGGCCATCTCGATCTGTGCGTGCTTGGCGCCTTTCAGGTCGCGGTGAACGGCGACTTTGCCAATTGGTCGAAGTCGCCGACCGACATGCCGTCGGTGGGCGGCGCCATGGATCTTGCGGTCGGCGCCAAAAGCGTGTGGCTGGTCATGGATCACACGACCAAGGACGGCGAAAGCAAATTGCTTCGCCGCTGCACCTATCCGCTCACGGCGGTCGGCGTGGCCACGCGGATCTACACCAATCTCGCGGTGCTCGATGTCACCGGCGATGCCTTCGTGGTGCGCGAGATGGTGCCGGGCCTCACCTTCGCGGGGCTGCAAGATGTGACCGATGCGCCGCTGAAGATGGCGGCGTAGGCCGAACCAATATCCCGATAAAGTCCCGGTTTTTCGGCAATCCGGCAGCAGGCATCTTGGCCGCGGGATGTCTCGTGCCTCCCTTCTGCAGGACGAGCGAAGCGGCTCTACTGCGGCGTGGTGGCGATGGCGGGCTTGGGAGTCGTCGTCGCTGCCTTCTGCGGCTTTTTCTTTGGCTTCTCAGGCGCGGGCTTGACCTCGAGCCCCGGCGGAGGGCTGGCGCTGATCGTCGTGGCCGATGTCGGCGTCCAGTGCACCACCGGTCTGGTCTTGCCGTCGCCCGGCTTTGCTTCAGCGCCCTTGTTGGCCGCCGCGTTCGGCTCCGGCGCCGTCTCGTCACCGGGCTTGGCCGCGAGCGCTCTAGCACCCTTCTTCTTGCGGTGTCCCGTCGCGGGTTCGTCGGCACCGACATTGAGCCGCGCCAATTGGTCCGGCGTGCGCGTGGGCCCGGTATAAACGACAACCGGCGTGATCGCGCCGAGATCCGACAACAGCGCCGCGCCCTTGGGCGTGGGCGCGCGCAAGCTCGACAGCAGCGCCGAGAACGGCGTGTCGACACCGGCGGCGGCTTCACCGCCGGCGTCGACGTCTTCGTCCTCGGCGGCGGGCCGCTTGCGGTGCGGACCGCACACCTGATCGTGCAGATTGGGCGGATCGGCGTTGATCGGCGTGAGATTGTCGACGGTCCCCAGCGCCGGCGTCAGCCAGGTCAGCGAATTCTGCTGGAAGCCGCCTTCGAGCAACTCGGCCGCCTTCACCGCGCGGGCGGCGCCCGAGGGCGAGCCGAGCACGACTGCAATGAGCTGCCGCCCGTTGCGCGTGGCCGTGGCGACAAGGTTGAATCCCGAAGCGCAGATGAAGCCGGTCTTCATGCCGTCGGCGCCCGGATAGCGGCCAAGCAGCGTATTGTAGTTACGCACGATGCGGCGACCGTATTTGATCGCCGGGATGTGCCAATAAAAGCTGTATTCGGGAAAGTCGTGAATGAGCGCGCGCGCCAGGATGGCCATATCCCGCGCCGACACCAACTGGCCGTCGGCCGGCAGGCCGTTGGGATTGACGAAATTCGACTGCGTCATGCCGAGGCGATGCGCGGTCTTGGTCATATCGTCGGCAAAATTCTCGATCGAACCGTCGACGCCCTCGGCGAGCAGCACGGCCAGGTCGTTGGCAGACTTCACCATCATCATCTTCAGCGCATTGTCGACGGTCACCTGCGTGCCGACCGCATAGCCCATCTTGGTCGGGCCTTGCGCCATCGCGTTGCGCGACACGGTGAATAGCGAGTTGAAAGTGATTCGCCCCTGCTTCGCCGCTTGCAGCGTGACGTAAAGGGTCATCAACTTGGTGGTCGAAGCCGGATACCAGGGATAGGTGGCATTCTCTGCACGCAGAACTTTACCGCTGTCGGCCTCGATGAGAATTGAGGCGCCGGCGTGCGCGGACGTAACAGCGAGATTGGCGGCAAACACCGAGCCAAACGCGATACCCAGCGCCAGCGCTCGAAGAGATTTCACATGCTGCACGTGTCGCGGTCCGTTCCGTTGGCCGGCCCCTTCGGAGGTCATCAGGCGGGCCGCGGAGCGGGCCTGCGCAAATGACCGATCAGGCCGCGATGGGTTCACGAAAGGTTCCCGAAGCGGATGTGGCACACTATATGTAAACCCAAGGGACTTGATGGCAAAGCAAAAACCATCGCATGACTTTCACTCCGTGAATTTCACATTCGCGGCCGCATCGACTAGATTCACCCTAATCCGCAAACACAACAGCCAAGCAAAAACGTCCGAAATTCGGCAAGGAGGAGCGACATGACAGCCTGCATCGTCGGTTGGGCCCATACCCCGTTCGGCAAGCTCGCGGGCGAGAGCGTCGAGAGTTTGATCGTGAAAGTCGCCGGCGAGGCGCTGGCCGATGCCGGCATCGGGCCGAAGGACGTGGACGAGATCGTGCTCGGGCACTTCAACGCCGGCTTCTCGCCGCAGGATTTTACCGCGTCTTTGGTGCTGCAGGCCTCGCCTGATTTCCGCTTCAAGCGCGCGACCCGCGTCGAAAACGCTTGCGCCACCGGCTCCGCCGCCATCCACCAGGGCCTGACCTCGATTGCAGCGCGCAAATCGCGCATCGTGCTTGTGGTCGGCGCCGAGCAAATGACCGCGACGCCCGGCCCGGAGATCGGACGCAATCTGCTGAAAGCGTCCTACGTGCGCGAAGAGGCCGATATCGACGGCGGATTTGCCGGCATTTTCGGCCAGATCGCGAGCCTCTATTTCCAGCGCTGGGGCGATCAATCCGATGCACTCGCCCGCATCGCGGCGAAGAATCACAAGAACGGAGTCGATAATCCTTATGCGCAGATGCGCAAGGATTTCGGCTACGATTTCTGCCGCCAGGAGAGCGAGAAGAATCCGCGCGTCGCCGGCCCGCTCAAGCGTACCGATTGCTCGCTCGTCTCCGACGGCGCCGCGGCCGTGGTGCTGACCGACGTCGAGACCGCACTCACCATGGACAAGGCGATCGTGTTTCGCGCTGCCCAGCACGTGCAGGATTACCTGCCGATGTCGCGCCGCGACATTCTCAAGTTCGAAGGCCCGGCGCTGGCCTGGCAGCGCGCTCTGGAGCAGGCCGGAGTCGGTCTCTCCGACATCTCCTTCGCCGAAGTGCATGACTGTTTCACCATCGCCGAACTCTTGGTCTACGAGGCGCTCGGGCTGGCGCCGCAAGGCCAGGGCGCGCGCGCCATCGAGGACGGCCGCGTCTACAAAGAGGGCAAGCTGCCGATCAACCGTTCCGGCGGCCTCAAGGCTAAGGGCCATCCGATCGGCGCCACCGGCGTGTCGATGCATGCCATCGCCTCGATGCAGCTCACCGACACAGCCGGCGACATGCAGCTCAAAGGCGCCAAGCTCGGCGGCATTTTCAACATGGGCGGCGCCGCCGTCGCCAATTACGTCAGCATCCTCGAACGGCTGCGCTGACTTGTAGCCCGGATGAGCGAAAGCGACATCCGGGACCGACGATTGAGCGGCAACGTCCTCCCCGCATGTCGCTGCGCTCATGCGGGCTACATTGGGTGCCCTACGTCTCGACCAGCGGTTTATCTGCTCGCACAAGCATTCCTTCCGCGCCGAACTGTGCCTTGACCAGATCGGCAAAGAAACCGCCGCGCTGTACGAGGTCGTCGTAGGTCCCGGTTTCGATAATGCGGCCCTGGTCAAACACCAGAATGCGTGTCGCGTTGCGGATGGTGGCAAGCCGGTGCGCGATGACGAAGGTGGTACGGCCCTTCATCACTTCGTCCAGCGCCGTGGTGAGACGCGCTTCGGTCACCGGATCGAGCGCGCTCGTGGCTTCGTCAAGAATGAGGATCGGCGGGTCTTTGAGCAGCGCGCGCGCGATGGCAAGCCGCTGGCGCTCGCCGCCCGACAAGAGCCTGCCGCGCTCGCCGATCGGCGCGTTGAGTCCGTCGGGATTGCGGGTGATGAAATCGAGCGCTTGGGCGCGAGCCGCTGCCGCCCGCATATCGTCCTCGCTGGCGTCGGGCTTGCCGACGCGCAAATTCTCCGCGATCGAGCGGTTGAACAGCAGCGTCTCCTGAAACACGACGCCGATATTGCGGCGAAGCCCGGTGAGGGTGAGCGCGCGAATATCCATGCCGTCGACGCTGATCACACCGCCCTGGGGATCGAAGGTGCGGTGCAGAAGCGCGAGCGCCGTCGACTTGCCGCTGCCGGTCGGGCCGACCAAAGCCACGCGTTCGCCCGGCAGCGCCGTGAAGCTCAGATCGGCGACCGCGGAACGCTTGCCGTCATATGAGAACGAGACGTCGCTGAATTCGACAAGGCCGCGCAACCGCCGCGGATCGACCGCATCGGGGCGGTCGCGCACGGCCGGGACGGTGTCGAGGACGGCGAAGAACTCTGCGAGCTTCGGGGCATCCATGAACAGCCGATTGGCGAAACCGACCACCTGTTCGAGCCGGCTAATCAGGAGCGAAGCGATCGCCATGAAACTCACGATCGCGCCGACGGACGCGAGCCCGACGAGCTTCAGATAAGTGCCGACGAGGAGGATCGCGAGCAGGGTCAGCGTGGTGGCGCTGCGGGTGAGCACGGCAGCAATGGCCCACCACGACAGCACCGGCATTTGCGCGCGCAGCAGCGAATTCACCAGTCCCCTGAGCGCCGACACTTCAAGCTCGACGCGGGCGAAGCTTTGCACCACGGCGACGTTGCCGAGCGCGTCGGCGGCGGTCTCGGCGAGGTCCGAATAATGCCGCTCGACCGCGCGCTGCATCGCTTCGGCGCGGCGCATCACGATCACCGTGAGCACCGTGAACGCCACGCACAGCAGCAACAGCGGCAACGCTAGGCGCCAGTTCAATATCAGCGTGGTCGGCAATAGGACGACGATGAACACGAAGGCCGCGAAATGCTCACGGAAGAACTGCACCCACAGCCACCAGAGCGTATCGGTGCCGGCGAGCATGACCTTGAGCTGGCGGCCGGAATGCGCACCGGCGTGATAGGCGAGCGGCAGTTGCAGCAGATGCTCGAAGAAGTCGGCGAGCACGAGGTTGCGGCGCCGATGCGCCAAGCGGTCGGCAAACCAGGCCACCAGCGTCGATGCGGCGATGATGAACAGACCGAATGCCACCCAGGCGCCGACGAGCGGCGCCAACACGCGGGCGGCGGATCTGATGTTGTTCGGCAACGTGCCCGACAAGGCGTCGATGATGTGGCCGAACAGCACCGGTTCGACGAATTGCGCAATCGCAAGCACGATATTGGCGAGCGCCAACGCGCCCGCGAGCCGCGCTTCCGGCGCGAGCAGATCGAGCACCCGAACATAGATGCGCATAAACGACATGGACGGACTATACCCGCTGGCGCCGCCGGCCGCACGGGGTAGCGCGTCCCGCGCGCGACGCCTGCGACGTTTACTGCGATCGGGGCCCATGAAGCCGGTCCCGCTGCAATGCGCCTTTATGATAGCTCGCGCAGACCGGCGCGCATGGCATCGGCGCTTGCCGCCCGCAGCAGCCGCTCGACCTGCGCGTGGGTGCGCTTCCAGATCGGCGCGGCGGCGGCGAGCGCCTCGCGGCCAGCAGTCGTGAGAATGAGGCGCCGGCTGCGCCGGTCGTGCGCATCCACGGTCACTTTCACCAGACCGCGGCGCTCGAGCGGCTTGAGATTCGCGGTCAGCGTCGTGCGATCGAGTGCGAGCAGATCGGCCACCGACCCCATGTTCGGCGGTTCGGCGCGATTGAGCGATGTGAGCAGCGAGAATTGGCCTTGGGTCAGCCCGACCGGGCGCAACGCGTCATCGAAATGCCGCGCCAGCGCGCGCGCCGCACGTTGCACATGCAGGCACAGGCAGTGATCGCGCACATGAAGCGTGAATGCGAATGCCGCGTCATTTCGATTTGACATGCGCTATATATGTTGATATCAACGTTTCTGTCAAGTAACGGAACCCGCTCGCGGTTCCTTCGACACAACCCCAACGATAACGATAAAGCCCCGACCACAGAGCTTCGGCGAAACATCCCATAGCCAAGGAGGCCTTCATGCACGTGCAACCGTATCTGAATTTCGACGGCCGCTGCGAGGAAGCGCTGGACTTCTACAAGCAGGCGATCGGCGCCAAGGTCGGCATGCTGCTGCACTTCAAGGATGCGCCAGACCCGTCGATGTGTACACCCGGCAACGAGAACAAGGTCATGCATTCGTCGGTCCAGGTGGGCGATTCCACCGTGCTGATGTCGGACGGCCGCTGCAGCGGCAAGGCGAATTTCAGCGGCATTACGCTCACGCTCTCGGCCAAGACCGAGGCCGAGGCCGACAAGCTGTTCAACGGCCTCGCCGCGGGTGGCCAAGTCACCATGCCGCTCGCCAAGACCTTTTTCTCGCCGAAATTCGGCATGGTGGCCGATAAATTCGGTGTCGGCTGGATGGTGCTTGTGGCAGACTAAGCCCCGGCGTCAACAAGCGTTGGGGGCGGGAATGACGGGTGCCGGCGGTGTGGATTTCGCCATTTTCCGGGTGATCGATGCCCCTCGCGAACGGGTCTGGGAAGCATTGACCGACCCCGAGCAGATGAAAGATTGGTGGACGCCGGCGACCTTCACCATGATCGCCATGAATATGGACTTTCGCCCGGGCGGCTTCTTCCACATGGGGATGCGTTCGGGCGAGGGTTACAAAATGTGGGGCAAGTTCGTCTACCAAGATATCGTTGCCCTCGAACGGATCGTGTTCATCAACTCGTTCTCCAACCAGGCCGGCGAAATCACCCGTCATCCGATCGTGCCAACCTGGCCGCGCGAGACCAAGGTGGCGGTCACGCTCGAGGAGCAGCCCGACGGCAAGACCAAGCTCAGCGTGCGCTGGTCGCCGCACAATGCGACCGAGGTCGAGCAAAAAACGTTCGATGTATCCCATGTCGGCATGCAGGCGACCTGGGGCGGAACGTTCGATCGGCTGGCGGCCTATTTGGCGCGGACCACCGAAGGCTGATCCGGAATTCGGCCGCCGGAGCGCGGTTAGACTCTGGTCTAGCAAAATCGGGCGCAGACGGGTCAACTCCGAGCGATCGTTGCCGTGGAAGCGCTCGCGCTCGCGCGGCATGACGTTTCCGAGATTGAGGAAAGCACCGATGCCGACCCTCGCAGGAAAAATCACCCCGTTTCTTTGGTTCGATTCGCAGGCCGAAGAGGCGGCCCAGTTCTATACAACGATCTTCAAGAACGCGCGGATCGATCGGATCAGCCGCTACGGTAAGGCGGGGCACGAGACCCACGGCCGTGCGGCGGGCTCCGTCATGACGGTCGCATTCGAGCTCGAAGGACAACGCTTCGTCGCGCTCAACGGCGGGCCACATTTCAAGTTCAACGAGGCGGTCTCTTTTCAGATCGCCTGCGAAACGCAGGACGAAATCGATTATTTCTGGAGCAAGCTGTCGGCCGGCGGCGACGAAAGCGCTTGTGGCTGACTGAAGGACAAATACGGCCTCTCCTGGCAAGTGGTGCCGGCCATCTTGCCGCATTTGCTGACCTGCAACGACGCGGCAAAATCCGAGCGGACGATGGCCGCGCTGATGCGGATGAAAAAGTTCGACATCGCCGCCTTGCAGCGCGCCCACGACGGTGCCGCGTGAGCGGCGCCGGAGCGGATGCCGAAACGCGCATGCCGATTTAATCTAATCGGGATGTGCTCTAGGGAGAGGGCCGTGCGCGACTGGGCACTTTACGCCTCCGGAATACTGGGCTTGGCGGCGGCCTTCCTGCACGGTCTGCTCGGCGAGACGCGGGTATTTGCACGCGCGCGAATCGAGCCGGAGCGGTTTCGCCTTCTCATCCGGCTGGTCTGGCATTGCAGCGTCGTCGCGTGGGCCGCCGTGGCCATTTTGTTGATAGCGGCGCCCACAATGGGTTCGCCAACGGCGCGATATTGGATCGTCGGCGCCGCTGTCGCCGTCTTCGGCTTCGCCGCGGTCGCCAACGCCTGGGCGACGCGCGGGCGCTTCTTCGGCTGGATTGTGTTGACGGTGGTGGTGGTCCTGGCTTTGGCCGGACTGTGACGTCCTCATTCTGTTTCGCCAACCCTTAGCGTTTCTGGCTGCTCGGGCTTTGCACGCGATTTTTCCACGCCCGGAAAACCGCGTGCTTGACGCGACGCCCCGGAGATTGTATTTAACCAATTAGTTATTTAACTAGTGAGATAAATGAACCTCGATACCACCTTTGGCGCCCTCGCCGATCCCACCCGCCGCGCCATCCTGGCGCGGCTCGCCCAAGGCGAAACCACCGTGCAGGATCTGGCGGAACCGTTCGCCATGAGCCTGCCCGCCATCTCCAAGCATCTGAAAGTGTTGGAACGTGCCGGCCTGATCTCGCGCTCGCGCACAGCGCAGTGGCGGCCATGCCGCATCGAGCCGCGCGCACTCAAGGCGGTCGACGACTGGCTCGATCACTATCGCCGCTTCTACGACGAGAGCTTCGATCGCCTCGATGGCTATCTGAAAACGCTGCAGGGCAAGGAATCCGGCAAAGCACCCACGAGCAAACGTAGCAAGCAGGAGGACAAGCATGGGCGCAAAAAGTAGCCTCGATCTCGACAGCGATGCGCGCGCGATCATCGGCATGCGCGAATTCGATGCGCCGCGCGATCTCGTCTTCGATGCCTGGACCGATCCCAAGCATCTGGCGCAATGGTGGGGGCCAAACGGCTTCACCACCACCACCATGAGCTTCGACTTGCGGCCGGGCGGCGTGTGGCGCTTCGTGATGCACGGCCCGGATGGCCGCGACTATCAAAATCGCATCACGTTCGAAGAGGTGGTGCGTCCAGAACGCATCGTCTATCGCCACGGCGGCGGCGAAGACGTCGAGCCTGCGCAGTTCCGGCAAACCGTCATCTTCGAAGATCTTGGCGGCCGCACGCGCATGACCTGGCGTGGCGACTTCCCATCCGCGGCCGAACGCGATCGCGTCATCCGCGAATACCACGCCGATTCCGGCCTCGCGCAGACCATGGCGCGGCTCGGCGAATACGTTTCAGCAAATTCAGCGCCGATGCGGCGCACAGCCAACGCCAGCTAACCGGGGAGAATTCAAATGTTGCAAACGCAGAGCAAGGATTTCGTCATCACCCGCACGTTCGACGCGCCGCGCGAACTGGTGTGGAAATGCTTCACCGAGCCGGAGCGCATGAAGGAATGGTGGGGCCCGAAAGGCTCGACCATCGTGGCGTCGAACATGGATCTGCGCGTCGGCGGCAGCTATCACGGCGCCATGCGCGATCCGCAAGGCAATGTCATGTGGGCCAAGTTCGTCTATCGCGAGGTCACGGCACCAGAGCGTTTGGTCTGGGAGCATTCATTCTCGGACGAAGCCGGCGGCCTGACCCGGCATCCGCTCAGCCCGACATGGCCGCTGAAACTTTTGACGGTGGTCACCCTGGAGGATGCCGCCGGCGGCAAAACCAAGCTGACGCTGCGCTGGTCACCGCTCGATGCGAGCGAGGAAGAACAGCAGACCTTTGCGGCCGCGCAGAACAGCATGCAAGGCGGTTGGACCGGAACGTTCGATCAGCTCGATTCATATTTGGCGCGCCTGGGCTGAAACGATTGAACCGGCCGAGTCTCCAGCGGCCAAGCCTCGTCGCCGTTGACGCGTGAGCGGCCGCCGCTCGCTTGCCCGATTGCAAGCGAGTGGCGGTCCGCCGCAAAGAAACGATTTCACGACGCCCGGTGGAAGGGTCCGGGATCGGCCGCGTGTCCGTTGCGGCCGCGACCGGCCCCACCTGAAGCTACGCGCCGCATCACTTGGCCGGCGGGTTTCTCTTGCTTTGCTGCCGGAGCCGCGATGGCGCTGACCACCTGCCCATCGGCCAGGCGGAAATAGGCCACCCGCTCGTCCATGGCCCTGGCCTGCTGTTCGAGCGTCTTGGCGGTGGCGGCATTCTCCTCGACCAGCGCCGCATTGCGCTGCGTCACCTCATCCATTTGCGTTAGCGCCTTGTTCACCTGATCGACGCCGTTCGCCTGCTCCATGCTGGCGCCGGCGATGTCCCCGACGAGAGCGGCAACCTCTTTGATCGCGGCGACGATGTCATCCAGCGCCGCGCCGGTCTTGTTGACCAGTTCGACACCCTGCGCCACCTGTCCGTTCGAACTGGTGATCAGATCCTTGATGTCCTTGGCGGCCTGAGACGACCGCTGCGCCAGCGTGCGCACTTCCGACGCGACGACCGCAAAGCCGCGCCCGGCATCGCCGGCGCGCGCCGCTTCAACCGCGGCGTTGAGCGCCAACAGATTGGTCTGCCGCGCGATCTCGTCGATGACGCCGATAATGTCCGCGATCTTGCCGGCCGACGTTTCGATTTGCGTCATGGCGGCAACCGCATCGGCCACCACTTTGCCGCTGCGATCGGCAATGTCGCGGGCCTTGGCGGTCGATTGATTGGCCTGTTGCGCGTTCTCGGCGTTCTTCTTCACCGTCGCCGCGATCTCCTCCATCGAGGCCGAGGTCTCCTCGAGGCTCGCGGCCTGCTCCTCTGTGCGCTGCGACAGGTCGGTCGTGCTGCCCGAGATTTCGGCCGAAGCGCTGGTGACTTCCTGGGCGGCGCGTTTGATTTCGGCGATGGTCTGCCCGATCCGCTCAGCAGTGGCGTTGGCGTTGTTCTTCAGCGTGGCGAAATCGCCCTGATAATCGGAGACGATCCGCTCCGAAAGGTCGCCTTCGGATAGCGCCGCCAACATCTGCACGAGATCGTGCAGCGCCTGCGCGACATTGTCGCACAAGCCGTTGATCAAGGTGCCGACATGGAGCACCAGCCCGGTCTTGCCGTCGAGCGCGACGCGCTGCGAAAAATCGCCGGCTGCCGCAGCGCGGACAATATCGCCGACCGCCGCCTGGAAGTCGTCGGCCATTTTGGTCAGAGCGGCCTGCCGCTCGGCCTCGGCGCGCCGGTCCTGCTCGGCCTTCTCGGCGGCCTCATGCTGCGCCTTCTCCGCCGCCTTCACCTTGAACTCGTCGACCGCCCGGGCGATGTTGCCGACCTCGTCCTTGCGGGCGAGCCCAGGAAGCACGACGTCGAAGTTGCCGGCAGCAAGCTGCCGCATGCTGTGGGTCAGCGCGGTGATCGGGTTGGAAACCGAGCGCGCCAGGAAAAAGGCGATCAGCCCGCCAAAAACCAGCGTCAGGGCGCCAATGATCTCCTGGATCTTGACCGTACGCCCGATTGAACTGTTGGTGAACATGCGCGCTTCGTTGAAGGCTGCCTGCAATTGGGCGCGCGCCTCAGCGGTGGCGGTCTGCATGTCCTTGATCTGCGGCCCGATCTTGTTGACATACAGATCGTGCACTTGCTGCTGGTATTTGATGTAAGCTTCTGCGGTCCCCGCATAGTTGTTCAGCGATATCTTGAGCTCGCCGATACGCGCGCGCATGGACTGCGCACCACCGGCTTTCTCCAGCGCTGTGATGGTTTCAGCAGCCTTACCGACTTCGCTCTGCAGTATCGCCAGGCCTTTGGCATCGAGCGTCGCCTGCGTCCGCCAATTGGCGACGCGCACGGCTAGCAGTTGGGCGTAGAGTTTTTCGCCGAGGCCAATAATCTCTTCGTCGCCGCCGGCCCGCGCCTTCGCGAGGATCGTGCTCGTCGTCTCGGTCAGATCGTTGCCGACCTCGTAAAGCTTGATTTGCTCGTCTTCCATTTGCTTGACGGCTGCGATGAGCGATTGCGTGGCATCGCGGCTGGTCGCAATCCGCGACAACAGCCCCTCGTAGAGCTTCCGGCGCTCCTCCGAAGGAGTCGATTCCGCCGCCTCGTGCAGCAGTTCGCTGACCCTTCTGATCGCCCGCACGCTCTCCCGGATCGCATCCTCATCATGATCGTAAGCCAGGCGCAAAGCGCTGCGGCCTATTGTTTCGAGCCCGCGCTCCATCTCCATCACCTTGCTGGTGGCCTCCGCCTGCGCGTCCATTGTCGTCACAGTGCTTTGGATGCCGTTGAATTCGGTGATGGCGTAGGCCGCCAACGCCGCGGCGATGAGCACGAGAAGGCCGAAACCGCCATAAAGCTTTGATTTGATCGACATCGTCATTCCTTGAGGTCGGGCTGCCGGACCATGCGCGTTCTGCGCATTTCATTGGCGAGGGTGATGCTTCGGGCCTGGGTTTGCGATTGAACGGGAATTATGATGCGAGGAGCGATTTCAGATCGATCAGCGCGATCATGGTCGTCTCGATGGCGACGAGCCCGGACAAAAAACCGGTGCGCGGATCGTGGGAAACCTTGGGGACCGGCTGGATCTGCGATGCATCCACGGCGATGATATCGAGCACCCGATCGGCCAGCAGTCCGACGGTTTCGCCGTCGATCTGGATCACGATGATGACGTGCATCGGCGTGGCGTCGGTCAGGCCGTTGCCGAACCGGCAACGCAGGTCGATGATCGGTACGATCACGCCGCGCAGGTTGAGAACGCCGCGCATATGGTCGGGCTGTTTCGGCAGTTGCGTGATGGCCGACCAATCCTTGATTTCACGCACCGCCATGATGTTGACGCCATATTGCTCGTCGCCGACCGCGAAACTGATGAACTCGGTCGCGACCGCCGCGGCGCGCATGCTCTCATCGGCTCGGCCGTCACCCAGTCCCAAAGGCATTTCACTGTTGGCCGCAATGGCGACAGTCATGATATTTAATCCTGATAATAAACTGCGCTAACGTTTCGGCACGCTTGGGCCGCGGACTTGCCCAACGTTAGGTCAAACAAATTAATTTTGCAGAAATCGGCGGCATCGCCTCCGTGGTGAAACGATGAATGACGCAGTGCACGATCCGCCCCTTTTCCGGGCCGCTTTCGCGCCACCCGATGAGGATTTGGCGGCCGGTTTCCTGAGTGGCGCGCGCCGCGATGAAGCAACCGAGCGGCGCGTAGATCGCCGCGCGCGCGCGCTGGTCGAGGCGATCCGCGCCCGCGCCGGTGGCCTGGGCGGGATCGAAGATTTTCTGCACGCCTATTCGCTTTCGACCAAGGAGGGCTTGGCGCTCATGGTGCTGGCGGAAGCGCTGCTGCGCGTCCCCGACGCCGCCACTGCCGACCGGCTGATCGAGGACAAGCTTGCCGCCGGCCGCTGGCTCGACGGCGATCTCAAATCCACGGCGCTGTTGGTTTCGGCGTCCGCGTGGACGCTCGGGATAGCCTCGCGCATCATTCATCCGAGCGAGACGCCGGAGACGATCCTCGACGCCGTTGTCAGACGTCTCGGGCTGCCGGCCTTGCGTACGGCCATCCGCCAGGCCATGCGGCTGATCGGCTCGCACTTCGTGCTCGGCCAGACCATCGAGGAAGCGCTGGCACGTGCGCGCAGCCATGGCGAATTCCGCTATTCGTTCGACATGCTGGGCGAAGGCGCGCGCAGCGCCGACGACGCAGAAACTTATTTCGACGCTTACGCGGCTGCGATCGCGGCCATTGGCGCCAGCGCCGGCAACGCCGCCTGGCCGGCGCGACCGGGCATCTCGGTCAAGCTTTCGGCATTGCATCCGCGCTTCGAGGCCGTCTCGCGCCAGCGGGTTCTCGCGGAATTGCCGCCGCGCGTCGCCGAACTTGCCCGCATGGCGCGGGCGCGCGAGCTGGGCTTCACCATCGACGCCGAGGAAGCCGACCGGCTCGAACTGTCGCTCGATGTCATCGGCGCGGTGCTCGCCGATCCTGCGTTGCGCAAATGGGAAGGATTTGGGCTTGCCGTGCAGGCGTATCAGAAGCGCGCCGTGGCGGTCGTAAACTGGACCGAGGAAGCGGCCGCCGCCTTCGGCGGCAGGCTCACGGTGCGGCTGGTCAAAGGCGCCTATTGGGACACCGAGATCAAGCGCGCGCAGGAGCGCGGCCTGCCGGACTATCCGGTATTCACCCGCAAGGCCATGACCGACCTTTGTTACCTCGCCTGTGCGCGCAAGCTTCTCTCCGCACGGGCGAAAATCTTTCCGCAATTCGCAACGCATAATGCGCTCACCGTCGCCAGCATCGTCGAGGATGCCGGCGGGGTCGAAGGTTACGAGTTTCAGCGCCTGCACGGCATGGGCGAGACGTTGTATGAGACCCTGCTTCGACAATTGCCGGACACGGCCTGCCGCGTCTATGCGCCGGTCGGCGGCCACCGCGATCTTCTCGCCTATCTGGTGCGGCGGCTTCTGGAAAACGGCGCCAATTCGTCCTTCGTGTCGGTCGCCGCCGACCCGAGCGTGCCGATCGAAAATATTTTGCGCCGGCCGCAAAGCGTGATCGCGAGCCCTAGCGAGGCGCGCAACAAAAAAATTCCGCTGCCGGTCGATCTCTATCGTCCGGAACGGCAGAATTCGTCCGGCATCGAATTCGGCGATCGCGCAAGTCTCGACGCCTTGCTTGCCGAAACGCGCGCCGGGACGCCCATCGCGCAGGCTGCGCCGCTCGTCGACGGCATCGCGCTCTTCGGCATCGAACGCGCGGTCACCTCGCCCATCGATGGCCGCACCATCGGCACGGTCCGCGAAGCCGACGAGGCAATCGCGCGCGCCGCGATGGCGGCGGCGGACGCGGGCTTTGCGGCGTGGGCTGCGATGTCATGCGGGGCACGCGCCGACCTGCTCGATCGCGCCGCCGCCATGCTTGAAGCCAATCGCGGCACGCTTTTGGCGCTGTTGCAAAATGAGGGCGGCAAGACACTCGACGACGCGCTGTCGGAAGTGCGCGAAGCGACCGACTATTGCCGCTATTACGCGGCGCAGGCGCGCACCACGCTCGCTGCGCAAATACTCCCCGGCCCCACCGGAGAAAGCAACACGCTGCGCTATCGCGGCCGCGGCGTCTTTGTGTGCATCAGTCCCTGGAATTTTCCGCTCGCGATCTTTCTCGGCCAGATCGCAGCGGCGCTTGCCGCCGGCAATGCGGTTGTGGCGAAGCCGGCGGAGCAGACGCCGCTGATTGCCGCGGTGGCCATCGGGCTTTTGCACCGCGCCGGCGTGCCCGCGACCGCGCTGCATCTCGTGCCGGGTGACGGCGAAATCGGCGCCAACCTCGTTGCCCACCCGCGCACGGCCGGCGTCTGCTTCACCGGCTCGACCGAGGTCGGACGCGCGATCAATCGTGTGCTGGCCGCCAAGAACGCGCCCATCGTGCCGCTGATCGCCGAAACCGGCGGCATCAACGCCATGATCGTCGACGCCACCGCACTGCCCGAGCAAGTGATCGACGATGTCGTTACGTCGGCATTCCGCTCCGCGGGCCAGCGGTGTTCGGCGCTGCGGCTGCTTTGCCTGCAGAGCGATATTGCCGAGGCCATGCTGGCGATGCTGATCGGCGCCATGCGCGAACTAAAAATCGGCGATCCGCGCGAAATTTCCACGCATGTCGGACCGGTGATCGAAGCCGAGGCCAAGCAACGGCTCGACAATTGGATCGCCGACATGACGGACGCTGGACGGCTTTCCTTTCGCTGCCAACCGCCAGCCACGCTCCCCGCGGGCGGCACTTACGTGCTGCCGGCGCTGATCGAACTCGACCGCGCCCGCGAGCTGAAAGCGGAAGTGTTTGGCCCGGTGCTGCACGTAGTGCGCTGGAAGGCCGAAGAGCTCGATGGCCTGCTCGACGATATTGCCGCCAACAGCACGGCACTCACGCTTGGCGTGCATTCGCGCATCGACAGCACCATCGAGCGCGTCGCGGCGCACCTCCCGCATGGCAACGTCTATGTCAACCGCAGCATGATCGGTGCCGTCGTCGGCACCCAACCGTTCGGCGGCACCTGGCTATCCGGCACCGGACCGAAAACCGGAGCGCCCAACTACCTGCGCCGCTTCGCCACCGAGCAAGTGCTCACCGTGAACACCGCCGCCGCGGGAGGCAATGCCGGCCTGCTCGCGCTCGACGATTAATCAGCAGATCGGAAATTGCGTGGCGCGCAACGCGGAACGGCGCGAGCAGAAATAAACCAAAAAGCAAAATAAACTGAGATTGACTTACAAAATAGCGAACTTTAACACAATTGCGACCCGACCATGATGTTTTGATCCGATTATGGCTGATTCAATTACACGGCTTTTTCAGGCCGTTCAGGCAAGCCGGCATGACGATCCGTCGACCTCGCGGACGGCGCGGCTGCTTCGTTCCGGCCGCAGCAAGATAGCGAAGAAGCTTGCCGAGGAGGCGGTCGAGGTCGTGATCGACGCCATGAACGGCGACCGCGAGGCGGTCGTCAAGGAGAGCGCCGATCTGATCTACAACCTCGTCGTGTTGTGGGTCTCTTCCGGCATCAAGCCCGAAGATGTCTGGCGCGAAATGGATCGCCGCGAACGGCTCCTGGGCATTGCCGAGAAGGTGCCGAAGAAAGTCCTTGACGAAGGCGGCCGCCGTCAGGTCATCGCGCTCGAAAGCCGCCGCGCCCGCAAGCGCCGGTGAATTGCGGCACGCGTTCGCCCCGATAGACAATTGCCATTGTGACCGGTAGGAGCATGGGCGTCGTATCCGCCCAATCCCGTGTAAGCGGGAGTCCAGTTGGGGCTTCGGGCTGGGTTCCCGTATTCGCGGGAACGAGCGGATGAGGCTGCCGGTTTAGTTCCGCTCGGGATCAAGCATGCTTCGCCGCCTTTACGATTGGTGCGTCAACGCCGCCGGCAAGCCGTATGCGGCCTGGGTGCTGGGCGCCGTCTCGTTCGCGGAAAGCTCGTTCTTTCCGGTGCCGCCCGACATCATGTTGATCCCGATGTCGCTGGCGCGCCCGGATCGGGCCTGGTACTTCGCGACCATCTGCACGCTCACCTCGGTCGCCGGCGGCGTGCTCGGTTATTTCATCGGTGCGGCGCTCTACGATACCGTCGGCGCCTGGCTCATTCATCTTTACGGCTATGGCGACAAGGTCGAGGCGTTCCGCGCCGCTTACGCGCAATACGGCAGCCTGATCATCCTGCTCAAGGGCCTGACGCCGATCCCCTATAAGATCGTCACCATTACGTCGGGCTTTGCGGCCTTCAATTTTCCTTTGTTTGTGCTGCTCTCGCTGATCACCCGCGGCGCCCGATTTTTTGTCGAAGCTTTCCTGCTCAACCGCTACGGCGCGCGCGCCCGCGGCATCATCGAGAAGAGGCTGGGCCTGTGGGCCGGCTTGGCGGCGGCCGGCGTCGTAATTGGCTTTATCGTGGTGGTCCGCGTCTTCTAGAAAGCGCATCCTGGATGCGTTCTAGATTTACTCGTTATCGCAAGTCCTTTTATCGCGAGCCCTTTTCGCGAAGGGCGGCTTCCGCCGAGCGGGTCAAAGCCCGAGGGCATGCTTTTCCGGGACATACGCGAGCGCCGCGATTTCGCCGTTTCGCCGGCGCACAAAGGTGCGTTGGCCATGATTGCGCCGACAATGACTGCGCCGACGATCACGCGCTCACGATGGCTTCGCTGACCATGACGAAGTTCGCGAACCAAAAGCTGCTTTGCGCCGCCGCCTCGGCGGCATGCTTGGCGTTTTGTCTGGCGCTCATTCTCGCGGTAAGCGGCGAGGCATTCGGCGACAATGCCGGTCAGGTGCCTGTGGCCCAGGCGGCACCATCGTCTGCCGCGCCGGCCGCCGCACCGGCAGATTCGCCTACGACCGCACAACAACCTGCGCCCGGCTATCGGCCGGGGTTTTTTCATCAATTGCGAATCTGGTGGGACGATTCGGTTGCGATGTTTGATCGGAAAGAGCGCGCTCCACCACCGAGCTCGACGGACGCGGCAAACAAAGTTCCGAACGACACCACTCCGGGCGTCACCGACAAGGCCAAAGAGGCGGCCGCAAGCGCCATCACCACCAGCCAAGATGCAATGAAGAACGCGGTCGAGGCCACCAAGGGAGCCGCATCGACGGCAAGCGATGCCATGAAGGATGCGGTGGAGGCGACCAAAGGCGCCGCGTCGACGGCGGGCGACGCGATGAAAGGCGCCGTCGAGGTGACCAAGGATGCCGCCGCCGCCATCGCGCGGCTGCCGAATATGCGCGTGATGCAGGTGAGCGAGGTTTGCGCGCGAGCCCCGAATGGCGCTTCCGACTGTGGGGTCGCGGCGACGAATGTCTGTCGCGCCAAAGGCTTCAACGGCGGCGCGCCGCTCGATGTTCGCACCGGATCGCGTTGCGATCCGAAGCCGCCGCCGCAAGCGGGCCAGACGCCGACTGTGCACTGCGCGCGTGAATTGGTCGTCACCCGGGTGGTTTGTCAGTAAACTTCTATCCGTCGGTCATTTCCACGCGATCTTGATTCCGCTTAGAGTCGTCGCCGTCTAACCGACGCTTTCATTAGCCATCAGCCCAGTCAACAGGAGACGTTCGCGGCCATGATGTCCGAAGCCGATCGCAACAAGGCCGCCGATATTCTCATCGCGGCGGAGAAAGCCCGCAAACAAGCGGTGCAATTGTCCAAGACCTGGCCGGACATCACCATGGAGGATGCTTACGCGATCTCCACCGAGGTCGCCAAACGCCGGATGGCCGACGGCGCCAGGCTGATCGGCCACAAGGTCGGGCTCACCTCGAAGGCGATGCAACGCTCCTCGCAGATCGACGAGCCGGATTACGGACATCTGCTCGACTACATGATGGTCGCTGACGGCGGCCGCGTGCCGCATGAGAATTACTGCCTGCCGCGGGTCGAGATCGAGCTTGCTTTCATTCTCGGCAGACCGCTCAAGGGCCCCGGCGTGCAGCTTCACGACGTGCTGCGCGCCACCGATTATGTGGTGCCGGCGATCGAGATCGTGGATGCGCGGCTGCAGGATCCGCGCAAGATTTTCGACACCGTCTCCGACAACGGCGCCGCCGCCGGCATTGTCATCGGCGGGCGCCCGGTCGGGCCGCTCGACGTCGACCTGCGCTGGGTCGGCGGCATCATGTACCGCAATTCGGAGATCGAAGAGACCGGCGTCGCCGCCGGCGTACTCGGCCATCCGGCGCTCGGCGTCGCCTGGCTCGCCAACAAGCTCGGCCAGCACGGCGTCACGCTCGAGCCGGGCCATCTCGTGCTCGCCGGCTCGTTCACCCGCGTGGTGCACGCCAAAAAGGGCGACACGCTGCACGCCGACTTCGGCGCGCTCGGCGGCATCGCCGTGCAGTTTGTTTGATCCTCGGCGGCGACTTTACTCCGCTCGTCCCGGCGAAGGCCGCCATCGCGGGCGGCGAAGACGCGCGCAAACGCGCTGATGACGGCCGCCTCAGGATGGCGGATCAGGTCAGGGCCGAAAAAACGCTAGGCCGCGGCGAGGCGTTCAAGCTCGCCGACGATCGCCTGACCCATCTCCGAGGTGCTGACGACCTTGGTGCCCTCCGACTTGATGTCGGCGGTGCGCAGGCCGCCGGCGAGCGTCGCCGCGATGGCCGCTTCGATCAGGTCCGCCTCTTTGCCCATGTTGAAGGAATAGCGCAGCGCCATGGCGAACGAGGCGATCATGGCGATCGGGTTGGCGATGCCCTTGCCGGCGATGTCCGGCGCCGAGCCGTGCACCGGCTCGTAGAGCGCCTTGCGCCGCTTGGTCTTGGCATCGACTTCGCCGAGCGATGCCGACGGCAGCATGCCGAGCGAGCCGGTGAGCATGGCGGCGATGTCGGAGAGCATGTCGCCGAACAGATTGTCGGTGACGATGACGTCGAACTGCTTCGGCCAGCGCACGAGCTGCATGCCGCCGGCGTCGGCCAGCATGTGTTCGAGGGTCACGTCCTTGTAATTGCGCGCATGCACGTCGTCGACCACCTGGCGCCAGAGCACGCCGGTCTTCATGACGTTCCGCTTTTCCATCGAGGTGACTTTGTTGCGGCGCGCCCGCGCCAGCTCGAAACCCACCCGCGAGATGCGCTCGATCTCGTAAGTGTCGTAGACCTGCGTGTCGACCGCGCGCTTCTGCCCGTTGCCGAGATCCGTGATGGTCTTCGGCTCGCCGAAATAGACGCCGCCGGTGAGCTCGCGCAGGATGATGATGTCGAGGCCCTCGACCACGTCGCGCTTGAGGCTCGATAACTCGGCAAGCGCCGGATAGCAGATGGCGGGGCGAATGTTGGCGAACAACCCCAAATCCTTGCGCAGGCGAAGGAGCCCGGCCTCCGGCCGCACGTCGTAGGGCACGCTGTCCCATTTCGGTCCACCGACGGAGCCGAAAATGACCGCGTCGGCGGCATGCGCCTTGGCCATGGTCTCTTCGGTGATCGACACCTTGTGGGCGTCGTAGCAGCCACCGCCGACCAGTGCCTCTTCGGTCTCGAACGTGGCGATGCCGGCCTTGGCCAGGAAGCCGAGCAGCCGTTTCACCTCGGCCATGACCTCGGGGCCGATTCCGTCGCCGGGCAGAAGGAGGAGCTTGTACGTCGCCATCGGATAGAGCCTCGCCGTTGGCGCATGGATCCGGAAAAACTTTGGCCCGCGCTTGATCCCGCGGGAAGCCTATTCTTCCGAAAAACCGTGCGCAGACAAAACGCCAGAGAGGATGACCTTTCGGGGAGGGCCATCCCGCGCTGGGAGCGCGAGGATTGCTAAAGCGCGCCGCGTGGCTTGGCAAGCCGCGCCGCGCTCCAATCCGCGACTGTCAAGCACGCCCGCCATCTGCGCGCCAATCAATTCAATCCGTCGCGAATGTGCGCTAAGCTACCTCCCGAAACGAAGGAAACGCAGCCAGGAAGGGCTCTCCATGCGAACCATGCGCGTCGTCGTACTCGTGCTCCTGCTATGCGGGGCAGGCCTGCAAGCCCGCGCGGAGGAATCGCCCAGTCCCGAGGCCCTCGATGCCGCAAAAGAGCTGATGGCGGTGATTTCGCCCGACATGCTCAAGCAACTTGCCACCAGCGTCTCGGCCACGTTTTGGCCGGTGGTCGAGCAGAGGGCCCGCGCCGATAAAATCGACGATGCGACCATCGCCGAATTGCGCACCGAGTTCGAGCGCATTCAGTTCGCCTTCGCGAGCGACGCGATGAAAGATGCGCCGCCGATTTATGCGCGGCATTTCACCGTCGACGAGCTTAAGGAATTGACCGCGTTCTATCAGACCCCGGCGGGCGCCAAGGCGCTGCGCGAGATGCCGCAAGTCATGGGCGAACTGACGGCCAATCTGATGCCGCGGCTACAAGAGGTACAGCGGCAGACCGGCGAAGCGTTCACCAAGATCCTGCACGACCACGGCTACGTGAAATAACAAACGATTCCTCACGAGCCGCTGAACCAATTATAGCCTTGGTTCTCCCAGTAGCCGCCGGCATCGTTGTTCTGCACCCACATGGCAGTGACGTATTTGGGATTCTTGAAACCGAGCTTGGTCGGAATGCGGATCTTGATCGGATAGCCGTACGCGCGCGGCAGCACCTTGTGGTCGAATTTGAGTGTGAGTTGGGTCTGGGAGTGCAGCGCGGTCGGCATGTCGATGGTATTTGAATAGCCTTCTGCGCACTGGAACCAGACATACTTCGCGCTCAGATCGGCGCCGACCATTTTGAGAAAATCGGACAGGCGTACGCCCTGCCAGGAGCCGATCGCGCTCCAGCCTTCGACGCAGATATGGCGGGTGACCTGCGAGACTTCCGGGAGCTTGTAGAGATCGGGGAGCGTCCAGGGCTTCTTGTTCTCGACCAGGCCGCCGATCTCGAGCTGATATTGCTCGCCATCGACCTCCGGCGCCTCGTCCTCGCTGTAATAGGCGTTGAACGGGAACGGCCGGGTAATTTTGCTTTCCGGATATTCCGGCGCCAGCGTGTGCGGGTTGAACAGCAGCGCCTGGACGCGGTCGTTAAATGAGGAAATGACGCGCAACGCATTCTCCGACGTATCGCTGTCGATGATGTCGCAGCCGCTGAGCACCGCGAGTGCGCCGAGGCTCGCGGCGCCGCGCAGAAAAAGGCGGCGCGACGGTTCCGGCAAGAGCTTGCCGGCGTCCTTGATCAGCAGCTTTGCGTCGACGCCGGGTACCGGTTTGCGCTGACGAGGCATTGTTTTTCTTCCTTGTTGTTCAACGGCCTACGACCATCGCGCGCAGGCTTTTCGGCACCAGCACGGCCAAGCTCACGTGCACGACGAGAAACGCCACGATCGCAGCCATGGCGGCGAAGTGGACATATCGCGCGGTATCGTAACCGCCGAAAAAGTCGGTCAGCCACTGCAGCTGCACCGGTTTCCAGATCGACAGCCCCGACAGCACGATGGTCACGCCGGCAACCAGGATGCCGACATAGAGGAGCTTTTGCACCGCGTTGTAAGTCGACAGATCCTCATGCGCGAGCCGGCCACGGAGCGCGGCGAAAAGATCGCGCAGCACGTCCGACGGCCAAATCGGGATGAGCTTGCGGCGGAACCGACCCGAAGCAAAGCCGAGGATCAGATAAACGAGGCCGTTGAGCATCAGGATCCACATCGCCGCGAAATGCCAGAGCAGCGCGCCGCCGAGCCAGCCGCCGAGCGTGATGTGCCGCGAGAAGGTGAAGCCGAACAGCGGCGACGCGTTGTAGATCTGCCAGCCCGAGCCGATCATGATCAGCATCGCCAGCGCATTGATCCAGTGTGTCACGCGCACCCAGACTGGGTGGATGACTTTACGGGGAGCGCCGTATGTGACGGCCACCTGCCGCTCTGTGGCTTCAATCGTGCTCATGGTCGTTTGCACTCATGCTCTCGAATAGCGCACCTGCGTGTGCCGGATTTGCACCGGACGCATCCGGCACACGCGAATGTGACTTAGAGCATGATCCGGAAAAGGAGATGCCGGTTTTCCGAAAAGATCACGCTCCACCAAAGATCTAGAACGCGACGTCGATTCAACCCAAAGCGATCGCGCTCTAGCGCTTCATGTCATTATTTTTTCATCGTGTCTTTCTTCATCGAGTCCTTCGACATGCTGTCTTTCGACATGTTGTCCTTGGACATGTTGTCCTTGGACATGGTGTCTTTCGACATGTTGTCCTTGGACATCGTGTCCTTTTTCATGTCGTCGGCGGCGAAAGCGGCCGGGGCGAACGCAATGGCGAGACCGAGTGTTGCAGCGGCCAGAGTCTTGATCGCGATCGAACGAGTCATTGCTTAATCCTCCTTAAGGATGTCCGCGGCGCTTGACCGGCGCCGGCACCTCTTAATTCGATCCGACCGCCCGAGCGGTTACATCGAGACGCCCGAGGGCCGGAACTGCGAGAATTCGTCCTCCGAGAGCGCGATTGGCCGCGATCACCACCGCGACGGCTGCCACATGAACGACAAGATCCGTCGCGGCGGCATCGTAGGGATGAAAGAAGTTCAGAAGCGTGGCGGCAGCGGCCGCAACCGCAAGGCCGCCGATCGCAGCCGTGAGGCCGGGATAAAGCGGGTACGCGCGCCGCAGCATCACGAGAAGCAAAGCCGAGAGCGGAACCGACAACAGCACGATGAAGATCAGGCAATCGCGCGCCTCTCCGAGCACCGCGACATGACTTGCGGGCGCGACCCAGACGCGCAGGCAGCCAAAGCCGCTGGCGCCGATCCACAATAAAGCGGCTGGCACCGGCAGTGCCGCCCAGGCCCGCGGCGCATCCGGCACGCTGAGCTCGAAGGCGGCGATGGCCGCAAGCACGGCGGTCAGGGTCGAGCCGATAACGGCAAGCCAAAGATCCGGCGCGGCGCTGATCCGCTGCCAAGCGGCATCCACATTGGCGAACGCGACAAGTCCGATCGCGAGCGCCACCAGCACCGAGAGCCAAGTCAGCGCCCGCAAAAGCGGCGGCGACAACCGACGCACCGGCTGCAAGTCCGCGGCCAGACCGTAAATCAGTTGATCATGCGGGCTCGCGGTCATGACCAATCCCCAGCGCCGAACCGGCCACGCAGCGCCTTGAGCGCGCGATGCAGATTGACCTTCAGGGCCCCCTTGCTGCGGCGCGTGGACACCGCCGCCTCCGACAGCGATTGTTCGTCCAAGACCAGCACTTGTACAGCTTGGCGCTGGCGCTCCGGCAAATTCGCCAGTGCATCATTGACGCGGCCGCTGGGTGCAGGCCCCCCATCCGCCGGACCCGCGCGCTCGTCCGCAAACGACTCGAAATGGAGCGGCGCGTGCACCTCGCGGGCGCGCTGCCGCCAGGTTCGGCGCAGCAGATCGATGGCCCGACGCTCGGTGATGGTCCGCAGCCAGGCGCCGAACGGGCGGCCGGGATCGTATGTCTGGCGCGCGCGATGGATGGTCAGCAGCACGTCCTGCACGACATCCTCGACATCGTCGGCGGCCACGCCCCGGCGCGCGGCGACGGCTCTGATCAAGGGCACGCAATCGCGCAGCAGCGCCTCATAGGCGGCACGATCGCCGCGCTGCGCCGCCGCCATTTGGGCAGCACGACGCAGATCGTCGGCGCTTCGGAGCTGCGGCTCGGCCTCACGCATTGACAGGCTCCAGGCGTCACCCGCCGCCATGCCGGGAAAGAGCGGGGGACGCAACCGCCCCCCAGCATACCATCGGATCACGTTCGCTTGAGCCGTCGCGGGCATAGCTTCTCGCCGGTCACGTGAAAATCACGAGCTGCTGATTTTTCGCTGCGTGGATGGCAACGGTTACACCGGTAACGACGGGTAGGCTTGGCGGCCTACCCGTCGCGCGTGCCGCGCTCACATCGGCAGCAGCACCGTATCGACCACGTGGATCACGCCGTTCGACTGCATGACGTCGGCGATGGTCACCATGGCGACGTCGCCCTTGGCGTCCGTCACCGAGAGCTTGCCGGGGCCGGCTTGTTTGACGATCAGCCAGTCGCCGGAGACGGTCTTCAATTTGGCTTGGCCTTCGCCGTCCTTCACCGCTTTCATCAAGCTCGCAGCCGAGAGGCGGCCGGGAACGACATGATAGGTCAGCACCTTCGTGAGCGTCGCCTTGTTTTCAGGCTTGAGCAGGTTGTCGACCGTGCCGGCCGGCAACTTGGCGAAGGCCTCGTTGGTCGGTGCGAACACGGTAAATGGGCCGGCGCCGGAAAGCGTGTCGACAAGCCCGGCCGCCTTCACGGCCGCAACCAGGGTGGTGTGGTCTTTCGAATTGACCGCATTCTGGATGATGTTCTTCGACGGATACATCGGCGCGCCGCCGACATTGACTGTCTTCTCCGACATCGTCTCGGCCGAAAGCGGCGCGGCCGTGCCGGCGGCGAAGGCTATTGCCGCCGCAGCGGCGATCAGGGTGAAGCGATAGGGTACGCGGTTCGACATTTGCGGGCTCCGTATCTGCTGTGAGACGCGTTGGGGGGCGTAGCCGGTGATTGCACCGGCGATGGCGCGCGTGTCTGCGTCATCAATGGAGATACGAGGCGTCGCGAAGCGAGTTTCAGCGCCCGCGTCACAGCGGCGTGAACGCTTGCGCGTCGGCGCCATTCGGGTATGAAGCGCGCTCTGGAGCAATTCCCGGAAAAGCATGCCCTCGGACCTTGATCCGATGGGTGGACTCCGGTTTTCCGAAAAGGACATGCTCAAACAAAAAGCTAGAGCGGAATCCCGCTCTAGCTCCGGGAGACGCCAAAATTTCGCGCGCAAAAGGTTTTGCCTGATGTCGAAGACCAGTCCCGGCAATTTCTTCGAGGATTTCCGTATCGGACAAGTGATCCGCCACGCGACGCCGCGAACGGTCACGACCGGCGATGTCGCCCTCTATAACGGGCTGTTCGGTCCGCGTTTTGCCGTGCAATCGTCGGACGCGTTTGCCAAGGCGATCGGCTATCCGCGCTCGCCGATCGACGATCTGCTCGTCTTCCACATCGTGTTCGGCAAGACCGTCCCCGATGTCTCGCTCAATGCGGTGGCCAATCTCGGCTATGCGGGCTGCTTCTTTCGCAGTCCGGTATTTCCCGGCGACACCTTGTCGGCATTGTCCGAAGTCATCGGGCTGAAGGAAAACTCCAGCCGCAAGACCGGCATCGTCTATGTGCGCACCACCGGATACAAGGAGGACGGCACCACTGCGCTCGAATATGTCCGCTGGGTCATGGTGCACAAGCGCGACGAGGCGGCGCCCGCGCCCGGCGACCACGTGCCGCGACTGGCGACCGTGCTCGACGCCAAGCTTCTGAGCGAAGCCTGTCCGCCGATCGACGTCCCCGCCTACGACTTCGCCATCTCGGGCAACAAATATCGCTTTGGCGATTATCAGGTCGGCGAGCGCATCGATCATGTCGACGGCATCACCGTCGAGGAAGCCGAGCACATGATCGCAACGCGGCTTTACCAGAACACCGCGCGCATCCACTTCGATCTGTTCGGCGCCAAGGCCGGCCGTTTCGGCCGGCGGCTGATCTACGGCGGACACGTGATCTCGGTCGCGCGCGCGCTGTCCTTCAACGGCCTCGCCAATGCGTTCCATGTCGCCGCCATCAACGGCGGCCGCCATGTGGCGCCGCTATTCGCCGGCGGCACCGTGTTCGCGTGGTCGGAAGTGCTGGCGAAGGCGGAGTTGCCCGGGCGCGAGGATGTCGGCGCGCTACGGCTGCGCACAGTCGCAACGTGCGACCGGCCCTGTGCGGATTTTCCTTACAAGACCGGCGACGAATACGACCCCGCCGTCCTGCTCGATCTGGATTATTGGGTGCTGATACCGCGCTGAGCGCCGCTGATCGCAGGCCAAGCTCGGCGCGACTGCACGCGGCTGCCTTTAGCGCATGCTCTTGCGTTCAGGCGTGACGCCTTTGAGCGCTTCCGCAAATTGCCGGTTCTCCGGCTCGATGCGGACGGCCTCGGCAAAGTCATGCGCCGCAAGATCGCTTTGCCCGTTCGTATTTTCCGCCAGGCCCCGCGCGTAGTGTACCTCGGCGCTCCGGTCATCGAGCCCGATGGCTTCGCCAAAATCGGCGATCGCGCGTTCGAGGTCGTCCTTCTCGATCCAGCCGTCGCCCAGGAAGCCCATATATTGATCGTAGCGAATGCTACCGCGCAGGTAATAGTCACGCGCTCGTTTGGGGTCGCGGCGGATGGCTTCGTCAAGATCCGCAACTGCGTGCTTGGGGTCGGTCTTGCTTAGGAAAGCTTCGGCGCGCGCCTCGTAGCCGTCGACAAAATCCGGATCGAGGCGCAGCGCGGTCGTGAAGTCCGCGATCGACGCATCGAGCTTGCCGTCGGCGGCCTCGACGAGTCCGCGGTTGTAGTAAGCGCCCAAATTCGACCCGTCGAGCTTGATCGCGTACGAGAAATCATCAACGGCGCGATCGAACTCGCCCTTCGCGCGCAACGCCGCGCCACGGCCATTGTAGGATTCGGCAGCGTTGGGATCGCGGCGAATAGCCTGATCGAAATCCGCGATGGCACCGTCGAAATCCGATTTCTCCAGAAGCGTAAGCGCGCGGTTCTCGTAAATATTCACGCTGGGCTTGGCGACGGTCGTCTTGCCGCGCCGCGTAAAAGCCTGGTCGGTCCGGGGCATCGGATCGATCGCGATCGCGGTCGTGAAATCGGCGATGGCGCGGTCGGAATCGCCGCGCTCGCGCCACAGCATGCCGCGATTGTTGTAAGCGAGCGCGTCCTTGGGATTGAGCTTGATTGCCGCGTTGAAGTCGGCCAGCGCACGATCGCTGTCGCCCTTGCTCTGCCAGGCGAGCCCGCGCGCCACATAGGCCGCGCCGCGCATAGCCGCACCTTCGTGCGTGTCCTCGACGATACGCGTACAGCCGGCGACATTGCGATCAGGGTCGCGGGCATCGCAATCCTGACGGTCCTTATCGGTGGCCGCCCACGCGGAACCTGCTGCCAGCGCCAACGCGCCGCCCAATGCCCAAACCAAAGTGCGCATACTGCGCCTCCCAACGACTGACGCGGGATGGATACCCGAACAGGCCTAAACGAGATGTGACTTTTGTCACAATCACCAAGGCGTGTTCGTCATGTCCGTGGAACCGGGCCTGGAACCGCCGCCGAATTCAGCCCTGCGCGCGCAAATGCTCGACCAGTTGCCGCGCGAACAGCGGCAGGTCGTCCATGCCGCGGATGCAGATCGTCAACTCACGGACCGCCCAGGCATCGGTCAACGGCACTACCGCGATCGCCATCGTCTTGGCGACCCGGCGCGCTGTCGTTTCCGGCACGATGCCGATGCCGACCTTGCATTCCACCAGCCGGCAGACCGCATCGAAACTGCGCAACTGCACGCGCAACCGCAACGGCCGCCCGATCCGCATCGCCTTGCTGGCCAGAAAGCGTTGCAGTGCGCTGGCGCGGTCGAGCCCGACAAAGTCGTGGTCCAGCACATCGTCGAAGCCGATCGTGCTGCGCTTCGCCAGCGGATGATCGCGCGCCACCACCAGCACGAAGCGGTCGCGGCGGTAAGGATAGGTCTCCAGCGCTCGCGCATCGACGGTTCCGGCGACAATGCCGAGGTCGGCCACCCCCTCGGCGATCATGCCGACAATCTCGTCGCTCAGCCGCTCTTCGAGATCGACGCTGACATTCGGGTGGGTGGAGAGAAAGGAGCTGAGCGCCTCGGGCAGGAATTCGGTCAACGCGTTGGTGTTGGACAAAACACGGATTTGGCCGCTCAAGCCGCCGCTATAGGCGGCGAGGTCTTCGTGCAGCCGCTCGGCCTGACGCAGAATGGCGCGCGCATGCTGCAGCAAGGTCCGACCCGCCTGGGTCGGGGTGACGCCGCCGCGGCCACGAATCAGGAGCGCGACCCCGAGCGTCTCTTCCATGTTGCGGATGCGCGTCGAGGCTGCCGCCAGCGCCAGGTTCGAACGCTGCGCCCCGTGGGTAATGCTGCCAGCCTCGACGACGTGTCGAAACAGACTGAGATCAGCCAGATCGAAACGCATAATGCAGCCTTCGCCAAATACGAAGCCAGGATTACAATAGTGGCGATTGCTTAGGGCGCGATCAATGGCTACCTTTCGTTTTAGACGAAGTTTGGACCGCCGCTAATCTCGTACCGGCTTTGGTCTCGATTGCAGCAGGCGGCCGGATTGGGTAGGAAACGTTAAATTAGAGTCCGGATGAAAACGATGGCCGCAACCAGGGCCCCCGCTGCACGGCCACTGTCGCCGCACTGGCAAATCTACAAGCCGATGCTGACGATGACGATGTCGATCGTCCATCGCATCACCGGGATCGGAAATTATTTCGGCATGTTGCTGCTGGCCTGGTGGCTGATCGCCGCCGCATCGCCGAGTTCCTATGCAAAATTCGAATGGTTCGCCGGCTCGATCATCGGGCGCATCATTCTGTTCGGCTTCACCTGGTCGGTCATTCACCACGCCCTCGGCGGCATTCGCCATTTGATCTGGGACACCGGCCACGGATTCGGGCCGACCGAGCGCGAATGGCTCGCGGCCGCCACCCTGATCGGCTCGATCGCGATCACCGTGCTATTGTGGATCTTCGGCCTGCTGGCGATGGGAGGGCCGCTGTGAGCGACACCCCCGCCAAGCATATCCGCACCCCGCTCGCCCGCGTCCGCGGCCTCGGCGCCGCCCGTTCCGGCACGCAGGATTTCTGGCGCCAGCGCTTGACCGCGGTCGCCAATATTCCGCTGACCATCGCGGTCATCGTCATTTTCATCATGCTGCTCGGCCGCAACCAGGCGGCCGTTGCGCAGATCGTCGCCTCGCCGCCGGTCGCGATCATCATGGCGCTGTTTGTGATCTCGGTCGCCACCCATATGCGCATCGGCATGCAGGTGGTGATCGAGGATTATGTTCATGACGAGCTCGCCAAGCTCATCCTGATCATGGCCAACACCTTCTTCGCCATCGCGATCGCCCTGACCTCGATCTACGGCATCCTCAAGCTTTCCTTCGGATTGTGATCATGGCAACCAATGGAGCAAACGGCGGAAGCGCCGCTCCGGCCAGCAACGGCCGCGCCTATCCGATTGAGGATCACAGCTACGACGTTGTCATCATCGGCGCCGGCGGCGCTGGTCTGCGCGCCGTCGTCGGCTGCAGCGAGGCGGGCTTGCGCACCGCCTGCATCACCAAGGTCTTCCCCACTCGTTCGCACACGGTCGCCGCCCAGGGCGGTATCGCGGCGGCGCTCGGCAATATGGGCGAAGACGACTGGCGCTGGCATATGTACGACACGGTCAAGGGCTCCGATTGGCTCGGCGACCAGGACTCGATCGAATACCTCTGCCGCAACGCCCCCGCTGCCGTTTACGAACTGGAGCATTGGGGCCTGCCGTTTTCGCGCCGCGAGGACGGCAAGATCTATCAGCGGCCATTCGGCGGCATGACCACCCATTACGGCAAAGGCACCGCGCAGCGCACCTGCGCCGCCGCCGACCGTACCGGCCACGCCATGCTGCACACGATGTACGGCCAGGCGCTGCGCCACTCGGCCGAATTCTTCATCGAATACTTCGCCATCGATCTGATCATGGACGAGGAGGGCCGCTGCCGCGGTGTCATCGCCCTTAATCTCGACGACGGCACGATCCATCGCTTTGGCGCGCAAATGACGATCCTGGCGACAGGCGGCTATGGCCGTGCCTATGCGTCATGCACCGGCGCCCACACCCAGACCGGCGACGGCAATGCGATGGTATTGCGCGCCGGCTTGCCGCTCGAGGATATGGAATTCGTGCAATTCCATCCGACCGGCATCTACGGCGCCGGCGTTCTCATCACCGAAGGCGCGCGCGGCGAAGGCGCCTATCTGGTCAATTCCGAGGGCGAGCGCTTCATGGAACGCTATGCGCCCTCTGCCAAGGATCTGGCCTCACGCGATGTCGTCTCACGTGCGATGACCATCGAGATCCGCGAAGGCCGCGGCGTCGGGCCGAAGAAGGATCACATCTTCTTGCATCTCGACCACCTCGACCCTAAAATTTTGGCCGAACGGCTGCCGGGCATCACCGAATCCGCGCACATTTTTGCCGGCGTCGATCTGACTCGCGAGCCGGTGCCGATCGTGCCGACGGTGCACTACAACATGGGCGGCATCGCCACGAACTATCACGGCGAGACGCTGATCAAGAAAGATGGCAATCCCGACCACGTCGTCCCCGGCATGATGGCGTTGGGCGAAGCCGCCTGCGTATCCGTGCACGGCGCCAACCGGCTCGGATCGAACTCGCTGATCGATCTCGTGGTGTTCGGCCGCGCTGCGGCTTTACGTTGCGCCGACATTCTTACGCCCAGCGACAAGCAGCCTGAATTGCCGAAGGATTTCGCCGAGCGCGCGCTGTCGCGGCTGGACAAATACCGCTACGCCTCCGGTGGCACGCCGACCGCAAAGCTGCGCGCGCGGATGCAGCACGTGATGCAGTCGAACTGCGCCGTGTTCCGCACCGGCGAGGTGCTCGAAGAAGGCTCGAAACTGATCCACGAGGTCTTTGAAGGCGCCGCCGACATCGGCGTCAGCGACCGTTCGCTGATCTGGAATTCCGACCTGGTGGAGACGCTGGAATTCATGAACCTGATCCAGCAGGCCGTGGTCACGGTCGATGCCGCGCTCAACCGCACCGAAAGCCGCGGCGCGCATGCGCGCGAAGATTACCCCGATCGCGATGACGTCAATTGGATGAAGCACTCGCTGAGCTGGCTCGACCTCGAGACCGGCAAGGTCATGATCGATTATCGGCCGGTGCACACCTACACCCTGACCAACGACGTTTCGTACATCGAGCCGAAAAAGCGGGTCTACTAAAACATGATCCCGAAAAGTGGCGTCCGGTTTTCGGGTAAGGTCATGCTCAAAACAAAGAATCTATCGAGGATCTGATGGTCCAGTTCACGCTGCCCAAGAATTCCAAAGTCGGCGAAGGCAAGACCTGGCCGCATCCGGCGAAGGCGAAAGCCGAGCGCGAGTTTCGCGTCTACCGCTGGAATCCCGACGACGGCAACAATCCGCGCATCGACACTTACTATGTCGACACCGGCGATTGCGGGCCGATGGTGCTCGATGCGCTGATCTGGATCAAAAACAACGTCGATCCGACGCTCACCTTCCGCCGTTCCTGCCGCGAGGGCATCTGCGGCTCCTGCTCGATGAATATCGACGGCACCAACACGCTCGCCTGCACCAAGGCGATGAGCGACGCGAATGGCGCCGTGCGCATTTACCCGCTGCCGCACATGGCGGTGGTGAAGGATCTGGTCCCCGACCTGACCAATTTCTATGCGCAGCACGCTTCGATCCAGCCCTGGTTGCAGACCGTATCGCCCACGCCGCAAAAGGAGTGGAAGCAGAGCCACGACGACCGCCAGAAGCTCGACGGGCTTTACGAATGCATCCTGTGCGCCTGCTGCTCGACGTCCTGCCCCAGCTATTGGTGGAATTCCGAGCGCTATCTCGGGCCGGCGGCTTTGCTGCAAGCCTATCGCTGGATCGCGGATTCGCGCGACGAAGCCACCGGCGAGCGGCTCGACGACCTGGAAGATCCCTTCCGGCTCTATCGCTGCCACACGATCATGAATTGCGCCAAGGCTTGCCCAAAACATTTGAATCCGGCCAAGGCCATCGCCGATATCAAGCGCATGATGGTCGAGCGGCAAGTTTAGCCTATTTTTGTTCCGCACCGCCGCGCTCCCTCGACCTGCTGCGGCCATCGTCAGAGCAATGCGTTGAGGTAGAAGCCTGCAATAAGGCCACCAACAAACGCGGCCTGGTTCAGAGGCCTACACGCCCGAGATTTTGAGCGCCGGCCGCTCGTCGCAAATTTGCAAGAACTCTTGCCGCGATAGTCTTCGGCCTACCCCCAAAGTGGTAATACCAAACCACAAGAAAAATTGTGGATGGCAGCCATCCGACAACATGTTTTCGCTGCAATATCTTTTTAACATTCATGGAACCGAGGGGAATGCCAGAGCGTTGTGGCGAACGGTCAGTGATTGCTTGGGGAAGCAATCATCGGGAATGCGAGGGGGAACTTGGCGAAAGCAAGAACGCGTTTCGTTCTGAGTGCTTTGCTTGTTCTTGCCGCTGCCAGCGTCGGCGGACTGTCCGCGCGCGCGCAAGACAACAAAGACAATTGTTTGCCGGCGCCGACCGGGAAGGCGCCTCCGGGCAGCCATTGGCATTACCGCACCGATCCGGTCAAACAGACGAAATGCTGGTACGTCCGCAGCGACGGCGAGGCCGCTCAGCCGACCGCCGCGACCGACGGCGCGGATGTGGCCGGCGGGCCGCCGCGGCCCGCGGCAGCGCCCAAACCCGCGACCGACGCCGCCAATTCTGCCGCGCATCCGCATAAGCCACGCCAGGCGGCCCACGCCGCCCCGGGCGGCAAGCCATCCCAGCCTGCACAGAATCCCGCGGCCGCACAGGCTGGGCAGGGTGCGGCGGCATGGCCGGATCCGCAGCCGCAAAGCCCCAATGGCACCTCGGCGGCACCGCAAGCGCCTCAAAGCGGCGCGGCATGGCCCGACCCGCCGCAGCAATCGCAAAGTGGCGCCGGCAATGTTCCTTGGCCGGATCCACCCGGCTCGGGGGCGGCAGCCGACCCGGCGACCACGAGTGCGACGTCGGATGGGTCAAGCGTTCAGGACACGGGCAGCACCAGCCCGACCGGCGCCGGCGATACGGCGGCGGAGGCGGTGCAGACGCCGCCGGCCTCAGGCAGCGACGTCTCGGGTCGCACCATTTTGGCGCTGGCCATCGCGATCATCTTCGTCGCCATCCTGATGCGCTGGTTGGTGGGACGATTCTTCGCCCGGCGGCGCAGGGTCGCCGCCGAACGGCGGGAACCGCTCTGGGAGACGGACGACTACGTGATGCCCGACGCGTTGACCCGCGGCGGACCACACCGGGCGCCCGATCACATCGATCCCGAGCGGCTCAATGCCGAAGCCAAACTGGCGCTGCGGAAACTGCTGCGCACGCTTGAGCGCAGCGCGGCGTAACGCACTGCAATCAGGGTCTGGCGACCGAACCGCCCTCGCCCACGTCGCCTGATAATTTCGGCTTTGTCGTCGTAAGGCGGTCGAGCCTTGCAGCGCTCTGCTGCAACATCTGGCGGCTGAGCCGGCCCGCGCTCAATGCATCGAGCGCGCAGCGTAGCGCCGGATAGGCTTTGTCGGTATCCCAGGAGACGAGCAGGAGATCGATTCCGGCGTTGAGCGCTCCCTCGACGGCACGGCAAAGACCGGCATGCTCCACGGCCCCCATCGTCAGGTCGTCCGTTATGGCGATGCCGTCGAAACCCCATCGCTCGCGAAGAAGGCCGCTGACGATACGTTTCGATTGCGACGCCGGAATCACGGCATCCGCCGCACTCAGCGCCACATGGGACAACATGACCGCGCTGCCCGGTACGTTCAGCACCGCCCGAAAGGGTATCCAGTCCGCAGCCGCAAGGTCCGCCTCCGCCGCATCGAGCGCGGCGCTGAACAGATGCGTGTCCACGGCGACCCGGCCCAGGCCCGGGAAATGCTTGGCCGTCGGGGTTATGCCGGCATCGCGCAGGCCTGCCGAAAATCCGCCCGCGATGGCGGCGACCACGGCAGGATCGCGCGCAATAGCTCGCGTCGCGATGCGGGTGTTCCAATCCACCTTGGCATCGTTGTCGGGCTTCAGATCGACGACCGGCGCCAAGTCCATGGTGACGCCGAGCCCCAGCAATGCCCTGCCCTGATCAAAACCAATCCGGCGCGCGGCCGCAAACCGCTCGCTAGGTGCCAGCGCGGCGAGTGTTGAAAGCGCCGGTGGATACGGCAGCGGCGGCGACAAGTGTGCAACCGGCCCACCTTCCTGGTCAGCCGTGACGATCAGTGGTGTCGATCCAACCGTGCGCCGCAAGTCCTGCAGACCGGCGATTTCCGCTGCGACCTCCTCAGCCGTGCGGTGGGCAACGTTCCGGCGGGTGAGAAAGATGCCACCGACATGGCCATCGCTAATCAGTTCCCGGACAACGGCGATATCATCGTAGCCGACAACGAAATGACGCTCGACATCGATGACTTCCGCGCCACGGCGCGCGAGGACCCGCTGGCGCGCGATCCAGGGTTCGATATCTTGCCAAACCGCGAGCATTGCGGCGGCCGCGAATAGCGTCGCCAGCCAGCGATGGCCCATCAAAAGAAACGCGAGTCCGATCACCAACGCGCAGGCGCTGATCCCCAACGCCAAAGCGTGACGCCAACCGAACGCGATCGGATCGGGGATAAAGTAGCCAAGGCCGACGAGGGCAAGCCCCAGCGCGATTGCCCCGCTCCGCACGATCGACGCCCGCCAACCGCCGCCCGCGCTGGCCGATGCTTGTGCCATGAGGCCTTCATGTCCGCTCAGGCCAGGGAGTGATAGCGCCTGAGCCAGAGCATGATTCGGAGAAGTGGACGGCTATTTTCCGGCGAGATCATGCTTCAATAAAATTAAAGCTTGAGCTTTCGCTTGCGCTGTCCGAGCGTGCGCAGCCGCAGCGCATTGAGACGGATGAAGCCGGCAGCATCGCGCTGATCGTAGGCCGCGGCGCCTTCTTCGAAGGTCACCAGATCCTGGTCGTAGAGCGAATATTTGCTCTCACGCCCTACCACGCCAACATTGCCCTTGTAGAGCTTGAGCCGCACCCGGCCGCCGACAAATTCTTGGCTCTTGTCGATTGCCGCCTGCAGCATCTCGCGCTCGGGCGAGAACCAGAAGCCGTAATAGACCAGCTCGGCATATTTCGGCATCAACTCGTCCTTGAGATGGGCGGCGCCGCGGTCGAGCGTGATCGATTCGATGCCGCGATGCGCGGCCAAGAGGATGGTGCCGCCCGGCGTCTCGTACATGCCGCGCGACTTCATGCCGACAAAGCGGTTCTCAACCAAGTCGAGACGGCCGATGCCGTGGGTGCGGCCGAGCGCGTTGAGCTGCGTCAACAACGCCGCCGGCGAAAGCGCTTTGCCGTCGATTGCGACCGGATCGCCTTTCTCGAAATCGATGCTGATATGGGCCGCCTGGTCCGGCGCCTCCTCGGGATCGGCCGTGCGCGAATAGACATAATCGGGCACTTCGTCGCCCGGATTCTCCAGGACCTTGCCCTCGGACGAAGTGTGCAAAAGGTTGGCATCGGTCGAGAACGGCGCCTCGCCGCGCTTGTCCTTGGCGATCGGGATCTGGTTCTGCTCGGCGAAAGCCAAGAGAGCCTCGCGCGAGCGGAAATCCCATTCGCGCCATGGTGCGATCACTTTCACGTCGGGCTTGAGCGCGTAATAGCCGAGCTCGAAGCGCACCTGATCGTTGCCCTTGCCGGTCGCGCCGTGCGCCACCGCATCGGCGCCGACTTTCTCCGCGATCTCGATCTGCTTCTTGGCGATCAGCGGCCGCGCGATCGAGGTGCCGAGCAGATATTGGCCCTCATAGAGGGCATTGGCGCGAAACATCGGAAACACATAGTCGCGGACGAATTCTTCGCGCAGGTCCTCGACGAAGATGTTCTCGGGCTTGATGCCGAGCATCAGCGCCTTCTGCCGCGCCGGCTCGAGCTCCTCACCCTGGCCCAGATCGGCCGTAAAGGTGACCACCTCACACCCGTAGGTGGTCTGCAGCCATTTGAGGATGATCGAGGTATCGAGCCCGCCCGAATAGGCCAGCACGACTTTTTTCACATCACCTTTGGACATGGGAGCCTTTGAAATAACGAGGGAAATTAGGCGCGGACGGATTAAATCCGGAATTTGCGCGGACTATAGGCAAGCGCGACACCGACGCAAGCCGTCCGTGTCATTCCGGATTGGCGCAAAGCGGCAAGTCCGGAATCCGTACCCAGGAATCCTTTCGAACGCTTCCTGGTGTTCCGTCCTGAACTGCAGGGGGTATGGATTTCGGGCTCCGCCGCTATGCGGCGCCCGGGAATGACGCGTTACGGCCCCGCCTTCCGGCGATCGGAAACTCGGCGAAAAAGCGCTGCGACGCCGTCGCGCATCGCATTCCCGATCTGCTCGAGCGGGCGTTCGATCGCAGCGTCCGTGAGCCGCGTCGGCCGCCAGCGATAGATCAGACCGTGGACGATCCAAATCAGCACGTACATCAGCGCGCCGGCAAAGACGACATCCGTAAAGAAATGCCCACCCGCAGCCATGCGCAGCACACCCAGGGCAGCGCCGAAGACGATCGCAGCCGCATAAGCGAACGCCCGCCATTGCGGCGGCGTCAGCGCCGCCGGCGCCAGCGTCCAGAACCCGCCCGAGGCCTCCCCGGCCACGAACGAGCAATTGTCGGGGCAATCGCCGCGTGGATCCCACCAGGGCGTGAAGCGCTCCTTGCCGCTGAGCTCGACAATATCGACCGGCCGCATGCGCGCGGAATGGCTCTTGAGGAAGACGTTGGTAAGGACGCCCGGCCCGAGTGCCAAGGTCACGATCAGAAACAGCGCGGCGCGTCCGGGGATCAACATGTGCCGCTGCGGAAACATGATCTTGCCGGCGAGCGCCAGGAACGCCGGCGCAACGCACAGCATGATCAACAAGCTCGCGGCGTCGCGCGCGTACTCCACGCGATCCGAATACCAGGCCGCGAAAGCATGCCTCGCCGGATCGTAGAACAGCGCCGCGATGGCAACATCGAGTTGCGGCCAGATAGCGAAGACAATGCCGACGACGGCGGCGATCGACAGCGCGACGATGAGCCCGGTGCGATTCATCCCGTCATTTCCAAGAACCGGCACGGCGGCCCGCGAACAACCAATACACCAAGCCGCCGGCGATGCCGGATGCCGCCAAAAGCTGTCGCTCCTGCGCAAGATAGACGGCCGGCTGAACGATGTCGTCGATACCGCCGGGCAACCCAAAGCCATAAGACAAGGCGAGCGCCAGGGCGCCACCCGCGGCGGCGTAGAACAATACCGAACGCCACGCGAAGGCTTCGGCGATGACGACAATCAATGCTGTCGGTAACGCGCCGACGACACCCATGACGGTAGCGGCGACGATGATAATGATGATAACCGCCGCCGACAGCAGGCCAGCCTGCGAAAGGCTGTTCCAATCCAACGCCAGGATTCCAAACGTGACCAGCGCCGCACCCGCAAGGCATGCCAGAACGTAACTGAAGAAGATCATCAAGATGCGGGCGACGATGCTCATACAAGCCGCATCAATCGGTCATCGCCATGGCGCGCAAAGCGAGCCGCTCACGCGCCGAGAGCTTTTCGGTTTCGCTCTTAAGCTGGCCGCAAGCGGCGAGGATGTCGCGGCCGCGCGGCGTGCGCACCGGCGAAGCGTAACCGGCATCGAAAACGATCTCGGAAAATTTTTCGATCTGCTCCCAGTCCGAGCATTCGTAGGCGCTGCCCGGCCAGGGATTGAACGGAATGAGATTGATCTTGGCCGGAATGCCCTTGATCAGCCGCACCAGCGCGCGGGCGTCGGCAAGCAAATCGTTGACGCCTTTGAGCATCACATATTCGAAGGTGACGCGCCGGGCGTTGGAAAGCCCCGGATAGTCGCGGCAGGCGTCGAGCAAGTCGCGCAACGGATATTTGCGGTTGAGCGGCACCAGCTTGTCGCGCAACTCGTCGGTCACCGCATGCAGCGAGATCGCCAGCATGCAGCCGATTTCGGCACCGGCGCGGACGATGTTGGGGACCACGCCCGACGTCGACAAGGTGACGCGGCGTTTGGACAAGCTGAGACCATCGCCGTCGGCGACGACATGCAGCGCGTCGCGCACCGCCTCGAAATTGTAGAGCGGCTCGCCCATGCCCATCATGACGACGTTGGAAACCAGCCGCTTCTCCGGGTCCGTTCCGGCGGGTGCAGCGGCACGCTGCCAGTCGGCGAGCCGGTCGCGCGCCAGCACCACCTGGCCGACGATCTCACCCGGCGTCAGGTTGCGCACCAGCCGCTGCGTGCCGGTGTGGCAGAACGAGCAATTCAGGGTGCAGCCGACCTGGCTCGACACGCACAGCGTGCCGCGATCGGTTTCCGGGATGTAGACGCACTCGACATGATGCGGCCGCTTCGGTGTCTCGCCGGGCAGCGCCAGGAGCCACTTGCGCGTGCCGTCGACCGAGATTTGCTCAGTGACGATGTCGGGCCGGGCCAGCGTGAAGTGCTGCTGGAGTTCCGTGCGCAGGTCCTTCGACAAGGTCGTCATGGCCTCGAAGTCCTGGACGCCGCGCACATAGAGCCAATGCCAGATTTGCTGCACGCGCATGCGGCGCTGCCGGTCAGGCACGCCGATTCCGCCCAGCGCATCCGCAAGGACGGATCGCGATAACCCGACCAGCGACGGCTTGACCGGCGCGACATATCGTTCGAGCGGCTGCTTCTCGATGGCTGCTACCGCCGCGCTGGCTTGGCTGTCGGTTTCGATAAGGGACGTCGTCATGGTCGATCCGGCGAATACACTGGCACGTGCTGATAGATAACCCGTTCTGCTGCCGGGTGGGAGAGCACAAGCGCGCGCCTGGCTCGGGACGGGAAAAGGGGAACTTTCGCCGTAAGACGGCTTGCGTTCCTACTGGCTTACGGAGCAATTAACGCACGGTCCGGAAAAACCCGATCCGGTCGGGCCAGCATCCGTGCGCCATCGGATATCGCGACGGATAACGCACGCCCCGCTCCGCAGGCGGGACCTAGGCCGCCTGCTGACCCCGCCTACTTGCAGTCCTGGTCGGAGCGGTCAAGCGCTTGGGCGAGTCCGCGGAGCGAAAAAGTGTCCGTTGAGCGGGTGCCCTTTGCCGACATGCCTTTGATGATCGCATTCTGGCCGCTGCGCATAGCCTCGATCAGATGCGACTCCTCGGCGGCGTTCTTGATCCAGGCCCCGTCCTGTTGCGTGTAGAGCGCAAACGAAGCGGTGCCGACCGCAACCGTCGCCTCCGAGTTCGGCTTGAACGGATAGCCGATGATGATGGAAATCTCGTCGGTCACCTTTTCGCCCGGGCGCGAGGCGATGAACATATAAGACGGATTGCGCGTCTTACCCGGCGGGGCGGTTTCCGACGATGCCGGTTTTGCGATCGCAAAGCATATTTTCCTCCCGCCAGGCGACGCCGCGTAGGCGCCCCAATCGCCGTACTGCCCGAGCAGTGTCGGCTTGACCCCACCGGCGATGATAGGCGGGGGATCCGCCGTGGCGGTGGTCGCCGGGGCCGGCTTGTGCTTGGGGGGCTTTTTAACAGCGGCAGCGCCCGCAGGCGCGTCAGCGGGTCCGGACTGCTGCGCCAGCGCCGGAAGCGCGAAGGCCATTGCGGCAAACAGCGAAAGCAAGAGCCGCCATCGTCGATCAGTGATCATCAGACCTCACGGTTGTGGCGCTTGGGCTGATTCCAAACTGCGAAAGCTTAACCCAATTTCAGAAGCTAGGGAACGCATTCGCCAACGACGCAGAGAAACCTTCAGGAGCGTGACGGCTAACACAGCAATTGGCTACCGCTCGAACTTGAATATCGCCGCATTTTTGATGCGCTGGGGGTTTGTCGTGGAGCTGACCTACTGCACTCAGATCGATGGCCGTGTCGCAGCCGGCCGCGCGACGGCGCTAAAGAAAGAGCTCGACGATCTGCTCACGGCCGTCGGCGCAACCCGGGATGGCAGGGCATTTACGGTTTTGTTCGACCATTTTCGGCCGCGCGTGCAGGCACGGCTCGTGCGCCTGGGTCTGGCCCCGGCTGTGGCCGAGGATCTCACCCAGGACGTGATGGAAACCATCTGGCAGAAGGCGCACCTTTACGACCGCAACCGCTCGGCCGCGATTACCTGGGTATTTCAGATCGCGCGCAACCGCCGTATCGACGTAAAGCGCCGGAGCCGTGAATGCTGCGTCCCAGACGAGGATCTGTTCGCCATTCCCGACCCCGCTGCAAGTTGCGACGAGCATCTCGACGCACGGCAACGGCAGGAATATGTGCGCAGCGCGCTTTGCGCGTTGCCGCAGGAACAGCTCGCGCTGGTGAAGCTCGCCTTCTTCGAAGGCCTCTCCCACAGCGCCATCGCCCAACGGCTCAACATTCCGCTTGGCACCGTGAAATCGCGGTTGCGGCTTGCCTGCGGGCGGCTGCAGCGCTTGTTGGCTGAAAGCGGCCTCAGCGCGGCGTGTTGATGCAAGCTCCAGAAAATTTTCTCTCGATCGCCCTGCTCAAATAAATGCAGTCCACAGGTCGATGCTGCCGCGCCGGTCGGGCACTGCACACGCCCGTGCTACTTCCAATGCCGACGCATTCCGTGCTTAGAAATGCCCGCGCACCCTTCGGCACCCCGGGATTGAAGGATCTCTTATGAAAGCCATTTTGTGCACGCATTTCGGCGCGCCCGACGATTTGGAGATCGCCGATATTCCTGAGCCGAAGGCCGGTCCGGGCGAGGCGGTCGTTGCCATCAAGGCCGCCGCGCTTAATTTTTTCGACTTGCTGATCATCGCCGGCAAATACCAGCACAAGCCGCCGTTTCCTTTCTCGCCGGCGGCCGAATTTGCCGGTGTGGTCGAAAGCGTCGGCGCGGGCGTGAGCAATGTCGCTCCCGGCGACCGCGTCATCGGCTGGACCGGTTGGGGGGCGGCACGCGAAAAGATCGCGGCCGGCGCGGCACACTTGGTGAAGCTTCCCGAGAATCTCGACTTTGACCGCGCGGCGGGGCTGACCGTCACTTACGCGACGACGCTCTACGGATTGCGCGAGCGCGGCAACCTGAAAAAGGGTGAGACGCTGGTGGTTTTGGGAGCTTCCGGCGGCGTCGGCCTGGCAGCGATCGAGATCGGCAAGATCATGGGCGCGCGCGTGATCGCCTGCGCGTCTTCGGAAGAGAAGCTTGCCTTCGCCAAGGCGCACGGCGCCGACGAGACCGTCAACTACGCCAGCACGGATTTGCGCGATGCGCTCAAGCGCCTCGGCGGCCCCAATGGCATCGACGTGGTCTACGACCCGGTCGGCGGCCCGTACGCGGAGCCGGCGTTGCGGTCGCTCGGCTGGGAAGGCCGCTATCTCGTGGTCGGCTTCGCCGCTGGCGATATTCCGAAAATTCCGCTCAATCTGGTGCTGCTCAAGAGCTGCGACATCCGCGGCGTGCTTTGGGGCAGCTGGACGGTGCGCGACCCAAAGGGCCAGTTCGCATTGATGAAGGACATCGCGGCCTGGTGCGCCGAAGGCAAACTCAGCGCCCACGTGTACGCCGCCTATCCGCTGGCGGAGACGGCAGCAGCCCTGAAAGCCATCGCCGAGCGCAAGGTCATGGGCAAGATCGTGCTCCGGCCGTGACCGCCGCCCGAGCGCCTGCCGCCCACGAGGGCTGAGGCGAGAGCGAACACGACGTTTGCGGAAGATCAGCCGGTCTCGCGCAAGCTCTCGAGCTTGCGGCGCGCGGCCTCGCGATGATCCGGCGTGATGTGTGCAGCGACAAGCCTGATGGCCGCGGCCAGCATTGCGGCATCGTCGGTGTAGCCGATCACCGGCAGAACATCGGGGATCAGGTCCGCCGGCAAGACGAAATAGGCTATGGCGGCAACAAGCGCCGCCTTGACGTGCGCCGGCGTCTGACGGTCGAACGCGCAGTAATAGGCGGCGAGCAAATCCTCGGCGAACGGCAGCCGCAGCGCCAGCGTGCATAGCTTTCGCCAAAAGCGCTGCCTGAGCGTCTGTTCGTCTGCGGCCAGGCGCTGCGTGCGCACTTCCGCCTCGGCCCAAGAGGAGCCCGCAAAGGCTTCCGAATTGGCCGATCCAGCGGCGGAACCTCCAGAATGGAAAGTTCCAGCACTGACCCAGGCGGCCTTAAAAGCAAACGGCATCGAAAACAACCTCGTGCGACGGGCGCTAGATGGCGATCGAACGTGGTTGCTGCAAGGTTACCCTCGGGGGCGCCGTGGGACCCGGCGTCGCACCCTCGGGCGCGAAAGCCATCCCCCGTCCGACACGGGAGCGGATCGCGGCCTCCCGAGGCGGTCGCCCCGCATCGCGGTCGTGAAATGAGAGCGCCAAACCCACGTGAAAGGGCGGCGCTCTCAATCCGGCTTTAGAATTTGGGGGCCTTGTTCATCGCGTCCGAAGCGGTGCGCGTATAGGCCTCGCCCAGGTGTTTTGATTGCTCGCCCATCGCGGTGAACTGAGATTGCATGAACTCCGCCTGGATCCGCATCGCTTCCTGAAAATCCTTGGCACGGCCCAATTTGTGCACGTAGTCCTGCATCACCGCGATGTTTCTCTCGGCGTAGGTTTTGAAGCTATCGCCGAACATGTTGCCGCTGGACGGATAGGATGAAACCGCCTTTTTCAGGAAATCGAAATAGGTGTCGGCGGCCGCCAGCGCCTGATCTTTGGCCTGCTGGGCAAACACGTTCATTTCCTCGGCCGGGTTTGGGTCTTTCGCCATGGCGTCCTCCTAAAGCGGAAATGGTTGGAGGCGACGCCGCGGCAACAGGCCCGAAACCAGCATTTGCCGCTTTGGCGCTCCAAAGCCTAATGGATAACGCTTAGCACAGATTCACGGCTTAATCGCCGGGATCGACTTCCGGGCTTTGAATTTTCGGCAGGTTCTTCGCGCCGTTCGCCTCCTCGACCAGGCGCTGCCATTCCTGCGCCATTTCGCCCAGGAACGCCTTGAGACGCGGGTCGATGGTCACGCGGGCTTCCTCGAGGCAACGGGCGGCAAACCGCTTGTATTGTTTCAGGCGCTGCATGACCGTGCTCCCAATGCAGCCTCGCGCGGGCTGTGCGACATTCCCAGGATCGAAATGGAGAACTCAGCCGGGACCTCCGGGATCCGAAAGCCGCAGGCGAAAACGGAAATGACTCGTATCCCTCACTGATCTCCGAAGTTCGTACGGGCACTGGTTCGTATGGGCACGCGTTCGTATGGGCTCGTTCGTACGGGCTTGCCGCACGCTCCCACGCGCCCTCATGTCGAGGGCGTCGGTTGCAGGACAAGCGATCGCGACCAATCGGCAGCGAAATCGACGTGAATCGAGGACCGGGCGGCGCTTCGGCACACAACCAGGACGTCACGACCCCCTGACGACCTCGCCCGACACCACCATGCAAAACCTACATGAGATGCTGCCGCTTTGTCGCCAGCAAATTTGCCTAGCGTCGATCGCGCGCGCAGGGCCGGCTCGGATTTTCTTCCACCAACCGGCCCGGGCGTGAGAAAGCGGCCTGAATTATGCCGCGATGTTACGGCCCTCAAGGCCCTGGGCTCGGCAGGCGACATCGAGGAACCACCATGCAATCGAAAACGGCTGCGGCCGCGGTGGCGAGGCTTCTGCTCATCGCCGGCGCCGTCATCGTCGCGTTGGCGCTCCCAACCTTCCGCGCCCACGCCAGCGGCTGCCCGGAACATCCCGATGCGATCGGCACCGGCCGGACGATGATCGTCGACCCGACCGTGCTGCATCAGGTCGGCACCGAGCAATATGCGCAGACGCTGCCGCTTCGCGACTACGAAGTCGTCCTGACGTTCGACGATGGACCTTCCCCGCTCACGACCGAGAAGGTGCTCGACGCGCTGGCGGCGGAATGCGCGAGTGCGAATTTCTTTATTGTGGGCGAGCACGCCAGAGAGCGGCCCGACCTGGTCGGGCGTGCCTATCGGGACGGTCACACCGTCGGCACTCATTCGCAAACCCATCCCGACCTCGCCCGGATGCCGCTCGAAGCCGCCGAACGCGAGATCGACGACGGCATCGCGTCGGTGCAGGCTGCGCTCGGCCCAAGGGTGGCGCCGGCTCCGTTCTTCCGTGCGCCCTATCTGCAGGCGACGCCGGAGTTGGAGCAATTTCTGGTCAAGCGTGGCCTGATGCAATGGAGCGCCGACATCATCCCGCAAGATTGGCAACCGTTGACGCCCGAAGCGGTCGTCGCGCGGACGCTTAATCTTCTGCAAGCAAAAGGCTCGGGCATCATCTTGATGCACGACGTGCAGCCGCACACGGCTGCGGCGCTGCCCATGCTGTTGCGTCAACTGAAAGAGCACGGCTACAGCATCGTGCGCGCGCTCCCGACTGACGTCGGCACGAAACCGCTCGCCGTTAGCGGCGCCGGGGCAGTCGACGGAACGCAATAGAACTCAGCGCCGCTTCTTTCACATGGCAACGCTGCGTCTGAGACGCCGCGGCGAAACAAAGAGCGGAGATGGCCAGACGCAAGTCCCGGCATCACGCGCGTTTTGTTCCATCCAAATACATCGTGCTTGCGCCGGAACCAGCTTGGAACTGGCGAGCATCTAATCGGTTATCGCTGCGGCTGGTGGATTACGACGATGATGACACGGAATTGCGGTCTGAGCAGAGAATGCAGGCTGATCATTTGCACGAACGCCATTCGTCGGGCGCCAACGCCCGCGCGTCCAATCGTCAGCTCCCTTCGCTGACGCCGCTGCGCGGCATCGCCGCGCTCTGGGTGGTTCTCTACCACTATTGCGGAACCAGGCAGTACTTCCCCAACCTCGATATCACGCCGCACAGCTACTTCATCAGTAAGGGCTATCTGGGCGTCGACATGTTCTTCATGCTCAGCGGCTTCGTGATGGCGCACGTTTATTGCCGCGCCTTCAGCGAAGGCGTGGGTCAGCATTATCGCGGCTTCATGGTGGCGCGCATCGCGCGGCTCTATCCGCTGCACATTTTTGTTTTGTCTTTGTTTGTTGCGACGGCAGTGATCTCGCAGTTGGCGATTGGCGTCGGCAGCGGTACGTTCGCTGGCATCCCGCTCACAGGTCCCGAATCTTTGAGCGCGCTTGTCGCCAACGTCTTCATGGTGCACGGCCTCGCAGCCGGGCAGCTCAGCTGGAATTACCCGTCGTGGTCGATCAGCGTTGAGTTCATCGCTTATCTCGGCTTTCCTTTTGCGCTTCCCTTCATTGCCCGCGCTTCTGGCTCGACGCGGCTCATCCTTGGTGCTCTGCTCTTTGCCGCGCTGGCTTCGCTCGCGGCTCTGACCAAGGGCGACTTGGACCAATGGGACGGCCCGATCACGCTGCTGCGTTGCATGCCGGAATTCCTGCTCGGCACGCTCTTGTACTTCACGTTTCGCGATCACGAGCAACGATCCTGGCTGGGCAGCGATCTCGCGGTGCTCACGGTTCTGACGGCAACGCTGGTGTGTTTGCATTTCGGCGCGCCCGACCTCCTGATCGTTGCGCTGTTTGCCGCGATCGTCCTCCTCGCCGTCGCCAATACCGGCTCTTTCGCCCGTTTTGCGAATATTGCGCCGCTGGTCCGGCTCGGCGAGATCTCCTATTCGCTTTATCTGATCCAGGGCTTCGTCCAGTACGCCGCCGCAAAGGGCTTCGACGCGCTCGGCATTCGCCATCTCGCCGCGCTCTCCGCCGGCGAATCGCTCGCCCTGATGCTGCCCATGCTAGTGCTGAGCATCCTCATCGCCGGCGCGACCTATTCAAGAATTGAAATCGCTTGGCGCCAGCATTTGCGCGACCTTCTGGGCGAACGCCGCAAGACCCGTCCCGCGGACGCGCTCGATCCGCGAAGCGCCTAACACCGCAATACCCATCACGCGAAGCGCCCGCATGTTCGTCCTTGTCCGTTATATATACTAAGTATATATTGGGATTCGATATATAGTCCCTCGGTGCGGCGGGAACCTAAACGATGCGCGTGCAAGACGAAGCGGCTTCGGCGACGGCCGCGCCGAACAAAAACGTGCTCATTTCCGGCGCAAGTTTCGCCGGACTGGCGACGGCGTATTGGATGAACAGGCTCGGCTACGACGTCACGGTCGTCGAGATTGGGGAAGGCCTGAACAGGGGCGGCACACCGGTCAACATCGGGGACGACGCCGCAGGCATCGTCAAACGCATGGGCTTGTTCGAGCAAATTCAAGCCAACCGCTTGCCGATCAAAAGCGGGGAACTGGTAAACGCCGACGATACCGCGGCAGGACCGCTGCAGTTTCCGCAAGACACGGCCGTGCCTGAAATCGACTGGGAGATCGAGCGCGATACGCTTCTGGATCTTATGTTCGACGCCGTGAAAAACGATGCGACGTTCGTTTTTGCAAACAGCATCGAAGCATTGGACGAAACCGAAAACGATATCAGCGTCACCTTCACGGACGGCTCGCAACGCTCATTTGCTTTGGTATTCGGCTGCGACGGCGTTCATTCGCGGGTCCGCAAGCTGCGGTTTGGCGACGAAAAGCAATACACGCATTTCCTCGGGCAATATTTCTCCATAACGATCGTCGACGAGTTGCTGATCAAGGAAGGAACCACGCAGATCTATAACGAGCCCGGCAAGTTCGTGATGCTGAATGCCTACAATAACAAGACCGACATCGTGCTTTGCTTCGCCTCCGAACACGAGATCCCCTACGATTATCGGGACGAAGCCCAGCAACGAAAGATCATTTCGGAGCAGTTTGCCGGCCAGGGCTGGAGGATCCCGGAGCTATTGGACAAAGTAGAGATGTCGACGTCGTTCTACTTCGACAAAGTCTGCCAGATCAAAATGCCCGCATGGACCAAAGGCAAAGTGGCCCTCGTCGGCGATGCCGGCTATTGCGCCTCTCCGGCTGCCGGCATGGGCGGGTCGCTGGCGATCATCGGCGCTGCCGCACTAGCGGATGCATTCCACAAACACCGTGGCAACGTGGAGCTGGCGTTCCAGGACTATAACGAGAGCTTCCACCCTTACATCGAAACGGTGCAAGCCGGCGCCGCGCACAATTTGGATGTGCTGATTCCGAAATCCGAGGACGGCGTCCACAGAGGCAGCGCGCATCCATAACGGATGCGCCGCGCTCCGCGACGGCGCACACCGAGAACGCGGCGATCACAACCTTTCGGCAAATTTCTGGAAGTGACCGCCGCGACTGCTTCAGAAGCGATATTTGTTAGAAGCGATATGTCTCAGAAGTGATAATTGAGGCCACCGCGCGCAATCTCGGTCGTCACGCGGACCGTGCCGGTCTGCGTAACCCCGGCGCCGAACGGCGTTGTCGTCCCGCTGGTATTTGCCGTGCCGAGATCGACGTGCAGATATTCGCCTCGTATCGACCAGTTACGGGCGATGGCGTATTCGACGCCGGCACCGACGGTCCAGCCGACCCGCGCACTCGAAAAGCCGCTGCTCTCCATAAACGGCGCCAGCAGCCCGATATCCTGCGAGAAGCTCTCGCGGCCGACCGCGAGACCGCCGGTGGCATACATGAGCCAATCCTGCACCGCCCAACCGATGCGCGGCCGCGCGGTGAACAGCCAACCCGCCGAGACCGACGTCGAGGTATTGAAGAACGTCGCAGGCCCCCCGCCGCGCCGCCCGGAAGCGTGCTCGGGAAAATGGTGTTGCTGGAATTGGTACCGCGCACGCCGAGATATTCGACATCGACTTCGCCGCCGAAAACCCAATTGCCGGATTGATAATTGTAGCCGGCCTGCAGACCGGCGGTCGCACTACCGGATTTGAATGATTGCGACGCCGAAGCGGTAATCGCCGCGGCATCGACCGCCAGAAACGGCGGCGGCGCGTTAAACGTTTGCAAAATCTGCTCGTTGCCCCAGGCACCGCCGGCGTTGCCGCCGACATAAAATCCGCTCCAGTTGAATGCCGGACCGGCCGGTGATTTGAACGGTAAAGACAGGTCGGCGGCCGCCGCCCCGGCAAGCGGCCATGCGGCCAACGCGATCGCGGCAAACACCCGTTTCATGATCAACTCCGATCCTCGAGGAAATCAGCGGCGAGGATCGAAGCTTACGGGAGTTCGGCGGTAAAAGGGTGTGGCTTGGGAACCACACGGCTTGGTTATTAACCCGACTTTCGTAGCTCGGCGAATTCCGGCCGCGGCGGTGTCTGCGCTGACATCTGCCGGGTCTGCGCCGAGTAGAACGACGCATTCTGGTCACCGCGCAGCGCTTCGCGTGAAAACGTAATCATGTGGTGACCGACGACCGCCATCGAGAATGCGGCGTCGATCTGGCCGCGGCGCAGCGCCGGCAGAGCCGCCTTCCAGAAGAAACGCCGATAGTCGGCGCGCAAGCCGATGTGGCGGACAATGTTGAAGGCGAGCACCAGCGCGAGACTGATATTATTCCAGGTCAGCTTGCCTTTCACGGGGCCATCGGTCAGCCGGTTGCCATAAGTGGCTTCGACCTGATGCGCGAAGCGCTGGAACAGCCGCTCGGGTGCATAGGCGTGCGCGATGCAGCGGCGCCACATGGCGACGACCTCGTCATAAGGCCGCAGGAAACGCACGTTGCTTTCCAGCCCGGCATCATCGGCGATCAGGCGCTTGTCGCGCTTGAGCCGATCCCACAGCGGCGTCTTCGGCAGCGCCTGCAACAGATTGATGGTGAGGATCGGCACGCCCGACGCATCGATGAAGGCCTTCAGGCGCTCTTCGGTATCGGCCGTATCGGTGTCGAGTCCGAGAATGATGCCGGAGGTCACCTCCATTCCATATGAATTCAGCGTATTGATGCCCTCCAGGATCGGCAGCGAGGCGTTTTGCTCCTTGCGCATCTGCTTGAGCGCATCGACTTCCGGCGTTTCGATGCCGACGAACACCGTCTGGAATTCCGCCTGTCGCATCAGCGACAGAATTTCCGGCTGCTTGGCGAGATTGAGCGTCGCCTCGCAACCGAAGCGCAGCGGATGGCCGCGTTTCTTCTGCCATTCGATCAGATGCGGCAGCATTTCGCGCGTTGCCTTGCGGTTGCCGATAAAATTATCGTCGACAAAATAAATGAAGGTCGGATAGCGGCTCTGCTCCATGATGGCGTCGAGCTCGGCGCACAATTGCTCCGGCGTTTTCAGCCGCGGTTGGCGGCCATAGAGCGCCGGGATGTCGCAGAACTCGCAGCGGTACGGACAGCCTGAGGAGAATTGCAGCGAGCCGAGCAGATAGCGGTCGAGCCTGATCAGGTGATAGGCCGGCACCGGAAAATCCGGCATCGGCAGCCGCTCGGCGGTGTCGAAACGGATTTGCCCGGTGGGCGGCGTGCAATCCGCGTCAAGGCTTGCGATCAGCTTGTCGGTACCGTCGCCGATCTCGCCGACATGGATATAGTCATACTCGGGATACATCTCGGGCGCGCCGGAAACCGACGGGCCGCCCAGCGCCACGACCTTACCGGCCTCCTTGGCGCGCCGGGCGATGTCATGAATCTGCGGCGCCTGGATATGCATGCCGCTGACGAACACCGCGTCGGCCCAGGCGAGATCCTCGGCGCTCGCCGGGGCAATGTTCTCGTCGACAAAACGGACCGGCCACGCCTCGGGCATATAGGCCGCGATCACCAAGAGGCCTTGCGGCGGCATAAAAGCGCGGACCCGCCCGAACAAGTGATAGGCGTGCGAAAATGTACCAAACGACGGGGTGTAGGCCGGAAAGACACAGAGGATATGGCGCGTATTGCGGGTGGTCGGCGAATAGCGCAACGGGACCCTCCTCACTGCCGATCGCCCTACCGCAGTTACGGAACTCGGCGACGGCCCCTGGTGAACCCTAGCACGCCTCCCGCATTGCGAAATGCCCGCGGCTGACTATATTGCGGCCAGCGCGCGGGCCCCTTGGGGGGCCCGCAACAGTTTTAACGCTCCGGACAATTAAACACCGCCCCGATGAAGCTTCGCAACATCGCCATCATCGCGCACGTCGACCACGGCAAAACCACGCTTGTCGACCGCCTGCTCCAGCAATCCGGCGCGTTTCGCGAGAATCAACGCGTCGCCGAACGCGCAATGGATTCCAACGACCTCGAACGCGAACGGGGAATCACCATTCTCGCCAAGGCCACGTCGATTTTGTGGCACGATGTGCGTATCAACATCGTCGATACGCCGGGCCACGCCGATTTCGGCGGCGAGGTCGAGCGCATCCTCAACATGGTGGACGGTGCTCTGGTGCTGGTGGATGCCGCCGAGGGCCCGCTGCCACAGACCAAGTTCGTCGTCACCAAGGCGCTCAAGATCGGGCTAAAGCCCATCGTCGTCATCAACAAGGTCGACCGCCCGGACGCCCGCCCGAGCGAAGTCGCCAACGAGGTCTTCGACCTGTTCGCGGCGCTCGACGCCACGGAAGAACAGCTCGACTTCCCCCTTCTTTACGGTTCGGCCAAGCAGGGCTGGATGGCATCGTCGCCAACCGGCCCGAACGATCAGGGCATGGCTCCCTTATTCGATCTCGTCGTCCGCCACGTGGCGCCGCCGACGGTCGAGGAAGGACCGTTCCGGATGCTCGGCACCATTCTGGAATCCAATTCGTATCTCGGCCGTATCGTCACCGGCCGCATTTTTTCCGGCTCGATCAGGCCGAACCAGCCGGTCAAAGTGCTCGACCCCAATGGCGCGCTGGTCGAATCCGGACGCGTCACCAAAGTGCTCGCCTTCCGCGGGCTCGAGCGCGCGCCTGTCGAGGAGTGCTTTGCCGGCGACATCGTATCGCTGGCCGGCCTGCCGGAGGCGACCGTAGCGCATACGCTGTGCGCGCCCGAGGTGACGGAACCGCTGCCGGCGCAGCCGATCGATCCGCCGACGCTGGCCATGACTTTCCGCATCAACGATTCGCCGCTCGCCGGCACCGAGGGCGACAAGGTGCAAAGCCGCATCATTCGCGATCGCCTGTTGCGCGAAGCGGAAGGCAACGTAGCGCTGCGCATTTCCGAAATCGACGGAAAAAGATTCCATGGAGGTTGCCGGCCGCGGTGAATTGCAGCTCGGCATTCTCATCGAAACGATGCGGCGCGAGGGCTTCGAGCTTTCGGTGTCGCGGCCGAAGGTTTTATTTCAGCAGGGCGACGGCGGCGAATTGCTCGAGCCGATCGAGGAAGTGGTCATCGACGTCGACGAGCAGCATTCCGGTGTGGTGGTGCAGAAGCTTGCCGAGCGCAAAGCCGAGATGGTCGAGATGCGGCCCTCCGGCGGCGGCCGCACGCGGCTGATCTTCCACGCCCCGACGCGCGGACTCATCGGCTATCACGGCGAACTGCTCACCGACACGCGCGGTACCGCGATCATGAACCGCGTGTTTCACGTTTACGGTCCGCATCGCGGCGACATCACCGGGCGTCGCAACGGCGTTCTGATCTCAAACGACCAGGGCAATTCGGTCGCCTATGCGATGTGGAATTTGGAAGACCGCGGTCCAATGATGATCGAGCCGGGCTGGAAGGTGTATCGCGGCATGATCGTCGGCGAGCATACCCGCGAGAACGACCTCGAAGTGAACGTCCTCAAGGGCAAGAAGCTCACCAACATTCGCACCCATTCCAAGGACGAAGCGATCCGGCTGACGCCGCCGATCCGCATGACCTTGGAGAAGGCGCTCGCCTACATTCAGGACGATGAGTTAGTCGAGGTGACGCCGAAATCGGTTCGCCTGCGCAAGAAGCTGCTCGATCCCAACGAGCGCAAGAAAGACGAGAAGCGCAAGGAAGCCGAACGCGTCTAAACGTGCCCGCCGGCACGGTGGTGAGAGCGCGAAGATCACCGACGGCAGGTCGGCAATTGTCACATTCGGGCGCCGGTCACATTAGAACGATCGGCGAAAACAGAATAAGCGACGAAAACGCAAATACTAGCGCGCAACCGTGTCGCTCGTGCAACAGCCGGGCAGATTGTGCACGGAGCCCACTTTTTTTCCCGCCAATGATAGCGCCGCCCGCACCGTTTCGGTAATAATCGGGATCGTTAACCCATCGTGAATCGTAGGACTTGAAGGTCGGACAATCGCTTGCTTTGATGACGCCATGAGCACCATCCTCATCGAGATTCGTCGCGCTAAACCCTACGACGCCGAGGCCGTCGCGGATGCTCACGATGAGGCTTGGCGGACGGCTTACCAGGGAATTATCCCGGGCGCTGAGCTGGAACGATTGATCAACCGTCGCGGTGCCGCTTGGTGGGACAGCGCGATCCGCAAAGGCAGCCGTATCGCTCTGCTGCAATTCGGCGAGAAGGTCGCGGGTTACGCTAATTATGGACGCAACCGCGCTCGCAGCCTCCACTATGATGGAGAGATCTACGAGCTGTATCTGCGCCCGGAATTCCAAGGACTCGGCTTCGGCCGCCGCTTGTTCACGGCCGCCCGTCGCGATCTGGCGCAAAGCGGATTGAAATCGCTGATCGTGTGGGCGCTGTCGGAAAACGATACCGCGGTGGAGTTCTATCGCGCGCTCGGCGGCAAGACCGTCGCCCGCTCGTCGGAAAAGTTCGGCGCACGCGTGCTCGACAAGATCGCCTTCGGCTGGAATAGCTGAACGCTGTCGTTCCGGACGCACGGATCGCCGGGCGCGGACTGTCGCTCCCGCTCGTCATTCCGGGGCGCTACGAAGTGGCGAACTCGGAATCCATAATCAAAGGTCGCGCGGGACTAACGCCGACCCCATTTGCAATGATAAGCCATCACGCGGCTGAACCGACCAATCGCTGCAGTGCGGCAATGATCGTGTTCGTGCGGCCCTTGATCAGTACGCGCTTGATGCGCGCGGTCGCGCCGGTTGCGATCGTGACATCGCGCGGCGGGATGTCGAGCGCGCGCGCCAGCAACCGGCACAGCGCGTCGTTGGCCTCGCCGTCAGAGGGAGCGGCGCGCACCCTCGCTTTGAGCACGGCGCGCCCATCCGCTCGGGTCTCGATGCATTCGATAGCGTCGCCGCCGCCGCGCGGCGTCAACCGGACGTCGACGAGTAAGCCATTGGCTACGGCGGTCCAGGGCTCACGTCCGAGGCTCGCCAACGTCAAACAATCCCATAACAGGCTATATCGAATGCGCCAGTTCCGCGAGAAATGGCAAGATGACCCAGAGGACGAAAAGGATAATTAGCCAGGCGATGATCGGCGAAATATCGATCCCGCCCAAATTGGGCATGCGGCGGCGAATAGGCTGCAATACCGGTTCAGTGATCCTGTAAAGAAACTCGAAAATCGTGCGCACAACAGGATGGCGGGCGTTGACGACATTGAAGGCAAGCATCCAGCTCAATATCGCCCAGGCAACAAGTACATAAATGTACAGCCAGAGCAGGAATGCGATAAAACTCAGAATATTCAAAAAAAGCGAAGCCATTATCCGCATCCTACAATGCTGCGCACCAGCGACGCACGTTTAAAGGTCTTAGCCCCGTCAAACAAGGTGCTGGGCGCCGCAGCATGAGCAGTTCGCTAATTTGACGCCAGCCATTGACAGGCTGCCCCCACCGCCCTAAATGGCCCGCACTCGCTAAAAAGCCGGTAGTTTATTCGGCCTGTTCGTGCCGGCGGCGGGGCCGTAGCTCAGTTGGGAGAGCGCCGCAATCGCACTGCGGAGGTCAGGGGTTCGAATCCCCTCGGCTCCACCAATCTTCGCTCGCCGCACGAACCAACCCGCCGCGCCGGATTTGACCTGCTCGCAGGCGAAGGCGCTGATCGACGATAAGTGCAATCGTGCGATTGAACCCGATCACGCCCTAACATTTTGACAGAACATGATCTTCCAGGCCAAGTCCGCAGCCACCCGGTTCCGGATCAGGTCCTAGCCGCCTCCCTCAGGACCTTCCGCCACCCCCGCGCCCACTGGAATGTTCCCGCCCGCTGCCGCATCATAGTGGCGACCCAATCCGATGTTGCACTGCGCGAGGGACGCGTAGGTAAAGGGGACGAGCATTTCATGCGACCGATAACTGCCCGACTGGCCATCCTGATGCTGTGGCTGGGAAGCATGACCGTACCGGCGGCGGCGACCGCGCCGTGCGGCGGCGATTTCGATACCTGGCTGACGGGTCTGAAAGACGAAGCCGCCGCCCAAGGCGTTTCGCAGCAGACGATTCAATCGTCGCTAAGCGACGTCACCTTCGATCCGAACATCATCGCCCACGATCACGCGCAAGGCGTGTTCCACCAGACATTCGAGCAGTTTTCCGGCCGCATGGTGCCGCCGCGGCTGGCCAAGGCCAAAAAGATGCTCAAGCAGTACGCGCCGATTTTCGCCCGCGTTGAGCAGGAATACGGCGTCCCCGGCCCGGTCATTGTCGCCATCTGGGGACTTGAGACCGACTTCGGCGCCAATTCGGGCAAGTTCGCCACCATCCGCTCGCTGGCAACGCTGGCCTTTGACTGCCGGCGGCCCGACAAGTTTCGCCCCGAAGTGATCGCGGCTTTGCAGATCGTCGATCGCGGCGACATGAATCCGGCCGACATGCACGGCGCGTGGGCCGGCGAGATCGGCCAGACGCAATTCCTGCCGTCGTCTTATCTGAAATACGCCGTCGACTACGACGGCAGCGGCCATCGCGATTTGATTCGCAACGTGCCGGACGTGCTCGCCTCCACGGGCAATTATCTCAAGGGCTATGGCTGGCAGGCCGGCCAGCCCTGGGGGGAAGGCACGCCGAATTTCGACGTGCTGCTGAAATGGAACGCATCGAAGGTCTACACCAAGACCGTGGCGTATTTCGCCGAGCAGCTTGCCGCCACGCAGTAGAGCATTCGGAAAATCACGCCGGGCTTCAACGCGACGGTCGCCGCTGACTGCTCGCGACGCCCAATCCCCTAAAACGTGTTGTCTTGGGTGTAGCGTTTGTAGAGCGTTGGCAGAATTTCGGCGAGATAGCCCATCTCTTCCGTCGCGTGCTGATGGAGCCGTCGCGCTAGTTCCTCATTGACGTTGCTGTGTCGCATCGCCCGCGCTTGCTCGTCGGAGATCGTGACGTTCGGATCTCGGCTTTCGATGATGCCCAACCAGAACCTGCTGCGCATCTCGCAGCCATAGTCGGTGTCGCGGACAAAATGCACCATCCGGCCGAAATCGACTGGATGTTCGAGGTCCCCAATGCGGGCGCACACGCCGACGACCTTGGCGTCACGGTAGCGGCGAATATCGAAGAATTCGGCAGGGTCACGGAAATTGATGCGAAGCCTGTACAGCGGTCCGCTGTCGCCCGCGAGATATTCATGCACGAGATGCGAGGCGCCGATGTACTTGCCGTCGGCGCGACTTTCCCAGCCGCTGAAGATGTGATCGCGCGGGTGCCACATCTTGTACTGCTCGGTGCCACCGAGCCACGAGAACCACCAATCAACCATCTTGGCGCGACACCCCGGCATCCGCGTCAATGCCGCCACCAGTTGCTTGCCATCGGACAGCGGCTTGTAGCCGGACTCGAAGGACAGATAGCCCGGATCGAGCAAGCGATTGGCTTCGCTGAATTCCATAACAGTCCTCCCGGTTGTCCGTTGCGCCACTCTATCGGCGGCTTGATGTATCGACGGCTTGGTGTCCCTCATGACGATACGGCTGTCCCGCATCGTGGTCAACGCGACATCCCGGCGTAAGATTTGGGTCACGCCGCGTATCGCGAACGCTTCAGCTCGCGGCCTCCAATTCCGCCGCGAAAGATTGATCGCCGATCCAGCGTTCCAGAAACACCGCGAGCCAGGCGCGGGCGCTGAAATCGTAAACCTCGCGATCGGCGAAATGCTGGGCGCGCGGCTTGGCGCCCGGCATTTCCAGGCGCACATGCCCGCGCGTCGTCCAGCGGTGCATCATGGCGTGGGTCACGTCGGGATGAAATTGCAACGCGAAGCTTCGCCGATAGCGAAAGGCTTGCACCTCGAACATGTCGCCCTCGGCGAGGAGCTCGCCGCACCGCGGCAGCTCGAAACCTTCGCGGTGCCACTGATACACCTGCTCCGGCCAGTCGCTGACCAGCGCGAGGCCGGCCGCCGTCGGCTTGATCGGATAATAGCCGATCTCCGCCTGGCCCTGCGGGTGCGCAAAGACCTGGGCGCCGAGTGCGCGCGCGCACATCTGCGCGCCGAGACAGATCCCGAGAAATGGCTTGTCTTCCTTCAGCGGGACCGAAATCCAATCGATCTCCCGCCGGATGAATTCGTCGTCGTCGTTGGCGCTCATCGGACCGCCGAAAATCACCGCGGCGGCGTGGTCGCGCAGCGTCGGCGGCAGGGAATCGCCAAAGCGCGGGCGGCGAACATCCAGCCGATAGCCGAGCCGCTGGAGCGCGTAACCGACCCTACCGGGCGTGGAATGCTCCTGGTGCAGGACAATCAGGATCGGTCGTTGCATGGTTCTAGAATCAAGCGCCCCCGCAGAATTTTTTTATCGTCTTTGCCGGAAAAAGCAAAGGTCCGTTCTGCGGCTCAGCTATGACCGTCCGCCGGGGCGGCTAGAGCATGATCCGGAAAAGTGGATCCCGGTTTTCCGAAAAGATCATGCTCCACCAAAGATCTAGAGCGCGATGTCAATTCAACTTCAAATGATCGCGCTCTAGTCCTCGACCACCTCGGCGGCCTGCCCGCCGGCTTCCCGGTCATCCTCCCGGCTCGCCTCCCCGGCAATCCGCTGCCGCAACGCGATCCTTTCCCGCGGCGAAACGCCCAGAAGGTCGGCGGCGCGCCAGAGCAGATTGTCTTCCAGCTCATCGCGCTCGCCGTCGGCGTAGACGATCTCCCACATCATTTCGATGATCTTGACGCGGCCTTTTTCGTCGAGCACCCGGCTGAGCAATTTGGTGAAATGATAAAGATCGACTGCTTCGTGCTCGGCCGTCGTCGCCTTGTCGATCAGTTCATCGGCCAATGCGTCGTCGAGACCGAAACGCCGTTTCACGATCGCGTGCAGCGCCACGCGCTCGCGCTCCGACACATCGCCATCGATGGCCGCCGCATGTACCAGCAAGGCGACCGCGGCAAGCCGATAGTCGTTATCGGCAAAATTGCTCGGATGCTTGTCGCCTTCGACAAACTCGGCGACGAAATTGCGAAACGATGCAAACATGACGTGCTGTTAACTCCGGGGCGATCGTTGTCTCTTCGGCGCCGCTTATATAGGCCCGATGGGCGTTTCGCCAAATTCGGGCAGACCGCCCGGACCGCCGAGCGTGGTTCACTCTTGATTTCGCGCGGCAGTTGTGCGATGAGCCTGCCCGCTTACGAGGAACCGATGACGCGCATTGCATCGCCAATCGCCCTGATCGTCGCAGGACGGCCGAACCATCGGCCGGCCGCGTCGCTGCGTGCGCGCGTCCACCTGGGTTCCCTGCCGATGGCAGCCCTGGCCAGAAAGTCCCAACCAAAAAATCTCAAGACACCGGAATAACCGGCGGCAGGGCGATCCCTCCGCCGAGCAGGCAGGAGGGTAAATGGCCCACATTATCGAGCAAATAGAACGATCAGAACGGAACGCCGCGCGTGTGCCGCGCGCATACGCGCCGTCGCACGCGTTTTTTACTGCGGCGCCGGGCAGGCGCCGTAGCGACCGGAGCTTGCAAATTCGAATAACGACATGAGGTTGATCCATGCGTCGCCCTGACTCCTATGAAGAGCGCGCCCGCGAGCTCTGCCGCGCGGCGGGTGTCGATCCCGACAGCCGTATCGAGCGCCCCGGCATGCGTTCGATGCCGGCGTGGTGCGCCTATCGGGATGCAGCCCGCCAAGAGCGTCTGCTGCAGCAGGCGGCAACGACCGCCGCCGGTATCGCCGCGACCCAGCCGCAGAAGCCCGAGTTTCAGGACAGCCCGCTCACGGTGTTTGGCCAGCATGACGAAGCGACGGTCGCGCAGATGCGCAACTGCATGAGCGTCGGCAATGTTATGGCTGGCGTGATTTGCGCCGACGGACACCTCGGCTATGCGCAGCCGGTCGGCGGCGTGATCGCCTATGAGAAGCAGATCAGCATTTCCGGCGTCGGCTTCGACATCGGCTGCGGCAACATGGCAGTGCGGCTCGACGTGCCGTTCGCAACGATTGCCGATCGCGTCGGGCCGATCATCAGGGATGTAGCCAAGACTATCTCGTTCGGCATCGGCCGCCGTAACGAGGAGCGCGTCGAACATGCCTTGTTCGACGATGCCGACGCCTGGCGCGAAGTCCGACATGCAGGCGTACCGGCAGAAAGCGGTCACGCAGCTCGGCACCGTCGGCTCCGGCAATCACTATGTCGATCTGATGCGCGACGAGGACGACTTTGTCTGGATCGGCGTACATTTCGGCAGCCGCGGCTTCGGCCACACCAGCGCCACGCGCTACCTCAAGGCGGCCGGCGGCAAGGACGGCATGAACGTGCCGCCCGCCGTGATCGACGAAGATTCCGAGATCGGCCGCCGCTACATCGCGGCGATGCAACTCGCCGGCCCCTATGCGCATGCGGGCCGCGAATGGGTGGTCGAGCGCGTCCGCACGATCATCGGCGGCGCCGTGACCGACACGGTGCACAATCACCATAACTATGCGTGGCGCGAGACGCATGGCGGCCGCGATCTCTGGGTCGTGCGCAAGGGCGCCACGCCGGCCTTTCCCGGCCAGCGTGGCTTCGTCGGCGGCTCGATGGGCGACGACGCAGTGATCATCGAAGGAATAGACAGCCCCGAAGCCCGGGCCTCGCTCTATTCGACGATCCACGGCGCCGGTCGTTTGTTTGGTCGCACGGAGGCCAAGCGCCGCTTCGGCCGCGCCGAGATGGACGCCTGGCTGCAGAGCCGCGGCGTCACGCTCATCGGCGCTGATCTCGACGAAAGCCCGATGGCCTACCGGCGGCTGCCGGAGGTGTTGGCACACCATGTCGGTAGCGTGAAGGTATTGCACACGCTGCGGCCGTTCGCGGTGGCGATGGCCGGCGCCGGCGAGTTCGATCCGTTCAAGGATTAATGGGGCACCTCATATCAACTTTTCCCGGGCGCAGCGCACCACGAAGTGGTGTGCTGCAGACCCGGGATCGTAAGAAACGCAGGAGACCGTAACGATCCCGGATCAGCGGCGCATCACTTCGTGCTGCGCCGCGTCCGGGAAACGCGCATGAATTCCCGGACCTGGAAACGCGCTACTCCGCCGCGGTGGCTTTCGCGGCGACCTGCTCGTTGACCATTTTCTGGATGGTCTGCAAATCGGGCTTGCCGGAGCCCAGGAGCGGCAGCTTTTCGACGATGATGATGTCGGAGGGAAACATCAGTTCGGCGGCATGCTTGCTGCGCGCATAGGTTTGAAAATCGGCGCGCGTGGCAGTGGACTTGTCGGTGACCAGAATGAGCCGCTCGCCCTTGCGCGCGTCCGGCACTGCCACCACGGCCGAATTGTAGCTCGGCCACAATTCGGCGGCGAGCATCTCGACGGCGGCAAGCGACACCATCTCGCCGCCGATCTTGGCGAAGCGCTTGGCGCGCCCCTTGATGGCGATGTAGCCCTGCTCGTCGATGGCGACGATGTCGCCGGTGTCGTACCAGCCTTCCGGCGGCGGCTCGAGTACGCCCGGATTGTCCGCGCGCAAGTAGCCGAGCATCACGTTCGGACCTTTGACGAACAGTCGGCCCGCGCCGCCTTCTTCGTCCACGCCCTCGACCTTCTCGAGCCGCGCCTGCATGCCGGGAAAAAGCTTACCGACGGTGCCGAATTTGTTGAACATCGGGGTGTTGAGCGCCAGCACCGGCGAGGTTTCGGTCACGCCGTAACCTTCGAGGATGCGCATGCCGAACTTTTCCAGATAGGTGCGGCGCGTGGTTTCCTTGATCGCCTCGGCGCCGGCGATGATGTAGCGCAGCGAGCGGAAATCGTACGGATTGGCCATGCGCGCGTAGCCGGTGAGGAAGGTATCGGTGCCGAACATATAGGTCGCGCAGATGCCGTAAATCAGCTCCGGCACGGTGCGGTAGTGGAGCGGCGACGGATAGAAGAATGTCGGCACGCCGGAGATCAGCGGCAGCACGATGCCGCCCATGAAGCCGAACGAGTGAAACGCCGGCAGCGCCATGAACAAACGATCGTCGCGGCCAAAATCGATGCGCGCTTCCGCCTGCGCGACGTTCGACAGCACGTTGCGATGGGAGAGCACGACGCCCTTCGGCACGCCTTCGGTACCGGAGGTGAACAAGACAACCGCCCAATCGTCAGGCTTGCGCGCCACCAGCGGCCGCCGCGCCCGCAGCGCGCCGAACAGCTTATCGGAGGAGGTCACGGTCTTGCGTACGTCTTCCAGATAAACAAGCCGGACCTTACCTTCGAGACCGGCGATCAGCTTTTCCAGCCGGCCTTTTTCGACGAAGGCGTGCGCGGTGATGATGGTGTCGACCTGCGCGGCGCGGCAGGCGCCGAGCACGTTGGCGGCGCCGGCGCTGAAATTGATCATCGCCGGGACGCGGCCCGCCGATTGCAGGGCCAGCACGGTCACCGCGGCGCCGTTCGATGTCGGCAGCATGACGCCGACGGGTTTGCCGACGGGCGCCAATTCCGCAAGCTTCGCACCCAAGATGCGCACCGCCTGGCATAGCCGTTTGTAGGTGAGCTGCCCACTGGTCGGGTCCTCGCAAATCTGCCAGCTGCCGCCCTGCTCATGCGCCGCCTCGAGCACCGCTTCGACCACGGTGCGGTCGGTGTGCGCGGTGCGGAACATCATGTCCGACATGACATCGTACAGCGCTGCGCCGGCTGCAAGCCGGCGCTTGCGGCCGACGAGGGTGCGATCGACGTTGAGCTTCACCGGCTCAAGGATCGTTACCTTGATCTTCGGGAACCATCGGCGCCGCACTTGCGCATCGGTCAGGCGCGAGAAGATCGTTTTTTCCGGCCCCTCGATCCGCACCGGCACCACCATCGCGTCCGACTTGTCGGCGATCATGGCGGCGCCGTCATAGACCTTCATCAGACTGCCGGTGAGCGTGATGCGGCCCTCAGGGAAGATCACCAGCATGTTGCCTTCGCGCACCGCGTTGATGACCGTGCGCAACGCCATCGGCTTGAGTGGATCGAGCGCCATGGTGCGGACGAACGGCAGGAACGGCTGGATCCACCAGCGCTGCGCGATGCCGGTGTCGACGGCGAACACCGGACGCTTGGGCAGGATCGCCATCGCCACGGGAGCGTCGAGGAAGCTCGTGTGGTTCATGGCGATGATGGCGTTGTCGCCGGCTTTGGCGACGTTCTCCAGCCCAGTGACTTCGAGCCGATAAAAGGCGCGGAAGACGATCGAGAGCAGATCGTTCATCCAGCTCGTCGGCAGGGTGCGGGCGATGAACACGGCGACGATCAGATTGGCGCCGCCGATGAGCACGAAGAGAAGCGGCACGCTCAGCCCGAACGATTGCAGCATGCCGAAGAAGACGCTGCCGACCACCATGAAGGCGGCATTGAGCACATTGACCGCGGCGATGACGCGGGCGCGATGATCGGGACCCGCCCAGGCTTGCAGCGCGGCGAACGTCGGTACGATGAACAGGCCGCCGGCGATGGCGAGGCCGGCGAGATCGATGGCGATGTGGATCGAGCGTGACGCGCCGAAGTAATGCGCAAAATCAATCGAGTGCCCCGGACGCGCCAAGCCCCAGGCGGCGGCACCGAGATCGATGGCAAATAAGCCGATCAGCACGCAGCCGATCAGGGTGGGCAGCAGCACGATGCGGCCATGTGCGAGCCACGCCGCCAGGCCCGATCCGATCGCAACCGACACCGAGAAGATGGTGAGATAGAGCGTGACCACGCCGGCGGTGCCACCGACATAGTGTTCCGCGAGCGTCGGCAGCATCGACAGGACTACGACGCCGACCAGCCAGAACCAACTCGCCACCAGGGCGCCCCACCACAGCCGCCGATCGCCGCGCACGTATTTGATCAGGTTGATCGTCGAAGCCGCGATGTTGGGATTGATCTTGAGACCAGGCGCGCCTTCGCCGGTGCGCGGGATGAACAGACTCGCGATCCAGCAGGCGGAAGCCGTCACCAGCATGAGCCACGCAAAGTGAATGGGATCGCCGCCGTCGCCGGCAGCAAAGCCGGCCACGATGGTCCCGATCAAAATGGCGATGAACGTTCCGCCTTCGACCAGCGCGTTGCCTCTGGCGAGTTCTTCACGCTTCAAATGATCCGGCAGGATGCCGTATTTGATCGGGCCGAACATCGCCGCGATGATGCCGTAGAGAAAGACCGCCAGAAACAACAGGGCGATCGAATGAAACCAGAAGCCCACCACGGCCACGATGGCGACGGCGATTTCGAACAGCTTCAATCGGCGGGCCACGATGGCCTTATCGAAGCGGTCGGCAACCTCGCCGCCGAGACCGGAAAGAAAGAAGAACGGGAAGGTGAGGGCCGCGGCCGCGAGCTGAATCAACGCGCCGGCTTTGGCCTCGCCGAGTTGGACCAAGAGAACGAAGACCAGCGCCTGCTTCAGGAAGTTGTCACCGAACGCGGAGAAGGCTTGGCACCAAAACAGAGGCGCAAAACGTCGCGTCGTCATCAAGGACGTGGCCATAGGTCTCCACCGTTCGATTCCCGTTTTCGCGGCGGGATTTTAGACGCCTGGCAGAGAATTGGCGATGTGCTTTAGGGCAAAATAGCGGTCGCTCCGGCGCGGCCGGTGACCTTCGATTACGGCGGCTGTTCCGGGGTGAATCGGCAGACCGCTGGATTCAAACTTGCGGCCCTGACCGCGTCGGTCTGCCGGCCTAATCCTTGGAAGGCGCATCCTTTGGCGGCCTGGGCGGGCGCGCCGCCAGCAGCCGGCGGATGCGGTCGTGCACGGCCTGCGGCTCGTACGGTTTCGGCACCGGGCTGTCCTCGCACAACGTGGCCGCGGCATTGACGGCACGGGGGACGCTGCCGGCCAGGATGATGTCCAGTCCGGGCCGATTAGCGCGCGTCCACTGTGCCAGCCCGAACCCGTCCATCGCGCCCGGCATCTCGACGTCGCTGAACAATATGTCGACCTCGAGATCGGGCCGCTTGAGCACCACCACCGCCTCGTCGGCGTCCGCCGCCTCGATCACCCTGTAGCCGCAATCGCGCAAATAGGCAGCGATGCTCAGTCGGAGCAAAATGTCATCCTCGACCACCAGCACGGTTTCCCCGGCTTTGGCCGATCCCTCCTGGCTAGTGGTCATGTTCCGATCGATCCAACAATCGGCGGACCTGGTCGGCCAATTCGCGCAGGTCATAAGGTTTGGCCAGAAACGCGTCGGCAAAGTCGATCGATTGCTCCGGCCGGCCGCTCGAACCGATGATGCTCTTGATCTGCGGGAAGCGCGCGTGCGCGACTTTGGCCAGCGCCACGCCATCCATACGGCCCGGCATGCGGATGTCGGTAAACAACAAATGGACGGGCAAGGAGCTTTGCAGGACGGTCAGCGCTTCATCGGCGTTGGAGGCTTCCAGCACCTGCAGGCCCTGGCTACGCAGCTCATCCGCCAGCATCAGACGAATGAGCACCTCGTCCTCGACCAGCAGCACAGTCGGCCTTTCAAGCGCATTTTCCGCTACAACGGCCAATAGGCTCTGCTCAGTCGTCACGCTTGTGTACTCGGTACCCGCATGGGCGCCCCCAAACAGAAAGCTGACGCGGGCACGGCAACCAACGTCACCAACTAGCAACGCCACGGTAGCCGGCAAGGTTCCGCCGCTTCATGCTGAAATAGCTCAAAAAAAGCGCATTAGCCCTAATGGGCGGCACGACCGGCGCGGCGTGGGCTGCTGTCGGTGACGCCGAGATGGGCTTCGAGGGCTTCGCGGTCGTTCAGAAGGACCGCGCTTTCGGCCGCGTGGATCACGGCGCCGCGCTCGATGATGATGGCTTTGTCGGTCACGCCCAAGATCTTTTTAGCGTTCTGTTCCACCAGAATGGCGGACACGCCTTCGTCGCGGATGATGCGCCGCAACGCCTTCAACAGCTCCTCGACGATGATCGGCGCCAGGCCCTCGAGCGGTTCGTCAAGCAGCAGCACGCGCGGATTGAGCACCAGCGCGCGGCCGAGCGCCAGCATCTGCTGCTCACCGCCGGACAGTTGATTGCCGAGATTGCCGCGGCGCTCGTTGAGCCGCGGAAACATGGCGTAGACCTTATCCGGGTTCCAGCGGCCCGGAAGCGCCACGGCCGTGAGGTTCTCGTGCACCGTGAGCGATTTGAAGATATTGCGCTCCTGCGGCACCCAGCCGACGCCGGCGTGGGCGCGCTGGTCGGGACGAAGCCTGGTGAGATCGCGCCCGTCGAGCACAATGGTCCCGGAGAAGTAGCGCGTGACCCCCACGATGGTGTTGATCAGCGTGGTCTTGCCCATCCCATTGCGGCCGAGCAGCGCCAGCGCTTCGCCCTCGGCGAGCGACAACGAGATGCGCGAAAGCACCACCGCCTCGCCATAGCCGGCGGATAGTTGCTCAATGTGGAGGAGATCAGCCATCGAGCTCCTCGCCGAGATAGACGGCCTTCACGCGCGGATCGCGGGCGACTTCGTCGGGTGTGCCGTCGAGCAGAAGGCCGCCGTTCACCAGAACGGAAATACGGTCGGCAAAGGAAAACACCAGATCCATGTCGTGCTCGATCAACAACACGGTCACGTCGGCGGGCAATTCGCCGATGGTGGCCAGAAGCTCCTGGCGTTCGGCGTCGGGCACGCCGGCAGCCGGCTCATCGAGCAGCAGCACCTGCGGCCGGCAAGCGAAGGCGAGCGCGATCTCGAGCAGGCGCTGCTTGCCGTAGGGTAGCACTGCCGTGCGCTGGTGCATGATGTCGGTGAGACGAAAGCGCTCAATGATCTCGGCGATCTCTTCGGTCACCTCGGATCTGCTGCCGACCAGCCGCCACCAATCGCTGCCGTGTCCGAGCCGCTCGGAGACCGCAAGCCCAATGGTCTCGAGCGGCGTCAGGTCGAGAAAGAGCTGATTGATCTGAAAGGTGCGCGCCATGCCGAGCCGCACCCGTTGATGCGGGCGCAGCGCCGTAATATCGCTGCCGGCCAGAATGACTTTGCCGGCGGTCGGCCGCAACACGCCGGTGAGCAGATTGATGACAGTGGTCTTGCCGGCGCCGTTCGGCCCGATCAAGGCGTGGCGCGCGCCTTTTTCGATCGACAGCGACACGTCGTTGGTGGCGAGGATGCCGCCGAAGCGCTTTTCCAAGCCGATCGTTTGCAGGATCGGCATCGCCTAATGTCCTTTCGGCGCGGCGCCGTCGGGCGCGGAACGCCCCCCAAGACCCTTACCGAGCCGATAGATCGACGCGCGCGCCGCTGCGCTCCAGCCCTCGACCCGCTCGCGCCCGATCAGCACGATGACGACCAGCGCGAAGCCGATCCAGAATTGCCAGTATTGCGGGGTGAGGCTCGCGATCCAGTCCTGCAGGAATTTGTAGATCACCGCGCCGATCAGGCCGCCGTACAGATAGCCGGTGCCGCCGATAATCAGAACGAGCAGCAGGTCGGCCGAGCGCTCGAACGAGAACACGTCGAGCGAGCAGAAGGCCGTCGTCTGGGTCAAGAGCGCACCGGCAATGCCGGCGAAGCCGCCCGACACGGTATAGATCGCGATCAGCCGCCGATTGACCGGGATGCCGATCGCGGATGCGCGCAGCGGGTTGCCCTTGAGCGAACGCAGCGACAAACCGAACGGCGAATAGACCATGCGGCGGGCGATCAGAAAGCAAACAAACAAAATCACCAGGCAATAGACGTAGCCATTGTGGCCGAACATATCGAAGCGGAACACGCCGAAGATCGGCGCGATGCTGACGCCCTGCAATCCGTCGGCGCCGCCGGTAAAGTTGGAAAAGCGGTTGGCGAGCTCGCCCAGCATCAAGGCCACGCCGAGCGTCACCATCAGCCGGGTCAGATCGGAGCCCCGCAACACCAAAAAGCTGGTGACGAAACCGAGCGCCGCCGCCGCCAGGCCGGACACCAGCAACGCGATCACCGGCTCGTTGATGAGCTCGTATTTGGCGAGCAGTCCCGCCGTATAGCCGGCAAGCCCGAAGAACGCCGCGTGACCGAGCGAGATGATGCCGGCGTAGCCGAGGATCAAATCGAGCGACAGCGCGAACAGCCCCAGAATGGCTGTCTCGGTGAGAATGAGATATTTGCCGGGAAACAGCCAGATGGTGGCGAATGCCAGCACCCAGAAAGCGATCTCGAACGGCGACCAGCGCGCGCGCCGCGCCAGATACGTTGCCACATCTTTCCCGGCTTCGGTCATGGGGGCGGCCATGGCATCACCGGCTGGCACTGCGGGCGAACAGGCCCTGCGGCCGCCAGATCAGCACCACGATCATGATCGTATAGATCACGAACGCGCCGAGCTTCGGCGCATAATATTTGCCGGCGACGTCGGCGATGCCGAGCAGGATCGAGGCAAGAAACGGCCCGATGATGCTCGAAGTGCCGCCGACCGCCACCACGATCAAGAAATAGATCATGTATTTGAGCGGAAAGGTCGGATCGAGACCGAGAATTTCCGCCCCCAGAGCGCCACCGAGCCCGGCCAGCCCGGAGCCGAACGCGAAGGTCACCGCGAAAACAGCGCCCACATTGATGCCGAGACCGCGCGCGACCCGCCGGTCGTCGACCGCGGCGCGCAAACGGCTGCCGAAGCGCGTTTTGCTGATCGCCAGTTGCAGGCCGACCGTAAGCAGGCCGCAGATCAGGATGATCAGCAGCCGGTATTTGCTCATACCGATGCCGAACACGTTGAACTGGCCCTGCAGCGCCTGCGGGATGGTCACGAATTGCTGCGAGGAACCCATCACGTAATCGACGGCTGCCACCGACATGAAGACGAGCCCGATCGTGAACAACACCTGGTCGAGGTGGCTGCGGGCATAGACGTGCACATACAGGGCGCGTTCGAAAACGGCGCCGATCGCCGCCGTCACCACGAAGGCGAGCGGCAGGCCGAGCGCAAACGGCACGCCCAGCCGATTGACCAGGATGACCGTGCAATAGCCGCCCGCCATGGCGAATGCGCCATGCGCCAGATTGATGAAATTCATCAGTCCGAGAGTGATGGAGAGGCCCGCCGCCAGGACGAACAGCAGCATCCCGTAGGCAATTCCGTCGAACAGGATCGTCAGCATCGGCGGTCGGTTACTCGCTCGTCACCCCGGAGGCCGCGCTAGCGGCTCTCCCGCATTCCATAACCACAATCGGCAGCCCTTTGCCACGGCTATGGATACCGGGCTTACGGGTAGCATCCAAGCCGGCAATTGCCGGCTTGGCTCCTTTTAATTTCGATCTCGGGACAATCGAATCTGCGTCGGGACGACAGCGAATTACTTCTGCTCGGCAGCCTTCACCGGATCCTTGACTGCCGGAAAGGTGAGGAGTTCGACATTGTAGAGCTCGCCGTTCTTCTTCTCCACCTTCCGGATGTAGATATTCTGGACGATGTCGCGGGTTTGCGGATCGATCGAAACCGGCCCGCGCGGCGATTCCCAGGCCAGACCCTTGATGGCGGCGATGAGAGCGTCGCCGTCGGTGTTGCCGCCGGTCTTCTTCAGCGCCTCGTAGATCAGGTGCATGCCGTCATAGGCGCTGACCGCCATGAAATTCGGCCGCATGCCGTCATTGGCCTTCTTGAACGCGGCGACGAATTCCTTGTTGAGCGCCAAGTCGTGGTCGGCCGAGTAGAGATGCGCGGTGACGGCGCCGATCACCGCATCGCTCATGCCGGGCAACAGATCGTCATCCATCACGTCGCCCGAACCGATGATCTTGATCCCGGCCTTGTCGAGGCCGCGCTCGACGAATTGCTTGACGAAAATGCCGCCCTGCCCGGACGGCACGAAGACAAAGATCGCATCCGGCTTCTGGTCGGCCGCGCGCTGCAGGAACGGGGCGAAATCCGGATTGGCCAGCGGGAAGCGGATCAATTCCACGACCTCTCCGCCCTTTTTCTTGAACTCGGCGACGAAGGACTTTTCCGCGTCCACGCCCGGCGCATAGTCCGAGATCATGGTCACGACCTTCTTGATGCCGTTGTCGAAGGCCCAATCGGCCATCGGCACCGTCGACTGGGCGAGCGTGAAGCTCGTTCGCGCGATATAGGGCGATTTCTCCGTGATGATCGAGGTGCCGGCCGCGGTCACGATCTCCGGCGTCTTCAACTCGGCCGAGAGCGGCGCCACCGAAAGCGCCGCCGGCGTCACGCCGAAGCCGGCAACGAAGGCAACCTTCTGGTTGACGATCAGTTCTTGCGCGATCCGCTTGGTGTTGTCGGGAACGGCGCCGTCGTCCTTGATGATGAGTTCGATCTTCTTGCCGGCGACGGTGTCGCCATGCTGCGCCATATAGAGCTTGATCCCGGCCACTTCCTGCTTGCCGGTGGACTGCTGGCCTCCGGTCATCGGGATGATGAAGCCGATCTTGACCGTATCCTCGGCGAAGGCCGCATCGGCTGCCGCCAAGCCGAGCGCAACGGCGATTGCAACAACAAAAGAACTACGCACCATGGGTCTTCCTCCCGAAACGGGCGATCCGAGCGCCACTAAAGGCTTTCATTTGTGCGGTTGGCATTGCCACTCCGGACCGAGCTTGTCCAGATCACAGGTTGTCCCAGGAGCCCGCCACGCTCGCTTTTTCTCGCCATCAAAGGGCAAAGACCGCCAGCTTTTGGCGGACTTGCCGGACCTTAAGCTTAAGGAGCCGGAAAAAGCCAAAGCCCCGGCTGGTTGCCGGGGCCTGGAAGCCGTGTCGTCAGCAGATGTCGCTTACGTGAGCGGCACCCGCCCCGGAGCGAGAATTCCGGGCGGGTGGGCTTACCGTCCCGCGTTACTGCACGACCTCGCCATGCAGCTGTAAATCGAGGCCTTCACGCTCGACCTCTTCGCTGACCCGCAGCCCGATCACCAGGTCGACGATCTTGAGAATGATCAGGGTAACGATGACGTCGTAGACGAACACGACCGCCACGCCGATGAGCTGATTGACTACCTGGCCGGGATTGCCGTCGATCAGGCCCGCGGTGCCCCCATAGGCGGCCACTGCAAACACGCCGGTGAGGATGGCGCCGGTGGCGCCACCGACGGCATGGACGCCGAACGCATCGAGCGCGTCGTCATAGCCGAAGAGATGCTTGAGCCCGGTAACGCCCCAATAGCAGATGATGCCGGCGGCAATTCCGATCACAAAGGCCCCCACCGGGCCGACGAAACCCGATGCCGGCGTGATGGCAACGAGCCCTGCCACCGCGCCGGAGCAAATGCCGATCACCGTAGACTTGCCGCGCATGATCCACTCGACGAGCATCCAGGTGAAGCCGGCGGTGGCGGCGGCGAGGTGAGTGACCAGCATGGCCATGCCGGCCTGCATGCCGGCGGACACGGCGGAGCCGGCATTGAACCCGAACCAGCCAACCCACAGCAGCGAGGCGCCGATCAGGGTATAGACCATGTTGTGCGGGGGCGCCGTGTCCTTGCGCTTGCCGAGCATGAGCGCCGCCATCAGACCGGCCGTTCCCGAATTCACGTGCACCACGGTGCCGCCGGCAAAGTCGAGCACCTTGACCCAGGCCGCGTCGTTGGCGGCGTTGAGAATGCCGTCCGGTCCCCACACCCAATGGGCGACCGGCGAATAAACAAAGATCGCCCACAGCCCCAGAAACCAGAGCATGGCGGAAAACTTCATGCGCTCGGCAAAGGAGCCGGCGATCAGTGCCGCGGTGATGATCGCGAAGGTGAGCTGGAACATCGAATAGACGGTCTCGGGGATGGTCGGCGCCAGCGGATTGGGATTGCCGATACCCTTGGAGATGTCGCTGACGATGCCTTGCAGGAAGGCGCGGTCGAGACCGCCGATGAACGGCGTCCCGGCCCGGAAGGCGAGACTGTAGGTGAAAATGAGCCACAGCACGCTGATCAAACAGGTGACGGCGAAGGCGGTCATGACCGTGTCGCCGACGTTCTTTTTGCGCACCATGCCGCCATAGAACAGCGCCAGCCCGGGGATGGTCATCATCAGCACGATGGCGACCGCGGTCAGCATCCAGGCGGTGTCACCGGAATTCGGCGAGCAATTGGTCAGCGTTTTGGCGTCGCACGACGGCGGCGCTGCAGCCGCTGCGGCCGCCGGCGCGTCGCCCGTCGTCTCGGCAAAGGACGCGTGCAGCGTCGGCAGACTGAGCAAGATCGCCAGCATCAGCGCTCCTGCGAGAGCCCATAGCCCCGCGCGCGAAAACAATTTCGATGTCATTGGTGTTACTCCTGTCCGTCTGGATCGAGGTGCGGGGTTACTGAGCATGATCCGGAAAAGTGGATGCCGGTTTTCCGAAAGATCATGCTCCATTAAAGATCTAGAGCGCGATGACGATTCAACATGAAGCCATCGCGCGCTAGAGGGCGGCAGCATCGACTTCGCCGGTCCGGATACGGACCGCATGATCGATGCCGAAAACAAAAATTTTGCCGTCGCCAATTTGGCCGGTTTTCGCAGCGGTAGAAATCGTTTCCACGACTTTGTCCACCTGATTAGCCGCACAGGCGATTTCGAGCTTGATCTTGGGCAGAAAGCTCACCGCGTATTCGGCACCGCGGTAGATTTCCGTGTGGCCCTTCTGGCGGCCATAGCCCTTGACCTCGGTGACCGTGAGCCCCTGCACACCGATCTTGGTCAGCGCGTCGCGGACCTCGTCGAGTTTGAATGGCTTGATGATAGCCATCACGATTTTCATTGCTTCAATCTCCCCATTCCCCTTCACGCCTGCGCCGACCGGGCGGATCAAGCCCGACCGCGATGGCGTTAGCCTGCCGACGCGGGCTGGCAGTCCCTACAGTGAATCAAGGGCCGTGCCAGTTCGCCCATGCGGCCGCGCATGCGTGGGGAGTGCATGGCTAGGGGTGCCGAGACGCGCTTTTGAGCGCCAGCCATGCGCCGGCGCGAAGGGGTTCGCCCAAACATCGGACAGGCTGCATAATAACTAGGCTCTCGGCTATTCGCCCGGAGCGCTTGCGCAAGCGGAACCGCAGCTGCCCCCACCTATCCTCTGCCTTGCAGGGTGAGGAAGAGTGCCGGGCAAGGGCGGAGCAAACAAATGCGGTCCCCCAGAGCAAACGTAACCATTTAGACCAAGCCCGGTCATCCAATGTCAGCGCCGCAGCTGCGCACTCCCTCTCCCTGAAAGGGGGAGGGTGGGGTGGGGGTCGCGGGCCGCTCACTCAAAGGAGGCAGGCAGAACCGAAGACTTGCCGCCAGGCCTACAGCGCGTCGGCGTCGGTCTCGCCGGTGCGGATGCGCACGGCCTGCTCGATGGGCGCTACGAAGATCTTGCCGTCACCGATCTGCCCGGTCTTGGCCGCGGTGCCGATCGCCTCGACGGCTCGCGCGGCGAGGTCGGACGGAACGGCAACCTCGAGCCGGACCTTGGGCAGGAAGTTCACCGCGTACTCGGCGCCGCGGTAGATTTCCATGTGACCCTTCTGGCGGCCGTAGCCTTTGACCTCGGTGACGGTCATGCCATGCACGCCAATCGCGGTCAGCGCATCACGCACTTCCTCGAGCTTGAACGGCTTGATGATGGCAATGATGAGCTTCATGGGTCGATCCCCGAGGTCTTGGCAATACGTGCAATGGGCGCGCGGACGATATCGGCATCCGGAAGGATTGTCTGCAAAACGTTTCTTCCCTTTACAACACTCTTGGCGACGCTCTTAGCAATGCTCTTGGCAATGTCTCCCGGCAACTTGTCACCGTTTTGATCGGCGACGGCCGGCGCGGCCTCGCTATTCCGCTTTCTCGCGGCGCAACCGCAACAAGCCCTCCTGCGCGACCGAGGCGACCAAAACGCCGTCGCTCGTGAACACCGAGCCGCGCGAGAAACCCCGCGAACTGCTCATGCTGGGACTGTCCTGCACATAGAGCAACCATTCGTCGGCACGGAACGGCCGGTGAAACCACAGCGAATGATCGAGGCTCGCCGCCATGATGTCTTCGTGAAACACGGTCTTGCCGTGCGGGATGAGCGCCGCGTCGAGCAGCGCCATGTCGGACGCGTAGGCCAGCACGCATTGATGGATCGCCGGCTCGTCGGGGAGCTCACCGGTCGCGCGCATCCACAGATGAAACCGGCCGCCTTCCAGCTTGCGGCCTAGGTAGCGGTCATACTCGACCGGCCGCAATTCGATTGGCCGCTCGCGTTCATAATAGCGGCGCACCGGGTCGGGCATCCGCGGCAGCCACTGAGCCTTGATCTCCGCTTCGCTTGGCAATGCGTCGGGCTTGGGTACGTCCGGCATCGGCGATTGGTGCGTCAATCCTTCCTCGTGCAGATGGAAGGAGACCGACATCGAGTAAATTGCCCGCCCATGCTGGATCGCATTCACCCGGCGGGTGGTAAAGCTGCGGCCGTCGCGAATGCGATCGACCTCATAGATGATCGGCACCTTGGGATCGCCGCCGAGCAGGAAATAGGCGTGCAGCGAATGCGGCGGCCGCACCACCACATCCTCGACCGTGCGGCAGGCCGCCACCAGCGCCTGGCCGATGACCTGGCCGCCGAATACCCGCTGCCAGCGCGACTGCGGCGAGCGGCCGCGGAACAGATTCACCTCGAGCGTCTCAAGGTCGAGAATGGATAATACATCCTGGATGGCAGAGGACATGCGCCGATTCCAATTGATCGTTGCGTGACCATACCCGCCTTTTCGGGCCGGCACAGCGGCAATGCAGGATGCAATACGGATGGATGTGTAACGGAGACCGCAATGCTATGCTTCTCCGCCGCGTAGAGCATGATCCGGAAGAGCGGAACCGGCTTTCGAGACAGATCATGGCGGCGCACTGAGAGAAACGTCGTGAGTAGGCTGGCTTCATGATGCAAGGCGACGAGCGAGTCGATATTCTGATTGCAGGCGGCGGCTTCGCCGGTTTGGCGCTGGCGATTGCGCTGCGGCAAGGCTTGGGCTCCTCGACCGCGATCATGGTGGCCGATCCGGGGCTGGACAAAGGCCATGAGGGCGACGAGCGCGCCTCCGCCATCGTCGCCGCCGCGCGCCGGCTGTTCGAGACATTAGGCGTTTGGGAAAGTGTCGCCGACCAGGCGCAGCCGATCCTCGACATGGTCGTGACCGATAGCCGTGTCGAAGACACCGTGCGCCCCGTGTTCCTCACCTTCGCCGGCGAGGTCGAGGAAGGCGAGCCTTTCGCCCACATGATCGAGAACCGTTATTTGCTCGAAGCGCTGGAGAAAAAGGCCGCCGAAAGCGGCATTACGCTACGCGCGACTGCGGTCACTGACTTTACACCTCCCCCTGAAAGGGGGAGGACGAACGCGGAGCGTTCGGGTGGGGGTCGGTCACCTGCCGCCCCCTCGTTTGCCGGAGACCCGCATACCATCCGCGCCCAGCTCGCGGACGGCTCGAGCGTTGCGGCGCGCCTTCTGGTCGCCGCCGACGGCGCGCGCTCATCGATCCGCCAAAAGGCCGCGATCGCCGTTCACGGCTGGAGCTATGGACAATCGGCCATCGTCGCCACGGTCAGTCACGAACGCGATCACGAAGGCAGAGCGGTCGAGCATTTTCTGCCGGACGGCCCGTTTGCGATCCTGCCGCTGACCGGGCATCGCTCGTCCATCGTCTGGACCGAGACCACGCCGGAGGCCAAGCGGATCGTGGAGTTGCCGGACGACGCCTTCAACGCCGAGTTGGAGCAGCGCTTCAAACTGCATCTGGGTGAGATCCGCGCTGTCGGCGCGCGCCATGCCCATGCGCTCGGATTTTTCGTCGCCCGCTCCTTCATCGCCGAGCGGATGGCGCTGGTCGGCGATGCCGCCCACCTTATTCACCCGATTGCCGGTCAGGGGCTGAATATGGGGCTGCGCGACGTGGCGGCGTTGGCGGAGGTAATCGTCGATGCCGCGCGCCTTGGTCTCGATATCGGCGGCGCCGACGTGCTCGAGCGCTATCAACGCTGGCGGCGTTTCGATACCATGACCATGGGGGTCATGACCGACGGGCTGAACCGGTTGTTCTCCAACCGCTCGCCCGTGTTGCGGCTCGTCCGCGACATCGGCCTAGGCCTCGTGGACCGTGTGCCTAACCTCAAGCAGGTTTTTATCCGCGAAGCTGCCGGGCTGGTCGGCGACGTTCCCAAATTGCTGCGCGGTAAGTCTCTGTAGCAAAAAGATTTTTGCGTTTTCATCAAACAATGTAAAATGTCACCGAAACGAAATTGCTGCGCGGTAAGCTATTGGAATATATTGATTTTCACTAAAATGCCCACTCGCCAGCAGGGCGCAAAAGTGCAGCAATGAGCTTCGACCATATTGCCGTGATCGGTGGCGGTGCCTGGGGTACGGCCCTGGCCCTTGCCTGTAGTCGCGCGGGCCGATCCGTGGCGCTGTGGGAGGGAGATCCGGCCAATGCGGCGCATCTGAATGTGCACCGCGAGAGCCGGTTTCTCCCCGGCGTCTCCCTCGACGAACGCGTCACCGTGGTGACGGACCTTGCGGAGGCAGCGCGCGCGCAAGCGCTTCTTCTGGTCGTGCCCGCTCAAGCGGTGCGCGCTGTGACGAAGGCCCTGGCACCGCTACTGGCGCCGAATACACCCGTTATCGTCTGCGCCAAAGGCATCGAACGCGGGACGCAGAAATTCATGACCGAAATCCTTGGCGAATGCGCGCCCGACGCCACGCCGGTCATCTTGTCAGGACCAAGCTTCGCAGCCGACGTCGCCCGCGGCCTGCCAACCGCGGTGACGCTGGCCGCCGCCGACGAGGCGCTCGCCGCTGCGCTCGCCGAGGCGATCAGTTCGGCGACCTTCCGCCTCTACCGCTCCACCGACCTGCGCGGCGTCGAACTGGGCGGCGCCGCGAAGAATGTGCTCGCGATCGCCGCCGGCGTCGTGACGGGGCGCGGCTTCGGCGCCAGCGCCCAAGCCGCACTGACCACCCGCGGCTTTGCCGAACTGGTGCGTTTCGGCCGAGCCTATGGGGCGAAACCGGAAACCATGACGGGCCTCTCCGGGCTGGGCGACCTGCTGCTGACCTGCTCGACGCCGCAATCGCGCAATTTCAGTTTCGGCGTTGAGCTCGGTCGCGGACACAAGCCGGCCGACATTCGCGGCGGACTGGCAGAAGGCGTGTTCACCGCCCCGGTGCTGCTCGCCATGGCGCGCGAGCGCGCGGTCGACATGCCGATTGCCACGGCGGTGGCGGCGTTGCTCGACGGCACCTTGAGCGTCGATGCGGCGATCAAGTCGCTGTTGACCCGGCCGCTGAAAGCGGAGGGGTGATTGATTGTGCGCCGACTTCGTTATGGCCGGGCTTGTCCCAGCCATCCACGCCTCCAGGCTCGCTGACCGGAAAGCGTGGATGCCATTCGCGTAGTCTGTAGGATGGGTTGAACGAAGCGAAACCCATCATGGGGCGTTGATCGGGAAAAGTGATGGGTTTCGCTCTGCTCAACCCATCCTACAGGGAGGAAACATGGCCTACTGGCTGTTGAAGACCGAGCCTGAAGAGTTTTCCTGGGACGATCAGATCAAGAGCGGCGCCAAGGGCGAGGCTTGGACCGGCGTGCGCAATTTCGCCGCCCGCACCCACCTCAAGGAAATGAAAAAGGGCGACAAGTTTTTCTTCTATCACACCGGCGGCGAGAAGCAGGTCGTCGGCATCGGCGAAATCCTGCGAGAGCATTTTCCGGACCCGACCGCGCCCAAGGACGAGTCTTGGGTGGCGGTGCAGACTGCCGCGATCGAGCCGCTGCCCAAGCCGGTGACGCTTGCCGCCATCAAGGCCGAGCCGAAGCTCAAGGACATGGCCCTGGTGAAATACGCCAGGCTGTCGGTGCAGCCGGTGACTGCGGAGGAATGGAAGCTCGTCAGCAAGATGGGTGGAGTAAAGACCTAGCTCATTCATTTTCCGCGCGGCGTGAACCGAAAAGTAGCGACATGCAGGCGTGCACGAGGTTAGGACGTTTGGCCCGCTTGTCGGTCACCGGACGGCAACCGATAATAGCTATGCGATCAGTGATATGCGGTGAGTGAGCCGTGTAGAATGTGCGCGCGCGAACGGCGCGTGGCGTGGAGGAGGAAATGCCGGACAAGACGTACGAAGTCTCCGCGGATTGGGCGAAGCGCGCTTTTATCGATAGCGCCAAATACCGCGCGATGTACGACCGCTCGCTCGCCGACCCCGAAAGCTTCTGGGCCGAGCAGGCCAAGCGCATTCACTGGTACCGGCACTTTACCAAGGTCAAGAACACCTCGTTCGCGCCGGATCATGTCTCGATCAAATGGTTCGAGGATGGCACCACCAACGCGGCCTATAACTGCATCGATCGCCATCTCGCCGAGCGCGGCGACCAGGTCGCCATCATCTGGGAGGGCGACGACCCGAAAGACTCGGAAAAGATCACCTATCGCGAGCTGCACGACCGCGTCTGCCGCATGGCCAACGTGCTGCGCAATCGCAATGTCGAGAAGGGCGATCGCGTCACCATTTATCTGCCGATGATTCCGGAGGCGGCCTACGCCATTCTCGCCTGCGCGCGCATCGGCGCGATCCATTCCGTGGTGTTCGGCGGCTTCTCGCCCGATTCGCTGGCCGGCCGCATCGAGGATTGCCAGTCCAAGGTCATCATCACCGCCGACGAAGGTTTGCGCGGCGGCCGCAAGGTGCCGCTGAAAGCCAACACCGATGCCGCCATCGCCAAGCTCCCTGCCGACGCGATCGACCATGTCATCGTGGTCAGGCGCACCGGCGCGGCGGTCGACATGCTGCCGGGCCGCGATGTCTGGTATCACGACGCCGCCGACATGGTGACGTCGGACTGCCCTTGCGCCGAGATGAAAGCCGAAGATCCGCTGTTCATCCTCTATACGTCGGGCTCGACCGGACGGCCGAAGGGCGTGCTGCACACCACCGGCGGTTATCTGGTCTACACAGCGGTGACCCACCAGTACGTGTTCGACTATCACGACGGCGACATTTATTGGTGCACCGCCGATGTCGGCTGGGTCACCGGCCACAGCTACATCATCTACGGACCGCTCGCCAACGGCGCCACCACGCTGATGTTCGAAGGCGTGCCGAATTATCCGACCGTGTCGCGCTTCTGGGACGTCATCGACAAGCACAAGGTCAATATCTTTTACACGGCCCCCACGGCCGTGCGCGCCCTGATGCAATCGGGCGACGAGCCGGTGAAGAAAACCTCGCGCGCCTCGCTGCGGCTGCTCGGCTCGGTCGGCGAGCCGATCAATCCGGAAGCCTGGGAATGGTATTACCGCGTGGTCGGCGACAGCCGCTGCCCGATCGTCGATACTTGGTGGCAGACCGAGACCGGCGGCATCTTGATCACGCCGCTGCCCGGCGCCATCGCACTCAAGCCCGGCTCGGCAACATTGCCGTTCTTCGGCATCGTGCCGCAGATCGTCGATGCGGAAGGCAAGGTGCAGGAGGGCGCGACCACCGGCAATCTGTGCATCGCCGATTCCTGGCCGGGCCAGATGCGCACTGTCTATGGCGACCACCAGCGCTTCGTCGACACTTATTTCAAGACCTATCCGGGCAAGTATTTCACCGGCGACGGCTGCCGCCGCGACGAGGACGGCTATTACTGGATCACCGGCCGCGTCGACGACGTGATCAACGTTGCCGGCCACCGCATGGGCACCGCGGAAGTCGAATCCGCACTGGTCGCGCATCCGAAAGTCTCGGAAGCCGCCGTGGTCGGCTATCCGCACGACATCAAGGGCCAGGGCATCTATGCCTATGTCACCTTGATGGCGGGCGAGCAGCCGAGCGAAGCCCTGCGCAAGGAACTGGTGCAATGGGTGCGCACCGAGATCGGCCCGATCGCCTCGCCCGATCTCGTCCAGTTCGCGCCCAATTTGCCGAAGACGCGCTCGGGCAAGATCATGCGCCGCATCCTGCGCAAGATCGCCGAGGACGAGTACGGCAATCTCGGTGACACCTCGACACTCGCGGACCCCGCCGTAGTCGACGATCTCGTCACCAACCGGCAGAATAAAAAGAGCGCGTGAGTTTTTGGTCGCGTCATTCCGGATTGCCGCAACAGCGGCAAGTCCGGAATCCATAACCACAGACCAAGCGGCGAGAACACGCAGATTTTTTTTCCAAGGTACCCAAATCGGTCCGTGTGCACGCTGAGCCTTTTCTGCGGGTATCGGGGTTATGGATTCCGGGCTCCTCGGGGAGCCTGTCATCGGGCCGGCCACTTCGGGCCGGACCCGTTGGCTCGGCCCCGGAATGACGGATAGGACGTTATCTGTTCGCCATTTGTAGGAAGGGTTGAGTGAAACGAAACCCATCAATCCCCGGCAACGCGCCGCCGATGGTTCGCTGCACTCAGCACCACGGCTCACGCCGCCCACCGTCATAGCTGCGGGCGAAGCCGCCCTTGAGCAGCGCCGCCGAAACGTCGGGCGTTTCACGAGTCGCTACCGTGGCATCGATGCGGCCGCGATATTTGTCGGGCGCCACCTGCGAGACCGTCACCGACCCGACGGACAGCAAGCGCTGCAAGGCCGCGCGTGCCGCCTCCGCCTTGAGATATTCACGCGCGCAGCGGGCATGCAGCTCCGGCGCATCGATCGCCCGCAGCCGCACCTTGGTGGTGATCTCGAAGCCGGACCAGATGTGGAGGCGCGCCTCGAAGGTATCGCCGTCGATCACGCGCAATACCTCAGCCTGGTAGCGCGCCTGCGGATTGAAGTCCGCCAGCCGGTAGCGGGACCATGAGAACGCACCGTGCTCACGCGCCGCAGTGGCGAACGGATCGACCCCGGCCGGCGGGTGGAGGATTGCGCCGGCCAGCAGCCCCAGTCCGAAGATCACGCCGATGATCGGCAGCACACCACCGAGCGGCCGGCCCGAGCGCCGGTGCGTCATATCCGCCAAAGGCGCGGGGCGCTTCACGCCCATCGCATAAAAGAGCGGCTGATCGGGGAAGCGTTGCAACCCCAATGCTTCGCCCGGCGTCGACGAACTGAATCGCGCTCGCCGGATCCGTCATCCTGCGGTGGCCGCGCAGCGGCCCTCGAAGGATGCATGGCCCGGGCCGGCACCCTTCGAGGCTCGCTTCGCTCGCACCTCAGGGTGACGGAATGGAGTCCAGGCAATCGCACCTCAATGCCGCGGCGGCGCGCGAGGAGGCGGAGGTGGCGCGGGTGCGGCCGGTTGCGCGCAGCGCTGCTGGGCAAGGTTCGCGAGATATTCCTGGCGCGCCTTGAGCGCATCCATCTCGGTGCCCGCCGCACCTTTGGCGTCCATGGCGAACCAGACCGGCCAGACCACCACCCCAACCACACCGGCAGCGACATTCTGCGCGATCTTGGCGTGGTTCTCCTCGGCGAGCTTTTCGGCCTGGACATTGTTCGCCTCAATCTCCGCGCGGATCATGGCGCAATCGCTTTGCGCGTCCTGCGGCTGAACGACCGCGACCGGATGCGGGTCGCGACCCGCGCACGCCGAAAGGACCAGGGCAAACACCGCCACCCACAGCTTCCCACCCCGCCAGACGCGCATCGATCAGCTCGCCACAATAATCATGTTCATGAAATGTTCTATACGACTTTCTGGTGTCTGACAACGGACATTGACCGGGGATTGCAAGAATTAGAATTATGGGGATGTGGTCTTGGCGGCTGGCGCACCGAGCAAAGACGCGGATCATCGCACGCGGCGGGTCAGAAATCCGAGGTCAGTCCGTTAATTTCCCAATCGCCGTAGCGCGTTGGCTCGGGTCCGTCGCGGCCGGCAATTTCCGTGGGGCGATCGGCAGGATGCCGATCCGTCTCGGCCCGGCGTGCCGCCGCCTCCGCCAAGGCGCGCTCGGCGGCTGGAGTCAACGGCCGCTTGGCGAGCGGGCGATCTTGCGGTTCCGCGGGCGCGGCCGGTTTGGGAGTGGTGTCGGCGGTAGACATACTTTTCAATTGGCGCACTCAAGGCTCGCCTGCAAGCGGCCGTGATCGGGTATAGAGGCCCGACCATGGATCGCCAGCCAAGAGACTCCCGCTCCACCCCCATCCGCCAGGCAAGCAACTCGCCGGGCCTCGCCGTCCGCCGCATCGCCGCCGATATCGTCGACGGCGTACTGCGCCGGAACCGTCCGCTCGACGAGCAGCTGGAAGGGACCAGTGCCCATTCGGGCCTTTCCGGCTTGCCGGACCGCGACCGGGCGCTAACGCGGGCGCTGGTCGCGGTCGTGTTCCGGCGGCTTGGCACCTTGCGCCACCTCATCGGTCAGTTGCTCGAGCGCGGTCCGCCCAAGGATGCACCGCGCGTCGAAACGGCGCTGTTGATCGGCGCAGCGCAAATCCTTTTTCTCGACGTGCCCGATCATGCGGCGGTCGATCTCGCCGTCCGCCTGGTGCAGGCCGACCGCCACGCCAAGCACTTCACCGGCCTGGTCAACGCCGTGCTGCGCCGGCTCACCCGCGAGGGCGCGACGCTGTTGACGGAGCTCGACACCCCCGCGCTCGACACGCCGGCATGGTTGATGGCCCGCTGGATCGCCGCCTACGGCGAGCCCACCGCGCGCGCCATTGCGGTCGCCAATGCGAGCGAGCCCGCGCTCGACCTGACTGTGAAAAGCGATCCGGCGCATTGGGCGGAACGCCTCGGCGGATGGGTCTTGCCGACAGAAACGGTGCGCCTCATCGCGCACGGCACGGTGACGGCGCTGCCCGGTTTTACCGAAGGCGCCTGGTGGGTGCAGGACGCGGCGGCGGCGCTGCCGGTGCGGCTTTTCGGCAATGTCACGGGCTTGCGCGTCGCCGACCTGTGCGCCGCACCGGGCGGCAAGGCGGCGCAGCTTGCGGCTGCCGGCGCGCACGTCACCGCGGTCGATCGCTCGCCGGCGCGCATCACCCGACTGGAAGAGAACCTCAAACGGCTGTCGCTTTCCGCCGAGCTTGTGTGCGCCGATGCCGCCGAATGGAATGCGGAACCGTTCGATGCGGTGTTGCTCGACGCACCCTGTTCGTCGACCGGCACCATCCGCCGCCACCCGGACGTGCCCTGGCTCAAGCAGCCGGCCGACATCGAAAAACTGGCCGCCTTGCAGCGCCGACTGATCACCCGGGCGAGCGCGCTGACCAAACCCGGCGGCACGCTGATTTACTGCACCTGCTCGCTCGAGCCCGAAGAGGGCGAGGCGATCGTCGACAGCCTCTTGGCGGAGGATGCGAGCCTTCAACGGGCCGCCATCGCGGCGGATGAGGTGTATGGCCGCGGGGAATTTCTGACCCCGCAAGGCGACCTGCGCACCCTACCCTGCCACCTGCCGGACGCCGATTCGCGGCGTGCCGGTCTCGATGGCTTTTACGCCGCCAGGCTGCGCAAGCGCTGACATTTACCTTGAAAGATCGCTGTGTTGGCCGTAGCCGCCGGCTTCCGGTATGGTGAACGACGGTGGGCGAGTTTTAAGCGCACTCGCCGGTGGAGGCCGGACGCGGCGATGGCGCGCGTTTTGATTTTGGATCGGACCAAGGTTTCAGCAAAGCTCTCCTGGCTTCTGCTGCGCGGCGCAGGGCGCTCCGTCGCCGCGCGGATCAATGGCTATCGGCCGCACACCTCGCCGTTTCTTCCCAACAAAAACGACCGCCTGTTGATCGCGCCGCAGGACCTGCGCACCGCCGATGCGACCCACGCCAGCGAAGTGTATTCGGGCCGCTTCGCCTTTGCCGGCAAGGTCGTGACCTGCGACGGCCGCTCGGTGTTCGAAATGACCGCCCCCTCCCCCGAATGGGCGAGCGAATTGTTGGGTTTCGGCTGGTTGCGACATCTGCGCGCCGCCGAATCCGGCATCGCGCGTGCCAATGCGCGAGCCCTGGTCGACGAATGGATCGGCCTGCAGGGCGCTTGGCATCCGATCGGCTGGCGCACCGATGTGCTGTCGCGGCGGATCATTGCCTGGCTGAGCCAGGCGCCATTATTGTTGCAGGATACCGACGGCCGCTTCTATCGCCGCTTTATGCGCAGCCTGCTGCGGCAAGTCCGGCATCTGCGCCACACCGCCGCGGACGCGCATCGCGGCGCCGCTCGCCTGCAAGCCGCGATCGCGCTGTGCTACGCGGCTTTGTGCATTGCCGGCCAGGCGCGTCACATCCGTTCGGCCACGGCCTGGCTGACCGCCGAGCTTGGACGACAGATCCTGCCGGACGGCGGCCATATCAGCCGCGATCCCGGCGTGCTCATCGATGTCCTGATCGAACTTCTGCCACTGCGGCAAGCTTATGCGTCGCGCAACATCACGCCGCCGCCCGCACTTCTCAATGCCATCGACCGCATGATGCCGATGCTGCGTTTTTTCCGCCATTCAGAAGGCACGTTCGCGCATTTCAACGGCATGGGCACGACGCCGATCGAGCTGCTGCTCACGCTTCTGGCCTACGACGACAGCCGTGGCGCGCCGTTGTCGAACGCGCCCTACTCGGCGTATCAGCGCCTCGAAGCCGGCGGCGCAGTGTTGATCATGGATACCGGCCGTGCGCCGCCGCCGGAGACAAGCCTAGACGCCCACGCCGGCTGCCTCGCGTTCGAGTTCTCGTCGCCGCAACACAGCCTGATCGTGGTCAATTGCGGAATGCCGGCGACCGCGCGCGAGGATTGGCGCGCGCTGGCGCGCGCCACCGCGGCGCATTCGACCGTCACGTTCAACGGTGAATCGTCCGCGCATTTCGCCAAGGCGCGTTCGCTCAAGCGCCTGCTCGGGGGATTGCCGATGCTCGGCGGTCCGAGCCGCGTGTCGGTGGCACGCGAGGAGGAGTTCGATTCGATCACGGTGCGCGCAACCCATGACGGCTATGCGGCCCGCCATGGTATCCTGCACGAGCGCACGATCACACTTGCCGCCGACGGCACGCGCTTCGAAGGCGAAGATCTGTTCCTTGCCGCCGACGGCAGCGCCGAGATCGCCACCACGCAGGATCAATATGCGGTGCGTTTCCACCTGCATCCTTCGATCAAGGCCTCGCGGCTGAGCGACAGCCAGGGCGTCATGCTGGTCATGCCGAACCGCGAGGTGTGGACCTTCTCGGCGAGCGACGGTCGGGTGCAGCTCGAGGAACTCGGTGTATCTTTCCGGCAACGACGGCCCACGCCGCACCGCGCAGATCGTGATCCACGGCCACGCACGTTCGGAGCCGCGGGTCGCCTGGTGGTTTACGCAGTCGGCACCGGCGGCGGCGCCGACAGGTACCGGCACGCCGCGGCGTGTGCGCGAGAAGGCGCCGCGGCTGCCGCTGTGATGGCGCGGCCCGGACGGCGCCGCGGCCTGCGCGGCTTTCCCCAATCGGCCATGACGGAATGAAAAAGCGCGTGTAAAAGCGGCGCCATGACCGAGCACCTGCGCCGCCCGACCCGCGCCCTGATTTCCGTTTCCGACAAGACCGGACTGATCGATTTCGCCCGCGCGCTGGCCGACTACGGCATCGAGCTTGTTTCGACCGGTGGTACGCGGCTTTCGTTGATCGCGGGCGGGCTCAACGTCATCGAGGTGTCGGAGCTGACCGGCTTTCCCGAGATGATGGACGGCCGGGTGAAAACGCTGCATCCGGCCGTGCATGGCGGCCTGCTCGCCATCCGCAACAACCCCGAGCATGTGGAAGCAATGCGGCTGCACCGCATCCAGCCGATCGATCTGGTCGTTGTCAATCTCTACCCGTTCGAGAAAGCGCTGGCGCGCGGCGCGGATTTCGACGACTGCATCGAGAATATCGACATCGGCGGCCCGGCGATGATCCGCGCGGCGGCAAAGAATCACGGCGACGTGGCGGTGATCGTCGAGCCGACCGACTACGCGGTGCTGCTCGGCGAGCTTGCCCGGCATGGCGGCATGACCACGCTGTCGCTGCGCCGGCAGCTTTCCGCCAAGGCATTCGCGCGCACCGCCGCCTACGACACCGCCATCGCCAATTGGCTTGCCGGCGAGCTCGGCAATACGGCGCCGGATTTTCGTTCCGTCGGCGGGCGGCTGATCGAGGAATTGCGCTACGGCGAGAACCCGCACCAATGGGCCGCTTTCTACCGCACGCCCGAGGCACGGTTCGGCGTGGCCACCTCGCGTCAGGTGCAGGGCAAGCAGCTCTCCTACAACAACATCAACGACACCGACGCGGCCTACGAATGCGTCGCCGAATTCGATCCGGCGCGCACCGCGGCCTGCGCGATCATCAAACACGCAAACCCGTGCGGCGTCGCCGAGGGCGACAGCTTGCTCGACGCCTACCGCAAGGCGCTCGCCTGCGATCCGGTCTCCGCCTTCGGCGGCATCGTGGCGCTCAACCGGCCGCTCGATGCGGACGCCGCGCGCACCATCACCGAGATCTTCACCGAAGTGATCATCGCACCGGCGGCGAGCGAAGACGCCATCGCCATCGTGGGCGCGAAGAAGAATTTGCGGCTGCTCATCGCCGGCGGCCTGCCCGACCCGCGCGCCAAGGGGCTGACTGCCAAGACTGTCGCCGGCGGCCTCCTGGTGCAGTCGCGCGACAATGCCGTGGTCGACGGCATGGAGCTGAAACCCGTCACCAAACGAACCCCGACCGACGCCGAGCTGCGCGACTTGCGTTTCGCCTTCCGGGTCGCGAAGCACGTGAAGTCGAACACCATCGTGTACGCCAAGGATGCGGCCACCGTCGGCATCGGCGCCGGCCAGATGAGCCGCATCGATTCCGCCCGCATCGCCGCGCGCAAAGCCGAAGACGCCGCCAAGGCGCTCGGCCTCACCGAGCCGGCCACGAAAGGATCGGTGGTCGCATCCGACGCATTCTTTCCGTTCGCCGATGGACTTCTGGTCGCCATCGAAGCCGGCGCCACGGCGGTGATCCAACCCGGCGGCTCAGTGCGCGACGACGAAGTCATCAAAGCCGCCGACGACCATGGCATCGCCATGGTGCTCACCGGCACGCGCCATTTTCGGCATTAGACCAGCTACCAACGCGGCGCCGGCGCGCTTTATCTTGCCCTCTCCCCTTGCGGGAGAGGGCAACACCCGGCCTTCCCGCAAACACGAACGGGTGAGGGCGGGACGGCCCGCACCCTCACCCGATTCTTATTGATCGACGTCCGAGTTGCCCTCTCCCGCGGGGGGAGAGGGCACATGCCGCAACGTCGTTAGTTCGCCGCACCCGCCCCGTCATTCCGGGGCCGAGCAAAGCGAGGAGCCCGGAATCCATAACCACGATGCTTTCAGAAAGAATCTCAGCACTTACGCCGACTGATCCGGGGTTATGGATTCCGGATTGCCGCTGTCGCGGCAATCCGGAATGACGCCGCTTAAATGCCAAGCCATCATGAATTACGAAGCCCGGAATCCGCAATCACAGCCGTGCACAACGCGCACCGAGCGTGACTACGAATTCCGGGCCCTGGCACTCGGTCCCGAAACGTCAGGAACGGAGAATCACACCGAAGCGGTGATCCATTGCTCGAGCTTCGCCTTCGGCGCGGCGCCGACTTGGCGGGACTCGAGTTGGCCGTCCTTGAACAGCATCAGGGTCGGGATCGACATGATGCCGAACTTGGCGGCGGTGTTGGGGTTTTCGTCGACATTGAGCTTGACGATCTTGACCTTGCCGTTGAGCGACTTGGAAATCTCTTCCAAGGCCGGCGCGATCTGGCGGCAGGGGCCGCACCATTCGGCCCAGAAATCCACGACCACCGGCCCCGTGGCCTTGATCACGTCCTGATCGAACGTGGCATCGGTTGTTTTGTCGACCATGGAAAAACCTCGTTGTTTGCGGCTAGCCGTTTCCGGTGGGAATCTGACAGGGCACGAAACGTAAGAAGGGAGTCTGCAAGCGTCAAGGGAGCTTCACCGGCCTGTGACCCGCACCGGCCGCCGATTTCGTCAATAAAATCAGCGCGCCAGCGCTTTGACCAGCGCCGCATCGAGGACAGCGTTAGGTACTTCGATGACGACAGGCCCCTCGGTGAAGATGAGTGCCGTGCGAATCGTTTTTCCCGGGTAAATGCGCGCCAGAACGGCGCGGTAAAGCGCAAGCTGGCCGGTATATGGCTGCGGCACATCGGCAAGCCGGCTCGGCATTGCCCGGTCGGTCTTGTAATCGGCGATCAAAACCGCGTGGCGCGATACGGCGAGGCGGTCTACCTGCCCGCTCACGCCGAGCGCCGGCGCGCCGGCGCGGGCGATGCGGCCGACGACCGGCACCTCGGCGCGGCTTCCCGGCGCAAACAGGTCGGCGAAGATCAGATCGTTGAGAATGACGAGGACGCGCTGCGCCATCTCGGCCTGTTCGGCGGGCGTAAAATCGGTCGCCGCGCTTTTCAGATAATGCTCGATCGCCGCCTTGCGGGCCGCTTCGGGAATATCCGGCAGCGACTGCATTAGCCGGTGCACGATGCGCCCGCGCGCCAGCGCCTTGCGCCGCTCAGCGGGCGACGCGCGGACATGCGCGGTTGCGCCGAAATCCTCGTCGAACGCAGCGGACGGCGAGACCGGCACGGAATGCTCGGCCGTCGCGGCAAGCGGCTGCCGCAGCCACGGCGGAAATTCGGACGCCGGAACCATTTGTGCCGGTGCGGTCGCGGGCGGCGCTGCAACCGTCGCGGTCGGCGGCTCATTTTGGAAGCGCCAAACCTGGTCGCCTTCGTCCGCGTCCTCGATCAGAAACGGCCGCAACGGCTCGACGACGAGATTGTACCAGCAGCCGGCCGGCCGCGTGCGTTCGCCGTCGGCGCCACAAATGATCAGCCGGTCGGCGGCACGCGTCATCGCCACATAAAGAAGCCGGCAATATTCGTCTTCGGCTTCCGCCAGCGCCGCCTGGCGCGCCACGGCGACCGGCTCTACGTCGTCGTCCTTGCGGCCCGCCCAAACCACGGCGCCGTCGGCAAGCGCGAGGAGCCGCGGCGGCCGCGGCCCGGAGGGCTGTGTCATCGTATCGGCCAGGATAACAATCGGCGCTTCGAGGCCCTTGGCGCCGTGCACGGTCATTACCCGCACCTCGTCGCGCGCGATTTCCATGTCGCGCTTGACCTCCGCGCGCGCGGCACGCAGCCAGGCGACAAACCCTTGCAGCGAGGGAATTTCGCGCCGCTCGTAATCGAGCGCGAGATTGAGGAATTCGTCGAGCGCGTCGTTGGCTTCGGCGCCGAGCCGCGCATGGAAACGCCGGCGACCACCGCCGGCGCCGAGCACGGAGGCGTAGAAGGCAAATGGCGATTGCCGTTGTGCCGCTTCGCGCAAGGCATCAAGCTGCGCTACGGCTTGCGCAAACACCTCGCGCTCCGCGGATTTCTTCTTCAAGGACGCATGCAGCGAATTAAAGCCGCGCTCGGCCGCGACCGCGAACAAATCGCCGTCGGAAAATCCGAACAGCGGGCTGCGCAGCACGGATGCAAGCGCCAGATCGTCAGCCGGCAGCAACAACGCGTCGGCTAGCGCCATCAGATCCATCACCGCGATATGCTCGGTGAGCACGAGGCGGTCGGCACCGGCAACCTCGACACGCTCGTTCTTCAGTGCGCGGATGATCGCCTCGAACAACGGCCCGCGCTGGCGCACGAGAACCAGCACGTCACCATAGCGCGCCGGGCGCCGCTCTATACCGACCGGCACGCTGCTTTCGACCAGGCGGCGCACCGTATAGGCGATGCGCTGCGCGAGCTTCACGCGCGGAGAGGTCTCATTCACCGTATCGAACGGCGCGTCCCAGCCCTCGATCTCCTGGCGTTCGTCAGGTTTTTCAGGCTCCCAGATTTCGACCACGCTCGGCGGCGAATCAGGCAGCGCGATATGCGGCGGAAAGCCGTCCGCATCCGAAGTCACGCTCGCTGCCATGCCGGGCGCGCCAAACACCTGATCGACGGCGGCCAGCACGCCCGCCCCGGAACGGAACGAGTGCTTGAACTCGCGCGACACGAATTCCATGCCGGCGCCCTCGTGTGCCGTCCTGAAATGTTGCCGCATCAGCGCGAAATGTTTCGGCGCCGCATCCTGAAACGAGAAGATCGATTGCTTCTCGTCGCCGACAGCGAACACCGTGCGCTTGCGATCGCGCGCGCCCTTGCCGGCGGTGAATTCCGCCACAAGGCGCCGCACGATCTCCCACTGCTTGTCGCTCGTGTCCTGCGCCTCATCGATCAGCACATGATCGACGCCGAGATCGAGCTTGTAGTGCACCCAGGCGGCGTCGACATTGTTGAGAAGCGACAGCGTCTTGTCGATCAGATCGTCGTAGTCGAGCAATCCTCGGCGCTCTTTTTGCTCCGCGTAGCGCCGCAGCACCGCGTCGACGACCGTGAGCAGCGCGGCGCTGCGATCGCGGCAAACCACGGCGTTGCGCCGTTCGAGAACTTCGCACACGCGCTGCTGCTCGCTGCTGAGCAATTCGACCAGGCGCGCATCTTTGATCGCTTTGGTGACGATGGATTTGCGCGGCTTGCCGTCGTCGGTGCAGAAGATTTCCAGATAAGGCTCAATGCGATTGGCCCCGGTCAATCCGATCAACGCCGAGAACCGATCCGCCCGATCGCGGTCGGTTTTGTTGCCCTGCTCAAGGGTCGCGGCAATCGCAGGCCATTCGGTTTCCGGTATCAATGATCCGGCAAAAAACTCAGCCTCGACACTTTCGAGCGTATCTTCGGGGGCGATGCCGAGCGTCCGCGAAAGCTCGGCGACCGCCTCTGCAACGCTGCCGGCGCGGATGCGCCAATCGATAAAGGCGTCGCGGCGGCCGATCGCTTCGCGCACCACATCGCGAAAGGTCTGGTCGGCACCGGCCGTCATGGCGGTGGCGAGAGCCGCGGCAAGTGGGCTCTGCGGCGTCGACGCGCCTTCGAGCAAGGCGGCAAGCGTCAGGTCTTCCAGAAGCTGCATCTGGGCGGTTTCGTCGAGCACGGTGAAGCGCGCGGCGACATTGGCCTCGAACGGAAACTGATGCAGGAGCTGGGTGCAGAAAGCGTGGATGGTCTGCACCTTCAGACCGCCCGGCGTCTCCAGCGCCCGCGCGAACAGCCGCCGCGCCAGCGCGCGCCGCGCCGCCGGGGCCCGGCTTAGACCGTTACCGCCACCGCCGATGACTTCGTCGAGCTTGGCGTCGTCATATGTGATCCAGCGCCCGAGCGTGTCGAACACGCGCTTGGCCATGTTGGCGGCGGCTGCCTTGGTGAAGGTGAGGCAGAGAATCTTTTCCGGCGCGACGCCCTCGAGCAACAGATTGATTACACGCTGCGCCAGCACGTGCGTCTTGCCGGAGCCCGCATTGGCCGCCACCCAGGCGGAAACGCCGGGCGCGGATACCTCGCTCTGAACCCGCAGCACGTCGGCCGGAATGGTCCCCGGCGATCTGCTCACGGCGCCGCTCATGGCGCCCCCGGAATATCGTCTTCCGGCCCGCCAGTGCTCGACCATTCCTTCACGCGCGCCAGATGGTCGTAGTCGCCGTAGCGCGCTTTCCACATCGGGTGCACCATAGACCGATAGGGCTCATGATCGTCGTCGAAGCGGCGCACCAGTTCGGCGAGCTTTTCGAGCGCGCGATCGGCCTGCGCATCCGGGGTGCCGTCCTTGAAATCGATCGGCATGAATTCGCCGGCGCGCGCACCGCCTTTGAGCGCGACGTAAGCCAGCTCAGAGACCGAGCCGCCCCCCGGAATGATTGTAGCCCCGGCCTTGAAGCCGCCTTGGCGCAGCATCGCGGCTTCCAGCGTGAGCTGCGGCGCCAGCCCAGTGCGTACTTGCTTCTCGGTGCGCACGGAGCCGGTTTTATAATCCAGGATCACGTAACGGCCAGTCGCGTCGCGCTCGATCCGGTCGGCAATGCCGCTCAACAAGAACGTCCCCTCTGACAGCGGCATTTCAATCGCGCCACGGATTTCCACGGCCACCAGTTGATGGCTGGCGCGGCGGCCGGCTTCCCAGCCGCCAAGCCATTGCGCGATGCGCAAGAAGCGCGGCCACCAGAAGGCGCGGGCTTCGGGAAACTCCTCAAGCCCGGCGAAATGCTTCTTGCCCATCGCGATCAACTCGCCGGCCGGATCGGCGGGAAGCTCGCCCGCGTAACGCTCACTGAATTCGCGCAGCACATTATGGATAGCAGTGCCGCGCTCGGCGGCGCCCGGCGGCGCATCGACTTCATCGAGTGGGCTGAGCCTGAGCACATGCTTGGCGTAGATCGTGTAAGGATCGCGGAGCCAGTGCTCGATCTCGGTGACCGACAAGCGCTTCGGGCGCAACGCCCGCGGCGGCGTCGGCGCCGGACGCGGCTCCGGTGTTACGCTGTCGGGCTGATCGAGACTGCGCGCCCAACCGAGATAGACATTGCCGCGGTCGAGCGCCGCCTGCCAACGCGCTTCGCCCGCGATGGCGGCGAGCCGCTGGATGAAGCGCGAGGCTTGCGTGGGCGCGCCGCCGACTTTCGCCGCGCGGGTCAGTATCACTTCCGGCGCGCCCAGCATCTGCGCGAAATCGTGTGCTGAAAGGCCGATGCGGCGCTCGGGCAGATCGAGTCCGAGGTCGAGCCGCATCGGGCGGCTGAGCCAGGCATCGGTGCGGCTTTCCGGCGGCCATGCGCCCTCGACCAAGCCGCCGAGCACCACGCGATCGTTCGCGGTCAGGCGCGCTTCGAGAAGCCCGAGGATGCGCACGCGCGCGCCGGCAAGCGGCGGCGCCCGCACCACCCGGTCGGCAAGGAGCGCGGAAAAAAGCTCGACATAATCCGAAGGCGCGACCGCAACGCCCCCGGCGGCTTCGCTCGCGGCCAATTCATCGAGCGCTTCCGCAAGCTTCGTTCCATCCGGACCAGAAAAAGCGTGCTCGGCAGCGCCATCGCGCGACAATGCCGCGAGCACGTCGCGATGACGCCCGGCGAGATCACCGAGCGGGCGCTCCTCGTCGCCGATGCTTTCCAGCGGCGCCAGGGCCGCGGCGAGCGCGCGCACCAGAGACGCTGCGGCTGCGAGATCGTCATCGAACAAGCGCGTTCGCGGATCGGAGCCGTGCAGATCGCTCTCTTGCTTATTGGTCCGATGTTTGGTGAGCCGGGCCGTGAAAGCATCGAGTGCATCCGAAAGCCCGGCGCTGCCGGCGCGCGGCCGTGGCCCGCGCAGCACCGCACGTTCGAGCGCGGGAACCGCGCGCGCATTGTCGTGCGCGCCGAGCTGCAGCAGCGGATGCTTGAGCAAGCCCAGCAGCGTCACTGGCGCCAGCGCGTCGAGCGCGACCTCGGCGGCAAGGCGCGCGAAGATTCCCGCCGGCGTCTCCGATAGCGCCACGCCGCCGGTATCTTCGGCGACGATCCGCCAGCGTTCGAGCGCCGCTTTGACCCGCGCCCCGAGCGCGCGGTCCGGCGTTATCAGCGCGGCGGTCTTTCCCTCTTCAACGGCTTCGCGCAGCGCTACCGCGATCGCCAGCGCTTCGTCTTCCGCGTTTGCCGCCTCGATCATCGTGACTGATGACAGCGCCGCATCCGCATGGGCCTCGAAACCTTCACCCGATGCGCGCTGGCGCCACAGTTCGGTGGCCGCAGCCGGCCGCAGCACTTCGGAGACGAGCCGCTCGCGCCCGTGCGCTTGCGCAAGCGGCTCCACCGCATCGCGGCCTATCCCGATACGCGCGAGCAGCGCCTGCAGCGCGTACTGCGCATGGCCCGGCGCGGGCAAGACATCGGCGCGCGCATGGCCACCGATCAGCCGCCACGAGTCTTCGTCAAGATCGGTGTCGAGCCCCGGCAGCACCACGGCGCCGTGCGGCAAGTGCGCGATGGTGGCGATCAGCTCGGCGGTCGCCGGAATCGATCCGGTCGAGCCGGCGGCGATCACCGGCGCATCGGTCTTGCGCGCAAGCCGCGCAGCTTCGGCTTTGATCAAGGCGTCGCGGCGCGCGGACGGCTCGATGTGGCCGCGCTCCTGCAAGATTTGCGGCCAAGCTTCGCGCGCGAGCTGGAGGAATTTGAGAGTCAGTTGCCAGAATGGATCGAGCGCCTCCGGCACCAGCCCATCGAGCCGGTCCCAGGACACGCCCCGCATGGTCATGTCGTCGATCAGGCGGGCAAGATCATCGGCAAGCGCGCTGGCCGCAGCCGGCGTCTGCGCGACCAGCGGCATGCCGTGCGCGCCCCGCACTTCCGGAGCGCGCGCCCATGTGCGCACAAGCTGCGCCAACAGCAGGCGCCGCTCCAAACCGCCGAGCGCCGGCGGCAGCGCCAGCGCATCGGCCGCGATGGCGCCGGTCGCCATCTCGGCAAACACGAGTTCGTCCTCGTCGATATCGCCGATGGGCACGATGCGCGGCAGAATCGCGGCGTCGACATCGAGCGCGCCGAGAAACGCATCGCGCGCCAGCCGGCAGGCGCGCCGCGTCGGCAGGTAGAGCGTGACAGCGGCCAGCGCCAGCGGATCCTTGGGACCTGGAAAGCCGAGCTTGCCGGCCATCAGGGCTTTGATCAGCGTCCGCAGAAACGGCACCGACGGCGGAATGGTGAAGACGCGTGGGCGTTCGAGATTACTCATTCCGCGCCCGGATTGGGATGACAAGGTGCAGCATTTCTTTTTCTTCGAGCTTCAAATAAAGTAACGCGTCGACCGCACTCGGTAGTTGACGAAGCTACGGAGTACGGTCGTGCCGCTACGTTATTATGATGCGGTCGACAAACCGCATTGATATCACCCCCTCTCGAATTAGGCCCTTGGTCAGGGTGGTGGTTAGCGGGCGTCACCCGCCATCACTTGGGTCGGGGATTGCAGCCCCGACCCAAGTTGTTTTGCTCTCATTTCGCGCCTTGCGGACGCGCGTTTGGAGTGCGGCTTTAGTCGCTTCCGTTAAAATATAGCTTCCGTTGCCTCGTCGGCTGATGATTCCCTTTTTGGCGTAGAGTGAAAGCTGGGCTCTCACGCCATCATTCGTCTGCGGCTTGCTCAGCTTTCCATCGGCGAATAATTGCTGGGCGACCAACTTCACGTCGCTTGCGTTGAAGTGTTTGAACGAAACCAACCTTTCCAGGATTGCGCACCATCCTTTTGAGACTGGCAGCACCCGGTTTTGTTGCTTCCCCCGGCCGATGATTGGAGCATGCAGAGCATCGCCGACAACATTCGCGAGCGCGTCTTCATATGCGGAGAGCTCGGCAATGATTGCGACTCGCTCCTTTTCAAGAGTCGCGAGCCGAGCGCGGCGCGTCGAGATCTGTTGCTGGAGGTATTCGCTCATGATTCGACTATGAACGAAAGATCCGACCCGTCAACTTTTCACAGTGTGAAATTTCACAATGCTAGATACTAATCCTACGCCACTTTCTTCTGAAAAATCCACGCAATCAAAATGTTAGCTAGGTCGCGGCCAGCGCGGCTTCGGCGGCGGCGACAGCTTCCGGAGTGCCGACATGCATCCAGACGCCTTCCAGGCGCAGCCCGAACAGGCGATCCCTCTCGGCGGCGCGATCGAACAGCACGGTGAGCGCGAAGGCGCCCTTGGGCGCATCGGCGAACAGCTCCGGCGAGAGCACCGCGGCGCCCGCATAGACGAACGGCACCACCTGGTTCTCGCGCCGCCGCCGCAGCCGGCCGTCAGGCAGCATGGCGAAATCGCCGCATCCGGCGTAGCCGATCGAGCTCGTGGTCGGCGCCAGCAACAGCAGCGCGTCCATCTTTTGCGGATCGAAGGCTTCCGCCATGCGGGTGAAATTCGGCCGCACGCCGTCGAGCCACACCGTGTCGGAATTGACCAGAAAGAACGGCGCGGCGCCGAGCTTCGGCAACGCCTTGGCGATGCCGCCGCCGGTGCCGAGCAGTTCGCCACGCTCGTCGGAGATCTCGATGTGCGGCCGCTGCCGCGGCGCCAGATGCCGCTCCAGAATATCGGCGAGGTGGTGCACGTTGACCACGACGCTTTCCACGCCGGCATCGGCGAGACGGTCGAGCGAATAGTCGATCAATGATTTGCCGCCGATTTCCACCAACGGCTTCGGGATATGTCCGTTATAGGGCCGCATGCGCGTGCCCAACCCTGCCGCCAAGATGATCGCGCGGTTCGGCATCATGGTATCCCCCAGAAAGGCCTTAGCTTCCCCAAACAAGTCTTACGTTTTCCCGGACCAGCCTCACATTGCGCCAACTCATTTCATTATATCCGCTCATAGGTTTTTTGACGGCATGTTGTCGACATACCAGGCCTTGAGGGGGGCAAGATCGGGATGCGCCAGCGAGCGGTCCAAATAGCGCAATAAGCGCGGGATATGACGGAGGTATTGCGGCTTGCCGTCGCGGCGGTCGAGGCGGGCGAATATGCCCAGGATCTTGGTCGCGCGCTGCGCGGCGAGCGTCGCATAGACACGCGCGAAGCCGGCCGCGTCGAAGCGCTGGTCATAAAGCCGGCCGCGCACGTAGCGGCTGAACAGCGCGACCTCGAGCGTTTCCGGCACATCGACACGCGCGTCCTGCAGCAGCGACGCCAAGTCGTAGGCGGCCGGCCCCATCATCGCATCCTGAAAGTCGAGAACGCCGATGCGCGCGACGTTGTCCCGCCCGGGAAGCCACAAAAGGTTGGGCGAATGAAAGTCGCGCAGCACCCAGGTCGCCGGCGCCTCGAGCGCGGGCTGCAGAGCCTCGCGCCACAATCCGGTGAATTCCTCGCGCAGGTGATCGGTCACGGTCACGCCGGCGGCGACGAGATACCAGTCGAGCAACAGTTCCGCCTCGATCAGGAAAGCATCGAGGTCGTAAGGCGGAAGGAAATACTCCTTACGCGGCGCCACCGGCAGCCGCTCCGGCAATTTGCGCCGGTGCAGCGACAACAACAGATCGACGGCGGCTTCGTAACGCTCTTCGATCGGCGCCGGCGGATCGCCGGCGACGACACGGTCATCGCCGAGATCCTCCATGATGAGGAAGCCGCGTTCCAGATCGGCTTGCAGGATCGTGGGCGCCGAGAGGTTGCGGTCGCGCAGACCCTGAGCCAGCGCCACGTAGGGCACGATGTCCTCGGCCAGATGGGCGATCGCGCTGTAAGGCTTGCCGTCGCGCACCGGCGGTCCGTCCGCCCGGCGCGGCGCGTTCATCAGGATCTCGGTATGGTCGGGCAAGAGAAGATGCTCGAACACGCGGGTCGAAGCGTCGCCGACCATGCGGCGGCGCGGCGTCTCGCGATAACCTGCCTGGTCGAGAAAGTCGCGCACCTGCTGGATGCGCTCGGCGCGGATGCCGAATGCGCCATAGCCGACGACGCGGGCGTTGCGCACGTCGGGACCAAGCTGCGGCGCCAGGGTGAAGGTGATATCGATGCGGTCGGGCGGGAGCGCGCTGGCGGCGCGGTCGGGCCATTCCATCAGCACGACGGTACCAGCCGGCAGATCGTCGAAGCCGAGCTCGGCGAGTTCGCCGGCGCCCGAGAGCCGGTAGAAGTCGGCATGCACCAGCGGGAAGCGCGGCAGCTCGTAGCTTTGCAGCAGCGTGAAAGTCGGGCTCGGCACCTCGATCGCCTCGTCGGCGGCGAGATAGCGGATGAGCGCGCGCGCAAACGTGGTTTTGCCGGCGCCGAGATCGCCGGACAGCGTGAGCAAATCGCCCGGCTCGAGCGCGACCGCGACGTCGGCGGCAAAGCGCGCCGTCGATTCCTCGTCCGGCAAAGTGATCGTAAAGCTGGTCCCGGCAGGTGCGGTCGGAAACATCGCGGCGTCCATCAGCGGCTTCGCGTTGCGACCGCGTCCGGGCGCGCCGGGCAAAAATGCGTCTTCAAGCGATCTTGCTCGCGAGGAGCATGGATCGTGTTTCGCTCAGCCGTGCATGGCAACCACAATGCAGCAAATCCCCCAGAACAGGCAGTATTCGAAACCGCCGATTTGCCACAGCCATTTCCCCTTGCTGTGGCGCCACACCGCCCACGCGGCGACGAACAAAAATATCGCCTCGAGCGAAGCGACATAGCGCGTGTAGATCGCAAACACCATGCCGACGGCGCAGACGATCTCGATGGTGATGCAAGAGAAGACCCAGGCCTTGACCGGATAGAGCCTGAAATCGTCGTAGATCTTGTAGGTCAGGTTGAGATCGCTGGCCTTGGCATACAGATGCGGCAGCAGAAACAAGCCGCAAATAAGGCGGAGAATGTTGAACTCGTTGGTCAGATCGAAAATCTGCAGCGACATGCCCGACGACCTTTGTGGCGACTTTACAGCATGTGGGACGCGATTCCCAACCGGTCTTTTTTGCAGAAACCGTGGCGGATACTCTCTTGCAGCGGGGACTTGAGCCGGATCAGCGTGGGCTAGGAAGGCTCTGGCGGCAGCTGCGCGACAAGCTCGTTGTAGCTGCGCCTCTCACGGCTTCAGAACACTACCGCTGCCACCAGCAATGCTTTTCGGGGAACAGCACCTGGCCGCTCGGCCGGTACTGAATCACATACCAGCTGGCGCAACGCCGATAGGCCGGCCGCGGATTGATCTCGATGCGCGGCCGTGACGGCGACAGCGCGGCGGTCGGTCCGCTACCGATCGGCGTTTGTGCGGCGAGAGGCCACGCGGCGACGAGCGTCGACACGCCGGCAACGCAGAAAATCGTCATCAGGTATCCGCGTGACATGAGGATCATGTTAGAGCATGTCCCGGACAAGGGAAAACCAGTCTTCCGAAAAGACCATGCGGCAGCACGCGAGTCTACCACACCGGCTCGCTTTCGCGTAGCGCGAAGCCGCGCGCGCATCGCGATTCCGCGCTACAGTTGCCGTATGGCCGATCTCACCTCCGATCCCTTGGCTTGGCGGCCGGTGAAAGCACCTTCGCTTGCCGAGCTTGAGCTTCTCGCTGCCGATGTGTTCCAGCGTCTGCCGCGACGTTTCCGCGACCTGTGCGCGGGTCTCGTCATTCAGGTCGACGACTTCCCGACCGAGGAAGTGCTCGACCATATGGACGCGGAAAGCGAGTTCGACTTGCTCGGCCTGTTTCAGGGCGTCGGCTTGCCGTTTCGCGCCGAAAGCGAGCCGCTGCAGATGCCGAACATGGTCTGGCTCTACCGGCGGCCGATCCTCGACTACTGGGCCGAGCATGACGAAACCCTCGGCGCCATCGTCAAGCACGTGCTGGTGCACGAGATCGGCCACCATTTCGGCCTGTCCGACGCCGATATGGATACGATCGAGGCATCGGTGGATTAGCGGCCCGCGGCAATCTAAGCTGGGCGCCGCGTGCTAAAATGGGTCAATCGAGCCTTTGGCTCGCAGCAGGACCGCCGCCATGATCGTCACCGTCTTTCGTTCGCGTTTGCGTCCCGGCGTGCGCGAGGATACGTCGCGCTCGTGGAAAAGATCGCCGCCATCGCCGCGACCATGCCGGGCTACATCTCGCACAAGGGGTTTTTCGCGGACGACGGCGAACGCGTCACCATCGTCGAATTCGAGCATGAGGAAGGGTTGCGCGCCTGGCGCACCAATCCCGAGCATCGGGCGGCGCAACAACTGGCGCGGACCAAATATTACACCGAATATCACGTGCAGGTATGCCGGCTCGATCGCGAGTCGAAATTCAAGGCCAAAGACTTCCAGGCCAAAGAGCCGGCCGAAAGCCGCGCCTGAGGCGCGCAGACGGCGCCAGCGCGGCTCAGCGATCGTAATAGTAGTCGCGGTCGGCGTCGCGCCGGTAGGGGCGCTTGGGAGCTTTGTCGGCCTGGTCTTTGTAGCGCGCAGCCGGCGTCCCCTCTTGAACGCACACGCTTCCCGAAGGCCCGACCAAGGCGGCATGGACGCAATCCGCCGATGACGAAAAGGCACAGATCGGGGCGATCATTCCGGCTTTATCGCGGATACACCAGCTATCGGCCCAGGCGACCGCCGCCGGGAGGGTGAAAAACGCCGCCAGCGCGCCTATATAGAATTTTCGCCTCATGTTCGCCTCCACCCGTGACATGCTCCCGCCGCATGCCGAGCTCAAAATAGCAGGCTTTACCACGACCAGCCTTGACAAAAGCCGGTCGCATCACGAAACAAAATCATTCCAAAGTAGCCGGAGTTCCGGGGATGAATAAGTTCACCACGCTGGAAGGCGTCGCCGCACCGCTGAAGATGATCAATGTCGACACCGACATGATCATTCCCAAACAGTATTTGAAGACGGTCAAGCGCACCGGCCTCGGCAAGGGGCTATTCGCCGAGAAGCGCTACACCGACGAGGGCAGCGAAAATCCTGATTTCGTGCTCAACAAGCCGGCCTACCGCAGAGCGAAGATTTTGGTCGCCGGTGACAATTTCGGTTGCGGCTCTTCGCGCGAGCATGCGCCCTGGGCGCTCGCCGATTTCGGTATCACCTGCGTGATCTCGACCTCATTCGGCGACATTTTCTACAACAACTGCTTCAAGAACGGCATTCTACCGATTCAGGTTTCGGCCGACGAGCTGGAGAAACTGTTCGACGACGCCGAGCGCGGCGCCAACGCGACCCTGACCGTCGACCTCGAGAAACAGGAAATCCGCGGCCCCGATGGCGGCGTGATCAAATTCGAAATCGATCCGCATCGCAAACATTGCCTGCTCGAAGGCTTGGACGATATCGGGCTGACCATGGCCAAGAGCGCGAAAATCGCGAGCTTCGAGGACAAGGCCAAGACGGCGCGGCCTTGGATTTGACTAGCCGTCATTCCGAAGGACCAGCGAACGCGAGCATTCCCGCGTTCGGCAGCGCAATGACCAGTTCAGCCGTGGCTGAGCTGCTTGGCAGCGCTTCACGCGGACGCGGAATGACGAAAGACACGCAATGACCGCCGCCATTTCCGTCGCGCATCTCAACAAGACCTACGCGTCCGGTTTTCAGGCGCTCAAGAACATCAACCTTGAGATTCGCAGCGGCGAGATTTTCGCGCTGCTCGGCCCGAACGGCGCCGGCAAGACCACGCTGATCAGCATCATCTGCGGCATCGTCAAGGCGTCGAGCGGCCGCGTGCTGGTTGCCGGGCACGACATCATCAACGAATACCGCGCCACCCGCTCGCTGATCGGCTTGGTGCCGCAAGAGCTCGCGAACGACATGTTCACCTCGGTGTGGTCGACGGTGTCGTTCAGCCGCGGCCTGTTCGGCAAGCCGAGCCACCCGGCTTACATCCAAAAAATACTCAAGGATCTTTCGCTCTGGGAAAAGAAAGATTCCAAGATTTCCACTCTCTCGGGCGGCATGAAGCGCCGGGTGATGATCGCCAAGGCGCTGTCGCACGAGCCGCAGATTCTGTTTCTCGATGAGCCGACCGCCGGCGTCGATGTCGAATTGCGCAAAGACATGTGGGAGATGGTGCGGGCACTGCGCGCCTCCGGCGTCACCATCATTCTCACCACGCACTATATCGAAGAAGCCGAGCAGATGGCCGACCGGGTCGGCGTCATCAGCCGAGGCGAGCTGATTCTGGTCGAGCAAAAAACCGAGCTGATGCGCAAGCTCGGCAAAAAGCAGATGACGCTCGAGCTGCGCTCGCCGCTCGGCGCGCTGCCGCCATCGCTTGCCGCATTCCCGCTGACGATTGCCGACGGCGGCTGCAAGCTGATCTACACCTACGACACGCGCAGCGACCATACCGGCATCACCGATCTGCTCGACGCCCTGCGCTCAGCCGACGTGCACTTCAAGGACCTCGCGACCACACAGACATCGCTCGAGGACATCTTCGTCAGCCTTTTAAGGAACGGCGCATGAACCTCTATGCTGTCAGCGCGATCTACCGCATGGAGATGAGCCGCACCCGGCGCACATGGCTGCAGAGCATCGTCTCGCCGGTGATTTCCACATCGCTCTATTTCGTAGTGTTCGGCGCCGCCATCGGCTCGCGCATCCCCACCATCCAGGGCGTGAGCTACGGCGCCTTCATCGTGCCCGGCCTGATGATGCTGATGCTGCTCACCCAAAGCGTGAGCAACGCCGCCATCGGCATCTATTTTCCGCGCTTCACCGGCACGATCTACGAGGTGCTGTCCTCACCCACCTCGGCGCTCGAGATTGTCATCGGCTATGTGGGCGCGGCCGCGACCAAATCGATCGTACTCGGATTGATCATTCTCGGCACGTCGGCTCTGTTCGTGCCGATGAAGATCGCGCATCCGGCCTGGATGCTGGCGTTCCTGATCTTGACGTCGCTGAGCTTTAGCCTGCTCGGCTTCATTCTCGGCATCTGGGCCGACGGCTTCGACAAGCTGCAGGTGGCGCCGCTTCTGATCATCACGCCGCTGACCTTCCTGGGCGGCACTTTCTACTCGACCACCGTCCTGCCGCCGTTCTGGCGCACCGTGTCGCTGTTCAATCCGATCGTCTATCTGATCAGCGGTTTCCGCTGGAGCTTTTTCGAATTGGCCGACGTCAATGTCGAGATCAGCATCGCCGTCATCCTGCTGTTTCTCGCGCTCTGCATGGCCATCGTCTGGTGGATCTTCAAGACCGGCTACCGGTTGAAGACTTAACGAAAAAAGCGTTCGCTCTCACCGCTCGTCCCCGCGAAGGCGGGGACCCAGCTTGTCTTGCGCCCGCCCCTGGATTCCCGCTTTCGCGGGAATGAGCGGAGTAACGATACGCGCCCCGTCACACTGCTCTCGTCGAGCGGCCGTTTTAGTGACCATATTGCGGCATAAGCCCTCTCCCCTTGCGGGAGAGGGCGGCTCGGCGGTCGATCAACAAGATCGGGTGAGGGGGCGGGCCGTCCCGCCCTCACCCATTCGTGTTTGTGGCGAGGCGAGCGACGCCCTCTCCCGCGTGGGGAGAGGGCACAAATGACTTAAGCGCCCGCGATCGCGTCGGCGATCGCAACCGTCCGCCGCGCCATGTCGGCATGCAGGCGCTCCACCATGCGGCCATCGATCTGCAGCACGCCCTTGGAGGCGGCCTCCGGCTGGTCGAACGCAGCAATGATTTTACGCGCCCACGCCACTTCGTCCTCGTTCGGCGAGAAAGCGGCGTTGCAGGGTGCGATCTGCTGCGGGTGGATCAGCGTCTTGCCGTCAAAACCGAGATCGCGTGCCTGCGCACACTCGGCGGCGAAGCCGTCGGCATTGCCGAGCTCGTTATAAACGCCATCCAAAATATCGATGCCGTAGGCGCGCGCGGCCGCGACGCAATTCATCAGCCAGGGCAGCATCGGCGCACGGCCCGGCAGGATGCGCGCACGCGTGTCCTTGGCGAGATCGTTTGTGCCCATGACGAAACCGGCAAGCCGCGTTTCCTGATCGAGCGCCGCCGCCGCGATCTCGCGCGCGTTGAGCATGGCGAGCGGCGTTTCCATCATCGCCCAGAGCCGCACATGCGCATCGGCGCGAACACCGACGAGATGCTTGGCGACTTCGTGAAGCTGATCCGGCGTCGAGACCTTGGGAACCAGCACCGCGTCCGGCCCGGCCGCGGCCACCGCCAAATCGTCGCGCCACCAAGCGGTATCGAGGCCGTTGATCCGCACCAGCACTTCGCGACGGCCGAAGCCGCCTTTCTTGAGCGCCTCGATGATCAGCGCCCGCGCTGCAGCCTTGGCATCGGGAGCGACGGCGTCCTCAAGATCGAAGATGACGGCGTCGGCCGGCAGCTCGCGCGCCTTCTCCATGGCGCGCGCATTCGAACCCGGCATGTAAAGCACGCTGCGCCGTGGGCGAACTGTCATGATTGCTCCTTAGGGTGCGGTGAAGGCCAAACAAATAACGCAAGAACGAGGATCGTGGCCATCCGCAAATTGCGCCGCCGGCCTGTAAATTATGCCGCGCGGCGCACTCTTTCCAAGGCGGCCTCGGTCGGTTAGGCCTTTGGCCGCCAGCATCAACGGACGGTACCCCCGCATGCCATTCCCCCGCCGCCTGGTCGAAGGTTATCGCCAATTTGCCGACGGACGGCTGCGCCACGAACAGGATCGCTACCGCGAGCTTGCCGAAGCCGGACAATCCCCGGAAGTGCTGGTGATCGGCTGCTGCAATTCGCGCGTGTCGCCGGAGGTCATCTTCGACGCGCGCCCGGGCGAATTGTTCGTCGTCCGCAACGTTGCGAATATCGTGCCGCCCTATGAGCCCGATACTCACGCCCATGGCGTGTCGGCGGCACTCGAATTCGCGGTCGTCGCGCTGAGGGTCAAGCACATCGTGGTGCTCGGGCACGCGCATTGCGGCGGCGTGAAAGCGTTTGCCGAAAACGCCGCGCCGTTGTCGCCCGGCGACTTCATCGGCAACTGGATGCGGCTCATGGCGCCGGCGGTAGAGAAAGTCGGACCGCAAGACAAACTCTCGCCTGCAGAGTATATCGCCCGGCTCGAACAGGCGAATGTCACCAACAGCCTCGATAATCTGCAAACCTTCCCGAACGTGCAAAAGCTGATCGCGGCCGGGGAAATCGCCGTCCACGGCGCCTATTTCGGCGTCGCGACGGGTGAGCTTTCCGTTCGCGACGAGGCGAGCGGGAAGTTCGTGCCGGCGCGGTGAGCAAGGCGCTTTTGCATCATACTTGCGTCATGGCCGGGCTTGTCCCGGCCATCCCGACAGGCCGAGCGCAGCGCATCGGGATGGCCGGGCATGACGGCGTAGGCTACGCCGCCTTCTGCTTCGCGGTGATCAGTTTGCGCTTGATGAGCGTTTCGGCAATCTGAATGGCGTTGAGCGCCGCGCCCTTGCGCAGATTGTCGGAAACGATCCACATCGACAGCCCGTTCTCGACCGTCGCATCCTCGCGGATGCGGCTGATGAAGGTGGCGTCCTCGCCGGTCGCCTCGTAAGGCGTGACGTAGCCGCCCGGCTCGTGCTTATCGATGACGATGCAGCCCGGCGCATTGCGCAGAATGTCGCGCGCCTCGTCGGGGGTGATCTCGTCCTCGAACTCGATATTGACCACCTCGGAATGGCTGACGAAGACCGGCACCCGCACGCAGGTGGCGGTGAGCTTGATCTTCGGGTCGAGGATCTTCTTGGTCTCGACCACCATCTTCCATTCTTCCTTGGTGTAGCCGTCCTCCATGAACACGTCGATCTGGGGGATCAGGTTGAAGGCGATCCGCTTGGGGAATTTCTTCGCCTCCACGTCGTCGAGCTGAAACACCGATTTGGTCTGCGAAAACAGTTCGTCCATGGCGTCCTTGCCGGCGCCGGAAACGGACTGATAGGTCGCCACCACCACGCGCTTGATCTTGGCGCGATCGTGCAGCGGCTTGAGCGCCACCACGAGCTGGGCGGTCGAGCAGTTGGGGTTGGCGATGATGCCGCGCTTGCGAAAGCCCGCGATGGCGTCGGCATTGACCTCCGGCACGATCAGCGGCACGTCGGAATCGTAACGAAAGTGCGACGAATTATCGATAACCACCGCGCCCGCCGCCACGATCTTCGGCGACCATTCCTTGGATACCGCTGAGCCCGCCGACATCAAGCAGATGTCGACCGCGGAGAAGTCGTAATGCTCGAGCGCTTTGACCTTCAGCGTCCGGTCGCCGTAGGAAACTTCCACGCCCTGGCTTTTGCGCGAGGCGAGCGCCACCACCTCGTCGGCGGGAAATTTCCGCTCCTCGAGGATATTGAGCATCTCGCGGCCCACATTGCCGGTCGCGCCGACGACGGCGACGCTGTAACCCATCATCAACTCTCCATCGAAATTCGGCTCCAGACCGCGCGCGCGGCCGCCGGAGCGCAACGGCTTCTAAGGGAGAACCGCCGTAAATTCAACGTCGGAGGCGCCGCCTTCGGTGTATTGCGGCTTTGACCCGCTCTGTTTCTTGCGGAACCGGGCGTCACATGGGCTCGTTTTCAAACCGCTAGGATGTCGCAGAAAAGCCGGATAGATTACCGGCGGGCGAAAGTGAGGGGTCATGCGCGTCATTGCGTTCTTGGTTGTCGCCGCGGGCGTCGGCGTTGCGGGCTTGTCCGGGTCCGCCGAGGCTGCCACGACGAAGAAAAACCAACCGGCGGTTTATCGTTCCGCGGCCGGCACCGTCATCCAGCCGACGCGCACGATCATCCATCATGCCGACGGCACCACCACGGTGATCACGGTTCAACCGCGCTCCTACCTCAATCCCGGAACCGAAGTGCCGGTCGGCTATGGCAGCCACATGGACTATGCCTTCCCGCCGGGTGGCGATCCGGGTCGGCCGTATTGGTATTTCGGGCCCGACCAATCGGGCGTCGGCGGCACGCCGCTCGCGCAGCCGTGGCTGATCCCGAACTACAATCCGCACAATCCGTTCTGAGGCCGTTTTCGCGGACGAAGAGCTGCATCGGCCCGATTTTCTGCTCAATCCCACGCGGGGGCCTTCGCGGAATGAGTAGCGAAGGACGGGGCTAACGACGTGGCGCGCTTGCGTCGACTTGGCGCGCACGCGATCATGCCGGCGGGGCGGCACGAAGCGAAGCTGCGGACCGAATATCGTGCACATGCGCATCACGCGCTGGCTTTTACTCGCCGCAGCCTTGGCGTTGCCGGCGACGCTGCTGCATGCGGCGCGGCCGATCGTGCCGGATATTTCCGGGCCTGCGTCGCTCGCCGGCCAGCTGCTGATCGCTTCGCCCGATCTGCGCCAGCCTGAATTCGAGCATGCGGTCATTCTGGTGGCAAAGCACACGCGGGAAGGCGCATTCGGCATCGTCATCAACCGCCCGGGCGGGACGCACGCCATCGTCGATATGCTCGAGGCCTTCGGCGCCGACGCCGCCGGCGTGCAGGGCGAGATCGCGATTTTCAACGGCGGCCCGGTCGATCCGGGAGCGGGCTTTGTGCTGCACAGCGCCGAATATCAGACCACGGACACCCTCGACATCGACGGCCGCGTGGCGCTGACCGTGGCGCCGGACGTGCTGCGCGACATCGGTCTCGGCAAGGGTCCGCGCAAAAGTCTCGCCGCGCTCGGTTATGCGGGCTGGGCGGCGGCGCAACTCGACAACGAACTGGCGCATGGCGTTTGGATCACCATGCCGGAGGATCCGGCACTCGTCTTCGACGACGATCGCGCCAAGCTTTGGGACGACGCGCGCGCCCGGCAGAAGACCGGACGGTGACCTCGCTTCAGCGTCATTCCGAGGTGACGCGCAGCGTCGAGCCCGAAATGACGGCCTTGCCTGGACGGTTCCCCACCCCGCGTTGACACGCCATACCATCGGCCTACATTAAAAGCGTTCCGAGGGGAGCTCCGGGAGGAGCTGAGAGTCCGCGGTGGCGGGAAACCCTTTGAACCTGATCCGGGTCATGCCGGCGAAGGGACAGGAATACCCTGAAAGTGCCAGCAGCTCCCGCGACAGTATTTGCCAGACGCGCAATCGCAAGAACGCGCGACCGGGAGAGGATAGGCATGCAGCATGCCGTAGGCATTGCCGCCAACAAAAACGCGAACGAACAAAGACGCAGGCAAGGAAATTACTGCAACGCACGCATGGTCGCCCTTGGCGCGCCACGAACGCGCTCCGGACCGGAAGCCGGATTTGGAATGATCCGGGCGGTTAGCAAGACGATCATGCGCAACAAACACAAGGACGACCCCCGATGAACAAGCATCTCGCCGAATCCGAGCTGGCCACCCCGAAGGTCACGACCGGCCCGGTCACCGGCTCGCGCAAGGTCTATGCGACACCCGAGGCCGCGCCCGATCTCAAGGTGCCGCTGCGCGAGGTTGTGCTCGACGCATCGTCGGGGGAGCCGCCTGTTCCGATTTACGATCCGTCCGGCCCCTACTCCGACCCGGATGTCACCATCGACGTGGAGAAGGGTTTGCCACGCACCCGCACCGCCTGGGTGCGTGAGCGTGGCGGCCTCGCGGAGTATCAGGGCCGCGACATCAAGCCGGTCGACAACGGCAATGTCAGCGGCAAGCATTTGGCGCGTAGCTTTGCCAACACGCCGAAGCCGCTGCGCGGGCTGGACAGCAAGCCCGTCACCCAGCTCGAATGGGCGCGCGCCGGCGTCATCACCAAGGAAATGATCTACATCGCCGAACGCGAAAATCTCGGCCGCAAAAAGATGCTGGACTGCGCGCAGGCCGCGCATGACGACGGCGAGAGCTTCGGCGCCTCGGTGCCGCTCTTCATCACCCCGGAATTCGTGCGCAGCGAAGTGGCGCGCGGCCGCGCCATCATTCCCTCGAACATCAACCACGCCGAGCTTGAGCCGATGATCATCGGGAGGAACTTCCTCACCAAGATCAACGCCAATATCGGCAACTCCGCCGTCACCTCCTCGGTGGAGGAGGAAGTGGAAAAGATGGTGTGGGCAATCCGCTGGGGCGCCGACACGGTGATGGACCTTTCCACCGGCCGCAACATCCACAACACCCGCGAATGGATCATTCGCAATGCGCCGGTGCCGATCGGAACGGTGCCGATCTATCAGGCGCTGGAGAAAGTCGACGGCGACCCCGTCAAGCTCGACTGGGAGGTCTACAAGGACACGCTGATCGAGCAATGCGAGCAGGGCGTCGACTATTTCACCATCCATGCCGGCGTGCGGCTCGGCTACATCCATCTCACCGCCAACCGCGTCACCGGCATCGTTTCGCGCGGCGGCTCGATCATGGCCAAGTGGTGCCTGGCGCATCACAAGGAAAGCTTCCTCTACGAGCGCTTCGACGAGATCTGCGATCTCATGCGCAAGTACGATGTTTCCTTTTCGTTAGGCGACGGCTTGCGCCCGGGCTCGATCCGCGACGCCAACGACCGCGCCCAGTTCGCCGAACTGGAAACGCTGGGCGAGCTCACAAAGGTGGCCTGGAACAAAGGCTGCCAGGTGATGATCGAAGGCCCCGGCCACGTGCCGCTGCACAAGATCAAGATCAATGTCGACAAGCAGCTCAAGGAATGCGGCGAGGCGCCGTTCTATACGCTCGGCCCGCTCGTCACCGACATCGCCCCGGCCTACGACCACATTACTTCGGCGATCGGCGCCGCCATGATCGGCTGGTTCGGCACCGCCATGCTCTGCTACGTCACCCCGAAAGAGCATCTCGGCCTGCCCGATAGGAACGACGTGAAAGACGGCGTCATCGCCTACAAGATCGCTGCGCATGCCGCCGATCTCGCCAAGGGCCACCCGGCCGCGCAGATCCGCGACGACGCGCTCTCACGCGCGCGCTTCGAATTCCGCTGGATCGATCAGTTCAACCTCTCGCTCGATCCCGACACCGCACGCGCCTATCACGACGAAACGCTACCCAAGGAAGCCCACAAGGTGGCGCACTTCTGCTCCATGTGCGGCCCCAAATTCTGCTCGATGAAGATCACGCAGGACGTGCGGGATTACGCCGCGACGCTGAACGACAAAGAGCAAGGCATGGCGCAGATGAGCCAGAAGTTTTTGGACTTGGGCGCTAATGTTTATGTCGATGCGGAGAGGGTAAGGGGGAGTAATCGAGTGTTGTAAGCAAGCGAGCAAATCAGCCAGGACTGCGGTGTGCCGTCTGGCCGCACTGGACGGAGGTGGGTGTACGGCATTCTACATTCACACGCGATTAGGAACTTTACGAGAACATCTGCGGTTCCTATATTTAGTCAGCAAGGAGTGGGCGATGACAAAAGATCTTCAGGAGCTTATTGATCGCGCTCGTAAAATTGAAATGACACCGGAACAGCTTCGAGAGCAGCGTCGTAGTTTCGCTTATGGAAACACGCATATCGAGAATGATCGCATCACGCGCGAGATGGTTGCCGCTTTGGACGCTCACCTAGACAGGGAGCAGAAGTAGCCCTTGTCAGAGGACCGGCATAGCGTAGCCGAAACCGCGGCTCTGCTAACCGATCCGGATGAGATCGCGCGTCGTGAAGCCGAGAACGGGCTCCGGCAGTTTGATCTCGCATTGGAAATCATTCGCGCTCACGTAAAAGATCGAGAACGCCCGTTTCGTTTACGTTCCAGTATTGTGCTGCGGTTGCACAAGGCCGCCTTGGAAGGCCTCCACGCATTAGCCGGCACGTGGCGAAATACACCAGTGAAAATCGGCGGTAGCGGACACCAACCTCCCGCAGAAGCGTTTGTGTCCGAAGAAGTCGAACTAATGTGCACCTACGTAAATGATAACTGGAAGGACAGAAGCGCGGTGCACCTCTGTGCGTATGTTCTTTGGAAGCTCAATTGGATTCATCCGTTCTCTGATGGCAATGGACGCACGGCACGAGCCGTAGCCTACGTGGTCTTGAGTATTAAGCTAGACAGCTTGCTGCCTGGTTCTCCGACTATTCCCGAGCAGATTGCCGGCGACAAAAAGCCCTACTACTCGGCCCTAGAGGCAGCGGACAATGCGCTGAAAGGCGGCAATGTGGACGTCGGTGAACTGGAAAATATGCTTGAAGGAATGTTGGCCAAGCAATTGTTAAATGCCGCTAAAGAAGCTTCCGGAAGCTCAAATTCGATGGGCGACACTAAAACTTTTCATTGACCGGTTCGAGTTATTTTCGTTGCTGCGCATGATGGGCTTCGATTTGCTCGACCCGTCCTACGAGCTACGAGCAAAGCGCCCCGATGCGGGATGTCGCGTTGCTTGATCCGGGCTAACGGGACAGCCCCCTCACCCATTGCGGCCCTCTTTCGCTTGCCCGTCCAGAAAGGCGGACAGACTGCCGCTACCGCCGCGCTTCTTGCTCTTTTGCTTCGGCGCGCCCGGCGCGGACTTGGGAGCGACGCCGTCGCGTTCGAGACGGAGCGCCCGCAACCGCTCGGTCTTGGCGCGCAAGGCCGCGGCTTCGATTTCGTACTCGGCGGTGGCCCGCTGCGCCGTTTGCGTGCGCTGCAGCTTGGCAAACTTCCCGTTCGCCTCTTGCCGTTTGGAATCGTCTGCCATGTCGCCATCCTTTTTGGGTAAGTCGGCCGAAGAGAGCAGGATCTGGAACAAGCCTGGCTGCGACCTCATCCGAGGCAAAAGCCGGCCTGCCGAAAAGACCATGCGCGAACAAAACGCTATCGGGCGGACGATTCGAGCGAAATCAGCCGCTCTTGACCTAAGGGCATAGCAGCCGCAGCGCGGATTGGCGAACCTATTCGGCCCGAATGCGCCCCGGCGCCGCGCGGCCGCCCCGCGACTTCGGTCAATCCACCGCTAGCCACAGCGCGTAGGATGGGTTGAACTCCTGCGAAACCCATCACGCGACCGCGCCGCCCCATGACGGGTTTCGCTGCGCTCAACCCATCCTACAACCAGAGTTTCTATCGTCATCGCGAACGTGGGCCGCGCGCGATACGACCGCCCTACCCCTTCCCATTTGGTAATCTTGTCGGCCCTTGAGGGCTCCCGCATACACCGCGCGGCCGTTGCTCGTGATGGGCGGCGGCGACACCAGAGGGAGCATCATGAAACTGACATATGCGATTCTGATCGCGGCCGGTTGCGCATTCGCGGCGGGCAGCGCCGGCGCGGCCACCACCGACGACGTCAAGTGGGTGAATCAGTGCGTGCAGGACAACAAGGGCGGCGCGGCCGAGGAAATCGTGCTGAAATATTGCACCTGCATGAACAACAAGATGAGCGACAACGAAACGCAATCGATCACCCAGTGGGAGAAGACCCACGCCACCGAGCGCAAGGCCTGCGACGCCGAAGCCGGCTGGAAGTAACACGCGCTGACCGATGCGCCGGCGGTCCGGCCCGAAGCGCGGGACCCGGATGAGCGAAGCGGCGCGGCGCGAAACACGGTTTCCCGGATTTCGCTTTCACGGAATCCGGGCTACCTTCTCGTCCCGGCGGCATTCCGGCCAGAGCCGAAGCGGCGAGAGGGGCCATGGCCAGCAAAGGATTTCGTCCGCGCGCGGCGCGGCGCGTCATTGGCATCGCGGCGGCCGCATTCACGGTCGTTGTCGCCGCGCTGACACCCGCCGCCGCGCAGACCATCGACAAGGGCAAGCACCAGATCGATGGCGTGCGCGATGCGCGCTATTGCGAAATCATCCCAGTGGTCCGCAAAGGCTTGCGCCCGGTCGGCACCGTCTACAACACGCTCGGCCTCAACGATTGTCCGCCGGCGCTGTGGGACAAGATCAGTGAAGCGGCGCTGCGCAAGCGCTTCGGCGCCATCATCGTGGTGCTCAACGGCCCGCGCCATTTCGTCATGGACGCCATCGGCGCAGCCGGAGACACCGCCGCGGGCGCCACCATCGATGTCGGCGGGCTTGGCCTCACCGCGCGGGCGACGATCCCACTGCGCCTCGCCGACATGCGCACCAAGCCTTATCGCGAGCGCACGGTGGACCGCGAGACGCGCTACATCTTTAAGGCCGGCCGCCCCGTGTTCCTGCTGGTGCGCCCGGACGGCGCGCGTTACGCCATGCAGTCTTACGCCGAGACGGCCGACAAATCGTTGTCCTACGCCGACCTGCCGACGCTGGGCAGCCGGCTGAAACTACCGGCCGGCTGGCGCTACGACACGATGACGCCCGACGCCGACCTCATCCTCGGCGCGAAGGGCAAAGCGACTATCGTGCAGGACGATCTCGACAACACCTATCAGAAGCTCGATTGAGCATGGGCGCGGCGAAACCCGCCGGTCGCCCTCGCCCGCCTGTTGATGATTCTCGCGTCGCTCAACAATCCTCCTAGCTCAACGCGCAAGAGCCGATGGTGACTATTTTACGCCGCCTCGCGCGCACTCGCTTGACATAGAACAAAAAGAGAACATAATAAACACGCTGGGGTTGAATGCTGATGCGGGCGATGCCCGCCGTTTCTTGAAACCAGTGTGTGGGGATAAGCGCTGAACGCGGACAGCGAGGGGCAAAGATGAGCGGCGGCAATGGGGGAGGTAACGGTGCGCGAAGCGATCAGAGCGGTCCACTATCTGCGCTGGGACGGCAAGACCTGATGAATGCTTATCTGGAAGCCGAAGTCGGATATAAAAAGACGACAGGCGCAACGCAACAGCATTGGTTCGATCGTCGGGTCGAAATCGCCGCCGAGTTCTCGGCACGTTTCGGATCGTGGCCCGAGCCCCAAAGAAGCGCGGAAGATCCCGCTGCCCGTCCCTATCTCATCCCGACTGCTGATGAGATCAAAACCTTCACTGAGATCGAGCTTGAGCAAACATACGTGGCGAGTATCGAAGGCGCCGAGGCGACCGAACACGTTGGACGCAAGAACCGATTTGCCGGGCTCCGGTCCGCAATCGTTCAGGAACTGAGATCACGCGGCCTCGAGCGCGCCTTTTTCCGGCGCCTCGCCGAGCGATCCGATCCGCAGGTGCGTGAAGCTGCGTCGACACATTTGGTCTGGCTGGATAAGCCGGCGAATGTCGCTGTCGCGACGCCGAGATCGCCCTTGCGCCCCGAAACCCTATGGCAATGCGATCATCCACCACCGCCAGCGTTGACGCGCGAGGCGATCGTGACACGCCTTCGCGACGCTGTGCCTGGCGCGTGCGACCGTCTCGCGCAGTTGGCCTTGCCTGCGATCCGGTTATGGCCGCAACGTCGCGCCGACGTACCGGCCGCTACATCGCGTTTCGGCGGCATGCCGCTCGCACCACGCGACTGGCGATGGCCTACGCACGAGGCCGAGCCCCTCCTTTTTATCGGGCAGATCAATTGCGCCGATTTATCCGGCTTGCCGGGAGCCGAGTTGCTGCCGGCAGAGGGGCTCCTCGCGTTTTTCGGCGACCATGATGCCGTTACTGGCTGTTTCCCGTTCGCCGAAGGCGGCGTCTATTATTGGTCCGACATCGATCATCTCACACCGACGCAAGCGCCGATCGAACCCATCGACGTCTTTTTCTCTTGCGCGCTCGTACCGCAGGCAATCCTCGACTTGCCGCATCCCGTTAGTCGCGTGGTCACCGAACTCGGCCTGACCGAGGATGAGCAAAAGTCCTACCACGCGGCGTGGCTGGAGATTCGCCATCATGGCATCCCCAAAGAGTGCGCCCGCTCTGCAAGTTTCAGTAAGCTGTTGGGTTGGCCGGATCTGGTGCAGAGCGATCTTTGGCGGTTCGAGACAGACAACAACGTCCGTCTCCTTCTGCAAGTCGACAGCTATTGCAACGGCGAGGACACGCAGTATTACGGTCCCGGCGGATCGCTCTACTATGTGCTCTCCGAGGAAGCCTTGCGAGCGCGCCGCTACGAAAACTGCGAGTTTGAAGGGCAGGCCACGTGAGCGAGCGAATGTCCGAGGTATAGCTCGCGGCTGTCTCTTGGGATTTCGCCGTAGCGCAATTCGGGCTAGCTTTTAGTGGTGGCAGTCCACCGCCTCACAACCAGCCGTGCCTCGCCACCGGCTGATGGCTTTCGTGTTCGACCCGTCCTACAAAGCTGTCCGGCCAGCAGCGCCAACGCCTCCGGAGTCCTCGTCAATGCCTGATGCCCTCGAACTTCTGAAAACCCGGCGCTCGTTCAAGGCGATGGAACTGTCCGGTCCAGGCCCGTCGCCGGCCGAGGTCGATACGCTGCTCACCGTCGCCTCGCGGGTCCCGGATCACGGCAAGCTCGCGCCGTGGCGCTTCATCGTGTTCGAGGGTGAGGCGCGGCGCACCGCCGGCAACGCCATCGCCAACGCCTTCCACACCAAATATCCGGACGCCAAGCTAGAGCACGTCGCCGCCGAGCGCGAGCGGCTCCTTCGCGCACCGCTGGTGATCGCCGTGGTCAGCCGCGCGGCGCCGCACGTGAAGATTCCCGAATGGGAGCAGGTGTTGTCGGCCGGCGCCGCCGCCATGAATCTCGTCACCGCCGCGCATGCGCTCGGCTACGGCGCAAACTGGATCACGGAATGGTACGCCTACGACCGCGCCGTGCTCGACGCACTTGGCCTTGAGCCGCACGAGCGCATGGCCGGCTTCATCCATATCGGCCGCCCGCCCGGCCCGCCGGAAGAGCGCCCCCGCCCGCCGCTCGCCGAGATCGCAACGCGCTTTAAAGGCGCCTAGTCGCGCACGCTATTGTTCTCGTGAGGCCGTAGCCAGTACCCGCCGCCAAAAGGCAACACACCATGTCCGAGCAACTGCAATTCGATCCCGGTGCGATGGAGCAGCGCGCGGTCTATCGCCTGCTTGTCGGCTCGGTCGTTCCGCGCCCGATCGGCTGGGCGTCGACCGTGAATGCCGCAGGCGTGCCGAACCTGGCGCCGTTTTCGTTCTTCACCGTCGTGTGCGTGACCCCGCCGATGATCTCACTGACCATCATGCCCAGGCCGGACGGCAGCGAGAAGCACACGCTCAAGAACGCGCGCGCGACCGGCGAATTTTGCTTCAACATGGTGACGCAGACGGTGTGGCAGCAGATGGTCGACACCGCCAACGGCTTTCCCGAGGGCGTTTCCGAATTCGCTGAGACCGGATTGACGCCGATCCCAAGCGTACGCGTGAAGCCGCCGCGCGTCAAAGAGGCGCCGATCCACTTTGAGTGCAAGCTCGAGCGGGTGCTTGAGCTTGGGCCCAAGCGCCAGGCGCTGTTGATCGGCGAAGTGATCTACATTCATGTCGATCCGACGGTGATGACCGGCGACTATATCGACATGCGCAAGCTCGACCCGGTCGGCCGCCTCAATGGCTTCTTTTATACGACACTCGGCGACATCATCGAGCGCCCCTTCAACGACGGCGGCGCGCGTTAGAGCATGATCCGGAAAAGTGGACACCGGTTTTCCGAAAAGATCATGCTCCACTAAAAATCTAGAGCACGATGTCGATTTTAACTTAAAGCCGTCACGCTCTAAGCGCATCGCGCGCGGCGTGGGTTGCGCGAGAGCGAAACCCATCATGCCGCGCGCCGCGATCGCTTTCGCTTCGCTCAATCCGGTGACACACCATCAGCCGGCGCATCGTTGATCGCCCGCAGCAGCGAGAGCAGAGCACGATTGAACGGCGCCGCGATGCCGTGCCGTTCGGCCACGGCGACGATGGCTCCGGTCAGCGCCTCGACTTCGAGCGAGCGGCCAGCGAGCCGGTCGAAATACATCGACGTGCCGAATGCGGGAGAGAATGTGCGTAACGTTGCCAACGTGCGCGCGACTTCATCGGCGGCGAGGGGAACGCCGTCGGCGCGCGCGGCGGCCACAGCCTCCTCGAGGATCGCGCCGCAAAGCGCCTCCACATCGGGACGGCGCAGCACCACCTGGCGCTGCAGCGTCAGCGCCGTAATCGGATTGGCGACGGCGTTGATCAAAAGCTTGCGCCACGCCAGCGTGGCGAATTCCTTGCTCAACAGGACGTGCAGTTCCGTGCCGTCGAGCAGTTGCGCGAACGCATGCCCCGCCTCGTCGTCGGCGACCACAACATCGTTGGGACCGGCGCGGCGGATGCGCACGTGATCGGGCGCCAGCCGCTCGCCGTTGTAATAGACCAGCACCGGCACCAAGGTGGCATCACCCGCGAGCGGAGCGACGCGCTCGACATGATCGATGCCATTCTGCAGTACGGCGACGTGTGTCGCCGGTGTGCACAGGCGTTGCAGCCAGGGCGCCGCCGCTTGCGTCTGATGCGCCTTAGTGCACAACAGCACCCAATCAACGGGCTTTGCCTGCTCCGGCGCGGTGAGGACGACAAGCGGCGCCTCGACTACGCCGCTCTGCCGATCGAGCGTGAAGGAGCCGATAGCCCGGCGTACGCAGGCGGTGACATCGTGGCGGCCGGCGGCCGCCAAACTGCCGGCGGCACCGCCGCCGATGCCGCCGAGACCGACGACGGCAATCGTGAAACGGCGTTGCGCTCTCTCCGCTGCGGGCATCGTCGCATCATTGGCCGGATAGTTGACAAAGTCAAGTATTCTGCGACGTCGTTCAGCCGTCGGGGATAATCGTGCCCCGCGATCTCAACAGTGTCATCGTCGACTGGCAAACCTTTGCGAATTTCAGTATCGGGATTTTGCCGAGGTATCGCTCGTCATGTGAAGATCGCCAACCGCCCGCGGCAGCGAAGCGGCCCTGCTCCGTGGGCCGAAAATATTCTCAGCCCTCGGGCTCGATCCGGGTATCGTCATGATCACGCTCTATTCCTACCCGTCCCTGTTTGGCGTCGCCGACAACAACGGCTATGGCCTGAAGGTGTTCGCCCTCCTGCGGCTCGCCGGCGTGCCGTTCGTGCACGAGCATATCTTCGATGCATCGAAAGCGCCGCGCGGGCAGCTTCCCTACATTGTCGATGACGGCGAAACGATCGGCGACAGCGAAACCATTATCGCTCACGTCATCGGAAAATACGCGCCCGGCATCGACGCGACGCTCGACCGGCGTCAACGGGACATGAACCTGCTGGTCACCCGCATGCTCGACGACCTCTATTGGGTGATGTCGTATTCGCGCTGGAAAGACGAACGTTACTGGCCCCTCTTTCGTGATGCGCTCATGCGCGAGCATCCGAGCCTCACCGCCGACGGCCTGCTCAAGGCGCGCGAGTTCAATTTTCAGCGCTATCACTTCCAGGGCATCGGCCGCTATGCGCCCGACGCCGCTTATGCCCGTGGCCTCGCCGACCTCAAAGTGTTGGCTGATCTCGTGCCCGACCGCGGCTATGTGCACGGCCCGGCGCCGGCGAGCGTCGACGCCGGCATCTACGGCTTCATCGCCAATATCCTTTTTTACGACATCGACACACCGCTCAAGGCATTTGTCGTGTCGCAGCCCAACCTCGTGCGCCATTGCACCGCCATCCACGACGCCGTGATGCGCGAAGCGGCGAGCGGCGGCTGAGGCCGCGCGACATCTTGAGCGAATTGCCGATAAATATTCAGGCCAATCTTGCGGACTCGTTGGCCCGTCCCAAACCGGACCAAAGCTGACCTTCCGCACGGGACTTGCGACGATACCGTGAACCTCGCGCACATCCCGATTTCACCGAATGGGATGCGCGCGAGTATCGTTTCCCGCGGTGCCCGGCTATAGTCGCAAATCAATTTCGAGGAATCGACCATGAATGACGCGCCTTCGCTTTCGGCTGCCGAGCTCGACCGGCGCATCGCCATCGTGCGCGACAATATCCGGCAATTGATCGAGCAGGCGGCCGCATTTTCCGGTGCCGGCGACGAAGACCGTAATGCCGATCGCATTGCTGAACAGACCGAGGAACTGGAGAAGCTGACCAAGCAGCGCGAAGCGCTGGAGAAGAAATAGCTTGCCGTGGCGGTGCGGCGCGGATGCTTTCCGCCGCGCGTTTCGCTCTTCAGGGTCTCCGCGTTCCGTCGCCCCTTCTGAGCCGGCTCTTCGGCTGTTGCGTTCGACCGATGCCGCCGTTAACGGGGGCTCGCCGCGGATTGCTTTAAAATAATAAGCGCGCGCCCGTTCGGGCTCGCGCCGCATGAAAAACAACGGGAGAATTATTTCGTGAAACACATCGTGTCGATTGCGCTTTTGTCGTGGCTGACGCTCCAAGCTTTTCCAGCGGTTGCCGAAGGGCCGGAAGATGCGAAGTCCTTGAGCAAATGCGACATCGGCCCGGTCATAAAAACCTACGGTCAAAGCAAGTGGCTCGTTTATAGCTGCGATGACGAGATGACCCTGTTGGTCGTCGCGGCGCCGGATAACCCCGTCAAGCCGTTCATGTTCGTGCTTGAGCCCGGCGGTTCCGGCGAGAGCTACGGCGTTTTTTTTGATGAAAGTCTCGGCAAAACCGACGCTACCGCCGCGGCGCTCGCGCAACTCAAAGCTCTGTCCGACCAGGACGTTGCAAATTTGATCAAAGAAACCAAAACGCCGGCCAAATGACCGCACCGATCCGCGCGCGGGCGGAATTTCGCCGCATAATGCAGTCAAAATTCAGCTCATCCGGGCGTAGTTGCTTGCGCCGGCGAACGTCAGCCAAGGAGCATGCGCAGCCATGAGCGGATCCAAGAATGCCGCGGATGATTTGACCGGCGTTTGGAGTGGCCTATACAAACAGGCCATGGCGGGGTCGGTGCCGTTTACGGCAACGATCATCCAGTCGGGCGACCATATCGGCGGCGCGACTCACGAGGCATGCATTCGCTCCCATTGCCCGCGCAAGACGCACCTTGCCCTCCTGTCCGGCCATCGCAGCGGTTCGTCGGTCTCCTTCATCAAGTCCTACGATCCGCCCGGCTTCGGTTTCGACATCGTGAAATACGTCGGCGAACTGAGCGCCGACGGCACCGAGATTGCCGGTATGTGGTCGATCGACAGCGCATGTTTCGGGGCCTTCGTCATGACCCGCGACGGACGCCGCGCGGAGGTCGAGGCCGACGCGGAGCTGAGCATCGTGAAGTAAGCCGGTCCGCTGTAATCCGATTCGCGCGGAACGTGCTGACGCTGATCATCTGAGGGAGCTAACCATGCGTTATCGGTTCGGCATCGCTGCCGTCCTGTTCGTTGCCGCAGTCGCGCCCGCCAGCCATGTGGAAGCCGAGGATAAAGCGCCACCGGCAGTGCAAAACACGCCGCTCCTTTCGACCGGCACCACCGTCATGGGCGAAACGCTGCACTATCCGACGACGGGGCCCGCGCATGTGACCGCAGCGGTCGTCACGCTGGCGCCCGGCAGCCACACGATTCTCCACAAGCACGGCGTGCCGTTGTTCGGCTATGTGCTCGAAGGCGAGATCACTGTCGATTACGGCGAGCGCGGCAAGCGCACCTACCGCCAGGGCGAAGCCCTCATGGAGGCAATGGACACGGCCCATTTCGGCGCCGACGCCGGCCCGCAGCCGGTGCGCATCCTCACCGTCTATATGGGCGCCGAAGGCGCGCCGCCCGATGTCATTCCGGTGCAGCCCTGAAGACGCGCACACGTCGCGGCGCGGAGGGCTCAGGCGTATTTTTCGTCGCGCTCCAACAGCTCGATGGAAACGCCTTGCGGGCCGCGCAGAAAGCAGATGCGCAGGCCCGGCCGAATAGTACGCGGCTCCATTGTGAATTCCGCGCCCTTGGCTTTCAATTCAGCCGCCACCGCATCGATGCCGCTCACCGTCAGGCCGAAATGATCGAGCCCTTGGTAGGGCGTCACCGGCGCCGAATTGACCTTGTCGCCCGGCGCAACCGGCATGATGAATACGTCCGCGCCGCCGAGCTTCAGATCGATGCGCGGCTTGCCTTCCACAGTCGAGCGGATCACTTGCGCCCCCAGCATGTGCTCGAACCACGCGGCAGTCGCCTCCGGATCCGGGCTGCGCAAGTGAACGTGATCCCATTGATAATTTGGCGCGGCATTCGTCATCGGCATCGTTTCCCATTCGTTAGCGTGACCAGAACCTACCCGACCCGCACAATCCACAGCCTCGGGAGCGAGGTGTCATCGCTCTGGCGCAAGCCGCATATACAAGCGAGACTTATGCAAGGGCGCATACCGCACGGTCAGAGAGCACGGCCCGCAAGGATTCTATCTTAGGAGTTCCGCTCATGGAGTCCGCTGATGGGCTATTTGCCCGCCGCCTTGCGCAGCGCTGCGTTGATCCGCTCCTGCCAGCCCGGCCCGTCCGCCTGGAAGAAATCGAGCACGTCGCGGTCGATGCGCAGCGACACCAACTCCTTGACGCCGGGCAGGCTCGTCGGCTTGGGTGGTAACGCCGGTGGCGGCTTGGCCGTTGTGGCTTTGAAGGCCTGTTCGGCTGCGGTGCGTGGGTCTGTGGGACGTCGGGGCATGGCACATTTATAGCAAGGGTTACTCCGAATGCCATCGAATCGGTTATGAATGCGACTATGGGAAAGTCAACACATAGGCCAATCTTGGCTGCAGGCGGCATCGTGGTTCGCCACGGGGCAAAGCCGCTCGTCGCCATCGTTCAGCGCCGCCGCGACAGCGCTTGGGTCCTACCCAAGGGCAAGCTCAAGGCGAATGAGAAGCCGCTCGCCGCTGCCAAGCGCGAGGCCATGGAAGAGACCGGCGTTGAGGTGCGGGTGCACGAGTTTCTCGGCGTCATTTCCTATATCGGCGGCAACGGACCGAAAATTGCGCATTTCTGGCGGATGCAGGCGGTCGGCAGCACAGTCAGCGACCCCCTGGATGACATCAAGGCGGTCGAGTGGCTGACCTTGTCCGCCGCGATCGATCGCTTGAGCCTGCCCCACGAGCAGTCGTTTCTGCGCAATGTCGGAAAGAAAGCGGTCAAGCGCACGCAAAAGCGACCACGGCGCAAATCCACATCGGAGACGGTCGTTCGCGCAGGTGACATGGGGATGCCGGATGATTTGCCGGTCGAGGCCGGCATGGCGCTTCCGATCGCGCCGCTGGAAACGCCGGTGTTCGTCAATGGAAAGCACCTCAAGCCACAGCCGCGCTGGGAAATGCTGGCACGTTTGACCAAACATTGGCAGACAAATGTCGGGCGTCCGCGCCGGGCGGGCTGACCTAAAGTCGAGGACCTAGGCGCCGGTGTCGCCGCACGCAGCAAAGGTCTCCGGCGCAAGAAAAGGTCTTCGGCGCAAGATCGGACGTCAAAGCAGAAAGCGGGTGGGACCGCGCCTCTTGCGGCGTCATTTGTCCTCCATGGCAAGAGGAGGACCACCATGCATTTTCGTATTCGCGGCTTGCCGGCCGAACAATTCGCGCCGTTGTTTTCGTTGTCGGACGAGGAACTCGCGTGCAAAGGCGCAGTGCGACGTTTGGCCGACGCCCGCGATCCCGGCTATCCCTGCCGTGTCAGCCTCACCGATTCGCATCCCGGCGATGAACTGATTCTGGTCAATTACGAGCACCACGCCGTCAATTCACCTTATCGCATGCGCTTTGCGATTTATGTGCGCCCTGGCGAGCAGACCTTTGACGCAGTCGACACGGTTCCCGACCAGCTTCGCAAGCGGACTCTCGCTGTTCGCGCATACGACGCTGACGCCATGATGATCAATCATGCCTTGGCCGACGGCAAAGAACTCGAAGCCACGATCGCGCGCTTATTCGCCGACGCGCGGGCTGCCTACCTGCACGTTCATTTCGCCTCGCCCGGCTGTTACGCCGCGCACGTCGATCGTGCGTAAGCGCTCGCCTGCGTAAGAGATCGATCAATCTCAAACACCGGCGGAGAGGCCAATGGCGGCCTCGCTAGCGATCCGTCGGCAGCAAGCTATCACACTGAAATAAAAGCAAAAAACTGCTATCAACCCGGCGGTTCGAATTGATGATTCATTAATGCGTCTCGGCCCACGCTCAAAGCCTCGAACTTGAGAGGTGGGCATGCATCAGATTGTCTATACCAGCACCGCGACCGAGCATTTGTCATGTGCCGATCTGAACGAACTTTTGCTCGGCGCACGTAACCGCAACAAGACGCTCGGCGTCAGCGGCATGCTGGTTTTTCACGGCGGCACCTTTCTGCAAGCGCTTGAGGGCGAAAAACGCGCCGTCAACGAGGTTTTCGCCAGCATCCTGACCGACCGGCGCCACCGCGACATCGAAGTGCTGCACCGTGGGCCCGGCTTCGATCAACGCGTATTCGGCGATTGGTCGATGGGCTTTGCGGATTTCACCGGCGCTGCGACCATGCTCAAAGGCTTCATCCGCCTCAACGAACAAGTGCGCATCAGGGAACTTGACGGAACACGCGCGATTGAACTTTTGGCGAAATGCGGAGCCGAAGAAGAGGTCAAAAGCGCCGAGGCCTGATGGCAGTCGCTGCCCGACAGGTGCCAAGTCTCGCTTGTGAATTTTGGATTGGCTATACTATCCGTCGTCTTACCTCTCACGCTCGCGTCAAGGAACGAACGCTTGGCGCGGAGCGCACATATGGCACGCAGCGCATATCATGGCACACGTCACTTATAAGGTCGTCCGTCACGATGACGGCTGGGCCTATACGGTCAACGGCGTCTTCTCCGAGAGCTTCCCCTCCCATGCCGAAGCGCTCGACGCCGCACGGCGCGCCGCCGCTGAACAGCGTCAGCCCGGCCAGACCGAAGGCATCGAATACGAGGACGAAAGCGGCAAGTGGCACCGCGAACTTTCCCGCGGCGATGATCGCCCCGAAACGGATGTCGAGGACGACGCCTGAAGGGCACCGCTCGGGTTCGCTCGATTGATCAACAAAAATCCGCCGCGGATTTCTCCCTCGGCGGACTGTTTGTCTCGGGCAAGTTCTATTTTTTGCCGCGATTTTGCCTCGCTAGATTTTTCACCCTTAGTCCGCCGGGCGTTGTGAGGAAAACACATCAAGCCGCAGCGGCAATGCGCCACCGAGCCAGGCGGCGTGCGCGCTGTGATCGCGATAATCGTTGCCGGTTTCGGGATGCAGCAGCACGCTCAGTCCGTCGCGGTTAAGCATCAGCCACGGCAAAAAGGCGTTGAGCAATGGCGCCGGAAACGCGATCTGAAACATCGACTGGGTATGCGGACCGACCAACTCGTCGTGCCAGCGCCCGAGTTTGGCTTGCGGAAATGCCGCCGCGACACGCGCGCGCAACCGTTCGGCGCGGTCACGCGTCGTCCGCGGGTCGTAATAGATATGGGCGTGATATTCGCTGATCGCAGATGGATCGCTCACGCCCGCCATCTCACTTTTGCCCGGGCCTGTTGTTTCGTTCGTGCCCACGTCTGCGCCCATGCTTGCGTCCACCTAAAAGTCGAGGATATCGCCGTCATAGATCGTGCCACCGACGACCGGATCCATTTCCTGGATCATCTCGCTGGCAATGGACGGCTTGCCACCGCCGATCGCCATCGGCGCTTGTGGCGGCGGCGACGTCAAATCGCGGTAATTCTTCATCGCCAGTTCGTCGCCGACGAACACACATTTGCAATAATCCGGATCTGCATAGAGATAATAACGACCGCCGACTTTGCTGCGCGCCACAAAGGTGCGCGGCGGCAATAGCCGCAGGCGCTCGATACGCGCGGGCGTGTCCGCCGGACGCATGACGAACCCCATGTCCTCGAGCCTCATGTCCTTGCCTTCCTGGCCGGCGTCGGCGCCGCCGGCGAGACCGACGATCAGAAAGGCAACAATGCGCGCACGGCGAACCACCATAGACAGCCCTCAGGGGTGCGGCGCGCTGTTGCGCACGCGCCCGAAGTGATGTGACAAATAGATCGCCATGGCGAGCACCCCGACCATCGTGGTGAGCGACAACGCTGGCGGCGGCAGCGGCGGAACGAAGATGCGCAGTAGCACGCCGCCGATCAGGAAGTTGAACCAGCCCCAAATCACGTTGACCAGTGCCGACAATTCGCCGACGCCGCGCGGCCGCGCGAACGGCGTCTGAAATTTATTGCCGCAAATTCCTTGCAAGAAATGCAGAACGCCGTTGGTCAAAAAAGCTCCAGCGAAAAAGTGTGCGAGATAGTCGTACCACGGCATCACAAGGTCCTCGGTCGCTTGGCGAAGGAAACTAACAAACTTTCATCGTATGCGGAATTGACAGGCAGGTGGGCGTCGATCGGACGCTCAGGCCCAGGGCTGTGCCAGCGGCCGGCTGGGCCGGTACAAACTGGCCAACAGAACGGCGAGAATGCCGGTGAGAAAAATTCCGTCGAAGGTGCCGGCCCCACCTATTGAAGCGACTGGCGCGCCCAGGCCTGCGACCTTGTCCAGATTGGTGAGATCGGCGCCGATCAGCGTCCCCATGCTGCCGGAAATATAAGCAAGCGGCGCCGCATCGTACCGCGAGAGCAGCAGTGAAACCACGGCCGTGATCAGGGCCGGCACGAAAATCGGCACCGCGATGCCGACGCCGGGAACCGGATTGGCAAGCCAGTGCAGCACCACGGCGACAATGGCGGTGGCGATAGCGCCCGATACCCACAGCCTCCGGCTGGAGAGCAGATAGATCGACATGATGGTCGGAATCACCGCCCCGCCGACATTGATGGCGATCACGGTGCCGGGCAGGTTCTGCACCACCGGCACGGTGTATTCCATGCCGAAAAATTCGATCACCTTGTCGGACTCGACTTGCTCCGGCGGCAGGGCCGCGATCGGGATGTTGAAATAACTGCCGATCAGCGAACCGAGCAGCAACAGCATCGCCGTGCCGGGCCGCACGCCGAGGCTCAAATAAGCGTGCCGCAACACACCGAGCGCGATCAAAATCACCAGCAGGCCGACGAACACTGCCACCAGGATCGAGAAAAAGCCGGGCGTCAGCGGGAGATAATGAAATTGACTAAGATGCATGGGGCCGTTCCAAATCGTGCGGGTGCAGATTAATGCATGGGCTAGGGAAAGTCTGCCGTGAGCGCCGCGCTGCCGGCGCTGCCCGGCGCGGAGGGGTCGATGACACAAACAAGGCCGGCGGCCGAGGCTCCGCCACGCTGGGTGCCGGCGCTCCTGAGTTTCGCCGCCGGCTATGTCGACAGCTACACGTTCCTCGCGCTGTTCGGACTATTCGTCGCGCAGGTGACCGGGAGCTTCGTTACCGCCGGCGCGCAGTTTATCATTTACGATGCGGGCTTCTTTGGAAAGATGCTGGCCGTCTTGGCCTTTCTCCTGGCCACGGTGCTGACCGCAACCTTGATCGGCGTCGCCGCCGATAAAGACCGCGACGCCCTGCCCTGGATGCTGGCGCTGGAGACACTGCTGCTGGCGGCTTTCGCCCTTCTGATGCTTGCTGGGCCGCCGGTAAAGGGACCGGACGACTGGCACGGCTTTCTTCCCGGCGTTTTTGCCGCGATGGCCATGGGGACGCAAAGCGTGATCGTGCGCCTGCTCATGCGCGGCATTCCGCAGACCAACGTCATGACCGGCAACATGACGCAGCTCGGCGTCGAGACCACCGAAATCATCCGCGCCTGGCGACGGTGCGCGCGGGCGGCCGATGACCCTGGCGCCCAGGGCGACTTCATCGCCATAAGGGCGCGCCTTCTGGTGGTGCTGTCGATTACCGTAGGCTTTATCGTCGGGGCCTTTTTGGGTGCTGCGGCATACAGCACCGCCGGCATGACCGGAATTCCGCTGACGGTTGTGCTGCTCGCGGCATTGACCCTATGGGCGATGCGTCGGCCGCGCACTGCTTAACACAGCATGGTTTGGGAAGGCCCTGCGGGCTGGACGTGGCCCGAGCCGGAACGGCCATCTTAAAAGCATGCCACCTGCCCGGAGCCCGGATAGCAACACTGCGCCCGCAATGGTACTGGGTTGACCAGGTTGCCCTGGGGCGACCCGTAAACCGCGATTTTCGGCTCCGCCCCCGACGGCAGCACCAAAACACTCCGAAATCGCGAAAGCCGATTTCGGACCGTGCATCCCAAAGGGTCGCGGAGCCTGTCATCGGGCCGGCCAACTCGCGCCGGCTCCGTGACGGCGACCTTTCGGGCTACGGGCATCTGAGAATGGAGTACGAAGAATGCCGCAGCATCCTGAAGACATCATCGCCGGAAAAAATCGCCCTTTCACCGGGGCGGAGTTTTTGAAGTCGCTGCGCGACGGCCGCGAGGTTTACATCTACGGCGAGCGGGTCAAGGACGTCACTACGCACCCGGCGTTTCGCAACTCGGCACGTTCGGTGGCGCTGCTCTACGACGCACTGCATGCCAAAGAAACCAAGGATGTGCTGACCGCGCCGACCGACACCGGTTCCGGCGGCTACACGCACAAATTCTTCAAGGCCGCCTACAGCCGCGAGGATGTCATCGCGCAACGCGATGCCATCGCCGCTTGGGCACGCATCAGCTACGGCTGGCTCGGCCGCAGCCCCGATTACAAGGCGGCATTCCTCAACACGCTGGGCGCCAATGCCGACTTCTACGGCAAGTTCGCCGACAATGCCCGCGCCTGGTACAAGCGCAGCCAGGAATCGGTGCTGTTCCTCAATCACGCGCTGGTCAATCCGCCGATCGATCGCAACAAGCCGGTCGATCAGGTCAAGGACGTTTACATCACCATCCAGAAGGAAAACGATGCCGGCATCTTCGTGTCCGGCGCCAAGGTGGTGGCCACCAATTCGGTGCTGACCAACTACAATTTTCTCGGCCAGAACATGGGCCAGGAGATCACCGATCCCAGCATGGCGGTGATGTTCATCGCCCCGATGAACACGCCGGGCATCAAGCTGATCTGCCGGCCGTCCTACGAAATGGCTGCCGGCGCCACCGGCTCGCCCTTCGATTATCCGTTGACCTCGCGCTTCGACGAGAACAATTCGATCTTCGTTTTCGACAACGCGTTCATTCCCTGGGAAAACGTGCTGATCCATCGCGACGTGCAGCGGCTGAAGGACTTTTATCCGAAGTCCGGCTTCTTCAACGGCTTCACCCTGCAGGGCTGCACCCGGCTGGCGGTGAAGCTCGATTTCATCTCCGGCCTCCTCTACAAGGCGGCGCGCGCGACCGGCGTCGAGTCGTTTCGCGGCGTGCAGGCGCAGATCGGCGAAGTGATCGGCTGGCGCAATCTGTTCTGGTCGTTGACCGACGCCATGGCGTGCAATCCGGTGCCGTGGGTGAACGGCGCGGTGCTGCCAAATCCGCAAGGCTCATCGAGCTATCGCTTGTTCATGACCGAGGCCTATCCGGCAATCCGCAATATCATCGAGAAAGTCGTCGCCTCCGGGTTGATCTATCTGCCGTCGAACGCGCTCGATTTCAAAAATCCGGAGATCGACAAATATCTGCAGAAATACGTGCGCGGCTCGAACGGCATCGATTACAAAGAGCGCATCAAGATCATGAAGCTCTTGTGGGACGCGATCGGCAGCGAATTCGGCGCGCGGCACGAGCTTTATGAAATGAACTATTCGGGCAGCCACGAGGTCATTCGCGTTTTCCAGTTGCAGCAGGCGCAGGCAAGCGGCACGCTCAAAGCCATGGAAGCCTTCGCCGAGCAGTGCATGTCCGACTATGACGAGAACGGCTGGCGGCACCCGGCCTTCGCCGATCCCACCGACATCTCGATTTTGGGGAAGCCCGAATGAGAATGGTACCGTGATGGCCAAGAAGCCGGTGCCTGCGCATACTGGTGCGCGTCGAGGAATGAGGGCATGAGGTCGCGCACCGCAATTTTGTCTCCGCTTGCCGTCTCGGCAACATTGATGCTGCTTGCCGGTCAGCCGGTGTTTGGCCAGGAAAATCCCAAGGAAGGCGCGCAAGACAGCATCAAAATAGGCTTCTCCGCTCCGATAACCGGACCGTTTGCCGAGAACGGCCGCCAGATGGTGGCGGCGCTGAAACTTTATGCGCAGGAGCACGGAACCGAGGTCGCCGGCCGGAAAATCGAGGTGCTGCTGCGCGACGACGCCAGCGTGCCCGACCAGGCCAAACGCATCGCCCAGGAGTTCGTGGTCGGCGGCAAGGTCGCCATCCTTGCCGGCTACAATCCGACTCCGACCGCGCTTGCGGTGGCGCCGCTCGCAACCGAAGCAAAGATCCCTGAGATCGTGGTCGGCTCGTCGGCCTCGATCACGACCGAACGCTCGCCCTATATCGTGCGCACCTTCGGCACCCAGGCGCAGATCACGATACCGATGGCGCAATGGGCGCTCAAGAACGGCATCAAACAAGTGGTCACGCTGGTGGCGGACTATTCGCCGGGTATCGAGACCGAAAACGCTTTCGTCGAAACGTTCAAAGCCGGCGGCGGCGAGGTTCTCGAATCCGTTCGCGTACCGTTGCGCAATCCGGATTTTTCGCCCTTCCTGCAGCGGGCGCGCGACGCCAAACCGCAGGCGCTGTTTGTCTGGGTGCCGGGCGGCCTCGCCGGTCCGTTTCTGCGCCAATATGTCGAGCGTGGCCTGCAGGCCTCCGGCATCAAGCTCATCGGGCCCGGCGACATCACCGATGACGACGTGCTCAACCAGATGGGCGATGCCATGCTTGGCATCACGACATCGCTGCAATATTCCGCGGCGCACGCCTCAGCAAAGAACAAAGCGTTCGTCGCTGCGTTCGCGCGCGCCGGCAACGGTCTGCGGCCGGACCATGTGGGCGTCGCGGTTTACGACTGCATGCATCTGATCTACGAGGCCCTCAAGAAGACCGGCGGTAACCCCAATGGCGATGCACTGATCGCCGCGATGAAGGGCATGGCTTGGGAAAGCCCGCGCGGGCCGATCCAAATCGATCCGCAGACGCGGGACATCATTCAGGACGTCTATATCCGCCGCGTCGAACGGCTTGACGGCGAACTATTCAACGTCGAATTCGACAAATACGAAGCCGTGCGCGACCCGCACAAGGCGGCGCAGAACCAGTAGTGGCGGAGCCCTAGATGCTATCAAATTCCGACATACTGGATACCAGGCTCCGCAGTGCCTTGGAGCGCATGGCGGAGAGCGGGAGGCTATCGGCCTTCACGGCCCCGATCGACACCCATTTGGCCATCGCGGGCGCGTTGAAAAAACATGACGGCGGCCCGGCGCTGATGTTCACGGCCGTCGACGGCTACGATATCCCGGTCATCGGCAATCTGTTGTGCTGCCAGCTCAATTGCGAGGCGGCATTCAATCTGAATTTTCGCGGCATCCGCGACGCCGTCGGGCGGGCGCTGTCGGCGCCGATCCCGCCTGTCGTGGTGGCGAAGGCTGCCGCACAGGAAAACGTCCGCACCGAAGGGATCGATATCGCGGCCACCTTGCCGGTACTGTTTCACACCGCCGAGGACGCCGGCCGTTTCATTACCGCCGGCGTCGTCATCGTGCGCGATCCGGAAACTGGAATTTACAACGCCTCTTACCATCGGCTGCAGCTCGTCGGTCCGAACCGGACTGCGATCAAGCTCGACTACGGCCGGCATCTGCGTCTCGCGTTCGAGCGCGCCAAGCGGGCGGGCCGGCCGCTGCCGATCGCGGTCTGTATCGGTACCGACCTGGCGCTGCAATACACCGCCGCCACGATGGGCTCGCAAATGCCGGAAAACGCCGACGAGCTCGCCGCCGCCGGCGGATTTTGCGGCAGGCCGCTCGCCGTCGTGAAGGCGGTGACGCAAGATCTCCTCCTGCCTGCAGATACCGAGATCGTGCTCGAGGGCGTGATCTCTCCGGATCAAACGATCGAGGAGGGACCGTTCGGCGAATTCGTCGGTTACCTGTCGCCGGCCGGCGAAGCGCCGATATTCGAAGTCACCGCCCTCACCCACCGCGACAAACCGCTCTATCAGGTGATCAACGGCTACAGCTTCGAGACCACGATGCTGCGCAAGTACGTGCTCGAGGCAAGCTTGCTCAAGGTGCTGCAGGCCGCGGTGCCGATCGTGACGGACGCGGAAATGACCGCCGGCGGGTTGCATCGCTTCCACGCGGTTCTGCAGGTGCGCAAGACCACGCCGCAACACGAAGGCCTGCAGCGCAATGCCATCCTGGCGGCGTTCGGCGCGCTCAAGGACCTCGATCTGATCATCGCAGTCGACGACGACATCGACATCCGCAATCCGCACGATGTGGAATATGCGCTGGCGACCCGCATGGAAGCCTCGCGCGATATTTTCACCATTCCGGGCGCACGCGGGCACGAATATGTCCGCATCGGCCGCAACGGCATTCGCGCCAAGGTGGGCATCGACGCGACGGTGCCGCTTGACGAGAAAGCGCGCTTTCGCCGCTGCGAATTTCTCGATGTCGATGTCGCACCGTCGGATTTTATCTCTGACCCGGCACTTCTGAGACAATATATCGAGCGCTAAGCGACACCGCGCGCGCTATTTCAAATCCAATCGATCTGAGATCACATACTCCATTCCGCTCGTCCCCGCGAAGGCAGAGACCCTAACGCTTGGCAGCAATCGCAACGGAAAGCGACACGAAATGCTCCGATGGAGCGCGTGCCCGAGCGCGGTTAGCGTATGGCAATTATGTTGAAAGCAACGACCGGCCGTCGAATACCCTTGAGCACAACCTCGCCGGTCAACTCGATGTCGGCAATTGACTCGACCGTGCTTTGCACTTGGCTGTCGACGAGTATCTGTCCGTCACCCGCCTCGCCGCAAAGTCTGGCCGCCAAATTCACGACCGACCCGATCGCCGAGTAATCGTATCGCCCTTCGAAGCCGAGCTGGCCCAGCATCGCGCAGCCGTGGGCAATTCCTATTCCAAATCCGAGTTCGTGGCCCAATTCTCGCCACTTAGCGGCCAAACCCGCGACGGCGTCGCGCATTTCGACCGCCATTCGCACGGCCCGCTCCGATGGATCCGGACACGGCAGCGGGTCGTTGAACACGACGTTGAGACCGTCACCGAAGAAACGTTCGAGCGTACCTTCGTATTTGTGGACAAGAGGTCCAAGGACAGCATGGTATGCCCGCAGGACTGTCATGACCTCCTCTGGTTCGGCAATCTCCGCGAAAGCAGTAAAACCGCGCAGATCGCAAAAGACGACAGTTACATTGCGCCGACGGCTCTCCAAAACGCTTTCATCGCCAGCGGAGACAATCAGTTCGGCGACTTGCGGTGAGAGAAATCGCTTCAAACGCCCGATGCGCTCGATTTCCACCACTTGATCGGCGACACGCTGCTCGAGGGTGAAATTCCACATGGCGAGATCGGCCGCTTGCGCCCGCACTTGATCGTGAAGACGCTTGCGCTCGAGGGTCGCGCCGACGCGCGCGCGCAACAAGGTCGGATTGAACGGCTTCGACAAATAATCGTCGGCACCAAGCTCGACGCAGCGAATGACGCTCTCGATCTCGTCGACCGCCGAGATCATAATGACCGGGATGTGCCGCAGTTGCGGATCGTTCTTTAGATGCTCGAGCACTTCGTAGCCGTTCATGCCGGGCATCATGATGTCAAGAAGAACGAGATCAAATGGCCGCTGGTGCAGCAGTACCAGCGCTTCGCGCCCATCGGCGGCCGTCGTCAGGTTGGCATAGCCAGAGCGGCTCAGGTGTCGTGTCAGCGTGTAGCGATTATCGTCATTATCGTCGACGACCAACAAAGCAGCTTGCGCCGGCATCACCGCGCCCTGCCCCCCGGCGCGAGCGCCTGAATCTTGCCGAACAAACGTTGCAGCTCGATCGGCTTGGTGTCGAAGTCATCGCAGCCCGCAGCAAGCGCCTTCTCGCGATCACCGGTCATCGCGTGCGCCGTCAACGCGATGACCGGGATGTGCCGCGTGGCGGCCGCAGATTTGATTTTCCGCGTCGCTTCCCAACCGTCGAGAACCGGCAAACTCAAGTCCATCAAAATCATGTCAGGCTGCTCGGTCATTGCCATGGCTACCGCCTGCGCGCCGTCTGCAGCAATCAAAACCGTAAATCCGGCTCTCGTAAGTCGGGTTTTCAAGATGAAAACGTTGTCATCGTTGTCCTCGGCATAAAGGATCTTCATTCAGGCCTCCACGGTCGCATCCGAGCGCCGCCGCTGAATGTATTTGGTCAGGGTATGATGAAGCTCGTAAAGCATCTCGTTCTGATCGATCTTCTGAATAACGCGCTCGACGCCCTGGTTGAGCCGGAAACGATCTTCGTCCGTGAGATCTCGACCGGTGACCACCACGATCGGAATGTGGCAATACTCGGTACGACGACGGATTTGATCGAGGAATTCGAAACCGTCCATTTCGGGCATCATGAGGTCGAGAATAATGACGTCCGGCCGTTCGTGGCCGAGACTTTCAAGCGCGACCTTGCCATTATCCGCCTCGCTCACCTCCCAGCCGCTCTGTCGCAATGCAAGTCTCAATCCCTGGCGTACGACATCATCGTCATCGACAACCAGAACCCGGCCGACAACCGAACCGCAAACGGCTCGAAGCACGCTGATCAACTTGTCGCGCTCCACCGGCTTGACCAGATAATCCGCGGCCCCAAGCGAATAGCCGCGCTTCTTTTCATCCACGATTGTCATCAACACGACGGGGATATCCGCCAACGTCGGATCACCCTTGATTGCCGCGAGCACGGTCCAGCCATCGAGGTCCGGCATCATCACGTCGAGGGTGACGGCGGCGGGCCGCCGCTCCCTCATGAGCCGAAGCGCTTCTTGGCCGCCGCCAGCCATAGCAACAGCGAAGCCGCCGCGCTCCAGGTAGCGCCTCACCACTTCGCGCACGGTGTAATCGTCGTCAACAACGAGTATCAGCGGCGTTTCGAGGTCCGAAGCCGAACGCGTTTGCGCCGGCACATCCGGCGCCGTTGCAGCTGCCTGGAGATTTTCGGCCGTCGTCGGCAGGCAAATGGTGAAGGTCGAACCCCGTCCCTGTTCACTTTCGACCGTAATGTCTCCGCCCATCATCTGACAAAAGCGTTGGCTGATGGCAAGTCCAAGGCCCGTGCCGCCGTACTTCCGGGTCGTCGAGGAATCGGCCTGCGAAAACTCCTGGAACAGGCCTTCCATTTCCTGCGGGGTCATGCCGATACCCGTATCCGCCACGGCGATCGAGACCGCTTCGCGGCCGGCCAGCTTCCGGTCCCGCACACTGATCGTGATCGTGCCACCCTCGGTGAATTTGTTGGCATTGCTTACGAGGTTCAGCAGCGCTTGCCGCAGGCGGATCGGGTCGGAATACATTCGCTCGATTGCGGAACGGTAGTCCAATAGGACCCGATTGCTGTTTTTCGACGCCAGCGGCTCAATTGTCTTGATGACGTCGTTGACCAGCGGCGCCAGAGCGAGGCTCTCAAAATGGAGTTCCATCCTCCCGGCTTCAATTTTGGACAGATCGAGAATGTCGTTGATCAACGCAAGTAGATGCCGGGCGGCGCGAGCCACGCGATCGAGAGGCTCGATCTCTTCCTCACGTTTAAGATCGCGGGCATCCTCCTGAAGTATCTCGGTGATGCCAATGATCGCGTTCAGAGGCGTGCGCAGCTCATGCGATATGTTAGCCAGGAATTGTGACTTGTGTTTGCTCGCCTCCCGCAATCGCGCCTCGCTCTCCCTGAGCACCGCCTCGTGATGGCGCCGTTCCGCGAACAGCGCCGCGAGCACCAAGGCGCTCAGCGCCACCAGCAAGATGCTGGTTTGTGCAGCCAGGATGCGGTTGGCGATGGGAAGGCTCGAGTTGCCAAAATTCCCGATGCCGAAGGTTATCGTCCAAACGATCGTCAGCGTGACGATAAACGCTGCGGCGGAGGCGAAAACCGGCCGGCAACGAACCGCCAGCCACAACAGCGGAGGAAACAGCAGCGCAATTGGCACGACCGTCGCCAACAATTCTTGCGATAAAAGGACGACAAAGACGCTTGCTATTGCAAGCGCCACGAGCAGCACGATCCCTTCGATCGTTTCGCGCCATGGCGGCGGATCGCGCATCGCCGCGGCCGATCCGATAATCACAGGCGCGACGGTGATCACGCCAAGTGCATCGGACGCGAACCAATGCTGCCAAATCGTTAGGATTGGCGCCGGCGAGGTGTGGAACAGAACATAGGCGAGTGTTCCTCCCACTCCGGAGACGGCGGTGCCCACGATCGCGGCGCCCACGAGCCCCAGAACATTGCGCAGCCGATCGAGGTGGAAGCTGTCTCCGAACTGACGGTAAATCAGTGCCGCTATAAATAGGGCCTCGCCTGCGTTGCACAGACCGAAAATAACCGCGCTCCAAAGATTTCGGTCGCCCAAAAGATTCGCCGCAATGGTCGCGGCCATTGCGCCCGCGGCCACTGGCAATCGGGCGCCGGGCCCGAGGGCGATCAGAACGCCGGCGGCAACGCCCGCTGCGGGCCAGAACACCGCGACACCGTCAGGTTTGGTCAGTAACAAAAAACTCAACCGCGCCGCCAGAAAATATGCGATCGCGATCGCCGCGGTTTGGATGACCAGGCCAGCCCAACGCCTCGTCGCATCAGACGCGGCCGGAAACTTGTGATCAAATCGCGTACCGACGCCCCGTGGCATAACCATCGAACCCCACGGAATGAGAAACCGCAAGATACCGCAACTGTAGTATGCCCTATACCAACGTCGGCCGCTATTGTGCAGGGACCGCGGCCGGGTGTTCAAGGTCGGGGGCGATGCAGTCGCGACCATCGCGGCAAGGGGCGAAGGGGCCGCACAGTCCATGCCCAAGCCCGCTTGATTGCTTCGCTCCGCTCGCAAGAGCGCGGCGCACCTATGTGCCCAGCAATTCCATTACCGCGCGATGTGCCTGATCGATCGCCAAATCCGTGTAGGCGGCGGCACCGGCATCCGAATTAGCAATAGCGATGCGTCCAAAGCGAGTGCGGCCGATTTCATGCGGCGCCTCGCCCGGCGGCCAGTCGGGATCGAACAGTGGGTTGTATTCGTAGGCGTAACCGTGCGGCCAGCGATTGACCGTGATGGCGGTGATATCGCGTGTCGCATCGAACCCGCCGGGGCCGAGGATGCGGGTGAGCAGATCGCGAATATTGTGTTCGAAAGTCTCGAAGCTGGTCGAGAGAATATCGCTCCGGCCGATACGATGCTGCTCGCGCTCCGGCAAACCAGGCGCGGTCGGCACCCGCACCATATGGACGAGGATCGCCTCGTCCGGCGAACGTGGACTGGCATAGCCGCCGATATCGGTCACTTCGTTCAGCGAAAGCGATGAGAAGTAGGAGCCCGGCGCATAGATCTCCGCCACACCCAGCGCCCGGAAGGCTTGCCAGTTGCGCAGGGCGACGCTGGCATAGATCAGCGGAATCTTCGAGGCATAACGCAGCGCCTCCTTCTGGTGTTCGGGCAATTCCGGGCAGAGGTAAGGGATCATCATGTTGTAGCAGGCGAGCACGCAAGCGCGCCCGCGCACTGAAGACAAGGCGCCGCCGCGCGCATAGACAATGTCCACGTCGTGTGCCGAACCCGCGTCACCGTTGTGACGCGCGCGCACGACCGTTGCATTGAGCCGGATGCGGACCGGCGCCTGCGTACGGTCAAGCTGGGCATAATCGAGCCGCGCGGTGACGATATCCTGCGCGCTCGTCCCCGGCAGACTTTTTGGTACGAGATCGCGGACCAAAAGCCGGACGAGCGAGGCATTGCCGTCCGGAAAATGAAAGGTGTACGAGCCGCCGCCCGCATAGCCCGCAGCGGTGTAGCCCATGCGCGGCGCCGCGCCGGGTTCGAGGCGGAGCCCTTGAAAGCCCGGAAAGTCGAACGCCCAGAGGTCGAGCGCGGACACGGCGTCGGCGCCGACGCCCCATTCGCCGTGCGAGCGGGCCTGATAGAGCGCAAGCGCCGCCGGATCGGCCTTGACCATATCGCGTAGGTAATCGCGATAGCTCATGCGCGACAGCCGCGCTTTCTTCTCGGCGGACGACAAGCCGGGAAAGTAGTCGGTGGCGCTTTCCTCGATGCGCACGATATCGCCGCGCGCCCTCTCCGATAAGGGCGCACCGGCAAGCACATCGCGCCAAGCCGCGCCCTTGCGGGCCACGACAAGCTTGTCGGCACCGAAGGTTTCGCGATCGAAGAAAATGCCGCGCGCCAATCCGCGCGAGGCGTAAAAGCCTCGATGAGCGCATTTTTTGCTCAAAGCGATTGGATCGACACCGAGCGTGCGCAAGAGGCCATCGGCAATTATGCTGTAAGGCCGTGGACTGTCGATCAGATAAGTCCCGCCATTCATCAGCGCGAGCCGGCCGCCGAACGCAAATTCGTTGCGCTTGGCATGGCCGCCGACGTCGTCGTGGTTGTCGAGAATGAGAATGCGCGCTTGAGGGCGCTGGGCGCGATAAAAATGCGCCGCCGCGAGCCCGCTGAATTCCGCCGCCAACGACGACCAGATCGTAAGTCTCGCCGGTCGGGACCGCTATGTCGACCTGCAATTCAAAATCGCCGTCACGCAACGCATGGGCGGCTTCGAAACTTCCCGGATGATTGCCGCGCAGGCCGGTCAATGTCGGCGGGTAATAGTCGGCAGCATCCTGTGACGCGCTTGCCTGCACCGCGGCGGGAGCGGCGACGCCCGGCAGAGATGCGCCGGCGACGGCACCGGCCGTAACGGCGACGCCATCGAGAAAATCCCGCCGCGTAATGACACCCGCACCTTGGCGATTTTTTCAATTCTTCATTGCAGTTTGCCCTGCGGGCCGCGTTGCGCCACGGCAATTGAACATCGCGTCAACACGACATGGCGCACCACGAGGACATCAATAAGGATCGCTCGCCTCCAGGATCTCTTGCCCCATCAGAGCGCATGAGCCTTTGATCTGCGCATAGATAAGCCGGATCCGGTAATCGGCCTTATAGATATGGCCCCAGACCTCGAGCACGTCAAAGCGGCCGTTGCCCTTGAGCGCCTTCAAGGGCGGCAACACTTTAACCTGTTCCTCGATTGCGACAGGCTGACCGGCCTGCACCTCGCCATGGAGGCGCAAAAGCTGCTCCGCCTTGGCAATCGCGTCGGCCGCGCACGCATGCGGCGCCGCCTGCGCGGTCGCAGCGCCGGCAATCAATAAAAGTAACGCAATCGCACCCTTCATGGTCGGATCCTTTTTCACCGCTCTGGGCACCGAAATCGCACGGTTTACGATAAAATTGAAGCGTACGCAGTTGCCGCCGGCCGCAAGGCCGCCGACCCTTGTCGCAGCCCTGTGAGCAGAATTGCACGGCGATTGCAGAGCGGCGGCAAAACTATGATGGTCTCGCGACGCTGCGCTCTACGAGAGCCGCACGGCTTTGTACGGAAACGAACACAGCAGCAAAGAAAAAATTTGCAATCCTGGGTGCGCTGTCCGTGCAGTGTCACGCCGCGGATGTTAGGTTTACAAATCCGAAGGACGTTCTGATAGCTCGCATCTGCACGACGGATTGCGCTTGCTGCGCGAGCGTCGTGACGGTTTGCGGCGAGAGGATAGCCGCGGCCGTCACGCGTCACTTCGGGACAATAAATCCTCGGGAGGACGCAATGCATCGACGTTCATTCATCACTGCCGGTGCGGCAGTCGCCACCATGGCCACGCTCAAGGGCGCGGCGGCCGCAACCGTATCACCGCTCGGCGAGACCGGCGTGCCGCTGCGGGCGAACGAACCGCTGCCGTTGGGCCCATTGTCTGGCAGCCGCTATCCGGATCCGCATGTTGAATCTCTGGTGAAGCCGAAAGGCGCATTCGGTGCCTCGGGATTCCCGGCTTTCGCCGGCACCATGGCGGTGGAGCGTCTCGCCACCGGTTTCCGCTGGGCCGAAGGCCCGGTCTATTTCCCGGCCGGCCGCTACGTGCTGTTCAGCGATATCCCGAACAACCGCATCATGCGATACTCCGAGGATGACGGTCATGTCAGCGTCTTCCGTCAGCCCTCGATGAATTCCAACGGCAATACGATCGATCGCGAAGGCCGGCTGATCACCTGCGAACACAGCGGCCGCCGCGTCACCCGCACCGAGCACGACGGATCGATCACCATCATCGCCGACAAATACAACGGCAGGCGGCTGAACTCGCCGAACGATGCGGCGGTCGCGTCCGACGGCTCGATCTGGTTCACCGATCCGGTCTACGGCATCGGCGGCAACTACGAAGGCGTCAAAGCCGAGGCCGAGCAGGAGAAGCATAACGTCTATCGGGTCGATCCGAAGTCCGGAGACGTCAAGGTCGTGATTGACGACTTCGTCGAGCCGAACGGCATCACTTTCGCGCCGGACGAAAAGAAGCTCTATGTCATCGACACCGGCTTCACCGACGGGCCGAATAATCCCTCGCACATCCGCGTGTTCGACGTCGACGTCGAGGGCGGCAAAGTGTCGAACGGCAAGGTTTTTGCCGAAATGCCAAAGCCCAGCATCACCGACGGCATGCGCGCGGATACCGCCGGCAATATCTGGTGCTCCCTCGGTTGGGGTGATCCAGGCGAGGATGGGGTTCGCTGCTACAATGCCGGCGGTGATCTGCTCGGCAAGATCCACATCCCCGAGACGGTCGCCAATCTCTGTTTCGGCGGCACGTTCAGGAACAGGCTCTATATCTGCGGCTCGAGCTCCCTCTACGCCGTCTATACCAGTGCGACGGGCGCCATGAAGCCCTAGAGCATGTCCCGGAAAAGCATGCCCTCGGACTTTGACCCGATGGGTGGAAACCGGTTTTCCGAAAAGGACATGCGACAACAAATGAATCTAGAGCACATCCCAATTCCACAAGATCGAGATGCGCTCTAGGTCGCCGGGGTGAAAAACCTCGCTCCCCCGGACCGATCCGCGGCCACTGCGACGCGCGCGGCCCTGAGTCCGTCCAGACTGGACGGTAAGGTCAGCGCGCGCGCCAAAGGTAGGCGCGCCCATCATCGCTTTGTCACTTTACTGCGACATCGTGGGTGGCTGATCGGGCGCAATCGTCTCGCTTCATCCAGAAAAACACGCGCCGGCATGCGTGCGATCTTGATCGAGATCATGGTTGCCGGACGCGCACCACAGCAAAAGACCCCGGCAAAAGATCGCCTGCCATGGTCGTCTGGGTTCAGGCGTTGCTTGTTTTTCTTGGCTGGCAAAGAGGCGCTCATCGTCGGACGGCGGCTATCACATTGTGGGTTGAAACCATGAACGTCATGTCTGCATTTGCGCAGAATCGGCAACGTCATTTGCAGACCAGCAGAGAGAGTTGGACCGCCGCTGGCGATCAACTCGCCCTGCTTTGGCAGTGCGGCTTCCAGCACGCCCAAACGATCGCCCATCATCATATCGATGCCGCTCGCGCGACCGCGACGGCGCTATCGGAACTGGCGCCGCGGCTCCTAGTGCCCAATGCCGCCGATGCCTTCTCCGCATATGCGAACGACTGCGCCCAGCGCTGGATTCTTTTTCTCGACACGCTCTGCCAGCGCGGCGACGCGGTGATGGCGCGCGCGAAGGAAGGCTTCACGCCGGTGCTGGCCTTCGATTACGACATGATCGCCGACGGCCGTAAGTTCGAACGGCCGGTCAACTATGCGCTGGTGCGCATTCATCCACCGAAGGACATGATGCCGCCGCGCGAGGATGGCCGGCCCTGGGTGATCATCGATCCTCGCGCCGGGCATGGCAGCGGCATCGGCGGGTTCAAGAGCGAGTCGGAGGTCGGTGTCGCCTTGCGCGACGGCCATCCGGTGTACTTCATCATCTTCTTCCCGGACCCCGAGCCCGGCCAGACGCTGGACGACGTGTGCGCGGCGGAAGCCGCGTTTCTGCGTGAGATTTGCGCACGCCATCCGGCAAGCCCGCGGCCGCTGATCACCGGCAATTGCCAGGGCGGGTGGGCGGCGATGATCCTTGCGGCCACGCACCCGGATCTGATGGGGCCGATCGTCGTCGCCGGCGCTCCGCTGTCTTATTGGGCCGGCCAGAATGGACGCAATCCCTTTCGCTATTACGGCGGCGTCTCGGGCGGTGCGGTGCCGGCTCTGCTCGCGGCGGATCTGGGCGCCGGCCGATTCGATGGCGCCCATCTGGTGTTGAATTTCGAACTGCTCAATCCGGGGAAGACCTGGTTTCGCAAATACTACGACCTCTTCGCCACCGTGGATCATGGCGCCCGACGTTTTCTCGAGTTCGAGCACTGGTGGTCCGGCTTTCATTTCATGAATGGCGAGGAGATTCGCTGGATCGTCGAGAATCTGTTCGTCGGTAACAGGCTCACTGGCGGCAAGGCCAGTCTCGGCAACGGCGCGCCGGTCGATCTGAGCCGGATCGAGGCGCCTGTCGTCGTATTCGCTTCCTATGGCGACAACATCACGCCGCCGCAGCAGGCGTTGAACTGGATTTCCGACCTCTATGGCTCGGTCGAGGAAATCGCGGCACACGGCCGTGTGATCATCTACACATTGCACGAGAGCATCGGCCATCTCGGCATTTTTGTTTCCGCCAAGGTCGCCAGCAAGCAGCACGCGCAGATCGGCTCGGTGGTCAAGACCATCGAGTCCTTGGCGCCCGGACTTTACGAAATGCTGATCGGCGAGAACGGGACGGGTTACACCGTCGCGTTCGAAGCGCGCAGCATTGGTGACATTTTCGCGCTCGATGACGGCCGCAAGGAGGAACGCGAATTCGCCGCGGTTGCCGAACTGTCGGAGTGGGCGACCAAGACCTATGAACTCACGTGGCGTCCGCTCCTGCGCGCGCTGGTGACGCCGGCGGCAGCCGAAATGAGCAAAAATTGTCATCCGCTTCGCCTGCAGCATGATTTCTTTTCCAGCAGAAATCCGCTGTTTTCCAATATCGGCGCGCTCGCCGAAGCAACTCGCGCAGCGCGCGCGCCGGCGGCGAGCGACAATCCCTTCCTGGCGCTGGAGCGGGCCGGCGCTGACCTGGTCGAATGCGGCTGGGACTATCTTCGCGACGTGCGCGACGCCGCGATCGAGCTGAGCTTCCATACTCTCTACGGCACGCCGTGGATGATTCAGATCGGTACCGCCGAATCGGCGCCGATGCTGGCGCACGAGGTGCGCGAGCTGCCGCAAGTCCAGGATGCCATTCGACGGCTCAAGAGCGGCGGCTATGCCGAAGGCATCGTCCGCATGCTTGTTCTCTTGGCGCGCGCCCGCGGCGCCGTGCGGCGTGAAAGGCTCGAACGATCCAACCAGCTCTTGCACGGCCGGCCGCCTTTCAATTCGATGACAGCGCAAGCGCGCGCCGGCATGATCCGCGAGCAATCGATGATCGTGGAGTTTTGCGGCGACCAAGCGATCACGACCTTGGCGGACATCCTGATCGACCCGGTCGACCGCTATCGCGGGCTGAACCTGGTGATGGAAGTCGCCGGCCCGGTGGAGGAGTTTGACCCGGCGACGCTGGCCATGTTCCGGCGTTTTCAGGTCACTCTGCTGACACTGGCCAGGGAGTGGCGCGATCCCGATCTCGCCCCGCACGCCCCCGCCGCAACGCGGCTGGAAACAGCGCCGGAGCACACCGCCTAGCAGTGCTCGTCGGACGCGGCCATGCAGCACTCCTCGCCGCGGACTCATTACGGCATTGCTGCACATTGGATGTTGGCTGCGACTTCCCTCTCAGGCCAATTCGGCTCATTCTCCCGTCGGCGACGATCGAGGCGGTTCGCCGTCTTGGTCGACTTGAACCCGATCAGGTGGTCACTCAGATTAGACCACGAGCGGGCATGGCCAGCCAATAAGGGCGGAAACGAGCGCATCAGGAGAACGCGATGGACCTTCGCTTCACCCCGGAAGAAAATGCGTTCCGCGCCGACGTGCGCGCCTTCATGCAAGACAATCTGCCGGCCACGATTCGCAGCAAGATGGTCGAAGGCCGCCGGCTCGGCAAGGACGACCTCGTCACCTGGCAGCGCATTCTCAATTCCAAGGGCTGGGCGGTGCCACATTGGTCGAAAGAATGGGGCGGCACCGGGTGGAGCCCGGTGGAGATCTATCTGTTCCGTGACGAGATGCAGCAAGCGCCCGCACCGGAGCCGCTGCCCTTCGGCACCAACATGCTCGGACCTGTGCTGATCGCCTTCGGCAACGAGGCGCAGAAGAAGCGGTTTCTGCCGCGCATCGCCAATCTCGACGATTGGTGGTGCCAGGGCTTCTCCGAGCCCGGCGCCGGCTCCGATCTCGCCAGCTTGCGAACGCAGGCCAAGCGCGACGGTGACCATTATGTCGTCAACGGACAAAAGACCTGGACGACGCTCGCCCAATATGCCGACTGGATCTTCTGTCTGGTGCGCACCGATGCGGCGGCGAAAAAGCAGGAAGGCATCTCTTTCCTGCTCATCGACATGCGCTCGCCCGGCATTACCGTGCGCCCGATCCAGACCATCGATGGCGGTCACGAAGTCAATGAGGTCTTTTTCGACGACGTGAAAGTGCCGGTCGAAAATCTGGTTGGCGAGGAAAACAAGGGCTGGAATTACGCCAAGTTTCTGCTCGGCAACGAACGCACGGGCATCGCCCGCATCGGCATTTCCAAGGCGCGCATCCGCCGCCTTAAGGAGCTCGCCGCAATCGAGCAGGCCGGCGGCAAGCCGTTGATCGCGGATGAACGCTTCCGCGCCAAGATCGCGGCGGTCGAGATCGAGCTGAAGGCGCTGGAGATGACGCAACTGCGTGTGGTCGCCGCCGAACGCACGCGCGGCGCCAGCGACAGGCCCGATCCCGCGTCCTCCATTCTCAAGATCAAAGGCTCGGAAATCCAGCAGGCGATTACCGAACTGCTTTTGGACGTGGTCGGCCCCTACGCCCTCCCCGATCAGATCCCGCACGGTGAAAGCGAGCGCTGGAACGAGCCGCCGATCGGACCCGACTGGGCCGGAACGCTGGCGCCGCAATATTTCAACTACCGCAAGGTCTCGATCTATGGCGGCTCAAACGAGATTCAGAAGCAGATCATCGCCAAGGCGATCTTGGGATTGTGATGTCATAGTGCGTCATTGCGAGCGAAGCGAAGCAATCCACGGGCTGCGGGCATGGATTGCTTCGTCGCTACGCTCCTCGCAATGACGATATAGGGGTCGAGGGTTTCATCGATGGACTTTGAGCTTTCCGAAGAACAGCAGCTTCTGAAACAGACTTGCGAGCGCTATTTCGCCGATCATTATCAGTTCGAATCGCGCCAACGCTATGCGCATGAACCGCGCGGCTGGAGCCTGATCTGCTGGAAGCAATATGCGGATCTCGGTCTGCTCGGGCTGCCTTTTGCCGAAGACGATGGCGGCACAGGCGGCGGTCCGGTCGAGACCATGATCGTGATGGAGCAGATCGGACGGGCGTTGTTGCTCGAGCCCTATCTCGCCACCGTGGTGCTCGGCGGCGGTTTTATCCGCCTTGGTGGCTCGGACACACAACGCGCCGAGATTCTGCCGAGGGTCGCCGCGGGCGAGCTCAGTCTTGCCTTCGCGCATGCCGAACGGCAGGCGCGCTACAACCTTGCCGACATTGCGACCACCGCCCGCCGCGTCGGCGGTGGCTACATCATCGAGGGCGCCAAGACGCTGGTGCTGCATGGCGACGCGGCGGAGAAATTCATCGTTTCGGCGCGCGTCGGCGGCCGCCAAACCGATCGCGATGGCCTGGCGCTGTTCCTGATCGACGCCACGGCGCCGGGCGTGTCGGTGCGCGGCTATCCGACGGTCGATGGCCTGCGCGCCGCCGAGGTAACGCTCAGCGACGTGCGGGTCGAGGCTGCGGCCGCGCTGGGCGAATCCGGCGCTGCCTTTCCTCTGATCGAGCGCGTCGTCGACCAGACGATCGCAGCGCTGTGCGCCGAGGCCGTCGGCGCCATGGCGGCCACACATGAGGCCACGGTCGCCTACATGAAAACGCGCAAGCAATTCGGCGTTACCATCGGCAGCTTTCAGGTGCTGCAGCATCGCGCCGCCGAGATGCTTATCGCGGTCGAACAGGCACGCAGCATGGCCATGCTCGCCACCATGATGGCCGCTGAGGACGATGCGCGCGAGCGCCGCCAGGCGATATCGGCCGCGAAAGTCCAGATCGGCCGCTCCGGGCGCTTCGTCGGCCAACAGGCGATCCAAATTCATGGTGGCATCGGCATGACCATGGAAACCAAGGTCGGGCACTATTTCAAACGCGTCACCGTGATCGACACCCAATTCGGCGATGCCGATTATCATCTCGATGCGGTCGCGGCCGGCGGCGGACTGATCGACCCCTGAAGGGGCGATCGAGCCTGCGGTTTCGCATCATATTCTGATAACAGCGCGGCGCATAAAACAAACCCGCCGGGGGCGTTGGCCACCGGCGGGCTTTTTCAAACCGAAACGATCAAGGGGATCAGGCCGGCTCCTTCGCCAACACCGGATAGTCGGTGTAGCCCTTGGCGCCCGGCGTGTAGAACGTGTTCATATCCGGCGGATTGAGTTCCGCGCCGGTCTTCCAGCGTTCGACCAAGTCCGGATTGGCGAGAAGCGGCCGTCCGACCGCGATCAGGTCGGCCTTGCCGGCTTCGAGATCGCTCTCGGCACGCGCCGCGTCGTAGCCCCCGGACAGAATGAGCACGCCCTTGAACTCCTTGCGGAAGGTCTCTTTGATCGATTGCGGCACCGCCGGCGCGCCCATGGCCGAGTGATCGACCAGATGGACATAAAAGAGACCCGTCGCATTGAGCGCGCGCGCCAGATAGGCGTATTCGGCTTCCAGCTCCGGATAGAGCGGCATGTCGTTGAACACGCCGAACGGCGACAAGCGGATGCCGACTTTATCTTTGCCGATCGCCGATGTCGTCGCTTTCACCACATCGAGCACGAAGCGCGCCCTGTTCTCGATCGAGCCGCCATACGCATCGGTGCGGATGTTCGAATTCGGACGGATGAATTGCTCGAGCAGATAACCGTTTGCCGCGTGCAATTCGACGCCCTCCAGACCGGCAGCCACGGCATTCTTGGCGGCCTGTTCGAATTCCCCGATCGCGGTCTTGATGTCGGCCTCGGTCATCGCTTTCGGCGTCGGTTGCGCCTTCATGCCTTCCTGATCGGTGTACATCTCGCCCGCCGCCACAACGGCCGACGGCCCGATAACGTTGGCGCCGGGCGGCAGATTATTGGGATGGCCGACGCGACCGGTATGCATGAGCTGCATGAAGATCTTCGTGCCGGTGCCGTGCACGGCGTCGGCGACCTTTTTCCAGCCGGCAACCTGAGCGGCGGAAAAAATGCCCGGGATGCGCGCGTAGCCGAGCCCGTCCGGCGACGGCGACGTTCCTTCGGTGATAATCAACCCCGCCGAGGCGGCACGCTGCTTATAATATTCCGCCACCAAGTCGTCAGGAACATTGCCTACCGACCGGCTGCGCGTCATGGGCGACATCGCGATGCGATTCTTGAACGTGTAGGGACCAAGCGTGACCGGCGAATACAACAGCGACATACATTGTCCTCCAGCTTCTACCCCTGCGTGGGAAGAGCTCGACATGGGAGGACGCCTGTGCGCGCGCAAGCGCCACAATAAGCGCCATGCCCGTACGTGGTCCGGCCATGACACCGCGGCGCTGTGGCGGGAAAAATTTGATGCCGAAAATACGCCGCGACGAGAACGATCTTCCAATCTGGCGGCAAGATCGCGGCGAGCAGCCGCCGATCTGCATAGGTGGAATCCGATTTTGTAAGTACCCTCGACTTGCGTCAGTATTCTGCGTGTAACCGGGCTGCCGCAACCCCTGTGGCACTGCCCGGGTACCGATGCGCGCAACAGGAAAAGTATAACGCGCCAGCCTCGGTATACCTGGTGTCCCCGGACATGCGCGTCAACGCGGACGATGCTACGGTCGTGAATAGTAACGGCGTGAGGAAATGGCAAACCACCAAAGCTCGCCACGCATTTTTCGCCGGCGCGACTAACCCCGAGCCGCCATTCGCTGTTTGCTATTCGCCGCTCTGTCGATTGGCCGTCGATCGACCACGGTTTTCCGCATCAAAAAAATATTAGAGATAACAAATCGTTTCCGGATTGCGGCGATCTGATGCCCATTTGCAACACGCACGCACGAAATTGCGTCGCTTATTTGTTCGCGCCGATTTGTAGAAACTTCTTTAGGCGCCGTTCTTTTAGATCGCCCCCATCGCAACAGGGGGACAAAACCATGCGTAAGCATCTTCTGACTTTGCTTGCCGCCGCGGGCCTGGGGGCCGCGACCGCGCACGGCGCCTCGGCCGCAGATCTGTCGATGCCGCCGATCTATAAGGCGCCGCCGCCGCTCTACTTCACCTGGACCGGCTGGTATGTGGGTCTGAACGGTGGTGGCGGCTGGGGTCGAAGCAATCAAACGGCGTCGTTCAATGCCACCGGCTTTCCGGCCGGATCGACCGGCAACTTCAACACCAGCGGCGGGCTCGCCGGCGGCACCATCGGCTACAATTATCAGATGGGCCAGTGGCTCGTCGGCGCCGAGGCCGATCTCGACTGGTCCAATATCCGCGGCACCTTCAACAGCGCCGTCACCGTCCCGGGCGGCCGTGCGCCGTTTTCGCTGACGTCACAGCTCAACTGGCTTGACACCACCCGCGTGCGCGTCGGCTGGGTATGGGACCACGTATTGTTCTACGGCACCGCCGGCGCCGCCGTCGGCGGCGTGACCGCCACGGCGAATGCATCAGCGGCTGCGGCCGGCCTCGCTGCCAGCGTTACCGCCGCCGACACGCAGACCCGTTTCGGCTGGACTGCCGGCGCGGGCGTCGAATACGCCTTCAACAACTACATCAGCGCCAAGGTCGAATATCTCTATGTCGATCTCGGCACGCAAACTCAGATCACCTTCGACAACGTGAAGTTCAACACCAACATCGTGCGCGCCGGCGTCAACTTGCATTTCTGATTTCCGCAAGCGCACTGGACAGGAGCGACCGACCCGCCGGCGAATTGCCGGCGGGTTTTTATTGCGGAACGTTCGCGACACTCGGCCGCACCGGAGCTTCCACTAGCCCTGACGCGCCTTGGCGGGCGGGTCTTCGGCACCGGTCACTTCCACGATCAGATGATCGCGATGCTCGCGGCCATATTCGTCGAGCGCCCGCACCGCGATGCTATGCGTACCCACTTCAAGATCGGCCGGCAGACGCGCCGCGAAGATGTGCGAGCAGGGCTCGGCCTTGACCCACGGCTTCTTGGTCACTTCGTTGCGGGCGAAGACCTCGTGGACGAACGGATCCGGCCGCACCACGCGCGTCATCGCCACCGGCACCCGGCCGCTGATGCGATACTCGACCGACGTGCGCGGACCGCCGTCGAACACATTGACGATCACGTCGGTCGCCGGAACGCGGGTTTGCGGCAACGGCGAGCCGAGCAGCTCTCCCATACGGTATGCGCTATACAGCTCCTTGCGGTCGCCGTGAAAAACCGAATCGAGCACGATACGCATCTGCCGGTCGTTCGGCTCGCTGGCGGGCTGGAAGCGGGTCGAATAGCGCGACCCGTCGATCGAGAGAATGTGGAAGCCGTTCGGGCTGCCATCGCGGCTATCGGCCACCGCGATGCCGCGATGATCGTACGGCCCGCTCCACCACGAGCCGGAAACCGCCGTCAGCACGTGATGATGATGCGGCGAAGGCCCGGCGAACCCATCCTCGGCGCCGAAATAGTGGTGCTCGGTCGTGTGGGTGTGACCGGACACGCTCAGTGTATTGGCGCGTCCGGCGAGGAGCTTGAGAAAGTCGGCGCGGTCGGCGGTGTTGGTCGACGGATCGTTGGGGTCGAGATAATTGCGGAGCGGAATGTGCATCGCCGTCACGATCAGCTTGTCGGCTGGCGTTTCTTTGAGCACGTTGGCGACGAAGGCCAATTGCCGCTCGCCGATGCGGCCTTCGTAAGAGCCGGCGGAATATTGCCGCTTCGGGTCGGCGCCCAGATAGTCGACATTGTCGAGCATCAGAAACAGCGCGCCGCCGTATTCGAAGGCGTAATAGGGCGGACCGTAGGTGCGCTTGAAGGTTTCGCGCGCGTACTTGGCGTCGGGCGCTTCATAGTTCAGATCGTGATTACCGCCGATATTGTACCACGGAATACCGATCTGACCGACGATGCGGTTGAGCCGGGGATAGAGCGACAGGTCATCGAACATGATGTCGCCGGCGGTGATGCCGAAAGCCGCCGCATGATTGCCGATCAGACCCGCGACCACGTCGTCGCGGATGAAGTCGACCTCGGCGGGGCTTTCCGGCTGCGGATCGGTAAAGAGCAGCACGTCGAACTTCTGCGGCTCGTCGACCTTCTTCAGTGGAAAGTCCACCAATTCGGGTAGCGGACCGGTCGGATCGATGCCGCGATAGCGGAGTTTCAGGTTCGCGGGCGAGCCCGCCGGCTGATGGATGTAATAAAAGCGCGGCAGCATCTGTTCGTCGACCGGCAGCGCATAGCCTGTGGGCTTGATGACGAAGATGATGCTTTCGTCGTCGATCGGCAGCGTGTAACGGCCGCTCGCATCGGTCTTCGCCACATCGCGGCCGTTCGAAACCAGCACGCCGGCGATGCCCGGGTCGTCCGCTGTGCGGCGCATGCCGCCCGAGCGATTCTCGTAGACGACACCAGAAACCGTACCGGCACTCGCGGCCAGAACGGGTCCGGCCGCCGTCGCGAGCGCCGCCGCGGTTCCAAATTTCATGACATCGCGGCGCGAAGGGGCCCAATCGCCGCTGCTTCGCCCATCGTCGAATGTTTCCATGGCTGAATCTCCGGTGTCATTCTCTTTGCGTGTCTCGTTTGCGAGATAGTCGATCCGGCTGACTGGAATATGACCGCGGCTGCGCTCGCAGGACCAATCAGCGCTGCAAAAAAGCGCGACCGATCAGGTCCGCCGAAAGATGACGCTGAGATTGTTGGCGGGCATCGGTACGGCTTCGCCAAGCGTCAGACCGTGTTCTGCGGCAAGCGCGCGCACGTCGGCCAGATCGCGCACGCCCCACTGCGGATTTTGTCCCTGTAGCCAGGTATCGAAATCCTGATTGCTCCGCGCCGTATGATGGCCATCGATCTTGAACGGCCCGTAAAGAAACAAGAAGCCGCCGGACTGCAACACACGGCCAGCACCGGCCATCAGGCCCTGGCAGACGGCCCACGGTGCAATATGAATCATATTGCAACAAATGACGGCGTTCACCCGCTTGACCGGCCACACATCCGCCGTCGCGTCGATCCGCACCGGCGCAAGCAGATTGGGGACGGCGGCTTCGGCACGAAACGCGGCGATGCTGGCCAGCGCCTTGGCATCGATGTCGCTCGGCAGCCAGGACGCACCGGGCAGCGCTTTTGCAAAATAAGCCGCGTGCTCGCCGCTGCCGCTGGCCAGTTCCAGAACGAGCGCGCGCGCCGGCAACAGCCGCTTGAGCACCGCCAAGATCGGCTCGCGGTTGCGCTCCACATGCGGGAAAAACAGTCGCGGATCGGTCGGTTCGATCATGTTACTTCATCATGCCCGACTTCATCGTGGGCGTCCTGATTTCCTCAAAAGTCACGGGTTGACGAAACGAGCCGGCAGGGCGGGGGCGCCGGCCGTGATGAAAGGATGCCGCCGTCCAATCACATCGGCGGCGTCAGGCCATTGCGGCCATAGTTGATGCGCGCCGCTTGCAAGGTGCCGTCAGCTTGTTTCTTCGCCGCACCGATGAAGATCTTCGTGCCGGGCACAAGATCAGCCTCGTCCCCGGGATTGTAGGTGACGATGATCGTCTCCTGTGTAACCAGGATCTTCTTTTCACCGTTCTTATATTTGAGCGTGAGGACCTGGCCATCGACGCCGGCAACGCTTGCCTCGACATTGGCATTGGTCATGGTGGAGTTGGGCTGCAAGTCCCAGGCGTAGTGGCCTTCGCCGGTGCCGCGCATCGCTTCCGGGAAGATATGCACTTCGACCGCCTTTTGGCTGCCGTCGGGCTGGGGCATGCCGGTCGAGCCGACAAAAACGCCGGGCTTTATGTCGGCGAGCGATGCTTTGACGAGCGCGACCAGAACAGGCTTGTCGATTAGCGCGATCCTCAATTCGGTGCCGTCACGGGTCTTGACCAGATAGATCGAGCCGTCCACGCGCTCGATGGTGCCGCGCACACGCATGGTGTCCTGCGCGCGGACATTGGAGCCGAAAGCGACAAGCGTCAGGACCGCAAGACCGAGCGTGCATGCTAGCGCCCTTCGCATCTATTCCTCCTGGAGCCAGAACCGTTACGACCTCAAGGTAGCGTGGATCGACCGGCGGCGGAACGCGCCGGCCACGACAGCGCCCGCGGATGTTGGACGGGAATTCATCAATGTTGGTTTGCCGACATTTAGCCGTCTGTTCGATGAGGCGGGGGTAATACGGTACTCTAATTCTTAGCTCGGCACTGTTTTCATACTGTCTTCATGCCGAAGCGCCGCATCGGAGGCCGTATTCAATAGAAAAAGCCGGCAGCGGAACGAGATGAAACTCAAGCGATAACGTATCCTGAAATTAGTGCCCCGCTCCCAAAGCTCGCAAGAGTTTGCAGCACGCTCTCTTGCGAACGTCGCAATCGAAGGGTCACCGGAAAATTTAATGATTATGCCGGGTTTTCAGATTCGGCCTTGCGGTCAGCAGTGTCTGCCCGATCCTTCCACCCGTGTTCCACGATATGGCGACACACGCATGTTTCGGAATCCGCCGAAACATCGCGACGCCCGCCCAGCTAAACTCAGCGTCAGCACATCCACGGGCGTGATGACGATGCACAAGACCGATGCCGAAATCCTCCACATCTACGAACGCTGGCACGAGACGGTCGTCGGCGGCGACCTCGATGGCTTGATGGCATTGTACGCCGACGATGCGATCCTCGAGACACCGTTGATCCTTGCGACTTTGCCGGACAAGAGCGAAGGGGTCTTGAAGGGGAAATCCGCGATCCGGCCCTTTTTCGAAGCCGGTTTCCGCAAGCTCCGTAACGATCTCGGCCGCTGGTACCGGACCGGAACATTCTTTGCGAACGGCCGGCAACTGACCTGGGAGTATCCGCGCGCGACCCCGCAGGGCGATCAGGTCGATCTTGTTGAAGTCATGGATATTGCCGACGGTCTCATCGCCCACCACCGGGTCTATTGGGGATGGGTCGGCTTCAAAGCGCTGACGGCCGCGAGGAAAGAGCTCGTCTGACCGCGAACTCCGCAAGACAACTCCACGAGGCTCACCCCGCGAAGGCTCAAAGCGCGGCGATTGCGAAGATCGGATCGTCGCGGAGTTGCGGACCCACGGAAAACACGTTGCCCATATAGTCCGCTTGCGGATCGAAACGCAGCAGCGGCCCGCCATCGGCACCGGGCGGGCGCAGATGCCGGAAGCCGCAGTCGGAGAGCAGCGCCGTCATCTGCGTCATCGCGGTCCGCCCCAGCCCTTGGGCGAAAGCCGAACCGCATTCCCAGACGATCAAGGCGATGCGCCCGGCCGCCAGCAGCGCTTGCGCGCCGACGATGACGTTCGGCTCAAAACCCTCGGCGTCGATCTTGAGAATGAGCCGTTGCACCGCCGCTTTGCCCATATTGGCGAGCGCGGTATCCAGCGTCACCACCGGCACCCATTTCGAGGCCCCGCCGCGCGCCGTGGGCGCAAGCCCGATGCCGCGGATGCTGTGGCCCATGGTGGAATTGAGCATGAGCGGCGCCAATTCGTTCTTGTTGCCGCAGGCGGCGCCGACGATCGTGATTGCGTTCGCCAATCGGTTGCGGGCGACGTTTTCGGTCAGCATCGTCGCGTTGGTCAGATCCGGCTCGAAGGCAACGACATCGATACCGCCGGCCGGATGCGTCGCAGCCAGCAGGGAGAAGAAGCCCCAATGCGCGCCGACATCCACGAACAGATCGCCGGGCCGCAACACGCGCTCGAGGAGATCGCGGGTCAGCGGCTCATAGCCCGCATTGGCTTCGTTGACGATCAGATGCTGGGCGCCGACATCCGCGGCGAGACCGGCGAGGAAATGCAGATGAAAGCGCGGCGACTGGTCGGGATGCTTGAGCGAGGATGGCAGGACGGCCCACCCATTGGCCGTTTGCAGGCTGATCGTCTGACCGGGATTCATCGATGATCTTGCCCTCGTGCCCTCAGCGAATCGGCGCCGACTGATTATATCCACGCCGGGTGCTTGTTAACGGAAAGCCAATGCGGCGGAGCCCACGACGGGTTGCTTTGCGCGTCCATTGACCGGCCCGGCGCTTTCGTGTCACGTGCCCGCCTTTAGCCGAAAACCCCGAAAAACGACTGCAATTCCAATGGCCATTGAACGCTACAACGCCGCCGACGCGGAGGCTCGCTGGCAGAAAATCTGGGACGAGCGCGGCATCTTCGCCACGAAGAATACCGACGTCCGCAAGAAATATTACGTGCTCGAGATGTTCCCCTATCCGTCGGGGCGCATCCATATGGGCCACGTGCGCAACTACACCATGGGCGATGTGGTGGCGCGCTTCAAACGCGCGACCGGGCATGCGGTGCTGCACCCGATGGGCTGGGATGCCTTCGGCATGCCGGCCGAGAACGCCGCCATGGAGCGCAAGGTCCATCCCAAGAAGTGGACCTACGAAAACATCGCCGCCATGAAGGCGCAGCTCAAATCCATGGGCTTGTCGCTCGACTGGAGCCGCGAGATCGCCACCTGCGATCCGGCCTATTACAAGCACCAGCAAAAGATGTTTCTCGACTTTCTCGCCGCGGGCCTGGTCGAGCGGCGCAAGTCGAAAGTGAACTGGGATCCGGTCGATCAGACCGTGCTCGCCAACGAGCAGGTGATCGACGGCCGCGGCTGGCGCTCCGGCGCCATGGTCGAGCAGCGCGAGCTGACGCAGTGGTTCTTAAAGATCACCGATTACTCGCAAGAGCTTCTTGACGCGCTGGGAACGCTCGAGCGCTGGCCGGAAAAAGTCCGGCTGATGCAGAAGAACTGGATCGGCCGCTCGGAGGGTTTGCTGGTGCGCTTCGCGCTTGATGCGCAGACCGCGCCAAACGGCGAAAGCGAGCTGGACGTCTTCACCACGCGTCCGGATACGCTATTTGGCGCCAAGTTCATGGCGGTGGCGCCCGACCATCCGCTCGCCGCCGCGGCGGCGAAGAAAAATCCGGCGCTCTCAGCCTTCATCGACGAATGCCGGCATCGCGGCACCGCGCAGGCCGACATCGACACTGCGGAAAAGCTCGGCTTCGATACCGGCATCCGCGCGCGCCATCCATTCGATCCGGATTGGAAGCTGCCGGTCTATGTGGCGAACTTTATTCTGATGGACTACGGCACCGGCGCCATCTTCGGCTGTCCGGCACATGATCAGCGCGACCTGGAATTCGCCAACAAGTACGAGCTCGGCAATACGCCGGTCGTTTGTCCGCCCGATGTCGATCCAAAGAGCTTCGTCGTGACCGACACCGCCTATGACGGCGACGGTCGCATGATCAATTCGCGCTTTCTCGACGGCATGACCATCGCGCAAGCCAAGGAAGAGGTCGCCAAGAGGCTTGAGACAGAGACGGCCGGCAATCGGCCGGTTGCGCAGCGCCAGGTCAATTTCCGGCTGCGCGACTGGGGCATCTCGCGCCAGCGCTACTGGGGCTGCCCGATTCCCATCATTCATTGCGAGCAATGCGGCGTCGTGCCGGTGCCGGCCAAAGATCTGCCGGTGACGCTGCCCGACGACGTAACGTTTGACCGGCCCGGCAACCCGCTCGATCGCCACCCAACCTGGAAGCATGTCAAGTGTCCGCAATGCGGCGCACCCGCGCTGCGCGAGACCGACACGATGGACACGTTTGTCGACTCGTCGTGGTATTTCGAGCGCTTCACCGATCCGTGGATCACGGACGCGCCGACCGACCGCCCCATGGTCGATACCTGGATGCCGGTGGATCAATATATCGGCGGCATCGAGCATGCGATCCTGCATTTGCTCTACAGCCGCTTCTTCACCCGGGCGATGAAAAAGACCAGCCATGTCGGGCTCGACGAGCCGTTCGCCGGCCTGTTCACCCAGGGCATGGTGGTGCACGAGACCTATCGCACAGCCGCCGGCGAATGGGCGGCGCCGGCGGAAATCAAAATCGAGACCGACGGCGACACGCGCCGCGCCTCGCTGATTGCGACTGGCGAGGCGATCGAAATCGGCGCGATCGAGAAGATGTCGAAGTCGAAGCGCAACACTGTCGACCCCGACGAGATCATTTCCGGCTATGGCGCCGATGTGGCGCGCTGGTTCATGCTGTCGGACTCGCCGCCCGAGCGCGACGTCGAATGGACCGAGCGCGGCGTGCAGGGCGCCTGGCGCTTCATGCAACGGCTGTGGCGGCTGGTGGGCGAGGCCGCCGAGATTGGCCGGTCGGCCCCGGCGGCACGGCCGGCGGCCTTTTCGCCCGCGGCTCTCACGGTCCGCAAGGCGACCCACCAGGCCCTGGCCAAGGTCACCGATGACATTGAAAAGCTGCACTTCAATGTTTGCGTGGCGGCTATCTACGAGTTCGCCAATGCGCTTTCGGGGGCCATTGGCGATATCGGATCGGAGGGGGCGGATAGCGAGGCAAGCGCCTCGCCCGCTGGGGACCTGCGCTGGGCCATGGACGAAGCGGTTAACGTTCTTGTGCAACTGTTTGCACCGATGATGCCGCACCTCGCCGAGGAATGCTGGGCCATGCTCGGCCACCAGACGCTGGTGGCGGAAGCCGCCTGGCCCGCCGTGGAGCGCGACCTTCTGGTCGAGAACACGTTGACGCTGCCGGTACAAATTAACGGCAAAAAGCGGGCGGAGGTGACGGTCGCCCGCGAGGCCAGCAATGCCGAGATCGAGGCTGCCGTTTTGGCGCTGGATGCGGTAAGAAAGGCGCTGGATGGCAAGTCGCCCAAGAAGGTGATTGTCGTGTCGGGACGGATCGTCAATGTGGTGGTCTAGCCTTCGCCAACGGATGGCGCTTGCCTGGACGGCGCGGTTCGCCGTGGTGCTGACCGTCGCCGGGCTGACGGCCGGTTGCTGGCAGCCGCTTTACGGCGCCCGGCCGCCCGGCGGCGAAGGCGTGCAGGACAAATTTGCCGCCGTCGATATTCCGCCGATTGTTGCTCCCAAGGGGACGCCGACCGAGCGGGTCGCCGTCAACATGCGCAACGCCTTGCAATTCAACCTGCATAACGGCGCCGGCGCCACACCGGCTGCCGCCTATGCGCTCAAGGTCAGCGTCGGCTCGTCGCAATTTACCGCCTATGTCGATCCGACCACAGGCCGGCCCGACTCCCAGATCGAGATCGTCAGCGCATCTTATCAGCTGGTCGAGCTGGCGACCGGCAAAATGGTGCTCAACGACGTCAACTACGTCCACGTCGACTATGACATTCCGGGCTCGCAACAGCGCTTCGCCGGCCAACGCGCGCGCCGCGATGCCGAAGACCGCGCCATCCAACAGGCGGCCGATATGATCCGCAACCGGCTTGCCTCGTACTTCGTCGCCGGAACATAAGTTCATCGCATTGAGGTTTCACGACCGTCATGCGCGGGCTTGACCCGCGCATCCCGATTGCGCAGGCAATGCGGTGCAAATAGGTCGGGATGGCCGGGACAAGCCCGGCCATGACGCTTCTGGTGATGCGCAATGGTCGCTCTCAAAACCGCCGACATCGAGAAATTTCTCACCAGACCCGATCCGGCGCGGCCGGTCGTGCTGGTGTTCGGTCCCGATGCCGGCCTGGTCAGCGAGCGTGTCAACGCGCTGCTCAAGGCGTCGGTCGACGACGTCAACGATCCGTTCTCGCTGGTGCGGCTCGAAGCCGAAGAGCTATCCGCCAATCCGGCGCGCCTGGTCGAAGAGGCGCAGACCATTCCGCTGTTCGGCGGCCGCCGCGCGGTCTGGGCCAAGGCCGGTAGCCGCAACATCGCGCCTGCGGTCGAGGCGGTGCTGGCGCTGCCCACAAGCGAATGCCGCGTGGTGATCGAAGCCGGCGATCTGCGCCGCAACGCGCCGCTGCGCGTCGTCTGCGAGCGGGCCAAGAATGCCGCGGCGCTGCCCTGCTATGCCGACACCGAGCGCGATCTGGCGCGGCTGATCGACACCGAGATGCGCGAGGCCGAACTGACACTGAAGCCCGAGGCGCGGGCGATGCTCATTCCGCTCCTCGGCGGCGACCGCGCCGCATCGCGCAGCGAGCTGCGCAAGCTTGCGCTTTACGCGCGCGGCCGCGGCAGTATCGACGTGGACGATGTCACCGCGGTGGTCTCGGATGCGTCGACGCTGGCGCTCGACGAGCTCATCGACACCGCCTTTGCGGGACGCCCGGTCGAGCTCGAAGCTCAGCTTGCGAAAGTGCGCGCCGCCGGCAGCCCGGTCGGCTCGATCTTCTTTGCCGCGCAGCGCCAGCTCGCGCAGTTGCACAGATGGCGCATGGCGATCGAAAGCGGTGCGCACTTCTCCATCGATTCCGTGCAGCCGCCGCTGCATTTCCGGCGCAAAACATTGGTCGAGGCAGCACTGAAGCAATGGAACGCCGCGCGCCTTCTTGCCGCCATGGCCGAACTCGCAGACGCCGTGCTCGCCTCGCGCAAAATGCCAACGCTCGCCGACACCATCGCCGAACGCGCGCTGCTTTCGCTCGCGACGAAAGCCCGCCGAGCTTCGGCCTAGCGGCTCCGCTATCGACGGCGGAAGCATTTTCGGTAGGATCGCTTGAGCGGAGCGATACCCATCATTCTGCGCCGAAGTGCTGATGGTGGGTTTCACGGAGCTTGTCATCGGGCCGGCCACTTCGGGCCGGACCCGTTGGTTCAACCCATCCTACAGACCGCCGCGAAATAGCGCCGCTGCCGCTACGTCGGATTTTCTAAACTAAACGTCTGCGAATCGTCGTCGTAGGCGAAGGCCTCCGCGTAGCGGCCCCAAGCGGTGACCGAGCGCAGCGTCGCTTCGGCGTCCTCGGCGCTCATGTGATCTTCCAGCTCGTCGAAGAAGCGGCTCTTCGGCGCCACGTGATTGGTGCGCTCCTGCAGCACGCGGCGAATGTGCGCGGCGAGCGGCACATAGGCGAGAAGCTGGCGCTGGAAGATCTTCTTGCGGTCGTCGGTACCGGCCTCGACATATTGCCGGCCGATCTCGCCGATCTTGATGTCGCCGCCTTCGATTTCGGCCAGATGCAGCATCTGCAGCGCGTCGGCTACCGGGAAGAGCTCATCGTCTTCGATGTGCTCGGCAAAGACAGGAAGGTCGGCCTTGCCGTTATATTCGCCGGCCAGCGTCTCCAGCACGCCGGAGAGAAGGTTGGCGGAGACGCGTGGCAGCCTGGTGTCGATCGAGGTCGCGATCGTTCCAGCCGCTGCGCCGATCTTCGGCGGTGCCGCGCGCGAGGTCATCGCCACATAGATCTTCTCGACTAGATCGCGGAAGCGCGGATCGAGCCGGTTGCGCGGCTGTTTCAGATCGACGGCGATCTCGCGGATGATGCGGCCCGGATTGGACGAGAACAGCAGGATGCGGTCGCACATCAGCACCGCTTCCTCGATGTTATGGGTGACGATGATGATCCCTTTGATCGGCAGCTTGCCGTCGCCCCACAATTCGATCAGGTCGGTGCGCAGCGTTTCCGCCGTCAGCACGTCGAGCGCGGAGAACGGCTCGTCCATCAACAAAATGTTCGGATGCACGACGAGCGCACGCGCAAAACCGACGCGCTGGCGCATGCCGCCGGATAGCTCGCGCGGATAAGCGGACTCGTAACCGTCGAGGCCGATCAGGTCGATCGCCGCCAGCGCCCGCTTCCTGATTTCGGTGTCGGGCAACCCGAGCGCCTCGAGCCCGATCTGCACGTTTTCCAGAACGGTGAGCCAGGGAAACAAGGCGAACGACTGGAACACCATGGCGATGCCCGGCGCCGGGCCGAGTACCGGCTGGCCCAGATACGTGATCGAGCCACCCGACGCCGGCATCAAGCCGGCGATCGAGCGCAGCAATGTCGACTTGCCGGAGCCGGTGCGGCCGAGCAGGCCGACAATCTGGCCCTCCATCAATTGCAGCTCGATGCCGTCGAGCACCAAGAGCTCGCCGCCGCCGGCGCGCGGGAAGGTTTGGCGTAATGCGTGGATGTCGAGAAGAGCGCTGCCCATGAGGACACCTCAGCCAAGCCGGAACTTGCGTTCGGCGTAGAAGTACAGGGGACGCCAAAAGGCGCGATTGATCACCACGACAAAAAAGCTCATCACCGCGATGCCGAGCACGATACGGTGAAAATCGCCGGCCTCGGTCCGCTGCGCGATATAAGCGCCCAGGCCATAGGCCTGCAGGTGCTCGTCGCCCCAGGAAGCAACCTCGGCGACGATGCTGGCGTTCCAGGAACCGCCGGACGCGGTGATCGCTCCGGTCACGTAATAGGGCAGCACCGCGGGCAGCGCGATGCGCCGCCACCATAGCAAACCGCGCACGCGGAAATTGACGCCGGCGGCCCGCAATTCCGCCGGAATGGCCGCAGCGCCGGCCACGACATTGAACAAGATGTACCATTGCGTGCCGAGGATCATCAGCGGGCTCAGCCAGATATTCGGATTAAGCTTGAGCGCGACGATCGCCGACACCGCGATCGGGAACAGAAGATTGGCCGGAAAGGCCGCGAGAAATTGGGCCACCGGCTGGACGAAATTGGCGACACCGCGCCGCGTGCCCACCCAGACGCCGATCGGCACCCAAATGATACTGGCGAGCGCGATCAACACGACGATCCGGCTGAACGTGGCGAGCCCAAGCAGAAAGGCGGTGCCCACATCCGCGAGTGTCAGATCGTGGATCACGAAACGGCTGACCTCCCAGAGCGCAAGCGCCGAGAGCGCGACAACGATGATGACCCACTGAAACGTTATCCATCCGTGCGTCGGCGCCACTTCGCGTTTGAGCGGAGCCGCTTCCTTCCACCAGCGCGCCACCAGCAGCCGCCGCCATGACGAGGCGAACGGCTGCGTCAGCCGATCGATCAGCCGGGAGCGGCGCATCACGTCGAGCACCCAAGAATTCCGGCGGAAACATGCCCGGCTCCTGCTCGAACCGGAAGCGGTCGGCCCAGGCGATCAGCGGCCGGAACAGTACCTGGTCGTAAATGAGAATCACGATCAGCATGGTCAGGATCGCATAGCCGACCGCGGCAAGGTCGCGATGCTCGATGGCGAGCGCGATGTAGGAGCCGACGCCGGGCAGCGTGATGGTGGTGTTGCCGACGCTGATCGCTTCGGAGGCAACCACGAAGAACCAGCTCCCCGACATCGACACCATCATGTTCCAGATGAGCTGCGGCATCGCGAACGGCACGTCGAGCCGCCAGAACCTCATCCACGGGCTGAGCCCGAAGTTGCGCGAAGCCTCGACGAGTTCCGTCGGCACCGTGCGCAACGATTGATAGAAGCTGAAGGCCATGTTCCAGGCCTGGCTGGTGAAGATCGCGAAAATCGCCGCGAATTCGGCGCCGAGCACGCGGCCGGGCACCAACGCCATAAAGAAGACGACCGTGATCGAGATGAAGCCGAGAATCGGCACCGATTGCAGAATGTCGAGCAGCGGAATGAGCAATCGCTCGGCCCGTTTGCTCCTCGCCGCCAGGGTCGCGTAGGTGAAGGTGAAGATAAGCGACAGCACCATCGCCAACAGCATGCGCAGCGTCGTGCGCGCGGCATATTCCGGCAGATTGCGCGGGTCGAGCGATACCGGCTGGTGCTGCAGCTCGGACAAAGGCTGCAGCAAATGTCGGCTGGCTTCGCCCAGGAACGTCAGCAAGCCGAGAATCAAGAGCACGGCCAGGACGTCCCAGCGGGTGAAGAAGCGACCCCAGCCGCCGACGGAAATAGGCACGTTCAGCCGCATATCCGCTTGCCCGATCTACTTGGTGCGACACGCGCAGTGTCGCAGCGTCGACATGAAAAACGCGGCACCGGATGCAGAAGTCAGGTCCTATTACCACACATGGTAATCAGTGCGTGGTAATCAGTCCTGCGCCAGGTCCCATGGACCCGGCCCCCCTTCACAGACCATCCGGCGGCCGCACACTTGGCGCGATCACATAACCACCCGCGCAGCGTTGTTCAAACATTATTGCGCCCGTTACCTGTGAGGTAATTTGAATGACCTCTGCGGCCGGGCTAATGTTCGCGCATGCTCGATCGCAGAGAGCCTGTCGGTGGATTATTGCGCCAGTGGCGGCAGCGCCGGCGCCTGAGCCAGCTCGATCTCGCCTGCGACGCCGGGATCTCGACCCGGCACTTGAGCTTCGTCGAAACCGGCCGCGCGCATCCGAGCCGTGACATGCTGCTGCACCTTTCCGAACAGCTCGACGTGCCGGTGCGCGAGCGCAACATCCTGCTGGTAGCGGCCGGTTATGCGCCGATTTTTCCCGAGCGGCCTCTGACCGATCCCGCCTTGACGGCAGCCCGCAGCGCCATCGATCTCGTGCTCGAGCGTCAAAAACCCTACCCGGCCTTTGCGCTCGATCGGCAATGGCGCATTGTCGCCAGTAACGCCGCGCTGCCAGAGCTGTACGAAGGGGTCGAGGCCGACCTCCTCGCGCCGCCGCTCAATGCGATGCGGCTCTCGCTGCATCCGCATGGACTGGCGCCGCGCATCGTCAATCTTGCCGAGTGGCGCGCGCATCTTCTTTACCGCCTGCGCCGGCAGGTCGAGCTTACCGCCGACCGCGCCCTGATCGATCTGCTGGGCGAGGTGAGCGCCTATCCGGCACCGGCGGGCGCGGCCAGCAAGACGCCCGATGTCGAGCACGAGATCGCCGTGCCGTTTCGGATCGCCACCAGCGCCGGCGTGCTCTCGTTCTTCAGCATGACCACGGTGTTCGGAACGCCGGTCGACGTGATGCTGTCCGAACTGGCGCTGGAATTGTTCTTTCCCGCCGACGATGAAACCGCATCCGCAGTGCAGCGTCTGGCGGCGCGTGCGCGCGCGGCGAATTAAACGACGAGCCGCTCACGACTGGCCGACATTCCCCGGACGCGGTGCAGCGCGCGAACGATGCACCGCAGATCCGGGATCGTCAAAGACTCTGCGTTTCAAACGATCGTAGGGCGCCGTGCATTTCTTTACCTGCCGCGTAATCGCTTCCGCGCGCGTCTCGCGCGAAGATCCGCCCACGGCTCACAAGCGGCCGTTGATCCAAAGCGAGGAGAAGCCAGATGAAGACCGTCAACGAAATCGTCGTGCGTTATCTTGCGGCCTGGAATGAACGCGATCCGAAGCGCCGGCGCGAACTCGTCGCTGCGACCTGGACCGAGGAAGGAAGCTACATCGACGCGCACCGGCACGGACATGGGCACAGTGCGATCGATGCGATGCTTGCTGCGACGCAGGAGCAATTCCCGAACTATCGGCTCAGTCTCGTGAGCGGCATCGAGGCGCACAACAATTTCGTGCGCTTCTCCTGGGCGGCCGGCGGCACCGCGGACGCGCCGCTCTATATCGGCGGCACCGATTTCGCAACGATTGCTTCGGACGGCCGCATCAACACAGTCACCGGCTTTATGGATGCCGCACCCGCGATGTAGGGACGCGCGAAGCGCCCAATTGGTGGCATTAAGCCCCCGCCCGGCTCCGCCCGTCATCGTGCGGGCGGAGCTCAACTCTCCTTGCAGCAAGCACCCTATTCCGCGGCGGCCCGATGCGCGCGGGTGAAGATCAAGCGCAGGGCGGACGGAATGCGCTGGTACACCAGGATCGTGACCCAGCTTGCGATCACCGAGCCGCAGAACACGATGAGGCCTTTCAATAGCGCGAACAGCGGCGCCCCCACGAGCGCATATTGCAGCCAGACCGTCGGCACATAGTGCACGAGATAGAGGCTGTAGGCGTTGACCGAAAGGCTGTCGAGCGCCGCCGAGCGCCTGAGGCCGAAGCGCAAGCTCGAGGCGATGACGAAGAAACATCCGCCCGCGCAAGCGAGGACGAAACACACGCCAGCGAGGATCTGAATGATCACCGGCGCCGTCCCGTCGAGCGTCAGCGAGGTCACCCCCATCCATAGAAACAATGTGGCGAGCGCAATCGCGAGCCACAGTTTCCAATGCCGCCCGAGTGCGCCATCGACGTCGACCAGGCCGACATCGAGTCCCGCCGTGCCGATGCCCACGCCGACGAAAAAATACACGCAGTAAAGCAGCGGCCGGCACCACTGCACCGAGAGAATTCCGGAATTCGACCACGCCCAGGGCGTGAACGCCACCGCCAGCGGCACATAGGCGACGGCGGAAACGGCAAACAGGACGGCAAAGAAAATGGCGGGTCGTCGACCCGCCTTGGCGCACCATCGGCCGAGTGCCGGGATCGCCGCCGGCGCAACGAAATTCACCGCGACCAGGACGATGTTGAAAGCCAGAAGCTGCCACAGAAACCAGAGTTGAGCGTTGGGCAGGAACGGCAGATTCGTATATGTGCGCAGATAAGCGGCGATGCTCGGCTCGCCGCCTAAATTCAGATACGCCGGATAAAAGGCGATCGGATTGAGAACCAGCAGACCGAACACATAGGGGACGCCGAGTCGCCGCAGCCGATCGCGGACGAAGCCGAGGCTTCGCTTGCGCTGCAGACTCGGCCAGACGAACAAGCCCGAGAGCAGGAACATCATCGCCATCAGATAGACGTCCTGCCAGGCGCAGAACAAATCGAACCCGAACCAGCGGTGAGGATCGGCGATGGGAAACGCGCGCCACAGATAAGGAGGCTGATCGAAAGCTGTCGCGCGCTCGGCGGGAATGAACTGCACGTAGGCCAGCACGGCATGAAAGGCGAGGACGACAAGAATGACGACAGCGCGCAGATTGTGCAGCGCTAAACTCGAACGTGACATTGTCGCCGACAGTGCCATAAAGCCGCGGTCCCCCATCCCTCAACCAAGCGCTTCAATGCCTTGGTAACCAAATTTAATCCAGTCGCCGGCATAATCATCCGAGCGGCGGGCGGTCGTGGCAAGCGAGAAATGGGCGGGCTGATGGCTTTTGCGCCAATGCTTTGCACGCAAATCGTCGTCAAATCACCGCATTGTGGAAGGACAATACGTCCGCTCCCAATGGCGATTCGTAATTCCCTAAATTCCTGAACGGATGGAGAAGCGCGTTGGTTATGCGATGGATGAAATTCATCTTCGTCGGCATGGTGGCGACGTTCGCTGGTATTCAGCTCGCAGCGGCGGAGCCGTCGGTTGCCGGCCTGTGGCAGAGGACAGACGAGACCACCGGCAAGCCGGTTATTTGGTTCCTGTTCGTCGAGAATCACGGGACCTATCAGGGCGTTGCCGCCAAACTGTTTCCGCGCGCGGAAGACGGTCCGCAATCGCCGGTATGCACAGCGTGCACCGATGACCGTCACAACCAGCCGATGCTCGGGCTGCCGATCATCCGCGGTATGAAGCGCGCCGGTTTGCGCTACGAGAACGGCAGCATCATGGATCCGCGTGACGGCCAAGTTTACCGGGCCGTCATGACGGTGAGCCCCGACGGACAAACACTGACCGTGCGCGGCTTTCTCGGTTTCGAGCTGTTGGGCCGCAATGAGGTTTGGTACCGGCTGCCCGACGAGGCGGTGAAGAAGCTCGATCGCAACGTGATCGCGAAATATCTCCCAGGCCAAGCGCAAGGGCACGCGCAAGCGCCTAGCCAGGGCCAGCCAGATGCGACGACCACATCGGGTTTGCGGCACGCGCAGACCGTCGCCGGATCAAATTAAGACGAGAACTCGTGTAGGCTAGATTGTTACGTGCGGTGGCCGGGCTTGTCCCGGCCATTCGCGTTTTTAGTTCGGATCTGTGTGAGCATCGGCGCGGTTGCGCGCCGTGATGCGTTTCAATCCGCGCCGACACCGTATTCGCAACCGCGCGCGGCATAGTGATAGCGCGCTACGCCATATTGATCGCGCTGGATCACGGGCTGGCACAGCGCCAGCCATTTGTGCTCGCGCGCCAGCGCCTCCGCCCTGTCGTCGTCGCGCAAAGCTTGCGGTACCACCCGCACGTTGGGGTCACCACCTGCGCCCCACTGACCGGCGCAACTGAGGCTGCCGGCGCCGCCGACGCAGCTGAAGCCCCCGACACCGCCGGCATTGACCGACGTCAATGTCATGGCCGAGACGATGACCGCGGCGCCGCCGCGCACAAGCCTCCAGGATGCCGATGACCTTTCGGCCGTTCGATTGGTTAACACCGCGCTCTCCCCGCCCGGACACGACCGACCGATTTCGGCGCTTCCAGGCCCATTTCTGGACGCCACGGCAGGGTTTGGCGGTGATTTTCGCCGCAGAGCCCCAGCGCCACGTCTCGACGAGCAAGCGAGCAAGGCGGGTGCCAGCGGGAACTGATCCGTTTTGGGACAGGAATTATGCGAGCGCGTTAACAATTCACCAGAAGCCGATGAGCGCCCCCTTCAGCCGTTTCCATGCCGCCTCGTCGCCGGGCAGGCCGAAACGCAGCCAGTCAGGATGATCCGCGAAAGCGCGCACCCAAATCCCGGCCTGGCCAAGATGCGCAAACAGCGCGTGGGCGGCGGGCGTCTGCACCAGCCGAAACAGGTCTGTGCCACCGACGATCGGGAGCGCCAGATCAGTCAGGAGTGCATCGAGCCTCTGCGTCGATGTCGCGAGCCGCGCGCGGGTGCGCTCGATCCAGGCCGTGTCGGCGAGCGCGCTAGTGCCGACGGCGATGGCGGGACCGGAAACCGCCCAGGGTCCGAGCACCGCCGCAATCCTGCGGCCGAGCGGCGGTGCGGCAAGCACAAAGCCGAGCCGCAAACCAGCCAAGCCGAAGAATTTGCCGAACGAGCGCAGCACGATCATGCCGCCACCGGCGACGTCAGGCGCGAGACTTGAGCCCGGCGGCGCCATATCGATAAAGGCTTCGTCGACGACCAGGAGGCCATCGCGCCGACGAAGATCGGCGGCCAAAGCGAGAAGGTCGTTGCGCGCAAACAGCCTGCCATCCGGGTTATTGGGATGAGCAAGCATGACCAGCGTTGCGTCGCCGCAATCCGCAAGATCAGCCGCCGCCGTCACCCGATGTCCAGCGAGCGTCGCCGCGCGGCCGTGCTCTGCATATCCTGGGGAGAGAATGGCAGCATGGCCCGGCGGCAGGAGCCGCGCGAGCACCGGCATGACGATCTGCGTGCCCGGAACCGGCACCACGTGCGCCACGGAAGGCGCCCCATAGGCTGCGGCCGCCGCACTCGCCAGCGTCGCCAGATCAGCCGGCGCCGGCAAGCGGGTGAAAAGCTCGGTTGCCAGACGCGGCAGCGGATACGAATAGGGATTGATCCCGGTCGACAGGTCGATGAAAGGTTCGGGCGCACCGGGAAAAAGGCGCCGGGCGGCGCCAAGATCGCCGCCGTGCAGCAATTCCGCGTTCGCGTCGAACTGCCTTTGGTCGTCACCGCCGCTTGTCATCATGACTGTCGCACTTGCTGTCCTGGCTATGCTGATCGAGTTTTGCTGCGGCTATCCTGCGGCTTTATATCGCGCGATCGGCCATCCGGTGACCTGGATTGGGCGCCTGATCGCATGGCTGGATCGCACGCTCAATCGCGAAACCGCGGCCGCGCCGGCGCGGCGCGGCGCCGGCATCGCCGCCATGCTGATCGTGCTCGCCATCGTGGGTGCGCTCGCGTTTTTCCTCCAATACACCTTGCTGCGTCTGCCGTTTGGCATCCTCGCCGCGGCGCTTTTGGCGAGCACGCTGGTCGCGCAAAGAAGCTTGTACCGCCATGTCGCCGATGTCGCCGCCGCCTTGGAAAAGGACGGTCTCGCCGCCGGCCGGCTGGCGGTGGCCCACATTGTCGGCCGCGACACCGCTACGCTCAACTCCGCCGGCGTCGCGCGCGCGGCGATCGAGAGCCTGGCCGAGAATTTTTCGGACGCGGTGGTGGCGCCGGTTTTTTGGATGGCGGTCGGAGGGCTTCCAGGCACCGCGCTCTATAAGGCGATCAACACCGCCGACAGCATGATCGGGCACCGCACGCCGCGCCACGAGGCCTTCGGCTTCGCGGCGGCACGGCTCGACGATCTGGTCAATCTGCCGGCCTCGCGGCTGTCGGCGCTGCTGTTGATCGCGGCCGCGATGCTGCGCCGAGATGGCTCGGCCGCTGCGGCTTGGCGCGCCGTGCGTCGCGATGCCCCGCATCATCGTTCGCCGAACGCCGGCTACCCGGAAGCCGCGATGGCCGGCGCGCTCGGGCTTTCGCTCGCAGGGCCGCGCAGCTATGCCGGAATGCGCGTGGACGACGCCCACATGGGCGACGGCCAGCGCGAAGCAAACGCCGCCGATATTCGCCGCGCGCTCGCGCTCTATCGTCGCGCCGATGTTCTTTTAATCGTGCTGCTCGGCATCCTTGCGCTCGCGCTCACCGCGCCAGTGTAAGCAGCCGATCGATATCCAGATGTGTTTCCAGATGCGCCGCCAACGCGTCGAGGGTGCGCTCGATCAGATCGTCGTAGTGGATCGTGGCCGTTGCAGCAAAGCGCTCAAGCCAAGCTGCGCGCTGGCGGTCGTCGGCGAACAATCCATGCACATAGGTGCCGATAACACAGCCGTCGGCCGACATGGCGCCCTCGGGCGTGCCGTCGAGAAGCCGCGCGAAGGGCCGCGTGCAATCAGGCCCCTGGGTCACCCCCATATGCATCTCGTAGCCGGCAAACGGCGCGCCATCGTCAGAGGTGCCGCGCACCGGCTCGAGCCGCTTCTGCGGCGACAGTGTCGTTGTCACATCGAGCAGGCCCAATCCGTCCACCGTGGCGGCCGGACCTTCCATGCCGTCCGGATCGGCGAGACGGCGCCCCAGCATCTGATAGCCGCCGCAAAGGCCGAGGATCATGCCACCGCGGCGCCGATGCGCCGCGATATCGATATCGAAGCCAGTCGCCCGCAACGCCGCAAGATCGGCGATGGTGGCCTTCGAGCCCGGCAGCACGACGAGATCGGCATCGCCCGGAAGCGCCGCGCCCGGCCGTACCCGGATGAGCTCAACCTCGGGCTCGGCTTCGAGCGGATCGAGATCGTCGAAATTGGCGATGTGCGGCAGGATAGGCACCGCGATGCGCAGGCGCGCATTCGCCTTGGCGCGCGGACGCTGATCGAGCGCAAGCGCATCTTCCGCCGGCAACAAGCGCGCATCCCGGAAATGCGGCACAAGCCCGAGCGGCTCCCAGCCGGTGGCCTGCGCGATCTGCGTCACGCCGGATGCGAACAGCGCTGGGTCGCCGCGAAATTTGTTGACGATGAAGCCGCGAATGAGCGCGGCATCGTCTGCCGCCAGCACCGCCTTGGTGCCGACCAGGCTCGCGATCACGCCGCCGCGATCGATATCGCCGATCAGCACCACCGGCACCACGGCCGCTTGCGCGAAGCCCATATTGGCAATGTCGTTGGCGCGCAGGTTGATTTCGGCGGCGCTGCCGGCGCCTTCCACCAACACGATATCGGCCTCATCGCGCAGCCGGCCGAAGCTTTCCAGCACGTACGGCAAAAGATCGCGCTTGATGTGCTGATAGGCGGCGGCTTTGGCGCTGCCGAAGACACGGCCCTGCACCACGATCTGCGCACCGATCTCGCTCTGCGGCTTGAGCAGCACCGGGTTCATGTGCACGCTCGGCGCAACGCCGGCGGCGCGGGCCTGCAGCGCTTGCGCACGGCCGATCTCGCCGCCGTCGTCCGTCACCGCGGCATTGTTCGACATGTTCTGCGGCTTGAACGGCCGCACCGAAAGACCGCGCCGCGTGAGCGCGCGCGCAAGGCCGGCGACGATCAGCGATTTGCCGACGTCCGAGCCGGTGCCGGCAAACATGAGCGCGCGTGCCGGCATGGTTTCAGAACTCGATGCCGGGCTGCGCCTTCACACCCGCGGCGAAGTGGTGCTTGACCAGCGTCATCTCGGTGACCAGATCGGCGGCCGCGATCAGCTCCGGCTTGGCGTTGCGGCCGGTCACGACAACATGCAGATCGCCGCGGCGCGCGCCGAGCCGGGCGATGACGGACTGCAGATCGAGATAATCGTAGCGCAGCGCGATGTTGAGCTCGTCGAGAACGATCAGCCGGAAGCTCGGATCGTCCATCAGTTCGGACGCCTTGGCCCAGGCGCGCTCGGCCGCCGCGATATCGCGTGCACGATCCTGCGTCTCCCAGGTGAAACCCTCGCCCATCGTGTGCCAGACGACCTGGTCGCCAAATTGCGAAAGCGCATCGCGCTCGGCGGTATGCCAGGCGCCTTTGATGAATTGCACCACGCCGACCCGCTCGCCGCGCCCAAGCATGCGCAGCGCCAGCCCGAAAGCAGCTGTGGATTTTCCCTTGCCGGTGCCGGTGTGGACAATGAGCAGGCCCTTCTCGACCGTCTTGCCGGCGACTTCGGCATCCTGAACCGCTTTACGCTTGGCCATCTTGGCACGATGGCGCTCGGCTTCGGCCGGATCGGTTGGTTCGGTCATGAAAGTTCGCCCTTAGGTCTTGATCCGATAAAATCGAATCGGATCAAGACCTAGATTTTGTGTTGACGCATGATCTTTTCCGAAAACCGGTTTCCACTTTTCGGGATCATGCACTAAAGCCTTCTCTATAGCGTACCCTTGAGTGCCAGCGGCAGGCCCGCGACCGTCAAGATCACGCGCTCCGCGCACGCCGCGATGCGCTGGTTGAGAAGGCCCTGCTGATCGCGGAAGCGGCGGCCGAGCGCCGTGCTCGGCACGATTCCGGAACCGACTTCGTTGGCGACCAAAACGCGGGGCCCGTTGGCAGCCGCGAGGACTTGCTCGAGTTGCACGCTTTCGGCACCGATATCCGCCTCGGCGAGCATGAGATTCGATAGCCACAAGGTCAAGCAATCGACCAGTACCGGCTCCGCGCCGCAGGCCGACAGCGCTTGCACAAGGGCGCGAGACGCCTCGACGGTGTGCCATTGCGTGCCGCGGCGCGCCCGATGGCCCGCGATGCGTGCCGCCATCTCGTCGTCGCCGGCCTCGGCGGTGGCGATATAGGTCCAGGGCGGCGGCAACGCCGTAATCAAGCCTTCTGCGTAGCGACTTTTGCCCGAACGGGCGCCGCCGAGGACTAATGTGAGTTTTGGGATGCTAGACATGAGGAACACAACGCCAAGCCGAGCCGCATTGACAGGCCGGGGCGGCCAAATCTATCTACTAGAGTATCGACGGTTCCTCGCAAGAGGGTGAAAAGGGAATGCGGTGCGGGGTGGTTTCTATCCCTAATCCGCAGCTGTCCCCGCAACTGTGAGCGGGTAGTCTCGTCCACACGCGCCACTGGAAGCCCGATTGCTTCCGGGAAGGCGGGCGAGACGACGATCCGCGAGCCAGGAGACCTGCCGTCGTCCGAGTCGACGCGACAAACATCGGTCGGGGTGTATCGATGGGTGGCTCGAAAGACGCCAAATCTACAAAGACGCCAAAGTTTCTTTGGACGTCTTTTTAGAAATGTTTTTGGATGTCTTTTGCTCCTCGCTCGCGCCGGCAGAAGGCTATGCGAGGACTCTGCCGTGTTTCATCTTCTGAAAAATGCAGTCAACGACGCACGCGTGCTTGTCGCGCCGGTCCCGGAGGCGCCATGCGCGAAACCATGACCGACGCTCCGACGATTTATGTTTGCACCACCTGTCGGCCGCCGGGCCAACAGGATAGCGCCGTGCGTCCCGGCGCCATCCTGGCATCGGCCACGGCGCAGGCCGCCGCCGGCACCGAAGTGGACGTGCGGCCGATGCGCTGCCTCGGCAATTGCAGCCGCGGCGCCAGCGCCGCACTCCGCGCCAATGGCTCGTGGACGTATTTGTTTGGCGACCTCGACGCCAGTTGCGCCGAAGCGCTCATCGCCGGCGCCCGCCTGCTCGCATCCTCTGCCGACGGCATTTTGCCCTGGCGCGGGCGGCCGGAACGGCTCAAGCGCGGCATGATCGCGCGCATTCCACCGCTCGGATTTCAGGAGATCGACCCATGACCGGCACGCTCGCGCGCGTCCCCTGCACCATCGTCACCGGCTTTCTCGGCGCCGGCAAAACCACGCTCATCCGCGAGGTCATCGCCAATGCGCAAAATCGCAAGCTGGCCGTGATCGTCAACGAGTTCGGCGATGTCGGCATCGATGGCGAAGTTCTCAAAGGCTGCGGCAATGCCGCCTGCCCGGAGGATAATATCGTCGAGCTCGCCAACGGTTGTTTGTGCTGCACGGTCGCCGATGAGTTCGTGCCGGCGCTCGATGCGATTCTGGCACGCGACGGCGTCGAACATATCGTCATCGAGACATCCGGGCTGGCGCTGCCCAAGCCGCTGGTGCAGGCGTTCCACTGGCCGGCGATCAAAAATCGCGTCACCGTCGACGGCGTCGTGGTCGTGGTCGACGGTGCCGCACTCGCCGACGGCCGTGTCGCGCACGATCTCAAGGCACTGGCCGAACAGCGCGCTGCCGACACCGCGCTCGCGCATGACGATCCAGTCGAAGAAGTCTTCGAGGACCAGCTCGCATGCGCCGATCTGGTCGTGCTCAACAAGCGCGATCTGATCGACGAAGACGGTCTCGCCAAGGCGCAGGCCGCGATCGCGGAAGCCTTGCCGCGCAGCGTCAAGGTGATCACCGCGTCCGGCGGCAAGGTCGATCAGAAGCTGTTGTTCGGATTGGGGATCGGCACCGAGGATGATATCGCCAACCGCCGCACCCACCACGACGACGAAGAAGACCACGACCACGATGACTTCAATTCGTTTGTGGTGCCGCTGAAAGAGATCGCCGATCCGGGGGCGCTCGCCGCGCGCGTCACGGCGCTTGCGGAAGACTTCGATGTGCTCCGGGTTAAGGGTTTCGCCGCGGTCATCAACAAGCCGATGCGTTTGCAAGTTCAAGCCGTCGGCGCGCGGGTGACCCATCAGTACGACCGTCCTTGGGTCAAAGACGAAGCGCGCCAGGGACAGTTGGTCGTGATCGGCCTCAAGGGTCTAGATCGTGCCGCGATCACGCGCGCGCTTGTTGAATAACACGAGCGCACGCGATGCATCTCCTGGCCACGACCGCAACCAGCCTCGACGATATTGTCGAAGCGGTCGATCTTGGCCAGCCGCCGGGCGAGATCGCGATCCTGTCGTTCGCCGACAGCGATCTTACCGGGCTTGCGGCGGCCTGGGAGGCCGACAGCGCCGTCTTGCCGAGCGTGCGGCTCGCGCATTTGCGCGACCTGCGCCATCCGATGTCGGTCGATCTGTGGATCGAGCGCGTGGGCGCCCACGCCAAGATCGTCGTCGTTCGCCTCCTCGGCGGTCTCGATTGGTGGCGATACGGAATCGAGCGCCTCTCCGCGCTGGCGCGCGCGCGCGGCATCGCCCTCGCTATTTTGCCGGGCGAAGACCGCGACGATGCGCGGCTCACGGCTGCGTCGACCTTGCCGGCGGACGAACTCGACACGTTGTTGCAATATTTTCGTGAAGGCGGCCGCGACAATCTCCGTGCCCTATTGCGGCGGCTTGCCGGCCATGCCGGTGTGGCGCTGGAAAGCCCGGCGCCTAAACCGCTGCCGCGCCTCGGCGGTTATTTGCCTGGACAAGGCGCGGTCGAACTCGACCGCCTGATGTCTGGACTTGAGATTGGCAAAGCCGTCATTCCGATCGTCTTCTATCGCGCGCTGTTGCTGGCATCCGACACCGCGCCGGTGGACGCCTTGTGCGCGGCGCTCGTCGCGCGCGGGCTTGCACCCGCGCCGCTGTTTGTTGGAAGCCTCAAGGATCGTGACGCGGCGGCCTTTCTCAAAGATGCTTTTGGCCGCCTGAACCCATCCGTCATCGTCACCATGACGGCATTCGCCGCGGATAGCGGCGACAGCGAGGCGTCGCCCTTTGCCGGCACCGACGTTCCGATCGTACAGGTTGTCAGCGCAACGACCCGCCGTGCCGCGTGGCGCGAAAGCGTGCGCGGGCTCGGCGCTGCCGATCTGGCGATGCACGTCGTTTTGCCGGAGCTTGACGGCCGCATTCTTGCCGGCGCCATCGCCTTCAAGGACGCACTGCCGGCGCAGCAACAACTCGCTTTCACTGCGCTCGCAAGCCGCGCCGAGCCTGATCGCGTCGCTATCGTCGCCGACCGCATCGCGGCGTTGGTGCACTTACAGGCACGCCCACGCGACACACGCACGATCGCGGTGCTGATGCCCGATTATCCGGGCGCTCCCGGCCGTACCGGTTACGCCGTCGGCCTGGATGTGCCGGCGAGCGTGCTTGCCCTGCTCGATGATCTGGCGGCCGCCGGTTATCTGGTCGCGAAGGCGCCGGCTCAAATCTCAACACTGCTCGCCGCAGTCGCGACCGGCGCGGATGATTGTGCGCTCACGCTCGCCGAGTACCGGACGCTGCTTTTGCAGATCCCGCCTGAAGCTGCGGCGCAACTCACCGAAGCGTGGGGCGCGCCCGAAAGCGATCCGGATCTGCGCGACGGCGCCTTCCGCTTCCGCGCGCGGATATTCGGCAACGTCATCGTCGCCTTGCCGCCGGATCGCGGCCGCAACGCCGACCGCCGCGCCGATTATCACGACCCATCACTGCCGCCGCGTCACGCGCTGGTGGCATTCGGGCTTTGGCTGCAACATGTCGCGCGTGCCGACGCGCTTGTGCATATGGGCGCGCACGGTACGCTCGAATGGCTGCCGGGCAAATCGGTAGCGCTGACGCGCGCCTGCTTTCCCGAGATCGTCACCGGAGCGCTGCCGGTCATCTATCCTTTCATCGTCAGCAATCCGGGCGAAGCCGCGCAGGCCAAACGCCGCGTCGCCGCCGTCACCATCGGCCATCTGCCGCCGCCGCTGACAAGCGGTGCGCTTTCTGGCGACGCCCGCGAGCTCGAGCGCCTGATCGACGAATATGCACAAGCCGAAGGGCTTGATCGGCGCCGGCGAGAACGGCTGGCGAAACTGATCGTGGAAACAGCGCAACGCAGCGGCCTCGCCCGCGAAGCCGGTGTGAGCACGACCGCAACGGCCGACGACGCACTGCGCCGGATCGACGCCTGGCTGTGCGATGTGAAAGACCTCGGCATCAAGGACGGCCTCCACATTTATGGCCGCAGCCCCGCCGGCATCGACGATCCGCAATGGCAGGCGAGCGCCGTCGCCGAACGCGCCGCGTTGCTCGCGGCGCTTGATGGCCGCCGCATTGCGCCCGGACCTGCGGGTGCGCCGTCGCGCGGGCGGCGCGACGTGCTGCCGACGGGGCGCAATCTCTTCACCGCCGATCCACGCGCCCTGCCAACGCCGACCGCCATGGATCTCGGCCGCCTCGCCGCCGATGAAATCGTACGCGCGCACCTGCAAAGCCACGGCGAGTTGCCGCGCTCGGTGGTGATCGATCTATGGGGCAGCGCGACCTTGCGCACCGGCGGCGAAGAGATCGCGCAGGGGCTTTCGCTCATGGGCTGCCGGCCGGTCTGGGATCCCGCCAGCGCCCGCGTGACTGGCGTCGAAGTGTTGCCGACAGCCGCGATGGGGCGCGCTCGGGTGGACGTCACCTGGCGCATTTCCGGATTGTTCCGCGACCTGTTTCCGGCACAGATCGCGCTGCTCGATGCCGCCGTGCAGGCGGTCGCGGCGCGCGACGAAACCGCGGATGAAAATCCATTGGCGCAGGCGCGGCGCGCGAATGGCGGGGCGCGACTGGACCGCATTTTCGGTACGGCACCGGGCGCTTACGGCGCCGGCGTCGAGGATCTGCTCAACCGCAACGCCGATACGCAAACTATCGGCGCCGCTTATCTCGCGGCCACCTCGCATGCCTATGCGGGCGCCGCCGGCGAGGGTGACGAAGCGGACGGTGCGTTCGCCGAGCGTGTCGCCGAGGCCGATCTTCTCATTCATGCGAGCGACGATCCGGCGCGCGATCTCCTGGAAGGCGCAGAAGATGTGGCCTTCGTGGGCGGCTTCGCCGCGGCGGCGAAAATGCTCGGCCGCGCTGCCGATCTCGTCATGCTCGACGTGACCGATCCGCAGCGCCCGCGTGCCCGGAGCTTGTCGGCGGCGTTGGCTCGGATCGTGCGCGGGCGCGCGATCCATCCGCGTTTCATCGCCGGCCAGATGCGGCATGGCTATCGGGGCGCCGCCGAGCTTGCCGAGACGGTCGACCGCCTTGTCGCCTTCGCCGCCACCACCGGCGCGGTGGCGAGCGAATTGTTCGATCTCCTCCACGACGCCTATGTGGCTGACGCTGCGGTGCGTGACTTTCTGCTTCGCGAAAATCCGCAAGCCGCTGCGGCGATCGCTGACCGTCTCGAGGCCGCACGGCAGCGTGGCCTTTGGCATCCGCGCCGTAACGACGTCGAGGCCACGCTCGCGGCTTTGCGCTATGATCCCGTCCCCCTTGCGGGAGAGGAAAAGGAGCGCGGGCGGAATCCCGTGCGATGATCGTGACGCCTGCTCAAACCCTTTCGAACTCCAGCCGGAAGCCCGCTGCGGCGTGGCGCCTGTCCGAGCCTGTCGGCGCCGATGCCGACCGGCGACGGATTGCTAGCGCGGCTATTGCCCACCGGTACGATTGCGCTCGATGCGTTTCGCGGGCTTTGCGCGGCGGCGCGCCAGCACGGTAACGGCATCATCGAGATCACCGCGCGCGGCAGTATCCAGGTTCGCGGACTGAACGCCGCTTCGGCGATCCGTTTTGCCGACGCCGTCGGCGGGCTCGGAATTGCGATGGCTGACACGATCCCGGTGCTGAGCAATCCGCTCGCCGGACTCGACGCCGACGAGATTTTGGATGCGGGCGCCATCGCGGCCGCGTTGCGCGGGGCGCTGGCCAGGACACCGCTGCCCCAACACCTCGCGCCCAAGGTCTCTGTCATCGTCGATGGCGGTGGAGCGATCGGCCTCGGCAAGCTCGTCGCCGATGTGCGTCTGCAGGCCGGGCGCACTGACGACCAGATCGTGTTCCATGTCGCCGCTGCGGGCGATCAAACAACCGCGCTGCCGCTGGGCACGGTGGCGCTCGACGATGCTGTCGAAGTGACCCTGCACATCTTGGACGTCATCGCCCGCAGCGGGCATGGCGCCCGCGCGCGTGATCTTGTGGCCGCCGACGCGGGCGAAGCTTTCCGCACGACGATCGCCGATTTTTTGATATCTGACGCGCCACCGGCCGGCGTGCAAAAACCCGGCGAGCCGATCGGTGCCCATCCGTCACGCGACCGCACGTTCGCCTGCGGCCTTGGCCTTGCCTTTGGGCACGCGGACGCGACGGCGCTGGACAAATTGATGCAAATGGCGGCGGCGCAGGGCGCGAGCGGCGTGCACGCCGCGCCGGGGCGCGTCATTCTGATCGTCGGGCTGGCGCAGCAGGCCGTTGCCCCGCTGACGGCGGCGACGGAAGGTCTCGGTTTTATTGTGCGCGCTGACGATCGACGCCGTCATGTTTTCGCCTGTGCCGGCGCGCCGATCTGTGCGTCAGCCCATATCCCGGCCCGCGCGTTGGCGCCGCGCATAACGGAAATCGCCGCATCGCGGTTGGGCCCGACCTTCGATATTCATATTTCCGGCTGCAGCAAAGGCTGCGCGCATTCCAAGCGAGCGGGACTCACGGTCGTCGGCACATCCGCCGGCTGCGCACTTATTGCCGGCGGCACCGCGCGCGATATCGCCTTCGCGACAACTTCGGTGGACGAGCTGCCCGGTGCAGTCGCGCGATTCATCAACGGCCCAGCAGAAGAGAGCGGCCATGTCTGAGCAAGCTCAGACGAAACCCGTGACGTCTGAGCAAGGTCGACCGAAAGCGACTTTGCCTGAAGAAAGCTATCTGCGCGACGGCACGGCGATCTACGAGCGTTCGTTCGCCATCATTCGTGCCGAGGCCGACCTGTCGGGCTTTTCCGCTGCCGAGGCCGATGTCGCGGTGCGGATGATCCACGCATGCGGCGCGGTGGAGATGGCGCGACAGATCGTATTCGGCACGAATGTTGTCGCGGCGGCACGCCAGGCACTCGCCGCCGGGGCGCCTATTCTGTGCGATTCGGAGATGGTGGCGCATGGCATCACCCGCGGGCGGCTGCCCGCGCGCAACGATGTGATCTGCACGCTCAACGATCCGCGGGTCCGCGATCTGGCAAACGAGCTCGCGACCACGCGTTCGGCGGCGGCGCTCGAACTATGGCGGGAGCGGCTCGCCGGCGCTGTGGTCGCTATCGGCAATGCGCCGACGGCGTTGTTCCGGCTGTTGGAGCTTCTCGATGCCGGCGCGCCGAAACCGGCGGCCATCCTCGGCATTCCGGTCGGCTTCGTGGGCGCCGCCGAATCGAAGGACGCGCTTGCGGCCGACCCGCGCGGCATACCGTTTTTGATCGTGCGCGGCCGCATCGGCGGCAGCGCCATGACCGCGGCTGCCATCAACGCCCTGGCGAGGGCCGGACTGTGAGCGCGGGCAAACTGATCGGCGTCGGCGTCGGCCCCGGCGACCCGGAGCTGATTACGCTCAAGGCCGTTCGGACGATTGCAGAAGCCGACGTGGTTGCGCATTTCGCCAAGGCCGGAAAGGTGAGCCATGCGCGCACCATCGCGGCGGCACACCTGCGACCGGAGGTCGTCGAGCTGCCGCTCGCTTATCCGGTAACGACCGAGCTGCCGAGTTGCAGCACAGCCTATCGCGACGCTCTGCGCGATTTCTACGACCAGGCTGCGGCGGCCATCGCCGCGCATATCGAGGCCGGACGCGTGGTGGCGGTGATCTGCGAAGGCGATCCGCTGTTCTACGGCTCCTACATGCACGTGCACACACGGCTGGCGCGGCGGTTTTCAAGTGAGATCGTTGCCGGCGTCACCGGCATGTCGGGCTGCTGGTCGGCAGCCGGTACGCCGATCGCACAGGGCGACGACGTCTTCGCCGTGCTGCCGGCGACGTTGCCGGAAGATGAACTGGCCCGGCGTCTGTCCGGCTCCGACGCCGCGGTGGTGATGAAAGTCGGACGCCACCTCGCGAAGGTACGCCGCGCCCTGGCAACAAGCGGGCGGCTGCCGCGCGCCATCTATGTCGAGCGCGGCACCATGACGGATGCGAAAATGATTCCGCTCGCGGCAAGAGCCGACGACGACGCGCCCTATTTTGCCATCGTGCTGGTGCCCGGCTGGGAGGAGCGCCGATGAGCGGACATCTTGCCGTCGTCGGGCTCGGGCCGGGCGATTCCAGCTGTCTCACGCCTGAAGCCGAAACGGCACTTGCAGACGCACGCGCATTATACGGCTATGGCCCTTATCTCGATCGCCTGCCGCCGCGCGCCGGCCAGACCCGGCACGCATCCGACAATCGTGAGGAGCGGGCCCGCGCCGCAGCGGCGCTCCGGCACGCGGCGCAGGGCGTGCGCGTCGCCGTCGTGTCGGGCGGCGATCCCGGCGTATTCGCCATGGCGGCCGCCGTGTGCGAGGAAATCGAATCGGGCCCGGAGAGCTGGCGCGCGCTCGACGTCGCCATTGTTCCTGGCATCACCGCGATGCTCGCGGTCGCGGCGCGGATCGGTGCACCGCTCGGCCACGATTTCTGCGCGCTGTCGCTGTCCGACAATCTCAAGCCATGGGAACTGATCGAGCGGCGGCTCGAGGCGGCGGCAAGCGCGGGCTTTGTGATCGCGCTTTATAATCCGATGTCGCGTGCGCGGCCGTGGCAATTCGGCGCCGCGCTCGAACGGCTGCGCCGCCATCTGCCGCCGTCAACTCCGGTCGTTTTCGGCCGGGCCGTGACTCGCGCCGACGAGCATATCGACGTCGTCACGCTCGAGCATGCCGCGAAGCTCGAAGCCGACATGGCGACGCTGGTGATTATCGGCTCGCGCGAAACGCGTGTGCTGGCGCGGCCCGGAAAGCTGCCGTTGGTCTATACGCCGCGCGCTTCCGCCGAGCCGAACGCATGATCGATCAACGCGACAGCCTCCGCGACCGTCTCGACGCTGGGCACGTCAGCAAGCAACGGCCGGCGCAACATGATCACCGGGACGCCGAGGGCGCGTGCCGCCGCGATCTTACCGTAGGTCGCATCGCCGCCGCTATTCTTGGCGATCACGATGTCCACGCCGTGCATGCGCATCAGCGTGATCTCATCCGCTTCGGGAAACGGCCCGCGGCCGGTCACGTAGAACGCATGCGGCAGCCGCAAGGGCGGATCGACCGGATCGACGCTGCGGATCAAATAAAAGTGCTGCGGCGCTTGCATCAGCCCTGCGAGGTCGTTGCGGCCGAGCGGAACAAAGACGCGTCGTGGCGCAGACCCGAGGACGCGCACGGCATCGGCCAGATTGTGCACCTCGGTCCAGCGATCGCCAGCGCATTCGACCCACGGCGGACGGCGCAAGGCAACGAAACGCACGTCGGTTGCGCGCGCGGCCGCGGCCGCATTGGCCGAGATCCGGCCGGCATACGGATGCGTGGCATCGATCAAAATATCGACGCGCTCGCGCGTGAGGTAATCGGCAAGGCCGGCCGCCCCGCCGAAACCACCGCTGCGCACCGGCACCGGCTGCTGCGCCGGGGCGGCAGTTCGTCCGGCAAGCGAGAGCGTCACGGCGAGCACGGGGCGTCCGGCCAGCCGCTCCGCCAGCAGCCGCGCTTCGCTCGTGCCGCCAAGAATAAGGACGCGCATCATGCCGCTTCCTGAAACCATTGCGCCCGAGGGTGCCGCATCGACACGCTGGCTGTCCATCGTCGGCATCGGCGAAGACGGCGTTGCCGGCTTGAGCCCGAGCGCACGCAGCCTGATCGGCGCGGCGGAGATTGTACTTGGCGGCAAACGCCATCTTGCTTTGGCCGCGTCGCTCATTCGCGGCGCTGCGCGGCCTTGGCCGAGCCCCTTCGACAGCGCTGCCGAAGAGGTGTCGCGCCATCGCGGCCGGCAGGTCTGCGTGCTCGCATCCGGCGATCCCTTCTTTTACGGCGTAGGCGCCACGCTGGCGCGCACGATCGATGCGCGCGAGATGCTGGTCGTGCCCGCGCCCTCGGCTTTCAGTCTCGCGGCGGCGGAACTCGGCTGGTCGTTGCCGCACACCGCGCTGCTCTCAGCGCACGGCCGCAACCTCGATCTCATCCGACCGCATCTGCAGCCCGGCACGCGCCTTCTTGTCCTGACCTCGGACGGCGATGGACCGGCGTCCCTGGCGCAACTCCTGACCAGTCTGGGGTTCGGCGCCTCACGGCTGACACTGCTTGAAGCCCTTGGCGGTCCGCGCGAGCGTATGCAAGCCACGACGGCTGCGGAATTTCATTTCGGCACGGTCGATGCGCTGAATACGGTCGCGATCGAAGTCGAAGCCGCACCGGACGCCCGTATCATCGCCCGTTCGTCCGGCCTCGCCGATCATCTGTTCGAGCATGACGGCCAGATCACCAAACGCGAAATGCGCGCCGTGACGTTGTCCTCACTCGCCCCGCGGCGCGGTGAGCTTCTTTGGGACGTCGGCGCCGGAGCCGGCTCGGTCGCCATCGAGTGGATGCTGGCCGATCCGTTATTCATGCGAGCGATCGCCATCGAAGTCGATGCCGAACGGGCGGCGCGCATTGCGCGTAACGCCGCCGCCTTCGGCGTGCCATCTCTCGAGGTCGTACAAAACACGGCGCCCGTGGCGCTTGCAAACCTGCCGCCACCGGATGCGATTTTCGTGGGTGGCGGCGCGAACGATGCCGGCGTGCTCGATGTGGCGATCCAGGCATTGCGTGGCGGCGGCCGTCTGGTGGTCAACGTGGTCACGCTCGAAAGCGAAGCGCTGCTGATCGCGCGTCACGCCGCGTTGGGCGGCGAGTTGATACGCGTGGCGCTGGCGCGCGCCGGCGCGGTCGGCGGAAAATCCGCTTGGCGACCGGCACTCCCGGTCACCCAGTGGTCGTGGGTCAAACCGTGATTGCCGCCGGGATCGGATGCAGGAGCGGCACGTCGGCGTCCGATATCGAGGCGGCCGTCCGCATGGCGCTTGCACGCGCACACATCGACGCCGACGCACTCGACGTGATCGCGACGATCGCCTCCAAGGAGAGCGAGACCGGCATTCACGCCGCCGTGCAGGCCTTCGGCGTCTCGCTGATCATTGTGCCGGAGCGCGAATTGGTCGCCGCCAATGACCGCGTCGAAACCCATTCCGCACGCGTGGCGGCATTTGCCGGCGTCGGCTCCGTAGCGGAAGCCGCCGCGCTCGCAGCCACCGGGCCGAGAAGCACATTGATTGTGCCGCGCCTCACGGTCGGTACCGCCACCTGCGCGCTCGCCGCCACTCCGCCGGAGTCCGCATCATGACCGTGCATTTCATCGGTGCCGGGCCGGGGGCGGCGGACCTGATCACCGTGCGCGGCCGCGATCTGATCGCCCGCTGTCCGGTCTGTCTTTTTGCCGGGTCGATCGTCCCGCGCGGCCTTCTTTCATATTGCCCGGAGGGTGCGCGCGTCGTCGACACGGCGCCGCTCTCGCTCGACGAGATAGAGGCCGAATACGTTGTTGCGCATACGGCGGGCCACGACGTGGCGCGCCTGCAATCGGGCGATCTCTCGATCTATTCCGCGCTCGCCGAGCAACTGCGCCGCCTCGATCGTCGCGGCATCCCCTACACGCTGACGCCCGGTGTGCCCGCCTTCGCCGCCGCGGCCGCAGCCTTGCAATGCGAGCTCACCGTGCCGGAAGTGGCGCAGAGCGTCGTGCTCACCCGCGTCGGCGGACGCGCCTCGCGCATGCCCGAGAAGGAAACGCTTGCGACCTTTGCGGCGAGCGGCGCGACACTGGTTCTGCATCTGGCCATTCACGCCATCGATAAAATCGTCGGCGAGGTTACGCCATTCTACGGCGCCGCATGCCCGGCCGCCGTCGTGGTGCAGGCGAGCACGCCCGAGCAACGCATCCTGCGCGGCACGCTCGCCGACATCGCCGCCACGGTCGCGGCCGCGCGCATCGAGCGAACGGCATTGATCATGATCGGACCGGCGCTCGCCGCCGAGAACTTCCGCGACAGCGCGCTTTACGATCCCGACTACCGCCGCCGCTTCCGCGGAGGCGCGGCATGAGCGGCGCGCACGGATATTTCCCGCAATGACCGCGCGCGGCTTCATCATCGCTGCGGCCCATTCGGGCGCCGGCAAAACCACGCTGACGCTCGGCCTGTTGGCAGCGTTGCGCCGGCGAGGGCTCGCGGTGGGCTCCGCTAAAGCCGGACCGGATTACATCGATCCGGCATTTCATACCGCGGCCACCGGCACGTTGAGCGTCAATCTCGATAGCTGGGCGATGTCGGCGAATTTGCTAGATCGCCTCGCAAGCGAGGCCGCCAACGGCGCCGATATCGTCGTAATCGAAGGCGTAATGGGATTGTTCGACGGCGCGGCGGCCGGCAGTGTGCGTCGGCGCGGCACCACCGCCGATCTCGCCGCGCATTTTGGACTGCCGGTCGTGCTGGTGCTCGATGTGGCGCGGCAAGCGCAATCGGCAGCAGCGCTGGTGCGCGGCTTCGCCACGCACGATCCGGCCGTGCGCATCGCCGGCGTCATTCTCAATCGCGTCGCCAGCGAGCGCCATCGCGCGCTCGTTGCCGATGCAATCACCGCATTGGATATTCCGGTGCTCGGCGCGCTGCCCCGCGACACCGCGCTCGCCCTGCCGGAGCGGCATCTTGGCCTCATCCAGGCAGCAGAGCATACCGATCTCGCAGCGCTGATCGACCGGCTCGCCGACACTGTCGGGCGCCATATCGACCTCGACGGCCTTTTGCGCTGCGCGGGCCTGTTCAACCCAAAATCGGCCAGTGACCGACCAGCGGCGCTGCCACCGCCCGGCCAGCGCATCGCGCTCGCGCGCGACCAGGCCTTCAGCTTCGTGTATCCGCACGTGGTCGAGGCTTGGCACCGCGCCGGCGCTGAAATCCTGCCGTTCTCACCGCTTGCGGATGAAGCGCCATCGCCGGACGCCGATAGCTGCTGGCTGCCGGGCGGCTATCCGGAGCTGCACGCCGAAGCGCTGGCGGGCGCGCGCAATTTCGCAGAAGGCCTCGCGCGATTTGCCGAGGCCCGCCCGGTGCACGGCGAGTGCGGCGGCTACATGGTGCTCGGCCAAAGCCTGGAGGACGCCACTGGCAGACGCCACGTCATGACCGGGCTGCTCGGCCACTGGACGAGTTTCGCCAAACGCAAGCTGCATCTCGGCTACCGCACCGCGCAGCTTTTGTCGGCGAGCGTCCTGGGCGACGCCGGCACGCTCATTCGCGGCCACGAATTCCACTATGCGACGCTGATGTCGGCGGGCGGCGACAATCCCTTTGCCGCTATTGCCGATGCCGACGGAAAACCGCTCGGCAGCCAGGGCGGCCGCCGCGGCCACGTTACCGGCACGTTCTTTCACGCGATCGCAGTGGCGGAGGATGGATGACGGTGCCAGCGCCGGCGGATCGATGACTTTCCGCTCACGCCCGCAAGCGGGGCGCCGTCATCGTGCCCTCTCCCCTCGCGGGAGAGGGCTGCTCGACGGTTCCGCAAAAAGAATGGGTGAGGGCCCGAACCCCCTCACCGGGCTGCGCTTGGTCGGAATCCTGAGATACCCTCTCCCGCAAGGGGAGAGGGTACACATCCATCGCTCAGGCTTAACAGCGCCTCTGAAGATCTCCGATGAAGCGTCTGGCGAAATCCAGATCCGGGCGACCCTCCTTCATATAGACAAGCGGAAATAAACGGAGCGGCTATCCCTTCGCCCGCGCGATCTCCTCCTCGACATCACGCAGCCGATCCTTGCCGAAAAAGATCTCGTCGCCGACAAAAAAGGTCGGGCTGCCGAACGTGCCGCGCCCAACCGATGCTTCGGTGTTTTTCAACAGGCGCCCCTTGACCTCCGGCTCCTGCGTGCGCGCCATCAGCCGCGGGCCGTCGAGGCCGGCCTGCTGCAAAGCCGCCGCGGCAACCTCCGGATCGTCCATCTTTTTCGGCTCGCCCCACATCGCTGCGAACACCGCGTTGACATAGCGATCGAACACGCCGTCGAACTGCGCCGCGACCGCACCCCGCATGGTCAGAAGCGTGTTGACCGGGAAGAACGGATTCCAGATGAATTTTTTGATGCCGTGACGGCGGATGAAGCGCTGCAGCTCGAGCCGCTCGTATTCCAGACGGTTCTTGATGCCGGCAAGCTTTTCTGCCGGCGAGGCGTTGTTGGTGAGCTTGAATACCCCGCCGAGCAGGATCGGCACGTATTCGAATTTCACCCCAGTGCGCGCCTCGATCTCGGGAATGACCTGATGCGCCAAATAGGCGTTCGGACTGCCGAAATCGAAATGAAACTCCACCTTCGTCATTTCACCACACCTCGCCATAAGGCCGCACGTCAAGCTCGAACGTCCAGGCGTCGCGCGGCTGCCGATAGAGCTGCCAATAGGCTTCGGCGACCGACGCCGGATTCATGAGCTGGTCGGGCTGCAGATTGTCGAGAGCGGCGTCGCCGCCTTTCTGTTTGATGCGCTCGCGCACGAAGGCGGTATCGACGCCGGCGTCGATGATCAGATGCGCGACATGAATATTCTTCGGGCCGAGTTCGCGCGCCATGCTTTGCGCGACCGCGCGCAAGCCGTGCTTGGCGCTGGCGAAAGCCGCATAGCCGACGCCGCCACGCAGGCTTGCTGTCGCACCGGTGAAGAAGATGCACCCGCCGCCGCGGGGCAGCATCAACCGTGCCGCCTCGCGGCCGGTGAGGAAGCCCGCATAGCAGCCGAGCTCCCAGACCTTGCGGAATACGCGCTCGGTGGTGTCGAGCACGGGGAAATTGACGTTGCCGCCGACATTAAAAACGCAGACTTCGAGCGGCGCGTGCGCATCGGCCTCGCGCAGGAACGCCGTGATGTCGTCTTCCTTGCGGGCATCGAGCCCGCGCGCGACGACGGTGCCACCAGCGGATTCCACCGCATCGACAAGCGGCGCGAGCTTGTCGGCATTGCGCCGTCCGGCAAAGACCGTGAAGCCTTCGGCAGCGAATTTCCTGGCAATCGCCGAGCCGATGAAATCGCCCGCGCCGATCACCGCGGCGGTGGCATTGCGCTTACTCAAGAGCGGCCCTCCCGAAAGCCCGCGGCCGTTGAAGCCAGCGGCCGGGCAAACCTAGATCGGATCGGCGTTGCGGTCGAGGCTGCTAGAGCATGTCCCGGAAAAGTGGATGCCGGTTTTCCGAAAGGGACATGCGACGACAAAAAACCTAGAGCACTTCCCAATTCCACTTAATCGGGAAGTGCTCTAGTGCTGATAAGATCGCGTGGCAGTTACGCGGAGAGGCTTGGAGGTTCAATGACGCGCGAGAGCGATATCGAGGTTCGGCCGCTTCGCGCCGAGGACCAAGCGCACTGGCTACCGTTGTGGAGAGGCTATCAGGTCTTCTATGCGGTCGACATTCCGCCCGACACCACCGCGCTGACGTGGGCGCGTTTGCTCGATGCTGCGGAGCCCATGGGCGGCGCACTGGCGTGGAAGGGTGCCGACGCTGTCGGGCTCGTTCATCACATCCGCCACCGCTCCTGCTGGACCGCAGGCGACTATTGCTATCTGCAAGACCTCTTCGTCGCGCCGACCGTGCGACAAGGCGGGATCGGCCGCATGCTGATCGAGTATGTCTATGCGCTGGCCGCACGCGAGGGCTGCGCGCGTGTCTATTGGCTGACGCATGAAACGAATTCAGTTGCCATCGGGCTTTACGACCGGATAGCAAAACGCACGGGCTTCATTCAGTACCGAAAGGATCTTTAGTTCACGGCGAAAGCCTACGCTTGCCGCGAACCTTGCGGCGTATCATTGATGGCGGCATCACAGTCGCGAGGTATGGCATGAGACCCTTCCGGGATATCGGCGTACAAAAGACCGGCCATGTGGCCTTGATCGAGATCAGGCGGCCGCCGCATAATTTTTTCGACGTCGCGCTGATCAAAGAGCTTGCTGCCGCCTTCGAAGCGCTTGATGACGACACGGATTGCCGCGCGCTGGTGCTCGCGGCGCAAGGAAAAGCTTTCTGTGCCGGCGCCGATTTCGGCGGCGACGACAGCGACGGCAGCGCGTTGTTGAGCGGACCGGCGCCGGGCGCCGCGCATCTTTACGTCGAAGGCAACCGGCTGTTTCGCACCAAGAAGCCGATCGTCGCGGCCATTCACGGCGCCGCCGTCGGCGGCGGCCTGGGACTGGCGATGGTGGGCGATCTGCGCGTTACCTGCCCCGAAGCGCGGTTCTGCGCCAACTTCACGCGGCTCGGTTTTCATCCCGGATTTGGCCTGACGGTGACGCTGCCGGCCGTCATCGGCCCGAGCAAAGCCGCCTTGGTGTTTTATACGAGCCGCCGCTTCACCGGCGACGAAGCCTTTGGCATGGGTCTTGCCGATCTTCTGGTGCCGCAGGACCAGGTGCGCAGCGCAGCGCTCGCGCTCGCCGCCGAGATCGCCGAAAACGCACCGCTCGGACTGGTGGCCACGCGCGCGACCCTGCGAGGGGATCTCGCCGCTCGTGTTCTCGCAGCAACCGAGCGCGAACTTGCCGAGCAGATGCGGCTGCGCACGACCGACGATTTCAAGGAAGGCGTCAAGGCGATGGCCGAGCGCCGCGTTCCGACTTTCGCAAACCGCTGAGCACCACCGCGGCGACTATCTGGAAAATCACGACGATCTGATACCTGCGGGCAACTCGGCTTTTGCGAAGTGCATTCCGCACGCCGACGCCTCGGGAAGACGAACAAAGACCAACAAAGCACAAGGGAGAGGATCGACCAATGGCAGTGAGAATCGAGAAGAACGGCGCGGTATGGACGGTGATCCACGACCGGCCGGAAGCGCGCAACGCCATGGACCCGGCAAGCGCCGACGCGCTGACCGCGGCCTTTCTCGAATTCGACGCCGACAAGACCGCATCGGTCGCCGTGTTCTACGGCGCCGGCGGCGCCTTTTGCGCCGGCTGGGACCTCAAATATGTCAGCACGTTGAATGCCGACTATCCGCTCGGTGAACTCGACATCGCGCCTGCCGGGCCGCGCGGCAATGGCGGCGAAATTCCGCGCGGTCCGCTCGGGCCGTCACGGCTCGAACTGGACAAGCCGGTGATCGCCGCCATCGAAGGCCCGGCCGTCGCCGGTGGCATGGAGCTTGGCCTGTGGTGCGATTTTCGCGTCATGGCAGACGAGTTCGTATTTTGGGGTGTATTGCCGGCGCTGGGGCGTGCCGTTGATCGACGGCGGCACCGTACGGTTGCCGCGTATCGTCGGCCAGGGGCGCGCGCTGGAAATCATTCTCACCGGCCGCAAGGTCCCCGCCGACGAATGCATGCGTATCGGCCTGTGCGAATATGTGACGCCGAAGGGCGGCGCCCGCGATAAAGCGGAAGAATTGGCGGCGGAGATCGCTCGCTTCCCGCAGGTGTGCGTGCGCGCCGATCGCCGCTCGGCGATCAAGAGCCACGGCCTTCCCGTGCGCGATGCGCTGATTCAGGAATGGTACAACGGGCGCGAAGCGTTGATCCGCGACGGAGTCGGCGGCGCTACGCGTTTCAAAGATGGGCTCGGTCGTCACGGCGATTTCGCTAAAATTCGCTGACAGCGATTACACGTTCGCTAACCACCGCGGGGGCTGCGCGCCCTCGCCCACGCATACCTGCAGCGCCCGGAACGCGGCCGCGCCGTAAACACCGCGCTAATGGTCTATCCGGCAATTCGTTAATGCCGCGACATCTACAGAAACAGACCATTCATATTTACTCGATGGGAAGACCTTTGAGTGATATTCGCGCGTTTGATTTTGCCACATCGCGACTGTTCACGGTAAGGTGTAATGAGTTCCGCGCTCCGGACTCGCCAACCCCACGAAGCGCTTCCGCCGGAAATTTATCTTCCGCTGGTCAATTCGCTTTTCAAAGAAGCGCGCACGCTTCTCGTTGGGACGCTGTTCGTCATCGGCTCGATCCTGGTCACCTACTGGAAGACCGGTGATCCTCTCATCCTGTATTGCGCGATTGCCGTCGCCGTCGTGGCGTGCGCGCGCGGCTACATGATGCACACCTACTTGCGTACGCGCGAGAAGGTGACCACGCCGGAAATGGCCCGGCGCTGGGAATATCGCTACGGCGTCGGCGCCTCGATCATTCTGGCTCTGCTCGGTCTCTGGTGCTTCATCTCGTTCTCGCGCACCAACGATCCGTTCGCGGATCTGGTCAGCTTCTCCATGACGCTGGCGTACGCCGCCGGAATCTTCGGCCGCAACTTCGCCAATCCGCGCTTTGTCATCGTGCAAATCGTTTGCACCTGGGCGCCGATGACGGCGGCGCTGCTGCTCTATGGGAATCTGTTTCACTGGATCTTCGCGGCGCTTTTGGTGCCGACCTTCTATGCCATCAAGCTGATTGCCGACCGGCTGCGCCGCACGCTGCTCGATGCCGTGATCTCTTCGCGCGACATGTCGCTGTTGGCCAAGCGCTTCGATACCGCGATCAACAACATGCCGCACGGCCTGTGCATGTTCGACGCCAAGCGCCGGGTCGTCGTCTCCAACGGCAAGCTCAAGCAGCAGCTCGGGCTCGATGCCGAGCTTGAGCTGAAGGGCCTCTACGTACGCGAGGTGGTCGGCGCCGTCGGCAAATCCGGCTTGCTGTCGGAAACCGGCACGCAGACCCTGATCGATCATCTGGGCGCGCGGCTTGCCGGCACCGACAATTCCGCTTTCGTCCTCGACTTGATGAACGGCCGCACGCTCGAATTCACCGTTCAGCCGATGGAGAACGGCGGCATGGTGGTGTTGAGTGAGGACATCACCGAGCGCAAGATCGCCGAGGCCAAGATCAATCACCTGGCCCGCTTCGATGCCTTGACCGGCCTGCCCAACCGCGTGGTGCTGCGCGACCGCATGGAGCGCGCGCTCAACGAATGGCGCGCCGACAACATGTGCGCCATCCACTTCATTGATCTCGACCAGTTCAAGCAGGTCAACGACACGCTTGGCCACACCCGTGGCGACATGCTGCTGGAAGCCGTTGCCGAACGGCTCAAGAACACGATCCGCGACGCCGATGTGATCTCGCGCTTCGGCGGCGACGAGTTCGTCATTCTGCAAGCGCCGATCAAATCGCTCGAGCAGGGCGAAGCGCTGGCGGCGCGCGTGCTCAGCGCCGTGGCCGGCACTTACGATCTCGACGGGCATAAGGTGGTGGTCACCGCCAGCATCGGCATTGCGCTCGCCAAAAGCCGGATCGATCCCGAGCAGCTTTTGCGCAACGCCGACATCGCGCTCTATCAGGCGAAATCCGACGGCCGCGGCACCTTCCGCTGGTTCGAGGCCAAGATGGAAGCCAGCGCCCAGGCCCGCCGCGCGCTCGAATTGGACTTGCGCAGCGCCACCGAGAGCGAAGCCTTCGAGCTCCACTATCAACCGATCTTCAATCTGAAGACACGGCGCATCGAGACCTGTGAGGCATTGCTGCGCTGGCCGCATCGCGAGCGCGGCATGGTTTCGCCCGCGGAATTCATTCCGGTCGCCGAGGAAATGGGCCTCATCGTCGAGATTGGCAATCAGGCGCTCTACAAGGCATGTCTGGAATGCCGCCGCTGGCCGGGCGACACCGCGGTTGCGGTCAATCTGTCGTCGATGCAGTTCGATCGCTCCAACGTGCCCGCGCTCGTCCGAGAAACTCTGGCGGCGGCCAATTTGCCGGCCCATCGGCTCGAAATCGAAATAACCGAGACGACATTGTTGCAGAATACCCGGCGCACCCGCGCCGACCTGCAGCAGCTCGCGGACAGCGGCGTGAAAATCTCACTCGACGATTTCGGCACCGCCTATTCGAGTCTCAGCTATCTGCACAGCTTTCCATTTCACAAGGTCAAGATCGACCAGTCGTTCCTGCAGGATTTGAACGACGACCAGCGCCGGGTCACCTTGCTGCGCGGCGTGACGCGTTTGAGCGCGCAACTGGGATTGCAGGTCGTGGTGGAAGGCGTCGAGACCAAAGAGCAGCTCGAATTGCTCGCGGCCGAGGACAGCATCGACGAAGTGCAAGGCTACCTATTGTGCCGACCGATGCCGGCGTCCGACCTGCGCAAGCTTCTTTACGCCACGTACGTCTCGCCGCAGAAGGCGCCGTGGCCGGCACGCGTCCGCAGCGACGCGGCCTGACGGTAACCAGACACGGCCTGACGGTAACGCAGCACGCCGTCGACCTCTTCACCGAACAACTCATCAACCGTTGTTGCAAATCTGCCATGCGCTCGCAGGTCAGATGCTGGTCAAGGCGTTTTGCAACCATAAATTAACCTTAACGAGCGGTGAAAAATTGTCAGTAAATTAGTGAACTGTTAAACATCGGCGTTGCGTGCCGTAACCGGGTAGTGATGGGGCAAGAGTCATTATGAGTGTTGCGGCCAGGCATTCGATTATTTCGGCTCCTCAAACCTCTCAGACAAACTTCTCCGACCGCCTTGCGGCTCTCGTCTCCCGAATAGAATACCGGCGAGCGGACTCTGAGGCGGAAAGAGAGGCGATCTTTCGGCTGCGCTACCAAGCTTATCTGCGCGAGGGCGCCATTGCGCCGAACCACAGCGGACGTTTCACGGACGCCGACGACGAAGCGGACAACGCTTTCATTTTCGGGCTCTACATCGACGGCGAGTTGGCAAGCTCACTTCGCCTTCACATCGGCAATAAGGATCATCCCGACTTTCCCTCACTGCATGTTTTTCCCGACATTCTGCAGCCGCGGCTCGACGCCGGCAAAGTCATTCTCGACATCACGCGCTTTGTTGCCGATGAGCGGCTGTCGCGCCTGCATCGCGGCCTCCCCTACGTGTCGGTGCGGCCCACCCTGCTGGCGTCCGAATATTTTGGCGTCGACGACATGCTGGCGGCGGTGCGCATCGAACATCAGGCGTTCTATCAGCGCGCCTTCGGTCACCAGGCGTTATGCGGAGCGCGCCCTTATCCGCAATTGAGCAAGCCGATCAGCCTGATGTCGCTCGACTTTCCGAAAGCGTCCAGCGGGCTTTACCGGCGCTATCCGTTCTTCCTCTCCACCAGGGGAGAACAACAGATGGTGTTCGAGCGGATGCCCGTTCCTGCGGGCCGCGACGACACACAAGTGCGGGACCGTCTCTCCCCTTTCGGGCGATCCGACCTCGGGCAACTCGCAGGCTAGATCCGGCGCCGCCCGAACCCGGTAGGCAGAAAGCCGAGCGCGACAAACGTCGAATTCGGCGAAAAGGCCGCTCCAACAGAAAAATCTCTCCGCCGGCGAAGCTTTAGCGGACGTTTCCGCGCGTCTTTATTTGCCGAAGGATTTGCGTCGGCACGCGCTGCATCTACGCACGCCCACCGTCCGTGCCTTCGCCGTCCCACCGGCTTACCCGAAAGCGTGCGCCGAATACCTCCGCAGAGTTAGCGAGGTCACAATCGCATCTATAAAATGCAATCGGTCAATTTCAGCCGACATTGCGAGGCGATCCCGTAATCGAATGCCACTGCCGGATTCGGCATTGCTGGAATTTAGCGCAATTGGCAACGCATCGATGAACCGTTCTCGCGTCATTCGCGACCGCCCGGAACCGGCCAAACCCCATGGCGGGCAGCTTGTCACCTGTCCCCGCTGCGCCGCCAGCTTCGCATTTAGCCGCAGCGCGCATCCCGCGATCGATGCCAGCGGCTTCGAAAGTTACACCTTCGCCTGCGAAGAATGTGGCGTGTCATTGTCGGGCATTATCGATCCGCTCGACGACGCCCTGCTGATCACCGAAGTCGCCGCGTGAAGACAAAGCCGATCCGGCCGATCTATCCCATTACCTAGGTCCTATGATTCGGCGAACAAGGCCCTGGTGCTTGATCGAGCACTGATACGGGAGTCGAGAATTAAGCAGGCTCGCGCGATGCCCGACCAGGAGCCCGCGCCGCGTTCATTTCAAATAGGCTTGTACCGCTTCGATCAGTTCTTCCGCGCTGCGCGACCGCTCGGTCTCCTTGGTAGCGTCGACGAGGTGAAGTTGGATGTGGTCCTCGATCACTTCGGTCATAAGGCTATTGAGCCCACCACGCGCTGCCACGATCAAATGAAGGATCGCCGCGCACCCCTGTTCTTCCTCGAGTGCGCGCCCGACAGCCTCGACCTGGCCACGCACGCGACGGACCCAATTCTGCAGTTTGAGCTTTTCGCTCTTAGCGTGCGGCACGTTGACACCTTGGGTTGGATAGGGTACCGGGTATCCTATAATGGGTAGGTCGCGTCTTGTGAAGGTGCAGGCAAGGAGCCGAATCTCCACGGGCGCCCCCTGCGAAACCTGAACCGAAAGCAAATGGACAGTACTATCTTTGGTGCCGCTGACCGGAGTCACATCCGACCGGCGGCGCCACAACACATCAACACTGTTCGCGGCAGCAACGGCTGCGCGATGGCAAGCGACCTCCACTAGGCGGGCGCTTCCCAACGCTCACCAGCGACCGCGATCAGCGGAACTGGAGGTGAGCGATGTTCGCAAAACTCGCACAAATCTGCGCGCGCGCGGAAGAGCCAACGTTTCGGAGACGTTGGCGGCAAACTGCAATCGTATGCCATCCTGTCCCTACCCTCATTCTGTCCGCCGTGCCCCGCTCTTTTGCCATTGGCACCGAGCGCTGGGGACCGGCGCGCTGGAATGCGTCTGGCAACCGGCGGCCGTACCCGCAACGGATAGGCCTCAACCAAGGCTGCCCGAAGCGGTCGGACGCCCGATCGATATTCACGCGGCCGCCTGGCCGCCACACCGCGTAGCGGCCTAAACCCGAGAGGACCCGATGGACGAACACCCTAGTCGTCCCGCCGTGGCGCCTCTGCGTCATGGCGGGAACCCCGGTGGGGATCGCAATCCAGATCAAATAGCAGCGTTTCATTTCGGCTCGGGCGGCGGCGGCGCGTAGCTTCCGGTTTGCCTCGGCGCCGCGATGAACGGCGAAGAGGCGAGCCATGAAGAAAATTCGCACGACCAATCAGCTGCGCAAAAAGGACGGGTCCTATGCCCGTGCCGGCAACGTTATTGATGTTGTCGACGGCAAAGCGCCGTTTATCGAACTGCCTTCGGCGCGTTCCGGCAGCCCATTGCATTCGGCGCAAACAAGGCTGCGACAGCCAACAGCGGCGGTCCTGGAGCAGCTTTCCGGCGCGCTTGCCGAAGTGACGGAAGCCGATCATCCGCGCACGTTCAAACTGCTTCAGTCAGGTCGCCACAAGCTGAGCCGTAAGCTCATTGAGGAAGCGTGCGAAGTCACGGTCGAGGCCGTCCGGCGCAACTCGGACGCCGTGGTGCGCGAAAGCGCGGACCTTCTCTATCACCTGATCGTGCTGTGGTTTCATCTGGGGATCGAGCCCGTCGAAATCTGGCGCGAGATGCAGGCGCGGGCGGGACTGCTCGGCATCGCTGAAAAACGACCAAAGCCACCCGGCTCGAACGGCACTGCCGACGAGATCGATCACTAATCGTGTCAGACAGAGGGCAGTGACATGTCAACCATCAGCAACGCAATTACCCGCACCGTTCTGCTGTGGGCGGATGTCGGTATAGGACCAATGATCGGCGCCGGCCCGTTGGATGCTCCGCCCGTGCGGCGGGGGCGAACGGCGCGCGAACCAGTCCCGCAACGGGATCACGCGTGCGGCCCGGCCCCCTCGCTTGAACCCGTTTCGAGCAGCGCCGGCACATTGGCTGTTATCACGACCGCCGATCCGGCAAAGGGAGCGTCGTTCGGCGCGCTTCGCCTTCCTACCATGGATCGCGCCGAGTGATCGGCGCGCTCTCTATCGGCAAGCCGGTTTTCGGAAAAGGACGTGCGACAATAAACAAATCTAGTGTCGCGCAAACCGCCCGCGGTCGTGCGGCGCCGAAAAATTCAGTTCCGGGCCGAGCGGCACGACGCGGGTCGGATTGATCGCCGTCATGCTCATGAAATAATGCCGTTTGATGTGATCCATGTTCACCGTCTCGGCAATGCCCGGCACCTGATAGAGATCGCGCAGATAGTTGGACAGGTTCGGATAGTCGACGATGCGGCGCAGATTGCATTTGAAGTGACTGTAATAGACCGCGTCGAAGCGAACGAGCGTCGTGAACAGCCGCCAGTCGGCTTCGGTCAGGCGCGCCCCGGTCAAATACCGTTGGCGCGACAAAATCTCTTCGATCCAGTCGAGCGCGGCGAACACGGTGCGACAGCCTTCCTCGTAGGTGTTCTGCACGGTCGCGAAGCCGGCCCGATAGACGCCGATATTGACGTCGCTATAGACGCGCGCATTGATGCGATCGATCTCGGCACGCAGCTCCGCCGGGTAATAGTCGCTGCGGTCGTTGGTCAGATCGGCGAACGCCGTGTTGAGCATCCGGATGATTTCGGGCAATTCGTTGTTGACGATCGTCCGCCGCTCCTTGTCCCACAAGACCGGCACTGACACGCGGCCGGTGTAGCGCGGATCGGCCAGCAGATAGATTTCGCCGAGGCGCTTTTTGCCGTTGACCGTATCGGCAGTGCCGCCGGGGCTGGTGCCGAACTCCCAGCCCTGCTCGCCCATCACCGGGTCGAGTATCGAGATCGAGATCGCGCTCTCGAGATCCTTGAGCTTGCGGAAAATCACCGTGCGATGGGCGTAAGGACAGGCCAGCGAGACATAGAGATGATAGCGGCCGCGCTTGGCAGCAAAGCCGCCCTCGCCGCTCGGACCGGCGCTGCCGTCTGCCGTGATCCAGTTGCGAAACACCGGCTCGGCCGGCACGAAGCGCCCGCCGTTGGCCGACGTGTCGTACCATTCGCTGTGCCATATGCCATCGACGAACACGCCGTGCGCCATCGCTCACCTCCGCTTTCGCTCGCTCAGTCTCTTACGCCTTCCCGGCGACGGCATGAAGGCCGAACACGACACGATTTCGCTCCCGCTGCGTGACGACGCCAACGAACTGCGGCATGATTTGCCGGCATTGTTGGTGCGACAAGTGGGGAAGCTGCCCAACCGAAATCGCCTTTGCGATGGGGGGCCTGACCGAAACGCGAGGGCGATGATGATAGAGCACTACACCGATCACGCCGCCAACGAGCGGACCTTCCTCGCCTGGGTTCGCACCGCCATCGCGGTGATGGCCTTTGGCTTTCTGGTCGAGCGCTTCGATCTGTTCTTGCAAATCGCAGGGCAGACCCTGGCGCGGCGCGCCTTGTCGCCGACCGGCCAGCTCGCAGGCAACGTCGTCGGCCTGATCCTTATCGGGCTCGGCGCCGCGACCATCATTTTGGCGCTGCTGCGTTTTCGCAGAACCGCAAGACAGATCGACAGTCCGGAGCGGTTGCCCGGCTCGGGCGAACGGCTCGACCTGGCCCTCGCCGCACTGCTCGTCATCCTCGGCACCGCGCTTTTCGTCTATCTGTCTTATACGGTCATCAGCCGCTTTTAGTGCATGATCGGGAAACCGGCCGTTGCGGCGTGATGCCCACACAAGATGCTTAAGTTCGACCTAGAGCGCATCGCAATTAAACGGGATCGGGATGTGCTCTAAATTCATAAGTTGTCGCATGTCCTTTTCGGAAAACCGGCTTCCACTTTTCCGGAACATGCTCTAGACGCGCGCAAGCGCCATCCCGCTCCCGGCGGCAGCCGTTTTCGGCACGAGGAGGACACTTGATGAAGGCGGTATTTATCGAGCGATTTGGTGGACCTGAAGTTCTCACCTATGGGGAGCGGCCCGACCCGCTGGCGGGACCCGGCCAGGTCGTGGTCGATGTCGCAGCGGCAAGCGTCAACGGTGCCGATTGGCGCGTGCGTGCCGGTCAATACGGCAACGCCCAATTTCCTCTGATCCTGGGACGCGATTTCTCCGGCACGGTGGCGGCCGTGGGCGAAGGCGTTCATGATCTGAAACTCGGGGACGCCGTTTTCGGCGTGCTCGAAGCCGGGCGCGAGGGCGCGTACGCAGAAAAGCTCGCCATTGCCGCCGCCATCATCGCCAAAAAGCCTGACGCGGTTTCACATCCCGAGGCAGCCGCCGTCGCGCTGGCCGGCCTCACTGCCGTCATCTCCATCGAGACGACGCTCAAGCTTACGCGCGGCGAGACCATCCTTATTCAAGGTGGCGCCGGCGGCGTCGCGAGCTTTGCCATCCAGTTCGCCAAACACATCGGCGCGCGCGTGATCACCACCGCCAGTGCCGCCAATCTCGACTATGTGCACGGCCTCGGCGCCGACGAGGTCATCGATTACAATGCGCAAGATTTTACCCGGGCGGTCAGCGGTTGCGACGCGGTTTTCGATACGGTGGGCGGTGAGATAGCGCAAAAATCGTTTGCGGTGTTGCGGCCCGGCGGCCGTGCCGCCTTCATCGCCTCCGGGGCGCAGGCGCCGAAACCGGAGCGCGGCGACGTGACGTCTTTACGACCGGCGGTCGGCCGCTCTCGCCCGCCGCTCGAGCGCGTCGGACAACTGGTGAGCGGCGGCGCCGTTCGGCCGCCGGAAATAAAGCTGTTCCCACTGGCGCAAGCCGCGGAAGCACATCGCATCAGCGAAGGACGCCACTTCCGGGGCAAGCTTGTCTTTCAGGTGCGCTAAAGCGGGACCGACTATTCCATCTTGCCGCCTTTGCGCTTGCATTTCCTTTTGAATTTTTTGCGCTCCTTGCCGTGTAGCCCCTTGGCGGTGGCCTGGGCGCTGCAAGCCTTGGAGATCGCGGCCTTATCGGCGCTTGCCGCCGGGGCTGCTGCCGGCGCCTGATCCGCGGCCGGCGGCGGATTTTGCGCAAGAGCCGCACCGGCGCCGATGGCGAGCGAAAAAGCAAGTACCGCGACGACAGTCGATTTCGTCATCATGTCTTTCTCTCCACGATGTGGAATGTGGTCGGTACAAATCGGCCCCTGCGTGAACCTATCAGGCTTGGGTTTCCGGCAGTAGCCCGATCGGCGCATATCGTGGGGCGGTGCCTGTCCACGACACGATGGCTAGAGCATGCCCCGGAAAAGTGGAAGCCGGTTTTCCGAAAAGGACATGCGATAACAAATAGATCTAGAGCACATGCCGATTCATTTTAATCGGGACGTGCCCTGGTCGATTTCAGGCGCTCGATATTTGATGAACGCATGATCTCTTCGGAAATCCGGTACCGGCCCATCGATGTGCGGCGCGAACTCGGGAAAGTCGCATCTCGATCACACCGTTTGCAGCACGATCTTGCCGCGCTTGTGCGGACGCGCGCCCGCCAGCATCTCGTGCGCCGCGCGGGCCTCGGCCAGCGGCAGAATGCTACCGACCGCGGTGCGAATCTGTTTGGCTTTGACCATGTCGGCAATCCGCGACAACTGCGTCGTATTCACGTCAACGATGAAAAAATCCGGCCGTACGTCATGCTGCGCGGCGCGCTCCGCGTCGGGCATGCCGACGCAAGACACGATGATGCCGCCGGGCTTGACCAGCGCGAAAAGCGCGTCTTGCGTGCCACCGCCGACCGTGTCGATGACCACGTCGGCGCGCTTGGCGAAGTCGACGAACCCTTTAGCGCCGAAATCACCCGAGCCGGAATCGATCACTTCGTCGGCGCCCAAAGCGCGCACATCATCGGCGCCGTCGCCATGCACGGTCGCGATCACCCGCAATTTGCTGGCGCGCGCAAACTGAACCGCGTAGGCACCGACATTGCCGGCACCGCCATGCACGACCACGGTTTGCCCTTCGCGCACCTTCGCCCGATCAAACAACATCTGCCAAGCGGTCACCGCAACCACCGGCATCGATACGGCCTCGGCATCGGTCAATTCCGCCGGCTTTGACGCAATCATCTGCGTCGAGACCACTGCATATTGCGCATAGCCGCCGACGAAGCTCGGATTGGTGGCGCCGAAGACCGCATCGCCGACTGCAAAGCCGCTTGTCTGCGGCCCCACTTGCTCGACCACGCCGGAGATTTCGGCACCGAGCGTCAGCGGCAGGGTTTGCGGCACGCCGCTGCTGCCGGAACGCACCAGCGCGTCCCAGGGTCCAACGCCGGCGGCGTGCACGCGCACCAGAACATGCCCGTCGTGCGGGTCCGGCACCGCAACGCTTTCAAGAGCGATGACCTCCGGCGGCCCCCATGCGTGGATGCGGGCCGCCTGCATGGTCCGATCATGAGACCGCGTCGGCGGAGCCGAAGTCGCAGGGGAGTTCATGAGCAGGTTCCTTTTCCACCCTTCGGGATCCGCTCGACCCCGCAGCTTGGCTGAAATTCAAGCCGTGGTCGAAAATTTATTTGCGGGCCATTTATTTGCGGCCCCAGCGGGCTGGCGAACGGCGGCGGGCATCCCCAGATGCGCGGCACGTCGCTGAGATGACAAGTCAGGCACGTTAACGCGCGTCACGCGCTGTAAATGGGCAAAAAGGCGCATCGTCGCCGGGGCCCTCACCTGTTGGAAACGCCGTCATGTCTCCCCTCTCTCTGCTGCTCAACATCTTATGGATGGTCTTCGGTGGCATCTGGATGGCCATCGGCTGGTTGATCGCTGCGGTGATCATGGCGATCACCATTGTGGGCCTGCCGTGGGCGCGGGCGGCATTCAACATTGCCTCCTACGCGCTGTTGCCGTTCGGCCGCCGCGCCGTTTCGCGCGCCGACCATCTCGGCGCGGACGACATCGGCACCGGTGCGTTTGGCTTCATCGGCAATGTGATCTGGCTTGTGCTCGCCGGATGGTGGCTGGCGCTGGGGCATCTGATCACGGCCATCGGTCTTGCCATCACGCTGATCGGCATTCCGTTCGCCTGGGCGCATTTGAAGCTTGCCGGCATCGCGCTTTGGCCGATCGGTAAGATCATCGTCGACGCCGACGACGTGCGGTTTCGTTATCAGCGGCCGTAGAGCATGATCCGGAAAAGCATGCCCTCGGGCTTGACCCGATGGGTGGACACCGGTTTTCCGAAAAGATCATGCTCCACTAAAGATCTAGAGCGCGATGCCAATTCAACTTAAAGCCATCGCGCTCTAGGACGCGACGGCTCGGCCGTTTGCATCTGCATCGATTGCGCCGGCGGTGATCGCTGCGGCGCGCTCGCACATATCTCAAGCCGAAGCTCGCGTGGAGAAAAAGGGCTGAGGACGCGGCGCCGCGCCCTCAGAAACTTGCCGGCCGCATCGGGCGGCGGTCTTGATGAGGTCGGCGAAACGCCGCTCAAGCCTTGGCAAACTGCGGGTGAAACCGGCGCGCGGCCAGAAAGCCGAGCACGACGAAAAACACCAGCACGATCACCTGCGCGATCAGGAACGGCGGCTCCGAGCCGGTCGGCGCCAGTTCGTGCAGGAACGACAATTTGTTGAAAGCCTGAATGACGCCGACGAAAGCGTCCAGGTAGAGGGCCGTCATCGCTGCAACAACGAAAATCCAGCGCCACGGACCGGCGACCCGAAACACATAGATCGCGAGCAACGCGATGGCGAGCAGGATCAGCGACAGGATGCCGACCATGCGCGGCGGATCAAGCCCGAACGGCGGCAACGGAAAGCCGGTGACGCTGGTGAGGATGATGGTGACGAGAAACAATTCCATCCAGCCACCCAACGCCCGGCCCTTCAACAGCCCAAAAAGCACGACCAAGCCCGCCACCAGCGCGATCAGGCTGATGGCGACATGGATTTGAAGAAACAGATGGGTCGGGATCCCCCACGTCATTGCAACCTCCTGTTCGACCGGCGCCCGGCTGGCGCCCATCGTGGATCAAGCGAAGGCGAGGTGAAATCGAGACACCATCGGCATGCAGCTGGGCCGCCGCACAATGGAATGTGATATCTCCCCAGCACCGGGCAAAGTATATTCCGCGCCGGCGTAAAGTCGAATGACGGAACGCCCGCTTGGGCCGGCGTTTGCCGGTCATTCCGCAAGGCGCTGAATTTCTCGCTGCCATCTGTCCCACGCCAGCGCTTAACCCCGAGGTCTTTACCCAAGATCTTGATCGCAAGACAAAATTCATAGGAAACGCCCCAATGCCCCTTTCGATGTCCGGCGCCTCGCTTTCCGTCTTTGAAACTGGCCTCAATGCGCTTTCGGCCCTTCTCGACAAGGCGGAAGCGTTCGCCGCCGCCAAGAAAATCGATGCTGCGGTGCTGCTGCGCACGCGGCTGGCGCCCGACATGTTCGATTTCACCCGGCAGGTGCAAATCGTGACCGATCAGGCGCGCCGAGGCTCCGCCCGGCTCGCCGGCACCGAACCGCTGAGCATCGAAGACAACGAAACCACGATCGGCGAACTCAAGGCGCGGCTTGCCAAGACCATCGCCTACCTGAAGACGCTCGATGCCAAAGCGGTCGATGCCGCCGCCGACCGCGATATCAAGTTTCCGCTCGGCGCCGGCGCCAGCGGATTGATGAAAGGTGCGGAGTATCTGAACCATTTCGTACTGCCGAACTATTATTTCCATCTCACCACCGCCTACGACATTCTGCGGCATTGCGGCGTCGAGATCGGCAAGCGCGATTTTATCGGATCGATTCCGCTGCAGCAGGTGTGACGCTCCCGGTATCGTCCCTGCTGGCCTTCGATGAGCTCTCCTCGTCATTGCCGAGCTTCACCCGGCAATCCATGCAGCGCGCGAACACACGAGGGCCTTTTGGCCAGGCACTCACACGACGCGAATTCAGCATGGATGCGCGGGTCAAGCCCGCGCATGACGAATGAGGGTCCTTGAGCTTCTTGCCAAAATCACGCGGAGTCCTCTTAAGAGCGGCGCGCCAACGCCCTGCCGATGCATTCGCGCAAGCGCCGGCGAAATTCTTCAGGCTTGGTCCGGAACGAAGTTTCGAACCGCGCCGCGGCGCTTTCGCTGAGCATCAGGTTGTAAGGCGCGCCTTCGGTGTCGCCGGTGATGCGAAAATCGGTCCGGTAGCAGACGACCGGCTTGTCCTTGGCATAGGCGTAACCGCATTCCCAGGCCGTGCCGCTGTCCGGATCGGGCCCGTCCATGCAAGCAACCACCATGTCTGCCCAGTCGATCGCGGCGACATCCATCTCGAAGATCGCTCGGGCCGTTTGGTCCCGCGGCTCATGCTCCTGCGGCAGCCACACCTCGAAACCTTCGCTTTCGAGACAGCGCGCCACATCGGCGTTGAAGTTTTGCTCCGCCAGCGAGAATAACGGGCCGGCCAGGTAGATCTTGGTCATTGCATTCCCCGCATGTCGTAAGATCGTCGGGCGATGGCTGACACGAATCGAAAACCCGGAGCCGCCCAATGGACCCCGAATTCATTCGCGACCTGTTCGCGCCGTTCGGCCCGGTCGTGGTCCGGCGCATGTTCGGCGGCGCCGGCATTTTCCGCGAGGGATTGATGTTCGGGCTCGTGTTCGACGGCGCGATATTTCTGCGCGTCGACCAAGACAGCATTCCCGACTTCGAACGCGAAGGCAGCCGGCCCTTCGTCTATACCCGCGCCAAGAGTCCCGGCAAGGTCGGCCGTGCCTCGCTCTCCTATTGGCGGCTGCCCGAACGCCTCTACGATGATCCCGAAGAGCTCGTGGTCTGGGCCACTCGCGCGCTCGCCATCGTGCAACGCAAGAAAACAGCGCCGCGAGCCCGGACCGGGGCGAAACAAAAAGGAAATGCGCCGAGGCCATCGAAGCGCCGCGCGCCGCGCCGCTCCCAGCCGGGGAAGTCGCGAGTCAAATGAAAACCTTGAGCTTTGCCTCGGCAGCCGAATTGCGCGCGTGGCTTGCGAAGAACAACGGCCAATCGAACGGCATCCTGCTGCGCATCTACAAGAAGGCGTCCGGCGTAGCGAGCGTGAGCTATGCCGAAGCGCTCGACCAGGCGCTGTGTTACGGATGGATCGACGGACAGAAGCTGCCCGCGGACGAACAATCATGGCTGCAGACATTCACGCCGCGGCGGCCAAAAAGCGGCTGGTCAAAGAAGAACACCGAGCACGCCGAACGCCTTGTCAAATCGGGGGACATGACCGCCGCTGGGCTGGAGGAAATCGTCGCCGCGAAGACCGACGGCCGCTGGCAAGCCGCCTACAACTCGTTCGGCAGCGCTTCGATCCCGGACGATTTCATCAAGCTGATCGCGGCGAACAAGAAGGCGAAGTCGTTTTTCGAAACGCTCAACCAGACCAATCTCTATTCCATCGCCTACCGCCTGCAGACCGCCAAGAAACCCGAGACGCGCCAAAAGCGGATGCAGGCCATCATCGAAATGTTGGCGCGCGGCGAGAAATTTCACTGAGGGATGCGTGGTCGGCGCGAAGGTGATACGATCGATTGCGGTTGAGCGGTCGCTCGTACCGACAAATTTTTTATGAAAGCCGGCCGGTCACCCGTAACCGTTTTCAATACGCCAAGCCGCGGACATCATCGAGACGCGCCGTTTTGCGAAACGCCAAGGGGCTACCATGCGCTGGATCTATCTCGCTATTGTCATCGTGTTTCTGCTCGCGATCGTGATTTTCGTCGTTCAAAATCGCGAACTCGTAACAATGTCGTTCCTCGGCTTTAGCGTCCGTGCGCCGCTCGCCGTTATGGCCGCGGTCGTCTATGTGCTCGGCGCCATCACCGGCGGCAGCCTGTACGCATTGCTGCGCAGGTCGGTCCACGGATCGCGGCTGAGCGGAGCCCGATAGAGCCCGATGGCGCCGGCCCGGGAGCCGCCGCTGCTCGACCCGCGGCGGGGCGATGCCGAGGACGACACCTCCAGTCCGAAGCAGCGATCGCTCTTCGCCATCGCGGGCAGCCTGCTGGCGGAAATCAGCCTGCCGAAGCTTCTGTTCGCCTGGGTATTCTCGATCGTACTGCCGGCCTCGCTACTCGGCCTTGCGCCCCTGGTGGCGACGGCTTGGCTCCTAAAGCTGTCGAAGAGCGCCGCGCAGGCAACGGGGCTTGGCGCGACGTTCGTTCTCATGATCGTCGTCGCGGCGGGGTGGTTTGGTTGGCGGCCGCTATTTCGCGTGGCGGAGCGAAATTTCTGGTCGCTGAACGCCCTCGCGATCCAGCCGGGCTACGCTTTCTGCCGCGAGGCGCTGCGCCATCTGGCCGACCGCACGCTCGGCGCGGATGCGAACGCTGCAACGCGCGCGCGCGTCCGCGCGATCAGCTCGGCCGTCGCCGCCATTCTCTTGTCTATCGTCGCCATTGCGATCGCCATCGCCATCTGGCCGGCGTCCCGCTGGGTGGGAACAGCCGCCGACCTCCTGGACGTGCGCGCGCTCGTGCTGCCGACGCTTGCCAACGCCGTCGTGATCCTCTGCGTATATCTTTCGGCCACAGCGCTGATCTGGGGCTTTGGCGATGCACTCATGGATCAGCCGATCACGCTCGACGCGTTCGATGCGGCCTCCACGGGAAAGCGCTGGCGCGTCGCCCACCTGTCAGACATCCATCTGGTCGGCGAGCGCTACGGATTTCGCATCGAGAGCGGGCGGTCCGGGCCTCGCGGCAATGATCGTTTCGCGCGCATCCTGAATCGCATCGAAGCGATCCATGCGGCGCACCCACTGGACATGATCCTGATCACCGGCGACATGACCGATGCGGGTATAGCGACCGAGTGGGCCGAATTCCTCGACGCCGTGGACATGCATCCCACCATCGCCGAGCGGATGCTCATCCTCCCCGGCAACCACGACCTCAATATCGTCGATCGCCTCAACCCGGCGCGGCTCGACCTGCCGTTCAGCCCGAAAAAGCGCTTGCGACAGATGCGGACGCTGTCGGCGGTCGCCGCCATCCAGGGCCATCGGGTTCGCGTGGTCGATCGAAATTCGGGCACGCTCGATCGCACCCTCGCGGAAGCAATATTGCCGCATCGGCGCCGGATCGGCGAATTTGCCGATACCGGCGGCCTCCGGCTCGCCATTGGCCTCGGCCAGCTTTGGGACGATCAGTTTCCCCTCATCGTGCCGCCGGCCGAAGCGGACGGCTTGGGGGTAGCCATCCTCAACTCCAACGCCGAAACGCATTTCTCATTCACCAATGCGCTCGGCATGGTGTCCGTCGAGCAGACGCGCCAGCTTTTGGCGGCCGTCGAGCGGTTTCCACAGGCGCATTGGATCATCGCCCTGCATCATCATCTCGTGGAGTATCCGATGTCAGTCGCGAAATTGTCCGAGCGCATCGGCACCGCGCTGATCAACGGCTCGTGGTTCATCCGCAAGATCAAGTCCGTCGCTCCGCGCGCCATCGTCATGCACGGCCATCGCCATATCGACTGGATCGGCTCGTGCGGGGAATTAAAGATCGTCTCGGCGCCCTCGCCGGTGATGGGCGGGACCAACGCCGCGTCGACCTATTTCCACATTCACACGCTGGCAGTGAGCGCAAACGGGCAACTTTGTTTGCTGGCACCCGAACGCGTGATTTTGGCCGGCGAAAACGTCGCTGATTAGGTAGTCGGAAGCACGACCCGGGCGGAAGCTGGCTTCTTTGTAGCCTTAGATGCCATCAACGCTGCGCCTGATCGGCTTCAACGGGACCCCCGAGCAGACCGGCGACCCACCGGCTGGACGGATGCTGTTCGCAGAATGTCAACACGGCGAGCGCGATCGGAACGCCGATGAAGGAGCCGAAGAGGCCCCATAAAAAGGTCCAGAAGAAGATCGCGAACAGGACGACGAACGGCGAGATGGCCAACACGCTCCCGGACAGGCGCGGCTCAATATAGCTGCCGATCACGAATTGAATGACGTTCAGGCAGACAAAAGTGCCGACCACCGCCTGCCAGGTGTCGAACTGCGTCATCGCCAACAGCGTCGGGAACAGCGTCGCGATGAACGGGCCGATGAAGGGAATGTAGTTGAGCGCGAACGCAATGACCCCCCACTCGGCGGCGAATTGCAGTCCGGTGGCCAGGGCGAACAGCCCGACGAACAGCCCGGTCAAGACGCTCATCTGCGTCCTGACCAGCAGGTATTTTCTGAACTTGACCGCGGTGGCCGCGCTGCCGTCGATGATGACGCGGGCTAAATCGCGATGCTGAAGTCTCTCGACCCGGCGGCCGACATCATCGACTTCCAGCAGACCGAGGATGACGTAGGTCAGCGTGATCAGCCAGAACGCCAAGGTCGAATTGATCCGGCCGGTGACGTACTGCGCCTTGCTCAGTAGCCAGCGAACGTTGAAATGCTCGGCCCACAGCCCGGCGATCGATATGCCGTGACTGTCGAGCCAGGTCACCAGGTTGTCGTACAGCGCCTGATAACGCGCCGTGTCGTTCATCAATGCGCGCCCGACCCGGCCGAAGCCCCACGCCACCAGCGAAGCAAAGGCGATCCCCACCGCCACGATCACGATCAGCGTGATGGCAAGCGCCACGAGCTTCGGAATGCGTGATTGCAGCCATCGCTGCAGCGGCCAAACGATGGCGATAATGAACAGCGCCAGGATAAGCGGCCCGAACACACTTCCGGTCTCATAGGCCGCAAAGGCGACCGCCACGGCGGCCACGATCGAAAGTGCAGCTTTCGCTCCCCCGGCGGCCACTACGGACGCCCTTCCGCTGGGCAAACGAATGGCCCCAGGATTGTTTTCCTCAAAATCGGCTGTCATTGAAACACACCTATAACTCGACCAAGATATCTTAGACCTTCGTAGCCACCACGTTTTTGCACCTTCGCCAGCATTTGATTTGTCCAAATCGCGGGGTTGAAGTTGGTCGGTCCGGGACAGCCAGTGAAACGCCTCTCGCCTGTCGTCACGCTGTTTTGCGCTGCGGCATATCTGTCGTTCCGACCCACGGCACAGGCCGGCCGCCTCGCACTTCGACAATTCCGGTAAGCGCGACGGCGGCTGCTGATCCGGACATGCAACGCCTGGGACATTCGTGACGAGACTTCGCGCATCCAATCTACTTCGACCTGAGCGATAGACGACAGTCAACGAAGCAGGAGAAGACGATGGAACGGAAAGCCCTGGAACGTCGAACCGTCCTCAAAGGAAGCGCCGCCGCGTTGGGCCTGATCGGAAGCGGCGCGTCGGAGGCATCGATCGCCGCCAAGCCGGCCGCTGGCGAGGCAGCGCAGTCGGCTTTGCCGGAACAACTTCTTGCCGCTGTCGATCGCTTTCGCGCAACCATTCCGGCCGATTTCGAGCCCGAATATGTAGAGCACGCGGTCATTCCGTTTTTCTTGACCAGCGTCTACGAAGGCGAACGGCCGATGCTGCCGATGATCGGCGTGAATTTCAGCAAGGAAAATGCCCTGCCCTACGATCTCATGGGCCTCATTTATCCCGACTGGAAGCCTGATCCCGAGCAGGGCGTAACGGTTTTCCTCCAGGGCCTGGAGAAGCGGGGCGAAAACAACCTGCGCAAGCGCATTTATTTTTCCGGCGTGACGCCCGATCTCTACAAGCCGATGTACGGCGCCAAGGTCGCCGCCTTTTTCGATAAGATCCTGGATCCGCAGTTCGCCGACAAGCCGTTCATGCGGCACTATCTCGATTACTATTTCGACCTTTACTGGGACCTTCACCTCGGCGTAACCGGCGACGATATTCCCTTCGAGGTGCGGCAGATCGGTGAGGCCTTCAACACCGTCCTCGCCTACCGCAATCCGCTGTTGCCGGTCACTCACGACAACTACATGAAGGTGCGCGAGCTGATCGACCTGTTGAAGTCGTGGATCGACGAGCGCATCGGCGACATCCAATCCGGCAAGACCAAAAACCCGGAAAAGACCATGGCCTGGTACTGGCTGAAGAATGCCGGCGACGGCAGCCATTTCAGCAAGAAGGACGTCGTCTTCGAGTGCTTCCACAATTTCGTGGCGCTCAGCCAATGGGGCAATACCATTTTCGGCATCATGTCGCGGTTCGCCGAAGACGGCGGCGACCCGGCCGTGCGGGCGTCCTTTCAGAAGACCATGAGCGGAAATTTTGACGCGGCCGGCGGCGCGCCCTTCACGCCGCTGGAGCTGTTCGTCATGGAATTGTTCCGCGTCATCTCGCCGAACGGCGGCAGCATCTCGGTGATCCACGACGCGCGCACCAGCGCCTACGGCGCGTCTCCGCAACAGCAATTCGGCGTGCCGTTGCAACGGCACAGCTATGTGAGCACGCCGCACACCAGCACGAGCTTCGATCCGGTCCACTGGAAGGACCCGAAGACGTTCGACCCGCAACGCTATCTGCGCGTTCCCACCAGCGCGCAGATCAACGACGACAAATGCCGCCAGATCGGGCTTGCACGCTGCCCGTTCGACATCACCAATTTCGAGGTCAAGGACGGCCGCAAGGTCGACGTTACCAACAGCGGCTTCGGCACGGTGTTTGCGGTGGTTGACGGCACAAGCCATCCGGTTTGCGACTATGCCGGCTTTGCTCCATTCGGCTTCGGCTATCGCCGCTGCCCGGGCGAGCAATTGACCATCCAGGTCTTCGAGGATTTCCTGCGCAAAGTCTGGCGGGACAAGATCGTGTTTCGCAAGCTCAATCTGGCAAATCCCGGTCGGGTGCCGATCGGACCGAATGCCGTGATCGCTGACGATATCGGCTTCGCTCGGTCGGCCTAATGTCCATGGCAGATCCAAGCATGCAGACGACCGCCGCTCCGCTGCCGATCGATCTGGCGCTGCAGGGCGGCGGTTCGCATGGCGCATTCACGTGGGGCGTGCTCGATCGTCTGCTCGAAGAGGAGAGGCTCAAGATCGTCGCTATTTCCGGCACGTCGGCCGGCGCGATGAACGCCGCCGTGCTGGCCGACGGTTTTGCCGAAGGCGGAACGGCCGGCGCCCGCACGGCGCTCCGCAGCTATTGGCAGGAAGTGTCGCGCGCGGCCGCGATGAGCCCGCTGCAGCGGTCTCCGCTCGACCGCATGATGGGGCGATGGACGCTCGACACCTCCCCGGTCTACGTCGCCATGGACTTGATGTCGCGGCTTCTGTCGCCCTACGATCTCAATCCGTTGGCCTACAATCCGCTGCGCAAAATTCTCACCCAATGCATCGACTTCGAGCGGCTCGCCCGTTCGCCGATCAAGCTGTTCATCACCGCCACCAGCGTGCGCACCGGCCGCGGGCGGATTTTTCGCAACGCCGACATCACCGCGGACGTCCTCTTGGCCTCCGCATGTCTGCCGACGATGTTTCGCGCTATCGAGATCGACGGCGAGCCGTATTGGGACGGCGGCTATGCGGGCAATCCGACCATCACGCCGCTCATTCGCGAAAGCGATGCGTGCGACACCATCCTGGTGCAGATCAATCCGCGCGAGCGACCGGAGACGCCCCGCTCTGCCGCCGACATCCTCAATCGGCTGAACGAGATTTCCTTCAACTCGCCGCTGATGAAGGAACTGCGCATGATCGCGCTGCTGCGCCAAGTGGCCGATCCGGGCAGCGGCGAAGGCGCGCGCTGGGCGAACATGCGCGTTCACAGCGTCGTCACCGACATGCTGGCGCGGGTTGGCGCCTCCTCCAAGCTCAACGCCGAATGGGAATTCGTCACCATGCTGTTCGCCGAAGGCCGCCGGGCAGCAGACGCGTTTCTCAGGACCGACGGTATGCATCTCGGCGAACGCTCGACCGCCGATCTCGACGTCCTGCTGAGCGAGTGTTGACATGGGGCTCCTCGGCATTCTCATCGGCTTATTGCTTCTGGTCTGGCTCGCGTTTCGCGGCTGGAGCGTGCTGGTCCTCGCCCCGGCGGCGGCTTTGGTTGCGGCGGCCTTTGGCGGTCAGCCGCTTTTGGCCAGCTGGACGCAAATTTTCATGGGGAGTGCCGCGACGTTTCTGGCGCAGTTCTTTCCGCTATTTTTGCTCGGCGCCGTGTTCGGCAAGCTCATGGAAGATTCCGGATCGGTCACCACCGTGGCGAACTTCATGACAAAGACGCTCGGCAAAAGCCGCGCGATGCTGGCGGTGGTGCTCGCAGGCGCAGCCGTCACCTATGGGGGCGTCAGCTTGTTTGTCGCCTTCTTTGTACTCGCCCCGATGGCGCAAACGCTGTTCCGCGCTGCCGCAATTCCCGGGAGGCTGATGCCCGCCGCGATCATTCTCGGCACCTCGACCTTCACCATGTCGGCGCTGCCAGGCACGCCGTCGATCCAGAACGCGATCCCGATGCCGTTCTTCGGCACCACGCCTTTCGCCGCGCCCGGCCTCGGCATCGTGGCGGCGATCATCATGCTCGGTTTCGGATTGTGGTGGTTGCATCGCGCCGAACAGGCGGCGCGCCGCCGCGGCGAAAGCTTCGGCGCCGAGACCTCGGCACAGCCCGATGCCGCCGCCGACGATGAACATGTGCGCGAACGCGCCACCGCGGCCCGCGAGTTCGATCCGGCCGAGATGCACCGCGGCCATCAGAGCGAAACCACGCCCTCCATCCTGGTTGCCGCTCTGCCGCTCGGCGTCGTGGTAGCGGTCAACCTCGCGATGTCATTTATTGTTCTGCCTCGCCTCGATTCCTCGTTCTTGTCCGAGGAGCGCTTCGGCGGGACGTCGATTACGGCTGTGGCGGGCGTCTGGTCGGTGGTCGTGGCGCTTGCGGCCGCGATCGTCGTCGTGGTCGTTTGCAACCGTGGCCGTTTGCCGGCCTTGCGCCAGTCGGTGGATGCGGGGGCGAATGCATCGGCGCTGCCGGCGCTGAGCGTCGCGAGCCTCGTGGGCTTTGGCGCCGTCGTCGCCGCTCTGCCGGCCTTCGCGGCGGTACGCGATTGGGTGGTGGGGATCGAAGGCGGTCCGCTGGTCTCGCTCGCGGTCGCAACGAATGTGCTGGCGGCGCTCACCGGCTCGGCGTCCGGCGGATTGACCATCGCGCTCGACGCGCTCGGCACGACCTACATGAAACTCGCGGCGGAAACCGGCGTCAGCCCGGCGCTGATGCATCGCGTCGCCGTCATCGGCGCGGGCACGCTCGATCTTTTGCCGCACAACGGCGCCGTGGTGAGCCTGCTCGCGATCTGCGGCGTATCGCACCGTCAAGGCTATATGGACATCGTCATGGTCGGGATCGTAAGCGCGATCATTGCGCTCGTCGCCGTCATCGCGCTCGGCAGTGCGTTCGGATCGTTTTAGGCGGGGCGGCCGGAGGCTCGACCGCTCTCTCGTTTTGCTGCGGTCGTCGGCGCGTTCAGAGCGGCGGGTCGTCCTCGTCTTCGCGATCGAGCATGATCGTCGCCTCTTCGAGGTCGAGGTCGCGCTCGATGCGCCGGCGGGCTTCGTCGGTGATGCGGCCCTGGCGCAACAGGCCATAGATGTATTCGCGCTCGGCCCTGATCAGATCGGTGCGCACGGCCAACGCCACGGCCACCGCCGCCTTGCCGTCCGCATCTTTCGGCCACTGCTGGACCCGATGCTCCTGGTGGGCGCGCAAGAGCGCCATGGCGTCCGCCTCGGTGTCGCCGTCGACCTCCAGGCGCTCGAGCCGGCTTTCCGCGACCTTGAGGGTTTCGATCCGCGCCTTGAGCTCGGCCGCATACTCGCGTTTGCGTTCCTCGTCGGCGTCGCGCGGCAATGCCAGCCAGCGCACGATCGGGGCGAGCACGACGCCCTCGCCGATCAGCGTAACCACGATGATACCGAAGGTGACGAACAGGATCAGATCGCGGTCGGGAAACGGCAAGCCTGCCGTTGTGGTCAACGGCAGCGCCAGCGCGGCCGCGAGCGAGACGACGCCGCGCACGCCGGTGAAGCCGAGCATGAACAGAAACTGCCAAGATGGCGTCGGATCGCGCCGCGCCAGCGCCGGGCTCAGCCAGCGTGGAATATAGGCCGCGGGATAGACCCACAGAAAACGCGCCACGAAAATCACGGCCACGGTGAGCGGCACCGCCAGCATGAGCTGATGCAGCAAGGCCTGGTCGGTGCGGTCGAGCAGCGTGCGCAGTTGCATGCCGGTGACCAGGAACACCAGGCCCTCGAGCAGATAGATCAAGAGGTCCCAGAAGAAAATGCCCTGCAGCCGCGTCGTCCCCGAGATCAGCAACGGCCCGTTCCAGCTCACATAAAGCCCGGCGGCGACTGCCGCCAGCACGCCCGAGCCGCCCAGATGCGCCGGCAGCAAAAAGGCCACATAGGGCGTCATCAGCGACAGCGTGATCTCGACGCGCTGATCCTCCGCCCAGCGCCGCAACCGCAGGCTGCCCCAGCCGACAGCGATGCCATAGGCGATCTCGCCGACCACGATGAGCGCAAATTCGCCCATCGCGGTGCTCAGCGAAAACAAACCCGAGCCGACAGCGGCCACGGCGAACCGATACATGATCAGCGCGGTGGCGTCGTTGGCGAGCCCCTCGCCTTCGAGCACCACCACCAGCCGCCGCGGCAGGCCGAGCCGGCGGACGATGGCGAGCGGCGCCACCGAATCGGTCGGGGCCACGATGGCGCCGAGCACAAAGCCGAGCGCCCACGACATGCCGAGCAGATAATGACAGACCGCCGCCACCGCGGCGGCAGTGAACAGCACGCAGCCGAACGCGAGCTGCGCAATCGGCCGCAGATTGAAACGAAATTCGCGCCAGCTCATGGCGACGCCGGCCGAATAGAGCAGCGGCGGCAGGATGCCGAGCAGCACCAGTTCGGGCGCGAGCTCAATGCGCGGCAGCCCGGGAATAAGTGCCAACGCAATGCCGGCAGCAACCAGCAGGATCGATGCCGCGATATTGAGCCGCCGCGCCACCACGGCGACGATCACCAAAACCGCGAGCAGGAGCAGAATGGTCTGGATGGTGACTGTCATGGGAACGCTGAGAAAGCCCGATTCAACCGTCTGTCGGATGGGTTCAGCACAGCGGAACCCATCGGCCTGCAATAATCAAGATCGACGCGTTTCGTTTCACCCAACCCATCCTACAAATAACGAATTGATAACGCTGTCCCGTCGCGCAGGGCACGCGCTTCACCTCTCCCCGCGCGTGGGGAGAGGTCGAGGAAGCGAAGCGACCGAGGGTGAGGGGGCCCCTCCGCGATTCTGAGCGGCCTGTTGTTGCGGTGACGCTGCAGACCAAAGACAAGACCCAGCCCAGCGGATAGGCCCCCTCACCCCAACCCTCTCCCCGCAAGCGGGGAGAGGGAGGAGCGCGCGGCGGCATCTGGAATGAAGCTACGATCTGCTCGACGCAAGACAAACGCCTACAAAAAGCTCTGCGGATCGATATCGATGTCGAGCTTGAGCGAGCCTTTCGGCTTGGGCCCCTCGGCGAGCCATTCGCGCACATAGGCCGAAAGATCGTAGTTGCGCGGCGCCTTGATCAACAAACGCAGGCGATGGCGGCCACGGATCAGCGCCAGCGGCGCCTCCACCGGCCCAAGAATGCGCACGGCTTCGTCGAGCGGCGCCGCGCGCGCCAACGCCCGCGCGAAGCTTTGCGCGTCGTGCTTGTCCTCGCCGGAGACCACGAGGCTCGCCAGCCGCCCGAACGGCGGATAGTGCGTGCGCTCGCGCGCCTCGATCTCGGCGTCGTAAAACGCTTCGCGGTCCTGCGCGATCAGCGCGCGCATCACCGGATGCTCGGGCTGATGCGTCTGCAGATAGCCGTAGCCGGCGCCGGCGTCGCGGCCGGCGCGGCCGACCACCTGATGCAGCAGCTGGAAGGTGCGCTCGGCGGCGCGCGGGTCGCCGTTGCTCAAGCCAAGATCGGCGTCGATCACGCCGACCAGATTGAGCTTGGGAAAGTGATGCCCTTTGGCGACGAGCTGCGTGCCGATGACGATGTCGAAGCGGCCGGCGGCGACATCCTCGAGCTCCTCGCGCAGGCGCTCGACCGTGGCGACGAGATCGCTGGAGAGCACAAGGAGCCGCGCCTGCGGAAACAACTCGCGCACTTCTTCTTCCAAACGCTCGACGCCGGGCCCGATGGCGACGAAGGAATTGACCGCCTGGCAATGCGGGCACGCCGCCGGATGCGGCATGCCGAAACCGCAATGATGGCAGACGAGGTGCTTGCGGAAGCGATGGTCGACCAGCCAGGCGTCGCAATGCGGACAGGAGAAGCGGAAACCACAGGCACGGCACAATGTCAGCGGCGCGTAGCCGCGGCGGTTGAGAAAGAACAGCGCCTGCTCGCCGCGCTCGATCGCGGTCTTCACCGCGCCCACGAGGGTCGGGGCGATGAAGCGGCCGGGGGGCGGCCGCTCGCGCGTGAGATCGATCGCCTCGACCGAGGGCATGCGCTGGCCGCCGAAACGCTCCGGCAAGGCGAGCCGCCGGTACCGGCCGCGCCGCGCGTTCACTTCGGTCTCCAGTGACGGTGTCGCCGACGACAGCACCACCGGGATCTGCGCGATATGCCCGCGGACCACCGCCATGTCGCGGGCATGGTAATGCACGCCGTCTTCTTGTTTGTAGGCTTGGTCGTGCTCCTCATCGACCACGATCAGGCCGAGATCGGCATACGGTAGAAACAGCGCCGAGCGCGCGCCGACCACAACCGAAACGTCGCCCTCGGCGACGGCGCGCCAGGTGCGCGCGCGCTTGCGCGGCGACAGCTCCGAATGCCATTCGGCCGGGCGCACGCCGAAACGCGCGGCGAAGCGGTCGAGAAATTGCGCGGTGAGCGCGATTTCCGGCATCAGGATCAGACTTTGCCGGCCGGCGCGGACCATGTCCGCCACCGCCTCGAAATACACTTCCGTCTTGCCCGAGCCGGTGACACCGTCGACCAACGTCACCGAATAGCCGCCCTTGGCGACCGTTGCTTTCAGTTCTGCGGCAGCGGTCGCTTGCGCGCCGGTGAAATCGGTCGTGATGAAATCCGGATCGGGCCTTTCCGCTACCGGCGCAGCCGGCAGCACCACGGTTTCAAGCGCACCCTCGTCAACAAGGCCATCGACCACGCCGGCGCTGACGCCCGCTTCGCGCGCCGCTTCGGCCTTGCCGCGCACCATGCCGTCGGCGAGCAGCGCCAGCAGGCGCTCCCGCGCCGCGGTCCTGCGCTGCGGCAACGGCCCGGCGAGCCGCACGCCGACCCGCTCGCGCTCGGGTGGAAGATGCTCGCCCATGCGCAGGCACATGCGCAGCACCATGCCGCGCGAGCTTACCGTGTAATTGGCCACCCAGTCGACAAAACCGCGCAGTTCGTCTTTGAGCGGCGGCAGGTCGAGCTTCTCGTCGACATCCTTGAGCCGATTATCGAGCCGTGGATTGGGCTGGGGATTATCCGCCCAAACCACCGCGGTCGCATCGCGCGCGCCGAGCTGCACCGACACGATATCGCCTACCGAAAGCGATAGCGTTTCCGGCACCCGGTACGAATAGGCCCGGTCGAGCGCAACCGGCACCAGGACGTCGACGACACGTTTAGCCATAAAGATTCTTCAGTGGTGCATGATCTTTAGTATGCGAGATCCTTTCGGAAAATCGCTGCCCACTTGTCAGGCTCAAGGTTGTCCCGATTCCCGATAGTTTAGGAAGGGGAAAGGGCTTGGATTTAATCTTGCAGGATGGTCGCGCACACCCCCCGCTCATTCCCGCGAAGGCGGGAATCCAGTCCTGAGTCCATCAAAGCGGCAGCCCCTGCTTCTGCGGAGTCGAGCGGCGCAAAAACCGTCACTGCCGAGATCGAGCGCTGGCTGACGCATTTAGGCGCCGAGCGGCGCTATTCGCCAAAAACGTTGGAAGCCTATCGGCGCGACATCACGCAATTTCTGGATTTTCTCACCGATCACCTCGGTGGCCGCCCCTCCTTGAAGGACCTCACCGCTCTCACGCCGGCCGATGTACGCGCCTTTCTGGCCAAGCGCCGCGGCGACGGCATCGGCAGCCGTTCGCTCATGCGCACGCTGGCCGGCCTGCGCGGCTTCGCGCGTTACCTCGAGCGCAATCATAAAGGCCGCGTCGCTGCGCTCGCTGCCGTGCGCGCGCCGAAGCTTGGCAAGACGCTGCCGCGGCCGCTTCCGGTAACGGCCGCGCGCCGCATCGCCGATTCCGACCTGCGCGCCGACGAGGACGCGGAGCCCTGGATCCATGCGCGCGACGGCGCGGTGCTGGCGCTTCTTTACGGCAGCGGGCTTCGCATCTCCGAAGCCCTGGGCCTGACGCGGGCCGAGATCGGCTCCAGAGCGCGCGACGCCATTACGGTCACCGGCAAGGGCCGTAAGCAACGCATGGTGCCGGTGCTGCCGCAAGTGCAGAGCCTGATCGCCGACTACGTGGCGCTCTGCCCCTATGGCTTACCGCCCGACGGCCCGCTGTTTGTCGGCGCCAAAGGCGGCCCGCTGTCGCCACGCATCGTGCAGCTGGCGATGGCGCGGCTGCGCGGCGCGCTCGGCTTGCCCGAAACCGCAACGCCGCACGCTTTGCGGCATTCCTTCGCCACGCACCTTCTGGCGCGCGGCGGCGACCTGCGCGCCATTCAAGAGTTGCTCGGCCACGCCTCCCTGGCGACGACCCAGATCTATACCGAGGTCGATGCCGAGCGCCTGATAGAGGCCTATCGCAACGCCCATCCGCGCGCCTGACGCAACTTTATGCTATCGGCTCATCCCCGCTCATTCCCGCGCAAGCGGGAATCCAGTTCTGGGTCCCCGCCTGCGCGGGGACGAGCGGATCTTGATTGGGGCACGAACGAGGGGCACAGCAATGCCGGAAGCACATGAATCGTTGGAGCATGCCGAGAACGCCGAGCACGCGTCGCACTCGAACCGGGGCGTCGCGCTGGTGATCGCCATCCTGGCGCTGTTTCTGTCTTTTTCGGAGATGCTGGGAAAAAGCGCGCAGACCGAAGCGATCGGCGCCAATGTGGAAGCCTCGAATCTTTGGTCTTTCTTTCAGGCCAAGACGGTGCGCCAGACCATGCTGCGCACCGCGTCGGAACAGTTGAAAATCACCGCCGAAGCCGCTGCGGATCCCGCCACACGGGCGGCGATGGAGAAACAGGTCGAGGCCTGGCAAAAAACCGTCGCCCGCTACGATACCGAGCCGGAGACACACGAAGGCCGCAAGGAGCTCGCCGACCGTGCCAAGGAGGCGGAGGAAAGCCGGAATACTTTCCTGGCAAAGTATGAAGCTTATGAAATTGCTTCGGCGGCGTTCCAGATCGGGATCGTGCTGGCCTCCGCCGCCGTCATTACCAAAATCGTGCTGCTGGTCTGGGCGGCGGGCCTCCTTGGCGCCGGCGGAATTGCTATGATCGGGCTCGGCCTGTTCGCGCCGCACGCACTGCATGCCATTTAGACTTCGGCGTCCCGGCTGGAGGCTGCGATGATCACGACCGGCAAGGCGCAGAACAAGGCGGCACGCACTGCAAGGCTGTCCGCCGCCTTGCGCGAAAACCTCAAGCGCCGCAAAGCGCAGGCCCGCGGCCGGGCGCAATCCGGGGACTCCCAAGGAACTCCGCAAGAAGCGCCCTGCGAGGACACGACCCACGCCGAAGCTGCTCCTGACTTTCGCCGCAATCGGAGCAGCGACTAGGCAACCCCCCGATCGCGCTTCGGGGGCGCGGAGACCGGGTTTCGGACAAGACCATGTGCAAGCAGGGACCGCTGCCCGCCACTACCGGAATACTGACGCTTTTACGGATTTCGAAATCATCGAAGGAAACTAGCAACATGTTGTTGCTAGTGTTTTCCGAATTCGACATGCGCCTCTAGGAACGCCCTGGGCAAGCTCGCCGCAGGATTGTAGAGACGCGTTCTCTAGACGCACAGTTGAAGCCAGATAAGAGACCGCAGGGGGCATCATCATGGATCGCATTCGCATTGTCGGTGGACGTCGCCTGAACGGCACCATCCCGATCTCGGGCGCGAAGAACGCGACGCTGCCCCTAATGATCGCAAGCCTGCTGACCGATCAGACCTTGACGCTCGACAATGTGCCCCGGCTTGCGGACGTGGGACTGTTACAGCGCATCCTCGGCAATCACGGCGTCGACATCACGGTCGGCGGCAAGCGCTCTGGTGAGACCCTCGATAACGGCCAGACCTTACATATTTCGGCTGCCAATATCGTCGATACCACCGCGCCCTATGAGCTCGTCTCCAAGATGCGGGCGAGCTTCTGGGTGCTGGCGCCGCTGGTCGCCCGCATGGGTCAGGCGCGCGTGTCGCTGCCCGGCGGCTGTGCCATCGGCACCCGTCCGGTCGATCTTTTGATCATGGCACTGGAACGGCTCGGCGCGGACATTGAAATCGATGCCGGTTATGCGGTGGCGCGCGCGCCGCGCGGGCTTAAGGGCGCGGAGATTGTGTTTCCCAAAGTCACGGTCGGGGGCACGCACACCGCCCTGATGGGCGCTGCACTGGCCGATGGCACGACCGTGATCGAGAACGCCGCTCGCGAGCCGGAAATCGTCGACCTCGCCAACTGCCTCAACAAAATGGGCGCCCGCATCGCCGGCGCGGGCAGCGAACAGATCGTGGTGCAAGGTGTCGGCAGTCTTCACGGCGCGCATCATAGCGTATTGCCCGACCGCATCGAGACCGGCACTTATGCCATGGCGGTGGCGATGGCGGGCGGCGATATTCTGTTGCAGAACGCACGCCCTGAACTGCTGCAAGCCGCGCTCGACGTGGTGGAGGCGACCGGCGTCACCGTCACGCCGACCAACCAGGGCATCCGTATCGCGCGCAACGGCGATCACCTCGAGCCGGTGGAAGTGACCACCGCTCCGTTCCCGGCCTTCCCCACGGATCTGCAGGCGCAATTGATGGCGCTGATGACACGCGCACGCGGCACCTCGCAAATCGTCGAGACCGTGTTCGAGAATCGCTTCATGCATGTGCAGGAATTGGCCCGGCTCGGCGCTCGCATCAGTCTCGAAGGCGAGCGCGCTACCATCGAAGGCGTCGAGCGCCTCAAGGGCGCGCCGGTGATGGCGACCGATCTGCGCGCGTCGGTGTCGCTCGTCATCGCCGCACTGGCCGCCGAAGGCGAAACCATCGTCAACCGGGTCTATCACCTCGATCGCGGTTTTGAACGCCTCGAAGACAAGCTCTCGCGCTGCGGCGCCGCCATCGAGCGGCTGTCGGCTTAAGGGTCGGCACTGGCGAGTCGGCGGCCAAACCGCCCCTCTCCGCACATACTGGTCGATTCCCCGAAGGCCGTCCTCGAACGGCGTCTTTTGCCATGGCCAGCGCGGCGGTTCCGGCTGTAACACGACTGTCGTAGCAAGATTGACGATTTTGCCGCGTTGAACTGTCCCGCAGTTTTGTCGGGATGTTCAGCCTAAACGGGCCAAAACTCTCCCTTAAGTTGCCAGCGCGAATTTACAGCGCTGAAATACGACTGCTCCTTAGATCGCCTCATCGCAGTTTGCTTGCGACGCGCCCCTTGGCCGCGCATCGCAAACCCATGCGCCGCAAACCCAGAGGCCGGGTCTGTCGCGACGCGGTCAGACGATCAAGGAGATCATTCATGGCCACCAATCTCGTCTCGTCCGTGATGCAGTGCCTGACGCCCGATTTGGTCGCGAAGATCGCGCGCACGCTCGGCATCGATCCCGATCTTGCGCAAAAGGTGGTTGCCGCCGCTGTGCCGGCGATCCTGGCGAGCTTCGGCGGTCTCGCCGCCAAGCCTGCCGGCGCGCAACAATTGTCGAATGCGCTGGAGCAGCAGCATCCCGACATGCTCGCGCACATAACCGACGCGATCGGCGGCAGCGATCAGCGCGCCATCGCCGATACCGGCTCCGGCCTGCTTTCGTCTCTGCTCGGTGGCGGCGGGCTCAACGCGCTGGTGTCAGCCGTGAGCACGCACGCGGGCGTCGATCAAAATAGCGGCAAATCGATTCTCGGATTGCTCGCACCCATGGTGGTCGGCGCGCTCGGAGAGCAACAACGCAGCGGGGCGCTCGATGCCGACGGCATTGCCGATCTTCTGTCTTCGCAAAAGGATCAGATTGCCGCCGTGATGCCGTCCGGCCTTGCCAACATACTGGGCGCGCGGGGCATGCTTGGTGCCGTTGACGGCGGCCTGCGCCGCGGCGCCGAAAGCGCCGCGGCTGCGACCGGTAGCGCGACGGCGGCGGCCCGCAGGGTCGCCGGTGCAACCAGCGACGCGGCCGGCAGGGCGGCGGGTGCGGCAAGCGACGCCGCAGCAAATGCCGGCCAGGTCGCCTACGCGGCCGCGCGCGCGCCGAGGACGCCGACTTGGCCTTTTTGGATCCTCGGGCTTGTCGTGCTCGGCGGCATCGGCTGGTATTTTCTCGGCGACCGCGAACAACAAAAGCTGGTCGAGCAGACCCGCGGGCTGATCAACAGCGCGTCGCAGGAAACCGCCGACAAGTTCATGACGCCGAACGCTGCCGACTTGTCCGCCGATCTCAAATCATCGGTCGACAATGTGCGCAGCACGCTTCAGGGCATCAACGATCCGAACTCGGCCCGCGTCGCATTGCCCAAGCTCAAGGAAGCGACCGACAAGTTGGACAGAATCAACAACCTCGCCGCCCAGCTTCCGCCCGGCTCACGCAAGGAGCTTGCGGCCGTGGTCGGGTCCTCGATGCCGGCGCTCAACCAGCTTTGCGACCGCGTGCTGTCGAACCCGCATGTCGGCGTGATGGCGAAACCCACCATCGACGCATTGCGTGCGCAGTTGCAATCGCTGACACGAGCGTAACCGTGTGCCGCTTTGACCCGCTCTGGCAATTGGCTCGTAGAAGGGTTGAGCGTCAGCGAAATCCATCAGAGGGACAACGTATCTGAGACGTGGACTCAAACGTTGAGCGCACGGTCTTGATCTGACCCTACGTCGCTCGACGAGATCCCTTCGGACAATCGCTTTATTCCCTCCTCCGCAAGGAGGAGGGAATTGCTTTTCGCGGAAAGCCGAATTGCTTCGCGACCGCGTCTCGGAATAACAAGCCGATAGTCCCGCTACCCCTCCCGACACGCCGAGAACGGGCGTGCGGTATGAGCGCGCGGCACTCCGCCATCATTTGCGCCCGACAAATTGCTCCTATCTAATCGGCACCATGAAAATAAATCCGTTGCGTTCCCCCCTCCGTTTTGCCCCGACCGCCATTCTCGCGCTGACCCTACTGGCGGCGCAGAATGCCGGCTACGACGGCGCCCGCGCCGAGGGCCGGCTCGATACGCAGATCGGCCATGCGCAACCCGTCACCGCCGAACACGGCATGGTGGTCGCGCAAGAGGCGATCGCCGCCGACATTGGTGCCGACATTCTGCGCAAAGGCGGCAATGCGGTCGACGCGGCGGTGGCCACGGCTTTCGCGCTGGCCGTCACCTATCCGCGCGCCGGCAATATCGGCGGCGGCGGCTTCATGGTGATTCATCGCGCCGGCGGCCAAAATGGCAGAGAAGGCGGCAGCGCCGATACCACCATCGATTATCGCGAGACCGCGCCGGCGGCGATAAACGATAAATCCTTTCTCGACGCGCAGGGCAACGCCGATCCGCAGAAGTCGCGCAACTCCGCGCTCGGCATCGGCGTGCCCGGCACGGTGGCCGGGCTTGCGCTCGCCGAACAGAAATACGGCTCGGGCAAGTTCACGCTAGCGGACCTGATCATGCCCGCGGTGGCGCTGGCGCGAGACGGTATCGCCATCGCCGACGACACCGCCAATTCGCTGCCGATCGATAAAGCGCGGCTTGCGCACTGGCCGTCGTCCACGCGGATCTTCTTCAAGCCCGACGGCAATGAGCTCGGTCCGGGCGATCGCCTGGTACAGACCGATCTCGCCGACACCTTGCTCGCCATCGCGCAGCAAGGGCCGCAGGCTTTTTATGAAGGCGAGACCGCCAGGAAGATCGCCGCCGCGGTGCAGGCCGCAGGCGGCGTGATGACCGCCGACGATCTGAAAAGCTATCGCGCCATCGAACGCGTGCCGGTGCGCGGGACTTATCGCGGCTACGACATCGTCTCGATGCCGCCGCCCTCGTCGGGCGGCGTGGCGCTGATCGAGATGCTCAACATTCTCGAAGGCTATGATCTGGCGCACGAGGATCGAACGCAGGCGCTGTTTCTGATCATCGAAGCGATGAAGCGCGCCTATGCGGATCGCGCTTACTTTCTCGGCGATCCGGATGCTGTGAAGGTCCCAGTGGCGTGGCTGATCTCCAAGAGCCATGCCGCCGCGTGGCGCGCCACCATCGATCCCGCCCACGCGACGGCGGCGAATGACATCCGGCCCACGGCGCTGCCGGTGTCGAACGAAGGTCACAACACCACGCATTTCTCGGTGATCGACCGTTTCGGCAACGCGGTGTCGAACACCTATACGCTCAATTTCAGCTACGGCGTCGGCCTCGTCGCCGACGGCACCGGCGTCTTGCTCAACAACGAGCTTGACGATTTTGCCGCCAAGCCGGACGCACCCAATGCCTACGGCCTTATTGGCTTCGGGGCCAACGCCCCTGGGCCGGGCAAACGGCCGCTGTCGTCGATGACGCCGACCATCGTGCTCAAGGACGGCAAGCCTTATCTCGTCACCGGCTCGCCCGGCGGCAGCCTGATCATTAACACGGTGCTGCAGGTGGTGACCGATGTGATCGACCGCGGCATGCCCATCGCGGACGCGGTATCGGCGCCGCGCGTGCACAATCAGTGGATACCCGATCGCGTCTTCGCCGAATTCGGCTTTCCCGATGATCTGATCAAGGCGCTCGAAGCGCGCGGCGACGCCGTCACCGTGCGCAAGCTGACGACGTCGGCGAATTCCATCCTGGTGACGCCGCAAGGCTTGGTCGGCGCCGCCGATCCGCGCACGCGCGGCGCACGCGCGGTGGGATATTGAGTTGATCGGGAGCGAGGGCGAAGTAGCGAGATTCCGCCTGCCGAACGGGGATATGGCTCGTCATTGCGAGGAGTGAAACGACGAAGCAATCTAGCCCGCCCCGCACAGCCTGGATTGCTTCGCTTCGCTCGCAATGACGAACGGCCGGCTCAGGTATAGCCGCCATTGGCGCGAAGCGTCTGTGCGTTGACCCAGCCGCCTTCCGGACCGGCCAGAAAAGAAACCACATTGGCGATGTCGTCCGGCGTGCCGAGCCGCTCCATTGGGGGCAGTTTGGCCAGCCGGTCGATCTGCTCCTGCGTCTTGCCCTCGAGAAACAGATCGGTCGCGGTCGGTCCCGGCGCCACCGCGTTGACGCTGATGCCACGGCCGCGCAGTTCGTGCGCGAGGATGCGGGTGAGCACTTCGACCGCGGCCTTGGAGGCCGCATAGGGAGCGTAGCCCGGAAAATTCATCCCGAGCACGCTGGTCGACATGGTGATGATGCGACCGCCGTCGGCGAGACGCCTCGCGGCCTGTTGCAGCACGTTGAAGGTGCCGCGCACATTGACATTGAACACGGCGTCGAAGTCTTCGACGCTGATCGCCGCGATCGGCGAGAGCTTCATGATCCCGGCACTGTTGACCACGACGCCGATGCGGCCATGCGCTTGCTCGGCCGCATCGAATAGCCGCGCGACACCCGCGGGGTCGGCGACATCGGCCTGCACGGCGGCGGCGCGGCCGCCCTGGCCTTCGATCTCGGCGACCACCTCCGCCGCCTTGTCGCGATTGCTGGAATAATTGACGACCACCGCGAAGCCATCGCGCGCAAGCCGCAGCGCCACGGCCCGGCCGATACCGCGAGAGGCACCGGTGACAATGGCATTTTGGGGTGGAACATTGGTCATTGGAATGTCTCCTGTCCGCGCTTCGGCGGTCGTTACAAAACGCTTTCAAATCGCGCTCAGTTAAGCACAGGCTCGGGCCGACCCGATAAGAGATGAATGCATGAATGATCGTGTTGCCATTCCGCGGCTGCGTATTGGCATCGACGGCAGCGGCTTCATCGTCACCTGCCGCCGGCAGACATTCGGCCGCTATAATCTCCGCCGGGCTGCTTCGCAAAGATGGCGCTGGTAGCGCGCCGTTAATGAAGGCAGATCAAAGCCCGCGCCGCCGGCGCGGCACCGCGGTATTGACGAGACGAGGGCAAGGCGCAAAGGCATGGCTGACGTCGTCACGCTCACCATGAATCCGGCCATCGATCTGTCGGTCGCGGTCGACCGGGTGACACCGTTTCATAAGCTGCGCGCGTCCGAGAACCGGCGCGATCCGGGCGGCGGCGGCATCAATGTGGCACGCGTGCTTAAGCGGCTCGGTGCCGATGTCACGGCCGTCTATCCGGCCGGCGGCACGCTGGGCCTATTGTTGCGCGAGCTGGTCGAGAAGGAAGGAATTTCGCAAATCACCATTCCGATCGCCACCGAGACGCGTGAGGATTTCACCGTCAATGAGCGCGAGACCGGCTTCCAATATCGCTTCGTGGTGCCGGGGCCATCGCTTGCCGAACCGGAGTGGCGCGCTTGCTTGTCATGCTTTGCCGCGCTCGAAGCGCGAGCGCGATTTGTGGTGTGCAGCGGCAGCCTGCCGCCGGGCGTGCCGGATGATTTTTACCGCTGCGTCGTGGAAACCGCGCGCGGGGCCGGTCGGCGCATGGTCGTCGACAGTTCGGGAGCGGCGTTGAAATGGGCGCTGGAGGCCGGCGTCTATCTGGTCAAATTGAGCGCAAGCGAATTGAGCGAGCTCTTCGGCGTGCCGTTCGATATACGCGCCGATCAGATCAAGGCCTGCCGCGCGCTCATCGAGCAGGGACGGGCGGAAGTGGTTGCGCTGACGCTGGCCGAGCAGGGCGCGATCCTAATGACCCGCGAACGGGTGCTGCGCGCCCGCGCGCTGCCGATCGAGCCAAGAAGCGTGGTCGGCGCCGGCGACAGCTTTCTCGGCGCGATGATTTGGGCGCTCACCTGCGGACACACGCTGGACGACGCGTTCCGCTACGGCATCGCCGGCGGTTCCGCCGCCTTGCTCATGCCCGGCACCGAGCTTTGTCAGCCCGAGGACATCGCGCGGCTGGTGAAACATGTGGAGCTTGACGTGCTCGCGAGCAGATGATCGGCGACAGCTTGCTTGCCTGTTACGTCGCCTAGCACTCATGCCGCAGCAGCGCAGCGGCGCCGAGCAGCACCGGCAGCTGGCGGGTAATAAGGTAAGTCGGGATCGTCGCCACATAGTCGCTCAGCCGACCCTTGGCTTCGAAGCGGGCGCGGAATTCGGATTGGGCGAAGAAGCCACTCATGCGCGGCACGATGCCGCCGGAAATGTAAATGCCGCCGCGCGCACCGAGCGTGAGCGCCAGATTGCCGGCGACGGTGCCGAGCATGGCACAGAACATCGCGGTTGCCTCGTGCGTGTGCGGATCTGCATTCCAGATGCCCGGGTTGGTGATCTGGTCGGCGGAATAGGACGCGGCTGGCGTTCCGGCCAGTTCACACAACGCGTTGTACAGATTTACCAGACCGGGACCGGACAATATGCGCTCGGCGGAGACGTGATCGAACCGCGAGCGCATCAGATCGAGGAGCGCGCTTTCCTGCGCCGTCGTCGGCGCCATGGTGACATGGCCGCCCTCGCCGGCAATCATGGCGCCGCCGTCAGCCGACGGCACGAAGGCGCTGACACCGAGCCCCGTGCCCGGCCCGATGACGCCGATCGGCGCGTTTTTGATTGCCACGCCGCCGCCGACTTGGAGGACGTCTTGCGCTCCGAGATGCGGAACCGCGACTGCGTTGGCGGCAAAGTCGTTGACCACCTGCAACCGCCGCAGGCCGAGCTGCTCGCGCAGCGCTTTGACCGAAAACGTCCAAGGGTGATTGGTGAGCGTGACCTGATTTTCCGTCACCGGCGAAGCAACGGCGAGCACGGCCTGGACCGGCTTTTGCGCTGGCCTTTCCTCACGCAGATAGGCTTCGATGGCGTCCGGCAGCGAGGGATAGTCGTTCAACGCATAAACCCTGGGCGGGCTCGCGCCGCCACCCGGCTGCACCAGCGAAAAGCGCGCATTGGTGGCGCCAATATCGCCGATCAGGCCGATACCACCGACGCGCTGTGCCGCCGATACGTCTGTTGCGACATAGTCTTCGACGGAACTCATGCGGGGCGCAGAACCCTATTTGTTTCGGCCACAGCAATGGTTTTTGCCGCAGTGAAACTGTCAGGGTTGACCGGCACGGAGTCAATCTTGCAGCGCACAAGAAACGCGGCGAATGCGAGGATTGGCCGGTCAGGGCCGCAAGTTCAATCCCGCGACGCTGCGATTGATCACGGCACGGCGGTCCTTGACGACGCCGATCACCACGCCCATCCGCTCGATGCTGGCAATCACTTTGCCTTCGAGGGCGCGGTCGCAATTCATGTGCGTCGGCGCGATAAAAAATTCCGCGCGTTTAGAGTCGCGCGTCCATTCGAGGCGAGCGTCGGCTTCTTTTTCGAACGGCAGGCGTTCGCCGCACACCGCGACCAGATAGTGATGCCGCGGTCCGGTTTTGGCGGCTCCGCCTTCGGTGCGATCGAGGTAATGCTCCAGGTCGGTGACCGCTTCCGGCATGATGTTGACCCAATAATCGGTATCGTATCGGCGGGTGGCACCGGCAAGACCGCCGACCAGCGGATTGAAATACAGATACTCGTCCGGATGTAGCCGATAGAGGGTAGTCGCGTTCCAGCCCAGGTCGGCGAGGACGAGCGTCAGCGCGAAGGCCGCGACCAGCGGTCGCCACACCTGCAATCGTGCGAGAAGGCCGTTGAGACCCAAGCCGGCCAGGACCGCGATCGGCGGCACCGTGAACAGAAAGTGCCGCATGCCGCTAAATGCCGGACCGCCGGCGGTCACGTCGCATAGCAGCGGAAAGAACGCCGCCAAGGTTATCAGCGTGATCTCTTTGCGGTAGGCTCCGTTTTTGGCCCCGGCGGCGCCTTGCGGCAGCATCGCGAACGCAAGCGCGAGCGCTGCGCCGACGAGGAGCAGCAACGTCAGCTTGATCGCCATGTAGGTTGGAACATACCAGCGCGGCACATCGGCCATGTAGTAAACGTGGCCGTCGAGAAACGTTTTGATCTGATAGTGGAAGTCGGCGAACGCGGTCATGGCGCGCAACGGATTGAGCGGCGCCAGAGCCGCCCACGGCCACGCAACGATCATGATCGCGTAGGCAATAACAAAAGCCGGTAACAGGCAAAGTCCGGAACGGACGATAAACGCGAGTGCGTCGCGCCAGGATCGGCCATGTCCGATCGGAACGTACATCAGCACGACCACGCCCGCATAAGCCACCAACAGCGTGCCGAGCACGCGGATGCCGAGCGCGCAGCCGCACAGCACGCCGAACGCCGCGATCAAATGCCAGCGCGGGCGCGGTAATTCGCGACCGATGAGCAACAGATAATAAACCGCGCCCATCATGGCGGCGGCGAAAGGAATGTCTTTGGTGTGATTGAACATCGCACCGTACCAGGTGCCGCACAGCGCAATCGCAAGCGCCGCGAGCAGTGCAGCGCGGGAGCCGCCGATGGCGCGCGCCGCGGCCCAGACGGCGGCGATCCCGCCGAGACCGGTCAACGCCGTGAGCAAGTGGCGGACCGCATAGGGTTCGAGCGGAAGAAGATTTTGCAGGCCGACCGCAACGAGATCGAACAGGCCGCCATAGAGATAGAGATTTCTGAAGTGGAATACCGACTGATCGACAAAGCCGCTCTGATAATAAGCAACGATCAGTTCGGCATAGCGCTGCTGCACTTCTTCATCGTTGGAAATTGCATAGTCGCGAAACGTAAACGCGACGAGCGCCAGCAGCACGCCGAGCAGGAGCGCCGCCACGGCATCGTAGCGATCGGCGCGCGCAAGCCGTCCGCGAATCGCGTGCTGCAAACGGCGCCCGGCCTCGTGACAGTGATCGACACCCAATTGGAGAAAGCCAATCGCACCTGCCGCCCGCGCAGGCATCCCTATCGTTTCCTTCGCATCGTTCGGTCTAATCAAGTGAAACTACCAAATCCCATGCCACGCCAGCGGTACCGGCGCAAAATGCTTATTGCTTCATGAACGCGGGCTGAAAGTCGCAGGACAACAATGCCGCACCGGCGGGTTCCCAGGATAGCGTCATGGAAACCGAGGCCATCCCGGCGTTCATGCTTTGGCCCCAGCCAAGCTCAGCAGCTTGATGGCGTTCTCCTTCAGTATCAGCGGACGTACCTCCGGCTTGATGTCGAGCTTCTCGAAGTCGCTCAACCAACGGTCGGGGCGGATCACCGGCCAATCGGAACCAAACAACACTTTATGCCTCAACAAGGTGTTCGCGTACCTGACGAGGATTGGCGGGAAGTATTTGGGAGACCAACCGGAGAGATCGATATAGACGTTCGGCTTATGTTGGGCCACCGACAATGCCTCCTCCTGCCAGGGAAAAGACGGATGCGCGAGGATGATCGGCATTTCGGGAAAATCTACGGCGACGTCGTCGATAAACATCGGATTCGAAAACTTCAGCCGAATCCCGGCACCGCCGGGCATGCCGGAACCGACACCGGTTTGGCCGGTGTGAAATAGCGCCGGCAGGCCGGCTTCCGCGATCGCTTCGTAAAGCACATAGGCGCTGCGGTCGTTCGGATAAAATCCCTGCATCGAGGGGTGAAATTTGAACCCCCGGATGCCGAAGTCTCTGATCAGGCGGCGCGCCTCGCGGGCGCCGGCTTTGCCCTTGGCCGGATCGATGCTGGCGAATGGGATGAGGACGTCACTATTGGCGGCGGCCTTTTCGGCCACTTCCTCATTGGGGTACCGCCGATAGCCAGTCTCGCGCTCGGCATCGACCGGAAAGATCACGGCGCCGATCTTGCGCTCACGATAATAGCTGGCGGTGTCTTCGATGGTCGGCCGGTTGTTCGGTTGATTGAAGTACACCGCCATTGCCGCCTGCAGCTCGTCGTAGCCGTCGTCCGGATGGGTGCCGCAAGGTTCCTCGGCGTGCGTGTGCACATCGATGGCGACCAACTCTTCAACGTTCACGTGACGCTCCCCGGCACATCTAGACCTTGATCCGATCAAATGGAATCGGATCAAGGTCTAGATTTTACGTTGGTGCATGACCTTCCGAAAACCGGTTTCCACCCGTCGGGTCAAGCCCGAAGGCATGCTTTTCGGGATCATGCACTAGGCGCTTCTGGCTCTTTGGATCATGCATCATCGCGGCATGCCCGCCTATAGGGCGTTAGCTCCGCAGTGCAGCGAGAACGTCGTCGGGCCGCTCGCTCATCAGCATATGGCCGGCACCCTCGATGAGGGCGAGGCGGCAATTGCCGATTGCGGCGGCGACCGCCTTGCCACCTTTGGCGGGTGTCATCAGATCGCGGCTGCCCTGAATGACGATGGACGGGATGTCGATCTTGGCGGCCGACGAGAGCGCGTCCTGATAGGCGTTGCAGGCCGACAAATCGGCAAAGATGGCGCCGGGCAGCGCCCGCTCGAGCAGCCGCTCGGCACCGCCCAACATCCACAAGCCCGGCGCTTGCGAGCCGCCGAGCATGGCCCGATAGCCTTCGCCCCAGATTGCGATCATGTCGACGGCCGCATGATCGTTGGTCTTGGCGGCATTGAGCAGATCGTCGGACACACGCATCGTGGCAGCGGTTGCAATAAGGCCGAGGCCGGTGATTTTGCCGCGATGCCGAGCCGCCGCTTCCAGCGCCACCAGCGATCCCATCGAGTGGCCGACCAACCTGGCCGCCTTCGCACCGGTGGCATCGATGAGCACCGCCGTCCAATCGGCCAGCGCCGCAATCGACGTGAGTGGCGCGCCCGCGGAGCTTCCGTGGCCGGGAAAATCCGGCGCCAGAACGGCATGGCCGTGATGGGCGAAGGCCCGGGCGAGCAAAGCCCAGACCGTGTGATCCATGCCGGCGCCGTGCAAAAACACGATCGCGGGAAGCTTTGGGTCGAAATCCTTGCCGCCGGTGGCGACGTACGTGTCATCGCCGTTAACCAGAATGCGCATGGCTCAACCTTTTTGCGAGGCGCGCAGCGCCTGGGCGAAATCCTCGATGATGTCGCCCGCAGCTTCGAGACCGACCGAGATGCGGATCAGTTCTTCGCCGACGCCGGCGGCCGCAAGCGCTGCCGCGTCCATTTGCTGATGTGTGGTGCTCGCCGGATGAATGACCAGCGTTTTGGCGTCGCCCACATTGGCGAGATGGCTGGCAAGCCGGACCCCTTCGATGAATTTACGGCCGGCGGTGCGGCCGCCTTTGATGCCGAAGCTCACGATCGAGCCGGCGCCCTTGGGCAGCAAGGTTTGTGCGAGCGCAAAATCCGCATGCGTCTCCAACGACGGGTGCAAGACCCAATCGACGGCCGGATGCTGTTTCAGGAAATCGAGCACCGCCGTCGTGTTGGTCATATGGCGATCCATGCGCAGCGGCAGCGTTTCCACGCCCTGCAGCAGATGAAATGCATTGGCCGGCGACAGGCAGGCGCCGAAATCGCGCAAGCCTTCGGCGCGCGCCCGCATGATGAACGCGGCCGGCCCGAACTCTTCGGCGAAAACGATGCCGTGATAGCCGGCATAGGGCTCCGTCAGGGTCGGAAATTTGTTCGCTGACTGCCAGTCGAAACGGCCGCCGTCGACGATCACGCCGCCGATGGCGACGCCATGGCCGCCGATCCATTTGGTGACCGAGTGCATGACGATGTCGGCGCCAAGCGTGAGTGGACGACACAGATACGGCGTCGCGAACGTATTATCGATCAGGAGCGGAACGCCGGCGGCGTGCGCGATCTCCGCGACATTCGGGATGTCGAGAACCTCCAGGCCGGGATTGCCGATGGTTTCGGCGATGACGAGCCGCGTGCGTTCACCGATCGCTGAGCGCAAACCGGCAACATCGCGCGGCTTGACGAACGTCGTGCGAATGCCGAAGCGCGGCAGCGTGTGCGTCAACAGATTGATCGTGCCGCCATAAAGGGAGGCGGACGCGACGATGTGATCGCCGGCATTGAGAAGCGTCGCCACCGCGACGTGCAACGCAGCCATGCCGCTTGCGGTGCACACCGCGCCGACGCCGTCTTCAAGGGCCGCCAACCGTTCCTCGAGCACGGCCGTCGTCGGATTGGAGATGCGTGTATAGATGTGGCCGGCGCGCTCGAGATTGAACAGGCCCGCGGCGTGATCGGCGTCGTCGAACACATACGAGGTTGTTTGATAAATCGGCACCGCGCGCGAGCGCGTGACCGGATCCGGGTGTTGCCCGGCATGCAGACTCAATGTTTCGAAGGCGGGCGGCTTTGGTGCTGACATACGTCCTCGCGCGACGCAGGGATGTTGGGCCCGATATGTCGCACCAAATCCGTCGTCTGCCAATCCGGCAACCGGCCGTGATGTTCATCGCGCTTGGCAAGCCGAAAAGAGGGACGCAACGAAGGCCGTTGCCGCGAGCGGCCAGTGTCGGCGAGTTCGAACCTTGGCGGCACATGCCTTGCAAATCATCCGTCAGTAACGATGTTGGAAGCGGCATCCGAAAATTCCCCCCGGTGCCGGTTCCCGACGTATCCACGCCAACGTGGCGCAACGATAGGAAGGTCGCATGCCGTCGCTTTTTGATCCCATCCGGCTGGGAGCCATAACCGCGCGCAACCGCATCTTCATGGCGCCGCTGACGCGGGCACGCGCCACCATGGACCATGTGCCGACGCCGATGATGATCGAGTATTATCGGCAGCGCGCCGGTGCGGGTCTGATTATCTCGGAAGCGACAGGCATCAGCGCGCAGGGACTGGGATGGCCCTATGCTCCCGGGATCTGGAACGCCGAGCAGATCACAGCCTGGCGACCGATCACCGCGGCGGTGCACGCCGCCGGCGGACTTATCGTCTCCCAGCTCTGGCACATGGGACGGCTCGTGCATCCGAGCCTGCCCGGACGCGGCCAACCTTTGTCGTCATCCGCGACCACCATGCCGGGCTTGGCACGAACTTACGACGGCAAGCATTCTTACATGCAAGCCAAGGCCATGACGCACGATGATATTCGCGCTGTGATTGCCGAATATCGCGCGGCCGCCGCCAACGCCATGGAAGCCGGTTTTGACGGCGTCGAAATTCACGCCGCCAACGGCTATCTGATCGATCAGTTTCTCCGCGACAACGCCAATCTCCGGACCGACGCATACGGCGGGTCGATTGAAAATCGTATCCGCTTTCTCGTTGAAGTGACGTCGGCTGTGGCAGCGACCGTCGGCGCCGATCGCACCGCCGTGCGGCTGTCGCCGAATGAGGAACGCAACGGCGTCAACGACAGTCATCCGGAGCCGCTGTTCGCGGCGGCAGCCGCGGCGCTATCGGATCTGCGCATTGCGTTTCTGGAGGTGCGCGAGCCCGATTTCGACGGCACCAATGGCCGCGCCGAACGGCCGCCGGTCGCGCCGCTGATGCGCGCAGCTTTCGACGGCGTTTTCGTCTTGAACTCCGATTACGATTTCCAGAAGGGGCAGGCCGCGCTCGACGAAGACAAGGCCGACGCCATTGCCTACGGGCGTCCGTTCATTGCCAATCCGGATCTGACCAAACGCTTCGCCAAAGGCCTATCGCTCACCGCCGACGACAAGGCGACCTGGTACAGCGGCGGCGCCAGCGGCTACACCGACTATCCGGCGGCCGAGTAAGTGCGGTCGCGAGCATATGCCATGCATGTGCTGCGGCGCATCCAGCGACTTCGCGTCGCGATTACACTGTCTTGAATTGAAAATGCCCGATCCGGCGCTAAGTTGATGCGATTGAAGAAGGCAAAAAAGCGGAGGAACCTCGGATGCGCCAGCGTCTGCGCTTCGGCATCTTTCTTGCGCCCTTCCACAAGCCCGGCATCAACCCGACACTCGCCCTGCAAAGCGATCTCGATCTCATCCAATGGCTGGATCGCTGCGGTTATGATGAAGCATGGCTCGGCGAACATCACTCCGCCGGTACGGAACTTTCCGCCTCTCCGGAAATCATGATTGCCACGGCGGCCGAGCGCACACGTCACATCAAACTCGGGACCGGCGTGATCAGCGTTTCGTATCACAATCCGCTATGGGTCGCCGAGCGCATCGTGCTGCTCGACCATTTGACCCGCGGACGCGTCATGCTCGGCCTCGGCCCAGGCTCGCTGCCAACCGACGGCGTCATGATCGGGCTGCAGCAGAGCCAGACGCGCGGCCTCCTGGAAGACGGGCTCGACGTTATCGCCAAGCTTCTGACCGGCGATCAGCCGGTCACGTTCAAGAACGATCGCTGGGACCTGCGCGACGCGCGGCTGCATCTGCGTCCCTACTCGGAGCCGCTGTTCGATATCGCGGTCGCTGCCGTCGCCTCGCCGACGGGCGCCAAGCTCGCCGGACGCCATGGCGTCGGCATGCTGTCGGTCGGCGCGACGACCGCCGCGGGTTTTGACGCCTTGGCGCTGCACTGGGATGTGTTGACCACCGAGGCAAAGGCCCACGGCAAGACTGTTGACCGCAGCAAGTGGCGGCTCGTCGGCTTGTGCCACATCGCGGAAACCAAGGAGCAGGCGTACCGCGACGTCGAATACGGCATCGAGCATTGGTTCCGCTACTTCCAGCAGGTCGCCGCGTTTCCGCAAATGGCGGTGATCGGCAATTCGGTCGGCGAGATGATCGAGTTCATCAACGGCTCAGGGCTTGGCGCCATCGGCACGCCCGACGCGTGTGCTGCCCAGATCGAGCGGCTGTGGCAGCAATCGAACGGCGGCTTCGGCGCCTATCTCCTGCTGGCGCACAACTGGGCCAATCCGGCCGCCACGCAGCGGAGCTACGAACTGATCGCCCGCGAGGTGATGCCGCAGTTTCAGGGCCACGCGCAAGCGACATTGGATGCCGCGCGCCGCGCCCGCGAGGTGCGCGAAAGCCTTGCTGCGGCGCAGTCGCAGGCCGTGGAAGACGCTCGCACGCGCTACGGGGCGGAGGTTGCCAAGCGACGCGCCTAGCGTTTTGGATGCGCCGGGCGCTGCAACGGCTGGCTGGCAACGCTTCTAGCTGAGTGCGACGTCGCTTATGGGCAGCGATGAATTGGTCCGCCGACAGCCATCGCGTCCTAGTGCGCGGCCGTCGTGCTCAGTTCGTTCAGGCGTTGGATTTCTTCGTCGGTCGCGAGGACATAGTAGATCTCGTAAGGAGACATGCCCTCGCTCATGACCGGAAGAAGGCCGGCCGCGAGCTTTTGAATGGGCTTCGACACCCTATGCCAATGGCGTGACATGGGGACCTCCTATTTTCCTAAGATCTGGCGCGACAGCGCAGTGGAAGACAGGCCTGAGCTCATCTGTTCGGTGAAGGCCTCGTGGGCATCGCGCACCAGCTCGACCGCCCCGATGGTGTTATCGGTTCCCTCCACTGCCTTGCTCGGTTGAGCGGCATGGAAATGCGCAATCAAAAACCCAGGCACGATGATCGCCGCGATCAGCGCCGACAGGGCATAGGGCAGCACTTCCAGCACAAACCTCGATAAAAGCTTCAGCACGGACCGCTCTCCCAAATCTCTCATCGTGTCCACCTATGTATCATACGCTCGTTTGAAATTCAAACGGAAGTTTGAGGCGCGAAATGGGCCGGCGCGGGACGCGAATTGTGAAAGACTGTGGAGAAATGACGAGCGCGGGCGCCGGCTAGACCTGCAAAAACGACGGGAATTACGAGGCAATACAGCACTTTGCATCGCCGGCCCGCGGGCGAAAATAAGGCTGAGATTCGTGGCGTGCGTTGTCCGCTACGACGATCCGCAGTGGTTTAGGAGCCACAGAACGCAATAATCAGACGATGGCGCCCGCCTCCGGCGCGGGTTTTAAACGGCGCGATGCAGGCCCAGCCGTCCGGGTGCCGCGAAAAACCAGCGGGACCGCAATTGCGTAGATGACAACCACCGAGAGCCAGATGGCTCCGGGCCATCGCTTCTGCACGAGGAAATAGAATGTCGAGAAGACCAGAGGGCCGACGATCGACGCCAGGCTGACAGCAGACGCCAGCACACCTTGGAACTGGCCTTGGCGGGCCGCATCGACCTGGCGGGTGGCCAGCGCCTGAAACGCCGGCGTGCCGATGCCGCCGAGTGCGAAGACGGGCATGATGGCGAAGACGATCCAGCCTTGCTTGGCGAACGCCATCGCGACAAGCGCACCGCAAGCGCAGGCGATGCCGACCAGAACGGCGTTGCGTTCGCCGAGATATTTGGTCGCCGGGCCGGGCAAGAACGCCTGCGCGAGCGTCAGGCAGGCACCGAACGTGCCCAGCGAAAGGCCGATCCAAAAGCCGTTCCACCGGAAAGCGTCGAAGCCCCACAGTGCCCAGCAGGTGCCGTAGGCCTCTCCGGTAGCGGCGAGAATGAAGAAAACCAGGACGACAGGCACGAGCCCCTTCATCGAGAAGACCCAACGCAGCGGCCGTAGCGGATTGAGGGCAGCAAGATCGATCTTCTGGCGCGCCGGTGTGTGCAACTCCGGGAGAACGAACAATGCCAGCAGCAGATTGCCGGCGTTCAGCGCGGCGGCGGCGATAAACGGAAGCCGCAACCAGTAGTCGCCGAGCAATCCGCCGAGCACCGGCCCGACGATGAAGCCTGCGCCGAACATCGCGTTGAACAGACCGAAGCGGCGGGCTCGTTTGTCCTCGGGCGAAATGTCGGTGACGTATGCCATCGCCACCGACATATTGGCGCTGGTCAGGCCAGCAATGGCACGGCCGAGCAGCAGCATCCAAAGCTGCGGCGCGAAGGCCATGGCGACGTAATTGATCGCAGCGCCCACAAGCGAAATCAGCAGCACGGGACGGCGGCCGAGATTGTCGCTCAAAGCGCCGAGTACCGGGGCGAAGATGAACTGCATGACCGCGTAGAGCGCGATCATGATGCCGATAATGGGCGCCGTATTCTGGGTGTGCGCCACGCTCTCCAGAAGCCGCGGCAGGATCGGAAATATGAGGCCGATGCCCACGGCGTCGAGAGCGATGGCGGCGAAGATGACGACGAGCGGCTTGTTCATGGCGCGGGCATTTGGGGTCTGTTCATTAGGTGAGTATTATGTACTAGATACTAAGATATACTCAGTATGATGTTGATTATGGTATTGCTCGCCGCATGTCAACGCTGCCCGACCGTCGATCCCGAAAGCGCCTCGCCACGCGGCAAGGCATCTCCGACGCCGCCACCCGCCTCTTTATCGAGCGCGGCTTCGACAACGTGACGGTGGACGAGATCGCGGCCGCCGCGGACGTCGGGCGGATGACGGTGTTCAATCACTTCCCGCGCAAGGAGGACATGTTCTTCGACCGCGACGAAGAGGGCCGGGAGATGTTGCGCGAAGCGTTGCGGCAGCGCGATCCGCGTGTCGCTCCGATCGAGGCGCTACGCCTGCTGGCGCATCGACTGGTTGCGGGACGGAGCCCGGTCGTCGCGTTTTCGGCCAGAAGCCGAAGCTTCATAGCGGCGATCGAGGCCAGCGAAACCCTCAAGGCGCGCGCCAGAGCGATACGTGACGAGCTCGCCGACGTCATGGCGGTGGCGCTATCGGAATGCGTGGGGCGGAAATCGAGCGATCCCGACGCGCGGCTGGCGGCCGGTCTTCTGCTGGCGACCTGGACCGTGGCCTTCCTCGAGGCGCACCGAACCTTTCGACAGACGCAAGATACAAAAGCAGCGCAAGCCGCCTTCCTCGCCATGATCGACAAGGGAACCGCTGGCTTGATGGCCGCAATGGCAGGCACGCCTTACGCCTGAGCCCGCAGCTTCCGCCCGCGGGGGCTGCCCAACCGATTATCGCGTATTGGAAAATTGGAGCGGGCGAAGGGATTCGAACCCTCGACCCCAACCTTGGCAAGGTTGTGCTCTACCCCTGAGCTACACCCGCATCCTTAAGAGGGTAAAACGGCAGGCCACCGGCCCGCCGAACCGAAGACCTATGCCAAAGCGCGGTCTTTTGCAACCGTCCCCGCTCGGCGTCGCGCCGAGTGAAAGGGCTTCGCTTGCGGGACGCTCGCTAGCGCTCGTAATCGGGAAGGCGCAGCGCGTTGTGCACGTCCCGCGCATTGCCACCTGGCATCTTGGCGGGGCCTCTGCTCGCAAGCGAAGCAAGGACCCGGTTGCGCACGTCCAGCTGCTCCTGGGTCCGCGGCAGAAAGAACGATCCGCCCTCCTTGGTCGCCAAGGCCTGGTTGGCCTCGGCGAACGGGCGCACGGTACGCTCGTAAGCCGCGAACGCGTCGACCGGGTTGTCATGCGCAGCGAGCTCTCCCGCCAACACATAGGCACCGACCAGCGCGAGGCTCGTGCCCTGGCCTGATAGGAAGGACGGCGCGAACGCGGCGTCGCCGACCAAGCCCACACGCCCCTTGGACCAGCACGGCATCCGGATCTAACTCACCGTGTCGAAAAACAGATCGTCGGCATGCCGCATCGCCTCCAAAAGGCGGGGTACTTCCCAGCCGTGGTCCGCGAACACGGCGGCGGTGCGCTCGATCTGCTCGGCCACGGACGGATTCACGGAGAACGGCGGTCTCTCGGTCGCGAAAATCAGAAAGCTGAACACCTTCGGGCTATCGCGCACCGCAAAGGCGCCTGCGGCACGTCCCGCCTCGGCATAGACAATCGCCCCATGCGAAAGGCCCCAATCGTTCGGCATCGAGAAGAGGTTGAATGTATAGCCGAGATACCGGTTGAAGGGCGCCTCAGGCCCGAACACCAGCCGGCGGACGTTGGAGTGCATGCCGTCCGCGCCGACAACGATGTCATAGTGGCGGCGCTCGCCACTCCTGAAGCGGACGTCGACGCGGGCGCCGTCGTCCTCGATCGCTTCGATCGAATCGTCGAAACGATAACGGACTGCACTGTTCCGGGTCAGCGCGTAGAGGAGCGTCGCGAGCGCGCCGCGCGGCAATTCGACATCCCGCGCCTGGTTGGCGGTCAGGTCGTAGATGGGAATCGCCCCAATCGTCTTCCCTGCGGCATCAACGAAAGTCACGGCGCGAGAGCCGATATGCGCCGCCTGCACGGCAGGCAGCAGCCCCATCCGCTCGACCACGTCGATCGCGGCGCCGCGGATGTCGATGGGATAGCCGCCGCTGCGCACGGCGGACGCGCGCTCAACCACCGTTACGTCGAAGCCGTGGCGGTCGAGCCAATAGGCCAGCGTGGGGCCCGCAATGCTAGCACCTGAAATCAGGACGGACCGGGCAACCTTTTGGATGAGTGTCGCGGACATGGTACGTCTCTCACTATTAGGATGCATCTCGCATCTAATATACCAATTCGCACATAAGATGCAATTCGCATCTTATTTGGGAGAAGACCGATGGAACCCGGAAGGAGCAGGCGGCGCGGCACGGCGCTGGACGAGGCGATCTTGGCCGCCGCATGGGCCGAGCTGACCGAGCATGGTTACATCGACATGACGCTCAAATCTGTCGCCAGACGCGCGGGCACCAGCCGGCCGGTTCTGTACCGTCGCTGGCCAACCCGCATGAAGCTCGCGACGGCCGCGATCGTGCGCTACCTGGCGCTCAATCCGATCAGCGTGCCCGACTTGGGGAGCGTCCGCGACGAGCTCCGTCTGCTGCTCCGCCACCTCTCCGACCGCGCCCGGCCGGAGCTGCTGCGGCTCATCTTCGACATGACTGGCGACCTCGCGGACGCGCGGTCCAACCTCGCCGACCTCAAGGCCGAGATCACCAACGGTGTTCTCATGCGCAGCATTCTGCAGCGCGGGATTGATCGCGGAGAGATCGATCGAGACCGTCTCACGCCACGGATTGCTGCGCTACCGACCGATCTGGCACGCCACGAAGTGCTGATGACGCTTGCGCCGCTTTCCGACGACGTCATCCGGGAGATTGTCGACGAGGTCTTCCTGCCGCTTGTTCGCAGCGATCGCAAAGGTCGCTGAGGGCGGCGCTCAGTCTCGGCAGCCTCGCGGCGACAAGAAGCGACGCGACCGAGGAAGGGGCGCGCGGCAGGCTTTTAGCCGACACCGATCATGATCTATACCGTTGCCTCATGCCCGCCGCTTCGCCCGACGACCTCTTCGCCTTTTTGGATAACCTCGGTATCGCCCACCAGACGGTGTGGCATGCTGCGGTATTTACCGTGGAAGAATTCCGCGGCCTGCACAGCCGCGTGCCGGGCATCCACAGCAAGAACCTGTTTCTGCGCGACAAGAAAGGAACCCTGTTCCTGGTCGTCGCATCGGAGGATGCGGCAATCGAACTCAAATCGCTGCACCGCCTGCTCGGTGGGTCCGGACAATTCTCGTTCGGCTCGGCCGAATTGATGCGCGAAACATTGGGCGTGGAGCCCGGGTCGGTGACGCCGTTTGCCGCCATCAACGATACGGCGCACCGGGTGACGGTCGTGCTCGATGCCGCCATGATGGCGCATGAAGTGCTAAATTTTCACCCGTTGACCAACACCGGGACGACGACCATCTCGCGTCAGGGGCTGGTCAGCTTCCTGGAGGCGACCGGCCATCCACCAAGGATCGAGCCGGTTTCCATCGAGGCGGTTTCCGCGGAGCCGGTTTCCGCGGAAGCGGCCGCCGAAGATGCCGAAGAAGCGTCGTCCGGCTGAAGGCCGCGATTGCATTCGGCTGCATTCTTCCCATTTAATCGGGCGAACAGGGGAGATTGCGGGCCGTTTCGGCCCAAAAGGGAAGGCGTGGCAAGGAGATGTTGCAGCAAACGCAAACCGCCGCCGATGGCCTCATTAAGGACACGACGACGCAGACCTTCGTCAAAGACGTTATCGAAGAATCGAAACGGCAACCGGTTCTGATCGACTTCTGGGCTCCCTGGTGCGGTCCCTGCAAGCAGTTGACGCCGATCCTGGAAAAGGCGGTCCGCGCCGCCAAGGGAAAGGTGAAGCTCGTCAAGATGAACATCGACGAGCATCCGGCCATCCCGGGGCAGATGGGCATTCAGTCGATTCCGGCGGTGATCGCGTTCGTCGACGGCCAGCCCGCCGACGGCTTCATGGGCGCGCTGCCGGAAAACCAGGTCATGGCCTTTCTCGAGCGGCTCACCAAGGATCGCATCGGGGGTGAGGCGAAAGACTTGCTGCAGGTGGCCGATACGGCTTTGGCCGAAGGCGATTTCGCCGGCGCGGCGGACCTCTACGCCCAGATTCTGGACGAGGACAATACCAATGTGCCCGCGCTCGCCGGGCTGGCGCGATGCTATGTCGAAACCGGCGCCATCGACCAGGCCAAGCAGACATTGGCGCTGGTACCGGATTCCAAGGCGAATGACGCCGCGGTGCTCGCAGCGAAGGCGGCGCTCGATCTTGCCGAGCAGGCGAAATCGCTTGGTCCGATTGCCGAGCTTGAGCAAAAAGTCGCCGCCAATCCGGCCGATCATCAGGCGCGTTTCGATCTCGCCGTGGCGCTCAACAGCAAGGGCCGCCGGGTGGAGGCGCTCGACAACTTGATCAGCATCGTCAAACGCGACCGCAAATGGAATGACGACGGCGCCCGCAAGCAGCTCGTGCAGTTTTTCGATGCATGGGGTCCGACCGACGAAGCAACGATCGAAGGACGCAAGCGTCTCTCCTCGATATTGTTCGCCTAGAGCGCAGTGGCATTAAGTTAAATCGACATTGCGCTCTCGGTCTTTGGTGGAGCATGATCTTTTCGGAAAACCGGCTTCCACATTTCCGGGACATGCTCTAGGCGCGATCGGAAGGGGCGGCGCGCGCCGGCTCGCGTGCGGAGTACGACATGCCGATGAATGTGGCCTACAAGGGCCCCGAAGACCTTCCGACGGTGATTGCGGTATTTCCGCTGCCGGGCGCGCTGTTGTTGCCGCGCGGACAGATGCCGCTCAACATTTTCGAGCCGCGCTATCTGGCGATGATCGACGACGCCTTGCGGGGGACGCGATTGATCGGGATGATCCAGCCCGATCCTGCCCATCCGGGGCGCGACGAGAACAAGCCGCATCTTTTTCAGATCGGCTGCGTCGGGAGAATCACGCAGTTCGCGGAAAGCGGCGATGGGCGCTATTTGATCCAGCTCACCGGCATCGCCCGTTTCCGCGTCGAACAGGAACCGCCGGCGGATACGCCGTATCGGCAATGCCAGGTGACTTTTGCGCCGTTCGCCGACGACTTTGTCGCCCGCAAGGGCGAAACCGAGGTTGATCGCAAGACGCTGTTGCGCACGCTCGCGGACTTTCTCAAAGCCAACAACCTCAAGGCCGACTGGGGCGGCATCGAGAACGCGCCCAACGAAGCGCTGGTGAATGCGCTGGCCATGATGTCCCCCTATGGCACGGCCGAAAAACAGGCGTTGCTGGAAGCGCCGGACCTGAAGACCCGCGCGGAGATTCTGGTCGCCGTCACCGAAATCGAGCTTGCCAAAGGCGCGACCGGCGAGACGCCGCTACAGTGAAGTCGACAAACACATGGGGCGCCGCGCGCCGACCAAGATCCATCCCGCTCTAGGAGCCTTTTATGTCGTCCGACCAGCAAAGCGACGTTGTCGATCCGAAGCTGTTGGAAATCCTGGTCTGCCCGCTGACCAAGACGCCGCTCGAATACGATGCGCAAAAGCAAGAGCTGATCTCACGCGCCGCCAAGCTCGCCTATCCGATCCGCGATGGCATTCCGATCATGCTGCCCGAGGAAGCGCGGCAAATCGAGTAAACTATCAATGATGTTTGACGCGCGTCATGGCCGGGCTTGTCCCGACCATCCCGCTTGAACGTACGCGGCGTCAATTTTAATTGGAATACGCGGCGCGTCGGTCGGAGTAACGCGACGCCGTTCTTGGAACGTCGCTGGGCATGACGGCGAGGAATGGGAGAACAACGTTGATCAAGGTCTGGGGGCGAAACACCTCATCGAATGTCCAGAAGGTGATGTGGGCGGTGGAAGAGATCGGCCTGCCGCATGAGCGAATCGATATCGGCGGCCCGTTCGGCAAAAATCGGGAGCCGGCTTATTTGGCGATGAACCCCAACGGGCTGGTGCCGACGCTCGAGGAAGACGACGGGTTCTTGCTCTGGGAATCGAATTCCATCGTGCGCTACCTTGCGGCCAAGCATCGCGCGCAAGCGCTTGAGCCGGCCGACATGCATGCGCGGGCGCGCGCCAATGCGTGGATGGATTGGCAACTCTCCGTGCTGGGGCCGGCGATCACGCCGTTTTTCGTGGGCCTGGTACGCACGCCGCCGGAAAAGCGCGATCATGCGGCGATCGAAGAGTCGAAGAAAAAAACGACCGAGGCCTTTGCCATTCTGGACGGCGCGCTGGCCGAAAATGCTTTCGTCGCCGGCGGCGCCTTCTCCTACGGCGACATTCCTTCGGCCGTGATGGCCAACCGCTATCGTCAGCTCGCGCCCGACCGGCCAGCGTTCAAGAATTTCGAGCGCTGGTTCGCGGCCATTGCCGCGCGGCCGGGATTTAAGAACCAGGTGGCGGCGGTGGCGCTGGCGTGATCAGTGCCCCGGCCGCTCGTCCCCGCGAAAGCGGGGACCCAGCTACTCGGGGGTCCGAACTGAATTCACGCTTTCGCGGCAATGAGCGGAGCTTGAATTCTGCGCCAATAACGCAAGCGCTGTTATTCAGCCGCCACGCGTGCCGCCGAGGACTGCGCTGACACAATATAGTCCATGGCCGCCTGCACGCCGCCCTTCTTGTGCGGCACGCCGGCAAGAGCGAGCGCCATCTCGGTGGCGGCAAGCGCACCGAGCATCATCGTGTCGTTGACATCGCCCATATGGCCGATGCGGAAATATTTCTTCGCGTAGGGGCCGAAGCTGGCGCCGTAAGAAATGTTGAACGTGTTCAGCGCAATGCCGCGGAACTGATCGGCATCGTGACCATCCGGCAGCAGCACCGCGGTGACGCTCGGCGAATAATATTTCGGGTCGCGGCAGAGGATTTCGAGGCCCCAGGCTTTAACCGCGCGACGCGTCGCTTCGCCGAGCCGCTCATGGCGAGCGAACACGTTGTCCAGCCCTTCCTCGTGCAGCATCTGGATCGACACGTCGAGGCCGTAAAGCATCTGCGTGGCCGGCGTGTAGGGAAAGAACCCCTGCTTGTACATGGTCAGCATGTCGTCCCACTGAAAGAACGACCGCGATAGCTTCGCCGACTTGGCGGCATGCAGCGCCTTTTCACTGACGGCGTTGAACGACATGCCGGGCGGCATCATCAAGCCCTTCTGCGCACCGCCGACGGTGACATCGACGCCCCATTCGTCATGCCGGTAGTCGGCGGATGCAAGCGAGGAGATGGTGTCGACGAGAAACAGCGCCGGATGGCCGGCGGCGTCGATCGCTTTGCGGATCTCGCCGATCGGCGACAGACAGCCGGTGGCGGTCTCGTTGTGCAGCACGCACATCGCCTTGATCTCGTGCGCCTTGTCCTTGCGCAAATGCTCTTCGATGATCTTCGGATCAGCGCCGACGCGCCAATCGGTCTTGATGAATTCGGGCTTCAGGCCGAGCCGCTCGGCCATGACCTTCCACAGCGTCGCGAACTGGCCAGTCTCAATCATGAGCACACGGTCGCCAGGGGAGAGTGTGTTGGTGAGCGCGGCTTCCCAGGCACCGGTGCCGGTCGCGGTGTAGATGATCACCGGCTGCGTGGTCTTGAAGATCGTCTTGATGCCTTCCAGAACCCTCTTCGTCATTTTGGCGAACTCGGGGCCGCGCTGGTCGATGAGCGGCATGTCGATGGCGCGCAGCACGCGATCGGGCACGGGCGTCGGCCCGGGGATGTGCAGGAAATGGCGCCCGGGAAGACGCGATGCGTTCTGCGACATGTCAGTTCACTCCTTCGGACTATTTGAGATTCGGACGATGGTTCGGATATCCGGCTGCGCCCGAAGGCAGCGCGGCGGCGCTTTGATCCCCGAATGGCGCACGCGGGTCAAGTCTTCTCTCTGCCGCAGGGGCGACCACGCGAGTGGGCAGACGATGGGCGAACAGCAAATGATTTTGTCCCGGCGCCGCGGGCGCTCGATGAGGCTTAGCGCTCAGCGCCAAGCGCGCTTTCATGCCAGCGGCGCAGCGCCAAATAGTTAATCAGCGACAACAGATAAAAAATCGCGACGCCGGCGGCCGACAGCAGCAGAAGCGCCGCGAACATGCGGGGAATGTTCAGACGGTAACCGAATTCGGCGATCCGATAGGCCAGACCCGAGCCGGCCCCCGCCGAACCCGCCGCGATTTCGGCGACCACCGCACCGATCAACGACAAGCCGCCGGCGATGCGCAGGCCGCCGAGGATGTAGGGCAACGCGGAAGGAAGCTCAGCCGCCGCAGCACCTGTCCGCGGGAAGCGCCGTAAAGCCTGAACAGATCGGCGAGATCGCGATCGACGGAATTCAACCCGAGCGTGGTATCGGCCAGCACCGGAAAGAACGCCACGATCAGGCGCAGGCGAGCCGGCAGCATTTGCGGCAGATAGATCAGCAGGAGCGGAGCCACGGCGACAATCGGCGTGACCTGCAGAATGACGGCGTAGGGATAAAGGGAATATTCCACGAGCCGCGACTGATTGATAAATCGCAGCCCACGCCGCCGAAGGCCGCGAGCAAGAAACCCTCTATCGTGGTGACAAGCGTGACCACAAGCGAGCGGCCGAGCAGGTCCCAATCGCTGACCAGTGTTTTGAGAATCGAGCCACGGCGCCGGCAAAATATAAGCCGGGACGTTGTCGAGACGGACGACCGCTTCCCGAAGCAAAAGACCAAGGACCAGGACGACGATCAGCAGCACGATGCGCAGCACCCGCTCGCGGCGTTCACGGTGGGATGAGTTCACTTCGCCCACAACGTCCGCTCGTCCCCGCGAAGGCGGGGACCCAGTTTCCCGGCGCGCCGCTGCTGGATTCCCGCTTTCGC